>NZ_JAIVLR010000001.1 GCF_020524765.1 Qipengyuania gaetbuli
ATCTCCGCCTCACGCAGCTTGGCGATGATCTCCTCCGGCTTGTGCTTTCTTGCCATTCCATTCCTCCTTCGTGGCCATTTCTAAAATAGAAAATGGGCCACTCAGAAGGGGGCAGATCACGGTTATGAACAAAAGAACAGTCACTTTGCCGAGGAGATTGTCAAAGGAGAAATGGCTCCCCTCAGAGCAGATTGACCGGACCACGCCCGCCCGAGAAGGGCGAGCTTAACGTACTGACAAGCCGATGGAACTTCACTGACTGAGAGTGATAATCCGCTTTGACGAAATCCCGCTTCCGAGATCGGTTCGTCGCTATCCGCACAAGTCACGACGATTTTTACATCGTTCGAGAGGCTGCTGGGGGAAATCCGATGCGATGCGGAGATGGAAAACGGAGTATCAGGGGCCTCTATAATCCGTTCGGCAAACTGCCCTCCATTTCCAGGCCGGATGTAAAGCTCGAGCTCCTCAGATTCTTGGCTTTTCTGCGCTCGAAAATCAGCGGTGTCGATAAACCTCCAGTCGAAGGGCTCGAAGGTAGATACCCACCTCAAGACTTGTCTAGTCCTTCCGCCATGGGCCGTCTCGGATAGCTGGCGATATAAGGCGAAAGAGGCATCAAGATCACCCTCTGAGGCAAAATTGCGCAACAAGGCCTTGTCAAGCTCCTGGTCGCCAAATGACTGTCGCGAACGCAGTTCGACAAGATTTTGAAGCGCCTCTGATTGTCCGATTGCATAACTGAGAAAACGTTGATGCCAAGGAGAAGACCCGTCGATTACTCGTGAAAATTCTTCTACCGCTCCATCTTGTATAAATACTCTTATCAAGACCGGAAAAAGTTCTGTAGACCTTGAAGGGCGAACACGGAGAATTTCGTCTATCGTGCCGACTGCACCTGGGTAATTATCCGCCAAGACTTGCTCTTGAAGAACTAAACCTTGAAGGCTTGCCTCACGACGATTCAACCGCGAAGCGAGATTGACGATTTCAGTGCGCAGCCTTCCCTGAGCTTCAGCAAGCGCGAGAATTGCATGCGATTCCGGAGTGAGAGGCTCCCTCAAATAGGACGACCGGGCCCACACCTCCACGCTCCGCGCCGCTGCCTCCGGTTCCTTTGAAAACGCGACGGAAGATGCGAACGCATCGGAAGCAAAATTCTCTTGCGCCAAACCATTCAGCGGGAACAGGTTGGCTGCAGTTGCTGGCGCTTTGCTTGTCAAAGCTATCCCAGCAGACTGGAAGCCAAGCCCAGCAGCCAAGAGAACACATACAAGGCTAACAACGGAAAACCTGAAAGGTTTGGCGAGTTTCATGAATGGGACCTAGCCTGTCTTTATGCCTTTTCAACTTTTCCACTCTCGCCGTAGCCGTAGCCGTAGCCGTAGCCGTAGCCGTAACCGTATGCGGAATTCTTTTGGCTCACCTTGGTCACGACCGCGCCGTACACCTGGGCGCCGGATCGCATCAGCCGACCAAGTGCATTTTCGATGCCACGGAGCTTGATCCGTTCAGTCTCAATCACAAATATTACCCCGTCCACGGCTTTGGACATTTCAATAGCATCTGCCAGCGCGAGCATCGGTGCGCCATCGATCAGCACCTGATCATATGAGCCTCTAGCTGCCTCGATGATTTGTGCAAACCGCTCTCCCGCCAGAAGCTCTACCGGGTTGGGCGGAGTATGCCCCATGGGAAGCATATCAAACCCAAACTCACTGAGGGTTATAATTTGCGACGCCAAATCAGATTTCTGGTTGGTTAGCAGCGCAGTTAGGCCGCCCTTGTCGTAATCCTCAATTCCGAGAGTATTCCGAAGTTTGGAGTTCCGAAGATCGGCATCGATGAGCAGTGTACGCTTACCCAATTGGGCGAAGCTCGCAGCCGTTCCTAACGTTGAAATACTTTTTCCTTCTGCCGGGACAGATGAAGTGAACATCAACACTTGTGGCGCACCCTGAGGGGTGAGGAAGTTTATATTCGTCCTTACTGTAGTGTACGCTTCGCTAATCTCAGAAGATCGCTCTGCGACCTTGTCAGCCATTTGCCCGTCGTCATTACGTGGAATGGCGCCCAGGAGAGGTATGCCAAGTCGCCTTCGGACATCTTCTGGATCTTGCAAGGTCTGGCTGAGCGCAACGCGCAGATATACCAAGCCCCCAGCGATAACTAAACTACCCACTATGGCAATCAGGAGGTTCTGAATTAGCGACGGCGCATAAGGCTTATCGGGCGCTTCCGCCAGATCGATGATCTGGATATTATTTTGTCCAGCGCCAGACGCCTCGAGCTCCTTGAAGCGTTGTAACAATGCAGCATAAATCTCACGGTTTGTATCGACTTCGCGCTTGAGGATACCATAGCTAATGCCCTGCCCTTGCTGACCCAAAAAGCGCCGCTTGGCCTCTTCCAATTGTCCGCGCAGTTCAGCCTCCCTGACGCGAGCCCCTTGAAGCGATGCACGAGCGCCGTTCGAAATTGCAGAATTCAATGAGGTTACTTCAGCCTGCTTTTCCACGACCTCCGGATATTCCGGACCATAGTTGGATCGCAGCACCGCAAGCTCTGCTTTCGCCTCACTCAGTTTCGTAAGAAGTTCGTTACGAGGATCATTCCCAGCAAACTCACCCGCCACTACCGCAGCCTGCGCACTGACTCGATCAGCCACTGCCTCGGCAAGCGCTGTATTCAGAGCCTGCAAATCGGCACCAACAAGTGTTTGCCCAGCGCTCTCAGCTCCGGAATCCTCTCCCGAATTGAGCACGAGAATTTCGTTTGCATTCGCGTATTCAACGAGCTCTCGCTCAGACTGCGCCAACCGGTCTCTGAGTTCAGCGATTTGACTTTGCAGGAAATCGCGGGCCTCAATGTTAGCCCCGAAACGTTTCTCGTAATTGGCGGCCACGAACTCCTGCGCCCATAAATTCGTAATCTCCGCCGAAACAGTAGGACTTGGGCTGGAGAACCTCACATCAACCAGACTTGACTGGGTAATAGGGTCGATACTGATGTTTTCCAGGAGCGCCCTTTCGATTGAACGATTGAGATCTAAATCCTCATCAAAATCGAAGGCTTCCAAAAATTCTTGATCTCGGGACAAGTTGCCCGCTTCCAGCACGCGTTTAGCCATGAACTGCGAGACCAATAGCTCGTACTGAGTGTTGAGATACTGCAACTCCGAGACCAGTCCGTCTGAGTCGAGAGAATCCAAATTAGTGACATCGGCCGTAACCTGCGACACCTCCAACCGTGACTTAGCCATGTATACAGGTGTGGCGAGGAGAGTAACCAAGACGCCAAGCAAAACGCCCAGCGCGATTATCCCGGCAAGCCAATACTTTAAATCGAGCGCCTCATGCCAGTAGCGCTCTAGGTCCAACGCGAAGGAGGCGTTATCACCGATTTCGTTATCGGAGGCCTGAACCTTGGCATTCTGCTCCAACACCCCAGGCGCTGCGAAATCAACTTTGTTCATCGCCCAATCCTATCGATCAAAATTGCTGAGGTCGAAAGCAAGGGCGCAAAGCGCAAAATATTATCAAGTCGTCTCCTTGCGGGAGAATCCCCCACGATGACAATGTCATTGGGATAAAGTGTTGGATCGGCATAATTACCGCGCTGAATAGCTTGGATGTTATAGGCCCCTATGTAGCGCTGGCCCGCAACTGTGCGCAAAACCAGAACATCCTGCAAATCAGCGTATTCCGCAAGCCCACCAGCCTGGTTCACAACTCGCAATAGTGATTGCCTAACGGGGACAGGGTACTCTCCCGGCTTATTTACCTGCCCGCCCACCGAAACTGTTCGTGGCGGAAGCTCGCTGGGCAATACACGCACTTCAGGATTCAGAAGATACGTTCCCCGTAAGGAATTAGCAATCAAGTCCGCTGCCTCGTTGGGCGCAAGACCGTCTATCTCAAGTACACCCAGCAAAGGGAAAGAAATGCGCCCAAGCCCATCGGTGAGGTATGTACCGCTCAGCCGCTCTGCACCAACAACTTCAATTTCCAAAGACTCTTGGGGACCTATGACATATAGGTTCTCAATTTGCGGCGCAGGCAATTCTTCAAGCTGCGCTATTTCAATCCCCGGCGCGTTACCGTAGGTACGGTCGGTCGCGCACCCTGACAACGCGATAGCGGCCGCTAGGCCGGCAAAACCCGTTCTCAATTCTCTCACAACACGTATTCTTTTCATGCTGGGCGCATTAGCGCATTTCTGACGCCGAGAAAGTCAGTTTATCGCTCAGAAGGATTGTCCCGGCGATTCATGTGTCTTCCGCGTCACGATAATCGCGCGAGAGAGCCAGCAGGAGCCAAATCAGGACAAGCTGAAAGATTGGCGTTCTCAAGGGATAGTCCACTAGCGACGCTGCGCCGATTATGCTGAATATGCTGATCCAGAAAATTCCTAAAAAAGGCCCCGCTCGGCCACGAAATATTCTCAATATGGATTTTACCAGCCACACAGTCAATCCAGCCAACAAGGCCCCCGCCATAACCCCGCCTTCAATGACGAATTGCAACCAGTCATTGTGGGCTTGGTTCACATACTGTGGCATCAAAAGTTCCGATGGCTCGTAGATGTGGTAAACTTGTTCAAAGGAGCCGAACCCTGAACCGACCAACCAGTGTGTCGAGAGCATCTCGGAAATGATGGGCAGAATCGACCAGCGCAAATCTGCAAAACTGTCTTTCGCTAGGATATCGCTGAAGGCGGGTGCCCGGCCAAGGGCGATAAAAGCAAAAATGGTCAAGGACAAAACCAAGAGCGGCAGAGCCGCGACCAGGTAGGGGCGCCGCTCGCTCAACCGACTAAGTTGATCAGAAGTAGATTTTCCACTCCATCGAGCTGGCGACACGCCAATCATTCCTACTGAGGTGAGTGCTGCCCCCAAGCATGCGACAAACCCCGCACGCGATCCACTAACCAAAGCTACGAAGACTATAAAGAAGAAGGAAGCGGGGTAGAATATGCTCAACCATCTCGCGCTCCGATGCATTCGCGTTTCTATGCCAAGCCTCGCGACGACCAGCAGCGAGCAAGCAGCGAAGACTGCCGAGTGGTTCTCATTGGCAAAAATGCCGACTGCCGAGCCCCAATTGGTAAGTTCGTAAAAATAGAGGGGGCTGGACCGTCCCGAGATCACTTGCAGTAATCCCAGCGCTGCATTCAAAATTCCCAGTCCAGCAATAATTCGAAGTAGATCCTGGGCCCTTGCTCTAAGGGCAATCGCCATCAGGAGTCCTGCCGCGGGAACGACTAAGCTGCCGAGGGCATTCCATGTTCGCATAGGGGTCAAGGAGAGCGGGCGCCAGACATCGGCGTACCCCCACGCGCGGTCCAGTTGTTCGATAGCATTTCGGCCAGCCAATGCGTGCCAGATATCCGGAGGCAGCGGAACGAGCTGCAGCCCAACGAGCATCACGAATAGAACAAAGAGAGAGACGAGCGCCGCCTCTCGCTTAAGGTCATGCCATGCGAGATAATAAAGCGCAGGGATTAGAAGCAAGCCCGACAAGGCGCGCAGTGGTACGATTTGGATCGCATCATACCTTGAAGCCCCCCCGAAGAAGGCCGCCACAGCGGCGACGAGCACTAACAAGATCCACCCCTTGGATGACTGAATTTCAAACGGTCTGTAAGGGGAGCGGCGGCTGGAGCCCTTGGCCATCAGATACTATTGACCTTTGCAATCTCAATGGTGCAGAAAATTTAGTGGGCTGCCTCTGAAGGGAATACCAACTGATTGCAAGCCCGCGGCGGCATGAACCGGGACAGCTTGCGCGAGGACAGCTAAAACCCAACATCTTATGTACGGCGGTGCACTTTAAGTGCAGTTATATGCACCAAATACGCATTTATCCTAGCCGCGACTGGCGCTCCGAATTCAGGCGCCTTGAGGGCGCCTATGCGCCATCAACAATGCGCAGTTACCGCGCCGATGTCGAGGCTTTCGAAAACTGGTGCGTGGAGAACGGTATCATCCAACCCTTCCCCGCCTCCGTCGAAACCGTCTGCCGATTCCTCGAAGACCAGGGGGAGACCAAGGCCCCGTCAACCATCCAGCGCCGGCTCTATGCGATCCGCAAGGTCCACCGCTTGATCAGGCTTCCCGACCCGACCTATGACGAGGACATCAATCTCGCCATGCGCAAGGTCCGGCGCCAAAAATCCATTCGCCCGCGCCAGGCCAAGGGACTGACGCGCGACTATCTCGAGATTTTCCTGGAAAGCGAGCCCGATACCCCGTGGGGCCTGCGCAATAGCGCGATGCTGGCGCTTGGCTATGAATTGCTCACGCGGCGATCTGAACTGATCGCGCTGCGCAATCAGGATATCACCGAGCGGGCAGATGGCACGCTGAGAGTGCTGATCCGTCGAAGCAAGGCCGATCCCTACGGCCAGGGGCGTATCGCTTTCACATCAAAGCGCACGGCCGACTTGCTTCGGGAATGGCTTTCCCGCCGCGGCCCAGAAATCGAGTGGCTGTTCTGCCCGATCTACCAGGGCAAGGCGATCGCTGTCTCGAGACAACGACAGTGCGACGGGTGATCAAGGAAGCGGCGCAGCGCTGCGGCCTGCGCGCGGACCAGGTCGCATCCTTCAGCGGCCATTCGATGCGAGTGGGCGCTGCGCAGGACTTGTTGAAGCGGGGGTTTGATACAGCCGCCATTATGCGCGCGGGCGGCTGGAAATCAGTGAATGTGCTCGCCCGCTATCTGGAAATGGCTGAGCACAACGTTTGGCAAGGATCTGGATCGAGGCAGGCTTCTTGGTAAGAGAGGGCGCTCCCCGCCAACAAGTGAAAACTAGGGAGCTGAGTTCGGCAAACATCACACAAATATATTCGTATGCTGAAGTCGCTCAAATTCGCTAAGGTTTAGTTTCACGATTTAGCACTTCCTCGTAGACTTCGAGGAATCGTGCGCTCATCAATTCGCGCGAGAACTCTTTTTCGAAGCGAGCCCGGGCACTCTCGCCCAATCTAAAAATCTCCTCTGAATCAGCCAGAAGGAAATCCAGAACTTCAGCCAACGCCTTCGGATCTTCAACTGGCACGTTTATACCACTAGAATTCACCCAAGGCACTCCGCTGCCAGGAATGTCAGTAGCGATGATAGCTCGTCCTGCACGCATGGCTTCCAGGAGGACGACTCCGAAGGCCTCCAGTCGATTGACCGAGGGCAAGCAGAACACAGCCGCTCCCGCAAACTGCTCTTGCAGCCGCGCCTCATCCACACGCCCCATGAATGTTACTCGGTTTGATATTGCAAGGCGTTGAGCCTGCTTCTTTAGTGCAGTCTCTTGCGGTCCGACACCAACTATGCGGAATTCCGCGTCGCTCTCGACCCTTGAGATAGCGTCCAGTAGCACGCTTAGCCCTTTGTAGGGAACCAGCCTGCCGACAAAAAGCACGTAAGGGCGCTGTACACTCTTGGACTCCGGTGGATTTTCAAGATCAGCAATGCCGATAGGTATCACCTTGATGCGATCAGAGAAGGGGGCGAGCGCCGCAGAGGTATCGCCATACGCCTTGGTTGTCACAACCACTAGGCTAGCGCGACGAAGCATGGCCCTTTCAATTGGGCGCACAAGGCGCCCCATGATTCCTTTTCCTGCAATATCAGCGTGCCAATGAACTATTGCGGGTGTGTGACGTGGGAGCAGACAAACTGCCAGTGCCGCCAATACGTTGGGTGTATGGACGTGAACTAGGTCGGCATCTTGCCCCGCGCGTATGCAGGCTTGAACATAACTGAGAGCAAGCGGTTGTGAAACTTTCTCAGCCCACACTCTAATCCGCCGAAGGGTCAGCCGCCCCTTGCGCTCCATGCAAGCGGCGCCACGGGTGAAGCAAACTACGTCTACATTGTGGCCCTTGGCAGCGTGATCTTCGGCCAAGGCCTCCGTGACGCTTTCAATACCGCCGTATTCAGGCGGATAATACTTCCCGAAATGAACAATTTTCATAAGAAAAGCTCAGTCAAGGCTATCAATAGGCCCGCCCCTGCGGTGCAGGCCGCCACCGATAACCACAGCCTTATGAAGAGGTGGCCCAACCACCAAGATACTGCGCATTGCAGCGCATAGAATCCAGCCATCAAACAAAAATGTCCGAGAATGAAGCCATGCAGAAGGTCACTGATCTCGACTGACTGGGCATGGTTCCAAACCCATAGGTAAAGCGCTCCTAGCCCAATCAAAAGATACGGCGCGGTCACAAGTGTAACGCGCCCAGCGATCTGTAAACGTGAATTTATTAGATCGTTCAGCGCGATGGCCGACCAGAGAATTGTCTGCACTAGTAAGACTAGACCTTCGGCACGGTAGGCCGCAAAGACTTCGACAAAGCGCGGCCCCAGCAGCCAACCCAGCCAGGGTTCCAGCAACCAAAACGCCGCTGCCATGGCGCTGACACCGAGCACGATTATCGTTAGCCGCTGGCGCAGTGATTCTTCGGACCACGAAAAGATGTGGCGAAAAAAGCCTACGATAAGGATTTGGTGCCCGACTAATGGAATCGTTGTAGATCTGAATAGCACAGCATAAAGCCCAACGGCTTCAACTCCGGAGGATTGGCCTAGAATTAGTCGCCCTGAAGAACTTAGTATAGCAGTTAGCAAACTGCTTAACATCAGCGGCATTCCCAGTTCAAAGTTGCGCCTTAGATCCTTTGCGTCAAAGGAGCCGGTTCGAGCGCGGACCAGCTTTGCTAAAGTTACCGTCATCAGGCCGACCGCATAGATAAGCAGGGCTACCGTAATCGTGCTGTCAGGAAGCCACTTACCCGTTAAGGCGATCAAACCGGCGCCCAATACGGCCACGCCCCAGAAACCCGCCTCGACAAAAACAGCACTGGTCGAGCGCCCATCAGTCTTCAGCAAGGTAGCCCAAAACCCCTGCAAAATCAGAACTGCTATGGCCAGCAGCACGAGCACCGGAGTCTCATAAAGGCTACGCATTCCTGCCGCTGCCAGACCCGCCGCCAAAAGGCTAATCCCTGCCAGGGACGCGATCAGCCCCAGCAATGTGTCCCATCGGCCCGCGACCTCATCGCGCAGACGTATTAGCGGAACAGTCGCCGGAAGCCCAAAACCCAGCAGCAATGCCCCAATCGTGGCATAAGAATGCGCCAATTCAAATTGGCCATAGCCTTCCAATGAAAGCAGGTTTGCCAATACGATAGGCGACGCGAAAAGCAGGGCACGCGCGACGCCAAATCCTGCGCTGAAGCGCAAGATACTAAGCAATCGAGTCATGCTTTCTGTAGACGGTTTCAACTAGGTTCTGCGCAACAACTCGCTTCATATCTTTACGTGTTGCAGGCTCCGCTGGCAGTTCCACTCTTCGCAAAGGGCCCGATACATAGTGCCCCTGTTCATAGAGGTTCTTGCTGATCGTCGTACCAACGCCCACCATAATGCCGTCAGCAATCGTAACTCCCCCTGTAATGATAGATCGGGAGCCTACGTTTACATTGTTGCCAAACCGCACACCCCCATCAATTCGATAGCGTTCGGGACCACAATTTGAATGTACATATCCGTGTGTCCAAATCTGTGTGCCTGCGCCAGCAAGTGTGCAATAAGCACCGAAGTGGACGGAATTCATGCAGTCGATTTTGTGACCCGCAGTGATCTTCGTTAGCTCTCCAAGCTTAAGATAGGCGGGCCCATAACTTACCCCCAAGCGGGCGCGGGTCACGACATTGCGATTTCCGATACCAGCACGTTCACCAAGGATCACGCCAAATGGTCCCTTGAGAAAATTCATATGGCCGAAGTAAGCACCTCGCCGCAAAACCACTCGCTTCACGCAAACTAGCGAGAAGTGTCCAACACGAGCCCCACGATCCAGGCACAACTGATCGACATAGACAAAGGAGAATCCAATTCGCGCTCCGGCCGCTACCTTATGGCCCAATAGGCGCAAACATAAAGATAATGGTGTAGACGGGAGAATTAGACAAAGTACGCAGGTGATCACCTTTCTCAGGTTCTTGGCGCGCCTCATTGTCTAAGTCCTTCATGCCCATGAAAGAATCCCCAAATGAAGATCCAAAATAGAATGGCGGCGTTGAGTGATTGGATGAATGGAAAGACGGCCATAGCAACACCAATCACAAGAAAATGAAAGGATTTCTCATACCCTATTTTTTTTGCCTTGGCGAAGGCGCCAATCAAAAATATTAAGTAAGCAAAAAGTGATAAGAAACCTGCGTCCATCAATATCCTGAGAAAGTCACTCTCAGTTGAGCCAATGACGCGGTTTGCATAGCCAAGATTACCAAAAGCGGCATTTGCTGCGCTATAATTCAGGTAATGCGAAAGATTTTCCTGCCAAAAATAAATTCGTGCCGAATTACCTGATGACGCTAAATCAAAGGCTGCCGTAAAGAAGCTGGGTAGAGACATGATTTGCGGCGCGAGATATAGAAAGATTGCAGCAACCAGAATAATCAGAAATCTCCTAATGGAACCAGCTGCCGAGAAAATTCGCGCAATGAAAAGCGAAAACATGAGGATAATTCCCAGCCTGCCGTACGCGAGGACGGCACCGATAGTGCCGAGACCGATATTCAGAGTTTTTGGGGATAAGAGCGCAAACAGGATGTAGAAAGCGACAGCACTCAAGGGTCCTTGAAACAGTCCCTTCGCCCTCATTACGCCCGCGTGACCAGCGAAATGCGTGTTATCCAAGATAGATCCGTCTGCTGCGACGACCTCAAAGATGTATGCGCCAATCACTTGCTCATAGGCCTGCAAGACCACACTTACTATCGCGTGGACGATCATAAAGGACATGAACATTGATCTCGAGGATCTAGAAATAATGAGCCCGATGATGGGGGCAATCAGGTAATTGCTAAAGGCAAAGCCTCCCGCCATGGAAGTATTGATCAGAGCAAGAATTCCAAAAGTAAAGGCGACAATCACATCGTAGTTTGAAAATCTTGCGGCGCCTGAGATAAGAATGGCAACCACCCCACTAGCTAACAATAGTGTGGCATCGACATTTGTCAGGCTTGGGCCGATTGCGTCTCGCAAATACACCGAAACATAGATCGTCAGACAGCCGAAAAGGAGTAGCGCGCCTTGGACAGACGGCCACTTGACTCCGTTATTGGGAGGCCTTGATTTTCGTGCCTTTTGGGCCTGAAACCCTGTCGGAAGCATTGACTTCCTCAATCCAGAATGCGGGGGGGCGATAGTACATCCCAACTACAAGGCGAATTGGCCGTAACATCTCGTGCAACTCGCCGGCCAATTACTGCATCCAGGTATTTGGGTGCCAGTCCGTAGCCCGGACGCACAGAACGAATTGCGTCCGCAGTGACGACGTCTCCGGCATCAAGGTCCTTTACGAAATAGAGTGAGCGGCGGAACGTGACATTGCCGATCTCGCTTGACTTTCGGCCATAGTCTACGCGCCCGACCGCCTCCCAGGCAGTGCGAACACCGTTGCAGAGCTCTTTCAACTCATGCGGCTCTAGAGAGAAGCTGTCATCAGGACCGCCCCCCGAGCGATCAAGCGTGAAGTGCTTCTCTATCACCGAGGCCCCCAACGCAATGCTTGCGATCGCTGTGGCGTTGTCCAGCGTGTGATCGGAAAGGCCTACCGGTACGCCCCAACGACGCGCCATGTCAGGTATGGTGGCAAGATTGTAGTCAGACGCTGGAGCAGGGTAACCCGAAACACAGTGCAACAAGGCAAGTTCCTTACAGCCGCCTTCACGCGCCGCCTCCACTGCCTCGCCTATCTCCTCCTCGTCGGCCATTCCGGTAGAAATGATCATCGGCTTGCCAGTCGAGGCGACGTAGCGAATTAAAGGTAAGTCTATCACTTCGAATGAGGCGATTTTGAAAGCCGGCGCGTTCAGGTCCATCAACAGGTCGACAGCGGTGGTATCGAACGGAGATGAAAACATAGTAATCCCAATCTTATGGGCGTGCTCGAATAGTGGTTTGTGCCAATCCCAAGGTGTATGGGCTTCATCATAGAGATCATAAAGAGTGCGCCCATCCCACAATCCGCCCTTGACTACAAAGTCTTCGCTAGTGGCGTTCAGAGTAATGGTGTCAGGGCGATAGGTCTGTATCTTGACAGCATCAGCACCCATCTCTTTCGCGGCATCGACAATACGCAACGCCTGTTCGAAGTTTCCGTTATGGTTAGCAGAAAGTTCGGCAATGACGTAGGGGGGGTTCTGAGCCCCAATCGGGCGCCCTGCGATTTCCATACTTAGTTCTTCCATTTTCTATGGTGTGAGCTCACCGACAGCGAGAAAGTCTCGGAAGCGGGCGGCTCGCGCTAAATGCTACGGCTGCGACTAGCCAAGAGCCAAGCGGTCAATATGATAGAAGATCGGGCTCCAAGGCCCTGTAAGAGGCGTTGGCGTCATGTTTCATCATGGTCCATCTTCCTAAGTGTAATCCTATATTTGGCCCCTCGATAATTCATAAAGGCAGGATACCGATCGGGGTCAGCGACACGTAGTAGATCAAACTGCTCGGCGATCGACTTTTCTGAATCTATCTCGCTGTCTGAGGGGCTCCTTCTTGGGTACCATGTTCTCCCGGCCTCGGCCTGAGGGGAGGGGCTTTCCCCATTCTTTACCATTCGGATCCCTTCATCGATCAATTTTAGCTCCGCATCAAACAGTAGGGAATTAATCTCGTCAAATAATGCGGTTTCGGGAACGTCGAACTGTGTCTTGGCCCAAACATCGCCTGTATCGACCGGATCGGCCGCCTCAATCAACGACAGTGTTAGAACCTTTGCGCCCGCAAGGATCTCCCAAATATGAGGGCTCCATCCTCGGCCTTTCGGCAAATCGCTTGCATGCAGCACCATTGTGCGGCCAAAATTCGCGCGCTGCTCTTCGGAAACCAGGTGGGAGCATGACACCAAGAACAGGATGTCGGCAGGTCTGAGTTCATCCAGCGCATGCGCGATCTCAACATCGTGAAGAAGTTCGTTATCTTCCTTCCATGCCTTCAACCGGGGAACAACCGGATGCTCCGGGTCTGAACAAAGAAATGCAATCCTCATTCCTGCTCCTGCATGTGCTTTAATACTCGGGACGTCCCCTCGCCGTCACAAACTGCGGCGGCTTTTCGAGCCAAAGAGCGATAAGCATCTGGACTCACAAGCGCCCGAAAGGCGCCAGAGAAACGCAATTCGAAGTCGTCCATTTCTGGGCGCCCGAGAGAAATAGCTGCGCCAGCCTCTTGTAGCGCCGTCGCGGCAGATTGCTGATTGTCTGCAAGGGTGACGATGAAAGTCGGCAGCCCTAGGCAACAGCGCTCCCAGCTCGTTGTACCCGCACCGCCAATACAAAGATCGGCTCCTGACATTATGCTAGACATATCCGACGATCCGACGACGACCTGTGTACTAACAGGCATTCTACGAGCGCGTGCCTGAACGGGCTCCACCCATGGCGCAGACGCCCCCAAGACTACCGTTATTCTCTCGAGCCATTTGATTTCTAATCTCGCCAGCATGTCGAGAATTCTCATCGTCACATTATCGCGATCAACGCCGCCCAACGAGATCATAATATGAGATATTTGTGCAGCCTCGCGGCGCTCTAAAGTTTGTTCTCTCGATGCTGCGAATTGAGGGCGCAAGAGAGCATAGTCTGGACCTATCAAACGACAACAGCCTGACGGGACAAGATGATCATAGTCGCCTTTCTGGCGGCCAAGGTTTTGGTCCAACAACAGATCCGCAGAATGTTGGCGATCGGCAAGGTCATCGATCACCAGGATCTTAGAGCTTTTTGTTACCGCAACGTCCTGCCAACGATGATCTAGCCCATAGTGGTCTACAACTACCCAACTAGGGCTGTATTCAGCAATATATCGCGCACTTTCTGATGCGTCTTTTAGCCATGGCACCCCCAACCACGCCGCGTGTGGCGGGACTTGCGCACCAAGCATTTCGATAGGCTCCAGGGGGCGCCTTAAGCACTTCACTTTATGGCCTCGAGAAACGATCAAGTCCGCGAGATGGCCGGGATGCTCCCTACACAAGAAGAGCGACTCTGATCCTTGCCCTGCCAGCCCGTCAGCCAAGGTGAGACATCGCATGATATGGCCGGTGCCGATTTCCAGAGATGCGTCTGTTCTGAAGAGAACGCGACCCGTCATCGACACAATCCTCGGGGCGCCGCAGCTATCTCGCTTTTTCTAAAGGACACCATGTTGCCTAGGCTTCAATTTCCGAAGCAATTGCACTGGCTACCAGCTCTAAGTTTTGAGGGTCAACTGCGCGACGATCGAAAAGCGGTTCGTTGACTATGCCGGGGTAAGAAACTCGGACGAAGTAATCCATCAACTTTGTTGCGGAGGCCTCATTACCAATGCCAGCTTCAGGCTGTTCAATCAGCCGCGCTACACCATCAGCTATTGAGTCGGCGTGAAAATTTGGAAATTCTGATTTGAGCACGGGGTGCCTCAATGCAATGCACCTCCCTTTACCGAGTACGGCTTCGAACGCCACGGTGCCAGTCACGGTCAAAGTCCCCAGGGTTTGGGCCTGCGCATCTGCCATGCTGAAATTAAGAGGCAGGAGCACCAGTCTCGATTCACAAGATGCCAACTCAATGAGTTCATCTGTGAGCTCATACTTGGCTTTGGGATTTGCCTTAACCGCAACGCTGACATGCCTCGGGGTAGCCCGCAACATCTCCCTAAGGGTTACAACCTGTTCGGAAAATGGATGCCCCCATACATCGAGGTTTGCTTCAGGCTGCATCTGCAGAGGATAAAGCAATGCAAGCTCATTCGAAGCAATTGGTCGCGCCATGGCTGTCCATTGTGCAATCCGTTTTCGAAGCAAATGACTGAGGATCATTTTGCGCGAAAACGATGGCGTATTGTAGCGCTCGCCAGCAAGCCTGGCTGCCCAGCCAAACGCCGCGTCCTTGGTTGCTCGCAGTTTACGCATGCGATCAAGCTTGCGCATGTAGCTTGGAATAGTCTTACCCGTTGATACTGACCTTATGAATTCCAACGTCCGGTCATGAGGCCAACGATCGCCGCTCCCACCCAACGGATTCTGAGTATCTCCCTCTAATATCATAAACCTATCAGGGGGGTATCGGGTCATACTGGGGTGCAGAAAACGAATGCCCCGTTGGCGACAGACTCTAACTGCTATTTGTTCATGAAATAGCGTAGCCTCGCCGATCACCACGTCAGGACCAAAGGCGTCAAGAGATCGCTCAATCTGCATCGCGTAGTAAGAGTAATGCGAGTTGCCGTTCCCAAAGTGGCGCCGCCCTCTATCAGCAGAAAGTAAGATATCGAGCTCTTCTGCGGGTTCAGTCAGTTGTTCCGCCTTAGGGTAAGGGATGACTATCACAACATCCCCAGCTGCAACGGCTCCTCGCGGTGTGAAGGCGTGATTTTGAACAATCCAGCCAATATTGTGTCCGCGCTTACGCAAGACATTGGCTATGCCTGCCCAGAACTGCGTTTTGCCCCGGTTCTCAATGAAGCAAATCTTGCTCATTTTTCAATCGTGGAATGTAGCCTGCTGTAATAGCGCCGACATTAGGAATTCGGCTCGCACCCAGTCTTCTTCGGTGTCGATATCTTGCACCCGGTAGCGGGGAAGCGTCATCCCATGAGCCCCCGGCGCAAAGATTCCGAGCCCCGGTTTTGACCACTCGGACGCCCGGGCCCAATAAAACTGCCCTGCGTCATGCCACGCCTCTTCCAGATCCTGAGACCGCGTAAGCATATTTGCGGGCTCGATCATTTCGATTCGGCCATCCCCAAACCTTCGAAGCGCCCGCTGAATGGGAAAAGCGTAACTTGTCACCGAGACAACAAAGCGGGCTTGCTGACCTTCAAGGATCTCCAGCCCTTCCACGAGATCGTCAGCTCGTACAAAAGGCGCTGTGGCATAAAGGCAGCATATTGGTTCGCCAGGCATCACGCCCAATCGAGATACCGCATCTGCAATGACGGGTGCTGTCGTGGTCGTGTCGTCTGAAAGTGATGGGTCACGGCGAAACGGAACTTCAGCGCCTACTGCAGAAGCTATTTCTGCAATCTCATCATCGTCGGTTGAGACCACAACTCTTTCGAAGCAGCCAGCCTCCTTGGCCGCTGAGATTGACCATGCAATCATCGGCTTCCCCAGAAATTCGCGGATGTTTTTCCGCGGAATCCGCTTGGACCCTCCACGCGCAGGAATGACACAAACCGTCATGGCACAAAGGTCGATCGTATCGATTCAACAACCAAGTTCTGATCCGCTTCGGTCATGCCTGAATAAAGCGGAATGCTGATCGCCCGCTCGTAATAATCCTCCGCAATCGGAAAATCGCCATCTGCAAAACCAAGATCCCTGTAGTAAGGCTGAAGGTGCACCGGGATGTAATGCAAGTTCACCCCGATGCCATCCGCCCGCAACGCCTCAAAGATCGCGCAGTGGCGCGTTTCGTCCTGCAGCCGAACAACATAGAGATGAAACGCCGAGCGCGCTCCCTCCAGCCGTCCTGGGAGATGCAACGGCAGATCGGCAAGCAGGGCATCATAGCGCTCGGCCAACGCGTTGCGGCGATCAACGAATTCCGACAAGCGAGTCAGCTGGCTAATGCCGAGCGCCGCTTGCATCTCGGTCATGCGATAATTCCAGCCCAAGTCGATCTGTTGATAGTACCAGGGTCCATCTGGTTC
Organism: Qipengyuania gaetbuli; assembly: GCF_020524765.1. Lineage (GTDB taxonomy): Bacteria > Pseudomonadota > Alphaproteobacteria > Sphingomonadales > Sphingomonadaceae > Qipengyuania > Qipengyuania gaetbuli_A. The sequence continues at coordinate 16,701 of NZ_JAIVLR010000001.1, forward strand.
ATGGGTCATCAACGAAGGGTCGCGCGTTATGCCATGGGAACGCAATCGCTCCATCCGGGCAGCAAGTTCCGCGTCGTTGGTAAGCGCCATTCCGCCTTCGGCGGTGGTGATAATTTTTACTGGGTGAAAGCTGAAGATGGTAATGTCGGAATACCGGCATGAGCCTATTGGCTGGCCGAGGTAACTACCGCCTACGGCATGGCTTGCATCCTCGATGATACGAATACCGTAGGGATGCACCAGCTCAGCAATCTCCCGGGTGGCAGTCGACTGGCCGCACATGTGAACCGGAACGATGATCTTGGGGAGCCGTCCGGCGGATTTCGCCTGTTCCAGCTTGGCGGCCAGCGCCTTTGGGCACATGTTAAACGTGTCGGGATCGATGTCGACAAAATCGACATCTGCACCGACATATCGGGCACAGTTGGCAGAAGCGACGAAGGTAATCGGGGAGGTCCACAACAAGTCACCGGGCCCAAGGCCCAGCGCCGCACAAGCGATATGAAGCGCAGATGTCGCGGAGTTCACAGCCACCCCATATCTGGCACCTACTCGATCTGCGACAGACTGCTCGAAGCGAGCCACCACGGGGCCTTGGGTAAGAAAATCAGAATTGAGTATCTCAACAACGGCGTCCACGTCCTGTTGCGAAATGCTCTGGCGGCCGTAGGGTATCACTATATTGCCCCAATCTTCTTGTGGTTCGCTTCAATCCAGCTGGCCAACGCATCGAGCGGCATCCACTCGGGATTGTTTTCGCTCGTGTAGGAGAAATCTTCAGCCACCTTCTGCCCCTGCTTTATCCGCGTCTCGTCGACCGCCCAATCGTTGATCGCAGGTAGGATCTTGAAATGCTCATCGTACTCATAGGTGAAGGGTGCGTCTTCAATTCCGATCATCTGCTCGTGCAGTTTTTCACCTGGGCGAATACCGACGACTTCTTGCCTCGCTTCTGGCGCGATAACGTGGGCGATGTCTGTCACCTTCATTGACGGAATCTTCTTCACATAGATTTCCCCGCCGACCATGTCTTCGAAGGCATGCCACACCAATTCCACACCCTGCTCGAGACTAATCATGAACCGTGTCATCCGGTTATCAGTGATCGGCAGGGTGCCGTTATCCCGAATTGACATGAAGAAAGGGATGACCGAGCCACGCGACCCCATCACATTACCGTAGCGAACAACGCTGAAGCGGGTCGCGTGCTCTCCAGAATAGGCATTGCCTGCGACAAACAATTTGTCCGACGCTAATTTTGAAGCGCCGTAGAGATTGATGGGGCTGGAGGCTTTGTCGGTCGAGAGTGCCACTACCCCCTTTACGCCCTTGTCGATCGCTGCATCGATCACGTTCATCGCGCCGTTAACATTCGTTTTGATGCATTCGAATGGATTGTATTCGGCCGTTGGCACGATTTTCGTGGCGGCCGCATGGACAACGTAATCCACGCCAGAAAATGCCCTGTAAAGCCGTTCTCTGTCTCGTACGTCGCCGATAAAGAAACGGACGCGATTGTCGTCGTCAAACAGCTTCGCCATTTCCCACTGCTTCATTTCGTCGCGGGAAAAGATAATGATTTTCTTGGGATTATATTTGGCGAGTGTCATTGGGACAAATGTGTTTCCGAACGAACCGGTTCCGCCGGTAATAAGAATTGTAGATCCGGTTAGCATCTAGGTCTCCTGAGGTGCTAATTTGCGTTGTTTGCGTCGCGTTTCATTGAATGCAGCAAATATTCGGGCGTGCCCTTAACGTTGAGGGGGTGTTTTGCAACTAAGCTTCCATCGCTTGGGTTCCGGACACCGACAAACCAAGAGCATCCGGGAAAGCCCCAAACCCCCGATAACGCAAACTCTCGAAATCCCGTGCGGCACCGTGATCACCCATGCCCCTTGCGCGACCGGACGTCCTGCCGATCTTCGCGCTCATCTGCGTTGATCTCAGCCTTCAACTCCTCGATCTCGCGCTTCAAAGCTTCGTATTCCTCGAGTTTGCGTGCGAGAAATGTTTTCGTGATCGCGGCCTTCTCGGCGAGCCCTTTGGGCGTCAAAATGTAAGCATAGCGGCGCTTGTCGTCACTCGCACTGAAGTTTCCCAGCTTGAGCAGACCCCTTTCCACCAGCGCACTCAGGACGTAATGCACGCCGCCGACGCTGATCCCGACCGCCTCGGCAAGTTCGCGCTGTGACATTTCTGGCTTGGCTTCCAAAAGCCGCAAAACCCGGAAGCGAGCATCTTCCTGCAGATCCGCCTTACGAGAACGCATTGATAATGCGCAAGCTACCGCACCAAGCCTGGCACGCACCAAGCCGGGACGTAATGGAGCCGACGATGTGGCATTGCCATTGCATCGTTCAATATTGAGCGGTAACAATACCCACGCCAAACGCAACACTAATTTGGATTTTTCCGACAAACCGCTACGCCCAACCCTTTCGTCAGAGCATCTCTGCGAAGAATGCGCGACTTCCCGTGGCGTTTCAATATCTTAAAGTGATGCCCCTCAGAATGAACAGCACCTCGCCATCAGCATGGTTTCTCGCGCAATTGAAGCCGAACTGCGGTTCAATTGCCGAACGGAACTTGGCCCAGCAAGGGTTTGCAACCTTTCTTCCCATGGAACGAAGGACGAAGAACAAAAATGGGCAACTGATTCAGGTGAAAGTTCCGTACTTCCCCGGATACATCTTCGTTAGGGACGATGCCCGCGCTTCCCCTTGGCGCGCCATCCATTCAACTTACGGCATATCCCGACTGGTAAGTTTCGGGGCCCGCCCTGCGCCTGTACCTCCAGAAATCATCAACCAATTGCTGGAATGCTGCGATTCCCACGGTTGCATACAGAGGCTCGATCAGTTCGCGGTTGGCGATGAGGTCCAAGTTTGCGACGGCCCCTTGGTGAACTTTACAGGCATAGTAGATAAACTGGCCCCCGCTGAGAGAGCTTGGTTATTGATCGACATCATGGGAAAGGCGACACGCTCTCTCGTCAGATGCGCAGACCTGCGACTAGCTAGTACGTGATTGACCACTAGTTGCGACCAGGGCCTTCTATTTTGCTCCGAATCCGGAAAAGACCACTTTCACGGTGCGCAAAGCAATAACAAGATCGAGCCAATATGAAAGATTCTTGACGTAGTAGAAGTCGTATTGGAGCTTCTCATCGACCTCGTCGATCTCGGCCACATGACCTTGGTTCACCTGAGCCCAGCCACTGATACCCGGCCGAACCATGTGACGATAACGGTAGAATGGAATTTCACTCTCATACCACTTCGAGAGGCTCACCGCTTCCGGCCGCGGGCCGATCCAACTCATCTCGCCCCGAAGGATGTTATAGATTTGGGCGAGCTCATCGAGGCGAGTGCGGCGCAAGAAGCCACCAATTCTCGTGATCCGCGCATCGCCTGACTTGGTTATGGAGAGGTCACGGACCCCACCATTATGCCCATGGGTCATTGTGCGCAGCTTTAGTACGTCAAATTCCATACCGCGAAAGCCCATCCGCCGCTGGCGAAAAAAAACAGGCCCCGGGCTGTCGTGCTTTATCAGGATCGCACAGATACCAATTATCGCAATGGCTATCGGCAACACCGCAATAGCAGACACCAAGTCGATCGCGCGCTTCAATTTCTGATATGAAAAGCTGGGCAGAAGTGCCCCGAAATTATTCTCAGAGAGATGGTCTATTTGAACCTTCCCGGTCTCAGCTTCCCATACCTGCTTGTAATGGTAAATCGGACGACCGGATATCGCAGCGTCCGCTAAGAACCGCTCCCATTTTTCTCCGAGATCCGCATGAAGATCAGCGACGATTGCGCAATCAGGTAAACCCGCGAGCGACGCCGACTTGAGCATGCAAACCGGTGCAGATTTGATTTGAAAGATCAGATCCGACCGACCGCCAGGTACTACATAGTAAAGCAACCCCTTCGCACGGCTTCGCATTGCCGTAATTGCAAATCGCGCCAAAAGCACCCCAAAAAAGCACGACAAAATCAGCTTGTTGTAATATTCCAACCTCAATCCAGCGATCACGCCAATCATCACACCGAACATGAGTGCAACTACCGGCAAGATTGATCGAGCTACCGCTACCCCTGGAAGGTAGCGTAGTCGCCTTAAAATGCCGATCGAGAACAAGGCACAAACGCCACTTCCAACCAATGAATTGGTTACGCCGGGCTGAGTGAGCCAAGCCCAGGTTTCCACCGGGCCAACGGGTCGACCACCATCAAAAAATGCAAGCACCACAAGCGGAAATGTAACGCCGAATAGCAACACGAATGCGAGTTCGAAACGCAATGAATGCACTAACCCGCGCCGAACAATTGGAGAAAGGAATGGCGCTGACAATTTTTTGCTCCGAATCACCTTGATACGCTGCCGCATCCACCCGCAGCGCAATCATCAAACTGGCTTGATTATATGTTCATATTGAACAGTCTTTGCTCCCTTAGGAGCCTTTTTTCCAGGTTGCCAATCTCATTTGATACGAAGCGGTTTTTAACGCTCTTAGCCATGTTGAGACAAACCCAGTGCGAGTTGCCAGAAGCGAATGAATACAGAGGCAACACTTGGGCGATTTGGCGAAACACCGAGGATCCCTGACGCCGCGGTGTCAAATCACCCTACCTTGCCCTCGGCCACACCTCTGCTAAAGCGCGCGCAAATCCATTCGAACTGACAGGAAACCCATGGCCAAGATCAAGGTAGCCAACCCGGTCGTCGAACTCGACGGCGACGAAATGACGAAGATCATCTGGAAGTGGATCCGCGAGCGGCTGATCCTTCCGTATCTCGACATCGACCTGAAGTATTACGACCTCTCGATCGAGAAGCGCGACGAGACGGACGACCAGATCACCGTCGATGCGGCCAACGCGATCAAGGAACACGGCGTCGGCGTGAAGTGCGCCACGATCACTCCGGACGAAGCTCGCGTCGAGGAATTCAACCTCAAGAGCATGTGGCGTTCGCCCAATGGCACCATCCGCAACATCCTCGGCGGCGTGGTCTTCCGCGAACCGATCGTGATCGACAACGTGCCGCGCCTCGTGCCCGGCTGGACCGATCCCATCGTCGTCGGCCGCCACGCTTTCGGTGACCAGTACCGTGCCACCGACACGCTCATTCCGGGCGCCGGCAAGCTGCGCCTCGTCTTCGAAGGCGAGAACGGCGAGAACATAGATCTCGACGTGTTCGAATTCCAGAGCCCAGGCGTCGCCATGGCGATGTACAACCTCGACGACAGCATCCGCGATTTCGCGCGCGCCAGCTTCGCTTACGGTCTTGATCGCAAGTGGCCGGTGTACCTGTCGACCAAGAACACCATCCTCAAGAAGTACGACGGCCGTTTCAAGGACCTGTTCCAGGAAGTCTTCGACGCCGAGTTCAAGGCTGAATTCGACAAGCACGGCATCTTCTACGAACACCGTCTGATCGACGACATGGTCGCAGCGGCCCTCAAGTGGAGCGGCAAGTTCGTCTGGGCCTGCAAGAACTATGACGGTGACGTGCAATCGGACATCGTGGCACAGGGCTTCGGCTCGCTCGGCTTGATGACCTCGGTCCTGATGACGCCGGACGGCAAGACCGTGGAAGCGGAAGCCGCGCACGGCACCGTTACCCGCCACTATCGCCAGCACCAGCAGGGCAAGGCGACCTCGACCAACCCGATCGCCAGCATCTTCGCCTGGACCCGCGGCCTCATGTACCGCGGCAAGTTCGACAATACGCCCGACGTGGTGCGCTTTGCCGAAACGCTCGAGGAAGTCTGCATCAAGACCGTCGAAAGCGGCAAGATGACCAAGGACCTCGCGCTGCTGATCGGTCCGGACCAAAGCTGGATGACCACCGAGCAGTTCTTCGAGGCGATCGTCGAGAACCTCGAAAAGGAAATGGCCAACTGGGCCTGAAACCCATTGCCTGCTACGTCATTTCGTAGACAAGGCTAGACCAAGCGGGGTCGGCTCGATGCCGGCCCCGTTTTCGTTTCGGGACGCAGGAAAGCGGGAAGAGCATGGCAAGGACGCCCATCAAGAAGCGCGCGGTGCGCCGCAACAGCAGTGAACGTTTCGGGCAGAAGCGGCTCGAGGTGCGTAACGCCAGGATCAAGGACATTCGCGGCATCGCCGACCTCGTCCGACGCGTCTACGAAGACATGCCCGCCTATACCCACGGCGAGATCCGCGGCCAGATCAACAATTTCCGCGAAGGCTGTTTCGTTGCCCTGCTCGACGACGAGGTGGTGGGCTATTGCGCCACCATGCAGGTCGCGGAAGCGCTCGCATTCCAGGACCATGACTGGGACGAGATTACCGGCAACGGCTACGGCAGTCGGCACGACCCGACGGGCGACTGGCTCTACGGCTACGAAATGTGCGTCGACCCCAAGGTGCGCGGCGTGCGTATCGGGCGCCGCCTCTATGAAGAGCGCCGCGCGCTGGCGGAAGAGAAGGACCTGACTGGGATCGTCTTTGCCGGGCGGATGCCGAACTACCGCCGCTATCGCCGCAGGGTCGACGGCCCGCAGGATTACCTCGAAAAGGTGGTCGAGGGGAAACTGCACGACCCGGTCCTGCGCTTCCAGCTCGCCAATGGTTTCGAGCCTGAGCGGATCATCGAAGGCTATCTGCCCGAAGACAAGGCGAGCATGGCCAATGCGGTCATGATGGTCTGGCGCAACCCCTATGTGGAACGCGACCAGCCGGTGAAGAAGCGCCTGCCGCGGGGTGTGGAAGCCGTGCGCGTGGCCACCTGCCAGCTGCAAGCCCGCGCTGTGGCGGACTACGCCGAATTTATGCGGGCCATCGAATATTTCATCGATGTTGCAAGCGATTACGAGGCAGACTTCATCGTCTTTCCCGAACTCTTCACACTCATGCTGCTGAGTTTCGAGGAGAAGGAGTTGTCGCCGGTAGAGGCTATCGAGCGGCTTTCGGAATACACCCCGCGCCTGCGCAGCGACATCTCCGACATGGCGATGCGCTACAACATCAACATCATCGCCGGCAGCCACCCGACCCGCATGGACGATGGCGACATCCACAATGTCGCGTACGTCTGCCTGCGCGACGGGTCGGTCCATGCGCAGGAGAAGATCCACCCCACTCCGAACGAGCGGTACTGGTGGAACATCAAGGGCGGCGACAAGGTCGAGGTCATCCAGACGGACTGCGGCCCGATCGGTGTGCAGATTTGCTACGACAGCGAATTCCCCGAACTCAGCCGCCGGCTCGCCGACGAAGGCGCGCGGATCATCTTCGTGCCCTTCTGTACCGACAGTCGGCAGGGCTACTTGCGCGTGCGCTATTGCGGCCAGGCTCGCGCGATCGAGAACCAGTGTTTCGTCGTGCTGTCGGGCAATGTCGGCAACCTGCCCAACGTCGCCAACATGGACATCCAGTACGCGCAGAGCTGCATCCTGACGCCCTGCGACTTCCCTTTCGCCCGTGACGGCATTGCGGCAGAAGCCAGCGAGAACGTGGAAACGCTGACAATCAGCGACATCAACCTCGCCGATCTGTCATGGGCGCGCGCCGAAGGCACCGTCCGCAATCTCGCCGACCGCCGGTTCGATCTCTATCGCATCGAGTGGGACGAGGACGGCAAGCACCCCGGCAAGCCCCGACCGCGCCGCGAACCGCTCGGGCCAAAGCATCCGGGCGGCGGTTAACGCCTCAGAACGTGGCGCGGTAGCTGACGGCGGCCCCGTAATCGGGCTTCGTATAGGCGCGATGGAACGGGTCCTTGCGGTAGAATAGCGACGCCCCGCCCCAGCCCCAGCCCATCGGGCCGCTCCAGCGTGCTTCGCCCACGATCTCGCGCGATGAGGGCGTGAGCGACAGCAGGCGGTCGCCGAACAGGGCGCTTTCGGTGGCGTAATCGTACCCAACCGGCAGGCGCAGGTTGAGGCCGCCGTTCTCGACTCTCAGGGGTTGCGAGAGGCGGAAGGCGAGGCGATCTTGCGCACCGAAGACACCTCGCCGGTCGAGATCGATCGACCAGCTACTGGTGGCAAGACGCGAATTCGCACCGATAAGCCCCGCGGTATCGACCATGGTCCAGCCGCGGCGCATGGTGCCTGCGAGCGTCCATTGCGGCGCAAGATCGTAACCCAGCGTTCCGGTCAGCAGGACCGTTTCGGCCCCCTCGCCGCCCAGCGTACCGCCGAACCAGCCGCCAAGGACGGTGCTGTCCTCGCGGATCCAGTCCAGCCCCAGCGATCCCCGCAGATCGCCGAAGATGCGGTCCAGCTGTCCACCGGCTCTGAGGTAGCGGTTGCGATCGAACAGGACGCGCGTGGGTTCCGGCAGCGGACCTTCAGAGGATACCGACACATCGCCACTTTCCATCGAGAGGCTGAGGCCCGTGCTGCGGTCGATTTCATAGCGCGCTGCAATCGTGCGCATATCGCGCGCCTGAAGCGGGGAGGCGGAGCCAGACCCTGCAACCAGGAACGCCGGAGCATCGCTACCTTCAAGCTGAGCGGCTAGGCCGTCGCTGCCTTCCCTGATGGCAAACCCCAGTTGCAGCTTGGGCGAGATGCGCGCTGCAATGCGTCCGGCCAGCACCCGTGCTGCTTCAGCCTCATTCCTGCTGAGGAGCAGCTCGGCAACCGGCTCAAGCCCGCTGTTGGCGGCAGACCGGTCCGCAACGGTAAAGCCCATTGCCAGCAGCTCGTTGCCGGCCGACACGCGTCGGCCACCGGGTGCGAGCGCTGCCCTCAGGCGGTCGCCGTCCTCGAACCCGTCACGCATCCCCCGACCGAGGTCGACGGAGTAGGCGCGGGCGTACTTGTCCGTCGCGACAGTGGTCACGCCTCCATTTGCAGACAGTGCATCACCCATGGCGGGCGAGCCGACAGCAACGGGCTGGCCGCTGGAGACAGCCAGACGCGTTCCGGCAATCGAGAGTACGCCTGCCGGCTGGAATGCCCGCGCAATGTCGAGGATGCCGCGTCCAAAAGTCGTATCGGTCCCGGGGTCGCCCCCGTCCCTTGCGCTATCGAGCAGGAGTTCGACGATTTCCGCGCCGGTCAGATTGGGGAAGGCTTGCTTGAGCAGCGCCACCGCGCCCGACACCTGCGGTGCCGCGAAGCTCGTGCCCGAAAAGAGCACCACGTAATCGCCGTTAGCATCTGTGCCGACGAAGATCCGGCCATCCTCGTAGACGCAACACAGCCGCTCGCCGCGGGCCGCTAGGTAGAAGTCTGCCTGCGCGCCTGCCGGATTGGCGAAACTGGAGAAGGCCCCGCTCTCGTCGACCGAGCCGACGATGATGACATTGTTCCCCCCAGCATCGCGGATGGCGGAGGCAAATGGCAGCGGCTGGAACCGGTCGAAATCGGGATCGCTCCCGTCGCCCGAATTGCCCGAGGCGACAATGATCACGACACCCGCTGCCGAAGCACGTGCGACCGCATCGAGCACCGCCTGCCCGGGCGCTCCTCCGCCAAGCGAAAGGTTGATGACGGTCGCACCCGCATTCACCGCAACGTCGATCCCGCGCGCGATGTCGCGATTGATGAAGCTGCAGCCGAGCGAGGGATCGTCTGGTGTATCGGTAGCGCAGGTGCCCGGCGCATCGGCGCGCAGGGCCAGGACGTCGGCCTGGAAGGCGATACCCACGATGCCCTGGTTGTTACGCGCGGCGGCGGCGATCAGGCTCACATTGGTGCCATGATCGTCCTCCGCCTCGATCCCGCGGTTCCCGGCTACGTCCTGCGATGCGGGGTGGATGCGTCCGGCAAATTCCGGGCTGTCGCTGTCGATCCCTGTATCGATCACTGCGATGACCGACCCCGTGCCTGTGGCTCCCGCTTCCCACGCGGTAATCGCCCCATGGAACGCTGGCCCGTCGGACCGCTCATATTCCGCCGTAACAAAGCCGCTCGGTGGCGGAGTTGGGGTCGGCGTGGGGCTCGGCGTTGGTGTCGGGGTCGGGGTCGGCGTCGGTGTCGGAGACGGCGCGGGCCTGGGGGCGGATACCGGCGGCCCTCCTCCTCCACCGCCGCACGCAGCCAGCATGAGCACGAGGCTCATCGCGGCGCCGGTCCTCGAAAGGGACGTTCTGGAGGGGTATTTTTTCACGATGCGACCTGGTTGGAGGAAATCTACGTCTTTCATGTGAGCAAATCATGAACTGCCTGACGACAGCTTCGATCCATCTCGCCTTAACCGGATGACAGAGCGGGTTTCAGCCCATAAGACACCCCCATGGCATCCGGCGAACTGGCTTCTCCCGCAATTTCCGACGCACTGGTGATCCTCGGCGCTGCCGGGCTGGTCATTCCGGTCTTCACCCGCTTCCGCATCACCCCGGTCATCGGCTTCATCCTGATCGGCATCCTTGTCGGCCCATATGGCCTCGGTCAATTGGTCTACGAGCGACCATTGCTCGAACATTTCACGATATCCGATCCCGAGGCGCTGGAGCCATTCGCCGAGTTCGGGATCATCTTGCTGCTGTTCGCCATCGGCCTCGAACTGTCATTCAAGCGATTGTGGCAGTTGCGCAAGCTGGTCTTCGGCCTCGGCGCGATGGAATTGATGATCGGCGGCATCTGCATCGCGGCGGTCCTGGCGATGATGGGCCAGTACTGGACCGGCGCATTGGCGCTGGGCTTTGCCCTGGCGTTCTCGTCCACCGCCATCGTCCTGCCGATTTCCGGCAGCTCCAGCCCCGTAGGCCGCGCGGCGCTGTCGATGCTGCTGTTCGAGGACATCATGATCGTACCGATCATCTTCGTCCTCGGCGCAATGGCACCCAATGCACAGGCGGACGGCTGGGAAGGCCTGCTGCAGACACTGTGGCAAGGTGCGTTGGTGATCGGCGTCATGATGATCGCAGGCCGCATCCTCCTGCCCCGCCTTTTCGCGCAGGCAGCCCGGACCAAGAGCCCCGAACTGTTCCTCGCCGCCGCCCTTCTGGTGGTCATCGGGTCGAGCCTTGCGACCGCAGCCGTCGGCCTGTCGCCTATCGTGGGCGCACTGATTGCGGGCCTGCTGATCGCCGAGACCGAATATCACGGCGAGGTCGAGACCATCATGGAGCCGTTCAAGGGCCTCGCGCTGGGTATCTTCCTCATCACCGTGGGCATGAGCATCGACCTCAGGACCATCTGGGAAAACCTCGGTATCATCGCCGTCGCGGTTGTTGGCGTGCTCGTATTCAAGGCACTGCTTACCGGCGTCCTCCTGCGCCTGATGGGCGCACGTCGCAGCACGGCGGCGGAAACCGGCATCCTGATGGCAAGTCCTTCGGAAACGACGCTGATCGTGCTGGCGGCGGCGAGCAGCGCGCTGCTCATCCAGCCCGGCACGGCGCAGTTCTGGCAGATCGTGACGGCCATCGGCCTCACCATCACGCCCTTGCTGGCACGGCTGGGCCGCATGGTCGCCCGCCGTATCGAACCCGCCCCCGAACTGCCGCCCGAAGACGAGGGCGAACCGCGCGTCATTATCGTGGGCGCCGGCCGCGTCGGGCGCCTGATTGCCCAGATGCTGGACGCGCACGACAAGCCCTATGTCGCGATCGATTCCGATGCCGACATGATCGAGAGCGCCAAGCGCAAGGGCTATCGGGCGACCTTCGGCGATGCAGCCCGGGGGGATGCGCTCAGGAGGCTGGGCGTCGACAATGCGCTGGCGGTCGTCCTGACCATGGACGAGCCTGTGCTGGCCCAGCGTCTCGTGTCGAAACTTCGGGCAGAGCATCCGGACCTGCTGATCGTCGCGCGTGCCCGCGACATCGCCCACGCATCGGAGCTCTACCGTGCAGGCGCCAGCCATGCCGTGCCCGAAACGCTGGAAGCGACGCTGCAGCTTTCCGAGGCAGTGCTGGTCGACATCGGCGTCGCCATGGGACCTGTCATTGCCTCCATCCACGAGAAGCGCGACGAATTCCGTGCGCGGATCGAAGAAGACGGTGCGCTGACCTACAAGCCGAAGCTGAGGTCGAGCACGGCGGAAGGCTGACTTTCCAAGAACCTTCACCTTTTCCGTGCGTTGATCGGGAAAGGAGATAATTCTTATGAGCAACCCTGACCCGACCCAGCCAACGCCGAACAGCGAAAAGTTCAAGCCGCAGAACGTGGCCGATCCCCTGAAGGACCAGGCGCCCGACCAGCTTCGCGGCAAGCCGGGCGACACGGAGGGCTACGATATCGAGCAAGGCTCCAGCGGCGTCACCAAGAAGACGCCCGCCGCCTGAACCGGCTGAGATAGGTAACGCCTGGTGGTAAACGTCAGGCGTTTTCTTTGGCCAGCGCCTCTCGCACCGCGGCAATCGCGTCCTCGGCCTTCGAACCGTCCGGCCCGCCGCCCTGCGCCATGTCCGGACGGCCACCGCCGCCCTTGCCGCCGAGCGCCTCTACACCGACGCGCACGAAATCGACCGCACTGAAGCGAGAGATCAGGTCATCGGTCACGGCAACCGCGAATGCGCCCTTGCCGTCATTGACCGCGCAGATTGCCGCGACGCCCGAACCCAGGCGCTTCTTCGCCTCGTCCAGCAGGGGGCGCAGGTCCTTGGGATTGAGGCCTTCGATCACCTGTCCGGAAAATGCGACGCCGCCGATCTCTTCGTCGGCAGACCCTGCATCGCCGCTGCCACCGCCGCCCAGCGCGAGAGCACGTTTGGCTTCGGCGAGTTCCTTTTCGAGGCGCTTGCGCTCCTCTACCAGTGCCGAAACGCGCGCGGCTGCCTCGTCAGGCGAGGTCTTGAGCGCGCCGGCAATGACGCGGACAGCCTCGTCACGGGCGAGAAGCCACTGGCGCGCCGCTTCGCCGGTCAGCGCCTCGATACGGCGCACACCGGAGCTGACCGCGCTTTCCGACACGATCTTGAACAGGCCGATGTCGCCCGTGGCTTCCACATGGGTGCCGCCGCACAGTTCGACCGAGTAGTTCTTCCCGCCATCGGCCTTGCGGCCCATCGACAGGACGCGGACTTCATCGCCGTACTTCTCGCCGAACAACGCGAGCGCGCCTGCTGCGACCGCATCGTCGGGCGACATGAGGCGCGTGCCCACGCGTTCGTTGGCGCGGATTTCGGCGTTCACCTCGGCCTCGATCGCCGCAATATCCTCGTCTGCAAGCGGCTTGGGATGCGAGAAATCGAAGCGGAAGCGGTCGTCGGACACGAGCGAGCCCTTCTGCGTGACATGGTCGCCGAGCCGGTTGCGCAGCGCTGCATGGACGAGGTGCGTCGCCGAATGGTTCGCGCGGATGCGGTCGCGTCGATCGGCATCGATTTCCAGATGCACTGCATCGCCGACCTTCACGCTGCCCTTTTCCACCTTGGCGACATGCGCGTGCAGGCGACCGAGCGGCTTGTTGGTCGTGCTGACGGTGATCTCAAGGCCTTCGGGTGTCCAGATACGCCCGGCATCGCCGGTCTGGCCGCCGCTTTCGCCATAGAATGGTGTCTGGTTGGTAAGGACGATCAGCTCATCGCCCGCCGCAGCGCTGGCGACTTCCTGCCCATCCTTGACCAGCGCGACCACTGCGGCCTCGCCCGTGTCGGAGCTGTAGCCGGTGAATTCCGTCGAGCCTTCGCGCTCGGCGATGTCGAACCAGACTTCCTCGCTGGCCGCTTCGCCCGAACCCTTCCATGCAGCCCGCGCAGCCGCTTTCTGCTGCGCCATGGCAGCATCGAAACCGGCCTTGTCGACGCCGATACCGCGATTGCGCAGCGCGTCCTCGGTAAGGTCGTAGGGGAAGCCGTAGGTGTCGTAGAGCTTGAAGGCCGTCTCGCCGTCGAGCGTGCCGCCCTCGCCCATGTCGCCGGTCGCTTCGTCCAGCAGCTTGAGACCCTTGTCGAGCGTGCGGCGGAACTGGGTTTCTTCGCGCTCCAGCACTTCCTGGATCAGCGCCTGACCGCGGACGAGTTCAGGATAGGCAGCGCCCATCTCGCTCACCAGTTCGGGCACGAGGCGGTGCATCAGCGGCTGGCTTGCGCCGAGCAGGTGGGCGTGGCGCATGGCGCGACGCATGATCCGGCGCAGGACATAGCCGCGCCCTTCATTACTCGGCAGGACGCCGTCCGCCAGCAGGAAGCTGGTCGAGCGCAAATGGTCCGCGATCACGCGGTGGCTGGCCTGCTGGTCGCCTTCGGCCTTCACGCCGGTGAGCGCTTCGCTCGCGCCGATCAGTGCCTTGAAGGTGTCGGTGTCGTAATTGTCGTGCACGCCCTGCATGACGGCGGCCACGCGCTCGATCCCCATGCCGGTGTCGATGCTGGGCTTGGGCAGGTCGCCGACGATCTCGTCGTTTTCCTGCGTGAACTGCATGAAGACGAGGTTCCAGATCTCGACGAAACGATCGCCGTCCTCTTCCGGCGATCCGGGAGGGCCGCCCCAGATGTGATCACCGTGATCGTAGAAGATTTCCGAACACGGCCCGCACGGACCGTCCGAACCCATGGCCCAGAAATTGTCCTTGGTCGGGATGCGGATAATGCGGTCGTCGGCAAAGCCGGTGCGCTTCTTCCACAGGTCGAAGGCTTCGTCGTCGGTGTGGTAGACGGTGACCAGCAGCCGGTCCTTGTCCAGCCCCCATTCCTTGGTCAGCAGAGTCCAGGCATGGTCGATCGCCTGTTCCTTGAAGTAATCGCCGAACGAGAAATTGCCGAGCATCTCGAAGAAGGTGTGATGCCGCGCCGTGTAACCGACATTGTCGAGATCGTTGTGCTTGCCGCCGGCACGCACGCACTTCTGCGCGGTGGTCGCACGGGGAGCAGGCGGCGTTTCGAGGCCCGTGAAGGCGTTCTTGAACGGCACCATCCCGGCGTTCACGAACATCAGCGTCGGATCGCTGAAGGGGACGAGCGGCGCGCTCTGGATTTCCGCGTGCCCGTTGGCAGCGAAATAATCGAGGAAAGAGCGGCGGATTTCGTTGGTCGACGTCATGGGAGCGCAGTTAGGCAATCGGCGCGCAACCGACAAGCGCGAATGCCCGTTCAGACTGTGCAGAGCCTGCGATCAGTTCAGGCGCGCGCCGTTACGATCCAGCTGGAGGCGAGGAGAGCTACCCGTTCGCCATCGAAATTCGCGGATAGTAATTCGCGCAGACGCTCGATCGCCGCGGCGCGTTCGTCAGCGTCAAGGGCTGCAATCGCTCCCGCGGCAGGGCCGATGCGGAGGAAGTAGGACAGCGCATCCTCGACCGCATCGGCCCCCTCGCCCGCGATCATGGGGTAATCGACCGCCTCGAAACCGATGTCGCTCCAGCGCGCGGACGAAAGAACCTGCTCCACGTATTCCGCATCGCCAAACGCGAAGGGACCGGGCGCACGGGGGTCGGAAGGCGGCGACGCGTTGCCCGCAACTACGTTCACCAGCTTCATCGCCCATTCGTTCGCGGATCGTGCCCGGAAGCACGAAAAGACGAGGCGGCATCCCTCTTCGGCCTGCGACCGGATATGTGCAAAGGCTGCTTCCGGCTGGCCGAAGAACATCACGCCGTGGCGCGACAGGACGAGATCGGGCCGTTTCTGCCCGCTCGCCGTCCACTTCGAGGCATCTGCGAACCGGAATTCGACATGGGCACGACCGCCGACCCGCTCGCGCGCCATGGCCAGCAGGTCTTCGCTGATATCGATGCCGATCACGCGCGCTTCACGGCGGGCATCGGCCAGTCTGAGCGAGGTTTCCCCGGCCCCGCAACCGATATCGAGCGCAAGGCTGAACGCCTCCCGCGTGGCAACCTCGACCAGCCTGTCCGTCAGTACGCCGAAACTCCGGTCGGTCCGGCGCCATTCATCGGCCCAGCTGCGCCCGACGCGCCCTTCCCAGTCCGAACGGTCCGTCATCGCCTAGGCCCGGTAATAATCGCGATACCAGTCGGTGAAGCGGCGGACACCTTCCCGGATATCGGTTTGCGGTACGTAACCGGTGAGCGATCTCAGCAATTCCGCATCGGCCCATGTCGCAGGGACATCGCCCGGCTGCATCGGCATCAGGTTCCGCTTCGCCTCGATGCCCAGTGCGTCTTCGACCGCCGCGATCATCTCGCCCAGCTGGACCGGCTGCGAATTGCCGATGTTGACGACCCGCCATGGTGCGACGGGTGAAAGGCTGTCGCCTTCCGCAATGTCATCACGGTTTTCGGGACGCACCGGCGGAGTATCGATCAGGCGGCGGATCGCCTCTACGAGGTCTTCTACATAGGTGAAGTCGCGCATCATCTCGCCGTGATTGTACACGTCGATCGGATCCCCGTTCAGCATCGCCTTGGTGAACTTGAACAGCGCCATGTCCGGGCGGCCCCACGGACCGTAAACGGTGAAGAAGCGGAACATGGTGACCGGCAGGGCGAAAAGGTGGGCGTAGGAATGCGCCATCGCCTCGTTTGCCTTCTTGGTCGCCGCATAGAAGGACATCTGATGGTCCGTCTTCATCGTCTCGCGATAGGGCATTTCCTCGTTCGACCCGTAGGCCGAGGACGTCGAGGCGAGCAGCATGTGCTGCGGCGGGTGAGCGCGTGCCGCTTCGAGCAACTCGAATGTACCGACCAGATTGCTTTCCAGGTACGATCGGGGGTTCTCGATCGAGTAGCGCACACCTGCCTGCGCGGCGAGATGGACAACCACGTCGGGTTTTTCGTCCGCGAACATCTGAATCAGCAGGCCGGGCGTCTCGATCGGTTCGTTTTCGATCCGGAAACCGGCATTCTGCAGCAGTTCGGCCTGCCGCCGGCGCTTGAGCTGCGGGTCGTAATAGTCGCTGAGGGAATCGATGCCGACGACGCGGAAGCCGTCCGCCAGCAGGCGCTTGCACGTGAAGTAGCCGATAAACCCTGCAGCACCGGTGACCAGCGCAGTGCGCGCTTCGCCCATCAATCGGCTCCGAACAGGTCGCGGGTGAAGACCTTGTCGCTCACATCGGCGAGTTCGGGATCGAGGCGGTTGGCGATGATTACGTCGGCATCGGCCTTGAACCTTGATAGGTCGCGTTCCACGCGCGAACCGAAGAAGCTGTCCTCCTCCATCACTGGCTCGTAGACGATGACCTCGATACCCTTGGCCTTGATCCGTTTCATGATTCCCTGGATCGAGGACTGGCGGAAATTGTCCGATCCCGCCTTCATCACAAGACGGAAAACGCCGACTTTCGCCGGGTTCTTCTCGATTATGCGGTCGGCGAGGAAATCCTTCCGGGTCCGGTTGGCATCGACGATCGCGCGGATGAGGTTCTGCGGTACTTCGCTGTAATTGGCGAGGAGCTGCTTGGTGTCCTTCGGCAGGCAATAGCCACCGTAGCCGAAGGAAGGATTGTTGTAGTGCGAACCGATGCGCGGATCGTGCCCGATTCCCTCGATGATCTGGCGCGTGTCGAGGCCGCGGGACAGGGCGTAGCTGTCGAGCTCGTTGAAGAAAGCGACGCGCATGGCAAGGTAGGTGTTGGCGAACAGCTTGATCGCCTCGGCCTCGTCGGCATCGGTCAGAAGGACCGGCACATCGTCGTCGAGCGCGGGCTGGAGCAGGAGGTCGGCAAAACGCTGGCCCCGCTCCGAACGTTCACCCACGATGATCCGCGAAGGATGGAGATTGTCGTGCAGCGCCTGCCCTTCGCGGAGGAACTCGGGGCTGAACATGATCCGGTCGCTGCCGAAGCGTTCGCGAGCGGAGGAAACGTAACCCACCGGGATCGTCGACTTGATCACGATCACCGTGCGGTCATTTGCCGCCAGCACGGTCTCGATCACGGAATCGACTGCGGATGTGTCGAAGAAGTTCGTATCGACATCGTAATTGGTCGGCACGGCCACGATGGCGAACTCCGCCCCTGCGACGGTTTCGGCAAAATCGGTCGTGAAGGTCAGGTCGAGGTCGGCTTCGGACAGGTACTGCTGCACCAATGCGTCCTGGATCGGCGACTTTCCATCCCGGAGCATCGCCACGCGATCGGAAGAAACATCACAGCCGACGACAGTGTTGTGCTGGGCGAGCATGATGGCGTTTGACAGCCCGACATAGCCGAGCCCGAAAACTGCAATCTTCATCTTGTTACCCGTGTTGAAGGCGACGGCGGATGCCGTTCGGTCGGGGCGCATGTAGAGGCTCGGCCCGCCGGATTGCAAGGCCGGTGCAGTTCCGGGAGCCTACCAGACGAAATAGGCCCCGCCCCGCTCACGGGCACGCAGCCAAGCCGGGCGCGCATGGATCGCCTCGACGAAACGCGCGAGTTTGGGCGCGCGCTCGCCGTAGCCCTGCATGACGGCGATTTCCGCCGGGAAGCTCATCATGACATCGGCGGCGCTCCAGTCGTTGCCCACGAAATGGAGATCGTCGGAGATATTCTGTTCCGCGAAATCGATGTGTGCAGCCAGTTGTTCGTCCACGCGCGGCATCAGCGGTGCCGCCGCTTCACCCAGACGGCCTGCATAGATCTTGAGCATGACCGGCACGAAGAAGGAACTCTCGCCGAACTGCATCCATTCCAGATGGTCCACCCACTCATCCGATCCCTGCGCAGGCAGCCAGGCCTCGCCGCCGTGCCGGGCGCAGAGGTATTCGATGATGGCACCGCTTTCGGAGACCATCCGCCCGTCGTCCTCGATGACCGGCGATTTGCCGAGCGGGTGCACGCCCTTGAGTTCGGGCGGAGCGAGATTGGTTTCCGCATCACGCTGGTAGGCCTTGATCTCATAATCCGCACCCAGCTCTTCGAGCAGCCAGAGAATGCGCTGCGAACGGCTGTTGTTGAGATGGTGGACGATGATGGTCATGCACTGCTCCTGCTGGTTACGGCAGCCTGCCTACGCCCGTGGCAGGTCCATTACCATAGGCGGATACGGAAAAGCCGGTGCGGCAGCCTTGGAATGGGCGCGCGCACCGGCTTTCCGTTTCATCGGGAGCACCGGGGGACAGTCCGGCTTGCTGGCGGCAGGGGTTGAAGCGCCGCCCGCGCTCCCGCTTCGAGGAGTGAGGATCAGTCGTCCGCGTCCGGACCGGTCATCATTTCCTCGGCGACCTCGTCGGTTTTGCCGCGAATGGCGGCTTCCAACTTGGCACACATCTCGGGGTTTTCCTTCAGGAAGGTCTTGGCGTTCTCGCGGCCCTGGCCGATGCGAACGCTGTCGTAGCTGAACCAGCTACCCGACTTCTCGACGACGCCGGCCTTCACGCCGAGATCGAGGATCTCGCCGATCTTGGAAATGCCTTCGCCGTACATGATGTCGAATTCGACCTGCTTGAACGGGGGGGCAACCTTGTTCTTGACCACCTTCACGCGGGTCGAGTTGCCGATGATATCGTCACGATCCTTGATCTGGCCGGTGCGGCGAATGTCGAGACGGACCGATGCATAGAACTTGAGCGCATTGCCGCCCGTCGTGGTTTCCGGATTGCCGTACATCACGCCGATCTTCATGCGCAGCTGGTTGATGAAGATCACCATGCACTTGGAGCGGTTGATCGAACCGGTCAGCTTGCGCAGCGACTGGGACATGAGGCGGGCCTGGAGGCCGACGTGGCTGTCACCCATCTCGCCTTCGATTTCGGCGCGCGGCACGAGAGCTGCGACCGAGTCGACCACCAGCACGTCGATCGCGTTGGAACGTACCAGCGTGTCGGTGATTTCCAGCGCCTGTTCGCCGGTATCGGGCTGCGAGACGATCAGTTCGTCGATGTCGACGCCCAGCTTCTTGGCGTAAACGGGGTCGAGGGCATGTTCGGCGTCGACGAAAGCGGCAGTGCCGCCGGCCTTCTGCGCTTCGGCGATGACATGCAGCGCAAGCGTCGTCTTGCCCGAGCTTTCCGGACCGTACACTTCGATCACGCGGCCTTTCGGGAGGCCGCCCACGCCGAGCGCGATGTCGAGGCCGAGCGAGCCGGTGGAGATGACCTCCACGTTCATGGCTTCCTTCTGGCCCAGCTTCATCGCCGAGCCTTTACCGAATGCGCGATCGATCTGCGCGAGAGCTGCGTCCAATGCCTTCTGGCGATCTGCGTCCACTTGTTTTCCTTCCACGAGCTTCAGACTGGCCGCCATGACACATACCCCTTTCGTATTTCCAGAGCCGTTCGTGACTCTTCAACACAACAGGGTGTACCCACTTTGTTCCATAAGAACAAGAGTGGAACGAAATTTTTTTGCCAGTCTAGATTTTACGCTTAGTCCTGCCGCTCCCGGTAACGCACGGCGCGGCGTGAATTCGCGGGCACTTCGAACTCGTAGATCACCCGCCCGTCCTTGATCTTCGTGCCCGACAAATTCCGCAGCCTGGTGTAGCCGGCCATGCCGAGATCGAGCCTGACGGTCACCGGCGCATCGTTGGCATTGGATACCTGCGCCCGCTTGCGGATCCAGCGATTTCCATCGTCCAGCTCGTCGTCGTCCACGTGGCCGCACTGGGCGAAGACCTGCGAACTCGCACCGAGCTCCAGCTCGATAACTTCCGACAGGGCGAAATCGCGCAGGCGGGTTTCGGCGACGAGCAGGTCGCCTGCCGCAGTAGTTTCATAGATCGCCATACCGCCCATCGGCAGCGACTGGCCCAGCCCCTTCGCTTCCTCGTTGGCTGTCACCAGCAGCATCGGGACGGGATCGAAATACTCGACCTCGTCATAGGCATCGACCTCGCCATAATCGCAAGAGACCCGGTAAACGAAACGCACCTCGACCGCGTCTTTCTCGAGGAAGGCGATCTGCTTCTGGCCTTGCGCCGACACGGTGACCGGTTCCGGAATGCGATACAGCTTGAGGTCGCCCAGCGCCTCCTCGGCAGCGATCACGGCGACCGGCGCGGCCGCTTCCGCCATGACCTTCTGCACCCGAGCCCCGGTGACGACGATCGCGTTGGCGCTGTCGTACATCATCGTGGCCGGAGCCGGCGGCGGAGGTGGTGGCGGTGGCGGCGGATAGGCGACCGGACTACCGCGTGCCGTGCTGCCGAAGGGATAGCAGGTCAGCCGCAAGGGATTGGCCACCGGTTCTTCCGACAATTCGTCGAAGTCGCTCTCGATATTGAGCGTGCCGGCCACCGCCATCAGGTCGGCATCGGGAAAGCTCTGGTTGTTGTCGTTGAGGATGGTGAGCCAGGACAGCAGCTCCATCCGCAGCGTGCCGTCGCGCTTTGCTTCCTGGAGGCGCGCGACGTAGTTCGCTTCCCAGTCGAAGCCCCATGCAAGGTAGGACAGTGTCACCGTATAGGTGCCCCCCTCTTCGCTCCGCGTATCGATGGAAAACACGGGGTCCGGGGAAAGGCCGGACGGGACGCGGTCGAAGACGAGCTTTTCCGGAAGGCCCGAACAACGCACCGCCTCGTACCCTTGCTGTGTCTGCAGCACCAGGCCGCCATCCGCCCGCGTCCTGACGATGGCATCTTCGGAGCGCGCGATACCGGTGGCTGGATCTGTCCGCGTGATGGTGACACGGTTACCGAGCGAGCGGTCGACCAGCGCGGCCGGGCTCAGCAGTTCGGCATTGCGGTTCTTCTCGATCGTGCCGCCGGGCAGGCCGGTGACGATGGCGCTCACCGCCACCATGCCCTCTGCAACGCCTGTAAAGCGGATGGTCGAGACGCCCTTGGGCAGAGTGACGGTCCGCACCTCGCTGATCATGGCGAAGCCTTCAGGCCAGTCGCGGTTCATCCGGCTTTCCTGGTCCCGGCCGGGATCGCGGTAGACCGTCACCGCAAGGCTCTGCGGTTTCGAGGCATCGACCGCCTCGCGCGCGGCAGCGGGAGCCGCGACGGATGCCGCGAATGCCGCCAGTCCGATGAGGATGCGCTTCATCGCGATGTCCTCAGAAGCGCGCCTCGTAGGTCACGGTGATTTCGCGCTTGCTGTTGGCGGCGACCGGCACGGTCCATTCGCGGCGGTCGAGGCCGGACCGGCGACCCTGAATGTCCTCGGAAATGACGCGGTAGTCCTCCGACCACCATCCGCGATAGAGGCCCGCCTGCGACAGCTCGACCTCGACCGGGACGGGCTTGGCGTTGGTGATGGTGTAGCGCATGGTCGTGCGCCAGAATTCCTTGGCCTCCTCCACTTCGACATCGCGGATGACCTTGCCGTTCTCGATCACGCGGTAGCGCGCGGACTTTTCGAATTCGGCCGAGGTGATCTTCTCGCGCTCGACGACTTCGGCAAGGACGAGCACGTCGAAAGCATCGCCCGTCTGCAGGGTCAGCTGGCTGCCCATGGGCGTGTGGCCGATGCCGCTTTCGCCGATGAACTGCGGGTTCCCCTGCGCATCGCGCTGGTAGAAACGGACCGTGCCTGCGGGAAGCGCATCGCCCAGCCCCTGGTCGCGGCTGGTGCTGAACTGCAACTGGCTGGCGACATTGATCGAACGGGCGTCGTTCGTCAGCCAGTCGACCGTGCGCTCGTACCGCCGCTTGGCAGGCACGCTCTGTACGTCGAGGAAGCTGACCTGCTTGGTTTGCTGGTTGGCGATCGTTGTACGCTCGGACAGCGGATAGAGGTAGAAATCGCCCAACTGCTCGCGGTTCGCCGTTTCCGTGCCGGGGCGCATGGCGTTGGGCGGCGGAGGCGGCGACGGGCGGCGGCGCGGATTGTAATTGCCGTTGTTTCCGCCTGCCGGGCTTCCGGCGACGAGCAGCGTGTCCGCCCGATGGAAGGTCGTGCCGGTCTGGTTGGTCAGCGTCACCCAGCCCTGCATGTCCACGGTTCCGCGCTGCTCGTCGAACAGCGCGACGTAATCCGCGCTCCAGCCAAGGCCGGGCGTGAGATAGCGGATCGAGGCCGGACGCGTCCCGCTGCGGTCGCTTTCGACCGTGACCGAAAGGGTCGGGCGTGCGCGCAAATTGGTCGGCACGCGGTCGAAGATGGCGCGAACCGGCAGGCCGTCGTCGCGCAGCACCTCGATGCGGTCGCCGATCTTCACCACCACACCGCCGGCGGTGGAGAGCACAGTCGCCCGCTCGCGCGTCTCAGCGCCGGTCGCGGGGTTGGTGCGGATCAGCGTGATGGTCTGGCCGATGGCCTTTTCCATCAGCTTGGTCGGGGTCAGCAAGTCGAAGTCGAAATTCTGCTCGACGATGCCGGCACCCGCCGCCGCGAAGCTGAGCGTTTCGGGCCGGATGCGCGCAGATACGTCCGGAAACTCGATCCGGCTTCGACCGGCACCTATGGCCAGCTGCCGCACGTCCTGCACCAGCGCCTGGTCGTTGTTGTAGATGGTGACGGAGACATCGCCCTGCGCGGTGGCGTCAGGATCGGCCAGCACCTGCTCTGCCGACTGGGCCAGCAAGGGTGCCACCCCCAGCGCCGCAAGACCTGCCAGAGCCGTTATCGAATGCACCTTCATCGCAGTCCCTCCCCGCGGCCAGATGCACCCGAAAAACCCTAGGCGTCGATCTTGGCCTGTTCTCCAAGCACTTCTGATACCTTACCGTTTATTTGCTGTACGCTGAACGGCTTAGGAATGAAGTGCATGTTGTCGATGTCGATTTCGTTGCGCAACTGCTCTTCGGCGTAACCCGACATGAAAAGGATCGGGATCTTCGGTTTTACCCGGCGAATTGCCCGCGCCATCGCCGGACCATCCATCGCCGGCATGACCACGTCCGACACGATGAGGTCGAATTCGGTCTTGCCATTGGCAACGGCCGCCAGCCCTTCTTCGCCGTCGCGCGCGGTGGTGACGGTATAGCCTGCCCGCGTAAGCGCGCGTTCGGCGACTGCGCGGACCATGTCTTCGTCCTCGACCAGCAGGAGATTGCCGCCGCCCGACCATTCGCTGGCCTTGGCATCCTCGCCATCGTCGGAGCGCTGGACGACGGGCATCTCGCCCTTGTGGACCGGCAGGTAGATGGTGAAGCGCGCGCCGGAGGGGCGGCCGTCAGGCCCGCCGATATTGTCGGCGAAGATGAAGCCGTTGGACTGCTTGACGATACCGTAGACCGTCGAAAGGCCGAGGCCGGTGCCCTTGCCCTGTTCCTTGGTGGTGAAGAACGGCTCGAAGATCTTGCTGAGGTGTTCGGCGGGAATGCCCCCGCCTGTGTCCTGGACGATCAGCACGGTGTAATCGTCGGCGGGCATGATATCGATGCCCATCTTGCGCACGTCGCGCGCGGAAACGCGGCGGGTCGCAAGGGTCAGCTTGCCCTTCCAGTTTTCCTTGCCCGAGCGCGCGGCATGGGCCTGCATGGCATCGCGCGCATTCACGGCAAGGTTGATGATGACCTGTTCGAGCTGCTGCGGGTCGGCGCGGACCGGCCCAAGCTCGCGGTCGTGGCGCACGGCGAACTCGATCTTGTCGCCCATCAGGCGCTTGAGCAGCTGGCTGACTTCGCTCACCACGTCGGGCAGTTGGAGGACCACGGGGCGCAGCGTCTGCTGGCGGCTGAAGGCGAGCAGCTGGCGGGTCAGGCTGGCCGCGCGGTTGGAATTCGCCTTGATCTGCTGGATGTCGTCGTAATCGCTGTCACCCGGTGTGTGGCGCAGCAGCATGAGGTCGCAATAGCCGATGATGGCGGTCAGCACGTTGTTGAAGTCATGCGCTACACCGCCTGCCAGCTGGCCGACGGCCTGCATCTTGGTGGCCTGCGCGACCTGGCGGCGCAGGCGCTTTTCCTCGGTGGAATCGGTGATCGAGAGCAGCACCGCCGCATCGCCCAGCCCGCGCACACCGGCGAGGCCGAT
Organism: Qipengyuania gaetbuli; assembly: GCF_020524765.1. Classification (GTDB taxonomy): domain Bacteria; phylum Pseudomonadota; class Alphaproteobacteria; order Sphingomonadales; family Sphingomonadaceae; genus Qipengyuania; species Qipengyuania gaetbuli_A. The sequence goes on from NZ_JAIVLR010000001.1 coordinate 41,322, forward strand.
CGACACCGGTTCTTCCTTGTCGCCTGCAAGCCGCACGGCCATGTCGCCGCTCGACGTCGCGCCCTTGGCGAAGCGGCGCACGGTGTCGGCAATGGCCGGCTTGTCCTCGCGCACGACGAGGTCGGAGGGGAATTGGGGCAGGCCCTGTTCCTCGCGCTCCACCGCGCGCAGGAACGCCTTGTTGGCGAACAGGAAGCGGCCGTCGCGGTCGGTCAGTGCCAAGCCCAGCGGCAGCGCGGAAAGCAGCGCCTCCAGCTGCGGGATGGCCGCCTTGCCGCTGCCCTGCCAGCCACCGCCGATGCCGACATTGCTGTCGACCAGCAGCATAAGCGACGGTGCCTTGTCGGCGGGTGCGCCAGCATCGCCGTCGGGCTGGTCGAGCGGGATGTGCACCAGCGTCTGGGGCGTGCCCTGCTGGCCTTCGCGCGCAAAGAAGATGCGGTCGCGGTCGTCGGACCGCAGGAGCTGCACGAATTCCTGCCCCACCAGCGATCCGCCAAGTTCGCCCAGCGCCCGCTCTGCGAGGCCGGGCGTCGCCGACTGCACGATGCCGTCGGGCGCAACCAGTGCGAGTTCGATGCCCGAAGCAGACAGCAACGCGCCGAAAGGTCCGGCAATGCGGTCGGCAACGCCTTCCTGACCCTTGTCGTCGATCCGCTCGCCGAAACGCCAGACGAGGTAGTCCTCGCCGCGCCCGACCCGCTCGACTTGCAGGGTGAAGCTTCGATCCCTAGCCGGGGTCGACAGCTCGTCGGTTTCGGCCGATCCTTCGCGCCATGCCTGCCGCGCCGCATCAGCGAGCCGCTTGCGTGACGCTTCGTCCAGCGCGATTTCATGCGGGGCGCCCTGCCCGCCGAACCATGCCTCGTAAGTGGCATTCGCACACACGAGCCGGTTGGCGCGGTCGATGATGGCCACCGCCCGGCGGCGGTTTTCGATCGCCGCAGCAGTCACCGCCCAGTCGGGCTGGGTCAGATGGGCCGTCTCCTCGGGCGTTTTAAGCCGTGCCGCCAGCAACAGGGTGAGCAGAACGGCCACCAATGCACCGCCGTACGAAAGCGCGACGAGCGAGGTGCCGCCGACCAGCCAGACCAGCCCGACCGATACGGCCAGCGCCAGCAGGATGCCGAAAAGCAGCGGAATGGGCGGGAGGCCGGGCCCGTCGCCGTGGCTACCGAGGCTCACTGGCCGTGTTCCTTGAGCCGTTCGACGAGGCGCTGCTCCATCTTCACCAGCCGCTTGCGGCGCTTGTGAGCGACGATGTAGCGCCATCCGAACCCTGCGATCAGGTAGCCGAGCGCCGCGCTGACCACGGCGAGCACAACGAAGCCGAAAGCAGTCACGCCCCCCACCTCGAGCCAGCGAGCCAGCACGCCGCTGTCTTCAGCCAGCGTATTGGCGGCGCCTGCGCCCAGAGTGGCGTCGATGTTGAGCGTGAGTTCGCCCACGCGATTGGCGACCACCAGCCAGAAGGGCAGCGTGAAGGGGTTGGTCACGAAGGTCACGAGCGCCGACAGCGGCACGTTCGCACGCGCGGGCAGCGCCAGGAAAGCGGCAAGGAATATCTGGCCGAGCGGCACGATGAAGGCCGCGAACAGCCCCAGCGCCACGCCGCGCGGCACGCTACGGCGGGTGAACCGCCAGAGTTCGGGCGACAGGAAACGGTGGGCAATGGGGCGCAAATAGCGGTTGGACGCCATTTCCTCGCGCGTGGGCATGTGCTTGCGGATCAGGTCCGACAGCCAGGTCTTCGATCTGGGCCCGCTCATTGGCATGTTCCTGCAATGGGACGCGGCCCTGCCAAGCGCAAGGAGCGGCAATCAGATATCGGCGACGAAAACTGCATGGCTGGCGACGGGATTAGCACGATTTGATTGCGGCTTGCTGAAAAGCTCAACCTTTCTCCCGCATCAGGCGCGCTTTGTCGCGCTGCCAGTCCCGGTCCTTGATCGTCTGGCGCTTGTCGTGGGACTGCTTGCCCTTGGCGAGAGCCAGCTCCACTTTCGCCCGTCCGGTCGAGTTGAAGTAGATCGACAGCGGCACCAGCGTCATGCCCTTGCGCTCGACCGCGCCGAACAGCTTCTCGATCTCGCGCGCATGGAGCAGCAGCTTGCGCGGCCGGCGCGGCTCGTGGTTCAGGCGGTTGCCGTGCGAATATTCGGGGATGTTGGCATTGACCAGCCAGACCTGCCCGTCGCGCACCTCGGCATAGGCTTCCTTGATCGACGCCTCGCCAGCCCGCAGCGCCTTGACCTCGGTTCCCTGCAGGGCAAGCCCTGCCTCGAACGTATCCTCGACATGATAGTCGAACCGCACGCGCCGGTTGTCGGCGACGGTTTTCTGCTTGTCGAAAGTGGCGGGTTTGGGACGAGCCATAGGGTGGGCGCATGTAGGCGAGGCATGCGCGATTGGAAAGGGCACAGGCGCGAATTCACTTGCCAAAGAGCGCCGCTGCGTGGCGAAAGCAGGCAATGGACGCAGGAAATTCGAACGAACCGTTTGCCATTCACGACAAGGTGATCGCTCCCGGGACGAGCGCGACGGTCTCGATCCCGGTCAGCCAGCACGTCACCGGCCTCGATTCCTCGCTGTCGCTCAAGGTTTTCAACGGCGCGAAGCGCGGCGCCTGCATTTTCGTGAGCGGAGCGATCCACGGCGACGAGATCATCGGCGCGGCGGTAATCCAGCGACTGATCGAGCAAATCTCGCCCGAAATGCTGTCGGGCACGATCATCTTCGCACCCGTGGTCAATATCTACGGTTTCGTGTCGCACAGCCGCTACCTGCCCGACCGGCGCGACCTCAATCGCAGCTTTCCGGGCGCGGAACGCGGCAGCCTGGCAGCGCAATTGGCGCATTGCTTTCTCGAGAACGTGATCGACCGCTGTTCGCTCGGCATCGATATCCACTCGGCCGCCGTGCATCGCTACAACCTGCCGCAGATACGCATTGCCTCGGGTAGCCCTTACCTCTCCGAACTCGCCATGGCTTTCGGCGCACCGATCATCATCGAAAGCCCCTTGCGCCCCGGTTCGATGCGCGCGCTTGCTGCCGAACGCGAGACACCGATGCTGTTGCTCGAAGCAGGAGAGGCGCTGCGTTTCGACCGCTTCGCGATCGAGGTCGGGGTGGCCGGCGTGCTGCGCGTGCTCGCCCATATCGGCATGATCGACGCCGACGACGGCCTCGAAGAAGTCGAGGTCCCGCTGCGTTCGAGCCGATCGACCTGGGTAAGGGCGCCGCGCGGCGGGATCAGCCGCCGCGCCTGCAAATCGGGCGATGTGGTGCGCGCGGGCGAAATGCTGGCAATGGTCGGCGGACTGTTCGGCGAGGATCCCGAAGATCTGGTCAGCCCATTCGACGGCGTGGTGATCGGCCACGCGACCCTGCCCATCGTCAACCAGGGCGACGCGCTGTTCCATATCGCCGAAGTCGAGGGGCTCGACCACGCAGGCCAGCACGCCAACAGCATCGTTGAAGCGCTCGCCGTCAGTGCGCCGCCCTTTCCGGCGACCCCGCTGCTGGACGAGGACGAGGTGCTCTAGAGCAGGCCTGCGATTTCCAGCGCCTCGTCGACTGCCCTGCGCGAAGCTTCGCTTGCGGGAACCAGTGGCAGGCGGACCTCGTCGGAAAACCAGTCATGCACGCGGCTGAGCGCGTATTTGGCCGGCGCCGGGCTCGCGTCGGAGAACATGGCGTAGTGGAGCGGGAACAGCCGGTCGTTGAGCTTGCGTGCCTTGACGAGGTCGTTGGCAGCGATTGCCTCGTGGAATTCGGCGCACAGGGCCGGCGCGACGTTCGCCGTCACGGAGATGCATCCCGCACCGCCCGCAGCCGAATGTGGCAGCCACAATTCGTCATTGCCCGACAGCTGGCAGAAATCGTGGCCGATGCCCATGCGGTGGTCCGCCACGCGCGACAGGTCCCCGCTCGCATCCTTGATGGCGACGATCCGGTCGGGATACTTGCGCACCAGTTCGACCACGGTTTCGTCTTCGAGGTCGGTCACCGTGCGCCCGGGAACGTTGTAAAGAACGATCGGCAGGTCGCTGTTTTCCGCAAGGAAACTGAAATGCGCGATCAGACCCGCCTGGCTCGGCCGGTTGTAATAGGGCGCCACGCACAGGCCCGCGGTCGCACCCGCCTTCTTCGAGAAATTCATGTGCAGCAGCGCATTGCGCGTGTCGTTCGAACCGCAGCCGGCGATAACCGGTACGCGCCCGGCAGCCTGTTCGATGCAGACCTCGATCACGCGATGGTGTTCGGCATTGGACAGCGTCGACGCTTCACCGGTGGTGCCGCAGGGCACGAGACCCTTGCTGCCGTTTTCGATCTGCCAGTCGACGAGCTTGCGGAAAGCGGCCTCGTCAAACGATCCGTCGCGAAAAGGAGTCGCCAGAGCCGGAATTGAGCCAGAGAACATTTACGCGAGTCCTGCGTTAGAGCTATGAAAAGGGGCGCTTTGTGGCACTCCGTGCCGCAATTCATTCAGCGCCTGATAAGGAGGGGCCGGGCACTATGTCCAGCATGGGCAGTAAATCTCTTGTTTCGTTCGTTTTCCTTGCCGGCAGCGCGCTGGCTTCACCCGCATTCGCGCAGACGATCGAAGTGCCCCAGCGGACCATGGTAGCCCAGCAGCCCACCAAGATGGCGGCTGCCCTGTCGCAGTGGGAATATCTGACCAAGACCGACAACCTGTCTTTCTCGCAATATGCGGGCTTCCTTTCCACATATCCCAACTTCCCGAAGGCCGAACTGATCCAGCGCCGCGCCGAGGCTGCGCTCGACAATGATGCGGTCTCGCCGCAGTCGCTGGTCGCTTTCTTCCAACAGAACCCTCCGCTCTCGAACGGGGCTAAGGCGCGCTATGCCCTCGCCCTTGCCGCGATGAACCGGCCGGAAGCCTTCGACCTCGCCCGCGCGGCCTGGCGCGGCGGCCGGATGAGCGGCCCGGCAGAAGCTTACATGCAGGGCCTGTTCGGCCAGCGCTTTGGCCCTGAAGACCATGACGCGCGCATGGACGCGCTGCTCTGGCAGGGCGAATCCGAAGCGGCCGTGCGCCAGATCGTGCGCGTGTCGCCCGCCTATCGCGACATGGCGCAGGCACGCCTCTCGCTCCTCCAGGGGACCGATCCCGCCAGTATCGGCCTGCGCGTTCCGGCTGGCGCGATGAACGATGCGGGCTACGTCTACAATCTTGCGCGCTACAAGCGCAGCAGCGGCAACCTGCCCGAAGCGGTAAACCTGCTCGCCACCCGCGCTCCTTCAACCACCCCGGCTTTCGACGGCACGGATTTCGTCGTCGAGGCGCTGCGCATCGCCAAGGGCGCGGGCACCTCGCAGGCGATCGCGATTGCCAGCAAGGTCGACGACCTGTTCGCCCCCGGCACCGACATTTCGCAGGGCAGCTTCCAGCTGCGCGACAAGTACACCGACCTCATGTGGCTCGGCGGCACGAAGGCGCTGTGGTCGATGGGCGACGGCGCGAAAGCCGCCCCCTTGTTCTATCGCTACGGCTCTGCAGCAAAAAGCCAGCTGACCCGCGCCAAGGGCTTCTACTGGGCCGGCCGCGCCGCGGCGCGCGCAGGCAATCGCGAAGAGGCGCAGCGCTATTGGGAAATGGCCGCCCGCCATCCCGAATATTACTACGGCCAACTCGCCCTGAGCGAATTGGGTCGCCCGATGAAGCAATTCGCCGGCGGCCTTCCCGTGCAGCCCTCGCCGGAGCAGCGCGCCGCGTTCAACGCGCAGCCGCTGACGCAGGCCCTGCGTGAAATCTCGCGCAACCGGCGCGCCTGGCAGACGGAACGCGCTTTCTTCGAAGCCATCGCCGAAAATGCCAAGGCGCCCGAAGAGATGGCCCTCGTCGCCGAACTGGCACGCGAGACAGGCCTTGAGGAAATGGCCGTTGTCGCCGGCATGGTCGCTGGCGAGCGCGATTTCGCCGATTTCGAATGGCTTGGCTTCCCGACCGTGCCCACCCACTCGGGCGCGAACTGGACGATGGTCCATGCGATTGCCCGGCAGGAAAGCGAATTCGACCGCACCCGTGTCAGCCATGCCGGCGCGCGCGGGATGATGCAGTTGATGCCCGGCACCGCCCGCGAAGAGGCAGGCAAGCTCGGCATCACCTATATGTCGGCAAACCTGACCGACAGCCCGAGCTACAACATCCGCCTCGGCGATGCGCATTTCGCGCGGCTGATGGACCGCTACAACGGCGCCTATCCGCTCGCCATCGCGGCGTACAACGCCGGGCCGGGACGCGTGAACGAATGGCTGCGGCTCAATGGCGATCCGCGCACGGGAGCGGTCGACTGGATTTCGTGGATCGAGCAGATCCCGTCCAACTTCGAGACCCGCTATTACGTCATGCGCGTGATCGGGAATGCGGTCACCTACGCCAACCTGCATCCGGACAAGTCGGCCCCCTACGAACGCGATATTCGCCATTACGTCGGGCGCTGATCGGCGCTAGAGCCCCTCGCCTGATGCAGGGCAAGACCAATCCGATTACGCCAGCGGGCTATTCCGCGATGAAGGCGCGTTACGACCATCTGCTGGGTAAGGAACGCCCAGAGATCGTCGAAATCGTCAGCTGGGCGGCCGGCAATGGCGATCGCAGCGAGAACGGCGATTACCTGTATGGCCGCAAGCGCATGCGCGAAATCGACCGCGAGCTTGCCCATCTCGCCCGGCGAATGAAGGCCGCGCGCGTCATCGAACCTTCCGAACAGCCCGACAAGAGCCGTGCCTTTTTCGGCGCGCGCGTCACCCTGGCGGACGAGGACGATGTCGAGAAGGTCGTGACGCTCGTCGGCGATGACGAACAGGACGCAAGCGCCGGCAGGATTGGCTGGTCCAGCCCCCTCGCCCGCGCGCTCAAGGGTGCAAGCGTCGGGGATTTGCGCAGCGTGCGGCTTCCATCGGGCGACAAGGAATGGGAAGTCGTGGCAATCGACTATGCGTAGCCTGTTCCTCGTCTCCCTCCCCCTGCTCCTCGCCACGCCGCTGGCGGCGAAGGATAGCCTGGGAGTGTTCGGAGACTGGGGCGCCTTTCGCGATGCGAGCGTCCCGCGATGCTATGCGATTTCCTCGCCCATTCCCGACCGCGGGGCCACCAATCGCGGGGCTTATGCCAGCGTCGGCACCTGGCCGCGCCAGCGCATTCGCGGACAGGTCTATTTCAGACTGTCCCGCCCCGCTCCCTCGAAGAGTGCAACACTACGCATCGGCAGGCAGAGCTTTGCCTTGAGAGCCGAAGGCGACGGGGCTTGGGCTCGCGATGCGAAGATGGATGCCGCAATCGTCGCCGCCATGCGCTCTGCCAGCGAAATGACCGTCCGCTCGCGCGGGGCAGACGGGCGCAGCTACTCCGCCACATACCGGCTTGGCGGCGCTGCCAGCGCGCTGGACGCGGCAACACTGGCTTGTGCCCGGCGGAAATAGAAACGGGGCCGGCAGCACCATGGCTACCGGCCCCGTCCATCGGTTCAGCTACGCTTAGAAGCGGTAGCCGAAGCCGACCATGACCTGGTGGCGGTCGGTGTCGATCTCGCCGAGTTCCACGTCGGGCGCGTCACCTTCGAAGTCGAGTTCCGCGTCGCTGTAGTTCGAATAGCGGTATTCGACCTTGGCGAAGGTGTTCTGGTTGAGCGCGTATTCCACGCCCGCACCCACGCGGAAACCGTCGGTATCGATCTTCGAATTGTACTGCTCGCCGTCGAACGAGCTTTCGACGTTGTAACGGGCGTTGGTGTAGCCGCCCTTGGCGTAGATCAGCAGGTCCGGCTGGGCGAGCACGCCGACGCGGGCACCGAGATAGAGGTCGCGGCCAGTTTCGACTTCGCCGAGGCCGAAGCCTTCGAAATCGCCGTCCTCGACATCGACGCTCGCGGTCGAGTCGGTCAGTTCGGCCTCGAGGCCGAGGACTACGCCGCCGGCGTTGAAGTCGTAGCCGACGCCCACGCCGTAGCCGACGCCTTCGATCGACTGGTCGTTGTCTTCGTTGATGTCGTCATCGACCGAGCTGCCAGCCTTGCTTACATCATAACCGGCGAGGACTTCCACGCGCGGACCGGTGAAGGGCGTGTTGTCCTGCGCCATGGCGGGGGTTGCGACTGCTGCTGCCGTGCCTGCGACCAGAAGGGCTGCGAACTTGTTCATTGGGTAACTCCATTGTTGTTTTCTACGCACCGTCAGCGATGCGTGGACCCATTCAACGGAGCGGCGGGCCTCGCGTTTCATTAACGCTGCACAACAAGAACACGTTGTTTTTGTGCAACAAATTCGTCGACGAGTTGCACACGTTGTGCGACGAAACGACGGGAACCGAAAAAATCGATGAGCCGGTCCGAATTGGGCGCCGGAACCGGAAACCGAACGCGCTTTTGCGGATTGGTCGCGCCCCTTTCCTTTGCGTGCGCTCGCGACTATATGCGCCGCTCCCATGGCCGATACGACACTCATGAGCATCCCCGGGCAGATCGACCCGGTTCCCGTCGCGCGTGACATCACGCCGCGCGCCGATGGCCGCATCGATTTGATCGGCCTGCCCAAGGACCGCATCCGCGAACTCTTCGCCGACGCCGGGCTCGAGCCGAAGCAGGCCAAGCTGCGCGCCAAGCAGGTGTTCCACTGGCTCTACCACCGCGGCGTAACCGATTTCGAGGCGATGACCGACATCGCCAAGACGATGCGCCCGTGGCTTGCGGAACGCTTCGTCATCGGCCGGCCCGAGGTGGTCGAGGCCCAGCATTCGGTCGACGGCACCCGCAAGTGGCTGCTGCGCACGGCCGACGGCCACGATTTCGAGATGGTCTTCATCCCCGACGCGGATCGCGGCACGCTGTGCGTGTCGAGCCAGGTCGGCTGCACGCTGAATTGCCGCTTCTGCCACACCGGCACGATGAAGCTGGTGCGCAATTTGACCCCCGGCGAAATCGTCGGCCAGGTCATGCTGGCACGCGACGCGCTGGGCGAATGGCCCAAGGGTTCGATGGCCGGCCTCGACGAGGCCGAGGACGAGGGCCACTACACCTCGGACGGCCGCCTGCTTACCAACATCGTGATGATGGGCATGGGCGAGCCGCTCTACAATTTCGACAATGTGAAGGGCGCGCTGAAGCTCGTCATGGACGGCGACGGGCTGGCCCTGTCGAAGCGCCGCATCACCCTGTCGACCAGCGGCGTCGTGCCGATGATGGACCGCTGCGGCGAGGAAATCGGCGTGAACCTGGCCGTCTCGCTCCACGCGGTGACCAATGAAATCCGCGACGAGATCGTGCCGCTCAACAAGAAGTACGGCATCGAGGAACTGCTCGAAGCCTGCGCCGCCTATCCCGGTGCCAGCAACGCCCGCCGCATCACGTTCGAATACGTGATGCTCAAGGACAAGAACGACAGCGACGAACACGCGCGTGAACTCGTCCGCCTGCTCAAGCACTACAAACTGCCGGCCAAGGTGAACCTCATCCCGTTCAACCCCTGGCCGGGCGCGGAATACGACACCTCGACTCCGGAACGGGTGAAGCGTTTCTCCGACATCGTCTTCGAGGGCGGCATTAGCGCGCCGGTCCGCACCCCGCGCGGGCGTGACATCGACGCGGCCTGCGGCCAGCTCAAGACGGCGGCCGAGAAGAAAAGCCGCGCCCAGCTGGACCGCGAGGCGGCAGAGGCTGCATCCGCGTGACCGCCGACGCGGCGACGATCGCTTTTTATGAAGCGAACGCCCCGCGCTACACGCTGAGCTTCGGCCAGGCGCCAAGCCCTCATCTCGACCGTTTTCTCGACCGGCTGGAAACGGGCGCCCGTATCCTTGAACTTGGGTGCGGTGCAGGACGCGATTCCGCCCGCATGGTGGAGCGCGGTTTCCGGCCCGACCCTACCGACGGCACGTCCGCTATGGTCCGCAAGGCGCAGGAGAGGTTTGACCTCCCCGCCCGGCAGTTGCGGTTTCACGAACTCGACGCCGATGCGGAATATGACGCCATCTGGGCGCACGCCTGCCTGATCCATGTCGCCCGCGCGGATTTTCCTGCAGTACTAAAAAGGATAGGCAAAGCGCTCGTCCCGGCGGGCTGGCATTATGCCAATTTCAAGCTCGGTGATGGCGAAGGCCGCGATCCGCTGGGACGTCTGCACAACTTCCCCGAACAAGAATGGCTGGAGGATGCGTATCGAGACGCGGGCTTCTCGCTGGTTGAGACGGAACGCTACCGCGGAGAAGGCGCAGACGGCGTTGTGCGCGACTGGTACTCGCTGACCGTGCGGAGGGGCACGCAATGACCTGCGAAATCCGGGTGATCTGCGTCGGCCTGCCCAAGCCCTTCAACGGTGCCGAACTGAGCGCAATCGCCAAGGCTCCGGTCGAAGGACGGGTAAAGATCCGCGCCTTCGGCATCGAAGGCGACATGGTGGCGGATACGAAACACCACGGCGGGGCCGACATGGCGGTGCACCACTATCCGGGCGACCACTATGCCGACTGGAACGAGTGGCTCGGTGGCCACGAACTGCTCGCAGGCCCTGCCGCATTCGGCGAGAACCTCATGTCTCTCGGCCTTACGGAAACGCAGGTCCATGTCGGCGACCGGTTCCGGCTTGGTACCGCGATCCTCGAGATCAGCCAGGGCCGCCAGCCCTGCTGGAAGATCGAGCACCGCTTCCAGCGCAAGGGCATGGTCGCGCGCATCCTCGAGACCGGCCGGTGCGGCTGGTACTACCGCGTGATCGAGGAAGGCGAAGCTTCTGCGGGCGACAGGCTCGAACGCATCGAGACGGCGAACCCGGATTGGTCCGTGGCGCGCGTTTTCGCAGCGCTTTACGACAAGGCGAATCCGCCTTCGACCGAAGACCTCGAAGCCCTCGCCACTATGGACCGGCTCAGCGAGGTCTGGCGCGGCAAGGCAGCCGCAAGGCTTTGAATTGCGAACAACTCGTCCCGCGTTTCGCCACGGTTTATCGCTAATTTCGGGTTAAGCGCATTCGTTCAGGCGGGGTTGTAATCGCTGGCGCATTCTGGCGGTCGAACAATCCTAAAAGGGACCGCACAATGAAGAAGATCGCTCTCGCTCTTGCCGCCGCCACGATGGCCCTCACCGGCCTCGGCACTGCAGCGCCCGCTGCCGCAGACCCGCCGCACTGGGCCCCGGCCCACGGCAAGCGCGCCAAGGATCGCGCCATGTACGATTCGCGCGGCTATTACGTGCAGCCGCGCCGTATCTCCCGCGACAGCTACATGTGGCGCGGCCGCGATGGCCGTTACTATTGCAAGCGCGACAATGGCACGACCGGCCTGGTGATCGGCGCAGGCGTCGGCGCCCTTGCCGGCCACGAGCTCGCCGGCCGCGGCGACAAGACGCTCGGCGCGATCCTCGGCGGTGCGATCGGTGCCGTGGTCGGACGCGAAATCGATCGTGGCAGCCTGAGCTGCCGCTGACCTTGTAGGGCTTTCCTACCTGCGCCGGCGCCGCTAGGCGTTGGGCATGCAAGGACCGCAAAGCCTTCCCAGGATACATGGCGCCGCTCCCGATCCGTCGGGGGCGGCGTTTTTGCTGCAGGACCGTGTTCCATCCGTTCCATCCTGTAGGAGTATGCGATGAGCTCTCCTGCCGTGCTCGTGACGGGCGGAGCGGCACGGATCGGTGCCGCGATCAGCCGCGCCTTCGCCGCTGCCGGATGGCACGTGATCATCCATTACCGCGATTCCAGCGACGAGGCAGAAGCGCTCGCCGCCACCCTGCCCTCTGCCGAAACGGTCCGCTGCGACCTGTCGGACATGCAGGCGGCGGTGGCGATGATCGGCAATCTGGCAGAACGGCTCGATGACTGGCGGGTGCTGGTCAACAATGCCTCGCTGTTCGAGTGGGACGATGTAACCGCGCTCGACCTGCCGACGAACGAACGGGCCATGCAGGTCAACGCCCAGACTCCCGCGCGCATGGCGCAGGCCTTTCTCGCCCATGCCAGGGCGAAGGGCGGGCGCAGGGTCATCCAGGTCACCGACCAGAAGCTGCGCAATCCGAATCCCGACTTCTTCAGCTACACCATGAGCAAGCACGCTCTGGACGCGACCATCCCGATGCTGGCGATGGGCGCAGCGCAGCCCGACGACCGGATCTACGGACTGGCGCCGGGTGCCATCCTGCCGAGCCACGACCAGTCCGACGCGGAAGCCGAAGTGTCGCACCGGCTGAACCTGCTCGCCCGCCGCACCGGACCAGGTGAAATCGCGGATGCCGCCCTGTTTCTCGCATCGGGAGCGCTGGCGAGCGGCCAGACGCTTTACATCGACAGTGGACAGCACCTGATGCGGCAGGACCGCGACGTCATCTATCTCGCCCGCGAAGGAGCCGGGGCATCGTGAAGCGCCACGCCCTTTCCACGCGGCTGTGGCACTGGGTGAACCTCGTGTGCGTGGTGGTCCTGTTCATGTCGGGCCTCACCATCTCGAACGCGCACCGGCTGCTCTACTGGGGCGACTGGGGTTTCTCGCGCTCGCAGGCATGGTTCGAGGTGCCGCGCTTTCCCGACTGGATGACCATTCCGGGCTATTACGACCTCGCCCTTGCGCGGGACTGGCACATCCTGACCGCCTGGCCCTTTGCGCTGGGATTGCTGTTCATGTGGGCCGCGATGCTGCTGAACCGACATTTCCGCCGCGATATCGCTACCTCGATCAGCGAATGGCGCTGGCCGGCAATCCGCGAAGACATCCTCCGCCACCTGAAGCTCGATTTCGACCACGGCGATGGCAAGTACAACTTCCTCCAGAAGCTCGCTTACGGGCTCGTCCTCGGCGTATTCCTGCCGATGATGGTGTTCACGGGGCTGGCGATCAGCCCGGGTATCGAACCCGTGCTCGGCTGGATGGTCGACCTGCTCGGCGGCAGGCAATCTGCGCGCAGCCTGCACTTCATCTTCGCCTTCGCGCTCTTCGGCTTCTTCCTCGTCCACCTGGCACTCGTGCTGCTGTCCGGTCCGGTGAAGCAGGTGCGCGCGATGATTACAGGGGGCCGCAGCGATGAAGCGTAGGGGCTTCCTTGCCGTTATGGGCGCTGCTTTCGTCGCCGGCTGCAACAAGCTCGCCGAAAGCGAGACGGGATCGCGCCTGCTCGGGGCGGCGGAAGGCTGGCACAAGAGCGCGCATCGCTTCTTGCAGGACCGCAAGGCGCTGGCCCCGGAATTCCCGCGCAGTGCGGTCTCGCCCTACTTTCGCGGCAACGGCTCGGTCGATCCCCAGAACGGGGACTATCCTTCGCAGGCGGCGAACGGTTTTGCCGACTGGCGGCTGGAAGTCCGCGGGCTGGTGGAAACACCGCTTTCGCTCAGCCTCGACAACATCAGGCGGCTGCCGCAGCGCACGCAGGTCACGCGCCACGATTGCGTTGAAGGGTGGAGCGCGATCGGGGAATGGACCGGGCCGCAATTGTCCGTCCTGCTCGATGCGGCTAGGCTGAAGCCCGAAGCGAAGTTCATCGTGTTCCGCTGCGCCGACAATCTCAACGGGCAGGATTATTACGAAAGCGTCGACCTCATCGATGCCTACCACCCGCAGACCATCGTGGCGCATTTGCTGAACGGCGAACCGCTGCCGATCCGCAACGGGGCGCCGCTGCGGATTAGGATCGAGCGGCAGCTCGGCTACAAGCACGCCAAGTATCTCACGGCCATCGAAGCGGTCGCCAGCCTCGACGATATCGGCGGCGGGAAAGGGGGCTACTGGGAAGATCGCGCCGGATACCAGTGGTACGCGGGGATCTGACTATTCGGGGTAGAGCCGCGCCATCGCGTCCCAGTCGTTGCGAAGCATCTCCTCCAGCACCGCCATGTTCACGTCGGCCAGCTTATTGATGTAGAGGCAGCTCTTGCCGCTGGAGTACTTGCCCAGCTTCGCGAGCAGCGCATCGCGGCGCTTGCCGGTCAGTTCATCGCAATATCCGCCCATCAGGTAGAGCGAATGCTTCGCTTTTCGGGGGCTGAAACCGGTCCGCATCCAGTGCACGTCGCGGCCGCTGGCATAGGTGGTCCGGTACTGGCCATAGCCGATGATCGACGCCCCCCACATGACGGGCAGCTCGCCCGTCACCTTGCGGAACAGGGCATCGAGGACCAGCGCCTCCTCCCGGCGCCGCTCGGGTTCCACCCCGGCGATGAAGTCGGCAGGCGACTGGTCCGTGATCGTGGTTTTCGCCTCGGCCATTGGATGAAGCCTACCACCACCCGCCGCCGGGCGCGACAGGTGACTTAACAGCGGGTGTGAAAACGCATATCCATTGTGCTCATGAGCAAGCGACTTCTCACGCGCTTCCTGGGATCGGTGGTCAAATCCGGCACGCTAGAGATCGCTTATGCCGACGGCACGCACGAGAAGCTCGGAACGCCCGCAGAGGGCTTTCGTGACGTCGCCATCCGCTTCACCGACGACAAGGCGCCGCGTGACATCCTCCTCGATCCCCGGCTCGGCGCGGCGGAGGCTTTCATAGACGGGCGGCTGGTGGTCGAGCGTGGCGGGATCATGGAACTCGTCGAACTCCTGCGCAGCAACCAGCCCTGGGACCGGGGCGGCGAACTGCGCGGACCGAATCTGCGCAAACGGGTGCTCAATTCGCTCGGTTTCGCACGGGAATCGGTCAACAACCGGATCGGCGCCAAGCGCAATATTGCCCATCACTATGACATCGGGAACGACTTCTACCGGCTGATGCTCGATGCCGAGCACATGCAATACAGCTGCGCCTACTGGACGGCGGAGACCGCGACACTCGCCGAGGCGCAGGAGGCCAAGCTGGCGCATATCGCGGCGAAGCTGGCGATCGCACCGGGCCAGCGGGTGCTCGACATCGGCTGCGGATGGGGCGGCATGGCGATCTACCTTGCCCGGCACTACGACGTGCGCGTCCACGGCATCACGCTGTCCGAAGAGCAACTGGCCCTGGCCCGCGTCCGGGCGAGCGAAGCCGGCGTGAGCGACCGGGTGCAGTTCGAACTCGTCGACTACCGCGATCTCGCCGCGCGGGGCGAAGGCTTCGACCGGATCGTGTCGGTCGGCATGTTCGAACACGTCGGCCGCCCGCAGTTCGAGGCCTTCTTCCAGGCCTGCACCGCGCTGTTGAAGGCTGACGGCGTGATGCTGTTGCACACCATCGGCCGCTTCGGCTCGCCCGGGACGACCGACGCCTTCACGCGCAAGTACATCTTCCCCGGAGGCTACATCCCAGCCCTGTCCGAGACGGTTGCGGCAAGCGAGAAGTTCCGCCTGATCGCGACCGACGTCGAAACGCTGCGGCTGCATTACGCAAAGACCCTGCGCGCTTGGTACGCCAGTTGCGAGGCGAACCGCGAGGCCATCGTCGCCATGTACGACGAGCGCTTCTACCGCATGTGGACCTTCTACCTCGCCGGGGCGACGGCGGCCTTCGAATGGGGCGGCATGGGCAACTACCAGATCCAGTTCGCCCGCAGCCGCCACGCCCTGCCCCTCACCCGCGACTACATGGCGGCGGCAGAGGCGAAGCTCACCGGCTGAGCGGCTGGCGGAGCGCCGCGCGAGGCGGAGCGACGCCCTGTAGGACCGAAGTAGGGTTTGTGCTCGCAAGTCCCGACAGGATGGAACGGATGGAACACGGTCCTGGGGGGAATTTCTTCGGTGTGCGCGAGGGGACTTGTGGGGCCGTGTGGGTGGGGATGGACGGTTTGAAAGAGCTAACGCCGTCCTAATGGGTACTCCCAATGTAGGAAAGCGATGCTCCACGCAGCTGCCTACCATCAGCTGCATAGCATTCTCTTACGGGTACCGCGCCCGAAAGTAATTAAACGCGTTAGAAGTTGCTCGGCATTGCAGGCGGATAAACTTGCGTAATGCTCCACCGGTCTGGCCGGTATCCTCCCATCTCTTGCCAAGCTACATTGAAGCAGAAATAAGCCTTAAATTTCTGATTTTTAAGCGTGGTGTATTCCACGCTCCCATTGAGCCAACCCTCACTGAACTCGGTGAAGATGAGCGCGCCAATCTCTCGATCTTCACCCGCTGGAATCAGCTTCCGCCTGGCGAGTGTGCTCATGCCATCCGGGTCCCACGTCCCTTGCGGCACCAACTTGTAGTTTATCGCGAATATTTCGAGGGGACTAAGTCCGACGTTTCGAAGGTTGATTATGACACCCGGTCTTAATGGCTCAGGTGACACATCAATGTACTCAGCCCCAGTGGCCTCGACGTAACCTCGCTCCTTTGCAATGTAGGCGTTTAGGGTTTCGCGACTATTTGAGGCGGCTTGCCGGGTCGCGTCCCAAGTGCGCCAAATAAGTCCTAATCCAAAAATGCCGACACCCATGCCGACAAGAGCAGCAAGTCCCATAGCGCGAGTCCAAGCCGCCATTGTTTGCTGGGCAGACAGATCTAATTCGTCACGCTGCTTTGGGCGATAAGTCTCCTCCGCCTTCTCGCTGCATTCCTCAGCAGAGAGTTCATTGGCGATACAGGTAGAGGTTAGCTCCTCGCGTGCTGTGTTGGCATATCCGACAGAACGCACTTCGGCCTCAATCTCGCTAGCCGTTTGGCGGCTGGCGGCGTCCCAATATATAAAGCCGCCGATGATCGTAGCTGATGCTAGTGCTACAACCAGCCAAGCCTCAGATCGCTTACCACTATCGCCATTGGACATTGAACACACAGCACCGTTTCAATTTTGATTGAATTTATCTTGTTCAATATATTTGGCTGCATGTCCACACTTCCGCTTTCGCCAATTTACTCAAGAATTTGGCCTTATTGGGTTCGGAATTCTCAATTATACTTTCAGAGTTGCTGGAGCACAGAGCGCCGCAAACAGAATATTGGCTCACCCCCGCACCCACCCATACACCGGCCCGAACCCCACCAGCGCCGCGCCCACGAAGGGCAGCGCCACCACCCATAGGCGAACGCCGGTCACGCCTTCCGGGCTGGCGATGCTTATGGCGGCGGTCATGGCTAGCCCCACGCAGATTGCGATCATGCCGATGACGAGGCGCAGGCGGGGTACGGGGCGCTCGCGGGTGGCGGGAACGCTGCCGCGCTCGTAGCGGGCGAAGATCGCGATCAGCGGCAGCAGCGCCGCGATCCACAGCGCGAACCAGACAGGCCGGCCCAGCCACCATTCGCACGTGCCCGGCATGACGCGCAGGCCGATCCCTCCGGCAAGCCAAGCCGCCACCATCACCAGCACGTAGGCCGTCAGGTGCCAAAGATAGACGGTCATGATCATGCCGTTCATCAGCACGGTCGCGGTCCAGAGCGTGAGGTTGTCGAGCAGCTTCCTGCCCCACGGCTCCAGCGCCAGCACCAGACCGGTCTGTGCCAAGCCCAGCGCCAGAAGCGCGAGCGTCGGCGGCATGGAATTGGTGATCTCCGCCCCCGGAACGCCGATCATGGCAATCGGGTACGGGCCATAGACGGTGAGGCCTACCAGCACGGCGAGGCCGGCGAGGAACAGCGCAAACGCTTTGTTCGGCCCCAGCCTCCCCTGCTGCCAGGCATAACCGAGCTGGTGGATGCCGACCCACACGAAAATGAAATTGGCAAAGTTCACGTAAGGCACGCCGTGCGCCAGCGTCAGCCAATCCACCGCCACCGCACCTGCCACCAGCAGGGCGACGCTGCCGAAGCCCAGCCTCTCCCAAAGTTTCCACGTCAGCGGGGCGAGCGCGGTCACCAGCAGATAGACCGCGAGGAACCACACCGGGATCAGCGCAAGGAAGACCCCCATCCGCACCGTCTCGCGCGCCATCCCCATTTGCGTCGCGGCAAAGGCGAATGCGGCCCAGACCAGCAACACGGGGAATACGGGGTTGATCAGGCGCTGGATGCGGCTGGCGAACCAGTCGGAATAATGGCCGCCCTTCGCGCGGGTCGAAGCCCAGCTCACGCCGTTGGAATAGCCACCCACGAGGAAGAACACCGGCATGACCTGGAAGCCCCAGGTGAGCCATTGCGACCAGGGCAGTATCCCGAGCAGATGGCCGCCCACCACCTCCCCGCTCGCATCGATATAGGGCGCCGCGACCAGCCAGTGCCCGACCACGACGGCGAGAATGGACAAGGCGCGCAGGAAATCGACATAGCGGTTGCGTTCGGGCGGGGCCTGCTGCGCCAGCCCCTTCGCCTTGCTCCACATGCCCATCAGCTACGCCCTCCCCCGCTGTGTCCTGACAATCTAGGGTCTTGCCTCGCGCCGAACCAGTCATCGCGCCATCTTTCCCGCAACTTAGCGCTTCTTGATTGCCTACAGCGTGGCGCTCCTGCTAGCGGCGCGCCCGTAATCGAAAGGTGTGTCCGAATGTCCGATATCAAGCGTGTCGTCCTCGCCTATTCCGGCGGCCTCGATACCTCCGTCATCGCCAAGTGGCTCGAAGTGGAACGCGGCCTCGAAGTCGTCACGTTCACTGCCGACCTCGGACAGGGCGAGGAAATCGAACCGGCCCGGGCCAAGGCGCGCGCCATGGGCATTCCGGACCAGCACATCTTCATCGAGGACCTGCGCGAGGAATTCGTGCGCGACTTCGTCTTCCCGATGATGCGCGCCAATGCCCGCTATGAAGGCGACTACCTGCTCGGCACCTCGATCGCGCGCCCGCTGATTTCCAAGCGCCTCGTCGAGATCGCGCACGAAACCGGCGCGGACGCCATCGCGCATGGCGCAACCGGCAAGGGCAACGACCAGGTCCGCTTCGAACTGTCGGCCTATGCGCTCGATCCCGACATCAAGGTGATCGCTCCGTGGCGCGAATGGGATCTGACGAGCCGCACCGCGCTGATCGCCTGGGCCGAAGCGCACCAGATCGCCGTCCCCAAGGACAAGCGCGGCGAAAGCCCGTTCTCGACCGATGCGAACCTGCTGCACACCTCTTCGGAAGGAAAGGTGCTGGAGGATCCGTGGGAAGAGACGCCCGACTACGTCTATTCGCGCACCGACCATCCGGAAAACGCGCCGGACACGCCCGAATACATCACGATCGATTTCGAGAAGGGCGACGGCGTTGCCCTGAATGGCGAGGCGATGAGCCCGGCCACCTTGCTGGCCGCGCTGAACGATCTCGGCCGCACGCATGGCATCGGCCGCCTCGACCTCGTCGAAAACCGCTTCGTCGGCATGAAGAGCCGCGGCATGTACGAAACCCCGGGCGGTGAGATCTACGCCCGCGCCCACCGGGGGATCGAGCAGATCACGCTCGATCGCGGGGCGGCGCATCTCAAGGACGAGCTCATGCCGCGCTATGCCGAGCTGGTGTACAACGGCCTGTGGTTCAGCCCGGAACGCGAAATGCTGCAGGCTGCCGTCGACCTCAGCCAGGAGAAGGTGTCGGGCACCGTCAGGCTCAAGCTCTACAAGGGCAATGCGATGGTCGTCGGCCGCAAGTCGCCCAACAGCCTCTATTCCGAAGCGCACGTCACTTTCGAGGACGATGCGGGCGCCTACGACCAGAAGGATGCGGAAGGCTTCATCAAGCTCAACGCCCTGCGCCTCCGCCTGCTGGCCAAGCGCGACCGGTAATTGCGTGAAATCGGGTGCGGGAAGCGCAAAATTGCGCATTGCCTGCGCTCGCCTTCTGGAAATTGCGACGAACCGTTGACTTATCCACCTCCGTCCACAGCGAATTCGGGGGAAAGTGGATAACTCGCGTCTTGCAAGCTTGAAGAATCGGGCGATCAGGCGCAGCTTCAATTCATCGGAACGGCGAAGAAAGCTTCCGGTCCAGACGGTCTAACGACCTGAAAGACTTAGGAAATTCGGAACCGGAAAGACGTAGCGGGATCTGTCCGCGCGACTTTCGAGACCCTCGTGCAGAAGGCTTCGGCCAGACGCAAGGCGGGTCGATGACGGAGACGCGTAACATCCCATTACGGGCCGGACCAACCCGGTCGGATGCCGAGGAGGCGTCGCAGAAAGGTCTTCGGACCGGATGGTGATGCAACCGCTCGAGGCTCCGGCCATCAACGGAAGGTCGGGCTGCGGAGCCGCCCGTCGAAGGTCGGCTGGGGAAGGTAAGCGAATGGCTTCGGCCACGACGCGACCGGACCGGGCTGATTGGAGGGTGGAGCCGGATGCCGGTGCGAGCGCCGGTGACAGACCCGGAAGACCGTCTTCGGACGGACAGAAGGGAAAAGCATCGGATGCCAAGCTCTCGTCTTCGGACAAGACCACGCATCGGTGAGAGTGGGGTCGGCAGCAATGCCGGCCCCATTTGCTTTGGGGCGCCCTTCCCGCATTGCTGCTTTTCCACGCCAGGCATGCAAACCCTCGAATCACGCGATAGTGTGATTGCCCTGTGCCACCCACGAGATGCTGTAGGAAAGCGCGCCCGATCCGCGCCGCGAGGCCGCAATCGCGACGAACTGTGGCCGAATCGAGGCAGCCGCCCCTGGCCTTAACGACTCCGCCTGCGGGGCCGTCTATAGCCTCCCGAACCGAACGGGAGGTCCATTCATGGCCAAACGCGCGCTACGCAGCATGCTCTTCTTCGCAGCCCTTACGCTGCCCGGTACCGCCGGTCATTCCGAAGAGCGCGAGCTTACCCCAGTAACCGACACCCAGTTCGCGGCCACTTTCGCCGCCTACGCGCCCCTGCCCGAAGCACCTGCGCCGGGTCCGGAGGCGGTCGACCTCGCCACGATCGAGCCGGTCGTCGAGGCGGAACCTGCGGGCACCTCGCTCGGCTCGGGCGTCGCCTCCTATTACGGCAAGCGTTTCCATGGCCGCCGCACCGCCAGCGGAGAACGGTTCGACATGAACGGCTACACCGCCGCGCACCGCACCCTGCCCTTCGGCAGCCGCGTTTCGGTGACCAACCCGCGCACCGGCAAGTCGGTGGTGGTCCGCATCAACGACCGCGGTCCCTTCCACGGCGGCCGCACAATCGACCTGTCGCGCGCCGCGGCAGAGGAGATCGGCATCGTCAACCGCGGCCACGGCGAAGTGGAACTGGCGCTGCTCGACTGAGCGGGCGCCCTACTCCCCTCCCTCACTCTCCGCCCCCGCCCGCAGCGTGCAGCGCCGCCGCCAGCTCCTCGTCGGTGGTGAGCAGCCACCATTCGGGCAAGCCCGCCTCGTAGGCCTCCATCTGCACCGCCTCCACCTCGTGGCGGTCGAGCTCCCACCCGGCGAGCTGGGCAAAGCTCTCCACGCCAGCGGGCCGCGCGTCGTAGAACCGCTCGAGCCGGTTGCCGAACCACTGGCAATCGGCCTGCGTCAGCTTGGCCTCGGGATCGTCGCATTGCCCTCCGCACTTCCTACAGGGTGGAACGGATGGAACAGGGTCCTGGGGAGAATTTCCGGCGGCCTCCGCAGCACCGGCAGCATCGGCACCGGGCCGGTCTTCCAGCGCGCACCCTTCGCGCAAGGCCTCGATATCCCCGTCGAGCGTGGCGAGCGCCGCGACCACCTCGGGCCGCTCCTCCAACTGGTCGAGCCGCGCCAGGTGCGCGAGCAGCAGGCGGCTGTCATAGCGCCGCCGCCGCGCGACCTCCTCGCCGTGGTAGAACACTGCCTCCTCCACCCCCTCGATCGCCCGCTCCGCCAGCGTAGCCTCCGCATGCGCGCGCGCCGCGAGCAGCGCCGCATCCCACGCCCGCGCGAGCGCCGGAGAGGCCCGCCGCTGGCGATAGGCTGTCTGCGCCGAGACCCGCGCCGCGCGGCACGCGAGCCGGACATTGCCGAATAGTTGGAGACTGGCGAGAAACTCGGCCTGCCGCGCGGGCGAGAAGACGGTGTGCCCCTCCCCGTGCGGGCCGGCGGTGGGAGCGGGTTCAATCGGGACGAGAGCGTTCATGGTTCACCTCATGAAGTGGAGTGAACCGGGTTAGTTATACGGGGATTGGGGAGTAGGACAGGTAGATCATAATCAGAGCCTAGGAACTTCCGGCCAGTTCTGTCACCCATTGCAAATCACAAGAATCATTCTACGTTCATGGTGTGTTCCGCGAGGTTTCGGTGCCTAAGTCCCTGATAGTCATAACAGCAATCATTCTCCTGCTTCTGGGTGCCGCCTTGATGTACGCCATTGAGGCAGCCTCAGGCTTAACCTTCACTCGCACGCAGAATCTAACACCAGCCGAATTCATCACCATCGTCCTCTCCGCGTTGGGCGTCATCCTTGCCGCGATGACACTGATGATTGGTGCACTAGCGATAATTGGCTGGAACAGCATTCAATCGCGTGTCGAACGAAAAGTTGATGAATCTTCAGAGGATTATCTGAAGCGCCGATTTAGCGATGATGATGAGGAATATCAGCAATTTGTCGAAGACATCAAAGAGGACGTAAGGGTTCGCTTGCTCGCCTTTACAAGGCAGTTCCAACGCGAGATCGACGAAGAAGATGAGCGTGAGCAAGGCGACCCAGACGCATGATCATTCCATCAAAATTCATACCGATTATCGACAAGTATACAGCTGAGGCGCCGGTCAACTTGGGAGGCTTGGCATCGGAACTCGGCCTGGAAGTGTACCAGTCTACCTTAGAGCCAAAGATCTCTGGATTGATCGAACCATCAAATACGGCCCCGTCGGGTTTCTTAATTAAACTGAACCGCCATGATCCCATTGTACGTCAGCGCTTCACGCTGGCGCACGAAATTGCACATTTCCTCTTGCATCGGTTTGATATTGGCCGAGGGGTCGTTGATGACACACTCTATCGATCCAACTTGAGCGACCGCAAAGAAGTTGAGGCTAATAAGCTTGCAGCTCGGTTGATCATGCCGATGAGAAAAATTCGCGAAGAAATGAGTCAACTTGAGCATTTGACAGAGGATCAGATCGTCGAACATCTTGCTAAGAAATTCAAAGTCTCGCAAGAAGCAATGAGAATTAAGATAGGCCTCTAAATATGTTCCAAGGGCTCGACTACGTACCTCTGCTTCACGCTAGGCTTGCTGAGATACGCGCGCTTGAGGGTTTAGAGGACGTCACAAAACGTCGTATCTTTCCGATCGTGCGGGTTCGACCTTGGTTTAATGCCCGTTCTATTGATCGGGCCTATGAGGTTATCGAGGAAGCAATTGGAGAGGGAAATTACGGGTTTGATCTAGATTCGACAAAGTTTGACCCTGCTAGTGAGCGGCCGTCGATGATCGAGTTTGCTCGCCTTTTCGACCCGGACCACGGGTACGAAAACTATTATGATACCGTTTTTCAAGGCCAATATCGGATTCCGGTATATCGCGGACTCGCCGACCCCGATCCGCAAATCGCTTTCCAGCTAGAACATGTTGCCAGAATTGGCCGTGGTCTGATTGTTCGGGTCCCGATTACATCTCCCGGCGCTTATCTTGCGATCTGTGAGCAGTGCCTGGAATTAGGCATCAATAACACAGCCTTCGTGTTCGACGCGGGTTGGCGACAAGATGTTTTGGAGCAATCCGGCGTCACCGTCGGGCTGGTGAACTCTTTGTTCGATATAACGGATCAATTTGAAGTCTCTGTAGCAGCCAGCTCATTTCCTGACCAATTTCAAGACATGGGCGAGCGCGCGAGCCGCCCCATCCGAGAGGTTGAATTTTTCGACACAGTCCGTGGTCAGGTCAATAGGGGCAATTTCACTTACGGTGATTGGGGAAGCACGAGATCACCGACTGAGGGTGGTTTTGCCAGAGTACGGCCACGCATAGATATGGCCGACGTGTTCAATTGGACCTTTTGGCGAAGCGACGGCGAAGAAACCTATGAAGAAATCTGTCAAAGGGTTGTTGCGGATCAACTTTGGGACGGTAATCTCGACGCTTGGGGTAAATTCCTGATCCAGTCGACCGCCGATCAGAACGGAACTATCATCAAATCACCTGTGATGGCTGCAGCAGCTCGTGTGAACCTTCATTTGATTGCGCAAGCCCATAAGAACGATCCTGAAGGCTATCAGACGCCAGACACGCCTGTTGGTGATCAGTTCTAACCGATCTACTCCGCCGCCTCCCGCTGCCTCTCGAGCATCGGCTTGAGGTACTGCCCCGTATAGCTCTCCGGCACCTCCGCCACGTCCTCCGGCGTGCCCTGCGCGACGATCTTGCCGCCGCGCACGCCGCCGCCGGGGCCGAGGTCGAGGATGTGGTCGGCGGTCTTGATGACGTCGAGATTGTGCTCGATCACCACCACGCTGTTGCCCTGGTCCACCAGCCGGTGGAGCACTTCGAGGAGCTTGCGGACATCCTCGAAATGGAGGCCCGTCGTGGGCTCGTCGAGGATGTAGAGCGTCTGTCCGGTGCTGCGCTTCGACAGCTCCTTGGCCAGCTTCACCCGCTGCGCCTCGCCGCCTGACAGCGTGGTCGCCTGCTGGCCGACCTTGACGTAGCCCAGCCCCACCTCGTTCAGCATGTGCATCTTGTCGCGGATCGGGGGGACGGCCTTGAAGAACTCCTCCGCATCCTCGATCGTCATGTCGAGCACGTCGGCGATGGAGTGGCCCTTGAACTTCACCTCCAGTGTTTCGCGGTTGTAGCGCTTGCCGCCGCATTCCTCGCAGGTGACGTAGACGTCGGGCAGGAAGTGCATCTCGATCTTGATCAGGCCGTCGCCCTGGCACGCCTCGCACCGGCCGCCCTTGACGTTGAAGCTGAAGCGCCCCGGCTTGTAGCCGCGCGCCTGCGCTTCGGGCAGGCCGGCGAACCAGTCGCGGATCTGGGTGAAGGCGCCGGTGTAGGTCGCCGGGTTGGAGCGCGGGGTGCGGCCGATGGGCGACTGGTCGATCTCGATCACCTTGTCGCAATATTCGAGGCCGGTGACCTTGTCGTGCGCGCCCGCGACCACGCGTGCGCCGTTGAGCGTGCGCGCCGCAGAGGCGTAGAGCGTGTCGATCGTGAAGGACGACTTGCCGCTGCCCGATACGCCGGTGATGCAGGTGAAGGTGCCAAGCGGCAGGCTGGCGGTCACGTCCTGCAGATTGTTCGCCCGCGCGCCGTGGACGGTCAGCTGGTGGCCGTTGCCCTTGCGGCGGACGGCGGGGACGGTGATCTCGCGCGTGCCGTTGAGATAGGCGGCGGTGAGCGAGGTCTTGGACTTGAGCACCTGTTTAAGCGTGCCCTGCGCCACCACCTCGCCCCCGTGGACGCCCGCGCCCGGGCCGAGGTCGACCACGTGGTCGGCGGCGCGGATCGCGTCCTCGTCATGTTCGACCACGATGACCGTGTTGCCGAGATCGCGCAGGCGCTTCAGCGTTTCCAGCAGCCGGTCGTTGTCGCGCTGGTGGAGGCCGATGCTGGGCTCGTCGAGCACGTAGAGCACGCCCGACAGGCCGCTGCCGATCTGGCTGGCGAGGCGGATGCGCTGGCTCTCCCCGCCCGACAGCGTGCCGCTGGTTCGGTCGAGGTTGAGGTAGTCGAGCCCGACATTGTCGAGGAAGCCCAGCCGCTCGTTGATTTCCTTCAGGATGGCCTGCGCGATCTGGCGCTGCGTGTCGTTCAGCTGCTCGGGCAGCGCGAGGAACCACTTCTTCGCATCGGCGACACTCATCTTGGTGGGCGTGGCGATGTCGGTCGCGGCGATCTTCACGCTGAGCGCCTTTTCGTTGAGGCGCTTGCCGTGGCAGGTCTCGCACGGCTGGGCGGTCTGGAACTTGGCCAGCTCCTCGCGCATCCAGGCACTTTCTGTCTGCAGCATGCGGCGGTTGAGGTTGCCGATCACGCCCTCGAAAGGCTTGCGCACGGTGTATTCCTTGCGCCCGTCCTTGAAGGTGAGCGGGATGGCCCGGCCGCGGGTGCCGTAGAGGATGATGTCGCGGATCTCGCGGTCGAAATCCTCCCACGGAGTTTCGAGGCTGAACTCGTATTCCTTCGCGAGGGATGCGAGGACCTGCATGTAATAGGGCGACGGCGGGTTGGACTTGGCCCAGGGCACCACGGCGCCCTTCTTGAGGCTGAGCGCCTCGTTGGGGACGACCAGCTGCGGGTCGAACAGCTGCTTTTCGCCGATGCCGTCGCAGGTCGGGCAGGCCCCCTGCGGCGCGTTGAACGAGAACAGGCGCGGCTCGACCTCCTCGATAGTGAAGCCGGAGACGGGGCAGGAGAACTTCTCGGAAAAGACGATGCGGTTGGCGGGGATGCCCGCGCCCTTCATCGCGCCGCCACTGTCGGCCTCGCCCTCGCGTCCCGGCACGACGCCGTCGGCGAGATCGACATAGGCCAGCCCCTCGGCCAGCTTCAGCGCCTGTTCGAAGCTGTCGGCAAGGCGCGTTTCGATGCCTTCCTTCACGGCGAGGCGATCGACCACCACTTCGATGTCGTGCTTGAATTTCTTGTCGAGCGCGGGCGCGTCCTCGATCGCGTACATCTCGCCGTCGATGCGCACGCGGGTGAAGCCGGCCTTCTGCCACTCGGCCAGTTCCTTGCGGTATTCGCCCTTGCGGCCGCGCACCACGGGGGCGAGCAGGTAGAGCCGGGTGCCTTCGGGCAGCGCCATGACGCGGTCGACCATGTTGGAGACGGTCTGCGCCTCGATCGGCAGGCCGGTGGCGGGCGAATAGGGCACGCCGACGCGCGCCCACAGCAGGCGCATGTAGTCGTAGATCTCGGTCACCGTCGCCACGGTCGAGCGCGGATTGCGGCTGGTGGTCTTCTGTTCGATGCTGATGGCGGGGCTGAGGCCGTCGATATGCTCGACATCGGGCTTCTGCATCATCTCGAGGAACTGGCGCGCATAGGCACTCAGGCTCTCGACATAGCGTCGCTGCCCTTCGGCATAGATCGTGTCGAACGCCAGGCTCGACTTGCCCGAGCCCGACAGGCCGGTGATCACGATCAGGCTGTCCCTCGGCAGGTCGATATCGACGCCCTTGAGGTTGTGTTCACGCGCGCCGCGTACCGAGATTTGCGTAAGTGCCATGGGGAGAGCGTGTTCCCGAATTGTTCGCTTTGGTCAAGAGGGCCGCGTTCCGCATGGAGCGCCCTGCAACAGGGAGCGGACGAGCGGCGCGAGAGTTCCAGCGATGTGGGAAAGGCGGACGCGAATGCAAGCGCGGGACCCCGATGGCGCTTCGGTGCGTTCTCCCGCCATGTCCGTCAAGTTGCGCCACGCCGGGTTTCCCGCCCTACTCTCAATGGCTTGGCTTGGCGCCTGCTCCGGACCCGCGGCAGACCAGCCAGCCGCGACCCAAACCGAAAGCTCGTCGACCTGGCCGGGCGATCCGGTCACTTCGCTGGAGGATATCGAAGGCTTCTGGCTGGTACAGAGTTTCGGGGATTTCGAACCCGGCTGGCAGAACGGCACGCCATGGCGCCGCGCCTATGTGCAGGTCGGCAGGGATGGCCTGGCCTATTCCATCGGCTGCAACCATTCGGGCAATTCTGCCAGCCTGGGTGTAGACGCGGTCCTGCGCGACACGGGTGACGGCTCGCGGCTGCAGACGCTGATGGGATGCCCGCCCGATTGGGAAGACCGCGACGGGCGCTTCTTCGGGTTTTTCGGTACCAACCCGGAAGTGACCCGACCGGGCGACGACTGGATCATCCTGACAAGCGCGGCGGGCGAGCTGGTCCTCGTCCGGCCCGAAGCGTGGCGCCTCGCCAATGCACCCGCACTGTCCGAAGTTACCGGCCGGTGGATCCCCGTCTCGGCAAACGATTACGACGGCTGGGGACATTCGGGGTTCGGCATCGAGAAGAATGCGGGCGTCATCACAATCGCGCCGCGCCGGATAGTCTGGTCGCAATGCCCGGAAACGCCCGTTGCCATCAGGTGGGGTGAGGATGCCCGCCTGTCCCGCATTGATGGCGATCCCGGCAATTGCAAGGCGGTCGAACGGGCCAGCGACAAGGGTGCCTGGGAAGTGATGCGGATGCTCGCCGCCAGCCCTGCTGTCGTCAGGACGGGTCCGCATTCGATCGTGCTGATCGACGGCACGGGCGAGAAGGGGCGCGAGTTGCACCTCCAGACCGAGGACAGCGTGCTCAACCCTCCCGAGCCGCCTCCCGCACCGCCTGCGCAGCCGAGGCCCCCGCCACCTCCCTCGCCCCCGCCGATCAGGAAATAGGGTCCAGATGCCGAATGGAGGTTGGCGAGCGGCAAGCCGTGGACCTTTCGCGGCTTGCCGACCGTTGAGTGACTGTAGCGACAGCCGACCACCATTCGCAGTTCAGGACCACCACGAGATGACGCAGGAAACCGAGAAGGACCAAGGGGACATGCCACCCCTTCCCTCCAAGCGTCCGTCATCCGTTGCCAGCCAGCTCCAGAAAGAACGGATCCGCGCGCTGTTCGGCGAATACGACAGGCCGCTCGACAGCGAGAAATGGACCTCGACACCCCACGCCGGACAGCAGAAGGGGGCCAGGGGGCTGCTCGCCCGGATCAGGCGTCACCGCGATCACCGTCGGCAACTGAAACGAGCCCGGAAGGCTGCGCAAGCCGCTTTCGGAGTGAAGCCGCGCCTGTCCACGAGGAAACGGGCGACACTGATGATGGGTGCCGGGGCCATGGGGCTGACCGCTTTTACCGGCCCGCCGATCCAGAACTCGGGTGACGGGCTCGCGGCGAACACACTGTCGCTCGACGACACGGAGCGAACAATCAGGCTTCCCGCCGCGCTGCTGAAGGCAAGCGACGCGTTCAAGCAGGCACTGATCGAAGAAGAAGGCGTCCGTTATACCGTCTATCGCGACGTTGCCGGTTACCCCACGGTTGGCGTCGGACATCTCGTGACACCCGGTGACAACCTCAGGGTTGGCGACCGGATCGACGAGGATCGCGTGCTGGTGCTGCTCGATCGCGACCTGCGGATTGCAGAACAGGGCGTTCGCAAGCTGGTCGGTACGCTGCCGCTTTACCAGCACGAATTCGATGCGCTGCTTGATCTCGTCTACAACGTGGGCCTCGGCAATGTTTCCGAGAGCGAAAGCCCGCGGCTCAACGAAGCCATTCGCGCCGGCGATTACGAGGCCATCGCGGCAGAACTCGAATACACCCGTGCAGCCGGCCAGATCGCCCGCGGGCTGGAGTTCCGTTCCGAACGTCGCGCACAGATTTTCATGGATGCAAGTTACGACGATCCAAGAGAAATCTGAGCAATAATCAGGTTATCATACGGATATTTAGCGACATTTTTTATTATCATTCCCCATTCATGTGAAACATGCCATAGGCGCCGCCACTTTGCGGGCGAGACAGTCCGGAACAATAACAGGGGGCGCGCTTGTCGGAGGCGCAGGCATTCGGGTCCGTTACCGAACGGGATGCGGACTGGGTTCGTGAAAGCTGGCGTGAGACAGTGCGCTCGGTGCTCATTACCGAGCACCGTGCGTTTCCTGCCAATGTCCTTTCGGTAATCCTGTTCGCCGGTGCAGCCAGCTTCCTGCCGAATGCCTCGGCCTATATCCTGCCCCTGCTCATGCGCGTGCTGGCGCTTGTCGGGGCACACCTTTCCTACAATCACCTGCGTTCCCGGATCGAGAAGGGCGCGCCGCTCGAACCGGCGCTCCGATTGCTGGGGGTCATGCTCTTCTTCGGCGGGATGAGCTGGGCCTACCTGCTGCTCCCCTCCCTCGATCCAACGGTCGATCACCCTCTCAGGGTGCTGGTCGCAGGCGGCACGCTGGTCGGCGTGGCGCTGATCGTCACCATGACCGCCACACTGCGTATTCCCACCTTGGCCTATGTCGCGGGTTTCCTGATAACCCTGTTCGCCGGCGTCATGCTTGGCGAGCCCGACACGGCCTTCGTCTATTCGGTCGGTGTAACCCTATTGGCCGCAGGCGTGCTGATCTTCGCCTTCGCCAATGTCCGCCAACGCGAGGCATCGGCCGATATGCTGGTCGAGAACCGGCGGCTGAACGAGGACCTGGCCGAGGCGCTGGCCCATGCCGAATTCCTTGCCAAGCACGACCCGCTGACCGGCCTGTACAATCGCCGCGCGCTGTTCGAGGAACGGCTGGTCGAAGGAGCCCGTAACGATACGGCGCACATGCTCCTGATCGACCTCGACCATTTCAAGAAGCTCAACGACACGTTCGGTCACGATACCGGCGATCGCGCGCTGATCGAGGCAAGCAAGCTGATGCGCGACGTCATGCGCGACTATGGTCCGGGCTATCACTTCGCCGCCCGCCTTGGCGGGGAAGAATTCTGCCTCTTCATCGACGAACCGGACGCGGCGCAGGCGCTGGTTTTCGCCGAGGATTTGCGGGAGGCCTTCTCACAATTGCACGAGGTCGTAGAGCTGCCCGCCGGCGCGCTCAGCGCGTCGATCGGGCTTACGCACCACGACCGCGGCGAGACTGTCGACCTCAGCCTGCAGCGCGCCGACGCGGCGATGTACGATGCGAAAACGCAGGGCCGGAACCGCGTCCGCAGGGTCGAACGTTAAACCCCTGTCATGAGCCACCGCCTGTTCATTGCCCTGCGCCCGCCGCAGACCCTTCGCGATGCTCTGCTCGATACGATGGACGGGGTGGACAATGCCCGCTGGCAGGATGACGACCAGCTTCACCTGACCCTGCGATACATCGGCGAAACCGAGACCCACCAGGCCGACGATCTGGCCGAAGCCCTTGGCAATATCCGTTTCGAGCCGTTCGAGCTTCGCATCGCAGGCACCGGAATTTTCGAGCGAAAAGGCGTCCCGCGAACCCTGTGGGCGGGAGTGGAGAAGAGCGAGCCGCTCGTCCGACTGCAACGCCGCGTCGAGCGCGTGTGTCAATCGGTCGGCATCGAGGCCGAGCACAGGAAGTTCACGCCCCATGTGACCCTCGCCCGCCTCAACACGGCGAGCGGCCCGGTGGCCCCGTGGCTTGCGCAGCACGGGCAATTGGCGCTGGCGCCATGGACCGTGCAGGAATTCGCCCTGTTCGAAAGCGAACTGCACGAAGAAGGGTCGATTTACACGCCCGTCATCCGCTATCCAGCCACGGCATGAAGTCCCTGCCCCTCGCCCTCCTGCCCCTAGCGCTGCTCCTTGCCTGCTCGCCTGCCGAGGTGGCGGAGGGCGAACCGCAGCAAACACCCGAGCGTGCCGCACCCGAGATCGTGGAAAGTCCCGATCCGGGCGAGAATTGCCTGCTGCTGGTGTGGTCGGAACAGGACGCGCCCGATGTCGACTTCGACCGGACGCACGACACGGTGAAAGGCGGTGCGATCTCCTGTGCCACCGGCACCAGTGCCAGCCAGTTCGAAGCGGCCATCGCAGCCCTGCGCGATGCCGCCCGCAGCGGCGACAAGGAACGGCTGCTGCGCGAGGTGGGCATTCCCCTGCTCTACATCGACGCCAAGGGTGACCGCCGCGAGTTGACCGGGGACGAGATCGACACGCTGTTCGACGAGGTGTTCGATGCACGCATGATTGCCCTGCTGCAGAACCTCGACCTGTCCCAGATGACAGTGGAGAAAGACCAGGGCGCCTTCTTCGAACTCGGATCGCTCTGGCTGGTGGTCGATGCCACCGGTGGGCGGCCGCGCGTAGTGACGGTCAACCGGCAGGCGCTGGGCGAAGCGGCCGAAGCGGCCCGGCGGCAGGCAGACAAGGGGCGCGGCCAGATCCTCGACTAGAAGAGGTTCGCAGACCCCCATCGCACATTTGCCGCTGGAACCTTGCACAACGCCTGCAATTCCTGTTCATGCGCCATTGTCGCAAACGAAACCATATTGCGGGTGCACAATCCTATAGCCCCCGCGTTTCGCACAGTATTGGAGAGACCATGAAGGCCCAGATCCTGGCCAGCGCAGCACTCGCTGCAATTCTCACGACCCAGCCCCAGGCGGCGATGGCCCAAGAGCTTCCGCCGGTCGAATGGCAGGTCAGCTATTTCGCCAACGACAGCACGCTGCCGTTCCGCGCGCCCGACTTCACCAAGTTCAGCGAGGATGCCTACATCCCCGCCTTCGAAACCGCGATGAAGATCCACGCCGCCGAGATCGAGAAGATCAAGAACAATCCCGAGGCGCCGACTTTCGAGAACACGATCGTCGCGCTCGAAACCTCGGGCAAGATGCTGACCCGCGTCGCCACCGTCTTCTTCGCGCTGACCGGCTCGAACACCACCGACAAGCTCGACGCGATCAACACCGAGATCAGCCCCAAGCTGACCGCACACGGCGATGCCATCACGCTCGACCCGGTGCTCTTCGCCCGCGTGAAGGCGGTCTACGACAACCGCGCTGCGATGACGATGACGCCGGAAGACGCAAAGCTGCTGGAAAGCACCTATGAAGGCATGGTCCAGGCCGGCGCCCTGCTGACCGACGCCCAGCGTGAAGAGGTCAAGACGCTCAACTCGCAGCTGTCGACGCTGACCACCGAATTCGGCCAGGCCGCGCGCGCCGCGATGAGCGACCAGCCAGTCTTCTTCGACAGCCGCGAAGACCTTGCCGGCCTTTCGGACAGCGACATCAAGGCTGCAGCCGACCTCGCAGCCGAAAAGGGCCAGCCGGGCAAGTTCGCCATCGCCTTGCAGAACACCACGCAGCAGCCGCTCCTGCCGAGCATGGCCAACCGCG
The DNA here is from genome assembly GCF_020524765.1 of Qipengyuania gaetbuli. GTDB lineage: Bacteria > Pseudomonadota > Alphaproteobacteria > Sphingomonadales > Sphingomonadaceae > Qipengyuania > Qipengyuania gaetbuli_A. Next base: position 73,772 of record NZ_JAIVLR010000001.1, read on the forward strand.
CCGCGCGCGAGAAGCTGTTCAAGGCGAGCTACCACCGCGCCGACGGCCGTATGACTGTCGATACGCGCATGCTGATCGCCGAAATCGCGGAACTGCGCGCCAAGAAGGCGGCCCTGTTCGGCCAGCCCGACTGGGCCAGCTATGCCATGTGGGACCGCATGGCCGAAAAGCCCAAGACCGCGCTCGACTTCATGGAGCAGATGGTCCCCGCCCTCGCCGCCACCCAGCGCCGCGAAGCCGCGCTGCTGACCGAGGCCATCAAGGCCGACGGCGGTGATTACGACGTGCAGCCGTGGGACTGGTACCGCTATGCCAACCGCATCAAGGCCGAGAAGTACGATCTCGATGAAGATGCGGTCATGGAATATTTCGTGCTCGACAAGGTGCTCGAAGACGGCGTGTTCTACATGGCGGAGAAGCTTTACGGCCTGACCTTCCAGCGCCGCACCGACCTGCCGGTCTATCACCCGGACGTGTGGACCTACACCGTGTTCGACCGTGACGGCAGCGAACTGGGCATCTTCTACTTCGACCCGTTCCAGCGCGCCTCCAAGCGCGGCGGTGCGTGGATGAGCAACTTCGTCGACCAGAGCCATCTCTACGGGACCAAGCCGGTCATCTACAACGTGCTGAACATCCCCAAGGCGCCGGAAGGCGAGGTGCAACTCGTCAGCTTCGACTGGGTGAACACCACCTTCCACGAATTCGGCCACGCGCTGCACGGCTTCTTCGCCGACCAGCGTTACGCCAGCCTGTCTGGCACCGCGACCGCGCGCGACTTCGTGGAATATCCGAGCCAGGTCCACGAGATGTGGGCGACCTGGCCGTCGATCCTCTCGAACTATGCCAAGCACTACAAGACGGGCGAAACGATCCCCGACGAGCTGATCGAGAAGATCGAGGCCGCGGCCAAGTTCAATCAGGGCTATGATTTCGGCGAAGTCGTCGAAGCCGCCTTGCTCGACATGAAGTGGAGCGCGCTGTCGCCCGCAGAAGCCGCCGCCATCGACACGCCGGAGAAGGTCGACGCCTTCGAACGCAAGTCGCTGGAAGAACTCGGCCTCGAGATCGACCTCGTGCCGCCGCGCTATCGCAGCACCTATTTCAACCACATCTTCAGCTCGCCCTCGGGATACTCCGCAGGCTACTACAGCTACCTGTGGACCGAGATGCTCGACCGTGACAGCCGCAAGTGGTTCATCGAGAACGGCGGCCTGACCCGCGAAAATGGCGACCACTACCGCGCCACCGTGCTCAGCCGCGGCGGCACGATGGACTACTTCAAGATGTTCGAGAACTTCGCGGGCCGTGCACCCGACGTGACCCCGATGCTCGAAGCCCGCGGCCTTGTCGCCGGCGACGAAGCGGCGGACAGCGAAGTTTCGGACGGAGCGCTGCCACCGCAGGCTGTGAACTGATCATCCCGTAACGGGCAAGAAGAGGGGTCGGGCCGTTATGGTCCGGCCCCTTTTTCGTAGCCTCAGTCCTTGCCGCGCCAGGCGAGCGAATTGGCATTGAGCTGCGCCATGTCCTCGTTGCCGGCGATGGCCGCCTCGCCCAGCGCGATCGCGCGGGACAACACCTCGTCATCGGCATTGCGATAGGCGGGCGCGGGGATCTCCTCGTTCCACTTCATGCCTACGGCATTGTCGAGCAGGATGCGCTGGAAGCAGTGGTCGAGGTGCACCGGCCAGTCGCGCCGGGCGGCAAGGCCGGGCAAACGTTCCCGCGTCAGGGAAAACCAATTATCGACGAGTTTTTCGCGCTCCATGGCGCCAGAACGCGTCAGGCGGCGACCAGTGCCCTTGCCCCGTCTTCGCCGATCCATTTGACCGCGACCCGCCAGCACTGCGCGATGCGTTCAGGCGAGAGAGCCTGCTGCGGCGGTCCGTCTGCGGCGATGCGGCCTTCATGCAACACGATGACGCGGTCGGCATGGTTCATCGCATGGGCCAAGTCGTGCAGCACCAGCACGACGCCGGTGCCCCTGTCGACCTCGGCGCGCAGGTGCCGGAGCAATTCCAGCTGGTGCGCGATATCCAGCGCGGCGAGCGGCTCGTCGGCAAGGATCCAGCGTGGCTCGCCTGCCAGTACTCGGGCCAGCAGGACGCGGGCCGTTTCGCCTCCCGAAAGCGACTGCGCGCGCCGGTCTGCCAGTGCGGTTATATCGAGCGCATCCAGCGCTGCATCGACCGGTCCTGCCAGCCGGTCGCCATGCGGCATGCGCCCCAGTTCGACCAAGCGGCGAACGGACACATCCCATGCGATTTCATGCTCTTGCGGGAGATACCCGAGACGCTTTGCGCGTTCGCGCGGCGGCAGGGTGGCGAGGTTCTGGCCATCAAGCTCGACCGTTCCGCCATCCAGCGAGAGCAGGCCCGCAAGCGCTTCCAGCAGGCTCGACTTGCCCGCGCCGTTCGGTCCGCAGATTGCTGTGACTGCGCCCGGCTCCAGCGAGCAGTCGATGCCTGCCAGCCGCCCCTCGAGCACCAGTCCCTTCGCTTCCAGCTTCATGCCAGCCCCCTCCTCATGCGCAGCAGCAGCCAGAGGAAGAAGGGTGCGCCGAGCAGGCTGAGCGCGATGCCGAGGCGCAACTCGGTCACCAGCGGCAGGACGCGCACCACGCTATCGGCAACCAGCACCAGCAACGCACCTGCAAGCGCACTCGGCAGGATGAGTTGCGAAGGCCTGCGGTCGGTCAAGGGGCGCACGAGATGCGGCACGATCAGACCGACGAAGCCGATTATGCCTGCCACAGCGACACCCGCTCCCACCGTCAGGGCGATTCCGAGGATGAGCAGCCACAGCAGGCGAGCGGGTTCCACTCCGAGCGAACGCGCCACCGGCTCTCCCAGCGTCAAGGCATCGAGCGATGCACTTGCACGCCACAGCAGCGCCACGCCGAGCGTGACAAGCGGCGCGGCAATCCAGACCTCGCGCCAGCTGCGGTCGGTCAGCGCGCCGTTCAGCCACAGGACGATCTCGCTCATGGCAAAGGCATTAGGTGCCATCGAAATCGCGAGCGCGGTCAGCGCGCCGGCCAGGCTGGCAACCATGAGGCCCGCCAGCGTGAACAGGGCGATCCCTCCGGTGCGCCCGGCGATGAGCGCAAGCAGGGCCATCGCCCCGCCTGCCCCGACCAGCGCGAAGGCGGGCAGCAACCAGGCGCTCGCCGCATAGCCGAAGAACAGCGCCGTTACTGCGCCCAGCGCCGCGCCCGGCGCAATGCCGAACAACCCCGGATCGGCGAGCGGATTGCGCAAATAGCCCTGCATGGCCGCCCCTGCCGCTCCCAGCCCCGCCCCGACGACGATTGCCAGCACCGCACGCGGCAGGCGCAATTCGCCGAGGATGAGCCAGGCATTGGGCGTGCTCGCCGGATCGATCCACACGCGTCCCGCCAGCAGCGACAGCGGGAGTGCCAGCGCCAGGAGGCCTGCAAAAACCAGGACCGCCCGGTTCACTGCGTGCCCTTGCGGATATCGGCGAGCCGTTCGGCCGCGCGGATGATGGTCGGACCGCCGCAATAGATGAGGCGCGTGTCAAAAGCTTCGCGGCGCATCTGCGGCAGGCGCGAGAGGAGCGGATGGTGCTGGCCGGTCTCGCCGCCAGCCACCAGCAGCACTTCGGGCGGATCGGCAACGACCTGCTCCAGAGAAAGGTAATCCGCCTGCGCCATGCCGCGGTTTGCCGAATAGCTGGCAAAGCCCGTCCGGTGCAGCAGGTCGCTCACCAGCGAGCTTTCGCCCGGGACGATCCCGCCGGGCTGCCACAGGGCTGCCTCGATCGGAGCGCCCGTCGTGGCTACAGCCTGCAAGGCCGCTTCCATGCTTGCCACCAGCGCCTCGCCGGCAGCGACATTGCCCGCGAGCGTTGCCAGCTGGCGGACCTGCTCCGCGCTATCCTCGACCGTCGATGCGGCACCGAAGGTGGCGACTTCCAGTCCGAGGTCTTCCAGCGCGGCGCGGGTGGCGGGATCGATGAACGTGCTGGCGACCACGAGATCGGGGTCGAGCGCCAGCACCTCCTCCACCGTCCCGCCGGTCGCGAGGTAGCGGGCCGCATCCTGCGGCTCCATCGAACTGGCGCGCGGGTCCTTGCTGTAATGCGAAATCGCCAGCAGCTGTCCGGGTGCCGTGACCTCGGCAAGGATGGCATCGGTGCAGGGATTGAGGCTGACGATGGTCGGCCGGGCATCGCGCTGCGGCGCGCGGGCCTCCGCTCCCGCGCAGGACGCGAGAGCCAGGGCCAGCGCGGGCAGGAGCGGCTTCACATCCGCGCCCTCACCCCGACGAAACCGCCGCGCCCGGGCGTGTTGTAGCCTGCAACGGTGCGATAGTCGGCGTCGAAGGCGTTCTCCAGCCTCCCGAAGAGCTCCAGGTGCTCGCCGATGTCGAAGGCCGCGCGCAGGTCCAGCACCTCGTATCCGTCCAGCCGGACCGTATTGAAGGCATTGTCGAAGCTCGCGCCTGAAATGCGCAGGTCCGCGCCGAGCCTGAGGCCGAAATCGCTTTCCCAATCGGCGAAGATGGTCCCGAAATGCTGCGGCCGGCGTGCAAGGTCGAGGCCGGTCTCGCGGTCCTCGGCATCGACGAAGGCATAGACACCGGACAGGCGCAGCGTGCCGGTGATGTCGACTCCCGCTTCCGCCTCGATGCCTTGTGCCCGCGCACGGGCGGTGTTCTCGTAACCGGCAGGGAAGTTGAAACCGATCAGATTGTCGCTGTCGCGGCGGAAGGCGGTCAGTGCCAGGTGCAGCCCGCTGTCGCGCCGGCCATGCTCGATACCGAGGTCAAGGCTGGTGCTTTCCTCCGGTTCGAGATCCGCATTCCCGTAGAATGACAGCAGCTGGTAGAGTGTGGGTGCCTTGAACCCTTCGCCGATGCTCGCCCGCACGCGCCAGTTGTTGCCAAGGCCGTAGCTTACGTCGCCGCCGAAGCTGGTCGCGCTGCCGAACTGTTCGTGATCGTCGAGCCGCGCTCCTGCATGGATCGCAAGGTCGCCCATCACCCAGCCGAGCTGTGCATAGGCGCCGGTAATCTCGGTCTCGGCCCGCGGGTCGAAATTGGTTTCGAAAGCGGTCCACTCGTGCTCGCCGCCGAAGGCGAGGCTTAGGCCGCCAATGAGGCGGTATTCGCCGCGCAGCTGGATCCGGTCCGACGTGCCTTCACTGCCGAAAGTGAGCGCGCCCGTCTCGTCGAGATTGTCGCGCTTGGTTTCCGAACGGCTGAAGGCCGCGCGCAATGTCAGGTCGTTGCCGTAATAGGCCAGGCCCAGATCGCCCCACAGGCGCTGCGTTTCCTGCGTTTCCGCTGTGTCGGCAAAGGCGTAGTCGGGCGGCGGGAAACCGTCGATATCGAGCGTGCCTGCGCTCCAGTTCACATGGCTGAACAGCGACAGGCTGTGGGTCAGGTCGACGAAAGCCGTCCCGCCGATGGCGAACTGCTCGAAACCATCGGCTTCGCTGCCCGTGTCGGCGGCGGAAAAACCGTCGGTGCTGAGCCACGAGCCGGTGAGGCCGAGATAGCCGAAGTCCTCGTCCACGCCTGCCGCAAGGTTCGCGGTAAGGGTGTCGCGCGCGCCATATTCGAAAGTGCCGACCATGCCGGTTTCAGCGCGGGTGGAGATGTCGACCACCCCGCCGATCGCCTCGCTGCCCCAGATCGTGCTGTTGGAGCCGCGCAAAATATCGAACTTGCCCGCCATCCCTGCAAGCTGGTTGCCGAAATCGAACCCGCCGCCGGGCGCGGCCGGATCGGCCACGCGCACGCCGTCGACAAGGACCAGCAACTGGTCCGCGCTCGCCCCGCGAATGTTCACGCCGGTGAAGCCGCCGATGCCGCCATTGCGCGACAGGGACAGGCCGGGCGTGCGCTGGAGCACCCGGGTCACGTCCGCGCCCTGCACGCTCTCGATTTCGTCACGGCCGATGACGGTCACTGCCTGACCGGTGTTCTGGACATTGGTGCCGAGCCCGTTGGCCGTCACGGTGACCAGCGGAACGCGGTAGTCGGCAATGACGATCTGCTCGGACTGCGGCGCGCCCTCGGCGGCCTGTTGCTGCCCTTGCGCGGCATCCTGCTGCGCGATGATTTCGGCCAGCGCTTCCTCGCTCGCAGATTGCGCGTGGGCGGACACCGGAATGACGGATACGGAAAGTAAGAACAGGTATTTATGCACAATAGCTCCCATCATGAACGAACTGCCGCCCATGACGGGAGCGCGCAGGATTGCCCGCTTCCCCGCTTGCCATCGGTACACCCCGCCCGCGGCCGAACGACTGGTAGAGGCAGGTCTCCTGGCTCGCCGGATCTCCGCTTTCCCGCCGCCTTCCCACCCTTGCGGGCAGTGGCATCTGGCGGGATCGCTCCCCGGTCACAGTTGCGGGGGCAGCCGGGGGCTATGCACCCCGTTCCCTCTTAGGTCCGGTCTCCCGGACAACCCTTACCAATGGCGCGCTCATTAGGCCCATCTCGCAGGTGCGGCAAGGGGACAGCCATTAACCTTTCCCCGCTATGCAAAGCTGCGATATGAAGCACTTCATGCCGGATAGAGGTGAACAAGGGTCGAGCAGGCGCGCCGTGCGTGAAGCGCGCGCGGCTGCGCGTCGCCAGCTGGCCAAGCGCGCCGGCGTGCTGGCGCTGGCCGTGGCAGTGCCGACGGCTGCGGCGCAAGGGGCCTGGCCGGGCTTCGCCATCGCCATGGGCATCGATGAAGGCACCCGGTACGTCGAGCCGATGCCGTTCGAAATCGCCGGGCAAAGCTTTCCCGGGTCGGCCTTCTACTATCTCGACCAACCCCCGCAGCCGGTGTTCGACATCGACGAACTGCGGGTGGCCGAAGGCACGCTGGATGCCGAAAAGCTGACCGAGAAATTCGGCGCGGGCGCAACGGCACGCGCTTTCATGAGTGCGGGCACCGGCATCGACAAGGCACGCGCGCTCAAGTGCCTGTCGATGGCAGTCTATTACGAAGCGGCAAGCGAGAGCCAGGCAGGCCAGGAGGCCGTAGCGCAGGTCGTGCTCAACCGCGTGGCGCATCCCGCATACCCGTCCAGTATCTGCGGCGTGGTGTTCCAGGGGTCGGAGCGCAAGACCGGTTGCCAGTTCACCTTCACCTGCGACGGCTCGCTCAACCGCCAGCCTTCGCGGGCCGGCTGGGCGCGCGCGCAGTCGGTCGCGCTGGCGGCATTGTCGGGCAAGGTGTTCGCCCCCATCGGCCTCGCCACGCACTACCATACGCACGCGGTGAACCCTTATTGGGCGAGCAGCCTCGACCTGATCGGGTCGATCGGCGCGCACCGCTTCTACCGGTGGAAAGGCAATGCCGGGCGCGCCGCGGCCTTCACCAATGCCTATGCCGGGCGCGAGCCGCTCGCGCTGCCCAACCCGCGCGAGGCTTCTCCGCTTCCCGCGTCGGCAGGAGCCGGGGCGACCGACCTGTACACGCCCTTGCCGGAAACGGGTGCTCCGCAGGCCGCGGAACCGAAGGCTTCGGCCGAAGCGCCACGCGGCAGCACCGGGCCTCTGCAGTCGGGCGACGTAAAACCGGAATTCCGCAACAGCGGGCGCTGGATCCGCGAACCCGGCGCGGCCAAGCCGGCTACGGAATAGCCGTTTAACCCAATCATAAGCATGCTGCGGAACCGATGCTTAGCGCGTGGCGCGCTAAAGCAATCCTCAGCCGGACCGCGACGCCAGATCGCGGCTTTACTGAAGGATCGTGTTGATGCCTGTTCATTTCGCCGCCGCGCGCTGCACCCTGCGTTCCCACGTAGCGCGGGTGCTGGGACCCCTGAAACCCGGCGCGGCGGCGAATGATAATGCAGGCCAGGCGGCGACGCCCGTCGTGTTCGACGAGGCCCTGCGCGACACGCTCTTGCATTTTGCCCGTCACGGTCTTGCTGCCGCCAGCGAGGCTCGCAAGCTTGCCGAACTGGCGCATAACGACGGCGACGACGATGCCTTCGCGCGTTGGAACGGCATTTTCCGCAACCTCGACCAGCGGCAGGCGAGTGCTTTCGAGCGGCAGCTGATCCTCGACAACCAGCCGCTCATCGGCTGACGCTTCGCCCGGGCCGAAGTCCCGGGCTTTCCAGCGATTTACGCGCCGATTGCGCGGAACCGGCGCAGGGGGTAGCCATTGCCCTCTTGAAGCATGGCCAAAACTTCTTATTGCTACTGCGAACCAGTTGCAAAGATAGTTTGCCCATGCGACCTTTTGCCGGTTGCATTCCTATCCGCCGAGGCCTAGGCCGCCCTCGAACTCCGGGCGTACGCACCGTCGCGGGACACGCGTGCGCGCCATTCGGATCGATGCAGACCGTCCCGCGCGTTTGGAAGGATTTCCCCGCATGGCCCAGAGCGCCCGTCGCAAGAAGATCGCCCTTATCGGTTCCGGCATGATCGGCGGCACCCTCGCCCACCTCGCCGCGAAGAAAGAAATGGGCGACATCGTCCTGTTCGACATCGCCGAAGGCATGCCGCAGGGCAAGGCGCTCGACCTGTCGCAGTGCGGCCCGATCGAAGGTTTCGACGCCAAGATCACCGGCACCAACGACTATGCCGACATCGCCGGTGCAGACGTGGTCATCGTGACTGCCGGCGTGCCCCGCAAGCCCGGCATGAGCCGTGACGACCTGCTCGGCATCAACCTCAAGGTGATGAAGTCGGTCGGTGAAGGCATCAAGGCCAACTGCCCCGACGCGTTCGTCATCTGCATCACCAACCCGCTCGACGCGATGGTCTGGGCACTGCGCGAATATTCGGGCCTGCCGCACAACAAGGTCGTCGGCATGGCCGGCGTGCTCGACAGCGCGCGCTTCGCCACTTTCCTCGCTTGGGAATTCGGCGTTTCGGTCAAGGACGTGAACGCATTCGTCCTCGGCGGCCACGGCGACACCATGGTCCCCGTCACCAGCTACACCACGATCAGCGGCATTCCGGTCAACGACCTCGCCAAGATCAAGGGCATCGACCCGGCGCGTATCGACGAAATCGTGCAGCGCACCCGTTCGGGCGGCGGCGAGATCGTCGGCCTGCTCAAGACCGGCTCGGCCTACTACGCGCCGGCCACCAGCGCGATCGCCATGGCCGAAGCCTATCTGGGCGACCAGAAGCGCATCCTGCCCTGCGCCGCCTATGTCGACGGCAAGTACGGCCTCGACGGCCTCTATGTCGGTGTCCCGGCCGTGATCGGCGGCAACGGCATCGAGGAAGTGGTGGAAATCGAGCTTTCGGAAGAAGAAGCAAGCAACCTCAAGGTCTCGACCGACGCGGTCGAGGAACTGCTGGACGCCTGCAAGGGCATGGACGGCGCGCTCGCCTGAGCGCGCCAGTCATCCAGGGACGCACCACGATGAAGACGCTTCGCTTCCTCCCCTTCCTTGCCCTCGCCGCGGCGGCTCCCGCCGCTGCGCAGGACAAGCCTGCCACGGCTTTCCAGATCGTCGACGCGATCGAGGCTTGCAAGCAGATCACCACGCCGACGTGGCTCGACCTCGACAGCCTTTCGGACCATGGCTGGAGGCCCTACCGCAAGGCTGCCGGTCGCCGTGCACAGGTCGTGCGCGGTGCCTATGAGAAGGTCGGAAACGAAGCGCTCATCATCATCAGCAAGGAAGAGCTGAAGACCAAGGCCTGCGTCGTCTTCGCCAAGCTGGACAACACGTCCGACTATGGCCCTACCGCGCAGTCCGTGTCGCAGATCGTTGGCATGCCAGTGCGCGCTGAAGGCCCGACCTATTTCTGGGCGCTGGGTAACGGCATGAACATGCGCGTTGATCCCGCCGGCGACCGTGACAAGCCGATCGCGCGGTTCGAAATCACCGCCACCGCCGAGGAAACCGCCGAGTGAGCGTGCTCCGCCCTTCGGCTCTCGCCCTGTGCGCGCTCGCATTCGCGGCGCCTGCGCTTGCGGGCGAGAAAACCGCAGGCGGCGACGAGTTCGCGATGGCGGCCGAAGCCTGCATCGACGGTCTTGCGCAAGGTGCGAACCTTGCCGACAGCGTGACGAAGGCCGGCTGGAAGGAAACGGGCAAGAACCCGTTCGGTACGCGCTACAAGCATGACGGCACCAGCCTTGCCATCGTGACGTCCGACATGATGGGTTCGCCGACCTGCGTGGTCGACGGCTATTCCAAGCAGGGCGAGCGCGACGGTCTCGACGAAGCGATCGAGGCACGCCTTGCCGCGAAATTCGCAGACCAGCTGACCGTCAACCGCAGCGGGCCGGGAGCAGGTTTCGTTGTCGGTGACGTCATCGCCATCCTGTCCTTCGAAAATCGCAGCGGCGGGCTCAGCACCCGCATTACCTCCATGTCCATGGCCGACGAACAGTAACGCCCGAATTCAAGACGCAAGAGAGAGACTTATGAGCATCCTCGTCGACAAGAATACCAAGGTCATCACCCAGGGTATGACCGGTGACACCGGCACCTTCCACACGCAGCAGGCGCTGGATTACGGCACCCAGATGGTCGCGGGCGTGACCCCCGGCAAGGGCGGCACCTCGCACATCGGCCTGCCGAACTTCAACACCGTGCGCGAAGCCAAGGCCGAAACCGGCGCGACCGCATCGTGCATCTACGTGCCGCCGCCGTTCGCTGCCGACGCCATCCTCGAGGCGATCGACGCCGAGATGGAGCTCATCGTCGCCATCACCGAAGGCATTCCGGTGCTCGACATGGTCAAGGTCAAGGCCGCCCTGCGTGGGTCCAACAGCCGCCTGATCGGCCCGAACTGCCCCGGCGTGCTGACGCCCGGCGAATGCAAGATCGGCATCATGCCCGGCTCGATCTTCCAGAAGGGCAGCGTCGGCGTGGTCTCGCGCTCGGGCACGCTGACCTACGAAGCCGTCCACCAGACCACCATGGTCGGCCTCGGCCAGACCACCGCAGTCGGCATCGGCGGCGACCCGGTCAACGGCACCAACTTCATCGACGTGCTCGACCTCTTCCTCGACGACGACGATACCAAGTCGATCATCATGATCGGCGAAATCGGCGGCAGCGCGGAAGAAGAAGCAGCCGAATTCATCAAGCAGGAAGCCGCCAAGGGCCGCAAGAAGCCGATGGTCGGCTTCATCGCGGGCCGCACGGCGCCTCCGGGCCGCCGCATGGGCCATGCCGGCGCGATCGTCTCGGGCGGCCAGGGCGGCGCCGAAGACAAGATCGCCGCAATGGAAGCGGCCGGCATCCGCGTGTCGCCCTCGCCGAGCGAGCTTGGCACCACGCTCGATGCGATGCTGAAGGAACTCGCCTGATCCACGGCACGGCGCGGCAAGGTTTTCTCCTCCCCGGGAGCCTTCCGCACCGCCGAAGCATTGGCGTTTAGGAGCCGGTAGAAGATCCGGCGCGAAAGGTAGCCCGATGGGTAACGAAAGCCACGATTTCCTCCCCGAACTGGGGGACCAGGAAGCCCCGCAGCCGGGCCCCAGCTGGGGCAATCCGCGCTGGATGGCAGAGGTCGTCGACAGCGGCGCGGACCTGACCGCCGCGCTCGACCCGACGCAGATGCGCCTCGCAGTTGCGCAGGCCGCGGAAAAGGCCGGCAAGGCAAGCGATCCCAAGGCGATCGCGCAGGCCGCCGACGACAGCATCCGCGCGATGCTGCTGGTGCGTCTCTACCGCGTGCGCGGCCACCTGGCAGCCAATCTCGACCCGCTCGGCCTCACCCACCGGGAAGTGCCGGAAGACCTGACGCTCGAATGGCACGGCTTTGCCGGCCAGGAAGACAAGGAAGTCTACGTCGGCGGCGTGTTCGGCTTCGAATGGGTCACCGTTCGCGACCTCTACAACGCCCTGCGCGCAACCTATTGCGGCAAGGTCGGCCTCGAATACATGCACATTTCGGACACGGAGGAACGCCGCTTCCTCCAGGACAAGTTCGAGCAGCCCGAGGACACGATCCAGTTCACCGAGGAAGGCAAGCGCGCCATCCTCGCGGCCGTGATCCGCGGCGAGGAATACGAGAAGTTCCTCGGCAAAAAATACGTCGGCACCAAGCGCTTCGGCCTCGACGGCGGCGAATCCATGATCCCGGCGCTGGAAGCGGTCATCAAGTACGGCGGCCAGCTCGGCGTGCGCGAGATCATCTACGGCATGGCCCACCGCGGCCGCCTGAACGTCCTCGCGAACGTGATGGGCAAGCCCTACAAGGTCATCTTCCACGAGTTCTCCGGCGGCAGCGCCAACCCCGACGATGTCGGCGGCTCGGGCGACGTGAAGTACCATCTCGGCACCAGCACCGACCGCGAATTCGACGGCATCGATGTGCACATGAGCCTCGTGCCCAACCCCTCGCACCTCGAGGCGGTTAACCCGGTGGTGCTCGGCAAGACCCGCGCACAGCAGGCCATCCGCGACGACCTCAAGAAGCACGAACAGGTCCTGCCGGTCCTTCTCCACGGCGACGCGGCCTTCGCGGGCCAGGGTATCGTGTGGGAGTGCCTCGGCTTCTCGGGCGTGCGCGGTTACAACACCGGCGGCTGCCTGCACTTCGTCATCAACAACCAGATCGGCTTCACCACCAGCCCGCAGTTCGCGCGCTCCAGCCCCTATCCGTCCGACGTGGCGAAGGGTGTCCAGGCGCCGATCCTGCACGTCAATGGTGACGATCCGGAAGCGGTGACTTTCGCCTGCAAGCTGGCCATCGAATACCGCCAGGTCTTCGGCCGCGACATCGTGATCGACATGTGGTGCTATCGCCGCTTCGGCCACAACGAGGGCGACGAGCCGAAATTCACCCAGCCGCTGATGTATGACGCGATCCGCCAGCACCCGCGGGTGAGCGAGATCTACGCTGCGCGCCTCGAGGAAGAGGGCGTGATCGCGAAAGGCTATGCTGACGAACTGCGCAAGGAGTTCGACGCCCACCTCGAAGAGGAATTCGCCGCCGCCAAGGACTACAAGCCCAACGAGGCGGACTGGTTCGGTGGCCGCTGGGCCGGCATGAACAAGCCTGCCGATCCCGAAAACGCGCGCCGCAACGTTGAAACCGCGATCGAGAAGAAGCTTTTCGACAGCCTCGGCCGCACGCTCACCACCGTCCCCGAGGATGTGACCATCCACAAGACGCTGGAGCGCGTGCTCAAGGCCAAGAAGGACATGTTCGACAGCGGCACCGGCTTCGACTGGGCCACCGCCGAAGCACTCGCCTTCGGCAGCCTCGTCACCGAAGGTTTCGGCGTGCGCCTGTCCGGCCAGGATTCGGGCCGCGGCACCTTCAGCCAGCGCCACGCCGTCTGGGTCGACCAGAAGACCGAGCGCAAATACATCCCGCTCACCACCCTGCCCCACGGCAAGTTCGAGGTCTACGACAGCCCGCTGTCCGAATACGGCGTGCTCGGCTTCGAGTACGGTTTCGCCATGGCGGACCCGAAGAGCCTGGTCATGTGGGAAGCGCAGTTCGGCGATTTCGCCAACGGTGCGCAGATCATGATCGACCAGTTCATTGCTGCGGGCGAAGTGAAGTGGCTGCGCGCCAACGGCCTCGTCCTGCTGCTGCCGCACGGCTACGAGGGACAGGGTCCGGAACACAGCTCGGCGCGTCTCGAACGCTTCCTGCAGCTGTGCGCGAACGACAACATCCAAGTCTGCAACATCACCGACCCGGCGAACTACTTCCACGTGCTTCGCCGCCAGATGCTGCGCCCGTTCCGCAAGCCGCTCGTCATCATGACGCCCAAGTCGCTGCTGCGCCATCCGATGGCCAAGAGCGAGGCGGAAGGCTTCCTCGGCGATACGCATTTCATGCGCATCAAGTCGGACCTGAAGACCATTGCCGACGACAAGGTGAAGCGCCTCGTCCTGTGTTCGGGCAAGGTCGCCTACGACCTGATGCAGCGCCGCGACGAAGCCGGTCTCGAAGACGTGTCCATCGTCCGTATCGAGCAGCTCTATCCCTTCCCCGGCGACCCGCTTGCGGTCCGCCTGGAGCGGATGAAGAACCTCGAGACGATCGTCTGGTGCCAGGAAGAACCGAAGAACAACGGTGCCTGGTTCTTCGTCGACCGTCTTATCGAAGAAGCGGCCGACAAGGCCGGCAAGAAGGGCATGCGCCCCTGCTATGCCGGCCGGGAAGTCGGCGCATCGCCCGCCACCGGGTTCGCCAGCCGTCACCAGGTCCAGCAGGAAGCGCTGGTCAATATCGCACTCGGCCTGAACGGCGACACCTCCGCCGCTTCTACAACCTGCTCCTGATCGAGGCCCTAGAAGGAAAAATCTGACCATGGCCACCGAAGTCAAAGTCCCCACGCTCGGCGAGAGCGTTACCGAAGCCTCCATCGGCGAACTGCTGAAGAACGTCGGCGATGCCGTCGCGGTCGACGAGCCGATCGTCAGCCTTGAAACCGACAAGGTCGCGGTCGAGGCTCCCTCGCCCGTCGCCGGCGTGATCAAGGAATTCAAGGTCGCAGTCGGCGACACGGTCGAGGTCGGCGCAGTGCTCGCCATCATCGACGAAGGCGGCACTGCCGCTGCCGCGCCTGCTGCAGAGCCCAAGGCCGCCGCGCCCGATGCCGGCGTCGAAAAGGCTGCCCCGGCACAGGCCAAGGAAGCGCTCGGCTCCGACGCTTCGCAGACCCTGTCGCCTGCCGTGCGCCGCGCGGTGCTGGAACACGGTGTCGATCCCTCGACCATCAAGGGCACTGGCAAGGACGGCCGCCTGACGAAGGAAGACGTGATCGCCGCGGCCCAGGCCAAGACCAGCAGCCCCGCACCGGCCCAGGCCGCCTCGGCATCTGCACCTGCTGCTGCCGCCACCGGCGAGCGCCGCGAGGAACGGGTCAAGATGACCCGCATGCGCCAGACCATCGCCAAGCGCCTCAAGAGCGCGCAGGACACGGCTGCGCTGCTGACGACCTTCAACGACGTCGATATGTCCGCCGTCATCGAATCGCGCGAGCGGTACAAGGACCTCTTCGCCAAGAAGCACGACATCAAGCTCGGCTTCATGAGCTACTTCGCCAAGGCCGCCTGTCTTGCGCTCAAGGACATCCCCGGCGTCAACGCCCAGATCGACGGCGATGAAATCGTCTATCACGATTACGTCGACATCTCGGTCGCGGTCTCGGCCCCCAATGGCCTCGTGGTTCCCGTCGTGCGCGATGCGGACAGCAAGAGCTTCGCCCAGATCGAGAAGGACATCGCCGACTTCGGCAAGCGCGCCAAGGAAGGCACGCTGACCATGGAAGACATGAAGGGCGGTACCTTCACCATCTCCAACGGCGGCGTCTTCGGCGGCCTCATGTCGACCCCGATCATCAACCCCCCGCAGAGCGCGGTGCTGGGCCTCCACCGCATCGAGGACCGTCCGGTCGTGCGCAACGGCGAGATCGTCATCCGTCCGATGATGTACATCGCCCTGTCCTACGACCACCGCCTGATCGACGGCCGCGAGGCGGTCACCGCACTCAAGATCATCAAGGAAGCGATCGAAGATCCGACCCGGATGCTGATCGACCTCTGAGGAAGAAATCATGGCTGAATACGACTACGACGTCCTCGTCATCGGCGCTGGCCCGGGTGGCTATGTCGCTGCAATCCGCGCCGCGCAGCTGGGCCTGAAGACCGCCTGCGCCGAAAGCCGCGAGACGCTGGGCGGGACCTGCCTCAACGTCGGCTGCATTCCGTCAAAGGCGATGCTGCACGCATCGGAATTCTTCGATGCCGCGGCGAACGGCACGATGGCCGACATGGGCATCGAGGTCGCTCCGAAGCTCAACCTCGACAAGATGCACGCGCAGCGTATCGACGCCGTGGACGGCCTGACCAAGGGCATCGAATTCCTGTTCAAGAAGAACAAGGTCGACTGGAAGAAGGGCCACGCCACCTTCCAGGACGCGCACACGGTCAAGGTCGGTGACGAAACCGTCACCGCCAAGAACGTCATCATCGCCACCGGCTCTTCCGTCACTCCGCTCCCCGGCGTGGAAGTCGACAATGACAAGCAGGTGGTGGTGGATTCCACCGGCGCGCTCGAACTTAAGGCCGTGCCCAAGAAGATGGTCGTCATCGGCGGCGGCGTCATCGGCCTCGAACTGGGCTCGGTCTGGCGTCGTCTCGGCGCAGAGGTCGTGGTGGTCGAATATCTCGACAAGCTGCTGCCCGGCATGGACGACGATGTCCGCAAGGAAGCGGCCAAGATCTTCAAGAAGCAGGGCATGGAACTGCGCCTGTCGACCAAGGTCACCGGCTGCACGGTCAAGGGCAAGAAGGCCACGCTGACGCTCGAACCCGCGGCTGGCGGTGAAGCCACGACTCTGGATGCGGATTGCGTGCTGGTGTCGATCGGTCGCCGTCCGAACACGCAGGGCCTCGGCCTCGACAACATCGGCCTCGAGGTGAACCAGCGCGGCCAGATCGAAACCGATCACGATTTCCGCACCAAGGTCGATGGCGTGTGGGCCATCGGCGACGTCGTTCCCGGCCCCATGCTCGCGCACAAGGCCGAGGATGAAGGCATCGCCTGCGCCGAGAACGTGGCGGGCCTGACCGGCATCGTGAACCACGACATTATCCCGGGCGTGGTCTACACTTGGCCCGAATTCGCCGGTGTCGGCCTGACGCAGGACGAAGCCATCGAGAAGATGGGCGGCGACAAGGCCAAGGTGAAGATCGGCAAGTTCCCGATGATGGCGAACAGCCGCGCAAAGACCAATCACGAGCCCGACGGCTTCGTGAAGATCATCGCCGAAGCGGAAAGCGACCGCGTGCTGGGCGTCTGGGCGATTGCCAGCGTCGCCGGCACGATGATCGCGCAGGCCGCACAGGCCATGGAATTCGGCGCGACGTCGGAAGACATCGCCTACACCTGCCATGCCCACCCGACGCATTCCGAAGCGATCAAGGAAGCGGCGATGGCGGTGCAGGGCAAGCCGATCCACATCTGATGCATTCCGGCGGTACCGGACGATGAACGACCGGTACCGCCTGATGCTCCCCCTGGCCGTCCCTGCCCTTGCGGGATTGGCCTTTCTCGCAGCATCCGACGCTCCTGCGCACTACCTAGCTGTCAATGGGGGCGCATTGCTCCTCGCATTTGGCTGGATAGCCATCGGACGGCTTCCGGATAGCGAGATTGCCAAGCGCGTCTTGCCGGCAGTCCTGCTCGCCCTGTTCGCCTTGCCCCTGCTCGCTGGCCCCGACATCGAGGGCGTGCGGCGCTGGCTGTCGCTCGGCCCCGTGTCGCTCCATGCGGGAATGCTCCTCATCCCGTTGCTCGGCTGCCTGTGCGCGCGCGATCCGCGCTACGGTCCGTTGGTTATCGGTGCGGGCCTCGGCATTGCTCTGCTACAGCCCGATGCGGCGAGTGCGGCTGCCCTAGCGCTTGTCGCCGCCGCGCTCTGGTCGATGCACCGCACGCCGTTCTTCGCCGCCATCACCGCGCTTGGCCTTGCAGCTTGCGTAATCGCGTTCGGAGCTGGCGACCTGCCTCCCCAGCCCTTCGTCGAGCACGTCTTTGCGGATGCCTGGACGGTGCAGCCCTTGATCGCCCTCTCCCTTGTTGCGGCAGTCGCAACCGGCCTTGTCCTGCTTTTGACGTCGCGGACCATGCCCCGCGAAGAGAGATTTGTGCTGGCTGCCGCCATGATCGGATTCACAGCGATGTCCCTCATCGGAAACTACCCGACACCCCTCCTCGGCTATGGCGCGGCACCAATCCTCGGCTTCGGGCTTGCCTTGGGTGCGGTCCCGCGCAACTATCGGTATTCGACCGAGGAATGACCGCCGGAAGCGGCGCGCGGGGGGAGACGCAATGGCCTATCCGAAACTGACCAAGAAACCCGGCGCGCTGGAAACTGCAGCGGCAGTCGCGAAGGGCGAGATGTCTCCGCTGGAAGCGGTCGATGCTGCAATCGCGCGGATCGAGCATCTCGATACGCACATCAACGCCGTGGTGGTCTGCGATTTCGATCGGGCCCGCGCCACTGCCCGCGCGATGACCGGGGGCAAGCCGGCGGCCGGTCAGACCCTTTTCGGCGTACCGATGACGATCAAGGAAAGCTTCGACATCGAAGGCCTGCCCACCTGCTGGGGACACACCGCCTACGCAGACAACATCGCGTCCGCCGATTCCGCAGTGGTTCGCAAGCTGAAGGCAGCGGGCGTCATTTTCCTCGGCAAGACCAATGTCCCGCCCGACCTTGCCGACTGGCAGTCGAACAACCCCGTATATGGCCGCACCAACAATCCCCACGACCACGAACGCTCGCCGGGTGGGTCGTCGGGCGGTTCCGCAGCGGCCGTGGCCAGCGGCATGGTGCCGTGCGAGTTCGGCACCGACATCGGCGGTTCGGTCCGCGTGCCGGCCCATTTCTGCGGGGTCTGGGGGCACAAGTCGAGCTGGGGGCTGATCAGCAAGGAAGGCCACGACCATCCGCTCGTCGCCGGCATCGGTGCCCATGATGGCGCGCTATCCATCGCCGGACCGCTAGCCCGCAATGCAGCCGATCTCGCCGCGCTCGTGACTATCACGAGCGAACGCCCACTTCATACCGAAAGCAAGCCGGTGAAGAAGATGCGGCTGCTGGCCCTGACCGGTCATCCGACCTGTCCGACAGACGAGGGCGTGAGGGTTCCGCTCGAAGAGGCTTTTGCCGCACTGGAGGCCGAAGGCGCACAGGTCGACCGGACCAGCGATCTCCTGCCCGACCTTGCGCGCCAGCAGGCCGACTACATGCGCATGCTCAATGTCGCGATGGCTCGCGGGGCGCCGGGCCCGAATGGCAAGCGCGCCAGTGCAACCGACTGGTTCGACCTGCTCGACGAACAGTATCGTAACGAGGCGGCGTGGGCGCGGCTGTTCGAAACGTATGACTACGTGCTCGCCCCGCCTGCTCCCGTCCTCGCGGTCCCGCATAGCGAGGGGCGTATCTTCGATGGCGAGATCGAGGTGGACGGACAACAGGTTCGTGGGGCCGCCGGGCTGTGCTGGGCCGGCCTTGCGACCTTCCCCAATCTACCGGCGACCGTCCTCCCGGTCGGCGGCACGGGCGATTTGCCCTGCGGCATGCAGGTTATGGGCCCCCGCTGGTCCGATCTTTCCACCATCGCGGCAGCAGAAGCGATCGGGCAGGTGTTGCACTCCTGAGCGCCGCGCCCCATGCGGGGGGCACAAGGACAGGAGAAGTATCGTGGGTCACCAGCGCGTCATGCGGCGCTTTGCGAAATGGCATATCTGGCTTGGTTGGCTGGTAGGCGTGCCTGTCCTGATGTGGACGGTAACGGGCTTGGTCATGGTCATCACGCCGATCGAGGAAGTGCGCGGCAATCACCTGCGCATCGAATCCCCGCCCAGCCCCCTGCCCAGCGACACCGAGATAGCGGTTGCCCTTCCCGCCGACGGTGAACGCCCCGTGCGGTCGGTCAGCACGCAGATGGAACGCGGCGAGACGATTACCCGCATCACCTACATGGACGGCACGAGCGAACGATACCGCGCGGACGGTACGCAGATGTCACCGCTGTCCGATGTCGAGGCGCGCCTGATCGTCTCGAAGGAAATCCGCGGCGGCGACAAGGTGGTCGGCACGAAGCGCTTCGATGCCGAGAGCGTGCCGTTCGATTTCCGTCGCCCCATGCCCGTGTGGCAGGTGGCGCTGGAAGACGGCACCCACGTTTACGTCGGCACCGAGACGGGCAATGTCGAGGCGGTGCGCACGCGGTGGTGGCGCACTTTCGACTTCATGTGGGGCCTGCACATCATGAACCTGCAGACCCGCGAGCTGGATGACCAGAGCGGGTTCAACTACGCCATGCTGGTATTGTTTGCCGCGCTCGGCGTGATCGGTTCGATCCTGGGCTGCATCCTGATGTTCCGCCGCCGCAAGGCGCGCCCGGTGCCGCTGATCGACAAGTGATCCGATGAACGAGGAAATCCTCACCCCGGTACTCGACTGGCTCGACCTTGCGGGCGTGGCGATTTTCGCGCTGACCGGCGCGCTGGTCGCAGCGAAGGAAAAGCAGACGCTTGTCACGCTGTCCTTCTTCGCGCTGATCACCGGCGTGGGCGGCGGTACGATCCGCGACCTGCTGATAGAGGCTCCGGTGTTCTGGATCGCCGACCCGTGGGTCGCGGCAATCTGCCTCGGCATGGCGCTGTTCGCATGGTTCACCCCCACCCGCTGGTGGGAGGGCCGCTTCCTCTCGGTCGTCGACGGGCTGGGCCTTGCGGCCTACGCCGTACTGGGCACGGCAAAGGCCCTGGAATACGGCGTACCGCCGGTCCCGGCCTTCCTAATGGGGGTCATCACCGGCTGTGCAGGCGGTATCATCCGCGACGTGATCGCCGGGCGCCCGTCCATCCTGATGCGCCCGGAACTCTATGTCACGGCGGCAGCACTGTCGGCCGCGCTCACCGTGGCAGGCGGCATGGCCGGGTTCGAGCGCTGGTATGTCTGGATCGCGGCGACAGTGGCCGGGTTCGGCCTGCGCCTCGCCGCGATCAGGTGGAACCTTGCCCTCCCCGCCTATGACGAGCGCGGGGCGAGCAAGGAATAGATATCAGATAGCCTTGCCGGGATAGCCGGTGCCTACGTCGAGTTCTGGCTCGGCTCCTTCGTCGCCACTGATCGCACCGCCGGGATAGTCCGGCTGCGGGCCGTCGTCGGCCGGCGCTTCGGCTCGGCGGTCCACGCGATCCCATTCTGCGGCGTAGCGGTCATCATCCCACTGGCGATCATAGGGAGCGCGGGCGAATTCATCGTCACCGCCCTGCTCGTCGCGCCAGCTGCCGCGCGATCCGAAATCGACGTTCTCGATGCGGCCATCCTCGCCTATGGCGCAGGAGAAAGCCTCGCCACCGGAAACCGTGCCGGAGATTTCCCATCCCTGGGGCGTGCGGTTGGCGCGGTCGACGGTTTCCACGCGGCGGTCGCGCTCGACCTCCTCGACGCACATGCCGACTGCGCGGTCGATACCGCGTCCGACGTCCCAGCGGGCCTGGTCGCGGCGCTGTTCGGGATAGCGCCAGTCGCGGTCGCGATAGCGGCGATCGTCGTCGCGCTTGGCTCGGCTGGCGATGGCCGCAATGCCGCCGATGATGAGAACGCCGGTCAGCACATCGCCGAGACCGGGACCGCGATGATGGCGGTACCGGCGATAACGATGGTTCTCGTATGTCTGGTCGGCCGGATCGTAGCCGGTCACGCCTTCGGCCTGCTCCGGAGAGGAGGTGACGACGGGAAGCGGCGCGGCATAGGCCGGGCTGGCAACAAGCGAAGCGGTGGCAAGCAGCGCGGGCGCAACGGCCCAAGTGCGGAACAGCGACATTGGAAGTGATCCCTTCGATGGCGCGCCCCACCCGGCGCAAGTCTCAACTATCGTGGCAGGTAACCCGTCGCGCATTTAGCACGGCTGAACCACACCTGCGAAAACGGCCCGAACCATTAGGGTACGGGCCGTTTCCTGGTGGTCTGGTTTATCAGCGCAGTCCGCGAATGCCGTCGAACTTGACGTGGCTCACGCGGCCCCGCTCGATGTAGCAGGTGAACTTGCCATTATCCTCGCCGCGATAGCCGCGACGGTCGTAGCGGCCATAGCGGTCGTCACGATCGTAGCGATCATAACGGCCGTAGTTGCCGTAGCGGCCCCGCTCGCCGTCGACGACGATGCGGCCCTTGACCCTCCAGCCGTACCGGGTGTCATCCACGTCGCGGATGTCGGTCACCTGGGCATAGCGGAAGCCCGAACGGCGCGCGTCCCTCGTCGCCGCATTGACGCAGCGTTCGACAGCGGCGCGCGGGTTGCCGCGGCTGCGATAGGCATCGCGGCGATAGTCGTAGCCGTCGCGATAGTAGCGGCCATCGCGGTAGTAACGACCGTCGCGGTAATAGTCGCGGTCCTTGCTGGCTGCGCTGGCGACGGCGGCGATACCGCCGATGATCACTGCGCCTGCGATCACGTCGCCGACGGAAATGCCATCGTCGCGGTCGCGGGCCTGCGCCGGGGTGGCACCTGCAAGCGCCATTGCGCCAACGGCTGCGGTTGCGATCCCACCCTTCGCAAATGTCTTTGTCTTGTTGCTCATGTGAGGTGCTCCTCATCTCTACCGGGGCGGGATTGCCTCGGTCGATTGAGGTTCTAGGCGAGTCGCACTGAGGTGACGCTGAATCGCGTGAGCAGCCTACGTTCAGGAAAGTATCTATTTAGCTGAATATCTATTTCGCAAGAGAATCAAGGACATCACGCGTAAATGCCGCGATATCGAACCGCGAACCTGTCGGATCCTCGCCCCTGCGAACGATGACTACGTTCAGGCTCGGAACGATGACGACGTATTGTCCGCGATTGCCGAAAGCGGCGAATGTATCGGCAGGAACACCGTCCGACTTGTTGAGCAACCAGAAGCCCGCGCCATAGCCGAATGCACCATCAGGCTGCGGGCCAGAAGGCGTCGCGACATACTTGGCCCATCCTTCGGGCAGTATGCGCGTCCCATCCGGCAGTACACCGTCGTCGAGGTAGAGCTGGCCGAGCTTCAGAAGATCGGGCGCGGTCGTCCATACCTGGCTGGAGAGGATGTAATTGCCTTGCCAATCGGTCTCGGCGACCGTGCGGTGCATACCTACGGCTTTCAGGAATTCCGCTGGCGGGTGCTTGGCAAACGTCGCCTCGATAGCCTGCACGGCAGCCAGCGTATCGTTGTTGGCATAACGGTAGACCGTGCCCGGCGCGCTGAGCAGCGGCCAGTCGACCGCGACCTCGTCGACTGTGGCACCGCCGAAATAGAGCGGATCGGTGCGATTGCCTGGCGTGTCCGAATAGCGGCCCGTCGCCATCCGGAGAGCATGGTCGATAGTGATCGCGCGGCGCGGATCTTCGGGCGTCTCTCCCAATCCGGCGGATTGCGAGACATCGGCTTCCCCGCGGTGTACGGCCGCACCGACCAGCGTGGCGGCAAGGCTCTTGGCTACCGACCACGTGCGCTGCGGTGTCGCGGGGCCGTACTCGCCCGTATACTGCTCGATGCGCGTGGCGCCGCCCTGGCTGACGATGACGGCGGTCGTCCGCGTCCTGTCACCGAAACCCGACGAGAAGGCGCGATCGACGACGGCGGCAAGCTCGCCATTCTGCGGGATGCGCTGGTGCCACATGTAAATACCGTCGGAGAAGGGGACAGAGTCCCGCTTGGGCGGTTCCTCCGTGCCGACCGGGCCAATAGCGCATCCGCCTTCCTGCCGGTGCCATGCGAGCCTTGGCGGCATGTCGTCGGTCCATTCCACCGACACATGGGACACCGCTCCCTCTCCGTTAGCGAACCGGTAAACCGAGTACGGCAGTTCGGGTACGATGCCGTCCAGCGGCGCCTGGATGCCGGACAATTCCCATTCGAGCACGCTTTTCTCGCTTCGCTTGGTACCGGCGCGTTCCGCATTGGCGAGCGCGCTGCACAGGAACAGCGCCTTGTACCCGGCCGCAAGCGCGCGGTCGTAGCGGGCGCCGATCTCCTCCTGCGTGGTCGACTGGGCGGCAAGCGGGGCGGCGGCGAGCAGCGCGGCGGCTGCAAGGGCGTGTCTGATCATGCGCACCTTGTGACACGCCTTGCGCAAGAGGCAAAACAAAAGGGCCGGAGGATCGCTCCCCCGGCCCCGCTTGTCTGTTTGTGGAGAAACTTACGCTTCTTCCATTTCCTCGTCGTTCATGACGGGGCCGCTGTCCTGGCCCTTGGCGTCGACGTCGCGGTCGACCAGCTCGATCACGGCCATCTGGGCCGCGTCGCTGCCGCGGTAGCCGGCCTTGATGATGCGGGTGTAGCCGCCTTCACGATCGGCATAACGCTCGGCGAGGACGTCGAAGAGCTTCTTCAGCTGCGTTTCGTCCTGCAGGCGGCTCTGTGCGAGACGACGGTTCGAAAGACCGCCACGCTTTGCCAGCGTGATCAGCTTTTCGATGTAGGGACGCATTTCCTTCGCCTTGGGAGCGGTGGTCATGATCTGCTCGTGCTTGATGAGCGAGGCAGCCATGTTGCGGAACATCGCGTTGCGGTGGCCGGTCTTGCGCTGCAGCTTACGGCCTGAAATCTTGTGACGCATTGTACTTCCTTCTTCGTTCGAAAAGGGCCCGTTCGAGGTAGCCCAGTGCTGGCGGCGCTTTCCCGGATGTGGGAGGTGCGCCGCCGGTACCTGTGATTAGCCGAGAAGTTCCTGTTCGAGCTTCTTGGCCATTTCTTCGATGTTCTCCGGCGGCCAGCCAGGGATGTCCATGCCGAGGCGCAGGCCCATCGAGGAAAGAACTTCCTTGATCTCGTTGAGCGACTTGCGGCCGAAGTTCGGCGTCCGGAGCATCTCGGCCTCGGTCTTCTGGACCAGGTCGCCGATGTAGATGATGTTGTCGTTCTTGAGGCAGTTCGCCGAACGGACCGACAGTTCCAGCTCGTCGACCTTCTTGAGGAGGTAACGGTTGAGCTGGTTGGTGTCGCTTTCCTGCGGCTCTGCCGCCTGGCCGATCATGGCCGAGCTGGGCTGCGGGATGCCGTCTTCGAAGTGGACGAACAGCGTCAGCTGGTCCTGGAGGATGCGCGCAGCGTAGGCCACGGCGTCTTCCGGGGTCACGGTGCCGTCGGTTTCCACGGTCAGCGAGAGCTTGTCGTAGTCCAGTTCCTGGCCGACGCGGGCGTTCTCGACCTTGTAGCTCACCTGGCGAACCGGCGAGTACAGGCTGTCGACGGGGATGAGGCCGATCGGCGCATCGGCCGGGCGATTCATCACTGCCGGGCGGTAGCCCTTGCCGGTGTCGGCGGTCAGTTCCATGTTCAGCGTGGCGCCTTCATCGAGGTGACAGATCACGAGATCCTTGTTCATCACTTCGATGTCGCCGGTCACGGCGATGTCGCCGGCCTTCACTTCGCCCGGGCCGGTGGCCGAGAGCTGCAGGCGCTTTGTGCCTTCGCCTTCCATCTTGAGCGCGATCTGCTTCACGTTCAGGACGATGTCGGTAACGTCCTCGCGCACGCCGGCGAGCGAGGAGAATTCATGCAGCACGTTCTCGATCTTGATCGAGGTGATGGCTGCACCCTGCAGCGAGGACAGCAGAACGCGACGCAGCGCGTTGCCGAGCGTCAGGCCGAAGCCGCGCTCGAGCGGTTCGGCCACGAAGGTCGCCTTGCGCGCCTTGTCGCCACCGTCCTTGATGTCGAGGGTGTTGGGTTTCTTGAGTTCCTGCCAGTTCTTGATGTTGACGGACATGGATTTCCCCTGGTGTGGATGCGGGCAGGACCGGAGCTCTTTACCGAGCGTCCGGTCCGTGAAGGTGTCGGCGGCCCGCTAGCGAGCCGCCAGGCAGGTACGGATCAGACGCGGCGACGCTTGGAAGGACGGACCCCGTTGTGCGGGATCGGCGTCACGTCGCGGATCGAAGTGATCGTGAAGCCGACTGCGGCGAGACCGCGCAGCGCGCTTTCACGGCCCGAACCCGGGCCCTTCACTTCGACCTCGAGGGTGCGCACGCCGTGTTCCGCAGCCTTGCGGCCTGCGTCGTCGGCAGCGACCTGCGCGGCATAGGGAGTCGACTTGCGGCTGCCCTTGAAGCCCATCATGCCTGCGCTGGACCAGCTGATAGCATTGCCCTGCGCGTCGGTGATGGTGATCATGGTGTTGTTGAAGCTGGCGTTGATGTGCGCGACGCCCGAAGAGATGTTCTTCTTGTCGCGGCGCCGAATACGGCCGGGTTCGCGTGCCATGGTGTATCTTCCTCTATATTCTCAAGAAGGGAAAAGCTCTGGGAGACCCAGGCTTACTTCTTCTTGCCGGCGATCGGCTTGGCCTTACCCTTGCGGGTGCGGGCGTTGGTGTGGGTGCGCTGGCCACGAACGGGCAGACCGGCACGGTGACGAAGGCCGCGGTAGGACTTGAGGTCCATGAGGCGCTTGATGTTCATCGCGGTATTGCGACGAAGGTCGCCTTCGACGGTGTAATCTTCATCGATCGTTTCGCGGATGCGCAGGACTTCCTCGTCGGACAGGTCCTGGATACGGCGAGCGTGATCGATGCCGAGCTTGTCGGCGATCTCGACGGCCGTGGTGCGACCGATACCGTGAATATAGGTGAGCGCGATGATAACACGCTTGTTAGTGGGGATGTTTACCCCGGCAATACGAGCCACTTAAATCTCCATGCTCCACAGGGTCCTTTGAAGCGGGACCCTATCTCAACGCCTTGTTTTCATTGACACACCCGGTGGCAGGTAACGCAAAAAGCCCGGATGGCGTGCATAGCGCTACCGCCTGCCGGACTCACCGAAAGTGTCGAATGAAAGGCGCGCTTAGGCGGATTCGGCCGTAAGGTCAACCGCTCGCGCGCACAAACGACGAGGCAGCCCATATGGGCAGCCGTCCGTCTATTACAACACCGTCATACTCCCGGCCGGGAGAAAGGTCAAAGCCGGGCTGTGCACAGACCTAATCGTCGGTGGCAGGAGCTTCTTCGGCAGGCTCTTCGGGCGTCTCGAACGCCTTCTCGAAGTCGCCCGGCCCTTCCTCGTCAACCTTCGCCTCGTCAGGTGCCTTCTCGGCACCTCCGTCGAGCGCGCCGAGGTGATCGCGCAGGCCCATAAGCTGCTGGGACATGACGCCGTCGACTGCCTTGGAAATCTGGGCGATAGGAATGCCCATTGGGCCGCCCACATTGTATTCCCAGTCGATCCGCGTGCCGCCGTCGATCTCGTGGAGCGTGATCGTGAGGACGCCGGTTGCCGGCACGGCCTGCAGCGGACCAAGCCCGCCCCGCAGGCGCAGTGCCTTGTCGGGTACGGCCTGCACCACGATCGCGTGCTGTGAACTCCCGTCGAGGGGGATGTCGCCCTCGCCCGGGATCTTCTCGCAGAAGCAGCCACCGGCATTGGGCACCAGAGTCATGTTGGCGGCCTCGCCCGACCAGGTGTGGCTGTCGTTCCACCATGCCCCGGGCTTGATGAGGGCAAGCCAGGCCTCGCGCGGGGTCGCGGAAACGCTGGCAGATGCCTTGGTCACGAAGCCGTCGTCACTGGTAGCAACGACCTTCGCCGAAGCAGGCACCGCCATCATGGCGAGGCCCAGCGCGGCGGCGAAGTAGCGGAATTGCGGCATGTCTCACTCCCGGGAATATCTCGGGAGCGAGTCCTATGACCGCCTTGTCCGTTTGGAAAGGCCGGTCAGCCCAGAATGGCGTCGATAGCGTGGGTCACGTCACCGATGGCGGCCATGCCGTCCACCCGGGTGACGATGCCGCGCGCTTCATAGCCCGGCAGGATCGGAGCGGTTTCGCTGCGATAGACCTGCATGCGGTGACGCACGGTTTCCTCGTTATCGTCGGGGCGACGCTTGAACTCCGTCGAGCCGCACTTGTCGCACACGCCTTCGACTTCGGGCTGTTTGAAAGTGTCGTGATAGCCCTCGCCGCAATTGGCGCAGGTGTAACGGCCCGTAATGCGCGCAACCAGGGCATCCTCGTCCACGTCCAGTTCGATGACATGGTCGAGGCTGCGACCGTGCTTGGCCAGCAGGCCGTCGAGGATTTCCGCCTGCTTTTCGGTACGGGGATAACCGTCAAAGATGGCGCCCGTGTCCGGACCCATGGCGGTCAGTTCCGCATCGATCAGCTCCGAGACGATCTCGTCGGACACGAGTTCGCCCGCATCCATGATCGCCTTGGCCTTGATGCCCACCGGCGTGCCCGCCTTGACCGCGGCGCGTAGCATGTCGCCCGTCGAAAGCTGGCGCATGCCGTGGTGTTCCATCAGGCGGTGAGCCTGCGTTCCCTTGCCTGCCCCCGGAGGGCCGAGAAGAATGATATCCATCGCGTGAAGTCCCTTGTCGCGCGCCTTGATGCCTTAACGCAGGCGTCCCTTCAACTTGGCCTTTTTGATGAGATCGCCATACTGGTGCGCCAGCAGGTGCGACTGGATCTGGCTGATCGTGTCGACCGTGACGTTCACGACGATCAGCAGGCTGGTGCCGCCAAGGAAGAGCGGGATACCGGTCTGCGCGATCATGTATTCGGGGACCACGCAGACGAAAGTCAGGTAGATCGCGCCGATCACGGTGATGCGGGTCAGGACGTAATCGAGGTATTCCTCGGTCCGCTTGCCCGGACGGATGCCCGGGATGAAGCCGCCGTTCTTCTTCAGGTTCTCGGCAGTTTCTTCAGGGTTGAAGACCACTGCGGTGTAGAAGAAGCAGAAGAAGACGATGCCGAGGCCATACAGCGTCATGTAGAGCGGCTGGCCGTGCTGCAGGTACTGCAGGATTGTCTGGACCGAACCGCCGAAGCCGCTTTCCGTGTCGAGCGAATTGCCTGCGAACTGCGTGATCGTCAGCGGCAGCAGGAGCAGCGAGCTGGCGAAGATCGGCGGAATGACGCCGGCCGTGTTGAGCTTGAGCGGCAGGTGCGAGCGGTCGGCCTGCATCATGCCGCGCTGCGTCGCGCGCTTGGGATACTGGATCAGCAGGCGGCGCTGGGCGCGCTCGAAGAAGCTGATCAGCAGGATCAGACCGACGACCATGAAGATGAAGCCGAGCAGGATGCCGGTCGAGATCGAGCCTTCGCTGTAACCCGAGGTCATGTTGGTGACGAAGGTCGGGAACTGGGCGACGATGCCGGCCATGATGATCAGCGACACGCCGTTGCCGATACCGCGGCTGGTGATCTGTTCGCCCAGCCACAGCAGGAACATGGTCCCGCCGACGAGGCTGATGACGGCGCCCACGCGGAACATGTAGCCCGGGTCGACGACTGCAGCGATGCCATTGGCCGCGCCGAAGCTTTCAAGGCCGGCCGCGAGGAACCAGCCCTGCACCGTGCACAGCAGCACCGTACCGTAACGCGTGTACTGGTTCAGCTTCTGGCGACCGACCGTGCCTTCCTTCTTCAAGGCGGCAAGCGCCGGATGCAGGGCGGAGGCCATCTGCACGACGATCGAGGCGGTAATGTAGGGCATCACGCCGAGCGCGATGAGGCTCATGCGCTCGAGGCTGCCGCCGGTGAACATGTTGAACATGTCGATGATGCCGCCCTGGGTGACATCGGCAAGCTGGGTGAGTGCACGGGCATTGATGCCCGGCAGCGGCACGAAGCTGAGGAAACGGAAAACGATCAGCGCGCCGATCGTGAACCAGATGCGCTGCTTGAGCTCGGTTGCCTTGGAGAAATTGGCGAGACTGATATTGCTCGCGAAACTGTCGGCGCGTGATGCCATTGGTCGTCTTCGATCCTAGCTTGGCGCCGGCCCGTCCCGGCGCTGACCGGACAGATAGGGAGCGGAGGCACGATTGTCGAACCCCCGCTCCCCTATTTCCATCGATTACTTTGCCTTGGCAGCCTTGTTGGCGGCTGCGCGTTCGGCCTTCTTCTCGTGCTCGGGCTTGCCCTTGTCGAGGATTTCAACCGATCCTCCGGCCTTTTCGACCGCTGCGACAGCACCCTTCGAGGCACCAGCGACGACGAACTTGACCTTGGTCTTCAGTTCGCCCTTGCCGAGCAGGCGGACGCCGTCCTTGCCGCCGCGTGCAAGGCCTGCGGCCTTCAGCGCTGCGTGGTCGATGTCCTTCTTGGCGTCGAGCTTCTTGGCGTCGATGAACTTCTGGACCATGCCCAGGTTCACTTCGGCGAAGTCCTTGCCGAACGGATTGTTGAAGCCGCGCTTCGGCAGGCGCATGTGAAGCGGCATCTGGCCGCCTTCGAAGCCCTTGATGGCGACGCCCGAACGGCTCTTCTGGCCCTTCTGGCCACGACCACCGGTCTTGCCCTTGCCCGAACCGATACCACGGCCGACACGGATGCGGTTCTTGCGCGCACCCTCGTTGTCACGAATTTCGTTGAGTTTCATGTTCTGCACTCGCTTTCGCTTGGTCCGGCGCGAATGTGCGCCGGAGATTTCGCACTGATTTAGTGAGGCGCGCGCCCTAGCTGGATGCGCCAAGCAATGCAAGGGCGGTCAGTCCTTGATCGCTTCAAGTTCGCAATACATCGCCTTGGCCGGCATCATCCAGCAGAAATAGCGCTCGTATAGATCAGGATATCGGTTGTCGAACGCCTTAACCAAGGCGCCCGGCCCCTGTGTGCCGCCATCCGGGACGCCGAACATGCGCCGCCTCATGGCGAAACGCACTTCGCCTTCGGTACGATAGCCCAGCGCGGCGATGAAGCGTCCTACGGTCGTCCACGGAAATAACACCTTGTGCGTGGGGTCCCGGTAGACACCGGGTCCAGAATAATGCGAGCTCAGCACACGGAGCAGACCACCGGGATTCAGGCTTCGGTGGAGTTCGCGCACCTTCACGAGGAAATCGTCGAAATGCTTGTGCGAATTGAACAGCTTGACCTCGTCGGAGTTGTTGTTGGCAAAGGGAAAGGGAAAAACGTCGAAATCGTGAACCACGTCGGGCTGTGGCAGCGATACGCTATCCATGCCGAGTTTCCGGCCAGCTTTGTCGACCCGCATCCGATATCAAGGCGCGCTTTTGTCGAGCTTTCCAACGTGCCTTCGGTCTTGATCATCCGGTGGTTGCTCCCTCACTCAGGACGGCGCGTGCATGATCGCCGATCGCCCTGCGGAAATCCGCCTGGGTCCAGTTGCCGCCCTCTCGAGCGATTTCCACCCGGTCCAATGCGCCACTACGCGCACGTTCAGCAAGGTCATGGAGTGCCTCACCCAGCGCAGCGGGGTCGCCTGTAGGAACCAGCGTCTTGCTTCCCGGCCCGACATCGATATCAGGCAGACCGGTATTCGCAGTGCCGATGACATGGCAGCCATGCGCCAGGGCTTCCAGATAGACGAGGCCAAAACCCTCCACCAGCGAGGGCATGACGAACACGTCCGCATCCGACATAAGTTGCTCGATCGACTCGCGGTCCTGATAGCCGAGCAGTTCGATTGAAGGATCGTCGATCTCAGCTGCGATATCGGGGTCGATGCGGTAGCTGACAATCCGCAACCGCGCATTGCCCATGCCCGACGCCTGCCATGCTCGAATCAGATGGTGCAGACCCTTGCGCTGAACACCCTGCCCCACGAACAGGAAAGTCGGCGAACCAGTGCCCTCGACTGCCGTAGCCGGTTTCACGTCCCTTGCCGGGAGACCGTAAGGGATGACCGAGATCTTGTCCTCATCGACACCGCTCGCAATAACCGTTTTTGCAGTGAACTGCGATGTGCAGACGACTGCATCCATCCGCTGCCACGTTTCAGCGAGAGAAAAATTGCGGTGAGCCCGCACTTCCAGCTCATATGACGACCGCGCCTCGGGAAATTGCCGCGCGTCCTCCTCCAGCTTTGGCAGGTAGAACTGCGGAAGCGGATGAAAGACGAAGCCTATTAGTTTGGCGCTCTGTGCGATAGTCGGTGGCAGGTATTGATGATAGGCGTAGATGTTGCCGCTATGGCGCTTCGCAACTTTTCGCGCCGTGCGTCCAAGCCGCGCATCGACCCACGGCCAGACACGTTCCATCGGGCGCTTGGCGACTTGGGCTGCATACTGACTTGCAAACGCCACAAGGTCCCTCGAAACCATTTGACCAGGAAGGGCATTGTCATGTTTTCGCGCGAGAAAGCGCGGGAGTATCGGGCGCAGTCGGCGGGGGGCGTAGAAGTCCGTGACGAGCGCATCAAGGAGCCCGGCCTCGTGCAGACCCAAGGCCACCTGATAATTGTCGCGGTCGCGATTGAACACGCAGACGAAGCCTGCACCTTGCGGCACCTGTGGTTCACGCGTCCCCATGACCGAGCGATAGTCCAGCCTCGCAGATACGAAAAGCCCCGGCACTCAGGCCGAGGCTCTCCGTGCATCCGTGCGGTGAGCAGGCCTTAGTCGACCACCGTCACCAGATGCGGGATCTTGGCGACTGCGCCGCGCACCTCGGGGGTGTCCTGGCGTTCGACGACCTTGTGCATCTTGTTCAGGCCAAGACCGATGAGGATCTTGCGCTGGCCTTCGGGACGGCGGATCGGCGAACCGATCTGCTTGATCTTGATGGTTTTCGCTTTGGCCATCGTTCTTACTCCGCGATAGCGGCGGCGTCGGCTTCAGCCTCGGCCTCCGATGCCCCGCCGCGACCCAGGAGGTCGGCAACCTTCTTGCCGCGACGCTGGGCAACCGACTTCGGCGAAGTCTGGTCCTGCAGCGCGTCGAAGGTGGCGCGGATCATGTTGTAGGGGTTCGAGGTGCCGACCGACTTGGTCACCACGTCGGCAACGCCGAGGCTCTCGAAGACGGCGCGCATCGGACCACCGGCGATGATACCGGTACCCGGAGGCGCCGTACGCACGGTGACCTTGCCGGCGCCGAAGCGACCGTTGCCATCGTGATGGAGGGTACGACCTTCCTTCAGCGGCACGCGGATCATCTTCTTGCGAGCGGCAGCGGTTGCCTTCTGGATCGCTTCCGGCACTTCGCGGGCCTTGCCCTTGCCGAAGCCGACACGGCCCGAGCCGTCACCCACGACCACCAGCGCAGCGAAACCGAAGCGCTTACCGCCCTTCACAGTCTTGCTGACGCGGTTGATGTGGACGAGCTTCTCGATGATGCCGTCGTCGTCTTCCTCACGGCGGTTGTTGCGACGGTCGTCACGACCGCGGCCACGGCCACGGCCGCCTTCGCCACGTTCGCCACCACGGCCACCACGGCCACGACGCGGTTCGCCTTCGGCGCCCTGCGCGGGGTCCTGGTTCGCAGCTGCTTCCGACGGGGTGTCGGCGACAGCCGGCTGCTCGTTGGTCACGGCGGTTTCGGTTTCGGCCGTCACGGCTTCTTCGGTCTTGTTTTCGTCAGCCATCATCAGAACTCCAGCCCGCCTTCGCGAGCGGCGTCGGCCAGCGCCTTGACGCGGCCATGGAACAGGAAGCCACCGCGGTCGAACACGACGGTGGTGACGCCGGCCTTCTTGGCGGCGGCGGCGATGTCGCTGCCGACCTTCTTGGCGGCGTCGACATTGGCACCCGAGCCCTTCACGCCGAGCGTCGAGGCAGCGGCAACGGTCTTGCCTGCCGCGTCATCGATGATCTGAGCGTAGATGTGCTTGCCGGTGCGGTGGACCGAGAGGCGCGGCTTGCCGCCCGCACGGCTGCGAAGAGCAGTACGGACACGGCGGCGGCGGCGTTCGAAAAGAGAGAGCTTTGCCATCTTACTTCTTCTTCCCTTCCTTGCGGAAGATGTACTCGCCGCGGTACTTGATGCCCTTGCCCTTGTAGGGCTCGGGCTTGCGCCACTTGCGGACATTCGCCGCGAACTGGCCCACGGCCTGCTTGTCGGTACCGCTGATTTCCACAGTCGTCTGGTCCGGGGTCTTCACCTCGATACCTTCGGGAACGTCGAGATCGACATCATGCGAATAGCCGAGCTGCAGCTTCAGGGTCTTGCCCTGAGCGTTCGCACGGTAGCCGACGCCGGTGATCTCGAGGACCTTGGTGAAACCGTCGGTCACGCCTTCGACCAGGTTCGACACCAGCGTACGCTGCATACCCCAGTGGTTGCGAGCGGCGCGCGTGTCGTTGGCCGGCTTGACCGAGATTTCGCCGTCTTCCAGCTTGTACTCGACCAGGTCGGACAGGCCCATGGAAAGGGTACCCTTGGGACCCTTCACGCTGAGCGTGCCTTCTTCGATCTTGGCCTCAACCCCGCTCGGGATCGTGACCGGCTTTTTGCCGATGCGGCTCATCAGAACACCTCCGCCAGCACTTCGCCGCCGACGTTTTCGTTGCGTGCTTCGGCGTCCGAGAGCACGCCCTTCGGCGTCGAGACGATGGTGATGCCAAGGCCGTTGCGGACCACGGGGAGTTCCTTGGAACCCGCATAGACGCGGCGGCCGGGCTTGGAGACACGGGCGACGTGCTTGATAGCCGGTTCGCCTTCGAAATACTTCAGTTCGATCCGCAGCGCGGGGTGCTTGCCGCTGTCGTCAGCCGAATAGCCACGGATGTAGCCTTCGCGCTGGAGGACTTCGAGCACGTTTGCACGCAGCTTGCTGGCGGGCGAAAGGACGCTGTCCTTCTTCGCACGCTGGCCGTTGCGGATACGGGTGAGCATATCACCCAGGGGATCGGTCATAGCCATCTATCGATTCCTCACCAGCTCGACTTGGTCAGGCCCGGAATCAGGCCCTTGTTGCCGAGGTCGCGCAGTTCGATACGGTTCAAACCGAACTTGCGGTAATAGCCGCGCGGGCGGCCGGTGGTGGAGCAGCGGTTGCGCACCCGGGTCGGGTTCGCGTTACGCGGCAGTTCCGCCATCTTGAGACGCGCGATCAGACGCTCGCCTTCGTCGAGGCTCTCGTCATCTGCGATAGCCTTCAGTTTCGCGTACTTGTCCGCATACTGCTTGACGAGCTTCTTGCGACGCTCGTTCTTGTTGATCGAACTCAGTTTCGCCATTGGACTTAAGTTCCTTCCTTAAATCTCGATCGGAAGGCGGCTCACGCCGCCTCCTTCTCTTCCGACTTGGTTTCAGCCGGGAACGGGAAGCCGAAGAGACGCAGCAGTTCGCGCGCTTCCTCGTCGGTCTTCGCCGTGGTGGTCACGATGATATCCATGCCCCGGACCTTCTCGATCTTGTCGTAGGAGATTTCGGGGAAGATGATCTGTTCTTTGAGGCCCATGGCGTAGTTGCCACGGCCGTCGAAGGACTTCGGGTTGAGGCCACGGAAGTCGCGGATACGCGGCATGGCGATGGTCACCAGGCGGTCCACGAATTCGTACATGCGCTCGCGACGAAGGGTAACCTTCGCACCGATCGGCATGCCTTCACGCAGCTTGAACTGCGCGATCGACTTCTTGGCCTTGGTGATGACCGGCTTCTGGCCGGCGATCAGCGCCATTTCTTCAGCGGCCGTCTGGACCTTCTTCTTGTCCTGGCTGGCTTCGCCCACGCCCATGTTGAGCGTGATCTTTTCCAGCTTCGGGACTTCAAGACGGTTCTTGTAGCCGAACTTTTCGGTCATCGCCTTGACGATCTGGTCGTCGTAGCGCTGCTTCATACGGGGGGTGTAATCAGCCATCGATGGTCTCCCCACTCTTCACGGCGACGCGCACCTTCTTGCCGTCTTTCGTTTCGAAACGGACGCGGGTGGGCTTGCCATCCTTGGGATCGGCCACAGCAACCTTGCTGATCGGCATCGGCGCTTCGAAGCGATCGATACCGCCCTGCGGGTTCTGCTGGGTCGGCTTACGGTGACGGGCAGCGATGTTCACGCCCTCGACGACGATCTTGCCTTCCTTCGGCATGACCTTCGCGACGGTGCCGGTCTTGCCCTTGTCCTTGCCGGACAGGACGACCACGCTGTCACCCTTCTTGATCTTTGCGGCAGCCATTACAGCACCTCCGGAGCAAGCGAGATGATCTTCATGAAGCCGCGGCCGCGCAGTTCGCGCACCACCGGGCCGAAGATACGGGTACCGATCGGTTCTTCGTTCTTGTTGACGAGAACCGCGGCGTTGCTGTCGAAGCGGATCACGCTGCCATCGGGGCGGCGGACGTCCTTCTTCGTGCGCACGATGACAGCGCGATGGACATCGCCCTTCTTCACCTTGGTGCGCGGCTGGGCTTCCTTGACGGAAACCACGATCACGTCGCCGACGGACGCGGTACGGCGCTTAGAGCCACCCAGTACCTTGATGCACTGGACGCGCTTTGCGCCGCTGTTGTCCGCGACGTCGAGATTGGATTGCATCTGGATCATTGATCCGGTTCCTTCTCTTGGCTTGCCGGGACATTCGCCCGGCAGTTCCTAAAACGTCAGTTGCCTGCGGCTTCGACTTCGAGGTCAGCCTCGACAGCCTGGGTACCGCCTGCCGTCACCCGGTCCTTGACCGTCCAGGTCTTGGTCTTGGAGATCGGCTTGGTCTCTTCGATGCGCACGACGTCGCCGAGCTGGTACTCGTTGTTTTCGTCGTGAGCGTGGTACTTCTTCGAGCGGCGGATGATCTTCCCGTAGAGGGGGTGCTTCACCTTACGCTCGACGAGCACGGTAACGGTCTTGTCGGTCTTGTCGGAGGTGACGGTGCCGATAAGGATACGCTTGGGCATGGTCTACTCCTTAAGCCTTGGCAGCGGCGCTGGCGCGCTCGGTCTGCAGCGTCTTGATCTTGGCGATCGTGCGGCGGACTTCGCGGATGCGGGCGGGCGCTTCGAGCTGGTTCGTCGCGGCCTGGAAGCGCAGGTTGAACTGCTCACGCTTCAGGCTGGTCAGTTCCTCGGCCAGCTGGTCGTCGCTCTTCTGGCGCAGATCTTCGATCTTGCTCATCATTCGCCTCCCAGGTGCGAGGAGTCGCCCAGGCGAGCGACAACCTTGGTCTTGACCGGCAGCTTCATGGCTGCGCGGCTGAACGCTTCGGCGGCCAGCGGGCCGGCAACGCCGTCGAGTTCGAACAGGATACGGCCCGGCTTCACACGAGCTGCCCAGTATTCGACCGAACCCTTGCCCTTACCCTGACGGACTTCGGCAGGCTTCTTCGAAACCGGCACGTCCGGGAAGACGCGGATCCAGAGACGGCCCTGGCGCTTGATGTGACGCGTGATCGCGCGGCGAGCCGCTTCGATCTGGCGCGCGGTGATACGCTCGGGTTCGAGGGCCTTGAGGCCGTACGAGCCGAAATTGAGCGTGGTGCCGCCCTTGGCGTTGCCGTGGATCTTGCCCTTGAACGCCTTGCGGTACTTGGTTTTCTTCGGTTGCAGCATGGTTCTTTCCTATACCTGCAATCAGCGAGCCGGACGGACGCCGGACGTCTGCGATTCCATCATCAGACGGTCCTGCGCGGTCGGGTCATGGCCGAGGATCTCACCCTTGAAGACCCACACCTTGATGCCGATGATGCCGTAAGCGGTCAGCGCTTCGGCTTCAGCGTAATCGATGTTGGCGCGCAGCGTGTGCAGCGGCACGCGGCCTTCACGATACTGTTCGACGCGGGCGATTTCCGCACCGCCGAGACGGCCGCCACACATGATCTTGATGCCTTCGGCACCAAGGCGCATGGCCGACTGCATGGCGCGCTTCATCGCACGGCGGAAAGCGACACGGCGGATCAGCTGGTCGGCGATGCCCTGGGCGACGAGCTTGGCGTC
The DNA here is from genome assembly GCF_020524765.1 of Qipengyuania gaetbuli. GTDB lineage: Bacteria > Pseudomonadota > Alphaproteobacteria > Sphingomonadales > Sphingomonadaceae > Qipengyuania > Qipengyuania gaetbuli_A. Next base: position 110,797 of record NZ_JAIVLR010000001.1, read on the forward strand.
TACTTCCGGCTTGCGGATTTCGACGATGTTCAGCTTCACTTCGCTTTCGGTCATCTTCGACAGCTGCGCGCGCAGCTTTTCGATGTCCGCGCCCTTCTTGCCGATGATGACGCCGGGACGCGCAGCATAGATCGACACGCGGCAAAGCTTTGCCGGACGCTCGATCACGACCTTCGAGATAGCGGCCTGGGCTGCGTTCTCGAGGATGTACTTGCGGATCTCGATGTCTTCACTGAGCAGCTTGGCATAGTCGCGCCCTTCGGCGTACCAGCGGCTGTCCCAGGTGCGGTTGATCTGCAGGCGCAGACCGATCGGATTGCTCTTATGGCCCATCTTACGCCTCTTCCTGCTCGCGGACGACGATGCGCAGGCGGCTGAACGGCTTCAGGATGCGCGTCGACTTGCCGCGACCACGGGTGTGGAAGCGCTTCATCGTGATCGACTTGCCGACCGAAGCCTCAGCGACGACCAGAGCGTCGACATCGAGGTTGTGGTTGTTCTCCGCATTGGCGATCGCCGAAGCGAGAACCTTGCTGGCGTCCTTCGCCATCGCCTTCTTGGAGAAAGCGAGGATGTTCATGGCCTCTTCGGCCTTCTTGCCGCGGATCAGTGCAGCAACGAGGTTCAGCTTCTGGGCGCTACCACGGATGGTGGTACCCACTGCCAGAGCCTCGTTGTCGGCGACGCGACGGGGAGCTTTCTGCTTGCTCATCAGCGCTTACCCTTCTTGTCGGCAGCGTGACCCGGGAAAGTGCGCGTAGGTGCGAACTCGCCGAGCTTGTGACCGACCATTTCTTCCGAAACGGAGACCGGGATGAACTTGTGGCCGTTGTACACGTTGAACGTGAGACCGACGAACTGGGGCAGGATGGTGCTGCGGCGCGACCAGGTCTTGATCGGCTTTGCGTTGCTTGCGTCCTGAGCCTCTTCGGCCTTCTTCAGAAGGCTGAGTTCGACGAACGGACCTTTCCAGACGGAACGAGCCATGTCGGATTACCTCTTCTTCTTCGCGTGGCGCGAACGGATGATCATCTTGTCCGTCTGCTTGTTGTTACGCGTACGGGCGCCCTTGGTCGGCTTGCCCCACGGAGTGACCGGGTGACGGCCACCGCTGGTGCGGCCTTCACCACCACCGTGCGGGTGGTCGACCGGGTTCTTGGCGACACCGCGGGTAAGCGGCTTGATGCCCATCCAGCGACGACGACCGGCCTTGCCCAGGTTCTGGTTCTGGTTGTCGGGGTTCGACACGGCGCCAACGGTGCCCATGCAGTCGGCGCGCAGGTAACGCTGCTCGCCGCTGTTGAGGCGCACGATGACCATGCCGCGGTCACGACCGACCAGCTGGACGTAAGCACCTGCCGAACGTGCGATCTGACCGCCCTTGCCGGGCTTCATTTCGACGTTGTGGCAGATCGTGCCGACCGGCATCTGGCCGAGCAGCATGGCGTTGCCGGGCTTGGTGTCGCACTTTTCAGCTGCGATCACCTTGTCGCCGACAGCGAGGCGCTGCGGAGCAAGGATGTAGGCCAGTTCCCCGTCTTCGTACTTCACCAGGGCGATGAAAGCGGTGCGGTTGGGATCGTATTCGATCCGTTCCACGGTGCCTTCGACGTCCCACTTGCGACGCTTGAAGTCGATGAAGCGGTACTTCTGCTTGTGACCGCCGCCCATGCCGCGCGAAGTGACATGGCCCTTGTTGTTGCGACCGCCGGTCTTGCGCTTGCCTTCCGTAAGCGACTTGACGGGCTTGCCCTTGTACAGGCCCGACTTGTCGACGAGGATGAGGCCGCGGCGTGCGGGGCTCGTCGGTTTGTAGTTCTTGAGTGCCATCAGCTCACACCTTCCGTGATGTCGATCATCGAACCCTCAGCGAGGGTGACGATCGCCTTCTTCACGTCGTTGCGCTTGTAGGGCTTGCCCTTCCAGCGCTTGGTCTTGCCCTTCACGTTGATCGTGTTGACCGAGACGACCTTTGCCTTCTGATCGGCATAGATCGCTTCCACGGCTTCCTTGATCTGCGGCTTGGTCGCATCGCCTGCGACCTTGAACACCACCGCGTTGTTTTCCGACGCAAGCGTCGACTTCTCGGTGATGTGCGGAGCAAGGATCACGTCGTAGTGACGCGCGTCGATTGCCTGCTTCTTAGCCATTGAAACGGCCCTCCAGCTTTTCAACAGCGTCCTTGGTGAGGACCAGCGTGTCGTGCTTCAGGATGTCGTAGACGTTCGCGCCCATGGCGGGCAGGACGTTCACGCCCGGCAGGTTGCCGGCAGCCTTCTTGAAGCCGTCGTTCACGGTTTCGCCGTCGATGACCAGGACCTTGCCGGCCCAGCCATTCTTGTCGAACATGCCCTTGAGAGCCTTCGTCTTGGCGTCCTTGAGCTCGAGGCTATCGACGACGATGAGGCCGTCCTTCGCCTTGCTCGACAGGGCCATCTTGAGGCCGAGAGCGCGGATCTTCTTGTTGAGCGACTGCGCGAAGTCACGCTTGCGCGCACCGTGGGCCTTGCCGCCGCCGATGAAGATCGGGGCTGCACGGTCACCGTGACGAGCCGTACCGCCGCCCTTCTGGCGACCGAACTTCTTGCCGGTGCGGGCAACGTCCGAACGCTCACGCGTCGGGCGGGCGGTGCCGCGGCGGTTTTCGAGCTGCCACGTCACGACGCGGTGCAGGATGTCAGCGCGCGGTTCGAGGCCGAAGACGTCGTCATTCAGCTCGATATCGCCCGACGCCTTGCCGTCGATTTTCTGGACCTTGACCTTCACGATCAGGACTCCTTGCTCTCGCCGTCGGTCGCGGCATCGGCCTGACCTTCGGTGGTGGTTTCGGCATCAGCACCGGCTTCCTGCGCCTTCAGCAGCTCTTCCTGCTGTTCGGCGGAAACTTCGGTGCCGACTTCATGCTCGGCTGCGCTCTCGACGAGACCCGGCTTCGCTTCTTCCGAGGCGAACTGGTCTTCGTTGCGGCGCATCACGCCCGGGAACGGCAGTTCGGCCGGAGCAGCAACCTTCACGGCGTCGCGGACGAGCAGCCAGCCATTCTTCGCACCCGGGACCGAGCCCTTGACGAAGAGAAGACCACGGTCGGCATCGGTGCGCACGATTTCGAGGTTCTGCTGGGTGCGCTGACGGTCGCCCATGTGGCCGGCCATCTTCTTGCCCTTGAACACGCGGCCCGGATCCTGACGGTTACCCGTCGAACCGTGGGCACGGTGGCTGATCGAAACACCGTGGGTGGCGCGCATACCGCCGAAGCCCCAGCGCTTCATGGCGCCAGCAAAGCCCTTACCCTGGGTGTGGCCGGTGATGTCGACCTTCTGGCCGGCAATGAAGTGTTCGGCCGAAATGCGTGCGCCAACGGGAAGCAGGGCTTCCTCGCTGTCGACGCGGAATTCCGCGACCTTCATCTTCAGCGCGACTTCGGCCTTCGCAAAGGCTTCGCGCTGCGGCTTGTTCACGTTCTTCTGCTTCGCTTCGCCCGAACCGACCTGGACGCCATAATAACCGTCACGGTCCTGCGTGCGATGTGCGGTAACCTGGCAATCTTCCAGCGAAAGAACGGTCACGGGAACGTGCCGTCCGTCCTCCTGGAAGAGGCGGGTCATCCCGACTTTCTTTGCGATAACGCCTGTGCGCATCGTCAAACTCCTCAACAGAGGCACCCAAGGGCCCATCCCATGGGTGCTTGCCAGCCCGATTGTGCGATGCGTGCCCCCGTCCGGGCTGATTGCCTTCGAGAGGAAGGCAGACGGGGGACGCAGTCCCGGATGAAATCCGGCGGTATCCCGATGTCTTGCCGGGCCTTGCGAGCCAGGCGGGGCAATCGAGGGCCCCTGAAACTTCCGGCGGCTTTAAGGTCCTGCCGGGGACCGGATCAGTGGCTTAGGCCAGCTTGATCTCGACGTTCACGCCAGCTGCGAGGTCGAGCTTCATCAGCGCGTCGACGGTCTGGGCGTTGGGCTGCACGATGTCGAGCAGACGCTTGTAGGTGCGCACCTCGAACTGCTCGCGCGACTTCTTGTCGATGTGCGGGCCGCGGTTCACGGTGAACTTCTCGATACGCGTCGGCATGGGAATGGGACCACGAATGAGGGCACCCGTACGACGTGCGGTTTCTGCGATTTCGCCAGTTGCCTGGTCGAGAACGCGATGGTCGAACGCCTTGAGGCGAATGCGGATATTCTGTGCTTCCATTACCTACACCGATGCGAAAGAGCCAAACGGACCAGCGGTGGCCCGCAAACAAAAAGAAAGGTCTGACCCCGCTTGTGAGCCCGGTTTCCCGGAACGGGCGACCTTCCATGAATTCTTGTACAGGGACGAATCCCCGTCTGTGGGCGCGCATATACGGGCGAGACCCGCATCTGGCAACCCCCGAATTCCACCCATTTTCACAGGTGGTCCGGAGGCGCGACGAACCGTGTTCCAGGCCCGTTCGCCAGCCCTCATAAAACCGGAAGGCCCGCCCTCCCCGAAGGAAGGACGGGCCTGCCAGATTTCAGCCGCTAATTACTTCTGGATCGAAGCAACAACGCCCGAGCCGACGGTGCGACCGCCTTCGCGGATTGCGAAGCGCAGACCTTCGTCCATGGCGATCGGTGCGATCAGCTTGACCTGGATGGTCACGTTGTCGCCCGGCATCACCATTTCCGTGCCTTCGGGAAGGATCACTTCGCCGGTGACGTCGGTGGTGCGGAAGTAGAACTGCGGACGGTAGTTCGCGAAGAACGGCGTGTGACGGCCGCCTTCGTCCTTCGACAGGACGTAGACTTCTGCGCTGAACTCGGTGTGCGGGCTAACCGAACCGGGCTTGCAGAGAACCTGGCCACGCTCGACGTCTTCACGACCGATGCCGCGGATCAGGGCGCCGATGTTGTCGCCGGCTTCGCCGCGATCGAGCAGCTTGCGGAACATTTCAACGCCGGTGACGGTGGTCTTCTGCGTGTCGCGGATACCGACGATTTCAACTTCGTCGCCGACGTTCACGACGCCGGTTTCAACGCGGCCGGTAACAACCGTACCACGGCCCGAGATCGAGAACACGTCTTCGATCGGCATGAGGAACGGCTTGTCGACCGGACGGTCCGGGGTCGGGATGTAGCTGTCGACGGCGTCCATGAGAGCCTTGATCGAGTTTTCGCCGATTTCCGGATCGCGACCTTCGAGAGCGGCCAGAGCCGAACCCTTGATGATCGGAATGTTGTCGCCGTCGAAGTCGTAGCTCGAAAGCAGTTCGCGAACTTCCAGTTCGACGAGCTCGAGGATTTCCTCGTCGTCGACCTGGTCGACCTTGTTCAGGTACACGACCAGCTGCGGAACGCCGACCTGGCGAGCCAGCAGGATGTGCTCGCGGGTCTGCGGCATCGGGCCGTCAGCTGCGTTCACGACCAGGATAGCGCCGTCCATCTGGGCAGCACCGGTGATCATGTTCTTCACGTAGTCGGCGTGACCCGGGCAGTCGACGTGTGCGTAGTGACGCGCGTCGGTTTCGTACTCGACGTGTGCGGTCGAGATGGTGATGCCGCGCTCACGCTCTTCGGGAGCCTTGTCGATGTTTGCGAAATCGACGGCTGCGCCCTGGACCTTGGTGATCGCCGCGGTCAGCGTGGTCTTGCCGTGGTCAACGTGACCGATGGTGCCGACGTTGACGTGCGGCTTGTTACGCTCGAACTTTTCCTTCGCCATTTTCCAATAACCTCTGTCTTAAAATTTGGGATTTCTGCGGGGAGGAAACGGCGCCCGCTGAATCAGGCGCCGCCCCTAGACCTTGAAGCTGGCTTACGCAAGCTTCTCCTTGACCTCGGCTGCGACGTTAGCCGGAACCTCGTCATAGTGGCTGAACTGCATCGTGTACTGCGCACGGCCCTGCGTGAACGAGCGCAGTTCGTTGACGTAGCCGAACATGTTCGCGAGCGGCACGTTGGCTTCGACTGCCTGGGCATTGCCGCGGCTGTCGGTGCCCTGGATCTGGCCACGACGCGAGTTGAGGTCGCCGATGACGTCACCGAGGTAATCCTCGGGGGTCACGACTTCCACCTTCATGATCGGCTCGAGCAGCTTGATGCCCGACTTCTGGGCCACTTCACGCATGGCACCGCGACCGGCGATTTCGAACGCGATCGCGCTCGAGTCGACGTCGTGGTAGGCACCATCGTAAAGCGTCACGGTGAAGTCGATGATCGGGAAGCCGACCAGGAAGCCGCTTTCGGCCTGCTCGCGGATACCCTTCTCGATGGCCGGGATGTATTCCTTCGGAATGTTACCGCCCTTGATTTCGTCCTGGAAGACGAAGCCCTGGCCACGTTCACCCGGCTCGACCTTGACCTTCACGCGGCCGAACTGGCCTGAACCACCCGACTGCTTCTTGTGGGTGTAGTCCACGTCCACCGGCTTGCCGAGGTATTCGCGGTAAGCCACCTGCGGCGCGCCGACGTTGGCTTCGACCTTGAACTCGCGCTTCATGCGGTCGACGAGGATGTCGAGGTGCAGTTCGCCCATGCCCTTGATGATGGTCTGGCCCGATTCATGGTCGGTCGAGACGCGGAAGGACGGATCCTCGGCAGCCAGGCGGTTGAGGGCGACGCCCATCTTTTCCTGGTCGGCCTTGGTCTTGGGTTCCACCGACAGCTCGATGACCGGCTCGGGGAATTCCATACGCTCGAGGATGATCGGCTTGGCCGGATCGCACAGCGTATCGCCCGTGGTGGTGTCCTTCATGCCGGCAAGCGCGACGATGTCGCCTGCGAATGCTTCTTCGATGTCCTCGCGGTTGTTCGAGTGCATCAGGAGCATGCGGCCGATCTTTTCCTTCTTGTCCTTGACCGAATTCAGGACCGAGCCCTTGGCGAGCTTGCCCGAATAGATGCGGGTGAAGGTGAGCGAGCCGACGAACGGGTCGTTCATGATCTTGAACGCGAGAGCAGCGAAGGGCTCGTCATCCGAAGACGGACGCGTTTCTTCAACGTCGCTATCGGGCAGGACGCCCTTGATCGCCGGAACGTCGAGCGGGGACGGCATGTAGTCGACCACTGCGTCGAGCAGCGGCTGAACGCCCTTGTTCTTGAAGGCCGAACCACAGGTAACCGGCACGAAGTCGCGCGCCATGGTGCCCTTGCGGATCAGCTTCTTGAGCGTGGCGACGTCAGGCTCGTTACCTTCGAGGTAGGCTTCCATGACATCGTCGTCCTGTTCGACGACGGTCTCGATCAGCTTCTCGCGATATTCGGCGACCTTGTCGGCCATGTCGGCCGGAATGTCGACGAACTCGTACTTCGCGCCGAGGTCTTCGGCCTGCCACACGATGCCGCGGTTGGCGACGAGGTCGACAACACCCTGCAGGTTGCTTTCGGCACCGATCGGGAGCGTGATCACCAGCGGGTTTGCACCGAGGCGGTCGACGATCGACTGGACGCAGTAATAGAAATCTGCGCCGGTGCGGTCGAGCTTGTTGATGAAGCACATGCGCGGAACGCCGTACTTGTCGGCCTGGCGCCACACGGTTTCGGACTGCGGTTCGACGCCGGCAACGCCGTCGAAGACTGCGACCGCACCGTCGAGCACGCGCAGCGAGCGTTCGACTTCGATGGTGAAGTCGACGTGGCCGGGGGTGTCGATGATGTTGATGCGGTACTTCGGCATGTTGGCACGCAGGTCTTCAGGCGCCGAGCGCGGATCCATTGCCGGATCTTCGGGCGTCCAGAAGGTCGTGGTGGCAGCCGAGGTGATCGTGATGCCGCGTTCCTGCTCCTGCTCCATCCAGTCCATGGTGGCGGCGCCGTCGTGGACTTCGCCGATCTTGTAGGACTTGCCGGTGTAGTAGAGGATACGCTCGGTCGTGGTGGTCTTGCCGGCATCGATGTGGGCCATGATGCCGATGTTGCGGTACCGCTCCAGCGGATATTCGCGTGCCATGTTAAGTCTCCATGAGGGGCAGCCCCCTCGATAAGTTTACCAGCGGTAGTGCGAGAAGGCGCGGTTTGCGTCCGCCATGCGGTGCGTGTCTTCGCGCTTCTTGACCGCGTTGCCGCGATTGTTGGCCGCATCCATCAGCTCGCCCGAGAGACGGGCAGCCATGGTGGTTTCCGGACGACCGCGAGCGGCCGAGATCAGCCAGCGGATGGCCAGCGCCTGGGCACGCTCAGGGCGAACCTCGACCGGCACCTGGTAGGTCGCACCACCGACGCGGCGGCTGCGCACTTCGACCTGCGGCTTGATGTTGTTCAGGGCTTCGTGGAACACCTCGACCGGGTTCGTCTTGGCCTTGGCTTCGACGGTGTCGAGCGCGGTGTAGACGATACCTTCTGCAACGGCCTTCTTGCCGTCATACATCAGGTTGTTCATGAATTTCGACAGGACCTGATCGTTGAACTTGGGATCAGGCAGGATTTCCCGCTTCTCGGGACGACGACGACGTGACATCTATCTTGCTCCTAACGGGATATCTTACTTCGGACGCTTCGCGCCGTACTTCGAACGGCTCTGCTTGCGATCCTTGACGCCCTGCGTGTCGAGCACGCCGCGAAGGATGTGGTAGCGCACGCCGGGAAGGTCGCGCACACGGCCGCCGCGGATGAGCACGACGCTGTGCTCCTGCAGGTTGTGGCCTTCGCCCGGGATGTAGGAGATGACTTCGCGCTGGTTGGTCAGGCGGACCTTGGCAACTTTACGCAGAGCCGAGTTCGGCTTCTTCGGGGTCGTCGTATAGACGCGGGTGCAAACGCCGCGCTTCTGCGGGTTCTGCTCCATCGCAGGGACCTTGCTCTTGGCCTTCTGCGGAACGCGGCCCTTGCGGACCAGCTGGTTGATCGTCGGCATGTGAGTTCTTTCTCTTCACCGTATGAAGGTGACGACTAGTGGGGTCCGGGTGGTGTGTCGGGTTCGTGCTTGCGACGCGCGCGGCGCATAAGCACCGGGGCGGCATATCTGCACGAGCCTGAAACGCTCCACCCTTCGGCCACACGGCCACCGGGTTACTTTGACGGCTGCCCCGAGCGATCCCATGAGGTTCGCTGCAATAGAAAAGAGCCTGGTCGAATTCTCGACAGGCCCCCGGGACATGACCGGCAATGTTCAGCTCTATCTGGCCGGAGCGGGACGAATCCTACGCCGGATGGGCGCGCACATAGTGGGATGGGGGGGATGGGTCAAGGGTTGGTCGGTTCGCTCGCTGTTTAGTCTAGGAGCTACGCGAAATATGCCTATCCAAGACCTCCTGTAATTCTCCCCGCCAAATCCGAACTTGCTCGGCATGCTCAGCAGTTACGTCTACCTTTTGTCCGTCACGAGTTTCGCTCATTGTAATGATGCGGTTCTCAAGCATCGGAAGCGAACTATCCCACACTTCTATTTGGCGCTTAGCCCATCTTACAAATGCGTCGTCCATATGCTCTCCTTTAATATCGAACGATTGGCGGCACTCATGAGCAACGCTGCGCATCCCGCCTTATAAAGTCAGCATCAAATCGCGTGAGAACCACCATGGTCAGAGTGGATCTCCTAAATCCATAGATATTCACACGGGCTCGATTTTTGCGAACAATGGCCAGAGGACGGCCAGAACCTAATCTGAGTGATTCACAGAAAGCGGATGAAAAGAGATTTCCACTGCTCCAAGGTTGTTTCATCTACGTGCTTGCTCGGATTAGCGATTAGCTTCTCTTTCACGCCTAAAGAAAGACGAACTTTCCACCCGGATTCGAGTTCGAAGCCTTGGCTAGTGGCCCATTCTTTGATTTGCGGAACGATCGGTTTCTTGGGGTCATGAAAATCCTCAAATTCGCGGTCAGCACGACGCTCCATCCGGTCTAAAACTTGACAGATCAACGCTGGCGGAATGAGATCCTCTATCTCTGTTCCGCTCAAATTTTCAATGACCTCATCGGTCATTAGGACGGAGTCTTCTGCGCCTTGGTAAAGCGTTTCACGAAGGGCTTTGGCAGCCTGCTTGCCAGGACCGTCTGAATCAAAAAGCACAACTGGCAAATCGTCATCCCGACCGGACAAAATTGATGCAATTATCTTTGCGGTCTTGGCGCCGCCCGATGGCGGAAAAACCAGTTCCGTCTTCGGCGCGATCTTCTTCTTCCCAATTAAGACACTCTTGATGGCAGAAAGGTAATGTTGGTCAGAAGGGCCCTCTACAATCACTGGCTTACACCCAAGGAGTAAGCTTTCAGCAACTGTGAGATTCAGGGCTGAATGGACGGCGTAGGTTGCCCCTCGCTCCCTTTCACCATCCCTACTGCGCGCCTCTCCTAAGTCGCTCGAAGCGACCGTCCCGCCACTCTCGCTTACGTAAACTTTACGCACACGATCAAGCCGGTCCGCATCGATCATAAAAGGGGAGTGTGTGGTGAAGAGAATTTGATTGGTTCTCGCGAGATTGTCGAAGAAATCCGAAAGATCCCGCTGCGCCAACGGATGCAATGAGTGCCCTGGCTCATCCAAGAGCACGATGGCATCCTCATGTGTGTCTTCACTTTCGTACGTGAAGACGAGAAAGAAACTCAAAAACCATTGGAGACCGGCACTTCGGTTCTCCAATTCAACCTCTTCGGGCCGCCTCGCGTCGGCTACGAATATTCGAAAATAATTCCCATCAGCCACCAATCTGAATCGGTAGTCCCCCTGCTTCCACCACTCCCGAAATGCCTTGGTCAGTTTACTAGATGCTGATTGAAGCAAAGCTTGCCGTTCGCGAAGTTGCTTGTCATCCTTCTCAATCTCGTCATCAGTCTTGCTTGTGAGCAAGCCGATCCGTTGGCCTTGCTGATTGACCCGCTCAGTCACCCCAGTTGCTCGGGCTAACTCAAGTACTTCCTCAGCGCTCAAACCAACGAGATCAAAGAGCACTTCTAAAGTTCGGGCTTTTGCAGCCTCCTTTTGACCGAGGTCGTCGCGCTCCATATTCTCGACCACATGCGGCAAGTAAATCTGAGCATCGAGATTGCCGTAGTTCGAATAGTAAACAAATTTCGGAAGTCGGGCTTTCATTGCCTTCCAAAGACTCGGCCCCTTATCTGCCTCGGTTTCGCCATCTTCGTCACTATCAGTCTCGACTGGTTTGTAGGCTTTTGTGAAAATGAATGATGGTAATTCTGGGAATTTGAAACCCATACGACCTTCAAAGTCACGCCAAACCTCCATCGTCGAAATCTTTGACCGTTCAGCGCCGTAGCTCGCCGCAAGCTCTTGCTCTTTTTCAGTAAGTTCAAATACACACCTGACGAAGTCATGACTGTCTGGATCGCTGCGCATTTCCGCATATCGGCCCCGGGGCATGTCATCGAGAAGGCTTATCTGACCGCCAGCTGATGGATTGAACTTCCAGAGAGGCAAAAGCAGGTTTGTCTTCCCAGCCTCGTTTTCTCCAATCAATGCCGTGACGTCCGAGACATCGATCCATCCACTATCCTCAACCGAACGAAAATTCGTCACGCGGAACTTGACCAGCTTCATCGGGATCACTCGTCCTTTTTCAACAGCTTGATGCTCCGCTAAACACCATTGATAGCGTCATTGCCAGCCTCTTCTCAATTGTTACACACCGTCAATAGAGGATACGATCAATTGAGCGAATATTATTCTTTGACCCTTGTCACCAGTAGGGGGCGCACTGAGACGTACTAATTGAAATCCACATCCGACGTGTGATTACATATTTCTGGTCCCTCAAACGCTGGGCGCGACGCGTCGGCGTCGCTCGGCTTTTTCGCATGAGCTCGGGCGGGCGGTCTCCCTATCCTGATCTGCGGCTCGGCGAGCCCGCCGGCCAGAACCATTTTCCTACACAACCAAAATCTGCATCCTGCGGTGGGCCATGACCGAACCCACCCGCAAGATCGCCCGCCAGGCCACCTCCGCCGTCGCTCACATCGCGCCCGAGCCGGAGGAGGACGATCCGCTGCTCGCCTTCGCGCCCTTCATCCATGCAGCGCCGCGGCGCAATTCGATTACGCCGGACTTGCAGCGCCGCTTCGTGGGCACGCTCGCGGCCACGGGGATAGTCACTCAGGCGGCGCGCTCCATCGGCAAGAGCATGGAGGCGCTCTACAAGCTGCGCGCGCGGCCCGGGGCGGAAGGGTTTGCCGCCGCCTGGGACGCGGCGCTGGAGCGCGGCGTGCAGCGGCTGGAGGATTGCGCGCTCGAACGCGCGCTGCAGGGCACGCCGACGCCGATCGTCTCGTCCGGCAAGCTGCTGGGCGTGTGGCACAAGCCCGATAACGGGCTACTCAAGTTCCTCCTCCAGCACCGGCTCAGGGACAGGTATTCCCCGGCCTCAAGCAGCGAAGCGGTAGGCCTCAAGAAAGGCGATGCGGTGTATGAGGCTATCAAGGCCGAGGTGCTGGCGGAGGAACGGGCGAAGGCCGCGGCGCGCTCGCCCGAGGCCGTCAACGCCGCGCGGCGGGAGCGGGCGATCGCGCTCTACGGCTACGATCCCGAGGAGGGGGAGCCGCCGGAGGAGGATGCGGGCGACGGGGCGATCGACTGGGACGCCGCCTTCCCCGGCGAAGAGCCGTGAGGGACGCGGCCTAGAACCAGGCCCTCAGCCCCAGGAGGAGCGCGATGCCGTCCGTATCCTCGCCCGCAAGGCGCGCGATGTCCGCCGTCTCGCCCAGCTTGGCTTCGTAGCCGACGCCGACATAGGGGGCGAATTCCCGCGCGAATTCGTAACGCAGGCGCACCCCTGTCTCCAGCTTGGTCAGCCCTGCCCCGATGTCGCGCTCGGGAATGTCCTGTGCGGACAGTTCCAGCTCCGCCCGCGGCTGCAGGATCAGGCGCTGGGTCAGCTTCCAGTCGTATTCGCCCTCCACCCGCGCGGTAATGTCGCCGCGATCGGACAGGAAGGCCGCCGCATCGACGTGCCACATGTAGGGCGCAAGGCCCTGCACGCCGAGGACGAGGTGGCTGCGCGTCTCCGGCTCCACATCCAGCCGCACGCCGGCCTGCAGGTCGAAGAAGGGGCCGATGGCATGGCCCCAGAGCGCCTGCAGTTCGGCATCCTCGATGCTGCCGCCGAATTCGCCTTCGCCTTCGGACTTGAAGACGAACTTGTCGATATCGCCGCCGTACCAGCCCTGCACGTCCCATAGGAAGGCATCGTGGCCGTCCGCGACGCGCGCTTCCAGCCGTTCGACCATGACGGTGCCGGTCTTCATCTCGCCGTGGGTCGCGTGGTTTTCCGCGCGGGCGGCGGCCATGGCCTCGGCCCCGAAGATGGCGTCGGCGGCGTGCTGCGGCCCCTCGAACGCCTCTGCCGGCGGCGGGCCGGAGGGCAGGTCGCCGACCTGGTGCGCCGAGTGGTCCATTTGCGGGGCGCCGGTCATGTCGGGCAGCTTGAACGGTGCGGGCGCCTTGGCGGGGGCCTTGGCGGGTTCTTCCGTGTGGCCTTCATGGCCGGTGTGGCCCGAGTGGTCCTGCGCTGCGGCCGGAAGGGCGAACAGGATCAGTGGCAGGGCGAGAGCTGTCTTCATGCGCCCTCTCCCGCCTTGGGGAACGGCCGCACGGTCACCGTCTGCATCATCCCTGCGTGCATGTGGTAGAGCAAATGGCAGTGGAAGGCCCAGTCGCCCGGCTCGTTCGCGGTGACGTCGAAAGTCGCCGTGCCGCCCGGCTGGACGACAACCGTGTGCTTCAGCGGCTGGTTCATCATCCCCGCGCCGTTCACCAGCTCGAAGAAGTGGCCGTGCAGGTGGATCGGGTGCGCCATCATCGTGTCGTTGACCAGCTTCACCCGCACCCGCTCGTCATAGGCGAAGCGGATCGGATCGTCGGTGACGGCGGAGAATTTCCTGCCGTCGAAGCTCCACATGTACCGTTCCATGTTGCCGGTGAGGTGGATCTCCAGCTGTCGCGTGGGCATGCGGTGCGGATTGGGCCGCTTCGCCTTGAGGTCGGTGTAACGCAGGACGCGGTGGTCCACCTTGTCGAGGCCGAGGCCAGGGAAGTCCATCCGGTCGACCGGCATCGGCGCCACCATGTCGAGGCCGGGTCCGACCTTCACATTGTCCGGCAGTTTCGAGGTATCGCGCATGGAATGGTCCATCGAGCCGTGGTCCATACCGGCCATCGCATCGCCGGAGCCGTGGTTCATCCCGCCATGGCCGTCGTGCCCTCCATGACCGCCATGACCGCCCTCGCCGCCTTCCATCGAGCCCATGCCCATGTCGGCCATGGTCAGCGTCACCGGTTCGCGCAGCGGCGGCGGGGCGGCGCGGTGGCCCTTGTGCGAGGTGAGCGAGGCGACGCCCATGCCCGAACGGTCCATCGCCTCGGCGACCAGAGCGTGGCTGCCGTCGGGCGGCGTCACGATGACGTCGTAGGTCTCGGCCGTGCCGATCTGGAATTCGTCGACTTCGAACTCTTCCACATCCTTGCCGTCGGCAGCGATGACGGTCATCGGCACGCCCGGAATGCGGATGTTGAAGAAGGTCATGGCCGATCCGTTGATGACGCGCAGCCTGATCCGTTCGCCGGGGGTGAAGAGATACTCCAGCCCGTCCATCGGCCCGTGGCCGTTGATAAGGAAGGTATAGGTCGCCCCCGTCACGTCGGAGATGTCGCGCGGGTTCATCCGCATGCGGCCCCACATCAGCCGCTCTTCCAGGCTCATCTCGCCTTCGGTCGCGGTCTGCATCTGGTAGTTGTAATAATGCTCCCCGACCTTCAGCTTGCGCGCGATCTCGTGCGGGTGGACGGGCGTGAACTCGCTCAGCAGCACGACATAGTCGCGATCGTAGCGCGGATCGGGCGTCGCGCTTTCGATGATGAGCGGGCCGTAGTGCCCTTCCTGCTCCTGAAGGCCGGAATGGCTGTGCCACCAGTAGGTGCCGTTCTGCCGGATCGGGAATTCGTAGGTGAAGGTCTCGCCCGGCTTGATCCCGGGGAAGCTGACGCCCGGCACGCCGTCGAACTGGAAGGGTAGCAGCAGGCCATGCCAGTGGATCGAGGTGTCCTCGGCAAGCCGGTTGGTCACGTCGATGCGCACGTTCTGCCCTTCGCGCAGCCGCACCAGCGGCCCGGGCACCGTGCCGTTCACGGCCACCGCGTGGCCGCTCCTGCCGCCGACGCCGAAATGGTGGCTGTCCACCGTCAGCGCGATGCGTTCGCCGCTCACCTCGCCGAAACCCTGGCGGGCGTGGGTCAGCGATTGCCCCTTGGCCCATGCAGGCAGCGGGACCGCGCTTGCTGCGGCAAGGCCGACGGTGCTGCGGATGAGGTTGCGACGCGTAATCAGGGGGGAGGAGTTCATCGACACTTCTGTACGGTTGCCACGGGGGTATTCGCGGCCCTATATATACCCCCATGGGGTATTTGGAAGGACCCATTTCGAGATGAACGAGAAGTCTGCCGCAAAGATCCGCCGGCTGAACCGGATTTCCGGACAGGTGAACGGAATCGCCCGCATGATCGAGGATGATCGCTATTGCATCGACATCCTCCACCAGATCCAGGCGGTGAAATCCGCGCTCGCCAAGGTGGAGAGCGAAGTGCTGAAAGACCATGCGGCCTGCTGCGTGTCCGAAGCCATCGCCAGCGGTGATGAAAAGGAACAGCGCCAGAAGTTCGAAGAACTGGTCGACCTCCTCGAAAAGCGGCGTTAGGCCGCGCCCCGAACCGAACAAGAGACAGCAGGAAAAACGAAGCCATGACCCTTACCTCGTTCACCCGCACTCCCCTTCGCATGACACTGGGCCTCGCACTCGCGGCCTGTGCCGGTGCGGCGCAAGCGACCAGCATCACCATGTACCGCGATCCCAATTGCGGCTGCTGCCTGTCATGGCTCAAGCACGCCAACGACCATTTCGCGAAGGGCGAGGAAAAGGTTACGGCCAAGTCGGTCGACAGCCAGAACATCGCAGCCTTCAAGTCGGCCAAGGGCGTGCCCGCCGACCTCGTTTCCTGCCACAGTGCCATCGTCGACGGCATGGTCATCGAAGGCCACGTCCCTGCAGCCGATATCGAGCGCCTGCTGAAGCAGCGCCCCAAGGGCATCACCGGCCTTGCCGTCGCCGGCATGCCGCTCGGCTCGCCCGGCATGGAAGCGGGCGACCGGCGGCAGGCCTACCAGGTCATCGCCTTCGGACCGAACAAGCGGGTCGTCTGGGCGACCTATCCGGCCAAGGGCGGTTAAGGCTCGGCTGGGCGTCAGGCGCCCGGCTCGATTTCCTCGGCAATCTCCGGCGTTACGGGCCGTTCGACCGTCTTCTTGGCCTTCTCCAGCAATTCGGGCGTCAGCTCGGCCGCGCGCGGTGGCAGGGGCGTACCATCGCCCATCTCGCCGTTGCGCTCGATATCTTCAAGCAGCAGCTTCATCTCCGCGATTTCCATAACCTGCGCCTCGATGATGGAATCGGCCAACTTGCGCACGCGTGGATCGCTGATTTCCGCGCGGCGGCTGGTGAGGACGGCAATCGAGTGGTGCGGTATCATGGCCTTCATCCATGCCTCATCCCCGACCGTCGACTGGCTGCGCGCCAGGAACAGAAACAGGAAGAAACCGGCGACGGCGGCGACCATCACGATGATCTTTGTCGCGAAGGTCTTGTACATGCCCCACATGAAACCGAGCATGATGACGATCATCGCCATGCCCATCATCAACGCCATCCACATCCGGGTCTGGCTGAAAAAGGCGTGATCGGCTTCGTAGATATTGGAATATTTGAGCACGAACATCGTCACGATCGATGTAGCGATCATCGCGAAAAAAGTGCTCCACTTGCCGTGGTGCGACCCACTGTTCTGATTTTGCATGGTTTTCCCCTTTCGGGGGATATTACGCGCTGAAAACCGGCATGGTTCCGGGGCGGAACTGCTATGCAATTCCCGCGTAAGGCGGAGCATGAGCATCGAGAGCGGTATCCCCAAACCCCCGTTTACGCCGTGGCGCGGCGGCTGCGGCCCCGGCTCCATCGACACGGCGCTTGAGGATGCGACACCCGTCTGCATCCGCCGCGTGACCCCTGCCGACGAGGCGCTGATGCGCGAGGGGATCGAACGGATGTCGCCGCGCTCGCGCTACCTGCGGTTCTTTTCCGGCATGCGCACCCCGCCCGATTGGGTGATCGAACGCTTGCTCGACGCAGACGGCGAGAAGCACCTTGCCTGGGGCGCCATCGACCTGTCGCAAGAGACACGCCCTGCCATCGGCGCGGTCCATGCCTTTCGCGATGAAAACGATCCCGACTGCGCGGAGTTTTCGGTCGCCATCGTGGACGATTACCACGGCCTCGGCCTCGGCAAGCTGCTGACCGCGACCATCCTGCTCGACGCGCGCGAGGAAGGGATCAGGCGCTTCCATGTCGAAACCCTGTCGGAAAACCACAGCGCTGCCAGCTTCACCCGCATGCTGGGGGGCGTGGGCAGCGGGAGCGTCGACATGACCCGCGGCTTCGTGCTCGAGGTGGAGGAAGCGCTCGCCCGCCTGCGCGACGCAGCCGACCCGCCGGGCATCGCTTCGGTATTTGCCGCTTTCGCCTAGCGCGGATCGCTGGCCAGCAGTCCGTAGACCAGCACATCGCGAAGCCCGGCATGGGTCGTCTCGTGCTGGCGGAAATGCGCCTCCTTTTGGAAACCGAGCCGTTCGAGCAGGCGGATGGATGGCGTGTTGTCGGTATCGACTTCGGCGGTGAGCTTGCGGGCGCCTTCTGTGAAGAGATGCTCGACCAGCGCGGCCATGCATTCGCTTGCGACGCCGTCGCTCTGCCGGTCCATCACGGTGACGTAGCCGACCTCCTCGACACCCGCCTCATGGCCGGGCACGGCGACGAACCTGCCGCAAACCGCGCCGTTTGCTCCCTCGGCAATCCAGGTGCGCCCGTTCCAGCCCGGCTCGGCCAGCCAGCCCCACAATTCCTCTTCTGACGTGAACGCCGGACGCGTCAGGTAAAGGCACTGGCCTTCGTCGGCGAAGGTGGGGAAAAGCGCGGCGGTGTCGTCGCGGCGCATGGGTCTCAAGGTGAAGCGGTCCGTGCGCAGGACCGTTACGTCACGCACCTTCCAGGAAAGCGACCAGCGCCTTGACCTTCTTGGTGCGCCATTGCGGCGTCGGCGCGACGAGCCAGTAGGCGCGCGTGCCGGGTTCGGGGCCGTCGAGCACTTCGAGCTGGCCCGCCTCAATCGCTTCCTTGGCAAGCAGTTCGGGAAGGATCGCCTTGCCCAGACCAGCCATGGCGGAGGACAGCGCCTGTCCTGCATTGCTGACGGTCACATGCGCCTGCACGCCGTCCTGCAGCGGCAGGCCCCAGTCGATCCACTTGTCCGGCGCGCCGGGTGCGGCCACCGTCACGCGGCGGGCCGCGGCCAGTTCAACGCCCTGCAGATCCCCAGGACCGTCGACCAGGCGGATCGCGCAATCGAGGTTCGCCTCGGTGAAATCGGCGTTCTCGTCCGCCACGAAAGCGAACTTGATGTCGGGGTTTGCCTCCCCGAACTTCGCGAGGCGCGGGGCCAGCCACTGCGCGTAGAATTCGCGCGGGCAGGCGATCGTATAGCTGTCGGATGCCTGCCCCGCCTGCATAGCGGACACGCTTTCCTCGAACTTCAGGAAGCCTTCGCGCAGCGCGTCGAGACCGGCCGCGCCTTCCTGCGTCAGTTCCAGCCCCTTGCTCGTGCGGCGGAACAGCACCGTGCCGAGATGGTCTTCCAGCGCGCGGATCTGTTGCCCCACGGCGGCAGGCGTCACCGCCAGCTCGTCCGCGGCGCGGGTAAAGCTGAGGTGACGCGCGGCGGCGTCGTATACGCGCAAGGCGTTCAGGGGCAGATGCGTGCGCTTCATGGTCTCACGCGTTTAGCAGTGCTGCGCCGCAGCACAAGATGGCAGGAAAAAGGCGCGGGTCAGCGCGTCAGAGGACGCTTTCGAGCCACTGCTTGAGCTGGCCCTTGGGCGCGGCGCCGCGCATCTGGGCGGTCGGCTCGCCGTTCTTGAACAGCACGAGATAGGGAATCGACTGCACGCCCATGGAGCCGGGAACGCCGGTGTTTTCCATGATGTCCATCTTGGCGATGGTGACCTTGTCGGCCATTTCGTCCGACAGTTCTTCCAGCGCCGGGGCGATCATCTTGCACGGCCCGCACCATTCCGCCCAGAAGTCGACGAGGACGGGCTTGTCGCTGTCGAGCACGTCCTTCTGGAAGCCTTCGTCGGTTACGTTGATGGTGGCCATGGGATATCTCCTGAATTCGTGTCTGGCGCCGATGTGGTGCGGCGGGGGCAATTACTCAAGCGGCGGCAGGGCAAAGCTTTCCTGCCGATCCGGGAAGGCGGCCTTGTAGGGTGCGAGAGCGCTCTCGGGCAAGGCGATGAGTTGCGGGGTCTGGGTATAGAGCACCGCCGCCGAAACGCGCCGCCCGGGATAGATCGCCTCCAGCGCGGCGACATAGGCGGCCATCTGGCGCAGGGTCGTCTCCGGCACCGCTTCGAGCGAGGCAGGAGGGCGGCGCGCGGTCTTGAAATCGACCACCGTGACCGTGTCGTCCGTCACCAGCAGGCGGTCGGCGGTGCCCATGACCACCTGTCCCTGCACGGTCGCGGCGAGCGGGATTTCCGCCAGCGCGCCGGGCGCGAAGATCGGCGCAAAGTCCGGTTCGCGCAGCACGTCGAGTGCGCGGGCGAGCATTTCGGCCCGCTCCGCATCGGGCAGGTCGGGCGCCCGGTTTGCCAGCCACGCGGTTGCCTTAGCCTCGCGCTCGTCCTCCGCCACTTCGGGCAGGCGTTCGAGCAGGGCATGGATCAGCACCCCGCGCCGCGCTGCACCTGCCGCGATCTCGGGCGGCAGAGGCGGGTCGCTGCCCTCGACCTCGCCGAGGCCGGAAGGGGCAAGCGGGCGCGGTGGGCGCGGTTCGGGGCCGACGGGGCGCTGCGCCCAATCGGGCAGTTCCGTGCGCGGCTCCGCCCCGCCAGGGGGCGGCGGCAGCTTGGCATCGCTCAGCGCGCCCCATTCCCAGCGCGCACCCCACAGATCGTCTTCCAGCGCCTCGTCGCCGAACAGCGGCTTCAACCGCGCGTACCAGCTGTCCTCGTGCGGGCCGTTCTTCGCATCGCGCGGACCGAGCGATCCGCCGATGAACAGCGCTTCTTCCGCGCGCGTCATGGCGACGTAGAGCTGGCGCCAGTGCTCCTCCATCGCTTCGGCAGAGGCGATGTCCTCGGCTTCACTCAGCGGTCCGACCTTCTCGTCCTTGCGCAGGCCCGGCAGCGGCACGGGGTGGACGAGATCGGTGCCGAGCGGCCTGTCGGCCAGTTCGAGATCGCCCGCGCCGTCCGGCCCGATGGCGGCGTCGGCGAGGATGACGATGGGCGCCTGCAGGCCCTTCGAGCCGTGCACGGTCATGACGCGGACCTGGTCCCCGCCCTCGCCCGCCTCGCGCTTGATCTCGCCCTCGCCCGCATCGAACCAGCGGATGAAACCCTGCAGGCTCGCCACGTGGCTGGCGGCATAGGCATTCGCAGCGTTGAGCAATTCGTCGATCGGGTCGTTCGCCTCGC
The DNA here is from genome assembly GCF_020524765.1 of Qipengyuania gaetbuli. Classification (GTDB taxonomy): domain Bacteria; phylum Pseudomonadota; class Alphaproteobacteria; order Sphingomonadales; family Sphingomonadaceae; genus Qipengyuania; species Qipengyuania gaetbuli_A. The sequence continues at coordinate 131,285 of NZ_JAIVLR010000001.1, forward strand.
GCCCCAGCCGCGCAACCAGCGCGCGCCGACCATCCATCGGGCCGACGAGGATCCAGTGCAGCAATTGCTGCGGGCTGTCGTAATCGGCACGGCGCAGAATCTCGCGCAGATCGGAAACCGTCTGCACCACGCGAGGATGCTTGCCTTCGCGCAAATGCTCCCACAGGCGCACGCCCTTGGGACGGAAACCGTGTTCGAGCAGCTCTTCCTGCGACCAGCCGACCAGCGGCGAGACCAGCAGGTTCGCCAGCGTCAGATCGTCGAGCGGCTGCGCTGCGAAGCGGATCGCGGCCATCAGGTCCTTCACCACCAGCGGATTGCCGAGCCGCAGGCGGTCGACGCCCGCCACCGGCACGCCGTGGCGATAGAGCCGCGCGACGATCAGCGAGGCGAGGTCGCGGCGCTTGCGCACCAGGATCATCACGTCGCCCGGCCCCGCGCGGCGCGGCTTGTCGCCTTTCACCAGCGGGAAGCCGTCGTCCATCCAGCGCTTCACCTGCCGCGCGATACGGTCGGCGAGCTTGCGGTCGTGCTTGCCCAGCCAGCTGTCGTCCGCCTCGCCCTCTTCCATCCCGCTGTCGGCATGGATGGTGTTCCACAGCGCCACGAGGCCGGGGCGGTCCTGCCCCTTGTGCGCTTCCGCCGCGCGGTCGAGGCCGAGCCGTTCGGAGCCGATCGCACCGATCGCTTCATCGACGAAATCGAGGACGTTGTCGGCGGTGCGGAAGCTCTGGCCGAGCCCGTATTCCTGCAAGGTGCGCGCCCGCTGTGCCCCGCGTGCCTCGTCCGCGGCTTCGGCGGCGCGGCGCATCCGTTCGGCGAAGCGGTCCCGCGCCTCGGCGAAATTGCGCGGGCTGGTGCCCTGGAAGCCGAAAATCGCCTGCTTGAAATCGCCCACGGTGAAGATCGTGCGGATACGATCCGACCTTGCGCCCTCGCCCGAGAAAAAATCGTCGGTCAGCGCCTCCACGATCTGCCACTGGGCGCGGTTGGTATCCTGCGCCTCGTCGACGAGGATATGGTCGAAACTGCGGTCGAGCTTGTAGCGGATCCAGTCCGCCACGGCCGCATCGGACAAGAGGTGCGCGGCGCGCTGGATGAGGTCGTCGAAATCGACCAGCCCCTCGCGCGCCTTGGCCTCCTGCCAGCGCAGCGCAAAGGCGCGTCCGGCCTCCAGCTGCGGGGCAAGGAATTCGGCCAGGTCGAGCAAGGCGGAGCGTTCACCGACAAGTCGCACGGCCTCGCCAATGACCTCTTGCTTACGGCCGAAATCGGGATCGTTCTTCTCCGCCCCCTTCATAGAAGTTGGGTTGCCATCCTTCTTCAGGATGCAGTTCCGCTGACGGAAGCCGTCGATTTCGCCAAGGCGTCCCACGGGGTCGAGTGACAGCCAATATTCGATGAAGGCGCGACTTGTTTCAGCTGACACCGTCTTCCAGCCGTCAAATGCGGAAAGCACGGAACGCAGAATATCGACGGGGAAGTTCGCATCTGAGCAAGCTTCCGCCACCCAGCTTTTGTCAGCGTCACACGGCACGCCCAGCACGCGCCGGACCGCGCCGGACAAGTCGCCCTGCCAGCCGGGCAGCTTCCACAGATCGAGGTAGCCTGCGCATTTCATCAGCCAGCCGCGCACCGCATCGGCCCCCTTGCGGCGGCTCATCTCCGCTATCGCTTCCACGAAGCGCGGATCGCCTTTTTCAAGCAAGTCGCCCAGCACCTCGCGGCTGAGGAGGTCGCGCTCGCGATCCTCCATCGGCTGGCTGCCGGGCAGGATTTCAGCCTCTGCCGGGAAGGCTGCGAGCAGGTATTGCGCAAAGGCGTGGATCGTATCGATCCTGAGGCCGCCGCCCGGACAATCGAGCACGCGGGCAAAGAGCGAGCGTGCCCGCGCCCGCGTATCGGGATCGGTCCGCGCGCCTAGGTTGCCCAGCTCTTCGGCCAGCTGCGTGTCTTCCATGCGCACCCAGCGCGCCAGCACCTCGTTCACGCGCACCGCCATTTCGGCTGCGCCCGCCTTGGTGAAGGTCAGGCAGAGGATCTGCGACGGGTCGGCGCCCGGCTCCAGCAGCAGGCGCAGCACGCGCGCGGACAACACCTGCGTCTTGCCGGTGCCTGCGCTGGCGGACAGCCACACGCTTTCCTGCGGGTCGACCGCATCGCGCTGGTGGCCGACCAGGGGATAGACCTTGCCGCTCATGTCTCGTCCTCCTCGACGTCCATGTGCGGCAGCCATTCCTCCAGCCGCATCAGCTGGTCATAGGTGTCGTAGGCCGGATAATCGGGATTGAAGCGCGCGGTGAAGGGATGCTCGCCCTTGATCCAGCGCGTGATGGCATCGGTCAGGTAGGTTTCGGTCTCGGGCAGGAAGTCCTCCGGCTCGATCCCGGTGCGCTTTTCGTCGATCTTGAGCGGGGTCTCGACATAGCCGAAGCCGAAGCGATTGGTATCCGCCTTCGCCTTGGCGAGCGACCAGTATTCGAACGCGCTCGCTTGGCCCTTTACTCCGCCGAAGCCGCTTTCGCCCGCCATCATGCCGAGCAGGCCAAGCTGGAGCGCGAAGCCCTGTTCCACCATCTTGGACGACGGGGGCGATCCGGTCTTGTAGTCGACGATGCCCAGCGTCCCGTCGGCGAAGCGGTCGAGCCGGTCGATCTTGCCGTGGACGCGCACGCCGTCGACATGCATCTCGCCCCACTGTTCCACCGCGACCACCTCGCGCCCGTCGGCATGGGTGATCTTATCCTCTACCCATTCGAGCGCTCGCTGCAGCCGCGGCTGCCACAGTCCGCGCATCAGCGGGTGGACGTTGCGCGCCTCGAACACGCGGTCCATCACCTCGGCAATCGGCACCTTGGGATCGGCTTCGTGCCATTGCTGGAGGATTTCGTGCGCCACCGTGCCCTGCCAGGCGGGCGAAGGTTCGGCATCGAGCGCGTCGAGCTCGGCAAGCTGCATGATCTTGCCCGCGTAGAACTGGTAGGGATCGCCCCGCAGCCGGTCGAGCGCAGTGGCGGAAATGTCGACCAGCCGCTGCTCGGCAGACGGCATGGGCTTGGGGCGCGGATAGGGTGCGGCAGGGTCCGCCCGCGAAATGGCCTTCGCCAGTTCGACCGCGCGCTTTTCCTCGTGGCGGGACAGCTGGTCGCCCAGCAGCGCCTGGACCCTCAGCAGGAAGCGGCTGGGAATGGCAGGCCCGCCTTCGTCCCGCGCCGCGCGGCTCAGCACGACTTCGGGTGCCCCCAGCGTCCCGGCAAGGTCGTGCGCGGATAGGCCGATGCGGAAATCGCTGCCGGGCACACCGAGATTGCGCAGCACCGGCGGAGCGAGAAGTGCATCGACGCTGCCGCGCGCGGGCCACACGCCCTCGTTGAGGCCGGCGCAGATGACGAGATCGGCGCGGTTCATGCGCGCCTCCAGCAGGCCGAGGACCTGTACGCGGGCATGGCCGCCATAGGGCGGGCGGACCGCCACCTGCTCCATCGCGTCGGACAGGAGCGCGGCAACATCACGCGGGGCGACGGCGAAACCGGCCTCGCGGGCATGGAGGCGGAAGTCCTCCACGAAAGAGGCGAGGCTGCGCCCGTCCTCGCGCGCCCACAGCCGTTCGCCGCACAGCGCCTCGGCACTGGCGGCCAGCGTATCGATCAAATCGCCGAGCGGCGCGGCGGCATCGTGATCGCGCGCCACCAGCGGTGCGAGGGCGGCTTCGGCAGTATCCCAGAACTTCGCCACATTGCCGTGCTTTTCCGACAGCTTGGCGGCGGTTTCTCTGACCGGGTCGAGGCCCGCTTCAAGCCGCGGCCCGCGCAACTCGCGTTCCACCCGGCGCAGCTGGCGCAGCCACACGCCGCGTTCCATCCCGCCGCTTGCCAGCGGGTGGCCGAGCAGCGCCATCAGCGGCACCGACATGGCATTTTCCGCCATCACTTCGGCAGCGAGCAGGAAGGCCCGGCCCGCCGCCGTCTGGGAGAGCGGGCGACCCGCGGAATCGTCGGCGAGGATGTCCCAGCGTGCAAGGTGATGCACCACGCGGCGGGCCAGCGCGCGGTCGGGCGTGACGACGGCGACCCGCTTTTCGGGCTGCTCGACCGCCTCGCGCACCAGCAGGGCGATGGCCTGCGCCTCCTCTTCGGGATTGGCGCATTGCATGACCCGCACCCCGGCAAGTCGGCGCTTTTCGGGCGGGAGGTCGACCCAAACCTTGCTTGCCTCGGGCGGCAGGAACAGCGCGCCGATGGCGTGGCTGCGCTCCGGCGGAGCGGCGGTCATGCCCTTGCGGTGCCAGGGCTGCACTTCCTCGCGGCGCACGCCCATGCGGTTGAGCAAGAGCTTGAGGTGGTACTGCGGGTGCGTGACCGCATCGTCTCGGTCGAAGACGATGTCGTCGGGCGTGGGGCGGTTGCCTGCCCTGCCCAGCTCGTCCCACACCTCGCCGCTCATCGTGAGGTCGAAATCGGGCAGGATCACCGCTCCCTGCGGCAGGTCGGCAACCATGCGCAAAAGCCTCGCGAGCGCGGGCGCGGCGCTGGTGACGCCGGCGGCGACGATCGGGGTTTCGGGCGGGTTCGCCTTCCAGCGGGCCGCGGCATGATCGAACAGGCGGTTGCGCCTTGCCGCTGCATCGAGCGCGCCGTTCGCTTCCAACCACGCGAGCCATTTGACCTGCACGCGGGCGAATATCCGCAGCGATTTCTGCCAGTGTTCGGACAGGCTGGGGTGGATGGCGAGCACCTTCTCGTCGAGCAATTGCTCGGGCCCCACGTCCTCCACCAGCAGGCGGTCCATCGTTGCGCCGGTTTCGCGGGCGAGGCGTAGCAGCGTCGCGCCCTTGGGGGCCTCGGCGCCCATTTCCTCCGCAATCAGCGCGGCGAGCGCGAACATGCGCCGCTGCGGGTCGATGGCGGGCTTGATGTCGCTGGTACCGAGCGGGTCGAGCAGCGGGCCCAGTGCCTCGTCGAGGTCGAGATCGCCGACCACGGCCATGCGCGGCATCAGCAGGCCGGGCGTACCGTTCTCACCCGCATGGCGGATGAACGCCTCGGCAATCGTGCGGCGGGCGCGGCTGCTCGGCAGGAGGAGAGTGAGGCGGGCGAGGCCAAGCCCGTCCTCGGCATAGCGCGGGACCAGCCCTGCCACGAGCGCATCGGCGAAACCGCGGTGGGCGGCGATAGAGTAGACCTTCGGCTGGTTTGCGACCCTGCCTTCCTCAGCCACCCGTCAACGCCTCTTCGGTTGGCCTGATGTGCTGCGGCGTGCCGACTTCGTACCATAGGCCGGTGAAGGCGACGCCGAAGAGGCGGCCTTCGGCAATGGCGCGGTCCCACAGGATATTGGTCGAGAACTTGCCGTCGGGCGCATCGCGCAGCAGCCGGTGCGAGACCAGCTGGATGCCGGTGTAGATGAAGGGTGCGATCCGGCCGGGCAGCTTGCGCTTCAGCCGACCTGCGCCGTCCATGTAGAAATCGCCCGTCCCGTCGAAATTATGCGCCCGCGCATGGGTTACGACCAGCAGCAGCGCATCCATGCGTTCGGGGTCCCAGGCATGCGAGAGGTCGCGAAAGGAGTTGCGCGGCCCGTCCAGCCAGATACTGTCGGCATTGCAGGCGAAGAACGGGTCGGGCAGCAGGCCCGCCTTGCTTGCCTTGACCATCCCCCCGCCCGTTTCAAGCAGCTCGGCGCGCTCGTCCGAGAAGGTGACGGAAGGGCTCTTGCGGAACTTGAGATGCGCCTCGATCGATTCCGCGAGGTAGTGGACATTTACCACCGCCTTGGCGATGCCCGCATCCTCGATCCGGTCCATCGCGCGGTCGATCAGCGGCTTTCCGGCAACCCGCACCATCGGCTTGGGCATGGCGGCGGTCAGCGGGCGCATCCGCTTGCCGAGGCCTGCCGCCATCAGCATCACCGTGTCGGAAGCCAGATCGCTCATGCGATTTCGCCCCCCTGCGCATCGCGCAGCGCCTGCGGGATATTGGCCTCGAACCACGCCGCGACAGGGGCAAGCGCCTCGTGCTGCAGGTCGCGTTCCATCGCCTTCCACACGCGCGGGATCATGCGCAGGTAGCGCGGCTTGCCGTCGCGCTTGTAGAGGCGCGTGAAGATGCCGACGATCTTGGCGTTCCGCTGCGCACCGAGGCGGGCGTAGTCGGCCTCGAAATGCTCGTCCGGACCGGCGGCCGCGCGGTAGCGGCACATCATGTCGTGTTCGAGCTGTTCCGACACGTCGCGGCGCGCGTCCTGCAGCAGGCTGACGAGGTCGTAAGCCTTGTGCCCGACCAGCGCGTCCTGGAAATCGATGATGCCCTGCTCCCCGCCCAGCTTGCCGGGTTCGAGCAGCATGATGTTCTCCGCATGATAGTCGCGCAGCACGGTCACGCCCGGCTGCTGGCGCTCGAACAGCGGCGCGAGCGCTTCCTCCCATGCGCGAGTCCAGCCCGCTTCATCGACCGGGAGACCTGCGGCAGGGCAATACCACTCGGTGAACAGGCCCGCCTCGCGCTGGTAGACGGCCATGTCGTAAGGCTCGAACGGGCCGGCCGGCAGGCGGTGCAGCTGCACCAGCGCGTCGATCGCCTGCGCGTAGACGGCCTGTTCGTCCCCCGGATGCTCGTCGATCCATTCCTTCATGCGGGAATCGCCGAAATCCTCGGTCAGGACCCAGCCCTGTTCGGGCAGTTCCGCGTAGATTTCCGGTGCGCGCATGCCATTGGCGGCCAGCCAGTGCGCGACATGGAGGAAAGGCGCGGGATCTTCATGCGGGGGCGGCGCGTGCATCAGCATGGCGCTGCGCCCGCCCATGCGCAGGCGGAAATAGCGGCGGAAGCTGGCGTCCCCGACCAGCGGCGCGATTTCCGCCCCCTGCCATGCGGTGTCGCCAAGAAACTCGTGAATGCCCTGCGGCAGCGTGTGGTTCATGGCATCCGCCCTTGCCAAGCTTCGCCCGCCGCGACAACGGCCCTGCGCCCCTCGCCCACGGTTTCCAGCGTGATTTCGAGGCAGGCCACCTCATGTGCGAAGCCGCCCGCGTGATCGGGCCATTCGGCGATCAGCGCGGCACCTTCGCGGTAATCGTCGAGGCCGATTTCCTCCGCTTCGGAGGGGTCTTCGAGCCGGTAGAAATCGGCATGGACCAGCGGCACGCGAAGGTGCTCGTAGGTCTCGATGATGGTGAAGGTCGGCGACGGCACTTCGCCTGCATGCCCCAGCGCCGCGATGATCGAGCGCGCGAGCGTGGTCTTGCCTGCCCCCAGCCCGCCCGACAGCGCTACCACGTCACCCGGCTGCAGGCGGGCCGCGATGCGTTTGCCGAATTCCTCCATCGCCGGAAGGTCCGGCAGCGGTTCGATGACCGGCGCGCCCGTCACGGCAGCGTGATGACCGCGCTGGTGCCCGCATTGCGGCGGCTCTGGATTTCCAGCGTGCCGCCATGTGCCTCGACCAGTTGGCGTGCGAGCGGGATGCCGAGGCCGTGGCGGCGCTCGATCCCCTTGCCGTCGGGCGCCATGCGGATGCCTTCGAGCGCGCGTGCGAGCTCGTGCTGGCTCATGCCGCGCCCGTTATCGGTGATCGAAATACGGTTGAGCCCGCGCTGCTTGGCCACGTCGATCACGATGCGGCCGCCGGGCGGCGTGTTGCCGATGGCATTGTCGAGCAGCTGGCCGATGGCGCGCTGCAGCTGCTGCTCGTCCGCCTCGACGATCTTGTTGGCATTGCCCTTGAGGTCGAGCGTCAGCCCGCCATCGAGGATCGACTGTTCGCGCTTGCGCACGATCTTCGTCAGCATCGGCAGCAATTCCACCCGCCCCTTGCGCAGCGGCATCAGCCCCGCTTCGGACTGCGAGAGGTCGAGCACGTTTTCCACCTGCTCGGTCAGCTTGCCGACCGACTGGGTGATTGCCGCCACATATTCTTTCGCCTGCGGGGTCAGTTCGCCCGCCAACCCGCTTTCGAGCATTTCGGCAAAGCCGCCGATGGTGGTGAGCGGGGTGCGGAATTCGTAGCTCATGTTGGCGAGGAAGCGCGTCATCACCGCGTCCGCTTCCTCCAGCGCGCGGTTGCGTTCGCGCAGCGCCTCTTCCGCCTGCTGCGAGGCGGTGACATCCATCACGGTGAGGAGGCCATTGCCGTCGGGCAAAGGAACGCCCGCGTAATCGAGCGTGCGCCCGTCGGCGAGTTCGATGCGCCCTTCGCGGTTCTTGCGGTCGAGCGTGGCCGAACGAATGGTCTGGCCGATCTGCGAGACCGCCTTGGGATCGACCAGCTGTCCGGCAATCGCTTCCAGCAGCTCTTCTGCCTGCGGATGGTTGTCGAGCACTTCGCTGTCGAGGCCCCAGGCGCGTGGGAAACCGCGATTCCACAGTTCGAGGTGCCCGTCCGGCGCGAAGACGGCGAGCGCTTCGAACAGGCTGTCGAAGGTCGCCGTGCGGGTGCGCAGCAGCGTGTCGCGGGTGGCGGACAGGTTGAGCTGTTCGGTCCGGTCTTCCGCGATGAGCACCAGCCCGCCATCGGGCAGCGGCTGGGCGACGACGCGCAAATGGGTGCCGTCGGACAGCGGCCAAGCCATTTCCTCCGGCTCGTCCTTCTGGAACCAGCCGACCAGTTCGCCGCGCCATGCGGGAAAATCGCGCACTTCGGGAATGCGCCCGTTCTCGCGCGCGACCATCAGCATCTGCTCGAAAGTGGTGCGTTCGTTGACCACGCCGGGGGGCAGCGAGAAGACGCGGTGGAACGGCTGGTTCGCAAAGGTCATCCTGCGCCGCGCATCAAACTGCGCGACGCCGATCGACAGCTGGTCGAGCATGGACCGCTGCGCTTCGCGGAAAGCGCGGAATTCGCGGGCCTGCTCTTCCATTTCCTCGATATCGACCGCGTATCCGGCGATCCCCTCGCCCATCAGTGGCAGGTCGGTCACGCGGATCGTGCGGCGCGCGTCCTTGATCGTGGCCGACACGATACGCTCGATCGGCTGGCGGCGGTCGGCGGCCTGCTGGGCGACTTCGGCAGCCGTGCGTCCGCCGACAGTTTCGACCAGTTCCACCTGGTCGGTCACGACTTGGTCGGCGCTGGTGCCGCCCACCGCCTCGACATAGGCGCGGTTGACGAGCCGCAGGTGCATGTCTGCGCCGCGGAACCACATCGGCATGGGCGCGGCCTCGATCAGGCCGACCAGCGCGCCGAAATCGTCACGCGCGCGCGCGGCCTCTTCGCCGAGGCGGGCAAGTTCGTCTTCGGTCTCGGTGAAATCGAACACCCAGACCAGTGCCGCGCCGCTGGGCGACACGGCCGGGTCCGCCAGCGCGCCGCGCAGGGCCAGCGTCTTGCCCGAACCCGGCGGGCGCAGCGACATCTTGAACGGCTTGGCGCTCTTCTGCGTGCGGCGCACAAGCGTGGAAAGCTGTTCGATCTGGTCTTCGGCAAGGCCGGTCCCGTCCTCGCGCGCCAGCTCGCTGAGATATTCGGGCACGCGGTCGAGCCCGAGCCAGCGGGCGAAGCGGTCGGGCGCCTCGATCCGGCCGTCGCTGCGCACCATCAGCGGGATGGCGGGGCCTTCCTCGACCATGCGTGCAAGCCGCAGCGCCGCCTTGCGATGCGATTCCGCCGCCTGCGCGCGATTGGTGGCGCGCAGCATCAGCCAGACGGCCGCGCCGGTCCACACGGCAAGCAATACGCCGATCAGGGGAAGGAGTGCGGGCGAGACTTCCATTACCCGCCAGCTATGCGGCCAGCGGCGGGGATGCAATGCCCCGCCGCCCTATTGCCTTGCTTACCCGCCGAAAAACGGGCGTTTTGCGATCAGTAGCGGTAATGTTCCGGCTTGAACGGACCTTCGACCGGCACGCCGATGTAATCCGCCTGCTCCTTGCTGAGCTTGGTCAGCTTGACGCCCAGCTTGTCGAGGTGGAGCGCGGCGACCTTCTCGTCGAGGTGCTTGGGCAGGACATAGACGTCGTTTTCGTAGTCGTCCGTGTTCTTCCACAGCTCGATCTGGGCCAGCACCTGGTTGGTGAAGGAACAGCTCATCACGAAGCTGGGGTGGCCGGTGGCGCAGGCGAGGTTCACCAGGCGGCCCTTGGCCAGCACGATGATTTCCTTGCCGTCGGGGAACTTCACCAGGTCGGTGCCGGGCTTGAGCTCGGTCCACTCGTAATTGTCGAGCGCGCTGATCTGGATCTCGCTGTCGAAGTGGCCGATGTTGCACACGATGCTCATCGGCTTCATCGCCTTCATATGTTCGGCGGTGATGACGTCCTCATTGCCGGTGGTGGTGACGAAGATGTCGGCGCGGGTGACCGCGTCTTCCATCGTCACGACCTCGTAGCCTTCCATCGCCGCCTGCAATGCGCAGATCGGGTCGATTTCCGTCACGAGCACGCGCGCGCCGCCATTGCGGAGCGACTGGGCCGAACCCTTGCCGACATCGCCGTAGCCGGCGACGCAGGCGACCTTGCCCGACAGCATCACGTCGGTCGCGCGGCGGATCGCGTCGACCAGCGATTCGCGGCAGCCGTAAAGGTTGTCGAACTTCGACTTGGTCACGCTGTCGTTCACGTTGATCGCCGGGAACGGCAGCTTGCCCTGCTTGGCAAGGTGGTAGAGGCGGTGGACGCCGGTGGTGGTTTCTTCGGACACGCCCTTGATGGCCTTGACCGTCCTGGTGAGGTAGCCGGGCTTCTTCTTCACGAAGTCCTTGAGCGCGCGCTGCATCTCGATTTCTTCGGCATTAGTCGGGGCCGGCATTTCCTCGCCCGCTTCGATGCGCGCACCCCATAGGGCGAACATGGTGGCATCGCCGCCATCGTCGAGGATCATGTTGGCGGTGCAGTCCGGGTCCTCATCGCTCGACCAGTCGAAGATGCGGCCGACATAGTCCCAGTATTCGGCCAGGCTTTCGCCCTTGATGGCGAAGACCGGAATGTCCTGCGCGGCGATCGCGGCAGCGGCGTGGTCCTGCGTGGAGAAGATGTTGCAGGTCGCCCAGCGCACTTCGGCGCCCAGCGCGGTCAGGGTCTCGATCAGCACGGCGGTCTGGATCGTCATGTGAAGCGAGCCGGTGATGCGCGCGCCCTTCAGCGGCTGCGCTGCGCCATATTCCTCGCGCGTGGCCATCAGGCCCGGCATTTCGGTTTCGGCGATGCGGATTTCCTCCCGCCCGTAATTGGCGAGCGAGATGTCCTTGACGACGTAGTCGGTAAACTGGGCCACGAGCGGTCCTTTGCGTTCGGTGAAATGGAACGTGTACCGCGCATACGAGAAGGGGCGGCACTGTCTGCGCCGCCCCTAGCTTGTGATTTATGGGAGGGCAACAGCGCCCCACTATCGCCCTCCCTCGCGTATCCCGAAAGGCCTCAGCGCCGCGCGTAGCGACCGCCGCCTGCCGGGCGCGGACCCAGCAGTTCGTCGGCGGCCTGCGCCAGCACGGCAGGATCCCTCGACTGCGAGAGGTCGGAGGTGATTTCCTTCAGTTCCGAACAGCCCAGCCAGGGATGGCCCTGTCCGTATTCGTTCGCCATGCCGACGCTCATCTTGTCGAGCGCCCGCTTCGCGCCGCGCGCACCGTGGCGCTTGACGAAGCCCTGCTCCATCCTGCGTGCCGCGCCGTTGAGCGTGTGCAGGTGGTTGGCCGAGAACTTGCGATAATGGTGCTGGAAGTCGTCCGAACCCATCCGGCACCGAAGCGAAGTGACCATCAGCATGATGTCGAGCTTGCGGATCTGCTCGTCGCCCGTCCCGGCGCTCGCAGTAGTAGGCACGCAAAGCAGCGCAGCGGCGGATGCCGCGAGCGCAATATCCCTCAGATTTTTCATAGTCCCTGGTCTCCCTTCGCGAGCGACCCGTTGCCCGCGATGGAAACATGAGTGCAAAATTTTACCGGGAGTTAAAGCCGCGCAGTAAACCCATCTTAACCATCCGACTCCCTTGCATGCACGGCTCGTCGCTCTACATCGTGGGTGTGGATGGGAAGACACAGGAGTTTTATCAAATGACAATCGCTGTTGGCGACAGCCTCCCCGATGTGAAGCTGGTGAAGGCGACGCCCGATGGGCCTCAGCAGGTCCAGTCGAGCGAGTATTTCAAGGGCAAGACCGTGGCGCTGTTTTCGGTGCCCGGCGCGTTCACGCCGACCTGCTCGGCGCGACACCTGCCCGGCTATGTCGACAAGGCCGAGGAACTCAAGGCCAAGGGCGTGGACGAGATCGCCTGCACCGCGGTCAACGACGCTTTCGTCCTCGGCGCTTGGAAGAATGCCAACGAAGCCGGCGACGTGACCATGCTGGCCGACGGCAATGGCGATTTCGCCGAAGCCGTGGGCCTGACCATGGACGGTTCGGGTTTCGGCATGGGCAAGCGCGGCCAGCGCTATTCGATGCTGGTCGAGGACGGCGTGGTGAAGCAGCTCAACGTCGAGGCGCCGGGTGACTTCTCGGTGTCGAGCGCGGAGCACATGCTCGAGCAGATGTAAGCCTGCAATCTGTCCCGATTGCGGACAATCCCGCGCCCCGTCTTGCCTCCGTGCACGGCGGGGCGCAGTCTTTAAGGCATGGGCAAGGACAGGGAAAAGCAAGACACGCCCAAGGAGGTGACATTCGGCATCCTCCTGGGCTGGGAATCCGCTCCTGCGGGAGAGCGCATCGCGCTCAAGCTGCAGAGCACCGACAAGGTCGTGACGAGCGCCTCCGACGTGCACGAATTCCGCTATTTCCTGACCAAGGAACAGGCCGTCCTGCTAGGCAACCACCTCTACACGCTCGCTGGACAGACCGCGCCCACGCGCAAGAAGCGCGGTTTGATCGAAAAGCTGATGGGCGGCTGAGCCCGGCTCAATCTGCCTGAACGGCAGCACCGACCGCTGCCCCGCGCAGGTCCAACCATGCGAGATACTGCTCGATCCACAAGTCGCTGGTCGTGCCCTGCGGGCGCATTCCGAAACCGTGCGATCCGCCGGCATAGAGGTGGAACTCGACGCTCCCGCCACTCTCGTGCCAGTCGCCGGCCAGGTCCAGTATCCCCTCGTGGAAAAGGAAATCGTCGATGGCGATCGCCATGAAGAGATCGGGCCGCGGCTTCATCGCGATGTCCTGTTCGACCGGCGGGTAGATGAGCGCGAGGTTCTGGACGAGCGAGGCCTCCTCTCTCGCCTCGAGCAGCCTGATGGCGGAGTGCGCGCCGGCAGAGAAACCGATTACACCCAGCCGATCCTCTGCCAGGCCCCATTCTTCCGACTTCCCGTGCACGAGGGAAACTGCGGCGGCCAGATCGTCCACCGCCGGCGGATAGTCGAAATCCTCGTCGTTGCTCTGGCCGGACCATTCGGCCAGCAAGCGGGTCATGAAAGCACCGGGGTCGCCGGGCGTGGCGCGGGGGCGATACTTGAGGACGAAGGCGGTGTATCCCTGCGCCGCAAGCCGCTCTCCTACCCAGAAGCCTTCGCTTTCGATCGACACGAAGGAGTAGCCGCCACCGGGCACGATGATGACGGCACGGCCATTGTCGCGGCCGTTCTTCGGAGCGATACGGTAAAGCGAAGGCCGGGTCACGTTGCGCACCCAGACCTGGCCGATCACCCGGTTCCATTGCTCGGTATCCGGCACCGCAGGTCCGGCGGTTTCAAGCGGGATCTCGTCTCCCGGCACTTCCGGGATGACCAGCGCGACCGGCGGGGCAGTGTCGGTCTGGGACGCAGCGGGTGATGCAAGGAAGATCGCCGTCAGCAAGCCAATCAGTGCGTTTTTCGTCATCCGGCCCTCACCCCCTCGTTAGGAAAAGCCAGAAAAGGCGAAGGCAGGGCGTTTGACAAGCACCGGATTGCCGGAAAGATCAGCTGTGCCCGGACGTCCGCCCCGCAGAATGGCGAACGCCCGGGAAACGGGCCATCAGTGATCACCGAAATGGACGATCCCTAGATTGCTGCAGCTGACATTGGGGTTCCACTGGGCATAGAGGCCGGCAGGATTTTCCTCGAACAGCCAGACATGCAGGTCGTAATGCGGCATGAAATTGTGTGCCTCGTCCTGCGGGGTTGCCGGATTGTCCGCCATGTAATTGTACTCGCGCCCCCGATATTTCGGCTTTTCCTTGTGCTCGGCGTGCCAGGCTTCGGCAAAAACGAGCATCTCGATGCCGACCAGTTCGAGTCCGCCGTGCCCATCCGGTGCATAAAGCAGGATCGCGGGCGGATTGGTGCCGGTATAGGTACCCGTGCCGTTCATCTTGCCGTTGATTGGCGCAGTGAATTCCAGAAGGCGCGGATTGACGTAATGGAAGCCCATCCCGCCAAGCGTGGGATGCACCTCGCAACCCGAGCCCCGGACGTAGCCATTCCGCTCGGCGTAAGCGACATCCTTGAAAGGTTCGAGTTGCCTCGCCAGCTCCTGCAGCGCCTGGTCGGGCTGGTCGCGCGGCACGTCTGCCGACACGGCTGTGGCGATCAACACCGGGCCAAGGGCCAGGGTCTTGAGAAATCTCTTCATGAAAGCCTCCTCGCTTTCCCGGCCAAGAGGCGGTCGGGATATGAGGAGTGTCGGTAGGCAAGCCCGCCATGTCCATGAAGGAAGGGTGACGGTTTCCCGATGATTTGCCGATGACCGTTTAGGGACCGGCTTACCTTGGTAGACTAGTCGCCCGCTTTGGTGAAATAGGCCGCGCTCATCGGTTCTTCGGCCAGGCCGCTGCAGCGCGAGCGCCACAGGCGATTGTTGCGGGCGACGGCTTCCTCAGAGTGCTCCATGCGCTTGGCGTCGGCAAAGCGTTCGAGGTCGGCTGCGTGCTGCGCATTGACCGCCTGTTCGAGCCGCGCGCGAGCTTCGGATTCACTGAGACCGCTTGCCATTGCGCTTTGCTGGGCTTGCTTGGTCCAGGCGACGAGACCTTCGCGATCGATCGTGTAACCCAGCTGTTCGCAGGTTTGCACCGAACTGACCGCAACGGCGATCTTCTCGTACTGCTCCGAATAGTCGGCCTGGGCTGCGGTCAGTCCGATCGCAACGAACGGAAGGGCCGAGACTAGAATTCCCATGGCAAGTCCTCTCCTGTTGATGCCCGGAAACCTGCGCCCCCGATACTGTCAGCTGGATGAACGGCTCGATTACCTCAGCCGTAACCCATCAGGCTGAGCACTTCCTTGCGGCTGCGCTGGTCTTCGAGGAAGGTGCCCATCATCCGGCTGGTGATCATGCCCACACCGGGGGTCCGCACGCCGCGCGCGGTCATGCAGCTGTGCGCTGCCTCGATCACCACGGCCACGCCCTGCGGCTGGAGGTGTTCCCAGATGCAGTCGGCCACTTCGGCGGTCAGGCGTTCCTGCACCTGCAGGCGGCGGGCAAAGCCGTGGAGCACGCGGGCGAGCTTGGAAATGCCGACCACGCGATCGTTCGGCAGGTAGGCGATCGCCGCTTTGCCGATGATCGGGGCCATGTGGTGTTCGCAATGCGACTGGAAAGGAATGTCCTTGAGCAGCACGATCTCGTTGTAGCCGCCGACTTCCTCGAACACGCGGCTGAGGTGGTAGCCGGGGTCTTCGCCGTAGCCGAGACAATATTCCTTCCATGCACGGGCGACGCGCGAGGGCGTGTCGACCAGCCCTTCGCGGGTCGGGTCGTCGCCGGTCCATTCGATCAGCGTACGGATCGCTTCCTGAACGTGTTCGGGCACGGGCGGCTTGCCGCGCGGGTCGTCTTCGTCCGGTCCTACAAGACTGCTCATTTGCCCCATTTTCCTCTGATTCTGGTGCGAACCCTCTCGAGCCGCGTTCCCTTGCGGAAAAGACCGCCCTTTGCAAACGGCTCGAACATGTCGTCTGGATCTTCGGGATCCAGCAGGCTGCTGTGCGCAACCTTCTTTTCCGCCTCGGTCAGTTCGGGTGGATGGTAGCGCTTCAGGTTCCGCCCGCCTTCGCTGACGGTGTGATCGATCATGCCGGCCATCGAACCGTAGCGCGCCAGCAGGTCGGGCATTTCGCTTTCCTCGACCCCGCAATGCTCGGCCAGCAGCGAATGGCGGATCGCGCGAATGGCATCGACAGCGTGCTCGTTCCCCTTGCGCGCAGCATCGACGAATACGTCGCATTCGCTGTCCAGCCCCATCGACCGGTTGTTGAGATTGGCCGAGCCGATGCGGAATATCTCGTCGTCGACGATCATCATCTTCGCATGCACATAGATCGGAGTTTCGCCGCTGTAGGGCATCCAGATGCTGAAGCGGTGGTTGTCGTCGACTTCCTCGATGCAGCGTACCAGTTCGGCGCGGGCATGATCCATCGCCTGCTGCTCGAGCCAGCCGTCGGCGTTGGCGGGATGGACGATCACGACCTCGGGCGGGTCGTCCTCCTGCATTCGCGCAAGGATGGCTTCTGCGACCTTGCGCGAGGCGAAGTACTGGCTTTCGGCATAGATGAACTTCTTCGCCCGCTTGACGTGCTGGACGAACAGCGCCTCGATTTCCTTCACCCCGTCCCAGTCGCGATAGGCGGCACGTGTCCGGGCGATGCCGACCTCGACATTCTCGAAGGTCGGCTCCAACTCCTTGGGCCACAGGCTGTCCGTCCGCGCCTTGATCGGCAGCAGAGGCTTGCCGCCGGCGCGCTGCCAACGGTCGAGGCCAAGCTCGCTCAGCGCGTCGGAAATCGGGCCTTCCATCATCATGGTCGCATCGTGCCAGGGCTCGTAGGCCTGGCCGCGCGGCGTCTTGCGATGAGGATTGTCTTCCTCGTGGTCGCGCGTGTCCCAGCGCTTTACCGTCATGTCGATGCCGCCGCACACGGCCAGCCGGTTGTCGAGGATCGCGATCTTCTGGTGGTGGCTGCACCCGGTGGGATGCGCGCTATCGAACTTGAAGTCGATCCGGCGGTGCCGCACCCAGCGCATCAGGTCCCACCACATCGAACCGCGCACGACGAATTTGAAAACGCCGAAGCTCCACTTCAGGATGCGGATCTCAAGGGTGGGGCGATGCCGTACCAGCCAGGAAAAGAACCCGCCCAGCCGCGAGGGATATTCGCGCCGGTAGGGCCTTTGCCACCAGCGGCGCCCGTCGGTGAGGTGAATTCGGGTGTCGAAGTCCCAGCCGATCAGGAAGATGCGGTGCTGCGCATTGAGCATCGCTTCCTGCATGGCGGCGAAGTAATCCGCCGCATCGATGATCACGCGCGCGCGTTCGACCTTCTCATAACACCACACGCCCGGCTCGACGCCATCGTCGAGCCGGGACACGCGTTTCGGGTCGACCGGTTTGTCGGTTTCGTCCCCCACCCCCTTGGCCATCCTATTCCTTGGCGTCCTCTTTCTTCTCGGGCGTCACCTCGGCCTCGGCCTTCTCTTCCTTCTTCCGGCGCTCGAAAACCTGGCGCATGTGCTTCATGTCGTCGTCTTCCAGATAGTTCTCAAAATCGGGGAAGTGCTCTTCCTCTTCCTCGTCGATATGGTGGCGATAGTCGTGGGCGAAGGTCTTGAACTTCGTCAGCCAGCCGCCTTCCGACATGTCGGTTGCGGCAAGGTCATTGAGCGCTTCGTCCAGCTCGTGATGTTCTGCGACCGAATGGCGCGTCTCGTCCGTGGTCGGGGGCTTGCGCAGCATGGTCGAATAGAGCGCCTGCTCTTCGGCGGCGGCGTGGGCTTTAAGCTCCTTGGTCAGTTCCGTGAAAAGCTCCTTGCGCTCCTCGCTCTCGCCGCTGGTGTCGAGCAGCTTGTCGATCAGGTCGCGGTGGCGGTCGTGATCTTCCTTCAGGCGTTCGAAGATTTCGGTGGCTTGGGTCATCGGGTTTCTCCTTTGCCTACCTGAACAGGCGAAAGCCGAGCGGGTTCCGTTCTTGCAGGATGCAGGTGCGCGACTCATATGAAGGCGATGCTCCACCTTCGCCCCGGCCCGACCCAGCAACAGATGCAGCAGATGGCGGAAGCCGTCCGCGCGACCCTGCCCGCGCAATTCCGCGAGCAGATGGAAGAGATCGTCATGAGGGTGGAAGAATTCGCCACGGCCGAACAGCTCGCCAGCGTCGACCTGGACGACAAATGGGAACTGAGCGGCCTTTACGAAGGCGTGTCCCTGCCCGATCGGTCGATCTGGGAAAGCGGGCGCCAGCCTGCCCGCATCTGGCTGTTCCGCCAGCCGCTGATCGCCGAGTGGCGCGATACGGGCGTCCGGATGGACGAACTGGTGCGCCATGTCGTGATCCACGAGGCCGGTCACCATTTCGGCTTCAGCGACGACGACATGCACTGGCTGGAAGACCAGGAAGACTGATTTCACCGGCCCCGAAACCACGAAAGCCCACCACTCTTTCGAGCGATGGGCTTTCGTGGCGCGCCAGGAAGGATTCGAACCTCCGACCGCCTGATTCGTAGTCAGGTACTCTATCCAGCTGAGCTACTGGCGCGTTGGAGGGCGGCACATAGGCAGGTGCTCTGCCCTTGGCAACACCTAATCGGGCATTTTTTCCAGCAAGCGTGCGGCAAGCACGATATCGAGCGGCGGCTTGTCCAGTCCGGCAATGGCCCCGGGCGCGAACCAGGCGACCTCGCCGCCTTCCAGCGCCGCCACCTCGCCCGTCCAGCGGCTGCAGGTGTAAAGCAGGATTACAATCGGCGCCCTGCCCTCTGCCTGTGCCTCTTCGGCAAAGCAGCAGGGCGCAAGGTCTGCTTCGCGAATCGCGATTCCCAGCTCCTCGCCGATCTCGCGAACCAGCGCAGACGCAGGCTTTTCAGCCGGTTCCACCTTGCCGCCGGGGAATTCCCACAAGCCGCCGTGATGCTTGTGCGCGGGCCGTTTGTGCAGGAGCCAGCGCCCGTTTTCGTCCTGCAGCGCCAGTGCCACCACGCACATCCATGTCGGATTATTTTCCAAAAGCGAGATCCTTCGAAACCCTTTCTTAACGGGTCACCGCGTAGTTCGACGATGTCAGCTACGAATTCAATCGAGGGGCAGGACAAGTGATCGAATTTCTCAAGAATCTGGGACGCGATGACTCCGGCGCCACCGCCATTGAGTACGGGCTGATCCTCGCTCTGATCTTTCTCGGCATGATGACCGCCGTGACTGGGGTCGGTCAGACCACCATCAACATGTGGAACAACGTCAGCACGACTGTCGCCACGGTTACCGGGGTCTGAGGCGAGAAAACCAAAGACGGTTGGCGATTAGGGAATTGTCAACTTGTCCGAGGCAGAAAGAGGATAGCTCGAACCGCAACAGGGGTGAGAGCCGGGTATTGAAGACTGAACCAGGAGACTAGACATGAAGTTCATCAACAAGCTGCGTCGCAACGAAGAAGGTGCAACCGCCATCGAGTACGGCCTGATTGCCGCTCTCATCGCCGTTGCTGCGATCACTGCCATGCAGAGCCTCGGCCAGGAGCTGAGCACCACGTTCAACACGACCGACTCGGCCATGGCAACCGCCAACGCTGCTGTCTAATCGACACGGCTTTCAGCCAAACAGAAAGGCGGCGAGGTCACCCTCGCCGCCTTTTTTGTTGCGCGTAACGAAAGCGCGGCGACCTAGCGGCCGCGCACCACGATTTTCACCTTCTGCCCTGCGCGAACGGTGTCGCTCGACGACAGGCCGTTGAGGACGCGGAAGCGGGTTTCCTGCGCATTGGAATAGGCCATCTTCGCGGCCATGGTGGCCACCGTGTCGCGCGAGCCCACCGTCACAACGTCGATGCTGCGCGGAATGACATTCGCTGCCTCGGTCGTGGAGATACGCCGCATCGACTGGAACATGCCGTTGAAGGTCCCCGACTGGCCGGCCGGCGTCAGCGCGAGGAAGTGGTAAGCGCGGTCGTTCGCGAATTCATAGGCGAACACGGTCACGTCGACCTGCTGCCCGCCATTCGTCACCCGCGCGGTCCCATAAGCAGCCGGAAGGCCGTTCACGGTCGTGCGCTGGATACTCGACGGGGTGATCTGCTGCTGCTGGCTAAGCGCCGCAAATACGCTGCTGACATAGCTCTGCAGATTGCCGTTGTACGGACCCAAGGAAAACTGGGCCTTGCCGCTCTGCCCGCTGATCGTCACGGCACGGGTGCCGTTGACCATGTAGAAGCCCTGCGGCGCGGTGAAAGCAAGGCGCAGATCCGGGTGGATGAACTGGCGCCCCTCGACCACGCCCTGTTGCGGATCGTCGCCATACAGGATGCCGTCGATCCGGGTCAGGAAGGTGTCGCGATTGGTCACCCCGCCCGTGCCGCCGGTCTGCTGCGCGAAGCTGAGCGCGGTCTGCACGCGGCTGGCCGGATCGGGGTGGGTCGAGGCCCATTCCGGCAGGCGCGCATTGTCGCGGCCCATCAGCTGCGCATCGAGCGCGTTCTGCGCCGCCAGGCTCGACAGCACGGTCGCCATGGCGCGCGTGTCGTAACCGGCAGTGTTGAGATACTGGATGCCGAGGCGGTCCGCCTCCAGCTCCTGCTCGCGGCTGAACTTGAGCGTCAGCAGCTGCGAGCCTTGCAGCGACAGCTGGCCGAGCTGCTGGCCGAGGCCCGAATTGCCCAGCAGGACCGAGCTGGCGATCGCGCCGAGCACGCCGAGGATGGAGTTACGCTGCGCAGCCTGCTGGCGACGCTGGGAGTGGCGGGCGGCGACGTGACCGACTTCGTGACCCAGCACGCCGGCCAGTTCCGCCTCGTTGTTCATCAGCGCGACCAGCTGGCGCGTCGTGTAGACATAGCCGCCGGGGATCGCGAAGGCGTTGTTCACCGGGCTGTTTAGCAGCGAAACTGTAAAGGCGCTGCGGGCATTGCCGAGGCCCGACTGGACCGCAATGTTCTGGCCGACGGTTTCGACATACTGTGCCTGCGGGCCGCTCATCGCGCCGCCGAATTCGGCAAGCAGCTGCGGATGCGCTTCGGCGCCCTGCTGAGCCTCGCCCTGCGATATCGGTGCGGAGCTGTCGGGAATGGTGGCGCAGCCGGTCAAAGCGAGTGCCAGCGTCGCGGTCGAGGCGGCGAGTGTCTTCATTGCGGACATTGGGTTCCCCTTGATTCTGGCCATGCGGGTCCCACCGCCGCCGGGCCGGTTCTTATACGCAAGGGGAAACAGGGGGATGCGGCTGTTTGTTCCCGCATCCCGAAACTTAGGCTCAGCCCGCGATCTTGAGGAAGCGCTCCTCGCGCATCCGCATCAGCTCTTCGGGCGAATAGCGCGACAGCATGTCGAGTTCCTCGCCGATCGCCTCGCCCAGCGCATGGGCGGCTGCACGCGGGTCGCGGTGGGCGCCGCCGACGGGTTCGGCAACGATCCGGTCGATGACGCCGAGCTCGGCAAGGTTCTGCGCGGTCACCTTCATGGCTTCGGCCGCATCGGGCGCCTTTTCAGCGGTGCGCCACAGGATCGAGGCGCAGCCTTCGGGCGAAATCACTGAATAGACCGCATGTTCGAGCATCAGCACCCGTTCGGCGCTGGCGAGCGCGACCGCGCCGCCCGAACCGCCCTCGCCCACGATGGTCGCGACCATCGGAACCGGCAGGGCCAGGCACGCCTCGGTCGAACGGGCGATGGCTTCTGCCTGCCCGCGCTCTTCCGCCTCGACGCCCGGGAAGGCGCCAGAGGTATCGACCAGCGTCACCACCGGCAGGCCGAAGCGGCCCGCCAGTTCCATCAGGCGGATCGCCTTGCGGTAGCCTTCGGGCTTACCCATGCCGAAATTGTGGCGCAGGCGGCTGGCGGTATCATTGCCCTTTTCGTGGCCGATCAGCACGACCTTGCGGCCGTTCAGCTTGGCAAAGCCGCCCATGATCGCCTCGTCCTCGCCATAGGCGCGGTCGCCGCCCAGCGGCACGAATTCCTCGAACGCATATTCCACGTAGTCGCGGAAGTGCGGGCGCGAGGGATGGCGGGCGACCTGCGTCTTCTGCCAGGGCGTCAGCGCGGCATAGGTCGTCGCAAGCAGATCGGCGCTCTTGAGTTCGAGGCGCTGCAGCTCGTTGGAAATGTCGACATCGTCGCCCTCGGCCGCATTGCGCAGTTCGGCAATGCGCGCTTCGAGTTCGGCAACCGGCTTTTCGAATTCGAGATAGGAAATCATCGCAGACCCGCTAGTCGCTCGCGCGCGGACGGGCAAGGGGATGGCGTTCGTTCACCAGCTTTACCAACCGTGCCGCATCGACATGGGTGTAGATTTGCGTGGTCGCGATATCGGCGTGGCCGAGGAGCGTCTGCAGCGCGCGCAGGTCCGCCCCGCCCTCCAGCAGGTGGGTCGCAAAGGCATGGCGCAGCACATGGGGACTGAGCTTTTCGGGCGGCAAGTCGGCCCGCACCGCCAGTTCCTTGAGCAGCTGGAACAGCCTGACGCGCGAGATATGCCCACTGCGCGAGGGAAAGAGGAAGCGCGAGCCCTGGTCACGCAAGCCAAGCCAGCGCGACAGCGCGTGCTTCGCGCGGCGGCTGACCGGCACCATGCGCGCCTGCCCGCCCTTGCCGGTGACGGTCAGGAACGGCTCGTCGCGCGGGACCGCCGAAATCGGCAGCGAGACGAGTTCGGTTGCACGCAGGCCGGATCCGTAGAGCAGTTCGAGCATCGCCAGCATGCGCACAGCCTCGGGCCGGTCGCTGGCGGCCTCGTCCTCGGCGCGGGCGAACAGGGCCTCGACCTGCGCTTGGCTGAGGATCTTGGGCAACGGACGGCGTGTGGCAGGGCGCGGCAGTGCATGGGTCGGATCGTCTGCGCGCAGCCCCTCGTCGAGGAGGAAGCCATAATACTGCCGCAGCGCCGAAATCTTGCGCGCCATGGTCGATGCCGCGAGCGAGGCCCAGCCCTGCCCCAGCTTCGAAAGCTGCGCGGCAGAAGCCCCGGCAAGGTCGCCGCCCAGCAGTTCTTCCGCCTGCGCCAGGTCGCGCCCGTAGGCGAGGATGGTGTTGCGCGCCGCTCCGCGTTCGGCGGCGAGCATGGCGAGGAAATCCTCGATCGTGTCCCCTGGGACAGCCACCGCCGGCTCAGGCTCGCGCGACCGCCTCCGCGGCGATCATCCGGGCTTCGGCTTCCATCCCCACGCGGCTCAGCGCGGAGACGATGTGATAGAGGTGGCGCGCGGTCATGCGGTCCCAGCTGTCGCCCTGCATGCCGAGGCCTGCAAGATAGGCGACGAGTGCACGGTTCTCCACTGCGGCAGCCCGGTCGATCATCTGCGTCCAGCGCGTCGGCGCACCGAGGTTCATCTCCAGACGCTGCGAATATTCCGCGATATCGCCCTCGTCCACACGCCCGAGGCCGGCAAGCCCGGCAAGCAGCATGCGCGACTTGCGGCTGTTCTGCGAATCATCGTCGTCGAAGAAGGTGTCGAGCTCGCCGTCGCTGACCGTTCCGCCGCGCGGGTTTGCCAGTGCCAGCAGTGCCCAGCCAAGGCTGCCCGCCTCCACGGCGTCCGCCCAGCGCAACGCATCGCGCTCGAGGCCCGCAGTTAGCATGGACGCGATCAGTTCGCCTGCATCATCGGCGAAGTCCTCGCTCGGCGTGACGCGCGCAGCGGCATAGGCGGTCAGCACCATGCGCCCGTAGTCCGCATCGCTGCCGCTCCACACGTCGCGGATGGCCGCAACGCGGTTTGCAGGCGACGGATCGACATAGGCATCGCGCAGGCGGGATGCGGTGGTCAGGGCAGGCCCCTCGCCAGCGTCGGTGCGTGCCGCGTAGAGCTGGCCATAGAGATCCACGATGGCTGCCGCCGAGAGCACGCCCGAAGCTGCCGCGACGTCTGCCCCGCGAATGCGCTGCGTTACCGGCAGGGCGGGCGTAATCGCTTCGGAGATCAGGTAGGTCGCGCCCAGATCTTCGGTGAGGTTTTCCGGCAGCGGTTCGCCCAGCGCATTGGCGAGCGCGAAACGCCATGGGGTCATCGAATCGATGCCGTCCCACTCGATCGTTACCGCGCGGCGCCCGTCGCCTGCCGCCCCGGCGAAACGCTGGGCCAGCAGCACGTCGATCCGCGCATCTCCCTCGGCGCGGGAAAGCAGGCGGCGAAGGTCGTTCTGGGCGCGCTGCGATTCGCCGGCAAATGCCGCGCAAATGCCTTCGAGCATGGCCCAGTTCGCAATCTCGTCCGTGCCGGTGCCGAGCAGGACCGAGGGGCAGGCCCCGACGATGTCGGCCGTGCCGATGTAGGCGTCGACTGCGGCCTGCGTCAGCGCAGGCGAATAGTTCGCCGTATCGATATCCTGCACCACCGCGCGCGCTGCGGCATATTCTCCCATCGAATTGAGCACGCGCACGCGCAGGGTGGCGAATTCGATCGGGCTCATGCCCTGCGGCGCGTCGAGACGGCTGGCGAGCGCGCGGCGCATGAGGATGTGCCCCCAACGCGACACCATCGGCCCGCGGATGCCGCCCAGCGTGGCGCGCACCAGTTCGGCAGGCTGGTTCGCCAACGAAAGCGGCGGAAGCCCGCCTTCCGAAGCGGCAATCACCCCGACGCGCGACAGCGAACGGCGTGCGGCAGGCGGAATGTCGAAGCGGGGCTTCAGGCCGAGAACCTCGTCGAGTTCGGCCGTGCTCATCGCCTCGAGTTCTTCCACCGAGGGGATATCGGACAGGTCGATGTCCGAGGTGTCGACCGGCTCGGGCGCGCTCGGCAGCGGCTGGACCACTTCACCGGTCTGGCCCGCGGGAGCGGAGGGCGCAGGCGATGCAGCCGGTGAGGGCGTGCGGGCAGGTGCCGGGCTCGGCGCGGGTGTATTCGCGGACGACGGCAGGATGCTTTCCGGCGCACGCTGGGCCAGCACCACGGTGGAAGACAGGACGAGCGCCGCGCCGGCGAGCCAGTAGCCGCGGCTCATCGGGCGATCTCCGGCACTTCGACAGGCTCGGTAATCGGCCGGATCGGCTCTTCGCCGCCGTCGATCCATGCGATGACGAGCACGGCCAGCAGGGCAAGCGCAGCTATCCCCAGAATGCGCGGGCGTTTCACGGCCAAGATTTTCGTATCCTCGATCAACAATCCGTGTGACTTGCCCGCGCCCTAGCCCATCTATAGGCCGAGCGGCAATGAACAACGCGCACAAGCCTTCCGAAACGGTGGACCGTGCCGGCATCGCCAGCAGGCTGGACCGGCCGCTGGTGCTCGTCGGCCTGATGGGCGTGGGCAAGACCAGCATCGGGCGAAGGCTCGCAGGCGCGCTCGGGCGCGATTTCGTCGATGCGGACGAAGAGATCGAAAAGGCGGCCGACCGCAGCGTCTCCGAAATCTTCGAAGAACATGGCGAGGCCTATTTCCGCGACGGCGAACGCCGCGTGATCGCACGCCTGATGGAGGAAGGCCACGGCGTCATCGCGACGGGCGGCGGTGCCTTCGTCGATCCCGAAACCCGCGCGCTGGTGCTGGAAAGGGGCGTAGCCGTGTGGCTCGACTGCGACCTCGACACGCTGGTCGAGCGCACATCGCGCCGTAACACGCGGCCGCTGCTCAAGACCGGCGATCCGCGCGAAATCCTGTTCAACCTGAAGGAACAGCGTGGCCCCGCCTATGCCGAAGCACAGATCCATGTCGTGACCGGCGACGGTCCGCACGATGCAGCCGTGAACCGAATACTGGAGGAACTGGCCGCATGGCTGTGATCGACGTCGCCCTTGCCGGGCGCAGCTACGAAGTGCGCGTGGGGCACGGCCTGCTGGCCGCCATCGGCGAACAGGCCGCGCCGTTCCTGCGCAAGGCGAGCGTGCCGATCGTCGCCGACGCCAATGCGCGCAAGCACTGGGGCGAAGCGGTCGAGGCATCGCTACGTGCTGCCGGCAAGGAGCCGCGCTGGTACGAGGTCGCGCCCGGTGAAGGATCGAAAAGCTGGGACAGCCTTGCCCGCCTGACCGACTGGCTGCTGGCCGAAGGGGTGGAGCGCGGCGACCACGTGCTGGCACTGGGCGGCGGGGTCGTGGGCGACCTCACCGGGTTCGCCTGCGCCATCCTGAAGCGCGGCTGCGGTTTCGTGCAATTGCCGACCACCTTGCTGGCACAGGTCGACAGTTCGGTAGGCGGCAAGACCGCAATCAACACCGCTGCGGGCAAGAACCTCGTCGGGGCATTCCACCAGCCGGGCCTCGTGCTCGCCGATCTCGACGCGCTCGCCACATTGCCCGCCCGTGAAATGCGCGCCGGCTATTCCGAGGTGCTCAAATACGGAATCCTCGGCGATCCCGGCTTTTTCCACTGGCTCGAAGCGAACGGGGCCAAGGTGCTGGCCGGCGATCCCGCTGCGCTCGAACATGCCGTGGCCGCCAGCGTCGCGATGAAGGCACGGATCGTGGCCGAGGACGAGCGCGAAACTAGCGGCGCGCGCGCCCTGCTCAACCTCGGGCACACTTTCGGCCATGCGCTGGAGGCGGAAACGGGCTTTTCCGATCGCCTGCTCCACGGCGAAGGCGTGGCGCTCGGCATGGTGCTGGCAGCCCGCTATTCCGCTCGGCGCGGGGAGATTTCCGCCGACGCAGCCCAGCGGGTCACGCACGCGGTCGATGCCGCTGGACTTCCGGCGGAAATCTCGGCGCTGGGTCTAGATTGCGACGGACGCGCGCTGGCCGATCACATGCTGCACGACAAGAAGATGGATGCAGGCACCCTGCCCTTCATCCTGCTGCGCGGCGTCGGTGACGCCTACCTCGCGAAGGATGTCGAACTGGCCGACGTCGCGGCCTTCCTCGACGAACAGCTGCAGGCGCATTAGGAGGGAAGGCATGACGCGCTTCATCGACCTGTCCATCTCGATCACCAACGACGTGGTCTCGGACCCGGAAGTGATGCGGCCGAAAATCCAGTACATGACCCACGAGAACACGTGGGAACAGATCGCCATGTTCTTCCCGGGCCTCGAAAAGCAGGACCTACCCGATGGCGAAGGATGGGCGGTGGAGATGCTGGAGCTTTCCACCCACAACGGCACCCACATGGATGCGCCGTGGCATTACCACTCGACGACGGACGATGGTGCCCGCGCCGCGCCCAGCATCGACGAGGCACCGCTCGACCGGTTCTTCCGCCCCGGTGTGAAGCTCGATTTCAGCCATTTGCCGCACGGCCACGTGGTGAGCGCGGCGGAGGTGGAACAGGCATTCGGGAAGATCGGTTACGACCTTCAGCCGCTCGATATCGTCCTCGTCCAGTCGGGCGCGGTTTACGGGACGGAGAATTTCACCGACCAGGGTGTCGGTCTTGGCGCGGAAGCGACGCTCTGGCTAACGGAACGCGGGGTGGAAGTGGTCGGCACCGATGCGTGGAGCTGGGATGCTCCCTTCAGCCACACTGCACGGCGCTGGGCGGAAAAGCGCGACCCCGCGATCATCTGGGAAGGCCACAAGGCAGGCCGCATCAGGCCCTATTACCAGATCGAGAAGCTGACCAATCTCGCCGCCCTGCCCGACCACGGCTTCACCTTCAGTTGCTTCCCGGTGAAGATCGAGCGCGCCAGTGCAGGCTGGATCCGCGCGGTCGCGATGGTGGAAGACTGACCATGCGGATTGCCGAGGCTAGCCTGGCGGACCCGGCGGTTCGCGACCTCATCGCTTTCCACCAGCAGGACATGGAGGCGATGTCACCGCCCGGCACCAGCTTCGCGCTCGATCTTTCGGGCCTGTCGGGGGCGGAGACGACCGTGCTGGGCGCGTGGGAGGGCGAGGAACTGGTCGCCATCGGTGCCCTCAAGCGGCTCGGCAGCGGGCAAGCGGAACTGAAATCGATGCGCACGCGGCCCAAACATCTCGGCAAGGGCATTGCGAAAGCGGTGCTGGAGGCGCTGATCGATCTTTCACGCGCGGAACGGATTGCGCGGCTGAGCCTGGAAACGGGGACTTCGGACGAATTCGTCCCCGCCATCGGGCTTTATACGAAATACGGTTTCGAACGCGGCGATGCCTTTGCGGACTACGTCAACGGGCCGCACAACCAGTGCTACCACCTCCCGTTGACGGAATGACCTTGCTCAGCCCGCGCGCGGTTCGAGCCGGGTGACCTTGGCCCCCGCGCCGACCGGCTGGTAATCGGCCAGCATCGCGTCGTGTTCTTCGAAAAGGCGTTCGATTTCAGGGCGGCGTTGCAGCAGCATCTGCGCGATGCCCGGTGCGAGGCTGTCGCCTTCGCCGATCTTGCCGAGAATGCCAGCGAGGTCCGCGATCGTCGCGTCCTCGGGCGTCTTGTGGTAATTGCCCCTGGTATCGAAGAAGCCTGTGCCCCTGTGTGCCATGCGATAACTCCTGTGCGTGTTGCGTCAGAAGCGAACCGAAGGCGCCCAGTATCTCCGGCTTACCGATTCGGTAAAAGCCCGTTCACCATGTTTGGGTGCAATGCAGCGAAATTCGCAAGGAATGTCGCGCAACCCTTTCAAAAGATTGCGCGGCCGTATCCTTAATCGCGCAAGGCACTTGCCTATTCGAGTTCGAGGATGACCTCGTCCACCGCCAGGCTGTCGCCCTCGCCTGCGTTGATCTTCCCGACCACCGCCTGTTTTTCGGCGC
The DNA here is from genome assembly GCF_020524765.1 of Qipengyuania gaetbuli. GTDB lineage: Bacteria > Pseudomonadota > Alphaproteobacteria > Sphingomonadales > Sphingomonadaceae > Qipengyuania > Qipengyuania gaetbuli_A. The sequence goes on from NZ_JAIVLR010000001.1 coordinate 159,704, forward strand.
GCAGGATGTTTTCCATCTTCATCGCTTCCACCGTAGCGAGCGGCTGTCCGGGCTGCACTTCGTCCCCTTCGGCAACGTGCAGTTTCACCAGCAGACCGGGCATGGGGCAGATGAGCATCTTCGAAAGATCCGGCGGCTCCTTCTCGATCATGTGTGAAGCGAGATGCGCGATGCGCGTCTGGAGCATGCGCAGGCTGTGCGTCGCGCCGCGCGTGGTGATGGCATAGCCTGTACGGGTGGGCTTCAACTGCAAGGTGATCGCCTCCCCCTCGGCCTCGAGGTCGATCATGGTCTCGCCGGGCGTGTATTCCATGTCGAGATCGACCGGTCGGCCGTCGACCGTGATGGCATCTTCCTCCAGCACGACGCGGTAATCGGTTTCCCCCAGCCGCACGGTCCAGTCGCCCGGCGCGTAGAAATCGCCGTCCAGCTGCTGGTCGATGCGCCGCGCACGGTCGGCATCGGCAGTCGCAATGACCCCGCCGACGGCTGCCAGAACACGCTTCAGATCGTCCGAGGCGGCCGCGCCCTCAAACCCGTCGGGATATTCCTCGGCGATGAAACCAGTGGTTAGTTCACCCGAACGGAAGCGCGGGTGCTGCATGATCGCGCTGAGGAAATCGACATTGTGGCCGAGCCCTTCGATGCGGAATGCGTCGAGCGCCTGCACCTGTAGATCCGCCGCCTCGTCGCGCGTTTCGCCCCAGGTAATGAGCTTGGCGATCATCGGGTCGTAAAACATCGACACCTCGCCGCCTTCGAACACGCCGTCATCGACGCGCACGCCGGCCACGCCGCGGCGGCCGTTCTCCGCCCCGTCGTCGGCCCAGGGCTCGACCGGCGGCTGGTAGCGCACCAAGCGGCCCGTGGAAGGCAGGAAGCCGCGATAGGGGTCTTCGGCATAGACGCGGTTCTCGATCGCCCAGCCGTCGATCTTCACGTCGTCCTGCGTGATGGAAAGCTTTTCGCCTGCCGCGACGCGGATCATCTGTTCGACGAGGTCCACGCCGGTGATCGCCTCCGTGACCGGATGTTCCACCTGCAGGCGGGTGTTCATTTCGAGGAAGTAGAAGCTCTCGCCCGTCTTGTCGGCGCCGGAAACGATCAGTTCGACCGTGCCTGCGCTGTGATAGCCGACCGCCTTCGACAGCGCGACGCACTGTTCGCCCATGGCCTTTCGCATTTCGGCGCTGACGAAAGGCGACGGCGCTTCCTCGACCACCTTCTGGTGGCGGCGCTGGATCGAGCATTCGCGCTCGTTGAGGTAGATGACGTTGCCGTGCTTGTCGCCGAGGATCTGGATCTCGATGTGGCGCGGGTCCTCGATGAACTTCTCGATGAAGACGCGGTCGTCGCCGAAGGAATTGAGGCCTTCGCGCTTCACGCTTTCGAAGCCTTCGCGCACGTCCTTTTCGCTGTAGGCAAGGCGCATGCCCTTGCCGCCGCCGCCGGCGCTGGCCTTCATCATGACCGGATAGCCGATGTCGTTCGAGATCTCGACCGCATGCTCGGTATCGCGAATTTCGCCGACGAAACCGGGGACCACGTTCACGCCTGCCTCGCGGGCGATCTTCTTGCTCTCGATCTTGTCGCCCATCGCGGCGATCGCCTTGGTCGGCGGGCCGACGAAGGCGATGCCTTCCTTGTCCAGCGCATCCACGAAGCTCGCGCGTTCGGACAGGAAGCCGTAGCCCGGGTGAACCGCATCCGCGCCGGTCTGCTTGCAGGCGGCGATGATCTTGTCGGCGATGAGGTAGCTTTCGGACGCAGGGGCCGGACCGATGTGCACCGCCTCGTCCGCCATCCGCACGAAGGGCGCCCGCGCGTCGGCATCGGAATAGACCGCCACGGTGGCGATCCCCATGCGCTTGGCCGTCTTGATGACACGGCAGGCGATTTCGCCGCGATTGGCGATCAGGATTTTCTTGAACATTCAGGCTCCGGGAGCGGCAGAGGTCATGCTTAAGCCTATGCCGCCCCTTCGGAGCCACTTCAAGTCATGGTCAGTGATCGGCGTGCGCGTGCCCGATGTAACTGGTTTCGCGCGCGATGAGGGAATCGAATTCCTCCAGCAGTTTCTGCGCCTTGTCCCGGCCGCCGGCCAGCTTGGAAAGCTGTTCCATCCACGCGATATCGTCGGGCGAAGTGGCCCAGGTCAGGTCGTTCGGTCCGCCTTCCATGGGAAAGACATACATCAGGTCCCATTCGCCGGTGTTGAGATGGATGCCGTGGATGCCGCTCTTCTTGCCGGTCATGCCGTCGGCCTTGGCGAAATAGTCGCGGATGATTTCTGTCCCGCGTCCGCGCTTGCCCTGCTTGAACTTGGTCAGGACCACACGGGCCCAGGTCACGCCTTCCATGCGTTCCGGCCCTTCCTGGGCTATGGCAGGTGCAGCGGGAAGTGCGAGGCTAATTGCGGCTGCGGCGAGTAAAAGCTTCTTCATACGTCCTCTCCCTTCAAGGAATGCGGCCCTGAGAAGCGATCCGAATTGTAATGATGCTGTTGTCCCCCAGCGGCGCGAAAGACACGCCTTTTCCCGCCGGGAGTCAAGGAAGGCGCCTAAGCACCTGCCTCAACTGGATTTTTCCGCATAGGCGACCAGCGCCTCGGCATAGGCGCCGGCGCCGCGGCGGTCGCCCTCGCCGTCCAGCAGGGTGCGCATCGCGCCCGCCAGCCGCTCGACATTATCGCGCGACAATTCGCCCAGCGGCGAAACGTAGATGCCGATGGTGAAGAGGATCGCGCCCGTTTCGGGCAGGCGGCGCAGCGTCTGGCGTTCGGAGCGCACGAACAGCGTCTCGGCTGCATTGTCGGGGGTCACATGGGCAAAGGCCTGTGCCGGAGGCTCCGCCACCCAGCGCCGCTCACCCGTGGCAGCGATGAACCAGTTGCAGCGCCCGTAGATCGCGCCAGCCTTCAGCTTGGCCATGAAATGATCGACGCCGCTGGCTAGCTGCTCCTCGTATCCCTGGATCGGCGCATGGAGTGCGCGCAGGGGAAGCCCCAGCTTGTCCGCCGGTGTCCAGTCGGACGGCCATGCGACCGCCGCACCGACCAGGCGATACTGATCGTCGCCTTCGCGAAGGGTGAGGAGGCACATGTCCTCGTGATGCGCGCGAGCCGCTTCCGCCAGCCCGCCCGACAGGCCGAGCATGGCAGCGAGTTCCGCTCCCGGTGCCTCGCCCTCCGGCGAAATCTGGATGCCTTGCGGATAGGCTGCAAACCCAGCCTCGCGTGCAGCGAGCTCGGGATCGGGCTGGAGCCACTCGTCCTCGTCCAGCTTGACGAGCCCCATCTTCAGCACGCCGCCACCGCGTGCCTTGGGGAGCAAGTCATCGACTGAGAAGCCCAGCGTCATTCGGCTTTAAGACCTGCATTACTAATACGGACAGCGACTGCATGGCCGATGGAATAGATTAGGGCGGTCACTACAAGCCCCAATGGGTTTTCTTGAAGCAGTTTCCAGAAGAAGCTTTGGATGCCTGTCCAGTGAAGCACAAGGGCAACCAGAGTGACGAAGGCTACGCCGCCTGCACACGCAATCGTCACCTCTTTCACCAACCTGAAGGCCGCGGTTTTCGTCACTCGGCAGGCTCCATGACCTTGCAGGCGCGCATCGGCTCTTCCTGCTTGAGCGCGGTGAGGCCCAGCTTGGCGAAGAGCGCCGCATCGCTGTCGTCGCCCGCATTGGGCGCGGTCAGCAGCTTGTCGCCGGTGAAGATCGAATTCGCGCCCGCCATGAAGCACAGAGCCTGTGTCGCTTCGCTCATGCTCTCGCGACCGGCGGACAGGCGGACCATCGACATGGGCATGGTTATACGCGCAACCGCCACGGTGCGCACGAATTCGATATCGTCGATCTTGGCGAGCGGGGTGTCGGCCAGCATGTTGCCCAGCACCGTGCCCTTGACCGGCACCAGCGCGTTGACCGGCACGCTTTCGGGATGGCGTTCGAGCGTGGCTAGAGTGTGGACGAAGCCCACCCGGTCCTCGCGCGTCTCGCCCATGCCGACGATCCCGCCGCTGCACACGTTGATGCCCGCGTCGCGCACGTTCTGCAGCGTGTCGAGCCGGTCCTGGTAATTGCGGGTCGAGATCACGCGCTCGTAATATTCCGGCCCGGTATCGACATTGTGGTTGTAGTAATCGAGGCCCGCTTCCTTGAGCATCTCCGCCTGTTTCGGCGTCAGCATGCCCAGCGTCATGCAGGTTTCGAGGCCCATGGCGCGCACGCCCTTCACGATCTCGACGATCGCGGGCATGTCGCGGTCCTTGGGATTGCGCCACGCCGCGCCCATGCAAAAGCGCTGGCTGCCAGAATCCTTGGCCTGCGCCGCGCGCTGGAGGACGGATTGCGCCTCCATCAGCTTGGTCGCCTCGACGCCGCTGTCGGCCTTCACCGATTGCGAGCAATAGCCGCAATCCTCCGGGCACCCGCCGGTCTTGATCGACAGCAGAGTGCAGAGCTGGATCTGCTCGGGCGGATGGAATTCGCGGTGCACCGTGGCGGCGCGGAAGAGCAGTTCGGTGAAAGGAAGGTCGAACAGTCCCGCGATTTCCTCGCGGGTCCAGTCGGTACGGATTTTTATCATTCTACTCTTGGCCGATCTTTTTGATGATTTTTCTGGCGAACCAGTGGAACACGAGCACGCAAATCACAGCGTAAATGATGGCTGGCACAGAGCTGGTTAGCCAAATGTCCCAATTCGATGGCTCGTTACCGTCCGTGATTTGGCGACGCACCTGACCAATGCCGTCAACGGTGAGCCAGAAGATCACCGAGAACACGGCAAACCCAAGCGAAACGAGGCGGACAAACCTCCCCATCATTCCGCCGCCTCGTCCAGATCCTCTCCGGCAGGCGGCATGTTGTGGCCAAGCAGGCGCAGCACGTCTGCGGCACACTCCACGACATTGCTGCCCGGGCCGTAGATGCCCTGCACGCCTGCGCGCTTGAGGAAGTCGTAGTCCTTCTGCGGGATCACGCCGCCGGCGATCACCTTGATGTCGCTGCGACCCGCTTCCTTCAGCAGGGTGATGAGTTCGGGGATGAGGGTCTTGTGCCCCGCCGCAAGGCTGCTCGCCCCGATGGCGTCGACACCGTTTTCGAGCGCCATGTCACGCGTTTCCTCGGGCGTCTGGAACAGCGGGCCGGACACGACCTCGAAGCCCATGTCGGAAAATGCCGAGGCGATCACGTTGGCGCCGCGGTCGTGGCCGTCCTGGCCCATCTTGGCGACCATCAGTTTCGGCGCACGGCCAAGGCGGCGCTCGACCGCCTTCACGCCCTCGGCCACCTGCCGGTAGCGCGTGTCATCCGAATAGGCTTCCGAATACACGCCGCGCACCGGACGCGGCATGGTGTCGTAGCGGCCATAGGCGTCTTCCATCGCCTGGCTGATTTCGCCGAGCGTCGCATCGTGGCGCGCCGCCTCTACCGCGAGGGCGAGTAGGTTGCCTTCCTTCTGCGCCGCCCCGCGTGCCAGCGCATCGAGCGCGGCCTTGCAGGCGAACTCGTCGCGACCTTCGCGCACGGCCTTGAGGCGGGCGATCTGGCTCTGGCGCACGGCGTGGTTGTCGATGTCGAGTGTCTCGATATCGGCCTCTTCCGGAAGGCGGTACTTGTTCACGCCGACGATGACCGTCTCGCCCTTGTCGACGCTCGCCTGCTTGGCCGCAGCGGCCATCTCGATCTGCGCCTTGGGTTTGCCGCTGGCGACATATTCGGTCATGCCACCCGCCGCCTCGACCTCGTCGAGCAACTTGCGCGCTTCTTCGATCAGCGCGGCGGTCAGGCTTTCGATGTAATAGCTCCCGCCCAGCGGGTCGGCGACCTTGGTGACCCCCGTTTCTTCCTGGATCACCAGCTGCGTGTTGCGCGCGATGCGGGCGGAGAAGTCGGTGGGCAGCGCAATCGCCTCGTCCAGCGCATTAGTATGGAGCGACTGCGTGCCGCCCAGCACCGCCGCCATCGCCTCGATCGTGGTGCGAATGACGTTGTTGTAGGGATCCTGCTCCTGCAGCGAGACGCCGGACGTCTGGCAGTGCGTCCGCAGCATCTTCGACTTCTCTTGTCGTGCCCCCAGCTCCGACATGACATCGTGCCACAGCGCGCGGGCGGCGCGCATCTTGGCGATCTCCATGAAGAAGTTCATGCCGATGCCCCAGAAGAAGGACAGGCGCGGCGCGAAGGCGTCGATGTCGAGGCCCGCTTCCATCGCGCGCTTGGCGTATTCCTTGCCGTCGGCAATCGTGAAAGCCAGTTCCTGCACCGCCGTCGCCCCGGCCTCGTGCATGTGATAACCCGAAATCGAAATGCTGTTGAATTTCGGCATGTTGGCCGAAGTATATGCGATGATGTCCGAAACGATCCGCATGCTCGGCTCGGGCGGGTAGATATAGGTGTTGCGGACCATGAACTCCTTGAGGATGTCGTTCTGGATGGTCCCGGCGAGCTTGTCCTGAGAGACGCCCTGCCGCTCTGCCGCGACGATGTAGAAGGCCATGACCGGGATCACCGCCCCGTTCATGGTCATCGACACGCTCATTTCGTCGAGCGGGATCTGGTCGAACAGGATTTCCATGTCGCGCACGGTGTCGATCGCGACGCCCGCCTTGCCGACATCGCCGACCACGCGCGGGTGGTCGCTGTCATAGCCGCGGTGCGTGGCGAGGTCGAAAGCAACCGACAGCCCCTTCTGCCCCGCCGCAAGGTTGCGGCGATAGAAAGCGTTCGATTCCTCGGCGGTGGAGAAGCCCGCATACTGGCGGATGGTCCACGGACGGCCGGTGTACATCGAGGCATAGGGCCCGCGCGTGAAGGGCGCGATGCCGGGCACGCCGGGGTCGATCCCTTGCGTATCCGCGCTAGTATAGAGCGGTTTCACCGCGATGCCCTCGGGCGTTTGCCAGGTCAGGTCGCGGCCCTTCACCTCCTTGTCGGCGAAGGGCTTCCAGTCGTCATAGGTCGGGGTCTTGTCGGTCATGATCGCACTCAGGCTTTTGCACTCGGGCGGGCGGACACGCGCTCGTGCCAGCCGCGCAGGTTTTCGCAGTCCTCGGGCATGCCGCAGCCGACGAACTCGGCGAAATCGGCTGTCGTCAGCAGGAGGATGTCGGCCGCGCTATAGGCCGATCCGGCGAGGAAGTCGCGGTCCGCCAGCGACTGGTCGAAGAAGCGGAAGGCATCGGCGACGCGCGGGCGGTTGGCCTCGCCCCATTCGGCATTGCGGCCGGGCAGCGCGGCGGTGAAGGGATGCGTGTGGACCCAGACCGCGCCGATTGGCGGCATCGCGATCATCTCGACGCGGCGGCTCCACATCTCGATCTCGGCAATTTCGAGCGGCGTGGTGCCGAACAGCGGCGGCTCCGGGTGCAGCGCCTCGAGATAGCGCATGATCGCCACGCTCTCGGCAATCACCGTGCCATCGTCGAGCTCGAGGATCGGCGTCTGCCCGCGCGGGTTCTTGGCGACGTAATCAGGCGCCTTCTGCTCGCGCTTCGGGATCGAGACTTCACGGCTGGGCAGGTCGATGCCCTTCTCCGCCGCAAAGATGCGCACGCGGCGCGGATTGGGCGCCGGGTTCGGACTATCGTAGAACAGCATTGTCGTCCTCTCTCCCCGCGCCGGTCAGTTCGACCAGTGCGCGCCCGTCTTGGGCGTTTCCATGATCTCGGTCAGCTGGCCCATCATGTCCTTGGGGTGGAGGAAGAAGATGGGCGTACCATGCGCCCCGATGCGCGTGGGGCCGAGGATGCGCTTGCCCAGCCCCTCGAACCAGCTGCGCGCTTCCTCGATATCGTCGACCTCGTAGCACAGGTGATGCTGCGCGCCGGCGGGGTTCTTCTCGAGGAACTTGGCGATGGGGCTGTCGGCGCCGAGTGGCTCGATCAGCTCGATCTGCGTGCCGTGGGTGTCGTTCAGTCCCGGCGTATCGACGAAGCAGACCTTCACTCCCTGCGCCTCTAGATCGAACGGCTTGTGGAACGAAGTCGCGCCCATGACGTCGCGGTAATAGCGCACCGATTCTTCGATCGAAGGCGTCGCGACGCCGATATGGTTGAGACGGCCGAGTTTCATTTGATCATTCCTCAGTCTCTATTCGGTTTAGGAAATCTTCGAAACTTTCGCTGACCTTCTCCAGCGTAGTTTTGCCCGCATGGTTTAGCCGAAACCAAATGGAGTTGTCGGCCTTCAGCAAGTAAATTCCACCAAGTTCACAGCGAGCAAAAGGTAGGGCTCCTACTTCCAGATACTCATCTAGATACGCGCCCTCCGTCTGATCGATACGTTCAAGATCTAAGAAGCCGAGTACGCTGTATCTGCCTGCGCCATCAACCGAACCTCCGATGAATGCTCCGCCGTAGCGCGTTGCAAATTCTCGCAATGAGGTGGGCAAGGAGCGCCCTACACGAAATTCCAACGCGTTCAGCGCCCGCTCCGAACAGGGCTTTGCAGGTTCAATGTTGGTAGATGAGTCGATCACAACGGAATGTTGTCGTGCTTCTTCCACGGGTTCTCGAGCTGCTTCCCGCGCAGCTTCCTTAGCCCGAGCGCGATGCGCCGCCGCGTCGAATGCGGGTAGATCACCTCGTCGATATAGCCGCGCTGTGCTGCCACGAAGGGGTTGGCGAAGCGGTCTTCGTATTCCCTCGTCTTCTCGGCGATCTTGTCGGGATCGTCGCGGTCCTGGCGGAAGATGATCTCCACCGCGCCTTTCGCGCCCATCACGGCGATTTCGGCGGTGGGCCAGGCGTAGTTGAGGTCTCCGCGCAGGTGCTTGGACGCCATCACGTCGTATGCACCGCCATAGGCCTTGCGGGTGATCACGGTGATCTTGGGCACGGTCGCCTCGGCATAGGCGAACAGCAGCTTCGCGCCATGCTTGATGATGCCATTATGCTCCTGCGCGGTGCCGGGAAGAAAGCCGGGCACGTCGACGAAGGTCAGGATCGGGATTTCGAACGCGTCGCAGAAGCGCACGAAGCGCGCGGCCTTTTTCGAGGAGTTGATGTCGAGCACGCCGGCGAGCACCATCGGCTGGTTCGCCACCACGCCCACCGTACGCCCTTCGACCCGGCCGAAGCCGCAGATGATATTGGCGGCGTGGTTGGGCTGGATTTCGAAGAAGTCGCCCTCGTCCAGCGTCTTCCGGATGACTTCGTGCATGTCGTAGGGCTGGTTGGCATTGTCGGGGATCAGCGTGTCGAGGCTTGGCTCCTCGCGGTCCCATGCGTCCGAGGTCGGGCGCTCGGGCACTTCCTCGCGGTTCGACAGCGGGAGGTAATCGAAGAAATTGCGCGTCGCGAGCAGCGTCTCGATGTCGTTCTCGAAGCTGTTGTCGGCGACGGAGGTCTTGGTGGTGTGCGTTTTCGCCCCGCCTAGTTCCTCCTGCGTGACAACCTCGTTGGTCACCGTCTTCACCACGTCGGGGCCGGTGACGAACATATAGCTCGAATCCTCCACCATGAAGATGAAGTCGGTCATCGCAGGGCTGTAGACCGCGCCGCCCGCGCACGGCCCCATGATGAGGCTGATCTGCGGCACCACGCCGCTCGCCAGCACATTGCGCTGGAACACCTCGGCATAGCCGCCCAGCGAGGCAACGCCTTCCTGGATGCGCGCACCGCCCGAATCGTTGAGACCGATGACGGGCGCGCCGACCTTCATCGCGGTGTCCATGACCTTGCAGATCTTCTCTGCATGGCGCTTGGAAAGGGAGCCGCCGAAGACTGTGAAATCCTGGGAGAAAACATAGACGAGGCGGCCGTTGATCGTGCCCGATCCGGTGACCACGCCATCGCCCGGGATGCGCTGCTGGTCCATGCCGAAATCGACGCAGTCATGCTCGACGTAGCGGTCGAGCTCCTCGAAGCTGCCTTCGTCCAGCAGCACGTCGAGGCGCTCGCGCGCGGTCAGCTTGCCCTTGGCGTGCTGCGCGTCGATGCGCTTCTGCCCGCCGCCCAGCTCTGCAGCGGCGCGGCGGCGTTCCATTTCGGCGATATTGGCGGACATATTCTCTCCGTCTGAACTCTCTCGGCAAAGCGCCTAGAGCGGACGGAGCGGCAGCGTCAATGACGTCAGGTTGTCCTGTGCGCGCTAATCAGGAATTCCACATTGCCTTCGGGGCCGGTGATCGGGCTTTCGACAATGCCCTGCACTGCGAAACCGAGACCTTCGGCCCATGTCCGCACTTCTTCGCAGACGCGGGCGTGGAGGGCGGGATCGCTGACCACGCCTTTCTTGCCCACTTCCTCGCGCCCGACCTCGAACTGCGGCTTGATAAGGGCGACGAGACGGCAATCGCGCTCCGCCAGTTCGAGCGGGCGTCCGAGCACCTTGGCGAGGCTGATAAAGCTCGCATCGCACACGACCCACGAGACTGGGCGGTCGATCATCTCCGGCGTCAGGATGCGGGCGCTGGTCTGTTCGAGCACGGTGACACGTTCGTCCTGCCGCAGTTTCCACGCAAGCTGGTTGGTGCCGCTATCGACTGCGAACACATGCTCCGCCCCGCCCTGCAGCAATACGTCAGTAAATCCGCCGGTGGACGAGCCGATATCCATTGCCGTGACGCCGCGCGGATCGAGCCCGAAATGCTCGATCGCGTGGGCGAGCTTGATCCCGCCGCGGCTGACCCAGGGATGGTCGCGCCCGCGCACGTCTAGCGGCGCGTCCTCGGGCAGTTGCTGGCCGGGCTTGGCCATCTTCTGTTCGCCGGAAAAGACCAGCCCCGCCATGACCAGCGCCTGCGCCCGCGTGCGGCTTTCCACCAACCCGCGGTCCACCAGCATCTGGTCGAGACGTTTCTTCGCCACAGCAAACTCCGTTTGAAACCTAGGGCGTTAGCGCGCATTGTTCGTCTATGAAACCGATCTACGGACATTTTGCCGCCGCTGCCGCACTGACGCTCGGCCTTGCCGCCTGCATCCCGCCCGCGCCGGAACCGACGCCAGCGCCCAGCCCCACGCCTGCAGCGAGGCCGGCTCCGCCGCCAGCCCCGATTGCAGCCGCACCGGCGCCAGAGAACTGGATCGATGCGCCGCAGACCCCGGGCGACTGGAGGTACGGAAATAACAGCGCGACCTTTGGTACCGGGACTTCGCCGATGGAGACGGCCTTGTCGCTCAGCTGCAATCCGGCGGACCGGACGATTTCCATCGCACGCACGATTCGCGGAACGAACACAGCCTCGACCATGACGCTGCGGACCGAAACGCAGGACCGCACGCTGCAGGCAAGGCCTGCCACCTCGCAGGCGCCCCTGTCGGTGGCGGTGGTCGCGGCTCGCGATCCGCTGCTCGACGCGATTGCGTTGACCCGTGGTCGATTCGCAGTCGAGACACCGGGCCAGCCCACGCTTTACCTGCCCGCATGGGCCGAAGTGACGCGCGTGATCGAGGATTGCCGCTAGGCCGATTCCCTGCGGCCTCCACCGCCTTGCGCAAGCCAGCGATCGACCAACGAAAAAGGCCCGGAGCATGCTCCGAGCCACAAATGCTGATTCTGACGTGGGAAAACTTTTTTTCAAGCCTTGTTTTACACGCCGCAACGCAACAAATTGATAGTCAAGATCAGCGGCGAACGCGGTCTTGGGGCCCTTGAAAAGGCTTCTAGCTCACTAGCGCGAAAGGAGGTGATCCGATGTCTCATGGTTCAGCAGAGAGGTCGGCAAGTTTCCGCGCGAGGTACTATCGGTAAGCAGACCCGATAGAGACTTCGTGAGCGGCACTTCCGCCGCTGACCATGCGAAGGGCAGTTTCTCCTCCGGGCGAAGCTGCCCTTCTCATTTTGTGGCTTCAGACCTTGCCCTGAAACCCGCCTACCTTTAACCGCGCGGGCATGGATTTCGAGCACATCCCCCACCCCGCCCCGGTCCCCGGCGAAACGCGCCAGCAGGCCCTTCTCGACCCCGGCTTCGGTAAGCTCTTCACCGACCACATGGTCGTGATCGACTATGATGCCGACAAGGGCGGGTGGCACAAGGCGACGCTGGGACCGCGCGAGCCGATCAGCCTCGATCCGGCTGCTGCCGTGCTGCACTATGCGCAGGAAATCTTCGAGGGGATGAAAGCTTACAAGCAGGGCGACGACAGCCTTGCCCTGTTTCGCCCCGAACAGAATGCCCGCCGTTTCAACGACAGCGCCCGGCGCATGGCCATGCCCGAACTGCCGGAGGAACTGTTCCTCGAATCAATCCGCCAGCTGGTCGCGATCGACCGCGACTGGGTGCCGACCATACCCGACGGCGCGCTCTACCTGCGCCCCTTCATGTTCGCGTCCGAGGCTTTCCTCGGCGTGCGTCCGGCCCGCCAGTACAAGTACATCCTGATCGCCTCGCCGGTCGGCGGCTATTTCAAGGGCGGCGCGAAGGCGGTGAAAATCTGGGTCAGCCGCAACTACACCCGCGCTGCCCCCGGCGGCACGGGCGCGGCCAAGACCGGCGGCAACTACGCCGCCAGCCTCGTCCCGCAGGCCGAAGGTATCGAACACGGCTGCGACCAGGTCGTCTTCCTCGATGCGGTCGAGAAGAAGTGGATCGAGGAACTGGGCGGCATGAACCTGTTCTTCGTCTTCGACGACGGCAGCGTGATCACCCCGCCGCTCACCGGCACGATCCTGCCGGGCATCACCCGTGACAGCCTGATCCAGCTGCTGCGCGAGGAAGGCCTCACCGTGCGCGAGGAGCCTTACAGCATCGACCAGTGGCGCGCCGATGCCACCTCGGGTCGCCTGCTGGAGACCATGGCCTGCGGTACCGCAGCGGTGGTCACGCCGGTCGGCACGGTGCTCGGCCCCGACGGCGAATTCCACATCGGCAGCGGCGGCACGGGCCAGATCACCAACAAGATCCGCGAAAAGCTGGTCGGCATCCAGAAGGGTGCCGTTCCCGACACCCACGGCTGGACGGTGAAGCTCTAATCCCTAGCGGCGACCGACGGTTCGACCGCGCTGCAATCGCCCAGCCGCTCGCGGATCGCATCGATCAGCCAGCTGGTCGCCGGGCCTGGGCGTGCATCGCGGCGCCAGAGCGCGCTGAGCGTGTAGTTCGCGCCGGGCTTTTCGGGCAGGTCGAGCAGACATAGCCGGCCTTCGGCGATATCCGCGCTCACCGTGTGGCGCGGCATGTTGCCCCAGCCGATGCCCTCCTTGAGCAGCGCGTGCTTGGCGCCGAGATCGGCCAGCCGCCAGCTTTGCGGTGACAGGACCGAGAACTCGCGTCCCTCCGTCAGCGGCGACCTGTCAGACAGGACGAGTTGCAGGTGCTTGCGGCTTTCACCAGGCGCGACGCCCTTGCGGGCAAGAGGGTGCTGCGGCGCTGCCACGGGCACCAGCTCGACCTCACCGATCGCTTGCCGCTCCAATTCGGGATGGTCCGCCAGCACCGGCCCGCCGACGGCAAGGTCCGCGCCGCCATCGAGCAGGCAGGCCGCCACCGCCCCCAGCGCCTCGACCTGCAAGCGCAAGGCGACGGTCGGAAACATCGCGCGGAATTCGCGCAGGACGCTGGCAGTGACCTCGCCCGGCAGCATCACGTCGACCACCAGCGAAACCTCGCTTTCGAGTCCCGCGTGGAGGCTGCGCGTCTTGGCCAGCAGGGCATCGATCCCGTCGGCAATGCCCTTGGCCTCGGCCAGCAGGCCGCGCCCCTCTTCGGTCAGCACGGGCCGGCGCGATCCTTCGCGTTCGAACAGGGTGACGCCGAGCTGCGACTCCATCTGCGCGATGCCGTAACTGACGGCGGAAACCGCCCGCCCCATGCGCCGCGCGGCCGCGCCGAAGCTGCCCTCCTCCGCCACGGCGAGAAAGATGCGCAATTGGTCGAGGCTCGGTTCGCCCAACTTCATTGTTCGGATTTCCTGAACATCCTGATGTGTTTTATCGCAGTTATCGGAACGCGGTGCAAACTCTATCTCCACTCTCAACGAAGCATTCCCACAGGGAGACACGTCATGATCGAACTACGGCCTTTCAACACGCTCGGCGCGGCCAACCACGGCTGGCTCGATGCGCACCACCACTTTTCCTTCGCCGGATATCACGACCCCTCGCGCGTCAATTGGGGCGCCCTGCGCGTCTGGAACGACGACAAGATCGCGCCCAAGAGCGGCTTTCCGACCCACCCGCACCAGGACATGGAAATCATCACCTATGTCCGCAGCGGCGCGATCACGCACCGCGACAGCATGGGCAATGAAGGCCGCACCGAAGCGGGCGACGTTCAGGTGATGAGCGCGGGCCGCGGCGTGGCCCATTCCGAGTTCAATCTCGAGGACGAGGAAACCACACTGTTCCAGATCTGGATCATCCCGTCCGAACGCGGCGGCGATCCCAGCTGGGGCGCGCGGCAGTTTCCCAAGGGCGACCGGGCCGGCCAGTTCGTGCCGCTCGCCAGCGGCGCTGCCAATGATGACGATGCGCTGCGCATCCGCACCGATGCCCGCGTGCTGGGCGCCACGGTCAAAGCGGGCGAAAGCGTGACCTACACGCCTGCCCAAGCCGACCGGCACCTCTACCTCGTGCCCGCCACCGGCAGCATCCGCGTGGGCGACATCGAGGCGAGGGCGCGCGACGGCATCGCCATCACCAAGGAAGACAGCATCACCATCACCGCGCTCGAGGACAGCGAACTCGTCCTCGTCGACACAGCCTGAACAGGAGACAGTAACATGAGCACCATCCTTCACATCACCGCCAGCATCCGAGACGGAGAATCCGTTTCGCGCAGCCTCGGCAGCAAGCTCGTTGAAGGCCTCGCCGCGAAGCAGGGCGCAAGCGTCGTCACCCGCGACTTGTCGCAGAACAACCTGCCTTTCATCGATGCAGAGCGATTCGCTGCAAACCTTGCGCCCTATGCCGACCGCTCGCCCGAGCAGCATGAGCTGGCAAAGGTCGCCGACGAGCTGATCGAGGAACTGAAGGCAGCAGACACAGTGGTCTTCAGCGTGCCGATCTACAACTTCTCGGTCCCTGCGACCGTGAAGGCCTGGGCTGACCTCGTCGCGCGCGCCGGAACGACCTTCCAGTACACCGCCAATGGTCCCGAGGGCCTGCTGACGGGCAAGAAGGCCTACATCACCGCCGCTTCGGGCGGCACGCCGGTCGGCAGCGCGATGGACTTCATGACGCCTTGGCTGACCTTCTTCCTCGGCTTCCTCGGCATCAAGGACGTGGAAGTCGTTGCTGCCGACGGCATCATGGGTGAAGGCGGCGAAGAGAAGATCGCCGCCGCCCACCAGCAGGTAGAAAAGCTGGCCGCCTGATCAGGCCGGCTTTTGCGCCGCCAGTATGTCGCGCCGCTTCCGGAGTTCATAATACTCCGGGCGGCGCGGATACTGGACGGTCAGCAACAATGTCAGGGCTCCGGCGAGACCGGCCCCCACGATGAGGAAGATCGCGGGCAAGCCCCCAAGCGCATCGGTCTTGCCGAGCATGTACGCCCCGAACGAAATGCCGAAGTTGGACACGGCCATGTAGATCGTGAACTGCGTGGCGGCGACCGCCGGATCGCACAGGCGCATGGATATCGGCAGCAGTGCCACCGTGATCAGCATGTCCAGCGGGATCCAGAAGCACACGAAGGCCACGAAGACGGCCGAATTGCTCCAATAGGCGACGCCGAAATACATGACGGCACAAAGGGCAATTCCGGAGGCGAGCCACATCAGGCCTATCCGTTTCGCGCCGAACTTGTCGCCAAGCCAGCCCCCCAACGTCATGCACAGCACACCCGCCAACAGGCCCCCCGTCGCGGTCAGGCTGGCGATTTCCGACGTATCCCAGCCGGCATAATTCGCCCCGATCAGCGGGGTGGCCCCCGTAAACGCCCCGTAGAGCATCCCGCGCCCGAACAGGCACGGTATCCAAAGCAGGCTCACCGCCCGGCTCATCGAATGGAACGTCGCTTTAAGGAGCGGCCACCAGGCATCGAGCTGGATTTCCAGGTTCCGCCGATGCGCCTGCCCCGCGCTCCACGGCAACGACCTCTCTCCGCTGCGTTCCCTGAACGATGCGATGTAGACGCACAGGGCGAAGATCAGCGCCGCAACGATAAGGAAGGCGGCAGGCGCACCCAGACGCTCGATCACGAATCCGCAGATGGCCGTGGCAACGCCGACGCCGATCGATTGTCCGCCGAACATCATTCCGGACCCCCGGGCCCGTTCGTCTTCGGTCATGATATCGACTGCAAGGCCATCGACAGCGACGTCCTGGAACGTGGTCGCCATGTTCACGGCAAAGCCTATGCCGCCGAGGATGGCGACGTCGGTCACTGCCGGATCGATCAGGGCGCCGGCGACCAGGCACGCGATCATCACGAACTGCGCGCCAAGTATCCACGCCCGGCGCCTTCCCATGGGCAGGAAGGTGTAACGGTCCATGATGAAGCCGTTCACCAGCTTCAGCGACCATGGGAGTGCCGTCAGTGCGGCGACCGTGCCGACATCGGCAGCCGATGCCCCGTTCACCGCCATCCAGGCGGGGATGGCGAACCAGAACAGGCCGATGGGCATGCCTTGCCCGACATAGAGAATGAACAGCGTGAACAGCCGCAGTCGCTGGCTGTTCTCGAGAATCCACGCATTGCTTGAACCGGCAACAGCCATGCTCGTCCCCCCTTGAAGTGAGCGGCTGGCTTTGTGCCGTGGCCGGATGCGTCCCTAACGATCCGTGCCGGATGTGTGACTCGGAATCACCGCGATGGCAAGTGCGTCACGCAACCCCCTGATTTCGCGAAGACAAGCATCATATCCGCGTCTTCACGAGCAGCGGCTTGAAGATATTGCGCGTGGGCCTGAGGACGATGATCGCAACGCCCGCCAGCGCGATTGCCCCACCCACGACCAGCCTCGTGCTCACCGCATCGCCTGTCAGCCATGCTCCGAATACGATGGTCAGGATCGGTGTCATGAGAGTCAGGGGCACGACGAGATTTGCGTCGTTTTCCTGAAGCAGCCGGTAGTAGGCCGTGTGTGCGCCAACCGAAACGACGATCGCGGCGAACACCAGGCAAGCGGCCAGTTCCCACGGCGCGGCTCTCCAAGACGTAGCCTGACCCGTCTCCATCACCAGCGATAGCGGCAGCAGGACGAGAACCGACGCGAGGGCCGCCCATGCCTGCAGCCGGATCGATGAGATATCGAGCTGCTTCATGAACACCGTGCCCAGCGCACCGACGACCGCACCGGCAAATATGAAGATGAGGCCGGTGCTCGCCTCCATCTGGTTGCCGCCCGTCATCGCGTAAAGGACGCCTCCGAAGGCCAGTGCGATGCCGAGGGCACGTTTCCAGCGGATGCGTTCGCCAAGGAACAGGATGGCGAACAGCACCGTCATCGGTGCGCCCGACAGGCTGACCACTCCCGCAGCCGATGGGCTGGCTGTCTGAAGCCCTATGAACAGCAGGGCAAAGGACCCGCCGCTGATGGCGAGGCCGATCAGCATCACTCTACCCAACTGCCTCGGAACCGGTCGCAGCAGCGGCAGCAATGCCAGCGCGACGATGGCCGACCGCAGGAAGGCATAAAACAAGGGCGGCGTCTCGAGGTCGCTCACCGCAATCTTGCTGACCACGACATTGAGCGCCCAGACGACGTTGCACGTCATGATTATGGCAAAGGCGCGGGGCGACACGGGCTCAGCC
Organism: Qipengyuania gaetbuli; assembly: GCF_020524765.1. Taxonomy (GTDB): domain Bacteria; phylum Pseudomonadota; class Alphaproteobacteria; order Sphingomonadales; family Sphingomonadaceae; genus Qipengyuania; species Qipengyuania gaetbuli_A. The sequence goes on from NZ_JAIVLR010000001.1 coordinate 177,350, forward strand.
TTCCAGCGGCGGAAGCGCGCCGTGCAAATCGGCCAGCCAGACATCGGCGACCGCATCGCTCGGTGCGCGCCAGTCGCCGCGGGGCGACAGCGCGCCGCCCGCGCTGACTTTGGGGCCATTGGGCAAGGCACTGCGTTTGAACTGGCTGAAGGCGAAGAAACGCTTCACGAAATTCTCGAGCCATTTGGCAATGGTGGAAAGGTCGTACTGGTTGCGCGCTTCATGCGGGAAGTCGATCGGCCACAACCCCGCCTGCGCGTCCTTCCACGCGTGCCATGCTAGAAAGGCGACATGGCTCGGGCTTTGCCCCCAGCGGATGACGTGGTGGAGGAAGAAGTCGTTCAACTCATAGGGTCCGATGATCGACTGGGTGGACTGGATGGCTCCGTCCGCTCCTGCCGGCACCAGTTCGGGGCTGATCTCGGTGTCCAGGATGGCGAGCAATATCTCGTCCACGCCGTCGTCGAACTGGTGCGTCGTGGTCGTCCATCGGATGAGGTACTGGATCAGCGTCTTGGGTACGCCCGCATTGACCGCATAATGGCTCATCTGGTCGCCCACGCCATAGGTGCACCAGCCGAGCGCCAGTTCGGACAGGTCGCCCGTGCCCAGCACGAAGCCCGAATGATGCCCCGCGAGACGGAACAGGTAGTCGGTCCGCAGGCCTGCCTGCACGTTCTCGAAGGTGGTGTCGTATTGCGGCTCGCCGTCGGAGAAAGGGTGATCGATATCCTCCAGCATCTGACGCGCGGCCGGCTTGATGTCGATTTCCTCTGCCGTGATGTGGAAAGCTTCCATCAGCTTCCAGGCATTTGACTTGGTGTGGTCCGAGGTCGCGAAGCCGGGCATAGTGTAACCGCGAATGTCGGTTCGGGGCCGCCCCAGCCGGTCCATCGCCTTGGCCGCGACGAGCAGCGCGTGGGTCGAATCCAGCCCGCCCGAGATGCCAATCACGATGGTCTTGGCCTTCGTGGATTCGATTCGGCGCATCAGCGCATCGACCTGGATGTTGAACGCCTCGTAGCAATCCTCGTCCAGCTTCTCGCGCCGGTTTGGCACGAAGGGGAAGCGGCGGATCGGGCGCACGAGACCGATGTCCCTGCGCGGCGCCCCGTGCTCGAACGTGGCGCGGCGATACCAGTCCTCGGGCCTTCCGGCGAAATCTCCGGCGTCGCCCCAGGTCTGCATCCGCATCCGCTCGGCAAGGATGCGGCGGGTGTCGATATCCGTCACGCATAGCTCGGGCGCATGGTCGAAGCGTTCGCTTTCGACCAGCAGGTCGCCAAGCTCGTAGATCATGCCCTGTCCGTCCCACGCGAGGTCGGTCGTGCTTTCGCCGTAACCGCTCGCCGAATAGGCATAGGCGCAGACCGAGCGCGAGGAACTGGCACGGGTGAGCATGTGCCGCTCGTCGGACTTGCCGATGGTGATGTTGGAGGCCGAGAGGTTCAGCAGGATCGTCGCCCCGGCCAGCGCGGCAAGCGTGCCGGGCGGGTTGGGCGACCAGAAATCCTCGCAGATCTCGATCCCGAAAGTGAAACCCGACAGGTCGCTCGCCTCGAATACGAGGTCCGTGCCGAAGGGTACAGTCTCGCCGCCCACCGTGATTTCCAGCCCGACGCACTCGCGCCCGTGGCTGAACCAGCGCTTCTCGTAGAACTCACGGTAATTGGGCAGGTAGCTCTTGGGCACCACGCCGAGGATGCGGCCCTTCGCAATGGCGATGGCGCAATTGTAGATGCGCCCGTTGCGCCGCAGCGGCGCCCCGATGACGAGGACGGGCGAAAGCCTCTCCGATGCCTCGACAATGTCTGACAGGTGCCGCTCCACCGCTTCGAGCAGGGCCGTCTGCAGGTGCAGATCGTCGATCGCATAGGACGAAAGGCACAGCTCGGGATAGAGCAGCAGGTCGACACCCTGATCGTGCGCCTTTTCGGCCTGCTCCAGAATGCCTTGCGCGTTGTAGGCCACGTCGGCCGTGCGAGTCCGGGGTGTAGCCGTCGCCACACGCACGAAGCCGTGGGTGTGCAGGTCGTAGAAGGGGTGCGTATCGCCCTTTGCCATTGGTCGGGTGTCTTTCTCGCCTTCAGAGGCAGGGGTGATCCAGTCGGCGGGCTGGCATATGCCGAGCTCGGAAAGTTTGCGCTGGGCATCGGCGCGCGCGATCCGGCCCTTGCTCTCCCAGCCGAATACGGTCTGTGTCTTGAAGCCGTGCCGCGAGGCGAATTCTTCCGCCGAGAGGGGCGGATCCTGCGACAGGCGCCAGGCCTTGAGTTTCTGTCCCGCGAGATGCATGCCCGTGCAATTATCTCTAAAAGATAATCGATGCAAGGCTCATGCAGCCTTTAGCAACTCCGCTGCCGCCGGCGCTTCCTGCAGCAGATCGATCAGCGCCCGTTCCTCGCGCGTCAGCCAGCGCGTAGCACGCGGGAGGCGCAGGTTCGCCCGCCACTCATCCTGCCGTTCCACCAGGTCGATCACGGCAGGGTGGATATAGCTCCTGCGCGTCACCGCGGGTGTATTGCCCAGCTTCTCGGCCACACAGTCGAGCAGCGCCTTGAGCGGCATCTTCCCCTCGCCATTGCGCAGGCATTCGAGCGCCAGCACGCTGGCGTGCCAGGTGCGGAAATTCTTGGCGGTGAACCGTTCGCCCATGGCCTCTTCGAGATAGTGGTTCACGTCGCTGGAGGTGACGGCATTCACTTCTCCGTCCTCGTCGACATATTTGAAGACGTTCTGGCCGGGCAGGTCCTGCATGCTCCGCACCATGCGAGCCAGCGTGCCGTCGGTCAGCGTCACCTCGCGCATCTTGCCGGACTTGCCCTTGTACCTGAGGCGCAGGGTCTTGCCCGTCACTTCGGCATGGCGGCGGCGCAGGGTCGTGGCTCCGAAGCTTTTGTTGCGCTCGGCATATCCTTCGTTCCCCACGCGCACGGCGCCAAGGTCGAGCAGGCGCACCACGCTGGCCACGGCCCGTTCGCGCGTCAGCTTGCGGCCTTTCAGATCGTCCTCAACCCGCTTGCGCACCAGCGGAAGCAGGTTTCCGAACGCGATGCAGCCATCGAACTTCTCGCTCTCGCGCGCGGCGCGGAATTCCGGATGGTAGCGGTACTGCTTGCGCCCCTTGGCATCGATGCCGGTGGCGAGGATGTGCCCGTTTGCCGCCGGGCAGAACCATGCGTCGGTATAGGCCGGTGGCAAGGCGATCGCATTGAGCCGCTTCTTCTCCGCCGCATCGCCGATCAGCCTGCCCTTCTCGTCGTAATAGGCCCAGCCCTTGCCGGCACGTTTGCGGGAAATGCCTGGCAGGCTGTCGTCGACATAGATGAGCTTCGTCATGGCGAAGCGAAGAACCGTGGCAGGGCTGTAGCGGTTCCCCATCTTGCGACGAACGGATGAGCCAACTAGCCCATCACGCAAAGGAGAACCCGATGGCCGACCCGACCTATACCCCGCCCGCAGTCTGGACCAACGACGCAGAGAACGGCGGCCGCTTCGCCAGCATCAACGCCCCGACCTCCGGCGCACGCGAGCAGAAGGACCTGCCGACTGGCGACCACGACTTCCAGCTCTATTCGCTAGCCACGCCCAACGGGGTGAAGGCCACGATTATGTTCGAGGAACTGCTGGAAGCGGGGCATTCGGGCGCGGAATACGATGCCTTCACGGTCAACATCGGCAATGGCGACCAGTTCGGATCGGGCTTCGTCGACCTCAACCCCAATTCCAAGATCCCCACCCTGCTCGACCGCAGCGGCGAGAAACCTGTGCGCGTGTTCGAAAGCGGTGCAATCCTGATGCACCTTGCGGAGAAATTCGGCGCCTTCCTGCCGACCGACGCCTCGCGCGCCGAAGTCCTCAGCTGGCTTTTCTGGCAAGTCGGCAGCGCGCCCTTCATTGGTGGCGGCTTCGGGCATTTCTATGCCTACGCACCGGAGAAGTACGAATATCCGATCAACCGCTATGCCATGGAAACCAAGCGCCTGTTCGATGTCGCGGACAAGCGGCTTGCGGACAGCGAATACCTTGGCGGCGACGAATACACGGTAGCCGACATCGCAACCTTCCCCTGGCTCGCACCTTTCGTCGAAGGCACGATCTACAACGAGGCGAAGACCTTCCTCTCGATCCACGAATACGAGAATGTCGCGCGCTGGGCGAAGCAGATAGCGGCTCGCCCTGCCGTCAAACGCGGACGGATCGTCAACAAGGCATGGGGCGAGGAGGACACCCAGCTTCTCGAGCGTCACTCTGCAGCGGATTTCGAGGGCAAGAAGCTCTAACACCCCCTTCACATCGGCGGCGGGCGCGCTATAGGAGCGCCCGCCTGCTGGGGTGTAGCCAAGTGGTAAGGCATCGGTTTTTGGTACCGACATTCGCAGGTTCGATCCCTGCCACCCCAGCCACTTTCTCCCATTTGCGTATTCGGCGCTTCCCGCTAACCCTGACCGCATGAGCGATCAGGACCCGAACCGCATTCCCGTCATCATCGGCGTTGGCCAGATCAACGACCGCACCGAAAATCCCGGCGACGCCCTCGACCCCATCGGGCTGATGGCAGAGGCACTTCGACGCTCCGATGCCGATGCAGGCGGCGGATGGCTTGAGACCTGCGATTCGCTGGCCGTGGTCGCGCAGCTGGCATGGCCGCAGCTCAACCCGGTCGACGGGGCGCTGGCCGAAAGGCTCGGCATCGAGCCGGCCCACCGCATGCAAACCGCCATGCCCAATGGCGACAGCCCGATCCTGCTCCTCCACGAAGCCGCCAACCGCATCGCCAGTGGCGAAGCGAGCGTGTGTGCAGTGGTCGGCGGCGAGGCCCTGCGCACCGCCGCACGCCTCGCCGCGCTGAAACCGCGGGAAGACGGCTCCAAGCCCAACGCGCTGCGCGATGCCTCGCACCGGCGGCGCACGGGCTATGCGCAGGGGTTCGGGCTGGTCGTGCCGACCGACGTATACCCGCTCTACGAGAATGCCGGACGCGCGGCCTATGGCCAGACGCTCGCGCAAGGGCAGGCGGAAAGCGGCATGATCTGGGCCGGCATGAGCAAGGTCGCGGCCGGGAACGAGAGCGCCTGGATCCGCCGCGAGGCAGAAGCCGGGGACATCGTCACCCCGTCGGACAATAATCGCCCGATCGCCTTCCCCTATACCAAGCTCCAGGTCGCCAATTCATCGGTGAACCAGGGCGCGGGCTTCCTCGTCACCAGCCTCGGCGAAGCGCGCGCGCGCGGTCTTGCCGATAATCAGGTGGTCTTCCTGGGATATGGCGCAGCGGCGCACGAAAGCGGCAATTTCCTTGCCCGCGACCGCTACGACGCCTCGCCCAGCCTTGCCACGTCGATCGAGTGGACGATGCAGCTGAACGATGTCGAAGTAGGCGACCTTGCCCATGTCGAACTCTATTCCTGCTTCCCCTGCGTGCCGAAAATGGCACGGCGCGTGTTGGGCTGGCCGCTGGACAAGCCGGCCAGCGTTTTCGGCGGCCTCACGTTCGGCGGCGGACCGATCGGCAATTACATGAGCCATGCGGTCGCCGAGATGGTGCTTCGCTTGCGCGGCACGGCGGACAAGGGCCTGCTCTTCGCCAATGGCGGCTACGCCACGCACAATCACACGATCCTGCTGTCCGGCCAGCCGACCGGTGCAAGCTTCCCGCAGGACTTCGATTACCAGGCAGAAGCGGACGAGCGGCGCGGCGACGTGCCCGAACTCGACGAAGAGTACACCGGCCCTGCGACGGTCGAAACCTATACCGTGTTCTACGAGCGCGACGGCAGCGTGCGCGAGGGTGTCGTGGTGGCACGCACGCCGGAGGGCAAGCGCACTCTCGCCGCCATCTCCGGCGATGACGCAGACATGATTGCCTTCTTCACCGACGGCACCAGCGAGCCGGTCGCCACTGCTGGCTCCATCGCATTTGGCGAGGACGGACGCGCAATCTGGCAACGCTCCTCGCAATAGGTTGCAATCGCGCACCGATTTGCGCAGAGGGGTTGCACAGATACATGAGAGAGGGACTGGAGAGATGAGCGATTTCGAAATGATCACGGCGACCCGCGAAGGTCCGGTCCTGACGATCACGCTCAACCGGCCCGAACGCCTCAACGCCTGCCCCCCGCAGATGGCCGACGAGATTTTCACCGCACTGCGCGATATCGGCGATGCACGCGCGGTGCTGTTGCGCGGCGAAGGCCGTGCCTTCTGTTCAGGGGCGGACCTTGCCGCCAATGCCGAAATGTCGGTCAGCGGAGGCGACCGTGCCTTTGCCTCGCTCAGCAAGCATTACAATCCGATGGTGCAGGCGCTGGCCAGCCTCCCCGTGCCCGTCGTTTCGATGGTCCAGGGCCCGGCAGCCGGCGTCGGCTGCTCGATCGCGCTTGCCGCCGACTTCGTGCTGGCGGGCAAAAGCGGCTATTTCCTGCAGGCCTTCGTCAACATTGGCCTCGTGCCCGATGGCGGATCGAGCTGGATGCTCCCGCGCCTTATCGGCACCGCACAGGCAACGCGCATGATGATGCTGGGCGAGAAGATCCACGGCGAAGAAGCCGAACGCATCGGCCTCATCTACAAGTGCGTGGAAGACGACGCGCTGGAAAGCGAAGCCCGCGCGCTGGTCGAAAAGCTGGCCAATGGACCTACCGTGGCGCTCGGTCAGATGAAGCGCACGCTGCGCGACGGGCTGCAGGCCGATTTCCCCGCCACGCTGGCGGCAGAGGCCAATGCCCAGCGTATCGCGGGCAGTACGCAGGATGCGGTCGAAGGTGCGATGGCATTCCTCCAGAAGCGCAAGGCCGCTTTCAAGGGCGCCTGAGGCAAAGGCTGCTCTGGCCAAGCAATGGCCGGCGGCCCTAGAAGGCGTTCATGACCAACTTCGACGAGGCGCTCGCGCTGCTTGCGGGCGCTGTTCGCCCCTTACCCACTGAAAGCGTGTTGCTCGAACAGGCGGCAGGGCGCTTCCTCGCGGCCCCGCTCCACGCGCGCTCGGACGCCCCTGCCCGCGCCGTGTCGGCAATGGATGGCTATGCCGTTTCGCTGGCCGAAGTGAATCCGGACCGGTGGATGGCCTTGGCCGGAGAAAGCCGGCCCGGCCTGCCTGATCCCGGCACCCTCGAACCGGGCACTGCCGTGCGGATATTCACCGGCGCTCCGCTACCTGCGGACGCAGATTGCGTGATCATGCAGGAATATGCCGAGCGCGAAGCCGGGCAGGTCCGGTTCCGCAGCGGCTTCGGTCCGGCGCGGCATGTAAGGACTGCCGGCAGTGATTTTCGTGCAGGCGACCTCCTCTTGGCCGCCGGGACAAGGCTGACACCACGCGCAATGGTGGCGGCGGCGTCTGCCGACCGGGACACGGTAGAGGTTTCAGCCAGCCCCAGGATCGCGATTATCGCGACGGGCGACGAATTGGCTGCCCCCGGGACTGCGCATCTGAAGGCGGGTGCAATCTCCGAATCCGCGAGCTACGGCGTAGCGGCAATGTGCGAGGCGATGGGTTGTGAAGTGGTCCTGCGGACAAGAGGCGCCGACCGGCTCGAATTGCTGGAAGAGGTGGCCGCCAAGGCCTTGGAAGCCGCCGATTGCGTGGTCGTGACCGGCGGCGCTTCGGTGGGCGATCACGATCTCGCCAAGCCTATGTTCGGCAAGGCAGGTCTGGACCTTGTCTTCGAAGGCGTTTCCATCAAGCCGGGCAAGCCGGTTTGGTTCGGGAAAGCGAATGGCCGCCTCGTGATGGGCCTGCCGGGCAATCCGACATCCGCCATGGTCACTGCGCGCCTGATCCTGCGCCCGATGTTGGCAGCGATGCAGGGCGGAATTCCGGCAGCAGAGTTGCGCTTCGTCCCATTTCCGCTGGCCGCACCCCTGCCCGAAACCGGCGACCGCGAGACATTCGTCAGGGCAACGGTCACGTCGGAGGGGTTGGTGCCGGTAGGAAACCAGGAAAGCGGGGCGCAGGCACCGCTCGCAGCAGCCGACTGGCTGGTCAGGCGTCCTGCCGGATCGCCTGCCTGCAACAAGGGGTCCCTCGTCGAGGCTCTCCCCTTCTGAAATGCGAAGCGCAGCCGCGCCGCGGGAACTCGGTGTTCCTCCCGCGGCGCGGCTGCACCTTTATGCCGGTCAGAACCGGTAGCTGACGCCGGCGCTGAGCACCCAGGGGTCGAGCTTGTGCTTGGTCTGGATGGCCAGCGTGTCACCGACATACCACTGCGCGGTGGTGTCGACGAAATAGCGCTTGGCATCGAAAGTCAGGCCAAGGCCCTTGTCGTTGAGATCGACATCGAAACCGGCCTGCAGTGCGACGCCGAATTCGTCCGAAAGGTCGGTGTCGGTCACGCCCAACGGCAGGGTCGCCGCACCCGGATCTTCGCCGACCCACAGGAAGTAGGTCGGGCCTGCGCCGACATAGGGACGCACCGCGCCGAGGTCGAAATGGTACTTCGCGGTGAAGGTTGCAGGGATCACCTTGGCGTTCGACACCAGTTCTGCGCCCGGGAGGCCCGAAACGGCATCGACATCGTGCTGGGTCATGCAGCAGATCGTCTCGACCGAGAAATTGTCGCTGAAGTAATATTCGATAGCCAGCGTCGGCACGAAGTTGTCGTTGGCCTTGGTCTGGGTATCGGCAGGCAGGCCGACGATGTCGGTGTCCACACGCGTGATTTCCCCGTCGGGGCTGACCAGCGTGCCCAGAAGCTTGACCTGCAGGTCGCCGGCTTCGGCAGATGCGGTGGCCGGGAAAGCTGCGATTGCCAGGGTGGCGAAGCTCAGCGCGAACTTGTTCTTCATGATTTCCGTCCTGGCGCTGCAGTGGCCGTCCTTTACGGCCGAGGTTGTTACAGCGCTCGCCAGTCCCAATGCCTTTGGCGCAAGGCCCTGACCTTGATTTAGGTCAATGCCGCCAAAGGTTTTGTGCGGCATCGCCGCGCAATGATGACCTTCGCCGAGCAATTCGACCGGTTTGCGCAGCTGCACCTGCCGGCACATCTTGGCGATGACGCCATCCTGCGGTTCCGCTCGCTGGCGCGCCCTGTGGACGCGGCGCGTGACGTCGCTCTCGGCCTTGACGAGGGGAGCGACCATCTCGTGTTCGTGTCATCGGGCGCAATCAAGCTGGTCGCCCATGCCTCTGCCGGCCGCAACCAGGTGGTCGCATTCCATTTCCCCGACGAACTGGTAGTCGTCCCTGCCCGCGCCGAGCATTCCTATACGCTGAGCACGCTGCGCAAGAGCGACCTCTTGGTGTTCGATTACGCCAGCTTCGCCGACCTTGCCCGCAGCGATCCCGCGGTATTGCGCAGCCTGCTCGACACGGCCCGCAGTTCGCTTTCACGTTCGCGCGAAAAGTCGCTCACGCTCGGCCGCAAGACCGCCACCGAAAGGCTCGCCAGCTTCCTGGTGGGCATGGCGCACCGCATCGGCGTGGAGCGCGAAGGCCTCACCTTCATCGACCTGCCGATGTCGCGGCGCGACATCGCCGACAGCCTCGGCCTGACCATCGAGACGGTAAGCCGCCAGTTCACCATCCTGCGCGACCTCGGGATCGTCCGCACGGTCGGCAAGTCGGGCGTGCAACTGGTCGACCTGCGCGCCCTCGAGGCGCGGGCCGGATACCTGACCGAGGCCGCGTGAAATTTTTGATCAAAATTGCGCTGGATCAAAGTTTGCCCGCCAGCGGGTGGCTAGCAGCAGTGCCGGACAACGGAGATTTCAATGCAAGCTGAATCTGCTCTCGGGCGCGTGGCACTATGGTTTGTCATCGCCCTGCTGGCACTGGCGGCGATGCTATCGGCCAAGGACGGCGGTTTCGCCGCGCATGCGCTGATCGTCGCGGTGACAGCCTTCGCCCTCGTCCTGGTCAGCGCCGCAAGGTTCGATCCCACGACATCGCTCAACAGCTTCTTCCGCATCCCGCCGGGGGAAAGCCAGTATGATGACGACCCGGTCCGCTGGGGCGTGCTGGCGACGATGTTCTGGGGCCTGGCAGGCTTCGTGGCAGGGCTCTACATCGCCCTGCAGCTTGCGTTTCCGCAGCTCAATTTCGAGCCCTACCTCAATTTCGGCCGCCTGCGCCCGCTGCATACCAGCGCGGTGATTTTCGCGTTCGGCGGCAATGCGCTGCTCGCAACCAGTTTCTACGTCGTCCAGCGTACCTGCCGCGCCAAGTTGGCCTTCCCCTCGCTCGCGCGCTTCGTGTTCTGGGGCTACCAGATGTTCATCGTGCTGGCGGCCACCGGCTATCTCCTCGGCGTTACGCAGTCCAAGGAATACGCCGAACCCGAATGGTACGTCGACCTGTGGCTGACCATCGTCTGGGTCGCCTATCTTATCGTCTTCGTCGCCACGATCGTGAAGCGTAAGGAACCCCACATCTACGTGGCCAACTGGTTCTTCCTCGCCTTCATCATCACCGTGGCGATGCTGCACGTGGTCAACAACCTCGCCATCCCGGTCAGCCCGACGGGTTCGCGCAGCTACCAGGTCTTCGCCGGGGTGCAGGATGCGCTAACCCAGTGGTGGTACGGCCATAACGCGGTCGGCTTTTTCCTGACCGCCGGCTTCCTGGCGATGATGTACTACTTCGTCCCCAAGCAGGCTGAGCGTCCGGTCTATTCCTACCGCCTGTCGATCATCCACTTCTGGTCGCTGATCTTCCTCTACATCTGGGCGGGTCCGCACCACCTTCACTATACCGCGCTGCCCGACTGGGCGCAGACGCTGGGCATGGTGTTCTCGGTGATGCTGTGGATGCCCAGCTGGGGCGGCATGATCAACGGCCTGATGACGCTGAACGGCGCCTGGGACAAGATCCGCACCGATCCGATCATCCGCATGATGGTCATGGCGCTCGCCTTCTACGGGATGAGCACCTTCGAAGGCCCGATGATGTCGATCAAGGCCGTGAACAGCCTGTCGCACTACACCGACTGGACCATCGGCCACGTCCATTCCGGCGCACTGGGCTGGAACGGCATGATCACCTTCGCCTGCGTCTACTACCTCGTGCCGCGCCTGTGGAAGCGCAAGCGGATGTATTCGCTGCGCATGATCAACTGGCACTTCTGGCTCGCGACGCTGGGGATCGTCTTCTACGCCGCAAGCATGTGGGTGGCAGGCGTCACCCAGGGCCTGATGTGGCGTGAATACGGTGCCGACGGCTACCTCGTGAACAGCTTTGCCGACACCGTCGCAGCGCTGCACCCGATGTACCTGCTGCGTGCCTTCGGCGGCCTGCTCTACCTGTCGGGCTACGTCATCATGATCTGGAACGTGTGGCAGACCCTCGCCGGTCGTGTCCGCGAGGAAGCTCCGATGACCGAGACCCCGCACGACGAGAACGCCGACCGTCCCCTTCCCCCTGCCGCCGTACCGGCCGAGTGAGAACGAGCATGACAGACCAAGTCGTCAAAGAAACCGTCAAGGGCCACAAGCGGCTCGAACGCAACGTCACCCTGATGGCGGTCGCGACCTTCCTCACCGTCACTATCGGCGGCATCGTGGAAATCGCCCCGCTGTTCTGGATCGACAACACGATCGAGAAGGTGGACGGGATGCGTCCCTACACACCGCTCGAACTCGCCGGCCGCGACATCTACATCCGCGAAGGCTGCTATACCTGTCACAGCCAGATGATCCGTCCGTTCAAGGACGAGGTCGAACGCTACGGCCACTACAGCCTCGCGGCAGAAAGCATGTACGACCACCCGTTCCAGTGGGGCTCCAAGCGTACCGGGCCGGACCTTGCCCGCGTCGGCGGCCGCTATTCGGACGAATGGCACGTGCAGCATCTCAAGAACCCGCAGGATGTCGTGCCCGAAAGCGTGATGCCGCAGTACGGCTTCCTGGCGGAGGCCGATCTTTCGATCGCCGATCCGGCCGCCAACCTCGCGGCGCTTCGCCGGGTGGGCGTGCCCTATTCGGACGAGCAGATCGAGAAGGCCGAGGCCGACCTCAAGCTCCAGGCTGACCCTGCCGGCAATGCGGCGGACCTCGCTGCCCGCTATCCCAAGTCGCAGGTGCGCGATTACGATGGCAATCCGGCTCGCCTGACCGAGATGGATGCGCTGGTCGCCTACCTCCAGATGCTGGGCACGCTGGTCGATGTCGACAGTGCCGCCGCGCAGGAGGAACTCGCCACCGAGAAGGGGCGCTGAGGATGTACGAGACCCTGCGCCACTTCGCCGACAGCTATGGCCTTGCAGCCATGATGGTCGCCTTCCTCGCGCTCTGCGCCTGGCCGTTCCGCCCCGGAGCACACCAGCACAACCAGAACGCCGCCAATTCGATTTTCAAGGACATGCCCGATGGCGAATGACGACAAGCGCATCGACCAGCCGACTGGGACCGAATTCGTCGGTCACGAATGGGACGGCATCGAGGAACTGAACACGCCGCTGCCGCGATGGTGGCTGTGGACCTTCTACCTGACGGTCTTCTGGGGCCTCGCCTACACGGTGGCCTATCCCGCCTGGCCGATGATCTCGGGCGCCACGCAGGGCATGCTGGGCTGGACCAGCCGCGGCCAGCTGGCAGACGAGATGGATCTCGCCGACCAGGCCCGCATGAGCGTTAACGAGCGGATCGCCGCTCTGGACGTGGAGAAGCTGGCCGCCGATCCCGAACTGATGGAACAGGCCATCGCTGGCGGCGCCGCGGCATTCCGCGTGAACTGTTCGCAGTGCCACGGATCGGGCGCAGCGGGCTATCAGGACCTCGGCTATCCCAACCTCAACGACGACGACTGGCTGTGGGGCGGTTCGATGAGCGAGATCGAATACACGATCACGCACGGCATCCGCCAGCCGGGTGAAGATCGCCGCCAGGGCGTGATGCCCCCGTTCGACGGCGCATTTGATAATGCCCAGATGGCTGCGCTCGTCTCGCACGTCCGGTCGCTCAGCGGCCTGGAACAGCCCAATGCCGCCGGCGCTGCCACTTATGCGGACAATTGTGCCGCCTGCCACGGCACCGCAGGCGAAGGGAACCGCGAACTGGGCGCGCCGCGCCTCGACGACGCCATCTGGCTGCGCGGCAGCAGCGCCGCAGCCATCCGGGCGCAGATCGTGAACCCGAAGATGGGCGCAATGCCCGCCTTTGGCGAACGGCTCGATCCGGTGACCATCAAGATGCTGGCGGCATTCGTCCATTCGCGCGGGGGAGGCGAGGACTTCGTGGAGGCTCCGGTCGAAGAACCGGTCGCCGAAGCCGATGCCGCAGAATGACGATCCGCGGCAGGTAATCGAAGACGGGGTCGTCAAGACCAACGACCCCGTCTCGAGCGCCGTTGCCAGCCCCGAAGCGGCCACCCGCAGGCACGAGCCGCACCAGCCGCCGCGTCAGGACCTGCCCGAAAAGCTCTACGAAGCGCGCAAGGCGGTTCACAACAAGCGCATCGACGGCCCGTTCCGCCGCTTCAAGTGGCTGGTGATGGTCGTTACCTTAGCGATCTACTACGGCACGCCGTGGATCCGCTGGGACCGTGGCCCGTACGCACCCGACCAGGCAGTGCTGGTCGATCTCGCCAACCGCCGCTTCTACATGTTCGGCATCGAGATCTGGCCGCACGAATTCTACTTCGTCGCCGGCCTGCTGATCATGGCGGGCATCGGCCTCTTCCTCGTGACCAGCGCGGTCGGCCGCGCCTGGTGCGGCTATGCCTGTCCCCAGACCGTGTGGACCGACGTGTTCCAGCACGTCGACCGCTTCGTCGACGGCGACCGCAATGCGCGCATGCGCCTAGACGCGGCGCCGTGGACGTGGAGCAAGGTCATGCGCCGCGCCTTCAAGTGGTCCATCTACCTCTTCATCGGCTTCTGGACCGGCGGCGCGTGGATCATGTACTTCGCCGATGCACCTACCCTGGTGCATGATTTCTGGCGCGGAGAGGCTGCCCCGGTCGCCTACATCACGGTTGCCGTCCTGACGCTGACCACCGTCACGCTGGGCGGGTTCATGCGCGAACAGGTGTGCATCTACATGTGCCCCTGGCCGCGTATCCAGACCGCGATGATGGACGAAAAATCGCTGCTGGTGACCTACAAGGACTGGCGCGGTGAACCGCGAGGCAGCGTCAAGAAAGCCGCCAAGAACCCCGGCCAGTTCGGTGACTGCATCGACTGCACCCAGTGCGTGCAGGTCTGCCCGACCGGCATCGACATCCGCGAAGGACCGCAGATCGGCTGCATCACCTGCGCATTGTGCATCGATGCCTGCGACCGGGTGATGAAGGATATCGGTCGCCCGCGCGGCCTGATCGACTACGCCACGCTTGAGGACTGCGAGCGGGAGGCCGCAGGCGGAACGCCGCGCCCGCCGTGGAAGGCGCTGCTGCGTCCGCGCACGCTGGTCTATCTCGGCATCTGGTCGGCGATCGGCTTCGCCCTGCTTTTCGCGCTCGGCACAAGGTCGCATCTCGACCTAACTATTTCACCCGACCGCAATCCGCCCTTCATGCTGATGAGCGACGGTTCGATCCGCAATTCCTACACGCTCAAGCTGCGCAACATGACCACCAGTCCGCGCGAGATGACCGTGACGATGGAGGGGCTGGAAGGCGGCCGTTTCTGGACCGACCGCATCAGCCAGGATGCCGCAGCGCGCAGCCAGGCCTTCACCGTCCCCGCGGACGAGACGCGGACCGTCAGGGCCTATGTCGTGGCGCCTGCAGGCAGCGGCCAGCAGGACTTCACCTTCACGCTGGCGACCGACGACCAGCAACCCGAAACCGCCAGCGGCACGACCCGCTTCAGCGCACCGGAGAGCGAATGATGACCAAGCGTTTCACGGGCTGGCACATGACCGGCATCCTCGTAGGAGGCTTCGGCGTGGTGGTCGCTGTCAATTTCATGATGGCCGGCCTTGCCGTGAACAGCTTCGGCGGAGTCGTCGTGGAGAATTCCTACGTCGCCAGCCAGAAGTTCAACGGCTGGCTGGCAGCAGCGGAAGAGGCCAATGAACTCGGCTGGTCGGCCCGTGTGGCACGAAATGGCGCAGGTCATCTGGAAGTCCAGACCGAGGGCACGCCCGTAGGCACGCTCGCGACGGCCGAACTGCGTCACCCGCTCGGCCGGGCAGAACCGCTGCGCTGGCAGCTCGAGGCAGAAGATGACGGCCGCTTCGTCAGCGCCGCGCCTTTGCCCGAAGGACGCTGGCTGGTTCGCCTGACCCTTGCCGAAGGCGAGCAAGAATACCGCATCGAGCGCCCCGTGGGATGAACGCTCTCGCCACTCCCCTGCCCGACGAGGCGCCGGCTCTGGTCGACAGCCGCTTCACCGTGCCGGGGATGCGGTGCGCAGGCTGTATCGCGAAGATCGAGCGCGGCCTTGGCGACATCGATGGTGTCGACGCGGCGCGCGTGAACTTCTCTGCCAAGCGCGTAGCGGTCCGCCACGATGCGCGAGTGGATGACGAGGCGCTGATCTCGGCACTCGAACACCTCGGCTTCGAAGCGCAGCCGGTGGCCGCCAACCCGCTGGCGGAAGACGACCGGGAGGCAAAGCGCCTGTTCCGCGCGCTTGCGGTCGCAGGCTTCGGCATGATGAACATCATGCTTCTGTCGGTCAGCGTGTGGTCGGGCGCAGGCGGCGTGACGCGCGAGCTGTTCCACCTTCTTTCCGCCCTTATCGCCCTGCCGGTGGTGGCTTATTCCGGCCGCCCCTTCTTTGCCAGCGCGGCCATGGCGCTGCGCTATCGCCGGACCAACATGGACGTCCCCATTTCGATCGGTGTCCTGCTGGCGACGGGCATGTCCTTCTACGAAGTGCTTACCGGCGGCGAGCATGCCTATTTCGATGGCGCTGTCATGCTGCTCTTCTTCCTGCTGGCAGGGCGTTCGCTCGACACCATGATGCGCAACCGCACGCGGGCAGGCATCGGCGCACTGCTGTCGCGCATGGGCAAGAGCGCAGCCATTGTCCAGGAGGACGGCAGCACGCAGCGGATCGCGGCGGAAAACCTCTTTCCCGGCATGACCATGATCGTGGCGGCCGGCGACGCCCTCGCCGCAGACGGCACGGTCGTTTCCGGCAAGGGAGCGCTCGACAATGCCATGCTGACGGGCGAAAGCACGCCCGAAGCCGTCGCCCCAGGCGATACGGTCCATGCTGGCGCGATCGCCCTCGAAGGCCCGCTGACTGTCGAGATCACGGCGACGCAGGGCGACACCGCGCTCGCGGAAATCGCGCGCCTTATGGATGAAGCGGGCCAGTCCCGCAGCCGCTACGTGCGTATCGCGGACCGCGCCTCGCGGCTCTATGCGCCTGCGGTTCACACGCTGGCCGTGCTGGCATTCGTCGGCTGGATGATCGCGGGCGCCGGCTGGCACCAGTCGCTCGTCATTGCGATTGCGGTGCTTATCATCACCTGCCCCTGCGCGATGGGACTTGCAGTTCCGGCGGCGCAGGTTGTTGCCTCCGGTGCGCTCATCAAGAAGGGCCTGCTGGTCAAGGACGGGACAGCGCTCGAACGGCTGGCAGAGGTCGATATCGCCCTGTTCGACAAGACCGGCACGCTCACGCTGGGCGAGCCTCGCCCCGATATCTCGCATCTCGACGAACGCGCCAAATCGGTCGCCCTCGCCCTTGCACAGGCGAGCAGCCATCCGCTCAGCCGCGGTCTCACGGCAAGCCTGCGGGCGGAAGACGTGAAACCTGCGACCCTTGCCGATATCAGCGAGATCAAGGGCGAAGGGATCGTGGCGACCTGGGACAATTCCTCGGTCGCGCTGCGCCGCAACGAGATCGGCGGGCCGGGCATGTCCACCACGCTCCATGTCGGCGGGCTCGCCTATCCCATTCTGTTTTCGGATGCCCTGCGACCGGACGCGAAGGAAGCGATCGACACGCTCGCGCGGATGGAGGTGCGCTCGCAGGTCATTTCCGGCGACCGCCCGGGTGCCGTCGCGAAGGTGGTCGAGGAACTGAACCTCGAAGGTTTTGCCGGAGTCGGTCCGGAAGAAAAGCTCGAACGGCTCGAAGGCCTGCGCGCTGAGGGTCACTTCCCGCTGATGGTCGGCGATGGCCTCAACGACGGCCCTGCCCTTGCTGCCGCCCACGCCTCCATCGCGCCGGGCACGGCCAGCGATATCAGCCAGCAGGCCGCAGATGCAGTCTTCATCGGCGAGCGCCTTGCGCCCGTGGCAACTGCCGTGAGCGTGGCTCGCGACACGATGCGTATCGTGCGCCAGAACTTCACCTTCGCCATCGGTTACAACGTGCTGGCCGTTCCGCTGGCGCTGGCAGGCATGGTCACGCCGCTGATAGCAGCCATCGCCATGTCGCTCAGCTCTCTGGTGGTGGTCGCAAACTCGCTTCGCCTCGCACGAGCTGCGAAGTGAGCGGGCTTGCGATCCTCATCCCGATTGCGCTCGGCATGGGCGTGTTCGGGCTGGCGATGTTCTTCTGGGCCATGCGCGACGGGCAGTTCGAGGATCTCGACGGCGCTGCGCACCGCATCCTTATCGACGATGAGGACGAGAGCGAGGAGAGCGCCAAATGAGTTCCTTCGCGTTCCCCCTTGCTGCGCTGCTACCACTGATAATCGGCCCCCTGCCCGCCGAAGCCACGAGCTTGACGGCTACGCTTTGCGCCAGTGGTGAAACCATCGTCCTTACCCTCCCGATGCGCACCGGCGGAGAAGACCAACCCGGCGCCTGCCTGCAAAAAGGGTGTCACGCCGGTTGCTCTCGAAAACGGCTTGATCGAAGTCAATGAAAGCGGGGGAAAATCCCGCCAATCCGGCCTGCATGTGGCCCTATCATCCCGACCTGCTCGCAACGCCCGTCCCGCGTTACACCAGCTTCCCGACTGCCGCCGAGTTCGGCGACATTCCGGGCGATGCCTATCGCAAGGCCTTGGAGAGCGTGTCGGGCGATGTCTCGCTCTACGTCCACATCCCTTTTTGCGAGAAAATCTGTTTCTACTGCGGCTGCAACACCGGCAAGGCCGGGCGCCGGCAGCGGTTGGAATCCTATCTCTCGGCACTGCACGCAGAGATTGATCTCGTGTCCTCGCTCCTCCCGCGAGGCACGAAGGTCGGGCGGGTGGCATTCGGCGGCGGCAGCCCCAATGCCATCACGCCTACCGATTTCGTGCGGCTGGTCGACACGCTGACCATCCGCTTCGGTCTCGACGACCCGATCTTCTCGATCGAGCTCGATCCGCGCACGATGACGCGCTCATGGGCCGAGGTCATCGGCCACGTCGGGATCGAGCGTGCCAGCCTCGGCGTCCAGACCTTCGCCCCGCACTGCCAGGAAGCGATCGGGCGCGTGCAGGCAGAGGATTCGATCGTCGAGACGGTCGATCTGCTGAGGAACGCGGGCGTTACCTCGCTCAATTTCGATCTCATGTATGGCCTGCCCGGCCAGACCCGCGACGACCTGCTCGACACGCTCCAGCGCACCCGCGTTCTGGGCGCGGATCGCGTTGCGCTATTCGGCTATGCCCATGTGCCGCACATCGTCCCGCGCCAGCGGATGATCGACGATACCGACCTGCCCGACCAGGCAGAGCGGTTCGCCATGGCCGGGCTCGGCTATTCCTACCTTGCGACCCACGGCTATGTGCCGGTCGGTTTCGACCATTTCGCGCGGCCCGGCGGCGATCCCCTTGCCCGTGCAGCGACGGAAGGGCGGGTGCACCGCAATTTCCAAGGCTTTACCGACGATGCCGCGCCGAACCTGATCGGCCTTGGCAGTTCGGCGATCAGTTCCTTCCCGCACCTACTCGCCCAGAACGAGAAGAACAGCGGACGTTACCGCATGATCGCCTCGCAAGGATCGCTCACCGCCCAGCGCGGGTTCGAGCGCAGCGCGGAGGACGGCGAGCGCGGCAAGGCAATCGAGGAACTGCTCTGTCAGGGCAGGACCGAATTGCCCGAATATCTCGCGGCAGACATCGCCTGCCGCCTGTCGGCTTTCACCGCGCGCGGCTTGGCATCGCTGGACGGGAACGTGCTGACCATGGACCCCGACGGCCTGCCTTATGCGCGGACGATCGCCGCCCTTCTCGATCCGTACCGGCAAGTGTCAAAGACGCGCTTCAGCGCAGCGGTCTGACAAACGGGCGGATGCGATCGGCATGGACGACCCGGCCTGGCCGGCCTAGCCTCTTGCCGTGGATACCACCCTCGATCCGAGCCAAATTGCCATCGTCATTGCCGCCGGCGGGCGTGGCGAACGCATTGGAGGAGACAAGCCTGCTCGGCTACTGGCCGGCCGGTCCATGCTGGAACGCGCCATCGATGCCGCGAAGACCTGGGGCGAGACCATCGCGATAGCGGTCGGGGAGCCGGGGCAGGCAGCGAATTCGAACCTTCCCGTCCTGCTTGATAACGCGAAAAACCTCGGCCCGATTTCGGCGCTCGCCAGCGCGTTCCGCTTTGCCAGTCAGCAGAACTCCTCTCACGTCCTGCTAGTCTCTTGCGACATGCCTTTCCTGCCCCGAGACCTTTTGCCGCGCCTTGCGGCAGCTATCGGCGATAAAGGCGCCGCGCTTCCCGTCGCGGAAGGTCATCTGCAGGCGATGGCAGGTCTCTGGCGAGTGGCACCGGACGAGCTTTCCGTTTTCATCGCACAAGGCGGGCGTTCGCTCCTGCGGTTTGCGGAGGTGCAGGAAGCGACCGAAATACAATGGCCTGCGGACGGGAGCGGCAATGCATTCGAGGATATTGACGACCTTGCACAGCTACGCGACGCCGAAGCACGGCTGAGCCTGCCAGGTCAGACGGCCTGCTCTCCGTAATACAGGGTGACGGCGTGCTTTGCTTCGGCGAAGAACAGCCAGCGCTCGGTCGCAACCCCGACCTGGCAGGCGACAAGGCCAATCACCGTAAACGGCAGTGTCAGGGGTTCGAAGGGGAAGACAAGCCCGTCCACCATGGCGAGCATTGGGATGATGAAACCGGACCATACGGTAATCCGCCGCAGCTTGTCCGCATGCTTCCTCGCGATGCGGAAGCCCATCTCCCGCAAGAGGTAATTGTCATTGTCGTGCGGGCTGCCGGTCATCTCGACCCGTCCCAGATGGCCCAGCCCTGTCGCCGAACCTGCCGTGCTGACGGGAGCGGAGGCGTGGATGTTCCGCCAGTAAGCCAGCTTCACGCCTAGCCCGATCATTAACAGTACCAGCGCAAGCAGCCGCGTGATCGCCGCCGCCTGGTCGACATCGGAAGCGTCCAGCAGGAATGCGAGGATCACCGCGCCATTCATTGGCCCGATGACAAGATAGCCGGCAACAGTCCAGCCGTTGAACCACGCGGGAACAGGCCGCAACGAAGCGTAGATCATGGCCGTACAGTAAACCGTCACGAGCGACAGGGCCGCTCCCGCGGTGCCCAGCGCGACGGCGGCCGAGCTTGTGATGAGGTTGAAGCTCCACGAAATCGCGAACAGGCCGAGCGGGACAAAGGCGATCACTGCTGCCAACCCTTCGCGCGAAAGCCAGCTCGAACGCCACTGCGACAACGCCCGCCATGCGCGCTCCGGACGTCCGAGATGCAGCGTCGAGGACAGCAACCCCGAAACGATCAGGGCGAAAGCCAGGCCGAAAGTCGCGAAACCGAAACCCGCCTCTCGCGGCAGGACGCCCAGCGATGCGAGGAAGGCCAAGACGATCATCATCCCGTAGCCCGCGCCGCTGGCGGTGGTGAAGAAGATCACGGATTTCGCAGGATGCATCGCCCGTTCCCCTACGACAGGATCTTGTCGACCCAGCGGGCGATCAGGCCCGCCCCATCGGTCGTTCCGTCGACATGGTCAAGCATGCGGGGGGCCTTGGCCCCTTCCCGCCCGTCCTGTCGCGGTCGCGGCGGCAGGTACTTGTTGACCGGTTTCGTCAGCTGTTCGGGCATGAGGTCGTAGCCGCCCCTTGCAGCGACGAGGCGTGACACTTCGCTATCCGGATCGCCAAGATCGCCGAAACTGCGCGCGCCTGCCGGGCAGGTCGATACGCAGGCGGGCACGCGGCTCTCCTCGGGGAGGTTCTCGTTGTAGATCTTGTCGACGCAGAGCGTACATTTCTTCATCACGCCCTGGTTCTCGTCATATTCGCGCGCGCCATAGGGACAGGCCCAACTACACAGCTTGCAGCCGATGCAAATATCCTCGTTGACCAGCACGATGCCGTCTTCCTCGCGCTTGTAGCTCGCCCCTGTCGGGCACACGGTCACGCAAGGCGCATCCTCGCAATGCAGGCAGGACCGTGGGAAATGGACGGTCTGGCCGCGGCCCGCGTCATCGGTCGTCTCGTAGGTGTGGACGCGGTTGAACCAAACGCCGTCCGGCTTCTTGCCGTAGGGGTCGTAATCAGTGAGCGGCGCGGACTTCGCCCCGGCGTTCCATTCCTTGCAGTTCACCGCGCAGGCGTGACACCCGACACAGATGTCGAGATCGACGACGAGGCCAAGCTTCTTGCCAGTAGTCTCCGGCAGGCTGGTCATGTCCCGTCATTCCCCCGGTTACCGCGCCCATCCCTGATGCCGTCGATCCAGCCGTGATTGGCGTGGCGCTGGCCGATAAATTCCTTGAGTACGGCCTTCCCGCCCGTCCCGTCACCCCTGAGGTCCGCGCCAAACTCCAGCGGGCCGTCCTGTCTCGAGACGTACTGTCCTACGGGCTCGAAAACGGGATAAGCTTCACCTGCCTCCTCCGCCGTACACTTCCGCAAGCGGACGCGAAGATCGTACCATGCGGCCTGGCCGGTCACCGGGTCGGAATTGGAATAGGCCTTGTCGCCCTTCTCCGGCAGCAGCTTATCGGTGATGATGTGATTGAGGAGGAAGCCGCGCGTCATCTCGGGGCTGTCCTTGTCGAGGCCCCACGCGCCCTTGCGCTTGCCGATCGCGTTCCAGGTCCACACGACATCGGGGTTCACGCCGGTTACGAGCTTCACCTGCGCCTTCACCCGCCCGCGGCCGTTTTCGATCCAGACCCAGTCGTCGTCCGCGAGGTCATGCTTCGCTGCAAGGTCGCCGTGCATTTGTAACTTGTTCGCGCTGGTGATCTGCCTCAGCCAAGCGTTTTGGCTGCCCCAGCTGTGATACATGTGCATCGGCCGCTGCGAGAGCGCGTGGACCGGGAAGTCTTCCCCGCCCTCCTCGCGTTCGAGGAAGGGCTGGTACCAGATGGGCAGAGGGTCGAAATAAGTGTCGATCCGTTCGCGATGCTCTTCCGGCGGCTGGATCTGGCCGTGCCCGCGCGCCGCCAGGCGGAATTTCTGCAAATCCTCGTTGTAGAGCTGGAAAGTGATCGGGTCGGTCGAACCGAGCCAAGCCATTTTCTTCGCATAGGCGAGGTATTCGCGGTTCGCGTATTTCATGAACTGCGCCGAAAGCGGCAGTTCCTCGTGCCAGAAGCACCCGTTCTCGATGTAGCGGTCCAGTTGGTCGGGATTGACCGCGCCGACGCCAGACTTGCTCCCGTCCTCGCCGCGCCAGCCCGATAGCGGACCGACGCCGGGCGCGCGTTCGTGGTTGACGATATAGTCCTCGTAGCCGCCCGGAAATTTCGGCGATCCGTCGGGATTGGTCATGCCGGGCAGGCCCAGCCGAGCACCCAGATCGAGCAGGACCGTCTGGAACGGGCGCACATCGCGATCGAGCGGCAGGACCGGCTGGCGGATCGCGTCCCCGCCGCCATGGGCAGACGAGATCGGCCGGTCGAGCATGGAGATGCAGTCCCACCTCTCCAGATAGGTCGTGTCGGGCAGGATCAGGTCGCAATAGGGCACCGTCTCCGACCAGAAGGCATCGGAGTAGATGATCTTCGGGATGACGTATTCACCGTCCTCGCACTTCTTCGTGAAATAGCCGAGCGTGTCGGGGATATTCATCGAGCTGTTCCAGGCCATGTTGGCCATGAACATGAACAGCACGTCGATGCCGTAGGGGTCCTGGGTCGCGGCGTTGTGCAGCACCATGTGCATCATGCCGTGCAGCGCCAGCGGGTGCTCCCAGCTGAAAGCCTTGTCGATCCTCAGCGGTTCGCCATGCTGGTCGACAATCAGGTCTTCGGGCGATCGCGGGAAGCCCAGCGGGGGGCCGTCCAGCGGAACGCCCGCCTCCGCCTTGGGCCATGCCGCCTTGACGCCGGGCGGGATCGGCTTGGGGAACGGCGCCTTGTACCGCCAGCCACCCGGACAATCGACCGAACCCAGCAACGCCTGCAGGATGTGGATGGCCCGGCAGGTGTGGAAGCCGTTCGAATGTGCCGAAATTCCGCGCATGGCATGGAAGGACACGGGCCGGCCGACGAAGCGGTCGTGGTGGCGCCCCCAGGCATCGATCCACGGCTCCTCGATCACGAGTTCCTTCTCAAACGCCGTCTCGGCGAGCTCTGCGGCAATGCGGCGGATCGTGTCCGCCGGAATGCCGGTCGTCTCTGCAACCGCATCGGGTGAGAATTCGGCGTCTAGGTACCGTTCCGCGAGCAATTGGAAAGACGGAACGACGCGGCGGCCATTGACCTCGCGCTCGCCCGCAAAGGCCGGTTGGATGTGCGCAGCATTGGCCCTGATCGCCCTGCCCTGCTCGAGGCACCAGGCAAGCGGTGCGCCATCATCTTCGTGCCGCAGGAACAGGCCGTCATCGGCAGCGCCCGGCTCGTTGATGACCAGCCACGGGGCATTGGAATATCGGGCAAGGCTCGCCCAATCGATCTTCTCTGCCCGCAGCAATTCGTGGATCAGCGCGAAGACGAATAGCCCGTCGGTCCCCGGTCTGATGCCGATCCATTCGTCGGCGATCGCCGAATAGCCGGTGCGCACCGGATTGACCGACACGAACTTCGTGCCGGGCCGGGTCTTCAGATTGCCGAGGCCGAGCTTGATCGGATTGCTGTCATGATCGTCGGCCACGCCGAACATCATGTGGTAGAGCGTGCGCTCGTAATCGGGCTCGCCGAATTCCCAGAATGCCCCGCCCAGCGTGTAAAGCCCGCCCGCCGCCATGTTGACCGAACAGAAGCCGCCGTGGGCTGCGAAATTGTGCGTGCCGAACTGGCTGGCCCACCAGCCGGTCAGGGATTGAGACTGGTCACGCCCGGTGAAGAAGGCAAGCTTGGCCGGATCACGCTCGCGAACCTCGCCCAGCCACTCGGTCGCCAGTTCCAGCGCCTCGTCCCATTCGATCTCGCGGAATTCGCCCGATCCCCTCTCCCCTGTGCGAAGCAGCGGCTTGGTCAGCTTGGCCGGCGCATACTGGTGCATGATGCCCGCGCTACCCTTGGCGCACAACACACCCTTGTTGACCGGATGATCGGGATTGCCCTCGATATAGCGGATCGTGCCGTTCTTCAGATGGACCCGGATACCGCAGCGGCAGGCACACATGTAACAGGTAGAGGTCTTCACCTCGTCGGCCACCTGCGGCGACAGGGCCACGTCCTCGCGGACGGTCTCGAAGGGGTTAAAGCCCATCTCTCTCCCACGGCTCGCGACTTGTTTTCATATCACGAGTTCCTAATACAGCTATTGCAGGGCCGGTTTCGCGACGCAACCGCGAATGGCCCGGTTGTCAGACGCGCGCGTGATGCCCGCAGCCAAGGAGCCGCCAGGTGGATCTTCCGCTTGAAATGATGCAGGAAAATGCGGGCCGCGCCGTCGCGCTGCTGAAGTCGATGGCGAACGAATCTCGGTTGATGATCCTGTGCCAGCTGTCGCAAAAGGAAATGACGGTCGGCGAATTGGCGACCAAGATCCCGCTATCGCAATCGGCACTTTCGCAGCACCTGAGTGTCCTGCGCCGCGAAAATCTCGTGAAGACCCGGCGGGAATCGCAATTCGTCTGGTATTCGATCGATAGCGAGGACGCGAAGGCCGTAATCGGCACGCTCTACGACCTGTTCTGCGCGCAATGCGAAACGGACGCCGGTCAGGCTTCGGCCTGATCCCCGCGCCCACCCCGCTCACATCCGTTTCTCTATCCGGTTGGCGCCGAGGTCTGGCGTCGACATGGTGCCGTGCGCAACTGCATCTGGCGCGAGCGTCTTGAACGCATCATACTGCGTCAGGAATATCTTGCCGCTCAGCTTGTAGAGGAAGTGGGTGCGCGACAGCCGGTCGGTGACGGGTCCCTTCACTTCGGACAGGTGCATGGTCACCCCAGCATCGCCCAGCCGCTCGTTGAGCGCCTCCAGCACTTCCAGTCCCGATGCGTCGATGAAATTCACCGCCGAGCACATCAGGACGAGGTGCTTTACCTCCGGATTGTCGGCAATTTCGCTGAGGACGAATTCCTCCAGCCAGCGCGAATTGAGATAGGTCAGGGATTCGTCGACGCGAATGGTGAGGACCCGCGGATCGCACAGGACCTTGTGCCGGCGCACATTGCGGAAATGCTCCGTATTGGGAACCTGCCCCACCACCGCCGCGTGAGGCAGCGAGGAATGCCAGACGAACAGGGCAAGGCTGGCGAGCACGCCAACCAGCACGCCCGTTTCCACCCCGTCCACGAGGGTAACGAGGATGGTGGCGGCGATCGCGATGAAATCCCGCTTGGAATAGCGCCACAGCTCGACAGGCTTGTGCAGGTCCACCAGGGTGAGGACTGCCACAATGATCGTCGCCGACAAGGTCGCCAGCGGCAGGTAGAACAGCAGCGGCGTCAGGAAAACGGTGGCCAGCGCGATGCCGATGGCCGTAAAAGCCCCTGCAGCCGGCGTTGCTGCGCCGGCGTCGAAGTTGACCACCGAGCGTGAAAAGCCTCCGGTCACCGGAAAACCTCCGGACAGCGAGGAAGCGAGGTTCGACGAACCGAGCGCCACCAGCTCCTGGTCGGGATCGATGCGCTGCCTGCGCTTCGCGGCAAGCGTCTGTGCGACGGATACTGACTCGACGAAGCCGATGATCGAGATGAAGGCGGCTCCGACCAGCAGTTCCGACCAGAGCCCCGCATCGAAGCTGGGCAAGGCGAACGGTGGGAGGCCGACCGGGATGTCGCCCACGGTCCTGACACCGCGCTCGTCGAGGCCCAGCAAGGCTACGGCTGCGGTCGTCACGACGATTGCCAAAACCGGGCCTGCCTTGGTCGCGACGCCTGCTCTACCTTCCTTGAGGCCGAGCTTCATCAGGGTAGGCTTAAGACCCTTTCGCACCCAGACTAGGAAGGCTGTTGCGCCTGTACCGATCGCCAAGGTGACGAGGTTGGTTTCCCCGACATGCGAGGAAAGCGACAGCACGATTTCGACCAGCGTTTCGCCCTCTGCCTTCACGCCCAACAGGTGCTTGAGCTGGCTGGCGGCAATGATGATCCCGCTTGCCGTGATGAAACCGCTGACGACCGGATGCGACAGGAGGTTGGCCAGGAAGCCGAGCCGCAACAGGCCCATCGCAGTCAGCATCAGCCCGGAAATTGCTGCCAGCGCGATGGTCGCGGCCAGATATTCGGCAGTACCGCCCGCAGCGACCTTTCCTGCCACTGCCGCGGTCATGAGAGAGACCACGGCCACCGGCCCGACCGAAAGCGTGCGGCTGGTACCGAAGATGGCATAGGCGATCAGGGGCAGGATCGAGGCATAAAGCCCGACGACCGGCGGCAGGCCCGCCAGCAGTGCATAGGCGAGGCTCTGCGGGATCAGCATCAGCGTGACGATCACCGCCGCGATGAGGTCGCTGGACAGCGTGACCCTGTCGTAGGTGCGCCCCCAGTCGAGTATGGGCAGGTAGCGCTGGGCGTGCTGGCGGGTCAGGCGCATCGCGCCGCCTGTCAACGATCCGTTCCCGGTGCCGGGAGCCTTGCTACCCATTCAACGCACCGCCGGTCAGAGGTTCGGACGCATCGAAGCGAGGTCGTATCCGGCCTGCGCCGCGATACCGATCCGCTCGTCCGGCGTCAGCCCGTCCGGATTTGCAAGCATCCAGAGGATGGTGGAGCGCCGGCCGCTGCCGCAATAGGCCAACACCTTGCCCTCGGCAGACTCCAAGATGTCGCCCTGGAACCCAACTTTTTCGGGCGTCAGCGTGTCTGGGGTTACAGGGTTGTTGTGGAAGGCGAGGCCAGCCGCACTCGCCGCCGCAGCGATAGCGTCGGCGGAAGGCTGGTCGGGGCTTTCGCCGTCGGGACGGTTGCAGACGATAGTCGTGAAACCTCCGTCCTTGGCGGCCTGCACGTCCTCGGCCGTAATCTGGCCGCGAACGCTCAGGCGATCGGTGAGCTTATTGGCTTGCATGGGCAGGTGCCTTTGCTTTCTGGTCGAAGAGCACGCGATGCATCAGCATCCCGGCCAGCAGGCTGGCGCAGAATACCACTGCTTCGAGCGGGGCGATGGCGAGGATTGCAAAGCCGGGTCCCGGGCACAGGCCGGCAAGGCCCCAGCCCACGCCGAAAAGAGTCGCGCCGCCCACCAATTGCGGGGTCAGGTCGGTCCTGTCGGGCAGCGAGAACTTCGGTGCGAACAGCGGATGCGCCATACGGGGCACGAAACGCCATGCGATCGCCATGACCAGCACTGCGCCGCCCATGACGAAGGCCAGCGTCGGGTCCCACGCACCGAAGATGTCGAGGAACCCGCGAATACGCGCAGGGTCGGTCATGCCGCCCAGCGCGAGGCCTGCGCCGAACAGGGTACCGGAAACCAGCGGAGGTAGATGCGTGCGGATCATCACAGAACTCCCATTACGGCCACGGTCGCGATACCCGCGATCATGAAGGTTGCCGTTGCCACGAGCGAACGCTGCGACAGGCGGCTGACACCGCAGACGCCATGCCCGCTGGTGCAACCACTGCCGAGACGCGCGCCGAAACCGACTAGCACACCTGCAACAGCGAGCAGCGGCAGGGGCACGAATTCGGGATCGAACCCGCCCTTCAGCGTTGCCACCAGGAACGCGCCGAGCGGCAGGCCGATGACGAAGGTCCAGGCGCTCGACCAGGACATGCCGCTGTCGTTGATGCCGAAGGCTCGCCCGACAATGCCGGACACGCCGGTGACACGGCCCGCACCGAGCAGCATGAGCGCTGCAGCGAGGCCGATGAGCAGGCCGCCCGCCAGGCCGGCGAGCGGGGCTGCTTCAGGGAAGCCGGGGAGGATCATACCGCGTTCACCGGGATCTTGATGTAACTCACGCCATTATCCTCCGGCTCGGGCAGGCGCCCGCCGCGAATGTTCACCTGCACGCTGGGCATGATCAGCTTGGGCATGTCGAGCGTCTTGTCACGCGCGGTGCGCATCTCGACGAATTCGTCCTCGCTGGTGCCTTCCTTGACGTGCACGTTCTCGCGCTTCTGCTGGCCGACCGTGGTTTCCCAGGCATATTCGTCGCGGCCAGGTGCCTTGTAATCGTGGCACAGGAACAGGCGCGTGTCCTCGGGCAGCGACAGGAGCCGCTTGATCGACTGGTAAAGCTGGCGCGCGTCGCCGCCCGGAAAGTCCGCACGGGCGGTCCCGAAATCCGGCATGAAGATGGTGTCGCCGACAAATGCGGCATCACCGATGATGAAGGCCATGTCCGCCGGCGTGTGACCGGGAACATGCAGCGCAATGCCCTCTAGCGTGCCGAGCTTGAACGTCTCGCCGTCATCGAACAGATGATCGAACTGCGAACCGTCGCGCTGGAAATCGGTGCCTGCATTGAACAGCTTGCCGAAGACTTCCTGCACGCGAATGATCTCGCGCCCGATGGCGAGCCTGCCGCCGAGCTTTCCCTGCAGATAGGGCGCTGCCGAGATGTGATCGGCATGGGCGTGCGTTTCGATCAGCCAGGTCACGGTCAGGTCGTTCTTGGTGACATATTCGATGATGAGGTCCGCCGAACCGTTGGAGGTACGGCCTGCAGCAGCATCGTAGTCGAGCACCGAGTCGATGATCGCCGCCTCGTTGGTGGCGGGATCGTGGACGACGTAGCTGATCGTGTTGGTCGCTTCGTCGAAGAACCCTGCAATAGAGGGCCGCAGCGCCTTGTCGTCGAGCGCGCGGCGGATCTGGGTCGTGGCGTTTTCCATAACGGTATCGTGGGTAGACATGGTCTCTAGCTCCCTAATATGAGCATTATCTAATATACTCCGCGGGGATGTCAATGTTCCCGGGAAAACTCGTTGGCAGAAAGCTCGTAACCTCCAATGAGAGCGCATAACTTGTCGTTTGGTCGGACTTGCGCCAGCTTCCGGTCAGGGGTCGATGTATTCGAAAGGAGGAAACAGGATGGGGATCAAAAGCATTAGTGCGGTCATGGCATCCGCAGCGCTTGCCGCACCGGCGCCACTGTATGCCGGAACTTCAGCCGATGTGCCGGCAGAGCTGCAGACCAAAATCGACGAGGCCGCCTCGGTTTGTGGGGAAATGGACGGCGGCACATTTGCTATGGAAGACACGGCGATCCAGCGCGTCGACCTCGACGGTGACGGCGACGAGGACTGGGTGCTGAACGAATCCGCCTTCGCCTGCTCCACCGCTGCCTCGATGTATGGAGGCACCGGCGGGACCATGTCGCACTTCCTCATCGACGACAGCCTCGCCTCCATGCTGACCCAGGGTTGGGGCATGGCGAAGCTGGGCCCACACACGGTCTTGCTGGCAGACGTCCACGGTTCGCAATGCGACGGGATCAACCCGACCCCGTGCGTGACCGCCAGCGTGTGGGACGCCGAGGAAAAGGTCTGGCGCTCTACCGGCGCCAGCTGGGAGTAACTCCCGACCCCTGCGATTTCGGCCGGGTTAGCCGGCTCTGTCAGCTACTCGGCAAATTCACAGAAGGTTGCACCATACTCGGCCCGGTCTAGTCCGGCCGCTTCGGCATCCGCTTCGGATGGATAGCGATTGCCGTCGGCATCGCAGACCTCGAACGCTTCAGTTTCCTGCGCGGCCGGTGCTTCAACCTCGGCTGCAGCTGCGGCGACCTCTTCCTCGGCTTCAGGCTGCGCGGGCGCACCGCAAGCCGCTACGAGAAGCGCGCCGACCACGGCACAGCTCGTTCCATACATCATCTTCACTGTCTTTCTCCCTGTTCCCCTTCAACGACCCAATTTCCAGCCTACAGCCTCACTCGACACGGTCAAACCGGACGCTATCGGTGCCGCCGGAGATACAAAGAAAGTCAGTTCACCGATAAGCGCGCCGTCCACCTGACGCGCCAGACGGCAGTGATCTTCCGCGCGAGGCTCGACGGTTCCTGGGACCTCAATCCCACCGACCGGAGGCGCGGTAGCTGCCGGAGGGCTCGACCCCCTACTCGCGCGCTACTCCTGGTGCGCTTCGTGGTAGTGGCGCCTCAGCCAATCGGATCCGTAGTCATTCGACGGGTCGCGCATGATCGAATGCACGTGATTATGCGCTCCGTCGCCGGACGGTTCACGGACATAGTCGATCAGCACTGACGGGCCCTGCACCCTGAACATGTAGCGGCCTCTCGGCTGGTCGGTGGGCCCCCACCAGGCAAATCGCAATGTGTCCGGACCGTCGGCACCGATCGACGCGCGTTGCCGCGCGGCCGCCTCATTCGACGCATCGCCGAGATATTCGTCGAGCAGGTCTTCCAGCAGGCGGCGCTGCACCAGGTTGAGGTCCGAGGCCTTTATCCCGAAGGACTGCTGGTGGTTTTCCTGTTTACCTGGCCCGGCAAAGACAGCGGCATCGACCTCTGCTGCCACGACGGCTTGCGCCAGTTGATCGTCGTCGAGGGATCCGAGCAAGGCCAACGCCCTGTCGGATTCATGCTGGAGCAGTTGCCAGCCTGCGTAGCGCCCCTCCTGGACAACCTGGGGATTGGCACCGAGGAACATCGGCGTGAACGCGATCTTGCCGCCGGACACGGTGAAGTTGACGGCGAAATGATGTCCCGTCACCAGCCAACCCCATTCGTCACCCCGGGCGTCGCCGAACACGGAGACGAAATACTTTTCGCTGTCGTAATTGTCGGCAAAGCCCAAAGCCTGGGCCTTGCGCGGATCGGTGTCCGGCATAGCCCCTACCATCGCGTCGAACATCGCCCGCAGCACGTCCTCGTGCCACATGATCGTCGCCGACTTGAGGTAACCCTGGCTCGACAGGGCCGACGCCATCATGGCGTGAAGCGCGCGGCGCTGTTCGGATGACATTTCCGCTACGACCAGTCCTGATCTCGGCGCCATGCTGACAGGCAGGTTGGACCAGCTTGTCCTGGTGGCATTGTCGTCCAGCGTGCTGCTCGCCTTTTCGCGTTGTTCGTCGGTCAGTGTGCCGAGAAATGCCAGCGTGGCTCCCTGCATGTCCGCCACCCGCATCGCTTCCAGTTCAGGGACAACCGGGTCGTGAGCCTGCGCCTGCATCGCAGGGAGGACCAAGGCGGAAACAGCAACGGCATAAAACAAGGATCGCGCGAAAGCACTCATAACCAAATCTCCCCCGGACCCGAGGGAAGACTATGACAGTCGAGCGCCAAGCACAAATCTTGAGGAAATCCGGTGGCAGAGGAATAGCTAGGCAGCCATTCCTGCCTGGTTCCCGCGTTCAAGCCACTGCCTGAAATCCGACGGCAACTTGGCCATCGCTTCCTCGTAGAGCGCGAGGTCTTCCTCATCCAGGACGCCAACCCAGCGCCGGTTCGTGCCCTTGTGGATGAAAGTATCCGCCCCTCCCTCGAAGGCGAAGGAGATACCCTCGCCCACCACCTTGGACGGGTTCTTCTTGACCTCTTCGAAAGTGCAACGGCGAACGACGTCCGGCCAGTTCTCCTCGGCCACGTCGATGTCCAGATACGCGGCAATGCGCCTCATCTCGCCTTCGAGATCGGCTCTAAGATCGTTGAAGTGGACCATCAGGATATTGTCCATCTCGCGATGGTTCCAGAAGGTGAGCGCGTAGCTCAGATGCGACCAATAGGGGTAGCCGCCGATCTCCCAATCGAACCAGCTGCGGGTGATCCAGTCCCGCCACATCTCCTTGATATCGCCGCCGAAACGCGGGAACTCGTCGCCCACTCTCCCGGGGGTCGAATTCGCCGCCATGTAGAACGCTTCGGTGTGGTTTCCCCAATGGTTGAGGAGCGACATGAAGACGTCCCGAGGATCACGGCTGACGCAGATGTACTTGGCTTCGGGGAAACAGGGCAGGCCGTCGAGCGGGGTATGCGTCTTGATGAATCGCCGGTGTTCCTGCGCTTCCAGCTGGCCGAGCACCAGTTCAAGCGGGAAAAGCCTGAAATCCAGCCACGGCGACAAATCGGATGCAGGCGCCGGCATATCGTCGTGCGGAAACAGGAGGTTTGCGACGATGGTCTGCATCAGCGTCGTCCCGGCCTTGTAGGACGTGGCTATGATGATGTCGTTGTCGCGGGGGTTGAACCAATTCCACCTCGTCGAATCCAGGTGGTGGTTCTGATATACGCGTGTCTTCGCTGGTTGATTTGCCAATAGAGCCTCCTCCCAGCGACCCTGACAGGTTGGCTACACCTGCCGGTCGCATCTTGGCAAGAAGTGGCGTGTCACCGCGGATTTCTGGGAAATCGCAACGGAGGGAGGCTCGCCGCCCCGACCTTCGAATTTGATCGATTTATTGGAATGACCGGCAACAATTGCCTCGGAGACGCCTTTTACAACCCAACTCGAACACGCTTCTCTGTTGTCTGCAGTGATGTTAGGTCTGTCCAAAATCAGGGGGAGACGGGGAATGGGCAAGGAAACTCCTGGCCGCAGATCGAGCGGCTTCTTCGCGACAAGCGCACTTTTGATTGCCGCTCTGGTTCTGCTGAGTTTTCCGGCCACCTACTTCATTCCCCTGGCAACAGGCAGCAAGCAATTCACGCTTTTGCGCCACCTGCACGGGTTGGCGTTCTTCGCCTGGGTTGGGCTCTTCGTGGTGCAAACGCAGCTGGTAAGAACAGGCAAGGTGACGCTGCACCGCGAACTCGGCATGGCAGGGGTCGCGCTTGCCGGAGCGATGTTGCCGCTCGGCATATGGCAGACTGTGCAAGCGGCAGGCGAACGACAGGCCCGCGGCGTTGAACAGCCGTTCGAATATGCGATCTACAACTTGGTCGATATCACGGTTTTTTGCATCGCGTTTGCCTGGGCCATCTTCGAAGCGACGCGGCGAGTTGAGTGGCATCGCCGGCTCATATTCGTGGCATTCCTGAACCTTTTCGCACCAGCCTTTTCACGAATTAGCTGGATGACCGTGATCCCGTTTCCATGGTCGGACATGATACCGGCATTGGTAGGCGATGCAGTTCTGATCGCGCTTGCCATCTACGACAAGCGCAAGCTTGGCCGGATCCACCCCGTAACCCTCGGGGCGATGACGATCCTGATCCCGGTGCATGCAATTTCGCCACTCATCGCCCGCACGGACTGGTGGAACTCGATTGCGCCGTTGCTGTTCGGATTTTGGTAGCGGAGGAGGGACTAGCCTCCTGTGCCCAGAAAATCGCAGAAATCCGCCACTTCGTGGACCCCTACCCTACTCCTTTTGACCCGGTTTTTGTACCACCGCAAGTACTGATCGAGGTCTGCCGTCGTGGCAATTCACGCAGCGAAATCCTACTCACCGAAACGGTAGACGGAAAATCCGGGGGGTACCATCAGCTCTTGCCGGAGGGACCCACTGGCATGCCCAGTGGCATTTGCTCTCTGAACATTGCCGCCCCCTTTCCGGGCTTCACGTGATAAAGGAGCGAAATGGCGAAGATCGATAAAGCAGAGGCAGGCAAACGCCTCATTGTCGCGGCTATTAAAATGGTCGAGCGTGGGGATGAACCATTAGCAAGTCACTTAGTCGCCACCTCAGCTCTGAATGTCCTTCGCGACCTTATCACCCACAGGGGTCAGGAGTATGTCACCGAGATTGTGAAGCGGGGAATGTTTAGCCTCGCGGAGGCGCAGTCGAAGGGCCTACCACTAGGCTTCGAAGTTCCCGAGGAACTTGCCGGAGTGATTGAAAAATTGTCTGAGGCAATAAGGGAAGGCAAGGTAACGAAGGCCGAAGAGCTCACCTTCGAACACGAAAAGCCCTGGGAGATGCTGGCGTATCTTCTCCGACCCACAAACTTTGTGAAGCATGCTGATCGCGACCCAGACGCGACAATCGATGAAGAAGAGGTCGATCCTGAAGATGCCATCGGTCAGGCTCTGGCGGCGTATTCGATGTTGCGGCCCGATGATCAACTTCCTGAGGAAACCGAGGAATACCTCAAACGCCGAGGCTTTATTTAAGGCGTCCGCTTTCTCATATTGATTGCGACGCCTGCCAAGAAACCACCGATCCCCGGTAGGCCGCAAGCAGTCAGGATCGCCAAAATCGTGGCGGAGACCGTGTAGGGCACCGGGTCGTCTCTTAAGGCACGCGCTGCTCTCTTGGCGAACCTCGCCGCATCTGTAGCCAAACCATCATTAAAGGCTTCTGTCAGACGTCCCTCATCAGCCGCTTCGATGAGTTCACCGAGCACGCTGTGCAAGTTTCTGAGCTCCGCGATGGCTTCTTCTATTTCATCGCGTTGAGGCCCCCCATTGTGTCCTGGCTCATCTAGGGTCGCCAACAGATGCGCCACCGCCTGCTGCGCCACAGGCATGAGGGTCCTAACGGCGGCTACTCTCTCGGTAGGTTTCGTCGCGCCTGTCCATGCGGAACTGCTGTAAGAAGCACGTCCGTCGCTGATGACATCGGCTGTCTCTTCTGACCCCATTTCCGCGAACAGCCACGTCTTTTCGGCCTCGTAGAGCAGCGGTTCAAATTGTCGGCGGATTTCCTGCCTTCGCGGCTCCCATTGTGGCGATAAGCTCTTGAGGGAAGGCCACATAACAGCGAGGTCGCGATGTCGACGAACAATTGAGGGGACGTAGCTCGCGTATGAACTCTCACTCATCAGGAGCTCGCGCAAGAATTGATACTCGCGCTCAGCTTCAGGGCCACGTTGCCCTTCAGCTGCTTGGAGTACGATATCCTGCAGCCGAAGTAACGCCTCAAGATCGTCATCAAACGGCCCAAACTCGTTTTCGTCGGTTTGAAATTTCATCAGGATGTTCTTGGCATGAAAAGTCGACAACCACTAGCCGTCGACGGGGCCCACAACTTGTACCTTTCGGACCTAGTGTCCCAGCCTGGTTCGGGATGGTCGAAAAGATACCATTAGGGGTTGTGGCCCATGGCCATTTGCGACAGGTACCTTCCCGTCCATCAGCGAGGCCCAAATGACCCACCGTATCGCCTATTATCGCGTTTCAACCCATGACCAGTCGATCGACGCTCAGCGTGAAGCCTTGGGCGGCAGCTTCCAAGAGGAGTTTATCGACGAAGGGATCAGCGGGGGCACTCTCGCTGCCGACCGGCCCGGCTTCAGCAAACTCCTCGCTCATGCCCGAAAGGGTGATGCCGTCCACGTCTACTCCATCGATCGGCTGGGGCGCGATGCGCTCGACGTGCAGGCGACGGTCAAGCACCTCCTCGACAAGGGCGTGACGGTCGACGTACGGGGCCTCGGCCCCATCTCGGGAGACGCTGGCAAGATCATCGTCGCTGTGCTGGCCCAGATGGCCGAGATAGAGCGCAACCGGATCAGAGAGCGCTGCGATGCAGGCCGAGCAGCCGCCAGGGCTTCCTTGGCAGCCACAGGGAAGACCCACAGGGGCAAGGCGAGCTTGGGGAGACCTATGGCCGCTGACGCTTCCGAGGTTATATCTTGGCGCAAGGAGCGGAAAGCCAGCATCCGGCAGACTGCGGAGCACTTCGGGATCAGCCCCACGAGCGTGAAGCGGTACTGCGCGGACGCTCTGGCCGCCTAGAGCCGTTCAGAAAATAATCGGGCAGGCTGAACGGCGCTAAGGCCGCTGTGGAGCCCGTGTTTTCGCATCTGGCGGCCAATCAGGCAGTGACGTAGTCGCCCTCGCCCACAGCAGCGCATGACCAAGACCGAGGGACCGTTGCTCCCTTCAGGAGACCACCCGTGCCTTCGACCAACCTGCCCACCCTCAAGACCGCAAGGGAAAACGCCTGCCTTGTTTCCTTGATGGGGAATGCACGCTCACCAGCAGCCCGAGCCTTCGTTCAGCAGCTCCTTGATGAGGTGATCCTGCCGCGTCGTGGGCTCTCTGAGCGGAAGAAGCAGGTGGGCGACGCGACCCTGGACAAGCTCAGGACAGCTACCACAACATTGCTGGCAGACCTGATGAACCTTGCTCGCCCTTCTCGGCGTACGACTGGTCCACTCGCGGCTGCCCATGGGATGTCGCGTAGCCACTTCCCTTCGGCAAAGCTCGGCTTCGGTTATGACATTTTTACAGAAGTCGTCAGGGCCTTAGAAGCTGAAGGGCTACTGGTGCGGCGGGTCGGCTATCCGCGCTGGGGAGCACCCGAGGGTGAGAAACACGGCGTGGCAACCTGCTTCCACATGACCGATCAGTTGATTGGGATGACGGCGGCGGCTGGTATGATCGTGGGTGATTGGGAAACGCACTGGACCCTGAAGCCAAGAGTGGTCGCGGCGGACGGCAAGCGGCTCGAGCTCCGTGCTAAGCGCCAGACCAGGTTCGGCGACAAGTTACCATCAGAGGAACTCCCCTTCGAACTTAGCGACCCGAGGGTGGCGGAGCTTGATACTCAGATTGAGCGGATAAACCAATTCCTGAACAGTCAGAACGTCGACGGTCTGTCTTTCCAAGGCCTGCGTCGCATCTTCAACAATGGGGACCAGCCAGACTTCGCTTGGAACAAGGGCGGGCGCTACTACTCGATCCGTGGCGGGGACGCCTACGAGCGGTGGAGCGCGGATCAGAGGCAGGAGAAGATCAGCATCAATGGAGAGAGGGTGGTGGAGGTAGACCTCAGAGCCTCCCACCTTACGTTGCTTCATGCCCTCGCTGGTGAGCCATTCGATCCTTGTGATGACCCTTATAACGTAGGAGATCTCCCAAGGGTTGTGGTGAAACTGTGGGTGGCACAGGCTGTCGGAGCATCGAACCCTGTAGCCCCCAGATGGTCCAAGACTTCGCAAGCCCACTACGAGGCAGAGCGTCGAAACCAGCGGCTGCAGGACGAGTTTCCGATCCGCGAGGTGGCGGCTGCCGTGAAAGCGAAGCACCCACTCCTCATTGACGTCGGGCACCTCGGGTACTCCACGCTCGACCTCCAGTACCACGAGGCTGAAATCCTGCGGGTCGCGATGGAAAAGCTCATGTTTGCTCAGGGTATCCCAGTCCTGCCGATCCACGACGCCCTGATCGTTCCTCGGTCGCGGACCGTGGAGGCCGAACAGTCCCTGAAGGATGCCTTCAGGGAGTACTTGGAGGGGGTGACAGGAAAGACATGCCTTATGGTGCCGAACGTCACCCTCAAGGACAGCTAACGACCCCAGGTCCCAAGGTGGGGAGTGTACAACACCCCCTCCCCACTCTTCAGATGATCATAGGGGACCGAAGGGGAAACGAAGGGGGAAGCATTAGAGTACGAAATCCTCCGACCGTCCTGCAATTCTGCGTGGGCCTTAGAAAAGTCGTGATTTGTAAACCACTTACCTCCAAAGATAATACGCCGCACGCAGCACACGAGGAAGCCATGGACGCCGATTGGTCATCACGACAGTGCAAGTTGACTGAGCCTGCTGTGCTGGAGACAGCTATCCGTTTCTCCGCGTACCTCCAGTACATGGCTGTCGGGGTCGACCTATATGACGACGCCTGGACCGAGTTCAGAACCCTCATTGCATCCGAAGTCGAAGAGCGGCTCGAGAACGAAGCTGAGGAGCTAGAGACCTACTCGGGGCTCAGCGGCTACGGGGACGAGTTCGCCATCGCCGTGATGGGCTGGGGCGGCATCTATTTCGTGGAAGCCTGCGAGTTCGAGCGGCACGGCTACTACCTCCGACTGGAAGATGCGCGAGCTGACGCAATGCACATTGCCGAGTGCTACTCGGGTATCGATGAGGGCGACACCGTCAGCCCCGTGCCGGGGCAGCGGATACGTGCATGGTACACGGACGACCTTCTCGCCTCGCACGGCCACCTGGATCAACCGACAGGCGAGCTGGAAGTCCACGCGGACACCGAGATCATCGCTCAGATAAGCTCCGGCCATCAAGTGAGTTTAGAGCTACCGAGACTGGCCAAAATTGGTGGCGAGTGGGTTCAAGTCGTGTGGCGGTTCAATATGCGGGGCCCTGGCAGTGCTTCCATCTGGCTCTATTCCCGCGATGGCAGTGAACCAGAGGTGCTTGAGGTCACATCGATGCAGATTGGCGATGAACCGGCTCGCAAAGCTCCTCCAATCTACGAAGATTGAAGCCGGGCATCTCGTGCATACCGCGTCAGCACAAAGTCCCACACCTGATCGACCTTCGCGTCCCAAAGGTCCTTCGGGTAAGGGTCTTCCGGTAGCTCGTTCAGGCCAACCTTGATTGCCCACTGTACAGCCCCACGGGTCTCCTGACCCCGCATCCAGTCGACCGCGTCTACAAGGCCCTGAAGCTTCTCCAAGAGCCCTCGGGCCACCTTCTTGACCTCCTGCTCCTGGGCCTTGGTGAGCTTTGGCTCCGGTGTGGTAAGCAAATCAAAGATCGCCAGCTCTTCCTCGGTCAGCTCCTCACGTGCCGCCCGCTGCTCTTCCTCGTCCAGACTGTCTATGAACGCCTTCAGGCCCTCGAAGAACTTCTCGGCGTCGATGGAGCCCGCATTGTACTCGGCGACCAGTTTCTCCAGCCGCTCGACAAGGTTGACCCTTGTGGGGTTGGCCTCAGCCATCTTCTTGACCTTGTCTTCGGCAGCCTCACGCATCTTCTCTGCCGCCACCTTGGGGCTGGTGTCGAACAGGCTCGCGAGCTTCTCGAAGTCTATGCCTGACAGGTCCACACGCCCCTCGGCGCTGTCGCCTCCGACGATAGGGGTGACAATTGCGACCCCCTCGAGTTTCTCGTCGAGGAGTTGCGCGATCCTGTCTGAGATGGCCGAGATGTCGACCGGGCCCAGCTTGGCTCTCACGGCATCGGACAGCATGTGAAAGACCGCCACGGGCCTCAGGAACGGTGCGGCTCGCTCATCCGGCAGCAGAGCCTTGTAGGCCCTTGTAACTGCCCCTGCGAGCCTGAGGAACTCGCGCCGCCGCTCGTCGGGGGCCACCAGGGCCTCTACGGCGCTGTTGATGAGCTTCAGGCGCTCAAAGTCCTTGGCGGCCATGATCGCCTCAGGATCGACCCCTAGCGGCGCTGAGAAGGCTCTGGCAGCCTCCAGGGACTTCTCCAGCTCCCTGACAAGCTCTTCCTTGTCCTTGATCGGCGTCTGGCCGTCGCCTCGACCAGCCGCATAGACCGCAAGCGCCTTCTGGAGGTTCTGAAAGACACCCACGTAGTCGACGATCACGCCGGAGGTCTTGCCCTCCGCCTTCCGGTTCGCCCTGGCGATGGTCTGCATCAGCGTGTGCGACTTCATCGGCTTGTCGAGATAGACCGTGCCAATGCTGGGCACGTCAAAGCCTGTGATCCACATGGCGCACACGAACACTAGGCGCAGCGGATCATCCTTGTTCTTGAACTTGGCCTCGAGGTCCTCCTTCTGCATCCGCTCGCGGTGCGGCAGGATGTCGAGCCCCTTCTGGCGCAGGTCGTCGACCTCGTTCTGGCCCTGGCTGACCACCACTGCCATGTCGAGCTCTCGCAGCCACATCAGCCGCTCGGCGATGGCCGCTCCTTCGGCCTCGTGGGCCGTCTTTAGGCGTCGCTCGTCCTCTGCGATCAGACGTGCCACCGCCGTCTTGACCCTGTCGTGCATTGATACTGCCGTGGCCTTGTCGATGGCCACGAACATCGCCTTCCCACGGTAGCCGCGCTGGGCGAAGTGAAGCGCCACGTCCTCAGCCACTTTGTCGAGCCGGTCGGGGTTGGTGATCAGGGTGTACTGCCGGGCAAATTGCTTGCTGAGCTTCTTCTCCTGCTCCTCGTCCAGCGCCGCCTCATCCAGTAGCGCGTCGAGCTCCTCCTGCAGCTCGTCGGTGTTGAGCTGGAGCTCCGGCTTGCGGCCCTCGTAGAACAGCGGCACCGTCGCGCCGTCCTTTACCGACTGGGCGAAGTCGTAGACCGAAACGTAGTCCCCGAAGACTTCCTTGGTTCGGCTCTCGTCGCCCTTGATCAGGGGGGTCCCGGTGAAGCCAATGAAGGCCGCGTTCGGGAGCGCTTTGCGCATATTGGCCGCGAGCTGAGCGTATTGGCTCCGATGGGCCTCGTCAGTCATCACGATGATGTCCGAACGCTCAGAGAGCACCGGCATGGGCTCCTGGTCGTCGGTCGAGAACTTCTGGATCAGCGTGAAGACATAGCGCTCATTGCCCGCAAGGAGGTCCCTTAGGTGCGCCCTGCTTCCCGCCTGGGCCTGCTGGGTGTCTTTTGTCAGTGCGCCAGCTGTGGCGAACTGCCCCGCGATCTGATCGTCGAGTTCGGTTCGGTCGGTCACCACCACAAAGGTGTAGTTGCCGCCCATGCGCCGCAATGCCTTCTCGGCGAACATCACCATCGAAAGGCTCTTGCCGGAGCCCTGGGTGTGCCAGAAGACCCCAAGGCGACCCTGGTTCTCCTCGATGTGCCGCAAGGCCTCGATGGCCCGGTTGACCCCCAGGACCTGGTGGTAG
Source organism: Qipengyuania gaetbuli (assembly GCF_020524765.1). Lineage (GTDB taxonomy): Bacteria > Pseudomonadota > Alphaproteobacteria > Sphingomonadales > Sphingomonadaceae > Qipengyuania > Qipengyuania gaetbuli_A. Next base: position 217,854 of record NZ_JAIVLR010000001.1, read on the forward strand.
CGCCCAATGATCTTGATGAGACCGCCCTTGGCCTCGTCGAACAGCACGAAGTTCTCGATCAAGTCGAGGAAGCGGGCAGGCTCGCAGGTAGCCCGCAGCATGGTCTCTAAGCTAGGGTCTTCGGGGCCGCCTTCCTCCAGCCGCTTCCAGGGCGAGAAGAATTGGAAGGGCGCGTGGCTTGCCCCGACGACGCTCTCGAGGCCGTTGGATAGGATTACCAGACCGTTGGCATGGAAGAGCTGCGGGATAGCGTCCTTGTAGTCTCTGAGGTTCTTCTCGTAAGCGTCGGCCAGCGGCGCGGTCGGGGCCTTCCATTCTGCCAACAGCAGCGGCAGGCCATTGACGTAGCCGATGGTGTCGGGTCGCCGCTTGTGGAGCACCCCCTCGATCCACACCTGGTTGGCGACCAGGAAGTCGTTGTTGGTAGGGTTCTTCCAGTCGATCACGCGAACCAGCACGTCCTCGAACTTGCCCTGCTCGTTTTTCACCTCGACCCTGACGCCGTCCGTCACGAGCTCCAGGACCTCGCGGTTGGCCGCCACGGGCAACAGGGCCGTGCGATCCCGTGTGAGCTCTTCCTCGGCCAGGGTGAGGGCGTCCTCCGGCAAGTCGGGGTTGAGCTTGGCCAGCGCCGCTCGCAGCCTTGCAAGGAGGTAGGGCTCCTTGAGGCTGGCCCGCCCGTAGACATTCTCCGGCCCCGGCTGGTCATGGTAGAGGTTGACACACTCCCAGCCGAGCTCCTGCAGCAGCGCCAGCGCGGGCTTCTCGATGATGCCGTCTTCCGAGGCGACCAGGCCAGAGAGCGAAGGAGGCATCAGTCAGTCTCGTTGCCGTCCTGCGACTGGTCTAGGCCTTCACCGCTCTCAGGCAATTCGAGCACAAGGGGACGAAACACATCGTAGAACCGCTCGAGTTTTTCGATCAGCCAGGTGTGCTGGCGACCCCAGTCGCTCTCGTTTGTCGGATCGGCATTTTCAAGGTAGAGGGCCACGCGGCTCTGCTTCTTGCCGTCTAGTCGCTGCCACGACAGGGGATGGCCTATCTTGGCTTCGATCTCGTCCCGGTGGGCGACAATCGCATCGTACCAAACCTTGCCAGGCGGGCCGTTGCAGCAAAACTCAGCCCAGACGTTGTTCTTCTGGGTATTCATGCACGCGCCAAGCCAAGCTCCAGAGCGACCCAACGCGTATGTGGTCCAAGACTGCGGCTGCGCTTTCTGCGGACGCACCTTGCTACCCCGTTCGATCAATGCAGATCGCAGCGCGCTCCAGTAGTGTCGTTGGGTTTCCTTGAGGTCACTGACCCGCCCGCCTGCCCCCTGCTTCACTTCTCGCTGCCAATCGTTCGGCTCAGCGATGATGTTGAACATGGGTGCGGGGGGCGATCCCGCGATCTGCCACAGCTCAATCTCCAGCCCGAAGAATTCGAGCTGATCGCTGGTGACATCGTTGAGCCAGTCGAGCGCGGCGCGGTGCTCTTCGGCGAAGCTCTCCGCGATCCAGACAACAGTCACCGCATCTAGGCCAGCGGCGTAGGTCAATAGCTGCCCGAGGTGCCGGTGATCCGTGCGCTCGAGCTGGTTCTCGATCAGCACCCAGTGGTCATCGGTTGTGTCAGTGCGCTTGGCCAGAATGTCAGCCTTGAAGGGCCCTACGAATTTTTCAGTCGCCTCGACCTCCAACTCCATTCCTAGCGCTTCCTGGAGGAGTTCCATGCCTTCGTCAGAGGCTAACCAAGGGGTGAAGTGGCTAGCCTCGTTGGGCCAAGCGCTTCTGACGTCGACCCGGTGCACCTTTCCGAGCTTCGGGATCATGCGGCGTCCTCCAATTGGCGTTCGGCAGCCTCGACGGAAAGCTGGCCGGAGATAAGACGAGGAAGTAGGAGGTCGCGGGACGCGGCGAGTGACCGGTTCGAGCGCTCGAGGGAGAGCACCATGTCATGCATGGGGCGAGCAATATCTTCGAACTGAGCGGTCACTCGGTTATCGGGTACGCAAACCTTGAGTTTCTTAAAGACGCCCTTGGTTATCTCTTTGAAGGTCGCGCCCGTAGCGTGAGCAATGAAGATCGGTACATTCTGAGCAAGCAAATGGTAGAGGTAAGTCCTCGGCAGGCGCTCATTTGGCAGGCATGTAATGAAGCCTTGGTTAGTGCTCGCTGGACCTGTGCAGATCGAGATGACACCCAACGTCGCTCGGCTAGTCATCATAATGCTATCTGCGGGAAAGAGCTTGGCGGAACTTTTGGCCAAACCTGCTTCGGTGATACGAAGGCTGGATCGGTCCATAAACAACGATCCTGACCCCGTCAGATCAGTGGGAGTGTACCAGTCGACAGTCCCACCGGTCCAATATTCCTCAATTTTCTTGCTTGGAGTGCCACCACCAAGGAAGTCGAAAGCGTCCTCGATGTGCTGGAACTCCCACCCATCAGGCAGAGGACCATCGGGAGTGTTGAGGATGGACACGTTTTCGTGGCCGGGGAATTGGAAGCGGACGAACCACTCCTGGAAAAGGCCCCGCGCCATCTCCTCCAGCACCGACACTCGCCGCCGGTTCACTTCGATTAGGTCGTCATAGGCCCCGAGGATCGACGCGATGCGCTGTTGGGTTTTGACGGGTGGGAACGGGAACTCAATCCTCTCGATGATCGCTTGGTTGAGCGTGGCCATCGTCGACCCATGTGAAGACTGGTTGAGTATCCAATCCCTATGCTGCTTGGTTCTGAGGCAGAAGGAAGCGAACCTGTCGTCAAGATCGTCGCTGACCAGTCTCAGCCTGAGGCAGTCAGAGCCTTGCATCCAGCCCTCTTGTTCGGTGACCCAAAGATGACGATCTACGGCAGCTTTTCGTCCAAAGACAATGTCGCCTCGCTTCAGCAGATGCGATCGCAGTCTCTCAACCGTATCGTCTGCAACGTGCTCCAGTTTCGCATTCGTCAGCCCTCCCAGTCCTACATTTCGAACGTTGATTACAGGGCAGCCTTCTTCAACGTAGTGCGCCGCCTTTAGCTGTGTTCCGAAGGGTCCTGTCTTGATTTCGGCGCTGCCTTTGGCGACAAGATCGCCAACACGAACGGTTGTCCAGGAAGTCATCCTTCGAGGACCTCGGCCACGTTATGCGCGATGGTCTCCTGCAGCCTTGCCGCCTCAGCGTTCAGTACCTCCAGTTCCTCTTGCAGGCCCTCCAGCCGCTCCTTGAAGTCAACATCGTCCATGTGCTCGCCAGGTGCGACACCGACATACCGCCCAGGGTTGAGGCTCCAGTCTTGCGCCTCGATGTCGGCTCGGCTGGCGACCTTGCAGAGCCCAGGAGTTTCCTTGAAGCCTTCCTCGCCGAAGGTCTCGGCCATGAGGTATGCGCTGCCCTGCTCTGTCTCCACCTCCTCGCCGCGCCACAGCCGCACGATGTTGCCGATGAACTCGATGTGCGCTGGCGTGTATTCGCGGTGCGCCCTGGTCACTTGGCGAAAGATGTGGCGAGCGTCGATGAAGAGCACCTCGTCCACGCGCTCACTCTTCGCCTTGCCCTTGTCGAGGAACCACAAGGTCACTGGCAGGGTCACCGTGAAGAACATGTTGGGCGAAGTAGAGATGATCACATCGACCATCCCCGACTGGACCAGCTTCTTCCTGAGCTCCCGTTCTGAACCGCCAGCGTCAGAAGCCGAGTTGGCCATCACGAAACCTGCCCTGCCTTTCTCGTTCAATGCAGCGGCGAATAGGCCGACCCACAGGTAGTTCGCATTGTTGACTGTTGGGATGCCGAGCGAGAACCGGGCGTCCACTGTGCCCGCCTCATTGGTCAGCCGCTCCCGGTCGACCTCCGACTGGTTGAACGGCGGGTTGGCCATCACGAAGTCGAACTTACCGACCATCTGGTGCGGGTCTTCGTAGTAGCTGTTGGCCACCACGATGTCCCCCGAAAGCCCATGGACCGCGAGGTTGAGGCGGCACAGCTTCTGCGTGTCCTCCATTTTCTCGATCCCGTAGACGCTCAGCTCGCGACTGGGGGTCTTGTGGTGGCGGCGCACGAAGTCGGCAGAGTGAACGAACATGCCGCCCGATCCGCAGGCCGGGTCGAGTATTTTGCCGTGGTAGGGCTCGATGACCTCCACGATTAGCTTCACGATAGATGAGGGGGTGAAGTACTCGCCGCCCTTCTGCATATACGCCGAGGCGAACTCGCCCATGAAAAACTCGAAGATGGCACCGTAAGCATCCCCGCTTACATCCAGTGGCTGGAGGATACGCAGGAGCTCCCTGAGGACCTTGTCAGGCAGCGATCCGTAACCCTGGGGCATCACACCTGCCAGATCAGGGTTGTGTTCTGTGATGGCCTTCATGGCCTCGTTGAGGGCCTCGGCGACACTCTCGTTCTCCGGCAGGCCGAGTAGGTAGGAGAAACGGGCGTTGTCGGGCAGGAACACCGCCCCGTGCCCGTGGTAGGCCTCTGCGGTTGGCGTCAGGCGGCCCGTGAACGTCTTGGACAGCTCAGCGTGGACCTGGTCGAACTTGGCCTCCATCTGCCGCAGGGCGATCAGAGCAAGCACCGGCTGGGCATATTGGTCGGGCCTCAGTGCCGTATTGGTCCAGAGCTGGTTCGCAGCCTGGAAGAGCCTCCGCGAGAGGTCCTGAAGATCAACGGCCAATGATTATCCCCTGTGGTATCGAACTCGGTGCGGACAATACTTGGCCAGAGGTTCGCGTCCAGTGTTACTGTGTGAATTGTCAGGCTATTCTGAGGATGTACCCCGACAATTGTACGCGAGCGCTTCCTCGACCGCCGCAATGAACTTTGCCCTCGTTCGATCGAGGTGGCCGTAAGCGTGACCATGGGACGACAACATCTGAAGGTAGTACTGGGCCCCGGCAGCCGCCGCCCTGCCCCACACGTCGTTCTCGTGCAGCTCGGGCGAGAGCTGATCGGAAGCCTCATCGAAGCAATATCGTACCTCTCGGTCTTCGATTTCTTCAGCGATCGTCTTGGCAGCCTTGTGAAACCGATAGGCGGCTTCCTGGCTGTGCTTCCATGCCTGTTGTTTTGCGAACGACCCTTTGAGAACTTGGAGGACCATTTCGGCGACATCAGCTCCAACCATGTGTTCGTGGATGCGCTTTGCGGTTTTCACCTGTCCGTTATCTTTTTGCATGGGTCACGTCTCCTACAGAAGGAAGGATAGCCATCGCTGAGCGAGGATCGTGTGGATTGCATTAGCCATCAGCGGGAGCCGCCCAGCGAGGTACCAGAGAGACTATGTCGACTTCCTCGCCAGCCATATCGACTATCCTCAACTTGTCGATTTGCGATCCGAGGACCTCGGTCGATCCATAGTCCGAATTCGAGCTACCCCCTCTTGGTGCCTTGTGACCCTGGATGTACTCCTGGGCTTCGCGGTAGATGCCCGAGGAGCGGGCAGCAGTTGTCCACGTATCGCGAAATTCTCGCACCGGCTTGCGACCAGTATCGCGTTCGAGAACTCCGTGGCCGTAGACGTAATCTGCGAACCAGCCGCCGAAGCTGTCGTAGATGCCTGGCCGCCTGTTCTTCCGGGTCAACAGCGGGAAGAGGGCAAGCTGCTCCCGACTACGCAACCACGAAGCATAGTCGAGCAAGCCAAGTTCCAGCAGCGGCTGGGGCACCGGGATAGTCCTGCGGCCACTTTCGGTCCGCTCGGTCTTCAAGCTCTGGTGGCCTTTGACCGGATGTAGCCCCTCGTCGGTAAAGCGGATCAGCCACCGCCCGTCTTGCTGCCGCTGGTAAATGTCATCCACGAGGAGCTGCGCGACTTCCTCAGGACGCGCCCCAGTGTACAAGGCGATGAGCGGCAACCAAAAGGGCGTCTCTCCCCTTCCCCTTTTCGGGCGCTCACCGGACTGGAACACGGGCATGGAGAAGTAGCTCGTCAGCTCGGAAGCGGAGAAGCCAACACCACGCTTTCTGCTCTTGGGGGTCGCTTCAAATCGTCTGCCTAGGAAGGGGTTCTCGAGGTCGCCTTTGATGTCGCCTCTACTCACACCTTCCTTCCAGATGCGCGAAAGAGCGCTCATGCGCACGTCCTGCGTTCTGCCCGACATCCGCAGCACGTCTTCTCTGCCTTCGTACAGCACCGCGAGTTCTGGGAGAGTGAGATTACGCTCCTCCGTGGGCAACTTAACGGGGCGCTGGGCCATCAGGTCGAGAAGCGTCGTCACGGACAAACGAGTGAGCTCCGAGGGCTTAGGGTCACCCAGCACCTCTTCAATGAACCGGAGGCTCGTACGAACGTGCTCTCTGACGCCTTCCTTGATTGTCTTGACGGTGGGGCTGTCAACTATTCCACGAGCGATCGACCGAAAAGTTTCCTCGTTCGAGCTCGCAGACTTCACAAGGCATCCTATGCCTATTTCGGGTCCATCATCTGCGACGGGCCTGGTGGGAGGCTCTGGGGTGGCTGCGCCCTTCCCATCGTCCCGCCGGTCAATTGCCAACCACAACTTGCAGGAAGCCTCCCCAATTGCGCGACACAGAGCTGGGAACTGGGGATCACTGCGGCTGAACGTGTACCCCATCGCTTGCGAATAGGAGCTCACCCAATCGCCCCAGTAATCCACCAGGCCGGTTAGGTCATAGTCTTCGAGCAGCTCCCGACTGCTTTCGTAGTCCTGCTCACGATCTCTGCGCGTGTCGAATTGGTAGTGTGGGAGTGACTGCTGCCACCTGGAGGCCTCGTCCAGCTCAAGCTGATGGTGGATGTAGTTGTCGGCGAGGTACCGAATGAGAGGCGGGTCCAGCCGGTCATATGCTCCCGCTGCCAATTTCCGCGCCCTGCTCACCAAGCGCTCGTACTTGGCTGCAGCATCGTCATGACGGGCTTTGGCACCCGGCTCATCCAAAGAACGAGCGCCGAGAGAGACTTTGAGCTCCGTGAGCGCCCGACCTCCCTCCGTCACGAAAGGGCGCAGGGCGACTGGAAACGCCCTTCGATACCGGAGCACCTTGGTCTTGGGATCAGCCTGAAGATAACGCACATTGATTTCCACGTGTTGGCCACCTTTCTGTACCACCGGACGTACTACCGAGGTCTTAAAAAGGACGTGTTTCCAACGATTTCCTGGAAATCTGCCACTTGGCAATGCCATTGGTAGCGGAGGAGGGACTCGAACCCCCGACACGCGGATTATGATTCCGCTGCTCTAACCACCTGAGCTACTCCGCCCCGAAAGGCCATGTCGGCGGGCAAGTGCCCGCTCGGCAGGCGGCGCATTTAGGGCGCGGTTGCGCGCGGGTCAACACTCATTTCCCGCGAAATGCGAAGCGGCGGATGAACTCCCAAGGACCGCCGCGATAGGCGTGCAGCGCAAGGCCCGCAAAGGAGAAAGGGCGCGGCTCTATCGTGCCTGCAAGCTGGGCCTGCAGCGCCTGCGCTTCCTTGCCCGTGACCTTGTTCTGGATGGTCACGTGGAGCCTCGGACGGTGCTGGTCCTGATTGGTAAGCATGCCGCGGAAATGCTCAGCGATCTCATCGCGCAATGCCAGCATGTCGGGGCTCGACAGCTTGATCGCCGTGCCGCCGCCCAGCGGCATCAGTCCTTCCACCTGCCCGCGAACGGGGGCGATCTCTCCCGTCAGGCGGGCAAGGTAGCGGCGCAATTCATCCTCGCAATGCGCCGGCAAGGCGTGGAACAGGGTGACGTGCGCTTCGAGGTAATTTCGTTCCGGCGGAAAATGCGCGGTACGAAGGTCGGTATAGCGGCGATGCAGGTCGGGCGGCAGTTCCGCCGTCAGGATCAGGGGCGCGTCGCTGCCGCTCACATCTCACCGCGGGCGCGCCGCAGGGCGAACCATTTTTCGACATTCGCGTTATGCTCGGCCAGCGTTTCGGCGAAGGCGTGCCCGCCCGTCCCGTCGGCGACCATATAGCGCGCTTCGGTCTTTGCCGGATCGAGCACGGCGGCAATCGATTCGCGACCCGGATTGGTAATCGGCCCCTTGGGCAGCCCGACCATCGAATAGGTGTTGTAGTCGTTCACGGCCGAGATTTCCGACTGCCGGATACGCCGCCCCAACGGCTTGCCCTTGGTGATCGGATAGATGATCGTCGGGTCCGCCTGCAGCATCATCCCGTCCTTGAGGCGGTTGGAGTAGAGGCCTGCGACCATGCGGCGCTCGCCCGGAACGCCGGTTTCCTTTTCCACGATGGAAGCGAGGACGAGCGCGTCCTTGACATTGTCGACCGCGATGCCCGGCTTGCGCTTGGGCCATGCCTCGGCGAGGTAATTCTGCATGGCCGCCTGCATTCGCGCCAGCACTGCGGCGCGCTCTTCCCCGCGTTCGAAGTCATAGGTGTCGGGCAGCACGCTGCCTTCCTGCGGTACGGGAATGTAACCGGTCAGGTGCTCTTCCGCCATCAGGCGTTCCCAAACGAGGATGGACGGCATGCCTTCGGGCACAGTCACAAAGCGGCGAATGACCTCGCCGTCCTGGAACATGTCGAGGATCTGAGCCTGGCTCGCATTGGCGGGCAGCAGGAACTCGCCTGCCTGGATCGGATCGCCGCCGCCGAGGATCTTGGCACGCAGCAGGAAGGCATCCGCCGAGGCGATGATCCCTTCCTCCTCCAGCCTGTTCGCGACCGAGGTCAGCGTCGAGCCGGACGGCACGGTGAAGGACGTATCCTCCCCGATCTTGGCCGAGCCCCACCAACCGCTGGCGAACCAGACGGCACCCACGGCGACAAGCAGCGCAGCGAGTGCGCCGAGGACCAGCGCGCCCCGTGCCTTCACGTCAGTCTACCTTCTTGACGATCAGCGATGCGTTGGTGCCGCCGAAGCCGAAGCTGTTGTTGAGCGCGGCCTTGACCTCGCGCTTCTTGGCGGTGTGCGGGACGAGGTCGACGCCTTCCGTACCCTCGTCCGGATCGTCGAGGTTGAGCGTCGGCGGAACGATCTGGTCGCGGATGGCGAGGATGCAGAAGATGGCTTCCACTGCGCCTGCACCGCCGAGGAGGTGGCCGATGGCCGACTTGGTCGAGCTCATCGACGCGCCGCCCAGATTGTCGCCCAGCACGCGCTTCACCGCACCCAGTTCGATGGTGTCCGCCATGGTTGAGGTGCCGTGGGCGTTGACGTAATCGATGTCGCCCGGCTCCATTCCGGCCTTGCGCAGCGCCATGCGCATGGCGAGTTCCGCGCCCTTGCCTTCCGGATGCGGAGCGGTGACGTGATAGGCATCGCCTGAGAGGCCGTAACCGACCACTTCGGCATAGATCTTGGCGCCGCGCGCCTTGGCGTGCTCGTATTCCTCGAGCACGACCACGCCTGCACCTTCGCCCATGACGAAACCGTCGCGGTTCTTGTCATAGGGGCGGCTGGCTTCGGTGGGGCGGTCGTTCATGCTCATGTTGAGCGCGCGGGCCTGTGCAAAGCCTGCAACGCCCAGCGGGTTGATCGTGCTTTCCGCACCGCCAGCCAACATAACGTCGGCATCGCCGTCCTTGATCATGCGGGCAGCGTCACCGATCGAGTGCGCACCGGTGGAGCATGCGGTCACGACTGCGTGGTTCGGACCCATAAGGCCGTACTTGATCGAAACCTGACCGCTGATGAGGTTGATCAGGCGGCCGTGGACGAAGTGCGGGCTGACACGGCCGGGACCGCGTTCATGCAGGACGATGGATTCGCTCTCGATACCCGGCAGGCCGCCGATGCCCGAGCCGATCGAGACGCCGGCACGCAGCTTGAGATCGTCATCCATCTCGGCAAGGCCGGCATCTTCGAGCGCCTGTCCGGCAGCGTCGATGCCGTACACGATGAAGGGGTCGACCTGGCGCTGGACCTTGTGGTCGACGCGCTTGTCGGCATCGAAGCCGTATTCGTGATCCTTCGGCTTAACTTCGCAGGCGATGGTGCACTTCTGGTCGGATGTGTCGAACCGGGTGATCTGCCCCGCCCCGCTCTTGCCAGCGATCAGGTTTGCCCACGAGGTTTCGACATCGCCGCCCAGGGGGGTGACAAGGCCAAGTCCGGTTACGACCACACGACGCATGTAATTCTCCGCAGATAAGACAACAGGCCCGGCCCGCTACCGGGTCGGGCCTGTCCGGTCCCGCATTGGCGCGGGCTTCGAAAAGCGAAAGGCTTAGCCCTTGTGCTCTTCGATGTACTTGGTCGCGTCGCCGACGGTGGTGATCTTCTCAGCCGCATCGTCGGGGATTTCAACGCCGAATTCTTCTTCGAAAGCCATGACCAGTTCGACGATGTCGAGGCTGTCTGCGCCCAGATCGTCGATGAAGCTGGCTTCCTGCGTCACCTTGTCGGCTTCGACGCCGAGGTGCTCGACGACAATCTTCTGCACGCGGTCGGCAGTATCGCTCATTTTATTCCCTCTCGAATTCTTGGGGGTTTGAAATTGGGTTTCGCCCTAATGAACGGCGCGGACAAGCGCAAGTGCTCGCGATGCCGTAGCTGAAATTGACCTGTCACGGATATGGCGTATTGTGTGGATAAGACACAAGGAGCCCAACGCCATGAAAAAGCTTGCCCTCGCTGCCTCTGCCCTCCTCCTGACCACATCGCCCCTGCCCCTGTTGGCGCAGGAAGCTGCCCCCGCGGCGCAGGAGGCTGTGGATACCGGCACGGGCGCAACGATCGTTCCGGTCCCCGGCTGGGCCAGCGAGACGCGCGACGGCATGCTCGTCTTTACCGCACCCGAAGGCGATGCGACCGCGGCAGTCGTCGGAGTCGATGCAGCAGAGGATGGCAGCGCTGCCGTGGCCGCCGCGTGGCAGAAGCTGTCGCCCGGATTCGAGCGCGAAGTGCTCATCGCGCAGGATCCTCCGGCGCGCGACGGCTGGGACCAGATCACGGTGGTGAATTACAAGAGCTCCCCGGCAGAAAAGATCGCCGTGCAGGGCATCGGCCTGCGCAAGGGCGACCGCTGGACGGTCGTGCTGATCAACGGCGCGCTGGCCACCATCGCCAAGCGCAATGCCCAGCTCAACCAGGCTTTCGGCTCGCTCAAACCGGCCGATTTCGAACGCGAAACTTTTGCGGGCAAGGAGGCAAATGCGCTGACGCCTGCGCGCATCGCCGAAATCACCGGTTTCGTCGAAGAGGCGATGAAAGGCCTCGAAGTGCCTGGCGTAGGCCTAGCCCTGATCGAGGACGGCAAGATCGTTTGGGAAGGCGGCCTGGGGGTTACCGAACAGGGTGGCACGCAGAAGGTGGACGCAAACACCAGCTTCATGGTCGCCTCCAACACCAAGGGCATGGCCACCCTTCTGCTGTCCACGCTGGTGGATGAAGGCAAGCTCGCCTGGGACCAGAAGGTTACCGAGGTCTATCCCGAGTTCCGCCTCGGCAGCGATGCCACCACCGAAAGTGTGCGCGTCGAACACCTGATCTGCGCCTGCACCGGCCTGCCGCGCAAGGACATGCAGTGGGTCATGAATACCAGCGCCGAGACGCCTGCCAGCGACACCTTCGCGCAGCTTGCGTTGACGGAGCCGACCAGCGGCTTCGGCGAGGTCTTCCAGTACAACAACCTCATGGCGAGCGCAGCGGGCTATATCGGCGGCCACCTGGTCTATCCCGACATGGAGATCGGCGCCGCGTTCGACCGGGCGATGGACGAACGCATTTTCGATCCGCTGGGCATGAACGACACGACCTTCGATTTCTCCGAGGCGATGAAGGCCAACTGGGCCAAGCCGCATGCCCGCGGGTATGCCGGGCCGGTCGAGGAAGCCCCCATGGACTGGAACCACATGGTCTATCCCTATCGACCTGCAGGGGGCGTGTGGTCGACCGCGCACGACATGGCGCTGTATGCGCTCAACGAACTCAACAATGGCAAGATGGCAGACGGCACCCAGCTGGCATCGGCGGAAAACCTGCTCAAGCGCCGCGAGCGTTACGTGCCGCTAGGCGAAAACAGCTGGTACGGCATGGGCCTGATGGAGGACGCGGGCCTCGGCAAGCAGGTCTATTTCCACGGCGGCAGCCTCATCGGCTACAAGAGCAACTTCTGGTTCATTCCCGAAGACGGCATCGGCGCGGTGCTGCTGACCAATTCCGACACCGGGCAAGGCATGCTGGGTCTGTTCCAGCGCAAGCTCCTGGAAGTGCTCTACGACGGCAACAAGGAGGCGGAAGAGAACCTCGCAGCATCCGTCAAACTCGGGGCGGAAGCACGTGAAAAGGGTCGCGAGGGCATCATCGAGAAAGGCGACCCCGCCGTTCTGGCAACGCTCGCACCGCGCTACGTCAGCCCGGAATTGGGTCCGCTGACCATCTCGACCGAAAATGGCCTTACCTGGGCAACGGTGACTTCCGGCAAGTCAGCGATCGGCACCAAGGCCAATGACGATGGCACGAATTCGGTTGTCTTCATGACGCCCGGCTTCTTCGGCTTTCCCCTGATAATGGGCGAGCGCGAAGGGAAGCGCGTGCTGATCCTGATGGATGCCCAGCACGAATATGTCTTCACCGAGGACGCCGCCTGACGGCGTCCCTGGTTCAGTCTTGCAGCGGATAGCGCAGCGAAAGCTGGCGCTCCGCCTCGAGGCGGCTCGAGACGCGGTCCAATCCTGCCTCCGAATAATCCTTGCTCTCGCCGGTTGCTAAGGCGCGCCCATAGAGGTCGGCGGCCTCTTCCAGCCGTCCGTCGCGCTCTGCGCAAAGTCCGGCATTGAAGATCGCCGATACCTGCTCCGGGTTGCGTCCAGCCAGCTCCTCGAAGCGGATGCAGGCCGCCAACTGGTCGTTCTTGGTCAGCCGGACTGCGGTCTTGAAATCCTTGGAATCCTGCTTGGCCAGGCCCTTGCGGCTTTCGAGCACACGGATGTCCTCGCGCCGGAATTCAGGCGCCAGGTCGAGCCTGACGCGGGTCGCGAAGCCATCCACCAGCGCGTCCATCATCTTGTTGGCGGAAGGCTGCGAATACTCGTTCGCGCAGTAATTTTGCGACTGGCTGTGCCGGCCATCTGCCGCATAGAGCGTACCGCCTTCCCGAGCGATCAGGCGGAGCGATGGCGAGAAGCTGACGGTCATCGTCCGGCATTCGTAGACGTCGACCCGTTCCTCGACGCAGTTCTTGTCTTCGTCCTTCTTCACGCAGCGGGTCTTTTTCGTGGATCCGGACCGGTAATCCGACACCTCGCCCGATGCCGTGCCGCGCATGGTGGCGGACACCGGTCCCGCCTCGACCGCCGCGGCCACTTCGCTCGCAGGCGTATCTGCTCCGTAGATGTAGATGTTATCGCCCCCGCTGGAACCGGCGCGAACGTTAAAGTACCGCTCGCCGTCGATCTGCACGCCTTCGAGCCGGTCGGTCAGTGCGATGGCTAGCCGTTCACCCACTTCGCCGCCGAAGCGTTCGATAGTGATTTCCTCGACTTCGATCGCGCCTGCATCGCGGGCGGCATAGATACCTTCGACCGTCAGAACTTCGGCATTCGCCGCAGCCGGAAGTGCAACGACCAGCGCTGCCACGGAAACGCGGATACCAACACGCATTCGGACCCTCCCTCCTTTTTTGGAAGGCTAGCCCCAATCCGGTGGCCTTGTCATGAACGAATGCGCTGGACGCCCGCGAAGGAGCGATCAGGCGCCTTCGGTCTTGGGTGCCTCAACCGTGCGGATGTGGACATCGCGCAGCTGGCGCGGGCTGACGAGGCTGGGAGCGCCCATCATCAGGTCCTGCGCCTTCTGGTTGAGCGGGAAGGCGATCACTTCGCGGATGTTCGGCTCGTCGGCGAGAAGCATCACGATGCGGTCGATGCCGGGGGCCGATCCACCGTGCGGCGGTGCGCCAAGCTTGAAGGCCTCGATCATGCCGGAGAAGTTCTCGTCGACGTCGGCCTGCGTGTACCCGGCGATCTCGAACGCCTTGTACATGATTTCCGGCTTGTGGTTCCGGATCGCGCCCGAGGACAGTTCGTAGCCGTTGCAGACGATGTCGTACTGCCATGCCTTGATCTCGAGCGGGTCCTGCGTTTCCAGCGCTTCCATCTCGCCCTGCGGCATCGAGAAGGGGTTGTGGCTGAAGTCGACCTTCTTCTGCTCCTCGTCGTATTCGAACATGGGGAAGTCGACGATCCAGCAGAACTTGAAGCAGCCTTCCTCGATCAGTCCGAGTTCCTCGGCGACGCGGGTGCGGGCAGCACCGGCCAGCTTGGCGGCGTCCTTCTCCTTGCCGGCGGCAAAGAACAGCCCGTCGTTTTCGCCGAGGCCGAGTTCGGCGTAGAGCTTTTCCATGCCCTCGGTGCCGTGGTTCTTGGCGATCGGACCGCCGAATTCGCCGCCCTTGCGGGTGACATAGCCGAGGCCTGCAAAGCCTTCGCGGCGCGCCCAGTCGTTCATGTCATCGAAGAACTTGCGGCTCTTCTCGTGGGTGTTCGGGGCAGGAACCACGCGCACGCGGCCTCCGGTGCCGACGATCTTCTCGAACAGGCCGAAGCCCGAGGTGGTGAAGTGCTGGGTCACATCGCTGATGATCAGCGGGTTGCGCAGGTCCGGCTTGTCGCTGCCGTACTTCAGCATGGCTTCGGCATAGGGAATGCGCGGGAACTCACCTGCAGGGGTGACGGTCTTGCCGTTCGCGAATTCCTCGAACACGCCGGCAAGCACCGGCTCGATCGCCTGGAACACGTCTTCCTGCGTCACGAAGCTCATTTCGAAGTCGAGCTGGTAGAATTCGGGCGAGCGGTCGGCGCGCAAATCCTCGTCGCGGAAACAGGGTGCAATCTGGAAGTAGCGGTCGAAACCGGCGACCATCAGCAGCTGCTTAAACATCTGCGGCGCTTGCGGGAGCGCGTAGAAGCGGCCCGGGTGGAGGCGGCTGGGCACGAGGTAGTCGCGCGCGCCTTCGGGCGAAGATGCGCCGAGGATCGGGGTCTGGAACTCGAAGAAACCCTGCTCCTGCATCCGGCGACGCAGGCTGGAGATGACCTGGCTGCGCAGCATGATGTTGGCGTGGACGCGCTCGCGGCGCAGGTCGACGAAACGGTACTTGAGGCGCGTTTCCTCGGGATAGTCTTCCGCCTGATTCACGATCAGCGGCAGGTCGTCGGCACGGCTCTGCACCGTGACCGAACGGGCGAAGACCTCGATCTCACCTGTCGGCAGGTTCTTGTTCACTGCCACGTCGTCACGCGCCTTCACATCGCCGTCGATGGTGATGACCGATTCCAGCTTGAGCTTTTCCAGCACCGGCAGCGCTTCGCTATCGCTGTCGGCGACGATCTGCGTGATGCCGTAATGGTCGCGCAGGTCGACGAAGAGCACGCCGCCGTGATCGCGCTTGTTATGCACCCAGCCGGACAGGCGGACAGTTTCGCCGACATTTGCCTTGGTCAGCGCAGCGCAGTTGTGGGTACGATAGGCGTGCATCTAAAATCTTTCCATTTTCGGAGCTATGGCGCTAGGGGCGCGGCGTCGCGCTCCTCTAGCAGGAATCGCGCGCGCTAACAGGGCACCTGCGGGTTTTTGTCAAGGCTCGCTGCGGTGCGAGAGCGGTACTCCGCTCAAGAGCAAGAAAAGACACGATGAAGATACACGATCTGATTACGACTACCGAGGCCCTCGCAGACCTGTGCGAACGCCTGGCGAAAAGCGATTTCGTCACTGTCGATACCGAATTCATGCGCGAGAACACCTACTGGCCGGAACTGTGCCTGGTGCAGATCGCCAACGAGGAAGAAGCCGCGGCCATTGACCCGCTGGCCGACGGCATCGACCTGAAACCCCTGTGGGATCTCATGTGCGAGAACGAGGAAGTCCTGAAGGTCTTCCACGCTGGCGGACAGGACGTCGAGATCGTCTACAATTTCACCGGCAAGACGCCGCACCCGATCTTCGACACGCAGATCGCGATGATGGCGATCAGCCAGTCGGAACAGATCGGCTATGCCAACCTCGTCGAAAGCTGGCTGGGCATCACGGTCGACAAGGGCGCCCGCTTCACCGACTGGAGCCGCCGCCCGCTGACCGACCGGCAGATCGAATATGCCATCGGCGACGTGACCCACCTCTCGAAAATCTTTCCCAAGATCTTGAAAAAGCTGGTGAAGACTGGCCGCGGTGCATGGCTCGATGCGGAAATGGACAAGCTCGCCGATCCGGCGAACTATGCCAATGACGCCGACATCGCGTGGAAACGCATCCGCTCGCCCGGTCGCAATCCGACCGTGCTCGGCCGCCTCAAGGCGCTGGCTGCATGGCGCGAAGGCGAAGCGCAGCACAAGAACATCCCGCGTGGGCGCATCATGCGCGACGAAACGCTGGCCGACATCGCCAGTCACCCGCCGAAGAAGCAGGTCGACCTGACCAAGGTGCGCGGCCTCTCGAACGCATGGAAGGACAACGACATCGGCAAGCGGCTGATGAAGGTCATCGAAAAGGCCGAGCCGCTGACCAAGGAAGAAATGCCCGACAAGCCCAAGCGCGGTGCGCCGCTGGGCAAGGAAGGCGCGCTGGTGGCGGACCTGCTCAAGCTGCTGCTCAAGATCCGTGCCCGCGAAATCGACGTCGCCGCCCGCCTGCTGACCAAGGCGGACGAGATGGAAGCGCTGGCCGCTGGCGTTCGCAAGCTGCCCATCCTCGAAGGATGGCGATATGAGGTCTTCGGCAAGGACGCGCTCGAACTGGTCGAGGGGCGACTCGCCTTCGCGGTCAAGGATGGCAAGCTTCTGATGACCCACGTCGATGACATGGGCGAGGAACTGACCGAGGCACAGGCCGCGGAGTGAGCACTTACCTCCCCACCCTGAAGCAGCTGCAATATCTCGTCGCGCTGCACGAGCACGGCCATTTCGGCCGCGCGGCGGAGGCCAGCTTCGTGTCGCAATCGACGCTTTCGGCCGGCATCCGCGAGCTCGAGTCGCTGCTGGGTGTAACCCTGGTAGAGCGCAGCCGCCGCGTGGTGCGCTTCACGGCGCTCGGCAACCAGGTGGTGGAGAAAGCACACCGCATCCTGCGCGAAGCCGAGGAACTGGCGGACCTGGTCCAGGCCGCGGGCAAGCCACTGGCTGGGCAGCTGCGCATGAGCGTCATTCCGACGATCGCACCTTTCCTCCTGCCGCGCTTCCTCCCGCGTCTGCGCAAGGAGCGCCCCGACCTCGAGCTGTTCCTGCGCGAGGAAACCAGTCACGACGCGGTCGAATCGCTCCAGCACGGGAGGGTCGATTGCGTGCTGCTCGCCCTGCCCTTCGCCACGGGCGAGGTCGAGAAAGCACATATCTCGGACGATCCGCTCTACGTCGCTTTTCCGAAGGACGATCCGCGCGATCCACCAGAAACGGTGTCAGCCGACATGATCGACGAAGGGCGACTGCTGCTGCTGGAAGATGGGCACTGCCTCAAGGAACACGCGCTGGCGGCCTGCAACCGGCCCGAACTGCGCGGAAGCGCCACGATGATCGGCACCAGCCTGCATACGCTGGTGCAGATGGTCGACAACGGCCTCGGGCTCACGATGTTGCCGGAGATGGCCGTGGAAGCCGGTATACTGAACGGCACCGATGTCGTCGCCCGCCCGCTCAAGAGCAAGCAGGCCAGCCGCGAAATCGCGCTCATCTGGCGCAAGAATTCCCCGCGCCGGGACGATTTCGAATTGTTGGCGGAAGAATTGCGCGCCGGTTAGGCGGCAAGCGGTTCCCGGGTCTTCGCGGCCTTCGACTTCACGAACTTGTCGAGCTTCTTCACGGCGAACATCGGGACGATGACGCTGAGCGCGATCCCGGCGAGCGAGCAGAAGGCGATCCAGATCGCCATCGCCGTGCCGCCCGAGATATAGAGGCCGTACAGGACCGGCGCCGCGAGGATGAGCCCGCGGATCTCGTTGAAGATAATCGCCACTGCGCTGACCTTGAGCAGCGCGGCTAGGATCATGTGTATCGTCGTACCCATGCGACCGTTGTTAATTGCCTTTGGTAAAGGAACCGTTGACCACTCTGCGGTTTCCCCCGCTCGTCGCGAGGTGCCCCCGTCCCGCCGCTGGGGATGCGCAATTTTCGGGTGCATACCGGGCCGCTAACGCGTAGCGCTGGCTGCGACACACGGGGGAAGCATGCCGGTACGACAACGTCCGCAGGACACGGCCAGCCGATGAGCAGCGGATCGCCAGGCAGGGGCAGCGTCTATAGAGGCGCGGCGATTGCGGTTGCCCTGACATGGGTGCTGCGCGCAATCGGGCTGGTCTCGGTCTTCATTCTTGCGCGCCTTCTCACCCCGTCCGACTTCGGCGTCGTCGGCCTCGCCATGACCGCGGTCGCGCTGGTCGAGACATTCTCCTACCTAGGCATGAAGCAGGCCCTGCTACGGATGGAAAAGCCGGAGCGGGATTATTACGACACCGCTTTCACTATCCAGTTGATCATGTTTGCAGCACTTGGCCTGCTGTTGTTCGCGATTGCTGCCCCCGCCGCCGACTTCTTCCGTGAACCGCGCGTCGAACCCGTCATCTACGCGCTCTCGCTAAGGTTCGTGATGCTGGGCCTCGTCAACATCGGTGTGGTCGAGTTCGAACGCGATTTCGCCTTCGGGCGGGATCTCAAGATGAAGGCGACGGCGCGGATCGTCTCGTTCTTCGTCACCGTAGCGCTGGCCTTGTGGCTGCGATCCTACTGGGCGCTCGTGGTCGGCATGATTGTGCAATCGCTGATCCTGACGATCCTGTCCTACACGATGCAGCCATACCGCCCGCGCCTTTCGCTGGCGCGCCGCGCCGAACTGCTGGGCGTGTCCCTGTGGATCTTCTCAGGCGTGGTTGCGCAAACTCTATACAGCCAGGTTGAACGGATCGTGGTCGGCAGGACTGCAGACACCGGCACCGTCGGTGCCTTTTCGGTCAGCAAGGACGTGTCGAATATTCTCACGCAGGAAATCGCCATGGCGCTGAACCGCGTGACCTTCGTGACCACGGCGAGGAGCGGGGCCTTCGACACGCAGGGTGAACGCATTGCCCGCTCGCTGGGTGCCTATGCCATGATCACGGCGCCTATGGGACTTGGCCTCGCCGCGGTGGCCGAACACTTCATCCGGGTTTTCCTGGGCGGGCAATGGGGCTCGGCAGTGCCCCTTGTCGCACCCATCGCAGTCGCTACGGCATTGATGGCCGTATTCCGCCTGATCGCCTCTTCGTTGCAGGCCGGCGGTCACGAGAAAGCCTCAGGCCTTCTCTGCATCGCTGGCCTGGCCGGGCTGGCAGTCGCTGTCGGGGTCGTCGCGCATGCGGGCGGAAGCCCCCTTTCGATCGCTCAAACCGGGATGATAGTGAGTGCGGTGACCCTGCTTGCCGGCCTTGGCGTGATGGCGCACTTTACACGGTATGGTGTGGCGAGCTTCCTCGTAGCCGTGGCAAGGCCGTTCCTGGCGGGCACGGCGATGTATTTCCTCGTCCGCGCGATGCCGGTTCTCTCGCCATCACCATTCGTTGAACTGGTGTGGCGCGCAGCAATTGGTGCCGCAGCCTATTTCGCTGCACTGATGCTGCTCTGGCTGCTGTCGGGACGGCCCCAATCGAGCGAGGCCGAGATGCTGCGCGTTGCCCGAAGGCTGCTCGCGCGCCTCTAGTCCATGTGCTTGAGGCCGACCCGCAGGTAATCCCAGCCTGTGACAAGCGTCAGGATTGCCGCACCCCATAGCGATACTAGGCCGACGGTGTGCGGGACGTTGGCGACGATATCGCCGATTTGCATCGTCCAGCGCGGCAGGCCCTGGCCGAGGATCAGCGATCCCAGCGCCATGAGCTGGAAAGTCGTCTTCCACTTGGCGAGCCGGCTCACCGGCACGGAAATCTGCAAGCCGCCAAGGAATTCGCGTAGGCCCGAGACGGCGATTTCGCGCACGAGGATGATGAGCCCCGCCACGACATGCATGTCCCCGACATAAGGGCCGCGCAGCACGCCCTGCGCCGCCAGCACGAGGATGACCGAGGCCACCATGATCTTGTCCGCAATCGGATCGAGGAAAATGCCGAGCTTCGAGACCGTGCCGCTGGACCGCGCCAGCATCCCGTCGAAATAGTCGGTGATTCCCATCGCGCAGTAGAGCACGAAGGCGGCAAGATAACCGGTTTCCCAGCCCGGCCACCACAAGAGGAAGGCCAGAAGCGGGATCGCGAAGATGCGCGACAGCGTGAGGATGTTGGGCAGGCTCAACATGATGGCATTCCCCCTAACGACAAACGGTCCGCCGCAAAAGCCGCACAATCTCCTTGTCCGCCGCCGTGTTGTTCCTCACAAGGACCGCGCACGCGGGGTTGCGTACGGGGGGTCATGCTTACATCAACGCATTTGCTGCGCAGCAGGCGGTTCCTGCCGCTGTTCGTCACGCAGCTTTTCAACGCTTTCAACGACAACCTCTACAAGACAGCGATGGTGCTGTTCGTCGTCTATTCGATCTACAATTCGGAAGAGGCGGAAGGCCAGTTCAGCGCCATCGCGTCGGGACTGTTCATCCTGCCATTCTTCGTACTTTCGGCGCTTGCGGGCCAGCTTGCCGACATGCGCGACAAGGCGGCGATTATCCGCAAGGTGAAGTTCTGCGAGATCGTGCTGATGATCATTGGCGCAGGCGGGCTCTACCTTGCATGGCGCGGGTACGAGATGCCCGTGTCGCTCTTCGGCATCCAGACAAGTTTTCCGATCGTCCTGATGCTCCTCGCCCTGTTCCTGACCGGGGTGCAGTCGACTTTCCTGGGTCCGATCAAATATGCGATCCTGCCCCAGCACCTGAAAAAGGACGAAGTGCTCGCCGGGACGGGGCTGGTGGAGGCCGGAACCTACATCGCCATCTTGGCAGGAACGATCCTGGCGGGCTGGATCCCGGTCGAAGTCGCCGCAATCGGCATCATCCTGACCTCGATTGTCGGCTATCTCGTCAGCCGCCAGATCCCCGACGCACCGCCGCAAGGCACGGTAGAAAAGCTCGACTGGCACATCCTTCGTGCCTCGGTGAAGCTCGTGCGCGAGACGATGCACGTGGGCGAGGTGTTCTACGCCATCATCGCTATCAGCTTCTTCTGGACCATCGGTGCCGTATTGTTCATCCAGTTCCCGCCGCTGGCCAAGAACGTGATCATGGCAAGCAAGGAAGTGGCGAGCCTGTTCCTCGTGGTCTTCTCGGTCGGCATCGCCATCGGTTCGGTCGCCATCAATGCCCTGCTCAAGGGGCAGGTATCGGCCCGTTATTCGCCGCCTTCCGTAATCGTCATGGGCCTCTTCGTCATAGCATTCTACGCCGTGGCGAAGCTGTGGCAGGCTGACCAGCCAACCGAACTGCTGGACGTGGCAGGCTTCCTCGCCTGGCCCATGGCGACGGTTCTGCTGCTGTGTCTTCTCGGCATTGCGATTGCAGGCGGGATGTTCGTGGTCCCGCTCTATGCTTTCCTCACCACGCGCGTCGCGCCGGACAAGGCGTCACGCACGATCGCGGCAAACAATATCGTCAACTCGGGCGCGATGGTCTGCGGCTCGCTCCTGGCCATGGGGATGAGCGCTGCGGGCGTACCTATCGTAGAGCAGGTGCTCATCAGCGCGGCGATGTGCCTGATTTCCGCCTGGTTGGGGCGCAAACTGCTCGATGCCGAGCGGCAGGCAGCCGCACGCGAACAGGCATGATCAGGCGATAAAGGCGAGGACTGCGGCGAAGGTCGCGAAATAAACTGATGCAGCGCCCCGCACGTCGGACGCGGTCAGCTTCCAGTCGATCGGCTGGTCCTGCGGGATGTCGGCAAACATAGCCCGCCGCTGGGGAAGGCTGACCCGCAGCCAGTGGCGGGCTGCTTCGCTGTTGAGGACAAGTGCGCGTCTCATAATGCGGGCTTAACGCATTTTTAACCTTCGGGGTCCCGTTGAAAACGCGCTGTCGCAATGCGGGACATTAAGCCTTTCCGGTGAGTATAAAGCGCAAGAATTGCCGGCGCGATTGCGCAGGTCAGCGCCGGACGCTAACCGCGTCAGCCATGACCACGCGCCCCACCCCCGCCGCCGCCAAGCTGCTCGTCGACTGCCTGATCGAACAGGGGTGCGAGCGTATCTTCACCGTGCCCGGCGAAAGCTTCCTGCAGGTGCTCGATGCGCTGGCAGGGCAGGATTCCATCGATCTCGTAACCTGCCGCCAGGAAGGTGGAGTCGCGATGATGGCATGCGCCGACGGGGCGATGACCGGCAGGCCCGGCGTTGCCTTCGTGACCCGCGGTCCGGGCGCGACCAATGCCAGCATCGGCGTCCATGTCGCGATGCAGGATTCGCAACCGATGATCATGTTCGTGGGCGATGTCGATTCGGGCATGCGCGACCGCGAAGGCTTCCAGGAAGTCGACTTCGCCGCCTTCTTCGGCCCCATCGCCAAGTGGGCCGCGCGGATCGATTCCGCCGATCGCATCCCTGAATACGTGGCGCGCGCTTACGCCACGGCTATCTCCGGACGTCCCGGCCCGGTCGTGCTTGCCCTGCCGGAAGACATGCTGAGCCACGAGACCTCTGCCCGTCCGCGAAAGCGGGTCGAGCGTCCGGCACAAGCTCCCTGCCCCGATGCCATGCAGACGATGATGGACCTCATCGCCGATGCCGCGTCGCCCGTCGCCATCATTGGCGGTGCGGGCTGGAATGCCAAGGCGCGCGAGCATTTCCAGCTTTTTGCCGAACGGATCGGCATCCCGGTCGCCACCGCCTTCCGCCGACAGGACGCGATATCGCCCTCAAGCCGCGTTTATGCCGGCGCGCTGGGTTACGGCCCCAACCCCAAGCTTATCGAACGGGTGAAGAATGCCGACCTGATCCTCGCGGTGGGCGCCCGCCTCGGCGAAGCGACCACCGACGGCTATACGGTCCCGCCGCTGATCGCCGGGGATCGCAAGCTGGTGCACGTCCATCCCGATCCCAACGAGCTTAACCGCGTCTACCCCGCAGACCTCGCCATTTGCGCCGAGATGGACGAGTTCGCGGAAAGCGCGGCCCTGTGGGACGACGGCTCCGTCATCGATTTCGACGCCGGTGCCCAAGCGAATGCCGAATGGCAGGCCTGGGCGACCGCGAAGCCCGGAGACTATGCGCTCGACATGGCATCCTGCGTACAATTCATGCGCGATACGCTTCCTGCCGACAGCATCATCTGCAACGGTGCCGGCAATTTCGCCGGCTGGTGGCACCGGTACTGGCGTTACGAAGGCTATCCCAGCCAGCTCGCACCAACCTGCGGCGCGATGGGTTATGGCGTGCCTGCGGCAGTCGCTGCGGCGCTACGCCACAAGGACCGCACGGTCGTGGCTGTTGCCGGAGACGGCGATTTCCTTATGAACGGCCAGGAACTTGCCACGGTCGTGCAGCACGGAGCCGATCTCCTCGTGATCGTGGTCGACAACGGCGCTTACGGCACGATCCGCATGCACCAGGAACGCGAATTTCCCGGTGACGAACGGATCAGCGGCACGCGCCTCGCCAACCCCGATTTCGCGGCGCTTGCCTCGGCCTATGGCGGTTGGTCCGCCCGCGCCGAAACGACGCAGGAATTCAGGGACGCGCTCGTAGCCGCACAGGGCCGAAACGGCCTGCGGCTGATCCACTGCGTGATCGAGGTCGAACAGCTTGCTGCAAGCGGCGCGACCGTCAGCGGGCTACGCAATCGCTGACAAGTGAAAGGCCGCCTCCCGCAATCGGGAGACGGCCCTTCCTCGCTGTGTCTGAACTTGATGTTCGAACGTCAGATGTCGTTGCCGAGCTTTCCTTCGACTTCCCCGACGAACTGCTGGGCTTCCCCCTTGCGCTCCTGACGTTCGCCTTCGCGCTCAAGCCGCTCGTTATCTGTCATTTCGGCGACCGCTTGCTTGGTGTTGCCACTCAGCTCGTTGGCATTGCCTTTAATCTTTTCGGTGAGCTCGCCCATGGGGCCTCTCCTTCTGATTGATACGCCAAAAGTGACGTATTTACAGGAAGGTAAGTCCAATCAGCACGAGAGCGTTCCGCGCATTGCGGCCAGCTGTTTACAGCGAGCGACGAAGTCAAATACCCGCCATCGAGCAAATGACAGACCATTCATCGGGCGTGATCTCCGCCACCGACAGGCGCGAGAGCTTCACTAGCTCGCAATTCTCCAGCTGCGGCTCGGCCTTGATCTGCTTGAGCGTGACCGCATGCGGTAGCTTGGTCTTGGGCTTGACCTTGACCGCCGCCCACTTGCCTTCCGGGTCGGTGGGATCCGTGATCCCGGCCACGCTGACTTCGCAAATGCCGACGATCTCCAGCCCTTCGCGCGAATGGTAGAAGAAGGCCTGATCGCCTACCTCCATGGCGGCAAGGTTGTTCTTGGCCCGGTGATTGCGCACGCCGTCCCAGGTTCCCTCGCCTTCCGCGACGAGATCGTCCCAGCTGTATTTGAACGGTTCGGACTTCATCAGCCAGTATCGGGCCATGTGGGGAAATCTCCTTCGTGCTTGCTTGCTGCGACGCCCTAGCGCGAGCTTCGCGGCATGGCCAGAACCCCCTCCACAGGCACGCTGCGGGGTTAACCGCTTCTTAGACATCCCCCTCTAGAAACAGCCTACTGACAAGCGTGTCGCGGGGGACGATTTGGGCCAGGAACCCACCAGGGAACGGATTGAAAAGGAAGCGAAAGTACGGCTGCCGAAAGCTCCGCACGACCTGCTGACGCGCGGCATCGCCTTTGCCGCGATGATCCTTTTCGTCGGTACGGCAGGCGTTGCCCTGCCCAACGTCTTCAAGACCTGGACCGGCAGCGCAGGCGGGCCGGACATCATCCTGACCAATGCGCTGATCCTCAACATCGCGCTGATCCTGCTCGGCTGGCACCGCTACAAGGCGCTGAACACCGAACTGGTCGCACGCCGCAAGTCCGAACAGGAAGCGCGCCGCCTTGCAGAAATCGATGATCTTACCGGCTGTCTCAACCGGCGCAGTTTCGCAGACCGTCTCGCGGTCCTGCTCAAGACCGAATGCAGCGACGAAAGGGCGCTGGCCGCCATCGCGGTCGACCTCGACAACTTCAAGCAGGTGAACGACCTCAACGGCCACATGGCCGGCGATGCCGTCCTGCGCGCTACGGCGCAGCGGATCGAGCGCACCTTGCCGGCAGGCGGCGTCCTCGCCCGTATCGGAGGCGATGAATTCCTTTGTGTCGTTCCGTACTACGTGAATGTGTCGGACCGGATCGAGCACCTCGCGACCCGCATGATCGAAGCGGTGGCGACATCCGTATCGCACGACGGCGTATCGCTCGACGTGACGGTGTCCATCGGAATCGCCAGTTCCATCCACCTGGACAAGGAACTGGCGGCCGACAGCGCGGCCCAGGACCTGATGCACAAGGCGGATATCGCCATGTATCACGCCAAGAAGCAGGGCAAGAACCGCTACTACTGGTTCGAAGCGCCGATGGAAAACGAACTGCGTTTCCGCAACAAGCTGGAAGCCGGCATCCGCGCAGGCATCGCGAACGGCGAATTCGTCCCCTACTACGAACAGCAGGTCGATCTTGAGACCGACCAACTGGTCGGCTTCGAGATGCTGGCCCGCTGGGAATCGCCCGAACTGGGCGTGGTCGGCCCCGACATCTTCATCCCGATCGCCGAGGAAATCGGTGCCATCGGCGAATTGTCCGAAAACCTCATCGCGCAGGCCTTCGAAGATGCGAAGGAATGGGACCCGGAATTGACCCTGTCGGTCAACATCTCGCCCGTGCAGATGCGCGATCCGTGGTTTGCGCAGAAGATCCTCAAGCTTCTGGTGGCGCACCGTTTCCCGCCCAGCCGGCTCGATATCGAGATCACCGAAACCTGCCTGCACGAAAATGTCGGCATGGTCCGGTCGATGATCACCAGCCTGCGCAACCAGGGCGTGCACGTCAGCCTCGACGATTTCGGGACAGGCTATTCCAGCCTTTCCCAATTGCGTAGCCTGCCGTTCGACCGGCTCAAGATCGACCGCAGCTTCATCGGCGAACTGCGCCAGCAGGAAAACGGCGACGCGCTGGTCAATGCGATCATCGCCATGAGCGACGGCCTGAAACTGCCGATCACTGCCGAGGGGATCGAGAACGAAACGATCCTCGAAGCCCTGAAGCGGCTCGGCAAGATGAAGGGCCAAGGGTATCACTATGGCCGCCCCGAGCCGGCCGACAAGGTCCGCGAGAGGCTTGCCGATCATGGTCTTCTTGCCGGTCCGTCGGAACAGGTGGTGGACCTTGCCGAGCAGCGCGAAAAGCGCAGCGGCAAGCCTTCGGCAGACCAGCGCGCCGGCTGATACTGGACGCTGGGCCCGCGAGGGCATAGATGCGCGCCATAATGCGCGTTCCCTTCATCAAGATGCACGGCCTCGGCAACGACTTCGTCGTGCTGGATGCGCGCGTCGACGACCTGCCCGAATTGACCCACGGCACGGTGCGTCGACTGGCCGACCGCTTCACCGGTATCGGCTGCGACCAGCTTATTCTTCTCGCGCCGAGCTCGCATGCAGACTTCGCGATGCGCATCTTCAACCATGACGGCAGCGAAGTCGGCGCCTGCGGTAACGCGACCCGCGCCGTTGCGATGCTGCACGGAGAGGAAGCACGCATCGCCACCGCCGGCGGCCTGCTGCTGGCGTCACCTACTCAAGGCGGGGCGAGCGTGGACATGGGCGTGCCGCGTTTCGACTGGGACGCGATCCCCCTCGCCTACCCGATGGACACGCTGTCTATGCCGGTCGGTTGGGACATGCTGGAGAATCCCGGCGCGGTGAACGTGGGCAATCCCCACGTGATCTTCTTCGCCGACGATACCGATGCAGTCCCGCTCGATCGGCTCGGCCCCGAGATCGAGAACGATCCGCTGTTCCCCGAACGGGTGAACGTCAATGTGGCTGCCATCTTGGCACCCGACCACATTCGCCTGCGGGTATGGGAACGGGGCGCTGGGCTCACCCTCGCCTGCGGCACAGGCGCCTGTGCCACGGCAGTCCACGCCATGCGCCGCCGCCTTGTCGGGCCCAAGGTCAAGGTGACGCTGCCCGGCGGCGATCTCCAGATCGAATGGAGCGAAGGCGGCAGCATTCGCATGACCGGTCCTGCAACGGAGAGCTTCCGCGGCAGCTTCGAATGGGCCGACTACGCATGAATGCGCCGCAAGTCGTCTCGCTAGGTTGCCGCCTGAACATTTCCGAAAGCGAACGCATCCGCGCGATGCTGGCGGGCCAGAACGACCTCGTCGTCGTCAACAGCTGCGCCGTGACCAGCGAGGCGGTGCGCCAGACGCGCCAGGCCATCCGCCGCGCGCGCCGCGCCAATCCCGACGCACGCCTCATCGTTACCGGCTGCGCCGCCGAGGTGGAGCGCGAAGCCATCGCCGCGATGCCGGAGGTCGACGGTCTTGTCGCCAATACCGCCAAGCTCGACCCGCGCGCCTGGAACGTCCCGCAATCGCCGCCGCCTGTGGCCAAGCGGCGCACCCGGGCCTTCGTCGCGGTCCAGAACGGCTGCGATCACGCATGCACCTTCTGCGTCATCCCCCAGGGACGCGGAACCAGCCGCTCGCTGTCAGTGGACGAAGTGGTCGCAGAAGTGGCTCGCCATGTTTCGGAAGGCGCGCAGGAGGTCGTCCTGACCGGCGTCGACGTGACTTCATGGGGTCACGACCTGCCCGGTCGCCCTGCGCTCGGCGCGATGGTGCGCACTGTCCTCGACCGCTTTCCCGAATTGCCGCGCCTGCGCATGTCCTCGCTCGACGGAATCGAGGTGGACGAGGAACTGTTCGAACTGTTCGCGGCCGAGCGCCGCCTCATGCCGCATCTCCATCTCTCACTGCAGCACGGCCACGATCTCATCCTGAAGCGCATGAAGCGCCGGCACAGCCGCGCCGATGCCGTGCAACTGGTAACGGAACTCAAACGTCGCCGGGCTGACATCGCCATCGGGGCCGACCTCATCGCCGGTTTCCCGACCGAAACCGGGGAGCACCACACGGCGAACCTGTTGATCATCGAAGAGCTCGGCATCGTGCACGGGCATATCTTCCCCTACTCGCCGCGACCCGGAACACCTGCCGCGCGCATGCCGCAGGTGGAGCGCGAGGTGGTAAAGCACCGTGCTGGCGAACTGCGCGCAGCCGTCGCCAAGGTGCGCGCAGAGTGGCTGGCAACGCTCGTCGATAAGCCGCTGTCCGTCCTCGCCGAACGCGACGGGACGGGCTATTCGCAAAACTTCGCGCGGGTACGGATCCCCGCGGGTACAGAGGCCGGGCGGATCGTGACAATCGCCCCCAAGACTATCGAGGACAACCTCCTGGTATGAGTAAACCCAGCTGGACCGAGCGCCTGTTCGGCGGCTTCAAGAAGACGTCGGAACGCCTGAGCGAAAACCTCACCGAGGTGGTCAGCAAGGCGCGGCTCGATGATGCCACGCTCGACGATGTCGAAGATGCGCTGATCATGTCGGACCTCGGCCCGAGTGCCGCCGCACGCATCCGCGCCAAGCTCAAGGACAAGCGCTTCGGCCTCGAAATCAGCGCGCAGGAACTGAAGGAAGCGGTGGCGGAAGAAATCGCCGCCATCCTGCGCCCTGTTGCCAAACCGCTCGAAATCACTGCCTTCCCGCGCCCGCAAGTCGTGCTGGTCATCGGCGTCAATGGCAGCGGCAAAACCACGACGATCGCCAAGCTGGCCCACCTGTTCAAGGAAGACGACTACGCCGTCATGCTGGCGGCGGGCGATACTTTCCGCGCGGCGGCCATCGGCCAGCTCCAGACCTGGGCCGACCGGGTGGACGTGCCCATCGTGCGCGGACCCGAAGGCGGCGATCCTGCGTCGATCGTATTCGACGCGGTCAAAAAAGGTACGGAAATCGGCACCGACGTGCTGATTGTCGACACTGCCGGACGCCTGCAGAACAAGCGCGAGCTGATGGACGAGCTGGCGAAGATCCGCAAAGTCCTCGGCCGCCTCAACCCCGAAGCGCCGCACGACGTGGTGCTGGTGCTCGATGCGACCAACGGGCAGAACGCGCTTTCGCAGATCGATGTCTTCAAGGAAGTCGCTGGCGTCACCGGCCTGGTCATGACCAAGCTCGACGGCACGGCGCGCGGCGGCGTGCTGGTGCAGGCAGCCGAGCAATATGGCCTGCCCATCCATGCCATCGGCGTGGGCGAAAAGATCGACGACTTGCGCCCGTTCGACCCCGACCTTGTCGCGCGCGTCATCGCGGGGATTGCATGATGGCCGATACGAGCGAGAAGAGGCCCACCGGATGGCTGCACACGCTGGTCGACTACGGCCCGCTGCTGGTTTTCCTCGGCGTCTACAAATTCTCCCAGCCGCCCGCCGACTCCACCTTCGGGGAAATCGCCGCGGTCATCTACGGCACGGTGGCCTTCATGGTCGCAGCCGTGGTCGCCCTGGTCTTCAGCAAGTGGAAGTTCGGCAAGGTCAGCCCGATGCTGATTCTCTCGACCACGCTGATCGTCGGCTTCGGCGCACTGACAATCTGGCTGCGCGACGAGCGCTTCATCCAGTTCAAACCTACAGCGATCTACGTCCTGTTCGGCGTGGTGCTGATGATCGGCTGGCTGCGCGACAGGGCGTGGCTGCAGGTCCTGCTCGGTGCCGCCTTCGAGGGCGTGACACACGAAGGCTGGATGAAGCTGTCGCGCAACTGGGGCATCTTCTTCTTCGCGCTCGCCGCGCTCAACGAAGTGCTCGTGCGGACGATGAGCTTCGAAGGATGGCTCTGGGCGAAGCTGTGGGTGTTCCTGCCGCTCAGCTTCCTGTTCACCTTCACGCAGCTTCCCATGCTCCTGCGCCATGGCCTTTCCTTCGAGGACACGGACGAGGTCATGCAGGACGAACCGCCGACCGGTTGATCAGACATCGTCTCCCGGGGTGATCTTGATCATAACCCGCATCAGCGTTGTGTAGATCAGCACGACAGTTGCGGCGGATAGGCCAACCATCAGCACGGTTCCGGCAAAGAGCCCGTCGTAGACATTCTTGAACCACGCAGGCGGCAATTCCTCGAATTCGCCGATGGGCAGTGCGAACGCCATCAGCAGGAACAGCGTTACCAGCAAGGTGAGGGCCGAGAGCCGCCCGACCATCGCCACATCGCGATAGGCCGAGTGGTCGAAATCCTCGTCCATGCGGCGGATCATTCCGACCAGGGTCAGCATGAGGGCGATAATCGTGGCCGATGCCGTAGCAATGGCGGAACCGAGATAAAGACCTGCGCGCGACAAGGCATTGAGCAAGTCGACCGCCTCCGCTGCGCTGTAGACCCTGCCGATAGCCGACCTCGCGCCGTATCCGAGAAGCCCGGCAAGCATGAAGGTGGCCAGCGGCCAGCGATAGCAGGTGACAAGCTCCCTCATGCCCTATTTATGAATGGGCGGAGCGGTCGTTCCTGAATGCCTAGATTTCGACCTGGCTGCCCAGTTCCACCACGCGGTTGGTCGGCAGGCGGAAAAAGTCCATCGCAGTCGCCGCGTTCCTGAGCATCCAGGCAAAGATCTTCTCGCGCCAGATCGGCATGCCCGGCTTGTCGCTGGCGAGCAGTGTCTGGCGGCTGAGGAAGAAGCTGGTGTGCATCATGTCGAACTTGCCGCCACAGCGTTCCATTTCCTTCAGACCTTGCGGCACGTCGGTTTCCTGCATGAAACCGTAGTGGAGGATGGCCCGGTAGAAACCGTCGCCGAGGTCATGGATTTCACAGCGATGGTTGGCATCGACATAAGGAGTGTCGTCGATCAGCACGGTCAGGATGACCACGCGTTCGTGGAGCACCTTGTTGTGCTTGATGTTGTGCAGCAGCGCCGAAGGCACGCCCGCCGTCTGGCTGGCCATGAAGATCGCCGTGCCCGGCACGCGGGTGGCCGAATTCTTGGCGCTCTTGGCAAAGATTTCGATCGGTAACGCGGTCTCGCTCATGCGGTCGCGCATCAGCTTGCGTCCCTTGGCCCAAGTGGTCAGCAGGGTGAAGGCAACGAGGCCGACGACCAGCGGGAACCAGCCACCATCAGGCACCTTCACGAGGTTCGCGGCGAAGTAGGCACCATCGACAATGAGGAAGAACAGGACGACAGGAAGTGCGACCCACCATTTCCACTTCCACACGCCTACGAACAGGACACCCATCAGAATGGTGTCGATCGTGACCGCGCCCGTCACCGCGATGCCGTACGCGGCGGCAAGGTTGGACGAGCTCTGGAAGGTCAGCACCAGCACAATCACGGCCACCATCAGCGCCCAGTTGATGATCGGGATGTATATCTGGCCAGCCTCGGTTTCGCTCGTGTGGCGGATCGACAGGCGCGGCATGAAGCCCAGCTGCATCGCCTGGTGCGTAATCGAGAATGCGCCCGAGATAACCGCCTGGCTCGCAATGAAGGTCGCCATTGTCGCAAGAATAACCAGCGGCAGGCGGTACTCCTCGCTCGCCAGCAGGAAGAACGGGTTTTTCACGACCTCTGCAGCCTGTTCTGGCGGCAGGCCGGCGATCATCGCGCCCTGCCCGAAGTAGTTGAGCAGCAGGCACGGCATCACGAAGCCGAACCACGAAAGGCGCATGGGCCCGCGGCCGAAGTGCCCCATGTCCGAATAGAGCGCCTCTGCACCCGTCACGGCCAGCACAACCGCGCCGAGGGCGAGGAACGCGATGACCCCGTCGGTCACGAAGAACATGAAGGCGTAATAGGGATTGAGCGCCCACAAGATATCTGGGTTCTTGAAGATCTGGTTGAGACCGAGGCCCGCCAGCGTGATGAAATAGATGATCATCACGGGCGCAAACAGCGCCCCGACCTTGGCGGTGCCGCGGCTTTGCAGGAGGAACAGGAGTACGAGCAAGACAAGGGCGATCGGGATAACCAGCGGGTCGAGCCTGTGGTCGACCACTGTCAGGCCCTCCACCGCCGAAAGGACGGAGATGGCCGGGGTGATCATGCTGTCGCCGTAGAACAGCGAGGTTGCGAAGACCCCCAACAAGACGACCAGCCAGCCGTAACTCGATTGTCCGATGTGGCGGCTGATCAGCGCGATCAGGGCGAGACTGCCGCCCTGCCCCTTGTTGTCGGCGCGCATCAGGATCGTGACGTACTGGATCGCCACGACGATCGTCATCGACCAGAAAATGAGGCTGACCACGCCGAGAACGTGCATCCGGTCAATCGCGATATCTACCGCACCGGAAAAGGTTTCGCGGAAGGCGTAGAGCGGGCTGGTGCCGATGTCGCCGAACACGACACCGATCGCGCCCACTGCCAAGGCAGTGCGCGATGCGGCGTGTCCGTTGCCGTGCTGGCCGGACGAGCCCTCGGGGGCCGTATCACCTACGGTCGCGCTGTCGCTCATGGGAAGATGGTGTCCGGCTGCATCAGATGTTCTGCCTGTCCCGAAGGGCCCGTGCCCCTCGCAAGGTCGCGGCGCTTAGCACCGCTGCTCATCGCCCGCAATGGCGAGCGTAGCGCCTGTCACGGAGCGGTATCACCCTGTTCCCGCGCCATTTCGATGAGCGCATCGAGCCTTTCAAGCCGCAGGGCGAGCAATTCGCGCCACTCTGCATCGGCAGGTGCAACCTCGAGCGCTTCGGCCCACAGTTCGCGCGTCCTGCCAACTTCGCCCGCGCGCAGCCACGCGAGGCCGAGGAAATAGCGCGTCCCGCCATTCTCGGGCGAAAGAGCGGCAGCTTTCTCGAAAGCGTGCAGAGCTGCGGGCGTCAGATTCCCCTCGGCATGCTCGACCAGCGCGATCCCCAGGCCCAGCCACGCCTCGGTATCCGTCGGGTTCTCTTCGGTGGCGTTGGCATAAAGACCGGACGCCTGCGTGAAATCGCCCCGGCGGGCGAACCCGTCCGCGGTCACAACCCAGCGACTCGGCAATTGTCCCTTCCCGAAGAACTCGCGCCGAGCAGCAACGATGAGTTCACCGCTTTCGGCCTGCATGCGCGCTGCATCCTTGGGGGATCCGGCCTGCCCAGGCGATCCCTCAATCGCATATCCGGCAAGGCCGAAAAGGAGGGCGGCGCCAAGGATCGTCCAAGAGGCGCGCGGCAGCTTCAGCAGGAATGCCGCGGCAACGAAGACGACCAGCGCCAGAGCGACGATCGGCAGCCAACTCATGCGCGCCTCCGGAAACGCCGTAAGAGAATTGCCCCGACGATCAGCAGGAACACGACCGGCAGCGCATAGAGCGGCCAGGTACTTGCGCTGACGACCGGCGCATAGCTTACATAATCGCCATAGCGCTGCATGAGCCAGGACCGGATGTCCTCCGGGTTCTCACCTGCGGCGATACGGATACGGACCTGGTGGCGCATATCGCCGGCCATCGGCGCATCGCTGTCCGCGATCGACTGCGACTGGCACTTGAGGCAGCGCAGCGTCTCCATCAATTCCTGCGCGGCGGCTTCCTTCGCCGGATCGTCCAGCTGGCGATAGGCATAGGGCGCAGGCGGCGCATTGCCCTGCGCGACGATCGGCATGGCCATAGCCGCCAACAAGAGGGCGAGCAGCCCCCTCATCGACCCGCCTCGCGCAGTTTTTCGAGGAGGAGCGGAACGTCGTCTGCCCGTATATCGCCGATGTGCTGGTAGGTGATCGTGCCCTTGCCATCGATCACGAAGGTTTCCGGCACACCGGAAGACCCGATGCCCAGCTGCACTTCGGACAGGTCGTCACGACCAATGCGCGAATAGGGATTCCCGTGGCGCGCGAGGAATTCGGCCACGTCTGCCGGATCGTCTCGGATGGCAACGCCGACGATGTCTGCGCCCTGCTCCTTCAAAGCTTCGAGCTGCGGCGCCTCGGCGATGCAGGGAAGGCACCAGCTGGCCCAGATATTGAGCAGGCGCGGCTTGCCGTCGGCGAAGTCCTTGCTGCTGACGCCGGGCAGGTCCTCGGTGGCTGCGGGAAGTTCGAAATAGGGCAGCGACTGGCCGATCATCCGGCTTTCGACGAATTCGTCCTTCGGCTGGGTGAGTTGATAGGCCGCCAGCCCCAGGAACAGGGCGAAGACCATCAGCGGAAGCCACATGCGCCAGCCCATCACACCGTCTCCATGTCCGCGCGACGCACCGCGCCCTTGCGCCGGATCGAGCGCCGCTTGAGGTCCTGCTGCACCCTGCCGATAATGGCGAGAACGCCGCCCAGCGCGACCAGCATGCCGCCGTACCAGATGAAGGTCACGAAGGGCTTCCACCACAGCCTGAGCTGCCAGCGGCCGTCATTCGCCTCATTACCCATCACCGCATAAAGCTGCCCGTTCCAGCGGGTCAGCAGCACGCTTTCGGTGGTCTGCTGCGCCGGAGCCCAGAAATTGCGCGACTGGGGTGCGATCGGCTGCCCTTCCCCGCCCTTGTAGCTGGCGAGCATTCGCCCCTCGATCGCGGTCCAGTTCGGCCCTGCAACAGGTTGAACCGACGCAAGTTCGACTTCCCACGGACCGACCGTGGCCGATTGGCCGACTTCCAGTGCGGCGAGACGCTCGGTCGAGAAGGCACTTTCGCTCGCCATGCCGAACAGTGCGACCGCGATCCCGAAGTGGGCGACGACCATGCCCCATACCGCGATAGGCAGGCGTTTCAGGTTTCGGCCCCTCAGCGGCAGGAAGCTCGCCACTGCCAGCATGACCGCGAGCGCGAGGCCCAGCAGCGGCAGCAGCGCGCCGCCTTCGAACAGGGCGAAGAAGATGAGGCCTGCAATGACCAGCGCGGCAATCAGCGCAAGCTCCTTCGAAATCCGCGCAAAGCTGTCGCCGCGCCAGCGCAGCAGCGGGCCGACTGCCATGACCAGCAGCATCGGTATGGTGAAGATCGCGGAGACCGGATTGAAATACGGCGGTCCGACCGAAACACGCACGTCGAAAGCCTCGGTCAGCAGCGGGTAGAGCGTGCCGAGCAGCACCACCGCCAGGATGGCGCTGAGCATCACGTTGTTGAACACCAGCGCGCCTTCGCGGCTGGCGACGGCGAAGCGCTCACCCTCGCTGATCGAGGAGGCGCGCAGGGCGAACAGCAGCAGCGCTCCGCCGATATAGACGGCGAGCAGCGCCAGGATGAAGCTGCCCCGTTCGGGGTCGACCGCAAAGGCATGGACGCTCGTCAACACGCCCGAGCGCACTAGGAAGGTGCCGAGCATGCTCATGGAGAAGGCGACGACGCCCAGCATGATGGTCCACACCCGCAGCGCGTCGCGGCTGGCCAGAACGCTCACCGAATGCAGCAGCGCGGTCGCCGCCAGCCACGGCATGAGCGAGGCGTTTTCCACCGGGTCCCAGAACCACCAGCCGCCCCAGCCGAGTTCGTAATAAGCCCAGTAGCTACCGGCAGTGATGCCGAGCGTCAGAAACACCCAAGCGCCGAGGACCCAGGGCCGCATGGCGCGGGCGAAATCGGGCGTGACGGAACGGGTCAGCATGGCGCCCACGGCAAAGCTGAAGGCGACCGACAGGCCGACATAGCCGAAGTAGAGCGTCGGCGGATGCAGCGCGAGGCCGATGTCCTGCAGCAGCGGATTAAGGCCAAGGCCTTCCATGGCGGGTTCCGGCAGCCGCTCGAACGGGTTGGAGCTCAGGAGCAGGAAGGCATAGAAACCGAGCGCGACGAACCCCTGCGCAGCCAGCGTGGCCTGCATGGTCTTTTCGGGCAGGCGGCGCTCCACAGCCGCGATCAGTCCGCCGGCCAGTGCCATGACCGTCACCCACAGCAGCATGGAACCTTCATGGTTGCCCCATGCGCCCGAAAGCTTGAAAATCAGCGGCTTGAGCGAATGGGAGTTTGCCGCGACCAGCTTCACCGACAGGTCGGTCACGGCAAAGACATAGAGAAGTGCAAAGAAGGCAAACCCAGCCAGCCCGCCCTGCAGTATGGCGGCAGGGCGCGCGAGGCCGGCAATGCCGTCCGCCTCGCCCTCGCGCAGTGCCAAAGCGCCGCCGACCAGTTGCAGCAGCGCCAGCGCCGCCGCCAGCCACAGGGCTGCATGGCCGAGTTCTGCAATCATTCGAGGCCGACCGTGGTCTCTTCGGCCATTTCGGCGGCCTGGTGCTCGCTCATGCCTTCCAGTTCGCGCGGCACGTAATTCTCGTCGTGCTTGGCAAGGAGGTTATCGGCCACGAAGGTGCCGTCCGCCCCAAGCCTGCCTTCCGCCACCACGCCCGAACCTTCGACGAAGAGGTCGGGCAGGATGCCGGCGAACCGCACGGGAATGCGCGAATCTTCGCGTCCGGTGACCGCGAATGTCACGGTCACGCCGTCCGGCAGCGTCTCGAGCGAGCCGGGTTCGACCATGCCGCCAAGTCGCACCGCCTGCCCCGGTTCCGGCGGGTTCGCCGCCATTTGTTCAGGCAGGTAGAAATAGCTCGCCTGGTTGCGCAGCGCATAGGCAGCGAGCAGTCCTGCGCCCACCAGCGCGGCCAGCGCCAGCGCAATCAGGACCAGCCTCTGGTGTTTCGCCTTCACTTGCGCCGTGCCTCCTCGCGACGTTTTTCCGCGCGCTTCATCGCGACCCAGCTCCACGCGATCATGGCGAGCGTGCCCGCGACCGCGACGACGTAGGCCGCGACCACGAAATCCCACTGGTCCAGGGCTTCACGCATGTCAGTCTGCCTCCATCGCGCGGCGACGCAGGCGGGCTTCGGCCTGGATATCGGCCAGCAGCGCGCGCATGCGGGCCAGCACCACACCGCCGAAAATCAGCGAGAAGCCGAGCACCGCAAGGAGGAGCGGCTGCAGGAAGACCCCGTCGATCGCGCTCTTGCCCATGGTGATACTGGGCGGCTGGTGGAGCGAGTTCCACCACACCACGCTGCGGTTGATAATCGGGATGTTGATCGCGCCGAGCAGTCCGAAAATGGCCGGGATACGCGCCGAAACCCCTTCACGATCTGCCGCCTGGGCGAGCGCGATATAGGCCATGTAGAGGAAGGCGAGCACCAGCATGCTGGTCAGCCGGCCGTCCCACACCCACCAGGTGCCCCAGGTCGGGCGGCCCCAGATCGATCCGGTGACAAGGCAGATGACGGTAAAAACCATTCCCGGCACGGCAGCGGCGCGCGCGGCGATGGCCGCCAGCGGGTGACGCCAGACGAGGAACACGAGACTGGATATCGCAATCGCGCTCCACCCGCCCATGCCGAGCCATGCGGTCGGGACATGGATGAAGAGGATGCGCACGGTTTCGCCCATCAGGCGGTCGGGCGGGACCGACGTCATGCCCCAGAACAGCGCGATTCCCGTCAGCAACAGGCCCAGGGCCAGCAGCAGCGGGGTAAGCCACCGAGCCAGACCGAGGAACCGTTTGGGATTGGCAAAGCCGTGCATGATAATGAGCCGTCGCTCGCGCTTTTACAGGTGCGGCCCTGCCCCGCAAGGGGTGATCGAAGGTCTCAGCGACCGATAAGCGCCTGCGCCATGCGGTCGGCGACCTGGTCGGGCGATTCGCCAGTGCTGTCGCTTTCCTGCCAGATCTGTTCCAGCCGGCCCGGGATCAGCGCGATACGCTTGCGCACCTCGTTGATGTCGCAAGGCGCCTTGTCGTTGCGGCAGAGGTATTCGAGCGTCACGGAAATGATGCCGCCGGCGTTGATAACGTAATCCGGCGCATAGAGGATGCCGCGCTTGGCCAGCATGGGGCCGTGTTCGGGCCGCTGCAGCTGGTTGTTCGCGCCGCCGGCAACGACCATGCAGTCGAGACGGGCAATGCCCGCATCATCGAGGATCGCACCCAGCGCGTTCGGGCTGAAGACGTCGCAGGCAACCGACATGATCGCGTCCGGCGCAGCAGTGTCGGCACCGATTTCGGTGGCGAGCGCTTCGGCGCGGTCCATGTGGATGTCGGACACGGTCAGCTTCGCACCGTCGCGGGCCAACAGGCGGGCAACGCCGCCGCCGACGCTGCCGGTGCCCTGGATCGCGACATGGACGCCCTCGACGCTGTCCTTGCCCAGCTTGTGCTTCACCGCGGCCTTGATGCCGAGGAAGATGCCGAGCGCAGTGAACGGGCCGGGGTCGCCGCCTGCAGCGTCCTCGCCTTCGACCGGCAGGCCGGAAACATACTGGGTGCGCTGCGCGACGGCAGCCATGTCGGCTTCGGAAATGCCGACGTCTTCAGCCGTGACGTATTTGCCGCCGAGCGCTTCGACCGCGTCCGCGAAGGCCGCGAGCATCTCGGGGGTCTTGGTCTTGTCGGCACCGGCCAGGATGACCGCCTTGCCGCCGCCCATCGGCAGGCCGGCCATGGCGTTCTTGTAGCTCATGCCGCGCGACAGGCGCAGCGCATCGCGCATGGCGTCGGCAGGCTCGGCGTAGTGCCAGAAGCGCGTACCGCCCGCGCCGGGGCCGAGATGGGTGGAATGAAGCGCGATAATCGCCGTCAGGCCGCTCTTCCGGTCGCGTACGAGCTGCACCAGCTCGTGATCGTCGTAATCCGCTTCGGTCCAGAAAGCCGTCATCGCATGCCCCTGCAAGGAGTTGTACGTGACTGCGCAATGGGGAGAAAATGGGGCGATCGACGGGGTTCGAACCCGCGACCTCCGGTACCACAAACCGGCGCTCTAACCAACTGAGCTACGATCGCCACACGCCCCCGGAACGCAGCCGGGTAGGCGGCACATAATCGCGGGGAACCGGGCGTCAACCCGCCTTCCGCAACGGCGCGTGCCTGTTGCACAATGCGCTTCGAATGGGAAGCGAAAAAGCGTCAGGCCGGCCATCTGCGCAACTATCTTTCAGGCCCTTGCAGGGCTTGCAGTCGCAGCTATCGTGCAAAGCCATGATCGGACCCGGCGAATCCTCGGCATCCCTGCTCCTGTCGCGCCCTGGCGTGCAGCGTGTACCCACCGACCGGCTGGAGCTTTTCCAGCTGCGCGATTTCGTCAGTCCCGAACTGTGCGCCAAGTTGATTGCCCTGATCGAGAAGGACCGCCGTCCCTCCACCTTGGCCGATGCGGGCGACGACCGGTATTTCCGGACCAGCGAGACCTGCGATCTCGATGGGGAGGAGCCCGCCGTGCGCGAGATGGAGGCACTCTTTGCCGCGCTCAACGGCATCGATCCCGCGCATGGCGAGCCGCTGCAGGGCCAGCGCTACGATGTCGGGCAGGAGTTCAAGGCGCATTGCGACTACTTCAACCGGGACGGGCGCGATTGGGAGAGGTTCTGCTCTGTCTCGGGCCAGCGGACGTGGACCTTCATGGTTTATCTCAACGATGTCGAGGCGGGCGGCGCGACGCGGTTCAAGGCAATCGGCAAGAGCTTCCAGCCCGAAGCCGGCAAGCTGGTGTGCTGGAACAACTGGCGCCCCGACGGCCGGGAGAATCCCAACACCATCCATCACGGCATGAAGGTGCGGCGCGGCGTGAAATACGTCATCACCAAGTGGTACCGTGAAAGGCCCTGGGGTTGGTGACATGATCGAGGGCGGCAAGACTTACGAAGGCGGTTGCCATTGCGGCACGGTACGGTTCCGCTTCACCATGCCGGCAGAGCCTGTGATCCGGCGGTGCAACTGCACGATCTGCGCCATGAAGGGCGTGGTCATGCTCGACGTGCCGATCGCCGATTGCGAAATCCTGCAGGGCGAGGACGCGCTCACCCTCTACACCTTCGGCAGCGGGCAGGCGAAGCACCGTTTCTGTTCGAAATGCGGGATCCACCCGTTCCACCAGCTGCGGTCCGAACCCGATCATTACGGCATCAACCTCGCCTGTATCGACGGCATGACGATATACGACCTGCCGGAGATTGCCGTCTTCGATGGCCAGAACCACCCGGGCGACGGCGGCGAATACGGATATGTCGGCGTGATGCGGTTCGAACGCTTCCGAAATTGATCCTGGTCAATCCCTTGGGGTATCCTTCGCGCTAGCCTGCGAAGCGAGACAGAGCGAAGGGACCGAGGAATGACCGAATACAGCGACCTGCAGGACCGCCTCAAGACGCGCCTTGCCGACCTGCTCGAGCGGGCGGAGGTGATCGAGGACGATCTGCGCCACCCGCTGGATGCCGATTCGAGCGAACAGGCGGTCGACCTGGCCGATGACGAGGCGCTGGAAGGCGTGGACGATGTACTTCGCGCCGAGATCGTGCAGATCCGCTATGCCCTGCAGCGGATCGAGAACGGCACCTATGGCACCTGCGCCAAATGCGGCAAGGACATCGCCCGCGCCCGGCTCGAGGCACGCCCGATCGCCACGCGCTGCATCGACTGCGCCGACTAGGCTCCCAAACGAGAAAGGGCGGCCCGACCGGACCGCCCTTCCCTGATCTGTCGATCGCCGGAACGCTTACTTCTTGAGCGTAAGGCCGCCGAAACGCTTGTTGAAGGCTGCAACGCGGCCGCCTTCGGCGATCTGCTGCTTGCCGCCGGTCCAGGCCGGGTGGCTCGTCGGGTCGATGTCGAGCGTCAGCGTGTCGCCTTCGCTGCCCCAGGTCGAGCGAGTCTGGAATTCCGTACCATCGGTCATCTTGACCGTGATCGTGTGATAATCGGGGTGCCCTTCGGCCTTCATGATAAACGTCCTTCTAGCTTCGGAACGGTTCCGACCGGTCCAGCTGTTTGTGGAGAAGGCGCGCGGGTAGCGCCGCACGCGCCGATTTGCAAGCCTTATCGCTCGCCCGGTCAGGCCGGCTGCCGACTTCTTACACTCCGCGTAAGCACATCGCGCAGCCAGTTGCGGACGGGCCTGTCCCAGATCTTGTCGAGATACAGGGCCAGCACGATCAGCAAAGCCCAGGACAGGCTGGCCGGGATACCTGCCGCCTCCAGCACCAGAAGGCCGGTCACGTGAATGCAGTAGAGCGGATAGGACAGGTCGCTGAGCCGGTCCGCGATCCGCACCTGCGGCACTTCGAACCTCAGCGCGAGGAACAGGGCAGCAGGGACTGCGAGCAGGACGAATGCCAGTGCCGCGATATCGTCCTTCGTCGGCACCATGCACATGGCGGCGACCGCACCTGTCGGTACCAGCCAGGCAAGCGCGGTTTCCTTGCGGACCGCATTGGTCCCGGCGAGATGGCGGTATGCGAGCATCCCGAGCAGGAACGGGAACGCAAGACGGGCCAGCCCGTGCGGCAGCGCA
Organism: Qipengyuania gaetbuli; assembly: GCF_020524765.1. Lineage (GTDB taxonomy): Bacteria > Pseudomonadota > Alphaproteobacteria > Sphingomonadales > Sphingomonadaceae > Qipengyuania > Qipengyuania gaetbuli_A. Next base: position 258,881 of record NZ_JAIVLR010000001.1, read on the forward strand.
AACCAGAAAGCCCCGAACTCGTGGAACGAGGGCCCCTTGCCCAGCGCCAGTGCTGCCAGCATGATGCCGCACGCCCCGAACATCATGACAAGCGTGCGCGTCGACAGGCGATAGAGGCCGCAGGCGAATACGACATAGGCGATCATTTCGAACAGGAGCGTCCAGTAGACCGGCGTGAGCGGGAAGAGCGAGCGCGCGTCCGGATCGGGCACGAGGATCAGTGACCCTGCCCAACCGCCGACGAGCACCGTCGGCACGGCCCCGAGGAAGAGCATCGGCCAGAGGCGCGCGATGCGCAGCTTCATGAAGGTCGCGGCCGGAAGGCCTGCCGTCAGCCTTTCGCCATAGCTCATCGCGATGACAAAACCGCTCATGGCGAAGAACAGGTCGACCGCAAGAAACCCGCCGGGCACGAGGTCGGATCCACCCGGCGTATGCCAGACCATCACCGCAATCGCGGCCATGCCCCTCATGGCATCGAGAGTCGCATAGCGTGAACCCTGCATCATCGCAGCGGTTACTAGCAGGTTAGGGTTATCAGGCCGTTAGCGTCCGGCGCGGACGATTGCGCGTTTTGGGGGCGCTTATTCCGGCGCGTCGGCGATCATCGCGGTGAACTGCACTTCGCAGGTCACCTTGCCGTCGACGCTGGCCTCGCCCGCGAACTTGCAGACGCGGGCGCGCTTCTGGACGAAGCTGGCCTTCAGATCGAGCAGCACGCCGGGCGTAACCGGCGCGCGGAACTTGGCGTTCTCGATCGCCATGAAATAGACCAGCTTGCCCGAACCTGCGAGGCCGAGGCTTTCCACCGCGAGCACGCCGGCGGCCTGCGCCAGCGCTTCGATCTGGAGCACGCCGGGCATGATCGGCGCACCGGGGAAATGCCCCTGGAAGAAGTCTTCGTTGAAGCTGACCGCCTTGACCGCGTGGATGCTCTCGTCCGGGACGAGATCCTTGACGCGGTCGACGAGCAGCAGGGGATAGCGATGCGGAAGGCGCTTCAGCACCTCGACGACGTCGAAACCGGTCTCGCTCATGCCCCTGCTCCCTGTCTTGTCAGCTTAGCGGCCGGTCGGCTGCGGCTGCTGTTGCTGCTGCTGAGCGGCAGCCTGCTGGCGGGCCGCAGCGACCATGAGGATCTGCTGGACCTGCTGGAAGGCACCGATCGACTGCTGGCTGGGCTGCCAGTTCTGCGGCGGCGTGATCTGCACCGAAGGCACGCGGGCGTTGAGCGCAGCCACGACCTTTTCGGTCATGTTGGCGGCCGGAACCGAGTAGGCGACGGCGTCGGGCGCCAGGACGACCTGCACGTTGTTCTGCTGGACGACGGTCTGCAGGGCAGCGTTGTACTGCAGGAGGATCTGCTCGATCGCATAGACGCGGGCGCTGTCGATCTGGGCCGAAAGTTGGGCGCTTTCACGGTCGAGCGTCTGGAGCTGGGTTGCCTGCGGCGTGTTCTGCGCAGCCTGCTGCTCGGCTTCGTCGAGCTGGCCGTCCTTGTTGGTGTCGAGCTGCTGGAGCAGGGTCTGGGCCTGCTGCTGCTTCTGCTGGATCTGCTGGATCTGCGAGGCATAGGTCGTCGAGATCTGCTGGTAGGCGGTTGCACGGGCCTGAGTGGCGGCAACTGCTGCCGGCGCGCTCACGATGCCGATGTTGCCGCTCACCTGCGCAGCGGCAGGCGTGGCGGCCAGTGCGGCGGCGGAAAGGCCCGCAGCGGCGAGCGTCTTGGAAATCAGTTTCATTAGAATTGCGTTCCTACATTGAAGGAAATGGTCTTGGTGTCGTCACCCGGCTGTTTCTTGATCGTCTGGGATAGATCGATCCTGAACGGCCCGAAGGGCGAGTTCCAGTTCACGCCGATACCCGCGGTGATGCGGGGGCTGATGCTGTCGCCGAACAGGACTTCGCGATAATATCCGCTCTCTTCGAGCGAAATTGCGTTCGCGTTACCGTCAGCATCGACTTCGTCGAACGTCTCACCGATGAGTGGATCGCCGTTCGCGTCCAGCACGGGATCACCGTCCTCGTCATAAAGCGGGCCGGTATAGACCAGCCGACCGCTGCGGACCTTCTGGAAGCTGTTCGGGAAATCGTCGAGCTGCGGGGTATCGATTGCGAACAGCGAGCCCACGTCCACCCAGACCGAGGGACGGATGCCCATTTCGCGCACGCCCGAACCCAGCGGAATCTCGAGCTCTGCACGGGCGAGGTAATAGGCGCGGCCACCCAGCGCATCGTCGAAGGCGCGGTTCTTGGTCTCGCGGAACTGGTCGATCGTCTCGAGCACGCGCGGCGTCGTCGGATCGGCATCGTCGTCGAGGTACTGCAGGCGCACAACGCGCGGACCCACGCCGCGAATGTCGAAGCCGCGGAACTGCGGTTCGCCAAGGAAGAAGCGGTCGGTCAGGCGGACGTCGTCGAAGCCGGGCTCTGCACGTTCGCTGAGAGCATGGATCCAGCCGCCTTCCGCGTTGAGCGAGAAGATGAGGCCGCTGCCGAGGTCGAACCACTTGCCCATGCGCGAACGCATGCGCAGGTATTTCACATTGCCGCCCAGGCCGGCGAATTCGCCGGTGATGCTGATCTGTTCGCCGCGCGTGGGACGGATGCGGCTGTCGAGATTGTCGAAGTTCAGCGTCGCGCCGAGGATCGAGACGGTCCGCGTGCCGACCGCTTCGCAGATGAAGCGCGACTGCTGGCATTCGGGTTCGCCGTCGCCGTCGATGTCGGAGAAGAAGCCGCTGCCGATCGACACGTCTTCATACTGCAGCGTGTAGCTGCCGACGAGCGACATGTATTCCGAAAGCGGTACGCCGGCACGCAGGCTGAAGCCGGTCTGCGCCTGCTTGTAGCGGTTGAAATCGGTCGCGAAGAAGTCATTGTCGTATTCGCGGTGATAGATGTCCGCGCCGAGCGAGATGTTGCGGTCGAACACATAGGGTTCGGCAAAGCTCACCTGCGCCGACTTGGAATAGCGCGAATAGTTGACGCTGAGGCCGATGGTCTGGCCGCGGCCGCGGAAGTTGCGCTGGCGGATCGAGCCGGCGAGGATGAAGCTCTGGATCGAGGAGAAACCGGCCGAAAGCTGCAGTTCCCCGGTCGGCTGTTCCTCGATATTGGCTTCGAGCACGATGCGGTCGGGGGCGCTGCCTTCCGACTGGGCGATCTCGAAGTTTTCCTGGAAATAGCCGAGCGAGTTGATGCGCGCTTCCGAACGCTTGATCGCGAGGCTGTTGAAGGCATCGCCTTCCGACACACGGAATTCGCGGCGCACGACCTTGTCCTGCGTCAGCGTGTTGCCGTTGACGTCGATACGTTCGACATAGACGCGCGGCGCTTCGCGGATGGCGAAGGTCACGTCCATGGTCAGGGTTTCGGGGTTGCGAGTGAACTGCGGGGCAACGTCGGCAAAGGCATAGCCGAAGGTGCCGGCCAGTTCGGTCAGCTGCTCGACGGTGTTCTCGACGCGTTCGGCATCGTACCATTCGCCGCTCTGCATCGGCAGGCGCTGGGTCATGGTGTCGCTGTCGAAGTCGCGCAGCTGGCTTTCGACCTTCACGTCGCCGAACTTGTAGCGCTCGCCCTCTTCCACCACGTAGGTGATGATGAAATCTTCCTTGTCCGGCGTCAGCTCGGCGACGGCGGAAACGACGCGGAAGTCGGCATAGCCCTGCGTCAGGTAGAAGGTACGCAGCTGCTGCTGGTCGAAGGCCAGGCGGTCGGGGTCGTAGCTCGTGTTGGAACTGAAGAAGGTCCACAGGCGCGACTGCTTGGTGACCATTTCGCCGCGCAGCTTGCCGTCCGAAAACGCCTCGTTGCCGATGATGTTGATCTGGCGGATCTTCGACTTGGGACCTTCCTCGATCTCGAAGACGATATCGACGCGGTTCTGGCTCAGCTGCACGAGCTTGGGTTCGACCGTGGCGGCGAAGCGGCCTTGGCGCTTGTAAAGCTCGATGATGCGCGCGACGTCGGCGCGGACCTTTGAACGCGTGAAGATCTGGCGGGGCGCGAGGCGGATTTCCGGCAGGATCTTGTCGTTCTTGATCCGGTCGTTGCCTTCCAGGATGATGCGGTTGATCACCGGGTTCTCGACCACGGTGATGACCACGTCGCCGTTGTTGTTCGTCACCGAAACGGTGGAGAACAGTTCGGTCGCCGACAGGTCCTTGATGACCTGGTCGCCCGCTGCGGCGGTATAGGCATCGCCCGGACGCAGGCGGATGTAGGAAAGGATGGTCTGCGGTTCGAGACGCTGGGCACCGGCAACGGCGATCGAGCGGACCGTGTCTTCACGGAACATCGACTGCGGGGCAGCCTGCTCGCCTTCCTGGGTGTCCTGCGCCAGTGCCACCACCGGCACGCCGGCCAGCACCGTTCCGGCCAGCAGTCCGGCGACGAGGCGCGCGCCGTGGGGTTTCCTATTGCTCGCGGCGTTCGCAAATCCAGTCATCGACAAGGGAGTTCCCGTCCTCAAAAATACAAAAGACGCCTTGCGGAGCGTCTGGAGGCCCCCTGCCCCATGCGCGCCAGGCAATCAAGCCGTGTGACGCCGCAATCGCGCCTTCACAAGACCCTGTCCCCGCCTAATTCCCGAAGAAGGGGAGTTTGGCGATATCGATGAAGGTGACGAATACCATCAGTGCAAGCACGATTGCCACACCGGCCCGGTAGGCCACCTCCGTACTACGGGGGCCCAGCGGTTTGCGGCGGACTGCTTCCGCTGCGTAAAATGCCAGGTGTCCGCCGTCGAGCGCCGGGATTGGCAGGAGGTTGATGAATGCCAAGTTAAGCGAGATCAGCGCTGCCAGGTTGAAGAATGCAAGCGGCCCAAGGCTCAACTGTTCGCCGGCAAACTTGCCGATCGTGACTGGTCCGCCCAGTTCCTTGACCGACCTGTCGCCCACGACGATCTGCTTGATTCCGGTCACCATCATGTCGACCAGCTTGCCGGTCTGCTCGACCGACAGACGCGTCGCCTCGATCACGCCCACGGGCTCGAACGACATGGCCGAGGAATAGATTCCGATGCGTCCGATGCGCGAGACGTTGCCGAAGCGGTCCTCTTCCTCGACGTCGGCGATGGTCACCGGAACGTCGAGCGTGCCGCCGTCGCGTTCCACGCGCATGACGATGTCCTTGCCCGGGTACATCATGACCCGGTCCTGGATGTCGTCGAATTCCGTTACCCTGTCGCCATCGATGGCGACGATCCGGTCGCCTTCCTCGATCCCGGCATCGCGCGCAGCCGATTCCTCGGAAAAGCGCACGACCACATTGGTTTGTTCGGGATCGGCGATCACGGGCTTGCCGAACATCATGAAGAAACTGGCGAGGATCGCGAGCGTCACGAGGATGTTCATCGCCGGACCGGCAAAGACGATCAGCGCCCGCTTGCCGAGGCTGGCGTGGTGGAAGCTGCCTTCCCGCTCTTCCGGCGTCGCATTGGCGATCTCTTCGGGATTGGGAACGCTGGCCGGGTTCATGTCGCCCTTGAACTGGACATAGCCACCCAGCGGCAGGGCGCTGAGTTTCCACCGCGTGCCATGTTTGTCGGTGAAGCCTGCGATTTCCTTGCCGAAACCTACCGAGAAGGCTTCTGCCTTAACCCCGAACCAGCGGCCCACGAGATAGTGGCCCAGTTCGTGCAACGTCACCAGCGGCCCCAGCAGCAGCGGGAAACCGATGATGTACATCCAGAAGGGGATCGATCCGTCCAACTCAGCAATGCTCCAGCATGGCGCTTGCGCGCATCCGCGCATCCTCGTCAACGCGCAGGACCTCTTCGAGGGTCCGCGGCGGTGATGGAAGTTCGGTTTCCGTAAGAATGCGCTCCACCATTAGCGCAATCCGGCTGAACGGGATGTTACCTGCGAGGAAGGCCGCCACGGCGACCTCGTTTGCTGCATTGAGTACGGCAGGGGCTGCCCCGCCCGCCTGCGCCGCCTCGCGCGCCAGCCGCGTGGCGGGAAAGCGCTCCTCGTCCGGCGCGTGGAAGGTCAGTTCCCCGATTGCCGCGAGGTCGAGCGGGTCCATCGGCGTCTCCATGCGTGCAGGGTATGCGAGGCAGGAGGCAATCGGCACGCGCATGTCGGAAGGGCCGAGCTGCGCCAGCGTCGATCCGTCGCGATATTCGACCATCGAATGGATCACGCTTTGCGGGTGCACCACGATACGGATGCGGTCGAGGCCGACGGGGAACAGGTGATGCGCCTCGATCAGTTCGAGGCCCTTGTTGAACATGGTCGCGCTGTCGACGCTGATCTTGGCGCCCATGTCCCAGTTGGGATGCGCGATGGCCTGCGCAGGCGTCGCCTTGTCGAGCTGCTCTTTCGTCCAGGTGCGCAGCGGCCCGCCGCTGGCGGTCAGCGTGATGGTGCGCACTTCTTCCATCTTGCCGCCCTGAAGGCACTGGAAGATGGCATTGTGTTCGCTGTCGACGGGCAGCAGGCGCGCGCCGTGTTTGGCGACGGCGGCGGTCATGACCTCGCCGGCCGACACCAGCGCTTCCTTGTTGGCGAGGGCGACGGTCGTGCCCTGCTCGATCGCTGCCATGACCGGGCCGAGCCCTGCACAGCCGACGATGGCCGCCATAACGATATCGACCTTGCGCGAAGCCGCTTCGCACAGCGCCTTGCGCCCTGCGGCAGCTTCGATACCCGAGCCTGCCAGCGCGTCCTTCAGCGCCTCGTAATGCTTCTCGTCCGCGATAACCGCGACGTCAGCCTCGAACTCGCGCGCCAGCCGGGCGAGGTCCGCGACATTGGAATGCGCCGTCAGCGCCGCGACCTGCCATTCGCCGCGATTGCGCCGCACGAGGTCGAGTGTGGAGGCGCCGACCGATCCGGTGGCACCAAGGATGGAAATGCTGCGTGTCATGCAGGCATGCCGAGGAACAGGCCCGCAATCAGCACGACGGGGATCATCCCGTCGGTACGATCGAAGACGCCGCCGTGGCCCGGAATGAGGTTCGAGCTGTCCTTCACGCCCGCCTTCCGCTTGAGCCAGCTTTCGAAGAAATCACCCGACTGTGCCGCCACCGCCAGCACCGTGCCGATCAGCACGATGATGCCCGTCTCGCGCAGATCGAAGCCCATGGTGGTCGGGCCACTGGTTTGGCGGGCTGCGAAATAGATGAAGGCGGCAAGCCATGCGCTTGCTCCGACGAAGCCGCCGAGCAGCCCGGCCCAGGTCTTGGACGGGCTGATGGATGGCGCGATTTTCGGCCCGCCGAGCGCGCGCCCGAAGAAATAGGCGCAGGTATCGACGGCGATGACCGTCCCCACCACGCCGACGATCATGGGCGCAGGAAGGTGTGTCAGGACGATGCCCGCTGCCGCGATGTAGAGCGTGCCGGCGATGATGCCGACGAAGCGGTTGGCCGCCTTTCCGGTCGCCTTCAGTACCAGCAGGACGAATTCCACCAGCGTCGCCAGCACGACCGCGATGATGAACCAGTCGAGCCACGGGTCGCCTGCGACAAGGGCGCCGGTAGCCACCGCCAGCATTACGACTGCCGAAGCAATCCGGACCGGCAGGTCGGCATTCTTTTTCGGCGCCAAGGCCTCAGCGTCCCCCAAATCGTCTCTCCCGCCCGGCAAACTGGTCGAGCGCATCCATCAGATGCGCCGGCGTGAAGTCGGGCCACAACACATCGGTGAAGATCATTTCCGCATATGCGGCCTGCCACAAGAGGAAATTGGACAGGCGTACCTCGCCGCTGGTGCGGATCAGCAGGTCGAGCGGCGGGAGGTCGGCGGTGTAGAGGTTGGCGGCGATGCTTTCCTCGGTCACCCCGCCAGAAGCAGCCGCCTTGGCCGCGGCCTGCACGATTTCCGCCTGCGCCCCGTAATTGAGCGCGACGGCCAGCGTGCGCGAACCGTGCGCGGTCTTTGCCAACGCATCCTCGAGCATTTCGACGATATCGGGCGCAAGCGATTGCCAGTCGCCGATTATCTTCAGCCTCACGTCGTTGGCGATGAACTCGGGTAGGTCCGATTTGATGAACTTGCGCATCAGGTTCATCAGGTCGTCGACCTCTTCTTCCGGACGCTTCCAGTTCTCGCTGCTGAAGGCATAGAGCGTCAGGCACTCGATCGAGGTGTCCTTCAGGCTGCGCACGAGCTCGCGCACGGCCTCCACGCCCTTCCTGTGGCCCATCACCCGCGGCAGGTGCTTGCGCTTCGCCCAGCGGCCGTTGCCATCCATGATGATGGCGACGTGGCGGGCGGTCTTTTCGGGAGAGGTCACAGCGCCATCCGATCGCACAGGGCGAAGGCGGGCCGCATCGGCGCTCCTGCCTGCACGAACGGCCCGGGGCCGCGGCAGGCTGGCGCCGCGCGGCTCACTTCGTCAGGATTTCCTGGACCTTCTTCTCGACCGCGGCGTCGGTTTCGGCGACGTGCGTGTCGGTCAGTTTCTGGACCTCGTCCTCCGAACGCTTGCGCTCGTCTTCGGAGATTTCCTTCTTCTTCTCGTCGTCCTTGAGCGCTTCCATGCCGTCGCGGCGCACGTTGCGGATCGCGATCTTGGCCTTTTCGCCATACTCGCCCGCCAGCTTGGCGAGATCCTTGCGGCGTTCTTCGGTGAGGTCGGGCATCGGCAGGCGCAGCGTCTGACCGTCGATCATCGGGTTGAGGCCGAGGTTCGCCTTGGCGATACCCTTCTCGACAGCGATCAGGTTGGCCTTGTCCCACACCTGCACGCTGAGCATGCGCGGTTCGGGAGCCGACACGGTGGCGACCTGGTTGAGCGGCATCATCGCGCCGTAGACTTCGACCACGACCGGATCGAGCAGGCTGGTGTTGGCGCGGCCGGTGCGCAGGCCCGACAGGTCGCCCTTGAGGCTTTCCACGGCGCCCTTCATGCGGCGCTCGATATCGGCTTTGTCGTATTTGGCCATGATGGCTTCCTCGTCTCTCTCGTGTGTTCTTATGCGGTGTGATCGGTAACGACAGTCTGTACGCCCTCGCCCGACAGGACGCGCGCCAGATTGCCCTTCTCGCGGATGGAGAAGACCACGATCGGAATGTCGTTGTCACGGCAGAGCGCAACTGCGCTCGCATCCATGACCTTCAGATTGTCTGCCAGCACCTTGCCGTAACTCACGGTTTCGTAACGCGTGGCCGACGGGTTGGACTTGGGGTCGCTGTCGTAGACGCCGTCGACGCTGGTGCCCTTGAGCAGCGCGTCGCAATTCATTTCGGCAGCACGCAGTGCAGCGCCGCTGTCGGTGGTGAAATAGGGCGCGCCGACACCGGCTGCGAAGATCACGATGCGGCCCTTTTCGAGGTGGCGTTCGGCACGGCGACGGATCACCGGCTCGCACACCTGGTCCATCTGCACTGCGCTCTGCACGCGGGTCTGCACGCCGAGCTGTTCGAGCGCGCTCTGCATCGCCAGCGCGTTCATGACCGTGGCCAGCATGCCCATGTAATCGGCCTGCGCGCGGTCCATGCCCTGCGCGGCCCCGGCCATGCCGCGGAAGATATTGCCGCCACCGATGACGAGGCAGATTTCGAGGCCCGTTTCCTTGGCCGCCTTAACTTCCTTCGCCAGTTCGAGGACGAAAGCGGGATCGATCCCGAACTGCTGGTCGCCCATCAGCACCTCGCCCGACAGCTTCAGGAGGACGCGGTTCATCTTGGGGAGAGTCATGGCAGGCGGAGAATCCGTATGAATTGTGGGATGCGGCTCCTTAGCCATGAAGACGGATGCGCGCAAAGGGAAAGCCCGACGAACCCTGGCGGAAGCGGGAAGCAGCCGTGGTGCACTATAGGAGCGTTTGGGAAAAAGAAGTGCCACCTCCCCGTATTCCGGGGGCTACCCAATTTCTCTCAACGGTGCGACCCGAAGGGATCAGGGGCGCGCGAAAGCTCGCAGGTGACGCAGGCGCTGTAGCAGAGTTCCCGCTCCAAAAAAGTCGGTTTTGTGGCAGGGCCGGACCCCCTGCCTTTTAATCTGCACAATTGGCCGCAGGCACGAAAAAGGGGCTGCCCGCGCATGGCGGACAGCCCCTTTCGAATTGGCCTGGAAGAAGGCTTAGCCCGCGACGGCAGCAGCCACTTCGGCTGCGAAATCGCTTTCTTCCTTCTCGATGCCTTCGCCGAGCTGGAAGCGGACATAGTCCACCAGTTCGACCTTGGCGCCGACGTCCTTGGCGGCCTGCTCGACGACCTGCGCGATCGGGGTCTTGTTGTCGATCACGTAGACCTGGCTGAGCAGGGCGTTTTCCTTGGCGTACTTGTTGACCGCACCGTCGACCATCTTGGCCTGCACTTCGGCGGGCTTGCCGCTTTCGGCAGCCTTTTCCGCAGCGATGGCACGCTCGCGCGCGATCACTTCGGCGTCGAGGCCTTCTGCGGTCAGCGCCTGCGGGAAGGCAGCGGCGATGTGCATGCCGAGCTTCTTGCCCAGCTCTTCCAGCTTGCCCTTGTCGCCTTCGCTTTCGAGAGCGACGAGCACGCCGATCTTGCCGAGGTCGGGAGCGACAGCATTGTGCATGTAGGGCACGATCACGCCGTTGGTGACCGAGACGGTCTTGATGCGGCGGATCTGCTGGTTTTCACCGATGGTCGCGACGTTGTCGGTCAGCTTTTCGCCGACGGTACCGCCATCGGGGTAGGCAGCGGCCTTGAGCGTGTCGACGTCGTCGCCGGCAGTGGCGAGCGCGGTCTGCGTGGTCTTGCGCACGAAGTCCTGGAACTTGTCGTTCTTGGCGACGAAGTCGGTTTCCGAGTTCACTTCGACGGCAACGCCCTTGGTGCCTTCGACAGCGATGCCGACGAGGCCTTCCGCAGCGGTGCGGCTCGACTTCTTCTGGGCCGTAGCGAGACCCTTGGCGCGCAGTGCGTCGACTGCGGCTTCGATGTCGCCATTAGCGGCTTCGAGAGCCTTCTTGGCATCCATCATGCCCGCGCCGGTCTTCTCGCGCAGGGCCTTCACGTCAGCGGCAGTGAATGCAGCCATGATACTTTCCTTCTCAAATCAGTGTGCGGGCACCGGGCCAGCTGGAGGAGCGGCCCGGCGCGTATCGTCGCATTGTGACGGGCTTATGGCGCGCCCGTCAGTCAATTGCCGGTCAGGCGACGGCTTCTTCCGGCGGATTTTCCATCGCGCCGACGTCTGCACCCGAATCCTGGATGCCTTCGCCCTTGCCCGAACGGGCTGCTTCGCTGACGGCGTCGCAGTAGAGCTTGATGGCGCGGGCAGCGTCGTCGTTGCCCGGGATCGGGAAGGCGATGCCGCTCGGGTCGACATTGGTGTCGAGCACGGCGACGACGGGGATGCCGAGAACGTTGGCTTCCTTGATCGCCAGGTCTTCCATGTTGGCGTCGATCACGAACATCACGTCCGGAATGCCGCCCATGTTACGGATACCGCCAAGCGACATCTCGAGCTTGTCGCGCTTGCGCGTCAGGTCGAGGATTTCCTTCTTGGTCAGGCCGGCGTTGTCACCTGCCAGACGCTCGTCGAGGGTCTTGAGGTACTTGATACGCTCGCTGATGGTCTTCCAGTTGGTGAGCATGCCGCCCAGCCAGCGGTGGTTGACGTAGTGCTGGCCCGAGGCGAGCGCGGCTTCGCGGATCGCGTCCTGTGCCTGGCGCTTCGTGCCGACGAACAGCACCTTGCCACCCGAACGGGCAGTCTGGTTGATGAAGTCGAGCGCGCGCGCGAACAGCGGCACGGACTGCGACAGGTCGATGATGTGGATGCCGTTGCGCGCGCCGAAGATGTACGGCTTCATGCGCGGGTTCCAACGGTGGGTCTGGTGGCCGAAGTGTGCGCCGGCCTCGATCAGTTGCTGCATGGTGACGGTAGGAGCCGCCATGGTCATTTCCTTTCCGGTTATACCTCTGGAAGGCAGGAACCCGTGGTGCGGAATATCCCGCGGCCGGGCACCGGTATGTGCGCCTTCCATGTGGATTTGCCCGCCGTCTGACCGGCCCGAATTGGCCGAATCTCAAGCGAACGGCGCGCCCTTAGCGGGCTTTTGCAGGCAAATCCAGACTCGATTCACCGCTAAAAAAGGGAATCCGGGCGCGAAAAGCGCTTGACAGGCGAGAACAAAACGGGAACATTGTTCTCATCACCGGAACAACCGGTGGGTCATAGGTGTTTTCCCGTAGAATTACCCAGGCTGTCAACAGCTTTGTCGACAGGCCCGGGACAGGAGATACTCGGATGTTCGCACTGTTCCTGACTGCCGTTTCCGCCCTCGCCGCAATTGCGGCTGTGGCCCTGCTCGTCGATGGCGGACTGCGTTGGTGGTCCGCTTTCGGCCAGCTGCGGCATCGCCTCCAGCTCCCTACGGAAGCTCAGGTCTGCGAAAGCGGAATGCGCCCGGCCCTTGCCCATGGCGGCTTCACCCGCCCCGGCCGCGTAACTGCGGTTACGCGCCAGACGGTTCGGCGCGCCGCCTGATCCGCGCATAGCGCATCAGCGTGAACGGCAGCAGCGCCAGATAACCGATACCGATCACGCTCAGCGTCCACCACGGCTCTGACAGCAGCGCCGCGAATACAAGGCCGATAAAGGCCAGCACCCACAAGCGAATGCCCCGACGCGGACGAAGCGACGTCCAGCTGGGTGTCGCCATGCTTGAAATCATCAGCAAAGCCACGGCCAGCACCCATGGCCCGACCACGATCGGCTCGCGGAAAATGTCGAGCCCCGTAGCCGACCACAGGAAGAATGGCATGAAGGCTAGCCCTGCCCCCATCGGCGCAGGGACGCCGGTCAGGAAGCCCAGCGATTTGTGCGGCTGGTGCTCCATGTCGATCTGGGCGTTGAAGCGTGCGAGGCGCAGCGCGCAGCAGATGGCCAGCGCCAACGCAGCAAACCAGCCCCAGCGAGGTTCGGCCGACAGCGACCACAGATATATGATGATCGCCGGCGCCGTGCCAAAGCTCAGCGAATCGGCAAGGCTGTCGAGTTCCGCCCCGAAACGTGACTGGGCTTTCAAGAGGCGCGCGATGCGACCGTCCATCCCGTCGAGGATACCGGCCACGATGATCGCAACCGCCGCAGCGGCCCACTGGTCGGAAATGGCAAAGCGGATACCCGTGAGGCCCGAACACAGCGCCGCTGCGGTAATCGCATTGGGCGCCATCGCGCGCAGCGACAGCCCGCGCGAACGGCCCATCAAGGGCTTCTCGTCCTCGGCCGATTTGGGGCCAAGGCGCGCACGTTCCTCGAAATCGCCGTGCGGACCGGCCGGGGGCAAGCTCATTGCGACACTCCTTCACGCAGGGGCTGCTTGCCAAGTTCGGCAATGACAGTCTCGCCCGCCACCACCCGCTGCCCCAGCATCACGCGCGAGCCGGTGCCTGCGGGCAGGTAGACGTCGACGCGGCTGCCGAAGCGGATCAGCCCCACTCTTTGCCCAATGCCCAGAGTGTCGCCCGGTTTCACGAACGGCACGATACGGCGCGCGACGAGCCCGGCAATCTGCGTGAAGCCGATCTGCACGCCGTCGCTGCGCTCCACCAATATGTGCTGGCGCTCGTTGTCATCGCTCGCCTTGTCGAGTTCCGCGTTGAGGAACTGGCCGGGGATATAGACGACGCGCTGCACCATGCCGGCAATCGGCGTGCGATTGATGTGCACGTCGAACACCGACATGAAAATCGAGATGCGCGTGACCGGCTCTTCGCCAAGGCCGCGCGTGCCGCTGCCGTCCGCAATCACCAGTTCGCGCGGCGGGGCGACTTCGGCGATCTGCACGATCTTGCCGTCTGCCGGCGAGACGATCGAGGTTTCGTCCTGCGGGACGACGCGTTCGGGATCGCGGAAAAACGCGAAGACGCCCAGCGAAAGGAACGCCATCGGCCATGCCAGCGTCTCCCAAGCGAAGAACGCGAAAACGAGCGAAATGCCCAGCGCTGCGATGCCGAACTTGCGTCCTTCGGGATGGACCGCGGGCAGCCCCCACTGCGCCTCGCCGCGACCCCGGCTGTCGAGTAGATCACCTGCCATGGCCTTGGCCTAGGCGCTGAAGGCGCGCCTCACAAGTCGCTCAGGCCACCTTGCGCACGAAAACCGTGCCTGCGGAATAGCCTGCGCCGAAGCTGCAGATGAGGCCCGTGTCGCCTGCGGCGAGGTCGTCACTGTGCAGGTGGAAGGCGATGATCGAGCCGGCGCTGGAGGTATTTCCGTAGGTGTCGAGCACGGTCGGGCTCTCGTCCTCGTTCGCTTCGTGGCCCAGCACCTTGTGCGCGATCAGGCGGTTCATGCCCGTGTTCGCCTGGTGCAGCCACATCCGGCGAAGCGCCTTGGGATCGATGTCGAGCCGCTCCGCTTCTTCGCAGATCATCTGCGCGACCATGGGCACGACTTCCTTGAAGACCTTGCGCCCTTCCTGGACGAACAGCTTGTCCGGCCCGCCCGCGTCTTCCGGATAGGCGCGGTTGAGGAAGCCGAAATTGTTGCGGATGTTGTTGGAGAAGACCGTCTTCAACTTGGTGCCGAGAATGTCCCAGTGCTGTGCAGGGGCGATGGCAGCATCTTCCACCAGCACGGCGGTCGCAACGTCGCCGAAGATGAAGTGGCTGTCACGGTCGCGCCAGTTGAGGTGGCCGCTGGTGATTTCGGGGCTGACGACCAGCACGCTCTTCGCATTGCCCGCGCGGATGTAATCGGCGGCGGTCTGGATGCCGAAGGTGGCGGACGAGCAGGCGACGTTCATGTCGAAACCGAAGCCGTCGATGCCCAGCTCCTTCTGGATCTCGATCGCCATTGCCGGATAGGGCCGTTCCATGTTGGACGCGGCGCACAGGACCGCATCGACATCCGCAGGGTCGCGGCCCGCGCGTTCGAGCGCCTGGTGGGCGGCCTTGATGCCGATCTCGGCAAGGATCGAGACTTCCTCGTTCGAACGCTGCGGCCAGCGCGGCGCCATGATATCGGGATCGAGCACCGGGGCTTTGGCCATGACATGACGGGCCTTGATCCCGCTCGCCTTCTCGATGAATTCGACCGAGCTGTACGCCAGTGGCTCCATCTCGCCCGCCGCGATCGCGTCGGCATTGGCGGCATTGTGGCGGCGCACATACTCGTTGAAGCTGGCGACCAGCTCTTCGTTGGTGATGCTTTCTTCGGGCGTGAACAGGCCGGTCGAGGAAATGACGGGCCGGCCGGTCATCTGGGGATGCTGTGTCATGCGGGCGTGACTAGGCGCGAGGCCGACCGCCTGCAAGAGAGTTGCTGTTCGAAATGCATGGGGGAAGCCGGTGGTGGACAGGGCTGGTATAGCCTATCCGTTATTTTTCAGGTATTTACGTGGGCAAACCTACCTGTTTTGCCCCACGGAGTTCCGCGGTGTTTAGGGCTTATTGCCTAACCTAAAACGTGAAGTTTTTCGGCCGCTTTCAGAGCCCATTTTGGCGAAGAACAATGTCCGATTTGGGGTGGAAAGAAGTCAGTCCGCTTTTTCGCCGAGCAGCTTCATTGCAACCACCCAAAGCGGAAGGATAATAGTTCCTGGCATGAGGTAGAAAGAAACTGACCAAAAGTATGTCTGCCATCTCAATGGACCGACCAAACCCGCCCCGAGAGGGTAAAGGATGCTCACAAGTAGGAAGACCAGAATCATCACTCCGACGACTATACCTGCAGCAGCGCTATGACTCTTGCGGGCTCGGCGAGAGAAAATCAGCGGGACCAGATACAGAGCTGACGCGCCAACGAAGTAAGGCAGATATGCGCCTACATCGGATATGTTCAGTCCAAACATTTCTCAGGCGTAGAGCCTTTTTCATCCATTCGAACAAGAAACTAACGGCAACTTCTGGCGCAAGCTGACGACTGTCGGCCGTCAAAAACGGGGTGGAAAGCGGTCATTAAATCTATTGCCGCTTCGACGATTCTAGGATCAATAATGCTGGATGCAATCGGATTTACAGGACTTGCTGCGGCGATGCTCCGTCGCCCACCCCACGCGGATCGTCGCAGTCGATGTGCGCGACAGGCGCCTCCAGATCACCGTGGAAGGCTACCCTTGGTGGCGTAATGAAAAGGCAGACCAACACGAGCAAATCCTGCTCTCGTTCGAGAACGTCCAAGAAGGAACGTTAAGCGCAGAGATCACAATGGACATGTTGGCTGGAGACGAAGAGGCATTGGAGTTTTTCAGTGTCTCCCCGTTACAAGATGAGCCTTGGGCCTTCGGCAATGAAGCTATGAGGACTTACTGCTCTGAACCGCTACCCGAACCCCTTAAACTGTTTGCCCTTGTAGAGGATTATCTTTGGGAGGCTGGCGCACTGCGCACGGCCAGAGACTTCCTGCATATTCCAAATGGGTCTCTTGCGGAATTTTGCGACCTGACGAGGGCAAATCTATATTTGGTCGCAAATGCTCCTCAGCATATCCACGAATTGATAGTGTCGGAGTTGCGGCGGCAAAACGTCGCACACCATGTGCTGACAGACGTCTCACATCCAGAGGAGGGGCTAATCGTCAGGATCGGTAGCACCGCCTTCATATGTCACGGCGCAACGGCAGAAGCTTGAACGTTCGCGACCGGGTCGTTAGCCGCCCGTCCGCATTTGGGACATCGCTAGCTCGGGAAAATTGGCTTCAGATGGGGTGGAAAGCGGACGCTAACGCCAGACGGCGCGACCCTTCCCAAATCCGGGATGACGCTGCTCGAACTCGTCGATGAACATCTGCCGCGCTTCGGCCAATCGTTGGCAAGCTTCCGGCGAGTAACCGTCATCGGCCGCCTCTGCGAGAAGATCGTAAAGTCCTAGCATGAACTGCTGGTAGCGCTCAGCTGGATCTTTGATGCGGCCACACTCATCCACCTCGCGACCCCAATCATCTAGCTCAGCCAATGCCTTCACCCCTGCGTTGTCTGAGTTAAGGATGCCTATCAGTCGGTCCTTCCGCAATCGGATTGTTTGCAGTCGGTCCGCTCCTGGCGCATCGCTAGCTCGGTGAGATCGTCGTCAGATGGGGTGGAAAGCGGTCAGTCAGGCCTATCGGTATCTGAACGAGAAATATCCTTGAACTGAGCCTCGCCGATGTTCTGGCCGTGGCGGTCGATAAATCTCTTAACCAGCCATGCCAGCAAGGTCGTGCCAACAATGACGACCACGGCAAATACTTGATTACCGCCGTGGCCCCAGTCGAGGTCCAACTCGAAAAGCAACAGAAAGCCAACAACGACGATTATGTAATCGCCACCACTCAGTGGCTTCGGATCATAGTTCTTCGATTTTTCCATCATCGACTTATCACATCCATTTGCAACGTCCGCAATCGGGTCGTTCGCCGACAGCCGGTTCTTGGCGCATCGCCAGCTCGCTGAAACTATCGTCAAATGGGGTGGGTAGCGAACATTCGGGCATGCCGCATT
Organism: Qipengyuania gaetbuli; assembly: GCF_020524765.1. Taxonomy (GTDB): domain Bacteria; phylum Pseudomonadota; class Alphaproteobacteria; order Sphingomonadales; family Sphingomonadaceae; genus Qipengyuania; species Qipengyuania gaetbuli_A. Next base: position 276,240 of record NZ_JAIVLR010000001.1, read on the forward strand.
GGAGTGACAATGAGACACTCAGCGATGGGGATTGCCGGCCTACTTGAGACGGCATATCGAAGGGCATGATTTTCAGACCAAACGTTGACCACATGGAGGAAATCTTTCTTCGCCAGTTTGAGCAAGAAGGAGATCACTTCATTTATCGCAAACACGGTCGCGGAGCGCCAATCCCCGTCAGCGAAGAAGAGAAAGAGGAGTTCCGGGTCCAATATCGAATAGATAGCAGCCGGATGATTTGGGGCGCCGTCGCTGGCGTAGTGCTTGCAGTAGCGCTCGGCACGTTGGTCGCGCCCACCTTCATTGACGAAGGCCCAGGGATCATTGTCATTTCTTTGGTGATAGTTGGGTGGATTGCTTTTCTGAGCTGGCGCAATTCTACTGCTCCCGCGAGAGCATTGGAGCGTCGCACTCCTGTCGGTGACGCGCTTAGCAAAGACGAATGGCAAACTAAGCATTTCTCAACGACAAGTTGGCCGTTACTTGGCTCGATTTTTCTAGTTTCGACAGCGATATGCATTGGTCTTTTGACCAGTTCGAAAATTTACGAATGGTCCGATTATCTCTGGGCTTTTGGCAGTGGGATTGTTTCGATCCTAGGTGCGCGGGCGCTTTGGCTGAAATACCGGCTCTCGCGTAATTTGAACTGAGTTTTCCGATCTAGGCCGCGTCAGCAATCGGGTCGTTAGCCGTCCGTCCGCTCCTGACACATTCTTAGCTCGGTGAAAGCGTCATCAGATGGGTGGAAAGCTGCCGTTGCTACGACATCGTAGAACAGGTTCCTTGGCCTTTTACTGTCACAACAGTGCGCGCGTGAGGTGTCACATAACCTCCGCGAACCTTTGAACCATCAGAGCACAGCACTTCGATTCCGCCCTCCAGCGCGGGAATGCCGACAAAATAGCCTAATGGAATCTCCGAAAGCGGCTGCTTTTTCTTCGCACTTGTTAGTCGAGCGCTCGATACCATGCCTGTTTCATCGTGGACAATTACGAGCCCCCTATACTCCAGGAAAATCGCGGCAATGACCAAAACGGCGAGTAGAACGAAACTGGCTCTAGAAACTTTCCTCATCACTTGATGTTGCATGCAATGCATAACGACCGCAATCGGGTCGTTAGCGGAATTACCGCTTTTTGGCAGGAAGGCGAGGAAGCGGCCTGTCCGCTCTGCGGCTTTCCGAGATCCGCAATCCTATCAGTAGCTTCCAACTGCGAGGCTTTTAGAGCCAGGATGACCGAAGAAGTCAGCTGAAAGTTGCCTAGGTGGGAAACGGCCCAATTGGCAAACCTTCCGTAACCCCTTGAATTATAAGGCTTTTTGGGAAGGTTGTGGTGGACAGGGCTGGTATCGGCTATCCGTTATTTTTCAGGTATTTACGTTGGCAAACCTACCCGTTTTGACCCACAGAGTTCCGCGGTGTTTAGGGCTTATTGCCTAACCTAAAACGTGAAGTTTTTCGGCCGCTTTCAGAGCCTATTTTGTCGAAGAACAATGTCCGATTTGGGGTGTTAGCGGACGAGATCAAAAAATTCTTATCTTTGTTAGTTGTAGGCCAATTTCGCCATCAGCGCTCTTGAACGTAAAGAACGAGTGACAGTTCGCTTCGTCAATCGGATCCCCACTTCGCCAAAGCACATCGCACTCTTCGCAGAAGATGATTTTCTCTCCGGTGGCGACGATTTCAGCCGGAACCAAAGTGCCTTGGCCGCAAGCTGGGCAAAGACGGTGTGTGGCCGTTCCATATACGCTCTCGATGTAGGTTTTGATCCGCTGCTGAGCCCTTTGAACCGCAGGATCATCATAATATCCGGCCATTTATACGAGCTCCCGAAATCATTAGTGGTGTATTATTAAGGTTCACTCATGTCGAAGGCATTTATGACCAATTCAGTCATGAACTGGGGTGGAAAGCGGACTCAAGGCTCCAGTAGCAGGCGCCTCTCTTCTGGGTCGCTGATCAATTGTGAGAGCGCATCCTGCGCCTTCTTTGCGGCCAAGACGACCTCGAACCACTTTGGGTCAGAAAGAATAGTTTTGTGGTCGTAGGCATCGGTCGGGCTATCGTAGGCATCAGCGATCCGATGGAATTCTTCAATTGCCGCAACTTCGTCAGAGCTGAGAAGCCCCGCGTTTAAAGCCCAGTCGTAGCCACGTTCCGAGAGGCCGAGATCGTTGAAGTAGCTGCAGAAGTACTCGACAAACGAGAAATGCGGATTGGTGTTCTCTTGGTCTAGCCATAACCGTTTCTGCGTCTCATAATCAGCTAACTCTTGAATGCTGCTGAGCCAATTCGTTCGCCAAATGCGGCGCAGTTCTTGAACGTCGTGCATAAAGCGCTGGAATAACATGGATTCCCGAATGTCATCAATCGGGTCGTTAGCCGACGGTCGGCTCTCGGCGCATCGCTAGCTCGGTGAAAGCGTCGTTAGATGGGGTGGATACTGGACGCTGCGGTCAAAACTCTACCCAGCATTTTCCTCGTCACTAATTGCCTTCGCGGCAGCAAGGCGAAGGCGAGGACCTATGACAAAGTAACAGAACAAAATATTTATCGCTGAGATACCAAACAATTGTCGGGCAGTTGCAGAAGGGACCTGGTTTTCAAGAATGAAAAAATTAAAGGTCGAGGCGGCAACGAGAAGCAAAGACAGAATAAGGTAGCCTTTCAAGAGAGCAATTTTCATTGGCACCTATTCCCTCCTTACCACGCTAATACGCTAAATTCACTCGAACCCTAGGCAAAACAAATCCTTCGACACAAGGATCGGTAGCTGACGTTCCGCTTCTGGTACATCGCTAGCTCAGCAAATCAGTCAAACTGTGGGGTGGATAGCGGACAGTCGTCGTCCCGCATGTCTAGCGAAAATCAGAGAATGTTAGCACAGGCAATCTGACTGTCTCACTGCGCATTGAGACTGGCCAGTAGCCAGCGGCATCCAGAGCCGCGCATTCGAATTTCTCGCGCTCGATAACATGTTGTGGAACGAAGAACGTGAGAGTTACGGGCTCTCCCACATTCTCCAGCATCTGGTGTGTAAGCAAACCAGTCTTCAAATGGGCGGGCGCGGGATAGTCATCTTCTGGATCGTCACAACGAAATAAGCGCAAGTGGACATAAAGCTCCCAGCGACTGATTGCTTGAGCAGTGTCACTCGGTAAAGCCACATCAATAGCAGCCCAAGCGAACTGGCTTTTCTCGTAATCGGTTAGACCTCCAAATTCCTTGCCATTGGAGACATCAAGCACGTCCCCTTGAATGGTGCAGCCAACTAGGAAAATTAGCGCGAGGGCCGAGATCAGGTTTCTCATTGCAGTTGAAATTGCCTGAAACAATTGAGGTCCGCAATCGGGTCGTTAGCTGCCCGTCCGCTCCTGGCACAACGCTAGCTCGGTGAAACTGTCGTCAGGTGGGGTGGGAAGCGGCCATGGAAGCTTAATAAGAAAAATCGTCCGTGTACTGATGCCACAACATCAGTTCGATCCGCCGATTTTCAGGCTCTTCGTCTCTACCTCTCTCGCGGATTCGTGGCCTTTCCGAACGAAAATTGTGACCGATAATATCCGCGGTTGGGAAACCACGAGCCTCTAGATATTTCGTAACCACTTCCACGCGCATCTGTCCGACCTCTGGCCCTTCATCTTTGTCGGTATGGCCAGCTATTTGCGGATATCGCGCGAAGCAATTCTCTGCAGCTGCAATCGCGTTATCCAGTATTTCGCGAGATTTCGAGTCTACGAATGCGCTGTTCTTATCGAAGAAGAGAATGAAGGGCCCAGTTTGACAACTGACGGAGCTTGCCTTGTAGGCAGGCAAGGCTGATAGGCATAGCGCTATAACCAAAAACGGAAGTCGAACTACCAAGGACCTATTTCCCCCAATACGTATAATCAGAAAATGGCAGAAGTGCTAATCGTCCGCAATCGGGTCGTTAACTGTCGGTCCGCTCCTGGCTGGCGTTATGCTCCGCTAATCAGTCACGAATTGGGGTGGAAAGCGGACGCCGTCAAAACTAGGTTTGCTGCATGATTCCGCCCCATCGTAACGAAGAATCGCTGAGGAGCTGGCGCTGGATAGCCCAAGTCTACGTTTGGCTGAGCGTAGCGATATGTATCCTTGCGGCGTTTTCGCTAGGAATGTTCTCGCAAGCGGAGAATGCGAAACTAGTGGGAGCGGGTCTCTTGGTTTTTGCCGGGATTGGAGCTGCCTTCGCCCGAGCACTCCCTAATATCCAAAACGCCCGCTGGTGGCATTGGGCTTTGGGAGCTCTGCTGATTTCTCCCGCTGTGCTCTTGGTTTTCTAGTCCGCATACGGGCAGATAGCCGTCGGTCCGCTACCAGCACATCGTCAATTCGGTGAAAGCGTCGTCAGATGGGGTGAAAGCGGACAGTCCGCTACATTTCAGGGACGTCTTTCCACCCGGTCTTCGTCAACAGCATGAGCCCAAGGTCGAATAATGGACCTTCCTTGGGTGTATTATCTTGAACCAAGTCATATTGCCCGTCTCGAACAGTCTCCAAGACCCATTGCGTCCCGTCGAATGTGGAAAAGCAGGTGTCCTTAGGCCCCTCTTGGCGTGACGTTGCAATACTTTCATCACGAGCTTCTAAAATGCCGACTATACTCTCGTGAATGGCCGCAACCTCATCTTCCGTGAGTTCAATTTCCTTCGAGCGAGAAATGATTCCCGGATCATATCCGCCGCTGCCGGTCATCTGCTTCACAACGAGAATGTGCCCGCTGTCGTGTGATTCAAGACGCATATAGATGGAAGAATCAAACGATGGCAGATAGCTGAACCGGAAAGTAAATTGGGAACTGGTTTCCGACGTGGCAGCATCTTCTAGCGGAGGTTCGCAAGCGGCGCTCCACTGGCTCGGATACCATTCGGTCTCCACGGTGCTAAGACGTGGGCGCTCTACGCCACAATTGTCAGGTTGCATTTGCTCAGGGAAACCGTCCGGGAAATATCTGACCAAAGCCGCTAAGTTCCGCTCGTCGGAACCCATAAGCTTATCGGCCTGACACATCCTGTCTTGATGGCGAACTGGTCCGCAAGAACTTACGGCAAGCGCAGCAAGTATGTGCAAGAACCCTGTGCGCAAAGCTAAACTCATTCAGCGTCACTAATAAGGCGTGGCTACGTCCGCAATCGGGTCGTTAGCAGAATTACCGCTTTTTGGCAGGAAGGCGAGAAAGCGGCCTGTCCGCTCTGCGGCTTTTCGAGATCCGCAATCCTATCAGTAGCTTCCAACTGCGAGGCTTTTAGAGCCAGGATGACCGAAGAAGTCAGCTGAAAGTTGCCTAGGTGGGAAACGGCCCAATTGGCAAACCTTCCGTAACCCCTTGAATTATAAGGCTTTTTAGGAAGGTTGTGGTGGACAGGGCTGGTATAGGGTATCCATTATTTTTCAGGTATTTACGTTGGCAAACCTACCTGTTTTGACCCACGGAGTTGCGCGGTGTTTAGGGCTTATTGCCTAACCTAAAACGTGAGGTTTTTCGGCCGCTTTCAGAGCCTATTTTGTCGAAGAACAATGTCCGATTTTTGGGGTGGAAAGCGGACGTGAGGCTCAGCGCCACTTCTCTTTTGTGCGTGCTCGCCGCGAAACTAGGACGATGACACGTATCAGCAGAAAAGGTGCTGCGAGGGCACTAACCCCCCAGACCGCAATGAAGGGATAAGTTAGCTCGGCTGCGGACAGGAATTCTCGCGCGGCTGCAGACAACATAATGCCACAACAAATCGCGAAGACTGCTAAGGCGGCGCAAAACCATACAGTTGTCACCCTTAGCGTCATCAACTCAAACTGCCGCAGATACGAGTTGTCCGCAACCGGGTCGTTAGCCGACGGTCGGCTTCTGGCGCATCGCTAACTCGGTGAAAGCGTCGTCAGATGGGTGGTGAGCTGCCGTCAGTCACTCAGTCCATGTGCATCAATTGCAGCATGCATGACGCTCAACTCCATCACGACAAATGCGGCTGAAAACCATAGCCACCCAGCCTGAACCCCAGTCCAATGCTGCAAAAAATAGGTGGGCAAGATCCCCAAAACGAAAACCGCTCGTATCCATAATAGCGGTAAGGTGCCGGTCCGTTTTCCAAACAACCCCCACTCGGGGTCCGAGAACTTCTTATGCTTGCCCGGCCACGCATCGTCGCCCTGCATAGCCAAATTGGCAAGGTCGACGCCCCTTCTGTAAAACCGGCTGACAAGCATTCGAAGGAATAACAGTGTGGCCAATCCTGCAACAAACAGTGTGCTCGGAATTATCAATGGTTGGACCTGCTGAAGGGCAAATCCTACCAACGCCAATGAACCTGCGAGACTAGCGGTCCACAAGCTGATCGCCCTGAGTTTTCGGTCCTTCACAAGCCTACTCTTAGCATTGCACCTTATGGCCGCAACCGGGTCGTTAGCCGACGGTCCGTTCCTGGTGCATCGCTACCTTGGCAATGTCGTCATGAGTTGGGGTGGTTAGCGGCCATGTTGAAGAGACATAACAGCCGACATCACCCGGTCGATGATCGCTCCAAATACTTAGCCAGCCATCGAGACAGGCAATAGCTTAGTACGCAAAGTGGAATGCTCCACCACGCGAAGTGTGCGGTGACTGATGCAATAGCAGCCTCATCCTCCGGCAAAGGATCGAAGAACTGCTGGCGAAATCCGCGCAGAACGTACCAGTGGGGAATGGGATAGATCGCTACCATCGCTAGGGTTGCAAGACCCCAATACAGCCACGGCTTTCGTGAAGTGAACAATCCAAGAAGGATGGCCAGAAAGACAGGAATAGATGACCCAAGAATGACGCTATCCATACGGCAGACTAGACTGATTGAAGTGCGTCCGCAATCGGGTCGTTAGCGGAATGTCCGGTTTTTTTCAGAAAAAGTCAGAAAGCGGCCTCTCCGCTGTTGGACCTTGCGAGATCCGCACAGCTCCGATGCGATAGGGAGGATTCTACGCCCTGGATAACAAGAGAAGTTCTGTGAAATTTGCCTAGGTGGGAAACGGCCCGATTGGCAAACCTTCCGCAAACCCTTGAATTATAAGGTTTTTTAGGAAGGTTGTGGTGGACAGGGCTGGTATAGGCTATCCGTTATTTTTCAGATACCTGCGTTGGCAAACCTACCCGTTTTGACCCACGGAGTCCTGCGCCATTCAGGACCTATTGCCTAACCGAAAATCGGCCGAGTTGTCACGTGACAACTCATGCAAAATCCATGGAATTGTCACGTGACAATTTCCCCATGTGAACTGGTAAAGTGGACAGACGATAAGCTAACTGGTTACATCCATTCATGGATGCAAAACCTCCACATTTCCTTCGTCAATGGCGCACATTTCGAAACTTATCCTTGCGCGATCTGGCGAAGCAAGCCGCGACAACGCCGTCGACCATAAGCGATCTCGAGACGTTCAAACTCCAGCTGTCACCAAAGTGGCTAAGCCGGATTGCCCCTATCCTGCAGTGTCAGGAAGGTTGGCTCATTGACTACGATCCAAATGAATTTGATGGAGACCTGCTGGAAGCTTGGCGCCAGATTCCAGCGGAGAATAGATCTCAGGCCCTTCGTGTTCTCAAGTCATTCATTCCGGAAACCGCGGCACGTACGACGCAACATCGTCTATTTGGAGCGCTCAAAGGGAAAATAGATATTCCCGATGATTTCGACGATTTGCCTGACGGCATTATCGATGAAATCGAAGGCCGGTGACCGCCACCCGTTCAGCCGAGATCACGTCGTTTCTGCATTCTCATCAGCGTCCCGGCCGATATCCTGAACACTTCCTCGATCTGGGCCGCGATCTCTGGCGTCATAGGCTCGCGGCCATCGAGCACAGGCTCCAGCGTCGCTTCCTCGATATCGAGCCGATCGGCGAACTCTCGGATCGTTAGCCCAGCTCGCTGCATTACCTGGCGCGAAACCCAGCGGCCCGGATGGACTGCAAAGCTGCGGTGTATGACCCGCCTGTTGATGATGATTTTGCGGTTGCTGAAGAGGCCATTTTCGAGCGCCAGCTCCTCGCGCGTCACCTCACCGGCCGCCAGTCGGCGAGCGTCTTCTTCGCGCGACCGTTGCTTACGAGCCCGGTGAGCCTCAATGCTCCAGTCTGACTCGTCTTCGGCCACCCTTGAAGTTCCTAGTTTCCCGCAGCAATCGCCCAAAGGTATTTCGATATCCGATCTATCGCGTCATCGCCATCAAGGACCGTGTCGATGATCGATCGTTCGCCGAGGAAGCTGTCTTCTCGCCATGGACGCGAAACAAAATCAGCATACCGCTTCGGCGTCGAATGTAACCTCACAGCATCGTGCAGCCTTAATAACTGATCTAGGCGCTGCCACACCGGCCTCGAGACGATATCGAGCTCATGATTTCGCCAGCGCCGCAGCCATCCGGCATCTACCTTAAGCAATTTCTCGTACAAATCGTCGTCTAATGACCATGCCGCTTGCAATAAATCTAATAACGATTGACCGTAAATCGCAGGTCTCTGATATCTCTCAATTGGCATAATGATAAAAACACCTAAATAAAAATGATTTTACACTGATTGATTATTTCAATCTGGCGCCGCAATATTCTCTTGTCACCGAAAGAGGATATTGAAAATGATTGAAATTGTTGACACCAAGCCGGAAGAAATTAAGGGCACCAACGCCCGCGGCAACTACCATTTTTTCAAGCAGAAGGCGATCCTGCGAGCCGTTGATCGCGACGGTATCGAAGAGGTTCGAACCTTTGCTGTCGTGTCCAACCCCGGCGAAACCTATGAACCGGGCGATGACTACGCCCTCAGCCCCGATTGCCTTTATTTGGCCCGCGACGATCGCGGCAACGATGTCCTGCGAGTCCGTCGCGGTGTGAAGCTCGTGCGGGTCGGCTCCGGCGCCCGAGCCAAAGCCGCGTAACCAGATCTAGATCGACCGAAAGCGATCCAGATGCCCCAGGCACTCTGCTCAATCGACGAAACCGGTGCAGTCACAACCTGCATCGAGCTCACCGAAGGGCTGGTTGCCTGGGGACCCTCCTCCGGCACGTGGGAAGAAGGTCTAGGGCTCATCCTGACCTGCTACTTCGCCGGGTTAACCGTGGCTTTTATCAGCCGCACCCTCCTCCAAAAGGATTGAACTACAATGGAACCTACCCCGACTCCCGTGCAGTCCGCACTGCAGAACGCCGACCTCCAGGCTGGCCTCGCTGACGCTCAGGGCGCAATCATCGCTGCCGTCCTGATCCTCGTCGGCTTCGTCTTCGTCCGCAAGGCGTTCGGCAAGTAAGCAATGGATCTCTGGCTGGGCATCTTCCTCGGACTGGCGTTCGTCGCCGGCTGCCGATCAGCATGAGGTAACCCGGAAACTCCCCTCCCCTTCCAATATCTCCCGCAGGACCCGATGTTCCCGACCACGATCCACCGCTTCGCCCTCCCGCTGCTCATCATCGCAGCGGGAGGGTTTTCCGTTCCGGCCTCAGCTGGATACGTCGCCACACCGGCCATCGACAATCTCCCCATTGAGGCAGAACCAATCCGCCTCTGTGCCAATTACACCTTTGACACGCGCGCAAACCTAATCGCTTGCTTCGAAACCCGCTTTCGCGACCATGTCGGCTACACAGCGATCATCGGCGAAACAATCGACGGCTCATATGCAATCAACGCCGCCGACGGGGGCCAGTGTCAGCTCTACTCGCAATACGTCGTTCCGCGCCCGATCGGCTTCCGCGTCCTCGCTAAGCCCGGGATGTACGATGCCAGCTCCTACTTGCAGTGGAATCCAAGCGCAGCATCAGGCAGGTTCATAGCCACAGAAGATGGCTTTGCGGGTAGTTACCTCTACTCCGACCCATCCTGCACCAATTACACAACCTACCTGTCAGGTCAGAGAGCGCTGTTCCAGGTCAACGTGAACACAGCGCCCGGCGGGGCGAACGAGCCTCCTGAGCCAGTTCCGCACACGGCCGAAGACGACTGTCTCCTGCCATACGACTGGGTGGACTCCCAGAAACCAAAAACGCACATAGCTACGAAACCAGTCAACCAGCCTTTCAAGCCGGAAGTCGGTGACAAGTACTGGCGTCAAATTCCCACGGTAGCCAAGCTCCCGAAAGGGATTGCCAATGGCAGTTACGTCCCCGGCTCAGTCGTCAAGGTTCAAGAGGTAACGGGAAAGAGTTGCACCTTCCATCGACTGCAACAGATCCGCTTCACAAGCGAGTCTGTCGAGTGGCTCCAATACCTTGGGGCTCCATCAGGCGAGGACGCTGAGGCAGAAAAAGGCATCACGCCAAAGGAACGCTCCGGCGCCACCAAGATCAGCAAACCCATCGTCGAATACGGCAAGCCCTATGACGCCAACGGCAAGATCATAGACGAAGCCACCATCGAAGAAATCATGCTCGAGGTCATGCGCGAGCAAGGCATCGACATGACCGAGAACATCCAAGAGGCACGAGCCCAAGGCGTTGCGACAGAAACCATGAAGGTCAAAGTCGAATGCCAGCGAGGCGTGGACGGCCAGTGCTTGACCACGAACCACCATCCGGCGCCGCGCGAGCTCATCCGTGACAATCCCAGCTGTCACGATGCAATCGCGACCTGCGCCTGGAAGCCCTCGCCAACCGAGCCAGCCACGGCCGAAACCAAGCCAGAGCAGCTCACCCGCATGTCGAACGACGGGCAGAGCGTTGTCTACAACAACCCGTCGATCTACCCGAACACCCGCTATCCGGCGGCCATGGTCGCCGGTGGCACTGCTCCCGACACGACGGCTGATCCGGGCTCTGTCGCGAACCCGGGCGGATCTGATGTCGACGGCACTCCGGACGGCGCGGAAATCGGCGAATGCCTCCAAAACGAAAGCTGCGAGCTCACCGAAGGCCACGTCCGATCATACCTCCAGTCGATCGGCGTCGATGAAAATCGCGACCAGTCTGGCGATGGCGTTGCCAATCGCATCGTCGGCAACACGATTGCCAAGGGCAAGTGCGAGCACACCGAAAACAATTCGGCCTACTGCGGCCTTGCTGCCTCGATCGCCATCCTTGCCAACCGCACCGTCGACCAGACCGGGGACTTCGTGTTCTGGACCGGCAAGCTTCGATACGGCGGAATGGCTGAAGGTGAGACCCACGAGGCCAAGATTCCTGGCGCCTTTCTCGACGCCATCGAAATCATCCTGAACATCATGCTCGCCCTTTCGGTGATGAGCATCACACTTCGCGGGAAACCCTGGTAATGGCCCTTCCGATAGCTCTTCCTGCCATCCTCGGCATCGGTGCCTGGGCAAGTCGGCTCCTCGGAGCCGTCAAGCTCTCCGCTGTCCTTTTCGCGATCATCAAGCTCTATTGGCTCTTCAGCCTGCTCGCGATGGCCTTCTGGATCGCCATCACCTATTTCGCCAAAGAGATCTTCACCTGGATCTGCGAGGTCGTCCTGTCGCTGGTCGATATCGTGCTTTCCGCCACCATGTCCGAAAATCCCGGGCCCAAGATCGTTGAGCTCGTCAGTCAGCTCCCCCCGTTCATTCTGGACCTCTGGGCGCGCTTGGGCCTCTGGACTGGCCTGTCGGCCGTTCTGGCGGCCTACAGTGCGAACATGGCTCTCCGCTGCATCCCGTTCGTTGGCGGGATCTTCCGAGGATAATCGATGGCTACCACACTCATCATGGGCCAGCCCGGGGCCGGCAAAACCAGTCTCGCCATGGAGCGTATTATGCTCCCGCACTTCGCTCTCGAGCCGAAGATCTTCGATCCGGACTCCAACGAGCTCGGCGAAGGCATCCTGGTCACCAACGTCCCGCTCGACCGTGACAAATGGGTCCAGCGCTTCGGCGAGGAAGCCGTCAACGAACGTCTCATCACTTTCCCCGAATTCATCCGCGACGAAGAGACCGGTGAAGAGCGCCGCCCATTCACCACCTGGGAGGATTTCGAGCCGCTGCTCGAGCTCCGCGACAAGCACGGCCGTGCGCCCCTCTTCGCTATCGATGAGGCCCACGAGGTCATCCCGAAAGGTATGCGCTTCCCGGTCGACAAGGAGACGGGCCGGCGGACGGACACCTTCCCGAACAAGCTTCTCCTGCTCTTCACTCGCCAGCGCCACTACCTCGCCAGCTTCGCCCTGGTCACGCAGGATCCCTTCAGCATGGCGCCGGACATTCTCAAGCAAGCGCATAGCTCGATCTACGTCGAGAATGCGGAGACCAAGGGCCGCAAGCATGCCTACACGCTGAAAATCTGGAACAAGGCTCCGCCGCGCAATTTCGCCACCTGCACGTTCGATCAATGCGATGACGCACAGCCTTCACCTCGGTCCTACAATCCCGAAACGCAGGCCTTCTTCGTCAGCAATAGCAAGAACAATCTGGGCTCTGCTGGCCGAGCTCTCGAGGGGCGTTACCGTCACTCCAAGCCCGTCTGGAAGCGTCCTGCCGTCCTGATGATGATCCCGGCTGTCCTCGCCCTTTTCTACTTCGTCGGCAATTTGCTCGACATGGGCGAAAGCCCGGCCAATGCGGCCGTGCCGACCCCTACTGCAGAAGGCGCCAAGCCGCTCGAGCCGGCAGCTTCTCCTGAGCCTGCCGACGAACTCGCCCAGGTCGAGGTCATCGACAATCTCGCGGCGGTCGAGCTCACTTCGATGGTGACCGAGCACCAGCGCAATGAAACGCAGGCTCGCACGGTCCTCGCGGCCGCATGGGGCAAGTTTCAGGGCAAGAAGGGACCCTTGCTGGTCACCCACTATCCCGGCACCGATCAGCCGTATCTGTCCCATCTCGCCGACTATGCGAGCTACTGGGGCTATGCCCTCGAGCCCATCCATTGCGGTTGGAAGCTCTCGCGATCTGACAACACCCGCCACCTCTACAACCCGACCTGTCTAGGACTGTATCATGGAAAAACTCCCGCCGCCGACGTATCTTCCGGTTCGTCTGCATCCGGGCTGGAACCAGCTCTCCCTGGAGCAACAGCTCAGCCTGCAGCACCGCCGCCGCCTCCCCCTGTCTAAGCTGGCCAAGCCGGCTTTCTGGTTTGCTGCATCAGCCCTCTTCGTCGGTCTCATTTTTTTCTAGCGAGAGCGACGACGAGGACGACGACGACGAGCGAGCTTGTCGAGTGAGGAGCGAGGAGGATCGAGGAGGAGCGGAAGCGAAAAAGTCCAAAACAAATAATGACTTCATCTATTGTGAACAGGCCAAAAGGGCCTAAAATGGATACATCAAGACCACTGAGGAAGTCGCGCAATGCTTACCAAAAACTCCTTCGATCACGAGCAGCCGGACCTAGAAGAATTTGATGCTCAAGGGCATTCCTACGTCGCCAGCAGCGATGGCGATCGGGTCATTTTTAGCGATGGGTACCAGGACGTCGAAATCACCATGGGTGAGATCCCGACCCTCATCCGCCTGCTCGAGCGCGTCCTCGGTTCCCGTTCCAGGCACGCCAACTAATAGACGAATAAGGAAGTCTCACATGTCCCTCGAAGAAATCACCCGCATCGCCGCGATCTGCCTCAATGGCCTCTTCACACTCGTCACCATCCTGCTCGTCTCGCTCGCCGCGAATGGCATCATCAAGGTCGCCGACGCGAGCGATCGCATCGCGATCCAGCTTGAGCAGCAGGCGGATCCGTTCGCGTGGGAGAATCTGTGATGTTCTACAACCCACAAATCCTCATCGGCGCCGCCGAGATTGCGATCGTCGGTCTCTGGCTCGCTCTTTTCGCTGCCGAGATCTTCGAGTGACCCATCACGCAGGCCGAGAGATCGCCAAGAAACGTAAGGCGCGAGGCCTCACGCAGAAACAGCTTGGCGATCTCATCGGCTATCAGGGTGACCCTGGCCGGACGATCCGTAAAATCGAAGCAAAGGCGCAATTGTCGCCGCGTGTTCTGAAGGCGATCGATAGGGTCCTGAAGGACCTCTAGGCCCGCGAGGTTACCAAACTCGGCAACTTGTCAAAATGCGCGTAAACCTATGTTTTACAGTGCTTTTCTTCGATCCTTTGCTGACCACTATTTGGTCGCATCCTACGGGATAATACCTAGGCTTTCGGACTGCATTTGTTAGCATGTTAACACGTTAACACATTGATTTTTATAAAATAAATCCGGTTCATGTATTGAATGGCGAATCGCATGAGGTAGACTGAAATGGCCAAGCCGGAGAGCTAATCCAAATCTTCGGCGCCAGCGTCACTGCAAGCCCATCTGCACGGCACAATGACGCACCTGAAGAAGGTCATTCGAACGTGTCACTTGCTGCACCTGCCCGGTCTCCCATCGCCATGGCCCTTGATGGGCTCAGCACTCACCGAAACGTCGTGCCGGCGTATTTCGTGAGGAGCAAAAACGTCTTCATCATCGCCGGCCTCGCCCGAAATAACGGCGGCGCTGTTGTGATCGACGACGCAGGCAAGATCGTCAGCATGGCATCGTCGAAACGCGACGCCCTGGCAGCGCTCGGCTGCGAATAAAAAAGGAGCGGGTAGACAAGCCACCCGCCCCTTCGCGTCACTTCTGCAAAAACCTTAATACTTACACGACGCGAAAAAGCAACGGCTGTCTACCTCTTTAACGAGGTAAACAATGATCGACGGTCAACGTCTTCAAGCAGCCAAGGCTGCTCACGGTCCCCACACCCTTTCGGCTGCCTGCGATGCTGGCCGCGGCCTTACCATCATCACCGACGAAGTCGGGGACTTGGTAGATGGTAAGGGGCACTGCTTCCAACCTTATGCCGCTGCCCCTACAAACGAGCTGAAATGGTGGGAAACGCCTGAGCCGAAAGAAACCAGTCGCCAGCGACTGCGCCGCCGTCGCATGGCCGCTTCTAAGATACTCCGTGGACATTCCCCCAAGCTCGGCGCGACTAAGGAAAGTCAACGCGGCAAGTGGTACCCTGTCACAGCCTGCGCCACCGTACCTGCGCAAGTGGGAATGACCCTCGAGGCTCGTGCAAGTGGTCAGGTCGACCGCATCGGCATCATGCGTTGCGGAAGCGTGTGGACCTGTCCGCAGTGCGCCCAGCGCATCGCAGTGTCGCGAGCACGCGACATCGCCAACATGATCGAAGCTGCTCGGGAGCAGGGCTTTCGAGTCGAGATGGTTACATTTACGCAGCCTCATAACCTCGCAATGTCGGCAGCTGAATGCATGACGCGTCTGAAGGATGCCCTGCGCCAGTTCGCCTCGGGAGGCTCTATCTCGCGCCTGCTGGCCAAGCACGGATACCTCGGTCAGGTGAAATCGATCGAAGTGACCCGGGGAAACAATTCCGGGTGGCACTTCCACGCGCACGCGATTTTCGTCTTCGAGCCCAGCGTTGGCGAAACCGACAACGATACGGCCGAAGCTGATCTAAAGCGCTCGATCGAACTCAAAAAGGAGCTCTATCCGTTCTGGAAAAATGCATGCGCGAAGGTCGGAGCTCGCACACCGAGCTTTCGCCACGGCCTCGACGTCCGTGCTGTCTGGAGCTCGACGGACTACATCCAAAAAATGCCCGAGCCGGCTAAGGCGAAAGAGGATGCCGGAAAAAAAAGATGGGGTGCCGAAGCCGAACTCTCGAAATCTTTCCTAAAAGAAGGGAGGAAGAGCTCCCGAACGCCTTGGGAGTTGCTCGATACGGCTGATGAGGATGCCACCGATGCAAGGCTTTTTGCAGAATACGCAGCAGCGACCTGGGGCCGCAGCCAGATCGAATGGTCGAAAGGCAAGCGTGACCTGCGCAAGCTCTTTCTGGGCGGTGCCGAAGAAATCGCTGACGAAGCACTTGTCTACGAGGAAACTGAATGGGTTTTCGAGGACGAGGAAAGCGAGGTGCCTGACGTGGGCCAAGCGAACCTTGTTGTCGAACGCATCACTATTGAATCTTCAGATGCGTGGCGCGCCAGACATTATGCCTACGGTTCGATCGACCGTGCATGCATCGCCATTGCAAAAGGCGAAATACTCAATCTCGTCGATGGCCTCGCTCGAGAAGGTTGGATCATCGAGAAACGCAGCGATCTCCGCTGGGAGCAGGTACCGCGGACGGACTCGCGAGGCATGTATGTCGAGGACAAAGGCGGAAATATCGAAATGGATTCCATCCTCCATCCCGCCGAGTACGTCGCAACCTTCCCGCCGCGAAGCAACGGATAGCCAGAAAGGCGAGCACCATGAGCAGTAAGGCGCGCTTCAAGCAAGTCGACGTGACGCGCGCCCTTCGAGCCGCGAGGGACTGCGGCTTCCAAGACGTGCGCGTGCGAATTGACCCCGCTGGCTTAATCGAGATTATTGTTGGCCAGGCGGCTAACGATTCACCGCCACCGGTGGAGCTCGAATAATGTCGAAGCGCAATTGGCTTCCCCCCAATGTCACGCAGTGGCGAGATCGTCATGGCAAGCCAAGGTACCGCTTTCGGAAAAAAGGGTATCGGACGCACAATTTCCGCTCAGAACCCGGGACAGAGGAATTTCGCGAGGAGCTCGCCGAAGCTTTGGCCGGCAAGGTATCAGCAGGCTCAGATCGATCTCTGACCTACAGCTATCGTGCGCTCGCCCAGAGCTACTATCGATCAGCCATCTGGAAAGGAATGAAGCCATCCAGCCAAGCGACATACCGCGGTATAATTGAACGCTTTCTCGCCAAGAACGGCGACAAGGACGTCCGTCACGTGACGATCGCCGCTCTCGATGCGAAATTTGCCTCGATGCACGAAACGCCGGCCGCAGCGAATAATCTCCGCAAAGCACTAAAACGGCTTCACCGTCACGCGAAGAAGCTGGGCTGGCGACCTGATAATCCAGTCGATGACACCGACGGCTACAAGGAAGGTAAGGGCTGGCACTGCTGGACCGATCCTGAGATTCAGCAATTCCGAAACAGATGGCCCGTAGGCACGCGTGAGCGGCTTGCAATGGAGCTATTGCTCGACACAGCTCTGCGCGAAAGTGATGCTGTATTGGTCGGCCGACAGCATCGGAAAGGCGCCGAGCTCCATCTGCATCACGGGAAGAACGACAGCCTCACCGTGCTCGAGATCGGCCCCGACCTGGCAGAAGCCATGGCCGCATACGACAGCGGCAACATGACCTATGTCGCCACGGAATATGGGAGGCCTTACACTCCGAAGGGATTCTACAACTGGTTCAAGCGCGCCTGCGTTAAAGCCAATCTAGGCCATTGCTCGCCCCATGGACTCAGGAAAGCCCGAAGCCGTATCCTCGCCGAAGCCGGCGCCACAACCCTCGAGGGACGCGCAGTAACCGGACACAAGACGGACAAGATGTTCGAGCACTATGCCAAGAGCGCAAATCAACGAAAATTGGCCAAGAATGCCAATGCTAAAGTGGCAAACCTCAATGGCAAACCCGATGCCTAACCTTGCAAAAATCGCAGAATTCTGCGGTTTCTAGCGAGGGGGTGGTGGACAGGGCTGGATTCGAACCAGCGTACGCTTGCGCGGGCAGATTTACAGTCTGCTGCCTTTAACCACTCGGCCACCTGTCCACACGGGCTCGCCTGCTATCTCGTATAGAGATAAAACGTGCGGAACCGCTTGGGGTCCCGCGCCGAGAGGCGCCCCTTTGGCGAAGCGGCGCTTGCCTGTCAATGGCCTCGCTGGCAGGAGCGGCCCCGAAGACGAATTACAGGATGGATTTGATGGCAAAGGGCGAACGCAAACGCGCATTGAGGGGCCGTGCAGGCCGCATGAAGGGCGGGCGTGGCAGCGGCCGGGCCAGCGCGGGCGCGGTGCGCCTGTGGGGGCGTCACGCGGTCGAGGCCGCGCTCAAGAACCCCGACCGCGTGCACCGCAAGCTGTGGGCAACGCGCGAAGGCATCGAATCGCTCGACGGCGAACTGCCGGCCGATTTCCCGGTCGAATATGCCGACGTGGCCGACCTTGCCCGCCTCGTGGCCAAGGACGCCCCACACCAGGGTCTGGTGCTCGAATGCATGGCGCTGGAAGACCGCTTCCTCGACGAAGTGCTGGACGGCGATCCTGCGCGTCCCATCGTGGTGCTCGACCAGGTGACCGACCCGCACAATGTCGGCGCGATCATGCGTTCGGCCGTGGCGTTCGGTGCGGCGGCGCTGGTGACGCAGGACCGCCATGCCCCGCCCGAAGGCGGCGTAATCGGCAAGACCGCATCCGGCGCGCTCGAAACGCTTCCGTGGATCCGCGTGGTCAATCTCGCCCGCGCGCTCAAGGAGATGGCAGAGGCCGGATACTGGCGCATCGGCCTGACCGGTCACACCGATACGACTTTGGCCGAAGCCCTGCCCGCTGGCCCTGTCGCCATCGTGCTGGGCGCGGAGGGCGACGGGATGCGGCACAATATCCAGACGCATTGCGACGCGCTCGCCAAGCTGCCGATCTCGTCCGAGATCGAGAGCCTTAACGTTTCCAATGCCGCTGCCGTGGCACTCTATGCGGTAGCTACCCGAAGCTGATTCTCGAAACGGGGGGAATATGACGAAACCGATCCGCACCGCGGCGCTTGCCGCTGCCAGTTCGCTTGCCCTGACTGGCTGCCTGCTTTCGCCGGGCACCTTCACCAGCGAACTCCACATGATGAAGGACGGCAGCTTCGCCTATTCCTATGACGGCGAAATCCAGATGCTGGCGCTCAGCAAGCTGGCCGAGATGGGCGCCAAGGCCGACGATACCTTCAAGGCGGAGTGCATCGACGAGAAAACCTACGAGGAACGCGAATGCTCGCTGGCGGAAGTCAGCGAACAGCGCGCCGAATGGCAGGCCGGAGCGAGCGAACGCCGCGCCGAGGCGGAACGCAAGGCCCAACAGGCCAAGCAGATGCTGGGCGGTTTCGACCCGTCCGATCCCGAAGCGGCAAACAAGCTGGCTGACACGCTGGAACGCCAGCGCGGCTGGGAGAAGGTCGACTACATGGGCGACGGCATCTTCGACGTCGATTTCCGCGTGTCGGGCCGGATGACCCACGACTTTGCCTTCCCCATGGTCGAAAAGATGCCGATGGCGAACATGTTCGTCACCATGATGCTGCGCGATGGCGGGCAGGTCCGCGTGGACGCGCCGGGCTTTGCCGCGCAGGGCGGTGGAAATCCGATGCAGGGCATGATGGCCGGTATGATGGGGCTGGCGTCACTCGGCCTTGAAGAGGGCGAGACGGAGGGTGCCAAGATGCCGCGCATCGTGCTGCCGAAGGGGACCTTCACCATCGTCACCGATGGCCGCATCCTGGCCAACAACACCGACGAAGGCCCGGTTGCCAATGCGCGCGGACAGGCGCTGGTCTGGGACATCGACCAGCAGACCGAACAGGCCCCGACCGCACTGATCGCATTCGACTGAGCGGCATTCCGGCCAAAGAAAAGCCCCGCAGCCCACCAGGGCCACGGGGCTTTCTTGTTCCCGCCACAGAGGCGGAAAATCCGTCTTAGTTGACGGCGTCCTTGAGACCCTTGCCGGCCTTGAACTTCGGCTGGTTCGATGCCTTGATCGTCATCGGCTCGCCGGTGCGGGGGTTGCGACCGGTGGATGCCTTGCGCTTGGCGACCGAGAACGTGCCGAAGCCGACCAGGCGGACTTCGTCGCCGTTCGAAAGCGACTTGGTGATTGCGTCGAACACGCCTTCGACGGCGCTCGAGGCGTCGCTCTTCGAAAGGCCGCTCGAATCCGCAACCGCGCTGATCAGGTCGTTCTTGTTCATTTTAGTGGAAACCCCCTCATTGGTGTTTTGAAATGGTGCCGGTGACTCGGGGCCACCGAAGGGCTGGGAATTGAGAGACTTTTCCCCCCGCTGTCAAAGGCAAATTCGGCTAAAAAGTGCGGTTTTTGGCCTGCGAATTCGATTTCTGCGACGAACCGTTGCGAGCGTCTGTCCCACAACGGGAAAGGCGCCCGGACACCGGTCCGGACGCCTCTCCGAGTCGCTGCAGCGCAACTTATCCTTTGTTAGTGAGCCGTCGGCGAAGGCGATCCGCCCGCTGCGGGATGGCCCGGCTGGCTGGCGATGTCGTCGGCTTCGGTCCATTCGATCGGCGCCGGCAGCGCGGTCAGCGCGTGCTTCAGCACCTCGTCGACATGGCTCACGGCGACGATTTCGAGGCCTTCCTTCACATTGGCCGGAATCTCCGCCAGGTCCTTCACGTTCTCTTCCGGGATGAGGACCTTCTTGATCCCGCCACGCAGCGCCGCGAGCAGCTTTTCCTTCAGCCCGCCGATCGCCAGCACGCGGCCGCGCAGCGTGACTTCACCGGTCATCGCCACGTCCGCCCGCACCGGAACGCCCGACAGGGTCGAGACGATCGAAGTGACCATGCCCACGCCCGCGCTCGGACCATCCTTGGGCACCGCGCCTTCGGGCAGGTGAATGTGGATGTTCTTGCGCTGGAAGATGCTGGGCTTGATGCCATAGGCAGGCGCCCGCGCCTTCACGAAGCTGAAGGCAGCCGCGACGCTTTCGTTCATGACCTCGCCCAGCTTGCCGGTGGTCTTGATCTCGCCCTTGCCCGGCGTGGTGACGCTTTCGATGGTCAGCAGTTCGCCGCCCACTTCCGTCCAGGCAAGACCGGTCACGGCGCCGACCTGCGGCTCGTCCTCGCTCATGCCGTGCTTGAACTTGCGCACGCCAGCGAAGTCGCTGAGGTTCTCCGTCGTGATCGTGACGCTGCTCGCCTTGCCTTCGAGGATCTGTCGCAGGCTCTTGCGAGCGAGGCGCGCGAGCTCACGCTCCAGCGTGCGGACACCGGCTTCGCGGGTGTAATAGCGGATCAGGTCGCGCAGCGCGTCCTGCGTCAGCTCGAACTCGCCTTCCTTGAGGCCATGGTCCTTCACCTGCTTGGGCAGCAGGTGACGCGTCGCGATCTCGACCTTTTCGTCTTCCGTGTAACCTTCGAGCCGGATGATCTCCATGCGGTCGAGCAGCGGCTGCGGAAGGTTGAGGCTGTTCGCGGTGGTCACGAACATGATGTCCGACAGGTCGAGGTCGAGTTCGAGGTAGTGGTCCTGGAACTTGTTGTTCTGTTCGGGGTCGAGCACCTCAAGCAGCGCCGATGCCGGATCGCCGCGGAAGTCCTGACCCAGCTTGTCGATCTCGTCGAGCAGGAACAACGGGTTCGACTTGCCAGCCTTCTTGAGGTTGGTGACGATCTTGCCCGGCAGCGAGCCGATGTAGGTGCGGCGGTGGCCGCGGATTTCCGCCTCGTCGCGCACGCCGCCCAGCGACTGGCGCACGAATTCGCGTCCCGTCGCCTTGGCGATCGATTTGCCGAGGCTGGTCTTGCCGACGCCCGGCGGGCCGACGAGGCACAGGATCGGCCCCTTCAGCTTGCGGGTGCGCGCCTGCACCGCGAGATATTCGATGATGCGGTCCTTGACCTTTTCAAGGCCATAGTGGTCGGCATCGAGGATTTCCTGCGCCTTGCCGATGTCCTTCTTGACCTTGCTCTTCTTGCCCCAGGGCAGGCCGAGCAGCACGTCGAGATAGTTGCGGATGACTGTCGCTTCGGCGCTCATCGGCTGCATGGTGCGCAGCTTCTTGAGCTCGCTTTCGGCCTTCTCGCGCGCTTCCTTCGACAGCTTGGTCTTGGCGATCTTCTCGGTCAGTTCGGCAATCTCGTTGCCGCCGTCCTCGTCGTCGCCGCCCAGCTCGTTCTGGATCGCCTTCAACTGCTCGTTGAGGTAGTATTCGCGCTGCGTCTTTTCCATTTGCCGCTTCACGCGGCCACGGATACGGCGCTCCACCTGCAAGACCGACAGTTCGCCTTCCATGAAGGACATGACCATCTCGAGCCGCTTCAGCGGATCGGGTTCGACCAGCAGCGACTGCTTGTCGGACACCTTGGCATTGATGGCAGCGGCGATCGTGTCGGCCAGTTCGCCGGCATCGTCTATTTCGCGCAGCTGTTCGGCCGCGTCGTCGCCGACCTTCTTGTTGAGCTTGGCATATTCGGCGAACTGGTCGACGACCTGCCGCATCATGGCAGTGACTTCGCTGCCCGAAGCAGTCGGTTCGTCGATGATCGCGACATCGGCGATCACGTAGTCGCCTTCTTCGCGCAGGGTCTCGAGCTTTGCACGCTCCTGCCCTTCGACCAGCACGCGCACCGTACCGTCGGGCAGCTTCAGCAGCTGCAGAACCTGCGCCACGACGCCGAGGTCGTAGAGGTCGCTGCCTTCCGGGTCGTCGCAGCCCGGGTCGAGCTGCGAGAGGAGGAAGATGTCCTTCGATCCTTCCATCGCCGCTTCGAGCGCCGCGACCGACTTGTCGCGTCCCACGAAGAGCGGGACGACCATGCCGGGAAAGACGACGATGTCGCGCAGGGGAAGGAGTGGGAAACTCTGGGTCATATTCATGCGTCCGTTTGCGGTCCGATCGGTTCAGCAGGACCGTGCTTGAGGCTGAATATGGGTGCGCCCCCCGCGCTTCGCAACGCGGGGGGCGCAACATCTTGGGGATTGGCGGGCAGCAGGCCCCGCAGGCCGGTGCCGGCGTGATTACATTCCCGGCAGGTTGAAGCCCGGGGGCAGGCCCATACCGCTCTGGATGGCCTGCATTTCCTCGGCAGACTTGCGGTCGGCCTTGTCGCGCGCATCGTTGAAGGCAGCCGTGACGAGGTCTTCGACGATCTGCTTTTCTTCCGGCTTCATCAGGCTTTCGTCGATCTGGACGCCGATGATCCGGCCGCGCGCAGTGGCGCGGACCTTCACCAGGCCGCCACCGGCGATGCCTTCGACCTCGATATTGTCGAGCTTGGCCTGTGCTTCGCCCATCTGGGTCTGGATCGTCTCGGCCGCCTTCTGGGCCGCTGCGATCATTTCTTCCATCGATTTCATGCGTTTCTGCTCCAGGGTATTTCGCGCCGCATCGGGGGGAGTTCGGCGCCGTCTTCAATCAATTCGGCATCGGGAAATGCCGCGAAAGTGGCCTTCACCAGCGGGTGTTCGCGCAGTTTCGCCTTGGCTTCCTCGCGCGCGGCCTTGTCGCGTTCGACCAGCGAGGGCTGCGCCTTGGCCGGGTCCCCCGCCTCCAGCAACCAGCGTTCGCCGCTGACGGCATAGAGCGCGTCCTTGAGCACCGGCTCGATCGCATCGCTGAAATTGTCGGGGCGGTCATAGACCAGCTTGCCCTGCTCGACCGAAATCGGGCGGATTTGCAGGCGCATGATGCTGGCAGCCTGCAGGTGCCCGGCATGGTCGACCTTCTCGACCAGCTCTTCCCAGTCGAGCGAGGCCGTGGGCGCAGCCGCGCTCGCCCCGCCTTCCGACGGTGCAGCGGGTGCCGGACCGCGCTTGGCCAGTTCGTCCAGCTTCTTCGCCAGCTTGCCCGGGTCGGGCAGGTTGGAAGCGTGCAGCACGCGCAGCAATGCCATGCGCGCGGAAACCAGCGGATCGGGCGCCTGCCTGACCTCGTCATGGCCTTTCAGCAGCAATTGCCACAGGCGGTGGACCTGGCCGACCTCCAGCCGCTGGGCCCAGTCCTGCAACTGCTCGCGCTCTTCGACGGTCGGCGCATCCGCTTCGCCCGCGACCTGCGCCAGTGCGATACGGTGGGTGATGTCCATGAGCGAGCGCATCAGCGCGAGCGGTTCGACGCCCAGCGCATACTGGTCGTCCACTGCGGTCAGCGCGGCATTGGCATCGCCATCGAGGAGGTGCGCGAACAGCTTGCGCTGCGCCCCGCGATCCGCAAGGCCGAGCATGTCGCGCACGCGTTCCGCGGTGACGCGGCCGCCGGTATCCATGTCGGCATGGGCAATCGCTTGGTCGAGAATGGAAAGCCCGTCGCGGACCGAACCTTCGGCGGCATTGGCAATGATGTGCAAAGCCTCGCCATCGGCCTCGACGCTTTCCTTGCGGCAGATTTCCGCGAAATGCGCCTCGAGCAGTTCCACCGGGATTCGGCGCAGGTCGAAACGCTGCGTGCGGCTGAGGACGGTGACTGGCAGCTTGTCCACTTCGGTCGTCGCGAAGAGGAACTTCACATGCGCAGGCGGTTCCTCAAGAGTCTTGAGCAAGGCGTTGAACGCATTGCGCGACAGCATGTGGACTTCGTCGATGATGTAGATCTTGTAGCGCGCCGAAACGGCGGCGTAGCGCACCGCCTCGATGATCTCGCGCACGTCGTCGACACCCGTGTGCGAGGCGGCGTCCATCTCGATCACGTCGATATGGCGACCTTCCGCGATGGCGCGGCACGGTTCGCATTCGCCGCAGGGGCTGATCGTCGGACCGCCCTGCCCGTCCGGCCCGATGCAGTTCAGCGCCTTCGCGATGAGGCGCGCGGTCGAGGTCTTCCCGACCCCGCGAACGCCGGTCATCAGGAAGGCGTGGGCCAGCCGGTCGCGGGCGATGGCATTGGCCAGCGTGCGGACCATCGCGTCCTGGCCGATGAGTTCGGCAAAGGTCTGCGGACGGTACTTGCGCGCCAGCACGCGGTAGGGCTGCGAGGAGGCAGGCGCTTCGGCGGCCTTTGGCGCTTCCTCTGCTGCTTCGGGTTCCGCCACGGGTTCGGGCGCCGGAGCGGGAGCAGGCGGCGGTTCGGCAGGCGCGCCGAACATCGATTCCTGCCCTGCCGCCTCGAGTTCGGCAGCGCTCGGCGCGGCCTCTTCGGCCTCGCTTTCCCAAGGGAGCGAGTCGGTATTCTCCGGTGAATCACCCATGCATGACTAGGTAGGCACTGGCGCGCCAAATGTCACACCGTGAGCAATGCGAATTGTGGGTGAAAAAGGAGCCGGCCGACCCGCCGCAATCCACCTGGGCTGCTTCCTTCCGGACCTGACCCGGTGAGCGAACGCAAACGTCCGACCGACTCCCGGAGGCGCATATGGCGACGAGGAAGCCCCGATGCAAGCCAAGATGCGGCTGGCTAGTCGATGTCGATGCCCAGCCGCCCGGCTTCCGCGATCATCGCTGCGTTGATGCGGCGGTGGCGGTTGTAGCTCGCCTTGGTTGCGGCGATCCCGCTCTCGAGCATGGTCCGGTATCCGGTGCAGGTGCGGGCACCGTTATTTTCCTCAAGCCCCTTGAAGCTGTTTTCCAGGCTACCGATCATGCCCATCAGGTTTGCCTCGAAGTCGAGTTCTACGACGTCGTCGGCTTCGCGGGTCAATTCGAAGAAATCTTCGTCGGAAATCTTGCCCGAGGCGAGCAACATCCAGCCGAGCCACGTTCCCAGTCGCTGTTCGTATTGCTCCTGCGCATCATAGGGCATGTCGCCCGAGATCAATGTTCCCGCGTATGGACCCGCGACTTCGGTAGAGCCTGCTGCCGCGAACCTTGCGACGACTTCGGGATCGGCGCAGTCGAAGCGGGCAAGGTATTCGGTTTCGCTGGCAGGTGGGCCGGGATCGACCGGCCGCGGCGAGCCGGGTTCGAGTTCGCCCCCGACCTCGCGCTGGTAGAGGGCAAGCATGTCCGCTTCCCCGCAATCGACCGAATATTTGTCGAACGTGTCGAAACGGAAGACGAGCGTTCGCTCGTTCCCGTCGACAATTTCGGTCTTTTCGAAGGCCAGGGCCGACCATCCCGGACCTGCGCCGAACATGGTATCCTCGCGCTGCTCCCAGCCGTTCGCGGCGAGCGTCTCGGCAAGCGCGACGCGCCAGTCTTCCATGTGGTCGCCGTATTCGAGTTCGCTTTCCCAGCTCAGACCGGCAAGCCGCCCCGACCAAGGCGTGTAGACGCCCGAGCCCGAGGAGAAAGGCGCCCGCGCTTCACCCGGAGATTCGAACAAGGCCAGCGCGCCGGCTGGCTGCTCTTCTTCCGTCTTGCCGAGCACGAATTCATTGGCAGCAAGCGCGGGACAGAGGCTGTCGATCCATTCCGCCGAAACCTGCGGGGCCGTTTGTGCGAGCGCAGGTGCCGGCACCATCGCGCTCACGCCCAAGGCGACGGTACCTGCGATGCGGGCCGCCCTGCCGGCCCGGCAAAATCGTGATCTCATGCAATATCGATCCCACGGTCGGCATGATGCCAGTCCCGGTGGGATTATCTGCCAAAGAAGCGCAAACCCGCCAAGCGGTTTCGCGCGACCACAACCCTACCGGAAATTGTCGGCGTAGGCCTGCAGCTTGAGGCTCTTGGGCGGCGTTGCGTGAACGCGTGCGACAATGCCGTATTTTTCGGCATAGGCCTTGGCGGCATCCTTGGTCGGGAAGGTAAGCTGCACCTGCACCTGCGTGTCGCCGCTGCCGGTCCAGCCCATCAGGGGGTCCGCCTTGCGCGCTTCGGACTGCTCGAATTCGAGCACCCACTCGTCGGTCCGGGCCTTGCCGGACTGCATCGCATTTTTCGGTCGCTGGTAGATTCGTGCCGCCATAGTGGCCGCTCCCCTAATTCAGCCCTCGCTTTTTGAAAAGGCGTTCTTGGTCTTCAAACTCGGCTTTTCGGTCCACGGTTCCTCCGGCCAGCGGTGCTTGGGATAGCGGCCCTTCATGTCCTTGCACACGTCCGACCAGCTGCCGCGCCAAAAGCCCGGCAGGTCGCGCGTGGCCTGGATGGGTCGGCCTGCGGGACTGGTGAGCTTGAGCAGCAGCGGCGTGTCGCCGACCATCGGATGCCGCTCGAGCCCGAACAGCGCCTGCACCCGCACTTCCGTGCAGGGCGCATCGTCGCCGGTGTAGTCGATGGCGTGGGTGGTGCCTGCAGGCGAGGTGAACTCGCGCGGCGCTGCCCTGTCGAGGCGCTGGCGTTCGTTCCAGTCGAGCATCCCGAGCAAGGCATCGACAAGCCTGCCCTTGGGAATGTCGAGGTCGCGGCGCCCCGCCAGCAGCGGTGCGAGCCAGAGATCGGCCTGGCCAGCCAGAGATGCCGGATCCAGGGCTCCAATCGCGGCATAGCGGGCCCGTGCCGCCAATTCCCGCGGGACCAGCTTTCCCATGTCTTCCAACGCTTTTTCCACAAGGCTGTCCACAATCGCCGCCTCGTCGGGCGCAGGATCGGGTCCGGTGGCAAGCGTTATCGCGCCAAGCCTGCGTTCAAGCCGCGCCTCGATCCGGTTGCCGTTCCAGCGGATGACCGATCTGCGCTCGATCCGCTCGGGCAGCCAGCGTTCGAGGTCCTTCTCGTCAAGCGCGGTGGCCGCAGTGATCCGCGCGCCCTTCGCCTGCCCTTGTGCATCGCCGATGACGAGGAAATCCGCCCGGGCGAGCGAAGATGCCGGATCAAGCGCGAAGCCGCGCCCTCCCGCCGCGATCCAGCTTTCGCCGGACCCGTCGCGGCGCTTAGCGATGAATTCGGGTCTGCCAGCAGCCAGCAGGATGGCGAGCGGGACATCCTCGCGCGGCCGCTTGCCGACCAGTTCGCGGGCACGCTCCGCCCAGCGCGCAGCGAGCTTGCGGCTTGCATCCGCTCGGCCGGAACGGTCGGTGTTCCAGCGCGAAAGCCGCGCTTCGAGGTCTTCGCCGCGTCCGCCCAGCCCGCGTTCCTGCAACAGCAGGGCGAGCCGCGCCGCCTCGCCCTCGCAGCCGTGCTCCGCCCCGAACAGCAGCATCGCGGCAGAGGCCGGGTCGAGCGGGAGCGCGGCCATCTGCTGCCCACGCGCCGTGATCTTCCCGTCACCGTCTAATGCGCCAAGTGCCTGCAACGTCGCCCTCGCCGCGGCGACAGAGGGCGCGGGAGGCACGTCGAGCCACGGCAGCGATGCAGGATTGCTCGCCCCCCATTTCGCCAGCGTCAAAACCAGCGGGGCGAGGTCCGATGTCGCCATTTCCGGCGGGTCGAATGCGGGACGCCCCGCATGGCCACCCTCCTCCCACAGGCGATAGGCGACACCCGGCCCTTGCCGCGCTGCACGGCCTGCGCGCTGGGCCGCGGCAGCCTGGCTCGCGCGGTGAGTGACGAGGTGCGTGGTCCCCGCAGCCCGGTCGAATTCCGCACGGCGTGAGAGGCCTGCATCGACGACGACGGATACCCCGTCGAGCGTCAGCGATGTCTCCGCAATCGCGGTGGCAAGTACGATGCGCCGGCGTCCCTCAAGATCGCGGCGGATCGCGGCGCGCTGCTCGGCAGGCTGGACCTGCCCGTGAAGCGGCAGGACGAGCGCGGTCGGGAGCCGAACTTCCAGCCGTTCCCGCGTGCGTTCGATTTCCCCCACGCCGGGCAGGAAGGCGAGGATATCACCATCCTCCTCGCGCCAGGCCTGCGAGATGGCTGCCGCCATGGCGTCTTCGACCCGTTCTTGCGGTGAGGAACCAAGCCAGACGGTCCGCAGCGGGTAGGCTCGCCCCTCGCTTTCGACGACCGGCGTCCCTTCGCCGACCAGCGAAGCGAACCGCGCGCCGTCGATCGTCGCCGACATGACCAGAACGCGCAAATCCTCGCGCAGCACGGCGCGGCTTTCCAGTGCGAGCGCAAGGCCGAGATCGCTGTCGAGGTGCCGCTCATGCGCCTCGTCGAACAGCACGGCCGAAACGCCGGAGAGATCGGGATCGTCGAGGATCATGTTGACGAAGATCGCCTCCGTCACGACCAGCACGCGAGTCGCGGCGCTGCGCTTGCTGTCGAGGCGCGTCAGGTAGCCGATCGTCTGGCCCGCCTTCTCGCCCAGCAATTCGGCCATGCGTTCGGCCGCTGCACGCGCGGCAACGCGGCGGGGCGAGGTCAGGATGACGGTCCCCTCGCACCAGTCCTCGCCCAGCAGGGCCGGCGCCACGGCAGTCGTCTTGCCCGCCCCCGGCGGAGCGACGAGCACGGCGCCGGTGCCGCTGCGCAGTGCCGCCAGCAGGTCCGGCAAGACAGCATGGATGGGGAGATCGTCGGCCACGAAACGGCTCTTTGCACAGCGACGGCTCTTGCGCAGCCCCTCCCTGCCCGCTTTTTCGCACATCGGATTGAAATACCACACGAACCTCCACCTGTTTGCAGAAACGGCAGAAATGCTGGTATTTCCCCCGCTCCTTGCTCTTTCATTCGGGTGGAGGGGGTGAGGTCGTCCCGGGCTCCGGACAGCGCAAAGGCGCACGGCGGGACACCTGTAAAGCAAGGGAGAAAACCATGAAGAAGATGATGACCGCCCTGGCGGCATTTACCCTCGTGGCGGGGGCAACCGCCTGTTCCGAAACTGCGGATACGGAGGCGGCCAGCACGGAAGCAGGCTCCATCGCCGGCGAATGGAAGGCCGATATCGAATCGGCCAGCTTCGAAAACGACAACCGCGACTGGGTGCTCGCCGACGGCCAGTACCAGTGCAACAGCTGCCTGCCGCCCTACGGCTTCGCCGCAGACGGTAAATGGCAGACGGTCGACCGTCCGGGTACAGACAGCCAGATGATCGAGGTCGTCGACGAACGCACGGTCAAGTTCTCCAGCCGCTTCAAGGGCGAGGACACCGGCAGTTCGACCATGACCATCAGCGAAGACGGGCAGACCGCAACGGTCGAATGGACCGACCTGTCCGGCGACACTCCGGTCAACGGCAAGTCGACCTTCACGCGCACCGCAGCCGGTCCGGATGGCTCGCACGCCATGTCGGGCAAGTGGACGACGGCGAACATCGATTCCATCGACGAAGCCGGCCTCAAGTTCACCTTCGCGCTCGAGGGCGATACGCTGAGCAACAGCGGCAATGGCAGCAGCTGGACTGCCAAGCTCGGCGGTGAACCGGTGGCGATCGAAGGCGACAATTCGGGCACCATGGTCGCGGTCGAGAAGACCGGCGACAACAGCTACCGCGAAACCTATTCGCGTGACGGGGAAACGCTTTCCGTCACCGAACTGACGGTCGAGGGCGACAAGCTCAAGGGCGTCAGCACGGATTCGCGCGACGGCAGCAAGGTGACCTGGACCGCAACGCGCCAGTAAGCCAAAGGGCCAATAGACGAAGCCCCGGTCCTGCATTGCGCAGGGCCGGGGTTTTGCTTGGGATCAATAGCCGCGCGAAACTGCGAAAAGGGCAGCCTGCGTCATCGCCTGGCGCGCCTTGCCGTCGGGGAAGATCGACAGCGCGTCGATCGCGCGCTGGGCAAAGTGCCGCGCCCGCGCCTTGGTATCGGCCACGGCATTGTGGCTGTCGATCAGGCGGATCGCTTCTTCGAGATCGGCATCGCTGGTCCGGAAACCGCCGATGGCGGCTTTCCAGAAAGCGCGTTCCTCCTCGTTGCCGCGCGCATAGGCGAGGATGACCGGCAGGGTCATCTTGCCTTCGCGGAAATCGTCGCCGCGATCCTTGCCCATCTGCGCTGCATCGGCATCGTAATCGAGCGCATCGTCGACCAGCTGGAAGGCAACGCCCAGGTTGCGGCCGTATTCGTCGAGCGCGCGTTCCTCTTCCTCGTTGCACTCCGCCACCACGGCGGCGATCCGGCTGGCGGCTGCAAACAGCGCCGCGGTCTTGGCGCGGATGATGTGGAGGTAGCGTTCTTCCGAAGTGTCGATCTTGCGCTGGGCGGTCAGCTGGTCGACCTCGCCTTCCGCGATGATCGCCGAGGCGCCC
The DNA here is from genome assembly GCF_020524765.1 of Qipengyuania gaetbuli. Taxonomy (GTDB): domain Bacteria; phylum Pseudomonadota; class Alphaproteobacteria; order Sphingomonadales; family Sphingomonadaceae; genus Qipengyuania; species Qipengyuania gaetbuli_A. The sequence continues at coordinate 306,654 of NZ_JAIVLR010000001.1, forward strand.
GACAGGATCTTGAGCACCTTGAGGCTGCCGTCCTCGGTCATCAGTTCGAAGCTGCGGCTGAACAGGAAATCGCCCACCAGCACAGTGGCAGGATTGCCGAAGATGATGTTGGCCGCAGCCTTGCCGCGGCGCAGGTCGCTGCCGTCGACCACGTCGTCGTGCAGCAGCGTGGCGGTGTGGATGAATTCAACCGCAGCAGCCAGCTTGTAGTGGCGCGTGCCGCTGTACCCCACCAGTTCCGCACCGGCGAGCGTGAGCATGGGACGCAGTCGCTTGCCCCCGCCCGAAATCAGGTGGCCGGCCAGCGCTGGAATGAGCGGCACTTCGCTCTGCATCCGGTCGAGGATGACCTGGTTGACCTGGTTCATGCCCGACGCGGTCAGCGCCAGCATCGGCTCGATCGAGGGCTCGGGCCCTTTGCGCGGAAGAGGTACGACGTCGGCTGTCATTTCGGCTTGGCCATGGTCTGCACTTGCTTTCTTGGCAAGCGGGGAATTGATGATAGCGTGCTTCACATGACCAACGCGCCAGCCCAGGATCCGGTCCTTGCCGGGTATCGCAAGAGCATCGACAATATCGACGCGGCCATCGTGCACATGCTTGCCGAACGGTTCCGCATCACGCAGGCCGTCGGCGCATACAAGGCCAAGGCAACGCTGCCTCCGGCCGACCCTTCGCGCGAACAGGAACAGATCGCGCGCCTGCGCAGGCTGGCCGAGGAGAGCGAGCTTGACCCCGAGTTCAGCGAGAAATTCCTGCGCTTCATCATCGACGAGGTGATCCGCCACCACGAACAGGCGCGCGAGGGTTAGCCTCCGGCGCGTGGCAGGGTTAGGCTGACCAGCAGCCCGCCCAGGTCCTCGCTTTCGCCGAGCTCCACCGATCCGCCGTAGATTTCGGCAACATCGCGTACGATGGCAAGGCCAAGGCCCGTGCCCGGCTTGCCCGTGTCGAGCCGTGCGCCGCGGTCGAAGATGCGGGTCCGCTCGCTCGGCGGGATGCCTTCGCCGTCGTCTTCGACCCAGATGGTGCAGTCCTTGGCCTCGCGGTCGGCATCGATGGTGACGAAGACGCTGCCGCCGCCGTATTTCGCCGCGTTCTCGATCAAATTGCCGAGAATTTCGTCGAGGTCCTGCCGCTCGATCGACACGGCGGCCTGCTTGTTGCCGTCGACATCAAAGCGCGTGTTCTCGTAAATGCGCGTAACTGCGCGCAGCACGCTTTCCGCGCTCGGCCAGACATCGGCGCGCGAATGGCCCGACGCCCTGCGGCCCACTGCCCGTGCACGTGCAAGATGATGCTCGACATGGCGCTGCATCGTCTTGGTCTCGCGGAAGACGAGGTCGGACAACTGCGGATCGTTGGCCGTCGCGGCATTGGTCAGCACGGTCAGAGGGGTTTTCAGCGCATGGGCCAGATTGCCCGCATGCATCCGCGCCTCTTCAGCCTGTTTCTCGCTATGGGCGAGCAAGCCGTTGATTTCCTCCACCAGCGGCTCGACTTCCAGCGGCAGCGGTTCGGTAATCCGGTTGGCCCCTTCGGAGCGCATGGACTGGATCGCCGCCCGCACGCGGCGCAGGGGCGAAAGGCCGTAATAGCTCTGAAGCGCGGCCATAATGAGCAGCCCCAAGGCAAGCGCGGCAAAGCTCCAAACGAGGATGGAGCGGATGCGCGAGATCTGGAAATCCAGTTCCTCGCGCGCCGAGGCTACCGCGAAGGTCCAGCGCGCGTCGCTATCGGGCAGGATGACGCTGCGCTCCACGATGCGCAGGGGTTCGCCTGCAAACTGGTAGCTGTCGTAGAAATGCGGATCGTCGTCGAAATGATCCTGCCGCAGCTTCAGCGGACTGTCCCACAGAGAGCGGGACAGGGAGGGTTCGAGCGAATCCGAGGTGTAGCCTTCCTGCCCTTCCGCGCTGATCTGGTAGTAGAGCCCGCTGTTGGGCTCGAGGAAGCGCGGCTCGCCGACCGGGCGGTTGAAGTAGATTTCACCGTCCGGGCCTACTTCGGCCACCACCAGCATGGCGTTGAGAAGATATTCCAGCTGGTCGTCGAAATTCTTCTCGACCATGCGCGTCAGCGTGCGGTCGAGCGCGAAGCCGCCGCCCAGCAACAGCACCGCGATCCACACCGCGGCGATCGCCATCATGCGCTTGGCAAGGCTGCGGCGGGGTGGGCCGGCCGGAACCGTCACCCCCGCGTCTTCGGGCGCAGGCGTATCGGCGGGCGGGGTCACCGCCGCGCGACGCGCCTCGGCAGCCGGAGTATCCTCAGGCCCGGGGTGCGTCTGCGGGGTCGTCGAGGCTGTACCCAAGTCCACGGATGGTCGTGATCACTTCCGCGCCCAGCTTCTTGCGGATGCGCGTGACGAAGACCTCGATCGTGTTGGAATCGCGGTCGAAATCCTGATCGTAGATATGCTCGATCAGTTCGGTGCGGCTGACCACCTTGCCCTTGTGGTGCATGAGGTAGCTCAGCAGCTTGTATTCCTGCGCGGTCAGCTTGACCGGTTCGCCTGCAAGCGTGACGCGGCCCGAACGCGTGTCGAGACGCACCTGGCCTGCAGTCAGTTCGCTGGAGGTATTACCCGAAGCACGGCGGATCAGCGCGCGCAGGCGGGCGATCAGTTCTTCGGTCTGGAACGGCTTGGCGAGGTAATCGTCGGCACCTGCATCGAGGCCTGCGACCTTGTCCGACCAGCTGTCACGCGCGGTCAGCACCAGCACGGGGAACTTGCGGCCTTCCTTGCGCCACATGCCCAGCACGGTCAGCCCGTCGATTTCAGGCAGGCCGAGATCGAGGATGACGGCATCGTAATCCTCGGTCGAGCCGAGGAAATGGCCGTCCTCGCCATCGGTCGACAAATCGACTGCATAGCCGTTCTGTTCGAGAGTGGTTTTGAGCTGGAGGCCGAGCGTGGGCTCGTCCTCGACAATCAGGATCCGCATGAATTTCCGTCCTTGTAACCTTTGTGACGCGTGTCGTTCATGTAGATGAACGCGTCAAGATGAACGGAGTTTCTCCGGCGATCAGTTGCTGCGCCGGATTACCCGGCCGGTGCGCGCATCGACGTCCACGAACAGCACGCGGCCGTTGCGGATGAATTTGAGGCGATAGGCCACGGCCACACTGTCGTAGGCGGGGCCGAGATATTCGGCATCGCCCATGGTCGGCAGGATGCGCGCCTCGATCTGGCGGAGCGAAAGCGTGCGGCCCGCGCTCATTTCCTTACGCGCTTCGCCCTGGTCGGAACGGCTCTGCGCCGCGAGCGGGGCCGCAGCGATCGGGCCGGCGACGAGGCCGACGGCGAGAATGGAGGAGAGCAGGCGTTTCATGGTGCCTGTGTGACTAATCGCGATCCATTGAACAAGGTGTGAATACTGCCTTTCGCGCCCGTTCAGCGGGTCATTTCGTATTTCACCAGCACCGAAACGCCGGTTCCGACCTCGCCCGGCTCGATCTGGGTCGTCGCATCTGCCGAGACAGCGGTGACCGCGATAGCGCCCTCGCCGCGCATCATCGGGCCGTAGCTCTGGTAACTTTCGGACACTTCGAGCAGGCGCACGCCGGTATAGCCGCTCATGCGTGCATATTCCTCGGCCATGGCGCGCCCGCTGGCGAAAGCCGCCTTGCGCGCGGCCTGCTTCGCTTCCTTGTCGTCCTCCAGCATGAAGTTCGGGCCGTAAATGTTGTTCGCACCCGCGCTGACCAAAGCGTCGAGCACCTCGCCTGCACGTTTGAGGTCGCGCAGCTTCACGTTGAGCTGGTTGGTCACGTCATAACCCACAAAGGTCGGCTGGCGGCCGTCATTGTTGTACTGGTACTGCGCGTTGAGGTTGAAGTTCGAGGTCTGGATATCCTTGCGCGCTATGCCGAGCGAACGGAGCTTGTCGATCAGCCGTTCCATCTGCTGCGCGTTGAGGCGCACGGCCTCCTGAGCCGTGGCGGCCCGCGTGGTCACCCCTGCCCCGACCCCCGCGACATCGGGTGCCGTACGGACCACCTCGTTGACGGTCAGTTCCACTACCGGACCGGTGGCGGCAATCTGGATCTCGGCTCCCAAGGCAGGCGAAGCGGCGGCAATAGCGGCGATGGCGGCAGCGGTAACGGTGATGCGGGACATGGCGTAACTCCTTAAACCTCGGTACCTTTTCGGCATTCCCGCTTTACCGATGGCTGAACGGTTCGGTTCCCCGCTTCCCTTGTCGCCGTGAAGCCGTTAGCCAGCCCGAAACGAAATCAGGGGGACGAGAATGGGTATCCGCAAATTCCTGGCCGGCATGGCAATCGTCGTGATGGCGAGCAGTGCTTCGGCGCAGATGCAGCCCGTCCCCGATCGCCTGCCGGGCGAGGCGGAAGGTCCTTTCGAGACCCTCATCGTGTCCGGCGCGACCATGATCGAAGGGTCTGGCGCCCCGCCGATGGGTCCGGTCGATATCGTCATCGAGGGCAACCGCATCGCCGCGATCCACGGCGGCGGCGCCCCTGACGCGGTGAAGGCCGGTGCATCGCGCGTGCTCGATGCGCGCGGCATGACCGTCATGCCCGGCTTCGTCGACGTGCATGGCCACAATGGCGATCCGGGCAAGGCCGCCCAGCCGTCCTATGGCTATCGCCTGTGGCTCGCACACGGGGTCACCAGCGTGCGCGGCGTCTCGTTCTATTTCGGGCCCGGCCAGCCCGACCTGACCGATGCCCAGCGCAGCGCGGCGAACACCATCGTCGCGCCGCGGCTCTATCCCTACGCCGTGTTCGGCGACAAATGGGGCCGCCCCGCCCCAACCACTGAAGCCGGCGCGCGCGAATGGGTGCGCTGGGCCAAAGCGCAGGGGTTCTGGGGGATCAAGTTCTTCAACTCGCTGATGCCCGATGTCTTCGCCGCCGCACTGGACGAGGCGGAGAAGCATGGCATGGGCACGGTCGCCCACCTCGCCCAGCCGGGCGTGCAGCGCGTCAATGCGAAGAAGGCGGTTGAACTGGGCCTCGACGGTGTGACCCATTTCTACGGCCACTTCGAAAGCCTGCTGAGCGACAATGCGCTGGTCCGCTATCCCGAAGGCTACAACTATTTCGACGAGCAATCGCGCTTCGGCTGGGTCGCGCGGCTTGCCGACCAGGTGGTCAAGCCGGGCAGCGAGGAATGGGACGAGTACATCGACTTCCTGGTCGAAAGCGGCGTGACGCTGAGCCCCACCTTCAACATCTATTCCGCCAGCCGCGATGTGATGGCGGCCAAGAACCGCGACTGGCACGCGCGCTATTCGCTGCCTTCGCTGATGGATTTCTACGCCCCCAGCGCGACCAATCACGGCAGCTATTACAAGGACTGGAGCACCGAGGACGAGGTCGCCTGGCGCAAGTTCTACCGTTACTGGTTCGACTTGACGGCAGAATTCCACCGCCGCGGCGGACGCGTCACGGCGGGCAGCGATCCGGGCTATATCTACCAGACCTGGGGCTTCGCCTATATCGGCGAGCTTGAAATGCTGCGCGAGGCGGGCCTTTCCCCGCTGGAAGTGATCCGAGCCGCGACCATTTCGGGTGCTCAGGAAATCTACGATCCGCGCGGGGAGGAACCGCCCATGGGTACGATCCAGGTCGGCAAGCTGGCCGATCTCGTCATCGTGCCGGGCAATCCGCTCGACAATCTGAAGCTGCTCTATGGCACCGGCCATACGAAGCTCAATTACGAGAGCGGAGAGATCGAGCAGGTCGGCGGCGTGCGCTGGACGATCAAGGACGGCGTGGTCTACGACGCGCCGAAACTGCTCGAAAGCGTGGCCGCCATGGTCGAAGCGCAGAAGGCTCAGCAACCTTCGGGCGAGTAGCGCTTGCAGCTTGCGGGCCGCGCGACTACCTCGCGGCCCGACATGGCACAGCCCCCCATCCTCAGCCTCGAAGGCATGGCCCTGCAGCAGGGCGGCAAATGGCTGTTCGGCGGCCCCGACCACGCCCCGCTGGACCTCCACATCGGCCCGCGCGACCGGCTGGCGCTGATCGGCCGCAACGGCGTCGGCAAGACGACGCTCTTCCGCATGATCGACGGGCGCATAGAAACCGATGCGGGCACACGCAAGGTGAAGCCGCACGCCAAGATCGTGCTGCTCGAACAGGATCCTGACCTTTCGGGTTACAAGACCCTGCTCGACTGGGCGCTCGCCGGCGAGCACGCCCCGCAGGAGCACGAGGTGGAGGCTATCGCCGGCCAGCTCGGCATCGACATGAGCCGCGAGACGAAGGGCGCCAGCGGAGGCGAGAAACGCCGCGCGGCCATTGCCCGCGCACTGGCGCAGGACCCCGACCTGCTGCTGATGGACGAGCCGACCAACCACCTCGACCTTGGCGCGATCGACTGGCTGGAAGGCTGGCTCGAACGTTATCGCGGCGCCTTCGTGGTCATCAGCCACGACCGCACCTTCCTGAAGCGCCTGACCCGCGCGACCATCTGGCTCGACCGCGGCATCCTGCGGCGCAAGGAAGTGGGCTTCGGCGGCTACGAAGCGTGGGAAGAACAGGTCTATGCCGAGGAAGCGCGCGCGGCGGAAAAGCTCGACGCCAAGCTGAAGATCGAGGCCCACTGGCTCGAACGCGGCGTGACCGCGCGGCGCAAGCGCAACCAGGGACGGCTCGAGAAGCTGTGGCAGATGCGCGCCCAGCGCGCCTCGATGATCGCCAGCGCAGGCACGGCCAAGCTCAAGCTCGCCACGGAAGAAGACTTCAAGTCGAAGTCGGTCATCGTCGCCGAGAACATCACCAAGTCCTATGGCGACCGCACGATCATCAAGCCCTTCTCGCTGCGCATCCAGCGCGGCGACCGGATCGGCATCGTCGGTGCGAACGGGGCGGGCAAGACCACGCTGCTGAAGATGCTGACCGGCGAGATGGAGCCCGACAGCGGCACGGTCGACATTGCCAAGACGCTGACCGGCGTAATGATCGACCAGCAGCGCCAGCTGCTCGGCGAGGACAAGACCGTGCGGCAGGTGCTGGCCGAAGGCGGCGACTGGATCGACGTTCGCGGTGTGCGCAAACACGTGCAGGGCTATCTGAAGGAGTTCCTGTTCGACCCCAAGATCGTCGACATGAAGGTCGCGGTGCTGTCGGGCGGTGAACGCAGCCGCCTGCTGCTGGCCCGCGAATTCGCCAAGGCATCGAACCTGCTGGTGCTGGACGAGCCGACCAACGATCTCGACCTAGAAACGCTCGACCTGCTGCAGGAAGTGATTGCCGATTACGAAGGCACGGTCCTCATCGTCAGCCACGACCGCGACTTCCTCGACCGTACCGTCACAATCACGCTCGGCCTCGACGGAACCGGCAAGGTGGACGTGGTCGCGGGGGGTTACGAAGACTGGGAGGCCAAGCGCCGCCTGCCGGTTTCCGGCAAGGGGAAGAAGGACGACAAGTCCGCCGCTCCTGCGCCCGCCCCTGCCCCGCCGCCGTCCAAACCGACCAAGCTGTCCTACAAGGACCAGCGCGATTTCGAGCTGCTGCCTGCGCGGATAGAGGAGCTGGAAGCGGCCATCGCCAAGGGCGAGACGATCCTGTCCGATCCCGATCTCTACACCTCCGACCCGCAGAAATTCGCGACCATCAGCAAGGGCATCGAGAATGCCCGCGCCGAAAAGGACGCAGCGGAAGAACGCTGGCTGATGCTGGCGGAAATGGTCGAGGCGCTTTGAGCGCAGAGCGGCTGGCCGACGAGATCGCCGCTTGCCGGCTGTGCGAAAGGCACCTGCCGCACGGGGTCAGGCCGGTTGCCAGCTTCTCCCCTACTGCACGGCTGCTGATCATCGGCCAGGCCCCCGGATCGAAGGTTCATGAAAGCGGCATCCCGTGGGACGATGCGAGCGGTGACCGCCTGCGCGAATGGACCGGCCTGACCCGCGAGCAGATGTACGATCCCGCGCAGGTTGCGCTCGTGCCGATGGGTTTCTGCTATCCCGGCAAGGCCAGCGGCGGGGACAAGCCCCCGCGCCCCGAATGCGCGCCGCAATGGCACGATCGCGTGCTGGACCTTTTGCCCGAAGACCGGCTCACCCTGCTGGTCGGCACTTATGCGCAGGCGCGTTACCTTCCAGAAACGCGAAAGCTCTCGCTGGCAGAGCGCGTTGGGAATTACCGCGACTATCTTCCGGAATATCTGCCCCTACCCCACCCCTCATGGCGCAGCACCATGTTCATGCGCGCCCATCCTTGGTTCGAGGCAGAGCTCGTGCCCGCCCTGCGAGAGGCAGTGGCTCAGCGGATCCGGTAGAAATCCGCAACGCGGTCGAGCGCCAGCTTCAGCACCAGCTTCCCGCTGCGCGCCGGCCAGCCGAGGCCCTTCTCCGCTTCTGGCAGGCTCTCGCAGCCGCAGACCACGCGCCACAGGACATCGGACAGCCCGCTGCCCGCTTCGGCCATCGCCCCGTCGAACCGGGCCTTGGCCGCAATCTGGCGCTCGGTCGGCGTCATGCCGTCACCGCCGCCTCCGTCGACGCGCACCGGGTCCCAGCGCATGGTGACGCCGGGCGATAGCTGGGCCCGCTCGTAATCCAGCCGAAGCCGTTCCCCGGCCTGGAAGAGGCGGTCGTCCAGATGTCCCCGGGCATGGAGCCAGGACAAAGGGCTCTCGGCGAGATTTACCGTTACGGTTCGCTTAGCGCGCCTTTCTGAGCCACGACCGCTCACGCCGGTTTCCGTCAATTCCCGTTCAACCAGTTCGCGGCGCATCGGCAATCTCCTTTGTTTGAGGAGAGCCCTTGCAAAGTTTCGGTTAGTGTAGGAAAGTAGAAAAACCATTCCGGTTAAGGGAGAGCCCGAGTGATCAACCGCATCCGCGATATCCGCAAGCAGAAGGGCTGGACACTGGCCGACCTTGCAGAAGCCTGCGTGCCGCCGACGACCCCGCAGACGGTCGGGCGACTGGAAACCGGAATGCGCAATCTGTCGCTCAAGTGGATGGACCGGATCGCCGCCGCGCTGGAAGTGGAGCCCGAAGTCCTGGTGCGCTCGGAAAATGCCGAACACCCGCAAGTGGTCGCCACGCTCGGTAGGGACGGGCCCGAAGCGCTGGAGACGACGCGCGATGCGATCCTTGTCACCGACCTCGGCGGCAGCGGTACGCTGATGGTGCTGACGATCGATTATCCTCACGGCGAATATCGGCCCGGCGACCAGCTCTGGCTGCGGCAGATCGCGCCAGAAGACGCCGCCCGCGCAGTCAACCGCGACGTACTGGTGCCGAAGAAGGCAGGCCGCTTCGCCTTCGGTCGGCTGATCGACCGGCAGGGTAGCCTAGTCGGCATCCTTCCGCCGGGGCATGGCGAGAAGCAGCAGGTCGTCGATGGACCCGCCTGGATCGGGGTTGCCGAAATGCTGGTCCGCCGGCTGTGAGCGACGCGCCGAAACGCCGGGTACTCGTTCTCTCGACGCTCTGGCCGAACGAGGCGCACCCGCGCTTCGGAACTTTCGTCGCCCGTTCGATCGAGGCGCTCGCACGCGAAACCGACTGGCAGCCCGTGGTCATCAATCCCATCGGCCTGCCGCCCGTGGTGTTCGGCCGTTACAAGACCGTGCGCGATGCGGCGGTCAGCGGGACGGAAAAAGGCGTCGAGATCCACCGGCCCGTCTTCCGCCTGCTGCCGAAAGTGGGCGGCAGGCTCAATCCTGCGCTCATTGCCTCGGCCGTCATGCCGCTCGCCCGCACGCTTCATGAGGCGGCGCCCTTCGACCTGGTCGATGCGCAGTTCTTCTACCCCGACGGACCGGCCGCCATGCGTATCGCGGACGAGCTGGACCTGCCCTTTTCGGTCAAGGCGCGCGGGGCGGACATCCATTACTGGGGAGCACGCAGCTATGGCCTCGCAGCGCTGCGCGAAACGGCGGACAAGGCGGCGGGCGTGCTCGCCGTGTCCGACGCGCTGGCAGACGACATGGCCGCGCTGGGAATGCCGCGCGAGAAGATCACGATCCACCGCACCGGCCTCGATCGCGACCGGTTCCGCCCCCTCGGCCATACGCAGCTGCGCACGCGGCTGGCGGAGGAACTGGGCATCCCGCTATCCAAGGACGACCAGTTGCTCGCCACAGTCGGCGCGCTGATCGAGCGCAAGGGACAGGCGCTGGTCATCAAGGCGCTGGGCGACTTGCCGGAGGCCCGCCTTCTGCTGGTCGGAAAAGGCGAGGACGAGGCCAGCCTGCGCGCCCTTGCCCGCTCGGAAGGCGTGGCGGACCGCGTGCACTTCCTTGGTTTGCTCGATCACGACCTCCTGCCGCTGGTCCTGTCGGCGGCGGACGCGATGGTCCTGCCCTCTGCCAGCGAGGGCCTTGCCAACGCCTGGATCGAGGCCCTTGCTTGCGGCACGCCCATCGTCATCACCGATGCAGGCGGCGCGCGCGAAGTCGTCGATACGCCGGTTGCCGGCGTGATCGTCGCCCGCCGGACCGAGGCGGTGCGCGAAGGTATCCGGCTGGTATTGCAAAACAGGCGGCCACCCGAAGAGGTAGCCGCCTGCGTAAAGGAATACAGCTGGGAGGCGAACGGGAGGGCGCTGGGCGCCCACTACGATCGCCTGCTGGAAGGCTAGACTTCGCCGCGGGCGACCTTTTCCTGCCGGTCGGCGACCGTCTCTTCCGGGATGAAGCTGTCCGAGGTCACGCCCATCCACACCAGCAGCGGCGCTGCCATGTAGACCGAGCTGTAGGTACCCACGAACAGGCCCAGCGTGATGGCCGCGGTGAGGCCGAACAGGCTCGCCGGACCGACGATCAGCAGCGGCAGCAGCGCCAGCAGCAGCGTAAGCGAGGTCATCACGGTACGCGCCAGCGTCTCGTTGACCGACAGGTCGAGCAGCTCGGGTAGCGGCATCTTGCGATATTTCTTCAGATTCTCGCGGATGCGGTCGTAGACGACGATCGTATCGTTCAGCGAATAGCCGATGATGGCCAGGATCGCGGCGATGATCTGGAGGCTGAATTCCATCTGGAACAGCGCGAACATCCCCAGCGCCAGCGACACGTCGTGGAACAGCGCGAAGAGCGCGCCTACGCCGAATTGCCATTCGAAGCGTATCCAGATGTAGATCGCCACCGCCAGCATGGCGGCGACCAGCGCGAATATCGCGTCCTCGCGAAATTCTCCCGAGACCTTACCCGACACGTTGTCGTTCCCGTCGAGCCGGAAATCGGGGTAATTGCCCTGCAGTTCCGCAACGACCTCGTTCGCGGCCGCCTGCGCAGCCTCGTTATCGGCCGCTACCTCATCGGGAAGGCGGACACGGATCGAGACTTGGTTGTCCTCGCCGAAACGCTGGACCACCGGGCTCTGGTAGCCGAGGTTCTCGACATCCTCCCGCAGCTCCGCGACCGGCGCTTCGGCGCGTTCGGTAAAGGTAGCGCGCACTTCGAGGCCGCCGGCGAAATCCACGCCGTAGTTGAGCCCCTTGGTGAAGACCATCGCCCAGCTGCCCGCGATCAGCAGGATGCTGACCACGAAGAAGGGGAAGCGCCACTTGAGGAACTTGATGTTGGTGTCGTCGGGGACGAGCTTGAGAAGTTTCATCGTCCGTTACCTCAAAGATTGATGTCGGTGGGGCGCGTCTTGCGCAGCCAGCCGGCAACCCACATGCGGGTGAGCGGCACGGCGGTGAACACGCTGGTGAAGAGACCCACCACAAGCACGACCGCGAAGCCCTTGATCGGGCCCGAACCGAAATTGAACAGCAGCACGCCGGCGATGAAGTTCGTGACGTTGGCGTCGTAGATCGCGCGGCTGGCTTCCTTGTAGCCATTTTCCACCGCGGCCACGACCCGCCGCCCGCGTTTGCGTTCTTCGCGGATGCGTTCGTTGATCAGCACGTTGGCGTCGACCGCCGCGCCGATGGTCAGCACGAAGCCGGCGATACCGGGCAGGGTCAGCGTCATATTGAGCGCGGCCATGATGCCCAGCAGCATGAACACGTTGATGACCAGCGCCACCGTCGCATAGATGCCGAAGCGACCATAGGTCACGATCATCAGGCCCATCACCAGCAGCGTACCGATGAGGATGGCGATCATGCCCTGCTTGATCGAATCGGCGCCGAGGTCGGGACCGACGGTCCGTTCCTCGACCACGCTGAGATCGACCGGCAGTGCGCCAGAACGCAACTGGATGGCGAGGTTGTTCGCGCTTTCGACAGTGAAGCTGCCGGAAATCTGCGACTGGCCGTTCTGGATCGGTTCCTGCATCCGCGGTGCCGAGATGACCTCGCCGTCGAGGATGATCGCAAACTGGCGGCCGGTGTACTGCGTCGTCATGCGCGCAAAGCGGCGACCGCCGTCGGGGTTGAAGGTGATCGAGACGACCGGTTCGTTGGTGCGGGGGTCGAAGCTCTGCTGCGCGCTCGTCAGCGTTTCGCCGTCGATGCCGCCGATACGCTGGACCACGACGCCGTTGGGGAAGCCTTCGCCTTCGGCATACGGCACCACTTCGCCGCCCGCGACGAAGCCGCGCTGGACTTCTTCCGCGCTCGCCTGGCGTTCGACCAGCTTGAATTCGAGCTTGGCGGTCTTGCCGAGCAGTTCCTTCAGCTGTTCGGGATCCTGCAGGCCGGGCACTTGCACCACGATACGAGTGTCGCCCTGGCGCAGGATGGTCGGCTCGCGCGTGCCGAGGCCGTCGATACGGATGCCGACGGTGCGCAGCGCGCCTTCCATCGCGGCATCGACCGCATTGTCGAGGCCCGCCTGGGTCGGCGTCAGGACGAACCGCTGGCCGTCGACGACCTGGAGGTCCCATTCGCGCACCGGCCCGGTGCCGTTCATGATGGCTTCGAGTGCGGCGCGCGCGCGGTCCACTTCGGTGACGTCGTCGAGCAGGAAGCTCAGCTGGCCGTCGGCGGTCGAGACATCGCCGATACGGATGCGCGGTTCAGCGCGGCGCATGGCATTGCGGACGCTTTCTTCCAGGTCCTCGAGCCGGGTCGCGGCGACATCGGCGCGGTCGGCTTCGAGCAGAATGTGGCTACCGCCGGCAAGGTCGAGGCCGAGATTGATCGTCGGCTCGGGAAGCTGCTCGGGCCAGTCGAGATTGGCGAGCGAGAAGATGGAGGGCAGCGACAGGAGCATGCCGACGATGGCAACGCCCCACAGGAACGCTTTCCTCCAGGTTGGAAATTCGAGCATGGCTTGGATTACGCCTTTTGCCGGGTCAGTCGTTGGCGGGCTTGGTCGCAGTGCCCGAAAGCACTTCGCCGATGGTGTTGCGGACCGCGCGGACCTTCATGCCCTTGGCGAGTTCGACTTCGACGAACTGGTCCTCCACCTTGGTGATGCGGCCCACGAGACCGCCTGCGGTCACCACTTCGTCACCGCGCTTGAGCCCGGCGATCTTTTCCTGGTGCGCTTTCTGCTGGCGCATCTGCGGGCGGATCATCAGGAACCAGAAGACGGCGAAGATCGCCACCCACGGAAGGATCTGGAGCCACACGGGCGGCTGGGCTGCGGCGGAGCCGGCTGCGGCGAGAAGGTCGATCATGCGGGAATTGCCTGTGTCCGTTCGTAAATTGATCCGTGCGAGGTAGGTCCGCTTGCGCTGCAATCAAGCAGCGACAGGCGCACCTCCCCCTCGATGTGGCGCGCAGCTAGCAGGATCGCGATTGCAGGGCAATGAATTGCCCGCGCTAGACGCTTGCCATGCACAGGAGCGGGGCCTATAGGGCCGCCTCCACTGGTATCGGGACGTGGCGCAGTCTGGTAGCGCACTATACTGGGGGTGTAGGGGTCGCTGGTTCGAATCCAGTCGTCCCGACCAGTGGTTTCCCTTCCAAATCGATGGAAATGTCGCGCTGCCTCGGCGCGCGAACGCGTGCGTCAGCCCGGGCTGATCGAGCCGCCGCCGCCACCGCCGCCTACAGCGGCGATCAGGCCTGCCCCGAAGAATCCGAGCAGGATGCCGACAGCGGTGTTGGGCTTGGGTTCGGCAAGGCGCGCGGCGCCGCATCCGGCATCGTCGGCCCAGTCGAGCCAGTCCTGCCAGGTATAGGTGCGGTCGTTGGCGACATCGCGATAGGTCTTGCCGACGTAGCGCCAGTTTTCGGGCGCATTTCCGGCGTCCAGATAAGCGGTGTATTCGGGCCGGATACGGTCGCAATCCCAGTATTCGGGCGCATCGAGCGCGCCTTGCGTGTCGGACGCGATCGGCTGCGAAGACTGCGCCAGCGCGCTGCCGCCGACCAGCGCAATCGCTGCGGCAGAGGCGACAAGAGTTGGAAATGCGCGTTTCATCCGGTGCTCCAGGCCCCTTCGACTTGCCTGCCGATACCGCAGAAATGCCTGTAATTCAATGAACGGGTGTGGCTCGATCCCCGAGGACCTTCACCCCGATTTCCTACATGTGCCGATATGGTTATTTTTCTCACGAAGGAGAAACCAAATGGCACTAATCGAATCGCTTATCGGCCCCATCGCCTCGATCATCGACAAGATCATCCCCGACAAGGAAGCCCGCACAAAGGCGAAGCTGGAACTGCTCGCGCTGGAAGGCACGCATGAACTCAAGTCCATCGAAGCCCGCCTTTCCGCCATCGTCGCCGAAGCCAATTCGGCCGATCCGTGGACCAGCCGCGCGCGGCCCAGCTTCCTCTACGTGATGTATGCAATCATCCTCTTCGCCATCCCCATGGGCGTGCTGGCCGCCTTCTCGCCGCAGGCGGCAGGCGACATCGGCGACGGGATCACGCGTTACCTGCGCGGCCTGCCGGACGAACTCTACGCGCTCTTCGGCACGGGCTATCTCGGCTACACAGCTGCGCGCCAGTGGGGGAAGGCCAAGGGGGTGGAACGGTAATTTCGCCAGGGGTGTGTTCCATCCGTTCCATCCTGTAGGGACGGGCGGGACGCAATCCGGCTTTTGCCTTGCGTCCCGACTGGGCTAGGACAGGCCCCATGACCGACACCGTCTTCGTCCTCAACGGCCCCAATCTCAACCTGCTCGGCACGCGCGAGCCGGAAATCTACGGCTCCGACACGCTGGCCGATATCGAGGCGCGCCTCGTCGAACAGGCACGCGGCCTAGGGCTGGCGGTCGATTTCCGACAGACCAACCACGAAGGCGTGCTGGTCGACTGGCTGCACGAAGCGCGGGCCAGCGGCGCGAAGGCGGTATTGCTCAATGCCGGCGCCTACACCCACACCTCGATTGCGCTGCTCGATGCGATCCGCGCAATCGGAGTGCCGGTGATAGAGGTTCACCTGTCCGATCCCGCGCAGCGCGAGGCTTTCCGGCACGTTTCCTACGTGGGGATGGTCGCTGTCGACGAGGTGAAAGGGCTGGGCGCACGCAGCTATGCCGTAGCGTTGGACAAGGCCGCCGCGCTGTAAACAGCTTGCCCCCTACCCCTTGTCAGTTTGATGACAGACGCGCATAGGCCCGTTCAAACAACCTCAGGGATACCCATGTCCGACCACAAGTCCTCCGCCGGCAAATCCGGCATGAACGTCGATACCGCGCTGGTCCGCGAACTCGCGGAAATGCTCGGTGAAACGGGCCTCGTCGAAATCGAAGTCGAAGACGGCGACCGCAAGATTCGCGTTTCGCGCGGCGGCGGCATCGCCATGGCCGCGGCACCCGCCCCGATGATGGCCGCTGCACCTGCAGCAGCACCCGCAGCAGCCGCTCCCGCCCCCGAAGCGGCTCCCGCAGCCGCTGCCGAAGGTGCGATCAAGTCGCCCATGGTCGGCACGGTATACCTCGCTCCCGAACCCGGCGCGAAGGACTTCGTATCGGTCGGCGACAGCGTGAAGGAAGGCCAGACCCTCGTCATCGTGGAAGCGATGAAGGTCATGAACCCGATCACCGCCGACAAGGCCGGGACGGTCAAGGCGATCCTCGTCGAGAACGCCCAGCCGGTCGAATTCGACCAGCCGCTGATCGTCATCGGCTGAGGCAGGCCATGACGATTTCGCGTATCCTCATCGCCAATCGCGGCGAAATCGCGCTGCGCATCCACCGCGCGGCGCATGAAATGGGCATCGAGACGGTCGCGGTGCACTCCACCGCCGACGCCGATGCCATGCATGTGCGCCTTGCAGACCATGCCGTGTGCATCGGCCCGCCTGCCGCCACCGACAGCTATCTCAACATCGCCAACATCATCTCTGCAGCAGAGGTGAGCCACGCCGATGCGATCCACCCGGGCTATGGCTTCCTTTCGGAAAACGCCAAGTTCGCCGAGATCGTCGAAGCGCACGACATAAAGTGGATCGGCCCCAAGCCCGAACACATCCGCACGATGGGCGACAAGGTCGAAGCCAAGCGCACCGCCGGCAAGCTCGGCCTGCCGCTCGTGCCCGGCTCAGACGGTGCGGTCTCGGAGATCGAGGAAGCGCGCGCGATCGCGGCCGAGATCGGCTATCCGGTCATCATCAAGGCGGCCAGCGGCGGCGGCGGCCGCGGCATGAAAGTCTGCGAAAGCGAAGACCAGCTCGAGACGCTGATGCAGCAGGCCGGCAGCGAGGCGAAGGCCGCCTTCGGCGACGCCACGGTCTACATTGAGAAATATCTCGGCAATCCGCGCCACATCGAATTCCAGGTCTTCGGCGACGGTGAAGGCAATGCCATCCACCTCGGCGAACGCGACTGTTCGCTCCAGCGCCGCCACCAGAAGGTTCTCGAAGAAGCGCCCTCGCCCGTGATCAGCCACGAAGAGCGCATGCGGATGGGCGAAATCTGCTCCTCGGCCATGCGGGACATGGGCTATCGCGGCGCAGGCACGATCGAGTTCCTGTGGGAGAACGGCGAGTTCTACTTCATCGAGATGAACACTCGCCTGCAGGTCGAGCACCCTGTCACCGAAGCGATCACCGGCGTCGACCTCGTGCGCGAACAGATCCGCATCGCGGCGGGTCACCCGCTCTCGGTCAAGCAGGACGAGATCGAATTCCACGGCCACGCCATCGAGTGCCGCATCAATGCCGAGGATCCCTGGACCTTCGCGCCCAGCCCCGGCCAGGTGAGCTATTATCACGCGGCCGGCGGCATGCACGTGCGCGTCGATAGCGGCCTTTACGCCGGCTACCGGATCCCGCCCTATTACGACAGCATGATCGCCAAGCTGATCGTCTACGGTCGCACGCGCCAGGGCTGCATGATGCGCCTCAAGCGTGCGCTTGAAGAGATGGTCGTCGAAGGCGTGAAGACCAACATCCCGCTCCACCAGGAATTGCTGCTGCAGGACGACGTGAAGAGCGGCGATTACTCAATCAAGTGGCTCGAGGAATGGCTCAAGGAGCGCGAGGGCTGAACAGCGGCGAAGCGTCGCGGCAGATAGAGCCGCGCCGCCTTGCGGCCTGGACAGTGCTGGCGAACCTGTTCCTCGACACCGAGCATTCGGACGAAATCCGGCTCTGTCTCGCGCGCGACCTGCGTGAGACCGGCTATTCGTCCGGCGAACTGGAAGACATCCTGCGCCGCGAGGTGGCCCCTGTCTTCGGCAGCAACCTGCTGTCCATGGCCGGCGAATGGGCGCTGTGGGACGAGGACGAGGTCGCGGAAATCATGGAACGGGAGTTCCTGTCCCGCAAGCGCCTGACCCCCAGCCAGTGGGTTGTCGGGCGCCTCACGAATGCGATGGTGCGGCGCGACCTCAGGAAGCTGATGCGCCTGGCCTAGCTAGTCGAAGGTGAACCCCGCCGCCTTGGCTTCGGCGATGATCTCCTCGCCGGTCATGCGCGGATGTTCTCCTGACACGCAAGTCCAGCTTGCCGCCTCGTCGACGAAGATCTCCTTCTCGATCTCCGCGCCACTGGCATCGTCGAACAGTCCTGCAGAAAAACTGCGGTTTCCTGTGGGCAGGAACTTGAACCACAGGTTCGACCCGCAAGTCTTGCAGAACGCGCGCTCGGCCCAGGCGCTGGACTGGTAGACCGCGATCTGGTCCTCGCCGTGGATTGTGAAACCGCTTCCCGAGAGCGCGCTATAGAACGCCCCGCCCCAGCGGCGGCACATCGAACACTGGCAGATTTCGACCTGCCCCGCAGGCTCGTCCAGTTCGATCCGGACGGCCGAGCAGAGGCAGCGCCCCTCGATCATCCCAGCGGGACGCCCGGTTCGTTCTTGCTGGTGCGGATCGTCAGCGATGTCTTCACGCTCGCCACATTGGGCGCAGGCGTGAGCTTGCTGGTCAGGAATTCCTGGAAGCTCTGCAGGTCGCGACTGACGATCTTGATGATGAAATCGATCTCGCCATTGAGCATGTGGACCTCGCGCACTTCGGGCAGGTCCTTCATCGCGCTCTCGAATTCGCGCAGCGCGTCTTCCGCCTGGCTCTTCAGGCTGACCATGGCGAAAACGGTGATCGAGAAGCCCAGCTTCGAAGGATCGAGTTCCGCGTGGTATCCGCGAATCACGCCTTCTTCCTCCAGCGCGCGCACGCGCCGCAGGCACGGCGGGGCGGTCAGGCCGACGCGGTGCGCCAGTTCCACATTGGTGATTCTGCCCTCGTCCTGCAGTTCGGAAAGCAGACGACGATCGATTTCGTCGAGATTCGCCATGAATTATCCTCGATACAACGCCACGCCAGAAAGACGATGCGCACTTAAGAAATGTTGAAAAGGCGCAACCATCGGATTGGCTAACATTATTATCTTTGCCAGCAATCGTCCCGCTTTGCAACGTGGCGGAAACATCTCGTTCATCACGTTTGTTGGAGCGGTAGAAGGGGTAGGCGCGCCATGGTTACCGGCCCGCAAACCTTCCCTGTACCGGAGCTGCAATGCATTTTGACGACCGCCTTGCCACAGTCCTGCGCAATCGCGCGGCGGGCGAGCGTGCGGCGCGTACGCAGTTCCGCCAGCTGCTGGACCTGCTGGGAGAGCGTCCGCAGGCCGGCGACAAGGCGCTGAAGGCTGCCGCTTACCTGCGGCTGATCGCGCTGGGGGAGATGATCCCGGTCAAGGACCGCGCCTCCATCGTCGGTGAAAGCGGCTGGCGTTTCCGCAATCCGGAACTGGTGAAGTGGTTCGGCGAGGCGCATCCCCATATCGCGGCTGCCGCGCTCTATCGCGCCCGCCTGACGGGAGAGGAGTGGGAGCAGCTCATCCCGCAATTGCCTATCCGGGCCCGCGGTTTCCTCCGACATCGCCGGGACCTGCCCGACGAGGCGGTCCGCGCTCTCGACGCACTAGGCGTGTCCGACCGCGCGCTGCCGCTGCCCGAACCGTTCGACCTGGTCGAAGAATTCGCAACGCCGGATATCGAGGGCGTGCCGGAGCTAAGCGAACCCGAAATCCTGCCCGAAGAGCCGGAACCCCTTTCGCTCTCTCCCGAGCGACTGGTACCGGAGCCGGAACCCGAACCCGTCTCGCAACCAAAACCGCAACCGGCCATGGGCGGTTCGGAAGGTATTCGCGCCCTGGTCGACCGGATCGAGGCATTCCAGCGCACCCGTTCGGAACGCTCAGGCGACAGCGACGACCCGCGCCTGCCGCTGGGCGAAGACGACGATCAGGTCGCGGCAAGGCCCATCGACCAGTTCCTGTTCGGCTGCGACACGGAAGGCCGCATCGATTGGGCCGAACCGGGTATCGCTCCGATGGTGACCGGCATGGACATGGCTTCCATGGCCTTGGATAGCGAAGAGGCAGCGCGCATCCTCCGCATGCGCCAGCCCATGGCATCGCTGGCCGTCAACATTCGCGGCGCGGTCAGGCTGGAAGGCGATTGGGTGGTGGACGCAACGCCGCGCTTCACCCGCTCCGAGGGCCGTTTCTACGGCTATGTCGGACGTTTCCGGCGGGCGGTTTCCGGTATCGAGGACCGCCGCGAGGCCGAGGCGGACCGCCTGCGCCAGCTGCTCCACGAACTGCGCACGCCGGTCAACGCCATGCAGGGCTATGCCGAGATCATCCAGCAGCAGATGATCGGCCCCGTTCCCCATGAATATCGCGCCATCGCCGCGACCATCGCCGGGGATGCCGCGCACATCCTTGCCGGCTTCGACGAGCTCGACCGGCTGGCCAAGCTGGAAACAGGCGATCTCGACCTCGAAAAGGGCGATGCCGATTTCGCCGCGATCGCCCGCAAGCAGGTGGCGCAGCTGCAGCCGGTGCTCAGCCCGCGCGTTGCGCGCTTCGACGCCGACCTTGGCGAAGGGCGCGCGCCCATCGGCCTGTCGCAGGGCGAGGCGGAACGGCTCGCCTGGCGCCTTCTCGCCACACTCGCGGGCACATTGGCCGCCGGGGAGACGGTATCGCTCAAGATGCAGACGGGGCTCGAGCAGGTCGAGTTCGCGCTCACCCTGCCCGCTGCCCTACGCAAGGCGGCAGACATATTCTCGGTCGATACCCGCGCGCAGACCGGCGCGCTGAGTGCGGGCATTTTCGGAGCAGGCTTCTCGCTCAGGCTCGCGCGGGCAGAGGCGCGCGCGGCCGGCGGGGAACTGGCAAGGGTGGACGATGCGCTGGTGCTGAGCCTGCCGCTCTTGACCGCCGCCAGCAGCCTGCCTAGCCCTGAAAACCAGCCGGACAGTGCAGCCGGCTGAAAAGGGGGCAAAAACTCCCGGGGCTCGCGATGCAACGCTTGAGGGGAAGTTTCGCTTGGCCGACCGCAGCCTGCTCGATCCGCCGCCAGCCTCGCTCAAGGTGCGATTTGCGCCGGGTTTCGGCCAGCGCGTCCTCCTGACGGTCGACACCGAAGAGGAATTCGACTGGTCCAAGCCCTTTTCTTCCGAAGGACACGGCATCGGCCACGTGCTGCGCATCGCCAAATTTCAGGAATTCTGTGAAGGCATGGGCGTGGTGCCGGTCTACCTCGTGGACTGGCCGGTCGCCACCTCGCAGCGGGCCCGCGATATCCTCGTCCCGCTGGTGCAGCAGGGCAAGGCCGAGATCGGCGTGCAGCTCCACCCGTGGGTCAATCCGCCGCTCATCGAGGAAACCAGCGTACACAACAGCTTCGCCGGAAACCTCCCGCCGGATCTGGAGCGCGACAAATTCAACCGGCTGGTCGACGCGATCGAGGACAGCTTCGGCATCTTGCCGCAAATCTATCGAGCAGGAAGGTACGGAGTGGGGCCTGCGACTGCGCGCATGCTGAAGGACCGCGGCATCGCCATCGACAGTTCAGTGCGGCCGCATCACGATTATTCCGCACAAGGCGGGCCGGATTTCCGCCGCCACCCCGACCATCCCTATTGGTCCGACGAGGAGCGGCGGCTGGTCGAACTGCCGCTCACGACCAGCTTCTGGGGCATGCTTCGTCGGCAGGGCGCGCTCGTCCAGCCACTGCTGCGCAGTTTCCCGAAACTGGGCGGCGTTCTCAATCGGCTGGGCCTGTTCGAACGCATTCCGCTGACGCCGGAAGGCACCAGCAAAGAAGAGGCGCTGCGCTGCATCGACATGGCGCTGGACGATGGGCTGGAATTGCTGGTCATCAGCTTCCACAGCCCCTCGCTCGTGCCCGGGCACACGCCCTATGTCCGCACCGAAGACGACCTGGACGATCTCTACGACTGGTTGCGCGGGGTCTATGCCTATTTTGCCATGCGCGGCGTGCGGCCCACAACGGTGCGGGAAATCGTCCAATCGGTGGAGGTCTGACGCTTGCGTATAAGCGAAGGCGCGGCTAGTCGCGGCATTCGCCAGATCGGCGGATGGCGTGGGCCTGTAGCTCAGTTGGTTAGAGCTGGCCGCTCATAACGGCTAGGTCGCGGGTTCGAGTCCTGCCGGGCCCACCAGCCAGTCCGTCCATCCGGTCGTGTTTGCCCGTGTCGGGGAGTAGCGCAGCCTGGTAGCGCATCTGTTTTGGGAACAGAGGGTCGCAGGTTCGAATCCTGTCTCCCCGACCACACGGCAAACTGAGGGAAGGAGGACAGACTGACCGCCTCCACCTCTCCCGCAGTCCCCGACCGGCGCGCAATCTGGGCGATTGCCCTGCCCGCCATGGTGACCAATGTCGCGACCGCGCTGATCGGGATCGGCGACATGTGGATCGTGGGCCAGCTGGGCGATGCGCCGACCCAGGGTGCGGTGGACGTGGGGGCACGTCTCTTCGCCGTGCTCTTCACGGTCATGAACTTCCTCAAGACCGGCACCACCGGCCTCGTCGCACAGGCCGGGACGCGGTCCGGCATGGATGCGCAAGTCTCTGTGCTGGTGCGCGGACTGGTCGTGGGACTTGCCATTGCGGCCATGTTGCTGTTGGCAAAGCCAGTGCTGCTGCCGCTTTCGCTGGAGGCGCTGGGCGCCGGGGGCGCTGTGCTGGACGCCGCGCGGGTCTATGCCGAAATCCGCTACTGGTCCGCGCCGGCCGTCATGGCCAATCTCGCGCTCATCGGCTTCATGGTCGGCCGGCGGCAGATGACCGCCGTGCTGTTGTTCGAAGTGGCCTACAACCTTGCCAATATCCTGCTTGGCCTGTGGTTCGTCTTCGCGCTGGACTGGGGCATTGCCGGCATCGGCTGGTCGAGCCTGATTGCCGAATACGGCAAGCTGGCCGCGCTTGCGCTGTTCCTCGCCCGCGGCGAATTGCTGCGGCAGGTGGCAGCCGCGCTCAGGGAACGCTCGACGCTGGAGTGGCGGTCCCTGCGACCCTTCCTGTCGGTCAATCGGGACCTGTTCCTGCGCACGCTGGTGCTGACCGTATCGCTTGCCGCGCTGACGCGCCTTTCGGCAGAGCGCGGTGCGGTGCTGCTCGCAGCGAACGGCATCCTCTACCAGATGTTCATCTTTACTGCCCTGCTCCTCGACGGGTTCGAGAACGCGGCGCAGGTCCTCAACGGCGAGCGGGCAGGCGCAAGCGACCGGAGGGGCTTTGTCGCCTATGCGCGGGCGATACTGCTGCGCGGAATGGGTGCCGCGGCGGTTGTCGCGCTTGCCTTCGCCTTGTTCTCGGCCCCGGTGCTGGCGAGTTTTGCGGCGACGGCGGACGTGGAAGCCACTGCGCTGGTGCTGGCCCCGTGGCTGATCGTCATCCCCTTTGCAGGCGTCGCCAGCTTCGTCCTCGATGGAGTGTTCGTAGGCGCCAGCTGGACGCGGGCGCTGCTCGTTTCGATGGGTCTGGCGTCTGCTGTCTACGCCGCAACACTATGGCTCAGCTGGCCGCTCGGCGCGCATGGGCTGTGGCTGTCGTTCACCGTGTTCCTTGTGGCGCGGGCCGGTTTCCAGCTACTGCTGATGCCGCGCCTGCTGGACCGGGAGTTCGGTGCGAGACCGTCCGCCTAGGCGCGGGCGGCGCGCAGTTCGTCCTCGCCGCGCCACTCGGTGACGACGTTGTTCTTGTCCATCTTGCCGTCGTGGACGATGCGATTCCGCCCGCCCTGCTTGGCGGCATAGAGCGCCGCGTCGCAGCGCGCGAAGAGCCTGCCGTAACCTTCGCCCTCGTCACGCCCGGCAACGCCGAAGCTTGCCGTGAGGCGGTGATCTTCGGGCATGCCTTCGATGGCGCGGTCACCGAAGCGGCGGCGTACGCGCTCGGCCATGGCCATGGCTGCCGCGCCGTCACAATTCCATGCGAGAACGCAGAATTCCTCGCCCCCGATGCGACCGGCAATGTCGGTGTCGCGAATGGTGGAGCGGATGACCTCGCCGAATTCGGCAATCGCATTGTCGCCGGTCTGGTGGCCGTAGACGTCGTTGACCGCCTTGAAGTGGTCGATGTCGGCGACGACGAGCGAGACGGGCACGGCTTCCTGCTTAGCCTTTTCCAGCCAGGCAATCACGTCCTGTTCGAAGGCGCGGCGCGTCCGGAGGCCGGTCAGCATGTCGAGTTCGGCCTTCTCGCGAACGGCGACCATCTGGTCGTAGATGCAGGCGCCCAACAGGACCAGCGCGCTCGAGAGCGAGATGATCGAGAGCGAGAGGTTCACGACCGAATAATAGATCGATTCGCGGTATTCGCTGGCGATGATGCTGCCTTCGAACATCAGCGTGATGACCGGGCGGATCAGGAATTGCGCGGCCAGCAGCACGTGCATGAAAATCACGAAGCGGTCGATTACCTCGCGCCGGTGCGCATTGAGCAGCGACATCAGGCCGATGACATACATCACGCCGTATCCGGTGTTCACGATGATCAGGCGCGACGAAATGTCCGCCGAGACCGCCACGGCCACGGCAAGCGTCACAGCCGACAGTCCGTAAACAAGCAACAGCGCGCCGAGATAGGGCGGCTGGCCGACACGGCGCGTCAGGCCCCAGATTGCCGATGCGACGCTGAGCGAATAGAAGAACTGCGTGAGGTGGAACACGTAGCTCGACGCGGTGTCGAGCAGGTGCGTCACCGTGAATCCGACGGTGAAGAAGAAATAGGTTGCGGCGAAAGCGAGGACGTAATTGTCCATCTTCCCGCGCTTCCAGATCACGAGGAACAGCACGCAGAAGATTACCGCCGAAAGCGGAGTAATCAGTCCGATTATCTGTTCGCGCATGCGTGGTTTCCCCCCGAAAGCCCCGAACTAACCCGCGAGGGTTAATTTGTTGTTTAGGAAAAGCGCGATTATCGAGTGATTTTCGCCCTTTACCGGGTAGCGCCCTTAGTTAGCGGGGGCAGCACCGCGCAATATCGGGCCTTCCCGATTGGCGAGGATTCCCACAACCTCGGTCCAGACAGCGACATTCTGGCGCAGCTGCACGGGGTCGATCTTGTCGAGCGTGTCGTCGGCCGTGTGGTGCAGGTCGAAATAGCGGGTGCCGTCCTGCCGCAGGTCAATCAGTGCCCCGCCCTGCTCGCGAACCAAGTTGAGGTCGGCCCCGCCGCTCGCCACGCCGCGCGACGGCGCGACGCCGAACCGCGCGACGGCGCGCGCGATCTGGCCGAAGATCGCCGGGTCGCTGGCAGTGAAATTGGTGTCGAATTTCCAGATTCGGTCGGCGCCGAAATCGCTTTCGAGACCGACATAGACCGGCTCGTCAGCATGGGCCTTGGCATAGGCATCGCTGCCCCACAGGCCCGTCTCCTCGGCTCCTGCGAACAGCAGGCGGATAGTGCGCAGGGGCCTGCCCTGCGCCGCGACATGCTTTGCTGCCGCAGCGATAATGCCGCAGCCCGCCCCGTCGTCGATCGCGCCCGTGCCGAGGTCCCAGCTGTCGAGATGGCAGGCAAGCAGCACCGGCGGGAGCGAGGGATCACGCCCGGTGATCTCGCCCACGACGTTGCCGCTCGTGGTCGTGCCGAGATCGCGCGGCGTCAGCAGCAGCTTCATGCGCACCGTTTGGCCGCGCGCGAACATGCGCTCCAGATTGTCGGCATCGGGGTTGGACAGCGCCCCTGCCGGGATCGGCTCAACCCCTTCGGAAAAAGTGGTTGTTCCGGTGTGCGGCACACGGTGATTGTCGGTTCCGACCGATCGGATGACGGTTGCAATCGCGCCCTTGCTCGCGGCCAGCGAAGGCGCGGTCCAGCGCGCGGGTCCGGCAAAGCCGTAGCCCGAACCGTCCTGTGCAGGGCGCATGTCGTGGCTCACGAAGGCGATCTTGCCTGCAAGGCTGCCTGCTTCCGCGTCGCGCAGATCGGCGAAGCTGGGGAAATAGACCACCTCCGCCTCGATCCCCTCGGGGCCGGTCGAACTGGTGGTCGAGAGGGCCGTGATCGCCATCGGCTGGGCGAAGGGCGCAGTGACCCAGGCAAGTTCCTGCCCGCGCACCCAGGTTTCCATCTCGAAGGGTTCGTCCGCCACATTGGCAAAGCCGTTGCGCTTCAGCCAGGCCATCGCCCAGATGCGGCCACGCGCCTCTTGCTCGGTGCCCGGCATGCGCGGACCGACTTCGGTGGTGATACCCTCCACGAAATCCCACGCGATGGTATCGCCGGTCAGGGCCTCGTCGGCGGTATTGGCTAGGGCCGGTACGGCGAAGGCGAGCGCGGCAAGCGCAACGATCTGTTTTTTCATGGCGCGCTTGCTAGCAGCCGCAGCCGTCCTGCCAAGCGTCAATCGGGCGCGCGCGCCGCGAAACCGCTCTGGTCGAAATAGCGCACGGTCTTTTCGAGCCCTTCGCGCAACCGCGTGGTTGCCTCCCAGCCGAGCATTTCACGGGCAAGCGTCGTGTCCGGACGGCGGCGGCGCGGGTCGTCCTGCGGCAGCGGCTTGTGGACCAGCTTCGAGCGGCCGCCGACGATGTCGAGCACGGTCTGCGCCAGTTCCAGCATCGAAAACTCGGCCTCGTTGCCAAGGTTCACCGGACCGGTCGTATCGGCATCTGTCGCCATCATGCGCACGCAGCCGTCGACCAGGTCGTCGACATAGCAGAAGCTGCGCGTCTGCTCCCCGTCGCCGAAGATGGTGATGTCCTCGCCCCGCAGCGCCTGCAGGATGAAGTTAGACACCACGCGCCCGTCATTGGGATGCATGCGCGGGCCATAGGTGTTGAAGATGCGCACCACCTTGATCGGCAGGTCGTGCTGGCGGCGATAGTCGAAGAACAGCGTTTCCGCGCAGCGCTTGCCCTCGTCATAGCAGGACCGCGGGCCGATCGGATTGACGTTGCCCCAGTAGGTCTCCGGCTGGGGATGCACGTCGGGATCGCCGTACACCTCGCTGGTCGATGCCTGCAGGATCGGCACGCGCAGCCGCTTGGCAAGGCCGAGCATGTTGATCGCGCCGATGACGCTGGTCTTGGTCGTCTGGACGGGGTCGAACTGGTAGTGGATCGGCGATGCAGGGCAGGCGAAATTGTAGATCTCGTCCACCTCTACCGACAGCGGCATGGTGATGTCGTGCCGAACCAGCTCGAAACGCGGATGGTCGAACAGGTGCGCGACATTGGCGCGGGCACCGGTGAAGAAATTGTCGACACACAGCACCTCGTGCCCTTCGGCAAGCAGCCGGTCGACGAGGTGCGAGCCGAGAAATCCCGCCCCGCCCGTCACCATGACGCGCTTGGTCAGCGAATAGCGCGACAGGGCGCTCGGTTTGTCGGAGCCGCTCATGTACCGGCCATGTCCTCCCAGAAATGAACTGCCCGCTCAGCGCCCTTGCTGTCGGGGTCGAACAGCGCCTCTACCGCATCGGCGAAGCGCTCTGTATCACCCATGTGGGCCCGCGCGGTAGTGGCCTGCGAGTATCTCTGCCAGTCCGCTTCGTCCTTCGACAGCGCCAGCATGGCATGGGCGATCCCTTCCGCCGATTGCGGTTCGACCACATGGCCGGTGACCCCGCTGCGCACCAGCGCATCGCGCGAGCCGACGGCAGTGGAAACGATTGCCGGCACGCCGAAGGCCGCGGCCTCGTTGACAACCAGACCCCATTGTTCCTCGGTGCTGACAAGGCACAGGGCCAGTGCGCGGGCGAGCCGCACCGACACCTCTTCGGCCCGCAGGAAACCGGTAAACTCGACGCCCTCGCCCGCCTGTTCCTTCAAAGCGGTGGCCAGTTCACCGTCGCCGGCGAGGACAAGGCGGCGTGCATCGGGCCCGGCAAGTTCGCGATATCGGGCGTATCCCGCGAGCAGGACCGGCAGGTTCTTCTTCTCCACGAAGCGCCCGACGAACAGGAAGTCCCTTTCTTCCCAGCGCACCGCTTCGCCCGCGCCTTGCGCGCGGATGCGGTCGAGGCCCACGCTGTCGTAACCCGGGAGGATCGGCTTGTCGCCGAAACCGAGGAAGCGCAAATATTCGCGCTGCCTCAGGCCGCCCACGATCGCCGCGCGATAGGAGGACAGCAGCCGCGCTTTGGCCTGTTCGCGCGGCAAGGTGCGGGGAAAGTCGTCGAATTTGCTTTCGGTCATCATGACCACGCGCTTGCCCGCAGCGGCCAGTCTCCACGAAAGAGCGATGATGTCGCGTTCCGAATAGGGCACGCCGATGCAGACCATCTCCGCATCGCGCACCGCCTTCATCGCCACACGGTAGCGGGCAAGGTGGCCGACCTCGTCATAGGACTTGCCGGGAAACAGCGTGACGTGGCGCGCTTGCTCGATGCCCTCGGCCGGCTCCCACGCATAGGTCGCGCTGGTGGTGGCATATTCGACCGCCAGCACCTCGGCCCGCCCAGCCAGCCGGCGTGCCGCCGCCTCGACCCGGTCGACGTGATAGGCGGCAAACTGCGAAAACAGGATCGCGACCTGCGGCAGCTTGCCCGTGTTGGCTGACCCTTCGTCCATTGCCGCCAACCGCTAGGCCAAGGGAGGCCGTAATGCCACCCTCCGGCTTGCCCCAGGCCACAGCTACGACTATCTGGCGCGCAACCTTTCCATTCCCGAACAGAATCGCTCGAAGGACACGCCCGATGGCCGCCCAATACGCCTTTGTCATGAAGGACATGACCAAGACCTTCCCCGGTGCAAACAAGCCGGTGCTGAACAACATCAACCTGCAGTTTTACCAGGGCGCCAAGATCGGCATCGTGGGTCCCAACGGCGCGGGCAAGTCGACGCTGATCAAGATCATGGCTGGCATCGACAAGGATTTCACGGGCGAGGCATGGCCGGGCGAGAACATCACCGTCGGCTATCTCGAGCAGGAGCCCGAGCTCGACCCGACCAAGACCGTCCTTGAAAACGTGCGTGAAGGCGCGAAGGAAACGGCCGATCTCGTCGCGCGCTTCAACGAAGTCAGCGCGCTGATGTGCGAGCCCGACGCCGATTTCGACGCGCTCGGCGCGGAAATGGGCGAACTGCAGGACAAGATCGACGCGGTCGACGGCTGGACGCTCGACAACCAGCTCGAAGTCGCGATGGAAGCGCTGCGCTGCCCGCCGGGCGACTGGCCGGTGAAGGACCTGTCGGGCGGTGAGAAGCGCCGTGTGGCGCTCACCCGCCTGCTGATCCAGAAGCCGTCGATCCTGCTGCTGGACGAACCGACCAACCACCTCGACGCAGAATCCGTCCAGTGGCTGGAAAATCACCTCAAGGAATACGCCGGTGCGGTGCTGATGATCACCCACGACCGCTACTTCCTCGACAATGTGGTGGAATGGATCCTCGAACTCGACCGCGGCAGCTACTACCCGTACGAAGGCAACTACTCGACCTACCTCGAGAAGAAGGCCAAGCGTCTCGAGCAGGAAAGCCGCGAGGAAAGCGGCAAGCAGAAGGCCCTGCAGCGCGAACTCGAATGGATCCGGCAGACGCCCGCCGCCCGCCAGACCAAGTCCAAGGCGCGTATCCGCAAGTTCGAGGAGCTGCAGAACAGCCAGGACAACCGTGCCGTCGGCAAGGCCCAGATCGTCATCCAGGTCCCCGAGCGTCTCGGCGGCAAGGTCATCGAGGCCAAGGGCATTTCCAAGGCCTATGGCGACAAGCTGCTGTTCGAAGATCTCAGCTTCACCCTGCCCCCGGGCGGCATCGTCGGCGTGATCGGCCCCAATGGCGCGGGCAAGTCCACGCTGTTCAAGATCCTGACCGGCAAGGAAGAACCCGACAGCGGCACGATCGAGATCGGTTCGACCGTGCGTCTCGGCTATGTCGACCAGAGCCGCGACCACCTGAACCCGCAGAACAACGTCTGGGAGGAAATCTCCGACGGGCTCGATTACATGAAAGTCAACGGGCAGGACATGTCGACGCGCGCCTATGTCGGCGCCTTCAACTTCAAGGGCCCGGACCAGCAGAAGAACGTCGGCAAGCTGTCGGGCGGTGAACGCAACCGCGTCCACATGGCGAAGATGCTCAAGGCGGGCGGCAACGTCCTCCTGCTGGACGAACCGACCAACGACCTCGACGTCGAAACGCTCGCCGCGCTGGAAGACGCGATCGAGAATTTCGCCGGCTGCGCCGTGGTCATCTCGCACGACCGCTTCTTCCTCGACCGCCTGGCCACGCACATCCTCGCTTTCGAGGGCAACAGCCACGTCGAATGGTTCGAAGGCAACTTCGAGGCTTACGAAGAAGACAAGCGCCGCCGCCTCGGCGATGCGGCCGACCGTCCGACGCGTCTCGCCTACAAGAAACTGACGCGTTAAGGCTGGCGTCACAGTCGACCGGCCAGGAGGACTTTCAAGGGGGGAAATCTTGAGCCGGAGGACTGCAAGCCATAGCGAGAGATATGTCTGGCCGCTGGTCTACAGCCTGGCCTGGCTTGTCTGCGCCTATATCGCGCTGGAGCTGACGCAGGGCGAGGACGGGATCGCTGCCGTCTGGCCGTCTAGCGGCATTTTCGTCGCCTCGCTTCTCCACCTAGGACGGTCCGGACGCCTCGCGACGACCGTTGGCGTCGGCATTGCGAGCCTGGTGGCGAACTATGTCGGCGGCCTCTCGCCGCTCGCCTGCTTCGGCTACACGGTCGCAAACCTCGCCGAAGGCTGGCTGGTCTTCTACCTGATGGGCGGCGAAAAGAGCCGCGGCAAGCTGCTGGCGCGGCCGATGAACCTGATCCGCTTTGCCGCCTCTGCCATGTTCGTCGCCATGCTCAGCGCAGGCGTCGCCGGCGTGCTGTCGGCCAAGTTCGATCTCGACTTCCTGACCTCTTGGGCGACGACTGTCGGCCTCGGCATGCTGATCGTGGCGCCGTTCATCCTCTTCCTCGTCCAGAGCGACGAGGGGCGCAAACGACTGGTCAGCGTGCGGACGGTCTGGGCGCTGATGCTGGTGGCGGTCGCATCGCTCGCCGCCTTCGGGCAGGCCCAGGTCCCGCTGCTTTTCCTTCCCGTTCTGGCGATCTCCATCGCCACGGCCGCACTCGGCCTCAGCGGCGCGGCGCTTGCCCTGCTGGTGGTGGCGGTCATCGGATCGGTGCTGACGGTCTACGATACCGGACCGGTCAGCGGCTATTTCCCGCTGCAGGGCCAGCAGGTCCTGTTCCTGCAGGTCTATTTCCTCGGCCTGCTCGTCAGCGCCATGCCGGTCGCCCTGATGCTGGCGCAGCGCCAGCGCGACCTCGTCAAGCTGTCGACCAGCAACCGCTTCCTCACTTCCGCCGAAAAGGCAGCCAAAGTCGGCCACTGGCGCTACGCCCCGTCGGACGGCGCGGTCTATCTCTCCTCGGAAGCGCGTCGCATGCTGGGCGAGGACGCGCGTCCGCATACGGTCGCCGACATCGCCGACCTCTTCCACGACGACGACCGCAAGCGCGTGGCGCACGTGCTGCTGCAATCGCTGGCCACAGGCGTGCCCTTCGTGTTCGAGGCGCGCATTCCGGGACCGCAGGGCGAGATGTTCGATACGGAATGCCGCGGCGAGGTCGAATGGGCCGACGACCCGCAGAAGATCGCCATTTTCGGCACGATGATGGACATCACCGACCGCGCGAACACCATGCGCGAACTGGCGAACGCCCGCGCCCATGCCGAACGCGAGGCACAGGAAACCCGCCTGCTGGCCGAAACCGACCACCTCACGGGCATCGCCAACCGCCGCAAGATCCTGTCCGACCTCGAACGCACCGTGCTCGACGGGCGTGCGCGTTCCGAGAAGGTGGCCATCGCCATGGTCGACGTCGACCACTTCAAGTCGATCAACGATCGTTTCGGCCACGAAGCGGGCGACCGCACGCTGCAGCAGCTTGCCTCGATCTTTATGGACCGGTTCGCCGATGCGGGAATGGTCGGGCGCTTCGGCGGCGAGGAGTTCCTCATCGTGACCCGCGGCCTCGGCGCCAGCGAACTGGATGCGCGCTGCACCGCACTGCGCGATTTCCTGTGCGCCTATGCCTGGCCGGTCGAGGGGCTGAGCGAACTGACGCTCAGCATCGGGATCGCCGAACTGGGCGAAGGGGCTAGCGAAACCGACCTCCTCAACGCCGCCGACAAGGCGCTCTATTTCGCCAAGCGCGGCGGGCGCAACCGCTCGGTCGTGTTCGAAGGCAATCTGGTCAGGGTGTAAGCCAGCGGTCGCCCTTGTCGCCGATCAGCGCGCGGCGATGGCCTTCGTGAGACAGCCAGTACCAGTCCACTTCCGACTGCGTTATCAGCAACACGGCGAAATTGGCCCGCGCTGGCACCAACTGCTCATCGGTCGGCTGTTCGCCCTGCGCCCAGTCGGGCAGCCCGCTCGACGGACCATCGCTTTCCTCGCCCGGCGCAGCGCCGAGGTAGCACCTACGAGCGAAATTCGTGCTCGAGGCCCAGGCCGCATCGGCCAGCGGCGTATCCGTTTCGATCCGTCCCCGGCCCCGGCAGCGCAACTGCACCTTCGCATCGGGATCGTAGAACAGCACTGCCATGTCGGCTCCCGCGCCGATCACCTCCACCTTCGGCGAGCGGATATCGGTGTGGAACCGCAAGGTGGAACTGTCGGTGTCGAATTCCCGCAGCACCATGATCCGTGCGTCGGCATCGGGGGTTATCACGACCGGCGTGTGCATCGCCGACTTGCGGCCCGATGCGGCCATGGCGAGGCGATCGGCGATATCGGCGCGGACCTTGTCGAGCGTGTCGTACATGGGATTGCAAACGCACCAGAGGCGGCTTGGTGTCAAGACGTCGATATTCAGGTTGAAGCTTTGAAACATGAACGGGAGGCCGGCAGGCCGGTTCAGTTACAAGACAGGACGTTCTGCTACATCGTGTTACATCGAAGTAGGAGCCGCGGGTGGTGGAGCGGTCTCACGAGCGAAAAAGGATAGCTCAATGACTGTGACCAAGCTGATGAAAGGCAGTGCCCTGGGTGCCCTCGCGATTGCGATGGCGACCACGGTCCTGCCCGCCCAGGCGTCGGCTGCCGAAGCCACCGCGCAGGAACGCCCCGACCGCGAGCGTGGCGAGCGCCGCCAGGAACGCCGCGGTGAGCGCAGCGAACGCCGCGAAGTTCGTCAGGAACGCCGCGAAGCCCGTCCGCAGCAGCGCGAGGAGCGCCGCGAGGTGCGCCAGGAACGTCGCGTGGAACCCGGACCGCGTATCGAGCGCCGTGCCCCGATCGAGAACATGCGAGAGCGCCAGATCGACCGTCGCCAGACCGTTGCTACCGCGCAGGCGCGTGGCGAGGAGCGTCGCGGTCGTGACTGGAACCAGTCGGAGCGCCGCGCGGAAGTGGCCCAGGAACGCCAGGGTCGCGACTGGAACCGCTCGGAAAGCCGGGATGATCGTCGCAGCGAACGCCGCGAGGATCGCCGTGACGACCGCCGGGCAGAACGCTGGGACGGCAACCGCGATGCCGCGCGCATCATCCGCCGTGAACGGGTCGAGGACGCCCGCCGCGAAGCCTATCGCGACGGCCGCCGTGACGAGCGCCGGGGCGATTACCGCGAGAACCGCGAGATCCGCCGCGATGCCTATCGTGACGGTTACCGCGACGCTCGCCGCCACGACCGCAACGACCGCCGTGCACGCTATTACGACGGACGCCGCTGGCACGATTACGACCGGTGGGACCACCGTCACTGGCGCTCGAACACGCGCTACGACTGGTACCGCTATCGCAATCACAACCACAGCATTTTCCGCCTTGGCCGCTACTACGCGCCCTATCGCGGATACAGCTATCGCCGGCTGAACATCGGTTTCTATCTCGGGGACCTGTTCTTCGGCAGCCGCTACTGGATCAACGATCCCTGGCGTTACCGCTTGCCGGAAGTCTACGGCCCCTATCGCTGGGTCCGCTATTACGACGACGTGCTGCTGGTCGATATCTACAGCGGCGAAGTGGTCGACGTAATTTACGACTTCTTCTGGTAAGCCCTTTTCGGGCTCCTGCCCGAAGGGTGAAGAGTGGTCCTTCGGGCAAGATACCCCCGCCGAGCGATCGGCGGGGGTTTTTCTTGGCCTCAGCCCGGCACCTTGCCGAAGGGCAGCATGCGGAAGATGCCGCCGTTCTTGTCGAAGAAGGTGTGCTTCAGCGCCCCAAGGATATGCAGCGCGATGAGGTAGATGAAGACTTCGCCGCCGGTCTTGTGGAAGCCGATGATGGCCTTGCCCGCATCGGGGTTTTCGCCCACCGGAAGCGCCGGCAGCGAGAAGATGCCGAAAACATCGACGCCCAGACCGAAGAAGGACCCGGCCAGCCAGCCGCCGATCGGCAGGCCGATGAGCAGGACGTAGAAGATCACGTGGACCGTACGCGCCAGCACCCGCTCCCAGTTTGCCAGATTGCTCGGCAGCGGAGGGACCGGATGGGTCCAGCGCCACAGCAGGCGGCCGATCGTCAGCAGCAGGATGGTGATGCCCAGCGCCTTGTGATTGGCCATCAGCGGTGCCTTCTCCGCATCGCCCAAATGCTCTGCTGCCTCGACGATGCGCCAGTTCACGATCACCGCGACCGCGATAACCCAGTGAAATATTATCGCGCCGACCGAATAGCGGCGGCCGCTGGTGGTGGTATCCATTGCCTCTCTCCCCGAAGTTTGCGGAGAAACTAGACGTTTGCGTGTGCGGCACAAGATGCCGCCTTGCGGGGCGCGCGCCGATTGGTAACAGTCGGGCCATGACCAAGACCGCAATCATTCCCGACCAGGACGCGCTGAAGCGCATCGGCAAGCAAGTGCGTGCGCGCCTCGAAGCCGACCCGGACATCTACAAGGTGCCGACCGACAAGGCGGAAATCTTCGCCGTGCCCAACTTCCTCTCTCGCGAGGAATGCCGCCGCTTCATCACCATGATCGATGTCGTCGCGCGGCCCAGCGAGCTGCACGAGACCGCTTATATCGAGAAGTTCCGCACTTCCTATTCGGGCAATTTCGATCCGCGCGATCCTTTCGTGAAGGGCATCTCGCGCCGGATCGACGATTTGCTTGGCATGAACCCGATGTGCGGCGAATCCATCCAGGGCCAGCGCTACCTGCCGGGGCAGGAATTCAAGCCGCACAACGACTGGTTCTATACCGACCAGGAATACTGGCAGATCGAACGCAAGCGCGGCGGGCAGCGGTGCTGGACGGCGATGGCCTTCCTCAACGTGGTGGAAGAAGGCGGGCACACGCATTTCACCGAGGTCGGCGCCTCGATCGAACCCAAGCCCGGCGTCCTGCTGGTGTGGAACAATGCCACGCCCGACGGTGTGCCCAACGAAGGCACGATGCACGCGGGCACACCGGTCATAAAGGGTGCGAAATACGTCCTGACCAAGTGGTACCGGACGCGCAAGCACGTCTGAGGCGTCAGCCGCGCGCCAGCGCCTCGGCGATGAGCTTGCGGCTGTTCTCGATCCCGTAAAGCGCGATGAAGCTGCCCATGCGCGGCCCCTGGTCGCTGCCGAGCAGCGTCTGGTAGAGCGCCTTGAACCAGTCGCGCAGGTTCTCGAACCCGTATTCCTCGCGCTTGCCGATCTCGTAGACTTCGGTCTGCAGATCTTCCGCGCTGGTATCGGCATCGGCCTTGGCGAGATAGGCGTCGAGCGCCTTCAGCGCCTCAGCCTCGTTCGCTGACGGAGCGCGCTTTTCCAGCGTCGGCGCGATGTAGTCGCGCGTGTAGTTCACCGCCGTCTCGATCAGCACTTCGAGTTCAGGCGTGACCTTGCCCTCGCCGATATAGCTTTCGAGATATTCGCGCAGGTTTGGGACAGTCGCTTCCGCACCCAGCACGCTGGCGAGATTCAGCAGCAGGCCATAGGTCACCGGCAGGCTGTCGCCGCCGCCGGGAGCCTCTTCCGCGTCGAAACCGCCATTGGCGCGCAGCAGGTGCCAGACCGGATTGCCGAGCTGCTTGTCGAGGTCCTGTTCGCTCAATCGCTCGCGGAACTGCCAGTAATCGTCCACCGCGCGCGGGATCACGCCCACGTGCAGCTGCTTGGCGCTCTTGGGATTGGGGAAGATGTAGAAGCCGAGGCTCTCCTCGCTGCCGTATTGCAGCCATTCCTCGATCGACAGGCCGTTGCCCTTCGACTTGGAGATCTTCTCGCCGTTCTGGTCGAGGAACATCTCGTAGATCAGGCCTTCCGGCTTGCGCCCGCCGAGCACCTGCACGATCTTGCCCGACTGCACGCCGCTGTCGGTCAAATCCTTGCCGTACATCTCGTAATCGACGCCCAGTGCATACCAGCGCATCGCCCAGTCGACCTTCCACTGCAGCTTGGACATGCCGCCGAGCGCGGACTGTTCGACCGTGCTGCCGTCTTCGTCGGTGAAGCGGATCGTGCCGGCTTCGGCATCGACCACCTCTACCGGAACCTGCAGTACGCGGCCCGTCGACGGGCTGATCGGCAGGACCGGCGAATAGGTCTGCCGCCGCTCTTCGCGCAGCGTGGGCAGCATGATGTCGAGGATCGCCTGGTTCTTGCGCAGGACCTGCCGCAACGCATCGTCGAAGCGCCCGGAATTGTACATGTCGTTCGCGGCGATGAATTCGTACTGGAAGCCGAAGCGGTCGAGGAATTCGCGCAGCTTGGCGTTGTTGTGCGCAGCGAAGCTTTCGTGGCCCTTCTCGAACGGGTCGGGCACGCGCGAAAGCGGCAGGTGCAAATTCGCCTCCAGCAGCGCCTGGTTGGGCACGTTGTCGGGTACCTTGCGCAGGCCGTCCATGTCGTCGGAAAAGGCGACGAGGCGCGTCTTGCCGTCTTCGGGCTTCGCACCGATCATCGCCTCGAAGGCACGGCGCACCAGCGTGGTGCGCAGCACTTCCTGAAACGTGCCGATATGCGGCAGGCCGCTGGGACCGTAGCCGGTTTCGAACAGCACGGGGCTGCCGTCGGGCTTGGTGCCGTCGGGATAGCGTTTGAGCAGGCGCTGCGCCTCCTGGAACGGCCAGGCCTTGGACACGCGCGCGGCGGCGATCAGATCGTTCATGCTCATGGCGCACCCTCTTGCCGCTGGCGCGCGCTTTCGCAAGTGCGAAGTGCTGTAGCCTGCCCGGAGGCAGGAAGGAGAAAGGCGGCGCCCCTAGTCCTTCCCTGCCCCGAAGCTGCCGTCGATGCGGATGACTTCACCCGTGCCCGACGGGTTGCCGCGTTCGGCGCGGAACGTCCCGCCTGCCTCGGCAGCGCCGGGCCCGTAGAACGCACCGTTCATCCGCCGCAGCCAGTCGCCCTGCTGTTCCTGTCCGGCGAAGGTCGAGCCGGTGATGAGGCCGCCAAGGGTGAAGCCTTCGAAGACACGGTTGCGGGGTGCCCCGCTGCCGTTTTCCTGCAAGGAAAGTTCCCCGTTGAAATCGGCGAACGTCGCGGTGATCGATCCCCGCCCGAAGTCGGCGTTCAGGCCGACAGTGCCATAATACAGGTAGAGCAGATTGCCGCCGGTCGTCGCGTCGCGGTCCACCCGGACGTAGCCCATGGTCGCACCGGTGTAAGACGCTGTACCCGTGGTTGGCATGTCGGTGGTCGGCAGGCCGGCCGAGAAGACATTGTAGTCCCAGCCCGCGCTTCCGAACACGGCGCGCGAGGCAAACCCGATCCGCCCGAAATTGGAATAAGTCAGCGCAACCAAGGGGTTGGTCCCCTGGGCGTTGTTCAGCTGGCTCACCCAGTCGCGGATAGCGCCTGTCGAATCCGTCAGGGTCTGCGAGAAGTTCCAGAATTGATCGGATTCGCCGCTGCGACTGTCCCTGGTCGTATCGTCCAGCGCGACGTCGGGGAAATTCGCGAAACTCACGATATAGCCCTTGGTCGCGGGATCATAGACGATGCCCGTGATCGCGCCGACATCCGACGGCTTGGAATCGTCCACTGCGGTAAGCGACGTGCGCGTCGTCAGGCTGGCGATGGAGCCAGCGGGCGGCGGGATCTTGGTCGGATCGAGCACGCCCTTGAACGTGCCGATCGCCATGCCGTCGGCATCGCGCGTCGCGGTGAAGCTGCCGCCCAGTTCGCGCGCGCCGGGGCCGAAGAACTGCCCCTTGCCGCTGCCCGAATAGTCGCCGATCCCGGTCATCGTGACCGTGCCGTTGAACTCGTTGCGGCCGGCAGCGATCTGGCCGTCCCAGATCCAGTTGCCCGTCGCCGTTTCGGAGAAGATGCCCGAGGCGGTCGCCCATTCGGCGTAATTGATGGGCACGTTGGCCGTCAGCTTGCCCGTGCCGAATTCCACCAGCAGCTCGCCGGTGCCGGAAATGACCATCGGGTTGCGGTAGGCGTTGTCGGCCGCCTGCCCATCCACGCGCACGAGGTAGCTGGCCGTGCCGGTGGTCGGGATGTCGTTGAAGACCGTCGGGAAACCGAAGACGAAGGCATTGAGGCGGAAATTGTCGCCTTCGCGTACGAGCAGGTAGTTCGAAGCGACGTAGTTGAACGCATTGCCCAGGATCTGGTTTTCCGTGGCCGACCGGCTGAATTCGACCTGCTTGGTCGGTCCGAGATTGATGAACTGCGCGATGTTCGCATCATAGGTCTCGGCCAGACCGGTGCCGCGGTAGATGTAGCGGTTCGTGTCGGCATCGTAGCGGATCGTGAACGGACCGTTTGTGACCGCGATGTCGCGGAAGTCGCCCCTTTCGAAATTCGAGCCGAGCTGGTTGTCGAACTTGAACGTCATCACCGCTTCGGTGGTCGAGAACGTCTCGCTCTTGGTCAGCGGCGTGGCGAAGGTGCCGTTGCTGGTGTCGGCCGTACCGCGGCGGCCCATGATGGTGCCAGTCGCTACACGTCCGGTCGAATCGCTGGCGGACCAGGAAGCGCCGATTTCCTCGCCTGCCGGGCCGAACAGCTTGCCCTGCAAGGTCCCGTTGAAATTCTGGAACTGAGTGAAGACGAAATCGCCCGAGAAGCTGTTGGCAGAAGACGACAGCGTAGCATTGCTGGAGAAATCGATCGTCTCGATCGACCTTCCATCGGCAATCAGGTCCATCTTGCCGATAATGATGATGTTGCCCGTCCCGAAGTCGACCGAGGCGGTGCCCCCGCCGGCAAGCCCGCGGATGGCGCTGAAATCGGTCATCGCCCCGATCAGGTCGATGTCGTAATTGGCCGAACCGGTGCGCGGCACGTCCGCGTCCTTGGTCGGGATGCCGTAGACGAAGGCATCGATCGAGCCCGAGGCAGTCGTCGTGCCGATATTGGTGCGCTGCCAGAAGGCGCTGCCGACATAACGGTAGGTCAGCGGGCCGGAAGTGCCCGGCCGAGTCAGCGTGAGCGAGTCGGTCCGGTCGCCTGAACGCTTGACGTAGACCACCGCCCCGGCGCTTGACTGCGCGGTGTCGATATCGCTCGGCGAGAAGGTGATCGTGCCGGTCGGGGTGACGAGCGAATAGCTGCTCGTCGTCTCGTTGAAGGCGATGGTGGCCGTGGTCCCGGTCGTCGCCGTGCCGCTGGTGCCGCTCGCGTTGAAATTCGCAGCGATACGCGACGAAACGCCCTGGAACGTCTCCGACTTCAGCGGCCCGAGAAGGTCCGCATTCGCCGTGGTGGGCGGCGGAGTAGGGGTCGGCGTAGGCGTTGGCGTTGGCGTTGGTGTGGGCGTCGGCGATGGCGTTGGCGTCGGCGAGGGAGTGGGGGTCGGCGACGGGGTCGGCGTCGGCGTAGGCGTAGGCGTAGGCGTAGGCGTAGGCGTAGGCGTCGGTGTTGGCGTAGGCGTCGGGGTGGGCGTCGGCGAAGGCGACGGCGTACCGGTCGGCGGAGGCGTGCTACGCGGCGGGCTGGACCCGCCACCGCAAGCTGCAAGAGACATGGCGAGCGCAAGGGCGGAGGCCGAAGAGGCCTTCGCAACAACAGTCGACTTCATGATTTGGTTATGCCCCCAAGACGCCGAAGCGTGACCCTAAAACGCCGCAGCGACTCCGATCTCTCCGGCAAGACGATTGTATTTATATATACCGACGGTTGAAAGATTTTTTTCGTATTCGACCTTCACCACCGGCGCGAAGTTCCCGAGGCGGAAAGTCCTCAGCGTTCCGGACAAAGCAACCGAGAACCGGTCGTCTAAGCGGCGCTCGGGAAACAGCAGTAGTCGCCGGTCCGCCTCGAGGTGCGAATAGCCCAGGTCGAGCACGGCCGTGACCGAGCCGAATTCGCGGTAGAGATAGCCGTCGATCCCCGCCGTGACATTGGCATAGCCCGGATCGCGCGCGCCCGTGCGCACCGCCATGAGGTTTGCGCCCAGGCCGCTGCGCGCATCGAGCGCAAGGTCCACTCCGCTCCGCAGTGCCAGCCGCGTGCCGTCCTGCAGATCGTTGCGGCGGTTGTCATTGTCCGTGACTGTGGCGGAGACGCGCAGCTGCGCGGTGTCCGATACCGGCAGGCGGTAATCGGCAGTCGCCCCGACGGTCAGCGAATAGCTTTCCTGCCCGAACCAGCGATGCGATGCG
Source organism: Qipengyuania gaetbuli (assembly GCF_020524765.1). Classification (GTDB taxonomy): domain Bacteria; phylum Pseudomonadota; class Alphaproteobacteria; order Sphingomonadales; family Sphingomonadaceae; genus Qipengyuania; species Qipengyuania gaetbuli_A. Next base: position 346,649 of record NZ_JAIVLR010000001.1, read on the forward strand.
GTGGCGGCCACGTCCAGCGTTCCGCCCCACAGCCGGTATTGCGGCCCTGCCTGCAAGGCGACGATGTAATCGTCGAACTGGTTTCTCCGGTAAATATCGCCGCTCGCCGACAGACGCAGCAGCAGGTCGGACCGCTTGTCGATCCCGACCTTGCCGAACAGCTGTCCCTGCAGCGACAGGCCGACACCGGAGGTTTCCTGCGCATCCTCGTCGAGGGTGAAATCGCCCAGGATCGTATCGAGCGTGTCGGAACGCGTGGCGCGGTTGATGTTGCTGTCGGGTGCCAGCGCGACACGGAAGCTGGCGCCGAACGGTCGCTGCGCGGTGAGCGCCTGCGCATAGAAGCGCACCATCTGCTCCACCTCGGGCGGCAGGCCGGCTGCCTGCGCGGCGCGCAATTCACGGCTCGCTTCGCCAAGGTTGCCCATCATCGCCTGCATCCGCGCCAGTTCGATGCGGACGCGCGCATTGTCGGGCTCCTCGTCGAGGATACGCCGGAACAGCACGGCGGCATCGGCATAGCGCTGCTGCAGGTCCGCGCGCAGCATGGCGAGGCGGAACAGCGCTTCGCGTTTCAGCGGGCCTTCCTCGTTCTCCGCCAGCGCCTCGTAGGCCTGGGCGGCAAGCTCCAGCTCGCCGCGATCGCGCGCGGCATCGGCCACAGCGAAGAGTTCGGCATTGGTCAACTCGACGCTTTGCGCACCGCCGCCAGCCTCTTGTGCGTGCAAGGGCGCACCGACAAGGCAGGACAGGACCGGACCAAGAAGAAAGAGGCGACGCACCCGCTGCAATTAGCGGGGCGCGCGGCTATCACCGAACATATTCGTTTATCCTGCACATAATCAGCCGGGTTGATGCAGTTTTACATCAACCCCGCCAGCCATCTAGACTGACGTATTCCGGTCCGTACTTGCGCAGGTGCTGCAGCTGCCCAATCAACGGCTCTCGCAGGATGGGAAAATAAGGTATACGCAAGTCCCACAAGGGGGACTGGCGCTACCATGGCGGACGAGGAACGGCAGACCGGGCAAGCGGACGCACCTCGCCCCAGCGTATTCCTCAGCTACACCCGCACGGACAGCGAACGCGCACGCCAACTGATCTCGGCGCTCGAACAGTCGGGCTTCGACATGTGGTGGGACGGGCTGATCGAAGGCGGTGTCGATTACCTTCCCACGATCGAATCCGCCCTGCTCGGCGCCGATTGCGTCATCGTCCTGTGGTCTCATGAATCGGTGGAATCCACCTGGGTTCGCGACGAAGCCGAAAGCGGCCGCGACCGTGGCCGTCTGGTGCCGGTAACGCTCGACGGCACGATCGCCCCGCTCGGCTTCAGGCAGTTGCAGCTGATCGATGTCAGGGGCTGGAAGGGCGATCCCAAGGCACCGGAAGTCCAACGCATCGTATCCGCAGTAAGGCGGGCGATCGACGCCGGGCAGACGGGCGGGGGCAAGACCGGCGGCCACCATGCGCATGTCCTCCCGCCCCTGCCCGCCGAAAGAAGGGGAGTCTCCCGCCGGACGCTCGTTCTCGGCGGTCTCGGGGTAGGCGTGGCGGGGGCGGCCCTCGGCGCATGGCAGTTCGGCCTGCTGCCGGGGAGCAAGGGCGATACGGCCGTGGCCATGGCCGTTCTTGGATTTGCCAATCTGACCGGGGATGAAGACCAATCCTGGTTCACCAGCGGGCTGTCCAACGAGCTGCGCCAGATGCTCGCGCGCAATCCGCTGCTGCGCGTATCGGCGCCGACGTCATCCACGCTGCAAACGGAGGAGGACGATTTTTCCATCGGACGCGCACTCGGCGTGCCGAATATCCTGCGCGGCAGCGTGCAGCGTGCAGGCGATATCGTGCGCATCAGCGCCGAACTCGTCGCGGTCGAGGACGGCATGGTCCGCTGGGGCGAAACCTACGACCGCAAGCTGGAAGACGTCTTCGCTGTCCAGACCGAAATCGCCAGCACGGTGGCGCTGCGGCTGGTTGCCCAGATCGCCAGCGAGAGCGAGGCGGCCAGAAGCATTGCCGACCAGGAAGGCGTCGGCGGCACCAAGGACATGCAGGCCTATGAAGCGTTCCTGCGCGGCTCTGCCCTTGCAGATGCCTCGGCAGGATACGAGACCGACCGCTCCGCGCTCGAACAGTTCGAGACGGCGATCCGGATCGACCCGGCTTTCGCCAAGGCGCACGCCATGCGCGCGCAAATGCTGGCCGCAGTAGCGAATGCGACAGACGATTCCGCCGACTGGGCTCGCCTCTACGATGCCTCGATCAAGGCTGCAGAGCGCGCCATCGAATTGGCCCCCACCCTGCCCAAGGGGCACATCTCGCTGGGCTTTTCGCTCAACAACGGCCGGCTCGATCCCAAGGCTGCGCGGCCCCACTACACGCGCGCTCTGGAACTCGCGCCGGGCGATGCCGACGTGCAGCGCGCGGTCGCCCTGTTCTATGCCTATAACGGCGAGGGGGCCGAGGCCCTCCGGCTGATCGAGACGGCCCTCAAGCTCGACCCCATCAATCCGCGAGCCTTCCGCACGGCCGGCTTCGTGGCGCTGCTGGCCGGAGACTTCGCAACCGCATCGGCCCACGGCGAAAAGGCGCTGTCATTCGGCGCCAATTTGTCGAGCGCGCATTACATCGTCGGCGTCTCGCAATACATGCTCGGAGATCTTGCGAAGTCGGAGGCTGCCTTCGCACAGGAACCGGTTCCGCTGTTCGGCCAGGTCGGCTTGGCGATCGTGAGGCACAGGCTTGGGCGGCAGCAAGAGGCAAAGGCGGTCTTCGATGAGATGGTGGCCGATTACGGCGATGCCGGCCTTTACCAGCAGGTGCAGGTCCTTGCCCAATGGGGCGAGAAAGCGCGCGCCATCGAACTGCTGGCACAGGCAAGCGAGCTCAAGGACCCGGGCCTGCTGTTCGCCCCCAGCGACCCGCTGATCGATCCGCTGCGCGACATGCCCGAATTCGACCGGATCATCGCACCACTGGCTTGGTAAGACGCGGAAGGGTTCGGACGCCACACCGTTCAATCCTAGCGAAAACCGGCATTTATCATTAGAAAATGGCTGGATTCTGCGAATTCTACATCTTGTGCTATAGATGATCCCGGTCGCCCAGAACGGACAGGTCGCGCTCGTACCAATCCCATGGGAGACCCGCCTTGCCTGCTTTCCGCTTTCTCGCCGCCTTCGCCATGTCCGCCACCCTGGCTGTCACCGCCAGTGCCGGCCCGCCTGCAGGCAAGGGCGGAGGAAAAGGCGAAAAGGGAGATCCGGCCGACTTCCAGCCCGAAATCCTCTACCAGTACAATGGCCGGAAATCGCAGGATGTGCGCCTGACCGACATCAGCGGTTCGTCCTACGTAACCGTCCATTCCGCAGCGCAGGCGCAGCTCGACGGATTTGTGGCATCAGACGAGGAATTCGCGTTGATCGCTTATGCGGAAGCAGGCGACGTCTACCTGACCAACTGGACCGCATCCCCGGTCACGATCGGGACCAAGACGCTCATCTCGGCCCGTATCGACAGGGCGCCTGGCTCGGGGCGCGTAAACTGGATGGAATTCTCACCCGACGGCACGCGGCTGGTCTTCACCGAAAGTTCGAGCGAACCGGACAATCTCTGGTCCAACGACGCCCGCCGCCTCTGGGTGTACGATATCGCCAGTGGTGACCTAGCCCCGGTCCTTTGGGACTTCAGCATTCTCGACGTAGCCTGGAGCCCTTTTGACAGCGAGGACAATGTCGTTTTCTTCACGGGCGGAGCGGTCGGGGTGGAATATCCCGAGCATCTGTACCGCTTCGACATGGGAACGGGTGAACTGACACCGTTCCTCGACTATGGCGAGCATTATACCAGTCAATATTTCGACATTACCGGCAGACACGCACAAGGCGCGCCGAAGATCGTCATGGCCTACAAGGAAGCGGACGGGCGCGACTACATCCGCATCTACAATTTTTCCGGAAACCGCCTCAACGAAACCTGGATGTCGCGCGGCGACATCCTCAGCTTCGACTGTTCGGGGACGCGGGTCATCGGCAAGGACGAGGGATCGACCGGGGCCAATCTGACCATCACCGAGCTGGGGGGCAGCGCGAGTGGCTTCCTTTCTGGCCGCGGCGTGCACTCGGTCTCCGACTGGATGCCGCGCAACCCCTGCTGAAGAGGCAGCTCAGCTCAGCCGGTCGCGGAAGGTCTCGTAGCCGAACTCCTTCACCAGCTCGAGCTGGTCGGTATCGCTGTCCCACAGCCAGATGCTGGGCAGCTGAACGCCGTTGAAAGTGTTGGTCTTGACCATCGAATAATGCGCCTGGTCGAGGAAGGCGAAGCGCTTACCGATCTCCGCGCCACCCGGGATGCGGTAGTCGCCGATAACGTCGCCTGCGAGGCAGGAGGGCCCGCCGATACGGACTTCGGGCGTCTCGTGGTCGGTCGCCTCGCCCAGCATGGCCGGGCGATAGGGCGCTTCGATCACGTCGGGCATGTGACAGGTCGCCGAAATATCCGCCACCGCGACCGGCAGGCCGTTGTATCCGGTGTCGAGGATGGTGCCGACGAGGATACCGGCATCCAGCGCCACCGCCTCGCCCGGTTCGAGGTAAATCTCCGCGCCCGTGTCTTCCTTGGCGTCGCGCAGGAACTCGACCAGTTCCTCGCGCTGGTAGTCGGCGCGGGTGATGTGGTGGCCGCCGCCCATGTTGATCCACTTGAGCTGGCCGAACCACGGTTCGATCGCGTCGAACACCTTGTCCCAGGTTTCGTGCAGCGGCTCGAAATCCTGTTCGCACAGATTGTGGAAGTGGATGCCGTCGACATGCTCCATGATTTCGGGCGTCAGCTGGTCGATCGGAAAGCCGAGCCGGCTGCCGGGGCTGGAAGGGTCATAGCGCGGTACTTCGCCGGTGGGATGCTGCGGATTGATTCGCAGGCCCACGTCGAAGCTCTGCCCCGCCGCGCGCGCCGCTTCGAGGATCAGCGAGGCGCGTTCCAGTTGCCCGGGGGAATTGAAGATGACATGGTCGGACAGGCGACAGACCTCTTCCAGTTCCTCCGGTTTGTAGGCGGCGGAATAGGTGGCGATCTCGCCGTCGTAGAATTCGCTGGCGAGCCGCGCTTCCCACAGGCCCGAGGTGCACACGCCGTCAAGATACTCGCCGATGATGGGTGCGGTGGCCCACATCGAGAATGCCTTCAGCGCGGCGAGCACCTTGATGTCGGCGGCATCGCGGATGTCGGCCAGCACCTGGCAATTGGCGCGCAGCTTGGCCGCATCCACCACGAATGCGGGGCTGTCCACGCGGGAGAGGTCGAAGTGGGCAAAGGCCCCCGGGTCGCCGGCTTTGGTTTCCATGGGGCGCGACTTAGGGTGCGCAGGGGCCGAGGGGAAGAGGCTAGTCGCTCGCCCCGCTCGCAGGCGCATCCACACCGAAACGGACCACGCGGTTGCCGTAGACGTCGATCATGTAGGCGCGCCCCGCACTGTCGAGGGCGATGTCGTGGCCGAGACTGGCGCCTTCGCCTTCCAGCGCGAGGTCGAAGCTGCGCTCCACCGTGCCGTCGGGCCGGTAGACGCGGACCATGGCGCCGGTGCGGTCGAGCATGTCGCGCCCTTCCACCGCCAGCACCCAGCCCCCGCCAAGCGGTTTGACGCTATAGGTATGGCCGCGCTCCAGCCCGCGCCACTGGCCGAGCGGTTCGCCTTCGGTCGAGAAGACGGAAATCCGCGCGTTCTCGCGGTCCGCGACATAGACCCGCTCGCCATCGGTGGAGACGGCGTGGGGCAGGTCGAGTTCGCCCGCGTCCTCGCCCGGACCGCCCCATTCGCCGAGGTATTTGCCCGCGCGGTCGAACAGCGCGACGCGGGTGTTCACATAGCCGTCCGCCACCAGCACCCTGTCGCCGAGGAAAGCGACGTCGGCAGGCCGTCCGAAGTGATTGCTGTCCTCCCCGCTTTCGCCGCGCACGCCCATGACCAGCTCTTCCTCGCCGTCATGCGAGAAGCGCAGCACCTGCTCGCGCGCGACATCGGTGATCCAGATGTCATCCTCTGCGTCCACCGACAGGCCGTGCGGCATGATGAACTGCCCCGCGCCCCAGCGCGCCAGCAACTGCCCGTCCTGCGAGAACATGAAGACCGTGTCCTCGGCAATCGGCTCGGTGGTGAAGGGCTCTTCCCATTCGCGGCCCGCGCGGTGGAGCACGAAGACGTGGCCGTGGCTGTCGATATCGACCGCGCTCGGCTGGCCGAAAACCGCATCGGCGGGGATCGAGGGCCAGTCGGCGTCGACCTTGCCCCGCGGTGCTTCCTCGCGCGGGGCGCTGCTGCAGGATGCCAGCAACGCGGCGCCGATGATTACCTGAATTCCCCTCATGGGAGGGGAGGATTACGCGCCTGCCGCCCTGCCGCAAGCCCGAACACGAAAAAGGGCGGGAACGACCTGCGCCGCCCCGCCCCCTTTTCTCCTGGCGAAAAGGATTACTTCTCTTCGTCCGCCCGGTAGACCAGCGCCCGCACGGCTCCTTCGTAGGAGAAACCGCGCGACATCATCGCCTCGTGCCCGCTGCGCCAGTTGGACGCACCGAAGCCGGTGTAGATGGTGGTGACCGAGGTACCGGCCACGATGGTGTCGTGGCTCTGCCCGATGGGTTCGGGATCGACAGTCACCAGCGCGTAACGCTCGTTCTCCTGCGGCACGAACTGTACCGACAGGAGGCCCGGGCGGAACATGTACTGGTCGCGCGTGAAGGAGCGGGTTTCCGCGCCTTCGGCATCGAGCAGCACCACCCGCGGCGAAAGCACGCGGGCCAGTTCCAGACCCGCACCCAGTTCCACCATCTTCGTCCGGCCGTCATCCGGCAGGGCAAAGACCATGTAGGGCGCGGAAACGCCGTTGCGTTCGAGGCACTGACCCGACGCGGAGAGCTGGCTGTCGAGCACCCAGATCTTCTTGTCCTTGTCCGGCGTCAGGCTGACTGCCGTCACCGTTTCCGGCGTCGAGACACAGTCCGCCCGGTCGAACGACAGCGTTGCCGGCTGGATCGGCACCGTGGTCGCACAGCCGGCCAGCATGGCCGAAGTTACTGCCAGAAGAAGCAGTTTGGTCCGCATCGCGGCCTCCCTTACTTCATCAGCCGGACAGCGGCGTCTGCAACCTGCTTGAGCGCATCGTCGATACCTTCGGCGAGACGTTCGGGCTGCGAGATCATGTCCTCGCGGTTCTGGAACACGAATTCCGGGTTCGGCGCGAGCGTGACGATGCCTGCCTGCGCGTCGACAGGATTGTAGACGATGCGGTTTTCCATCAGCGTCTTGCCGGTCGCTGCATCGACCATCTTCACGTCGGCCGCGACGGTCGGACGCCACAGCTGGTTGCCTGCGTTGACGTAGCCGTAGCCGGTCACGTTGAAGTCGATCAGTGCCTGCGCACCGGCGGGTGCCACCGGATACTTTTCAAGGAAAGCACGCTTTTCGCGGTCCGGACCCTGCAGCATCGCACCCTTGATGCCGGCATCCGCAAGCGCGCCGATCAGGTGGGCTTCGAACGTGGCTTCGGGCGTGTGGTTCACGCTGGCGAGCGCTTCGTTCACGCGATCCTTGCGCGAATCCTGCACACCGGCGTCGATCAGCGCACCGAGCAGGCCGAAGTTGCCCATGGTGGATGCCGCTTCGTAAGCGATCGCTTCGTCGGGCAGCGTGTCGTCGACGATGCCGACCGAAGTCACCGGAACGGCCGGCGCGGTATAGGGCGTGCCGACATAGGGCGACGCGCAGGCGCCAAGGCTCAGCAGCCCGAGGGCTGCGATAGATTTTTTCATGGAAATACGTCCCCTTCAAACCGGGCGAATTATTCCGTCCCGGTGTCCCTGTTAGACGCGCGCAGGTATATATACTCGCCAAATCCGGTCAATCGTATTCACGCGAGTATTCGGGGCAGAAAAAAGCCGGCGTGACCGCAAGGACACGCCGGCTTTAACTTGGGTTAAATTCCGCAAATACGGATAGGGCTAGAAATCGACCGGCCCGTCCAGTTCCTTTACCTGCCACGGCAGGCCATGGGCATTGAGCATGTCCATGAACGGATCGGGGTCCATTTCTTCCATGTTGAACACGCCGTCGCCGGCCCACTTGCCGGTGACCATCATGGCCGAACCGATCATCGCGGGTACGCCCGTGGTATAGGACACCGCCTGATTGCCGGTTTCCTCGTAAGCCGCTTCGTGGCTGCAGATATTGTTGATGTAGAAGGTCTTCTCGCCCGACCCGTCGAGCGCCTCGCCGGTGGCGATGACACCGATATTGGTGTTGCCCTTGGTCGTTTCGCCCAGCGTTTCGGGCTTGGGCAGGACGGCGGCAAGGAACTGCAGCGGGATGATTTCCTTGCCCTTGTACTTGATCGGGTCGATCCGCGTCATGCCGACGTTCTGCAGCACGGTCAGGTGCTTGATGTATTCATCGCCGAAGGTCATCCAGAAGCGCGCACGCTCCATTTCCGGATTGAACTTGGCGAGGCTTTCCAACTCCTCGTGATACATCATGTACATGTTCTTCGGCCCGACGCCCTCGAAGTCGAATTCGACCTTCTTCGCCATCGCCGGGGTTTCGACGAATTCGCCGTTTTCCCAGTGACGCGCGGGCGCGGTCACTTCGCGGATGTTGATTTCCGGATTGAAGTTGGTGGCAAAGGCCTGGCCGTGGTCGCCGCCATTGCAATCGAGGATGTCGAGCTGGCGAATGGTCTTCAGCTTGTGCTTTTTCAGCCACATGGTGAACACGCTGGTGACACCCGGATCGAAGCCCGAACCCAGCAGCGCCATCAGGCCAGCTTCCTTGAAGCGGTCGTGATAGGCCCACTGCCAGTGGTATTCGAACTTGGCCTCGTCCTTGGGTTCGTAGTTCGCGGTGTCGAGATAGGACACACCCGCTTCGAGGCAGGCGTCCATGATCGGCAGGTCCTGGTACGGCAGCGCGAGGTTCACGACGAGGCTCGGCTGGACCTTGCGGATCAGGTTGACCATCGCCGGCACTTCCTCGGCATCGATCTCGTAGGTCGCCACGTCGACGCCCGTCCGGTCCTTCACCGAGGCGGCGATCGCATCGCACTTGCTCTTGGTGCGGCTGGCCAGGTGGATATCGGTGAAGATGTCCTTGTTCATCGCCATCTTGTGAACGCAGACCGAGCTTACGCCGCCTGCCCCGATGACCAGTACTGTCGACATGATGGAAACCTCTTGGATGAATTCGATTCTCGCGCGCCCTCTAACGCAATGCCCGTGATGCGCCAAACGATCCGCGAAACCTGTTTCCTACCGCAGGCGGCAGGGCGATAGTCGCGCCATGGCCAAACCGCGAAATCCTGCCCTGCCCGCGATGATGCACCGCTTTGCGCAGACGCGCGCTTTTCTTCTCCAGGACCGTGTTCCATGTGTTCCATCCTGTATGCCATGCCGAGGGAGTATCCGACTTTGACCGAGCAGCGCGAACCGACCCGTGAAGGCGTGCTGGCAGCTGCCCGCTCCATCGCCGCAATCCTGCCGCCGGCGCCGCTGCTGCCGGTCGAGATCGCGGGCGTGATGGCCCATGTGAAGGCGGAGAGCCTGCAACCCGTCGGCGCCTTCAAGATCAGGGGCGGCTGGTGGCGCCTGTCCAACCTGACCGAGGAAGAGCGGGCGCGCGGCGTGGTCGCCGTGTCGTCCGGCAATCATGCGCAGGGGGTTGCCTGGGCGGCGCGCCGGCTGGGCATCGCCGCGACCATCGTCATGCCGCGCAATGCGCCCCGGGTGAAGCTGGAAGCCACCCGCGCGCTGGGGGCCGAGATCGTGCTCTATGAACGCCCCGGCGAAGACCGCGACGAAGTGGCCGCCAAGCTCGTGGCGGAACGCGGAAGCGTGCTGGTCCACGCTTTCGGCGATCCGTGGGTGATCGAGGGCCAGGGCAGCGCGGGCGTGGAGATCGAGGCGCAACTCGGCCATGCGCCTTCGCGGCTGGTCGTGTGCTGTGGCGGCGGCGGCCTTGCAGCAGGGCTCGCTCTCGCCTGCCCGGAAAGCGCGATCCACGTGGTCGAGCCCGAAGGCTGGGACATGGTCGGCCGCTCGCTGGCAGCAGGCGAGATCGTGCGGGCCGGCCCGAACCCGCCCTCAACCATCTGCGACGCGCTGCAGCCCGATGCGACCAAACCGATCAACCTCGCCGTGCTGCAAGGCCGCGCAGAGCCCGGTGTTGCCGTCACCGACGAGGAAGTGCGGGCAGCCCAGCGCTTCGCCTTTGCCAAGCTCAACCTCGTGGTCGAACCGGGCGGCGCGGCAGCGCTGGCGGCGGCGCTGGCGGGCAAGGTGCCGGTGGACGCAGACACGGTCATCATGGTGACGGGCGGCAATACCGATGCGGCCAGCTTTGCCGCCACGATAGGTGGCGATTGACAACCGGCAGCAGGCAAAGCACCTCTGCCGGCCTTACAGGGAGGGAGTTTCACTGATGCAGACTCAAATGCTCGCACCGGCTGCGGTGCTCGTCATATGGTCGCTGGCCATGCTGTTCTGGACGGCGTTCACGCGCTTTCCCGCCATGAAGAAGAGCGGGATGGACCTCGCCAACGCCAAGCCGGGCGGCCGCGGGCAGGATCTCGAAGGGGTCGTTCCGGACAAGGTCCAGTGGAAATCGCACAACTATGCCCACCTCATGGAACAGCCGACGCTGTTCTATGCCGTCACCATGATCATCGCGCTGATGGGAGCGGCCGCCGGTGACGTAACTGCGGCGTGGATCTACGTGGGCCTCAGGGTCATCCACTCGGTCTGGCAGGCAACCGTCAACGTGGTGTCGGTGCGCTTCATGCTGTTCATCGCATCGACGCTGGCGCTGCTCTACCTCGCCTATCGCGCGCTTGCGCTCACCCTCTTCGCCTGATCGGGAGAAGCATGATGGATATCGCCCATTCGCCCATCCTCCAGCCCGTCGTGATCCTGCTTGCCTGGACCATGGTAATGTGGATCTGGATGTACGCCACCCGCATTCCGGCGATGAGCCGCAATCCCAAGCTCGACCCGGTGAATATGGTCGGCTCCACCGGCGCGGGATTGCGCGCCGAACTGCCGGACAAGGTCAACTGGAAGGCCGATAACTACAACCACCTGCACGAAGCGCCGACCGTGTTCTACGCAGTCGCGCTGGTGCTGGCGATCACCGGCTGGGGTATCGGGATGAACGCGCTGCTGGCGTGGATCTACGTCGGCCTGCGCATCATCCATTCACTCGTGCAGGCGACGAGCAACAGGGTGCTGGTACGCTTCGTGCTGTTCGCCCTGTCGAGCGTGGTGCTGATGGCACTGATCTTCCACGCCGCGATCGTGACGTTCGACATCCACTTCTGACGCCGGAAAGCGAGGCGGCGGGGATTACTCCGCCGCTTCGCGCTCCGCGACTTCCAGCGTGGCAAGGTAGCGTTCCGCATCGAGCGCCGCCATGCAGCCAGTTCCGGCCGCGGTCACCGCCTGCCGATAGGTGTGGTCCATGACGTCGCCGGCCGCAAAGACGCCGGGGATCGAAGTCTTGGGCGTGCCCGGCTCGACGACAAGATAGCCGCTGTCGTCCATCGGCAGCTTGCCCTTGAACAGTTCGGTCGCCGGCGCATGGCCGATGGCGACAAAGGCCCCGTCACAGGAGAAGTTGCTGTCTTCGCCCGTCACCGTATCGCGGAGCCGCAGGTGCGACAGAGCGCCGTTCTCGCCTGCCTCGAAGCTCTCGACCGTCTTGTTCCACAGGACCGAGATCTTGGGGTGGTTGAGCAGGCGGTCCTGCAGGATCTTCTCCGCCCGCAGCTCGTCGCGGCGGTGGATCAGCGTCACGTCGTCGGAATGGTTGGTAAGGTAGAGCGCTTCCTCGACCGCGGTGTTGCCGCCGCCGATCACCGCGACCTTCTTGCCACGGTAGAAGAACCCGTCGCAGGTCGCGCAGGCCGATACGCCCTTGCCGCCCAGTTCCATCTCGCCAGGCGCGCCGAGCCACTTGGCCTGTGCCCCGGTAGCGATGACCAGCACGTCGCCAATGTATTCGTCGCCGCTGTCACCGATCGCGCGGAAGGGCGAACCATTGGCAAGATCCACCTCGACGATCGTATCCCACATCATGCGCGTGCCGACATGTTCGGCCTGCGCTTTCATCTCTTCCATGAGCCAGGGGCCCTGGATGACGTCGCGGAAGCCGGGATAGTTTTCGACATCGGTGGTGATCGTCAGCTGGCCGCCGGGCTGGAGACCCTGCACCACGATCGGTTCCATCATCGCGCGTGCGCCGTAAATGGCGGCGGAATAGCCGGCAGGGCCGGAGCCGATGATAAGCATCTTGGTGCGGTGGGTAGCCATGGTTCAGTCTCTGGTTGGTCTGGGTAGAAATCGAAAGCGCTATATGGGGAGTGATGACCCCGGAGTCACGCCAGGTAGGCGCTGCGCAGTCTTTCACGCACAGGCTCATCCACACCTAAGACGCCAGTGATGAAGGCATCGAGTGAGCCATGGTCCGCCTCGACCTCGCGCCAGAAGGTGTGAAGGTAGTCCTCATGCACCCCGAGCAGCGCCTTGACCGCTGCATCGTCGAGCTTGCGGCCAAGCCTTTCCTCGATACCCGGCACGGACTGGGCGGCGAGCACGTCCATGCTCGGCGCTTCGTTGGTGCGCAGGAATTCGGCCATCTGCCGGTCCCTGTCGACCCCGAGGATATGCAGGAGAAGCATCGCCGCCACGCCCGTGCGATCCTTGCCCGCGAAGCAATGCACGAGGCTTGCTCCTTCCCGTTCTGCCAAAATGCGCAGGTAACGGCCGAACATGTCGATCATGGCAGGGTTGCGCGGCATGCGCGTGTAGACCGCCATCATCCGCTGGCGGGCGAATTCGGCCGTGGTCGTGTGTTCGTCGACATCCATGTGCGGCGGGCTCGAGCTAGTCTCGCCCTCGTAGAAAAGCACCTCGCCGTCGAAGCCTTCCACCCGGCGGCAGGGATGGCGTTGACGCTCGCTCTCGCCGCGAAGGTCGATAACGGTGCGGATATGGAGGTCGGCAATGGCCCGAAGGTCGGCATCGCTCGCATCCACGTGTTGGCCCGAACGCCACAGCAGTCCGCTCTTCACCCGCGCACCCTCGCCGGTCTCCCACCCCCCGTAGTCGCGGAAGTTGTGAATGCCGTCGGTGCTGATGAAGGGATCGCGAATCATGCCGGCGGGTGTGGCAGGCGCAGGCGCCCCCCGCAATGCACGCCTAATGGCAAACGCGTAAGGGCGCGGAAGGGATGGTTTGGGGCTTGCAGGGCTATCGCGTCAGCGGACCGGGAACAGGGAAGCTGGAGAATTTTGAATGGCGCGCATCCTGATAGTGGACGACGACGAAATCGTGGCCGACATGGCGAGCAAGCTCTTGTTCGATGCAGGCCATGTCTGCGGCTGGGTTGCCGATGGCGAACGCGCGCTCGAAATCCTCAGGTGGCGCAGGCCCGACCTGCTGCTGCTCGACCATGATATGCCCGGCCTTACCGGTGCACAGGTCCTGCGCTCGCTGCGCAGTTCGGCGGAGACCTACGACCTCCCCGTGATCATGTTTACCGGCCTGACCGGGGCGGAGGACGAACAGCACGCCTATTACAACGGCGCGCAGGCCTTCATTCGCAAACCCTTCAACGCGAAGATGCTGCTGCACGAGGTCAACCTCGTCCTCAAGGCGCGGGCCGAGCGGCCGCAGCATCGCTCGCTCAGCGAACATCTCGAACAGGCAGCAGGTCGCTGGCGGGACTCGCCCGAAAAGCGGATTATGCTCTAGCGCGCGCCTGCCGCGTCGAGATCGCGCAGGAAGTTCTCCGTCCAGGACTGGACGTTGTCGTGGCGCACCGTGCCGATCAACTTCTCATACCGCTCCCGGCGCTCCCCCAAGGGCATATCGAGCGCGATGCGGATCGCGTGTGACAAATCATCCGGGCTGTGCGGATTGACGAGGACGGCGTCACCCAACTGGGCGGCCGCCCCGGCAAAACGCGAAAGGATCAGGACGCCCGGATCCTCGGAATCCTGAGCGGCGAGATATTCCTTGGCCACCAGGTTCATCCCGTCACGCAAGGGGGTGACGAGTCCGATCTTCGATGCCCGGAAGAAACCGAACAGTTCCGCATGGCTGTAGCCGCGGTTCACGTAGCGCACCGGGACGAGGTCGACTTCGCTGCGAGCGCCGTTGATCTGGCCGGCCTTGCGTTCGAGCAGGGCGCGGATTTCCTTGTAGCTCTCGACGTCCTCGCGGCTGGGTGGCGCCACCTGTACAAAAACAAGATCGCGCACCCGGTCGGGATGCCGGTCGAAGAAGCGCGAGATTCCGTCAAGCCTTTCGGGTAGCCCCTTGGAATAATCCAGCCGGTCGACGCCGATCATGGCGGTGCGGTGGCGTGTCGAACTCATCAGGCGCTGCTGCGCCTGGCGCGCCTCACCCGTTTCACCAAGAGCGCTGAAGTGATCCCAGTCGATACCGATGGGATAGGCCCGCGCCACAGCCGTGCGGCCCTCGAGGGTCACCGCACCGCTGTCGTCGTCGACCTCTGCCCCGAGCTCGGTGCGGCAATAATGCAGGAAGCTTTCGAGCCATTCCTTGGTCTGGAAACCGAGCAGGTCGTAGTGCAGCATCGTGCGCACCAGCCGCTCGTGAAAGGGCAGAGACACGAACAGCCGGGTCGGCGGCCAAGGAATATGAAGGAAGAAGCCGATCCGGTTCTTCAAGCCCCGCGCACGCAGGCGCTCGCCGAGCGGGATGAGGTGGTAGTCGTGGATCCAGACCACATCCTCCGGCTCCACCAGCGGTTCCAGCATTTGCGCGAAGCGTTCGTTGACGCGCTCGTACCCCTTGCCCGTCTCGCGCTCGTATTCGGCAAGGTCCAGGCGATAATGGAACAGCGGCCAGAGCGTCGAATTCGCATAGCCATTGTAGTATTCGTCGACATCGCGTTTCGACAGGTCGATTGTGGCGGTGGTGACCCCGTCGGTGGTCTGGGTGGAGATTTCGCCCGTCTGCTGTTCGACTTCCTGTCCGCTCCAGCCGAACCAGACGCCGCTGCGCTTCTTCAGAGCCGCATTTAAAGCCCCAGCCAGACCGCCTTGCGCCCCTGCCGCCCCGCGAGCCTTGGGGACAGCCACGCGGTTCGACACCACCACCAGACGCGAAGTCTCGCTCACGTCATCTCACCTCGCTCCAGGATTTGGACAGCAGGCCTGCCGAATTGATAATACCGACCAGCGAGTAGGTCTGGGGGAAATTGCCCCAGAGTTCGCCCGTCTCGTAGTCGAGATCCTCGCTCAGCAGGCCCGAGCGGGTCGTGTGGCTCAGCATGGCGCAGAACAATTGCCGTGCTTCCTGGCTGCGGCCGGTCAGGTAGAGAGCCTCGATCAGCCAGAAAGTGCACACGTTGAACGCCGTTTCTGGCGCCCCGAAATCGTCTTCCGCAGCATAGCGCAGCATGTGGTCGCCACGCCGCAGGTCCCGTTCGACCGCGGCGAAGGTCTTCAGGAACCGCTCGTCGTCGGGCTTCAGATATCGCAATTCGACCATCTGGAGCAGGCTTGCATCGAGATAGTCGCTTTCGAAGCTGGCGCCGTAGTGCTGGCCTTCCTCGCTCCAGGCGTTGGCCTCGATCTTGGCGCGAATGGCCTCCGCGCGCTCTTTCCACAAGGCGGCGCGGTCGTCCTTGCCCAGCTGCAAGGCCACGTTGGCAAGCCGGTCGCAGGCAGCCCAGCACATGACCGCAGAATAGGTGTGCACCTCTTGCCGGGTCCGGAATTCCCACAGGCCGGCATCCGGCTTGTCGTGCTTGGCCCAAGCCGCCTCGCCCACCTCTTCGAGGTGTTCGAAGTCGGTTTCGTCCGCCATGCGCAGCAATCGCGTATCGAAGAAGGCCTGCGCGGTCGGCATGACGATCTGGCCATAGCAGTCGTACTGGACCTGCTTGTAGGCCGCATTGCCCACTCGCACGGGCCCCATGCCGCGGTACCCCTTGAGGTGCGGCGCGAAGCTTTCGTGCAGTTCCGCCTCGCCCATGACCGAGTAGAGCGGCTGGATCTGTCCGCCGCGCGCCTGGTCGATGATGTTGCGCAGGTAGGCGAGATACTTCTCGAGCACATCGAGCGCGCCCAGGCGGTTCAATGCCTGCACGGTGTAATAGCTGTCGCGGATCCAGCAGTACCGGTAGTCCCAGTTGCGCTCACTGCCGGGCGCTTCGGGCACCGAGGTGGTCAGCGCGGCCACGATCGCGCCGGTTTCCTCGTGCTGGCACAGCTTGAGCGTGATGGCAGAGCGGATGACCTCTTCCTGCCATTCGAGCGGTATGTGCAGTCCGCGGACCCAATGTTGCCAGTACTTGCGGGTATTGGCCTCCATTCGCCGCAATTCGCTTCGGAGGTTGCCCACGAACGGCTCGTCCGGGCCAAGGAAGAAATGCTGGTCGCTTTCCACGCGATAGCTTCGCCCCTCGAGCACGTAGCCGACCGGTGCATCGGTCGAGAGGCGCAGCGTTTCATCGCCGATGCGATAGCGTACGTGATTGGTGCCGTTGGTCGTCGTCGCCTCGCCAGCCCCGTAGCCATGCATCGGGGTCAGCCTGACACGGACCCGCGGTGCGCCGGCGGCGGGCCGGATAATGCGAATGAACGCCACGGGGCGGTACATCCGGCCCGAACCTTCGAAACGCGGGGCAAAATCGGTGATTTCCAGCGCGCTGCCATCCTCGGCCTCCAGCCGGGTCACGAGGATCGGCGTGTTGCGCACGTAATGCTGGGTGGCGGAAACCTGCCCTTCCAGTTCGAACCGCCAGACGCCCTGATCCTGCCGGTCGCCGTTGAGGAGTGCGCAAAAGGCCGGATCGCCATCGACCCGCGGGATGCATCCCCAGACGAAACCGCCCGTCTCGTCGACGAGGGCGCTGACTTGGCAATTGCCGATGGGCGACAGTTCGAGCGAGCTTCCTATTTCCACAACTCCAGCCACTGGTGGACAGCAGTCACGCTGCCCAGGTGATAGCGTGCATTCTTGCTGGCCCGTTCGCCTACCGCAATGCCGAACCCTCCGCATTCGATTGCGGCGGCCATCCCGTCCTCGTCGGTCACATCATCTCCAATGAAGATGGGGCATGCTCCTGCAAAAGTCGCTTCGGTAAGGAAGGCGCGTACAGCCCCTCCCTTGTTTGCCCCGGGCCGTACCAGTTCGGCTATGGCCTTGCCGGTCGTGACTTCGAGTTCGAACTGCGCAGCGACATGCCGCGCGAAATCCAGAACCGCCTCACCCATCTCTGGTTTCCGCCGGAAATGGAGTGCGCCGCCATGGCTCTTCTCTTCGTAGAGAAGTTCGTGAGCTGCAGCGAAGGAGCGGAGCTGCGCCACCGCACCCGGCGGAAGCCCTTCCGGCTCGGGTCCGACATGCGAACCGTCCGCCCGCCGCCGTGCCACTCCGTGGGACCCCGCGCGATACAGGCGCACATCGCCCAGATGGCGCTCGAGATCGTCCAGCGCACGCCCGGAAACCAGCGCCAGCCTCCCCTCCAGCCGGTCGCGCAGGTCGTGGAGCGAGCTAACCAGCGTTCCCGGTATGTGGATCAGGCCCGGCTCTGGGGCCAGTTCTACCAGCGTACCATCGAAATCGAGAAAGAGTGCCGCAGGGGCCTGCACCAGCAGGTCCGCAAGGGGCGGCGGGGATGGAAGCGAGGATTGGCTGGCCATCGCCACCCGACTTAGCGGCTGGCGCGCCCGGGTCAAATGCTCACTGCTGCGTATCGGCCTTGGCAGGCGACAGGATGAGGTTGCCATTCTCCACCCGCCAGCCCTTGAGGCGCGACAGGAAGTTCATACCCAGCACGTTGGTCCGGCCAAGATTGGGTGCGATGACCGCGTCGAGCCCTTCGGCGCGGATATTCCCGAATGACAGGCTGGGGACAGTGGTCAGTTCTGCGGTCACTGTGCCGTTGGCGGTGCCGAGCATAACGGGCAGTCCGCCCGGCCGAGGCTGAAGGCCCGCAGCTTCGGCAGACTCGGTCGAGAACGCCGTCAGCGTTGCTCCGGTGTCCACCATCAGCCGGGTCGGCACCCCGTTCACTTCGGCGCTGAGCCAGAAATGGCCGTCCGGCGCCATGGGGATGACCGTTTCCGCCCCGACGATGCTCTGCTCGGGCAATCCGATTTCGGTCATCGTGTCGAGGCGGGGATCGAAGCGGGCGATTTGCAGAAATACGGTTACGAGGATGCCGACAAGCGCCAGCGTGCTGAGCGTGCGCACGGCGCGCCCACCAGCTACTTCCCGCCGGAGCATGGCCGATCCGATCCAGCCGAGTAGCAGGGCCGCGACCGTGGCCACGAGGAGGCCCGAGCGCGGAATCGCCCTGATAAGCTCAGCACCTGCGTCGATAATTGCCTGTGGCTCCATGGCTCTGTCCTAGCGCAGAATTGCTTGCGCCGCGATGACTGTCACGGGGCTTCGCGCTGCTCGCTCGCCTGGGCCAGGGTTACCGAAAAACGGCCTTCTTCGTCGCTCCAGTGCTGGAGCGGGGTCCAGCCGCCTGCGAGCAGCATGAGGTTGCCGCTCCGCCGAGTGAACTTGTGGCTGTTCTCCGTGTGGATGGTTTCGCCCTTCTCCATCGTGAACTTCTCGCCGGACACGGAAAACACGATGTCTTTCGTCGCCTCGAGATGCATCTCGATGCGAGCAAAATCATCGTTCCAGATGGCGCGGTGGGCCAGGTCGCCGGTCGGAATAGTCCCGTCGAGTTCGCGATTGATACGCTCGGCAAGGTTGAGGTTGAAGCGGGCTGTCACGCCCTTCGCGTCGTCATAGGCCGCCTCGAGCACCGCCTGGTCTTTTACCAGGTCCATCCCGATCAGCAGCATTGGCCGTTCGCCCCGGCTGCCACGAAGTGTCGCACGCATTGAACGCAGGAGATCGACCGCCGTACGCGGCACCATGTTTCCGATCGTGGAACCCGGAAAGAAACCGAGCTTCTTGAGCGGCGCGATGGCATCGGGCAGCTCCACCTCGCGCATGAAATCCGCTTCGACCGGATGGACCGGCAATCCCGGAAACTTGCGCGCGAGGGCAGCAGAGGAAGAGCGCAGGAAATCGCCCGATATGTCTAGCGGGACATAGGCGCCCGGCTCGATTGCCGACAGCAGCAACGGTGTCTTCACCGAACTTCCCGATCCGAACTCGACTACCGCCCTTCCCGGCCCGATCAGGCGACGGAAGTCTGCGCTATGGTTGCGCAGAATCTCCGTTTCCGCGCGGGTGGGGTAATATTCCTCCAGCCGCGTTATTTCCTCGAACAGGGCAGAGCCCGCATCGTCATAGAACCAACGTGCGGGAACCGCTTTCTGGCTTTGGCGCAGGCCGTTCAGAACGTCGGCGCGGAACGCGCGGTCGACGCCATCTTCGTCCAGGTCAACGAGAGCGATCCCTTGTGTCGGCGTCATATGTCCCTCGCGAGCCTGAGGCCGGTGAACTGCCAGCGCTGGTGCGGATAGAAGAAATTGCGATAACTCGCCCGCGAATGGCCGCGCACGGTCGCACAACTGGCGCCCTTGAGGACGAACTGCCCGCTCATGAACTTGCCATTGTATTCGCCCACTGCCCCCGACGCCGGCTGGAAGCGCGGATAGGGAAGGTAGGCTGAACGGGTGAACTGCCAGCAATCGCCGAACAGGCCGGTATTACCGCGCGGTTGCGGAGGCGCAGCGGCATCGAGCTGGTTACCACCTGCCGGGTCATGCGCCGGCTCCTCCCCTTCCTGGCCTCGGGCGATGGCTTCCCATTCGAACTCGGTCGGCAAACGGTTACCGGCCCAGGTCGCAAAGGCATCGGCCTCGAAATAGGAGATATGGGAGACAGGCGCGGCAGGATCGCGATCCTGCCAGCCACAGTGCGTGAAATGCCGGTCGTCGGACCAGTACAGCGGCGCGGCGATGCCGTTCTCGCGCACCCAGGCCCAACCGTCCGACAGCCACAGGCTTGCCGTGCGGTAGCCGCGGTCTTCCATGAAATGGGCCCATTCGCGGTTCGTCACCAGGTGCGCTGACAATTCGAACGGTTGAAGCAGTACGCGGTGCGCGGGCCCTTCGTTGTCGAATGCGAAGCCATCTTCCTGGAAGCCGATCCGCGCGACACCGCCCGGATGGGAATGCCATCCATCCTCGACCTTTGTCGCCCCCTGAACTGGTTCGGACCACATCGCCGGGCCCAGCGGGTTCTTGAAGAAAGCGTGCTTGATGTCGGTCAGCAGCAATTCCTGGTGCTGCTGCTCATGCGCGATGCCCAGTTCGATGAGGGGGGCCAGCTCTTCGCGGCCGAAAAGCGGCTCCATCGCCTCGTCCACAATGGCCCGCCATTCGACAACTTGTGCCAGCGTTGGCCGAGACAGCATGCCTCGCGAAAAGCGGCTTATCCGGTCGCCTTCGGCTTCGTAATAGGAGTTGAAAATGAAGGGCCAACTCTCGTCGAACAGGCGGTAGCCGTCGAGGTGGTCGCGCAGGAGAAAGGTTTCCCAGAACCATGTTGTGTGCGCCAGATGCCACTTTGCCGGAGAGGCATCCTCCATCGACTGCAAAGTGGCGTCGGCTTCGGACAGTGGCGCCACCAGCGCTTCGCTCAGCCTGCGGGTTTCCGCAAAGCGGGCGGCGAGCGCGGACGGGTCGCGCGCGATACTGGCAGCATGGGACGGAATCTGGCCCCTCCCTCCATCAGATCGGATGCCGGAAATCGGCAGATGAAGGCACCATGACGCATTTCGATGACAGTTTAAAGGGTTAGTCCCGATAAACGCCCTCGCAGCCAACCTATGATAACTTATGGGCTTTCAAGCTGCACGGGCGACCTGGTTACGGCCTGCGCGCTTCGCCCCGTAGAGGGCCGCGTCGGCCCGGGCGAAAAGAGAGAGAGCGCCCTCGCCCGCTTCGTGGGTGGCGTGGCCCGCACTGATGGTTACGTCGGGGATGGGCTGCGAATGGGTCCCCGCCTCGACGGCCCAGCGCAGGCGTTCGGCTGCATCGAGCGCTTCCCTTTCGTCGCAATCGGACAGCAGCCACAGGAACTCCTCTCCGCCGATCCGGCCGACAAAATCCCCGTCCCGCGCATGGCGCAGCGCGATCTGGGCTACCCTGACAAGCACCTTGTCACCAACTGCATGGCCATTCTGGTCATTGACCTCCTTGAAGTGATCGATATCGAACATGATGATCGAGAACGGCTTGCCCGATCTCTCCGCCCCCAGGATCGAGCGGTCGAGCGCCGCCATGATCGCCCTCCTGCTTGCCAGCCCGGTGAGCGCATCGGTATCGGCTTCGCGCCGGGCGACTTCCGCAAGCCGCAAGGCGCGTGCCTTTTCTTCCTCGACCTGCTGCACGAACGCGTAATCCTCGGTGGCATCGCGTATGACCATCAGGATGCGTTCAAGCCCTCCTTCCGGAGAATACACATTGCGCGCGCGGGCTCTCAATATCCGAGCTTCGCCGTCGGGCCGCAGCAGTTCGAACTCGGCTGCATAAGGCTCCCGATCGGTAGCGTGCGCGGCCAGCGTGACTTCCAGCTGGACCATTCCGTCAGGCATCAGGCGCGCGAGTAGCTCGTCGTTCGGTGCTGCATCCGTGTGCAACCCCGCGATCTGGCACATTTCCTGCGACCAGAGATGCCTACGTTCAGGCCATTCGATGCACCAGCGTCCGATTCCGGCGAGACCCTCGACAGCCTCCAGCTGCCGGACGTCACGTTCGAGTGAACGGTTGCGGCGGTCGAGCTGGCATGTGCGGCGCAAGTGCCTCGCAACCAGCAATCCCATGCCGCAGCATGCCACGATGGTCCCTGCAGGCGCGGAACGCAGAAATAATGCCAGAGCCAGAAGTACGGTGGTCCAACCGACAACGAGCAGGGCCGTGTCGGTGCGAGAGGCAATTGGTGTTTCAAGTGATCGGGTGGTCCGTGCCATGGCATGATGCATGGCACGGGCCCCGATAATGGTGGGCGAAGCGTGGCTAGGTAAGAATACCTAGACCCAAAGCCTCAAGCAGCGTCGGCTTTCAGTTGGTCCTGTTCCGCGTTGAGCGTTTCGGCGATCAAGAACGCCAGCTCCAGCGACTGGGCAGCGTTGAGGCGCGGATCGCAATGCGTGTGATACCGGTCCTTCAGCGCCTCGTCCGTGATGGCGATGGCCCCGCCCACGCACTCGGTCACGTCCTGGCCGGTCATCTCGACATGGATGCCGCCGGGATGCGTACCTTCGGCGCGGTGGACGGCGAAGAAGCCCTTCACTTCGGTGAGGATGTGATCGAACGGCCGCGTCTTGTAGCCGCTGTCCGACTTCACGACGTTACCGTGCATCGGGTCGCAACTCCACACGACCGGATGGCCTTCTGCCTTCACCGCGCGGACGAGGCGCGGCAGGCCGTCTTCCACCTTGTCGTGGCCGAAGCGGCTGATCAGCGTGATCCGCCCGGGCTCGCGCGCAGGGTTGAGAGTGTCGAGCAGGCGCAGCATCGTATCGGTTTCGAGGCTGGGTCCGCACTTCATGCCGAGCGGATTGCCGATGCCGCGCGCGAATTCGACGTGGGCGCTGCCTTCGAAACGCGTGCGATCGCCGATCCAGACCATGTGTGCGCTGGTGTCGTACCAATCGCCCGTCAGGCTGTCGCGACGAGTCAGTGCCTGCTCGTAGGGGAGCAGCAGCGCCTCGTGACTGGTGTAGAAGCTGGTGCCCTGCAATTGCGGGACGGTTGCGGGATCGATCCCGCAGGCCTCCATGAAGTCGAGCGCTTCGCCGATCCGGTCGGCAAGGTCGGCGAATTTGTCGGCCCATGGGCTACGGCCCATGAAGTCGAGCGTCCACTGGTGGACCTGCCGCAGGTTCGCATATCCACCACCGGCAAAAGCGCGCAGCAGGTTGAGCGTGGACGAGGCCTGGAAATAGGCGCGAACCATGCGCTGCGGGTCGTTCGTCCGGCTGGCAGGATCGAAATCGATACCGTTGATATTGTCGCCGAAGTAGCTCGGCAGGGTCATATCGCCCTGCGTCTCCGTGTCGGAGCTACGCGGCTTGGCGAACTGGCCTGCCATGCGTCCGACCTTCACGACCGGCTTCTTGCTGGCAAAGGTCATGACGACCGCCATCTGCAGCAGCACGCGGAAGGTGTCGCGGATGTTATTCGGGTGGAATTCCGCAAAGCTTTCGGCACAGTCGCCGCCCTGCAACAGGAAGGCCTTGCCTTCGGCCACTTCGGCGAGATCTGCCTTCAGTGCACGCGCCTCGCCGGCGAAGACCAGCGGCGGGTGGCTCGACAGAGCAGTCGTCGCTTCCTCCAGCGCGGCGGGGTCTTCGTAGCGCGGCAGGTGCCGTGCTTCGAACGCCTGCCAGCTATCGGGTGCCCATTCGCGTGCCATTACTCATCCATTCTTCGTTACTTGCGGCCGGTGACAGAGCCGTATCGGCCCTTTTCGCGCAAGCAGCATAAACTTGGCCAGCGCAAAAGCGCGATTGCCGTGATCGGTCCCTAGCGGCCGGTGACAGTCGTCATGGCGGAGGCCGTCGCCAGCTCCTGGCCCTGCGGAATGACGGCCATGCGCCAGCCGGAAGTGCCACCGAAATACTCCTGCGCCAGCGCCAGCATGATATCCGGGCTGGTCTGAGAGTAATCGTTCAGGAACCCGCGCAGTGCCTGCATTCGCCGGGGATCGACCGTGGAATTCTCCAGCTCCAGCAGGAAGAAGTAGTTCCCGCTTGAAATCCGCTCGTAATAGTTGCGCAGCGGTTCGGTCGCTTCGGCCAGTTCGGCCACCGTCGGCGGGGTCTGGGTGAGCTCGCGCGCGATGCGGTCGGTTTCCGCGAAGAAAGCCGGCACGTCGCCAGGACGCAGCTGGGCCAGCGCGGTGATCGTCCCGCCGCTTTCCACATCGGTCGGCCAGTCGAGCCGCACGACCGGAGCATAGCTAGCGCCCGCCCGCTCGCGCATGGCATCGCGAAGACGATTGTTGAAGACCTCCGTCAGGATCGAAAGTTGGCGGGACTTGCGGATTTCACCCGGCCCGGCACCTGCCGGCCACGCCATCACGGCCGCCGCCTGGTCGGCTTCGCCCTGGTGGTAGCGCACCTGCGTCGCGCCCGGCTGGGCGAAACCGATTTCGCGGGCCAGTGCTGTCGCGGGGATCGCTTCACGAGGCGGCAGCGCACCGAAGGTCCGGCGCAGCGTCTCGACCGCTTCTTCCTTGTCGTAGTCGCCGAAGATCAGCACCTCGACCGGCCCTTGCCCCAAGGCCTTCGTCCAGCCCTCGCGGAACTGGTCGAGCGTCACGCCTTCGAGCATGTCCGGCGTGGGCGTGAGGAATCGGCGGTCCTGCCCGTAGAGATAATATTCGAGGTCGCGGTTTATGACGCCTGCAGGGTTCGATTCATAGCTCTGGTAAGCGAGCCTTCCGGCGGCCTTGGCCCGTGCCAGCGGTGCCGCATCCCAGCGCGGCATGCCGAGCTTTGCAGCAAAAAGGTAAAGCTGGTCGGCAAGGTCCTGCTTGCGGGTCTGGGCCGCGAAAGTGAACGCGCCTTCACCGATGCCGAATTCGAACCCTAGCTTGCGGCCCGTCGCGAGCCGGTCGAGATCTTCCTGGTCCAGTTCGCCGAGGCCGGACTGGATGAGAGCGCCTTCGCCCAGCTGGATCAGGGCTGCATCCTCGGGACCGAAGGCGCGAAGCCCTGCGCCGAAGCGGACCTTCACCGCGATGCGTCCGGGCTCGTTGTCATTGGCCAGCAGGAGCGCCTTCACGCCATTGGCGAACTCGACCCGCTCGACATCGCCCAGCGTGTGCGGTGCCCGCGCGACGATAGTCCCCGGCTCGCCCACGGGCGGCAGGTCGTCGAAGGAGATGGACTGCGCGGCCAGCCGCGCATCGCCTGCGCTTTCGACGGGCTTGGACAGTGCCGCCACTACGCCTGCCTTGCTGGCTTCGTTGGCATCGGGCGTGATGTAGGTGGCGCGGATGACATCGCCATCGAAGAGCTTACGGGTCGCTTCCAGCACGTTCGCGGGGTCCGACTTACGGCGCATCGAATTGAAAACCATCAGGAAGGTTTCGGGCGCGGCAATCGCTTCGCGAATATCGACCGCGTTCACGAGGTCGTCAGCATAGCCCGATCCCGCGAGCACCGAGCGCTGTTCGACGAGGTTGGCGTAGCCGACCTCCATCTCGTCGAGTTCGCGCTCCATCTCCTCGCGCGTCGGCGGGTTGGCGAGCGCATCCGCGATGACCGAGCGCACATCCGCAAGGGCAGCCTCCCAGTCCTCCGTCAGCGGCGCGAACTGGACCAACGTGGCATGGGTTGACCGGCTGATCTTCGCTTCGCTGGCCTGCGCGTAGAGGAAGCTGCCACCCGCACGCGCGCGCGCTTCAAGACGGCGATTGATAAGCTGGAGGGCAAGCTGCTCGCGCAGGCGCCCCTCGTTGTAAACGATGGTGTCCTGCACCTGCCGCCACGGTCGGAAATAGCCGTAGGTGAAGGCACGCGGCAGGGTCGGTTCGACGATGACCGCAACTTCGCCGACCGGGTTTTCTGCATCCGCGCCAGCTGGCGCGACGGGATCGCCGAAATCAGGGGCAGGTGCCGCCTTGCCGGTCGCTTTCCAGTCGCCGAAATACTTCTCGATCAGCGAGGCGAACAGGACAGGGTCGAGATCGCCGACGACCGAGATCACGGTGTTTTCCGGTCGATACCAGCGGTCGTAGAACGCCTTGACCGATTTGCCATTGGCAGCCTTCAGGCTTTCCTCGGTCCCGATCGTCAGGCGTTCCGCCAGGCGCTGGCCGGCGAACAACGTCTTCATCGAGGTCTCGGACACACGCTCGCCCACGCCGCCGCGCTCGCGCTTCTCGGCAAGGACGATCGGCACTTCTGTACGGACATTTCCGTCTGACAGGACCGGTGCTCGCACCATGCCTGACAGCAGTTTCATGCTCTCGTCGAGCTTGGCTGGATCGATGTTCGGCAGGTCGAGCTTGTAGACCGTGTGCGTCGGGCTGGTTTCGGCATTGGTGTCGCTGCCGAATGTCGCACCGAGCCGCTGCCATGTCGGGATCGCCTCGGAAATGCCGAGATACTTGCTCTCGCGAAACAGGAGGTGTTCGAGCAGGTGGGCATAGCCCAGTTCGCTGTCCTCCTCGTGGAGGGAGCCCGCATCGATGCGGACACGGATGGACACCTGGCCGGGCGGCACTCCGTTCTCGCGCACGCCATACCGAAGCCCGTTATCAAGCTCGCCGAACAGCCATTCCTTGTCGCGTGGAACGTCGCTGCCTTCGTAGATCCACGGCACCTCTCCTTCGGCCTGCAGCGAGGCGGGCCTAGGCGCATCCTGCGCCACCAGCGGCTGGGCGGCGAGAAACGCGAGGGGAAGGACGAGCGCGAAACGCCCGGCGGCGCGCGGGAAATCGGTCATGCCGGGCATATAGGGGGCGTCGAAGTGAAGGACCAGTGAACACCGGCATTTTCGCAGCTTCGCTTGCCGTTGGCCCCTCGGCCTCCTACATCGCGGCCATGTTCATAGAGACCGAAACGACTCCCAATCCGTCCAGCCTGAAGTTCCTTCCGGGCGAGGCTGTCATGGGACAAGGCACCCGCGAATTCGCCACTCCCGAAGCAGCCGAGGCGAGTCCTCTGGCCCAGGCTATCTTCGACACCGGCGAGGTCACCAACGTCTTCTTCGGAAGCGACTTCGTGACCGTGACCGCTGCTCCGGGTTCGAGCTGGACCGATCTCAAGCCGCAGGTGCTTTCCATCCTGCTCGATCATTTCGTCTCGCAGGCCCCGCTTTTCGCGCCGGGCAGCGCGGGCGGGATCAGCGTTCCTGCCGAGGACGCGGACCTTATGGTCGAGGAACGTGCCGAAGATGCAGACATCGTCGCGCAGATCAACGAACTGCTCGAAACCCGCGTGCGTCCGGCGGTTGCCGGTGACGGCGGGGACATCCAGTATCGCGGCTATCGAGACGGCGTGGTCTATCTCCAGATGCAGGGAGCCTGTTCGGGATGCCCGTCGTCTTCGGCGACGCTCAAGCACGGTATCGAAGGCCTGCTGAAACATTACGTGCCCGAAGTGGTTGAAGTCCGCGCCGCCTGACCTGTTCCCGTTTCCTGACGCGAGTTCCCTTCATGACCACACAGTTCCATGACACCGTCCTCGGCGCCGACGCGCTCGACCAGCTTTTCCGCGAAGCCCGCAGCTACAATGGCTGGCTGCCCAAGGATGTTTCGGACGACCAGATCCGCTCGATCTACGAACTGCTGAAGATGGCGCCGACGTCTGCGAACATGCAGCCGGGCCGCTTCGTCTGGGTGAAGTCGGACGAGGCCAAGCAGAAGCTCGCGGCCTGCGTCTCGGAAGGCAATGAAGCCAAGGTGCTGGCCGCCCCCGTCACGGTGATCATCGGCTACGACATCGACTTCCACGAAGAATTGCCTTGGCTATTCCCGCACACCGACGCGAAAAGCTGGTTCGAAGGTGACGAAAAGGGCCGCGAACAGGGTGCATTCCGCAATTCCTCGCTGCAGGGCGCTTACCTCATGCTGGCCGCACGGGCCGTCGGGCTCGACTGCGGTCCCATGTCGGGTTTCGACAATGCGGCGGTGGACAAGGCGTTCTTCAGCGACAACCCGCGCCACAAGAGCAATTTCATCTGCAGCATCGGCTATGGCGACCGCACGACGATCTTCGATCGCAGCCCGCGCCCCGATTTCGGCAAGTTCAATACCATCGCCTGACTTGAAGCGAACCGCAGGCTGAGGCAGGGCGCACGGCATGCGGATGCTGGCAATCGAAACTGCGACCGAAGCCTGTTCGGTAGCCCTGTTCGAGGACGGGGACGTCATCGGCTCGTTCCACGAGACGATCGGGCGCGGCCATGCCGAACGGCTGGTGCCGATGATTGCAGACTTGCCCGGCAAGGGCCGCGCGGACGAAATCCGCGTCTCGCTGGGTCCCGGGAGCTTCACGGGCGTCCGCATCGGGCTTGCCACTGCGCGCGCACTTGGCGTTGCATGGGGGGTGCCCGTTCGCGGGTATCCGACGCTGGCGCTGGTCGCCGCGATCGCCCAGGCCGAAAATGCCGGGCCCGTGACGGTCTGCATGAACGGCGGGCATGGCGAGTGGTTCTTGCAGGAATTCGCAGCTGATGGCCTGCCGGAAACGAAAGTCCGCTCGCTCGTCCCGGAGGAGGCAAGGCTGGCGGCCCGCCATCCGGTTGTTGCAGGCAATCGCGCGGCGCAGCTGTCCGAAGGACTGGATAGCCCCCGTCGCGCTCTCGATATCCTGCCCGATGCAAGCGGGGTCGCCTCGCTGGGCGAACGCCTGCTGACGGACCAGCTTTCCCCGATCTACGGCCGGCCGCCGGACGCGAAGCTTCCCGGCGCATGAACGACATCGACAAGCTGATGGCCGTGATGGAGAGCGCCTTCGATCCCTATTGGCGCGAGGCGTGGACGCGCCGGCAAGTAGAGGATTCGCTTTCCCTTTCTTCGGGCTTCATGTTGCTGGCCGATCAAAACGGCGAGGCACCAAGTGAAGCGGCAGATGCAGCCGGATTTGTTCTTGCCCGCAAGGTATTGGACGAAGTCGAACTTCTGTTGATCGGAGTATCACCTGACATGCGCAGTCGGGGTATCGGCCGCCTGTTGCTCGACCGGTTCTTCGAAGCATCCCGAAAGGCCGGAGCCGCCCGGGTTTTCCTAGAAATGCGCGCGAACAATGAGGCCGAAAGGGTCTACCTGGCCGCCGGATTCGAACCGATCGGTCGGCGCAGGGACTATTACCGCACGCTTGATGGCACCCCCATCGACGCAGTCACATTCGCCAAGTCATTGTAATTTCATAGCCCAAGTAACGTCCAGTTGTATGGACGCGACAAAATTGTCGGTTTTATACAATCTCATGTAGACAGTCCGTAATGGTCGGCGTATCCCATAGAAAAGGGAGAAAGATGACTATGGACCACTTCGAAACCGATATGGCCGAAACGTTGATTACGCTTACCTCGGATATCGTTGCCGCGCATGTGAGTAATAACAGCGTAGCCGTCGACGATGTCCCGGCCCTGATTTCGAATGTCTATGCAGCGCTCGCCGGCCTCGATGGCACTTCGATCACCGAAGAAGCGCGTCCCGATCCTGCCGTTTCTGTCCGCGCGTCGGTCAAGAAAGACCACGTTGTCTGCCTCGACTGCGGCAAGAAGATGAAAATGCTCAAACGGCACCTTTCCACCGAACACGGCATGACCCCTGACGAATATCGTCAGCGCTGGGACTTGCCCGGTGACTATCCGATGGTCGCCCCCGACTATGCGGATACGCGCCGTGACTTGGCGAAGAAGATCGGCCTCGGTCGCAAGCCCGGCCAGAAGCGCGGACGCAAGAAAGCGGCGTAATCCGCATCCCTCGCTTGAGAACAGCGCCCCGGCCCGATAAGGGTGCGGGGCGTTTTTCATTGGGGAGCCCCTTTGCACCAGAAGATCGATCTCGAACAGCTTTGCGCTGACAAGGGCCTGCGCATCACCGAACAACGGCGCGTCATCGCCAAGGTGCTGTCGGAAAGCGACGACCATCCCGATGTGGAAATGCTCCACGAACGGGCGAACAAGATCGATCCCGGCATCTCGATCGCGACCGTTTACCGCACGGTCCGGCTATTCGAGGAAGCGGGCATCCTGGACCGCCACGATTTCGGCGATGGCCGCGCCCGCTACGAGGCCGCACCCGAAGCGCATCACGATCACCTGATCGATGTCGAAAGCGGCAAGGTCGTGGAATTCGTCGACCCGGAACTCGAAGCCCTGCAGAAGCAGATCGCCGAAAAGCTGGGCTACCGCCTCGTCGACCATCGCATGGAACTCTATGGCGTCCGCCTCGACCGCGAAAGCTGAGCGTCGCCTCGCGCGCTACACGGAGAAAAGGCTGGCCGCAGCGCGGGGCGAGAAAGTCCCGCTGACGATTGCCGGTTGGGTGCGCTTCATTGCACGCACCATCGCCATTGTCCTGCTGCTGTTGCTGTTCGTGCCGCTGCACTATGCCTTCCGCATCCTGGCATACGGCTCGCCCTTCCCCATGCTGTTTCTGCGCTACACTGCCAGGGTCGTTGGCGCGCGGGTCGAAATCGTAGGCACTCCGCTGCGGCGGGACGTCTTCTTCATCGCCAACCACGTATCGTGGATCGACATCCTCGCCATGGCGGGCGCGAGCGGGACGGCCTTCGTGGCCAAGTGGGAACTGAGCCAGGTCCCGGTCATCGGATGGCTGTGCAGCCTCAACCGGACCGTTTTCGTCAAGCGCGAGAACCGGATGGGCGTGGCCGAACAGATCAATGCCCTCAAGGAAGCGCTGGCCGACAACTGGTCGGTCACGGTCTTTCCTGAAGGCACGGTAACCGACGGACACTCCCTCCTTCCGTTCAAGTCCAGCATGATTTCTGTGCTGGAGCCGCCGCCGCCCGGCGTCCTCGTGCAACCTGCAGTGGTCGATTATGGCGAGAATTCGGAGGAGATTGCCTGGATCGGTGACGAGACGGGCCTCCACAACGCCATGCGCATCATGGCGCGTCGCGGAACCTTCAAGCTGCGCATCCACTATCTCGAGCCGTTCAGCCCCGAGGAATTCCACGGGCGCAAGGCGATTGCCGCCAAGTCGAGAGCCGAGATTGTCGAGCGGTTGGAGGCGAACCTCGGGAAGCCTCTGCGAGACTACCAGCACGTGGTCGACGCCGTGCGCTACAAGCCGCCGGCGAGCGAAACCGAGAGCTAGAGAGCGGCGTTCACCAGCCAGTCGTGGAACAATCGCACTGGCCGTTCCTCGAGCGCGGTCGGCTTGCACACGAACCAGTAGCTGTAGGGGCTTTCGACCTCGACCCCGTACAGGTCGGTCAGCCTTGTGTCGGCAGCACGGCGCAGGTGGTCGTCATGCATGATGGCGATACCGAGGCCCTGTGCGGCGGCTTCCAGCATCAGCTGACCGGAATCGAAGTGGTCGATTGCTGCAGGTTCAAGCTCGCGCAGGCCCAGCTCGTCCTTCCAGGCGACGAAGCTTTCGGGAAGGCCGTTGTGGATGAGAAATGTCTGGCGCGAGAGCGCCTCGATATCCGGTTTGTCGCCCAGCTTCTCAGCCAGTTCCTTGCTCGCGATGGCGTGGACCATGTTGTAGTCCAGCCGCACCGCGTGCAGGCCGCTTGCGGGCCCTCGCGACAGGATGATGGCTGCATCCAGCGTATCGCCTACCCTGTCTTCGAGATGCGGGCCGGTATCGATATCGATGTGCAACAAGGGATGTCGCGCCCGCAGTTCCGCCAAACGCGGGAACAGGCGCTGAGAGCCGAACAGCGGCAACACACCAAGGTGAAGCCGCAGCACCGACAAGTTCTCCGACTGGCTTTCGACCGCACGGGCCAGAGCTTCGAGCTGGGGATGCACCGCTTCGTAGAAGGCGTGGCCGTCATCGGTCAGCTGCATCGACTGCCGCGCACGGGTGAACAGCTTCTTCCCTACGAAGTCTTCCAGATTGCCGATGCGCCGCGAAAGCGCGGACGGGCTCAGACCGAGTTCGTCCGCTGCCGCACGCGCAGAGCCCAGTCGGACGGTGCGGACGAAGGCCTCGAGGGCGCGCAGCGGGGGAAGTCGGCGGACAGCCATGATGCAACGGACCTATTGCGCACGCGCACCCGTGTCGAGCGCGAATGTGCGATTCCACGCAACAGTCGTATCAGTCGGACGCTTTTTCCTCGCTGGCCGGTTCGTGCAGGCGCATGCGGGTCACATGGGTTTCGTCGCCATCGAGGATTTCGATCCGCCAGCCGCTGGGATGCTCGAGAACCTTGCCGACCGGCGGCACCTGTTCCGCCAGGACGAAAGCCAGCCCGCCCAGCGTATCGACCGCTTCCTCGACCTCGGCAAGACGCGGATCGACCTTCTCGGCAACATCGTCGAGTTCCGCACGCGCGTCGCAGTCCCACATGCCTTCGCCGATCGACACGATCCATTCCTCGGGCGCATCGTCGTGCTCGTCTTCGATATCGCCGACGATTTCCTCGACCAGATCCTCGATGGTGATGAGACCGTCCGTGCCGGAAAACTCGTCGATGACCACCGCCAGATGCATTCGCTGCGAGCGCATGTCGGCAAGGACGTCCAACGCGTTACGCGTCTGCGGCACATAGAGCGGCTGGCGCATCAGCACCGTCCAGTCGGCCGGCGGCGCCTTCTTTTCCGCGAGGAAAGGAAAGACATCCTTGATGTGAATCATGCCGATCACATCGTCGAGCTGGCCGCGGTAGACCGGCATGCGCGAATGGCCGTGTTCGGAAAATTGTGAGACCAGTTCGTCCCAGCTGGCATCGGCCGACACGGCGATAATCTCACCGCGCGGGATTGCCACGTCGTCGGCATCGTGTTCGGAGAAATGCAGCAGGTTGCGCAGCATCTGGCGTTCGACCGGCGAAAGATCGCCCTTGGCCGGTTCGCCTTCGGCCCCGTCCCCGTTTTCGCCCTCGTGTTCGTCGATAGCCTCTTCGAGCTGCGCGCGGAGGGACCGCTCGCCGCTTTCGGGGTCGAACAATTTGCGAATTGCGGGCCACAGCCCGCTGCTACTCTCCGCGTCTCCGGCGGGGGTGGAAGAATTGGCCATGGGCCGGGTGCGTGCTCCTATTTGTCGCGGTCCCCATATGGGTCCGCAATACCCAGTTTTGCAAGCGCTTCGATCTCGAGTTTTTCCATTGCCTCGGCCTGCTCGTCGGAATCGACGTGATCATGACCGGCAAGGTGCAGCAAGCCGTGCACGATAAGATGGGCCGCGTGGTCGGCCAGAGCGATGCCCTTTTCCGCCGCTTCCCGCTCGCAGGTACCGTAAGCGAGTGCCAGGTCGCCGAGCATTTCAGGGGGACCGTCGTGCGCAAGTGCCAGCAGATCCTCGCGCTCCAGCATGGGGAAGGAGAGCACGTTGGTCGGCTTGTCCTTGCCGCGCCATTCGCGATTGAGTTCGTGAACCTCTTCATCGCTGGTGAACAGCAGCGAGGCGGTCAGGCGCGGATTTGCGAGGCCCGGCTCAACATGCGCGGCGACTTCCAGCACCCTGCCGGCAAGCGCTTCCCAATCGCCTTCGGGCCAACCGTCGATGTCGATGTCCAGATTCACCCAATTCAATCCCTGCCCGAAACGCGGGTCCACGTAAGCAGCAATAGGTCCCTGCGATTTGCGTTGGCTAGGCTGTTGGCCCCTCGTAAGCCTCCACGATCCGCCCCACGATCGGGTGGCGAACTACGTCGGCCGCGGTAAAGCGGATCGTGCCGAAGCCTTCCACGCCTTCCAGCTTCTCGACCGCATCGGCAAGGCCGCTCATGCGGTCGCCGCCGGGGATGTCGACCTGGCGCGGGTCACCGCAGACCACCATTCGGCTGTTCTGGCCGAAGCGGGTGAGGAACATCTTCATCTGCTCGCGCGTGGTGTTCTGCGCCTCGTCGAGGATAACGAAGGCATCGGCCAGCGTGCGTCCGCGCATGAAGGCGATGGGCGCAATCTCGATCTCGCCACTGGCGAGGCGCCGTTCGACCTGTTCGGGCGGCATGCAGTCGTACAGCGCGTCGTAGAGCGGACGCAGGTAGGGATCGACCTTGTCCTTCATGTCGCCGGGAAGGAAGCCGAGTTTCTCGCCCGCTTCCACCGCGGGACGGCTGAGGATCAGGCGCTGGACGCTGCCGGTAATCAGCTGCGCCACCGCCTGCGCCACGGCGAGATAGGTCTTGCCGGTCCCCGCCGGACCCAGCGCGAAGATGATGTCGTCGCGCACAAGGCTGCGCATGTAGGTCGCCTGCATGGCGCTGCGCGGCACGATGGTCTTGCGCCGCGTGCGGATCATGATCGGCGGACCTTCCGGCTTGCCGTCCATGATGCCGTCGAGCGTGGGTTCGTTCGACATGGCGATCAGCGATTCGATCGCGCCCTGGTCGAGATCCTGGCCCATGGCGAGCCGGTCGTACATTTCATTGAGGACATCGCGGGCCCGGGCCACGCTGTCTTCCGGCCCTTCGATATGGAGGGCATTGCCCCTCGCCGCGATAAATACGCCGAGCCGGTTTTCGACCTGGACGATGTTCGCATCGAACTGTCCGAACAGCGCACCCAGCAGGCTCTGGTTGTCGAAGGTCAGGTCGAGCTGGGCGCGGCGTATTTCACGCTGCGGACTGGGCGGCGGAGTGAAAGCCTGAGGGGCCTTCGATGCGGGTTTGCGAGCCATGCGCTCCTTTCGTTTCCGATTCGGAATCTAGGCCTTGTCCCCCGCCGCGCAAGAGCACCGCGATTATCGCGGTGGAAAGTCATGCAGTTGCAAGAATGGAACTTGCGCGGCATCCTGTCCGGACCAGACCAGAGGAGCCTGACCCATGCGCTTTGCATTCCTGCCGATCGTCGCCCTTTCGATTGCCGCCTGCGCCGAAGCGCCCGAAGCGGAGGCTCCGGAAACCGCATCCACCGAAGAGGTCTCGCCCGCACCTGCCGATGCGGAAGAGGACATCCGCCATTTCCTGCTTCAGGAATACCCCGATGCGGCACCGATGCAGTATGCCCTCGCCTGGTCCGATCTCAATGGCGACGGTGCGGACGAAGCCATCGTCCACATCATCACGCCCTATTTCTGCGGCACCGGCGGCTGCAATACGCTGGTCCTGACGCCTGCCGGCCCGATGTGGAGCAAGGTCGCGGAGATATCGGTATCGCGCACGCCGATCTCGGTCCTCGATAGCGAGACCAACGGGTGGAAGGATCTTGCCATCAGCGTATCGGGTGGCGGCGGCCCTTCGGGCATGATGCGCCTTGCCTTCGATGGTGAGAGCTATCCGTCGAACCCGACGGTTGCCCCGGCTGAACCGACCGAGGAAGCAGGCACCGTGCTGCTGCCCGAAGAACCCGAAATGAAGACGCTGGAGGCCGAAGCCAAATCAGGCGAGTGACAGGGCACCCTCGCGCACCGATGCCCTGAGCGAGTTGGGGCCTGCCTCGAGCAGGTCCACCTCGACCAGGTCGCCGATGGCATAATCGCCTTCGAACCAGGCGCTTTGCAACCAGGGCGTCTTGCCCAGCCATTGGCCGGGATGCTTGCCCTTGCGCTCGACCAGCACTTCGCAGGTCCTGCCGACGGTGCCCTCGTTGAACGCAAGCTGGTCACGGTTGAGGGCCGCCTGGAGGCGCTGCAGGCGCTCGTCCATGACTTCCTTCGCAACTTGGCCGTCCATGCTCGCGGCAGGAGTTCCGGGACGCGGACTGTATTTGAAGCTGAACGCCTGCGCATAGCGGACCTCGTCCACCAGCTTCAGCGTTTCCTCGAATTCGGCATCGGTTTCGCCCGGGAAGCCGACGATGAAGTCGCCGCTCAGCGCTAAATCCGGCCGGGCTGCACGGAAGCGTTCGAGCAGTTTCAGATAGCTTTCCGCCGTATGGCTGCGGTTCATCGCCCTCAGCACACGGTCGCTGCCTGCCTGCACCGGAAGGTGGAGAAAGGGCATGAGCTTGTCGATCTCGCCATGGGCGGCGATCAGCTCGTCATCCATGTCGGCAGGGTGGCTCGTCGTGTAGCGGATGCGGGCGAGGCCATCGATATCCGCAAGATCGCGGATCAGGCCGGCAAGGCCGACACGGCGGCCTCTGTCGTCCTCCCCGCTCCATGCACTGACGTTCTGGCCGAGCAGCGTGATTTCGCGGGCACCGGCTTCGACCAGTTTGCGAGCTTCGGTCACGAGATCGCTGTAAGGGCGACTGATTTCCGCCCCGCGAGTGTAGGGCACCACGCAATAGGTGCAGAACTTGTCGCAGCCTTCCTGCACGGTGAGGAAGGCGGCAGGGCCGATCTTGCGCCGCTCGGGCAGCGCCGCGAACTTGGCGATCGCGGGCATGTCGGTATCGGTTGCGCGCTCGCCCTGCACGGCCTTGTCGAGCATTTCGGGCAGGCGGTGATAGGCCTGCGGGCCGACTACCATGCTGACCGCCGGGGCGCGGGCCATGATCTCTTCACCCTCGGCCTGAGCGACGCAGCCTGCGACCGCGATCAGCGGCTTGGTGCCGTCCGCTTTCTGCAGGCGGCCGATGTCGGAATAGACCTTCTCCGCTGCCTTTTCGCGGATGTGGCAGGTGTTAAGGACCACGAGATCCGCCTCCTCGCCTTCGGGCGCAGGCTTTATGCCGCGCGTCGCCAGCATCTCGGCCATGCGCTCGCCGTCATAGACATTCATCTGGCAGCCGAAGCTCTTGACCCTGTAGGTCTTGGGGGCGTTAGTCGGTTTCATGCGGATCGCGGCCCTAGCCCGAAGCTGCCCAAGGTTCAATCACCCCTGCGGCAGCCGAAGGGCCTTGGCCTTACGAGAACTGCGTCGAAGCCCCGATTACAGCCACGTATGGCTGCGCGACCGTCCTGAAGCCCAGCTTTTCGTAGACGGGATAGCCCATTTCGGTCGCGCCAAGCGTGGCGAACTCCAGGCCGCTTTCCTGGTGATGCTCGATCGCCGACTGGAGCACGGCAGTGCCGACGCCCCGGCCACGATGTTCTTCCGGAGTCGCCATGACATAGACCCCGAGATGGTCATCGGTCCGCATGAAGACACCGGTCCCCAGGATCTTTCCGTCCTCTTCCACGAGCCAGACTTCGTTTCCCTCGTCCTGGAGGAATTCCGCCGGCATTGACCGGCTGGTCTTCTCGATATCGAGCGAGAAGGCGCGCGCCGAGACGTCCATGACTTCCGCCATCTCCGCAGCTGTCGCCTTGCGAGCCTTGAACGGAGCGGGCCTGTCGAACGGACCCGCGGGACGCTCCATGCAGGGCACCTGCCCCACCGTTTCGATCCCGCGTTGTTCCAGCCGGGCCTTGAGGTCGGAGCCTTCGCTGGGTGCGACGATGATCGTGTCGATCTGCGTATCGCGAATGACTTTCACGACACGGTCGAGGTCGTCGTCGGAGACAGAGGCACCAAGCCCCGCCATGTTCAGATCTGCACAGCCGGGTTCCCCGCTCAGGCCGATCCAGAAATCCTTGCCGGTTTCGAGCAGGCGGTTCGGCGCATGGCCGAACAGGCGCATGACCTCAGCACCCATGTGCTCGATGTGCCATGCCTCGTCGTGAAATGAATGTCCGGCCACCAAACTTCCCCCCAAAGTTGCGCACCCGATGAAAGGCGCAGGCTAGGGCCGGTTTCGCAATTGCACCAGCGCGGATTTTTGGGGGTGTCCGGCCATACGAGGGCGAGGAGGCGCAAAGCGGCGAAAACCCGCTCCCTCGCGCCTCCTCAACCGTAATGTTGATTAGCTGACGGTCGCCTTGACGATCTTGCCCGGCTCGCGCGGCGGCTCGCCCTTGGGCAGCGCATCGATGTGCTCCATGCCGCTCTCGACCTGGCCCCAGACGGTGTACTGGCCGTCGAGGAAGTGGGCATCGTCGAAGCAAATGAAGAACTGGCTGTTGGCGCTGTCCGGCACCTGGGTGCGGGCCATCGAGCAAGTGCCGCGTACGTGCGGTTCGGCGTTGAATTCGGCCTTCAGGTCGGGCTTGTCGCTGCCGCCCATGCCGGTGCCGGTCGGATCGCCGCCCTGCGCCATGAAGCCGGGGATCACGCGGTGGAAGACCACGCCGTCGTAGAAGCCTTCGCCGGCCAGCGTCGTGATGCGCTCGACATGGCCCGGTGCAAGGTCGGGGCGCAGCTTGATGACGACGTCGCCGCCTTCTCCATTGCCGGTGTCGAGGGTGAAGGTCAGTTTGTCTGCCATCTGGCTGGTCTCCTGTGAGTTGGTTGCCGCCTACATAGGCGCTCGCCCGCCGATGTCACCCTCTGCTTGCAATCGACGCCCGGGTGCCTAGACGGGGCAGCATGGCGGAGGACGAACGGCCCCTCGAAGACGACGACGTGATGCTGGCCGAAACGCCGGACGAAGGCGCGCGTCCGGACGACCGTATCGACGACGAACGTATGGACGAGGAGAACACGCTCAAGCGCGAGTTCGTCCAGGCGGTGGAGGACGCGCTCGAAGCGGGCGACGAAGGCGAGGTCTACGATCTCGTCGAACCGCTCCACCCTGCCGACGTGGCCGACCTTCTCGAACTGCTCGAGAAGGACGAGCGTACCCAGCTCGCCTCGGCCATCACCGACCTCATGACCTCCGACGTTGTTGCCGAGCTCAACGACTATGTCCGCGAGGAGATGATGGAGGCCCTGCCTGCCGATGCGGTGGCGCAGATTGCCGAACAGCTGGAAACCGACGACGCCGTCCAGCTGATCGAGGATCTCGACGAAGAGGACCAGCGCGCGGTCCTCGCCGAACTCGATCCCGAAGACCGGATCGCGATCCAGACCGCCCTCTCCTATCCCGAGGAGACCGCCGGGCGCTTGATGAGCCGCGAATTCGTGGCCGTGCCCGAACACATCACGGTCGGCGGCCTGATCGACTTCCTGCGCGACCAGCACGACCTGCCGGAAGACTTCTTCGAGGTCTTCGTGGTCGACCAGCGCCATCACCCGGTCGGCACCTGCCAGCTTTCGTGGATCCTGCGCACGCCGCGCAACATCGCGCTGTCCGACGTCATGAAGCGCGACCAGACGCTGGTTCCGGCCATGCTCGACCAGGAAGAGGTCGCGCTCATGTTCCAGAAGTACGGCCTCATCAGCGCCGCCGTGGTGGACGAGGACGGTCGCCTCGTTGGCCAGATGACGGTCGACGACGTGGTCCACATCATCTCCGAAGAAGCGGGCGAGGACGCCCTGCTCATGTCGGGTGCCGGCGAAGGCGACATCAACGAGCCGATCCGCGAGGCATACTCCGCCCGCGTGCGTTGGCTGGTCGCCAACCTCGGCACGGCGCTGATCGCCAGCCTCATCATCGCTCTGTTCGGTGCCGCGATCGAGCAGCTTGTCGCGCTCGCCGTGCTCATGCCGATCGTCGCCAGCATCGGGGGTAATGCCGGCACGCAGACCATGGCCGTGACCGTGCGCGCTATCGCCATGAACCAGCTCACTAGGTCGAACACGGGCCGTATCCTCGCGCGCGAGATGCGCGTCGCGCTGCTCAACGGGGCGACCATCGCGGTGCTGGTGGGCGCGGCCACCGCAGCCATCTTCAGCCCCCTGCTGGGCGGGGTGATCGCGCTGGCCATGATCATCAACGTGGTCACCGCAGGGCTGGCCGGCGTGCTCGTCCCAGTGGCCTTCGAACGGCTCGACCAGGACCCCGCGGTCGCATCCAGCGTGTTCGTCACGATGATCACCGATTCGATGGGTTTCTTCGCCTTCCTCGGCCTCGCCGTGGTCCTCGGAGTGGTCTGAAACCCAACAGGGTGGAACACTTGGATCACGGTCTAGGGAGAAAAAGCCCCGGGCCACCCAAAACTGGCCGAATTGGCGGTTTTCAAGGGATCGTGGGTGGCGAGCGGCTGGCATGCCGACACCCTGCGCGGTTCGCTAGCGAGTAGGAAAGCCGTTTTCCCGGCGACCGCTCAGACGAGGATGATGCTGTCTTCCTCGGTGAAGTCGTGCCGCTGGCAACGCGAGGCCGGGTCTGCGAGCATACCCTCGATTTCGCGCATGAAGGGTAGGACTGCCTGTTCGGCGGCGGCGTAAATACCCGGATCGATCGCGACCCTCGTCTTTTCCGCCCCCTTCTCGTCCAGCGCAACGAGGAACAACTCGTCCGTCCCCTTGGCGAGAGTCGAGATCGTCGGCCACTCGACACTGATATGGAAGGGACCGCCCGAACGCTGCGGCTCGGTGGCGATCCGGGCATTGCCGTATCTGCGCGGATTGCCATTCACCCGGAATTCGAGCTGCAGCTTCTTGCGCGTATTACGACGCTCGCCTGCGAAATCCCAGATATGCCACATCACGTTGGAATAGCCGTTGCTTATGTCGAAGGTGCGTTCCGGGGACATGTACCATGCGGCAGTCACCCAAGGGTTGCGGTAGGTGTCATTTCCGGCATCCCACTGGATGTAGCCAATTGGCTGTTCACCGTCGCGAATGCGAATATCAGTGGAGACAGTGCCGAAATCGCCAGCTTTCGAGAGTGCGCAGATATAGCCCATGCTCGCGCGCGCTGCCGGGGGTTCGGCGGCTTTGTGGACGCACGAAGACGCCGCGAGGCCCAGCAACGACACGATGACGATCCGCATGGCACCCCCTATCTGCTGACGCGACAATACCTGTGCAGATGTCCGCGCGCCAGCGTCGGCAATCGCACAGGGACTCGTGTCCGGCTCTTGAGCAAATTCGCACACGCGCTATCTCCTCACCATGCCGCTCAACCTGACCAAGATCGCCTTCGGCGCGCAGAGCTATGCCGATATCGAAAGCTGGTATGCCCAGCGGCGCAGCCCGAACCTGACGACGCGCTATCGCCCGACGAAGTGGGAACAGTGCATCGGCGGCTCGCTCTACTGGATCCACCAGCACAGCATCGTCGCCCGCAGCGAGATTACCGGTTTTTCCGAAACGCGTGACGGGCGCTGGTCGATCGACCTCAAGCCCGAACTCATCCGCGTCCACCCCCGCCCCAAGCGTGCCCACCAGGGCTGGCGCTATCTCAAGGGCGAACCCCCGCGTGACCTCGCGGAAGGCGAGGACATCGGCGACGCGCTACCCGGGAAGCTGGCGGGCAAGCTGGAGCGTCTGGGGCTGATCTGAACAGCGTGCGACTTGCAACCAGACGACGGATGTCAAAGCGGCGATCAGGAGCCAGCCAAGATCCGTGCCTTCATCTCCTCGAACTCCTCTTGGGAAAGCACTCCGCGATCGCGCAAGTCGGCAAGCCGCTCGAGTTCGGCAAGCGTTGTATCCTCGGATGGTGCCTGCGCAGTCCCTGCAACAGTGGTGCGGGTCGGGCCGCTTTCACTTTTTGGCTGCGGCA
Organism: Qipengyuania gaetbuli; assembly: GCF_020524765.1. Taxonomy (GTDB): domain Bacteria; phylum Pseudomonadota; class Alphaproteobacteria; order Sphingomonadales; family Sphingomonadaceae; genus Qipengyuania; species Qipengyuania gaetbuli_A. The sequence goes on from NZ_JAIVLR010000001.1 coordinate 387,568, forward strand.
GTCCGAAAGTTGCTAGCTCCATCTTGCCCGCGCGAAGATATTCGACCTCAAACTGCTCGGCTTCGGCCACCTTCTCCGTTGCCACGTACAGCGAACCGCGCGAAGCAACCGGAACACCACCGATGGACATGATAACGTCGCCTGCGGAAAGCCCCGCAGCCTCGGCAGGACCGCCATCGGCTACCTGCGCAACCTTGAGTCCTTTCGCTGCCGGATCGTCCATGCCCAACAGGACGCCAAGCGAGGCGCGCCGCGTCGGAAGCGGCAGCGGCTTCGACGGGTCGATCTTCACGTCGTCATCGTTGCCGCTCGTCCCGCCCCCGAGAATTCCCAGCGCAGCCCCGGTCGTCCCGCCGAGATAGGCACCAGCCACTCCGCCCGCGATGGTGCGGAGGAGGCCACCACCGCCGCCAGTCTTGCCGGCCCTCGCCCGGATGTAACGGATGTTCTGGTCATCTTGCGAAGCAGTGAGGAAGTCGCCCCATCCCGTATCGCGGAAGGCACGGATCGCGTTCTCCTTCCCCGCATCCCTGGCATAATTGGCTGCGAGGAGCAGTTGCTCCTCCCGCGTGAGGACAGCATAATCATCGTCGTTGAGGTGCTGGTGGACGCCGTTTTCCAGCATAGAACGCACGATACCATATTCGTTTTCGTAGATCGCGAACTGTAGCGGCGACATGACATTGGCATCGTCGAACATCGAAGCTTCCCAGGCCGACAGCCGGTCTGGCGTCAGCACTAGGGCAAAAGCGGCAGCCTCGCTTTTCATCAACGCGCAGCGGATCGGTCCCATGTGGGCTCGATAAGACAACTCATCGAGCTCGAGCCCGTCGTCCAGCAGGGCCTGCAGAAGATCCACCCGGCCCTTGCAGCCCATTTGGCGAAAATCCTTGTACTCATCCTCTACATAGGCGTTCACGTCGCCGCCGAAGTCCTGCGCGATGATCTGCCGCATTTCCGAGACATCGTCGGGCATTGCCTGCGCGGCATTGGTGGCGAGAAACGAAGCCGTCAGGCCGATGAATGCTTTTCCGATCCTATTCATGGGCATTTTGTGTCGCAAAAAGCGGCCAAAGATCAAGGGCAGGCCCACGAAATGTCCTGGGTCGGGAAATTACGCTCCAAGCGGGACGGCGAAGGATTGCTCGGAAATCCCGGACAGTTCAATCGCACTGCCTGATGGTCAGGTCGCGGGTGACGATCGAGCTTTGTGCGTCGATCACGATGGCCTCGCCGTCCAGCTCGCACAGGCCGAGGCGCGATATCTGGTCGGGATCGATGGCCAGCTTGTAGCGGCCGGGCTGCACGCGTTCGAAGAAGAAGTAGCCGTCGACCTCGGTCTTGGCGAAGGAGATGACCTCGCCCTTGGGGTTCAGCAGGCGCAGGCGCACGCCCGACACGCCGCGGCCCTGCGCATCGGCAAAGCGCGCGGTGCCTTCCACTTCCGACAGGGCGACGATCGGGAAATCGATGGCCTGGATCGTGCCCGGGCGCGGCACGATCTCGATGCCCTTGCGCTGCGGGGCGAGGTCGATATCGGGCAGCGTGGTCGGGTCCACCTGCACGGTCACTGCCCGTCCGACGCCGAGGCCCGATAGCTGTGCGACGCCCTGGTCATCCGTGGTGCCGGTGCGGTTGAAGGAGATGAAGTCGACGCCTTCCACCGGCTCGTCCGGCGGGCCGTAGACCCCGTCGCCGTCGAGATCGCGGAAGGCACGCAGGCTCGCCCCGCCCGACGCTGCAAGGCCCGGACGCGCCATGAACACACGCCCGCGCAAGGGATCGCGCCCGAGGCTGTAGCCGAGCCGCAGGCCGACGAAATGGCTCTTGTCGACGAAGGAGTAACGGGCGTCGAACGCGAGAGTGAAGGTATCGAACTCGCGCGCGGCGGACAGGCCGAATGCAGGCTGTTTCGCCTCGAAGAAATAGCCAGCCGAACCGCGGATCGAGGTGCGATCGTCCAGCCGGTGGTCGACTTCGAGGTTGGCGTTGAGCAGATCCGCCTCGGGCAGGACGGAATAGCCCAGCGACAGCCGCCCGCGCGTGTCCGAGCGGCTGAGCGTGGCGAGGTCGAAGCTGCCGAAGAGCTGGTCGAACGCCTCGATCCCGCCCCCGCTGGTGCGCGAATAGTCGAGCGTGTTGGAAATGAGGAAACCCGAAGTGCGGGCCGATGCCCTCGTGCCGGCAGAAAAGGTGTTGCGCCCGTCGATGCCTTCGTAATTGCGGATGCGCGCGCTGACGGGGACGGTGAGGCCCGACCCGTCGCCGCCGAGGCTGATCGCAGTGTTGAAATCGAGTTCGGTCGCGCGGCGCAGGAACTGGTTGCCCAGCCCCACCGTCTCATCCGGGAATTCTCCGCCATATTCCATGTGGCTGAGCGTCACGCTCGACCGGCCGAACCGGCCGCCGACGCCGCCTCCGAAGGCATACGACCCGCCGTCGGCAACGCCCGCATCGACCTTCACGGCAAGGCCTGCGATGCCGGTGCGTAGCCCCGTGGTGGCCAGCCAGCGATCCTCGCCCTCGTCCTCGAACCATGCGGCACCTGCCAGCGCGGTGAGGCCGGACGTAACGCCGTAGGACAGCTGCGCGCTGCTCCGCCAGTCGCCGTAACCGGCAGGCTCGATATAGTTCGGCGGCCTGACACCGAGCAGGTTCTGCTGCTTCTGGGCCGCATCGATGCTGTAAACCAGCTTGCCTTCGGGCAGGCGGCCGTCGCCCACGCTGATCCGCTCCACCACCTCGCTGCGCTGGCCCTGCGGACCGAAGAACACGAAGCGGAACACGTTGAGGCCGAAATCGACCGGGATCTGCAGGAACTCGTACTGGCCGTTGACCGCATCGCGGGTCGACCCGACCAGGATATCGTTGCGATAAAGCTCGACCTCGTAGCCGTCGGGCAGGATGCCGCGAAGGTCCACGCGGTCGAACACCGATCCGACCTGTGACGGCGCATTGGTAACCATCGCCCCGCGCCCCGCCACGCTGCGCAGCCCGATCGCCATGGAGGCGGAATTGATGTCGCCGGCCGAAAAGGCCGTCGCGGCAAGCGGCCCGAGCAGGTCTGCGTCGGGATCTATCCGCCCGACCTTGAACAGCGAAGCGGTGGGACCGTTCTTCGTGTCCCCGCTGAAATAGCCTTCCGCCGACAGGTAGCCGAGATCGCCGGCGACGTAGAAATCGCCTTCCGCCCTTGTGCCGAAATTGCTGTCGGACACGGCGCGCAGTTCCACATCGGCAGACGGGATCGACAGTGGGCGATAGGGCGCCACGACCCTCTCGAAATCGTCCTTCGGCTTGTTGCCGGAGGCTTCCAGCTTCGCGCGGCGGACCATCCGGGCCACCCGTTCCTCGAACGGGAATTTCTCCAGTGTGGTGATCTGGACCGATTGCGACCTGAGGTCGGCCTTGACCGACAGCGGGAACAGCGCCTCGTACTGGTCGGCGCGCAGGTAGAGTTCACCGTCGAAGGGGGCCGCCAGCACGCCGTCGGTCTTGATGGTCTTGCCCCCCGCCTCGATCGTGCCCGAGCGCAAGTCGATCGTCAGCGTGCGGCTTTCGTCGAGGACCCAGCCATGCGCATAGCGCCCCTCGTCGGTCACCGAGATCGCAAGATCGAGGATACGCACGAGCGGACCGAGCGGCAGGTACAGGCCGCCGCGCGTGCCATAGGCGATGATGGTGTCCGTTTCAGACGCACCGTTGACCCTCACCTCGAGGATCAGTTCGTCCTGGTATGAGATGAGCGGTCCATCACCCGCGATCGCGCCGCGCAGGCCCGGAGCGGAGGTGAGTTCGGCCCCGGCAGGCTGCGCGGACGACGCATTCCCGCGCTTGATCAGCCCCGACGTGAGCGAGGCATAGGAGGCAGGCGCTTCTGCTGCGGCAGGCGGTGTGCGGACCGGCGGCGACGGCGCGGCAATATAGCTGGCAGAATCCACCTGCGGGGCAGGCTCTGCCGCCGTGGCTGCAGCCTGCGGTTTTGCAGATGCCGCGCGGCGCGATCGAGGCGCAAAGGACAGCCGCTCGTATTCAGGGACCTGCTCTGCCGAAGCGGGCTGCGGCGGAGGAGCGAGGGGAGCGGTAGGCGGCGCCGCCGGCGCGAGCTCTTCTGCCGGTGCAGGAGGTGCCGCAACTGGTTCGGCCACTTCCGGCGAGGTGGTTTCCGGCTCCACTTGAGGCGGCGGGGGAGCGAGGGGTGCCGGAACGGCTGGTTCGGCCTCCACGGCTTGTTGCTCTTCGGTGGAGAATGAGGCCGCGGTTTCGTCCGCTCCGGCAAGGTCTCGTGCCCCGACCTCGCCAGATGCGTGTACCTCGGGAGCAGGGTCTGGCTGGGAGGTCGCGATCCGTGGATCGACCGTTGCCGGAGCGGGCTCGACCGTTGGAGTAAGGGCACTGCTCGGCTCTTCCGGTTGCTCGGTCCCGAATGCATCGACGAATTCCCCCGTCGGCTCATCGGACGCTGGCTGTTCCGGTTCGTCATCAAGCGCCACGGGGGCGAGCGGGACTGCCGGAGCCTCGGCTTCAGGGGCGAATTGCGCCGACCCGGCCAGCGCCTCACCGTTGGCAGCATCGTCGGCTTCGTCAGCATCCGGCGCGGCGGCAAGTACCGGCTCTGCCGGCTCGATTACCGGGTCCGGCCCTACCCCGAACGCAGGAACAGGCAGCTCCTCCGCCTCTGCATCACCAAGGACCGGCGAAGGCGTATCCTGCGAAACAGCATGTTGGACCGCGGGCGCAGGTTCTTCTGGCGCGGCCACCGGGGCCTGCGCTGTTCCGGCCTTCGGCAGCAGCGGCGTATAGGCCGGTGGTCGCTTCTTGGCCGCCTCTTCCAGCGATGCCTGGGCGAGCACCGGAACATCGCTGCCGGAACCGGAAAGCCGCGCTTTCGGGCCAATCTTGCGGGCAGGCAATCCCGCCTTCGATGATGCCGTATCAGCCGCACCGAAGCTGGGCGTGGGCAAGGGGCGGCGCAGGCTGACCGACGGGCCTGCCTCTTGCGGGTCGAAGCGTTTGGGCGCGGGTATCTTGGTCCGCTGCGTCTTGTCGCCGGGAACAAGGCCATACCCGACGGCAGCGGTAATCAGTATCGCGGTGCCAGCACCGCCGACGATTTTCCGCTTGCTCACGGCACCACGAAATCGAGCTCGGCTAGCTTGGAGCCGGGCGAGAAGTCATCGTCGACGAATTCGATCCGCAATTTCGCGCCCGGAGCGGTCAACCGGCGGTCGGCTTCGGGATCGATCGGCACGATGACTTCCCGGCTGTCGACTTCGGGATAGACGCCGACCCCCTTGGAAATCGCGATCGGGTCCGAAGAACCCGCGGCTTTCACGGTGATGTCGCCAAAGGCAGAGCGCGTGCCCGAACGGTTGAGCGTGAAGGCAACTGCCTGCGTCCCGTCGCGCGCGGTCAGCACGCGGGCATTGGAAATCCCGACATCGAGCGTGGTCTCGCCGATCCGGACGATGATCGGGATGGCGATGCCGAAACGCGGGCGGATGGTTACGCCGATACCGTCGTCGCTGCCGCCGGTGGTCGCCTGCTCGATGCTGAAGCCGTCCGCTTCCGGCACCGAGGTCACGGTGAAGTGCGAACGGTATTCGCCGTCCGGCAGTTCTGCCCCGGCGCGCGCCATGATGCGGATGATCTGCGATTCCGTGCCGCGCAGAGTGACCCGGCGGGGCGAATAGCGCAGCATCTGGCTAGCCGTCTTGACCCGTGCCTGGCTGGCCGGATCGAGGCCGTTGTCGAAGGCGAGCAGCTGGCCTTCGGGCGTCATACCCATGTCGACGATGGTGATCTCGTAATCGCCCGGATTGACCGCCTTGTTGTACAGGCCGACCGTGGCGATCGAGCGCCTCCCGTCGATCACGACGCGCTTGGGAAACAGGTTCACGTCGCCGACGCCGCCAACCGATCCGGCAGGAGGCGGGGGTGCGGCCTGGGGCAAGCTGGCCTGGCCTGTGGCGGGTCCGGATACGGCAAACGCAAGGGACACGGCTGCGCCGAATGCGGCGGTGCGCATCCCGCGGAAAGCTTTCGACCCTGAATTCATGATATTATCCCTGCCTGTAGCGACTACGCGCTCCTACAGACAGCCTTAGACAGTCGACATTTACAGATAAAGAACGGTTACGTCGAAAGTCCCCGAATATGTTCCGACCTGTTGGTTTGCCGTCACATTGAGGCGCCCGCCGACGTAAAGGTCGAAGCTGCCTGCGGCATTGAACCGCGCGAAACCGAGCGTGCGGTTGTCGCGGAAGCGGTCGACGACCATTGTGGCCGTGCCGTTCGAGATAGTGATCTGGTTCGGCGTAAAGACGATGAAGCGGCGGTTGCGCTCGCCAAGCACTGTGAAACGGGCCGGCCCACGACCGCCCGGAAATGCCGAGATATCGAGATTACCCGTCACTGCACCGTTTGGGGCAACTTCGATGATGCCGGCAGTGGCCGGACGCATCAACGTACCGAACCGCAGGTCTGCGATGGCATTTATCGAAAGCGGCTCGACAACCCGGGCGTTGGATGTCCCCGTGGTGTCGGCCGTGTCGTTCGCCTGTGCCGCCAGCGGCGTGGCGAACAAGCCCGTCGCCATGGCCAGCATTCCCGCAAACAGTGTCTTTGAGAATGGCTGGCCCATGGGACGATGCCTGTCGGCAATGCTCGCCGGACTACGCTTGCAGCCCGGCGATCATCGCGTCGATCAGTTGTAGGTCACCGTTGCGGTGTACGAACCGGTGTAGCTGCCTGCAGCCTGGCTCGCGCCAACGGTAAGCGTACCACCGACGCTGAACGAGGTTTCGCCGGTGGCGTCGAGCGTGCCGGTTGCAGCGGCATCGGTCGAGAAGTTCATGGTACCGCCGGTGCCGTTGCTGACCGAACCGCCGGTCGTCACGATGTCGAAGCTGCGGTTCGCATCACCGGTCACGGTGAAGGAGTCGGCAGTGTTGGCGCTGCCCGAAACGAGAACGACTTCGCCAGTCGCGCTGCCCGCACCACCAGTCGTGACAACGACCGTACCGCCGGCGCCGGCGGTCATGATGCCGAAGTCGAGCGCGGCGCCCGTGTCGTGGACGATGGCGATCGGGGCGACGATTTCTGCGTTCGCTACGCCCGAGGTGTTTGCAGTGTCGCCCGGTGCGGCGGCTGCCGGCACGGCGATAACGGCGCTGGTCATGGCTGCCGCAAGAACGATCTTTTTCATTTGGTGTCCCCTGAATTCGAACAATAGCGCGACCAGCTATTGCCGGTGCTGATCTAGGGGATACTACGTAGGCTTTAAGGAAGTCTTACTGCCGGAAAACCGCACACCTACGGGGTTTTACGGAGCAGATTAACCCCGCATCAATCATAAAAAACCACCATCTGGAGGTCCGCGCGATAGGTCCCGACAGGACTTCCTTGTGCAACCTGCAAGGTTCCGCCTACCCGAAAGCGGTCTTGCCCCAACTCACCCAGCACGCCGCGCATGGCCTCGCCGGTCGCATTTTCGACAGCCACCGCGATATCGGAAACCGGCAGTCCGGTGCCTGTATTGGTATGGAAGGCGGTGACGCTGGCGGGAGCCTCGATGCGGTATGTGCGCCCCTCTTCCCCGCTTACGAGGAACAGCGCGGGAGATGCCGCGCAGACGGAAGACGACGGGCACGCATTGCCCAGCGCCCCGCTGTAGGAGACGGCCCCCGTTGCAGGATCGACCTTGATGGCGCCCGATTGCCCCTGCCTGACGGCCAGCGTGCCGAATTGCAGCGGATCGATCTGGCGTACGGTCAAAGGTTCCACCACCGAGGCATGGGCCATACCGGTGACGCTGGCACTGTCGCCGTCCGCCTGTGCAGGCGAAGCCAGTGCCGCAGCGGCGAGCGCGAGGGCCTTAATTGACCGAGACAAGGACGGCATCGACGAAAATCGGAATCTCGACGAGGCCGCCGCCGAATGCCCTGTCGACATCGATGCGTCCTCCGAGGTTGAAGCTACGCGAGCAGACGCGCTGCACGCAATTAGGTATCTCTACGCGGATTACCTGGCCGGGCTGGACCATGCCGTAACCCTGCAAATCGATCTGGTAGCGCGACAGCCGCGCGGTCAGCCCGCCCTGCGCGAAATTGGCGGGCGCTGCGAACACCAGCTCGATGACGAGGTCCATGCGCCGCCGGCCATTGTTGCCGCGATCGTATTGCACCACGAACTGCGCCGGCCCCACCCCGCTCTGGTCGAGGGCGAAAATGCCGCCGCTCGTCACGCCGCCGGACGGGGAAATTTCGCGATAGCCCGAAGTGGGGACGGCGAATGTGCCGAAACGCAGGCCCTGCCCGTTGATGACCGACAGCTGCGGCTTGTCGCCTGCGGCCGGAACCGACCAGACGCCCAGCGCCAGCGCGCAGGCTGCAGCGATGCGGCCCGGCAGCTTCACGGGCGCACCCCGCAATTGCGGGCGAGGAGGCAAGTCTGGATGCGGTGCTCCGGGCTCATGCGAAGATGGTTAGCATAATCTTTCAGTGGATTGCACGTGCCGAAACGCGCCTTTCCCGGAGGACAGGCCAAAGCGGGACAGCGATTTTCGCAAGTCTTAACGCGAAGCGCGCGTTCAGGCCGCTGCCGTCTTCTCCGCCACCCGGCGCAAAGCATTGGCATAGGCCTCGGGCGGCTGGGCCCCAGGCACGATGAACCGGCCTTCGAGGATCATCGCGGGGACGCCCGAGATGTTCATATCCCAGGCGGCGCGTTCTTCCGCGCGGGTCTTGCGCGCCACTTCCTCGTCGTCGAGCGCGGCTGCGGCAGCTTCGCGGTCGATCCCCACGCTTTCGGCAACGTCGAGCAGGATCTCGCTCTCCCCGATGCGGCGGCGCTCGTTGAAGTGCGCCTTGAACAGGGCAAGCTTGAGCTGCGTCTGCTTCTCGGGGCCGAGCGTCTCGCCTGCCCAGGTGAGCAGGCGGTGGGCGGCGAAGGTGTTCCACATCATCGCATCGGGCGCAGGTTCCTCGCCCTCGTAATCGAGCGATACGCGCGCCGCTTCGGCAGCTGCGCGCATCTGGCCCTGCACGGCCTTCGACTGTTCGATGGTGCGGCCGTACTTGCGGGCGATATGCGCCGTGCGCTCTTCCCCCTCCTCGGCCATGTCGGGATTGAGCTCGAAAGCGTGCCAGCGCACTTCTGCCTCGATCTCGCCTTCCAGTGCCTCCAGCGCCTGCGAGAGATTGCCCCAGCCGACGAGGCACCAGGGGCACATCACGTCGGACCAGATGTCGATGGTCATCTTCCGGGGCTGGGTCATCGCGAAATCCACCACTGCATGAGATGATACGCAATAGCATGGGGCGGCGGCGCGACGAAGGGCCCCTCGCCTTTCAGCGCCGCAGTCACCTCTTCGCGCGTGAACCAGATGATCTCGGCCATCTCGGTCTCGTCGATGGTCAGTGCATCGTCATCGGCATGGGCATGGCAGCCGATCATCAGCTGGCTGGGGAACGGCCATGGCTGGCTGGCGATGTAGCTGACGTCGCGGACGCGCACGCCGCTTTCCTCGAATACCTCGCGCGCAACGCCTTCCTCGATACTCTCGCCCGGCTCGACGAAGCCTGCGAGCGCCGAAAAGCGTCCTTCCGGCCAGCCGAGGCCGCGGCCCAACATCAGCCGGCCCTCGTGTTCTACCAGCATGATCGTGACCGGGTCGGTGCGCGGGAAGTGGCTTGCCCCGCAAGCGGTGCAGTCACGTTGCCAGCCACCCTTGGCGATCTTCGTGTCGCCGCCGCACTGGGCGCAGAAGCGGTGCCGTGCGTGCCAGTCGACGATGCTGCGCGCGCCGCCATAGAGCGCCAGATCGTCGGGCTGGAGCGTCGCCATGAGCGACCACAGCGCCGGGTTGGCCATGCGCGGAGAGGCATCGCCGCGCGGCGGCACGGAAGCAAAGCAGGCCTTGCCCTCATCGAGGCCGAGGAACACCAGCTCCGCATCTTCCGCCGCATCTGCCAGCGTGCCCCACACGAGGCGGCCATCGTCGCCGACCGAGGGCATCAGCCCGTCGAGCGCGAGCAGCCGCGCCTTCCAGTTCATGTAACCGGCCAGCCGCTCGGGATCGGCGCGCACGTGGTCGGCACGGTCGAGACGCGAGCCGGTGAAGGACAGCATGGGTGCTTACGCCCCCGTCATGGCGGCAAGGTCCTTCATCACCGCCTCAGGGAAACCGGCATGGATCGGATAGGCCTCGGACGGCATGTACTGGGTATAAAGGCTGGCGCGCAGGTTCGCCTCGTGGCTGACGAAGGCAACCGTTCCGGCCGCACCGCCCCAGCCATAGGCACCGTTCGAAACGCGGCCACCGGCGCCGAAGCCCTGCCCTTCGACCCAGGTCCCCTTGGTCGAGGCGGTTTCGGGCAGCAGGTTCGACGTGCCCATCCTGACCGCCGCCTCGCTCATCACGCGCTTGCCGTCGATAGTGCCGTAGCCGAGCAGCATCTTGAGGAAGCGGTCGTAATCGCGCGGACTGGAAACAAGACCGGCCCCGCCGAAGGGGAAAGCCGGATCGTCGAGATAGATCGAGGCCGGAGCCGGATCGAGCGGAAGCGGCATGCCGCCCATTATCCCGTAATTGGTCGTGAAGCGGCCCACTTCGCTCTTCGGCACGCGGAAGTAGGTGCTGTTCATCCCGCTCGGCTCGAAGATCTGCGTACGCAGGTACTCGTCGAAAGACATGCCGCTGGCGACCTCGATCACGCGCCCGAGCAGGTCGAGGCTGACCGAATAGCTCCATTTGGTGCCGGGCTGGAGGACCAGCGGCAGCTGCGCGAGGTTGTTGGCGAACTTGTCCAGCCCGCGGATCGCCTCCTCACGGCCAAGGCCGGGGATCGGAAGGCGCGTGACCTGTCCCGGGACGACGCCGTATTTGACGTACAGATCGCGGATCGGGCCCTTCTGGATGATCGAATAGCCAAGACCTGCCGTGTGGGTGAGCAGCTGGCGAATGGTGATCGGGCGTTCTGCCGGCACGAGATCGGTGACCGACCCGTCATAGGTCTTCTGCACCTTCATGTTCGAGAAGGCTGGCAGCACTTCGGCGAGCGGCTGGTCGAGACCCAGCTTGCCCTCGTCGATCAGCATCATCGTCGCCATGCCGGTGACCGGCTTGGTCATGGAATAGATGCGATAGAGGCTGTCCATGTCGACCGGCGTCGCGCCGCCCAGCACCAGCGTGCCCTTGGCAATCAGCAGCGGGTCCTTGTCGCCCCAGCCGAGCGCTGCGGCCATGTTGGCGACCTTGCCTTCCGCCACGTACTTGTTGACCATCGAGGATACCGAAGGCCACCGCGCTGCCGCGCCCTGTGCCATCGCCGCGCTGCCCAACGGCAGGCCGGACATGGCCGCACCGGCAGTCATCCATGCGCCGCCCCTCAGCAGCGAACGGCGGGAAAGCGGGGACGTATCGAAATCGCGGTAGGCCATGTAATTCCTCTCGAAACCTGGTGCGCGCGCCGTTTTGGGCAAGCGATCCTGAACGGTCAATTGCGAATCGAAACTATTGCAATCCGCAGGTGACTTACCCATATAGGACACATGCTGAACCTCCTCTCCTTCATCTTCGGAATCGTCTCGCTGGTGATCGTGATCCCGGCGACCATCCCCCTGCTCGGCTGGGCCAACTGGATTGCACTGCCGCTGATCGTGATCGGCGTGGTGCTGGGCCAGCTGTCTTCCAGCAATGCGGGCCGCAACTTCTGCATCGTGGTGATGCTGATCGCAGTGGTCCGCCTGTCGTTGGGCGGCGGGATCATCTAGGCTAGCGCCAGCCGCGCAGCCTTGGCGAAGAGCGTCGGCAGGCCCGCATCCTCGAGCCTGTCGATCGGCCACCATTCACCCGCGCCCAAGGTTTCCTCTATCCGGAGGACGGACAGTTCTAGCTCGAAATGGGTGAAGCCGTGCCGCACGAGGCCAAGCGCCTCGCCGATGGCATTCCCCGCACCGTCGCCGCGAGCTGACCAGCCGTCGTCCGGTAGCGCGCGCATTCCGCCCAGCATGCCGGTGCCTTCGCGCCGAACCAGCCAGACCTGCCCTTCGCGCTCTATCCAGTATGCCTGGCCCTGACGCAGCGGCTTGGCCTTCTTCGACGCCTTGACCGGATAGCGCGCCGGCTCTCCCTCGGCCCGCGCGGCGCAGGTGTGCGACAGGGGGCACAGAAGGCACTTGGGATCGCGCACGGTGCAAAGGCCGGAGCCGAGATCCATCATCGCCTGCGCGAAATCGCCCGCGCGTTCTTCCGGCGTGATCTCGTCGGTTCGCTCGCGGATCTGCTTGCGCGAGCCCGGCAGGGGATCGGCGATGGCGAAGAGGCGCGATACGACACGCTCGACATTGGCATCGACCACCACGGCGCGTTGGCCGAACGCGATCGCAGCGACTGCGGCGGCCGTATAGGCACCGAGGCCGGGCAGCTTGCGCAAGGCCTCCTCGTCCGCAGGGAAAGCGCCCAGTTCGGCCACGGCCTTTGCCGCCTTCACGAGATTGCGCGCCCGCGAATAGTATCCCAGCCCCGCCCATGCCGCCATGACGTCCTCTTCCGGCGCTGCGGCGAGCGCCTGCACATCCGGCCATCGGCTGGCAAATGCCTCGAAATAGGGCTTCACCGCAGCAACTGTGGTCTGCTGCAGCATGACCTCGGACAGCCAGACGCGATAGGGATCGGGCGGCGGCGCACCGGGCGGCGCGCGCCACGGCAGGTCGCGGGCATGCGCGTCGTACCAGTCGAGAAGCGTATCGGAGATGCTGGCGGCCACGGCCCGCCTATGGCATGAGCGCCGCCGTCATGGAAAGCGACAAGCCCGAAACCCCTGCCTCAAGCAGCGAAGCGGTAGGCAAAAAGACGCCGAAGCCGAAAAAGGCAGCGCGCCCTTATGAACGGCCGCGCGGAGGACAAGCGAAGGCGATTTCCGACCTGATGCCGCAGATCGGCCGCCCCGCCTTCCGCCGTTTCGGCTTCGTCCAGTCGTCGATCGTCAGCCGCTGGCCCGAGATCGTGGGCGATACGCATTCGCTGGTCTGCACGCCGGAAATGATCCGCTTTCCCCCCGGCGAGAAGTCGGAAGGCATTCTCGAACTGGTGGTGAAGCCCGCCCATGCGCCGCTGATCCAGCAGGTGCTGCCGGAAATCATCGAGCGGGTGAACCGGTTCTTCGGCTATCGCGCCGTCGCCCGCATCAAGCTGCGGCAAGGTGCGGTTAAGCCTCCCGAAGGCAGGCAGAAGGCCAAGGCCCCGCCTTCGCTGAAGCCGATTCCTATGGAACTGGGTGACAGCCTGCGCGATATTGGCGACCCGGAACTGCGCGCAGTGCTCGAATCGCTGGCGCGCGGCCTCGGATCGCAGGATGAGAACGGAACCGATTGACGTGAAAATTCCCGCCCGGCTCGTAGCGCCCGCATTCCTCGCCATTGCCGCCACTCTTTCAGCCGCCCCCGCCGCCGCGCAGGACAAGCCCGCTGTCGCCAAGCCGAAGAACGGCAACTGGAGCAGCGTCATCACCGAAACCGCCGGCGGGCACCTGCTCGGCAATCCGGAAGCGGATGCGCGGCTGGTCGAATTCATGAGCTACACATGCTCGCACTGCGCCGATTTCGCGCGCAGCGGCGAAGGAGCGATCAAACTCCTCTACGTGCCCAGCGGCAAGGTCGCCTTCGAAGTGCGCCACCTGATCCGCGACCCCGTGGATCTCACCGCCGCATTGGCCGCACAGTGCGGCCCGGCGAACAATTTCTTTGCCAACCATGCCGCACTGATCGGCAAATATGCTGACTGGATGGCCAAGGCGCGCAGTATGACGCAGGCGCAGATGGCGCGCTGGAATTTCGGCAGCTTCGGCTCTCGCGCGCAGGCCATCGCCAGCGATCTCGACTTTTACGAGATCATGGAAGGCCGCGGCTATTCGCGCATCGAGGTCGACAAATGCCTGACCGACGAGACGCGCGCGCAGGCCATCGCCGCGCAGAGCCAGGCCGATATCCAGAAATTCGGCCTGCGCGGCACACCTACCTTTTTCATGGGCGGCGAACAGCTCGACGCGCATGACTGGAAATCGCTCCAGCCGCATCTCGACGCCCTGTTCCGCAAGTGATCAGGGCAACCGCGGGGTTGCCTTTACCGGGGACAGCCCTGTGGACACCGCCTCCGTGGCGCTTCACCTGCGCCGGACCCTAGCCTAGCCTTTTTCATCCACTCGAGAGGAATCCGATGAAGACCAGCCTGCGTTTCGCCCTTGCAGCCCCCCTCGCACTCGCGCTTGCCGCCTGTGGCGGCGATGCCGGGGAAGCGGAAGTCGGCGCCCTCGAAGGCGAACCCATCGCCGCCATTCCCGCGCCCGAAGGATCGAGCTGGCTCGAAACTGCCAGCAAGACCGCGGAAGGCGGCTTCGTCATCGGCAATCCCGATGCCCCGATCAAGCTGGTGGAATTCGCCAGCCACACCTGCGGCGCCTGCGCCTATTTTGCGGAAACCGGCTCGGCCCCGCTCCAGCAGGATTACGTCAGCACCGGCGTCGTCAGCTACGAAATCCGCCCGCTGCTGCGCGATCCGCTGGACGTGACAATTTCGGCGCTGGCCCAGTGCGGCGCACCGGAAAGCTTCCACGCCCTGTCCGACCAGGCATGGGCCGCCCTGCCGAGCTTCGGTGAAGCCCTGCAGGCCAGCGGCGCTTACGAATCCGCCATGGCCGCCCCGCCGGAACAGCGCTTCCTGCTGTTGGCACAGGGCGCGGGCCTGATCGACTTCTTCGCCTCGCGCGGACTGTCGGCCGACCAGGCGCGCAGCTGCCTCGCCGACACGGCCAAGATCGAAGAGATGGCCAATACCTCGCGCGCCGCAGCCGATGCGGCCAAGGTCACCGGCACGCCCACCTTCTTCCTCAACGGCAACCGTATCGAGGAAAACCAGTGGGCCGCGCTCGAACCCATCCTGCAGCGCGCCGGCGCCAGGTAAGGGCCGAGGCAGGGGGGCGATACGGCGATGCTCATCAAACAGCTCAGGTTGAGCGGTTTCAAGAGCTTCGTCGAGCCGTCCACCCTGCGCATCGAACCCGGCCTGACCGGCGTCGTCGGCCCGAACGGCTGCGGCAAGTCCAACCTGCTCGAAGCGATCCGCTGGGTAATGGGCGAAAACTCGCCCAAGTCCATGCGCTCGGGCGGGATGGAAGACGTGATCTTCGCCGGCACCGCCACGCGCCCGCCGCGCGACTTCGCCGAAGTCCAGCTATCGGCAGAAAGTGACGACGGCGACGAGCTCGAAGTCATTCGCCGCATCGAACGCGGTGCGGGCAGCGCCTACCGCGTCAACGGCAAGGACGTGCGCGCCAAGGACGTCGCGCTGACCTTTGCCGACGCGGCGACCGGTGCGCACAGCCCGGCCCTCGTCAGCCAGGGCAAGATCGCACAGGTCATTGCCGCCAAGCCACAGGAACGGCGCATGATGCTGGAAGAGGCGGCGGGCATCGCCGGCCTCCACGTCCGGCGCAAGGATGCCGAAAGCAAGCTGCGGCAGACCGAAACCAACCTCGCGCGGCTCGAAGACCTCATGGCGGGCCTCGACAGCCAGATCGCTTCGCTGCGCCGCCAGGCCAAGCAGGCGGAACGCTACAAGAAGCTGTCCGACGAGATCAAATCGGCGGAAGCACGGCTGGTCTTTGCACGCTGGCGCGATGCCGCCGCTGCTGCCGAAGCCGCCAAGAAAGCCGCCGGAGAGGCAGAGACCCGCGTCGCGCAGGCGCAGGCTGCCGCCGACGAGGCCCAGAAGGCCCAGCGCGCCGCCGCCGAAGCCCTTGCAGAAGCGCGCGAGGAGCAGGCCGACCGCCGCGATGATGCCAGCGCCCACGGCCACCGCATGGCGGCGCTCACCAGCCAGCTGGAAGCCGCCGAACAGCGCCTCGCCGACCTCGAACGGCAGAAGAAGCGGCTCGAGGAAGACCGCGGCGATGCCGACCGGCTGACCAAGGATGCCGCCGAGGCGCTCGCCCGGCTGGAAAAGGAACTGGCCGCCAGCGAGAAAGACCTCGCCGCCAACGAGGAACGCCGCCCCGCCCTCGTCGCACAGAGCGAGGATGCAGAACGCGCCAGCCGGACCGCCGAACTTGCGCTCGCCAAGGCCACCGCAGACAATGCGGGTGTCGAAGCCGAATGGCGCGTGGTCGAGGCCGAAATCGCGCAGGCCAGGCTACGGCTCGAGCGCGTGGAAGCCGAAGGTCGCCGCATGGCCGACCAGCGCGGCGCGCTCGCCGGAGAGGACGTCCACGGTGCGCTCGAACGTGCGAAGCAGGGCGCGCAGGACGCGACCGCCTCGCTCGAACAGCAGCGTACTGCCCTTGAAGCCATGCAGGCTCGCAAGGCGGAACTGCAGGCGGCAAGGGACGAGGCAGCCAGCGCGCTCTCCAGCGCCCGCGCCGAACTTTCGGGCGTGGAGCGGGAACACACCGCCCTGCTGCGCGACCGCGAGGCGCGCGAGAGGGCCGCGGCCAAACGCTCCGGCCGCCAGCAGGCGATCGACGGCGTGCGCGCGGCCAAGGGTTATGAACGCGCCGCTGCCGCCGCACTGGGCCGCGACGGCAAGGCGCTGCTCGGCCTGCCGGAAGAAGGCGCGGAAGGGCGCTACTGGACCGGGGCCGATGCGCCGAAGAAGGTGGCCCACAGCCTTGCCGACCATCTCGATGCCTGCCCCGCCGAATTGCGCGCCCGCCTCGCCCTCGTCCACGTGGCCGAAAGCGATGACGGACGCAGCCTTGCACCGGGCGAAAGCCTCGTCACCATGGCCGGGCACCTGCGCCGCTGGGACGGCCTTGTCGTGCGCGGCGAAGGCGCGGCGGAAGCTGCCCGCCTGGAAGCCGACAACCGCTTTGCCGAACTGGATGCGCAGCTGCCCTCATTGCAGGCCGCGCTGGAAGCCGCAGAAAGCGCGCAGGCAAGCGCGAGCGAGGAACTCTCGAACCTCCAGCGCGAGCTGATCGCGGCCGAGCGCGAGCTTGCCGGAGCCGCCGATAGGGAGCGTCAGGCGCTGCGCGCTCTCGACCAGGCGGAAGCCGCTCGCGAACGCATCGCTGCGCGCCTCGCCGAACTCGAACGGGCAGAGGGCGAGCACGCCGAACTCGTCGCTTCGGCGAGGACCGATCTTGCCTCTGCCGAGGCGAAGCGCAGCGCCCTGCCCGATCCCGAAGCAGGCCGCGCCTCGCTCGAAGCAGCCCGCGCGAAGAACGAAGCGGCCCGCGCCGCACTGCAGGCCCGTGCCGCCGAACTCGCAGCGCACGACCAGGGCCTTGCCGTCTCGCGCGAACGCACCAGTGCCCAGCGCTCCGATATGGCGAACTGGCAGGCGCGTTCGGGCGAAGCTGCCCGACGCCTGTCCGACATGGCCCGCCGCTTCGAGGAAATCGAGGAAGAGCGCGCCGTATACGCCGCCAAGCCCGAAGGCCTGATGCGCGAGATCGAACAGGGCGACCAGGTGCGCGAGCGGCTGGGACGCGAACTGGCCGAGGCCGAGGCCGCCGTCGCTGCAGCCAACGAGCGGGCGCAGGAGGCCGAACGCGGCTTCGCCTCGGCCAACGAGGCACTCGCCGCCGCCCGCGAAAACCGCGCCGGCTTGGTTGCACGGGCGGAGAACGAAGACGGCCGCCGCATCGAGATGGCGCGCATTTCGGGCGAACGCTTCCAGTCGCCCCCGCCGCTTCTGCCGACCAAGTTCGAATTCGACGAAACCGCGGTCAAATCCGCCGAGGCGGAGGCGGAAGAAATGGACCGGCTCACCGCCAGCCGCGAGCGCATCGGCCCGGTCAACCTCGTCGCTGCCGAAGAGTTGGAGCGGATCGAGAGCGAGCACGGCTCCAACGCGGCCGAACAGGAGGAACTGCGCGAGGCGGTCAACCGGCTGCGCGGATCGATCGGTAGCCTCAACCGCGAAGGTCGCGAGCGGCTGCGCGAGGCGTTCGAGCGGGTCAACGACCACTTCAAGCATCTCTTCACCCGCCTGTTCGAAGGCGGCGAGGCGCATCTTGCGCTTATCGACAGCGACGATCCGCTGGAAGCCGGCCTCGAAATCTTCGCGCAGCCGCCGGGCAAGCGCCTCCAGTCGCTGACCCTGCTGTCGGGCGGCGAACAGGCGCTGACCGCGACCGCGCTGATCTTCGCGCTGTTCCTTACCAACCCGGCCCCGATCTGCGTGCTGGACGAAGTCGACGCGCCGCTGGACGATGCGAATATCGACCGCTTCTGCGACCTGCTCGACGCGATGGTGAAGGAAACCGACACGCGCTACCTGATCGTCACGCACAATGCGGTCACGATGAGCCGCATGCACCGCCTGTTCGGCGTCACCATGATCGAGAAAGGCATCAGCCGCCTCGTCAGCGTGGACCTCGGCGGAGCAGAGGAATTGCTGGCGGCGGAATAGTCTGCCCGCTCGTCCTGCGTTGTGGGAGGACAGAGAGATGACCAGACTGAAGACACATACCGAAAGCCACGCAACTTCTCGCATCGGCTGGCTGCGCGCCGCCGTCATGGGAGCCAATGATGGCATCGTTTCGACAGCAAGCCTGATCGTCGGCGTCGCTGCAGCCAGTGCGGGGCGAAGCGAGATCCTTATTGCGGGCATGGCTTCGCTGTTTGCCGGCGCGATGTCGATGGCCGCAGGCGAGTATGTTTCGGTCAGTTCGCAGGCCGACACGGAGAAGGCCGACCTCGCACGGGAAAGGAAAGAACTGGCAAGCGACCCGGAATTCGAACACGCGGAATTGGCATCGGTTTACGAGGCGCGCGGCGTCGACGCCACGACAGCGAAGGAAGTCGCCCGGCAGATGATGGCGCATGATGCCTTGACTGCGCATGCACGCGACGAACTTGGCATTTCTGATATCAGCACGGCTCGCCCGCTCCAGGCGGCGATAGCTTCCGCTCTCACCTTCATCGCAGGCGCTGCCGCACCGCTTCTTGTGGTGCCCTTCGCACCGCTTGCATCAATGGTGGTGGCCGTGGCCGCTGCTTCGCTCGTATGCCTTGCAGTCCTTGGGGCGCTGGGTGCCAAGGCAGGCGGGGCGCCGGTAGTGCCCTCGGTAGTCAGGGTCGTGTTCTGGGGTGCGATGGCGATGGTCGTCACCGCACTGGTCGGAAAACTGTTTGGCGCCGCTGTGGCCTAGATAATTTACGGACCCGCCTTTCAGGCACACACGATCCGTTTCATGTGGAAGAAATATGCTGAAAATTGATCGCTCCTGGATCCTTGCCGTGACGGGTGCCGGATTGGCGTGCCCGGCCGTAGCCTCTGGCGTCGAGCCCCCCCTGCTTCCCATGACGGCGACTGAACTCGCGCGCCCAGAACTGCCGGTTATCCTTCCCCAAAGAGACAGGGCCGCGGTGATCGACGAAATCCTCGCCGAGCGGCTGGAGACAGTGATCCCGGCCATCATGCGCGAGCAAGGGGTGGATTTCTGGCTGTTGATGTCGCGCGAATATTTCGAGGATCCGGTGACCGCCACCATGCTCGATGCCGAGAGCATGCATGCGCGCCGTCGCACGATCCTCGTCTTCCACGATCCGGGTGACGGCCAGCCGGTCGAGCGCCTGACGGTGAGCCGCTATGGACTTGCCGACCTGTTCGAAGCCTCCTGGTCGCCTGAAAGCCAGCCAGACCAGTGGCAGGCCGTGGCCGAGATCATCTCCAAGCGTGACCCGGCGAAAATCGCGGTCAATTTCTCCGACCTGACCGCTTTTGGCGACGGCATGACGCTGAGCCAGTACCGCGCTTTCACCGAGGCGCTGCCGGAGGGTTACGAGAACCGGATCGTGTCCGGCGAAGCGCTGTCGATCCGTTGGCTCGAAAGCCGTACCCCGCGCGAACTGGAAATTTACCCCGGCATCGTGCGGATCGCGCATTCGATCATCGGCACCGCCTTTTCCCGCGAGGTCATCACGCCGGGCAAAACCAGCGTCGAGGAGGTGCAGTGGTGGTACCGCGAAAAGCTCGCCGAACTGGGCCTCACGCCCTGGTTCCACCCCTCGGTCGGCATCCAGCGACAGGGACGCGAAGGAATGCTGCGGGGAAGCGAGGTCATCCAGCCGGGCGACCTGCTATGGACCGATTTCGGCATTACCTATCTGCGTCTCAACACCGATACCCAGCACCTCGCCTATGTCCTGAAGCCGGGCGAGACGCGGGCAACTGCGGGCCTCGTGGCGGGGCTCAAGGCGACCAACCGAGTGCAGGACCTATTGCTCGAATCCTTCGAGGCCGGGCTGAGCGGTAACGAAGTGCTCGCCCGCGCCCGCGCCAAGGCGCTGTCCGAAGGGCTGGACCCGTCGATCTATTCGCATCCCATCGGCTTTCACGGGCACGGGGCAGGCACGGCCATCGGTTTCTGGGACAACCAGAACGGCGATCCGCGCGGCGCCTTCCCGGTGCAGGCCGGGACTACGTGGTCGATCGAGCTGACCAATTACCACAAGGTGCCCGAATGGGGCGGCCAACGGGTCGATTTCCGGTCCGAGGAAGACGCCTGGTTCGACGGGGAGCGTGTGCGTTTCCTAGATGGGCGGCAGACCGAATTGACGCTAATACCGTCCGATTGATCCAGCCTGATTGAGCGAGGCTTCATGCAACTGGCCTCCCCGAGTTTTGCCGAAGCCACGCGGGTGTTCGCGCGCATCGGCCTGCTGAGCTTCGGCGGGCCTGCGGGACAGATCGCGCTGATGCACCGCGAGTTGGTGGACGAGCGCAAGTGGGTCGGCGAGGAGGATTTCCTCAACGGGCTCAATTTCTGCCACCTCCTGCCCGGTCCCGAAGCGCAGCAGCTGGCGACGTGGATCGGCTGGCGGCTGCACGGCTGGCGCGGCGGCGTGGTCGCGGGCACGCTGTTCGTCATCCCGGGCGCCCTGATCGTCCTGCTGCTATCCGCGCTCTACGCTGTCGCGGCCGACCTTGCCTGGTTCGAGGCGCTCTTCCTCGGCATCAAGGCGGCAGTCCTTGCCATCGTCGCGCAGGCGCTGCTGCGAATTGCGGGGCGGTCGCTCGACACGGGGTTCAAGCGCGCGCTTGCCATTATGGCCTTTGCCGGCCTGTTCCTGTTTGCGCTGCCTTTCCCGCTGGTCGTCCTACTGGCAGGTGCCGCCGGCGCTTTGGCCGCATGGAAGCGGCCCGGCTGGCTGGCGCTCAAGCCTGCGGCGGCAGCGGGGGAGCGTGGCCCCCGCCCGTGGAAGGCAACGGCAAGGGCCGTGCTAATCTGGGGCGCGATCTGGGCCGCGCCGATCATTGCCATCGCCATCGGCCTCGGCCGCGAGCACCGCCTGTGGGACATCGCGATGTTCTTTTCGCAGCTGGCCGTGGTGACATTCGGCGGGGCCTATGCGGTGCTCGCCTACATGGCGCAGGAAGCGGTGACCGGTTTCGGCTGGCTGCAGCCGGGCGAGATGGCCGACGGCCTCGGCCTTGCGGAGACCACGCCGGGCCCGCTAATCCTCGTCACCCAGTTCGTAGGCTATCTCGCCGCCTTCAGGGCACCCGAGCCTTTCAGTCCATTCGTCGCAGGGCTGATCGGCGCAGGGCTGACCACCTGGGTCACCTTCGCGCCCTGCCTCCTGTGGATCTTCGCCTTTGCTCCGTGGATCGACCGGATGCGCGATGCGGTGCGGCTGAAGGGCGCGCTGGCAGGCGTAACCGCGGCCATTGTCGGGGTGATCGCCAATCTCACCGTGTGGTTCGCGCTCCATGTCCTGTTCGCGCGCGTGGGCGACGGGGCGGCCGGACCGTTGCGGGTGCTCGTGCCGGAACGGGCCAGTTTTGACTGGCGCGCAGGCTCGCTGGCGCTGGTCGCCGGAGTCCTGATCTTCAAGCTGGGCTGGAGCGTGCCGCGAACTCTCGCGGTCTGCGCCGGTGGAGGACTGCTGCTCGGCCTTGCGACCTAGACTGCGCGCCTAGGCGGAAAGCGCGGCCTTCAGGTCGTCGCGGATGGCCTTGAGGCGCGGCAGGATCGCATCGGCACCTGCCGGGGGCTGGGCCTGCACCACCGGGGCGCTTTCAGCTTCGGGAGCACCGCGCAGGGCAGCCTTGGCGCCTTTCAGCGTATAGCCTTCGCGGTTGACCAGCCAGTCGATCCGTTCGACCAAGGCGACATCTTCCGCGCGGTAATAGCGGCGGCCGCCGGAGCGTTTCAGGGGCTTGAGGCTCGGGAACTGCTGTTCCCAATAGCGCAGAACATGCGTCTTGATGCCGGTTGCCTTGGCAACCTCGCCAATGGTGCGCAGTGCGCCGTCGTCCTTGTGGTCGTCGAATTCCGCCATCACGACCCCTTAGCAGTCATCCGTTCGCGACGCGATCCTTCAGGAGCTGGCTTGCCCGGAAAGTCATCACGCGGCGCGGCGTGATCGGCACTTCGACGCCCGTCTTGGGGTTACGACCGATCCGTTCCTTCTTGTCGCGCAGCACGAAGCTGCCAAAACCGGAAATCTTGACGTTTTCACCGCGCACCAGCGCATCGGTCATCTTGCCGAGAACCTGTTCGACAAGGTCCAGCGATTCCGCCCGGCTAAGTCCCATTTTCCGATTGATAGTCTCTGCCAGGTCGGCGCGGGTCAGTGTTCCCACCGAGCGCATCATATCCATCTCACTCTCCCAGACGCGACCCTGGGGTTCGATTCTAGATATCCAACATACTGTATTGCGGCGAGTTTCACAACCGAATGAAACAAATGTTTCATCGCCTACATGCGGGCGAGCGAGGCACCCCATGTGAAGCCGCCGCCCATCGCCTCGAACATGACCAGATCGCCTTCCTTGATCCGGCCGTCGCGGCGGGCGACGTCGAAGGCGAGCGGCACCGAGGCGGCAGAGGTGTTGGCGTGCTGATCAACCGTCACCACGACCTTTTCGGCCGGCAGGTCGAGCTTGCGCGCGGTCGCATCGAGGATGCGGGCATTGGCTTGGTGCGGCACGACCCAGTCGATATCGGCAGCTTGCGCCCCTGCATCGACCAGCACTTCGCGCAGCACGTCGGCAAGGTTCACGACCGCATGGCGGAAGACCTCGCGGCCCTTCATGCGCAATTTGCCGACCTCGCCCGTGGTGGAGGGCCCGCCATCGACATAGAGCAGGTCGCAATGCGCGCCGTCGGCATGCAGCTTGGTGGACAGGATACCCGGACCGTCTTCGGCAACGTCGCGTGCCTCGAGCACGACAGCGCCTGCCCCGTCGCCGAACAGGACGCAGGTGGTGCGGTCTTCCCAGTCGAGGATGCGGCTGAAGGTTTCCGCGCCGATGACCAGCGCCTTTTTCGCCATGCCGGTCCGCAGGAGCGATTCGGCAGTCCCCAGCGCGTATAGAAAGCCCGAGCACACGGCCTGCACGTCGAAAGCGACGCAGCCATTGCAGCCAAGGGCGTTCTGCACCTGCGTGGCGGTGGCGGGGAAGGTGTGGTCCGGCGTCGCAGTGGCGAGCACGATGAGACCGATCTCCGCAGCGTCCACACCTGCATCCTCGATCGCGCGGCGCGCGGCCTGCGTTGCGAGGGTCGAGGTCGTCTCGCCTTCGGCGGCGATGTAGCGCTGGCGGATGCCGGTTCGCTCGACGATCCACTCGTCGCTGGTATCCACACGCTCGGCCAGGTCGGCATTGGTCACGCAGTTCGCGGGCAGCGCGCTTCCGCTGCCGGTGATGACCGCGCGGATCATTTTCCGTTGAAGCCCTGCGTGTCGATCTTGCACAGATCGTTGGCGATGCGGTTGGTGATGTCGTCCTCCAGCAGGCGGGCGGCGACTTCCACCGCATTGGCGACGCCCTTGGCATTCGCGCTGCCGTGGCTTTTCACGACCACGCCGTTGAGGCCGAGGAAGACCGCGCCATTGTGGTTGTTCGGGTCCAGATGGTGCTTCAGCAGTTCGGTCGCGGGGCGCGACACGAGGAAGCCGACCTTGGACCGGATGCTGGAAGTGAAGGCCTGGCGCAAGAGGTCGGTCACGAAGCGTGCCGCGCCCTCGATCGCCTTGAGCGCGATATTCCCGGAGAAGCCGTCGCACACGACCACGTCGCATTCGCCGCGGTTGATCTTGTCGGCTTCGACATAGCCGGCAAAATCCATCGCCAGATTGTCGGCCGCGCGCAGCGCGTCGGCGGCAGCCTGGATATCCTCGGTGCCCTTGGTCTCTTCCGTGCCGATATTCAGCAGGCGCACGCGCGGGCGTTCGCGCCCGGTGACGATGCGCGAATAGGCCGCGCCCATGATGGCGAACTGGACGAGGTTGCGCGCATCGCAATCGCGGTTTGCGCCGAGGTCGAGCATGATGACGTCGTTTTCGCCGAGCGTGGGCAGCAGCGCCGCCAGCGCCGGACGGTCGAGGCCGGGCATGGTGCGCAGGGCCAGCTTGCTCATCGCCATCAGTGCGCCGGTGTTGCCGGCGGACACGGCAGCGCCGGCCTCGCCGCGCTTCACCGCGTCGACGGCCAGGCCCATGCTGGTGGTCTTGGCACGGCGCAGCGCGCGGCTGGGCAGCTCGTCACCGGCGACCACGTCGTCGCAATGCAGGATTTCCGAAGCGCCGGACATTCCCGGGTGCGTTTCGAGCGCCGCCTTGATGCGGGTTTCGTCGCCGACCAGAAGGAACTTGAATCGATCGTGGCGCCTACGCGCAAGCGCGGCGCCTTCGATCATGGTGCGAACGCCTTCGTCCCCGCCCATCGCGTCGATAGCGATACGCGGCAAACTCATGACGTTCTCCGGCTTTCAGCTGTGGTCTTAAAGACCGACGGCGATGACTTCACGCCCGTTGTAGTAACCGCAGTGCGGGCACAGGTTGTGCGGACGCTTGAGTTCACCACAGTTCGAGCACTCGTGATGAGCCTCGACCTTGAGCGAATCGTGCGCACGACGGTTGCCGCGGCGGTGGGGCGATACTTTCCTCTTGGGGACGGCCATGGCGGCACCTGTTCCTCAAACAATTACAATCAATTTCGGTGGCCGCCCTAGTGGAAGGTCCGGCAGCGCACAAGAGTGCGTGAACCCGAAACTTCCCGACCGTGGCGGTGAAGGCGCGCGCTATAGCGATTTTTCGCGTCCGCGCAAGCGCTGTGCGCAATCGCGGCGCCCGCATTGCCACCGGGGGCCCATCTCTATAGCCCGAGATAGGGTTCGCCAGAGAGATCGCAAGGGAGGGATCGCATGGGCATTATTCTACCCGTAACGCTGACTGCCGCCGCAGCCGCGGCCATCATCAACTTCTGGCTCGCCATGCGGGTCGGGCAGATGCGCGTGAAGCACAAGGTTTCGATCGGCGACGATGCCGGCGGACCGCTGACCGCGCGGATGCGGGCACAGCTCAATTTCGTGGAAAACACGGTCTTCGTGCTCGTGCTGATCGCGGCCATCGAACTGGCCGGCAAGGGCGGCAGCTGGCTTTCGATCGTCAGCGCCATCTACATGCTGGGCCGAATCGCCCACGGTCTGGGAATGGATGGCGGCAAGTTCGCGCGCGGACGCAGCATCGGCGTGATCATCACCATGCTGACCCTGCTGGGGCTGGCGGTGGTTGCCGCGCTGATCGCGATGCGGGTGCTCTAACCCAGCGCGTAATCGCTGACGAAAGCGTTGGTCTTGCGTTCCTGCCCGAAGGTGCTGGTGGGACCATGACCGGGAATGAAGGTCACGTCATTGCCCAGCGGCCACAGCTTCTGGGTGATGGCGTCGATCAGGTCCTGGTGGTTGCCCATCGGGAAATCGGTGCGCCCGATGCTGCCCTGGAACAGGACGTCGCCGACGATGGCGAACTTGCTCGGCCGGTGAAAGAACACCACGTGGCCGGGCGTGTGGCCGGGGCAATGGATGACTTCCAGCTCCAGCTCGCCGATGGTGACCTTGTCGCCGTCTTCCAGCCAGCGATCGGGTTCGAACACCTGCCCGTTCACCCCGTAACGCGCACCGTCCTCGTCGAGGCGGCTGATCCAGAAGCGGTCGCCTTCGTGCGGCCCCTCGATCGGCAGGCCGAGTTCCTTGGCCAGGATGCCCGCCTCGCCGCAATGGTCGATATGGCCGTGGGTGATGAGGATCTTTTCCAGCTCCACCCCGGTCTTGGCGACCGCGGCCTTGAGCTTGTCGAGATCGCCGCCCGGGTCGACCAGCGCGCCCTTGTTGGTCTTGGTGCACCAGATCAGCGAACAGTTCTGCTGGAGCGGGGTGACCGGGACGATACCGGCTCTCATCGGGGGCATGGGCTTGTCGTTCATGGCGCATGAAATGGCGGCCTGCCGCCACGAATGCAAGCGCGCGCGGCACGGCCTGCCGCGGCCTTCCGGTGGCAATTGCCGCTCCCAAGCGCTATGATGCGCGAATGGTCGCACGGGTCGCCTCTCGCAAGGAGGTAAGACATGCGAGTTTTCAAGACACTGTCGATGATTGCCCTCGTCACCGGCGGCGCTACGCCGCTGGCCGCCCAGTCCGCCGACACCGACGCGCTGATCGCCGATGCGCTGAGCGCCGCCCCGGCCTCGGTCACCGACAATGCGAGCGTGCGCAACAACGACGGCACGCTGCTGCGCGAAGGCAGCAATGGCTACACCTGCTACCCGCAGGCGCCCACCATGGGGCCGCGCTGCAACGATGCCGAATGGGACGCCTTCATTGCGGGCTTCATGAAGGGCGAACCCTATACGCCGAAGAAATTCGGTGTGTCCTACATGCTGGCCGGTGAAGGCACCGCGCCCGGCACCAGCAATATCGACCCGATGGCGACCGAGCCGACCGCTGACAACGAGTGGATCAAGGACGGGCCGCACATGATGCTGATTTTCCCCGATCCCGCCATGATGGCAGGGCTGTCGACCGATCCGAAGGACCCGGTCTATGTCATGTGGCGCGGCACGCCCTATGCCCATGTGATGGTGCGGATCGAGGAAGAATAGCGCGCCCTACAGGAGCGGTGCGAGGTCGGGTTCCACCCAGTCCCGCCGCGCATCGACCGAGAAAAGGCGGTCACGCGACCAGTGGGCGAGGATCCAGTCCGACCGGCCGAGCGGGCCTGACATCAGGTCGCGCAGGACCTCGGCCAGTTGCGCGCCGCGTCGAGTATCCAGCAAGCGCTCCGTCGCGTGTAGCGAAGCGAGCGTGATCGTATGGTGATATCCCGAACTGTCGGTGTTGGGCGTGCCATGAGCCTCGTTCAGCCGGGTGATGATGGTGCGGAAACTCTCGCCGCCTGCAAGGCCGGGGCGATGGCGCAATATCTCCAGCGCCAGCGCGAAATGCGCCTCGTGCGTCCATTCGGCACGCGGCAGGCTAGTATCCAGCACGCGGTCGGCAAGATGCGAGAAATCGGTTTCCGTGGTGAAGGCGGTCATCGGGGCAATCCTTTTCGGGAGTTGCGCCCGACCGGCACGAAAAACCCCGCCGGTCGGGCGGGGTCTGGCTGGTGTCTGTGGCTTGGGACCGGAAGGATCAGCACACAGGCGCGCAAACAGTCGCCGCCGTTATCGGGCGGGCCGCTTGCAGGACAGTGGTGGCGATCGTTCGGGCCATGACCAGGTGCTGCGCCCGGCGCGCAATCCTGTCAAGCCGGGCCACAAGCGATCAATAAGTGATCTTCTCGTAATTCAGCGTGACCTCTTCCGCCGCGCAGCTGGCGATGGTCACGCCGGTCAGCTTCGCTTCCCCGCCTCCCTCATCATCGCCGATCAGGACGTGCGGGTAGCTGGCACCTTGGGTGCAGCCATCAAACCGCCCTGCGAAAGTCAGGGTTCCCGGCCCGTTCGAGGCCGGCACCATGATGCGTGAGCCCTTCTCCATCGGTTTCAGGGTAACGGGTCGATGCTGCCGTTTGCCCGTTGCCATGCCGGTGGCGGTATCGCGCGGGGCCGGCTCGGCCGTCGTCGCACGATCCTTGTGGCGCAGGCGTTCCGAGACACCGGCACGCAGGGGAACGCCCTCGGCGCTCCAGTGTATCGGGCCGGGGGGCGCATCTGCAGTGCCTGCGCCGCCCTGCTGCACGACATGGGTCACTTCGCGGCCGCCGGCACGCGGACTGAGTGTGATGGTCAGGTAATCGAGATGCGCCTCGCCCGAATCCTTCGTCTGCGCACCGTCATCGGCCATCTTCACGTCGATCTCGTCGGGTTCGACGCCGGGCGTTGCGCGCCCACTCTCGCCGTCGATGTCGGGAATCTTGATGTAAATCGCCGCGCTGAGCGGGGTGGTGAGCGTCAAGGCCGCAGCCAGGGTCGCGATGGTCCGGATAGTGGGCATGGACATCCTCCTCCGCGCGGCAGTGTGCCACCGATGCGGCGGGTTGGTCCAGCACGACCTCCCAAGCGGCTAGATTCGCCCGCCCTTCCAAACCACGCGGCCGATCACTTCCACCTCGTGACGCGCGAGTTCGACCGGCGCATAGGCATCGTTCGCACTGATCAGCTTGATGCGGTCCGCAGCGCTGACCTGCACCTGCTTTACGTGCAGAGCATCGCCGATGCGAACGACATGGATACCCTCGCCCGCGCGCTTGTTGCGGTCGACGAAGATCTCGTCACCACTGCGAAGGACCGGTTCCATGCTGTCGCCTTCCACGCGGATGGCGGACAGGTCCGCACCTTCCAGCCCCATTTCGCGCAGCCACCGGCGCGAAAAGCGGAAGCTGTCGAAGGAAATTTCCTCCGCCGATACTGCGCCAGGCCCCGCCGAGGCATCCAAAGCAAGCCTTGGTACGGCAAGAAAGTCGTCCGATTCGCGCGGACGAGCGAGGTCGGGATCGGCCCCCAGTTCGACCTCGCTCACTCCGAAGAATTCGGCAAGGCGATGACGGTCCTGCTCTTCCAGTCGGCGCGGACTGCCCTTGCGCACGAATTGCTGCAAGTAGCTGGGATTGCGCCCCAACATAGAGGAAAGAGCGGCCAGGCTCGTGCGGTTGCGTTCGGCCAGTTCGACCAGCCTGGCGCGATCTTCGCTCATCCCGTCTGCCATGCCTTAACTCCCTGCCAACCTTCGTCACCGGCGCATTTCCGCGCCTCGCCGGAGAGCGATGCGGGAAAATTCCTATAGCATAGGATTTTTCCTAGACAAGTAGGATTTGGGGTGGAACGAAATAGGAACACGGCGAGCGATTCGCCTGTCAGTTCAGCTATTTGGGGAGCCTTCGCATGCTGATCCGGTCCATCGAGAAATTCCTTCGCGCCCATGACATGCCGCCGACCAAGTTCGGGCGGCTCGCGGCGCATGATCCGCGCTTCGTGCTCGACCTGCGCATGGGGCGCGAACCGCGCAGCGGGACCGAAGCGCGCATTCGCGGTTTCATGACGGGTTTCGAGGCCGGTCGCGGCGAAGCTGCGCGGGAGGTGGCCCATGTCGGCTGAGTGCGCCCCACCCAAACGCCAGCGCATCCGCCCGCGCCGCACTGCCGCCGACCGGCTGCGCGATGCGCTGATGGATCTGTGCGATCATCGCGGACAGGTCCTCACCCACACGGAAAAAGCCTGGGCCAGCATCACCTTTGCCGGCACGCGCCACAGCCTCGCCCTGCTGTTTGCTGGAGACGAGGCGGTGGAAGCGGGCGAGCGGTTCGTCGCCGAACTGCCCGATCACGAGTTCGCGATTGCGGGCCAGCTCGTCGCTGATGCCGGCGTGAGCGAGGTCGAGCACCGCATGGTCCCCGACCCGCGCCTGCTGGTCCAGTGCGAGTTGCTGCTGCTCGAAGACGCCTGATCAGTACCCGGCGGCAAGGTCCATCTGCGGCTGGACCGGTTCGCCCTTCTGCCACCGTTCGAGATTTTCGACGAACCTGTCGGCGCTGCGCTGGAACATCTTCGTCTGCGCGCGGCCCGACAGGTGCATGGTGACCTGCGCATTCTGCAGTTCCCACAGCGGGTGGTCTTCGGGCAGCGGCTCGGGGTCGGTCACGTCGAGCAGCGCCGCCTCGATGGTCTTTGCCTTGAGCGCCTCGACCAGCGCGTCCTGTTCGACCACGTCCCCGCGCGCGATGTTCACCAGCACGGCATTGGGGCGCATGGCGGCAAGTTCCGCGGCTCCGATCATGCCCTTGGTCTCGTCGGTAGAGGGCACGGCGAGCACCACCCAGTCGAATTCGCCCAGCTTTTCGCGCCATTCGCCGGGACGCAGCGCGCCCTCGCCGCCCGAACGGCGCACGGGCACCACGGACATGTCGAAGGCCTCGAGGCGGGTCTTCACGAGGCTGCCGATCGCGCCCATGCCGAGCAACAGCACCCGCTCGCCCGAGAGTTCGCGCTTGCCCGGGCTGTCGAGCAGCCATTCATGGCGTTCCTGTGCGCGTACGACCTCGCGGTAGCCCTTGGCATGGGCCAGCATCAGCATGACGACATATTCGGCGATGGTGATGGCGTTGATGCCGACGCCGTTCGTCACGACCGTCCCGCGCTCCGCCAGCAGGTCGAGCGGCATGAAATCGAGCCCGGCGTAGATCGAATTGAGCCATTTCAAATTCGTCGCGGCGCGCGCGATTTCTGCCATTGGCTCTTTCTCGTTCAGATCGAACCAGCCGATTTCCGCTTCGGGCGCGAATTTCAGCGCCTCTTCCTTGCTCATGAACCACAGGGGCTCGACCCAATCGGGCAGACGCGGCTCCACCAGCGGGCGGATCAGGGCGGACATAACGGCTTTGGTCATGTGTGGGACTCTCCTCTTCGGATTAAGTCCCTAACCGCAACTCAGCCCAGCTTCCACTCCCAGCCGAGCGGATCGCCGTCCATGACCTCGACGCCCTTCACGGCGAGGGTTTCACGAATGGCGTCGCTGGCGGCGAAGTCCTTGAGAACGCGCGCTTCCTTGCGGCGGACGAGTTCGGCCTCGATTTCCGTCTCGGTAATTTCGGCAGAGACGGGCCTGATGCGCAAATCCTCGCGGGTGAGCGAAAACAGATCGAGGCCGAGCACGCGGTCCATGTCCTCGATCACGGCACGCTTCACCCCGCCGTCGACCTTCTTGACCGCCAGCGCCTCTTCCAGCGCGACAAGCGCGATCGAGGTGTTGAGATCGTCGGACACGGCAGCGGCGAATTTCTCGCGCATCGGTGCGAACTTCTGGTGCGAGGGATCGCCTGCAATCTCGTCCTTCAAGCGTTCGACCTGCATCACGATGCGCTTCAGGCGTGTCAGTGCCGCACCCAGCCCTTCCCAGCTGAACTCCAGCTCGCTGCGGTAATGCGCCTGCAGGCACATCATGCGGTAGGCGAGCGGGTGGTAGCCCTTGTCGATCAGCAGCTGCAGGCGCAGGAACTCGCCCGCGCTCTTGCTCATCTTGCCGCTGCGTTCGACGAGGAAGTTGTTGTGCATCCAGATGCGCGCGCCGCTGTTTTCGGCCACGTCGAGGCCGTTGGTGCAGCAATGCGCCTGGTTCTGCGCGATTTCGTTCGGGTGGTGGATCTCGCGGTGGTCGATACCGCCGGTGTGGATGTCGAAGGGGAAGCCGAGAAGCTTTCCGCCCATGACCGAGCATTCGAGATGCCAGCCCGGCGCGCCCTTACCCCACGGCGAATCCCATTCCATCTGGCGCTTCTCGCCCGCTGGCGTCTTGCGCCAGATCGCGAAGTCGGCCGCGTTTCGCTTGCCTTCGACCGTATCGATGCGGCCCTCACCTTCTTCGGTGACAGCGCGGGCGAGCTTGCCATAATCCTGGATGGTGGAGACGTCGAAATAGAGCCCGCTATCGAGTTCGTAGCAGTGCTTGTCCGCGATGCCTTTCGCGAACTCGATCATCTCGTCGATGTAATCGGTGGCGACCGACCACTTGGCCGGCTGGCGGATATTCAGCGCCTTCACATCGGCCCAATAGGCCTCGGTGTAGTGCTTCGCGATGTCCCAGATCGACTGCGCTTTCTCCGCAGCCATCTTCTCCATCTTGTCCTCACCCTCGTCCGCATCGTCGGTCAGGTGGCCGACGTCGGTGATGTTGATGATGTGGGTGAGATCGTACCCCTTCCAGCTCAGCGTGCGGCCCAGCACGTCGGCAAAGACATAGGCACGCATATTGCCGATGTGGGGGTAGTTGTAGACCGTCGGCCCGCAGCTGTAGACGCGCGCCTCGCCCGGATGGACAGGAGTGAACGTCTCGATCTCGCGGGTGAGCGAGTTGAACAGCTTGAGCGGCGTATCGGTCATGGCGTGCGCAATAGGTGCGCGGGTGGCTACTGCCAACCCTCCCAGCGCACGCTTTCATCCAGCGACGCGCGTTTCACATCGAACAGGTTCACCGGCGCGTCCGCATCGCGGTAGCCGATGGCCATACCGCAGAAGAAGGTGTGGTCTTCGGGAATGTCGACCACCTCGCGCACCTGCGGGCTGTAAGCGGCCCAGGCTTCCTGCGCGCAGCTATCAAGGCCCTCTTCGCGCAGCAGCAGCATGATGGTCTGCAGCCACATGCCGATATCGCTCCACTGCGGCGGACCCATGTATTTGGGCGTGTGGACCAGCATCAGCACCGGCGCTCCGAAGGCGCGGAAATTGTTGGCGAACCACATGAGGCGCTTGGCCTTGTCCTCGCGGCTGATGCCGAGCGAGGCGTACATGTCCTCGCCCACGCCGAAGCGGCGTTCCTCGTATGCGCCGTCGAGACCCTCGGGGTAGATGTCGTATTCGGGCTGCATCGCCGCCCGGCCCTTGGGAAACTCCAGCGCCACCCGGTCGAACAGCGCCTGCATCGGCGCGCCGGTGAGCAACACGGCATTCCACGGCTGGACGTTCCCGCCTGAAGGCGCACGCTGCGCCTTTTCGAGCACGCGGGTGAGCACCTCGCGGTCGACCGGTTGGTCGGTGAATGCGCGCACGGAGCGGCGCGATTGGACTGCTTCGGTGACGTTCATCACTTCTCCACCTCGAACAATCCGGCCAACTGCTCGATAATCGTGCCACCGAGCTGTTCGACGTCCATGATCGTGACCGAGCGCTTGTAGTAGCGGGTCACGTCATGGCCGATGCCGATGGCGGCGAGCTGGACGGGGCTTTGCTTCTCGATCCACTCGATCACCTTGCGAAGGTGCCCTTCGAGATAGCCTGCCTGGTTCACGCTCAGCGTGCTGTCGTCGACCGGTGCGCCGTCGCTGATGACCAGCAGGATGCGGCGGTCTTCGGCGCGTGCGAGCAGGCGGGAGTGCGCCCAGAGCAGGGCCTCACCGTCGATGTTTTCCTTCAGCAGGCCTTCGCGCATCATCAGGCCGAGGTTGCGGCGCGCGCGTCGCCACGGCTCGTCGGCCTTCTTGTAGACGATGTGGCGCAGATCGTTGAGGCGGCCGGGATTGGCGGGGCGCCCATCGGCGAGCCATGCCTCGCGGCTCTGCCCGCCCTTCCATGCGCGGGTGGTGAAGCCGAGAATTTCCGTCTTCACGCCGCAGCGCTCCAATGTGCGCGCCATGATGTCGGCGCTGATCGCGGCGATGGAAATCGGCCGTCCGCGCATCGAGCCCGAATTGTCGATCAACAGGGTGACGACCGTGTCCTTGAACTCGGTATCGCGCTCGATCTTGTAGGAGAGCGCATGGCCGGGGCTGACAACCACGCGGGTCAGGCGCGCTGCATCAAGCAGGCCCTCTTCCTGGTCGAAATCCCAGCTGCGGTTCTGCTGCGCCATGAGGCGGCGCTGGAGGCGGTTGGCAAGCCGCGTGACGATGCCCTGGAGGCCCGCCAGCTGGCTGTCGAGATAGGCGCGCAGCCGGTCCAGTTCCTCGTGATCGCACAGCTCGGGCGCCTCGATCACCTCGTCGAACTTGTCGGTATAGGCCTTGTAATCAAAGTCTTCCGGCAGGTCGGTCCACGGGCGGTTCGGACGGACGGGCTGCATGCCCTCGCCATCGTCGTCCGAAGGGTCGCCGTCGGACATTTCCTGTTCGCCCTCGACGTCCTGCTCGGCATCGCCATCGGCCTCGCCGTCGGTGATTTCGCCGCGCGCATCGCTTTCCTGCGGCTGGGCCTCACCCTCGTCCTGTTCGTCGGTGTCCTCGTCCTGTTCGGGCGTTTCGCCGTCGTCCTGGTCCCCGTCGTCGGAACTGCCGTCGTCCGGCGTATCGGGCAGCGTCAGTTCCAGATGGCGGAGCATGTCGAGCGTCAGATTCTGGAAGGCGCGCTGGTCGTCGAGCGCGTCGGCAAGGCCGTCCATGTCGGTGCCGATCTTGGCGAGGATATCGCCGCGCACCATGTCTACGCCGGCCTTCGCGCGGTCGGGCACAGCCTCGCCCGTCAGCGCCTCGCGCAGGATCAGAGAGAGCGCGGTCGACAGCGGCA
The DNA here is from genome assembly GCF_020524765.1 of Qipengyuania gaetbuli. Taxonomy (GTDB): domain Bacteria; phylum Pseudomonadota; class Alphaproteobacteria; order Sphingomonadales; family Sphingomonadaceae; genus Qipengyuania; species Qipengyuania gaetbuli_A. The sequence continues at coordinate 421,793 of NZ_JAIVLR010000001.1, forward strand.
CCTCGTTCGCCTCGCTCGCCTTGGCGATGGGGTCGGTCGCGGTGCGCAGTTCGAGCGCAGCGTCGAGATTGCCGCGAATGCCGTCGTAGCGGTTGCTGCCGATCGCCTCGTAGCGGACCCGCTCGATCGCGTCATAACAGGCACGCGCGATGGGTTCGGGCGGCGCGCCCTTGGCGTGCAACGCCTCGTTGTGGTGGCGCAGCTTCAGCGCAAAGCTGTCGGCAAAGCCGCGCGCCTCGGTCGCCTGGTCGCGGGGCAGGTTGCGGCCCGGCAGGGGCACGCGGAAGTTCTTGCCCGACTGGCTCGGCTGGTCCGCGCTCCAGGCCACCTCGACCTCCGGCTCTTGCGCGAGCGCGCGCGCAGTGCCGGTCAGCGCCTGCTTGAAACGGTCGAGGGGGGTCTGGTCGGTCACGTGTGCCTAGTTAGGACGTCGGGATGCTTTGGCCAGTCTTTTCCCAGTCGGCGACGAAGCCTTCGATGCCCTTGTCGGTCAGGATGTGCTTGAACAGCCCCTTGATGACGGCGGGCGGCATGGTGGCGACGTCGGCACCGATCAGCGCGCTCTGCAGCACGTGGACGGGGTTGCGGATCGAGGCAACGAGGACTTCGGTCTCGAAACCGTAATTGCTGTAGATCGTAACGATATCCTCGATCAGCGACATGCCGTCGAAGCCGTTGTCATCATGACGGCCGACGAAGGGCGACACGAAGGTCGCGCCGGCCTTGGCGGCCAGCAGCGCCTGGTTGGCAGAGAAGCACAGGGTCACATTGACCTGCGTACCGTCCGAGGTCAGCTTCTTGCAGGTCTTGAGGCCGTCGATCGTCAGCGGCACCTTGATGCAGACGTTGTCGGCGATCTTGCGGAGCGTTTCGGCCTCTTTCATCATCGTCTCGTGGTCGAGCGCGACGACTTCGGCGCTGACCGGACCATCGACGATGCTGCAGATTTCGCGCGTCACCTCGATGAAATCGCGGCCCGACTTGGCGATCAGCGAAGGGTTGGTGGTGACCCCGTCGAGAAGACCGGTGTCGGCCATTTCCTTGATGTCGGCGATGTCGGCGGTGTCGACGAAGAACTTCATGTGTGCGCGCTCCGGAAGGCGAGAGTTGGTGTCATTCGCTGCAAGGCGATTGCGCAGCGCGAGTCAAGGCTTGCGCGGCCTTAGACCCCCGCATTGCCGACGACGAAACAGGCCGCGGCGACCAGCGCGCCGGTCCAGCGATTGGCGCGGAACCTCTCGAGCGGGTTGCCGGCATCCTCGCCGTCGAGGGTCGCGACCTGCCACGCAAGATGCCACGCGGCGGGGATAAGCGCCAGCAGTGCCACCCAGTCCTCTCGGTAGAGCCAGAAAGCGAGCGCCCACAGCGCAACAGCGCCGGTGTAGAACAGGGCCACCCCGCGCTTCACCCCTGCCCCCAGCCGGAGGGCGGAAGAGCGGATGCCGACCAGCGCATCGTCCTCGCGGTCCTGCATGGCGTAGATCGTGTCGTAACCGATCACCCACAGCGCCGCGCCCGCATACATGGCAGCAAGTGCACCGAGGTTGTCGGCGCGGAAGTGGGTAAAGCCGACCAGCAGCCCCCAGGTGAAGACCATGCCGAGCCAAGCCTGCGGCCACCAGGTAATCCGCTTCATGAAGGGATAGGCCGCCACCAGCGCAAGGCTCGCCAGCGCGACGATTTGGGCCAGCGGTTCGAGCTGTAGCAGCACAAGGAGCCCGACGAGGCTCAGCGTGACCAGCCAGCCCCAGGCGAGCTTCTTCGAGACGCGCCCGCTTGCAACCGGGCGACTGGCCGTGCGCGCCACCTGCCGGTCGAGCTTCGCATCGACGATATCGTTGTAGACGCAGCCCGCTCCGCGCATGGCGATACTGCCGAGCAGCAGCCAACCGAGCAGGGCGAACTGCCAACCCGCACCCGCGAGCCACACGCCCCAGGCGCAGGGCCAGAACAGCAGCCACCAGCCGATCGGCCGGTCGAACCGGGCGAGCATGGCGAGGTCGCGTGGGCCTTGCGGCAGGCGCGCGACGATGCCGCGGTGCTCTGTATCGGGGACGATGTCAGGTGAAGCAGTCTCGCTCATGACTTGCTCCCTACCCGCCGCCGTGCCACCTGCAAAGCCATGCCCGCTACACCCGCCTGGCCCCCGAAAAGCGCCCCGCGCCTGTTCGTCGACACCCCGCTTTCGCCGGATGCGCCCGTACAGGTGGACGGCAACCAGGCGCATTACCTGGCCAAGGTGATGCGCGTGTCGCCCGGCGACGCGGTGATCCTGTGCGACAATGCGACCGGCGAATGGGCCGCCGAGGTGCTGGAGGCAGGCAAGCGCCATGTCCTGCTGCAACCGCGCGACCACTTGCGCCCTCGCGAGCCGGTGCCCGATTTCTGGCTCTGCCCGGCACTGCTCAAGAAGGACCGGTTCGATTTCGTGCTCGAAAAGGCGACCGAACTGGGCGTTGCGCGCATCGCGCCGATGGTCACGCGGCGCTGCGTGGCGGACAAGCTCAACCTCGAACGGGCAGGCACGATCGTGACCGAGGCGGCCGAGCAATGCGCCCGCACCGCGCTGCCCGAATTGTCCGAACCAGTGAAGCTCGACGCCATGCTGCGCGACTGGCCCGAAGACCGCCTGCTGTTCTTCGCCGACGAGGAAGGCGGGGAAAGCGCTGCCGACGCCTTCTGCCTTACCGAAGGGCCCGCAGCCCTGCTCACCGGCCCCGAAGGCGGATTCGACGATGCCGAGCGCGAGGCGATCCGTGCCCATCCCAACGCCCGCCCGATCAGCCTCGGACCGCGCATCTTGCGGGGCGAAACGGCAGCGATTGCAGGCATCGCGGTGTGGATGGCGGAAGCAGGCGATTGGATCGGAGAGGAATAATTTCCTTTCCCTGATAGATTCCGTTTTCTAACGCCACCCAATGAGCACGCGCGACACATCCGCCAAGGTCGATCCCATCATCGAATCGCGCGACCAGCTCGTCGCGCCGATGCAGAAGGGCGAGAAGCCCAAGCACGCCTGGCGCATCGGCACCGAGCACGAGAAGCTCGTCTTCAAGCGCAAGGATCACCGCGCGCCGTCCTATGACGAGGAAGGCGGCATTCTCGATATCCTGCTGGCCCTGCGCAAGTTCGGCTGGGAGCCGGTGGAAGAAGGCGGCAAGGTCATCGCCATGCGCGGCGAGGACGGGACGGTCAGCCTCGAACCTGCCGGCCAGCTGGAACTGTCGGGCGCGCCGCTCGAAAACCTGCACCAGACCTGCGCGGAAACCGGCCGTCACCTGTCGCAGGTGAAGGAAGTGGCCGAAGCCTTCGACGTCGGCTTCCTCGGGCTCGGCATGTGGCCCGACAAGACCCGTGAAGAACTGCCGATCATGCCCAAGGGCCGCTACGAGATCATGATGCGCCACATGCCGCGCGTCGGCAGCCTCGGCCTCGACATGATGCTGCGCACCTGCACCATCCAGGTGAACCTCGACTATTCGTCCGAACTCGACATGGCGCAGAAATTCCGAACCGGGCTCGCGCTCCAGCCGCTGGCGACCGCGCTGTTCGCCAATTCGCCCTTCCTCGAAGGGAAACCGAACGGTTACCTGTCCTATCGCAGTCATATCTGGAGCGACACCGACCCGCATCGCACCGGCATGCTGCCCTTCGTGTTCGAGGACGGTTTCGGCTACGAACGCTATGTCGACTACATGCTCGACGTGCCGATGTATTTCGTCTTCCGCGACGGGAAATACATCGATGCCGCCGGCCTCAGCTTCCGCGATTTCCTCGATGGCAATCTGTCCGTCCTGCCGGGCGAAAAACCGACTGAGAGCGACTGGTGGGACCACCTTTCGACCGCCTTCCCCGAAGTGCGCCTCAAGAGCTTCCTCGAAATGCGCGGAGCGGATGGCGGCCCGTGGAGCCGGATCTGCGCCCTGCCCGCCTTCTGGGTCGGCCTGCTCTACGACCAGGGCGCGCTCGATGCGGCGTGGGACCTCGTGAAGCACTGGACGATGGAAGAGCGCGAGGACCTGCGCAACGCGGTGCCCAAACTGGCGCTCGACGCACCCATCCCGGGCGGCGGGAAGCTGCGCGATCTGGCAAAGGAAGTGCTCGCCGTGGCGCGTGCCGGCCTGACCGCGCGGGCCAAGCTCAACACTTCGGGCGATAACGAAACCGGCTTCCTCGAAACGCTCGACGAGATCGTGCGGAGCGGCAAGGTGCCCGCACAGGTCCTGCTCGACCGCTACAACGGCGAATGGAGCGGGGACATCACCCGGGTCTACAAATACAGTTTCTGAGCAAAGGAGGACGGCGATGATCCAGATCAACGGCACGATCAAGCTGGGCAAGCCGATGGACGCCGCCACCCGCAAAGCGATGGTCGAAATGGTCCGCGCCAGCCGCGCGGAAGATGGCTGCCTCGACTACGCCTTCGCCGAAGACCTCGCCGATCCCGACACGCTGATCCTGTTCGAACGCTGGCGCGACCGCGATGCGCTGGCCGCGCATGGCCAATCGGCGCACATGGCCGAATTCCGCGGCGTGATGGCGGCCAACCCGCCCGTGTCGCGCGAAATCAGGGTCTATGAAACCGACGAGGGCGAGCCGCTCGGCTGACCTATTCCGCCGGTTGGGCCGCCGCAGCACCGGCGCGCGGCGTGAACAGGCGGAACAGTCGTGACAACGGCGCGGTGATCAGTCCGTTTGCGCTCATCCACGCGTAATATTCGCGGTATTTCTCGTCCTCTGTCAGCAGGTGCGCCTCTTCCGTACGCGCGCGCCAGTAGTAGATGCCGTTCACGCACAGCAGGAAGAAGGTGTTGCGGATGGCATCGGTCATGCTGCCGTTGACCACGAGGAACGGCATTACGCTGCACCACCAGAACAGGTTTTTCGACAAATAGGCCGGATGCCGCGTGAAGCGGTAGGGCCCGTTCGTGAGCACGCCGCGATAGGTGAGGTTTGAAAAGCGGATGCCGAAAGCGAATGTCGCCCAGGCATAGACCGCGGTCAGGAAGACCAGCACGCCCGCCCAGACCCACAGCACCGCCTGGTTCCCGTCGAGCCAGTAGTGCCACTGCCCGACATTGTGTTCATAGCTCATCACCTGACCGTTGCCGAGGATGCCCCAGACGAACGGCGGATAGCAGACCAGCGCGGCCAGCCAGCCACCGAGGAAGGGGTTGCCCGACCGGATATGCGCATCAAGCGGGCGCAGCGTCACGATGTAGCCGACAGCGCCGACCATCACGTCGATCAGGAACAGCAGGTTGATCAATACGACCGCGAAGACGACCGGATTGCTCAGGAATTCATAGAGGTCGGCATTCACCACATTGGCGAAATTCACCGGCACGATGGAGATCATGAAGGCGCCGAAGAAGCCCTTGATGATCCAGGCACGCCAGTGCTTCTTCACCTCGCCCGCATCCCAGTCGTCGCGCATGAACAGCATCGCGCCGAAATGCCATGCGTGGTCGCGCGGGTTCTTCATCACGCGGTCGAGCCACAGGACATAGGGCACCGACAGCACCACCATGGCCGCGCCCATGACGGCGAGGACCTTGAGCGCGTAGATGTAGTTCCCGCTCCAGTACCAGCGGCACAGGCAAAACAGCGCAACGAGAATCGCCCATGTGGCCCACAGGCCCGCGATCTTGGTCAGCGATGTCTCGAGGTCTGCCTTGCGCGTCTTGGCCAGCGACCAATCGATCCCGGTGGACGGGCGCCGATGCACCTTGTCGACGAATACCGACCAGGCGACCATCGGGATGGTGATGAATACGAGGCCTGCGATGGCGGCATTGGGGCCGACCAGAGGCTCGCGCGGGCCGGGCAGGTTCCAGAACTCCGCGATGCCCGCCCAGTCGCGGGCGATCCATACCCATGCGAGCAGCGCGAACAGCCCCACCAGCCCCACGGCTGGCGAGACGTCGCTGGTCGGACGGCGGTCCGGTACGGGTAGGTTCCTGTCCATTGCCACGCCCTATAGCGCGGCAATGGTAAACGGTGCGAAAACTATCGCGCCTTACCGGAAAGCGGTGATCGTGCCGCTGTCGTCGAGGACGTAGAGCGTGTTGTTCGCCACGATCGGCGGCAGGCTGATGTCGGCGTCCAGCTCGGTGAACAGCGTGGCCGAACCTTCGCCCGTGCTGATGCGCCAGATTTCGCCTTCCGAATTGACCGCCCACAGCTGGCCGCCGGCAAGCACCGGGCCCTGCCAGAAGATCGGGCCTTTCTTGTCCTCTTCGTCGCGGTAGCGGGCCATCTGCGTCAGCCAGCGGACCTTGCCGGTTCCGCGCTGGATGGCGATCAGGCGGGCATCGTCGGTGAGGGCGAAGATCCATTCACCGGCGATCGCGGGGGTGGAGATACCTGCGACGTTGAGTTCCCACAGGCGCTGGCCGGTCACCAGTTCGTAGGCCGCCATGCGACCGCCCTGGCCGAGCGCATATACGCGGCCGTTGTCGATGATCGGGTCGGCGTCGATGTCCGACAGCGCACCGACCTGTGTCGAGATCGAGGTGCGCGCAAGGGCGTCGGCCCACAGGCTGCGGCCATTCTCGTAACGGTAGGCGATCAGTTCGCCCGATGTGTAGCCGGCCACGACCGTGCCCTGCCCTGCGGCAGGCGCGGCAACGCCGAAGACGCCGGCCATGGTGGTCGAACCCGATTCGTCCCACTGGATGCTGCCGTCGGCGGCATTGAGGGCGAAGAGCAGATTGTCCTGCGTCATGACGAAGACGTTGTCGAAGGCGAGCGTCGGAGATCCGCGCAGCGGGCCGCCCGGCTTGACCTTCCAGAGTTCCGCGCCGGTCTGGGCGTTGAGGGCGAACACATTGCCCGCCCCGTCGGTCCCGTAGACCGTGCCGTTCGAATAGCTGACGCCGCCGCCGAATGCGGAGGGGCGCGTATCATCGCTCAACTGGGTCTGGTAGCTCCAGCTGCGTGCGCCGGTCTGCGCATCGAAGGCCGAAACGCGGCCGTCAGTGCCGACGGCATAAAGCTTGCCGCTGCCGATCACCGGCGCAGCGCCGAGGCGGCGGCGGTTGTCCGCGCCGGTCACGCTGACGGTGAAGGCCCGCGTGGGTGCCTGCGAAAGGGCGAGGTGCCCGTAGCTCTTGCTGGCAGTGCCGCCGGCCTGGCCCCATTCGGTATTGGCCTGAGCCGGAGGCAGGACCACCGAAACGCCTGCCAGCGCCGGATCGACTTCTGCGCCCGTGGTGATGCGCGAGAGGATGGGTTCGCGCTTGCCGACGGTCGGCGTGGTCTTCTTGCCGTCCCCGCCGCCGAACAGTCCGCCGCTGCAGGCCGACAGGCCGAGGGCGATCGCTGCGACGAGTGCGCCGCGCAGATAGGGTTTTGCGTTGGTCTGGCTCATCTTCATCCCGTCTATTCGATTATTCGGCAGCCGGCTGCTGGGCTTCGGCCTGCGGGTCGACACGCTGCGAATCGAGCAGCTTCTCGACATCGTCCACGGCATCGACGCCGAGGATGCCTGCCATGTTCAGGACCCGGGTCCTGGTGCCTTCGGGCGTGCCCTCGGCACGTGCGATCTGGCCGAACAGGGCGCCGGCTTCGGCGCGCTTGCCCTGCGCGAGATAGGCATGGGCGACGATTTCGCCCGCGCTGGCGAACAGCGGCTCGCCCGGCGTCGCCAGCGGCTTGAGCGCGGCGATGACTTCGGCGGGTTCGAGATCGTCGTACTGCATCGTCACACGGCGCAGCAGCGCCATGTCGCGCATGACCTTGGGCGCGCTTTCATCGTCGGCGACCTCGCCGAACAGCTTCACCGCTTCCGCGTCATTGCCCGCTTCCGAAGCAAGGCCTGCACGCAGCAGCTTGGCGGAAATCACGGCCGTGCCTTCGCCTTCCATGCCGTTCAGCTTTTCCAGCGCGGCGGCATTGTTGCCCGCTTCCAGCTGGTCGAGCGCGACGACCAGCGCTTCGGACTGCGCCTCCATCTTCTGCTCGTTCTGGTTGTCCCACCACAGATAGCCGCCGAAGGCCGCGAGGCCGGCAACCAGCACGCCCAGCAGCGGCTTGCCGTAGCTGGTCGCGAAGCTTTCGAAATCGCCCTGGCGAACGGCATCGTCCACCTCGCGCAGCAGGGCTTCCTGCTCGGCTGCGTCGGCGCGGGCTTTCTTTTCCTCGCGGGTCAGGTCGGTCTTGGGTGTGCGTGCCACTGCGGCGCGTGCTCCATTCAAGGCAAATGTGAAGGCGGGTCTTTAGGCATAGCGGGGGGCAAGGGCAATGCTTGAGCGGCCATGGCGCATGCCTGTCCCCCGACGGGTGAACGGGTGATGAAACGCGCAGGCGCGCTCAGAATTCGCGGCGCATCGCGCTGGAGTAGAGCCGGCGGTAGGTGGCGACCATCCGTTCGCGGTCGAATTGCGCCTGCGCGCGGGCCCGGTTGGCTTCCCCGATGGCTTTCTGGGCCTTCTCGTTATCGGCGAGCGCGCGCATCAGGGCGGATAGATCGTCCTCGTTGCCGGGCGCGCTCAGGAATTCGCGATTCTCGTCCGAGACGATATGCGGGATGTCGCCGACTGCAGGGGCCACAACGGGAAGGCCTGCGGCCATCGCCTCGATCACCGAGAGCGGGAATTGTTCGGACGAGCTGGACAGGGCAAACATGTCGAACAGGCCGATGACGCGCGAGGGGTCCTTGACCGAGCCGGGCAGGTGGACGCGGTGGTTGATGCCCAGCCGGTCGATTTCCGCCTGGATGGCATCGCGCTCGCTCCCCTCGCCGATGATCACTAGATGCCATTCCTCGCGCATCGGGGCGAAGGCACGCACCAGCGCGGGCAGGTTCTTGACCTTGCGCAGTCCCGCGAGCGTACCGACCCATTTCTCGCCCTTGCGCTTGATCAGGCGGAAAGCCTCCGGCTTGGGCCGCATTGCAAAGGCCTTGGTGTCGATCCCGTTGGGAATGCGCTTCACCCGGCCGAGCGGCTGCTGCCAGTCGACCAGCGCGATTTCCTCCAGCGTTTCAGACGGGACGACGAGGCCCGACGCCTTGCCCAGCGCCACGCGGCGGTACCAGGTGCGCCCGCGCTTGCGCTTGTGCAGCTCGCTCTCGTCGAAGCCGTCCTCGTGATGGATCAGCGGCGGCAGCGTCAGCGCTTCGGAGAACATGGTGTGCGCCATGACCGCATCCATCGCGCCCCAGTTGTATGTCAGGACGAGGTCGTAATCCTTCATCGCTCGCGCGATCTTCATCAGCCTGCCGGGCAGCGGCGTGCCCTTGAGGCTGGGAAAATCGGGCTGGAGGACGACGGGAATGTTGCGGTCGATGCCCTCCGCCGCTTCCAGCCGGTCAGGCTCCGCCGACACGATCGTGTGGTGCAGCCCGCGCCCGAAGGCGTTGATGAGTTCGACCGTGCGCCGTTCCTTGCCGCCTGCGGCGAAGGTCGACTGCAGGTGGAGGACGCGCGGCGCGCCGCCGCCGGCGCTGCGGTTCATCGGATGCTGGCGAGCAGCGAATCGATGGCCGAACGGACCTCCGGCTCGTCCAGCGTCGGGGCATGGCCCGCATCGGGCACGGTCACCGCATCGGCGGCAGGCGCACGGCGCTGCATTTCCGCAAAGGCTTCTTCCGGCAGCAGGTTCGACAGGCCGCCGCGCACCAGCAGCAGGGGCTTGGTCGCCAGCGCCTCGAAACCGGGCCACAGGTCCGGCGGCACGGCGTTCTCGTCCGCGGCATTGAAGGGTTCTGCGATCTTCATGTCGTAATCGAAAGCGATGCGGCCATTGTTGCACAGGGTCATCCCGCGCTTGGCCATGGCGATCCAGTCCTCGGTATCGAACGACGGGTGGGCTGCGCCGTGCACTTCCTCCAGCGCGCGAGCGGCATGCATCCAGGTGGGGAAGCTGCGTCCCTGCCCCAAATAGGTGCGGATCTTGTCGATGCCCGAGGGATCGACCACCGGGCCGATGTCGTTGAGCAGCGCACCTGCGATCAGCTGCGGCATGCCCTGCGCGATCAGCATGGTCATCAGCCCGCCCATCGAGGTGCCGACCGACACGAAGCGTTCGATCTTTTCCTGCTGCAACAGCCCCAGCACGTCGCCGATGTAATTGGGCACCGCATAGGTCGCGCTGTCTTCGGCGTAATCGCTCTTGCCGCGACCGCGCATGTCGGGGACGATCACCCGCCAGCCCTTGCTCGCGATATAGGGGGCAACGCCTTCGAAATCGCGGCTGTTGCGGGTCAGGCCGTGGAGGCAGAGCACGGGCGGACGTTCGTTCGCCTCGCCGTAATCGCGGAAATAGAGGGTCAGGCCCTCGGCGCTTTGCCAGCTGCGCTCGCTGAATTCGCTATCCATGGAAAGCGCGGTAGCGGCTTGTGCGGCAAATTTCGAGAGACGACTTGCACCTGTCGTTGCGGACCCTCATCTGGTCGGGGATGCCCAGCGCGCCCGAACCATCCGCCTATCGCCCCGACACACCCGTGACGGAGCTGGCCGGCTGGCTCGCCGATCCGGTGAGGGCAGCCGATTTTCCCGCCACGCGACTGCGCTTTCGCAACGACCGCTGGGCCGCCGCCGTGGGGCTGTCGGATTTGTCGGACGAGGAGTGGACGCACCATTTCGGGCGATTCGATCCGCTGCCCGACAATTTGCCGCAGCCGCTGGCGCTGCGCTATCACGGCCACCAGTTCCGCGTGTACAACCCGCAAATCGGAGACGGGCGCGGTTTCCTGTTCGCCCAGCTGCGCGACGGGACCGGCCGCCTGCTCGATCTCGGCACCAAGGGTTCGGGCCAGACGCCGTGGAGCCGCGACGGCGACGGGCGGCTGACGCTGAAGGGCGCGGTGCGCGAAATCCTCGCCACCGAAATGCTCGAGGCGCTCGGCGTGAATACCTCCAAGACCTTCAGTGTGGTCGAGACCGGCGAGGAGCTCTGGCGCAATGACGAGCCGTCCCCGACGCGCTCTGCCGTCATGACGCGGCTCAGCCACGGACACGTGCGTATCGGCACCTTCCAGCGCCTTCTGGCCCTCGAAGAGCGCGAGCACATGCAAGCGCTGGTCGACTATTGCCTCGCGCAATTCCCCGGCCCGCCCCCGCCTGCCGATGCCCCCGGGCGCGACGAGCCGGCAGTGCGCCTGATGCACCTCGTCGTCGAACGGCTGGCCGATCTCGCGGCAAGCTGGATGGTAGCCGGTTTCGTCCACGGCGTGCTCAACACCGACAACATGAACGTGTCGGGCGAAAGCTTCGACTATGGTCCCTGGCGCTTCCTGCCGAAATGGGAGCCGGGCTTCACCGCCGCCTATTTCGACCATGCGGGCCTTTATGCCTTCGGCCGCCAGCCCGAGGCATTGCACTGGAACTGCGGGCAGTTCGCGGTTGCCCTGCGCCTGATCGCCGATGCGCCGCCGCTGATTGCCGCGATGGAGCGGTTCGGCTCACTCTACATGGAAGTGGTGGCGCGGCGCTGGTGCTGGCGACTGGGCCTCCAAAGCCGGGGCGCCGATGCCGACGCGAGGCTGGTCGGCGCATGCGAGGCCCATATGAGCGAAAGTGGCGTGCAGCCTGATGCCTTCTTCTTCCGCCATCGCGGTGGGCGGAACGCTACGGGCGATCTGGCGCAGCCCTTTGCCGGCTACCAGCCGGTCGAAGACAACCACGAATACTGGTCCGCAGACGAGCCCCAATCCATGCTGGTCGAGGAGGTCGAGGCGATCTGGTCGGCCATCGACAAAGACGACGACTGGGGCCCGCTCGAAGCCAAGATCGCCGCGCTGCGCAGCATGGGCGATGCGCACGGGCCTGCCCCGCTGCCTGCCGGACATTTGCCGCAGGGCGAAAGCTAAACTCGATTTGACGCGCCAGCGCGGCTGGCACATAGGCGCCAGCGGAGACGCCGCGTCGGCGCAGGAAGGGAACGAAGTGTCGCAAGCCGAAATGATTTCGACCGAACCGGCCACCGGCAAGGAACTGTGGCGCGGCCGGATCGGCAATGTCGAACAGGCCGTCGAAAAGGCGCTGTCGGTCCGCGACAGCTGGGCGCGCGAACCCGTGGGCCAGCGCATCGAACTCATGCGCCGCTTCGCGAACGAAGTCCGCAAGCAGGCCGAACCCTTTGCCGAACTGATCGCGCGCGAAAGCGGCAAGCCCCTGTGGGAAGCCAAGACCGAGGTCGAGGCGGTGATTGCCAAGGTCGAAATCTCCAAGACCGCCTATGCCGAGCGGACCGGCCAGAAGAAGCTCAACAGCGCGCTTCAGGGCACTGCCGCGCTGCGTCACAAGCCCCATGGCGTGATGGCCGTGCTCGGCCCCTACAACTTCCCCGCGCACCTGCCGAACGGGCACATCGTCCCGGCGCTGATCGCGGGCAATGTCGTGATCTTCAAGCCGAGCGAGAAAACGCCGGCCGTGGGCGAATTCCTGGTGAAGTGCTTCAACGCCTCGGGCATTCCCGAAGGCGTGGTGCAGTGCCTCATCGGCGGTCCCGAAGAAGGCAAGGCGCTGGTCGAGCACGCCCATGTCGATGGCGTGCTGTTCACCGGCTCCGCGCGCGCAGGCATCGCGATCAATCGCAAGCTCGCCAGCAATCCGGCCAAGATCGTGGCGCTGGAAATGGGCGGCAACAACCCGATCGTCATGCTCGATACGCCCAAGATCGACGATGCGGCGGCAACGATCATCCAGTCGGCCTTCACCACTGCCGGCCAGCGCTGCACGGCTGCGCGGCGTCTCGTGGTCGTCGACAGCATGTACGACAAGATCGTCCCGGCGGTTAAGCAGCTGGCGGAAAAGCTGATTGTCGACCAGCCCTTTGCCGATCCCCAGCCTTTCATGGGCTGCGTCATCGACAACCAGACCGCCGACCTGTTGTCCGAAAGCTTCGTCGCGCTGATCAGCCGCGGCGGCAAGCCGCTGATGCACATGAAGCGGCCGGACGAGAACCTGCCGTTCCTCTCGCCGTCGATCATCGATGCGACCGAGATGTCCGAGCGCCCCGATATCGAGTTGTTCGGCCCGCTGCTGCAGGTCATCCGCGTGCCCGATTTCGATGCCGCCATCGCCGAGGCAAACAACACGCGTTACGGCCTCTCAGCCTCGCTGGTCGGGGGCAAGCCGGAAGATTTCGAGCGCTTCTGGTTCGAAGCGCGCGCGGGTATCCTCAACTGGAACCGCCCGACCAACGGCGCGTCATCCGCAGCGCCCTTCGGCGGCGTGGGCCTGTCGGGCAACCATCGCCCGGCCGCCTATTACGCGGCCGACTACTGCGCCTATCCGGTGGCGAGTACGGAAATGGACCAGCCGCGCGCCAGCATCGGCGTCGGCCTCAAGGACGGCTGATAGGTTCGGCTCAGCGCTTGCTGGTGACGAGGTCGATTTCGGTGACCTCGCCCGGCAGGTCGCGGGCATAGACCACCATCGCGCTATTGCCCTTGGTGGCGGACAGCACGTTGTCGCCGCCCTTCACCACGTGTTCCACGCTGTAGCCCGCGTCATTGGCGCGGGTGACGTAGAAGGCCAGCACGTCGTTCTTCGGCACGCCGGTGCGGAAAGTGACGGCGCGTAGAGCGCAGGAGCGCTCGTCCGTCCCCGCCGCCTCGACCGTGTTGCCGCGCGGATAGACCGGGAATTCGGCCGGCAGCTTTGCCGCCCAGGACGCGGAATAGCTGACCGCCTCGAAGCAGTTGCCGCCATTGGCGGACTGCATGGCGCGGGCCGCCTTCACCATGGCAGCGGTATCGGCAGCATCTTCGGACAGGCGGCGCGGCGTGGGCGCTGCATCCATGTTGGCGCTACCCCCGACGAGTTCCGCAGCGCGGGTGCGTGCAGCCTCGATCGCGCGGGGCGAGGTGTCGATCTTGGGCACGTTCTGGTTGCCGGTGCCCGACAGCGCGGCATTGGCTTCGCTGGTGCCAGCCATGTCGGGATCGGTAGCGAGATTGTCGCCCAGCGCAGCCTCGCTCGCCGCGTTCATGTCATCGCCGGCCTCGCCCGCATCCTCGCCGTTCTGGCAGGCGGCCAGCAGGGCAATCGGGGCGACGACCATGGTGATCGGGGCGAAAGGGCGCAGTTTCATTTCGGCATCTCCGGCACGTATTTGCCGCCGTAATGGCCGCGCGCGCACCAAAAAGCCATATGCGCCAGCAGGCTGCGCCATTGCGGGACAGGCAGAGACCGACACGTGAAATGGGCGCCGCCCGCTCCTTCTTTGCGAGGAGGCGGACGGCGCCCGACACGACCCAGGAGGGATCGCGCTATCGGCCGCGGGTGGGCACGACCGGTAGCTGGTAAAACTGGTCTCAGCCGCAGCGGGTGTTCGAGCGGTCGATGGTACGGCCGAGCAGCGCACCCGCCGCACCGCCGAGGATCGCGCCGAGGGTGCGATCGCCGCGACCGGCGACTTCGTGGCCGATCAGCGCACCGACCCCTGCGCCGACCAGCAGGCCTGTGGTGCCGTTCTCGCGTTCGCAGTAATAGCGCCCGTCACGGCCGCGCCAGACGCGGGTGTCGCGGTAGACCGGCTGGCCGTAATCGCGGTCGTAACCCATGTAATAGGGGCGCGCTTCGCGGTAGCTGCCGCGATAGTCGTCATAACGGTCATTGTGATGGCGCTTCCAGTGCTTGCGCTTCTTGCCGTGTTCGTAGGTCATGTCGCCCGCGATGGAGGCGGCATGGGCGTGGGCCTGCGGCGCGGCATGGGCCGGGACAGCGGCCGATGCGGGCATGGACAGGGTCAGGCCGGTGGCGGCGATGGCCAGCGAAGCAGTCTTGAGAAGGTGTGCCATAGTTCGTTTCCTTGGTCTTATCGGGCGGTCTTTTTCGACTCGGGGGTGTCGATGTCGTTCAGGAATACGCTTCGCATTCTGAACGGTTTGCAACCGCGCTGTCAGCAAACGACAGTTTCGACGAGCCGTGCCGCTTTGCCGGACGAATTGAAGCTTGCGGCCCGGATGGGGCGCGCCTAGGCGCAAATCGTTCATGGACACGACAGCATCAGACCAGCGCCGATCGGGGCTTTTGTCAGCCTTCAGCGCCTATCTGATCTGGGGTTTCCTGCCGCTCTACCTGATCCTGGTGCGCGAGGTTCCGGCCTTCGAATTCGTCGGCTGGCGCATCCTGTGGACGCTGCCGCTGTGCCTTGTGATCGTGGCCGCGCGCAAGCAGATCGACCAGCTGGTACGCGCCTTTGCCACGCCCAAGGTCATGCTGCTGCTGCTCGCCAGCGCCACGCTGATCGCGGTCAACTGGGTGGTCTATGTCTGGGCGATCCAGCAGGGCAATGTCTACGCGGCCAGCCTCGGCTATTACATCAACCCGCTGGTGAACGTCCTGCTCGGTACGCTGGTGCTGGGCGAACGGCTGTCACGCGCGCAGTGGATCGCGGTCGGCCTTGCAGCGGTGGGCGTATCGCTCCTGCTTGCAGGCGCG
This sequence comes from Qipengyuania gaetbuli, assembly GCF_020524765.1. Lineage (GTDB taxonomy): Bacteria > Pseudomonadota > Alphaproteobacteria > Sphingomonadales > Sphingomonadaceae > Qipengyuania > Qipengyuania gaetbuli_A. The sequence goes on from NZ_JAIVLR010000001.1 coordinate 437,188, forward strand.
CTGACCACCTTGTGGATCAGCTTGACGCTGGCACTCAGCTTCGGGACCTACGGCCTCATCCGCAAGCAGGTGGACGTGGGCGCCCTGCCCGGCCTGACGATCGAATCCATCCTGCTGACCGTGCCTGCCGCCGGGGTCGCCTGGTATTACGCCGGAACGCCCGCGGGCTCGTCCTTCACGCAGAGCTACGGCCTTTCCGCCGCCATCATGCTGGGCGGCGCGCTGACCGCCTTCCCGCTGCTGCTGTTCGCCATCGCCGCGCGCAAGCTGCCCTATTCGACGCTCGGCTTCATCCAGTTCCTGGCGCCCAGCATCGTCTTCGTGCTGGGCCTGACCGTCTTCGGAGAGCAGCTGAAACCCGCGCAGGCCGCCTGTTTCGCCTGCATCTGGGCGGCAGCGGCGATCTTCGTCTGGGACCTCTGGTCGCGTTCTAGGACGCCAGCCGCCAGCTGAGCGTTTCGCCTGCGTGGAACGGCACGATGGCCGCGCCGCCGCCATCGACTTCTGCCGGGACTTCGACCGGGGCCTTTTCCAGCGTCACCGAGCCTTCGTTCACCGGCAGGCCGTAGAAAGCCGGACCGTTGAGGCTTGCAAATCCCTCGAAGTGGTCGAGCGCGCCTTCCTCGTCGAACACGGTGACATAGCTTTCCAGCGCATAGGGCGCGTTGAAAATGCCGGCACAGCCGCAGTCGCTTTCCTTGGCGCCGCGGTGGTGCGGCGCGCTGTCCGTGCCGAGGAAGTACTTGGCCGAGCCGCCCGTGGCCGCCTTGCGCAGCGCCAGCCGGTGTTCCTCGCGCTTGGCGACGGGCAGGCAGTACATGTGCGGGCGGATACCGCCGACCAGCATGGCATTGCGATTGATGTGGAGGTGCTGCGGCGTGATGGTCGCTGCGATGTTCGGGCCAGAGGCATCGACGAATTCCACCGCCTGGCGCGTGGTAATGTGTTCGAAGATCACCTTCAGTTCGGGCAGGCGGTCGACCAGCGGCTGGAGCACGCGCTCGATGAACACGGCCTCGCGGTCGAAGATATCGATATCGGCATGGGTGACCTCGCCATGGACGCACAGCGGCATCCCGATCTCGGCCATCTTTTCCAGCACGCCTGCAATATTGGCGATGTCGGTTACGCCATGCGCGGAATTGGTTGTCGCCCCGGCCGGATAGAGCTTGGCCGCGGTCAGCACGCCATCGGCAAAACCGGCGGCCAGGTCGCCTGCATCGATATTGTCGGTGAGGTAGGCGGTCATCAGCGGGGTGAAGCTCACCCCTTCCGGCACCGCGCCCAGAATGCGTTCGCGATAGGCGGCAGCCAGCGCAGTGGTCGTCACCGGCGGCGAGAGGTTCGGCATAACGATCGCGCGGGCGAACTGGCGCGCGGTATGCGGCACGACGGCGCGCATCGTGTCGCCATCGCGGAAGTGAAGATGCCAGTCGTCGGGGCGGCGGATTGTCAGCGATTCGACCATGCGGTTGCCTATGCCGCCGGGCGACCTATCTGTCACCCATGACCGCAAGCCGCCTGTTCGATCGCGCCCTCGTCCGCCTCACCCCGCGTGAGGAAGGAGAGGATGTTGCCGCCTTCCTGCAGGGGCTGCTGACCAATGACGTGACCAAGACCCTTCCGGTCTATGCCGCGCTGCTCACCCCGCAGGGCAAGACCCTGTTCGACATGTTCGTCTGGCCTGCCGCGGACGGCCAGCTGCTGCTCGATTGCGAGGCCGCGCTGGCGGAAGAACTGGTGAAGCGCCTCTCGCTCTACCGCCTGCGCCGCAAGATCGACATCGCGGTCGATCCCGGCCTTGGCGTGCACTGGCAGAAGGAAGCGGGCGATGGCGGGGCCGCCGACCCGCGCCTTGCCTCGCTCGGCCAGCGCTGGATCGCCCCTGTCAGCGACAGCGACGAGCCCGCGGACGATGATTACCGCGCCCACCGCCTTGCGCTTGGCGTGCCGGAGGGCCGCGCGGAGCTAGGCGATATCCTGTGGCTGGAGACCAATGCGGTCGAATTGAACGGCGTCGCTTTCGACAAGGGTTGCTACATCGGGCAGGAAAACACCGCGCGCATGAACTGGCGCAGCAAGGTGAACCGCCGCCTGGTTGTGGTGGCGCTCGAACACTCCGACGAAAAGCGGCGCAAGGTAGCGCATCCGGAACTCGCGCTCGCCATCGATCACTTGCGGGTGTCGGACATCGATCCGGCCCTCGTTCCGGTCTGGCTCGGTAAGGCATTCGTCGAGGACCGATAGTCGCGCATCCGGCTTCGGTGCAGGCATCCGGCGGGGATGACCGGGATGCACCGAGGAGGTTCGCGAATGCGAATATCGATACTGCCTGCCATCGCCCTTGCCCTGACGCCCCAGCTGGCGGCCGCGCAGGAAACCGACGACCCCGCGGTCCCCGAAGCCGCCCGCGCCGAAGTGGTCGAGGCCCTCGGCGAAGCGCTGATCGGAAAATACGTTTTCCCCGATGTGGGCGAACAGGCCGCGCAGGCCCTGCTCGAAAAGTCGCGCGCGGGTGGCTATCGCGACCACGGGACCGCTGGCAGCTTTGCCGAAGCGCTACGCACCGACCTGCGCGCCGCGGGCAACGACCGCCACCTGCAGGTGCGCTACATACCCGGCTTCGCTCCGCCCGAAGGGGCCGACCCCAACCACCATAGCGAGGAGGAGGTCGCCGAGATGCAGCGCGAAATGGCGGCCAACGGCTACGGGATCTTTCGCACTGCCCGCCTGCCCGGCAATGTCGGCTATCTCGATATCCGCTTCTTCGGCCCGCCCGAAGGAGTCGCCCCGGCTTACGAGGCGGCAATGCAATTGCTTCACGGCAGCGATGCGCTGGTGATCGACCTGCGCGCGAATGGCGGCGGCGATCCGGCTGCGGTGGCGCAGCTCGCCAGCCACCTGTTCGCCAAAGGCGACGTGCGTCATATCAACAGCATCTACAACCGGCTGGAAGACCGCACGCGCGAATTCTGGACCAACCAGAGCGTGGAAACGCGGTTTACCGGGCCGCTTTTCGTCCTCACTTCGGACTATACCTTCTCGGGCGGCGAGGAATTCGCCTACGACATCCAGACACAGAAGCGCGGCACGCTCGTCGGCGAGACGACGGGCGGCGGCGCGAATCCCGGCATGATGGTGCCGCTGGGGCACGGCTTTGCCGCCTTCATCCCCACCGGGCGCGCGGTCAATCCGGTTACCGGCACCAATTGGGAGCACGTCGGCGTCGTGCCCGAAGTGGCTGTGGATGCGGACGAGGCGATGAAGGAAGCCTTCGGCCGCGCGCTTGCGACGATCAAGGAAAGCGCAGGGCCCGAACGTGCGCAGGAAATCACGGGTGTGGAGGCAAGGCTGGCGGAAGGAAAGCTGGACCTGCCGGGCTGGAAGGACCCGAGCGCCGATCGCTAGCTAGGGCTTGGTCGCGACCGCCTCGAGCGAGCGGACGAGCATCCGCTCGGCGCGGTCGCGGGCAGCCGTTTCCGGCAGGCCGAGCGAACGCGAAAGCGCGCTGCCGATCAGCGCATCGCCCATCGCCATCAGGACCAGCGCGAGCGTTTCCTCGTGAACCTGCGTCGGCGACCCGCCGTGCACGGCCTCTTCGGGCGCGATTTCGTCGACCAGTTCGTGGATAGTTTCCACGATGGGTGTCAGCGCGTCTTCATTGCCGGTCAGGATCATCCAGCTGGCAAGCGCTCCCGCTCCTTCCTTGTCGAAGGCGTCGAAGGCGAGGTCCACCACTTCACGCGGATGGCCCAGCCCTGCGCGGCTGGCGCGAACGGCATCGGCGATGGTCGCGCAGACTGCTTCGGCAAGGTGCCCGGCCAGCGCCTTCTGCAGGCCTGCGGCAGAGCCGAAATGGTGGAGCAGGTTTGCGTGCGTGCGCCCGATGCGCGACGATACGGCCTTGAGCGTGACCGATTGCGGCCCGGTTTCGATCAGTAGCGAGCGCGCCGCTTCAAGAGCTGCGAGCCGCGATTCCTCGGGCGAAAGACGTTTTCTGGTGGCCATTGCCATGAAGCGGTAAACCATTGCGGCTGGCAGGGGAAGCGCTCCGGCGCGCCTTATTGACATCTATGTCAGTATCGATTACTTACACTGATGTAAGTTAATCACGGAGCAGGACATGAACGCCCCCCTCCCCATCGATACCGCCACCGCTCGCACCGCGCCGACGCCCGAAGACCTCACCATCACCGTGCGTGACGAGCGTTTCAACCGCGGCACCACGCCGCGTCGCTGGTGGGCGGGCGAGCCCTTCGGCACCGCCTGGCACAATGCCTTGTCGGCCACCTTCCCGCGCGGCGAGGCCTTCTTCATCGAGGCCGTGAAGGCCCACCGCGAAGGCGCCGATCCCAAGCTCGAGGCCGAAATCCGCGCCTTCGTGAAGCAGGAAATCAATCACACCCGCGAACACATCGCCTTCAATCGCCTCGCAGAAGATGCCGGCTACGACATCAAGGCGATCGACCAACGTGTGGCCGAACTGCTGGCGCTTACCAAGGACCGCCCGGCCATCGCCAACCTCGCTGTGACCATGGCGCTGGAACACTACACCGCGATGATGGCGGCCGAATTCCTCGCCAATCCGCAGCACTTCAAGGACGCCGATCCGGAAGTGCGCGACATGTGGCGCTGGCACGCGGCCGAGGAAATCGAGCACAAGGGCGTTGCCTACGACACGTGGAACCACGCGACAAAGGACTGGACGCCCTTCCGCCGCTGGAAAGTGCGCAGCATCGTCATGCTGACCGTCACCGCGCGCTTCTTCAAGAACCGCTGGGTCGATTCGCTGAACCTGCTCGAACAGGACGGCATCACCGGCTGGAAGGCCAAGTGGGGCCTGTTCAAGTACCTCACCGTGTCGCCGGGCGTGGTGCGCCGGATCTTCCCGGCATGGCTCGCCTATTTCAAGCCGGGCTTCCACCCGTGGGATCACGACGACCGCCACCTCATCAATCTCTACGAGGGCGAGTTCGAGGACGCGCTGCTCCCCGCCGAGTAAGCTTTCCGTATCGGAAACAGAAAAGGCCCCGCGAGCGTATCGCGGGGCCTTTCTTGTGTCATGCGGCCACGAGGTTCGGGCCTGCCTCGGCGTCGAGATCGAGCCGGTACATCACGCATTCGGCCTTCTCGCCGCGCCCGCAGCTGTGGCGCAGGGCCGTCTTGCCGGTGGGAATGAAGCCCAGCTTCCTCAACACCTTGCCCGAGGCGGGATTATCGGTGAAATGCCCCGCCACGATCTGCCTGTGGCCGAGCAGCCGCGCCACTTCGAGCACGCCGCGCGCGGCTTCCGTGGCGAAACCCTGCCCCCAGAAAGGGCGCGCGATCCAGTAGCCGATCTCGACCTCGCCATCGGTCTCGTCGATGCCGATGCATCCGACCAGCTCGGAGCCATGCGGCCCCGGCTTCGTGATCAGGAAGCGGGGGAAGCGCGCATCCTGCTTTCGCATGACGAATTCACGCGCGTGTTCGGGGAGATAGGGCCACGGCGCACTGGCAAGATTGCGGACCACGCCCTGGTCGGCAATGCCGCCGAACAGCGCGTCTGCATCTTCGGGCCATGCGGGCCGCAACAGCAGCCTCTGCGTGATATGGAACATCGGTATTCTCCCCGTATCTCCACGCTCCGGGCTCCTAGGCCGGACGCGTGACAATTGCGTGATGGCGAAAGGATATTTCGCCGCGAAATCGAAGAGGGAGAAACGACAAGAGGGAGACGGGTCGGCCCCATCTCCCTCTTCGTCTGCCGGATCGTTAGCCCGGCTGGGACCGTCCCGTTTGGACGATCCCGTTATCGGAACGTCCGGTTATTCGGCTGCTTCCGCCATCGCATCGACCGATACGTATTTGCGGCCGAGCTTGCCCGAGTGGAATCGGACGACGCCGTCGGTCAGCGCGAACAGCGTGTGGTCCTTGCCCATGCCGACGTTGACGGCCGGGTAGAACTTGGTGCCGCGCTGGCGCACGATAATGTTGCCGGCGACCACGGACTGGCTGCCGAACTTCTTCACGCCAAGACGACGACCGGCCGAATCACGACCGTTACGCGACGAACCGCCTGCTTTTTTATGTGCCATGGTCCGGGCTCCTTACTTCTTGGCTTCGGTCTTCTTGGCAGCCGCCTTCTTGGCGGGAGCCTTCTTGGTTGCAGCAGCCTTGGCCGGTGCAGCCTTCTTGGCCTTGGGCGCAGCCTTCTCTTCGGAAGTGTCCTTCTTCGGAGCGGCCTTCTTGGTTTCGGCCTTCGGAGCGGCTTCCTTCTTGGGAGCAGCCTTCTTCTCGGCCTTCGAATCGCCAACCGCGGTGATGCGCAGGAGAGTCATCTGCTGGCGATGACCGTTCTTGCGGCGGTAGTTGTGACGACGACGCTTCTTGAAGACGACGACCTTTTCGCTCTTCGCCTGTGCGATGATCTCGGCCGAAACGGTCACCTTGCCGGCGTCCGAAAGCTTGTCGCCTTCGCCTGCGAGCAGGACGTCGCCCAGCGTGATGGTGTCACCGGCTTCGCCAGCCAGCTTCTCAACCGCGATCTTGTCTCCGGCGGCAACCCGGTATTGCTTGCCGCCCGTGCGCACTACTGCGAACATGGTCGTTATCTCTCGTTCAAATTGCTGTGCCGCATCCTTGCGAATCTACGGCGCACCCGTCGACCCACCTAGGGCGGGCCCGGAAAGAAGCGTGCCGTTAGGCGAAACGCGGGACCAAGTCAACGCTGCCATCAGGCATTTTTTGCCATTCGCGCTGGCGCGCATCAGGTCGCGTGCTATGTGAGCGCCATGTCGCGAATTGCAAGCCTCTGCCTGCCGCTGTCGCTCTGTCTTGGCGCCTGCGCCAGCTCCGGCGGCGACTATCCCTCCCTCGCCATCCGCGATGCCGAGCGCGCGCAGGGAAGCTTTTCCTCGCCCGAGCGCAAGACGATCGACGTCCCGCCGGTGGAAACGGACCTCACCGGCCCGCTCGACCAGACGCTGGTGCAGCTGGTCGCCGCGACGGAGGCCGCCCATGCCGATTTCCTGGAAATCGCGCCGCGTGCACGCAAGCTCGTCGCCGCAGCGGGCAGTAGCGAGGTGGGAAGCACGGCCTGGGCCAGTGCGGAAGTCGCCCTGTCGGAACTCGATTCGGCCCGCAGCCTTGCGGCAATCCCGCTGGGAGATATCGACACGCTCTACAGCGCGGCCCGCGTGGCAGCAGGCGACGTCGCCGCGATCGAGGCGGCGCGCGCGCGGATTACCGCAATCATAGCCGAAGAAGACGAAACGCTCGCGCAGCTGCGCGAGCGTTGAGAAAATCCGGAGAAGACGCGGGGAACTAGCTGCCAGCGTCCCCCGCGCCCCCCTCTCCTATCGCACCAGCGATGCGACGGTGACTGCCACCAACCCCCAGGTGAACACGATGGCCGGCAGGATCAGCACCTGCACTGCGGCATCACGTGCCGGGAGGCGGCCCGTGTGGGTCATGATGCCCTTGGTCTTGAGCTGGCCGAAGCTGAGCGCCTTCGAACGCGTTTCGGGCGAAAGGCGCGTCCAGATCGTCGGCACGCCGAAAGCGGCGACGATGAAGAAGGCGAAGATCACCATGGGGATGGCGAGGCCCGAACTGGGCAGGCCCGCTGCCATCACGGCGATGAAGCCGAGGTAGAGGCCGACGGTCGCCACATAGAGGCCGCGAGGCAGTTCGAAGGTCCGGTCGACCTCGTGATGCTTTACGGGGGTTTCGACGATGCGGGCCTGTTCGGCAACGAGTTCGCGGCTGAAGTGCTTAACCATTCTGCGTCTCCTGTCTGGAGCCATTGATGACGCGGGCAGGCGGGCGATTCCTTGATCGAAATCAAAGGCTCGCCGATTATTTCCAGCGGGCGAGGTCCGCGCGGTCCTGTGCGCGCGGTTCGATCCAGTGCCAGCCGTCCTCGCGCCGTTCGCGCTTCCAGAACCAGGCAGCGGACTTCAGATGGTCCATCACCATGTCCACCGCGTCGAAAGCCGCGCGGCGGTGGGGTGCGGCGGCAGCGACGAGCACGATGGCCTCGCCCGGCGTCATGACGCCGACGCGGTGCCAAGCGAGCAGGCCGGCAAGCCCGAAGCGCGCGGCGGCCTGTTCGGCCAGCGCTTCCATCCCAGTGAGGGTGAGCGGTTCGTAATGGCTGAGTTCGAGCGCCTTCACCCCGTCCCCGCCCCTGACTTTGCCGAGGAAGCTGGCGGTCCCGCCTGCATCCGGGTTGGCTGCATCGAATGCCGCCAGCGCCTCGCCGACGGACATCCCCCGGTCGAGCACGCGGACATCGACCGGTGAGGAAATCGCCAGCCTAGCCACCGCTGACCGGCGGCAGCAACGCGACCTCGTCCCCGTCCTCGGCCAGCAGTGCGGTCTTCTCGGCTAGCACGCGGCCCTTGCAGGCGACATTGACGCGCTCTTGCCTCAGCTGCTCGGCCACCTCGTTCCCGACGACGGCCAGCAGCCCGTTCCAGTCAAGCGGGCCGGCAACCTCGGCGGCCTGCTTTCCGGCGAGGTCCTGCAACGGTCCGAGGAAGAGGATGCGGACGCTCACGCTGCCGCTTCGAGATATTGGCCGGTCACGCCCGGCGCGCTGGCAAGATAGGCCTCCAGCGCGTCGACATTGCCGCCCTCGCCCGAAACCACATTGATCCGGCGCGGAGCGTGCTTGCGCGCCAGCATCGCGGCCGCCGCGCTGCGCCATTCGCCATGTTCGTAGGACGCGGGCTCCAGCACCACGAGCACGTCCTGCCCGCCAGCCAATGCGCGCTCTATCGGGTCGAGCCAGTTCTGGTGGAAGAGCCCCGCTGCGGCGAGCGGTTCCTCCGGCATGCCGTCGACCTCGATCCGCTTCATCCCCGCCGTTCCCGGTGGAGCGTGATGCCGATCTTCTCGCCCGCTTCGGCAATCGCCAGCTTGACGATCTTCACCGTCACCGCCTCGACCCGATTGTCCTGCAGGAACAGCGTTTCGCATACATGGTCGGCGACCGCCTCGATCAGCTTGAAATGCACGCCTTCGGGCAGCGCCTCGGACGCGGCGAACTTCAAATCCATGTAGTTCTTCGAATGGTCGAGCGAGGTATCGGGCCCGTAATGTGCCAGCGGCTTCATCCGCGCGGTGATGGTGAAGCGCAGCGGCTGCGGCTTGCCCGTCTCTTCGGAATAGATGCCCGTCAGTACGTCATGTTCGAAGTCGGCGACTTCGAGGATCAGCGAATCGTTCATCTGCGTTCCCTAGCGCGGATTGGACCAGCGCGCGAAGATCGCGGTGGGAAGGTGGCGGTCACGCTCGCCCGTCTCGCGCACGGCAAGGTCGCCGTGCTCGATCTTGCCGGGCAGGCCTTCGAACACCTCGTCGAGCAGGCCGGCCAGCGCGAGGCTGCTCATGCGCACGGCATAGACCGTCAGGAAGAGGAAACGGCTGTTTGCGTCCAGCAGCTGGCGGCAATCGGCGATGAGGCCGGGCAGGCTCTCTTCCAGCCGCCAGGTTTCGTTCTTCGGCCCGCGCCCGAACTTGGGCGGGTCGAGGATGATGCCGTCATAGCGGTTGGCACGTCGCACCTCGCGCGCGGCGAACTTGCTGGCATCGTCGACCAGCCAGCGGATCGGGCGGTCTTCCATGCCCGACAGCGCGGCATTCTCGCGCGCCTGGGCGACCGACTTCTTGCTCGCATCGACATGGGTCACGCGGCCGTGGCGGGACAGCGCCAGCGAGCCGACGCCGGTGTAGCCGAACAGATTGAGCGTTTCGGCGTCCTCGCGCCCGGCCAGTTGCTCGCGCATCCAGTCCCACACCGGCGCCATGTCGGGGAAGAACTGGAGGTGGCGGAAAGGCGTGGGCTGGGCGGTGAAGCGCACCTCGTCATAGCCCAGCGTCCAACCGTCTTCGGGCAGCTCGCGTTCGAGGTGCCAACGTCCGCCGCCATCCTCGTCCGCGCCGGGAATGAATTCGCCATGCGCGTTCCACTCGGCCATGCGCGGCGACCACATCGCCTGCGGTTCGGGGCGGATGAAGCTGTAGTCGCCGAAGGCCTCGAGCTTGCGGCCATGGCCGCTGTCGAGCAGGCGATAGGCATCCCAGCCCTCGCCCACCATCAGCACCGGATCGCGAACCAGCTCGGCCATCAGGCGGCGTTCTCGAGGATGTGGGTGCGCACGGCGTCATAGGTGCCGGGAAGCTCGACGTAGTGCTCCTCGCGCGAGAACAAATCGCCCACGCGCACCGGCAGGTTCGGGCGCAGGCCCGTGGCGCGCTCGACCGCGTCGGGGAACTTGGCCGGATGCGCGGTGGCAAGCGTCACGACCGGCACGTCCGCAGCAATACCGGCCGCGCGCGCGGCGTGGAGGCCGATGGCGGTATGCGGGTCGAGCATCTCGCCGCACTCCTCGAAGGCCCAGCGCATGGCCTGCGCCATGTCGGCTGCATCGGCGCGGGCGCTGGTAAAGAGCGCTGCCGCCCCTTCGCGCTGCGCATTGGTGAGACGCATGGCCTTCTCGGCCTCGAAACCGCGCATCTGCTCCGCCATGGCAGCACCGTCGCGCCCGCCCACGTCGAACAGCAGGCGCTCGAAATTGGAGCTGACCTGGATGTCCATGCTGGGCGCAGCGGTCGGGGTGACGCTGCCGGTCGAATAGTCACCATCGCTCAGCGCGCGGTGGAGGATGTCGTTCACATTGGTGGCGACGATCAGCTGCTCGATCGGCAGGCCCATGCGCGCTGCGACGTGCCCTGCGAAGACGTCGCCGAAATTGCCGGTCGGCACGCTGAAGGCGATCTTGCGCTCCGGCCCGCCAAGCTGGAGCGCGGCGGCGAAGTAATAGACCACCTGCGCCATCAGCCGCGCCCAGTTGATCGAATTGACCGCCCCGATCCGGTGCTTCGATGTGACATCGGCATCGGCGAAGATCCGCTTCACCATCGCTTGCGCATCGTCGAAGCTGCCCTCGATGGCGAGGTTGTGGACATTGGGCGCGCGCACCGTGGTCATCTGGCGGCGCTGCACATCGCTCACCCGGCCCTTGGGGTGGAGCATGAAGATCTCGACATTTTCCAGCCCCGCCACCGCATCGATGGCCGCGCTGCCGGTATCGCCGCTGGTCGCCCCGACAATCGTCAGGCTGCCCTCTTCGCGCGAAAGGAATTCCTCGAACAGCAATCCGAGCAATTGCAGCGCCACATCCTTGAATGCCAGCGTCGGGCCATGGAAGAGTTCGAGCACCCAGTGCTGTTCATCCAATTGTACCAGCGGTGTAACCGCCTTGTGCGCGAAGCGGCCATAGGCACGCGCGGTAAGTTCGCGGAGGCGTTCCGGCGTCAGGCTACCCTCGACGAAAGGCTCCATCACCCGCGCCGCCAGTTCGGCGTAAGGCAGACCGCGCATCGCAGCGATCTCGTCATGGCTGAACCGCGGCCATTCCTCGGGCACATAGAGCCCGCCATCGGAGGCGAGGCCGGCCAGCGTGACGCCGGCGAAATCGAGCGTCGGTGCGCTGCCGCGGGTAGAGACGTATTTCATCGTGGAAAGGCGGTTAGCGATGCCGCCGCAAACGGGCAAGCAAGCCGGTCTTTAATCGCCCCTAGTCCGCGTGGACCTGCGGCGCAGCGCGAGGAAATAGATCACCAGCGCGGTCAGGGCGAAAAAGAACCACTGCCCGGCATAGGCGAGATGGTTGTTCGGCAGGCTGCGGGGATCGGGACGGGCGAGCGGCTGGAGGCCGGCCAGCCCTTCTTCCGCGACGACCCGACCACCCGGAGCGATCGTTCCGGAAACCTCGCCCCCGCTCCATTCGACCGGCTGGGGATCGCGCGAATAGCCGATGTCGACCGTCACGCTCGTGCCATCGTCGAGCGCACAGGACACGCGCTGGGCCACGCCCTTTTCGCCGGTTGTGCTGGTGCCTGCCACCGTGGTCGCACCCGACACGGAGGCGCAGGCAATGCTGGTGCGGCGGTAGAGCAGTTCCTCCACCATGGCCGGATCGCGCGGGTAATCCACCGTTTCGGTCATCGAGAGCGATTGTTCCGCACGCGCGATCAACGCCTCCTTTTCACCCATGCGCCCCAGCTGCCAGATGCCGAGGGCGATCATCACGGCAACCGCACCGGCGACGATGATGGTGGGGATGACGGGAAGGCGCATGACTATCCTTGCGGTTCAAAAGAAAAGGGCAGCCGCGGCGTGGCCGGGCTGCCCTTTCTCATTGTCCGGCGAACCGGACGATATCAATGGAATTCGGCACCCCAGCCGCCCCAGACGTAGACGACGGCGAAGAGGAACAGCCACACCACGTCGACGAAGTGCCAGTACCACGCAGCCGCTTCGAAGCCGAAGTGCTGGCGCGGGGTGAAGTGGCCCTTGTAGGTGCGCACGAGGCAGACGATCAGGAAGATCGTGCCGACCAGCACGTGGAAGCCGTGGAAGCCGGTCGCCATGTAGAAGGCCGAGCTGTAGGTGTTGCCACCGAAAGCGAAGGGCGCAGCGCCGTATTCGTAGGCCTGGATGCAGGTGAAGACCGCGCCGAGCAGGATGGTCAGCCACAGGCCCTTCTTCAGGCCTTCACGGTCGCCGTGGATCAGCGCGTGGTGCGCCCAGGTGACGGTGGTGCCCGAGCACAGCAGGATCAGCGTGTTGAGCAGCGGCAGCGAGAACGGGTTGATGACCGCCTCGATCGCTGCGGGCGGGAACTGGCCGCCGATCACCTCGGAGATTTCCGAGGGGAACAGGGCGAAATCGAACCAGCTCCAGAACCAGCCGACGAAGAACATCACTTCCGAGGCGATAAACAGGATCATGCCGTAGCGCATGTGCAGCTGCACCACCGGAGTGTGGTCGCCGCGCTGCGCTTCCTTCACGATGTTCGAGAACCAGGCGAAGAAAGTCGCGATCAGACCGGCAATGCCGAGGCCGAGCACGAGGTGCGCGCTGGCCATCTCGTGCATGAACAGCACCATGCCGCTGGTGAAGGTCAGCGCCGAAATCGAGCCGATCAGCGGCCAGATATCGGGTTCGAGGATGTGATATTCGTGATTGACGTTACCAGCCATTGTACTCGTGTCCTGGGTTTCGCTTTGCGGAGGCCCTTAATGCGCCAGACGGCGCTGGTCTAGGGGTCAGTCCGAGGATTCTACCGCGCGGTGGAAAGTGTATGAGAGTGTGATCTGCTCGACACCCTCCATATTGGGATCTTCCAGCGCCGCAGGATCGACGAAATAGAGCACCGGCATCCGGACTTCCTGGCCCGGCTGCAGCGTCTGTTCGGTGAAGCAGAAACACTGGATCTTGTTGAAATATGCACCCGCCTGGACCGGCATGACGTTGAAGGTTGCCGTGCCCGTGATCGGCTCCGTCCCGTTGTTCTTCGCGACATAGATCGCCATGTCGCGCTGCCCGATGGTGACCGTGTCGGTCGGCTGTTCGGGCCGGAAGCTCCAGCCAAGGCCCGGCGCGACCGAGCCGTCGAAGCGGATCGAAATCTGCTTGCCGCCCGCAGCCTTGCCCATGCGTTCGGCGAGATTCGCCTCGCTTTCGGTGGCGCGCTGCGTGGTTCCGCCGAAACCGGTGACCTGGCAGAACAGTTCGTAGAGCGGCACGGCGGCATAACCGAGGCCGAGCATCGCGGCTGCGCCCAGCAGGGCCAGCAGCGCGGTACGGGTCTTGCGTTGCTCCAGCGCGGCGGCAGTCATGGCAATCCTCACATCCTGACGATGGTGATCATGTAGAACAGCAGTGCGGCACCCAGGAGGATCCCGCCGAGCACGAGGTTACGGCTCTTCTGGCGGCGACGGTATTCCTGTTCTTCCTCGGGGGTCATGCGACAATTCCTTGGTAGTGAAGCACCCGGTCGACGACCAGGGCGCCGAACAGGGCAAAGAGATAGGCGATCGAAAACAGGAACAGGCGCTTTTCCGGCCTCATCGTGTCCCCTTCGACCGGGGTGCGGGTTGCAACCGGGATGGCAAGCGCAATGAAGGCCAGCGTCAGTACGAGCGCGGAAACGCCGTAGATCCAGCCCGTCCCGCCGATGTACCAGGGAGCGAGCACCGTCGGCAGCATGAGCAGCGAATAGACCAGCACCTGGCGGCGGGTGGAGCGGTGTCCCTTGACCACCGGCATCATCGGGATGCCGGCCTTGGCGTAATCGGTTTCCACGAACAGGGCGAGCGCCCAGAAATGCGGCGGTGTCCACATGAAGATGATCAGGAACAGCAGCACCGGCATCAGCGTGATGTCGCCCGTCACAGCTACCCAGCCGATCAGCGGCGGGAACGCGCCTGCGCCGCCGCCGATGACGATGTTCTGCGGCGTGCGGGGTTTCAGCCAGATCGTATAGATGACCGAATAGTAGAAGATCGAGAAGGCGAGGATCGCGGCCGACAGCCAGTTGATCGCCAGCCCCATGATCACGATCGAGGCACCCGACAGGAAAAAGCCGAAGTCGCGCGCGTCGGTGCGCGCCATGCGGCCCGACGGCAGCGGGCGGGCACTGGTGCGCTTCATGATCGCGTCGATATCGCTTTCCCACCACTGGTTGAGCGCAGCCGCACCGCCTGCCCCCATCGCGATGCACAGGATCGCGGTGAAGCCGAGAATGGGATGGATGTTACCCGGAGCTGCCAGCAAACCGCACAGGCCGGTGAAGATCACCAGGCGCATGACGCCCGGCTTGGTCAGCGCGAAGAAATCGCGCCACTCCGCGGGCAATTGGGTGGGGACAGTCTGGGTCATGGGAATCGGGTGCGCATATAGGGGCAAAAACCGCGGCAATAAAGGCTTTCAGAGCCTCCCCAGCCAGTCGAGCAGGAGGCGGTTGACCTCTTCGGGCCGTTCCTGCTGCGTCCAGTGGCCTACACCTTCGAGGATGTGGCCTTCGACCTTGGGCGCGAACATCTTCATCAGCGCAACGGGATCGGTGACCGCTCCGAAAAGGTAGGTCGCCGGATCACGGGTGCCGCCGATGAACAGGACCGGTTGTTCGATCCGCATGCCCGTCCAGCCTTGCAGCCATTCGTAATCGCGCTCGTGATTGCGGTAGCGGTTGAGGGGGCCGCGAAAGCCCGAGGCTTTGAACTCGCCTTCGTAGAAGTCCATGTCCTCCTCGGTCAGCCAGCCTACCGGCTGCGGATCGGGCAGGCCTTGCAGGAAGGTCGCGCCATAGGGCTTGTCCCAATAGGCGCCCGGCGGCACGTCGCCGCTGATCGAATACATCATCCGCTGGACCCAGTCGCGCGGATCCTTCTCGGCCTCCGCCTCGGCCACACCCTCTGCCTGGAAATACTCCTGGTAGAAGAACCTGCCTTGCGAAATGAAGTGTTCGTGGAACACCTCGGTGAAGGGGCGGCTGGGCACACCTGCGAAGGGGACGGACAGGCCTGCCACGGCCGAGAAATGCTCCGGCTGCGTCAGCGCGGTGTTCCACACGATCGGCGCGCCCCAGTCGTGACCGACCAGGATTGCCGGGCTGTCGGGCTGGAGCGCGTGCTTCAGACCGACGAGATCGCCCACGATGCGTTCCATCGCATAGGCTTCGACCGGATGCGGCTTGTCCGAGCCGCCATAGCCGCGAACGTCGATCGCGCAGGCCGTGTAGCCTGCGTCGGCGACAGGGCCGATCTGGTGGCGCCAGCTGTACCAGCTTTCGGGAAAGCCGTGGACCATGATAACCAGCGGCCCCTCGCCCTCGACAGCGCAGCGCAGGCTCAGTTCGCCTACCTCGATGGTCCGCATTTCGGGCATGGTCATTCCTCGTCTCGCGCAAAAGAAAACGGCCGGCCCCTCATGGGACCGGCCGCTTTGTCATGTCCAGCTATAGCTACGCTCAGGCCGTTGCAGGCTTGCCGTCGCCAATGTGGTCGTGGTGGTCGTGGTGGTCCTCGATCACCGGCAGTTCGCTGAACTGGTGGAACGGCGGCGGGCTCGACAGGCTCCACTCGAGCGTGGTCGCACCCTCGCCCCAGTAGTTGTCTTCGGCCTTCTTGCCGGCGACGAAGGCATACAGGATGTTCACGAAGAACAGGACCATCGAAGCGGCCATGATCATGTAGCCGAGCGTGCTGATCTCGTTCCAGTAGGTGTATGCATCCGCATAGTCTGGATAGCGACGCGGCATGCCCTGCCAGCCCAGGAAGTGCTGGGGGAAGAAGATCACGTTCACGCCGATGAAGAAGCCCCAGAAGTGGAGGTGCGACAGGAGCTCGGAATGCATCCGGCCGCTCATCTTCGGGAACCAGTAGTAGAAGCCGGCGAACATCGAGAACACCGCACCCATCGACAGAACGTAGTGGAAGTGCGCCACCACGAAGTAGGTGTCGTGCACTACGTCGTCCACGCCGCCGTTGGCGAGGTAGACGCCGGTCACGCCGCCGACGGTGAAGAGGAAGATGAAGCCCAGGGCCCAGACCATGGGCGACTTGAACTCGATCGAGCCGCCCCACATCGTGGCGATCCAGCTGAAGATCTTCACGCCGGTCGGAACCGCGATGACCATGGTGGCCGCGGTGAAGTACATCTTCGTGTTCACGTCGAGGCCGACGGTGTACATGTGGTGGGCCCACACAACGAAGCCGACGACGCCGATCGCGACCATGGCGTAGGCCATGCCGAGGTAGCCGAAGACCGGCTTGCGGCTGAAGGTGGCGACGATCTGCGAGATCATGCCGAAGCCCGGCAGGATCATGATGTAGACTTCGGGGTGGCCGAAGAACCAGAACAGGTGCTGGTAAAGGATCGGGTCACCACCGCCTGCGGGGTCGAAGAAGGTCGTGCCGAAGTTACGGTCCGTCAGCAGCATGGTGATGGCGGCGGCAAGCACCGGCAGGGCCAGCAGCAGGAGGAATGCGGTAACCAGCACCGACCACACGAACAGCGGCATCTTGTGCAGGGTCATGCCCGGCGCGCGCATGTTGAAGATGGTGGTGATGAAGTTGGTCGCACCGAGGATGGAGCCTGCGCCCGCAAGGTGCAGCGAGAAGATCGCGAAGTCCACGGCAGGGCCGGTCGAACCGGTGGTCGACAGCGGCGCATAGACGGTCCAGCCCACGCCGGCGCCCGGCCCGATACCGCCGGGCACGAACAGCGAGAACAGCAGCGAGAAGAAGCCCGCCACGGTCAGCCAGAACGAGATGTTGTTCATACGCGGGAACGCCATGTCCGGCGCACCGATCATCAGCGGGACGAACCAGTTGCCGAAGCCACCGATCATCGCCGGCATGACCATGAAGAAGACCATGATCAGGCCGTGCGCGGTGATAAACACGTTCCACATGTGGAGCGCTGCATCGATGTCGGTCGAACCGCCCATGAGCTGCGCCCAGTACTGGAGGTACTGGATGCCGGGTTCGGCCAGTTCCACGCGCATGATGCCCGAAATCGCGCCACCCACGATACCCGCGATAATCGCGAAGATCAGGTAGAGCGTACCGATGTCCTTGTGGTTGGTGGACATGAACCAGCGCGCGAAGAAGCCGGGCTTGTGGTCGGCATCGTGCGCGTGGTCGTCGTGGTGGGCCTGGAAGCTGTCGGCGGTAGTGGCCATCTTGCTATACTCTCGAATGCGTGTTCGTCGGTCGGACTAGTTCTAAACGTCGATCAGGTGGTCGGGTTCTCGACCGGGAGTTCCCCGGCACCGGCCGCACCTTCGACTGCGCTTTCCGGCTGCTGGACCGGGGCTGCTGCGGGAGCGGCTTCGACACCCTCCTCTTCGGCACCGGCGATCTTGCCGCCCTGCGCCAGGACCCATGCGTTGTACTGATCAAGCGGAAGAGCTTCGACCGCGATTGGCATGTAGGCGTGGCGTGCACCGCACAGTTCGGAGCACTGGCCGTAGTAAACGCCCGGCTTCTCGATGATCAGGATCTTCTCGTTGAGGCGACCCGGCACCGCGTCAAGCTTGAACCACAGGCTCGGCACGGCGAACGAGTGGATCACGTCGGCAGCGGTAATCTGCATGCGGATCGGCACGCCCACCGGAACGACCATGCGGTTGTCGACGGCCAGCTGGTGCGGCTCGCCGCGGGCTTCTGCCTCGGCATCGTCGAGCATGTTCGAGATGATTTCGAAGTCGCCGTTGTCGGGATAGGTATAGCCCCAGTACCACTGGTAGCCGGTCACCTTGACCGTGATCGCATCCTTCGGGATCGGCTCGTACTGCTTGGCAATCAGCGTGATCGAGGGGATCGCGATCGCGAGCAGGATGAGTGCGGGGACGACAGTCCAGATGACTTCGATCAGCGTGTTGTGGCTGGTCTTCGACGGAACCGGGTTCGCCTTACGACGGTAACGGAACACCGTGTAAAGCAGCAGCACGAGAACGAAGACGCTGATGCCAACCATCACCCAGATGAGACCCACGTGGAGGCCATAGGCGAATTCGCCGGTTTCCGAGAACTGCGGCTGGATGTCGAAACCGCGATCCACCGGCATCCCGATTCCCTCGGTCGGCTTCATCGGCGTGTAGGCGGCTGCGCCTTCAGCGACCGCATCGGCATCGGCAACGTCGGCGGCTTCGGCCGGATCGACAGATTCGAGCTGGGTGGTCGCCGTGGTTTCGGCAGCTTCCTGCGCGAGGGCAGGCTGCACGCCGACTACCAGTGCAAAGGCCATTGCAAGGCTGGCGACAATCCGGTGGAAACCGAGAATTTTCATCGTCTTGGCACTCTTTCGTGTCATGTCATCTTCCGGACCACCCCGACGGTCGACCATCCTTAAGGACGCATTCGGCACAGGGGCATGCGACCCTGCAAGCAGGGCCCGGTTGGGCCGCCCTATAGGCAGGACTGGCGCGCTCCTCAAGCGGTTGACCGATAAAAATGTGCATGCCGCTTTGCCTCTTGCGCAATCGGCCGCAAGGCGCTTTGAGCCTTTGCCATATGACCGAAGACGACATCCTCCAGGAATTCCGTGCCAGCGAAGCCTTGCTCGAAGGCCATTTCAAGCTCTCCAGCGGGCGCCATAGCGGGCATTACCTGCAATGCGCACGCGTGCTGATGAACCCCGACCGGGCCGGCCGGCTGGCGCTGGCGCTGGCTCAGAAGATCCCGCGCGAAATCCGCAGCCAGATCGATGTCGTGATCAGCCCGGCCATGGGCGGCATCATCATCGGCCAGGAAATGGGCCGCGCACTGGGCAAGGACGCGATGTTCCTTGAACGCCCCGACGGCGTGTTCCACCTGCGCCGCGGCTTCCGCATCGATGAAGGCGCAAAGGTGCTGATGGTCGAAGACGTCGTCACCACCGGTCTTTCCAGCCGCGAGGCGATCGACGCCGTCGCGCGCGAAGGAGGTGAAGTAATCGCAGAGGTGGCGCTGGTCGACCGCAGCAACGGCACGGCCGATCTCGGCGTTCCGTTCTTCCCGCTTATCGACATCAACTTCCCGACCTATGCCGAGGATGAACTGCCCGCGGAACTCGCAGCCGTGCCGGTGACCAAGCCGGGGAGCCGCGCCGCTTGACCCGCCCCTTGCGCCTCGGGGTCAACATCGACCACGTCGCGACCATCCGCAACGCGCGCGGAGGGGACCATCCCGATCCGGTGCGCGCTGCCGAAATCGTTGCCCGGGTCGGCGGTGACGGCATTACCGCGCATCTGCGCGAAGACCGCCGCCACATCCGCGATGCGGACCTGCGCCGCATCCAGGAAGCGACCGATTTGCCGCTCAACCTGGAAATGGCCGCGACCGAGGAAATGCTCGAAATCGCGCTTTCGCACCGGCCGCACGCCGCCTGCATCGTCCCGGAAAAACGGGAAGAGCGCACGACCGAAGGCGGGCTGGACGCGGCCGGCCAGCACAACACGCTCGCCCCGATCGTGTGGAAACTGAAGGACAACGGCATCCGCGTCTCGCTCTTCATCGAGGCGGACGAACGGCAGCTCGACGCGGCACTCAAGCTCGGCGTCCCCGTGGTCGAGTTCCACACCGGCGAGTATGCCCACGCGCACCTTGCCGGCGACAGCGAGAAAACGGCGCGCGAGTTGAAGCGCATTGCCGACATGGCCGCGCTTGCCGCCAAGAACGGGATCGAGCCGCACGCCGGCCACGGCCTCACTTACGAAAACGTGCAGCCCATCGCCGCCATCCCGCAGATCGCGGAGCTCAACATCGGCCACTACCTTGTCGGTGAGGCGGTGTTCGTCGGGCTGGAACAGGCCGTGCGGCACATGCGCGAGCTGATGGACGAGGCCCGGTGAACGAGTCCGGCCTGACCCGCGCGGAGAAATTCTGGGCGGCGGCTGCCGTCATTCCCTTCCTGCTGAGCATCGCGCTTCTCGGCATCGCGATATCGCGCCAGACCTTCCTTGCCTTCGCCATCGGCTGGCCGATTATCCAGGTCATCGGATACGCCGGCTCGTTCAAGCGTTCGGGAGGGCAGATCGACCACCCGCTGGTGAAGACCCAGGTGTGGCTGCACTGGATGATGATTGCCATGCTGGGCCTTATTCTCATGAGAGTTCTATGATCATCGGAATGGGTTCCGACCTCTGCAATATCGAGCGTATCCAGAATTCGCTCGACCGGTTCGGCGACCGCTTCGAGCAGCGCGTCTTCACCGAAATCGAGATCGCCAAGGCGCGGCGGCGGCCCTTCACCATTGCCGGAACCTACGCCAAGCGGTTCGCCGCCAAGGAGGCCTTTTCCAAGGCCGTGGGCACGGGCTTTCGCCGCGGCGTCTTCATGAAGCATATCGGCGTCGTCAACGCGCCCTCGGGCGCCCCGACGCTGGCGCTCGAAGGCGGCGCTGCGCAAAGGCTTGCCGAAATGGTGCCGCACGGCCATGAGCCGCGCATTCATCTCACCCTCACCGACGATCATCCATGGGCGCAGGCCTTCGTCATCATCGAGGCCTATCCCCTTTGAGTACCGATACCCCCGCCGTGACCGAACCCAAGACCACCGAGAAGACCGACGAGAAAGTCGACTGGCTCGCCGAACTGCGCGGCCTGTTCCTGATGCTGCTGGCAGTCTTCGCCTTTCACAGCTTCGTGGCGAAGCCGTTCTACATCCCGTCGGAATCGATGCTGCCCAACCTGCTGGTCGGGGACCGGCTGGTGGTCAGCAAGTATCCCTATGGCTGGAACTGGTCCTCGGTCAGCTTCCACCTTGCCCCGCGCGGCGACTGGCGTCTGATGGGGTCCACGCCCGAATATGGCGACATCGTGATCCCCGTGCACCCCGAACGGGACGAGGATTACATCAAGCGCGTGGTCGCCCTGCCCGGCGACAAGATCGAGGTCCGCCGCGGACGCATCATCCTCAACGGGAACCCTGTGCCTCAGGCCGTCGAACCCGCGCGCGACCTTCCAGTCGACGCGAACTCTACCTGCTACGGCTTCGGCGACCCGACCTTCCTCGTTACCGACGACAGCGGCAAGGATGTCTGCCGCGTTCCCGTCCTGCGCGAAACGCTGCCCAATGGCGCCAACTATCTCGTGATCGATCACGCCAATACCGAACTCGACAATTTCGACGAGATGACCATTCCCGAAGGCCACGTATTCGTGATGGGCGACAACCGCGACCATTCGTCCGACAGCCGCGAACTGAATTCCTCGCGCGGGCTCCTGGGCCCGGTTCCGCTGGAAAACATCGGCGGCCGTGCCGAATTCATCACCTTCTCGCTCGACGGGACGACCTCGCTCAACCCGGTGACCTGGTTTACGAGCTTGCGCGAAGGGCGCGCGTGGACCACCCTGCGTCCGGCAGTCGCGCAGGAGAATCAGCGGTAAATGTCTGAAAAAGGGCCTTCCTACGAACCCGACCGGACAATCGCAGCGGCCCAAGACCACCCGGGCAAGAGCCCCGCATACATCGGCGATCCACGCCTGCGTTTCGAAGCGGGGCGCGCGCTGGTCTGGGGCCTCGTCATCGGCCTGATCGCGCTGGCGGTCCACATTTCCCAGTCCCTGCTGGTCATTTTCGGAGCCATGGTATTCGGCTGCATGGTCGACGGCGGCGCGCGTCTGCTGGGCAAGTTCTTGCCCATCGGGCGCAGTTGGCGCGTCGCCATCGTGCTCTTGCTTGCCACCGCATTCCTGCTCTGGCTGGGCTATTTCGCAGGCTCGCAGATCTCGCAGCAGGCTGCGCAATTCCCCGCGATCATCAACGAACAGCTGGGCAAGCTGATCGCCTATATGCGCGACCAGGGCTTTGCCATCCACACCGAGAATATCGAGAATTTCGCCAGCAGCATGGCCAGCGGCGTCGGCACCGTCACCAAGGCGATCGGCGGCATCTTCGGCGGGCTGACGACGGTCCTGCTGATCGTTATCATCGGCATCTACTTCGCCATCGACCCGCGCATCTACGAGCGCGGCGTTGCCTGGATGGTGCCTTCGCACCGGCGCGAGGCTTTTTACGATACGCTGAGCTACCAGGCCTATACGCTGCGCCGCCTGCTGGCCGGGCGCCTCGTCGGCATGGTGGCGGAAGGCATATTCACCTGGGCCCTGCTCGCGATCTACGGCGTACCCATGGCTGCCCTGCTGGGCCTGCTGACCGGCCTGCTTGCCTTCATCCCGAATATCGGCGCCATCATCTCGGGCGTGCTGATGGTCCTCGTCGGGTTCTCGGGCGGGGTCGACATGGGACTCTACACGATCTTCGTCTATTTCCTCGTCCAGAACTTCGACGGCTACGTCCTTGTGCCCATGATCGCGAAGAAGACGGTGGACCTGGCACCCGGGCTCGTCCTTTCCGCGCAGCTGATTTTCGGCGTCCTGTTCGGCATCCTCGGCCTCGCGCTGGCCGATCCGATGCTCGCCATGATCAAGGTCGCGCTGGAGCGCCGGTCCGCGCGGCTCGATGCAGAAGGCGAGACAGAACCGCAGGAGGCGACGGCCTGAGATGGCGCGCAAGTTTCTCTACCTCATCGCCATCATCATCACGGTCGTCGTCGTCGGCGCGATCGGCCTTGCGATCTATGGCCGCGAGCTGACCGACATGGCCTTCGTCCCGCGCGGCGAGTTCGTTGAGCAGGAGGCCTTGGCTGCCAACGCCTATGAAGATCCGGCGATGTGGTATTCGCGTCCCGGCATCGGGACCGACGATCCGGCGCGCTACCAGCCAGCCGTGGCAGAGACGCCGCCCGATCCCGCCACCCGCACCCCTTCGCCCGAAGCGCCCGCCGCCGAGCAGAGCGTGGGTAGCCCCGACTATCTCGAGACGGTCGGTTCGCGCCGCGGCGATCCGGCGCGCGCCAGCGAGGTGCCCGGCTTCGCGGTCTTCTTCGTGCCGCCGACCAGCTACACCAAGGGCGCGCTGGGTGACTGGAACGCGCCGCTGGATGATCAGGAAACCGACACGCTGGCCCGCACATTCCTGCGCGGACTGGCCAGCCCTTTCAACCGGGCGGACGAAATCTGGGCGCCCAAGTACCGGCAGGCCTCGGTCGGCGCTTTCCTAAGCGACAAGCCCGATGCCGAAATGGCCATCGACGCGGCCTATGCCGATGTGGCGCAGGCCTTCGATTACTTCCTCGAAAGCGTCGATGACGAGAAACCCATCGTCCTTGCCGGCCACAGCCAGGGTTCGGTGCATGTGCTGCGCCTGCTCCGCGAAAAGCTGGCCGGCACTCCGGCAGAAGCGCGCATCGCCGCCGTCTATGCTCCGGGTTGGCCCATCTCGGTCGAACACGATCTGCCCGCCCTGCCGATTCCCGCCTGCGCGGCTCCGGGACAGGCAGGTTGCCTGATTTCCTTCGCCAGCTTCGCCGATGATGGCGATCCCGGCCAATTGTTGCAGCGCTACAGTGCTCTGCCCGGCCTCGATGGCGAGCCGCGCGGCCCCGAAGACCCGATCCTGTGCGTCAATCCGCTCACCGGCATGACTGGCGGCTCGGCCCCCGCAAGCGACAATCTCGGCACGCTGAAGCCCGACGCGACGATGGGCTCGGCAGAGCTGGTGCCGGGTGCGATCGGGGCCCGCTGCGATGCCTCTGGCATCCTACGGATCGGGGACGCCCCCGATCTCGGCCCGGGTGTTCTGCCGGGCGGCAATTACCACGTGTACGATATCCCGCTGTTCTGGAAGAACCTGCAGGAAGACGTGATCAGGCGGGTCAAGGCGTGGTCGACGGCCCGATCGTAACCGACAACCGGCTCGATTTCGGCGATGCGCTGGCCGATGGCGGCGCGCTGCTGGGGCTCGATGTGGGCACCAAGACGGTGGGCGTCGCCACCTGCGATGCCGGCTGGCGCTACGCAACGGCCGGCAAGACGCTCCAGCGGGGCAAGTTCACGCAGGACAGCGGCAAGCTGCGCGAACTGGTGCGCGAACGCTCGATCAAGGGCGTCGTCATCGGCCTGCCGCGCAACATGGACGGCAGCGAGGGCCCGCGTGCGCAGGCCAGCCGCGCCTATGCCCGAAATATCGCAGCAGCGCTGGACTTGCCCGTGCTGCTGTGGGACGAACGCTGGTCGACCGCGAGTGCGGAGGCAGCGATGATCGGCCAGGACATGAGCCGGTCCAAGCGGGCCGAACGCATCGATGCCCATGCGGCAGCGGTCATCCTGCAGGGCGCCATAGACGCGCTCGCAGGGGGAGGTTTTTGAAAGGGGGAAGGGTCGCAAATGCTGGGATTGTTCGACGTGTTCGACGTCTACGTCGGCGAGGGGGGAATTCGCCGCACCAGAATACAAAGGGCAGCGAGGCTGATCGGCCTCGCCTTCATCGCCTTCCTGTTCATCGTCACATTGCTGGTGCTCTGGTAGCTTCTTCGAGAGCCGCACGCCTGCGCGCGGCCTCTTTCGCCACCATAGCGCTGCCCGCGCCTTCCGCTTCGCGCCACAGCGCGTCGCGTCCGGCCACGCCCAGCAGTCCCGCGCGCGCTTCGTAGCTGGCAAGCCGCATCCGGTCGCTCGGATGCGCGCGGCCGGTCCAATCGGCAAAGTCGAGCGCGTCCTCTCCACCCAGCCCCACCGCGCAGCGCATGAAGCATTCGGTCGAGGTCGGATTGAGGATGCCCGTGACCGCATTGCTGTCGAGGTCGAAGCCGTATTGATCATACCACCCCTGCGCAGGGTCGATATGCATGACGTTGAGCGAGACCGAGAGGCTCTCGGGCGGCAATTGCGCGTGGACGTCGAGGTGGGCGCGATACAGCATCAGCTTGCCCGTCTCCAGCGCGGACCGTTCGACGAACCGCAGCCCCGCATTCTCGCCGCAATATCCCGCCACGGCCTCGTAGTCGTACTCGTAGTAATCGCTAAGATAGCCCGGCCCGAAATAGCCGGCGGTAAGGAAGCTGAAATTGTGGTCGTGCGGGATGCCGTAGACGAAAGTCTTCGCTCCGCTCGCCCGGAAGCACGCCTCGTCCTCGCTGGGCCAGATATTCGCGCGCAGGAAATGGCCGCCGCGATTGGGCGACAGGACAATCGACTGCGGACCATAGCCGCTGTCGCCTCCTCCCTCGCGGTGACGATTCCTGAGCTGGGCAATCAGCAGGTCGCCGAGGAAATCTCTGTCGTTGGCGAGCCTCTTCAAGGCGCTGGCGGCGTTGGCGAGACTGTCCTCGTCGCCGGGCTCGAAGTCGCGGCCCAGCTGGTCGAGGCAGGCCTCAAGGCCATGAGACATCGTGTCTTCGTTTACGATCAAGCGGGGCATGGCAGATCCTCGACATGCGCAAGGGAGGGATAGGTTTCGACAAGCTGGGCGCGCAGCGCGCCTGCCGGAGCCGAGAGCGGATCGGCAGGATCGCGGGCAAGCGCGCCGAGGGTCGAGAAGCCGGCTGCGGTATCGAGCGCAAGGCATTCGCGCAGCGCCTGCCAGCGGATATGCTCGCTTCCTTCACGGGTCATCGCAGCCATGACCGCAGCAGCATCGCTGCGCCCCATCCGGCCCAGCAGGGCGAGCATCATTTCGTGGCGGCTTTCGCTACGCGAACCGCTGGCGCGATGGACGAGGCGGCCATCGTCGAGCGCGTATTCGCGCGCCTCGCACGGCACCGCATCGCTCCGGGCAAGGCGAAGGACGACCAGCCAACCGTGCACCCTGCGAACCGATTTCGTCCGGGCGGGACCGGCGAATTGCAGCACGTCGCCGGCGGCAATGCACCGCGCGCTGCAATCGATCGCCGCTTTCCCGTCCCGCTCCTCCAGCAGTTCGAGCAAGAGGACGTCGGCTGCCCCGGCCAGTATCGCCTCATGCCGCTCCCCGCCCGCAAAGCAGGCCGATGCGGGTGGCTCGGCGCCGGTGTCGGCGTAGGCCAGCAAGGTCAGCGTGGCGCTCCCCGATTGGGCAAGCTGCAGCACGCTCATCCCGTCGGAGTGCTGGTGCCGCAAGGGAACCTGGCCGAGCGGATGCTCGCGAAGCGCTGCCAGCAGGTCGTCGACCAGCGAGCCAAGAAACTCGGTCGCATCGGCACACCCATCGAACAGCGCGCCCAGCGCCGGGCAATCGTCCAGGGCAGCGCCATCGCCATATCGCGCGAGCTCCCCGAGCACCTCGGCCGCAGTGCCGTGGCGCCAGCTATCGCGCGCTGCCTCCAGCGCTTCCTGCGCCTTGCGCTGCGAGGCGGTGTCACCTCGCAGCGCGCGCAATTCCGGACTGATCCGCATTGCGTTGTCCCGGCCCTAGACCAGCGCTTCCGGCGGGACGAGTTCGTAGAGATAGACCATGATGACGACGATCCGGTCGTCCACGCTCGGTCCGCTGCCTGCCGACAGGCTGCCGAACAGGCCGGTTGCTGTCTCGAGGCCAGGCAGGCTGGCGATGTCGATCTTGGGTAGTTCCATTGTTGTGACCCCTTGCGCGCGGGCCGGCAGAATTGCCCTTCCCTCCATTCGCGCCCCCCACGGCTGGAGGTGCGGAGGCAAAGGATCGAATTAAAAGATTGTAATGGGCGGGAACCGGTGGCTATCGCGCGCCCCACCATGAGCGACACGCCGCGTTTCGATCCCAAGGCTGCAACGCCTTTCCTGACCAGCCGGGGCCATTCCGGATGGCTGGGCCTGAAGTATTCCTCCCATGGTGAAGACTGGGTGGAACTGGAGCTCCCGTGGCGTACGGACCTTTTGGGCGAGGAAGGGCAGCACGTGCTGGCTTCCGGCCCGATCCTCAGCCTGATGGACATGGCCAGCGGGCTCGCGATCTGGAAGGCGATGGACCGGTTCGAGCCAATCGCCACGCTGGACCTACGGGTCGATTACGTGCGTCCGGCGCGCGAAGGCGCGGCGGTTTTCGGGCGGTCCCAATGCTACCGCGTAACCCGCAGCGCCGCTTTCGTGCGCGGGCTTGCCCATGACGGGGATGCGGACGATCCGGTGGCGCACATCCAGGCGGTTTTCATGAAGATCGGCGGCAAGGACACGCGGGGGGTCCCCAATGGCCAATGAGCCCGGCGATCTCGGCGTGCTGACGCCCTATGCCCGCTCGCTCGGCATCGAGCTGGCGCATTGGGACGACGGTATGCCCGTGATGCGCGTCGCCTTCGACGAAGCGGTCGAAGGCCGACCCGAGCATTATCATGGCGGGGCCACCGGGGGCCTGCTGGAAACGGCAGGCTATGCCGCGCTACGCGCCGAACTCGCTCGCAGCGGGCGCGAGGCCATGCTCAAGCCGATCAACATCACGGTGCAGTACCTGTCCGCAGGCAAGAGCCGCGAGAGCTTTGCGCGTGGCCGCATCACCAAGCTCGGGCGCCGCAGCGCGAATATCACTGTGGAAGCCTGGCAGGACGACCCCGCCCGGCCCATCGCCACGGCAGTCATGAACGTGCTGATGGCGGATAGCGAAGGCTAGTTCGCCGGTTCAAGCTGGCCCTGGCGCTCCAGTTCGCGCCGGACCGCTTCGTTGCGCTGTTCCTCTGCCCTGCGCCGCGCTTCCTCAATCGCCTCTTCGGAGATCGCGACACCTTCCTCGCCAAGCCGGATATCGACGGGGACGCCATCGATCTCGGTCGAGAACACGGCCTCGCCATCGCGGATGCGCAGGCGCGAATTGCCGTCGCCCAGCGGAATATCGTCGAGATTTGGCACGTCGAGCGGCTCGACCGGGCCACCGGGATCTTCGCTGGCACGGGGTCCCGGCCTGTCGCCGCCCGCACCCGAGCCTAGCGCCTGCGTCATGAAATCGCGCCAGATGCGCGCGGGCAGGCCGCCGCCCGAAATGCCGTTGAGCGGCGAATTGTCATCATTGCCGATCCACACGCCGACTACCAGGTCGCCCGCATAGCCCACGAACAGGGCATCGCGGTTGTCCTGCGTGGTGCCGGTCTTGCCGAAATTCGCGACCGACAGCATCGCCGCAGAGCCGGTACCGCGATTGATCGCCGCGCGCAGCAGCCGCTGCATGTCCTCGTGCACCCTGCTCGGCAAGGTGGACGGGCCATCGACCAGCCATTCGAACCAGCTCTGCTCCGGCGCGGCGAATGCGCGCGGCTCGACCGGATAGGCATTGGCGGCGACGCCCGCATAGGCAGCGGTGAGTTCGAGCAGGGTCATGGTCGAGGTGCCCAGCGCCATGCTGGGATCGCCCTCTGTCAGCGGCGCGGTGATGCCGAAATCGCGCGCTGTCTCGATGACCTTGTCGCTGCCGACCTCGCCCAGCAAGCGGACAGCTGCGACGTTGCTCGACTGGGCAAAGGCATCTTCCAGCGTCAGGCTTTCCGAATAGCGACCGCGCGAATTCTTGGGGCGATAACTGCCTTGCGTAATCTCGGTATTGTCGATCCGGTCGCCCGGTTCCCACCCGTCGCGCAGGGCGGCGAGATAGACGAACAGCTTGAACGTCGACCCTGGCTGGCGCTTGGCCTGCGTCGCGCGGTTGAACGGCGATTTCTCGTAATCCTTGCCGCCGATCATCGCCACGACCTCGCCATTGGGACGCATCGCGACGAGCGCCACCTGCGCCCCGCCTAGCGGAGCGCGCGAGGTCACGCGGCGGGCGATGTTCTGGAGGCGGCTGTCGAGCGTGGTCGTCAGCGTCTGGCGGGAATAGCCGGTTTCCGACAGCTTGCGCGCCTCGGGCAGCGCCCAGTCGGCGAAATAGGTCCCGGTGGGAAGGTCGCTCTTCATACGGACGTCGAGCGCGGGCGGCCGCATGGCGCGCGCCTCGCCCTCGGTGATGTAGCCCGCGGCGACCATCGACTGGACGACCAGCCCCATGCGCTTGGCTGCGCGGTCGTAGTGCTTGGTCGGGGCATAGGCGCTGGGGGCCTGCAGCAGGCCGGCGAGCATGGCTGCCTGGTTGGGCCGCAGATTCTCCGGCTGGCGATAGAAGTAGTGCAGGCTTGCCGCCCGCAAGCCATACACATTGTCGCCGAAATAGGCGTTCGAGAGGTAGCGTTCGAGAATCTCGTCCTTGGTCAGCCAGGCCTCCAGCCAGAAGGCGATCATCGCCTCGCGCGCCTTGCGGGTCAGCGTGCGTTCGGGAGTAAGGAAGGTGAACTTGGCGAGCTGCTGGGTGATCGTGCTGCCGCCGCCGGTGCCGGTAAAGGCAGCGCGGGCGATGCCGCGCGGGTCGATGCCCCAGTGATCGAAGAAGCGCCGGTCCTCGATCGCGAGGAAGGCCTCGACCACGTGCGGCGGCAATTGCGAGACATCGACCGGCTCGTCCGTGATCGCGCCATTGCGGGCAATCGGCGTTCCATCGGCGGCCAGAAGCGTGATTTGCGGCGGCGCAATTGGTTCAAGCGATTTCGACAGCGGCGCCGTGATGGCAAGCCAGCCGACCAGCAGGATGAACAGCCCGATCAGGCCGGCGACTATCCGGACGGCCCACCAGCGTTTCCGGCGGTCGCGCCAGTAATCGCGCTGCCAAGGGCGCAGCCGTTCCTTTTCCTTGCGGGCGACCGCGCTGTCGAGATCGTCCCAGCGCGCTTCCCAGGCATCGTCGTCGAAACCGTCGTGAAGCGAATAGAAACCGCGGTGCCCCTGCACCTCGGGTTCTGCCCGTCGCCTGCGAAAGATGGAATCGAGAACGCCCATTGCCTACTGTGTTATCAGGTCAACACAGCTATTCATAGTGGCTTGAAGATTAACTCTTCCCGACCACGCTTTCGGGCAGGTCTTCGCCGAACACGCGCTGGTAGTATTCGGCCACCAGCATGCGCTCTTCCTCGTCGCATTTGTTGAGGAAGGAAAGGCGGAAGGCAAAACCCACATCCTTGAAGATGGCGTAGTTCTGCGCCCAGGTGATCACCGTGCGCGGGCTCATCACGGTCGAGATATCGCCGTTGATGAAGCCCTGCCGCGACAGGTCGGCGACCTTGATCATGTCGGCGAGGATCTTGGGATCGATGTCGGGGTTCTTCGCCTCGACGATCTTCTGCTCGGTCTCGGCGGGCAGGTAGTTGAGGCCGACCACGATGTTCCAGCGGTCCATCTGTCCCTGGTTGATCGCCTGCGTGCCGTGGTAAAGCCCGCTCGTATCGCCGAGGCCGACCGTGTTGGCAGTGGCGAAGAGGCGGAAGTTCGGGTCAGGGCGGATCACGCGGTTCTGGTCGAGCAGGGTCAGCTTGCCCTGCTGTTCGAGGACGCGCTGGATCACGAACATCACGTCCGGACGGCCTGCGTCATATTCGTCGAACACCAGCGCGACCGGGTGCTGCAGCGCCCAGGGCAGCAGGCCTTCGCGGAATTCGGTCACCTGCAAGCCGTCGCGCAGCACGATGGCATCGCGGCCGACGAGGTCGATACGGCTGATATGCGCATCGAGGTTGATGCGGATGCACGGCCAGTTGAGACGCGCGGCGACCTGTTCGATGTGGGTCGACTTGCCGGTGCCGTGATAGCCCTGCACCATCACGCGGCGGTCGTGCGCGAAGCCGGCGAGGATGGCGAGCGTGGTGTCCGGATCGAACACGTAGCTTTCGTCGAGATCGGGCGTGCGTTCGTCCGGCTTTGAAAAGGCGGGGACTTTCCAGTCGATGTCGATGCCGAACGTCTCGCGGACGTCGACTTCGGTATCGGGTGCGGGAAGGACGGTCCTGGCGGCCGCGTCGAAGGTCTTGTCGGTCATCTCGTTCATCGCATGGGCGAGGTAGGGATTTATCTCGGCCGAGCCAAGCCTATATTGGGTCGCGATGCCGCAAGAACCTCTATCCGAGCGCATTCGCCTGAAACTGGTCGATCGCGTGCGCGGCGTGTTCAACGATATCGAGGGCGGCGAACAGCCGGTGCCGGTGTCGGACGATGCCCTGTTCGACAAGCATTCGCCCATCCGCATGGTCCATGCCGATATCGTGGCGATGATGGTCGGCGGGATCAGGAGCCTGCTGCTGCAGATGCTCCATCCCCATGCGCTTCAGGGCGTGCTCGACCATTCCAACTTCCGCGAGGACATGCACGGGCGCCTGCGCCGCACGGCAAGGTTCATCGCGGTCACGACTTTCGGCCACCGCGACGATGCGCAGGCGGCGATCGAGCGGGTCAACCGCATCCACGCAGCGGTCGGCGGAACCCTGCCCGACGGCACGCGCTACGAAGCGTCCGATCCGCGCACATTGGCCTGGGTCCACGTGGCCGAGGCGACCAGCTTCCTTGCCGCATACCTGCGCCATGTGCGCCCCGACATGCCCGGACACGAACAGGACGAATATTACCGCCAGTTCGCCGTCATCGCCCGCGCGCTGGGGGCCGATCCCGTCCCGATGGACCGGCGCGAGGCGGAGGTGCTGTTCCGCGAGCTGCGCGGCGACTTGCGCGCCTCTCCGCAGGCACGCGAGGTGGCGCAGCTGGTCCTGACGCAAAAGCCCGAAGGCTCGCCGCCCGCAGTCCAGGCCCTGCTCGGCGCGGAGGCGGTCGCCCTGCTGCCCCCCTTTGCCCGCTCGATGCTGGGGCTCGAGCGCCCGGGCCTTGCCGCGATCCCCGCGCGTGCGGCGACCTGGGGCATGGGCAAGACGCTGCGATGGGCCTTCCGGCAGAATTGATGCCGCATTCCAGAATGTTGCTGCTACGCTGCCGGCGAGAGGAGAGTGCCGGTGTATGTGAACGGATTTGTACTCGCCGTCCCAGCTGACAAGAAGGATGCCTATCGCGAGGTCGCCGAGAAGTTCTGGGACATCGCCAAGGACTACGGCGCAAGGTCGCAGGTCGAATGCTGGGAGGTCGACGTGCCCGACGGGCACACCACCGATTTTCGCCGCGCGGTCAAATGCGAAGAAGGCGAGAAGATCGTGTTCTCATGGGTCACCTGGGACGACAAGGAAACCGCCGACGCCAGCCACGACAAGATGATGGCCGACCCGCGCATGGCGGAGAATTTCGGCGCGGCCGACGGCAGCGACATGCCCTTCGACGGCAAGCGCATGATCTACGGCGGGTTCGAACCGCTGGTGTGGAAGGAGGCCTGAGCCATGGCGCAATACACCTTCTTCACCAATCCGATGAGTCGGGGCCAGATCGCGCGCTGGGCGCTGCACGAGGTCGGCGCGGACTATGCCACCGAGCTGGTCGACTGGATGAACAAGCCGGCCGGCCTGACTGAGGCCAATCCGCTCGGCAAGGTGCCGACGCTCGTCCACCATCACGGGGGCGACCATATCCACGTCGTCACCGAAACCGCGGCGATCTGCCACTACCTTGCCGAAATGCACCCCGAGCGGGGCCTGCTTCCCCTGCCCGACGAGAAGGCGGATTACTTCCGCTATTTCTTCTTCGCTGCCGGCCCCGTCGAACAGGCCGTGGTGTCGCGCGCGATGGGCTGGTCGGTCGACGATCCGCAAAAGCAGGGCATGCTCGGCTACGGCAGTTACGAGCGGGCGATGGACACCTTCGACACGCTGCTGACGGGCCGAGATTTCGTCTGCGGCGACCGCTTCACCATGGCCGATGTCTATGTCGGCAGCCAGGTCGACTGGGGGCTCAATTTCGGCTCCATCCCCAAGCGCGCCGTGTTCGAGGATTATGCAGCGCGGCTGCGCGAACGCACGGCCTACAAGGAGGCCAAGGCCATCGACATGGCCCTTATCGAGGAGCAGCAAAATGGGTGAAATTTCCAAATTCACCACTGTCCTGTGGTTCGATGGCGACGCCGAAGAGGCTGCGCGCTTCTATGCCGAGACGTTTCCGGACAGTTCGGTCGGCCACGTCTTCCGCGCGCCGTCCGACTTTCCCGGCGGCAAGAAGGGCGATGCGCTGACGGTCGATTTTACCGTGCTCGGCCGCGCCTTCTCGGGCCTCAACGGCGGCGACATGTTCAAGCCGAACGAAAGCGTCAGCTTCATGGTGTTGACCGAGAACCAGGCCGAGACTGACCGCTACTGGAACGCCATCACCGGCAACGGCGGGAAGGAAAGCGCTTGCGGTTGGTGCAAGGACAAATGGGGCTTCAACTGGCAGATAACGCCGCGCACCCTGCTCGAAGCGAACCAGGCGGGCGGCGACGAAGCCAAACGCGCCTTCGAAGCGATGATGACGATGGGCAAGATCGATGTCGCTGCGATCGATGCGGCCAGAAAAGGCAATTGACGTGAACGAAATCACCGTCACCCGCTTCATCGCGGCCCCGCCGGAAAAGGTCTGGGACGTGATGGCCAACCGGCAGGAAGAATGGTGGTGCCCCCGCCCCTGGTCGATCGAGATGATCGCGCAGGAACGCCGCCCGGGCGGTCGCAGCGCCATGATCATGCGCGGACCCGAGGGCGAGGAAATGCCGCAGGAAGGTATCTTCCTCGCGTGGGAGGAAGGCCGCCGTTTCGTCACCACCGATGCGGTCACCAGCGACTTCCGACCGGCCGGTCCCTTCATGGTCGGGATCTGGGAAATCGAGCCCGAGGGCGGCGGCACGCGCTACACCGCCAGCGCCCGTCACTGGAGCGAGGAAACCATGCGGCAGCATGCCGAGATGGGTTTCGAGGAAGGGTGGAGCGCCTGCGCCGCCCAGCTCGCGGAGCTGTGCGAAGGCGGCTGATCAGGCGATCGCGCGGCTCTTGCGCAGGGTCTGGTAAGCTTCGACCACCTTGCCCAGCCGCGCCTCGTGGGTGCGGTCGCCGCCATTGCGGTCGGGGTGGTAGCGGCGCACCAGTTCGGAATAGCGCCGCCTCAGCCTGGTGCGGTCAACGTCCAGCCCGAGGCCCATCGTGTCGAGCGCCTCTGCCTCTTCCCGGCTAAAGCGTCCGTCCATCGCCATCTCGGCCTGCCTACGCGCACGGCTCTTGATGCCGTTGGCGCGCGCCGAGATCGCTTCCAGCGGGTCGTCGTAATCGGCCCAGCGCGGCATTCCGTCGACGCCGGCAGTGGGACGGAAGCTCGGGCTTTCGGTGCGCCAGCCGCTCGCCGGGGCCTGCGCCTCGAGGATTTCCTCTGCCGTCATGCCTTCGAACCAGTCGTATCCGGCATTGAATTCCCGCACGTGCTCCAGGCACATCCAGCGCCAGCTGCCCGGCCCGTCGAAGCCGTGCCCGGCCGTGCCCGGAGCGCGGAATTCGCCTGCCTCGGTGCAGGCGGGATGATCGCAGGTTCTTCCTTCGGCTTCGTGCCGTCCGTGAAACTTTGTCTGGCGCATTCGTTCTAGGATGGGGAGCGAAACGCTGTATGGGAAGAGGCAGCAAGGAGAAGCGAACGCATGGCAGGACCGGTTCAGCAGGAGATGGAACGGCTTTTGACCGCGGCTTTCGCGCCTACGCGCCTCGAAGTGATCAACGACAGCGCGAAGCACCACGGCCATGCCGGCGACGACGGCAGCGGCGAATCGCATTTCACCGTCGTGATCGAGGCACCCGCCTTTGCCGGAAAGAGCCGCCTCGAGCGCCAGCGCATGGTCAACCGCGCGCTGGGCGACATTCCGGGCGAGCGCGTCCACGCCCTCTCCATCCAGGCATCCGCACCGACACCATAAGGGAACCGAAATGAGCCAGATCGACCTGACGCTTACGCCGACAACCCACGACCTCGGCCAGTTCGAGGTCCGACGGGTTCTCCCGGCCAAGAAGCGGACGATGGTCGGTCCCTTCATCTTCGTCGACCAGTTCGGGCCTGCGCAGCTCGACCTCGGCACGGGCATGGACGTGCGCCCGCATCCGCACATCAATCTCGCCACCGTGACCTGGCTGTTCGAGGGCGCGATCGAGCACCGCGACAGTATCGGCAGCGTCTCGACCATCCGTCCGGGGCAGGTCAACCTGATGACCGCCGGGCGCGGCATCGTGCATTCCGAACGCTCGCCCGCGGCAGAGCGCAAGGCGGGGCCCAAGCTCTACGGCATGCAGACCTGGCTCGCCCTGCCCGACGGGCGCGAGGAAATCGACCCGGCCTTCGAGGCGGTGACCGAACTTCCCATCGTCGAGGACGGGCGCGCCCGGGCCATCGTCATCATGGGCGAGCTGTGGGGCGAACGCGCGCCGACCACCACCTATGCCGACACCATCTATGCCGAGATCATGCTGGAAGCGGGCGGCGCCATCCCGATCGAGGAAGACGCTGACGAACGCGCGCTGATGCTGGTCGGCGGCGAGGCGAGCGTCGACGGGCACGAGCTGGAGCAATACACGCTCAACATCCTCCAGCCCGGCCGCGACATGACGCTGGAAAGCAGGACCGGTGCGCGCGTCATGCTGCTGGGCGGCGAGGCGTTCGAGACCAAGCGTCATGCCTGGTGGAACTTCGTCAGCTCGCGCCGCGAGCGCATCCAGCAAGCCAAGGAAGACTGGCGCAACCACCGCTTCCCGGAAATCCCGGGCGATAGCGACGAGCGCATCGAACTGCCGGAAGGCGAGCCGAAGACCGTTACCTATCCTTGAGGGGGACCACATGAGTTTCGAGGGAAAGACCGCCTGGATCACCGGCGCATCGAGCGGGATCGGGGCCGCGCTGGCGAAGGAATGGGCCGCGCGCGGTGCAGCAATCATCCTGTCGGGCCGCGACGAGGCGCGCCTTGCCGAAGTCGCCGCCAGCCTGCCCACCGAAACGCTCCTCCTGCCCTTCGACGTGCGCGACGAAGCCGCAATGCAGGCCGCGACGGACAAGGCCACCGGCTGGAAGGGCCATGTCGATATCTTCGTTGCCAATGCCGGAATTTCGCAGCGCAGCCCGGCGGTCGACACCGCGATGCAGGTCTACCGCGACATCATCGAGGTCGACCTCACCGCGCAGATCGCCGCGACGCAGGCCTTGCTGCCGCATTTCACCGCGCGCGGCAGCGGGCATTTGATGTTCATCTCCTCCATCGCGGGCAAGGTCGGCGTGCCCATGCGCACGGCCTATTGCGCAGCCAAACACGGCCTCATCGGCTATGCCGACGCGCTGCGCGGCGAATTGTCGCAGAGCGGCGTCGCCGTCCACGTCGTGTGCCCCGGATCGGTCGCGACCGATGTCAGCCGGAACGCACTGACTGCCGACGGCAGCAAGCGCGGACGCAGCGACAAGGTCATCGACAACGGCATCCCCCCGCAAGAGGCCGCCCGCCGTATCATCGACGCAGTCGAAGCGGGCGAGCGCGAGATCATCGTGGCCGAAGGCATGGAGCAGGCGATGGGCGAAAGCCGCCGCACGCCCGATGCCATGTTCGACCAGGTCGCCGCCATGGTGGCCGCGGGCTACATGGAAAAGATGCAGGCGGAAGACTGATGGACTGGCCTCAGACCCGCGTCACGCTCGCCAACGGCATCGAGCTCGACACCGTCGACACCGGCCCGCGCGATGCGCCGGTGCTCATTTTCTTGCACGGCTTTCCCGAAAGCCACCGGACCTGGCGCCACCAGATCGCCCATTTCGAGGACCGCTACCGCTGCATCGCCGCCGACCAGCGGGGTTATCGCGGCTCGTCCAAGCCCGAAGGCGTGGACAGCTACACGCCCGACAAGATCGTGGGCGACGTCTTCCTGCTGGCGGACGCGCTGGGCGTCGACACCTTCACCATCGTCGGCCACGACTGGGGCGGCGCGATCGCCTGGGGCGTGGCGATGGCAGGCCAGATGACCGGCAAGGTCACGCGCGCGGTCGTCGCCAACGCACCGCACCACGCGGTCTTCCAGAAGCTGCTCTACACCTCCCCCGTCCAGCGCGAGGCGAGCCAGTACATGCGCGGTTTCCGCGATCCGGCGAAGGAGGCGCTGGTGCAGGAGAAAGGCCTCTTCGGTATCCTCGAGGATCAGATCCGCTGGGACGCGCCCGACAAGATGGAACCGGCAGAGCGCATGCGCCTGCTGGAGGACTGGCAGGACCGCGACGCGGCCATCGCCATGCTCAACTGGTACCGCGCCAGCCCGATCGACATCCCGCCGCTCGATGCGCCCTATGAAGTGCCCGAAGGCTGGGCGCCCGCGCCCTTCCCGCCGATTACCATCCCGACGCTGGTAATCTGGGCACAGGACGACCTCGCCCTGCCGCCAGAGAATACCGACGAGCTGGACCGGCACGTGTCCGACCTGACGCTGGTGAAGGTGCCCGATTGCGGCCACTTCGTGCCGTGGGAAGCGCCCGATGCGGTCAATTCCGCGATGGAGGAATTCTTCGCGCGTACCGGTTAGCCGCCGAGCCACTCCACCCACGCGCCGTGGGGATGTGCATTGGCGAGATGCACCAGGCTCTCCCCGCCGGGCCAGTAACGCACCTTGAGTTCGTGGGCGAAAGTCTCGCGATTGGTTTCGAGGCTGACATGGGCGAAGGGGTGATCCGCATCCGCACGCGCGCCAGCTTCCTGCATCGCCGCCTCGATCCGCGCCTGTGTCGCATCAGGCAGGTACTGCCACATGATCGAATGGGCGAGCACGCGGGTGACGCCTGCCTCCTGCTCGCGCGCCAGTTCCTGCTCGACCCAGTCGCCTGCATCCATGCGCTCGATGTCTGGCGGCATCTGCCTGGCGAGCGCAATCGCGGCATCGATCCGCGCCATGCGGCCGGTCGCCTCGGGCCAGACGTAGCTCTTGAGGCGCAGCGCCTCGGCCTCGTCGGTCAGGTCGACCGGCGCGATGTCGCTACCGCGCGCATCGGCGAACTCGATGGCAGTGGCAGGCGGCGGATTGCCGCGCCATTCGGGGGCAATCCGCATCCGGCTGGCCGACGGGCCCGTCTCGACCCCGCCGAGATCGTAGTGATAGCGGCCCATCATCGTGTTGATGCCCGCGCTCGCCCCGATTTCGAGGAATTCGAAGCGCGGCGTCGTCCGCCCGTCCGCCAGCCACAACAGTGCCGCGGCAAAGCTGGCCGAGCGGCCCGCCTCGTTGGTCTGCGGCGGCCCGTCGAGCCACGGCATCAGGCGCGCGTCATGCGCCTCCACGATCTCCAGCAGCAGCGCATCGACATCGGCCTGCGAGGCGACGCGTCCGGCATAGACGTCCGCCAGCCGCGGCTCCTCTCCCGTCAGCAGCAAGTTATGGATGCCGCCCGCTATACGCAGCGGCATGGCATCGCGCAGCGACAGTCCCTGCCAGGCGAAAATTCGCCGCGCGGTGGCCGCATCGCTCCCCTCCAGCGCCAGCAGTGCGCGGACCACCATCGCCGTTCCGGGAGCGCCGGCATTCTCGGCATGGCGGGCCTGCCATTCGATGGCTTCCGGCACCGATACGATTTCCATTACCGCGCCGTCAGCCATATGCGTTGCCCTTTCTGCCTCGTGTCACTATCTGCCGCCACGCAATGACCAACAGCCTGACCTTTGCCATTCCCAAGGGGCGCATCCTCGACGAGGCGCTGCCCGTGATGGCGCGTGCCGGGGTGGTGCCCGAGGATGGCTTTCACGACAAGGCCAACCGCTCGCTCACCTTCGCCACGACGCGCGACGACATGCGGCTGATCCGCGTGCGCGCCTTCGACGTAGCGACTTTCGTGGCGCATGGCGCAGCGCAACTGGGCATCGTCGGGTCCGACGTGATCGAGGAGTTCGACTATGCCGAACTCTACGCGCCGGTCGATCTCGACATCGGCCACTGCCATCTCGCCGTGGCGGAGCCGAAGGGCGCGCAAGACACCGGCAGCGCCAGCCACCTGCGCGTTGCGACCAAGTATCCCAACATCACCCGCCGCCATTTCGAGCGGATGGGCATCCAGGCCGAGTGCGTGAAGCTGAACGGGGCGATGGAAATCGCGCCGGAACTGGGACTTGCAGGCCGCATCGTCGACCTCGTCTCGACTGGCACGACGCTGCGCGAGAACGGGCTCGTCGAAACCAGCCGCATCATGGACATTTCCGCGCGCCTGATCGTCAACCGCGCCGCGCTGAAGACCGATCCGCGCGTCGCCGCACTGGTCGAAACCTTCCGCGCCATCAGCGAAGAGCGGAGCGCCGCCTGATGCTGCTGCTGAAGACGAGCGACGAAAGCTTCGAGGCGAAGTTCACCAAGGTCGTGCGCGACCGCCGCGAAAGTGACACGCAGGTCGGCCGCGACGTGTCCGCCATCCTCCACGAGGTGCGCGAACGCGGCGACAAGGCCTTGGTGGAGTACACCACGCGCTTCGACGGCCACAATCTCTCCACCGAGGACGACTGGTCGATCTCGAAGGAAACCTGCGAGGAAGCCTACAAGGCGCTCGACGCGGACCTGCGCGAGGCGCTGGAAACCGCTGCCGAGCGCATCCGCGCCTATCATGAAGGCCAGCTGCCCGAAGACCGCGACTATACCGATGCCATCGGCATGCGGCTCGGCGCGCGCTGGACCGCGGTCGATGCGGCGGGCCTCTACGTCCCCGGCGGGCGCGCGGCTTATCCGTCCTCGCTGCTGATGAACGCCATTCCCGCCAAGGTCGCAGGCGTCGGGCGCCTCGTCGTCACGACCCCCACGCCCAAGGGCGAGGTGAACCCGCTGGTGCTGGCCGCCGCGCATATCGCCGGGGTGGACGAGATCTACCGCGTCGGAGGGGCGCAGGCCGTGGCCGCGCTCGCCTATGGCACGCAGCGCATCAAGCGTGTCGATGTCGTGACCGGCCCCGGCAATGCCTGGGTCGCGGAAGCCAAGCGCCAGCTTTACGGCGTGGTCGGCATCGACATGGTTGCAGGGCCGAGCGAAATCCTCGTGATCGCGGACGGGAAGAACAATCCCGAATGGATTGCCGCCGACCTCCTGAGCCAGGCCGAACACGACCCGACCAGCCAGTCGATCCTGAT
The DNA here is from genome assembly GCF_020524765.1 of Qipengyuania gaetbuli. Lineage (GTDB taxonomy): Bacteria > Pseudomonadota > Alphaproteobacteria > Sphingomonadales > Sphingomonadaceae > Qipengyuania > Qipengyuania gaetbuli_A. Next base: position 477,148 of record NZ_JAIVLR010000001.1, read on the forward strand.
CACCGACGATGCGCGTTTTGCTGCGCAGGTCGAAGATGCGGTCGACCTTGCCCTGATGAAGCTGCCGACCGCCAAGACGGCACGGGCCAGCTGGGACGCGCATGGCCTGATCGTCGTGGTCGACAGCCTCGATGACGCGATACCGCTCGCCGACCGGCTGGCCGCCGAACACGTCGAGATCGCCGTGGACGATCCCGAGCCGCTGTTCGCGAAGCTGCGTCATGCAGGCAGCGTCTTCCTCGGCCGAAATACGCCCGAAGCCGTCGGCGACTACATTGCCGGGCCCAACCACGTCCTTCCCACCGGCCGCCGCGCGCGTTTTGCGAGCGGGTTGTCGGTACTCGACTTCATGAAGCGCACCAGCTTCATCGGTGCCAGCCAGGGCGCGCTCGAAGCCATCGGGCCCGCCGCCGTGCGCCTTGCCGAGGCGGAAGGCCTCCCAGCGCACGCCCTTTCGATTTCCAAGAGACTGTCATGAGCAACAACCCCCGTTCGCAAGCCCGCAGCGCCGCCCGCCTTGGCGCCGTCCAGGCGCTTTACCAGCAGCAGATGGAAGGCACGGCCACCGCCCGCCTCCTCGACGAATTCCACCAGCATCGCCTCGGCAAGGTGATCGAGGACGAGGAATATGCCGAGGCCGATGTCGAGTTCTTCGACGATATCGTGAAGGGCGTCGATGCCCGCCGCGGCGAGATCGACGATTTGATCGCCGCGCGCCTCGCCTCTGGCTGGACGCTCGCCCGTCTCGACAAGACCATGCTGCAGATCCTGCGCGCCGGCAGCTACGAACTGCTCGCCCGCGCCGACGTGCCCATGGCCGCCGCGATCAGCGAATATGTCGATGTCGCCAAGGCCTTCTTCGACGACCGCGAGGCGAAGTTCGTCAACGGCATCCTCGACGCGGTCGCTAAAGAGATCGGACGCTGAACGAAGGCGCCTTCATCGAGGCGCTGAAGGCGCTGGCCACCTCTCCCGCCGCGCGCGGGCTCGAAGACGATGCCGCCGTGCTGCAACTGGGCAGCGAGACGCTGGTCCTCACCCACGACACCATGGTCGAGGGCGTGCACACGCTCGACGGGCAGGACCCCGCCGACGTGGCGTGGAAGCTGGTCGCGGTGAACCTGTCCGACCTTGCCGCCAAGGGCGCTCAGCCGCTCGGCCTGCTGGTGTCACACATGCTTGGCGATGACGACCACCGTTTCGTCGAAGGGCTTCGTGCCGTCTGCACCGAATACGGCGTGCCCCTGCTAGGCGGCGACACCGTGCGCAACGAAGGCACGCGCGCCTGGGGCTGCACCGCCATCGGCCGGGCGACCCACGTACCCGTCCCCTCGCGCAGCGGCGCACGGGCCGGCGATGCAGTCTATCTGGGCGGCCCGATCGGTCAGGCCCTGCTGGGCTTCGAGGCGCTGCGCGACGGGACCGGCGGGGACGAGAGCGCCTATTGCCGCCCGCGCCCGCAGCTGGAACTCGGGCAGGCGCTCGCCCCCCGCGTAAGGGCCATGATGGACGTGTCGGATGGCCTCCTGCTCGATGCCTCGCGCATCGCGCGGGCGAGCGGAGTGACGCTCCACCTCGACAGCGATTCCATCGCGTCCATGGCGCCCGATGGCAGGCTCGATGAGGCCATGCGCTGGGGTGACGACTACGTCCTGCTCGCCACCGGACCGGAGGGACTTGACGCCCACCATCCGGTCACGCGCATCGGCACGGTGCTGGCGCAGGGCGACGAGCCCTTGCTGCTCGACGGATCGCCGCCCGAAGGCAAACTCGGCTACACGCACTGATATTGCCCGATAGCCGGGCAAAAACCCCGCAAAGCCGCCTTTTCGGGCCTTGTCAGGCAAGGTTTGGCCCTTATACCCCTCGGCAACGTGCTCCGACGTCTCCCATGTCGGGTTGCATAATCAAAAAACGGGAGGGGACATTTTCGTGGACTTAGTTCTCATAGCCATCGTGCTGGGACTGCTTGCCGTCGTGTACGGCATCTTCACCAGCCGCCAGGTGCTCAATTCGGGTGCCGGTAATGAAAAGATGCAGGAAATCGCCGGCGCCATCCAGGAGGGTGCGCAGGCCTATCTGAAGCGCCAGTACACCACCATCGCCTTCGTCGGCGTGGTCGTGGCCGTGCTCGTATTCGTCTTCCTCGGGATGATTCCCGCGGTCGGCTTCGTCATCGGCGCGATCCTGTCGGGCGTCGCGGGCTTCATCGGGATGAACATCTCGGTGCGCTCGAACGTGCGTACCGCAGCCGCGGCGCAGAGCGGATTGCAGCAGGGCCTGACCCTCGCCTTCCGCGCCGGTGCCATCACCGGCCTGCTTGTCGCCGGCCTCGCGCTGCTCGCGATCGCGGTGTTCTTCTGGTACCTGACCGGCCCCGCTGGCCTCGCTGCCAATGACCGCCACGTGATCGACGGCCTCGTCGGCCTTGCCTTCGGCGCTTCGCTGATTTCGATCTTCGCGCGTCTGGGTGGCGGTATCTTCACCAAGGCCGCAGACGTCGGCGCCGACCTCGTCGGCAAGGTCGAGGCAGGTATCCCCGAAGACGATCCGCGCAACCCCGCCGTGATCGCCGACAACGTTGGCGACAACGTGGGCGACTGCGCCGGCATGGCTGCCGACCTGTTCGAAACCTATGTCGTGACCGTCGGCGCCACCATGGTGCTGACCGCGCTGCTGCTGGCCGGCCTCGGCGACCTGCTGATGCCGATGATGGCCCTGCCCCTGCTGATCGGCGGTGCCTGCATCCTGACCAGCATCATCGGGACCTATTTCGTGCGCCTCGGCAACGGGACGAATGTGATGGGCGCGATGTACAAGGGCTTCGGCGTCACCGCCGTCCTGTCGATCCCGCTGATCTACTTCGTGATGCAGTTCGCCCTCGGCGGCGACATGACGAGCGTGATCAACGGCGGCACCGACATGGTTCCGTTCAACGGCATGGACCTGTTCTGGTGCTCGGTCATCGGCCTTGCCATCACGGGTCTCATCATCTGGATCACCGAGTACTACACCGGCACGAACTTCCGTCCGGTCCGCTCGATCGCCAAGGCTTCGGAAACGGGCCACGGCACCAACGTGATCCAGGGCCTTGCCATCAGCCTTGAATCGACCGCGCTGCCGACGATCCTGATCGTTGCCGGCATCATCGTCACCTACCAGCTCGCAGGGCTCATGGGCATCGCCTATGCCGCCACCGCAATGCTGGCGCTGGCGGGCATGGTCGTGGCGCTCGACGCCTATGGCCCCGTCACCGACAATGCCGGCGGCATCGCCGAAATGGCCGGTCTCGACGACAGCGTTCGCGAGAAGACCGACCTGCTCGACGCCGTGGGCAACACCACCAAGGCCGTGACCAAGGGTTATGCCATCGGCTCGGCCGGCCTTGCCGCGCTGGTGCTGTTTGCTGCCTACACCACCGACCTTCGGGAATTCTTCCCGGATGCCGAGGTGAACTTCAGCCTCGAGAACCCCTACGTCATCGTGGGCCTGCTGCTCGGCGCGCTGCTCCCGTACCTGTTCGGTGCGATGGGCATGACCGCCGTGGGCCGTGCAGCGGGCGACGTGGTGGTCGACGTGCGCGACCAGTTCGCCAACAACCCGGGCATCATGACCTACGAATCCAAGCCGGACTATGCCCGGACCGTGGACCTCGTGACCAAGGCCGCGATCAAGGAAATGATCATTCCTTCGATGCTGCCGGTGCTCGCACCGATCGTAGTCTACTACGTGATCACCCTGATCGCGGGCCAGGACAACGGCTTTGCGGCGCTGGGCGCACTGCTGCTCGGCGTGATCGTCGGCGGTCTGTTCGTGGCGCTTTCCATGACCGCCGGTGGCGGCGCATGGGACAATGCCAAGAAGTACATCGAAGACGGCAATCACGGCGGCAAGGGCTCGGAAGCCCACAAGGCTGCCGTGACCGGCGATACCGTGGGCGATCCCTACAAGGATACCGCAGGTCCGGCCGTGAACCCGATGATCAAGATCACCAACATCGTTGCCTTGCTGCTGCTCGCAGCGCTTGCAGCCGGCTGATCTTAACCTCTGAAAACAAAGGGGGCGGCGGCATCCACGGGTGCCGCCGCCCTTTTTCATGGGTCGGTGTTAACCGCTTTTGTGTGTTCCCGTGGTACACATATTCCTGAAGGAAGGGCGCAGCCTGCGACCCTCAACAGGATTGGACGATGAGCCGGCATCCGCTGCCCGTTCAGGATGATCAGCGGCGTGCCAGTGGCGCGTGCCCGCTGGCGGACGGCTTCCATCTGCGGTCCTGGCGCGATCCGGAAGTGGGATTGCTGGCGGACAGCTGGGATGACCTGGCTGCACATGCCAGCACGCCGAACCCCTTCTACGAACGCTGGTATCTCATGCCCTCGCTGACCGCTTTCGACCCCGATGGGCAGACAGGTCTCGGCCTATTCGTAGCCGACGGAAAGCTGCGCGGCCTGATCCCGATCGCGCGCAGCACGTCTTACCACGGGCGGCGATTGCCGCATCTTGCCGGGTGGCTCCATCCCAACATCTTCAGCGGCAACCCGCTCATTGCAACGGGCGAGGAGCAGCGCTTCTGGTCCGCCTGTCTCGACTGGCTCGACGCGGCTGCCGGCGATGCCCTGTTCTTCCACCTACGCAGTGCCTCTGTGGGCGAGCCGCTGGTCGAAGCTCTCGCGCAGGAGTGCCGGAAGCGCGGCCGATCGATGCGCAAGGTCTATGGGGGTGAGCGTGCAGAGCTGCGCAGCCCGCTCGACCCCGCGACATACCTCGCCCGCGCCATGACCGCCAAGGCCCGCAAGGAACTGCGCCGCCAGCGCAAGCGCCTTGCCGAACTGGGCCGGATCGAATGGCGGCAGGATCGCGGCGAGACGGGTCTCGACGACTGGACCGCAGACTTTCTCGCGCTCGAACAGCGGGGCTGGAAAGGCTCGGCCGGCTCCGCGCTGGCCGACGACCAGCGCACGGCGGAGCTTTTCCGGCAGGCGCTTGCCGGTGCCGCTGCCACGGGCCGCCTCGAACGGCTGGCGCTGACCTGCGATGACCGTCCGATCGCCATGCTTGCGACCTTCCTGTCCCCGCCCGGTGCCTTCGCCTTCAAGACCGCCTTCGACGAGGATTTCGCCCGCTTTTCGCCGGGCCTGCAGTTGCAGGTCGAGAATTTGGCCCTGCTCGGGGACGGGGCAATCGACTGGTGCGACAGCTGTGCCGAGCCCGGCCATTCGATGATCGAGCGCATCTGGATGGAGCGCCGCCCCTTCGCCTATTACACCATCCCCATCGGCAGCGGCATCCGGCGCAAGGTCGGCGGGGCGCTCGCCTGGCTGGAAGAGCGCAAGCAGGAGAAACGGGCATGAGCGTGTTCCCGCCCGAGACACTGGCCCGCTTTGCATCGGCCTATCCAGAGCGCCCCCATACGCTGGCCCATGCGCTGGGCGAGGACGAGCGGCTGACGCTGGACGCGCTGGCCACCCTCGCCTCCCGGCTTCCCGCCGCCAGTCTCGAATACAACCGCGGCAATTTGCCCATCGGCGTCGACGGAAAGCCCGCCCCGAACGGGCTCTCGATCGAGGACACGATCCGCCATATCGCCAGCAGCGACAGCTGGGCCGTGCTCAAGAACATCGAACAGGTCCCGGCCTATCGCGACCTGCTGCTCGACCTGCTGGAGGAGCTGCGCCCCGCGATCGAGGCGAAGACGGGCGAGATGCTGACTCCGCAAGGCTTCATCTTCATCTCCAGCCCCGACGCCATGACGCCGTACCATTTCGACCCGGAGCACAATATCCTGCTGCAGCTGGTCGGTTCGAAGACGATGACGCAATTTCCCGCAGGCGATGCGCGCTTCGCCCCCGACACGGTGCACGAGAGCTATCACCTTGGCGGACCGCGCGAACTGCCGTGGTCGAATACGCTGCTGGAGGGCGGCACGCCCTTCGCCATCGGGCCCGGTGAAGCCGTCTACGTGCCGGTCATGGCGCCGCATTTCGTGCGCAACGGGCCAGCCAGTTCGATCTCGCTCTCGATCACCTGGCGCAGCGAATGGAGCTATGCCGAAAGCGCGGCGCGCTGCTTCAACGGGACGCTGCGCCGCTTCGGGTTGAGCCCGCGCCCCCCCGGGCGCTGGCCGCAGGGCAACACCGGCAAGTCGCTTGCATGGAGGGCCCTGCGCCGCCTGCGCAAGACAGGCTGAACGCGCCTGCTTGACGGTTATCGCGCAGCATCCCAAAGCGCCTGCGTGACCGACACCAAGACTCCCGAACAGCTCGTCGCCGGCCTCGTCCGGCTGCTTACCGTGGCCACTGCGGGCCAGGACCGCTTTACCGGCCGACAGCAGCCGGGCGGCATCGGCCGCGTGTTCGGTGGGCAAGTGGTCGCGCAGGCCCTGCAAGCCGCACAGGCAACCGCGCCGGAAGGGATGGAGGCGCATTCGCTCCACGCCTATTTCCTGCGTGGCGGGCGCGAAGGGGTGGACATCGACTACAAGGTCGCGTCCGACTTCGACGGCCGCAGCTTCGCCAACCGGCGGGTCGTCGCACGCCAGCAGGTCGGCGAAGGCGAGGCGTCCGCGATCCTCAACCTCACGGCCAGCTTCCAGAAGCCGGAAGAGGGGCTGGAGCACGCCGACAGCCCCATGCCCGATGTCGCGCCGCCCGAGGACCTCGTCCCCGACACAGAGCTGCGCCGCCGTTTCCTCGAACAGATGGGCGAGGTTTCCGAGGTGCAGCGCACCCTGATGCTGCGCCCCCGCCCGATCGAGATGCGCACCTCCGACAAGCTGCACTGGATGAACGCAGAGCCCAAGCCGCCGGCCGCCCACAGCTGGTTCAGGGCCGTGGCCCCGCTGCCGCCGATCGAGGACGACCCGGCGATCCACCGCGCAGTCATCGCCTATGCCAGCGACTTCACGCTGCTCGGCACCAGCGCCCTGCCCCACGGCCTTTCCTGGGCCCGCGGCGAGCTGAAGGGCGCCAGCCTCGACCACGCCATCTGGTTCCACCGCCCGGCCCGCGCCGACGAATGGCTGCTCTATGCCACCGACAGCCCGTGGAGCGGCGGCGGGCGCGGCTTCAACCGCGGGCGCATCTTCAACCGCGAAGGCCAGCTCGTCGCCAGCGTGGCGCAGGAAGGCGTCATCCGCCGCGCGAAATAGGCCGGCAGCGGCACCTCGCCGCGCCCTTCATTTCGCACCTGCAAAAAACTTGCAGCCAAACGCTGCGCTTTGCGCTATAGGGCTCGCTTTGCAGCGCCCGTGACAGGCACAATGCCGCCCTGCGCTCCCCCCGTTGAAACGAGTATCCATGTCTTTCGAACACCTTCCCGCGCCCATCGGCGATGCTCTCGCCGCGCGCGGATATGCCGCGCTTACCCCCGTCCAGGCCGCCGTCGTCGAGCCGGAAGCGCAGGGCCGCGACCTCATCGTGTCCGCCCAGACCGGCAGCGGCAAGACCGTCGCTTTCGGCCTCGCGCTGGCTGACGCCCTGCTGGCCGAAACCGCGACCCTGCCGCTGGTCGAGCGCCCGCTCGCCCTCGTCGTTGCACCGACGCGCGAACTGGCGCTGCAGGTCAGCCGCGAACTCGGCTGGCTCTATGCCGAAGCCGGCCTGCGCATCGCCACCTGCGTGGGCGGGATGGATGCGAGCAAGGAACGCCGCAACCTGCGCGCGGGCCCGGCCATCGTCGTCGGCACGCCCGGCCGCCTGCGCGACCATCTCGAACGCGGTTCGCTCGACCTCACCGGCCTGCTCGGCGTGGTGCTCGACGAAGCGGACGAGATGCTCGACATGGGCTTCCGCGAAGACCTCGAAGAACTGCTCGACGCAGCGCCCGAAACGCGCCGCACGCTGCTGTTCTCCGCCACCATGCCCAAGCCAATCGAACGGCTGGCCGAACGCTACCAGACCGATGCCCTGCGCCTGACGCTGCGCGGCGAGGATCGCGGCCACGGCGACATCGCCTACCAGTGCATTACCGTCGGCCCGGCCGAGATCGAGAACGCGGTGGTCAACCTGCTGCGCTTCCACGAGGCGGAAACGGCCATCCTGTTCTGCGCCACGCGCGACAATGTGCGCCGCATGCACGCGACCCTGCAGGAACGCGGCTTCGGCGTCGTGGCGCTGTCGGGCGAGCATTCGCAGAGCGAGCGCAACCAGGCGCTGCAGGCCCTGCGCGACCGCCGCGCACGCGTCTGCGTGGCGACCGACGTCGCTGCACGCGGCATCGACCTGCCCACGCTCAGCCTCGTCATCCATGTCGAGATCCCGCGCGATGCGGAAACGCTGCAGCACCGCTCGGGCCGTACCGGCCGCGCCGGCAAGAAGGGCACCGCCGCCATCGTGGTCCCCTACAACCGCCGCCGCCGCGTCGAAGGCATGCTGCGCGGCGCGAATATCGCTGCCGAATGGATGGACGCGCCCACGCCCGAGGCGATCCGCGCCAAGGACAAGACGCGCCTGATGGAACGCCTGACCGAACCGCGCGACGTGTCGGACGATGACCGCGAACTGGCCGCCGACCTCCTCGGCCGGATGCCGCCGGAAGACATCGCCGCCGCGCTCGTCCACTCGCTGCGCGCCAGCTTGCCGGAACCCGAAGAGCTCGCCTCGAACACGCCGGAAGGCCGCGAAAAGGCCAAGCAGGACCGCCACCGCCCCGGCTTCGAGGACGTGGTCTGGTTCAAGATCGGCGTCGGTCGCCGCCAGAATGCAGAGCCGCGCTGGATCCTGCCGCTGCTCTGCCGCCGCGGCCACATCACCCGCAACGAAATCGGCGCGATCCGCATCGGCCAGCACGAAAGCTGGTTCCAGGTGCCCAGCACCATCGCGCCCAAGTTTGCGCAGGCCGTCGCTCGCACTGCCTCTGCCGAGGACGAGCAGGACGCGATCCCGATCGAGGAAGCACCCGAAGGCCCTCGCATCGAAGCGCGCCAGAACCGCAAGTTCGGCAATCGCGACAATGCCGACGGCCCGCGCGTGCGGCCCAAGCCCTTCGGCAAAGGCCCCGGAAAAGGCCCCGGCAAGGGTCCGGGCCACAAACCCGGCGCACCGTTCCGCAAGGGTCCCGGCAAGGGGCCGGCCAAGGGCAAGAAGTTTGCCGGCAAGTTCAAGGGCGGCAAGCCCGCCCGCGACTGACGCTTAACAGGTATTGCCGCTTCCTGCTGCTCAGTGCTTGAGCAGCAGGGGGATCTTCACATCGGTCAGCATTTCGCGCGTTACGCCGCCGAACAGGCGTTCGGCGAGGCGCATGCGGCCATAGGCACCCATCACGATCAGCCCCGCGCCGCGCGTGTCGGCCGCGCTCTGGATGGCATGGGCGACGCCCTTGTCGTCGGGGGCCAGCTGGACCAGTTCGCAGGCGATGCCGTGGCGCGAGAGGTAGTCGGCCCCGCGCAGCGGCGGCAGGTCGAACTCCTTCTTCTCCTTCTTCCCCTCGCCGACCATGACGAGGTAGACGTTGGACATCTTCGCCAGCAGCGGCACGGCCGAACGCAGCGCGTGCGAGGCTTCGGGCGAACCGTCCCAGGCGACGATTGCGGGCTTGTCGAAATCGATCCGCTCGCATTCGTCGGGCAGGACCAGCACCGGGCAATCGGTGCCCAGCGCGACCTCGCCCGCGGTGAAGGACGGCGCCTTGCCGCCGCCGCGCGGCTCACGCTCGCCGATGACGACGAGATCCGCCAGCGCCGAGAACCGCAACAGCGAGAGCGAGACCGGCCCCGCCGTCTCGACGAATTCCCACGGCACGCCTTCATTGGCGAGATCGGCCTCGGTCTTCTCGCGCAGCTTCTTCGCCTCGTCGCGCCAGATCGGGACCATGGCCGCAAAGGCAGCGCCATAGGGATCGATCGTGCCCGCGGCCTCGTAGGGAACGGCATTGAGCAACGTCAGGTGCCCGTCGAACACCCGCGCCAGGTCGAGCGCGAGATCGAGCCGGCGGGCATGGCCCTTGTCGGCATAGGCATTGAACAGGATCGATTTCATGGCGCGTCTCCCAATGCGGTGCATCGTCCCGGAAAGGGGGGATATCCGGGCCTGATGACGCTATTGTAGCATGGAGCGTCGCAGCCTCATTGACCTGCATCAATCTGACGCCGCACCAGACGTACCACGCCATAGGCAGCGAGCGACAACAGCGGAATGCCGAGTGTCGCCACGGTAAGCAGCCGCTCGGGGTCCGCATCGGCCAGAAGGACGGGTAGGCCCGCGTAGAGCGGTGCCAGCAGCGCATTGGCAAGTCCGACGGACAGCAGGAACCGGAGAAACGGAAAGCGGGCGATACCCGCCGCGACCAGCACGACTTCGCCGATCACCGGCACGGGCCGCGTTCCGAACAGGATCAGGCCGGACAGGCTGCCGGCGCGGGCCTCTGCTGCGGCAAGGTCGGCCTCGCCCACCACCCGGCGGGCCAGCGGCCGACCGGCAAGGCGGCCGATGGCGTAGTTGATGCAGCTTGCCAGCATGATGCCGCACCATGTCGCGAAGGCTGCGAGCGGCCACGACAGCGCCGTGCCTGCCAGTGCGCCGATAAGCCCGTGCGGGATCATCGCGACGGCATCGAGGCCCAGTAAACCGACGACGAGGGCAAAGGCAGCCGCAGGGCTGACCGAACCGAGTTCGGCGGCCTGTTCGACGAGGAAGCTCGCCAGCGGCCAGACCAGCAGCATCGGCAGGACGAACAGCACGAAGGCGAGCCCGACCAGCCGCAACCAGCGGCGCAGCGTGCCCGTGCCCCCGTCCCTATCCGCCGGCATGGTAGAAGTCGTAGATCTGCCGCGCGACGCTGTCGGAGATGCCGGGCGCGCGCTTCAGATCGTCTAGCGCGGCGGCACGGACCTTGCCCGCCGTGCCGAAGTGCAACAGCAGCGCGCGCTTGCGCGAAGGGCCGATGCCCGGGATCTCGTCCAGCGGGGACGCGGTAATCGCGCGGCTGCGCTTGGCGCGGTGGGCGCCGATGGCATAGCGGTGGACCTCGTCGCGCAGGGTCTGGAGGTAGAACAGCAGCTGCGAATTGACCGGCAGCGTCTTTTCGCGCCCGTCGGGGAAATGGAACACCTCGCGCCCTTCGCGGCCATGGTGCGGGCCCTTGGCGATGGCGATCAGCGGCACGTTCTCGATCCCCATCTCTTCCAGCGTGTCGCGCACGGAGGACATCTGCCCCTTGCCCCCGTCGATCAGGACGAGGTCGGGCCAGACCGTCTCATGGCTGTTCTTCTTGCCCGCATCGCCGTCGGGGTTCTCTGCAAGGTTGCGGAACCGGCGCGCCATGACTTCGCGCATCATGCCGAAATCGTCATTGGTCTGCGCGGTCTTGATGTTGAACTTGCGGTACTGGCCCTTCTCGAAGCCTTCGGGGCTGGCAACGACCATCGCGCCCAGTGCCTTGTCGCCCTGGATGTGGCTGTTGTCGTAAACCTCGATGCGCTGCGGCACCTCGTCCAGCTCGAGGAATTCGGCGAGTTCGCGCAGGATCTTCGCCTTGGTGCCGCTTTCGGCCAGCCGCCGGTCGAGCGCTTCCACCGCATTGCGCTGCGCCTGCTGCATCAGCTTGCGGCGGTCGCCGCGCTGCGGGATCGAGATGGCGACCACGTGGCCGGCCTTTTCCGCCAGCGCCTCGGCGATCAGTTCCTGCTCGGCCAGTTCGCGGTCGACGAGGATCGTGCGCGGCGGCGGCACTTCTTCGTAGAATTGCAGCAGGACGTCGGCCAGCACCTCCTCGTGATCGAGGTCGCCGGTGTTGCGCGGGAAGAAGGCGCGGTGCCCCCAGTTCTGCCCGCCGCGGATGAAGAAGGCCTGCACGCCGATCTGCCCGCCCTTGGCAGCCAGTGCGAAGACATCGGCATCGCCGACGCCGCTGGCATTGATCGCCTGTGACCCTTGGATAAAGGTCGCCGCGCGCAGCCGGTCGCGCAGGATGGCGGCAGTCTCGAAATCAAGATCTTCTGCCGCCTTCGCCATCTGCTTTTCGATATTGGCCTGTACTGCGCCCGATTTTCCCGACAGGAAGTCCTTCGCTTCCTGCACGAGGGCGTCATAGCCCTTCTCGTCGATCCGCCCGACGCAGGGGGCCGAACACCGCTTGATCTGGTAAAGCAGGCAGGGCCGGTCGCGATTGTTGAAGAAGCTGTCGGTGCAGCTCCTCAGCAGGAACAGTTTCTGCAGCGCGTTCAATGTTTTGTTGACCGATCCGGCGCTGGCGAAGGGGCCGTAGTAATTGCCCTTTGCCCGCCGCGCGCCGCGATGCTTCTGGATGCGCGGGAAGGCATGGTCGGCGCGCAGCAGGATGAAGGGGAAGCTCTTGTCGTCGCGCAGCAGCACGTTGAACGGCGGGCGGTAGCGCTTGATCAGCTGCGCTTCGAGGAGCAGCGCCTCGGCTTCCGAATTGGTGACGACGATTTCCATCGCGCGGCACTGGCTGACCATGCGCTGGAGCCGGTTCGAAAGCCCTTTCACCTGAGTGTAATTGGCCACGCGCGCCTTCAGGCTGCGGGCCTTGCCGACGTACAGCACGTCGCCGCGCGTATCGAGCATGCGGTAGACGCCCGGCCGCGGCTTGAGCGTCTTCACCGTTTCGCGGATCGCCGTGATGCCCGCTTCGAGGTCGGGCTGGGCGCTGGCCACGACCTTGGTCGCGCGTTCCTCGTGGAACCGCTCCTTGCCTCTCGGGTCGTTGGGGGATCCGGCCTTGCTGCGCGACATGGGGCCTTCAGATAGTGCGCCATTGCGGCTTAGGCAAAGGCCTGCTTGTGCAAAGCCGCGTTTCGCGCCATCCCCCCGGCATGAACGGACAGAAAATCGCGCCGCCGCGCACGGTGGGCTTCTGGGGCACTTCACTGTTTCCCCTCAATGGCATGATCGGGGCGGGCATCTTCGCCCTGCCCGCAGTGCTGGTCGCCGCGGTCGGCAATTTCGCGCCGTGGATGATGCTGATCGGCGGGATCCTCTTCCTGCCGCTGGCCCTGTGCTACGCCTGGATGGCGAGCCGGTTCGAACACAGCGGCGGTTCGGTGCTTTATGGCGAGGCGGCGTTCGGGCGCTTCGTCGGCTTCCAGGCCGGCTGGGCGCGCTATGCCAGCGCGATCGTGACCGCCGCAGCCAACATGCACGTCATGGTGGCCTATCTCGCCGCGCTCTTCCCCGGCCTCGACGATCCGGTGATCGCACCGCTGGCGGTGGCGTTGGGCCTTGCGATCATCACCATCATCAACCTCTACGGCATGCGCGCGTCGGTCGGGACGCTGGGCGTGATGACCGCGATAAAGCTGCTGCCGCTGGGCGCGCTTGTCGTGTCCGCATTCTTCGCCGGTGGCGAGCTGGGTGCGGTGACCCTGCCCGAATTCAGCGCGGTGGAAAGTGTCATCCTGCTCACCTTCTACGCCTTCATCGGCTTCGAAGGCGTGGTAGAGGCGGCGGGCGAGTTCAAGGATCCCAAGCGCGACGTGCCGCGCTCGATCATCTTCATGGTCTCGGGCGTGACGCTGATCTACATGGCGGTCATCTGGGCCTTCATCCTGATCGGCCCGGAATTCGCGGGCGAGAACAATGCGCTGGCCGGTTCCGCCGGAGCGTCGATGGGGCAAGCCGGATCGCTCGCCATCGTGATTGCCGCCAGCTTCAGCATCGGTGCCAACAATTTCGCCAGCGGGGTCGCGCAGCCGCGCCTGATGTACGGCATGGCCGAGCGGGGCATGCTGCCGCGCTGGTTCGAATATGTGCACCCGCGCTTCCTCACCCCCTCCAACGCGATCCTGTTCTACGGCGTGCTGGCCGTGCTGTTCGGCCTGTGGGAAGGGTTCGAGGTGCTGGCCGTGGCCGGCACGCTGGTGCGCCTCATCACCTATATCGTGACCAGCCTCGCCCTTCCGGTGCTCGAACATCGCGAGGGGCGGATCGTGCCTTTCCACCTGTTCTGCGTCATCGTCGCGGTGGGCAGTTCGCTGTTCATCGCCTCTCAGGCGCAGGCGCAGTCGTGGATGGTGCTGGGAGGCTTCTTCGCTGCTGGGACGCTGCTCTACTTCATCGCCGCGCGCCAGAAGCCGGAATATCCGCTCGACGAGGCCTGAGTGTCCGAAAGCTACGATGCGATAATCCTCGGCGCGGGCGCGGCCGGGCTGATGTGCGCCGCGCGTGCAGGGCAGCGCGGGCGCCGCGTGCTCGTGCTCGAGAAGGCGGAGAAGCCCGGCAAGAAGATCCTGATTTCGGGCGGCGGCCGGTGCAATTTCACCAATATCGGCGCGGGGCCGGCGAACTACCTGTCCTCCAATCCGCATTTCGCCAAGTCGGCGCTAGCCCGCTACACGCCGCGCGACTTCCTCGAACTGGTCGAAAGCTACGGCATCGCCTGGCACGAGAAGACGCTCGGCCAGCTGTTCTGCGACGGCTCGTCGAAGCAGATCGTCGAGATGCTGCTGGAGGAATGCGCCAAGGGAGGCGTCGATATACGCTGCAATGCCGAAGTCACCGCGGTCGAGCATGACGGGGACCGGTTCGCCGTCATGGCCAGCGGGCAAGTGGCTATCGCGCCGAGCCTCGTCATCGCGACGGGTGGCCCCTCCATTCCGAAAATGGGCGCGACCGGCTTCGCCTATGACCTCGCCCGCCAGTTCGGCCTCAAGGTGGTGGAACCACGCCCTGCCCTCGTCCCGCTGACGCTGGGCGGCGAGGAAGTGCTGTTCCGCGAGATTTCGGGCGTATCCGCGCCGGTCGTCGCCACTGCGGGCAAGGCCAGTTTTCCCGAAGCCGCTCTGTTCACGCATCGCGGCCTGTCCGGCCCGGCGATCCTGCAGGCTTCGTCCTACTGGAAGCCGGGCGAACCGGTGGTCATCGATTTCCTGCCCGACCGGCAGGGCGACTGGCTGCTCGATGCGAAGCGCGATGCGCCGCGCGCGACCCTGCGTTCGCTGTTGCGGGATGCATTGCCGGACCGTCTGGCCGACATCCTTGCAGAAAAGCTGGGGATCGAAACCGAACTCGGCAATGCGAGCGACAAGGCGCTGAGGGCAGCGCAGGAGCGGCTGAAGCGCTGGACTTTCCACCCCAACGGGACCGAAGGCTTCGCCAAGGCAGAAGTGACCGTGGGCGGTATCTCGACTGCCGAACTGTCCTCCAAGACCATGGAAACAAAACGCATTCCCGGCCTCTTCGCGATCGGCGAGGCGGTCGATGTGACGGGCTGGCTGGGCGGCTACAACTTCCAGTGGGCTTGGGCGAGCGGCGTGGCCGCAGCCGAAGCATTGTGACACTCCTGCCCTAGCGGAAAGGATTGACCGAGGCGGCAAGTTGACCGGCCCCTGCATTGTGATAGCTTCCTCTCTTCGCACCCGCAAAAAGCGGGGCGATCGTGGGAGATGCTGTCCTTCGCCCAATTGGCGGAGCGGTAGCGCGGAAAGGACCCTATGCAGCAATTGCAGGGCATGGATGCCAGTTTCGTTGCGCTGGAAACGCGCAATTCGCCGATGCACATCGGCTCGATCCTGATTTACGATCCCAGCACCGCGCCCGGCGGTTTCGTGCGCTTCAAGGATATCCTCGGCTTCATCGAAAGCCGCCTGCAACTGTCCAAGACGATGCGCCAGCGCCTCGTGCGCGTGCCTTTCGACCTCGACTATCCCTACTGGATCGAGGATCCCGATTTCGACCTCGAATATCACGTGCGGCATATTGCCCTGCCCAAGCCGGGCGATTGGCGGCAGCTGTGCATCCAGGCGGCGCGCGTCTTCTCCCGCCCGCTCGACCTCAGCCGCCCGCCGTGGGAATTCACCGTGGTCGAAGGGCTCGACGGGATCGAGGGGCTGGCCAAGGGCAGCTATGCCTACATCACCAAGGTCCATCATGCCGCCATCGACGGGATGAGCGGGATCGACCTGATGGAAGCGACGCATACGCTGCGCCCCGACGAACCGCCGCCGTCCACGCCCGACACATGGAAGCCGGAAAAGCTGCCCAACCCGGTCGAACTGCTCGGTCGCAGCTACATGAATGCGATCACCAACCCGCTGAAGCAGATCGAGGTCGCTGCCAAGGCCGCGCCCGGGCTCGCCAAGGCGCTGAAAGGGCTGGCGGCCAAGGAATTCGACGTCTCGACCGAGATGATCGCGCCCAAGACCCGCTTCAACCGCAAAATCTCGCCCCACCGTGTGGTCGAGGGCATCAGCGTCCCGCTGGCAGAGGTTAAGGCGATCCGCACGCTGGTCGAAGGCGCCAAGGTCAACGACGTGTTCCTCGCCATCATCGGCGGCGCGATGCGGCGCTACCTCGAAGACAAGAAGGAACTGCCTAAGAAGACGCTGACGGCCATGGCGCCGATCTCGGTCCGCTCCAAGGGCGAGAAGGACACCATGGGCAACCAGGTGGCCGCAATGATCGCGCCGCTCGGCACGCATATCGCCGACCCGGTCGAGCGGCTGCAGTTCTGCCATGACCGCACGGTCAATTCCAAGGCCATGACCGACGCCATGGGCGCGCGCAACATGACCGAGATGAGCAAGGCCAGCCCCGCGCTGTTCATGGCGCTCGGCGCGCAGCTTTATAGCCGCCTCAGCCTTGCCAACCGCGGTGTCGGGCCGATCTTCTCGACCGTGGTAACCAATGTCCCCGGACCGCCGATCCCGATCTATTCGGCCGGCGCGAAGATGCAGAGCATGATGGGCCTCCTGTGCCTGACCGATGGCCTGGGCCTTGGCCATGTCGTGCAATCCTATACCGACGAAGCGACGATCGCCTTTACCGCGGACCGGGAAATGATGCCCGACCCCGAATTCTACGTCGAATGCATCCGCGCATCCTACGAGGAACTGCGCGATGCGGCGAAGAACCCCGCCCCGAAGAAGGCGGAAGCGAAGAAGCCCGCCGCCAAGAAGCGGGCGCCGGCCAAAAAGGCCACAGCAACGAAGAAAGCGCCCGCTTCGAAAGCGAAGACGGGCACAAAGGGGGTCGCCAGCCGTAAGAAGGCTGCCCCTAAGGGGAAAGGAACAACCAAATCGTGACCACTGCAACCGCCGCGCAGATCGATGCGCGTCCGCCCAGCCGCCTGCTGACGCTGGCCGAACCCGGCCGCGCGATGAGCGAGCTGGCCAGCTTCTATGCCCTGCGGCCGCTGATGAACGCGCTGCCCCGCGGCGACGGTCACGGCGTGCTGGTACTGCCGGGCTTCATGGCGTCCGACTATTCGACCGCGCCGCTGCGCCGGCTGCTGTGCGATCTCGGTTACGACTGCGCGGGCTGGAACCTGGGCCGCAATGTCCGCGTGGACCAGGCCCGCATTGAGGCGATGATGGCCTGCGTCGACGAAGTACATGACCGGACCGGCCGTCCGATCAGCATCGTCGGCTGGAGCCTTGGCGGCGTTTTCGCCCGGGAACTTGCGAAGCTGTCGCCCGACAAGGTGCGGCTCGTCATCAGCCTCGGCAGCCCGATTTCAGACGATCGCAACCACACCAATGCCCGCCGCCTGTTCGAATACCTGAACGGGCGCGAGCCCGAAGTGATGAGGGGCGGCAATTTCCAGAAACTGGCAGAAGCCCCGCCCGTCCCCACGACCTCGATCCTCACGCGAAGCGACGGCGTGGTGCACTGGCGCGGTTCGGTCCAGCGCTGCGGACGCGAGGATTGCGAGAACATCGAAGTGCTTGCCAGCCATTGCGGTCTCGGGGTGAACCCGGCCGCAGTCTACGCCATTGCCGACCGGCTGGCGCAGGCGGAAGGGGAATGGAAACCCTTCTCCGCCCCGCTCTGGGCCCGACTGCTGTTCCCGCAGCGCGCCCTGCACTGAGGCAGGACGCGCCCGCGAGTCAGAAGGCCTTGCGGATATCCACGCCGAGGTAGCGGCCGACAGGGTCGATCCGCAGCGGGTCGTAAGCGCGCGGCGTATCGCCGTTCTCGTCGGTCACGGTGCGGCGCGCGTCGAACACGTTGTCGGCCAGCACAGACACGCGCAGGCCCTTCATCCAGCCGTCCTCTTTCTTGAAGACTTCGCCGAGGTCGGCAAACAGGCGGATATCGAAGGTCGCCAGGTCCGAGAAGAACAGGTCGCTCGACCCGGGCAGATCACCGCCGAGCAGTTCCGCCTCGCCGATATAGCGACCGGTGAGGCGCAGGCCGTAGCCCTGCCAGAACAGGCCGCCCTCGAGACGCGAGGAGTGCTGCGAAATCGCGCTGCCGCCAAGGACATCGCCCGCCAGCTGGTCGAACAGCGGGCCGTTCTCTGCCAGCAGGACCTCGTTCTCGAGCACGATATTGTGATTGAGGCTGAGGAAATAGCGCGGGCGCGTGTCCGACGGATCGCCGCCGAAGCGGCCGAAGCCGCCACCCCCGCCGCGGCGCGGACCGCCCTGCTGCGGCTGGCCTTCGCCCTGCGCGGCCTGTGCGGAACACATCCTCTCGCGCATCGCCTTGACCTTTTCGGGGTCGATCTCGCCATTCTCGTCCTTCAGGCGGGCGAGAACCTCTTCGGGCAGGCCGTCGAGCTTGGGCGGTTCGGCGCAGATCGCCTCGCGCATGGCAGTAAACTGCTGGCTGCGCTGGTCGGCCTCCGCCCCGCAGAAGCGGGCACGAGCCGCGGCGATCTTTTCCGGGTCCGGATTGCCGTTGGCGTCGAGCAGGCGCGAGCGGAACATTTCCGGGATGGCCGACAGGTCGGGCGTTTCACCTTCGGGCGCCTTGCAGAAGGTCTCGCGCATCGCCTCCATGCGAGCGGGATCGAAGCCCATGCCGGGTCCGCCACCCGGGCCGCCCGGGCGACCCTGCGGCGGACCGCCATTGCCCTGGGCGCCGCGGTCGGGACGTTCGGGCGCCTTGCCGATCTCGCCGCGCGTGTTGAGCCCGAAGGACAGCACCCGGCTGCGGGTCTCGTAGAGCGTCAGCGGACGACGATCGATGGCAAGCAGTTCGCCCGCGGTGCCGCGCGTCACGCGGTCGGGGAAGGCTTCTTCGAATGCCGCGCTGAAGCCCGGTGACGCCGTCACGTCGCGCGAGCGGTTGATGCCGTAATCGGCCTGCAGGCGCGCGTTCTCCCAGAAAGGCAGTTCCCAGTTGGCGCTGAACTTCCAGTCGGCCTGGGTCTCGGCACGAAGGTCCGGATTCCCGCCCGTTACCAGCGTCGCCAGCACCGTGTCGCCAGTCGCGTAGTCGAACACCGGCACGTTGAATTCGTCGATCCGGGGGCTGCCGAGCGAAGTCAGGCTGGGCGCCACTTCACGCCAGATGCGCGTGGCGCTGAAGCCCAGCGTATCGGTCGGCTGCCAGTTGATGCCCGCGCTCCAGTTTGCCAGCGTGCCGAAGTCCGACAGGTCCTCGATGCCCGAGCTCAGGCTCAGGCTGACGCCGCCGATCGCACCCCATGCGCCGCCACGTTCCGCGATGGGAACGGACAGCGTGGTGTTCGCGTCGAACCGGCGGCGGGTCAGTTCGATATCGGTCGCCGAGCGGGTGTCCTCGCTGGCGATCTGGCGCCAGTCGACGCCGGTCTTGAAGGTGACGCTGATATCGCCCGCCGGCAGCGCGATCGGATAGCCGGTCAGCGTAAGGTCGTTGGCGATGGTCCAGGTCCGGCTTTCCGCGACATCGAAGCCGCTGCCGTCGAAGCGGTCGATTTCCGTCGTGGAGAGCGAACGCACCGTGTCGTTGGTGAAGACCGCGTTCCAGTCGCCGATGGGTCGCGAGAGCGTGCCGCCGACCGAGATCGTGTCGACATCGCCGCGACGCTCAAGCGGGATGGTCCCGTCATTCGACAGGCCCGACAGGCTGAGGCTTTCGGAATGGTTGTAAGTGCCGTTGAGGCTCAGCGACAGTCCGCTCTCTACGAAAGCGCGGGCGTAATTGATCGTGCCTTCGCCGCTCATCGTGTCGGCGCGCAGGCTGCGGAACTGTTCCTCGCCCGGGAAACCGCCCTCGACGGTCAGGCCGCGCTCGTCCTCGGTCAGGAGCGTGGTGTCCTCGAAATCGAGGTTGAAGTTGAGGCGCCCCTTCTCGCCGATGCGCAGATAGGTCAGTTCCTGCTCGTTGCGGGTGAACCCGCCGCGGTCGGGCCCTTCGTATTCGACTTCCGCGCTCACGCTCTGGAAATTGGGCTTGAGGATGATGTTCACCACGCGCTGGTCGGCGGAATAGCCGAAGCGCTGCGCCGTCTCCTCGGGGAATACCTCGACCTTCTGCACCGCTTCGGGCGGATAGCTGCGGAATTCGCGGAAGCTGGACACGCGGATACCGTTGATGAGGAACACCGGCTGGCCGCCGCCGCGGCTGCTGCGCGCCCCGCTGCCGGTGGCCGGCTCGATGGCAGCGATCACGTCGGCGATGGAACTGGCACCGAATGCAGCGATGTCCTGCTCGCTGAATTCCGCGATCGGTTTCTCTTCGACGAACAGCTGGCCGCGGATTCGCGTGCCTTCCACGACGATGGTGTCCGAAGCCGAAGGCGGCACGGCCATCTCTTCCATGTCCGGCTGCGGCTGGGCCCGCGGGTCCTGTTCTTCCGCCATGGCGGGAACGCCGCTCAGCGAGAGGGCAAGCGCAAGAGCCGGCAGCGAAGTACGTGCGCGAAGTGTTTTCAAGGGTTTATCCAGTATGCAGTCCAAGCCAACCCCCCTACGGCACCTACCCGAAGAGGGCGGACGCGCAAGCGGCCACCCTGTATCGGTTTGTCGCAGGAGTGCGATGCTTGGCTCAATGCCTAAAGCTTCCCTTTTATCCCGCCTGACGCTATGGGCGCGCGACACAACTCGACGAACTGCATCAGCTAAGGATAGTAATGGCCAAGGAAGAACTTCTCGAAATGCGCGGCAAGGTGGTCGAACTGCTGCCCAACGCCATGTTCCGCGTCGAACTCGAGAACGGCCACGAAGTGCTCGGCCACACCGCCGGCAAGATGCGCAAGAACCGTATTCGCGTGCTCGTCGGTGACGAGGTCCTGTGCGAACTAACGCCCTACGACCTGACCAAGGCTCGCATCACCTACCGCTTCATGCCCGGTCGCGGCGGCCCCGGCCCCCAGTAAGACCGCGTGGGCCAGCCCACTCTCATATTAGCCTCCGCCAGCCCGCGCCGCCGCGAACTGATCGCGCGGCTGGGCGTGACGCCGGATGCCATCGCTCCTGCCGATATCGACGAGACACCTGCCAAGGGCGAACTGCCGCGCGACTATGCCAAGCGCATGGCCCGCGAAAAGGCGGAAGCCGCCGCTTCGCCCGACGGCTTCGTACTTGCCGGCGACACGGTGGTCGCGGCCGGCCGGCGGATCCTGCCCAAGGCCGAGGACGAGGCAACGGCGCGCAAGTGCCTCGAACTGCTGTCCGGTCGCCGTCATCGTGTGCTGTCCGCGATCGCCCTGCGCGCGCCCGACGGAGCGGTTCGCGAGCGGCTGAGCGAGACTATCGTCCAATTCAAGCGCCTCTCCGCCGACGAGATCGACGCCTACATCGCCAGCGGCGAATGGGACGGCAAGGCGGGCGGCTATGCCATCCAGGGCATTGCAGAAGGCCTCATCAGCCGCATCCACGGCAGCCATTCCGGTGTCGTGGGCCTGCCGCTCTACGAAACGCGTGCGCTGCTGAAGGCCGCGGGGTTCCCCATTGCCTGAATGGCTGGTCGAGGACGGGATCGGCGAGACCCGCGCGATCCTCGTCGAAGGCGACCGGGTTCTGGCTGCAAAGCTACGCTGGGAGGGCGAACTTCACGCCGGCCAGCAGGTCACGGCAAAGCTCACCACGAAACGCGGCACCCGCGGGACCGGAACGCTGGCTGATGGCCGCGAAATCCTGCTCGACCGGCTGCCCCAGAGCGCAAGCGAAGGTGCGAGCCTTTCCGCCGTCATCACACGCGGCGCCATCGCCGAGCGCGGTCGGCTGAAGCTGCCAGCCGCGCGGCCGCCAGAAGCGGTCACAGCTACGGCCGATCATGCGTTCTCCACCGGCAAAGAGGTCCATCGTTTCCCCGCCGGCCTGTGGGAAGAAGTCTGGGACGAGGCTTCGCGCGGCGAAATCGACTTCGACGGCGGATCGCTGCTCTTTTCCGTCACACCTGCGATGAGTGTGGTCGACGTCGACGGCGACCTCCCACTTCGGGAACTGGCCTTGCGCGCCGCACGGGCGCTTGGCGGGGCCTTGCCGCGCTTCGACCTCGGCGGTTCCATCGGCATCGACTTCCCCACGCTCGAAGCGAAGACGGACCGCAAGGCGGTGGACAGCCTGCTCAAAGACGTGCTGGCGGACTGGCCGCACGAACGCACGGCGATGAACGGCTTCGGCTTCGTCCAGCTCGTCGCCCGGCTGGAAGGGCCCTCGCTGCTGCACCGCTTCGCCAGCTCGCGCACCGGCATGGCGGCACGCATGGCGCTGCGCCGTGCAGAGCGGGTCGAGGGGGCAGGCGTTACGCTGCTGACCGTGCATCCCGCGCTTAAAGCGAAAATCAGGGATGAATGGATCGCCGAACTGGAGCGCAGGACGGGCCGCCCGCTGCGGATAGAGGCCGATCCCGGCCTTGCCATCGAAGCAGGCGCTGCCCAGATCGTGGGTCATGACTAGAGCCGCCAAACCCTGCCCGATCTGCCGCAAGCCGCGGGTCGAGGAGCATGCACCCTTCTGTTCCAGCCGTTGCCGCGACCGCGACCTCGCGCAGTGGTTCGGCGATGGCTACGCGGTGCCCGGACGGCCTGCACTGCCCGAGGAAATCGCTGCCGAGGTCACGGGCGGCGAAAAGGACTGATTTAGGCCCTTGCCAAGCGCGCCTGCCTTCGCCATAGGCGCGCACTCCAACCGCTGGAGCGGCCCATGCGTGGCCCCGGCGAAAGGGAGCCCGGGTAGCTCAGTTGGTAGAGCATGCGACTGAAAATCGCAGTGTCGGCGGTTCGAATCCGTCCCCGGGCACCACACCTTCCCTATTCCAGCCAGAGCGCCTCGACCGCTTCGCAAACCGCGTCCAGCGCGGCGTAATCCTTCGGTCTGCGTAGTCGCCAGACCGGCACCTGCGCCACGATCTGTGCCGCCAGCGCCCCCTGCTCGGCCCAGCGTCCCATCGCCTCGAGCATTTCGGGCCGGTAGAGCGTCCCGCGCAGCACCTCGCGCAGCGCCGCACTGCCGACGAGGCGGTCCAGTGCAAAACTGTCCGCCCGTTCGAGGACGACGATTCCGCCAAGCGGAACGGCCTGTTCTCCCGCAAGGTGATTGGGCGCAGAACAATGGAACTTGTCGTCGCGCAGGTAATCGCGCTGTATCACGCGTTCCTGCCAGCCGAACCGCTCGATCGCCTCTCCCCACAGCTTGATACGCGCGCTGGACGGGTGGATGGCCCCCGGCTCGACCCGGCTGAGATCGTCGGCCACCAGCGCCGCGCCGCGTGCCAGCAACGCGCCTGCCATGGTGCTCTTGCCTGCCCCGGCCTCGCCGCAGAACAGGAACGCCCGTCCGCCGCGCGCAACCGCGCTGCCGTGCCACATGGCCAGACCGTGCTGGTAGCCGAGCGCGCCCCAAGCGCTGCCGAGCGTAAACAGCCGCAACTCGCGGGGATCGGCGGTCAGTCCCGGGTGCAGGCGCAAGGTGTGTCCGCCCTCGACCTGCCAGCCCCCGATGCCATCGATTGCGAAACGCATCGTGTCCCCCTCAATCGCGGTGCTACCGTCGGAGGGACAATCCGGACATGGTCCGTCGTCGATAACGATCTGCACGTCCGGCGCGTCGAACTCTGCCTGGAAGGCCGCCCATTCCGGCAACTCCAGCTGCGAGGCCACGGCGAGGCCCGAATGGCGATAGCGATAGGTCATGCCCGGACGAAGCTGCCCAAGTGCGTGATATCGCGCAAGCTTCACCTTCGCTTTGCGCCGCGCTATCCCCCCGGTCATGCATGAAACAGCCAGCGCCGCGCTCAACCCCTTCGAAATCGCCGCCCTCCTCGTGGTGGCGAGCGCCCTGCTGGGCTGGTTCAACCACCACTTCGTCCGCCTGCCGCACGTCATTGGACTGACCGTCATGGGGGCGCTTGCCGCGATAACGCTGATGGTCGCCAACGCCTTCATTCCAGGTATCACGCTGGACGACTGGGTGGCCGATACGCTGCGCCAGCTCAACTTCACCGATACGCTGCTGCAGGGAATGCTGAGCTTCCTGCTGTTCGCCGGCGCGCTTCACGTCGACCTTGCCCTATTGAAGGTTGCTTGGCTGCCGGTGCTGCTCCTGTCGACCGTGGGGGTCATCATCTCGACCGTGCTGGTCGGGCTTGCCATGTGGGGCGTGGGGACACTGCTCGTCCTGCCGATCGCGCCGATCTGGTACTTCGTCTTCGGCGCGCTGATTGCCCCCACCGATCCCGTCTCCGTCCTTGGCGTGCTCAAGGAGGAGAACGTCCCGCAATCGCTGCAAAGCGCGGTGGCAGGCGAGAGCCTTTTCAACGACGGCGTGGGTATCGTGGTCTTCATCATCCTGCTCGGCGCGGCGGTGACGGGCGCCGATTTCAGCATTGCGGAAGGCGCGCGGCTGTTCGCGATCGAGGCGGGCGGCGGCGTGCTGGTCGGGCTGGTTGCGGGCTTTGTCGGCTACCGCGCGCTGGCCGGAATGGACGAATACACGCTGGAAGTGCTGATCACGCTTGCCGTCGTCATGGGCAGCTATGCGCTGTGCAGCTATCTCCACATTTCCGGACCGCTGGCGATGGCCGTCGCCGGCCTGCTGATCGGCAACCAGGGCGTTACCTTCGCCATGAGCGATGTGACGCGCGACTATGTGCTCAAGTTCTGGGAGCTGGTGGACGAGCTGCTCAACTCCATCCTCTTCCTGCTGATCGGGCTGGAAATGATCGTGCTGGTCGCGGGCGCCGATGCAGTGGTCTTCGGCCTTGCCGCGATCCCGCTGACGCTGGCCGCGCGCGCGGTCGGCATCTTCGTCTCGACCAAGGCGATCCCGGCAGCACGCCTGCAAGACAAGGGCGCGGGACGCGTGCTGTGGTGGGGCGGTCTTCGCGGCGGTATTTCGATTGCACTGGCCCTGTCGCTACCCGCTGGCGAGACGCGCGACCTGATCCTTGCCGCGACCTTTGCCGCAGTCCTGTTCAGCGTGCTCGTCCAGCGCGCCACGCTCGGGCGCCTGATCGAGAAGCTGAAGGCCGACCACGCCCCCGCAGTAGAGGACGCGCCCGCCCCGACCCGCCACTAGAGCGCGGCCATCCAGAACTGCATCGTATGGGCGACCTCGCCCGCGCTGCCGGGCTCCTTCCAGTCGAAGCTGGTGGTGAGGCCTTCCAATTTCTCGTAACCGCGGGCCCGCCAGAACGGGTCGAGCGGCCTGTGGCCGGGCGGGCGACGGGCGTCGTTCTCGTTCCGAACCACTGCGCAAAAGGTCGCGTGCGTTGCGCCATGGGCGCGCGCTGCGGCTTCGCGGCGGTCGAAGAAGGCATGACCGATGCCCTTGCCGCGATAGGCGGGAAGCAGCACGCTTTCGCCGAAATAAAACAGGCTTGCGGTATCGTGCCCCAGCGCCTCGAACGGGCGGCGGAATTCGGGCTTCTGGCCGCTCATCGGAGAAGCGGTGGCCGCCCCGACGATGCGATCCCCGTCTATGGCCGAGACCAGGACCGAGCCTTCCTCGGCTGCGAATTCCACAAGGTATTCGCGTTCGTAGGCGGCATCGCCATCGTAGAGGTAGGGCCACTCCGCGAACACCGCGATCCGCAGGTCCGCCAATGCGTCCAGCGCTTCTGCCAGTTCCGGACCGGAAAGGGTTCTTATCCCGATCGTCATGTCTCGGGGGCTATCGGGGCCGGGGCGTCCCCGCAATTGCTTTCGCGCGCGCGCTTCTGTATGCGCCAAGCGAACGCCCCGGACCAAGCGGACGCACCCGATTCCGCTGCCGGGGCGACGGTTTTTTGAGCGCGAAGGAAATCGCCCATGTCACGTCGCCGCCAGATCTACGAAGGCAAGGCCAAGATCCTCTACGAAGGTCCGGAACCGGGCACGATCATCCAGTATTTCAAGGATGACGCCACCGCCTTCAACGCCCAGAAGAAGGGCACGATCAACGGCAAGGGCGTTATCAACAACCGCATCAGCGAGTATGTCTTCACGCGCCTGTCGCACATCGGCATCCCGACCCACTTCATCCGCCGCCTCAACATGCGCGAACAGCTGGTCCGCCAGGTGGAAATCATTCCGCTCGAAGTGGTCGTGCGCAATGTCGCCGCCGGCTCGCTCAGCCAGCGCCTCGGCATCGAGGAAGGCGAGCTGCTGCCGCACACGCTGATCGAATATTGCTACAAGGACGACGGCCTCGGCGATCCCAAGGTTTCCGAAGAGGAAATCGCCTGCTTCAACTGGTGCAGCCATGAAGAAATGCAGGACATGTCGTCGATGGCGATCCGCATCAACGACTTCCTGTGCGGCATGTTCAGCGCGATCGACATCCGCCTGATCGACTTCAAGCTGGAATTCGGCCGCATCTGGGACGGCGATTACAGCCGCGTCATCCTCGCCGACGAAATCAGCCCCGACGGCTGCCGCCTGTGGGACATCAACACCGGCGAAAAGCTCGACAAGGACCGCTTCCGCCGCGACCTTGGCGGCGAGAGCGAAGCCTACCAGGAAGTCGCGCGCCGTCTCGGCCTGCTGCAGAACGACGATGCCGGTCCGGGCGAAGTGCTCGACATGAACGCGCATCGCGGCCGCCTGCGCACGCCGCCGAAACCAGCCAAGAAGTAACCAGCTACACCACGTAGCGCAGCGTCATGCCGCTGGGCCCGATAGCGAAGGCGCAATCGGGCATGTGGTCCCCGTCGACTTGGACGGGGGTCACGCAGCGGTCGAAGGCGATGCGGCGGCAGGACCGGATTTCCGCAATGCCAAGCCGCGCGACCGGCAGGCGCAGCATGACCGCCAGGCTGAGAGCGATCGTCCCGAGCCGCGTGGAGCGGGTGAGCGTGATCAGCTCCACAGAATTCGCGGCCAGCGCCGCCTGCGGGCTCACCCTGAACGGACCGGCATAGAGCGCCGCATGGCTGACGATGGCGGCTTCCGCCTCGTATTCGAAGCTCTCCCCGCCCGCCAGTTCGCCGCTGATGGTCATGGTATCGCGCGGCCAGTCACGCATCTGCTGGGCCAGCGCGACGACATAGGCATAGCGCCCGATACGCTTCTTCAGCTTGCCGTCCACCCTCGCGACCGCATGGCTGTCGGGCCCGATGGAGAGGCAGGACACGATCGGCATCTCGCCAAGCGTGTAGAGCGGCGAATGGACCCAGCTGTCGCTCCCGCGGTCCCATGCCGCGCGCAGTTCGGCGGCAAATTTCGCGGGCTTGCGGGCATAGCCGAGCTCACGCGCGACGAGATTGATTGTGCCCGATGGCGCAACGCAGAGCGGCACATCCCCGGCCTTGTCGCCGAGCGCCTGCACCGTGTCACGCAAGGTCCCGTCACCGCCATGGACGCAAATCACTTCCGCGCTGCCCGACAGCTGGGCTCCCTGCGCGGTCGTCGGCATCGGCGTGACGCCGAAGCCCTCGGCCTCCAGTGCTGCCATCAGCGCATCGAGATGCGCCTGGCTGAAGCTGCCCGATACGGGATTGTAGACGAGGTCGAGCGCGGTCATCGGCGCTCGTGTCTAGGGCCGAAGTCGCTGGCCCGCCACGAAAAAGGGCCGGGAAGGTTTCCCCTCCCGGCCCCGTTCGTTTCGTGTGGCGCCGAACTTAGTGCTCGAAGCGCACCGACAGGCCGATCACGCGCGGATCGTTCACGAAGCCGGTGTTGTTGTTGAAGTCGATACCGCCCTTCACATTATCCGCGTCGGTGATGTTGCGGGCGAAGAGAGCGACTTCCAGCGTTCCGTCACGCTTGGCGTAACCGATGCGCAGACCGCCTTCGATCTGGTTGTCGGCAACGTATTCGGCGCTGTCGTAAAGGAAGAAGCTGGTTTCGCCCTGGTAGGTCCAGTCGGTGTAGGCGAAGATTTCGCCAACGCTGCCGACCGGCACGGCATAGCGTGCGGTGACGTCGGCAATCCATTCCGGGGCATTGGGGAACGGGTTGCCGTCCACCAGCGCGCGGTCGGTGCCGCCGATGTTCACGATCGGGTCGAGCACGGTGCACTGGGCGCAGATGCCGACGGCCAGGTTCTCGTCACGGATTTCGGTGTTGTTGTAGCTGGCACCGGCCGTGACGAGGAAATTCGGCGTGATCTGGAAGGCGCTGTCGAGCTCGAAGCCCCAGCCGCGACCGTCCGCCGCATTCACGAGCTGCACGAGGTTGCCGGCACCGCCGACGGCGGAGAACTGCGGGTCCTCGATGTTGTAGAAGTAGGCGGCACCGTTCAGGCGGACGCGGCGGTCGGCCAGTTCGGACTTGAAGCCGACTTCGTAGCTCATGATCTTCTCGCTCGTCGCGATCGACGGCGGCGCGAAGAAGGCCACGTCGCGGCCCTGGATCGTCGGGGCGCGGAAACCGCTGGCGACGCGAGCGAAGACGCTGGCATCGGCGCTCACGTCGACGAATGCGGCGAGATCCCAGCTGATGCGGTCATCCTGGACCGAACGCGGCTGCGGTGCGGCACCGTCGAGGACGACGAAGTCCTTCTGGTCGTCGGTGTAGCGCAGACCGCCGGTCAGCTTGATCGTGTCGGTCACCTGCGAGGAAACCTGGCCGAACACGGCCCAGCTCTCGTTCGTGTGGTTGACGGTGACGGACGGCGGGAAGTCGAAGCCGACCGTGGTCACGTCGAAATCGCTGTCGAAGTAGAAAGCGCCGACCTGCCACTCGAAAGCACCGCCGCCGTTGCTGGCAAGGCGGACTTCCTGGGTGAACTGGTCGAGCTCGATCGAATCGCGCGTGTCCGACGGGAACGGGATGAAGCCCGGGCCCATGACCGGAAGGAAGCTCGCACCGAAGCCGCCGTCGATGTCGCCGCGGCTCGAACCCTCGCTCGAAGCGAAGCTGGTGATCGAGGTAAAGGTGGCGAAATCGGCTTCGTAGTCGACCTTGCCGGTGATGATCTCGGCCTTGTATTCGGCCTGGTTGCCGCCGCCGGCGTCGAAGAAGACGGTGTCGCGGTCGTAATTGTCGTTCAGCTCGTTGTTGCCCGGGCCGAGGATGTTGGCGCGGAACAGCGTCGAGGTGCCGTCTAGATCGCGGATCGAGTAGCTGCCGAGGATCGACAGGCGATCGGTCGGGGTGATCAGCAGCTGGGCGCGCGCTGCGATGTCGGCATAGGCGCCATAGGCGTCTTCCTCACCGGTGAAGCCGTTGTCCACCCAGTCGTCGCGCTGCTGCCACATGCCCGAAAGGCGCAGCGAGGCGAGGCCCGGTGCGATCGGAATGGTGAGGCCGCCGTCGATCGAAACCGAACCGAAGCTGCCGACGCTGGCCGAACCGTTGACGGTGAATTCGTCGCCCGGCTTGACGGTGTCGATCTTGACGATGCCGGCCGGGGTATTGCGGCCGAACAGCGTGCCCTGCGGGCCGCGCAGCACTTCCACGCGCTCGACGTCGAAGATCGGGAAGCTCTTGAGCGTGACGTTTTCAAGGACGACGTCGTCCATGACGACCGAAACCGGCTGCGAGGCAGCAAGGTCGAAGTCGGTGTTGCCGAGGCCGCGGATGTAGAAGCGCGGAGCCGCACGGCCGTTCGAGCTTTCGACGAACAGGCCGGGGACGCGGCCGGCCAGCGCGGTGACGTCGGCGCCGGCGTCGAAGATGGTGCGGGTCGCGTCGGCCGACAGGATGGCTGCCGAAACGGCGACGTCCTGCAGGTTTTCCTCGCGGCGGTTGGCGGTCACGACGATCATGTCGAGCTGGCCGTTGTCGGCTTCTTCGGCACCGGTCACTTCGGTGTCGGAGCTGTCGACGTCCTGGGCCATCGCGGGCTGCGCAAGAGCGAGAGCCAGCGTGCTGGCGGAAAGGAGGCGGAGAGTAAGGGAGCGGTCAATCATGGGGATGATCCTTTTGGCCCGAAGCGTTCCTGCGCGCGGGTTGGTGGGATGGAGTGGGGGAATTGACCCGCGCCCTGTAGCGGAAATGTCGCGCTTTTCGAATCGGAAAGGCGCGGAATTGCGCGGTTCCGGAATGATGTTGCAATGCGGTGACACTCGGTTTTCAGGCTGATGGTGGGTAAGCTGCTGTCCCCGCTCGCCTTTCGCCTGCCGCTTGCCCTTCGCGCGCACTCGCGGCATAGGCGCGCGCAAGCTTCAACCCCAAGCTATCAAAGGCGCCGCCCATGAAAGTCCGTGTCCTCGTCAGCCTCAAGCCCGGCGTGCTCGACCCCCAGGGTCGCGCTGTCCACCACGCCCTTGAAGGGCTTGGCTTTTCCGGCGTCGAAGATGCGCGCGTGGGCCGCACGATCGACCTCGACCTGGCCGATGGCACCAGCGACGAAGCGCTGACCGAGATGTGCGAGAAGCTGCTCGCCAACACGGTGATCGAGAATTACCGCATCGAGAAGCTCGACTGATGGCCTTCCGCTCTGCCGTCATCACCTTTCCCGGTTCCAACTGCGACCGCGACATGGCGGTTGCGATCGAGCAGGTTTCAGGCACCGCCCCGCACCGCGTGTGGCACGGTGACGCCCAATTGCCCGACGGGCTGGACTTCATCGCCCTGCCCGGCGGCTTTTCCTATGGCGATTACCTCCGCTCGGGCGCCATGGCGGCCAACAGCCCGATCATGCGCGAAGTAATCCGTGCAGCCGAGCGCGGCGTGCCGGTCCTCGGCGTATGCAACGGCTTCCAGGTCCTGACCGAAGCACGGCTGCTGCCGGGCGCATTGATGCGCAACGCGGGCCAGAACTTCATCTGCCGCACTGTCGCGCTCAAGGTCGAGAACGCCCAGTCGCTGTTCACCAGCGGCTACGAGGCCGGGCAGGAAATCCGCATCCCGGTCGCCCACCACGACGGCAATTACTTTGCCGATGCGGAAACGCTCGACCGGCTCGAAGGCGAAGGCCGCGTGGCGTTCCGCTATGCCGAGGCGTGCAACGGTTCGCAGCGCGATATCGCGGGCGTTCTCAATGCTGCCGGCAATGTGCTGGGCATGATGCCTCACCCCGAACGCGCGATCGACCCGGCCCATGGCGGCACGGACGGACGCGCCCTGTTCGAAGCGGCAATCCGCTCGCTCGCAGACGCCTGATCAGGCGCTCTTGAGCGCACCGCGGGAGAAGATCTTGCGGGCATCGGCTGCCGGCATCGGACGGCCGAAGTGGTATCCCTGGATCTTGGTGCAGCCGAGGCGGCGGATGAGGTCCGCCTCTTCCTGGTTCTCGACGCCTTCTGCGGTCGTGGTCATGCCGAGACTGTCGGCCATGGCCACCACGGCGCGGATGATCGCGAGGCTTTCCGGGCTGTCCTGCGCCGCGCCCTGAACGAACATGCGGTCGACCTTGATGGTCGTGAATTCGAGCTTCCTGAGGTAGCCGAGCGAGGAATAGCCCGTCCCGAAATCGTCGAGCGCGACCGAACAACCCAGCGCAAGGCACTGTTCCAGCGCCTTTCGCACCACGCCGGCATCGCGCATGAAGATGCTCTCGGTCACCTCGATTTCCAGCCGGTTTGCCGACAGGCCGCTATGCGACAGCGCGCGCACCACTGTGCCAGCGAAATCGGGCTCTAGAAGCTGTTCCGGCGAGACGTTGACGTTCACCTTGACGTGTTCCGGCCAGTTCGTTGCCGCCTCGCGGCAAGCCTCGTTCATCACCCAGGTGCCGATGGGCACGATCAGGCGCGTGTCTTCGGCGATCGGAATGAACTTGGCCGGGCTGACGAAGCCGTGGACCTTGCTGTTCCAGCGCACGAGCGCTTCGAAACTGACGACCTCTTCGGTATTGGCATCCACGACGGGCTGGAAATGCAGCATCATCTCGTCGTTCTCGAGCGCGGTACGCAGCGAGAATTCCAGCTGGCGCTTTTCCTCTGCGGTGGCGTGCAGCGAGGGTTCGTATTCGCAGTGGACACCGCCGCCCTCGTCCTTGGCGCGGTAGAGCGCCAAGTCGGCGTTGCGGATGATCTCCTGCACCTTCGTCCCGTCACGCGGACCGATGGCAGAACCCACGCTGGCCCCAACGTAAAGGACCTGGTTCTCGATATGGTACGGCGCGGACAAGGCCGCGATTACCGTCTTCGCCAGCGTATCGATGCGCTTGCGGTCCGTCGCATCGCGCAACACGATCGCGAATTCATCGCCCCCCAGACGTCCGCAGACCTCGCCTTCGTCCACCAGCGGCTTGAGGCGCCGGGCAACCTCGCCAAGCATCTGGTCCCCGACGAGATGCCCGAGAGAATCGTTGACCGCCTTGAAGCGGTCGAGATCGATCATCAGGAATGCACAGCGGCTACGCCATTGCTGCGAGTATTCCAGTGCCTCGCCCAGTGCCTCGGTGAGCATCAGGCGGTTGGGCAACTGGGTCAGCGTGTCGTAGCGTGCAAGGTAAGCAATCTTCTCGCTGCTCTCGTGCTTCTCGGTCACGTCCGATCCAACACCGCGGAAACCGATGAATGAACCGTTGTCGTTGAGCATGGGGGTGCCTGAAAGCTCCCAGTACCGACGCTCGCCATTGATGACGGCCTTGACGGTGAGGTTGGAGAAGCTTTCCCGGCGCTTAAGCTTCTCGGCCAGTTCGTGAAGGCTCGGCGGAAACTGCCCGGTCTTCCAGCTATCGCCCGAAATGAGCTGGAGGAAGGGCTGCCCTTCGATCTCGGAAATCTGCTTACCGATGGCAAAGGCCAGGCGCGGGCTCACCGAGCGCATCTTGCGGTTCGGATCGACCTGCCACAGCCAGTCGGCCTCGCCTTCCTCGAATTCGCGTAGCAGCATGGAGACGACTTCGCTCTTCTCCTGCATCGCCAATTCGGACAGGCGACCGCCGACGCGCATGCGCGCCATCTCGAATGTTCCGAGCGAACCCAGGAGCATGGTAAGCGCGATCACCCCGGCCAGCAGAAAGGAACTGTGCATCAGGGCGACGATCAGCGGGCCGACCGATGCCGCAGCAAGGAAGGCGATGGTGCTGAGCGGCACGCTGTACCGGCTCGAAGTGCTGCACACCACAAGGAAGCACAGGATAATCCAGATGCTGGAAAGCTGTTCCTGCGCACCCAGCGCGGCCAGCGCTACGACGCCGAGCGACCAGACCGCCCCCTTGTTGGCCGAAGTCATGGCGTGGGCGCGCACGTCGTCCTGATTGAACCGGCGCATTTCCGCGTTGCGCAGGCGCTTGTCGAGGCTGAAGGCATGGATGACCGACAGGCCCAGCGCGCAGCCCCATGCCACGACGAGCAGCGGGTTGACCGTCGGAATGGCAACCGCAGCGACGAGAACGAAGGCAATCGCGTGAAGCACGGCGCGCACTACGGCGCGCTTGCTGACGAGCGAATACTGGTGGCCGTGAAGACGCGACCAGTCGACGCCTTCGACGCTCGCCAGGCCAAGCACCTGGCGGGCGGTCAAGGTCTCCGCATCGACAACCGTATTTGAACTCGTCTGGCTCACCCCCGCACGCTTACAAGCGAAAGGTTATGCGCACGTAAACGCTTCTGGCCTTTACGCTTTTTCCTGCTTGCCCGATCGAAGGGCCTGTAACGGCGCCTAGCCCTTGAAATTGCGGGCAAACGCGCCGACGCAATCTCAGTGAACTCTCGTCCTTACCGGGCCGGAAACCACCGGCCCTGCAGGATCACTCGACCGTTACCGACTTGGCCAGGTTACGCGGCTGGTCGACATCGGTGCCTTTCACGCAGGCCACGTGATAAGCGAGAAGCTGCACCGGCACGGCATAGACCAGCGGCGCGATCAGCGGGTGGACTTTCGGCATCTCGATGGTCGCCATGCAACCTTCGCTGGCCTGTTCGAGCCCTTCGGCATCCGAAATCAGCACGATCTGCCCGCCGCGCGCGCGCACTTCCTCCATGTTGGAGACGGTCTTTTCGAACAGCGGCCCGGAAGGTGCGAGCACGATTACCGGCACTTCGTTGTCGATCAGCGCGATGGGACCATGCTTCATCTCGCCGCTGGCATAGCCTTCGGCGTGGATATAGCTGATTTCTTTCAGCTTCAGCGCGCCTTCCAGCGCCAAAGGGAAGTCGGGGCCGCGGCCCAGGTACAGCACGTCGCGCGCAGGCGCGATGAGATGCGCCATGCTGGCGATGTCGTCGTCGTGGTCGAGCGCGGCGTTTAGGCAGGCGGGCGCTTCGAGCAGGTGGGCGACCACTTCCTGCTCTTCCTCGCGGCTCATCAGCCCTTTCTTGACCGCCATGTGGGCCGCAAGAGCCGCCAGCACGGCAAGCTGGCAGGTGAACGCCTTGGTCGAGGCGACGCCGATCTCGGGCCCGGCATGGGTAGGAAGCAGCAGGTCCGCTTCGCGCGCCATGGAACTGGTCGGCACGTTGACGATGACGCCGATGGTCTGGCCATTCTGCTTGCAGTGCCGGAGCGCCGCCAGCGTATCGGCCGTCTCGCCGCTCTGGGATATGAACAGCGCCAGGCCACCTTCCTCGAGGACGGGTTCACGGTAGCGGAACTCGCTCGCCACATCGATGTCGACCGGAACGCGGGCGAACTGTTCGAACCAGTATTTCGCCACCATGCCCGCATAGAAGGACGTACCGCAGGCTACGATGGTGATGCGGCGCACGCTCGACAGGTCGAAATCGAATTGCGGCAGCGCAACCGAGTTGTCCGAGCGGCGCAGGTAGGAGGCGAGCGTTTGCGCGACCACGGTCGGCTGCTCGAAAATCTCCTTTTGCATGAAGTGGCGGTAATTGCCCTTTTCGACCGCCGCGGCCGATGCGCCCGAAGCGCGCACCTCGCGTTCGACCTCGGTGTTCTCGGCATCGTAGATCGTCGCGCCCTCGCGTGTGACAACCACCCAGTCGCCTTCCTCGAGATAGCTGATCTGCTGCGTCAGCGGTGCGAGCGCCAGCGCGTCGGATCCGAGATAGGTCTCGCCCTCTCCGTAACCGACGACCAGCGGCGAACCGAGCCGCGCACCGATCAGCATGTCGGGATGGTCGCGAAAGGCAATCGCCAGCGAAAATGCACCTCGCAGGCGCGGCAGGATTTCAGCGACGGCTTCCTGCGGCGAGCGGCCTTCTTCCACCAGTTTGGAGATGTGATGCAGGACGACTTCGGTATCGGTATCGCTTTCCAGTTTACGTCCAGCCTCGCGCAGTTCGGCGCGCAACTCCTTGTAATTCTCGATGATCCCGTTGTGGACCAGCGCGACACGATCGGTTGCATGCGGGTGGGCGTTCGTGGCCGTGGGCGCACCGTGCGTTGCCCAACGCGTGTGGGCGATCCCGATTTCGCCCGGCGCCGGGTTACCTGCCAGTTCGGCGATCAGGTTGCCCAGCTTGCCTTGCGCCCGGCGGCGCACCAGCATGCCGTCAGCGATCGTGCAGATACCGGCGCTGTCGTACCCGCGGTATTCCATGCGCTTCAGGCCATCGACCAGCCTATCAGCAACCGGCTGGTTTCCGACGATCCCGATAATTCCGCACATGCAATACGCTCCTCGACTTTGGAATTGAGAACGTCACTTAGCGCTTATTGCCGCGCGATCAATCCGCCGCGGCGAGCGCCTTTCGAAGGCGTACTACACCAGAGCAGCAAGCCGGGCGGCAATGATGGCTGCCTGTCCCACTGGCGACCATTCTCCGCCCACCGGTCGGACGACCGCATCGACCACGTTCGTCAGCGAAACTACACAATGCGAGCGGGATCCCCCATCTCCCGGATTGCTGGATGCGAGGAACCGCCTCTGCGATTGAGGCGCTTGCGAGATTGCGGTGAGCGCCTTTGACAGTACAAGGCGTCTTTACCAACCATTTACCAAAGTCTTTCATGGCACGTTGGAATACGATTATTCGGCGAATGAGGGGGAGCTATCGTGAAATGACCAAAATGATCATTCAGATCCCGTGCCTGAACGAGGCGGACACGATTGGCGACACTATCGCGACATTGCCTTCAAGCATCGAAGGGGTCGACGTGATCGAAATCCTCATAGTCGACGATGGCAGTACGGACGACACAATAGAAAAAGCACGGTCGGCGGGCGCACATCACATCGTGCGTCACCGGCGAAACCGTGGGCTGGCCGCAGCCTTTCAGAGCGGCGTGCGCAAAGCACTTAATGAAGGTGCTGATATAGTCGTTAATACCGATGCAGATGGTCAATACGAAGGAGCGGACATCGGGAAGCTCGCCGCACCGATCATCAATGGGACTGCCGACATTGCGTTGGGCGACCGAGGCGTTTCCGACAATGTCCATTTCGGCGTTTTCAAACGACAATTGCAGCGGCTCGGTACCCTTGTCGTTAGAAAACTATCAAAGGCAGAGATCAACGATGCTGTAAGCGGATTCCGTGCCTTCAGTCGGGAAGCCGCCAAGCGGCTGACCATAACGACTGAATTCAGCTACACGACCGACATGTTAATCCAAGCGGGACGCAAGCGATTGGCAATCACCAGCGTTCCCATTCGCACGCACAAAACAAAACGGCCATCCCGGCTCTTCAAGTCAGTGCCGCGGTTCATAGTCAATCAGATGATCACCATTGCCCGTGCGTATACGACATACAATCCTCTACGAGTCTTCGTCACGGCCGGGTTGCTCCTAAGTTTCATCGGCCTATTGCCGATCTTGCGATTTTTCTGGTTTTTTATGCAAGGTGATGGAAACGGGCATCTACAATCCCTCGTCATCGGGAGCGCTATCTTAGTCGTAGGTGCGTTGTTCTGCATGCTTGGTATACTGGCCGACCTTCTTTCCGCAAATCGCAAGATGATCGAAACGACACTACTAGAGTTGCGGGACCTGCGCGAAGAATTTGCTGCTATTGTCGATTATAGGGATTCCAGTGAAGCGGAAAAAAATAAGGTGAATTCCACGTGAACAGCGCTGCTATAAAAGCACGCTCATCAACAGTGCATGAAGGATTGACCCGATGGTCTCACAGATTCAGTTCTGAGGCTTTCTGGCCCGGTCTCGGTCTGGTGTTGGTTCTTTGTTTGCATCTGCAACTCGCTCTGACCAGGTCGGTGAACTGGGACGAGTTCTTTTACTTGCATCAAGTCCACATATTTTCCCGCGGTGAGGCATTGCAGCCCCTGCAAACCATCCACGTCCGTCTTTTTTCATGGCTTGTCTCGGACATCCTGTTGGGCGTGGACCAAATCATTCGCGGTCGATTGATCATGCTTGCCGCCGAGTTCGTGACGTGCGCCTCCATTGCTGCGATTGCGTGTCGGTTTGCCGGACTTGCGACTGCGGTAATGTGTGCCTTGGCCTACGCATCGGTCGGTATAGTGATGCAGCACGCCTACGCGTTTCGCACAGACCCTCTTTCTATAGCGCTAGGTATGGGCGCTTTGGCCCTGATGGTTAGGGGCACACTAAGATGGCAACGGATCTTGGCCTGCGCCTTGCTTCTGGGAATGGCCTTTATGGTCACTATAAAGCTCGTGCTTCTCGTGCCGGTGTTTGCGTCGGTAGCATACCTGCGCTGGACGGACTTCGGCTTCTCGCGTTCGGGGGCAGTTCGTATTTTGGCTATTCCACTCTTGGGAATGGCTATCGCGGGCCTACTGTATTCTGTTCATGCCTATGACCTTTCGACCAATTCGGATGTCGGCGAGATGGTCGACAACTCCGGCAATGCGATGTTTTTCTTGGGCTGGCCTGAAAAATGGGGTTACGGTCTGCTCGCGATATCGAGCGGGTTTCCCTTTTTCGCAGCGCTGATTGTACTCTTTATTACTTTGCCAAGATCGAGCGGATGGAGCTGGGCAGAAAAGGTAGCGCTTGCAGGACTATGTCTCCCCCTTTCGCTGGTTTTCTTTTACGTGAACACCTACCCTTATTTCTATACCTTCATGCTAGCCCCTGTGGCCGCTAGCCTTGCAGGTTCCATGCAGATTTTCATCAGGAGATACGGCGCAAAAAGCGTGGTCTTGGCGTTCACGCTGAATGCGGTTGCCATGTGGGCAATTGATGGAGAAAGTCGCCTCCAAGAACAGCGCACCATCCAGACGGCGGTCGCCGAAATTTTCGAGGAACCGGTCAATTACTTCGATTTCCCCGGCTTCTTTCCCGAGCACCGTAAGGCCAACTTTTTCATGACGACTTGGGGCTTCAAGGACTACTGGAGGTCCGGAGAACCTCAGATGGCCAACACGATGGCAGAGGAGGTAGTGCCGATGCTAGCCGCTGTTGGTCCGCAGAACGGCGCACGGTTTTACGGTCTTATGGTCGATGGCGAGGATAACGGGGTATTCCATGCCGAAGATGTCATCGCACTGACGGAAAGCTACCGCCAGTTCTGGGGCCCGATCTTCCTCGCCGGAACAGAATTGGGCTCCAACGATAAAACAACGTGGAATGTGCGCGTGCCTGGCCCCTATACAGTCAGAGGCAACATGCTTGTCGATGGCGCGAAGTTGGATACGGGTGACGTGATTTCTTTGGAGCGCGGTCAGGTGACCCTAGTCGAGATCGGCAACAAGCCTGCATCGCTCACATGGGGCGATAATATTGCGAAGCCACCATACGACCCACCGGCTCGGCCCTATTGGACTGGATTTTAGTGACTGGCGAACGGAAAATGATCAACACGGTCCGCGTTTTGATCGCACCGCTGAGTATTTGGAGGGAGCGGAGGAGCCGTCCCGCAATTTGGCTGGCAATGGCGTTGTTCGCTTTTCGGACGTTATATTCGCTAACCCCTCTCGAGATAAACTGGACTTGGTCGGGTTTTGCCGCGATGGGCTTCCTCACGCTGGGTGCTGCTCCTCATGGCTTGGGCGTGTGGTAAGCGCATATCGTTTGGGGCGGCACTCCACGTGAGTTCGCATGCACAAATGGCCGAGGCTTTACCTTTGCCTGGCGCAGACGTGACCCCTAGCTTTCCTCCAGCTGGGATTAGAGCCGGGCGGTTGTTTTGCGCATCGGCGCGGTTGCAGCAATGGGCTGCGTAGCGGAGCCCGTAGGGCGTAGCGAAGCACGCCATGGCTTATCCAGTTCGGCGGCGAACGCCGCCGGGGTTAAGTAGCCAAGAAACTAGTGCGGTCGCTCCCGGTTGTAGTCATCGACTTATGCGGCGATCTCGACCCGGGCATGGACCAGGCTCAGGAACAGTGTCACGCTGAGCACGCGGAACCGGTGACCGGAGGCCATCTGGTCATGCACGAAGACCAGGCTCCAGCGCTGGTTCGGCAGCGCCAGCACCGGAGCAAGTGCTCTCGTGCCCACAGCACGCCTGCGGCTGCATCTCCGCCTGACCGCCTGCCTGTCCTCAGGGTAGAGCCTCTGGGTCTTCTCGCGGTTGATCATGACCCCCTCCCGGCGCAGCAGGATGTGCAGGCGGCGTTAGCCGAAACGGCGACGCTGGTTGGCCGGCTCGCGCAGCTTCTCACGCAGACCGGCATCATCGTCCCAGATGGAACGGTAGCGCACGCTCTTGCGATCTGCATCGATGACACGGCACGCCCGCCGTTCGCTCATCCCGTAGCAGGGCTGGAGATGAGCGACAGCTTCCCGCATGGCGGCGGGCGTCAGAATTTTTTGCCAGAAGATCCTTCAACGCAACATTGTCCAGCATCGTGTCGACCAGCAGTCGCTTGAGCTTCGCGTTCTCGCTCTCAAGCTCCCTCAGCCGACGGGCCTCGGAAACCTCCAGGCCGCCATGCGTCGATTTCCAGTTGTAGATTGTCGCTTCGGATACACCTTGCCGCCGAGCAAAGTCAGCCGTCTTCGTCCCCGCCTCCGCCCCCTTCAGCACGCCAATGATCTGCTCTTCGGTGAACCTCAGTCGCTTCATCGTCTGTCCTTCCTCCAAGCTAGACTCTAATAAAGCTTGGAGGAAAATCAGGGAGCAACTTGACCCCCGTGCTCTTACCTCCCATGCTGCGGCATTCCATTATGGCGCAAGGGATCAGTTTGCTTCTTGGCGGGGGCCAGTCGGCGTATGGAGCAGTATCTGGGAAAGCCATTCATCAGCTCCCTCACCGCCACCGCGTCCCGATAGATTGTGCCAAATTGCATAGGCGATGCAAGCAAGCGGCCCAATAGGTGGAAGAACGTCGATAGCCTCCGTTTGGGGCGAACCACTATGTTCATCTTGCTTTTAAGCGACTTGCCTGCAAGCAACACACATGGGGTCAAGCCCTGTTGAGGCGCAGGCAAAGCACGATCGATTGTACCACTGAGAGACTAATTAGGTTCGGAACACTCAGCGTGACCTTTATCGCGTAGCCCTTGTAAACAGTGGAGCTTGCAGTGAACGTTAAAGGTCCTGAATTCGACCAGATAAGCCGTTGCATCCCTAATGACCATGCTCGTCCAACTCAGGCTTTGGATCTTCTAGAGAAGGCAGGGTGCCTTGATCCAATTCGCTTCCTCGATTTAGGTTGCGGCGAAGGAGGTGCCGTAGACCAAGCACGTGCCTTCTTTCCCAATGTTGATTACACCGGTGTGGACATCGAAAGGTCTCCTGAGGTCGACGCGCGCAGCCGCAAAGATGCTAAATTCAAGACATACGATGGTATGAATCTGCCGTTCGAAACGGAAACCTTCGATATCATTTTTAGTAAGCAGGTTTTCGAGCACATTAGGTATCCTGATCGGGTGGCCGAAGAAGCACATCGCGTTCTAAAAACGGGCGGCAGCTTTATTGGATCGATGTCAAACCTTGAGCCTTACCACTCGTATTCGATCTTCAATTTTACGCCATACGGGGTCTTCCGCCTGCTGGAAGACAATGGCTTTCACATCCAAGTAATGCGCCCAGGCCCCGAGGGATTGGCAGTGATTACTCGTCAACTCACAATGCGCCGCTTGTCAATCGGGGCAGTCTACCCAGTGATTGAAATGGCAGCGCGATTGAAGGGGTGGGACGTGCAAATGCGGAATTATTTGAAGCTGCGCTTTTCTGGACAAATTACTTTTCGAGCAAACAAGTTGTAATCCGGTTTCAACCCGTCGCCGCATGAACGGAGAAAAACTCATGAAGCGATTGGCGCATATTACAGGAACTGCGATCTTCTTGGCCTGCCTTGGCTTCATCGGATATTACGTATTCACCAATTGGCCATCGCGGATCGACATTCGCATTAGCGTATTGTTAGCAGCCGCCTTAGTTTATTTTGCCGCTCATCTGACGAACGTTCTATCGTGGCTGGCAATCGTGCGAGCGCTCGGCTCGCGGCTTTCGCTCAAAGAGGGAGGCCGGATCGTTCTTATTTCCCAAGTCGGCAAGTACCTTCCAGGCAACGTCGCACATCATCTCGGTCGAGCGGCACTGGCCAAACGCATGAACGTTCCTTTGAAAGTGTCCGCCATCTCAACCGGAATTGAATTGTCTTCTGCCATCTTAGCATCAGCATTTGTTGGTGCTGCAGCACTCGTGATTCTACCTGAGATTCCAACCTCAGCGGTCGTCGCTTTCGTTTTGGTCCTTCTTGCAGGGATTGCTATCTATTTCTCGCCTTGGAAACCTGCTCTCTGGTCGCTGCCTTACCTTACTGTGAGTACAGCGCTCAATTGTTTGTCGTTCCAGCTCGTGGAAGGCAGCACTTGGGCTCTGCCTGCATTTGCTTTGGCATGGCTACTCGGTTTTCTAGTGCCCGGCGCACCCGGAGGCCTCGGGGTGCGAGAGGCTGCTTTGGTTGCAATGCTCGGACCCAATATGGCTCCAATCATTATTCACCGCCTTATGACCGTTGTCGTGGACGCTTTGGTTGCGGCCGTGGCTTACCTGACCTTGAAAACGAAGAAGTCTGCCGGGGAGGTCTCGTCGGGGTCGGATACACTAAATGGATAGGGGTTAGCGTCGTGTAACACGAGTTCGGCATCCGTGTTAGTGGCAACCCAATCGGTAAATTTTCTGTTCCGAACATGCGCTGACACTGATCGGTCATCAATGTTGCTTGAATAGATAATCACAAAGCTTTTTGCAGCGTCAAACAGTTGGCGCATGTGGGCCTCAAAAACTTTATCTTCGACCAAGTGATATATCACGTCGAGAGACATCGACAAATCCGCCTGTGATCCGTCGAAGTCCTGCAACAACATGAAGCGTTTGGACGTGTCGCCGGCAAACATTTTCGTCGTATGATCGAGAACCGTCAAAGACACATCGACCCCGATGTACTCTGGGAATTTCAGGAGCTGCAGTTGGGCCCCATCTCCACACCCGAATTCGATGACGCTCTGAATATCATGGCGCTCGACGAAATCGTTGAGAAACTCGGCTTTGTAAGCTGCAAGCCTGCTGTAAGATCCCGGTCCAGAATTCTTACCTTTGCGGTATCGCGATTCCCAATATCGACCGGAGTCAAAATTTTTCCGCCTTTGCTCGACCGTCATTGCCATGATCGCCCTAGCCAAGCTTCTGACGACCGGCGTCTTCTTGATGATTTCCTTGATCATGGGCAGAACTTGGCAGAAACGCATTAACATTCAATCCGCAATGGCGCTTAGCCTGAGAGCATTTAGCTACTCCGATACACTTGCAATACTTCTTCGGCGACACGGGACCAGCTGTAGCGCCGTTGCGCCTCTGCCATTGATGCCGCAATAAATTCGTGGCGTCTCTGATAATCCCACCCTGCAATTTCGCCTAGTTTTGACTCCCACTCTGCCGGTTCTCCTGGTTCCAACAGGAACCCCGTCACACCATCATGAACAGCCTCAACAAGTCCACCCGTTCGCGCTGCTAAGACAACTGCGCCGACCGCTGCTGCTTCCGGAGCAACCAATCCGAACCCCTCGAAATCTCCGTCTATCTCTATATTCGGGACGACAACGCACAAGGCGCGCCGATATTCCGACAACAACTTTTCCTGAGAAAG
This sequence comes from Qipengyuania gaetbuli, assembly GCF_020524765.1. Lineage (GTDB taxonomy): Bacteria > Pseudomonadota > Alphaproteobacteria > Sphingomonadales > Sphingomonadaceae > Qipengyuania > Qipengyuania gaetbuli_A. Next base: position 519,939 of record NZ_JAIVLR010000001.1, read on the forward strand.
TGAACCTAGGAATTCGACCCGAGGATGTTTTAACACCTCGCTTTCTTCTTCGTCCCAGATCGTTCCAGCGATCTTAACCGGGATTTCAGTGCGTACATTTTCGACAAACCACCTGCACCCCTTTCTTGGGATTAGGCGACCAGCGTAAAGAATGTGTCCGTCACAGGAAGTCGGCGGATTGGCTGCCCGCAAGTTCGTTGCCAACGGGATGATCCTTTGCGTACACCATCCTGTCTCTGCGGCCGCATCCTTTGTAGCGGTCGAATTGGATATAAGCTTTGCACTTCGAAGCAATGTTGCTCCTGCCTTTAGGTAGGCTCGGTACAGCTTCCCCTTTAAGTGCTTTCGCTGGGCGTACCCCGCATCCGTGCCGTGAACCGAAATAACGATATTTGGCCGGGGTGATCGCAGCAACGTGACCAACGCCAAGGGCCACGAAGCCAGATCTCCGATGTGCAGAGTCCGAGGCGGCTTAGACCGAAGGTAGCGAAAAATGAATCGCGCAGCGAAACCAATCAGTGATGTCGGAGAGGGTGGGGAACCGTCTTCCTTTCCTGGCAAGACAACTTTGCGAAGCGCCGTGTGACTTTCGAGCTCATTTGTGAGTTCGACACAGTATGTTTCCATCCCACCGACAGCAGGTGGCCATTTGCGGGTTACGAATAGATCCATCCTAAGACAAATAGCGGAAACAGAGGCAGCGTAAAAGCGTCTGCTACCCAGCACTTGGCGAAGGCGTTGACTATGCGATTAACTCGGAAGTATGTCTCGCCGTGTAGGCTTCTCGGAGTTCGCTTGTCTTACCGTCAACAAGCTGCGCTAGTTAACCATTTAGAGGAGCACCGATTGATCGCCGCTGACGTGCTCCCCTGATTGTTACCATTCAGAGGTAGAGTCTCGCTCCTTCATGATTGATGTTTGATGGGATGGCAACGTGTCTGGGGGCATGCCCCCAGACACGTTCGCCGGCGATCTCGGCGTGGGTCTTCCCGCCCAGCTTCGAGTGTGGCCTGACTGTATTGTAGTCGTCTCGCCAGGCGGCCAGCACGAACCGCGCGTGGGCCAGCGAGGTGAACAGCGTCTCGTTGAGGCATTCGTCCCGCAGGCGGCCGTTGAAGCTCTCTACGAAGCCGTTCTGCATCGGCTTTCCCGGCGCGGTGTAATGCCACTCGACCCGCCGCTCCTGCGACCAGCACAGGATGGCCGACGAGGTCAGTTCGGTGCCATTGTCGCTGACCACCGTGTGTGGCTTGCCACGGACCCCGATCAGGCTGGTCAGTTCCCGGGCCACCCGAACACCGGAGAGCGACGTATCAGCCGCCAGCGCCAGGCACTCCCGCGAGAAGTCGTCAACCACGCACAGGATGCGGAAGCGCCGACGGCAGATCAGGCTGTCGGAGACGAAGTCGAGCGACCACCGCTGGTTCGGACCATCCGGCAGCTCCATTGGCCTGCGCGTGCCCAGTGCCCGCTTCCGTCCACTACGGCGACGCACGCGCCATCCCTCCTCGCGATAGATGCGTAGCAGCTTCTTGTGGTTGGGTGCGATGCCCTCCCGCGCCAGCAGGTAGCCCAGGCGGCGATATCCGAACTGGTGACGTTCCGCCGCCAACTCGCGCAGCCTTTGCCGCAGCGCCCCGTTATCCGGCCTCGTCGGCTCGTAACGGATCACCCTGCGGCTCACACCGACCAGACTGTACGCCCGACGCTCGCTCAGCCCGTGCTGCTCACGGGCGTGAGTGACGGCTTCCCGCTTCGCGCCGGGCGTTACCATTTTTTGATGCCAGATCCTTCAGCACAACATTGTCGAGCATTGCCTCGGCCAACAGCTTCTTCAGCCGGCTGTTCTCCTGCTCGAGCGTGCGTAGTCGCCGGGCATCGGACACTTCCAGCCCGCCGAACTTCGACTTCCACTTGTAGAACGTGGCGGAACTGATGCCGTGACGGCGGCACACATCCGCCGTCAGCATGCCAGCCTCCTGCTCCTTCAATACCGCGATGATCTGCTCTTCGCTGAACCTGCTTCGCTTCATCGTCTGTCCTTCCTCCAGGCTAGACTCTAACAAAGCTTGGAGGGGAATCAGGGGGTAACATCAGTTGGCGTCGGGAATTCATTGCCAGATTTTTGGTGGCACTGGATCGCCATTTCTTCGCTGAGAAGTCGTCGCGGATCAGACAATGGCGCTCTATGGCAAGCCCCCCCCTTCAGCCTTAGGAAAAAATCAAGGTTTCCAAATTATTCACCAAGCATGCAAAGGCGTGATTTGCCACTTTTCCGGCAGGTTGCGCACGTCACTTCGACTATGAGCTGCGGGGGTTTGGCATGAGTGCATTCGGACGCAAGAACGGGCCGGCAGGTATGGGTTCCGGCGCACGTCCGCAGTTCGGCGTCGCGCGTCCCATGCGCGGCGGTGCGCCTGCTCCGTCGGCCGACGACAAGATCGAAGGCGGTGATCAATTCCCGCCGCTGCCGGAAGACGCCCCTGCCCCCGGCGCAGGTGGCAAGGGTTCGAACGGCGACGCGATGGCCCGCCTTTCGGAACGCATGAATGCGGACCATTCGGGCAATAGCGAAGTCGGCGGCTTCGAAGCCAGCGTCCACAAGATCAAGGAACAGGTGCTCCCGCGCCTGCTCGAACGCGTCGACCCGGAAGCAGCCGCGACCCTTTCCAAGGACGAGCTTTCGGAAGAATTCCGTCCGATCATCATGGAAGTGCTGGCCGAACTGAAGGTCACGCTCAATCGCCGCGAACAGTTCGCGCTCGAGAAGGTGCTGGTCGACGAACTGCTCGGCTTCGGTCCGCTCGAAGAGCTGCTGAACGATCCTGACGTGTCCGATATCATGGTCAACGGTCCCGACCAGACCTACATCGAAAAGAAGGGCAAGCTCGTTCTCGCCCCGATCCGTTTCCGCGACGAAAGCCACCTCTTTCAGATCGCCCAGCGCATCGTGAACCAGGTCGGGCGCCGCGTCGACCAGACCACGCCGCTTGCCGACGCCCGTCTCAAGGACGGCAGCCGTGTGAACGTCATCGTGCCGCCGCTATCGCTGCGCGGCACCGCCATCTCGATCCGTAAGTTTTCCGAGAAGCCGATCACCATCGACATGCTCAAGGACTTCGGTTCGATGAGCGAGAAGATGGCGACCGCACTCAAGATCGCTGGCGCCTGCCGCATGAACATCGTCATTTCGGGCGGTACGGGTTCGGGTAAGACGACCATGCTCAATGCCCTGTCCAAGATGATCGACCCGGGCGAGCGCGTGCTCACCATCGAGGACGCGGCCGAACTTCGCCTGCAGCAGCCGCACTGGCTGCCGCTGGAAACGCGTCCGCCGAACCTCGAAGGCCAGGGTGCCATCACCATCGGCGACCTGGTGAAGAACGCCCTGCGTATGCGTCCTGACCGCATCATCCTGGGCGAAATCCGCGGCGCGGAGTGTTTCGACCTTCTCGCCGCCATGAACACCGGCCACGACGGTTCGATGTGTACGCTTCACGCCAACAGCCCGCGCGAATGCCTCGGCCGTATGGAAAACATGATCCTGATGGGCGACATCAAGATCCCGAAGGAAGCCATTTCGCGCCAGATCGCCGAATCCGTCGACCTGATCGTGCAGGTGAAGCGCCTTCGCGACGGTTCGCGCCGCACCACCAACATCACCGAGGTGATCGGGATGGAAGGCGACGTGATCGTGACGCAGGAACTGTTCAAGTTCGAGTACCTGGACGAAAGCGAGGACGGCAAGATCCTCGGCGAGTTCCGCAGCTCGGGCCTGCGCCCCTATACGCTTGAAAAGGCCCGCCAGTTCGGCTTCGACCAGGCCTATCTGGAAGCCTGCCTCTAAAGCAGCGAGCCTATCCCCGGATCACTCCGGGGATGGATACCACCAGCAGCGCCCCGCCCAGCACGGCGAAGGTCAGGAATAAGCCCGTCCATGGCATCCAGCCGACACGGTCGATGCTGGTGCGTTTCATCCGCCTGCGCTCCATCGCCAGCGCGGCAAGCGCAACGATCAGCGATGCGGCGCCCCATAGCGCGACGATTTCGGCTTCGCTTGCGAAGGTCAGGAAAGCTTTCATGGCGCGCATATGGGCGCGGTTTACCGCCTAGCCAAGGCGCTTGGTGGGAACCCGCTTGTCGAGTAGGGGTTTTCTTACCATTGCGCGGCCAACATGCCCTCGGGAAGGATGACACTATGATCAAGAAACTGCTTCTGGCTTTCGGCATCACCGCGATGTCGCTCACGGCATCGGCCTGCAACACTGTGCGCGGCGTCGGTGCGGACCTTGAATCGGCTGCCAACGCCGTCGACGAAGAAACCTGATTTCTCGCACAGAGAGAGCAAATGGAGGCCCGCCAAATGGCGGGCCTTTTTTTATTGCTTGCGGTAGACAAGCGTAAGGTTGTTCGCCGGCATTTCATGGCGTGCGGTCCGTCCCAGACCGTTCAGCTGGGCCAGTTCATCAAGCGCCTCGACCTCTCGCAAGCCCCATGCGGCATTCCGCGCCTTGAGATCGGCATCGAAGGCGAGGTTCGACGGGGCGGTTCCGACACCTGTCTCGATGAATGGGCCATAAAGAATGAGCGGCTGTCCCTTCGAAAGAAGCTTTCCCGATCCCGCGAACAGTCCTTCGGTGGCCGCATAGGGGCTGATGTGGATCATGTTCACGCAGACAACGGCATCGGCGTGCTGGACCGGCCATTCCGGCACAGTCGCATCGATGGCGATCGCCTGGCGGATGTTTCCCGCTCCGGCTTCCTGCGACCATGCATCGATCGAGGCGAGCGCATCGGTGTCGACATCGCTGGGCTGCCATTCGAGCGCAGGAAAGCGCCGCGCCATGAACACGGCGTGCTCGCCCGAGCCACTGGCGATTTCCAGCACCAGACCGGTTTGCGGCAATTCGCGCGCAAGCACATCGGCGAGCGGTGCCGAATTGCGCGCGGTGGCAGGCGCGTGGCGTTTCAGTTGACCTGCCGTTCGCGACCTTCCCAATAGGGCGCGCGCAAATCCTTGCGCAGGATCTTGCCGCTGGCATTGCGCGGCATCACCTCGATCACATCGACGCTCTTGGGGACCTTGAACCCGGCCAGCCGCTCCCGCGTCCAGGCGATGATATCCTGCGGGTCGACTTCAGTGCCCGGTTTGGGGACCACGCAGGCTTTCACCGCCTCGCCCCAAGTGTCGTCAGGCACGCCGATCACCGCGACCTCGCCCACGCTCGGATGGCCGTAGATCGCGCTTTCGACCTGCGCCGGGTAGACGTTCTCGCCGCCGGAAATAATCATGTCCTTGATGCGGTCCTGGATGAAGACATAGCCGTCCTCGTCCATGTAGGCGGCATCGCCGGTGTGCATCCAGCCGTCCCTAAGCGAACCTGCGGTTGCATCGGGCAGGTTCCAGTAACCGGCCATGTTCGAAGGGCTTTTGCAGACCAGTTCGCCCACTTCGCCGCGCGGCAGTTCCTGCCCGTCCTCGCCGATGACCCTGAGTTCGACCCCGGCCACAGCCTTGCCAGCTGATTTCATCCGCTGGTTGCCCTCGAGCGCGTGATCCTCAGGGGGCAGCGCCGCGATGGTGCCGGTCGTCTCGGTCATGCCGTAGCATTGCAGGAAGCCCGCTTCGGGAATCGTCCTCACCGCCTCGCGCAGCAGGTCGAGCGGGATCGGTGCGGCGCCGTAGAGGACGTATTTGATCGCCGACATGTCGGTATCTTTCGCGCGCGGGTGCTGCACCACCATCTGCAGGGCGGCGGGCACGATGAACAGGCGAGTGATGCCCTGCTCGAATGCATCGAGCACGCCGTCGGGCGTGAACTCGGCCTGCACGATCGAGCGGATGCCCGCCCCCATCGCCATGATGCCGAGGCCCGTCCCGCCGATATGCGCGCAAGGCATGCATACGAGGATCGCCTCGTCCTCGTCGAAATGCGACCACGGCTGGCCTTCCTCCTGGCTCGGCACCCGCAGCGAGAAGAGATTGCGGTTTGTCAGCACCGCGCCCTTCGGATTTCCGGTCGTGCCGGACGTGTAAAGCTGGAGGACTGCGTCGTCCGGCCCGGCCGGTGCGAAATCGACTGCAGGCGCGCCTGCGATTTCGGCAAGGGCCGCTTCCTGTCCGATGACTTCGGGCGGATTGTCGAGCGAGGCGCAGGCCTTCTGTGCCAGCTCTTCGAAGCCCGTGCCGAGAAACAGTATCTTCGCGCCCGTATCGCTGATGATATAGGCGATCTCGGGTCCGGCGAGCCGCCAGCCGATCGGGACCATGACCACGCCGACGCGCGCTGCGGCATAGAACAATTCAAAATAGTGCTTGTCGTTCTTGCCGAGCCAGGCAACGCGATCTCCCCGCCCGACACCGTGCTGCGCCAGCATCGCAACGATCTGGCGGGTACGCGTTTCAAGGTCGCGGAAACTTATCGTCTGCTCGCCCTGCTCCAGGACGATGTTGTCAGGACGCTCCTGCGCCCAGTGACGGATGAACTGGTCGAAGGTCAGCTTCGGTTGCTCTGCCGATTCCTGCATTGGCCTCTCTCTCCTCTGCGCGCATCATGCCACGAGAGGAGACGAGAGCAAGCGCGCTATTGCCAGCGGCCGAGTGCGCGGGCGCGTTTCTCGCGCAGCAGCAGCCACACGACAAGGCCAAGGGGGCCGGCAAGGAAAGTCGCCAGCAGCACCGGTGCTTGCACGATGCGCGAAAATCCCTTCGCGTCGGCATCGCGGGCGATCCACAGGCCGACGAAGAGATCGAACGCGAGATAGTGGATCCAACCGATCGTCACCCCTGCATCGCTGGCGAAGATGGCGCGCACGCCCTCGATGCTTCCGAAATCCATTCCGCCCTCGCCAGCGGGCACAACGCCCGACAGAACACCGATAAGCAGCAGGGCATACGTCGCGCAAAGCAGGCCGACGCCCAGGTACAGTATCGCCGCCAGCAGGGCAGGCCAGCGCGGCAGCAGTATCAGTGCGAGCCACATCACGAGCGCAAGGCCGTTGGCGATCCCGAAAACCGTGTCCCACATGCCTACTCGTCCACCAGTTGCGGCAGGCGTTTCGCTGCCCGGATAATGCCGTCATTGTCGTGCACGAAGCGCCCGCGCGCGGCGCTCTTGGCCAGGGCCAGCGCAGCCTGCGCGACAGTTTCGGCGTGGATCGCGCGATACTGGCGGTACTTGCCGTGCATCAGCATGTTGGCGAGCGGCGCTGCCGCAATGCCCAGCCGTTCCCCCACACGCCGGTCGTTCTCGCGCTTGCCGCGCAGCAGGCCCGGCCGCAGGATATCGAGACGAGGGAAACGGATCTTGGTCAGCTCGCGCTCTGTCTCGCCTTTCACGCGCAGGTAGAAGGTCTTGGACAGCGGATCCGCCCCTGCCGAGCTGACAGCAACGAAACGCTCGACCCCGTGCTCCTTCGCAGCGCGGGCGGTCGCGAGGACGAGATCATGGTCGACCGCACGGAATGCGGCCTCGTCCTGCCCGGCCTTCTTCCAGGTGGTCCCCAATGCGCAAATGACGGCCTTGGGTCGCATGGCTTCGAGCACTTCGCCCCATTTTTCCGGCTCCGCGACGAACAGCTCCATCCGGATACCCCGGGGCAGTTTAGCCTCGCGACGGGCGATCGCGGACAGGCGCACGTCCTCGCGGCCGATGCATTCCTCCATCACCTTGCCGCCGATCAGCCCGGTCGCGCCGATGAGGCAGATACGCGTCGCACCGTCAGACATTGGACAGCCCCTGCGGCGCGCGGCCGTAGATGCGGGTGCACTGGTCGATGGCAAAGCGGTCGGTCATGCCGGCGATGAAATCGGCGATGTGACGGCTCTTGCCCGGTTCGCTTTCCGGCAAGCGATCGAGCCAGTCGTCGGGCATAGTCGTCGGGTCCTGCTGGTAGGCGACGAACAGCCGCGCGATGACATCGCGGGCACGCTCTGCCGTCTGGATCTGCTCGGGATGGTAATAGAGCCGCTGGTACATGAATTTCTTCAGCGCGCGTTCCTCGTTCGCCATGCCGGGCGAGAAACCGGCCAGCTGCTTGCCCGCTTCGCGCACCTGCTCGGCGCTGTCGAGGCCCTTCACGGCCGTGCGCGTCTGTTCGAGCACGTCGTTGACCATCAGCCCGATCTGGCTGCGAACCAGTTCTCGCAGCTGGTGCTCGCGCGAGGCGCCGGGATGCTGCCGCTCGACTCGCCGGAACTGGTCGGCGAGGAAATCCACCTCCATCAGGTCGTCGAGCGAAAGGAAGCCCGCCCTTAAACCGTCGTCGATATCGTGATTGTCATAGGCGATATCGTCGGCAACCGCTGCCACCTGCGCCTCGAGCGAGGGCCACTGGCCGAGTTCCAGCGGGAAGGCCTTGTCGATATCCGCAAGCGCCCAATTGGCCGCGCCGACCGGGCCATTGTGCTTCGCCATGCCCTCCAGCGTTTCCCAGGTCAGGTTGAGGCCGGGATGGTCGGGGTAATTGCATTCCAGCCGCGCCAGCGTGCGGATGCCGTGCGCATTGTGGTCATAGCCGCCTGCATGGGTCATCGCCTCTTCCAGCGCCTTTTCGCCGGCGTGCCCGAAGGGCGGATGACCTATGTCGTGGGCAAGGCACAGCGCCTCGGTCAGGTCTTCGTCCAGCCCCAGTTCGCGGGCGATGACCCGGCCGATCTGGGCGACTTCGATGCTGTGCGTCATGCGCGTGCGATAGTGATCGCCGTCCGGAGCGACGAAGACTTGTGTCTTCGAGCGCAGGCGGCGGAAGGCGATCGAATGGACGATCCGGTCTCGGTCGCGCTGGAATTCGCTGCGCGGACCGCGCGCACCTTCTCGGTTCTCGGGAAATTCGCGCCCACGCGAGGCGGCGGGATCGGCGGCGTAAGGGGCTCTTTGCATCGAGCCGCTGGCTTAGGTCAGGCGATTCACCGCGACAACGTGAACGAAATGGGAACCCTGCCGCTTATCGGCGAAAACCACCGTCTCGGGCCGTCAGGGCTCCGATGTGGCTACCCTCCGGCGAGTATCCAGTCCGCAGCAGTGCGGCAGTGGATGTCGGTGGAATCGAACACCGGCAGCACGTTCGCATCGGTGTCGACCACCAGCTCCAGCTCGGTACAGGCCAGCACGATGGCCTTCGCGCCTTCCTTGTCCTTGTTGGTGATGACGGTCTTGAGCGCACGTTCGGCAGAACGCGTGACGCGGCCGAGCATCAACTCCTTGTAGATGATGCCGTCGACCAGTTCGACATCGCCCGGATCGGGCGGAAGCAGGTCGACGCCGTAGGACACCAGCCGCTGGCGGTAGAAGCCCTCGGTCATGATGAAGCGCGTGCCGAGCAGCGCCGCATTGTCGCAGCCTGCCGCACGCATGGCCTCGCCCACGCTGTCGGCGATGTGCAGGACAGGGATCGAGATGCCTTCCGCCACCCGGTCATAGACCTTGTGCATGGTGTTTGCGGCGATCACGAGGCCTTCGGCACCGGCACTTTCCAGCCGGCGCGCGCTATCGACCAGCAGCGCTGCGATCCGGTCCCAGTCGTCCGCCTGTTTCGCCTCGGCGATGAGCGAATAGTCGAGGCTTTCGATCAGCATCGGTGCGCTGGACATGGGGTGCCCCTTGCGCTGGATTTCGCGGTTGATGCGTTCGTAATAGGCGCGGGTAGAGATCCAGCTCATCCCCCCGATTAGACCCAGCTTGCGCAAGTGCGCTCCCTTCCTGATACCCTGTTGCGCCCCTGCGGGCAGACCCTCTTCAGGAATTGGGAACGGACTGCGCGCTCGGCGGTTCCGAAGCGCTTTCGCTTGCCGCAAGGGCGATGTCCGAAAGCCACACCATCAGGTCCGCCGCGCTGCGCTCCGCCGCCTCTTCCATCGGGATGTGCCCGATGCCGTCATAGGCTACCAAGGTGGAGTTCGGCAGGGCATCGTCATACCAGCCCGCCGCCGCGAAAGGGATGAGTGCATCTTCCTTGCCCCACATCACCAGTGTCGGCACTTCCACCTTGGCCACGTCTGCCTTGTCGAAAACCGTCCAGCCAAGGCCAAAGCGTTTCATCGTCGCATCGCGATTGCCCGGATAGCGCGCCAGTTCCCAGTAGCGGTCGACCGCCTCGGGGCTGACGATTTGCTGGTTCGAAACGCTTTGCGACAGGCTGCGCTCGACGATGGAACGCGGCATGAGCTGGAAGGCGAGGCTGTTGACGACGGGAATGCGCGCCAGCTTGAAGGCCAGATTGCCCCTACCCTCGCGCTGGATGTCCGCGCCGCCCGCATCGACCAGCACCAGTCCGTCGAGACGTTCGGGATGGGCCATGGCGTATCCCATGGCGATGCCGCCGCCCATCGAATTTCCGGCCAGCACGAAGCGTTCGAGACCCAGCGCATCGGCGACATTCCCGACGTCGGCGACGAAGGCGTCATGCGAATAATCGCCATCGGGCGCGGGTCCCGTCAAGCCGTGGCCGCGCTGGTCGAAGCGGATGACGCGGTAATCCTCGCGCAGCATCTCAGCCCAGGGCTGCCAAGTGTAGAGATCGGCGTTCGAGCCGTGCAGCAGCATGATCACAGGCGCATCGCGCGGCCCTTCGTCCCTCAAGTGGACCGTGCGTCCGTCGGCGAGTTCGACAGCCTGAGAAGGCGAGGCACCGTACTTGGCCCACATCTCCTCCGCATCAGTGTCCGGCACCCTGAAGGCGAGGAAAGCGAGACCGCCTGCCAGAAGTAGCAGGCCGATCGCGCGCACGATCCATTTCATTTCGGCATCTCCTCGATCCAGCGGCGCACCGCTTCGGTTCCTTCGCGATCGATACTCGACTTACCGAGCTCGGGCATGGCGACGCCGGGATCATTGCTCAGCATCCGGTGAAGCAGGATCGACTGATCGGGATCGCCTGGCACGACATCGAACAGCAAGCCACCAGCCCCGCGTCCGGCTGCGACCGGGCGCTTCATCACGCCGAGCGCGTGCGGATCGTCCTGTTCCCACCGCAAGTCGAGCCCGCTGTTCGAGGCAGTCGCGCCGGGGCGGTGGCAGTGAGCGCAGTTCACGTCGAGATATGCGCGGGCCACAGCCTCGGCACCGGAAGCGCCGCGCTTTTCCCAGACCACCAGCCGTTCTGCACCAGCCGGAACCTCGCCGAGATTGGCCGCGAGCCATTCGCCGGACAGATTTCGGGCCTTGGGACCTATCGGAATCACCGCATCGTCCAGCCCGTGGCATTCCTTGCACTGGTTCTTGTTCGGGACGCGGTAGCTGATCGCCTCGCCTGCCGGTGTGACGACCGACATGCGCGCTCCTGCAATCGCCAGCGCAGCATCGGTCTGCTCCGCGTTCCAGACATAGGGCAGAGCCACCCAGCCGCTTTCACGGTGGAGCAAGACGCGTGTTTCGATTAGCCGCCGCTCCCGCCCCTCGCCGAAGGCGAAGGTCTTGATCAGCGCAGTGCCGACCGGAAAATCGATCAGGCCATCGCCATTGGCTTCCATCCGCTTGCCTTCGGGCACGTAGACGAAGCGCAGCTTTTCCGCGCCGTCGGAATAGAGCGGGGTATTCAGGCGATAGGGCGTGACGCGTGCCGCCGGGGCCTGTCCTGCCCCGTCCGTGAAGAAGCCGAACTGCGACAACAGGCGCGGCATGCCTTGTACAACTGCATCGTCATTGACTGCGCCGACCGCCGCTACCGGCTGGAAGAAATCGGCGCGTGCCGCAACCGATCCGGCCAGCGCGAGGCTCGCTGCGGCAAGCAGGGCGGTGGCAGACTTCATCCTCCGAGCTGCGCCTCCAGCGCCGCAGGTGCACCGATGCCGCTGCGATCGAACGCGGACGCAGGCGCCGTGACGGCGAGAGGTCCGGGCTGCGCTGCGCCGAGGCCCTTTCCGGCCTCGGTCAGGTTGAGGCTCCACCCTGCGGTCCCTTCAACCGCTGCAAGCGATCCGAGCCCGTCCCACAGGACCGGCGGCAATTCACCGCCGAAGGCCGCGAGCAGCATCTCCGCCCCGTCGAGCTGCGGGTCGTAGCCGCCGCCGTCGTAGCTGTTCGGGCCCACCACCACCTCGCGCGGAAGCGGGTTGTAGCGCGCATCGTCATAGGGCTGGACATAGGCGATCACCATGACCGGCGCAGTCGGATTGCCGGAGAGGATGTTGTTTTCGATCAGCACCTTTTCGTTGGCCATGACCATGATGCCGGTGCCGCGCCGCACGCCGGCGACGATATTGCCGGGGGGCGCGAAATTGGGCGTGTCGTTGGCAACCACCAGGTTGTTCTCGATGATGACGTTGCCGCCGCCCATGACCGGCAGGCTGGGCAGGTCGAACACGAGGATCCCGCCCGTATTACGCGTGGCGACATTGTGCGCGACCAGCGCGTTGCGGCTGTTCTCGATCTCGATCCCGGCGACATTCGCCTCCGCGATCGAGTTGCGCACGGTGATCCGGTCGGACTGACCGACATAGATGCCCGCATCGCTCGCCCCGGTCACCTTGACGCCGTCGACAAGAATGCCCGTGCTTTCGACCGGATAGATGCCGTAGGCGCCATTTTCCGGATGCGGCCCGCGCGTCCAGGTCACGCGGATGCGGTGGTAGACGATATTGTCGGCGCCCTTGGACTTCACCCCGTCGCCCTTGGGGTTTTCCAGCGCGAAATCGCGCAGGGTGACATTGTCGCTGGTGACGAGCAGCCCTTCTCCCGCGCCCTGCTGGCCGGTGAAGTCGAGCACGGTCCCGTCCATTCCTGCGCCGCGCACGGTCACACCTTCGACATCGAGGCTGAGACCGTCGCTCATCGCGTAGCGGCCCGCTTCGAGCACGATCTCGTCGCCCGGCTGCGCCATGATGAGCGCCTCCTGCAGGCGCTCCTGCGCGCCGTCCCCGGGGGTCACGACATGGGTTTCGGCCAGCGCAGGCGCGGCAGTCGCGAGCAAGGCAGCGGCAATCGACAGTCTGAACATGAGTCTCTCCCTTGCAACCCATAGTGCCGCAAGGTCAGGCGATTGCAAGCGATGGGCTTCAGCGGGATGCGGCTTGTGCCCGGGCCAGCCCTTCCATCGACAGCCTGCGCCCGGGCGCGAAGGCCAGCGCCTCGCGATAGGCTTCTGCCGCTTCCTTGTGCCGGCCTGCTGCAGCAAGGCGCTCGGCAAGGATTTCCCAGCCCGGCTTGCCCACCGGTGGCGGGCCATAGACGACAGGCGTCGCGCTTTCCTGCTCGGCTGCGGCACGTAGCATGGCGAGCCCTTCATCCGTGCGGCCTTCGGAAAGGACCAATAGCGCCTCGCCCTGCGCGACCTGGCGCATCATCCACGGCCTGACCCACGTGTCGTAGGGCGATTCTTCCTTGAGCGCGGCATCGATTTCGACCGCCAGCGCTTTCATGCGGTCGAGCGCGGCGGCCACTTCCCGCCGGTCGCCCCCAGCCCGCATAAGGCGCGAATACGCCTGGTCGAAGCGCGTCAGGAGGAAGCCTTCATCCACGCCTTCGAGCGGAGGTGCCCACGTGCCGGTCGCAACGCCGTTCCACATGGCCATGCCGGAATAGCTGGAGGCCGGGCCGTAGCCGAGGCGGCCCTTGGGGCCTCCCGCGATCTGCGCCTCGGCCTGCGCGCGGCATTCGGCGATCAGCGGCCCCGCATCCTTGCCCTGCTGGAGCAGCGCATAGGCCAGCCATTCGTTGTAGTGGCCGCAGGAACTGGGATCGCGGCCCTGCGAGGCCCGCTGGCGGTCGACCACCGCATCTGCGTTCACATTGGCGCGCTCCACCGCCTGCCAGTCGGCCAGCGCATGGAAGATATGGCTCACCATGTGCTGCGCATGGCCCGCATCGGGCGCGACCACCGCGTAACGTTCGGCCATCCGCTTTCCGAGCGGGGCGTGGACCGGATCGTCATAGGAATGGATCAGGTAGTGGAGGATTCCGGGGTGCATCTCGTGCGTCATGAAGCCTTGCTCCAGCACGCCTGCCGCCTCCATGTAGACGGGCAATTGCCTGCCACCATGCGAGCTCGCCAGCACTGCAAGACCGGTGAAGGCGCGCGTGTCGATATCGTCGGGGTGCGCGGCGAGCATGGTCCGCATCTTTGCGAGGTATGCGAGGTCGCGTTCTTCCTTGGTGCCATCGCCGTAAAGGGTTTCGACCGCGTCGAGCCACTGGCGCTCGGTCGCATTCCGGGCCTTGGCAGCGCGCTCCGCCGGGGTGGCGCCCAGCTTTGCCAGTGCGGCAAGCGCAGCATCCCGGTCCTGATCGTCCCACAGCGAATGGTTGTAGGTCATCGCTTCGCCCCAATAGGCCATGACGAAGCCCGGATCAGCGGCCTGTGCGCGCTGGAATTCCTCCGCCGCGTAGCCGTATTCGAAATTGTGCAACAGGGCGAGGCCGCGCAGGAACAGCTGCTTCGCCGCTTCGTTCGCGCTGGTCTCCATGACCATGAATTCGGTCCCGACCTGCGCCAGCGTCGCATTCTCTTCAGCGCCGTGACCGGTATGCGCATTGGCCGTCGCCGCCATCAGCAGCGCGGCTGTCGTGAGTACCAGTTTCTTCATGAGTCCCTCCCCCTCGGCACAGATAATGCCGCGAGCGAGCGGGTTTGGGAAGCAGGGGCTATCCGGCCGAGAAGGAGCAGATCGCCGCCGAGGTGCCGACCACCTCGATCGCCTCGCGGTCGTCCACGCGGCGCAGGCGCTCGAGGAATTCCGCCATGGTCAGCGGAACCTCGCTTTCGCCTTCACGCGCCTGGAGGTTTTCGAGCTTGCGCAGCTGCATCAACGACAGGCGCTCTGCCATGCGCCCGCCCATGCAGGCAGCGACCGGCTGCGGGATGCCCTTGTCGACCAGCACGGCCTCGATCCGGCCGGCGGTCACGCGCTCGACGCCGCCGAACCAGCCCCACAGGCCGATGCCGACCAACGCCAGCACGGCGATTGCGATTACGGTCTTGCGCATTGGCCTAATCGAGAGCCTTCGCGATTTCCTCGACCATCTTCTTGGCGTCGGCCAGCAACATCATGGTCTGGTCCATGTAGAAGACGTCGTTATCGACGCCTGCATAGCCCACGCCGCCCATGCTGCGCTTGATGAAGAAGACCTGCTTGGCTTTGTCCACGTCGAACACGGGCATGCCGTATATCGGCGACGACTTGTCGGTCTTGGCCGCCGGGTTTACCACGTCGTTCGCACCGATGATGAAAGCCACATCGGCCTGCGCGAATTCGCTGTTGATGTCCTCCAGCTCGAAGACTTTGTCGTAGGACACGTTCGCTTCGGCCAGCAGCACGTTCATATGGCCCGGCATGCGTCCGGCGACGGGGTGGATGGCGAACTTCACCTCCACGCCCTTTTCCTCGAGGATATCGGTCATTTCCCGCAGCGCGTGCTGCGCCTGCGCCACCGCCATGCCGTAGCCCGGAATGACAATGACCTTTTCCGCCTGTTCGAGCATGAAGGCTGCGTCTTCCGCGCTGCCCTGTTTGTAGGGACGCTGCTCCTTCGCCTCGCCCCCGCCAGCAGTGGAATCGGCCCCAAAACCGCCCGCGATCACGGAGATGAAACTGCGGTTCATGGCGCGGCACATGATGTAGCTGAGGATCGCACCTGAAGACCCGACCAGCGCGCCGGTGATGATCATCGCCGTATTCCCGAGCGTGAACCCCATCGCCGCCGCCGCCCAGCCCGAATAACTGTTCAGCATCGAAACGACGACCGGCATGTCCGCCCCGCCGATGGGGATGATGAGCAGGAAGCCGATAAGGAAGGCGAGGACCGTCAGCGCAATGATCAGCGGCATGGTATCGGCAGGACCGGACATGGCGAAGAGCGCGGTCAGCACGATGATCGCCGCCAGCGAGCCGAGGTTGATGACGTGCCGCGCAGGCAGGAGGATGGGCGAACCGCTCATTCGGCCCGACAACTTGGCAAAGGCGATGACCGAGCCGGAGAAGGTAATTGCCCCGATGGCGATGCCGAGACCCATCTCGACCTTGGACACCGCGCCAATAGCCATCGCATTCGGCACTCCGCCGACGCTTATGGTGTCCGTCGGGACTAGCAGGCCGAAAGCACCCGGATTGAGATAGGCCGCCCAACCCACCAGCACAGCAGCGAGGCCGACGAGCGAATGGAAGGCCGCGACCAGTTCAGGCATCGCGGTCATGGCGATGCGGCGGGCGATGGTGATGCCGATGATTGCTCCGATGGCGATGGCGATGAGGATTTCGCCGAGGCCGAAAACGCTGATCACCTCGTAGTCACTCAGGCCTGAAGTCGGCACATGCGTCACCAGCGTCGTCACCACCGCGATCAGCATGCCGATCATGCCGAAGCGGTTGCCCGTCCGGCTCGTAGCGGGCGAGGACAGTCCGCGCAGCGCGAGGATGAAGAACACGCCCGACACGAGATAGGCGAGCGCCACCCACGGGTTCACCGCCTCACCGGTGGAGGCAGCAGCCGGGGTCGCAAGCAGCAGGAATGGCGCCGCAAGGAGAAGGCGGTGCATCACTTCTTCTCCTTCTTCTTGTACATGGCGAGCATGCGTGCCGTGACCGCGAACCCGCCGAAGATGTTCACGGATGCCAGCACGATACCGAGCAGCCCCAGCCACTTCGCCCCCGGCACATCCGCCGCCGCCGCCGCAATCAGCGCGCCTACGATAATCACCGAGGAAATCGCATTGGTTACCGCCATAAGCGGCGTGTGCAGCGCAGGCGTGACCGACCAGACCACGTAGTAGCCGACGAAACACGCCAGCACGAAGATTGAGAGGATCGAAATGAAGTCCAAGGTCAGGCGCTCCTCGATTGGAATGGCGCAGCGTGTCGGAGAGCCGAGTTCCGGTGGTGGCTCAATCTCCCAGATGGCGTCAGCGAACCCATTCTAATAGGGCCAGAAAAACACGCCTTGCGGCGAGAAGGTCAAGGCTATCGGTCGCTCGGGTAGCGTAACGGAAACCTGCCGCTCGCGCCGCTCTGCGGACGGATTGTCGACACGCACACCGAGGCCGGGAATACCGCAGTCGAACACCACCGGCCCTTTGCCTGGGCTCGATCCGCCGGGGATCGTGCAATGTTTCATGTAAGGCCCGCTGCCGACGAAAAACTCCATCCTGACCTTGTGGTCGATGGCAGCGGTTACCCACAGCCGACCCTTGATTTGCGGGGCCGCGGCTTCCTCGACGGCATCTGAAATCGCCAGTGGTTCGATCTGGATGGTCGACTGCGAAAAGACCGTGCGCTGATCCTTGCGGAACTTGCCGGTATAGGCGGTATCGAAAGAGCCATCCCCGTCGGTATCGGCAAGGCACACGCTGCCCTTTGACGACGCAGAGGCCCGGTCGCGCGATTTGGCGACAGTGCAGGCTCGCGTCCTCATTCCCCTCACCGCATGGAGCTCCTCGCCTCCGGACAGAAGCTTGGCTCCCGATGGCGCGGAGATGGAGTTCTTCGACCGGTAACTGGTCTTGGGAGAAGCCACGAAGTCCCAGCGAACCTGGTGCGGAAAGTCGTTTTTCTGGGTCGAATTTGCAATCGCTTCCTTGGAGATGACCCAGTCGATTACCATCGTTTCGGCCGCAGCCGGCATGGAGACGAACAGGCCGACGAAAGCTGCCGCACAAGCAAGTTGTCGCAGACCCCTCCCCCGGACCGTCACGCCTGCAACCTCTCGTTCACGACCTTCCCGCCCTGCGTCAGCCTCACGGCGCCGCCGATTTCATCGTCGAGCACGGGTTTGCCCTGCTCCTTGTCCCAGAAGGCGGAGAGGAAGTTGTAGAGGTTTCGCGCGAACAGAGCCGATGCATCCGCGGCGAGGTGGCCTGCGGTGTTCGAATAGCCGACGATCTTTACGCCGTGCTTCTCGACCGCCTGGTCGGGCTTCGATCCTTCCACGTTGCCGCCCTGCGACACCGCGAGGTCGAAGATCACGCTACCCGGCTTCATCGAGGCAATTTGCTCGTCGCTGACCAGCAGCGGAGCGGGACGGCCCGGGATGAGCGCGGTGGTGATGACGATGTCCTGCTTGGCGATGTGTTCGGACACGAGCTTGGCCTGCGCGGCCTTGTATTCGTCGCTCATCTCGGTGGCATAGCCGCCCGAGCCTTCTCCCTCGATACCGGCGACTTCCTCGACGAAGATCGGCTTGGCACCCAGCGACTGGATCTGTTCCTTGGTGGCACTGCGCACGTCTGTGGCGGACACCTGCGCGCCGAGCCGCTTGGCAGTCGCGATCGCCTGCAGGCCGGCAACGCCGACGCCCATGACGAAGACCTTGGCCGCCTGCACCGTGCCGGCGGCGGTCATCATCATCGGGAATGCGCGGCCATATTCGTTGGCGGAGGCGAGCACCGCCTTGTAGCCGGCAAGGTTCGACTGGCTGGAGAGCACGTCCATGCTCTGCGCGCGCGTGATGCGCGGCATGAATTCCATCGACAACGCTTCCAGCCCGGCCTTGGCATAGGCCTCGACCCGGTCGGTGTCGCGATAGGGATCGAAGGTCGCCGCGACCCACGCGCCGGGCTTCGCGCCGGACAGCAGCGCCACGTCGGGCGCCTGTACGCCGAGCACGATGTCCGCGCCCGCGACCACCTGGGCCGCGGGTACGACCTGCGCCCCTGCTTCGCGATAGGCCTCGTCGGTGATGGAGGCGCTTACCCCTGCGCCTTCCTCCACTGCGACTTCGGCCCCCAGTGCGATGAATTTCTTCGCCGTTTCCGGCGTGATGGCGACCCGGCTTTCGCCGTTCGCCCGCTCTGCCAGGACAGCGATGCGGATCAACGCGGCGCTCAGCCCGAAATCAAGATGACGACGATGGCCGTGATGATGACGATCACGGGGACCGCCCACTTCAGCATGCCGATGAAGGAGCCATAGGTCTTGCTATGGGCCTTCATGTCATTCCCGGATTCCATATTCAGTCCCTCGATTAGTTTTATGATTCAATCGTCCTCTAGAGTGCAAGAAAAGCAACGACAAGGGCTTGGACACCCCGTTCCACGCCGAAATTCACGCTTAATCGCCCATTTACTCCTCTTTGCTAAGACAGTGGGGAGCGATGTCGTATAGTACGGCGTGCCACGAGGGAGCGTTACGGGATTATGGCGACACAGGACGGCCGCCTCCTGCTGCTGATCGACGACGAACCGGCACAGAGCCGGCTCGTGACGGCGCTTGCTGCCCGCGAGGGATGGCGCACCATCGTGGTCGAAACCTGCGAGGAAGCGCATGAGGCGCTGACTTCGAAGGAAGGCGCGCAGATCGCCGCAGTCCTGCTCGACCAGTGGGTCCCGGGCGAGGATGCCTGCGATTTCATCCGCAACCTGAAGTCCGCCTGGCCCAACTTGCCGGTCATGATGCTGACCGCCAGCACCTCGCCTCTGCTCGCCGTGGAAGCTATGCGCGCGGGTGCGACCGATTACCTGATCAAGCCGATCGCGCCCGAACGCTTGCTCTCCGCCCTGCGCAGCGCCACCCGCCGCGAAGCGCCGAAGGATGAGCTGCAGCCGATGACGGAAAAGCTGTCGCAGGTCCTTGATTTCGACGCGATGGTCGGCACTGCCGCGCCTTTCCGCACTGCGCTGGCCAAGGCCGCAACCGCTGCGCGCGGCCACGGACATGTCCTCGTCGAGGGCGAGACGGGCACGGGCAAGGAAATGCTCCTGCGCGCGATGCACAATGGTTCGACGCGCGCAAAGGCTCCGATGCGGCTGGTCAATTGCGCCGGCCTGCCGGGCAATTCGCTCGAATCGCTGTTGTTCGGTCACGAGAAGGGCGCCTTCCCGGGCGCATTCGACAAGCAGGTCGGCCTGCTGCAGCATTGCGACGGCGGCACGCTCATGCTCGACGAGATCGACCGCATGGACCTCGCCATCCAGGAACGGCTGGCGGAGACGCTGGAAACCGGCATCGTGCGCCCCACCGGCGCCACCCACGGCTTCCGCATCGACGTGCGGGTCTTCGGGGCGAGCGACCTCGAACTGGACGAGCCGGTCGAGGCCGGCGAATTCTCCGCCGCGTTGCGTGACAAGCTTTCGGCCACCCGCATTTACCTTCCGCCGCTGCGCGAAAGGCTGGGCGATATCCCTGCCCTCACCCGCTATTTCCTTTCGCGCATCGCGGAACAGCCGGGCCTGAAGCACCATTCCATCGCCGACAGCGGCCTCTCGCTGCTCGAAGCCTATGACTGGCCGGGCAACGTTCGCCAGCTGCAGGCTGTCCTTTTCCGTGCCGCGGTCTTCTGCGACGGCGAAGCGCTGACTGCGGAAAGCTTCCCGCAGCTGTCCGAACTGCTCGGCGACAACCCCTTGCGCGGCGAGAGCCGGGCGCGCGGGGTCGGCGTGCTGCTCTACACCAACGACGGCAACCTGCGTCCGCTCGAGGAAATCGAGGCCGATATCATCCGCCTCGCCATCGGCCACTATCGCGGCCGGATGACCGAAGTCGCGCGCCGCCTCGGCATCGGCCGTTCGACGCTTTATCGCAAGCTGAGCGAACTCGGCATCGACAACGCGGCCTGACCTGCCCTACCCTTCGGGGTCATGGGAAAACTCAGCGGATTGAAATGCGTCGTTACCGGCGGCGCGCGAGGTATCGGCAGGGCTGTCTGCGCAGCTCTCGTGGCCGAGGGTGCGCATGTCGTGCTGACCGATATCGACGAGGAAGCCGGTAGGAAAGCTGCCGAAGAACTCGGCTGCGAGTGGCAGCATCTCGATGTTTCCGACGAAGCGGGCTGGCAGGCGCTGGCCGAACACTTCCCTGCCATCGACGTAATGGTCAACAACGCGGGCATCACCGGTTTCGAGGACGGCCCGCCCCGCCCCCACGATCCCGAGCACGCAACGCTAGAGGAATGGCGGCGCGTCAATGCCGTTAACATGGAAGGCACCTTCCTCGGCTGCCGCTATGCCATCGGAGCGATGAAGGCGAAGGGCACCGGCTCGATCATCAACATGTCCTCGCGCTCAGGCGTGGTCGGTATTCCCGGAGCCGCTGCCTATGCCGCATCCAAGGCGGGGATCCGCAATCATTCCAAGTCGGTCGCGCTCTATTGCGCGCAGCAGGGCTGGCAGATCCGCTGCAATTCGGTCCAGCCGGCCGCCGTCATGACCCCCATGTGGGAGGCACTGCTCGGCGACGGGCCCGGCCTGGAAGAGCGCAAGGCCGCCATGGTCAAGGACACGCCGCTGAAACGCTTCGGCACTGTCGAGGAGGTCGCCGCCCTATGCGTCTACCTCGCCTCGCCCGAAAGCGCCTACATGACCGGTGCGGAGCTCACGCTCGACGGCGGGTTGCTCGCCGGAAGCGCTGCATCGCCCGGAGACTAGCCCGGCAGGTCCGAGAAGTCGGTCAGCGCCGCATCGCGCAGGCCGCGCCAGACGTTGCGGGCCTGCACGGTTTCGGCGACGTCGTGCACCCGTACCATCTGCACCCCACAGCGCATGGCTTCCAGCGCCAGCGCGATACTGCCGCCCAACCGTTTATTGGCGGGTGCTTCCTTGCTGAGCGCGCCGATCATCCGCTTGCGGCTCGCCCCGAACAGCAGCGGGTGGCCGAGCGCGTGGAACAGCGGCAGCGCATTCACCAGCGCCAGGTTCTCGCCCAGCGACTTGCCGAAACCGATACCGACATCGAGCAGGATGTTGCGCGCCTCGATCCCCGCATCCAGCGCCGCATCGCGGCGGGTGCGCAAGGCATCGAACACGTCGAAGGCCACACGGTCGTAA
The DNA here is from genome assembly GCF_020524765.1 of Qipengyuania gaetbuli. Classification (GTDB taxonomy): domain Bacteria; phylum Pseudomonadota; class Alphaproteobacteria; order Sphingomonadales; family Sphingomonadaceae; genus Qipengyuania; species Qipengyuania gaetbuli_A. Next base: position 541,626 of record NZ_JAIVLR010000001.1, read on the forward strand.
TCGCCGCCTTCATGGAGGTCCTCGCCAGCAGCGCCCGGCGCATGCATCAGCACGACCGGACAACCGGCACCCGCGACGACCTCGGCGCTGCGCGGATCGTGCGCGAGGCCGGAGACGTCGTTGACGAGGTGCGCTCCCGCTTCCAGCGCAGCTTCCATGACGGCCGCCTTCCGCGTGTCGACACTGACCGCCGCGCCCATGGCAACACAGTCCTCGATCGCAGGGACCACGCGCTCGATCTCGTCGCCTTCCCATAGCACCTTGGCACCCGGCCGCGTGCTTTCGCCGCCGACGTCGATGATGGCCGCTCCCGCTTCCACCATGGCAGCGGCATGTTCGCGCCCTGCTGCCCGGTCGTCGAGATAGCGCCCGCCGTCGCTGAAGCTGTCGGGCGTCACGTTGAGGATCCCCATGACCTGCGGCTGGTCGAGCGCGACGGAGCGCGGACCCAGTTGCAGCGGCGGATGCGCCAGCGTGAGGTTCGCCCATTGCGCTTCCGCATCGGCGCCCACCTCGTCCGGCAGGGCGCCGAGCACCTTTGCCATCGTATCGGGCGCGGCAAGCCAGCGTTCGACGATATCCCCGTCCCGCCGCAGGATGACTGCGAAACGGCTGGCATAGGCCATGGAACCGGCCAGCCGGATGGCATTGCCGTGTTCGCTCTGGGGACCGGGGACAAGGCCGATGGGCCGGATATAGACGTGTTGGGTCATGGTAGGGCCTGCCTAGCAGTCTCCCCACAGGATGGAACACTTGGAACACGGTCCTGGGGAAGAAAAGCGCAGGGACGCGGCCGGTATGTGTGTCCGGGAATTTGAAAGGCAGGCAAGCGGGTGGTCATCGCACCAGCCTACCCGCGCGGGTGACTGTAGGACAGCTGCCGGACGGCTCAGAATGCGCGAACCACGCCGAATTCACCCGACCACCGGTCGAAGCTGTAAACTTCGATCGGGCTCCAGTTCTTTTCGAAGGCAACCCTGACCAGCGGCGAGAAGCCCTGCCACTCGATCTTTCGATTGGTGATGCCGAGGGAAACGCGCGCAAAATCCTCGCGGCGCCGCTCGGGATAGATCGCCAATCTCTCGTCCGCCTCGAGATGCTGGTAGCTGGCCGAAGCGAACAGGGTGGTGCTGCCGAATTCGCGCCATCCGGTCGCCGACAATTGCAGGCTGGCGAGGGAATAGGCGGGGTCCTTGGCGAGCTGGCGCATACCGCCGATGGTAACGCTGACACCCGAACGCGTGCTCAGAGCCCGCTCGTAGCTGGCGAAAGCGGAAAACTCGTCTCCGTCCTGACTATCGTTCAGCCGGTTGTCGGTGCGTGCGTAGCCAAGCCCCGCACGGATTTGCGCGCGGGGCCCGGCAGCGCCTTGCCAGTCGAAATTCGCCGTGAGCGCATCGGCATAGGTTTCGCCGCCGAACCACCTGCGCCGCGCACCGAGCGAGAGGTTGGCCCGGCCGCGCCGGAACGGGAATTCCGGGCCGAGCGAAGCGAAACCCACCATGTCGTCGAACCGGCTCGCGCGGTAGAAGTTGCCCGAGAAACCGGCCCGGGCGAGCAATGAAGTCGCGGACGAAAGCGACAGGCGGTAATAGGCTTCCGTCTTCACCGACAGGCCGATGCCGGACGTCTCCTGTGCATCCTTGTCGAGGTCGAAATCGCCGATCACCGTGCCCAGCGTGTCGGAACGCGTGGCACGATTGACATTGCTGTCGGGGGCGATCGCCAGCTGCCAGGTGGCACCGACAGGCTTCCTGTCCCGTAAGGCGGCAGAAAACCGTTCGACGACGCGCGCAACATTGGGCGGCAATTCTCCCGCCTGCGCCTCGCGCAGGCTGCGTCGGGCCGCCTCGTGATCGCCCAGTTCGGCCTGCACCCGCGCCAATTCCACCCGGGCGCGCTGGGCGGTAGGCTCCTCGTCCAGGATTGCGCGCAGATATAGCCCGGCGCGCATCCAGTCCCTGTGCCGCATCGCCAGCATGGCCAGCCGGAACCGTGCCTCGTTGCGGATCGCCAGTTCGGGATCCCTGGTGAGAGCTTCCAGCATGGTGATCGCGAGATCTTCCTGCTGCGCCAACACCGCCCTCGTCGCCATGGCGAGCAATTCCCTGCTCGTTGCGGCGATCTCGATATCCTCACTGTTTCCCTGCACCGGCTGGTCCGGTGCAGGGGCAGCAGCGAGGGCGAGGACGAGCGCTTCGAGCACCGTCGCCGCTCAGTTCTTCCTGCCGATCCAGATGCCGCCAATCGTGCCGGAAAATTCGCGTCCTTCGATGGTAGTAACATAGGGCGCGCTGAACCGGGCCATCAGTTCGGCCGCTCCCGGTCCGTTGAAGTTGCCCTCGAACCAGGACGGCAGCGTGGTGCCGTCGCGGGCGAACTTGCCCGAGAATACAGTGCTTCCGCTGGCATAGACCGTCTCGACGAAGGTGTAGGTGCCGATCGGATAGCAGTCCCACGGGCACACCCACGGGTTCATCTCGCCCGCCAGCGTTCCCGCGCCGAAGTCGAACCGCAACTCCGCGGTACCTGTGACGTAGTCCACATAGAGGCTGTTGGGATCGTAATTGTAGTTGGCGGTACCTTTGATATCGGCGGAATAGGTTGCAGTGCCCGTCTTCGGGACATCCGAACCGGTGGTGGGAATGCCGTAGGCGAAATAGCCGTAGTTCCCGGTCCTGGCCTTTCCGTTCAAACCTCCGTCATCTTCCCAGTTGCCCCAGGAAGTATAGGTGAGTGTATCCTCGGTGCTGAGCGGGCCCTTCGGCCAGGCAAGGTACACGAACGCATCCTGCCGACCGCTTTCGCCATCAAGGAGCTGGTTGTACGTCCCGTAGATATTCTGCCAGGCCGACCCGTCGATGTAACTGCCGTGGTAGCCGGTGGTGTAGAGGGCACCCCTGTTGTAGCCGGGCAGAGTGATGAAATAGGCCCCGTCCGATGCGCGGTATTCCAGCGAGATATCGGCGCGTTCATGCGGCGATACCTGGATCACCCCGTCGGCGCCGGGCGCATAGTCGTTGACCACGCCCAGCACCGTTAAGGGCTCGCTCGACACCAGACCGATATCCCCCGACGGAGGCGGCGGCGGTCCGGGTGGCGGCGGAGGCGGCGGAGGTGGAGGCGGCGGAGGCGGCGGTGCTGCGATCGGTCCGGGCGCCGAATTGACGCCGTCTCCCCCGCAGGCCCCGAGCAGGCCGATGGCGCAAGCCAGAAATACGATGCGTACAGGTGCGTTTGACATGACCGATCCTTCCTTTCCCGGCTTGAAAGCCGGAATTGCTGGTCGTGAACGCCGCGTCTTGACGGTCCTGCGAAGACGAACCCTGCTCCGCATCACGAAACGAGTCTGCGTAATCATTCCAACAAGATGATGCGCCCGGTTGCGGTGGATTGGCCATGATCGCGACCTGATGATTTGCCGATGATTTCAAGTTTCGGCCCGTCAGCAATGGACGGACCGAAGAGGCGGCAGTAAATCTTGGACCAAGGCCGAAAGGCGTTGCTTCGAGTTGGGAATGGGCAGAGGATTATTCTTCACTGGCGGTTTGTTGCTGGCCATTCCCGGTACGCTTCAGGCGCAGGACGAGACGCGCCGCGACGCGGGTGATCGGGACGAAATCATCGTGACGGGCGAACGCGTTCCGCGTCCCGACCTGGAGACCGCCTCGAGCGTCGCTGTTTTCACCCCCGCCCAGATCGAAGCTACCGCTGCCGACCGGCTCGACCAGATCCTGGCGCTGGTCCCCAACATCCAGCCAGGTTCCGGAGAAGAAGGGCCGGCGATCCGCGGCCAGGACTCGACCGGGCAACTGCGTAACCTTTTCGCTTTCCTCGGCGGAGCGCGACCGCGGGTGACCCTGCAGGTCGATGGCAGGCCGGTGAGCTTCTACGAATTCATCTCCGGCACGCAGTCCGCCTGGGACCTCAAGCAGGTCGAGGTGTTTCGCAGCCCGCAGACCACGACACAGGGGCGCAACTCGATTGCCGGCGCGATCTTCGTCGACACCGCCGATCCGACGCGGGAGTGGGAAAGACGCGCGCGGGTCATGGCCGGCAATATCGGGATGCGGCAGGTTTCGGCCGCTGTGAGCGGACCGATCGCAGGAGAAGAACTGGCGTTCCGCATGTCGGGCGATTTGCATCTGGGCCGCGTAGCAAATGAGATGACCGACGGCATCGATGGCGCGGAGCTGGAACACGACGACTACGGCACCGCCCGGCTCAAGCTGCTCTACCAGCCCGCTTTCCTGCCGCGGACGAGGCTTGAGACGACCATCGCCTACTCGCAGTCCCAGTCACCGCAGTTCGAGGGGGCGAGCCCTGCGTTCAGCGAACGCCGCCTGCCCGTGCCGAACCAAATGATCGGCGTCATGAAAGTGCGCGCCACCTCGCTGACCACGCGCGCGGAATACGAGATCGAGCCGGGGCTGACCTCCTCCCTGACGCTCTCCTATGGCGATGCGCTGCTGCGGCGCTTCGGACTGCCCGGCCTCGGCCGCACGCGGGCGGAAGTGGACGACTTCACGATCGAGCCCACTCTGCTGTGGCAGCGGCCCGGCGAATTCACCCTGCTGCTCGGCGCCAACCGCTCGTCCATCGACCAGCAGCAGACGATCAACATTTCCGGCTTCGGCCTCGGCACCGGCACGTTCGACGACGATCAGGACAGCCTCGGCCTGTTCGGCGAAGCGAGCTGGTACCTCCTCCCCTCGCTGTCGCTCACCGGGGGCCTGCGCTACGAGACGGACCGGCAGGTCAGGGTCGGCGGCATCGGCGGCATCGTGCTCGACTACGACGAGACATTCTCTGCCTGGCTGCCCAAGCTGTCGGTCGCGTGGGAGCCGAGCGAGAACCTCACGCTCGGCCTCGTGGCACAGCGGGCATTCAATCCCGGCGGGACGACGATCAGCCTCGCAAGGCGAGCCGCAGACGATTTCGATGCCGAGAAGTTGTGGAACTACGAGGCGTTTTTCCGGGCAAGGTTCGCAGACGGAAAGGCGACCCTGGCGGCGAACCTGTTCTATGCCGATATCGAGAATGCGCAGCGACCGCAGCTGGTCCCGATCATCCTGCCGAACGGCGTGCCAACGCAAGCGACGGAATTCTCCAATGCCCCGAAAGCGCATAGCTACGGTCTGGAGGCGGAACTGGGCTGGAAGCTGCTGGCCAACCTTTCGGTCAGGACAGGAATCGGGCTCCTGGAGACCGAGGTGGACCGGACCGAGCAGCCCGTTGATCCGACGCTCGGCAAGTCATTCCAGCGCTCGCCCGGCCTCAGCCTGTCGGGTGCGATCGACTGGCGCCCGGTCGAGCCGCTGCAGCTGTCCGCGCAAGTCCGGCACCAGAGCGGCTATTTCAGCGACGATGCAAACACCGAAGCGCTGCGGATCGGTGCGAGCACAATAGTCGACACGCGCGCCTCCTATGATTTCGGGCGGGTGCAACTGGTCGCCTATGCGCGCAACCTGCTGGACCAGTTCACCGTCACCAATCTCTTCAATCCGAATTTCGCCAGCACGGGAAGGCCGCGAGAGATCGGGATCGGGGTGGAAGCAAGCTTCTAGCCGGAAGGGCCGGCAAGGAAGTCCGGCGCGATACCCCGCTTGTCCCAATAGGCGGCAAGACCGATGTCTTCCATCAACGGCATGAAGCGCGGATCCTGCTGCATTGCCCGCATGGACGGCACGAACAGCATGTTGGTCTTGCGGCGGCGCTGGTCGGGCACCACAGGCTGGCCCGGGCGCCATTGCATGGCGGCGATGATGGGCCCGCGTTCGAGGTAATAGGCATCGGCCAGCGCGAATGCATCGTCGATGGCCCCCATGATGTTCAGCAGCATCATCGCGTTGATCACCGCAGACACATTCTGGCCCACACTCATCATCACGCGCTGGGTCGCGGCGGCAATCGCTGCAGCTTGCCGGCTCTGGGCCGCCTCGAGCGCAAGGCGCATGGTATCGAACATGGGCGGTGGAAACGCCGGGCGTGTTGCTTGGTCGGAGACATGAGCCAGCGCGCGGTCGATCCGCCCGGTGTTGGCGAGCACCCAAAGCCTTGCGAACCAGAAACCCGGGTCGCGCGGCCACATGTCGAGGCCGCGCATGGCCGCGCGGTCCGCCTTGGCGATATCCCCCATGAACCAGTGCGCGTAGACCTCCTTGTAGCCCACTGCGGCATCGAAGGGCGCGCGCTTGACCAGATCGAACCGATCTTCGGCGGACTCCTTCATCCGGCCGACCGCGCCCAGGAAGAACAGCCGGGAATCCTGGGTGAAGATGTGATCGGGATGCTTGGCCAGGATTTGGTCGAACCGCTGCTCGGTTGCCAGCCAATCCCCGTAATAGGGGATGGAAATCGCCAGCGCGGCCATGGCATCGGCATTGCCGCTTTCGAGTTGCAGGGCGCGATTGGCCGACCTTTCGACTTCTTCAACGCTGATCGTGGCAGTGTCCAGCGCGTGCTCGTCGACCCGAGCCAAGGCCAGCGAGAGCAGTCCCCAGGCAGGGCCGCTTTCGGGGTACTTTGCCACCGCCTGCCGCAATAGCCCGATCGCGCGGCTCATCGCATCGGGCGAGCCTGCCCGCATCACGATCCGGGCTTCGTCGATCAGCTCCTGCGCCGGGTCGACCGGCCCGCCCCGGGTCCAGAACACGAGCGCCGCGCCAAGGCCGACAGCCGCGCCTCCGGCCACCAGCCAGCGCCTGGATATCCCGCCACTGCCGGCCAGCGGTATCGGATCATCCACGGCGACGGCATCGTCCTCGAGCATCTGCGGACCGTGCTCCGACACCAGCCGGTAGCCTGTCCTCGGAATGGTCTCGATGGTGAAACTGTCGTCGGCCAGGTGACTGGCGATGCGCCGCACGCCGGCGACGGCGCGGTTGAGGCTGTCGTCGCCAACGAATACTCCGCCCCAACAGCGTTCGAACAGCTCGTCGCGGGTCAGCACTTCATTGGCTGCCTGAGCAAGTGCGATCAGCACCTGCATCACCCGCGGCTCGACCTTTTCGCGCCGGTCACCTGCAGCAACAATGCGAATTGAGGGATAGACAGTGACACTGCCGATCCTGAAGTCGGCCTGTTCTGCCAGGCTGGCAGCTGTCAGCAGTGTTTGACGCGACACATCCATCGGCAATTCCGAACTGTCGTACAACTATACAGCGTATCGCCAAATATTCGGGAACGCCACAAAGATAAGGAGAGGGAGCCCGAACGGCAGTTTGCACCTCGACCGACCAGGGCGATCCCGCCGGCCTCCGATGAATGTTTACATGGGCTTGCCAATCCATCGGTGGACGATTGGACTCAGTGAGCACAGGAATGCTATGGTTCGGCATCATCAGCGCAGAATTCCTGCGGATATTGGCGGGTCGCACTTCCCGATAGAGAGTGCGAGGCCAGGACATGAAATACTACATATTTGGCGCGGCCGTATTGGCCGCCTGCGGAGCCGCTGCGCTGGTTGCTGCGCCCCCTGAAGGCAAAGGCGGCGGCAAGGGCGGCGGCGGAGGCGAAGATCCTCCGGCAGAGCCGTTCGTTCCGGCCATCGCCTATTTCGATTCCACCTCTACTGCCAAGCAATTGCGGCTGGCCAACCGTGCGGGGGATCAGGCGTGCATGGTCGTAGAAACGCCGGATGGCGGTCCGAAACTGCGCGGTTTCACCTATCATGCTGCCAGCAAGCAGCTCGCCTATTCGATCAGCGAGACAGGCATTTACGTGACCAGCTGGGGCAGCGATCCATGCAAGGTAGACGCCCCGACGCAAGTCAGGGCTTTGTCCGGCGGCGACCATCCCGAAGTCATGGATTTCTCGCCGGATGGCCGGTACGTCGTCTGGACCGAGCCAATCCACGAATACACCGGGTTCGGCTCTGCCTACCTGATCTACATCTACGACACGCAGGAAGCGACGGTCTTCGAAGTATCCCTGCTCCAGTGGGGCGGCGTACGTGAAGAATGGGGCGTCGACAGGGAATGGTCTGTCGCCGGCATCCGCTTCAGTCCGGATTTCGCGACGTCCAACGAACTGATCTTTGTCGGTGGTCCGCTAGACGGCTCCCAAGGGGCCTATACCAGCCTCTTCCGGTACGACATTTCGGGCAATTCCCCTCCGCTCAAAATTTATGACGGGGCAGGCATGTCCTTCGACCAATTCATCTCGGTCACGAACCCGGAAGGCGCAGGAAGTCACCGCGTGGCTTTCACCGACAATGAGACGAAGATACTGGTTCAGGTGACCCTGGCTGGCGATGAGGTGATACGCTTCGATGCACGTGAACCCGCCTATAGCTGCGACAATACCGAGATAATCTACCAAGCTTTCTTGCGAAAGAACCGCAACAGCTGGTTCATCGCCGATGTCGACGGCACCAATGCCGAGCGGTGGTCGAGCGCAGGACGCTGGTTCGACTGGTTCTGCCCGTGAGGCGCGCCAGCGGGATTGCCGCGCTCGCCATCGCCCTCGCCGGAGGCAGTGCGGCAGAGGCGCAGGATAGTCCCTCCCCGTCTCCACGCGTAGTCCTGTCGGCAGGCGACAGCGGAAAGGTAAAGGTCGGGCCGGAGTTTTCCGGGGCCGGCGAAACCCGCTTTCCGGACCGGTCCGCAGTTGGCGAACAGGGCCTCGTTGTTGCGTGGCGCAATAGCCCGGTTCCGGCGCGAAGCCTCGTCATCGACAGGCCGCCCGCGCCGCTGCTTGCGGACCTTATCGGCAGGCCCGACCGCCAGGCGGCGCTGGACCGGTCTGCACGGCCGGGCGACTGGGTTACTCCGCCTGCCGCCAAGCGCTGACCTTTCCCTCTTCAAGCTGGGCGATACCAGTGGCATCATGCGGTCACCGGGCAGCGACGGCGAAGGCATGCGTTGATTCACGTCAATGAAGCTTTCCGGAGGGGTCCTAGAAAAGCATCGGTGGGAATATTCGCGGGAGAGCAGGATGAACGCTGTTACAGCCATGACCAAACCGACGCATGTCGACGTGCTGATCGTCGGGGCGGGGATTTCCGGGATCGGGTCGGCCTACCACCTGCAGGACCAGTGCCCGGGTAAAAGCTATGCGATCCTCGAGATGAAGGACACGTTCGGCGGCACCTGGGACACGCATAAATATCCCGGCGTGCGCTCGGATAGCGACCTCTACACCTTCGGATACCGCTTCAAGCCGTGGATCGGCGCGCCGATCGCCAGTGCGGAAGAAATCCTCAAGTACATGGGCGAGGTCATCGAGGAGAACGGCATCGGCGAACACATCCGCTACGGCCACCGGATCGACCGGTGCAGTTTTTCGCGCGAAACCGACCTGTGGACCGTCGAGGCGACCCGCCTCTCGGACGGCGAAAGCCTCGTATTCACCTGCAACTTCCTCTGGATGTGCCAGGGCTATTACGACCACAAGACGCCCTACATTCCGCCGGAATGGCAAGATAAGGGACTGGCCGACTTCAAGGGCGATTTCGTCCATGCCCAGCAGTGGGACCCGGATTACGACTACACGGGCAAGCGCGTGCTTGTGATCGGATCGGGCGCAACAGCCGCGACGGTCGTCCCTGCGTTTGCCGAGAAGGCGGAGCATGTCACCATGCTCCAGCGGTCCCCGACCTACTTCTTCTGCAGCGAGAACAAGAACGAACTGGCCGACCGCCTGCGCGAGATCGGCGTCGACGAACCGACCGTCCACCGCGTGGTGCGCCAGCAGATCATGTTCGACCAGGACATGCTGACGAAGCGCTGTCTCGAGGAACCGGATGCGGTCTTCGAGGAGCTTAAGGAACTGGTCCGCGCCTTCACGGGCAAGCCCGATTTCGAGTTCGAACCGCATTTCACGCCGAAATACCGTGTGTGGCAGCAGCGCCTCGCCTTCTGTCCCGAAGGCGATGTCTTCCGATGCGCGGTCGAAGGCAAGCTGACCGTCGTGACCGATACGATCGACCGCTTCACCGAGAAAGGCGTCATGACGTCCTCCGGCGAGGAGATCGAAGCCGACCTGATCGTCGCGGCAACCGGATTCCAGCTGTCGGTGATGGGGGACATTCCGTTCTTCGTCGACGGGAAGCCGGTCGATTGGCACGACACGGTGACCTATCGCGGCATGATGTTCACCGGCGTGCCGAACATGGTCTGGGTCTTCGGCTATTTCCGCGCCAGCTGGACCTTGCGGGTCGATATGCTCGGCGATTTCGTCTGCTCGCTGCTCAACCACATGGACGTGAAAGGCGCGCGCCGCGTCGAGGTCCGGTTCCGGCCCGAGGACGAGGGCATGGAGCTCCTGCCGTGGATCGAGGCGGACAATTTCAATCCCGGCTACCTGATGCGCGGGCTCGACCAGATGCCCCGGCGCGGGGACAAGCCCGAGTGGCGGCACAACCAGGATTATTGGCGCGAGCGCGAGGAGATTCCCGCGATCAGCCTCGATGGTCCCGAGTTCGCCTACTCCAGTGGTGCAGGGGTGGCGGGCGCTGTCGAGGCCGAAGCCATCGGCTAGGCGTCAGCGCGCGGTTGCGTAGCTGCAGGACGGCAGTATCAAGTCTCCACGAGGGCACACATTCGTGCCGCGGGAACGAGGTCCGGTTTGCCTGGCTGGAGAGGAGAGGGAAAATGCATTCTGCCATGCGAGCGATCGGCTCGGCGCTTCTGCTGTGCGCTGCCGGAACTGGCGCGATGACTGCCGTGCACGCACAGCAGGCGGACGCTCCACAGGTCCGCGCGAGGGACCTCGGCGTCCCTTTCGACGGCACTCCCGGCCCCCTCAACGCCATCACCGATGTCGCCGGTATCGAGGTCGGCCATACCACGCTGATTTCCGGCGATGGCGACCTCGTCGTCGGTAAAGGACCGGTCCGCACCGGCGTCACGGCAATCCTGCCGCGCGGGAAGACCTATGACCCCGTGTTCGCAGGCTGGTACGCGCTCAACGGCAACGGCGAGCTGACCGGCACCACCTGGGTCGAGGAATCGGGCTGGCTGGAAGGTCCGGTGATGATCACCAATACCCACAGCGTCGGCACGGTCCGCGATGCGACGATCGAATGGGCGCACAAGCGCCGCTTCTTCGCCCCGCTTGCCGGCGAGCCCGATACCTTCTGGATGCTGCCCGTGGTCGGCGAGACCTATGACGGCGACCTCAGCGACATCAACGGCTTCCACGTAAAGAAGGACCACGTCTTCGCAGCGCTCGACAATGCGGCTGGCGGCCGCGTGGCCGAAGGCAATGTGGGCGGTGGCACCGGCATGATCACCCACGGGTTCAAGGGCGGTATCGGCACCTCATCCCGCGTGGTGAAGGCGGCAGGAGAGGACTACACCGTCGGCGTGCTGGTCCAGTCGAACTACGGGATCAGGGACACCTTCATGGTGGCAGGCGTGCCGGTGGGCCGCGAGATTACCGACCTCACCACGACCTATGGCGATCACAACCAGGAAACCGGGTCGATCATCATCGTCGTCGCCACAAATGCGCCGCTGCTGCCGCACCAATTGAAGCGCGTGGCCCAGCGCGCCACCATGGGTATCGCGCGCAACGGCTCCTTCGCCTCGAACGGTTCGGGCGACATCTTCATCGCCTTTTCCACCGGCAATCCCGGCAAGTGGGGCCGAGAAGGCAGCGCGGAACTGACCAGCCTGTCAAACGACGCGCTGAGCCCGATTTTCCGCGCCACGGTCGAAGCCACCGAGGAAGCGGTGATCAACGCATTGGTCGCCGCGCGCACCATGACCGGGATCAACGGCAACACCGCCCACGCCCTGCCGCACGAGCGGCTGCGTGAGGTGCTGCGCAAATACGGGCGACTGGTGGAAACGGACGCTCCGGCGGCCGAGTAGGCGCTAGTCCTCCACTGCCAGCAAATACAGCTGGCGCGCGGCGTCGATGGGCTTGATCTCGCCGCCGTTCTCGTAATGCCAGAAGGTCCAGCCGTTGCAGCTGGGCGCGCCCTGCAGTTCCTTGCCGAGGCCGTGGATGCTGCCGGTCTGCTTTTCATAGGCGAGCGAGCCGTCGGCGCGCACGGTGGCCACCCAGCGGCGCTTCTTGTCGAATACCTGGGTGCCGGGCGTGATGAAGCCGTTTTCGACCAGCGCGCCGAAGGCGACCTTGGGTGCCGAACGCTTCGACTGCATGGTGGTCAGCGCGCTTTCGTCGAGCGGCAATTCCTTCTCGATCCGCTTCAGCGCGGCATTGCGATAGACACCCTCGCGCTCGCAGCCGATCCACTGACGACCGAGGCGCTTGGCCACCGCCCCGGTCGTGCCGGTGCCGAAGAAGGGGTCGAGCACGACGTCGCCCTTTTCCGTGGTCGAGAGGAGCACGCGGTAGAGCAGGCTTTCGGGCTTCTGCGTCGGGTGAACCTTGGTCCCGCCTTCCTTCAGGCGTTCCGCGCCATTGCAGATCGGCAGCACCCAGTCGCTGCGCATCTGGAGCTCGTCATTTAGCGTCTTCATCGCGCGGTAGTTGAAGTGGTACTTCGCCTTTTCGCCCTGGCTCGCCCAGATCAGCGTTTCATGCGCATTGGTGAAACGCGTGCCCTTGAAATTGGGCATGGGGTTCGACTTGCGCCAGACGATGTCGTTGAGGATCCAGAAGCCCAGGTCCTGCAGGATCGCGCCGACGCGGTAGATATTGTGGTAGCTGCCGATCACCCACAATGCGCCGTCGGGCTTGAGGATGCGTTTCGCCTCGGTCAGCCAGGCAAGGGTGAACTCGTCATAGGCGGCAAAGGTGTCGAACTTGTCCCAGTCGTCGGTCACGGCATCGACATGGCTGCCGTCGGGCCGGGCGAGGTCGCCGCCCAGCTGCAGGTTGTAGGGCGGGTCGGCAAAGACGAGGTCGATCGAGGCGGTCGGGATCGAGCGCATGGCTTCCACGCAGTCCCCGTCGAGGATGCGGCCCACCGGCAGCTCGCCACGCGGCATTTCGAGCGGAAGTTCCGCTTCTTTCTCGATGCGCCGGGCGCGCGATTTCGTGGTCTCGATGACCCCCATGAAGGTTCCCCTGTCCGTAGTTATCCACAGGGTGAGTCCAAACGGAGTCCGCGTCAAGCATCTTCCGGGTTGCATATCCGCGGCAGGCACAAGAGCTGAGGGAGAACGAAAGGAGTCCCCCACAAGATGTTGAGTCTGGCCGGATTCACCGGACTCAAGATGGTGGGGTGTGGCCTCGAAGACTCGACTTTGCCGCGTTTTTTTGGAAACTGTGCCCTCCATTCGACCCGGGTCGCTCAACCGGGAGGAATACATGGCACTCAAGGTAATCGGCGCAGGTGTGGGGCGTACCGCAACCTTCACGATGAAGTTCGCGTTGGAGCACATCGGTTTCGGCCCCTGTTTCCACATGGCGGAACTGTTCGCCGATGCGCGGCGGCAGGTGCCGCTATGGCTCGACGCGATAAACGGTCGACCCGATTGGGACGAAATCTTCAAGGGCTTCCAGTCGACCGTCGATTATCCGTCCGCCTCCTACTGGCGCGAGCTTGCGGACCACTATCCGGATGCCAAGGTCATCCTGACCGTGCGCGATGCGGACAGCTGGTTCGAATCCGTCAGCGAAACGATCTTCTCGGACGAAATGCAGGCCCATCTCGTCGGGACGCCCACAGGCGACATGATGAAGGGCACAATCTTCGACCACTTCCACGGCGGCGACATCCGCGACCGGGCCTTCATGACCAAATGGTTCGAAGACCGGAATGAGCATATCAAGGCAAGCCTGCCGCCCGACCGGCTGCTGGTGTTCCATCCCAAGGAAGGATGGGAGCCGCTGTGCCGGTTCCTCGACGTGCCGGTCCCGCCCGAACCCTTCCCGCGCGTCAACAGCCGCGACGAGATCACGGCGGCGAACGAGCAGGAAGGCGGAATGGCAAAGGACGACGATTCTGCAGAAAGCTTCGGCAAGTCCTATATCGAGACGCTGCGCGCCAAGGCTTTCGCGCAATAGGGGCTAGAGCAGCACCATCTGGCTGACCGGCGCGAAGCTGCGGCGGTGGAGCGGCGTGGGACCGTGGACGCGCAGCGCTTCCATGTGCTGGACCGAACCGTAGCCCTTGTTGCGGTCCCAGCCGTATTCGGGATGCGCCTCTGCCGCCTCGCACATCAGCCGGTCGCGGTATTCCTTGGCGAGGATGGAGGCGGCCGAAATGCAAGGCTCGGAGCCGTCGCCGCCGACGATGGCGCGGGCAGGCCAGCGCCAGTCCGCGCAGCGCCCGTGCGGCGTCTGGTTGCCGTCGATCAGCACTGCCTCGGGCTCGCTCCCCATGGCCTTCACCAGCCGCGAAACGGCCAGCGTCATTGCCAGCATCGTCGCCTGGAAGATGTTGATCCGGTCGATCTCCTCGACATCGACCACGCCCAAACCCCATGCACAGTTATCGAGAATTTGCGGTTCCAGTGCGGAACGACGCGCTGCACTGAGCTTTTTGGAATCGTCGAGGCCTTGCGGACAGGGGTTGCAAAGCACCACCGCGGCAGCGACGACGGGACCAGCCAGTGGCCCGCGACCCGCCTCGTCGACCCCGACGACCAGCGGCGCGCAGCCAAGACCATGTTCGGGAGACGATGAAAACATGAAGCGCCTTACCTTGTTCGCCGCCACCCTACCCGGCGCCCTGCTGCTCGCAAGCTGCGGCAGCGGCTATTCCACCGATGGCGGAACGGAAGCGGCTTCGACGCCCGCACCGACCGACATCGAATTCGCAATCACCGAACACGGCAGCTTCAACGAACCATGGGCTTCGGCCTTCCTGCCCGGCACCGACCGCCTGTTCATCACCGAGAAGTCGGGCACGATGAAGTTCGTCAATACGAAGGACGGCACCGTCGGCACGGTCAGCGGTCTTCCGGATGTCGACTACGGCGGCCAGGGCGGCCTTGGCGATGTCGCCTTCCTGCCGCGCGAGGCGCGCCTGCGTTCTGCCATGCGCACGATCTACCTCAGCTGGGCCGAGGCCGGTGAAGGCGACACCCGTGGGGCGGTCGTCGGGCGCGGCAACATGATCTGCCCGACCACGAAAACCTGCGCGATTTCGGACCTCGAAGTGATCTGGCGCCAGATGCCCAAGGTGACCGGACGCGGGCACTATTCGCACCGCATCGCGGTCAGCCCTGACGGGCAGTATCTCTTCGTGACCAGCGGCGACCGCCAGAAGCAGGAGCCTGCACAGGACACCTCGAACACGCTGGGTTCGGTCGTGCGCCTGAACCTCGACGGCACGCCTGCCGCCGGCAATCCTCTCGCTGCGCAGGGCAGCCCGAGCGACGAGATCTGGTCGTGGGGCCATCGCAACCTGCTCGGCATCGATTTCGATTCCGAGGGCCGTCTCTGGGAAATCGAGCATGGTCCGGCGGGCGGTGACGAGCTGAACCTCGTCAAGAAGGGCCAGAACTACGGCTGGCCGGTCCGATCCAACGGCGACCAGTACAATGGCACCGAAATCCCCGATCACACGGCGGACGACGGGTTCACCAAGTTCGCGATCAACTGGACCCCGGTCATCGCGCCGGGCAACATGACCTTCTACCGCGGCGATCTCTTCCCCGGCCTGAAGGGCGACCTGCTCATCTCCGGCCTCAAGACCGAAGCGCTCGTCCGCGTCGCCATCGACGGCGAAAGCGCCCGCGAAGTCGCCCGCTATCCGATGGGCAAACGCATCCGTTCGGTAATCGAAGGACCCGACGGCGCGCTGTGGGCTCTGGAAGACGGCGAAGGCGGCCGCCTGCTGGAGCTTCGCCCCAAGTAAGGCGAAATTGATCGACTCATGGCGTGCGCGGCCCTAAGCGCCGCGCCGCCATGGCGACCATCGTCCCCCTATCCGCGATCGACCCTGCGCTGGTCGAAGAGCTGCTCGACGCAGCCTTCGGCGATCAGCGTCACGCCCGCACCGCCTACCGCATCCGCGAGGGCATGGAGGCACTCGACGCGCTCAGCTTCGCCGCGCTGGACGAGGATGACTATCTCGCCGGCACGATCCAGCTGTGGCCGGTGGCGCTGACCGACCCGGAAGGTCGCCCCCACCCGATGATCATGGTCGGCCCCGTCGCCGTCATGCCCGGACGGCAGGGCGAAGGTTTCGGCAAGGCCCTGATGGCCGCCAGCCTCGGCGCGGTGGAAAGCGGTTTCGAAACCGGCGCCGCTCCGCTGCCGCAGGTGATGATCGGCGATCCCGACTATTACGACCGCTGGGCTTTCACCGCCCAGCATACGGGCGGCTGGCACTGCCCCGGCCCCTATGAGCAGCACCGCCTGCTGGCCCGCACGAGCAATCCCGCAGTCCTGCCGCGCGAAGGCATGCTCGGGCCCTGGCCCGGTCAGCTCGCGGGATAGGTTGCACCGCAAGCCGCATCGCCCCAAGTAAGGCGGCGATGGTCTATACCCCGCCTCCCGAACTCGCCGGTCTCTCGCTCGCCCAGATTGCGGAGCAGGTCGCGGCACGCAAGCTGCCTCCGGTCGAGCAATGGACGCCCGAACAGGTGGGCGAGAGCCACATGCGCATCCTTGCCGACGGGACCTGGCTGCACGAGGGAAGCCCGATCTCCCGCCCCGCCATGGTGCGCGCCTTCGCCGGCCTGCTACGCCGCGAGGACGACGGCAGCTATTGGCTGGTAACGCCCTTCCAGAAGCTGGCGATCGAAGTGGAAGATGCCTGCTTCATCGCCACCGACGTTTCCGAGACCGAGGGCAATCTCGCCTTTCGCATCAATACCGACGAACTGGTCGTGGCCGGTCCCGACAACGCCATACGCGCCGCGGGCGATCCCGACGCGCCGGCGATCTACCTCCATGTCCGGCGCGGCTGCGAGGCGCGGCTGAACCGTTCGACCTACGAACAGCTTGCGCGCATCGCTCTGGAGCATGGCGACGATTGGACCGTGTCCAGCGGGGGCGAGGCTTTCTCGCTGGTACCTGCATGAGCGTGATGTTCGACCGCCTGACCCATCTGTTCCAGCGGGGCCACGCCGCGCCTTCGCCCGAACTTCTGACCGATGCGCGTTTCGCCGATCTCGATCGAACGGCCGATGCAGCTGTGCTGATCGCTGTGACCGAGCGGGAAGACCCGACTGTCCTGCTCACCCAACGCCCACGCACCATGCGCGACCACCCTGGGCAGGTCGCTTTTCCGGGCGGCAAGCTCGACCACGGCGAAGACCCGGTCGAGGCTGCGCTGCGTGAAGCGTGGGAGGAGCTGGGCATCGAGCGCGACCACGTGCGCATCATCGGCACGACCGACCGCTATCAGACCGGCACCGGCTTCGATATCACTCCGGTGCTTGCCACCGTGCCGCCCGACCTGCCCATCCGCCCCGACCCGCGCGAGGTGGAAAGCTGGTTCGAGGCACCGCTCTCGTTGCTGATGCAGCCCGAAAGCTGGCGCGAGAACGAGGTATTCTGGAAGGGCGCCATGCGCCGCTATTACGAACTCGATCACGAGGGCTACCGCATCTGGGGCGTGACCGCCGCGATCTGCATCAACCTGTCGCGGCGGCTGGCGTGGACGGACTGACCGCTCTAAAGGCACGCGCATGAACCGCCTGCCGCAAACCGCCTGGACCAAGCGCAAGGACCTCGCCGCCCTCGTGGCCGCGCTGGGGCCCGACAACGCGCGCTATGTCGGCGGGGCGGTGCGCGACACGCTGCTCGGCAAGGACATCCACGACATCGACCTTGCGACACCGCTGCTGCCGCACGCGGTGATCGACCGTTGCAAGGAAGCGGGCATCCGCACCGTGCCCACGGGCATCGATCACGGCACGGTGACCGCGATCCTCAAGGGCGGGCCGGTCGAAATCACCACCTTGCGCCACGACGTGTCGACCGACGGCCGCCGGGCTACCGTGGCCTTTGCGACCGAGTGGCAGGAAGATGCGGCGCGCCGTGATTTCACGATCAACGCGCTCTACGCACATCCAGAAACGCTGGAGATCAGCGATTATTTCGGCGGACTTGCCGATCTCGATGAGCGCCACGTCCGCTTCATCGGGGACCCGCACGAACGCATTCGCGAGGATCACCTGCGTATCCTCAGGTATTTCCGCTTCCAGGCGCGCTTCGGAGACGAGCCGAACGCGGAAGCGGTCGCGGCCTGCCAGGAACTGGCGCACACGCTGAAGGGCCTGAGCCGCGAACGCGTGGCGATGGAACTGCTGGGCATTCTCTCCCTGCCGGACCCGCGCGGCGCGGTAGCGCTGATGGCGCAGCTCGGAGTGCTTGCTGTCATCCTGCCCGAGGCGCGCGAGCGCGAGCAGGCGGTCTTCGCTGCGCTTGTCTCACACGAGGCTGCAACCGGCACGCCGGGCGATCCCGTCCGACGCCTTGCGGCCCTGCTGCCGCCAATCCCTTCGGTTGCCGAGGCAGTAGCGGCCCGCCTGCGCCTCTCGCGTGCCCAGCGCGCCCGCCTCGTCTGCGCGGCGGAACGCAAGGACACCGACGCCGGCGCACCGCGCGCGCTCGCATATGCCGAGGGCGTGGAAGGCGCGCGCGACCGGCTGCTGATCGCAGGCGGATCGACAAGCGAACTGGACGGCTGGGAGGTTCCCCAGCTTCCGCTCAAAGGCGGCGAAATCGTCCAAAGCGGCGTCAGTGCCGGACCCGATGTCGCGCGTATCCTGCGAGCGGTGGAAGCCCGATGGATTGCGGAGCAATTCCCGCCCCGCGAGCGTGTCATGCAGTTGCTCGACGAGGAACTGGCCGCCCGCTGACCCGTTGGAAAGGGTGCAGCGCAACACCCCTTTTGCCTGACCGCTTGCGCTTGCCCGACAAGCCCTTCAGCCCAGCTTAAGCTGCACTGCAGCATAAAAACCGGGCTAGCGGTTGCCCAATGGCAGCCATTTTGTCATAGAACGCCCCGCTTCTTGAGGGGGCATGCGGCATTTACGTGCCGGGCTTTCGTCCGCCGCCGCTCACATTTTTCGTCGATCCGCAGCGCGCCGCTTCGCGCCGAGGGGTCGATTAGTTTGAACAAGTCTAGGAGTACATTCATGAAATTCGTCAAGCTGGCTGCCGCTGCTGCCGTCCTTGCCGCCACCCCTGCCCTTGCCAACGAACAGGTCGTTGCCGGCGCTACCGTTACCGGTCCCGAAGGCAATGCCGTCGGCACCATCGTCTCGGTCGAAAACGGCCAGGCCGTGCTCGACACCGGCAAGCACAAGGTTCCGCTGGGCGTGGAAATGTACGGCCAGGGCGAAGCCGGCCCGACCATCACCGTCACCAAGGTCCAGCTCGACGGCATGATCGACGCACAGCTCGCCGAAGCCGCTGCCAAGCGTGACGCCGCCCTCGTCGTCGGTGCCGAAGCCATGGACGCCAAGCACGCACCGCTCGGCACCGTGCTCGAAATCGACGGTGACAACATCGTCCTTGCTCGCGGCGGTGACGAAACCAACAAGGTCACGCTGCTGCGCGAACACTTCGACGCCACCGACCACGGCCTGATGGCCCGCCTGACCAACGCGCAGATCGATGCCGCGATGGCCCAGGCTGCTTCGGCTGCCGGTAGCGCAGGCGAATAAGCCGACACCGGTTCCCTGAGTTCTTCAGGGTCGCATGAGGCCGGGAGCGCAGCCGCGTTCCCGGCCTCTTTTGATTCAGGTGAAGCGGTTGTCGCGCGGGAAGCCTTGCGGCGGCAGGCGCCCGGCCCCGCCACGCGCGACCTTCCACTGCCACATGTCGGTTTCGGTGCGCGTCCGGTCGCCCTTGCCGCCCATCGCCCAGCTCAGCCCTTCGGCCAGCGTGAAAGTGGTCGCATCGCTGAGGCCGCCGTCACGGTAGCCCTGCAGCTTGTTGCCCTGTCCCTTGGCCAGGCGCGGCAGCTCTTCGAGGTGGAAGACCACCAGCTTGCGATTGTCACCCACCACGGCGACATGATCGTGACCTGCAGGAATGGGCCGCGCGACCTTGAGCTTCGCATCGCCCGGCAGGTTCACAACCTGGCGACCCTTGCGGGTTTCGGCGAGCATGCTGTCCGTTGTCGCAGCAAAGCCCTTGCCCGTGCTCGCGGCCAGCAGGACTTCCTGACCTTCGCGGTGGACGATGACCGACACGATCTGCGCGCTCGCCTCGATGTCGAGCGTGTTGCGCACCGGTTCGCCGAAGCCGCGCGCGCCCGGCAGCTTGTCCGCCCCCAGCGTGAAGACGCGGCCATCGTCGCCGACCAGCAGCAGCTTGTCGGTGGTCTGTGCGTGCAGCACGAAGGCAGGCGCATCGCCCTCCTTGTACTTGAACTCTTGGTCCAGCGGCAGGTGACCCTTGGCCCCGCGGATCCAGCCCTTCTGCGAGAGGATGACCGTCACCGGTTCCTTCTCGATCATCGCGTCCATGCTGAATTCGACAGCCGGCGCGGCTTCCTCGATCGTGGTGCGGCGGCGACCCAGCGCGGTGTCCTCGCCATACTCCTTGCGCAAGGCATTGAGATCGCGCTTCAGGCGGGTGCGCTGGCGGGCCGGGCTGCCGAGCAGCTTTTCCAGTTCGTCCTGCTCTTTCAGCAGGTCGTCCTTTTCCTGCCGCAGCTGCATTTCCTCCAGCTTGCGCAAGCTGCGCAGGCGCATGTTGAGAATGGCCTCGGCCTGCCGGTCGGTGAGCTTGAACTCCTCCATCATCACCGCCTTGGGATCGTCCTCGTAGCGGATGATCTCGATCACGCGGTCGAGGTTGAGGAAGGCGATGATGTATCCTTCGACCAGTTCCAGCCGCCGCGCGATCTGGTCGAGCCGGTGCTGGCTGCGGCGCTGGAGGATGTCGATCTGGCTGGCAATCCAGTTGTTCAGCAGCTCCTTCAACCCCATGACCATCGGCGTGCGCGAGGCGTCGAGCACGTTGAGGTTGAGGCCGAAGCGCGTTTCCATGTCGGTGAGCTTGTAGATGCTCTCCTTCAGCAGTTCCGGATCGACATTGCGGCTGCGTGGAACGAGAACAATGCGGATCTGCTCGTCGCTCTCGTCGCGGACGTCTTCGAGGATGGGCAGCTTCTTGTCGGCGATCGCCTGCGCGATCTGCTCGATCAGCTTGCCCTTCTGCACCTGGTAGGGAATTTCGGAGATGACGAGCTGCCACTGGCCGCCGCCGAGGCGTTCGATCCCTGCCTCGCGATCCTCGGCCTTGTCGGCCTCGGCGGCATGGAAGCGGCCGCGCACCCTCAGCGAGCCACGCCCGGTCTCGTAGGCAGCGGCAATCGTTTCCGCACTTTCGGGCACGACCCCGCCCGTGGCGAAGTCCGGCCCCTTGAACAGCTCCATCAGTCGCGCGTGCTCGACATGCGGATTGTCGATCACCTCCAGCGTCGCATCGACGATCTCGGCGACGTTGTGCGAGGGGATATTGGTCGCCATGCCGACCGCGATGCCGCTTGCCCCGTTGGCCAGCAAATTGGGGAACAGGCCAGGGAAGATTTCCGGCTCCTGCTCCTCGCCATTATAGGTCGGGATGAAATCGACCGTGCCTTCGTCGAGGCCTTCCATCAGGCGCAGCGCGGTCTTGGTCAGGCGGGCTTCGGTGTAGCGGTAGGCCGCGGCGTTATCGCCGTCGATATTGCCGAAGTTTCCCTGCCCCTCGACCAGCGGGTAACGCAGCGCGAAATCCTGCGCGAGGCGGACCATCGCATCATAGACCGAGGCATCGCCATGCGGGTGGTACTTACCGATCACGTCGCCGACCACGCGGGCCGATTTCTTGAACGCGCTCGAGGGGTCGAGCTTCAGCTGGCGCATGGCCCACAGCAGGCGGCGGTGGACCGGCTTCAACCCGTCGCGCAGATCGGGCAGCGAGCGCGCGGTAATCGTGCTCAGCGCATAGACGAGGTAGCGCTCTGACAGCGCGGAATCGAAAGGTGCGTCGACGATGGCGTCGAAGGGATCGGCGCCTGAATCGTCCATCTCGGTAATGGCCATGGCACTCGCCCTACCAGAGCCACGGCTCGCCTGTCAGCACGGAACGGCCCGCTGTCCCCACACGTTCGACGGGTAACAGCAATTCAAGGAGTTACCCCATGGCACAGGCCACCAAACGTATCATGATCCTCGCCACCGACGGCTTCGAACAGTCCGAACTGATGAAGCCCAAGGCCAACCTCGAAGACGCCGGTTTCGAAACCACCGTAGTCAGCCTCGAAAAAGGCGAGATCAAGGGCTGGGACAACAAGGACTGGGGTGAGAGCGTCGGTGTCGACAAGACGGTCGAAGAGATCGACAGCTGCGAAGGCTATGACGCGCTGCTGCTCCCCGGCGGCCAGATGAACCCCGACATCCTGCGCATGAACGACAAGGCGATCGACATCGTGAAGATGTTCGCCAGCACCAACAAGCCGATCGCCGCGATCTGCCACGCGCCGTGGCTGCTTGCGGAAGCAGACCTCATCAAGGGCAAGACCGTTACCGCATGGCCCTCGATCCGCACCGACCTGAAGAATGCCGGAGCTAACGTCGTCGATCAGGAAGTGGCGACCGATGGCAACCTCATCACCAGCCGCAAGCCGGAAGACATTCCGGCCTTCAGCAAGGCACTAATCGAGATTCTGGGCGAAACCGTCGAGCAACGCGAGCTCGAGAACGCCTGAACAACATACTGTTTTAAATAGGCAGTCTTCCCCGCCGGAAAGGATTCCGGCGGGGTTTTTGCTGCGTCGGTCCAGATACGCAAATATACAATCTCCACCTCCCTCGAGCCTGTATGAACCTTGCCTAGCGGTCGCTGGTCCTCAAACCCGGGGAGGGGTTAAGATGGCGACAACGGCTCGGGGGGCACCGCTAGCCGGTGCGCAAACCGGCACACCCGACATGCTTCCGACGAAGGCGGACGACCGCATCGTCGCGCTCGATTTCGTGCGGGGGGCGGCGCTTTTCGGCATTCTGCTGATGAACATCACGGCATTCGGCCTGCCCGCTGCCTACAACAACCCGCTGAATGCGGGCGGCGCGGAAGGGGCGAACCTTGGCGTGTGGATGATGAACGCGATGCTGTTCGAAGGTACGCAGCGCGGGCTATTCTCCATGCTGTTCGGGGCAGGGATCATCCTGTTCACCTCGCGGCTGGAAGCCAAGGGACGCACCGACGTCGCCGACATCTACCTCAGGCGGAACATGTGGCTGACCGGCTTCGGCCTGCTCAACGGCTTCATCCTGCTGTGGTCGGGCGACATCCTCTATTACTACGGCCTCACCGCCGTGCTGCTGTTCGTTTTCCGCAATCTCGCCCCGCGCGCCCTGCTGGCGATCGGGGTCGCGGGCCTGCTGTTCAATGCGGGCTGGAACGCGCTCGACAACTCGCTCCTGATGCGCAGCCACGATGCCTATGCGGCAACGCAGATCGAGGGCGCGACACCGACAGCGGAGCAGAAGGCGCTGGCAGGCGAATGGGAAGGCGCGCTGGCCGAGCACACGATCACTCCGGAGAAGCGCGACGCGTTGATCGCCGAGCGCACGGCGGGATACTGGAGCGCGCTCAAGCAGACCGCCGCACTGACCGTCCGGTTCGAAAGCTGGTGGTTCTACCGCGATTTCTTCGACATCTTCAGCATGATGATCATCGGCATGGCGCTGTTCAAGCTGGGGGTCTTCACGCTCGAGAAATCGACAGGTTTCTACCTCGCAATGGTGGCGATCGGCTACGGCATCGGGCTGAGCGTGAATGCCTACGAGACGCGTATGATCGTGGCGGACAACTTCAGCCTGCTGGCCTTCAGCCAGGCGCATATAACCTACGATCTCGGACGATTGGCGATGACTGCCGGGCACCTTGGCCTGCTATTGCTGGTGGTGCGGTCGGGTATCGTGCCCGCCTTCCAGCGCGCGCTGGCAGCGGTGGGACGCATGGCCTTCACCAATTACCTCACCCATTCGGTCGTCTGCGCGATATTCTTCGTAGGCCTTGGCTATTACGGCCAGCTGCAGCGGCACGAGCTCTACTTCGTGGTGATCGCAATCTGGATCGCGCAGCTCATCATCAGCCCCATGTGGCTACGCGCCTATTCGATGGGGCCGATGGAATGGGTCTGGCGGTACCTGACCTATGGCAGCGCACCTGCTTTGCGGAAGACCGCCCCGGCAGTCGCCTAGGCTCGCCGGCCGATCCTGTCAGGCTGCGGCATGCAGGATCGGCTCGCGCATCCAAGGCCGCAAGGCACCCGGCTCGATCCGTTCGAGCAGTTCCAGCCTGCGTGCCTGCCGGATTTCGAGGCTGAGCGTTAGCAGGTTCGAGCGCGTGCGCTTGAAGGCACCGGGCGTCACTCCGAAGAAGGTCTGGAATTCCTTGATCTGGTGCGCCTGGTCGAAGAACCGGAGGAGAATTTCGTCTTCCTCTTCGTCGGCCACGCCGCAAATCCGCGCCGCAAGGTCGAGGATACGGGCGCGGCGGAAGACTTGCTTCGGCGTCATGCCGAAATCGCGCTGCGCCACGCGCTGGACCTGCTTGGGTGAAACCCCGACCCGTTCGGCAAAATCGTCTAGCCGGATGTTTGGGTCGGCGAAGGCCTGCAGTTCGATTGCCTGCGCCAGCGGATCGGGCGGGGCGACGGCCTTGCGGGCGATGAAATCCGCGAACCAGTCCTCGAGGCTTTGCAACCACTCGGCCGGTTCCATGCCCGCGCGATAGAGCCCGGTCACCTCGGCATCGGGGATGCCCGTTTCCTCGATCATCCGGATGCAATCGGCATTGGCCTTCTCGTCGAGACCGAAGAGCGATCGCAGCGCGCCCGGTCGCAGCATAAGACCCGCAACCTTGATGCCGCCGCGATATTCCAGTTTCCACGAGCGGGTGTGCTGGCCGCACAATATGGTCCGGTCGCGAACGGGGACCGGCCCTTCGCGGCTCATCGCTATCCAGTCCACGTCCACGGCGCTGCGCAGGTAGGACGCGTCGTTGCAGAGGTACCCCTCCAGCGTCACGTCTGCGGGCCCTTCGGCCACGGCGACCATGGAGCGGGATACCCAGTCCCTCAGCCGCGGGTCGGGTTCGCGGTTGAAGGCGAGCGGCACGCCTGTGGTGGTCGCCCCCGTGCGCGGCGCAAGACGATCCGCAGGAGAGGCGACCACACCGCGGTTCATCGGCTCATGTCATGGCTTTCGGCGGGGATCGCGACCGACAACCCGTCCATGTCTGCAGTGAGCAAGATCTGGCAAGACAAGCGACTGGTGCGCCGCACGCCGGCGGCGAGGTCGAGCATATCCTCTTCCTCCTCGCTAGCTTCTGGGAGACGGTCGAACCATTCGGCATCGACGACCACATGGCAGGTAGAACAGGCCATCTGCCCCTCGCAGGTCCCTTCCAGCGGCATGCCTACAGCCTGCGCCACGCGAAGGAGGTTATCGCCCGGCTCTGCCTCGGCATCCACGTGACTACCATCGGAGGTGGTGAAACGGACCTTCACAAATCCTGCTCCCGTGCCGCCGAATTGATCGCTTTCGCGGCCTGCTCGATCTCGTCCATCGTCGTGTAGCGGCCGAAGCCCAGCCGGATGGAGCTCTTCGCCTGCGCTTTCGACAGGCCGATCGCCTCGAGCACGTGGCTGGTGCGGCCCGACCCGCTGGCGCAGGCGCTTCCGGCCGAGAACATCACCTCGCGGCAATCGCTCATCAGGCGGTTCACGTCGAGCCCGTCGCGGCGGATATTGAGATTGCCGTGCCAGCGCGCCTCCGCGCTGCCATTGAGTTCCCAACCCTCGAACAGCTCGCGCGCCCGCTTCCATAGCATTTCGACATGGTCCCGGTCCTGCTCGAGCCGGTCCTTCGCTTCTGCCGCCGCAGCGCCCATACCTGCGATCAGCGCGGGGCTGAGCGTGCCCGAGCGCACGCCGAATTCCTGTCCGCCGCCCGTTTGCACTTCGTCGAGGTGGAGCCCCTCGCGTACCCACAAGGCGCCGACGCCCTTGGGGCCGTGGAACTTGTGCGCGCTGATCGCGATCATGTCCGCACCGGTAACCTCGATCTTGCCGTAGGCCTGCACCGCGTCGCACAAATAGAGCGCGTTGTTCTCTTTCGCCTTGCGGTGCCATTCGAGCGTGGGCTGGATCGTGCCGATCTCGTTGTTGACCTGCATGACGCAAACCAGCCGCGTATCGGCGGGCAGGTCCTGTTTCGTATTGCACTGGCCGTCGGCGGCCACGTTGAGGACATGACGCTTGCCCGCGTCCTGCGCGGTATCGAGCACGGCGGCGTGCTCGATGGCGGACACCGAGACCGTGCCGCCCTTCCCGCTGCCCCTTATGGCGAGATTGATCGCTTCCGTCGCGCCGGAGGTGAAGACGACCTTGCCGCCTGCCGGAAACAGCGCCGCGACCTGTTCGCGCGCCAGTTCGATGGCGGCTTTCGCCTGCCGTCCCATGCGGTGCGGGGAATGCGGATTGCCGAAGCCGGTGCCGCCCGGCCCGTCGAGCCAGCGCAACATGGCATCGCGCGCTTCGGGGGTAAGCGGGGTCGTGGCCTGGTAGTCGAGGTAGATCATGCCTTCGCCAACTCAAGCCATACCTCGCTGAAGCGTTCCACTTCCACTGCGGTCGTATTCCAGCCGAAGCTGGCACGGATGGTGCGATCGGCGACCTCGGGTTCGACCTGCATAGCCTGCAGGACGTGGCTGGTCTTCATCGTGCCGCTCGAACAGGCGCTGCCTTGCGAGACCGAGATGCCCGCCATGTCGAACCGCATGACCTGCGCGCTGCCGCTCATCTTCGGCATGGCGATAGCGCGGATGTAGGGCGTCAGGTCGGAGAGCCGGTCCGACAACCACGTCCCCCCAAGATCGCGGCAGTCCTGTGCGAGCTGGTCGAGCGGCGCGAGGATCGCGGGATCGAGATACGGGTCGCCACATGCCTCCAGCGCAGCCGCCATGCCCAGCGCGCCAGGCAGGTTTTCGGTCCCCCGCCGATAGCCGCGCTCCTGCCCGCCTGCAGGCTCTAGCATGGCGTAGTCCCTCACCAGCAGCGCGCCGATCCCGATGGGTCCGCCGAACTTGTGCGCCGAGACGATCGCCATGTCGCAGGGCGGCAGCGGCATCTTGCCCGCGCTCTGCGCACAATCCGCCAGCAGCAATCCGCCGGCCTCGTGGACGAGTCCGGCGACCGCAGCGAGGTCCTGCCGGTTGCCCGTTTCGGAATTGACCTGCTGCACTGCCACCAGCGGGCGTTCGCGTTGCACGGCTTCGGTCAGCAATTCGAGGTCGAGCGCGCCATTGGGTCGGACCGGTAGCCTTTCGGCATCGGGCGCAGCCTTGAGGATCGCATCGTGTTCGACCGCCGAAACCAGCCGCGCGCCTGCCTGTGCGTGGCCCAGCGCCAGCGCCGCCGCCTCGCTCGCGCCCGAGGTGAAGATGACTTCGCCCAGCCAGCCAAGCGCGCGTTTCACCCGCTCGCGCGCATCCTCCAACGCCGCCCTCGCCTTGCGTCCCTCGGCATGCGGGCTGCTGGGATTGGCCCAGAGCGCAAAGCCTTCTTCCAGCGCCGCCCGCGCTTCGGGGCGCAGGGGCGTGGTGGCGGCATGATCGAGGTAGATGCGTTCCGGAATGGGAGGATGCTCGAAATTATTGCGATTTGGACGCGAAACCCTATATAGCGCGCAACCTCGCGCAAGCCCCCAAAAGGCCTCGCGACCCGAAAATTTCCGACAGGGTAAACCTCCCCATGCCGACCGTGATCTTTCCCGGCCCCGAAGGCCGCCTCGAAGGCCGTTTCTCTCCCGCACCGCGTCCGCGCGCGCCCGTGGCGATGATCCTCCACCCGCATCCGCAGGGCGGCGGCACGATGAACGAGCAGATCACGCAGCGTCTCTACAAGACCTTCGTCAACCGCGGCTTCGCCACTCTGCGCTTCAATTTCCGCGGCGTCGGCCGCAGCCAGGGCAGCTTCGACAACGGCATCGGCGAACTGTCCGATGCCGCCGCAGCGCTCGACTGGGTGCAGCAGATCCACCCCGAAGCGCAGGTGACCTGGATCGCCGGCGTCAGCTTCGGTTCGCTCATCGGCATGCAGCTGCTCATGCGTCGCCCGGAAATCCGTGGCTGGATCAGCATCGGCGCACCGGCGAGCATGTACGACTTCTCCTTCCTCGCCCCCTGCCCGGCCAGCGGCATCTTCATCCACGGTGCGCAGGACACGGTCGTCCAGCCCGGCGCGGTGACCAAGCTGGTGGAAAAGCTGCGCACGCAGAAGCACATCACCGTGCACCACGAGGAAATCCCGCGCGCCAACCACTTCTTCGAGAACGAGCAGGAAGAGCTGATGAAGTCGGTCGACAATTATCTCGACTTCCGCCTCGATCCGGCCTGCCCGATCAAGTGACCTGACCAGGCCCGGGCGCGACCCACGTGCGCCCAGGATTGTCTTCCCAATCCTAGTTGCAACGCGCGATTCCGCGCCCTCGACCATGCGCGCTTGCAATTTTTGTGTTATGTTGTAACATTGCTCTCTAGAGTCGCAATGGAGAGGAAAGGCCTATGGCTTACGCAGACAACCGCAAGGCATCGCCCGCCGGCATGGCCGCCGCAATCGGCGTCCAGGCCACAATCGGCTTCGCTGTCATAACAGGCTTGAGCGTTACGGCAGGCATCATCGAGAAGCCGCCGATCATCGAAACCTGGGATATCAAGGACGAACCGCCGCCCCCGGCCCCGCCGCCGCCGGAACCGGACACGCGCACCACGCCCGAGGTCACTTCCTCGCCGCCGCTGACGGTGCCCAAGCCCGATATCAGCCTGAGCGATTCAAAACCGCTCTTCCCGACGACGGACCAGATCCTTCCGCCGGTCCCGATCCCGCAACCGGGCCCGACGAAGCTTGCCCCGCCGGCACCCGTCCCGACCGGCTTCGATCCGGTAGGCGCGAAACCGCGCAACGATCCGGGCGCATGGCTCAGTGACCGCGACTACAAACCCAGCTGGGCGCGCCGCGACCTGACCGGAACGGCGACCTTCAAGCTCGATATCGCCGCGACCGGCAAGGTCTCGGGTTGCCAGGTCATCCGTTCGACCGGGCATTCCGAACTGGACGATGCGACCTGCGTACTGGTCCAGAAGCGTGCGAAATTCGAACCGGCCCGGGGTCTCTCGGGCGAGCCGGTGGCAGGTAGCTATACCGGCTCGGTGCTCTGGCAGCTGCCGGACTGATCCTCCTGCAGGAAAGCAGCGTCAGCGCGTGCCCCGTTCGACCTTGTCGAGCGGGGCTTCGCCGTCAGCGCTGGGCACGGTCCAGATCATGACATTGACCACCGCAATTACCGCCAGCACCACCATGAGTGCCGCGTTCTTCATGTTCCCTGTGCGCTTCCACAGCATGTAGGCCCCGAACAGCAGCAGGGCGGCAGCAAGGACGACGAGCGAGAGGACGGTGTCGAGCATCCCGCCTACCTAGCCGCACCTGCGCGCGAGACAAGCCTGCGAGGAACGCCAACTCCCCGCGACAGTTGATCCGGAAAGGCCCTGCACAATGCAAGGCCATGTTTTTTCAGGAGTCGCACATGGGTATTTTCAGCAGCATCAGGGATGCAATCTTCGGCAAGACGAAAAGCGAGCAGAAGACACTGC
This sequence comes from Qipengyuania gaetbuli, assembly GCF_020524765.1. Classification (GTDB taxonomy): domain Bacteria; phylum Pseudomonadota; class Alphaproteobacteria; order Sphingomonadales; family Sphingomonadaceae; genus Qipengyuania; species Qipengyuania gaetbuli_A. The sequence goes on from NZ_JAIVLR010000001.1 coordinate 571,104, forward strand.
CGCCTGTCACGGTCCCCGGTCAGGCCCCGGCCAAGCCCGAACCCAAGCCGATCGTCGACGTCGAGAACAGTCTCGACTCCATGCCCGGCGCGGACCGCCTGAACTGGCGGACAAGCATCGTCGACCTGATGAAGCTCATCGGGGTGGATTCCAGCTACGAGAACCGAAAGGCGCTGGCCCAGGAACTCGGCCGCGCGAACTACAGCGGTTCGGCCGACGACAATGTCTGGTTGCACAAGCGCACCATGCGCGAACTTTCGGCCAATGGCGGGAAGGTACCCGCAGAATTTCTCGATTGATTTGACAGCCATGCGCGCGGGCATCAAACCCGCGCGCATGACCCAGACAAGCTTCGAACTAACCCGTCGCCAGGCTCTTGCCGGACTTGGCGCGACGACCGCCCTTACCCTTGGTGGATGCACGCTTACGCCGCGCCCCGACGGCATCGCGCAGGCCCGCGTCATCGGCGCCGAGCGCCTGCTCGAAGTGGTTGCCTACAACCTCCTCGAACACGAGCCCGAACGCGCCACCGGACTTGGGGTCGACACTGGCCGCTATGCGCATCTGCGCGGCAAGATCGAGGACCAGTCCCCCGGCGGCCAGCAGGCGCTTGCTTCCACGCTGAAGCAGGATCTGGAGCGGGTGCGCGCCTACAGCCGCGAGGGGCTCGACAGCACGACGGTGACCAATCTCGATGTCGTGCAGAGCGCCTATGAACTGGCGACCGACGGCCTAGCCCTGCCCTATGGCGACACGCCTGTCGGCAGCTGGCGCACAGCCCCCTACGTGGTAATCCAGAACGTCGGCGAATATCTCGCCATGCCGCGCTTCATGCAATCGACCCACCAGGTGGCGAATGGCGATGATGCGGATGCATATATCGAACGGCTCGAAGCCTTTCCTGCCTCCCTCGATGGCGAACTCGCCCGCATCCAGAGCGCGCGAGCCATGGGCGTGGTGCCGCCCGACTTCCTGCTCGACAAGGCGATCCGCCAGATGGAGCAGACCCTGGCCAGCGCCGGCAAGGGAGAGCTGTTCGCCGACGATCTGCGCGCCAAGCTGAATGCCAAAGGCATGCCCGAAAGCCACGCGAACCGCGCGCTGACTTTGGAGACGGGCCCGATTGCGGAAGCCCTGTCACGCCAGCTGGAAGAACTGAAGGCCGAACGCCGCGTCGCCACCTCCGCGCCGGGCATCTCGGCACGGCCGCGCGGCGACGAATTCTACGCCTGGGCTCTGCGATCGAGCACGACCACACGGCTCAGCCCCGACGAGGTGCACCGCCAGGGCCTCGAAGAACTCGAGGCGCTGCACGCCCGCATGGACCCGATCCTGCGCAAGATCGGCTACACCGACGGCAGCGTCGGCGCGCGCATGACTGCGCTGTCCGAAGACTCGCGCTACAAGTTTGCCGAAGGCGATGCGGGCCGCGCGCAGATCATGGAATTCATCGCCGAGCGGATCGACTGGATCAAGGCGCAGATGCCGCGCGCCTTCAACACGCTGGTCGATCCGAACCTTGAAGTCGTGCGCATCCCGCCGGCAGAGGAAGTCGGCGCGCCCGGCGCCTATGGCGGGGCGGGCAGCAAGGACGGCAAGATCCCGGGCCGCTTCTGGATCAACCTGAGGTCGACCGACCTGCACCGCAAGTACGACCTTGCGGACCTTACCTATCACGAGACGATCCCGGGCCACGTGTGGGAGGGCGAATATTCCAACCGCCTGCCGCTGATCCGCTCAATCCTCGCCTTCAACCCCTTCAGCGAAGGCTGGGCGCTCTACGGCGAACAGCTGGCGGACGAACTGGGCGCCTACGAAGGTTTCGAAGTCGGCCAGCTCGGCTACCTCCAGTCGCTCGCCTTCCGCGCCTGCCGCATGGTCGTCGACACCGGCCTTCACGCCAAGGGCTGGAGCCGCGAACAGGCCAACCGCTTCTTCGTCGAACGCAACGGCTCCAAGCCCGACGAGGTGCAGAGCGAGGTGGACCGCTATTGCAGCTGGCCGGGCCAGGCGACGGGTTACAAGCTCGGTCACAGCCGCATCGTCGCCCAGCGCGCGCGGGCGCAGGCGGAACTGGGCAGCGCCTACGACCTCAAGGCCTTCAACGACGCAGTGGTGCTTGGCGGCAATGCACCGATGGATGTGATGGAGAAGAATGTCGGCCGTTACATCGCGGCGGCATCGGCCCGATAGCGCAACGAAAAACCCCCGGTCCGCGATTGCTCGCGGCCGGGGGCTCTCCTCTCCAAACTCTATGTAGCGGTCAGGCGGCCGCAGGTGCCGCGTCGCGCACGCCCTGGTCGACATGGGCCGCGAAGGGCTCGAAATTGTCGACGAAGAGCTGCACCAGCTTGTGGGCGGTGCGGTCGTATTCGTCCTTGTCGGCCCAGGTCGAACGCGGGTCGAGGATCTGGCTGTCGACGCCCGGAACCGCGATCGGCACTTCGAAGCCGAAGTTGGGGTCCTTGCGGAATTCCACCTCGTTCAGCGAACCGTCGAGCGCGGCGTTGAGCAGCGCGCGGGTGGCCTTGATCGGCATGCGGTTGCCGGTGCCGTACTTGCCGCCGGTCCAGCCGGTGTTGACCAGCCAGCACTGCGCGCCGCCTTCGGCGATGCGCTTCTTGAGCAGATTGCCATAGACCGAGGGGTGACGCGGCATGAAGGGCGCGCCGAAACAGGTCGAGAAAGTGGCTTCCGGCTCGGTCACGCCGATTTCGGTGCCTGCGACCTTGGCGGTGTAGCCCGACAGGAAGTGGTACATCGCCTGGTCCGGCGTGAGACGCGCGATCGGGGGCAGCACGCCGAAGGCGTCGGCGGTCAGCATGATCACGTTGGACGGCGGCGGCCCCATATTCTCGGCCGAGGTATTCGGGATCGAGGACAGCGGATAGGCACCGCGGGTATTTTCCGCGAGGCTGTTGTCGTCGAGGTCGATTTCGCCGTTTTCGTCCATCACCACGTTTTCGAGGACCGTGCCCTCCATGCGGGTGGTGGCGTAGATTTCGGGTTCCGCTTCAGGGTTGAGGCGGATCATCTTGGCGTAGCAGCCGCCTTCGAAGTTGAAGACCGCCGTGTCCGACCAGCCATGCTCGTCGTCGCCGATCAGCGTGCGGCTGGCGTCGGCCGACAGCGTCGTCTTGCCGGTGCCCGACAGGCCGAAGAAGACCGCGCTCTTGCCATCGGGGCCGATGTTGGCCGAGCAGTGCATCGGCATCACGCCCTTGGGCGGCAGCAGGTAGTTGAGGATGCCGAAGACGCTCTTCTTCATTTCGCCGGCATATTTCGTGCCGCCGATGAGGATCAGCTTCTCTTCGAGGTTGACCGCGATCACCGTCTCGCTGCGGCAGCCGTGGCGCTCGGGATCGGCCTTGAAGCTGGGCAGGTCGATGATCGTGTATTCGGGCACGAAACCGTCGAGTTCCGCTTCGGTCGGGCGCACCAGCAGGGTGCGGATGAACTGGTTGTGCCAGGCGAGCTCGTTGATGACGCGCACGTTGACGCGGTATTCCGGCTGCGAACCGCCGAACAAATCGGCCACGAACAGCTCGCCCTTGTCGGCGACGGCAGCCATGAAGTCAGCCTTGAGCGCGGCGAAATGGGCCGGCTGCATCGAGGCATTGTTGTCCCACCACACCGTATTTTCGGTCTCGGCATTGCGAACGATGAACTTGTCTTTCGCGCTGCGGCCGGTGTGCTTGCCCGTTTCCACCACCAGCGGGCCATGCTTCGCGCGGCGGCCTTCGCCGCGTTCGAGTGCCGCTGCAGTGAGTTCTTCCGACGTCAGGTTCGGATGGATCGTGGCAGAAGTCTCGATGCCCTGCGCGGCAAGCGAGTGGGAAAGCGGAAAGGTCACTGAAATCTCCAGCGCTGGTGAGCGTTTCATGTCCGGGAATCGCTGGCGCATACGAATGCGCCGCCCTTGGACCCGCCTTTAGTCCTGCCTTTCCGCAACGTCAAACCCGCCGAGCCCCATTTTCCCTTGGGACGGGCAGAGCCTGCGTTGTCTTGCCGCGCGAAAAGCGTTACCCGACAGGACGATGGAAAACGAACCTGCCACCGGACCTTCCCCACAGGCCGACGACCGCACCGTTATCGCGCTGGTCGACGACGACAGGAACATCCTGACCACCGTATCGATCGCGCTGCAGGCGGAAGGATTCGCCACCCGTGTCTATTCCGACGGGGAGGCTGCATTGTCGGCCCTCCTTCACAACCCGCCGGACCTTGCGATCTTCGACATCAAGATGCCCAAGATGGACGGCATGGAACTGCTGCGCCGCCTGCGCGAACGGTCCTCGCTGCCGGTCATCTTCCTCACCAGCAAGGACGACGAGCAGGACGAGGAAGCCGGCTTCCAGATGGGCGCCGACGATTACATCGCCAAGCCGTTCTCGCTCCGCCTGCTGCTGGCCCGCATTCGCGCGATCCTGCGCCGCAGCGACGCACGCCGGCCGCTTCCGCTGGAACCGGGCGAAAGCCCTGTCGAGATCATCGAGCGTGGTCGCCTGCGAATGGACCCTGCACGCCATCACGTGACCTGGGACGACAGGCCGGTTTCGCTTACCGTGACCGAGTTCCTCCTGCTCGAGGCGCTCGCGCTACATCCGGGTGTCATCAAGAGCCGCAACCAGCTGATGGACGCGGCCTATCCCGACGATGTCTTCGTCGACGACCGCACGGTGGACAGTCACATCAAGCGCATGCGGCGCAAGTTCCGCAGCGTCGATGGCACATTCTCCGCCATCGAGACGCTTTACGGCGCGGGCTACAGCTTCAGCGATGGCTGAACAGGGTAGCGTCCTCAGGGGCGACCCGAGGCTCGACAAGCTGCGCTGGTCGCGCCGCCTGTCGCTCACCAGCCGCATCCTCTTCGTCAACGTCCTGCCGCTGGTGCTGCTGGGCGGCGGGGTTCTCTATCTCGACAGCTACCGCAAGCAGCTGCTCGACGAGCGATTCAAGCTCGCGCTGGTCGAGGCGCAGATCACGGCAGAAGCGCTTGCAGGTGCAACTGTGCAGCGACAGGAAGCGCTGCTGATCCAGATCGGCAAGGAACAGCGCCTGCGCCTGAGGGTCTACGGACCCGACGGCAACCTCGAATCCGACAGTTTCGCCCTTGCCCCGCCCAGCTTCGATCTTCCCGAACCGGCCGAGGTCGACCAGCGCGAATTCGCGCTGCGCATGGACCGATGGTTCGACCGGATCGTCGGAGCGCCTGCCCTGCCCGACTATATCGAGCCGGGAGAGGACATGGCCTCCGCCTGGCCCGAACTGGTCCGCGCGCGGGAAGAAAGTCTGACGCAGATCGTGCTGCGCGATGCTCCCGACGGCACGCACGTGATCAATGCGGCGGCGCCCGTCGGCCTCGATGGCGATACGCTGCTGCTGACCCGCAACCCGGTGGACATCACCGAAAGCGTTCGCTCCGCGCGCACTTCGGTGGCGTTGATCGTGCTGCTGTTCCTCGCCGTGTCGACCATGCTGTCCTTCTTCCTAGCCCAGACCATTGTGCGGCCCTTGCGCGAGCTAGTGCAGGCGGCGGTCCGCGTGCGGCAGGGCCGCGACCGCGCAGTCGAAGTGCCGCGCCTGCCCGATCGCCGCGACGAGATCGGGATGCTGGCGCGCGCCATCTCGGACATGACCGGCGCACTGCGTCACCGCATCGACGCGGTCGAAAGCTTCGCAGCCGACGTGGCGCACGAGATCAAGAACCCGCTTGCCAGCTTGCGCAGCGCGACCGAATCCCTGAGCAAGGTCGAAGACCCGACCCTGCGTGCCCAATTGCTCGATATCGCGGTGCACGACGTGCGCCGGATCGACCGGCTGGTGACCGAGATTTCCGACGCCAGCCGTATCGATGCCGAACTCTCCCGCGCCGAGTTCGAGCGCGTGGAGCTCGACAGGCTGGTTGCCAATATCGTCGCCAGCCGCGAGGAGCGCGGCGAGAACGAGGGGCGCAAGGTCGCGGTTCTCAAGTCCGACGGGCCGTTCGTCGTAATGGGTGTCGGTATCCGCCTGGAACGCGTCATCGAAAACCTGCTCGATAATGCGGTATCCTTCTCGCCGCCCGAAGGGGTCATCGAAGTGTCGCTGTCGCGCCGCAATGGTTCGGTCGATCTCGCTGTGCTCGATTCCGGTCCGGGCATTCCGGAAGAGAAGCGCGAGAAAGTGTTCCACCGCTTCCATTCCGACCGGCCGGAGGAAGAGGACTTCGGCAACCACTCGGGCCTTGGCCTGGCGATCGGACGCACCATCGCGGAAGCGCATGACGGTTCGCTCCATGCAGAAGCACGCCCCGACGGTGCGCCCGGTGCCTGCATGGTGCTGACCCTTCCGGCAGCCCGGTGAGCACGACAATCGCCAACGTGACCTGCGTTGCCGTGAACGGCCGCGCGATCGTGATCGAAGGTGCGCCGGGAAGCGGCAAAAGCGAACTGGCCCTCGCCCTGATCGACCGCGGCGCCGTTCTGGTCGGCGACGACGGAATGACGGTCGAGGCCAGAGGTGATCAGGCCATCGCTTCCCCTCCGCCTAACATCGCGGGCAAGCTGGAGGTGCGCGGCGTGGGGATAATCGACCTCCCGACCACCTCGGCCCCGATCGCCCTCGTCCTGCGCCTCGTGGAAGACGCGCCACGCTATCCGCTCGAGATTGGGACGAGCGAGATTGCGGGCGTGGTCGTTCCCTGCCTGCCGTTCACCGCCGGCGATGCCATACAGGCCCTTCGTGCCGAATATGCGCTGGAAAAGCACGGCCAGCCTCTTCCGCATGAACGCGGCAGCAATGATATGCTCACACCATGAGCGACTCGTCCCGTCAGCGTATCCTGCTCGTCACCGGCCTGTCCGGCGCGGGCAAGACGACTGCGCTCCAGGTGCTGGAAGATCTCGGTTGGGAGGCGATCGACAACTTTCCGATCCGCTTGCTCTCGGGCCTCGTCGGCACCGACACGGACCAGCCCGCACCGCTGGCCATCGGCTTCGATTCCCGCACCCGCGGCTTTGTCCCGCGCGAGATTATCGACCAGTGCAGGGCGCTGTCGGAACGTCCCGACATCGAACTCGTCACCCTCTACATCGATTGTGCGACCGCCGAGATCGAGCGGCGCTATAACGAGACGCGCCGCCCGCACCCGATGGCGCGCGGTCGCCCGGTTGCAGGCGGCATCGTCGCCGAGCGCGAGCTGCTCGAACCGCTGCGGCGCTGGGCCGATATCGTCATCGACACGACCGGTTTTGCGACCAACCAGCTGCAACAGATCGTGCGCGAACGCTTCGCGGACAGCGAGGCGCGCGACATGACCGTGACCGTCTCCAGCTTCGGGTTTGCCCGCGGAATGCCGCCACTGGCCGACCTCGTCTTCGACATGCGCTTCCTCGACAATCCGCACTGGATCGATGGCTTGCGCGAACAGACCGGGCTCGATCCGGCTGTCGGCGCCCACATCGAGAACGATCCCGCCTTCGCTCCGTCTTTCGAGCGCATCGCCGATACGCTGCGCGACCTCCTCCCGCGCTACGCCGCACAAGGCCGCAGCTACCTGAACATCGCGTTCGGCTGTACCGGCGGGAGACACAGGTCGGTCTACAGTGCGGAACGTGCCGCTCAGGTCTTGCGCGAGGCGGGATTTTCGCCCACGGTCATACACCGAAATCTGGGAAGCCGCCCCGCCGATCCGCTCGAGCGCCGCTGATTCCCTAGCCGGACAATAGTCGACAGACATACCTAAGACCTTCGGAAAGCAGCGCACGGCCAACATCGCATGATCGGCATGATCCTCGTTACACACGGCAAGCTGGCCGAACATTTCATCGACGCGATGGAGCATGTCGTGGGCCGCCAGGAAGGCGTCGCCACCATCTGCATCGGTCCCAATGACGACATGGAACAGCGGCGCAAGGATATCGCCGATGCCATCGAAACCGTGGACGACGGCGATGGCGCGATCATCCTGACCGACCTGTTCGGCGGTACACCCTCGAACCTTGCCATCTCGCTGCTCGACACCGGCCGGATCGAGGTGATTGCAGGTATCAACCTGCCCATGCTCATCCGCCTTGCTGGCGCGCGCAAGTCGATGAACGTCGTCGATGCCGTTCACGCTGCACAGACCGCAGGTCGCAACTACATCACCGTGGCCAGCGAATTTCTCGGCCAGGAAATCGGCAACGCGCGGAAGGCAAGTTGAGCGAGTTCCGCAAGCAGCTCACCGTCGTCAACCAGCGTGGTCTCCACGCGCGGGCGAGCGCGAAATTCGTCGGCGCGGTCGCGGCGGCACCGGAGGGTTGTTCGGTTCGCGTCGCCAAGGGCAGCAACGAAGCTGCCGGCGGCTCCATCCTCGGGCTCATGATGCTCGGCGCGGCCAAGGGCGACACGATCGAGATCATCGTCGCGGGCGAGAATGCCGAAGGTGTGATGGCCGAACTCTCCGCCATGGTGGAGGACGGCTTCGGGGAGCCTTGAGATGCCCGACCATCGCCGGGTGATCACCGGTTTTTCCAACCCTACCGTCAAGGCGCTGCGCGCGCTGCGCGAAAAGAAGCACCGCAAGGCGGCAGGCAAGTTCCTCGCCGAGGGCCTGCGCCTGCTGACCGATGCGCGCGAATGCGGCCATGTGCCTGAGACGCTGGTCTTGGCGAGCACCCGCGATCCGCACCCGTTGCTCGCCGAACTGGAAGCGTCGGTGGAGGCTGCAGGCGGCGAGGTAATCGAAACCTCGCCCGACATTCTTTCCAAGATCACCGGCAAGGACAATCCGCAGGCCGTGGCCGGCGTGTTTGCCGAATTCGACACTTCGCTCGCATCGCTCGACCGCAGCGGTGCGGATATCTGGCTGGTGGCGCAGGCGCTGCGCGATCCGGGCAACCTCGGCACCATGCTGCGCACGGGCGATGCCATCGGCGCAGGCGGACTCATCCTGATCGACGACTGCGCGGACCCGTTCAGCGTGGAGGCGGTGCGGGCCAGCATGGGCGCGGTGTTCACCCAGAAGATCGCCCGGGCGGAATGGCCCGAGTTCGAGGCCTGGCTGCGCACCGGTCCGGGCCAGCTGGTCGCTGCCAGCCTGCGGGACGCGCAGCCCTTTCGCGGGGCGCCCTATGCAGCGCCATGCTTCGTCATGGTGGGCAATGAAAGCCGCGGCCTGCCCGAGGAATACGAGCTGGCCTGCGACCTGCGTGTCACCATGCCGATGAAGGGCCGCGCCGACAGCCTCAACGCGGCGGTCGCAGCGGCAGTGCTCGGCTACGAGGTGCTCGCCGCCCTCGATACCGCTTCCGCTTGATCTTGCGCACAAAACTTGCTGCCTAGTCGTCCGAGAGGCGTCGAGGGAGGAAGCGTGATGGGAAACAGGGGACGGCAGGCCATGGGCACTGCGTTGGCGGCTATTGCGGCGAGCGCTTTGCTTGTCGGTTGCGCGACCGGTCCCGCGATTGAGGACCCTGCCGATCTCATCCTCGTCAATGCCCGGGTCTATACGCTTGCCTGGGGCGATCCGGACGGAGAAGGCAAACCGGCAGCCGACGCCCCCTATCGCGGCGGGGAATGGCATCCCGATGCGGAGGCGGTGGCGATCGATGACGGGCACATCGTGTTTGCAGGCGACGTCCGTAATGCGCTGGCGCTGCGCGGAAGCGATACGCGGGTGGTGGACCTCGAAGGCGCGACTGTGCTGCCCGGCCTCGTCGATTCGCATACCCACGTGGTGGAATTCGGGGCAAAGCTCGACGCCGTCGACCTGACCGACGTTGCGACCGAAGCCCAGGCGGTCGCCCTGGTTGCTGAGCGCGCCAAATCGGTGCCCAAGGGCGAATGGATCTTCGGCGCAGGCTGGGACGAAGGTGCCTGGGCGAACGATTATCCGGACAAGGCCTTGCTGAGCGCGGCCGTTCCCGACCACCCGGTGGTGCTGCGCAGCCTTCACGGGTTCGCATTGTGGGCCAACCAGGCGGCGCTCGATGCCGGCGGCATTACGGCGGCCAGCGCCGTGCCTGAGGGTGGGGAAATGCGTCTTGATGCGGACGGCCGGCCCAATGGCCTGTTCCTCAACCGTGCGACCACCATGCTCGATGGGGCCATCCCGCCCACCCCGCTGGAAACCGCGAAGCGCCAGACGCGCGCAGGGCTGATGCAGATGGCGCGCGACGGCTTCGTGACCGTGCACGAGGCCGGGGCGGACACGCGCTCGATGGAGACTTTCGAGGCGCTGGAAGCCGAGAGCAAGCTGCCGATCAGGGTCTATGCGATGCTCTCGCTGCGCGACGAGCCCCTGATGCGGCGCTGGATTGCGCGCGGGCCGGATGCCGACGCCGACAGCATGCTCGTGACGCGTTCGGTAAAGGCCTATTACGATGGCGCGCTCGGTTCGCGCGGGGCGCGCCTGCTGGAGGATTATTCGGACAAGCCCGGCCACCGCGGGGTGAGCGGCAGCGGCTACGGTTTCGACCGCGCGCTTAACGATGCAGCCATGCGCGCAGGGTTCCAGACCGGCATCCACGCGATCGGCGATGCGGGCAACCGCGAGGCGCTGGACATACTCGAGGCGGAATTCCGCCAGCATCCGGCGACGCAGGCCAATCGCCACCGGATCGAGCACGCGCAGGTTGTGTCACCGCAGGACATGGGGCGCTTCGCCAAACTAGGCGTGATCGCGTCGATGGAGCCGCCGCATGCGGTGGAAGACAAGACCTGGGCCGAAGACCGTCTCGGGCCCGGGCGCATCCTCGGCGCATATGCCTGGCGGACCCTGCGGCGCAGCGGCGCGATGCTGACCTTCAATGCCGACAATCCGGGGTCGGATCACAGCATCTTCTATGGCCTCCACGCGGCCGTCACACGGCGCGACAAGGACAGGCAACCGGAAGGTGGCTGGTACGCGCAAGAGGCTGTGACCATCGAGGAAGCGATCCGCGCCTATACGATCTGGTCCGCCTATGCCGCTTTCCGCGAGAAAGAGACCGGCATTATCGCGCAGGGCCGCTGGGCCGATCTGACGGTGATGGACATCGATCCTTTCGCTCTCGCGAAGGACAGGCCAGGCGATATCCTGAATGGCCGCATCATGATGACCGTCGTGAACGGCGAAGTGGTCTACGAGCGGTAGGGTCTGGGCCTATTCGGCGGCCTCGCCCGTCCCGTCGGTCAGCAGGTCGTCATTATTGTAGCGCGGGGTCGCTTCCACCTTCGGCACTTCCTCGATCTCGCGCTTGCCGATCTCGATACCTTTTTCGGCAAGACGGCGTCCCGAGGACAGGACATTGCGCTCGAAACTGCCGACGAACTTGTTGTAATTGTTGACCGCGGTCTCGAGACCCCCGCCCACGCGCTTCATGTGCTCTGCCGCCACGGCAAGACGGTCATATAGTTCTGCGCCTGCCTTGCCGATCTCCATCGCTTCATTGGCGATCGTGTCCTGCCGCCAGACCTGCGCGACCGTCCGCGCGATGGCGACCAGGTTGGTGGGCGTCGCCAGAAGCACCTTGTTGCGGAAGGCGAAGTCCCACAGTTCGGGATCGTGTTCGAGTGCCGCAGCGACGAAATGTTCGCCGGGCACGAACATCACTACATAGTCAGGCGCGTCGTCGAACTGGCTCTGATAACCCTTTGACCCGAGGGTCTGGACGTGGCCGCGCATCGATTTCGCATGCAGGTCCATATGTCTTGCACGCTCGCCGTCATCATCGGCCTCGAACGCCGCCTGGTAGGCATTGAGCGAGACCTTCGCGTCGATAACCAGCTTCTTCTGGCCCGGCACGTTGACGATTGCATCGGGCCGCAGCCGCCCGCTTTCGGTATCGACCGACTGTTCGAGGATGAAGTCGGTGTGCTCCGACAACCCGCACTGCTCGAGCACGTTCTGCAGCGCCCTTTCCCCCCAGCGGCCGCGCGCCTTGGGAGCATTGGTAAGGCTATTGCCAAGGCGCTGTGCTTCCTTACGCACCTCTTCCTGCGAAAGACGCATACCTTCGATTTGCTGATGCAGCCGCGAGAAGGCATCGGCACGCTGGCGTTCGAGCGAGCCGACCTGCTCTTCGTATTTCTGCAGTCGCTCGGTCACCGGTTGCAGGAGCGAGGCGACCGCTTCCTTGTGCTTGGCCTCTGCCTCGCCAAGCCGCGTGGACGCTTCATTGCTGAACCGTTCCCGTGCCGCTTCGAGCACCTTTGCACCGGTATTCTCGAATTCCTTGAGCAGATTGGCGCGCGATTCTTCCAGCAGCCGCTTTTGCTCCTCAAAGGCAGCTCGCTCAGCCTTCAGCGCGGAGGCTTCTTCGCGCGCGGCGTCGAGCTTCAAGGCCAGATCGTCCGCTCGCGCTGCCCGTTCGGACATGGTCGCCAGTTCCGGCACCATGCGCGCGAGCTTTTCTTCAGCCGCCTTGGCCTCCCCCTCCGCTTTTCCGTGGCGCGCCTTCCAGTCGGCAACGGGGCGCGAGCCGATGAACCAGCCGAGCACACCCCCGATGGCGAGGGCAGCGAAAATCATAATGATAGCAGTCGTGTCCATCCCGCCACCTTATGCGGAACGGAGAGGGAACGCCAGTGGCGTTCGCGCAATTTCAACCGAATTGGAGGCTTACGCCGCTTCGCGCAGTTTCTTCAGCTTCTTCAGCGCCATGTTACGCTTGAGGCGCGAGAGGTGGTCGATGAAGAGGATGCCTTCGAGGTGGTCCATCTCGTGCTGGATGCAGGTGGCCATCAGGCCTTCCATCTCCTCCTCGTGCACGTTCCCGTCGAGGTCCTGATAGCGCACGCGGCAGGTCGCCGGGCGATCGACATCGGCGAAGATGTCGGGGACCGACAGGCAGCCTTCCTGGTAGGTCGTCAGCTCATCCGCCGGATCGAGGATTTCGGGGTTCACAAAAACCCGCGGTTCCTTCTTCGTCGGATAGTGGTGGTGGTGATGGCCGCCGTGGTTGCACTCTTCCGGCTCCGCATCGGTGTCTTCCGGCTGGAGATCTATGACAAGCAGGCGCTTCGGCACGCCGACCTGGATCGCGGCGAGGCCGATGCCGGGCGCGGCATACATGGTTTCGAACATGTCTTCGACAAGCGTCTTCAACTCGTCGTCGAACTCGGTGACGGGTTCGGACACGACCTTGAGCCGGGGATCCGGCACTTCGAGGATTTCACGGATAGCCATGCGGGTTCAGATAGGCGCGGCAAGCGCGGAATTCAATCCGACTCGCGCATGGTCCGGCGAGTGAACAGCTTCTTCGCAGTAGGGCCCCAGGTCAGCCACATTTCCGTAACCAGGATGGGGAGCAACAGCGTCAGCCATTCCTTGGTCGTTTCTTGCAAGTCCTCAGTCGGCATGAAAGCAAGAACGTCGTCCTGCACCTTGTTGATAATGCGTACCCAGACGAACGCTGCGCCGAGCGCGAAGGCTCGGATGGCGAACTTGCGGTGGTTGACAAAGTCACGCCTGCGGGCCGCCTGCCAGGCAACTGCCGCGAAGAAGATCCAGGTGCTAGCCAGCAAAGTCAGCGGGACACGCGAACCGGGCAAATAGAGGGTCGAACCGAGATATACCCCGAGCAAGCCCGCGATAATGCACCCGCCAAGAAAGACCCTGCCAAGCCACCGGTGTACTTGCGGCCGCGACTGGCGCAGGCCCGGCATGAACTGGAGCGGCGCGATCAGCAGGATGGGTGACGCGATGACAGCGTGGCCGACGTACCAAACGATGCGGTTCCAGGTCGTCGAGCCATCCTGCAGATCGGGCGACAGCACGTCTCCGACGGAATCGAGCAGGAAGTACACACTCGTTGCAAGGAACGCGGCCCAGAAGATGTACCAGAGCAGATGGACGGGCGTTACCCGCCGCGAAGCTGTCGCCAATCCCGTCACTCCCCAAGGGTCAAACCCCCGAGCGAGTTTTAGCCGAGAGGTCGCCGCGCGCGCAATGCCTGTGCAAGCGTGCCTTCATCGAGATAGTCGAGTTCGCCGCCAACCGGCAGGCCGTGGGCGAGTTGGGTGATGCGCACGGGGAAATCCTCCAGCCGCTCGGCGAGGTAGTGCGCGGTGGTCTGGCCTTCGAGCGTGGCGTTCATGGCCAGCACGACCTCGTCCACCCCGCCAGCCTCCACGCGGGCGAGCAGGCTGGCGATATTGAGGTCTTCGGGCCGCACGCCGTCGAGCGCGGAAAGCTTGCCGCCGAGCACGTGGTACTTGCCGGTGAAGAGTTTGGCGCGGTCGAGCGCCCAGAGATCGGCCACGTCTTCCACCACGCAGAGCGATTTCGTGTCGCGGCGCGGATCGGCGCAAATGCCGCAGGGGTTGCGGGTGTCGACATTGCCGCAGGTCTCGCACTCGACCAGCGCCTCGCCCACCGTGGCCAGCGCCTCAAGCAAAGCGGGCAGCGCGCTTTCGCGCCGCTTGACCAGCCACAGCACGGCACGCCGCGCGCTGCGCGGGCCGAGGCCGGGCAGGCGCGCCAGAGCGGAGGCCAGTGTCTCGATCTCTTGCGATGCCATGGAGTGACAGATAGGGGCGCGGGCATAGCAGAGAAAGACCACAAGGCCCGTCATGCGCATAATCTTTATGGGTAGCCCGGAATTCGCGGTGCCGACGCTGCAGGCGCTGGTCGATGCCGCGCACGAGGTGGTCTGCGTCTACACCCAGCCGCCGCGCCCGGGTGGCCGCCGCGGCAAGGAACTGACCAAGACCGCAGTGCACCAGCTGGCCGAACGGCTGGGCATCGAGGTGCGCCATCCCGTCTCGCTCAAATCGGCAGAGGAGCAGGAGAAATTCGCGGCGCTCGGTGCCGATGTGGCGGTTGTCGCCGCCTATGGCCTGATCCTGCCGCAAGCGGTGCTCGATGCGCCGAAGCACGGCTGCCTCAATGTCCACGCCTCGATCCTGCCGCACTGGCGCGGGGCGGCACCGATCCACCGTTCGATCATGGCGGGCGACGAGGTGACGGGCGTGACGATCATGCAGATGGAAGCGGGGCTCGATACCGGCCCGATGCTCGCGACGGTTCGCACGCCGGTCGAGGACAAGACCACGGGCGAACTGACCGAGGAACTGGCGGAACTCGGCGCGCAGCTGATGGTCGGCACGCTGATCGACCTCGAGGCGCTTCACCTGGTCGAACAGGACCATGATGCCGCGACTTACGCAAAGAAGATCGACAAGGCGGAAGCGCGGATCGATTTCGCGCGACCGGCCGCAGAAGTGGTCCGGCAGGTCCATGGCCTCTCGCCCTTCCCCGGCGCGTGGTTCGACCTCGACGGGATGCGCGTGAAGCTGCTGCGCGCGGAGGTGGCCGAAGGTTCGGGCAAGCCCGGCGAAGTGCTGGGCGAAAGCCTCACCATCGCCTGCACCGACGGCGCTATCCGCCCGGTCGAATTGCAGAAGGCCGGCAAGCCTCGAATGGACCTCGACACTTTCCTGCGCGGCAATCCGGTCGCGAAAGGCTCGATCCTTTCGTGACCCGCTTTGCCCTCACTCTCGAATTCGACGGCACGCCGTTCTTCGGCCTGCAGCGCCAGCCGCACGGGCCGAGCGTGCAGCAATCGGTCGAGGAGGCGGCACAGCGCATCACGGGCGAGGAAGTGACGCTGGCCAGCGCGGGGCGGACCGATACCGGCGTCCACGCGCTCGCCATGCGCAGCCATATCGACATCGAGAAGGACATCGAGCCCTTCCGCCTCATGGAGGCGCTGAACGCACAGCTGCGACCCGACCCGGTCGCCGTGACGCATTGCGAGGTAGTGCCCGACGACTGGCACGCGCGCTTTTCCTGCATCGGGCGCAGCTATGTCTACCGTATCACCAACCGCCGCGCGCCGCTGACGCTGGAGCGGGACCGCGCCTGGCAAGTGCCCCAGCCACTCGACGCTGCCGCCATGCATGAAGCGGCGCAGGCGCTGGTCGGCCATCACGATTTCACCACTTTCCGTTCGGTGCAGTGCCAGTCGGCCAGTCCGGTGAAAACGCTCGACCGGCTCGATGTGGAGCGCGATGGCGTACACGTGCTGATCCATGCATCGGCGCGCAGTTTCCTGCATCACCAAGTGCGCTCTATGGTCGGCTGCCTGGCGCTGGTCGGGATGGGCCGGTGGGAAGTCGGCCGCGTGAAGCAGGCACTGGAAGCGCGCGACCGGCAGGAACTGGGGCTCAACGCTCCGCCGGACGGGCTTTACTTCGTCGAGGCGATCTACCCCGACGAGACCTGACGTAACGTCACCCTAGCCAAGCCGCGACGAGGGGCCTAGCGATGGCCGCACACGGACGGGACAGGTTTGGGAGACATGACATGACCACCACCGGCAAGCAGCTTTTCACTACCCTTGCGGCAGACGGCACGCTGACCGTCGAAATCGCCGATGCGACCTTCCCCGACCCGACCGGCAACCAGGTCCTCGTGCGCATGGAAGCGGCGCCGATCAACCCGTCCGACCTCGCGATCCTGACCGGCGCGGCGGATTTCGAGAACGCCGACTATTCGCCCGGCAAGGTCGTCGCCAAGATGCCCGAACCCTTCAATTCGGGCCAGAAGGCGCGCCACGGCCAGCGCCTGCCCGCAGGCAATGAAGGTGCAGGCACCGTCATTGCGACGGGCGACAGCGACATGGCCAAGGCGCTGATGGGGCAGCGTGTTGCCTGCGTTCCCGGCAATGCCTTCAGCCAGTACGCAATTGCGGACGCCGCCATGTGCCTGCCGCTGGGCGATCACAGCTCGGAAGCGGGCGCGTCGAGCTTCGTCAATCCGATGACGGCACTGGGCTTCGTCGAGAATGCGAAGATGGATGGCGAGAAGGCGATCCTCCACACGGTGGGCGCATCGAACCTCGGCCAGATGCTCAACCGTATCTGCCTCGAGGACGGAATGGGCCTCGTGAATATCGTGCGCAAGGACGACCAGGCAGAACTGCTCAAGTCGCAGGGCGCCACGCACGTGGTCAATTCCTCCGACGACGACTTCATGGCCAAGCTCAAGGCGGCAATCGACGAAACCGACGCCTTCTATGGCTTCGACCCGATCGGCGGCGGCCAGATGGTCGACACCTGTTTCAAGGCGATGGAACAGGTCGCCGTGTCGAAGATGACCGAATATTCGCGCTACGGTTCGAACCAGGCGAAGCGCATGTTCATTTACGGCCGCCTCGACTTCGGACCGACCATCCTGACGCCTGCCTACGGGTTCGGCTGGACGCTTTCGGGCTGGCTGCTGACCCCGTTCCTGCAGACCGCGGGCATGGAAACGGTCATGCGGATGCGCAAGCGCGTGCTCGACAACCTGACGACCACCTTTGCCAGCAGCTACAAGACGAAGGTCGACCTCGAAGGTATGCTGACGAAGGACGCGATCCTCGACTACCGCCAGATGAAGACGGGCGAGAAGTACCTCGTCACGCCCAACGGCTGAGGCCTAGCGCCCGTCGAACGCCTGCTGGATGGCAGCGGGATCGCTGGTCCCGCTCGCCAGCAGGAGTTGGAGGAGAATCCGCGCCTTCTGCGGGTTCAGCGCGCGGGCGGCGACGAAGCGGTTGGCTTCGTCCTCGCCCTCGCGGTCGACCAGACCTTCGTCGACACGGCTCGACCGGACGACGGCAATGGCGCTGCCTGCCAGCCGAGCAAGTTCGCGCCTTACGGTCTCGGGCATGTTCCCCTCGCCAACCCCGGCTACCACGATGCCGCGCGTGGCCTCGCCCACTATCCGCAGCGCTTCGTCCGCGCGCATGCCGGCATGGACGAACAGGATCGGCACTTCGGGCAGGTCGCCGCACCAGGCGAAGGGCGCTTCGCCGCCCTGCCGCCATGGCGCGCCGAACCATTCGAGCGTCGCCGGGGTGACGAAACCGATGGATTCGCGCGGAAACCCGCGGAAGGCATCGGTGCCGCGCGTCCTCACTTTGCGCACGTCGCGCGCGGCGAAGACACGGTCGCCCATCACCACGAGCACGCCGCGACCCGACGCATCGCTATCGCTGGCAACGCGCACGGCATTGGCGAAATTGCGAAGGCCATCATAGCCGACCGCATCGGCAGGCCGCATTGCGCCCACCACCACGACCGGCTTGGTGGCGGGCAGGGTCAGGTCGAGCAGGAAGGCGGTTTCCTCGAGCGTGTCGGTGCCGTGCGTGACGACGACCCCGTCGCAATCGTCACGACCGAGCGCCTCCAGAATAGCCGCGTGCAGCGGGTTCCAGACCTCGGGGCCGATTTCGGCCGAATCGATATTGGCGATCTGGCGGCCGGACAGTTCCGCCGCGAGCCCCAGCCCACCTACCTTTTCGAGATAGTCCTCGATCCCGATCTCGCCTGCGCGATAGTCCTGCGCGATGGCGGAACCCGCGATCCCGGCGATTGTGCCCCCGGTGGCAAGCACGGTCAGTCTGATGGTCATGGGCGCGAGGGATAGCGCCAAGGCGTCACTCGGTCACGCCTTCATGAACGGGCGAAGAGGCCGAGGGCAGCAAGTTTTGCGATTATAACAAATGACAATGCGGGCTGTCTGCTTTGTGCGTATGAATTCCTGAAAAGAACAGAAAGCTAACATCCGTCAATAGACCGCAAACTTCCGACTTGGTTAATCAGCCCCGCAATGGACGCGATAAGAGGTGACATCAGGTCTTCCCCGTTCCCGCTGACCGGCGATTTCCTCGCCGGGCGC
The DNA here is from genome assembly GCF_020524765.1 of Qipengyuania gaetbuli. GTDB lineage: Bacteria > Pseudomonadota > Alphaproteobacteria > Sphingomonadales > Sphingomonadaceae > Qipengyuania > Qipengyuania gaetbuli_A. The sequence goes on from NZ_JAIVLR010000001.1 coordinate 589,717, forward strand.
CTGTGGGACCAGCTCGACCGGGACGACCTGCAATATATCGAAGACCTGATCGAGACCGTGCAGGACCACGGCGATGGCGCGCGCCTGCTCGAAAGGGGCACGGTTACCGACCGCAGCACCATGCTGATCGAAGGCTTCGTCTTCCGCACGATCGAGAGCGGCGACCGCCGCTATATCGTCGGCGTGCAGGTGCCCGGCGACTTCGTCGATCTGCACGGCTTTGCGCTGAAGCGGCTGGACCATTCGATCGTCGCTGCCGGACCGGTCAAGGTGGGCACGGTCAGCCATGACAGCCTGCGCAAGGTCATGCACGAAAGGCCCAATGTCGCGCGCGCCATGTGGTTCGGAACGCTTCTCGACGCGGCCATCCATCGCAAGTGGATCCAGATTCTCGAACAGCTCGACGCGCCCAAGCGGATCGCCCATCTCTATGCCGAATTGCAGACCCGGCTCGAAATGGTTGGCCGCGATGCCCCGCGCGCATTGCGTACGCCGTTCACCCAGCTCGACCTTGCCGACATGTGCGGGGTCAGCGCGATCCACGCCAACCGCGCGGTCGGCAAGCTGCGAGATCTCGGCATTGCGGAAATCCGTCGCGGCGACCTGTTCTGCGAAGATTGGGACCGCCTGCGCCGCTATGCGCGCTTCGATCCCGACTATCTCTATGGCGACGGCTCGCTGAAGCTCGACAAGGGATGGTACTGATCGGCGCGCTTGACGCTGCCGCAAAGCGCGCTACATGCCCGCTTCTCCCGCAAGGGGGCGCTTAGCTCAGTTGGTAGAGCATCTCGTTTACACCGAGAGGGTCGGCGGTTCGAGCCCGTCAGCGCCCACCATCCCCCCTCAGGCAAGCCACAGGCGCAGGGCGTAGGCCACGGCCCCCAGCACCGTCACGCTTGCGATCCAGATCAGCACCATCCAGCCCAGCCGCTGCCACAGCGGGCGGGCTTGCGCGTCCTGCGAACCGGACAGCGGGTCGAAGGCCATCAGTGGTAGCCTTCCGTCCCGACCTTGCCGCGAAACACCCAGTAGGCCCAGGCCGTGTAGGCGAGGATCAGCGGCATGGTGATGGCGACGCCCACCAGCATGAAGGCCTGGCTTCTCTGCGGTGCTGCAGCATCCCAGATGGACACGTCGGGCGGCACGACATTGGGCCAGATCGTCAGGCCGAGGCCGGCCATGCCGAGCAGGAACAGCGCGATGCTGAGCCAGAAGGGCAGGCTCTGCCCCTCCCCGCCCAGCGAGCGCAGCAGCAGGACGGCCAGTCCCAGTGTGACCAGCGGCACCCACGCGGTGAGGTAGATTTCAGGGGCGGAGAGCCAGCGCGCCGCATATTCGGGATCGAGCGCGAGGTTGTAGGCGCTGACCGCCCCCATCAGGGCGAGCGTGCCGATCGCCGCGTGCTTGGCCAGTTGGCGCGCATGGGCCTGCGCCTTGCCCTCCAGCTTCCAAATCAGCCAGGTCGCGCCGAGCAGCGCATAACCGACCACGGTCCCGAAGCCGGTCAGCAACGTATAGGGCGTCAACCAGTCCCACCAGCTTCCGGCATAGGCGCGGTCCTGCACCTCTATCCCCTGAAGCAGCGCGCCCAGGATCATGCCCTGCGCCATGGCCGCGACGAAGGATCCGGCGGTGAAGCTGAAGTCCCAAAACCTCTCGTGCGCCTTGTCGCGCCAGCGAAATTCGAACGCGACCCCGCGAAAGACGAGGCCCAGCAACATGGCGATTACAAGCGGGTAAGTCGCAGGCAGGATGATGGCATAGGCCAGCGGGAATGCGGCAAACAGTCCGCCCCCGCCCAGCACCAGCCAGGTCTCGTTCCCGTCCCACACCGGCGCGATGGAATTCATCGCCTGGTCGCGCTCCTGTCCCGGCTCGAAAGTGGGGAACAGCACACCGATGCCGAGGTCGAAACCGTCCATCACGACATAGGCGAAGACCGCGAAGGCGATGATGAACGCCCAGATGACTGTTAGGTCGACATCAACGCCCATCGGTCGCCTCCTCCTTGCCTGCGGGGAGGGCATCCGGGTCGCGGCCCGGGTTCTGCGTTGGCCCCGGGGTTATGCCGGCGGTCCTGACCGGGCCCTTTTCGGTGCGCTTCACGCCCTTCTCGCCGGTGTGCGGGGACTGGCTCATCAGGCGCAATATGTACCACGTACCCACGCCGAAGACCGCGAAGTAGACGATCACGAAGGCGATCAGCGAGGTCGCGACGGCCGGCGCGTCCAGCGGGCTGGCGCTGTCGGCGGTGCGCAGCACGCCGTAGATCGTCCACGGCTGGCGGCCGACCTCGGTCGTTATCCAGCCCGCAATCACCGCGACGAAGCCAGAAGGTCCCATCGCAATCGCAGCGCGGTGTAGCCAGCGCCAGTCGTAAAGCCTGCCGCGCAGCCGGGCGAGCAGGCTCCACGCGCCGATCCCCAGCATCAGGAAACCGATCCCGACCATGACGCGGAAGGCCCAGAACACGGGGAAGACGGGCGGCTGGTCCTCGTCCGCAATCGTGTCGAGCCCGTCGAGCGGGGCGTCGAGTTCGTGCTTGAGGATCAGGCTCGAAAGCTTGGGAATGCCGAAAGCGTAGTCCAGCCGCTGCTCTTCGTCATTGGGTATGCCGAACAGGTATAGCGGGGCCCCGTCCGGGTGGCTTTCGTAATGCCCTTCCATCGCCATGACCTTGGCGGGCTGGTGCTCCAGCGTGTTGAGGCCGTGCATGTCTCCGGCAAAAATCTGCACCGGTGCGACCAGCGCGGCCATCCACATGGCCATCGAGAACATCTTGCGTGCGTGCCGGTTGGCGCTGTCCTTCAGCAGGTGCCACGCCCCCACCCCGCCGACCACGAAAGCGGTCGTGAGGTAGGCGGCAATCACCGTGTGGACGAGGCGGTAGGGGAAGCTGGGGTTGAAGACGATTTCGAACCAGCTTGCCTCGGGCAGGTACTGGCCGTTCGCGCCTTCGATGAAACCAACCGGCGTCTGCATCCAGCTGTTCACCGACAGGATCCAGAATGCCGAGATGAAGGTGCCCACGGCGACCATCAGTGTTGCGGTAAAGTGCAGCCCCTTGCCGACGCGGTTCATGCCGAACAGCATCACCCCGAGGAATCCCGCCTCGAGGAAGAAGGCGGTCAGCACCTCGTAGGCCATGAGCGGCCCGATCACCGGCCCTGCCTTGTCGGAGAATACCGACCAGTTGGTCCCGAACTGGTAGCTCATGACGATGCCCGACACGACGCCCATGGCAAAGGCGATGGCGAATATCTTGAGCCAGTACTTGAACAGGTCCTGGTAGACCTGCTTGCCGGTCTTCAGCCAGAGCCCTTCCAGCACCGCGAGGTAGCTCGCCAGCCCGATCGAGAATGCGGGAAAAATGAAGTGGAAGCTCACCGTGAAGGCGAACTGTATCCGGGCGAGCATCAGCGCATCGGCGTTCTCGAACATGGTCACCCTATACAGTCACGCCGGCGGCGGTGGGATGAAAGCAATGCACCCGATGGTGCGCGCGGTGCATCACGGCCCGGGCGCAATCAGCCCAGCTTGCCCGGCTTCACCAGCCATTCGCGGCCCTTGAGCATCGCCTCCCAATAGATCTTGGGCAGGATATCGGCCTTGAGCGTCCAGGCGCGCCGGGTCGGCTTGCGCCCGTCGAGCATCCAGTCGGGGAAGCTCGGCAGCAGTTTGCCGCCATAGCCGAATTCCGCGAGCACGATCTTGCCGTGCTCCACCGTGAGCGGGCAGCTTCCATAGCCGTCGTAGGCAGCAGGCAGGGACTTATCGAGAATGGCCGCGATCAGGTTCTCCGCCACGATCGGCGCCTGCTTGCGTGCAGCGGCGGCGGTCTTGGCATTGGGCGTATTGGTGCAATCGCCCAGCCCGAAGACGTTGTCGAATTTCGTGTGACGCAAGGTTGCCGGATCGACATCGACCCAGCCGCCCTCTCCTGCGAGCGGGCTGGCCTTGATGAAATCGGGCGCGGTCTGCGGCGGGACGACGTGGATCATGTCGAAATCGACCGTCTTGGTGCCGCCTTCGGTAGCAAAAGTGGCGGTCTTGGCGCTGCCATCGACAGCGGTCAGTCGCTCGTTGAGGTCGAGCGTGATGCCATAGCGTTCGACGTATTCCATCAGGGCGGGGACGTAGTCGGCCACGCCGAACAGTACGCCTCCGGCATTGTGGAAGTGCACGTCCATGTCCTTCAGGCAGCCCCGCCGCTCCCATTCGGAGCAGGACAGGTACATGGCCTTCTGCGGCGCGCCTGCGCATTTGATCGGCATCGGCGGCTGGGTGAACAGCGCCCTGCCCGACCGCGTGCGCTGGACGAGGTCCCAGGTGTAGGGCGCAAGGTCGTAGCGATAGTTCGAGGTAACGCCGTTGCGGCCGAGAGTATCGCTCAAGCCTTCGATGCCGTCCCAGTCGAGCTTCAGCCCAGCTGCTACCACGAGGAAGATGTAGCCGACCCGGCTTCCGTCCTCGAGCACGACCTCGTTCTTGTCCGGCTCGAACGCTGTTGCCGCCTGCGAGATCCACGAGACATAGTCGGGCATGACGGCCGCCATGTCGCGCACGGTCTGCGGCGCCTTGAAGACGCCGCCTCCAACCATGGTCCAGCCGGGCTGGTAGTAGTGCTTGGCCGCAGGTTCGATGATGGCGATGCGCAGGCTCGGCTCGCGCTTGTGCAGCGATGCTGCCGTGGCAATCCCCGAAGAACCGCCGCCCACGATGACGACCTCGAATTCGGCTTTGCTTCCTGCCACCGGCCTTCTCCCTGCTATATTAGATAATCCTTATGTATGGGGCCAAGCCTTTGTGCAAGAGGCAAATCAGGGCCCTGTGACTTCTTCGATCGCTGCCCGTGCCTCTTCGCTCGACCAGTCGTAATCGCCGCGCACGCGCCAGACTTCGACGCCAGATGCATCGTATAGCACAGTCGTGGGGAGCGGAGTGTTATCGTAATGGAAACCCAGCTCGGCGTCGGGGTCCATCCATGCCTCCAGATAGCCGAACTCGTTTTCCGCGAAGAAGGCGGCGACCTTTTCCTGGCCGTTCAGGTCCTGGCTGACCGTAATGACCTGCAACTGCTCGTCATAGTCGGCAGCCAGCTGGTCGAGCAGTGGCATCTCTTTCTTGCAGGGCGCGCACCAGGTGGCCCAGAGATTGAGCAGCACCGGCCTGCCCTGCAGGGCGCCGAGATTGAGTACACGGCCATCGAGATCGCGGACATTGGACGCAGGCATCAGCTCGCCTGCATTGCTGCGGTCGATTTCGCCCGTTGCCTGCGCCGAAGCACCGCTTTCTTGCGCCGGCTCCGGCTCGCTCCTATCGCAGGCGGAAACGGCAAGACCCAAGGTGACGAGCAGCGTGAGCGAAAAGCGGGACAATCAAGGCTCCAATTCGATGTGGGGCGGCAGGTTCGCCGAAGGACCTAGCGCGATCATGCGCGAAATCAACGCCTCCATTCCCTTCGACAAGGCGCTCTGGCGCGAAGATATCTCGGGCAGTCTCGCCCATGTGGCGATGCTGGCGAAGCAGGGCATCGTCAGCGAGGCGGATGCGGATGCCATCACGAAAGGCCTCAACCAGATCGCCGAGGAATACGCCCGCGACGGCGTGCCCGAGAACTGGGACCTCGAAGACATCCACATGACAGTGGAATCGCGCCTGACCGAAATCGTCGGCCCTGCTGCCGGCCGCCTCCACACAGCCCGCAGCCGCAATGACCAGGTGGCGACCGACTTCCGCATGTGGGTGCGCGAGGCGACACGGCGCGCGATCGGCGGGATCGACACGGTACTGGCCGCGCTGGTCGGGCGGGCGGACGAGCACGCCGGCAGCATCATGCCCGGCTTCACCCATCTCCAGACCGCACAGCCGGTCACGCTGGGCCATCATCTGCTCGCCTATTTCGAGATGCTGATGCGCGACCGATCGCGCTTTGCCGATGCGCTGGCCCGGATGGACGAATGCCCCCTCGGCTCGGCGGCGCTTGCAGGAACCGGTTTCGACCTCGACCGCGAAATGACTGCCAAGACGCTTGGCTTTGCACGGCCGACGCGCAACAGCCTCGATGCCGTGTCGGACCGCGATTTCGCGCTCGATTACCTGATGGCGGCCAGCCAGTGCTCGCTCCACCTTTCGCGCCTCGCGGAAGAATTCATTATCTGGGCAAGCCAGCCTTTCGGCTTCGTCAAACTGCCCGATACGCTGTCGACCGGCAGCAGCATCATGCCGCAAAAGCGCAATCCCGACGCCGCCGAACTGGTGCGCGGTCACGCAGGCCGCGTGATCGGGTGCGCGACCAGCCTGATGATCACCATGAAGGGTCTCCCGCTCGCCTATTCGAAGGACATGCAGGACGACAAGCCGCCGGTGTTCGAGGCGGCGGGCCTGCTCGATCTCAGCCTTGCCGCCATGGCCGGTATGGTCGCCGACAGCGGGTTCGACACTGCGCGGATGCGCAAAGCGGCAGAGGCCGGCCATGCGACCGCGACCGATCTTGCCGATTGGCTGGTCCGGCAGGCCGACATACCCTTCCGCGAGGCGCATCACATTACCGGTGCGGCCGTGAAGCTGGCCGACCAGAAGGGCGTTGCGCTCGACGGGCTGACGATCGCGGATCTCAAGGCCATCGACGAGCGGATCGACGAGCGGGTGTTCGATGCGCTCTCGGTCGACGCCTCGGTCGCAGCGCGCGCTTCCTATGGCGGGACCGCGCCGGTCAGGGTAAGGGAACAGGTCGAAGAGGCCCGCAGGCGGCTGGAGAATTTCTGATGCGCACCATTGCCCTCGTCGCTACCCTGCTCCTGCTCGGAGCCTGCGGCCAGAAGGCGCAGTTGAAGCCGCTCGAAGGCAATGCGCTCCCGCCCGCTCCGTTCGGGTCCGAAGTCCGTCCCGATGCAGACGATCTGCTAGAACTGAAGCCGCAGGCCGCCCCCGAACGCAGCGTGGAACTGCGCACCCGTTCGGAAGAGCGCGAGGACGATCCTTTCGACCTGCCTCCCGAATAGGTTGCGCCCCGGCAAGCAAGGCTTGCTCGACTCGGGCGCGCTGCTTGTGCAGAGGCGCTGACCATGGACCATTTCCAGCTTCGTGACGGCGTCCTGCACGCCGAAGACGTGCCGCTTCCGCTCATTGCCGAACAGGTCGGTACGCCCGTCTACGTCTATTCGCGCGCCACGCTCGAACGGCACGCGCGCGTGTTCCGCGATGCGCTGTCCGGTGTCGAGAACCCGCACATCGCCTTCGCGGTCAAATCCAATCCCAACCTCGCTGTCCTGCGCGTGCTCGCCAACATGGGTTACGGCGCCGATGTCGTGTCGGGCGGCGAACTGACGCGCGCGCTCAAGGCGGGGATGAAGCCGGACGACATCGTGTTCTCCGGCGTCGGCAAGACCCACGCCGAACTGCTCCAGGGCCTCGAAGAAGGCATCGGCCAGTTCAACATCGAGAGCGAAGAAGAAGGCTACGAACTCTCCGCCATCGCCGCACGACACGGCAAGCGCGCCGCCTGCGCCTTGCGGGTTAACCCGGACGTCGATGCGCGCACGCACGAGAAGATTTCGACCGGCAAACGCGAGAACAAATTCGGCGTCCCGCTTGACCGGGCAGCCGACATCTATGCCCGCCTGGCGCAGGAAGAAGGCCTCGATATGCGCGGCGTGGCCGTGCACATCGGCAGCCAGCTTGCCGACCTCGAGCCGCTGGAAACAGCATTCGGCAAGGTCGGCGCTCTTATCGCCGAATTGCGCGGCCAGGGTTGCACCGTGACCCATGCCGATCTCGGCGGAGGTCTCGGCGTGCCATACAAGGCGGGAGAGGAACTGCCCTCCCCGGCGGAATATGGCGAGATGGTCGCTCGCGTGACCAAGGGCTGGGGCGTCCAGCTGATGTTCGAACCGGGCCGCGTCATCGCGGGCAATGCCGGGATTCTGCTGACCCGCGTGATCCGTTCCAAGCGCAGCGGCAACGGCCCGCCCTTCGTGGTGGTCGATGCGGCGATGAACGACCTCGCACGCCCGGCGATGTATGGCGCGTGGCACGATTTCGACGCGGTGGAGCCGAGCGGCGACCGGATGACCGCGCATATCGTCGGCCCTATCTGCGAGACGGGCGACACATTCGCCATGGACCGTGAATGCGATGCGCTGGTCGCAGGCGACCTTGCAGTATTCCGCACCGCCGGCGCCTATGGCGCGACCATGGCCTCGTCCTACAATTCGCGCGGCTTCGTGGCCGAAGTGCTGGTCGACGGCGACAAATTCGCTGTCGTGGCCGATCGCATCGCCGCCAGCGCGATCATGGATGCCGAGCGCGTGCCGGAGTGGCTCGCCTGATGCTGCATTCGCTGCCCCTGTTCCACCGGATCGCGGGGCAGCGGGTGGTGGTGGTCGGCAGCGGCGACATGGCCGATGCCAAGGCGAGGCTCGTGGAACGGGCAGGCGGCATTCCTTGCGGGGAGACCGAGGCGCACCACGCCCGCCTCGCATTCGTCGCGCTGGAAGACGAACGCGCGGCCGAGGCAGCAGCCCTGCGGCTGAAGCGGGCGGGTCTGCTCGTGAACGTCGCCGACCGGCCGGACCTGTGCGATTTCACCCTGCCGAGCGTGCTGGAGCGCGGCGACGTGCTCGTGGCGGTCAGTACCGGTGGTGCATCTGCGGGTCTTGCCAAGCACTTGCGGCTGCGGCTCGAGCGCCTGTTGCCCCAGTCGCTGGGACCGCTTGCCGCAGCTCTCTCCACAGCACGCGAGCGCATCCGCGACCGGTTTCCCCGCAGCGACGACAGGCGCCGGGCAATCGACGCTGCGTTGTCGCAAGGCGGCCCGCTTGATCCGATGGTGGAAGGCAGCGATGGCAGGCTCGATGAATGGCTAGGTGGCCGGGAGACCCCGAATTCCCGTGCCGTTCTTGAAATCACGCTGGCGAGCGACGATCCGGAAGACCTCACCCTCCGACAGGCGCGCGCACTGGGGGAAGCCGACACGGTGATGCATGATCCGGGTGTCGCCGAAGCCATTCTCGTGCGGGCTCGTGCCGATGCGGCAAGAATGCTCTTGCCTGCAGATCCACCGCCAGAAGGGCGGACGGTCGTTCTGAGGAAAGGCTAAAGCGCGGCTGCCATGGGCACCGCAGCAGCGGCCCGGGTCTCCGCGAAATAGCGGGCCATCGCGTCCGCCGTGTCATCGGACAGCGCGATGTGGGCCCTGCGGCGATCGAGGGGGTCGGGAATGCGCAGCAAAAGCCCCATCTCCACCATCTGCGAAATCCAGCGCAGGGCGGTGGTCGCGGGGACGCCAGCCGCAATGCAGAGCGAAGTGACCGAAACCCGCTTTCGCTCCGCCCGGGCGGCAGCAAGGTCGAGCAGGATGTCCCAAGCAGGATCGGCAAAGAGTTCGGGATCGAAATACCGCGCCCGTGCCTGCCGGTTGCGGATCACCGCACGGATGACCGAGGCATCGGGCAAGGCCGGACGCGGCGATGCGCCGCCATGGGCGACATGTTCGTCTCCCGCTGCGCGCCACGCATCGGTTGCCGCTTCCAGTCGGAATGCCCCACCGCCTGCCCGCTGCCCGGGCGAAAGCCTTTCGAGCCGCTCGGCCATCTTGCCGACCTGCTCTGTCAACCTGAGCAGCATCAGGCGGTCTTCTTCGGCCAGTTCGCGAAGGCGCAGGTTCGGGACATGGGCGAGCACCCGGCCGATCGCAACGATGCGTTCCGCCCGGCCCGGGTCCACCAGGATTTGCGCGCCCGGCATGGCGAAGCAGCCGAACACGGTGTCGAGCGCGTCCATACCGGTCGAAACGACCAGTTGCGCACCGGACTTGCCCGCGCGCATGTCGAGTCGCGAAAGCAGCGCCATCACGCCGGCATCGGCCGCCACGCAGTCGACCAGCACCAGGTCGCCGAGCGATCCGACAGACCCGCTGGCGTATTCGTCGAGCCCGCAGCATTCCATTACGCGGAAACCGGCCGCCGCCGCATCTTCCCGCATCTGTTCGCGAAGGGCCTCACGGTCGGCAAGAATGGTCACACCCAGCTGGCATCCGGCGCCGTCGCACACCGGTTCGTAGGAAAAGTCCGCCTGCATGGAATCACCTTTCGATGGCCTGATTGGCGAACGTAGTGAGAACAAACAGTGTCCGTGTCAAGAATTTCAGCAATTTGCGGTTTTCGATTGAACCTTTTGGCGTCGCCCTGCGACTAAGGGGTCATGACAGGACGGGCGACAGGACAGGGTGATGCCGGAAGGCTGTATGACGAATTGCTCGTCACGCTGGTCCAGTCCGGCGACCGCGCGGCCGGAGAACGGCTGGCGCGACGCTGGCAGCCCCGTCTTGCCCGGTCGGCGAGGCGCGTTTTGCGGAACGACGAGATGGCGTTGGTGGCAGTGCAGGACACGAGGATTTCGATCCTGCGCGGTATCGGCGGATTGCGCGAGCCGTCACGCTTTGCCCCTTGGGCTTTCGGCATCCTGCGGCGGCGGTGCATCGACCGGATACGCAGCGCGCAAAACAGGCGGAGCTACGAGGCGACAGTCGAGCTGGAGCAGTCCCTTCCGGCGGTTGCCGACGAACGGGTTGCCATCGACCAGGCCTTTGCCGCGCTGTCGCCCGATCAGCGGCTCGCCGCACAACTTCACTTCGTCGAGGGCCTGACCCTCGCCGAGATCGCCGCCGTCCAGGACGTGCCCCTCGGCACGGCCAAGACCCGGCTGTTCCACGCCCGCCAGAAACTGAAGGCGGCTCTTGAAGGAGACGACACATGACCGACATCGACGACCGCATCCGCGGCGCGCTGGACGAGGACGACAGGGCCTTCCTTGCCTCGCTGGACGAAGGGCGGGGAATGTTCAGCCAGATCGGGGATGTCCTCACCGGCCCCTTGGGCGGATGGTCGAAGCTCATCTTCGCCGTCGCTTTTGTGCTCGGGATTGCGCTGGTCTACTTCGCCTACCGCTTCTTCACCGCCACCGCGTTCGAGGATTCGGTATGGTGGGGTATCGTCACTCTGGGCGCGCTGCTGATGCAGGGCTTCATCAAGGAATGGTTCTATTCGCGAATGAACATGCTGAGCGTGCTGCGCGAGGTGAAGCGCCTGCAGGTACAGGTAGCGATGCTCGGCGAAGGCGCCCCTAGGGCCTGATTTCTATCGGCGTGCCGTCGGGGACCAGCGACCACAGCTCTGCAATTTCGCTATTCGACAGCGCGATGCAGCCATCGGTCCAGTCCCCCGGCACGCGCGCGTCGAACGGCAGGCCGTTGGGCTGGCCGTGAAGGAAGATCAGCCCACCCGGCGACCGGCCGCGCGCCTTGGCATATGCGCGGTCGGCTTCGTTGGGATAATCGACGTAAAGGCTGAGGTAGTAGCTCGACTGCTCGTTGCCGTAAGTGATCGTATAGCGGCCTTCGGGCGTCTTCTCGTCGCCTTCGAAGCGCTTGTGACCGACCGGCTGGTCTCCGTATTGCAGGCCGCGATAGGTGCGGATCACCTTTCCGGCCTGATACACCCAGAGCGTGCGGTCCGACTTGTCGACCAGCAGGAAATCGGCCCGCTCCCCATCCTGCGCCTGCTGGGCACGCGCCTCGGGCACCACTTGCGAACAAGCGGCCAGCGACAGAGCGGCAAGAAGAGGCAGGAGACGCATCGCGCGCATCCTGCCACCCGCTGCCTGATCAGTCCATGAAGGGATCGCGCATCAGGATGGTATCGTCGCGTTCCGGGCTCGTGGAGACGAGCGACACCGGCGTTTCGATGAGTTCCTGGATGCGCTGGATGTACTTCACCGCATTGGCCGGCAGGTCCGCGAAGCTGCGCGCCTCGGCGGTCGATTCCTTCCAGCCGTCCATCGTTTCGTAGATCGGCTCGACTTCCGCCTGGTCGGCGGCATGGCTGGGCAGGTAGTCGTAGACATTGCCGCGCAGGCGATAGCCGGTGCAGATCTTCACCTCGTCGAGCCCGTCGAGCACGTCGATCTTGGTGAGCGCGATGCCGGTCACGCCGCTGATCGCGCAGCTCTGGCGTACGATTACCGCGTCGAACCAGCCGACCCGGCGCTGGCGGCCGGTGACAGTGCCGAATTCATGCCCGCGTTCGCCAATGCCCTTGCCGATGTCATCGGTCAGCTCGGTCGGGAACGGGCCGCTGCCGACGCGGGTGGTGTAGGCCTTGACGATGCCCAGCACGTAGCCGGTCGCATTGGGGCCGAGGCCGCTGCCGGCTGCCGCCGTACCGCTGACCGTGTTCGAGCTGGTCACGAAGGGATAGGTGCCGTGATCGATGTCGAGCAGGACGCCCTGCGCACCTTCGAACAGGATTTTCGCGCCCGCCTTGCGGACCTTCTTCAGGCGTTTCCACACCGGCTGGGCGAACTTCAGCACGAAGGGCGCGATTTCGCGCAGGTCGTTCAGCAGGCGCTCGCGGTCGACCGGGGGTTCGTTGAAACCGGCGCGCAGTGCGTCATGGTGCGCGCACAGGCGGTCGAGCTGCGGCTCGAGGCTGTCGAGATGCGCGAGGTCGCACACGCGAATCGCGCGGCGGCCGACCTTGTCCTCGTAGGCCGGGCCGATGCCGCGACCCGTGGTGCCGATCTTGCCCGAGCCGGCAGCGGTTTCGCGCAGGCCGTCGAGATCGCGGTGGATCGGCAGGATCAGCGGGCAATTGTCGGCGACGGCGAGATTGTCGGGATTGATGTCGACACCCTGGCCTTCGATCTTCTCGACTTCGGCCTTGAGTGCCCAGGGGTCCAGCACCACGCCATTGCCGATGATCGACAGCGTACCCGACACGATGCCCGAGGGCAGCAGCGACAGCTTGAAGACGTTCCCGTCGATGACCAGCGTATGGCCGGCATTGTGGCCGCCCTGGAAACGGACGACGGCGTCGGCGCGGCTGGCGAGCCAGTCGACGATCTTGCCCTTGCCCTCATCGCCCCACTGGGCGCCGATCACGGTTACGTTGGCCATATGCGGAAAAACCTGCTCGTCAGGGTGACACAAACGCGTGCGCGCCTAGGCCTTCGAAGGCGCGAGGGCAAGCAAACTGTCGCGACAATCGGCGACAATTCGCGACTGGAAAATTAACACCTTCTGGTGTTCCTTCCCGACTGCGATCCCGGTGAAAAGGAATTTCGCCATGAAGAAGCCAGTCGTTGCCGCCGTCCTTGCCACGGCGCTTGCAAGCGGAAGCGTGATTGCAAATTCCGCAGAGCGTCGCTCACCCCCACCTGTCGAGCTGTCGTTCGGCAGCGAAAAGTTGCAGCGCGTGGATGTCTGGGCGGGCCAATCCAAGAGCGCGCCACTGGTCGTCTTCGTCCATGGCGGCGGGTGGAAGCGAGGCGACAAGTCGATGATGAAGGGTTCGGCCAAGCTTTCCCACTGGCAGGAACAGGGCTATGCGGTCGCTTCCGTGAACTACCGGCTCGTGCCCGCTGCGACTGTCGAACAGCAGGCGCAGGACGTGGCCGATGCAGTCGCCCTGCTCAAGCGCGAGGCCGGCCGCCTCGGCTACGATGCAAGCCGCATCGTCCTCGTCGGACATAGCGCCGGGGCGCATCTCGTTGCCCTGGTCGGCACCGATCCGGCCTATTTGCGCAAGGCGGGCCTCGGGTACAGCGACATCGACGGCATTATCCCGCTGGACGGTGCAGCATACGACGTGCCGGCCCAGATGGACGAGAACGCGCGCCTGATGGGCGACACCTACGAACAAGCCTTCGGAACCGATCCCGAGCGGCAAAAAGCCCTTTCGCCTACCTTCCATGCGGCTGCGCCCAATGCGCCGTCCTTCCTCATCCTGCATGTCCAGCGCCGCGACGGGACGCAGCAATCCCGCGGACTGGCGCGGGCGCTCCAAGGGGCGGGGACGCAAGCGAGCGTGGAAGCGGTCGATGGGCGCGGCCTGCGGGGGCATGCCGAAATCAATCGCAAGCTGGGCGAGCCGGACTATCCCGCGACGGCCTTGGTCGATCGCTACCTGGCCGCCCGTTTCGGCACCTAGCCGCGCAAGGGAAGGACTGCTAACGGGCGCGCCGTGACCGACCACCCGCCCGTCCGCATCGCCGCACTCTACCATTTCACGCGGTTCGACGACCCTGCGTCGCTGCGCGCGCCGCTGCAGGCGCTTTGCGAGGAACAGGGCGTGCGCGGCACGCTGCTCTTGGCGGGCGAAGGGATCAACGGGACCATCGCAGGCAGCGACGAGGGCATCCAGGCGATGCTCGACCATATCCGCGCCCTGCCCGGCTGCGCCGACCTCGAAGTGAAGGAATCGCGGGCGGAGAAGATGCCCTTCTACCGCAGCAAGGTGCGGCTGAAGAAAGAGATCGTGACCATGGGCCAGCCGGACCTCGATCCGGTGGATGGCGTCGGAACCTACGTGGCGCCGGAGGACTGGAACGCGCTGATTTCGGACCCCGACACGATTCTGATCGACACGCGCAACGACTACGAGGTGCAGATCGGCACGTTCGAAGGCGCGATCGACCCTGAAACGAAGAGCTTCCGCGAATTTCCGGAGTGGTTCCGCGCCAAGCGCGCCGAATTCGAGGCAGAAGGCAAGACGCCGCGCATCGCCATGTTCTGCACCGGCGGCATCCGCTGCGAGAAGTCGACCGCCTTCGTGAAGGCCGAGGGACTGGACGAGGTCTATCACCTCAAGGGCGGCATCCTCAAATACCTCGAGGACATCCCCAAAGAAGAGAGCCTGTGGCGCGGCGAATGCTTCGTTTTCGACGAGCGCGTCAGCGTGAAGCACGGCCTCGAGGTGGGCGAGCACAGCCTGTGCCGGGCCTGCCGGATGCCCCTTTCGGAATCGGACAAGGCCCGCGACACCTTTGTCGAAGGCGTGTCCTGCCACCACTGCCATGCCGACCGAACCGACGAGCAGCGCGCCCGCTATGCGGAGCGGCACCGCCAGTCGAAGCTCGCCCGCCAGCGGGGCGAGGCCCATGTCGGGCGCAAGCTGGAGCCGCGCGGTGATGGCTGAGGCCGTCCTCTACAGCTTCCGCCGCTGCCCCTATGCGATGCGGGCGCGCATGGCGCTCAAGATCAGCGACGCAAAATACCAACACCGCGAGGTGGTGCTACGCGACAAGCCTGCGGCCATGCTTGAAGCTTCGCCCAAGGGCACTGTGCCGGTGCTGGTCCTGCCGGATGGATCGGTGTTCGAGGAAAGCCTCGAGATCATGCACTGGGCGCTCGCGCAGGACGACCCCGAAGGCTGGCTGGACCGCAAGGACGACGATCTCGTCGCGGCCAATGACGGGCCGTTCAAGCACGGCCTCGACCGTTACAAGTACCATACGCGCTACGAGGACGTGGATTCCGAAGCGCACCGCGAGCTTTGCATCGCCCACGTCGCCCGGCTGGAGGAGCGGCTGGCGGACCAGCCCTTCCTGTCAGGGCAGGCGCGTGGTTTTACCGATATCGCGATTTTCCCCTTCGTGCGGCAGTTCGCCAATCACGACGCTGGGCGGTTCGAGGTAGAGAACCTGCCCCGCACCCGCGCGTGGCTCGACGGCCTCACCGGATCGGAGCTGTTTGCAGCGATCATGGCCAAGTTCCCGAAGTGGGAGCCTGGCGAGGCCTAAAGCGGGGTCGCCTCGCCGCTGCGCAGGCTGTGCGTGCAGCCCAGCGCCTGCGGCTCTTCCTCGCCCGTCACCGCAGCGACCGTCCGCCAGCCGTCGGAACGAAGGCGGCGAGCTGCTGCACGGTCGTGATCGAGCGGCAGGAATACGGCCTTGCGCATATCGGTAGTTGGCGCGCCCAGCGCTTCGAGGATCGGCTCCATGTAGAGCGAGAAGCCCGTTGCCGCCTCCTCGCTGCCCTTGATGGCATAGGTGCCGCCGCGGCCTAGCGCGCCGCGTGCATTGTCGGCGTGCAGCGTGAAGCCGAACCAGCTCTGGTAGCCGAAGCCGTGGCGTTCAGAAGGATCGAGCGTCAGACGCACGCGATCGCCCAGTGTCGCGGCGACTTCGCGCAGCGCCGAGGTCCGGCTGGCGAGCACACCGCCGGCGTCCAGCGCAGACAGCTTGTCGAGCGCCTGCTCGAACGGACCCGCGGCATAGATCAGCGGCAGGTAAGCTTCGCCGCCTGCCGCTTTCAGTCCGGCTGCATCCTTCATGTCGAGTTCGCGGCGAACCGCTTCGCGCTGTTCGGGAGCGAGCGGGAGCGCCTCCTCGCTCAGCGTATCGACGAGGTCGGGCATGGTGAGATCGACCGACAGGCCGGTGACGCCAGCCGCCTCAAGCGCGTCGAGCGCAACGGCAACTGCCTCGGCCGCGGCCGCGACGCTATCGCTGCCCACGAGTTCCGCGCCCAGTTGCAGGCGCTGACGTGCAGGATCGAGCTGGTCTGCCTTGATCGTCGCGACCTCGCCCGCATAGCACAGGCGCAGCGGGCGCGGCGCTTCGCGCAGCGAGGTGGCCGCGATGCGACCGACCTGCACGGTCATGTCGCTGCGCAGGGCCAGCGTGCGCAGGCTTTCCGGGTCGGTGAAGCGCACCATCCGGCGTGTCGCCACGCCTTCCATCCGGCCTGCCAGCGAATGCTCGAACTCCACCAGCGGCGGGCGCACGCGGTCGTAACCATGGGCGTCCATCGCGCCGAGGATTTCGCGCATGGCGCGCGTTATCGCTGCGGCGCGCGCAGGCAGGGCGTCTTCGAGGCCGACTGGCAGGAGATCGTCTGGATGGGTCATCGCGCCGCCCCCTGCCCTATCGCGTCTCAGAATTCCAGCGGGATAACGGTCTTCACGCCTTCCAGCGCGCAAGCCGCCTTGACCACATCCTGCGGGATCGGCTGGTCGACACTGAGCAGCAGCACCGCTTCCCCGCCCGCTTCGCGGCGGCCGAGGTTGAAGGTGCCGATGTTGATGCCGCTTTCACCCAACAGCGAACCGATACGGCCGATGAAGCCCGGCGCGTCCTGGTTGACGATGTAGAGCATGTGCCCGTCGAGCTCGGCTTCGATGCGCACGCCGAAAATCTCGACGAGACGCGGCGCTTCCGCACCGAACAGCGTGCCTGCAACCGAACGGTCGCCCGCATCGGTTCCGACCGTCACGCGCAGGAGGGTGTTGTACGCGCCTTCCTTCTCGTGCCGGATCGAACGGATATCGAGGCCGCGTTCCTTCGCGAGGAAGGGCGCATTGACCATGTTCACCGTGTCCGAATACTGGCGCATCAGCCCTGCCAGCACCGCGCCTTCGATCGGCTTGCCCGACAGTTCTGCCGCCGCGCCTTCACGCTCGATGCTGATCTTGGTGAGGTTGCCATGCGCAAGCTGCCCGACGAGGCTGCCGAGGTTCTCGGCAAGGCCCATGTAGGGCTTGAGCTTGGGCGCTTCTTCCGCGCTGAGGCTCGGCATGTTGAGAGCGTTGGTGACGCCTCCGTTGACGAGGAAATCGGCCATCTGCTCTGCCACTTGCAGCGCGACATTGACCTGCGCTTCGGTCGTGCTGGCGCCGAGGTGCGGGGTGCAGATGAAGTTGGGCTTGCCGAACAGCGGGCTCTCGTTGGCCGGTTCGGTCTGGAACACGTCGAGCGCCGCACCTGCTACCTGGCCGCTGTCGAGTGCATCGGCGAGCGCGTCTTCGTCGATCAGGCCGCCGCGCGCGCAGTTGACGATGCGCACGCCTTTCTTCGTCTTGGCGAGGTTTTCACGGCTGAGGATGTTGCGCGTCTCGTCGGTCAGCGGCGTGTGCAGCGTAATGAAGTCGGCACGCGCCAGGAGCGTGTCGAGGTCGACCTTCTCGACCCCGATCTCGATGGCGCGTTCGGGCGTGAGGAAGGGGTCGAAAGCGACGACCTTCATCTTCAGGCCAAGCGCGCGGCTGGCGACGATCGAGCCGATGTTGCCGGCACCGATCAGGCCCAGCGTCTTGCCGGTCACCTCAACGCCCATGAAATCGTTCTTCGGCCATTCACCGGCCTGCGTGCGGCGGTCGGCAGCAGGGATCTGGCGGGCCAGCGCCATGATCATCGCGATGGCGTGTTCGGCCGTGGTGATCGAGTTACCGAAGGGCGTGTTCATCACGACCACGCCCTTGCCGCTGGCATAGGGAATATCGACGTTGTCGACGCCGATCCCGGCGCGGCCCACGACCTTGAGATTGGTCGCGGCATCGAGGATTTCGGGCGTGACCTTGGTCGCCGAACGGATGGCGAGGCCATCGTACTGGCCGATCACGGCCTTGAGTTCATCGGGCGTCATGCCCGGCTTCACGTCGACGTCGCAGCCACGCTCTTCGAAAATGCGGGCGGCATTCGGGTCCATCTTGTCGCTGATGAGGACTTTGGGTTTGCTCATGACGGAATATTCCTGTCGTTCTCCCGGCGATCGGCCGGGGCATTGATATTGTGAGGGGAGGCGGCGGCCCTCAGGGGGCCGCCAGCCGGATCAGCCGTTCTTGACCTGCTCGTAGGCCCATTCGATCCACGGCAGGAGACGCTTCAGGTCTTCCTGTTCGACCGTGCCGCCGCACCAGATGCGCAAGCTCGGCGGGGCATCGCGATAGCCGTTGAAGTCGTAACCGACGTCGCGATCTTCGAGCAACTTGACAATCTTCTTCGGAACGCCCGCCTTGTCCTCGTCGGACAGGCTTTCGTACCAGTCGCCCTGGAAGACGAAGCACACGCCGGTGTTGGTCTGCTTGGCAGGGTCCGAGACCATGTTGCGCAGCCACGGGGTCGCCTCGATCCAGTCCTTGACGATCTTGGCGTTGGCATCGGCGCGTTCGAACATGGCCTTGCGGCCGCCGAGCGCCTGCGCCCATTCGAGCGCGTCGATGTAGTCTTCGGTCGCCAGCATCGAGGGCGTGTTGATCGTCTCGCCGCGGAAGATGCCTTCGTTGATCTTGCCGCCCTTCTTGAGACGGAAGAGCTTGGGCAGCGGCCATTCCGGATCATATTCCTCGATCCGGTTTACTGCCTTGGGGCTGAGGATGAGCATGCCGTGCTGGGCTTCCGAGCCCATCACCTTCTGCCAGCTGTAGGTCGTGGCATCGAGCTTGGCCCAGTCCATCTCCATCGCGAAGACGGCGCTGGTGGCGTCGTTGATGGTCACGCCTTCGCGGCCTTCGGCCAGCCAGTCGGTGTTCGGGATCTTGGCGCCCGAGGTGGTGCCGTTCCAGGTGAAGACGACGTCATTGTCCTGCGGGATCGACGCGAGGTCGGGGATTTCGCCGTAATCGGCGTCGAGCGTGGTCAGCTTGGGCAGCTTGAGCTGCTTGACCGCATCCTGGATCCAGACATTGCCGAAGCTTTCCCATGCCGCGACCGTGGCCGGGCGGTCGGGACGCAGCATCGTCCACATGGCGCATTCCAGCGCGCCGGTGTCCGAGGCGGGCATGATGCCGACCAGGTAATCCTCGGGCACGCCGAGCATCTCCTTCGACAGGTCGATGGCATATTTCAGCCGCGACTTGCCGAGGGCGCTGCGATGCGAGCGACCGAGCGATTCGGTTTTGAGGTTGGAAGCCGACCAGCCGAGATGCTTGGCGGTCGGACCCGACGAAAAGAAAGGGCGCTCAGGCTTGAGCGTCGGTTCGGCAGTCATGTATTCTCTCCTTGCAGAGAGCACGCGCGGCGTTGGGACCGCGTGGCCCACTGTCGGCAATAATGTTGCGACGCAGCAAGTCAATGCGAAATAGGAATGCATCGACAGGCTGGTCGCCCTGCCGGATCAACGCCCTCTCGCCAAAAACGGTCCAGCGCCTTATGGGCGCAGGCAATGGACGTGACGGACCTTCGCATCGCCCTGTTCAGCGGGAACTACAATTACACCCGCGACGGCGCGAATCAGGCATTGAACCGGCTGGCGGATTACATCCTGCGGCAGGGGGCGAAGCTGCGCGTATATTCGCCGGTCGTCGAAGCGCCGGATTTCGAGGCGACTGGCGACCTCGTCGACATCCCCAACGTCCGGATGCCGGTGAAGGGGCGCGGCGAATACCGCCTGCCCCTGCGGCTCGGCAGTGCGGTTGAGGAAGACCTTGCCCGTTTCGCGCCCAACACCATGCACCTCTCCTCGCCCGACCCGGCGGCGCACGGGGCGCTGAAATGGGCCCGCAAGCGCGACCTGCCCGTACTGGCGAGCGTGCACACCCGCTTCGAAACCTATCCGCGCTATTACGGCCTTTCCTTCCTCGAACCGGTGGTCGAGGCAGGCCTGCGCCGCTTCTACAACCGCTGCGACGCGCTGGTCGCACCCTCCGACAGTCAGATCGCCGAGCTGAAGGCGCAGCGCATGCACGAGGACATCAGCATTTGGTCGCGCGGGGTCGACCGCGAGATTTTCGATCCCTCCAGCCGCGATATGGAATGGCGCCGCGCCAACGGGCTGGCAGACGATGACGTGGCAATCGTCTTCCTCGGCCGGCTGGTCATGGAAAAAGGGCTCGACGTGTTCGCCGACACGATCGTCGACCTCCGCAAGCGTCAGGTACCGCACAAGGTACTTGTCATCGGTGACGGCCCGGCTCGCGGGTGGTTCGAGAAAACGCTGCCCGGCGGCATTTTCGTCGGCTTCCAGACCGGCAAGGACCTGGGCCGCGCGCTGGCGAGCGGCGACATCTTCTTCAACCCGTCGATCACGGAGACCTTCGGCAACGTCACGCTGGAAGCGATGGCCTGCGGCCTGCCCGTGGTCGCCGCGGGTGCGACCGGCGCGGCGAGCCTCGTCAGCGACGGGGAGACGGGGCGCCTGGTCCCGCCGAGCAAGACCGATGCCTTCGCCAAGGCCTGCGCCGAAGCGCTGGCTGCCTATTGCACGGACGATGCGCTGCGCCTTGCGCATGGCGCGGCAGGCGAGCGTGCGGCCCGTGCCTACAGCTGGGATGCGATCAACCAAGCGGTGATCGATACCTACCTGCGGCTGCACACCGGTCGCGCAGCCGCAGGCCGGTAGGTTTCAGGTCAGGACAGGACGCCCGACGCGGTCATCCTGCGCGAATACCACAGCAGGAAGAGCGTGATCGCGAAGATTACCAGCGTGAAGATCATCGGCGTGGTCGTGTCGGTCATGCCCGGCATCGGGCTGGACCACTGGTGGAGCATTCCCAGCACAAGGCCGATCAGCGAGGCAACGAATGCGTGGAAGGCATGGCGCTTGCGCATGAGCAACAGGACCGAACCTGCCACCGCGCCCCACACGCCAAGGCCCCAGCCGATATTGGCCCACAGCGGCATGGCATTCATGTATTCGATAGCGGCATCGACCGTAACGCCGGTCGGCTCCATCATGCCGGCGAGATATTCGCGGTTCTCGGTCTTCGACATGAAGTAGTCGTAGGCACCGAAGCCATTCCACACCAAGGACAACAGGCCGACCACCCACAGGTGCACCGGCGCTTTCGCAGAAGCGTCCATTTCATTTCCCTCCCATTTGCGACCTCTCCGCCGCGCAGACTAGCGGCGCGGACGGGAGGCGCAAGCAGGAGCGTGTCAGAGCCGCTCGACCTTCTTTGCCAGATCGTCGACCAGATCCACGATTTCGCGGATCATGGCATCGTCGAGTTCGCCGCTCCGGGCCTTGTTCTTGAGAACGGTGGCGAGGTTTCCGACCGCTCTGAACATTTCGGGCGTGGCATAAGCCCGGCGGCGCTCGCCGTGGCCCGAAAGGCGTCCGATCAGCGCCTCGACCTCATCGGCACGGTCTTCCAGTTCCTTTAGGCCCGCTTCGGTCGCCTCGTAGGCCTTCTTCGCATCGTCGCTCGCAACCGGCGCGATGGCGCCTTCGTCCTCGAGAAGTGAAAGCGTGGGGTAAACCGTGCCGGGGCTCGGCGCATAGCTGCCCCCGGTGAGTTCCTCGATGGCCTTGATCAGTTCGTAGCCGTGGCGCGGTTCCTCGCCGAGCAGGTAGAGCAGGACCAACCGCAACTCGCCCGAACCGAACATCCGGCGGCGGCGGCGGCCACCCATGCGAGAACCGAAATCGAACTGCGTCGCCATGTCTTCGAAGGCTGCATTGTGCATGGCGAAATGGGCCGCGGCGTGAGACCACCCATCCAACCCGTGCAGCTTGCGCCACTTGTGACCTTTGAACATCAAACCGTATCCTTACATATCTTCGATAGCACTAAGATATATCTTAGAGGGCGACACACAAGAGGGCGCTGCAATTTGTCTGCCGACGTCCTATGTCAGCCGACGAATGACCGACCTGTTTCCCGATGATCTACCCCCGACGCCTGGAACGGATGCCGTCCGAGAGGACGCGCCGCTGGCCGACCGCTTGCGCCCTGCCTCGCTCGACGAGGTAATCGGGCAGGACCATCTGACCGGTCCCGAAGGCGCAATCGGGCGCATGGTCGCCGCAGGCCGCCTGTCGAGCATGATCCTGTGGGGTCCGCCCGGTACCGGCAAGACCACCATCGCCCGGCTGTTGGCCGACAGCGTGGGCATGCGCTTCGAAAGCGTCAGCGCCGTATTCAGCGGCGTCGCCGACTTGAAGAAGGCCTTCGCCGCCGCCGACAAGGCCGCCGAAGCCGGCCAGCGCACGCTGCTGTTCGTGGACGAAATCCACCGCTTCAACCGCGCGCAGCAGGACGGCTTCCTTCCGTTCGTCGAACGCGGCACGGTGACGCTGGTCGGCGCGACGACGGAAAACCCCAGCTTCGCCCTCAACGCGGCATTGCTCAGCCGTGCGCAGGTCCTGATCCTCCAGCGGCTAGACCATGCCGCGCTCGGCCAGTTGCTCGACCGGGCAGAAGAGCTCGAAGGCCCCCTGCCCCTCACCCCCGAGGCGCGCGACGCGCTGGTGGCGAGTGCCGATGGCGACGGGCGGTTTCTGCTCAACCAGGCCGAAACGCTCTACAATGCGAAGATCGACGACCCTCTCGATCCAGCGGCGCTGGGCAAATTCCTGCAGCGCCGCGTCGCGGTCTACGACAAGGACCGCGAAGGGCACTACAACCTCATTTCCGCGCTCCACAAGGCGGTGCGCGGCAGCGATGTACAGGCGAGCCTCTATTACCTCGCGCGCATGCTGACTGCGGGCGAAGAACCGCGTTTCCTTGCCCGCCGACTGGTGCGCATGGCGGTCGAGGATATCGGCATGGCCGACCCGCAGGCGTTGGTTCAGTGCATGGCGGCGAAGGACGCCTATGAATTCCTCGGCAGCCCCGAGGGCGAGCTCGCGCTGGTGCAGGCCTGCACCTACCTTGCCACCGCGCCCAAATCGAACGCGGTCTACAAGGCGCAGAAGGCCTCGTTCAAATCGGCGCGAGAAACCGGCAGCCTGATGCCGCCGCAGAACATCCTCAATGCGCCGACCAAGCTGATGAAGGATATCGGCTACGGCTCGGGCTACAGCTACGACCACGATGCCGAGGACGGTTTTTCGGGCGACAATTACTGGCCCGAAGAGATGGCGCCGCAGACCTACTACGAACCCGTCGAACGCGGCTTCGAGCGCGAGGTCAGGAAGCGACTCGACTACTGGGACAAACTGCGGCGTGAACGCACCTAGGTTCAGCCGCTTCCTCGCGATCGACTGGTCGGGCGCGAAGGGGCCGCGCCACAAGGGCATCGCCCTCGCCATCGCCGATGCCACTGGCGGTCCGCCCGTCCTCGTCGAGCGGGGTTCAGGCTGGGGCCGCGAGGACGTGCTTGCGGTACTTGCAGAGGACCTGCCCGGCGCTACGCTGGTCGGCGTCGATCTCGGCATTGCCTTGCCGCATGCGGATTGCGGCGCCTTCTTTCCGGGCCTTCGCGAGGACATTCCCGATGCGCCTGCGCTCTGGTCGGTGATCGACGACGTCTGCCGGGCGGAACCGCATCTCGGTGCACAGCCCTTCGTGGAGCACCCCGATTTCCGTCCCTATTTCCGCGACGGGATCGAAACTGGCCGCTTCTTCGGCTGCGATAATGCCGCACATGGTCGCGGACGTTTCCGCGCCACCGAGACGGCGCAGGCGAAGATGGGCTGCAAACCTTATTCCAATTTCAACCTCGTCGGCGCGGCGCAGGTCGGCAAGTCCAGCCTGACGGGAATGCGGATGTTGAACCGCCTGCGTGGGCGCCTGCCCGTCTGGCCCGTCGATCCGCTGCCGGAACACGGCTCTGCGCTGGTGGAGATTTACACCAGCCTCGCCGCTATCGAAGCGGGACGGAGCGCGGGGCGGGCCAAGATGCGCAGCTTCGAGGAACTGAACGCTGGGCTATCGGCGCTCGGCTCGCCGCCGGTGCGCGGAACGGGCCCGATCGACGACCACGCGTCCGATGCCCTTCTGACCGCCGCTTGGCTGCGCAAGATGGCGGGCGATCCTTCACGCTGGCAACCGGGCGACCTCACCAAAGGCATCGCCCGAACAGAAGGCTGGACTTTCGGGGCGCTTTGAACGAAAGGCGCACCCCGTCCTCAAGCAGCGAAGCGACAGGACGACAAGGAACGCCGGCTTAGCTCAGTTGGTAGAGCAGTTGATTTGTAATCATCAGGTCGCGGGTTCGACTCCTGCAGCCGGCACCATCCACCCTTTTAATCGCCCTCTTCCGCCGCCTCGCTCGCGGCGAGGAGATCCATGAAATTTCGTGCCGCCTCGCGGTCCTCCTCGCTCTTGAAGGCGACGTCGAGGTCGGGCGCGGCGCCGAGCATGAACAGCAGCGACCACAGGGCGAAGCGTCGGCCCCGGTCCTTTTCGAGGCCCAGGTCGACGCGGGCACGCTCGATCCCCGCCTCGAGAGCGGCGGGCGTGACTTCCCCGAGGTCGTCGGTGCCGAAATAGCGGCGCATCAGATCGTCGAACTGCATGGCAGGCGGCGTAGATGCGTTTGGCCGTGCCCGCAAAGACATTTGGCGTTCCGACGTGCGCCGATACTCGCCATTACCGACAAAACCGACTAGGGGCGCTCCCATGCATTTCCTCGACCAGGCCAAGATCTATCTGAAGAGCGGCGCGGGCGGCCCCGGTGCCGTCAGCTTCCGCCGCGAGAAGTATATCGAATACGGCGGACCCGACGGCGGCAACGGCGGCAAGGGCGGCGACATCGTGTTCGAAGCCGTGCAGGGCCTGAACACGCTGATCGACTTCCGCTATTCGCAGCACTTCAAGGCCAAGCGCGGCGGCCATGGCATGGGCCGCGACCGCACCGGCGCAGGCGCTGACGACCTTGTGATCCACGTGCCTGTCGGGACGCAGATCCTGTCGGAAGACAAGGAGGAAGTTCTCGCGGATTTCACCGAGGTCGGCCAGCGCGTCGTCTTCCTCGAAGGCGGCATGGGCGGCCGCGGCAATGCCAGTTACAAGAGCTCCACCAACCGCGCCCCGCGCCAGCACCAGCCGGGCGAACAGGGCGAGGAAATGTGGGTCTGGCTGCGGCTGAAGCTGCTCGCCGACGTGGGCCTGCTCGGCCTGCCCAATGCGGGCAAGTCGACCTTCATCAACCAGGTGACCAATACCAAGGCCAAGGTCGGCGCCTATGCCTTCACGACGCTGGTGCCCAAGCTCGGCGTGGTGCGCCACAAGGGCCGCGAATTCGTCCTTGCCGACATTCCGGGCCTGATCGAGGGCGCGGCCGATGGTGCAGGCATCGGCGACCGCTTCCTCGGCCATATCGAGCGCTGCCGCGTGCTCATCCACCTGATCGACATTGCCGGACAGGACCCGGCCGACGCCTACCAGACGGTGAACGCCGAGCTGGAAGCCTATGGCGAAGGCCTGATCAACAAGCCGCAGCTGGTCGCGCTGAACAAGCTCGACCTCGCCGACAGCGAGCTCGGCAAGGCCTTTGCGGACGAATTGCTGGCCGCGGGTGCGGACAAGGTGTTCTCCATTTCCGGCGCCACGGGCGAAGGCATCGACGAATTGCTCGACGCCGTGCTCGGCTATTTACCCGACCGCACTTCGACCGAAACCAAGGCCGCCGAGGTCGAGGACATGGACGCCGACGACGCGGCCGACTGGTCGCCCATCTGACACCCTCATGGCCATCGCGTCCCTCGCCGAGATCCGCAGCACCCGCCGCCTGATCGTCAAGATCGGCTCGGCCTTGCTGGTCGAGCGGGGACAGCCGCGCCGCAGCTGGCTCGCCACGCTGGCAGAAGAACTGGCGCAGCTTCGCGCCGGCGGGACGGAGATCATCGTCGTATCCTCGGGCGCGATCGCGCTGGGCGCGGCCAAGCTCGGCCTCGAAAGGGGCGGCCGGGCAAGCCTTGCCGATGCGCAAGCCGCCGCTTCTGTCGGACAGGTCGAACTTGCTCGCCTCTGGGCCGATGCGCTGGGCGCGCAGGGCCTCCTTGCCGCGCAGATGCTGGTGACGCTGGGCGACCTTGAAGACCGCAGGCGCTATCTCAATGCCGCCGCCACCTTGGGCCGCCTGGTCGAAACGGGCGCCATCCCGGTGGTGAACGAGAACGACAGCGTCGCAACCGAAGAAATCCGGTTCGGAGACAACGACCGGCTCGCTGCGCGCGTGGCGCAGGCAGCAGGTGCGGAAGCGGTCTTGCTGCTGTCCGACGTGGATGGCCTCTACGACCGCAATCCGAAGGAGCCGGATGCCGCGCTCATCCACCGTGTCGAAGGCGTGACGCCCGAAATCATCGAAATGGCGAGCGGGGATTCGGGATCGGGCCTCGGCTCGGGCGGAATGCTTGCCAAGCTGCAGGCCGCGCGGATCGCGGAGCGGGCTGGCATTGCGCTGGCGATCGTCAACGGGACCCACGACAGGCCTATCTCGCGGGCGCTCGACGCCGGTATCGGGACGCTGTTCGTCGCGCAGGGCGATGAAAGCGCGCGGAAGGCCTGGCTTTCGGGCCGCCTCGCGCCTGCGGGCGTGCTGACGGTCGATGCCGGCTGCACAAATGCGCTGGAGCGCGGCGCCAGCCTGCTGGCCGCCGGACTGACCGCGGTGGAAGGCGATTTCCGCCGCGGCGACCTTGTCGCGATTCACGGCGCGAAAGGCGAACGGCTTGGACAGGGCCTTGTCGAATACGATGCCGCCGAATGCCGCGCCATCCTCGGCCTGCGCGAAGACGAACAGGCGGCACGCCTCGGCTACGTGCCGCGCGCAGCCGTCGTCCACCGCGACCACATGGTGCGCGCATGACCATCGCATTGACCGGGGCCACGGGGTTCGTCGGGCAGGCCGTGCTCGACGTGGCGCAGCAGCGCGACATCACCGTGCGCGCGCTCACCCGCAAGCCGCAGCCGCCGCGAAAGGGCGTGGAATGGCTGCCGGGCACCCTTTCGGACGAGGCAGCGCTGGCGGCCCTGTGCGAAGGGACCGAGGCCATCGTGCACGTCGCGGGGCTGACCAACGCACCCGACCCTGCCGCCTTCCATGAGGCCAATGTCGCCGGGACCGAGAGGCTGATCGCCGCCGCCAAGGATGCGCGGGTGAAGCGCTTCGTCTTCGTATCCTCGCTCTCGGCGCGCGAGCCGGCCCTGTCCGCCTATGGCGCATCCAAGGCGGAGGCCGAGGCGCTGGTGGAAGCGAGCGGGCTCGACTGGACGATCATCCGCCCGCCTGGCGTCTATGGCCCGCGCGACGTCGACTATTTCGAGATGTTCCGCACTGCAGCCTGGGGCTTCGTTCCGCTGCCGCCGGGCGGCGCCAGCTCGATCATCCACGTCCATGACCTGGCGCGCCTGCTGCTCGACCTCGTCGACGCCCAGCCCGCGCTGGTCCGCCGCCGCACTTTCGAGCCCGATGACGGGCGCGAGGGCGGCTGGTCGCACAAGGAACTCGCCAAGGCCATCGGCGCGGCGGTGAACCGGCGGGTCTTCGCCCCGCACCTGCCCAAAACCGTGCTGGAACTGGCGGCCAGGGGCGACCGGATGCTGCGCGGCGACAAGGCCCGGCTCACTGCGGACCGGGTCGGCTACATGACCCATCCCAACTGGGTAGCCCGTTCCGACCGCAAGGTACCGCGCGCCGTGTGGGAGCCGGTCATCCCCGGCGAGGAAGGCCTGCGCGAGACTGCCGAGTGGTATCGACGCGAAGGCTGGCTGCGATAGGCTTGGCATAGGCCGCGCACAGGCATAGCGTGCGGCCAGGGATCGCGAGTCGCATTGGCGGGAACGGCCGCCTTAACGATCACGATTTGGGGAAAAAGCATGAAAAGACTTGTACTTGTCGCTGCACTGGCGGCCGTCTCCGCCTGTTCTGAGCCTGCCACCGAAGCAACCGACGAAGCCGCAGTCGAAGAGCCCGCTGCCGAGGAAGCGGCCGCAATGGCTGCCGATGGCGGCCCGCCCTATGGCGATTTCAAGGTGACGACCGCCGAAGGCGAAGTGTGGACCGAAGCGGTCAGCGAAGACGGCACTTACACCTCCACCTCGCCCACCGGCGAAACCGAAACCGGCCGCTGGGTCCAGCGCGGCAACCAGTATTGCACGACCAAGGACGAGGAAGGCGCGACCGAAGTCTGCCACACCGAATCCGTCGATGCGAACGGTGTCTGGACGGCTGTCGACCCGGAAGGAAACACGGTCACGGTCGAGCGCGTAGCCGCCGCCGAATAACACTCGGGCGGGCGTCGCCGAGCGGCGCCCGCCTGTTCCTTTACAGGAAGGGCTCCTCGCCCGGCTTATGGATGCCGCATTCCACCTTGTCCCAGCCCGACCAGCGCCCCGCGCGCGGGTCTTCGCCCGGGGCGACGGCGCGGGTGCAGGGTGAGCAGCCGATAGAGGGAAAGCCGCGTTCGACCAGCGGGTGGCGCGGCAGTTCGTGCACGCTCATGTAGGCGGCGATGTCTTCCGCTTTCCAGTCTATCAGCGGGTTCACCTTGAGACGCCCCTGCGCATCGGAGGTATCGACCTCGAAGCGCGGCAGGTTCGCCCTGGTGGAGGACTGGAACGCTTTGCGCCCGGTAAGGCTGGCATCGAACGGCGCCAGCGCCTTTTCCAGCGGCCGTACCTTGCGCAATTCGCAGCAGCCGTCGGGATCGTAGGACCAGCGAAGCCCCGTCTCGTCGCGGGACTGGAGATCGGCAAGGTCGGGATAGACATCCACCCGGTTAAGCCCGAGCAGGTCGGTAAGCTCGTCGCGATAGGCCAGCGTTTCGGGGAAATGCTTGCCCGTTTCCAGGAAGAGCACCGGGATCGAGCGGTCGATTTCCGACACGAGATGCAGCAGCACGGCGCTTTCCGCGCCGAAGCTGGAGACGATCGCCATGTCGCCCACCAGATTGCCCTCGATGACCGCGCGCAGCCATTCCTCGGTCTCGCTGCCGCGGAACATGCGGTTCAGCCGGACCGCGTCATGGTCCGTGAACCGCGGCCCGGTATCGAGCCGGTCGATAGGCCGCGTCTCGTTCATGCGTGGCGCACGCCCTCGTGTCGCTTGGCCCAGATCGGCTGCCGGGCATCGGCTGCAGGCTGGTAGACTTCGGGCCAGCGATTGAGCGCCGTTTCCAGATCGCCTTCGTCGAGTGCGGCATCGGGTTCGAACGCGTCGAAGCCGCAGCGCCGCATGTAGGCAACCTGGTCGACCAGCACGTCACCCACTGCCCTGAGCTCGCCTTCATATCCTGCTTCGCGCAGAATGCGGGCGGAGGAATAGCCGCGCCCGTCACCGAAGGCGGGGAAGTTCACCTCGACCAGCGACAGGCGTCCAAGGTGCGGGATGAGCGCACGTGCGTCGTCGCCCGGTTCCACGCGAACCGCGCTGGCATCCTGCTGGTCGAGGAAGGAATCGACCGTCACCGCCGCATCGTCGACCTGTTCGTCGTCGCGGAAGCGGATCAGCGTGTCAGTGTCGGAAACGAAATCAGCCATACAGGGCCTCCTTGAACGGGGTCATGCCGATACGGCGATAGGTGTCGAGGAAGCGTTCGCCGTCCTGGCGCTCGCGCAGGTAGACGTCGGCGGCCGTTTCCACCGCGTCGACGATGCCGGCCTCGTCGAAGCCGGGACCGGTGATCTTGGCGAGGCTCACGTCTTCCGCCTCGCTCCCGCCGAGCAGGAGCTGGTAGTTTTCGACGCCCTTCTTGTCGACGCCGAGGATGCCGATGTGGCCTGCATGGTGGTGCCCGCAGGCATTGATGCAGCCGGAAATCTTCAGCTTGAGTTGGCCCAGCGCCTCGGTCTTACCGTTGGCGGCGAAACGTTCGGAAATCTTCTGCGCGACCGGAATCGAACGCGCATTGGCAAGACTGCAATAATCGAGCCCCGGGCAGGCGATGATGTCCTCGATCGTGTCGAGATTGGGACTGCCCAGCCCTGCTGCCTCCAGCGCGGTCCACAGCGCGTGCAGGTCGGCCTTGCGGACATGGGGCAGGACGATGTTCTGCGTGTGCATGACGCGCAGCTCGTCGAAGCTGTAATCCCTGGCGAGATCGGCCATGAGATGCATCTGCTCGGCCGTGGCATCACCCGGAATGCCGCCGACCGGCTTCAGGCTGATCACCGCCGAAACATAGCCCGGTGCCTTGTGCGCGATCGTGTTGCGATCGACCCACAGTGCGAAATCGGGATCGCTCCGGTCGAGTTCGGCGGACAGGCCGTCCTCGAACAGCGGGTCCTCGAAATAGCCGCGGATACGCTCCAGCTCGGCGAAGGGCGGTTCGACGCCCTGCCCGAGCAGATGGGCGAACTCCTCCTCGACCTGGCGCGTATATTCCTCCGCGCCCAGCTCGTGGACGAGGATCTTGATGCGCGCCTTGTACTTGTTGTCGCGCCGTCCGTGGCGGTTGTAGACCCTGAGCGCGGCTTCGGCATAGGTCACCATCCGGTCTAGCGGGACGAAGGCATTGATGCAGGGCGCAATCATCGGCGTGCGGCCCATCCCGCCACCGACGTAGAACGCCGCGCCCAGCTCGTCCGCCTCGTTGCGCACGATCTGGATACCGATGTCGTGCAGCCGCATGGCCGCCCGGTCGGTATCGCTGGCGATGACCGCGATCTTGAACTTGCGCGGCAGGTAGCTGAATTCGGGATGGAAGCTCGACCACTGGCGCAGCAGCTCGGCATAGGGGCGCGGGTCGACGACCTCGTCCGCCGCAGCTCCGGCGAAGTGGTCCGAAGAGATATTGCGGATGCAATTGCCGCTGGTCTGGATGGCATGCATCTCGACGCTGGCGAGATCGGCGAGGATATCGCCCGCATCTTCCAGCTTGATCCAGTTGTACTGGATGTTCTGGCGCGTCGTGAAATGGCCGTAACCGCGGTCGTACTTGTCCGCGATGTCGGCCAGCATGTGCATCTGCCGGCTGTCGAGCGTGCCATAGGGGATGGCGACGCGCAGCATGTAGGCGTGCAATTGCAGGTAAAGGCCGTTCATCAGCCGCAATGGCTTGAACTGGTCTTCGGTCAGCCTGCCTTCGAGGCGGCGACGCGTCTGGTCGCGGAATTCCTCCACGCGGGCATCGACCATGGCCTGGTCGTATTGGTCGTA
The DNA here is from genome assembly GCF_020524765.1 of Qipengyuania gaetbuli. Taxonomy (GTDB): domain Bacteria; phylum Pseudomonadota; class Alphaproteobacteria; order Sphingomonadales; family Sphingomonadaceae; genus Qipengyuania; species Qipengyuania gaetbuli_A. The sequence continues at coordinate 621,040 of NZ_JAIVLR010000001.1, forward strand.
GCGATACATGTCAGATTACCCAGCTGCCGATATCGGGATCGGCCGGTTTGAGCGTCAGGTCGGGGCGCACGGTTGGGCCGAGCGCACGGACGCGGTCCTTGATGTGCGAAGGGCGCGGACGGCCCTGGTGCAAAGAAGCATCGATGGCATAGGGCGCGTTGACGCGGCGGGCCGCTTCCTCGCGCCGCGCGATCTCGTCCTCGGTGCCGGTCACATCGACCGCATCCTCCACGTGGAGCGACCAGTCATTGCCGGTCCACCAGGTCACGGCTCCGGTCCTGAGGTCGTTTCCGGTCAGCAGCCTCATCGCGCCGCCTCCTGTGCAAGCGTTGAAAGGGCGATGTCGTCGCGCGCGGTCACTTCGCCGATCACGATGAGCGCAGGGCTCACCACAGATTCAGCCTCGACAAGCTCGGGCAGCCCGGCAAGCGGTGCGCGCAGCACGCGCATTTGCGGGCGCGCGCCGTTTTCGATCACCGCAACCGGCATGTCGGGCGCAAGGCCGTCTTCCATCAGTTTCTCGGCGATCATCGGGGCCGTCTTGACTCCCATGTAGATCACGAGCGTGCGGCCCTTGCCGGCGAGGCCTGCCCAGTCCTGGTCCTTCAGCCCCTTGCACTGGCCGGCCACGAAGCTGACGATGGACGAAGCATCCCGGTGGGTAAGCGCAATCTGGGCGGCTGCTGCGGCGCCGTTGGCTGCGCTGATGCCGGGGACGACCTCGACGGGCACGCCGGCGGCGCGTGCAGCCTCCGCTTCCTCGCCGCCGCGACCGAAGATGAACGGATCGCCGCCCTTCAGGCGCACCACGTCGATGCCCGACAGCGCGATGCGCACCAGAAGGGCGTTGATTTCTTCCTGCGGCATGGTGTGACGCGCACGCTGCTTGGCCACGGAGACGAGCTCCGCATCGGGCCGTGCGAGCGCCAGGATGCTGGGATCGACCAGGCCGTCGTGCACGATGACCGCCGCCCGTTCGATCAGGCGGGCGGCGCGCAGCGTCAGGAGGTCGGGATCGCCCGGCCCCGCGCCGACGAGATGGATAGTTCCGGGTTTTGCCATTGCGCCAAGATGATCGGCACCGGCCTCCCGCGCCAAGCAGAATGAATGCGCATCAGGGAAGCGGAAATTTTGAAATCGGAAATGTCCGCCATGAAAGGCGAAATTTCAAAACCGGCGCTGCGCAGGCGAGAAGGCCAGCTATTCCAGCATCTTCTAATATCGCAGGCTGGCTATTCGCCCTTTTCCTTGGCCATGATCGCCAGCAGCTTGTCCAGCTGGTCGCTCGAACGGATGTGCAAGTCGCGCTGCGGGAAGGGAATTTCGATCCCGTTTTCCTTGAACAGCCACCACAGCTTCTTGAGCACGGCGCTGCGCACGTTCCCCACCCCGTCTTCGGGATCCATGATCCAGCAGTGGATGGTGAAATTGACCGAATTGTCGCCGTACTCGTTCATCCACACGGTCGGCGGCGGGGCCTTGAGCACGCGGTCGCAGCTCGCCGCGGCTTCCAGCATGAGCTTTTCGACGAGGTTCATGTCGGCTTCGTAGCTGACCCCGACCGGGACCTGCATCCGCACGTTCTTCGACGAATAGGACCAGTTTTCGACCTGGTTGATCATCAGGTTCTCGTTCGGGATCAGATATTCGCGCTGGTCGCGGGTCGTCACCGAAACCGCACGCACGCCAATCTTGCGGATCTGGCCGAAGCTTTCGTTGCCCGCCATGTCGGTGACTGCGATGACGTCGCCCGGCTTGATCGACTTGTCCATCAGCAGGATGATCCCGGCGATCAGGTTGCCGAAGGTTTTCTGGAGGCCGAAACCGATTGCCAGGCCGAACGCGCCCGAGAACACGGCCAGCGCGGTAAGATCGATGCCGAGCAGGTCGATCCCCATGAAGAACGCCGCCGCCCATATCGCGATGGTGATGATCTTCTCGACCAGCAATTGCTGCGTGTCGTCGAGGCGCTGGACCCTGCGGACCATGCGGCGGGCAACCCTGCTGGCGAACCATGCGAAGGCGATGACGCCGAAAACGATGGACGCGACGATGAGCACGTCGAACACCGACACGCGCATATGGCCGAGGCTGATCGCCAGCCCGTCGAGCGTGTCGACGATCGAGCCGACCGTCTCGCTCTTGCCGCTGACCGCTTCCTTGATGCCTTCCGACGCCGCAACCGCCGTTTCGGGCGGTGCGGGTTCTGCAAGGCTCCACGCCTGTTCGACCGGTGCTGCCGTTTCACTGCTTGCGGGTGGTGTTTCGCCCTGCACGTCTATCCCTTGTCCATCGCGGCAAATGCCTGATCCAGATCGGCAATCAGGTCGCTCGCATCCTCGAGACCGATCGATAGGCGAATGCCGCAGCTTTCGCCAACCCCCCAGCCATCCTTGGGCCAGGGCATGGTGCTGCGGATCGGAGGAATGTCGAAGGGGATCGCAAGGCTTTCGAACCCGCCCCAGCTGTAGCCGATGCCGAAGAGGTTGAGCGAGTCGACGAGACGGCAGCGCGCGGCATCGTCGCGGTCCTTCAGCACGAAGCTGAACAATCCGCACCCGCCAGCAAAATCGCGCTTCCACAGGTCATGGCCGGGTGCGCCCGGCAGCATCGGGCACAGGACATGCGCCACATCGTCGCGGGCATCGAGCCATTGGGCGAGTGCGAGCGCAGTGGCCGTCTCCCGCTCCAGCCGCACGCCCATGGTGCGCAGCCCCCGAAGCGCGAGCGCGGCATCGTCGGGCGAGACAACATGGCCGAGCTGCTGCGCGGTCATGCGCAGCTTGCGATACCACCGCTCGCCGGCACTGGCCGCGCCGAGCATGAGGTCCGAATGGCCGCCGACATGCTTGGTCAGGGCGGTGATCGCGATATCGCAGCCATGCGCGAGTGCGGTGAAGCCGAGCGAAGTGGCCCAGGTGTTGTCCACCAGGCTGACAGCGCCCTTCTCGCGGGCAATCCGGGCAAGCGCCGGCACGTCGCATACCTCCATCGACAGGCTGCCCGGGTTTTCCAGCATGACTGCCTTCGTGTTCTCGCAGAAGGCAGCGGCAAATCCGTCCACGTCGAGCGGGTCGAAGAAGCGGTGCTGCACGCCGTAGCGCTTCAGAATGCCCATCGCGGTATTGCGGGTCGGCTCGTAGGCATTGTCGGCCACCAGCAGCACGTCTCCGGGCTTCAGGACCGCCAACAGCGCGGCAACGATTGCTGCAAGGCCGCTCGGATAGAGCACGGTGCCGGCCGCCCCGGGCTCCAGTTCAGTGAGCGCATCGCTCAGCGCCCATTGAGTGGGCGCGCCTCGGCGGCCATAGAAGAAATGGCCGTCGTCATTCGATTTCTGGCCCTCGCGCAGCGAAGCGCAATCGGCATAGAGATGCGTGCTGGCGCGCCAGACGGGCGGATTGACGACATGGGCCGAGAAACTGCCCGAACGCCCCGTCGTGACCAGCCGCGTGCCCGCGCGAAGGTCCTTGTCCCGATTGCCTGCCATGGTCAGTTTCGCGCCCCGCTTTCCTTCGGTGTGTCGGGGTCTGCGCCCCATTCCATCCAGCTTCCGTCATACAGGACGGCATCGCCCTTGCCTGCCAGTTCGAGCCCGAACAGGAGTACGCAGGCGGTCATGCCGCTGTTGCAGCTGGTAATGACCGGCCTGTCGAGATCGACCCCCGCAGCCTCGAAGCGGGCGCGGATTTCATCTGGCGTGCGATAGGTGCCGTCTTCGTTCAGGAGCGAACCGAAGGGCACGTTGGCCGCGCCCGGGATATGGCCTTCCGACCCGCTCCCTTCCTCGCCGGCGAAACGCGCCGCGTCGCGTGCGTCGACCACCTGTGCCTCTCCGCTGTCGAGATTGGCCAGCACGTCCTCCTTGCCGGCAATGGCGCGCGTTTGCGGAGGTTCGGCGTAGTCGCGCGGCGCGTGGTCAGCGCAGCCTTGTTCCACCTCGCGCCCTTCGGCCAGCCACTTGCCCAGCCCGCCGTCGAGGATCGCCACATCAGGTTCGCCCGCATGGTCGAACAGGAACCACGCGCGTGCCGCACTGCGGATGGCGCTGTCGTCGTACAGGACGATCCGGCTGCCGTGGGCCACGCCCAGTTCGCGCATCCGTTCGGCGAATTGCGCCGTAGTAGGTACGGCCTTGGGCACGCTTGAGCCGGGGTCGATAAAGCTGGCGAGGTCGAGGAAACGCGCGCCGGGAATGTGGCGCTGCGCGAACTCGGCCTGCGCATCGCGCTCGCTGCCGGGCAGGTGCATGGTCGCGTCGAGGATGACGAGATCCTGCGCCCCCAGGCGGGCGGCGAGCCATTCAGTCGAGACGAGCTTATCCATCGAGCCGTGCTAGCGTGGCCGCACGGCAGTGTCGATGTCAGTCGAGAGCTCGGGCCGCGACCGGCGACCAGCTGCGCAGCCCCTTGTCCAGCCGGAAGGGAGCGACACGCCCGCCATCCTCGACGCCCTGGCCGATGACGAAGGTCTTCACCTGCGGCGCATCGCCTGCCCCGTCGACACGGACCCGCAGCAGCGGCACGAGCAGCGCCATCGGGCCCTGGTGGATGATCTTTGCCTGCGCCAGCGAGAGGATCAGCTTGCCCTCGTGCCGCACGCTCTGGCCCGGGGCGATCCGGTCGAAGGCGTGGCGCTGGTCGAGCATGGAGGCAGGCGTTGCCACCTGCTGTTCGGCAGGCAAATCGCCATGGGCCGAGATCAGGTCCGCCGACAGCTTCACGTTGGAAAGCGCGGAGGTCGACCGGTTGATCAGCGTGACGCGGTAATCGAGCGTCGCATTGGCGAAGGAACGCGTCAGCCTGATCGCCTCTGCCCTGATCTGGATGTCCGCCAGGGCGGGCGTGGCAGGAGCATTGACCGTCGGCTTCACGACGACCGGCCGCGCGATCTCGGGCGGTGCCGCGTTCGCAGTCCTGCGGCGCCAGAAGAAGAACAAGCCGCCAAGCAGGACGAGCAGACCCGCGCCGCCGCCGATCCATATCCACGGCAGGCCTGCTTCCTCCGCTACTACGTCACCATCGGCTTCGGCGGGCGGTGCGATAGGCTCGATCCCGGGGAATGGCGTAGAGGCTGCTGGCGTTTCCGGCTGGGCGTTATCTTCGGGCGACGGCGTAATTTCGCCGGGCACCGGTGCTGCCGTGGCTCCCACCGAAGGCGTGGGCGTGGGCCGCACGGCCTGCGCCGGACGCGGAGTGCTGCCGGTGAGGGGCTCGGGCGTGATCCGGGGCGCCGGGGATTGCGTTGCGGTCGGAGCCGGAGTCGGCGTCGTCGAGGGCCTCGCGGTCGGGATCGCTCGCGGGCGGCGCGGCACGCTGGCGCCTTCGGTATCGACCGGACCCTGCACATTGGGGCTGGGCGTCGGCGTCGGCGCTGGCGGAAGCTGGAAATCCTGCACGCCTTGCGAGGCCACGGGCACGGGCATGGCAAGGATGAGCGCGGCGAGAGGGTGGCAGAAACGCTTGGTCATGGGGTCGGTCGGTCTGATCGGGAAGCCGCGCTGAATAGGCCGTGAAGCGACCCTCTCCAAGCCTCGCCTTGCGCAAGCGCGCCATTCGCGGCAGATGCGCGGCATGAGCGACACACCGACCCCCAAGTTCCTGGGCGAAAACAGCCCGCTTCCGGCATCGCCCGAAGGAGCCGAACTCGATTACGTCCCCAACCCGCGCAAGGGGCAGCTTTACCTCGTGCGCTTTGCCGCGCCGGAGTTCACCTCGCTGTGCCCGGTCACCGGCCAGCCGGACTTCGCGCATCTCGTCATCGACTATGCACCGGGTGACACGATCGTCGAATCGAAGAGCCTGAAGCTGTTCCTCGGCTCGTTCCGCAACCACAACGGGTTCCACGAGGACGTGACGGTCGGCATCGGCCAGCGCCTGTTCGAGGAAATGAAGCCCCGCTGGCTGCGCATCGGCGGCTACTGGTACCCGCGCGGCGGCATCCCGATCGACGTCTTCTGGCAGAGCGGCGCGCCGCCCGAAGGACTATGGCTTCCCGATCAGGGCGTCTCGTCCTATCGTGGGCGCGGCTAACGAGTAAGGAGGTTGTCCGAATGATCGCAAAGCTACCCAGACTCGCCCTGTGGCTGGCTGTCCTGCTGACCCTGTGGTTCCTCGCAGCGGTATTCGGACCCAAGTTCGGGATAATCGACTGGCGCTTTGCCCTGGGCACGATGGTCCGCAGCGTCGGACCCATCCTTATCGGCATCACCGCATTGGTGGCACTGGTCGCCCTCGTCGCGATCCTGTGGAAGGGACCGCGCGGCGAATGGTGGAAAGCCGTGATCGCGCTGGCCATTCCCGCTGCGCTGATGGCCGGCCTCAATTCGGTCCGTACGACGGCCGAAAGCGTGCCGCCGATCCATGACGTGTCGACCGATGTCGACGACCCGCCGCAATTCTCGCAGCTGACGCTGGAAAAGCGCGCGCAGGTGCAGGCCAATCCGCTCAACGACTATTCGGTCCCGCTCGGCCAGCTCGACCCCTGGAAGGACGCCGAAGAGCCGGTCGCCTCCAGCACGCATGCGCAGCTTATCCGCGATGGCTATCCCGAGCTGGCGACCATTCCCTATTCCGTCGACCAGAGCGAGGCGATGGTGGTCGTCACGCTCGCGATGGAGGAGATCGGCCTGAAGGACGTCACCAGCGACGTTGTCGGCGGACGGGTGGAAGGCGTCGCGGAAACCTTCCTGTTCGGCTTCAAGGACGATGTCGTGGCCCGCGTTCGCGACGGCGAGATCGACCTGCGTTCGGTCAGCCGGGTCGGCCTGTCCGACCTGGGCTACAACGGCGCGCGCCTCAAGAAGCTGTCGGAAGAGATCAGGGCCCGCCTGGGCGAGTGAACCGCCGGATCCAGCGGCGGTCGAGCCAGTCCTTGAGCCGTCGCAACCAGCGGGTCCGCAAGGCGACTTTGCCATAACTCACGATCGCTTCGCCGCGGCCCGTGTTCAGCAGGTAGAAGTCCATCCCGCGCCCGCGGTAGGTGCCTGACGGCTCGCGTCCTGCGAGTGCTGCGCGCAAATTCTTCGCCAGTACAGGACCGGCGTATACGGCATGGACGCCCGAATGCGGCAGGTCGCGATCCGTGCGGCGGGCAATATCGCCGGCAGCGAAGATTTGCGGATGACCGCAAACCCGCTGGTGAGCGTCGACCTCGATAAAGCCCTCCTCGTCCACCGGCAGACCGCTCTGTCGCGGCCAGTCCGGCGCTCCGCTTCCCACGGCCGCGATGACAAGGTCGATGCGGCCCAGCGGTTCGGCCCCGGCGACGAGTTTGCCGTCACGGAATTGCGCCTCCTCGACGATTGTCCGGATGCCCTGCGATGCAAGCTCCTGTGCGACCGACCGGCGAACAGCCGCCGAATGGTCCGGCAGGAGACCCTTGTCGCCGGTCACCAGGATTACCCGCGCCGCATGCTGCAGCGGCGCATTGGCGGCCCCGAAGGCCAGTTCGATGCCGCCCGCCCCGCCGCCGACCACGACGATCCGCCGCGGCGGCGCGGGCGAATCGCGCATGGCCCGCCAACGCTCGACGAAGGCGTCGATCGGCCGGATATCGAGCAGGCGGGGATCATCACCCAGCAGCCTCGCCGCCTGTCCCGCTCCGCCGGTTGCGATGGAGCACACGTCGAATTCGAGTACGGTCCCATCGGCAAGGGTCGCCCTCCCGGCCTGCGCGTCGAGCGCGACCAGTTCGGCCTTGCGCCATTCGATGCCGGTTTCCTCGACCAGCGGCGCAAGCGGGATCATCGCCTCGCTGGCCCGGTATTCACCGGCCAGCCAGCCGGGCACCATGCCCGAATAATGCATCGCCTCGCGCGGCTCGACGAGGATCACGCGCGCGGATGGCGCGCCCTTCTTGCGGATGTCGTCGATGACCCCGAGATGCGCATGTCCTGCGCCGACCAGAAGGAGGGTCCTGCCATCCATCGGGCGGGTCTAGCGGGGATTTACCGGGCGGGGAACCTGGTGGAGCCGAGCGGGATCGAACCGCTGACCTCGTCATTGCGAACGACGCGCTCTCCCAACTGAGCTACGGCCCCGTTCCAGGCAAGGCGCACGCAATTAGCGAAAAGAAAAGCGCCCGAAAAGGGCAAAATCCTAACTGCGTATCTTCCAGCCGGACTTGAGCACGCGGTACACGAAATAGGCCAGAACGAGGTTGAACAGGCCGAGGCCGAGCGCGCTGGAAATGACCGCTTCGTTGGTGTCGCCGATGTCGCTTTCGCCGAGGAAGCCGAAGCGGAAACCGCTGATGACATAGAAGAACGGGTTGACCCGGCTGACCGCTTGGAAAGCCGGTGCAAGGTTGTCGATGACGTAGAAGGTGCCCGACAGCAGGCTGAGCGGCGCGATCACGAAATTGGTGACCGCTGCGTTGTGGTCGAACTTCTCCGCCCAGATCGACGCCAGCAGGCCGAGAATGGCGAGCATGGCCGCCCCCATCAGTCCGAACCAGGCGACTGACCAGGGATGGGCGAGCGACAGGTCGACGCCCGGATAGAAGGCCATCGCCAGCGCCACGGCCCCGCCCACCATAATCGCGCGCGTGATCGCGGCGGCCACGATGCCGCCCATCAGTTCGCCCACAGACAGGGGCGGCATGAGGAGGTCGATGATGGTCCCCTGGATCTTGCCCGACAGCAGCGAGAAGCTGGAATTGGCAAAGGCGTTCTGCATCATGCCCATGACAATGAGACCCGGCGCGACGAAGGTAGCGAAGTTCACGCCGAGGATTTCGCGGTCCGTGCGGCCCAGTGCCACGGTGAAGATTACGAGGAACAGCAGGGTCGTAACCGCAGGTGCCCAGATCGTCTGCGTCTGGACCTTGAGAAAACGGCGAACCTCCTTAATATAGAGGCTCCATAGACCCACGCGGTTGATCCCGGTGATGACCGGCTGACCGCGTTCGGGGAAACGACCCTTCCTCCCGGCATTCTCTTCGGTGAAAGAGGCATCGCCTTGTGGCATGTCCGGGGACGCGGGTTGGACTTGATCGGCCATGCGCGTGCGCCTAGGGCCAAGCTACCCGGCTGGCAAGCCGTGCCGGGCGCAGTGAAGGAATACGGAACGAGTATGAGCTGGACCGACGAACGGATCGCGACGCTGAAGAAGATGTGGGAAAGCGGGTCGACCGCCAGCCAGATCGCCGACGAGCTTGGCGGCGTCAGCCGTAACGCTGTCATCGGCAAGGCACATCGCCTCGGCCTGAAATCGCGCCCTTCCCCGGTCAAGGCCGGCGAAAAGAAGAAGGCTGCCAAGCCTGCCGCCGCCGCACCCAAGGCCGCGCCCAAGAAGGCCGCGCCGCGTCCGGTTGCAAAGCCGGCCAAGCCTGCCGCGGCGCCGGTTGCGAAGCCTGCCGCCCCGGCGACGAAGGCCGATGCCGTGCCCTCGCAGCCGCTGCCCAACAAGACGCCCGACCTGCCCAAGATCGTGTCGGTCGGCCCCGGCGGCTTCCTGCGCCAGGGTCCGGGCGACCAGCAACCCCCGATCCCGCCGGCACCGCCGCGCCGCCTCGTGCCGGCGAAGCCCGATCCCTCGATCGCCGACAAGACGAGCCTGCTCGACCTGTCGGACAAGGTCTGCCGCTGGCCAATGGGCCATCCGGGCGAGCCGGATTTCCACTTCTGCGGCGATGCCGTGAACCCCGGGTTCCCCTATTGCGTCCAGCATTGCGGCCGGGCCTACCAGGCACAGCTGCCGCGCGGTGCGCGCCGGCCCCCTCCGCCGCTGCCGTTCGGCGGTCCGCGCGTTCGCTAAGCCGGGTTTTCGTCAAAACCTAAACGGGCCATTTCATCGGAAAATGGGATATTTCCGCCATTTTGGGGGAAATATTTCATCCTTGGCAACCATATCGGTTGACCAGCTTGTCACGCTTACCTGCGACAAGAGAACCGGAGCGAGGCCCAACTACGGGCTGTCGATAACGGGACTTGTGCAATGGAATGGGCGAGCGCCGCGTTCGGTGCATTCTTGGGGATAGCGGGGGTCGTCGGGGCAGGTGCCCTGGCGCTCTATCCCCTCGTCCGTCGCAGCTATCTCGTCTGGGGTGCGCTGCGCATGGCCTTTTTCGCGGCCATGGCGCTGGCACTCCTGCTTACCAGCGCACCGCTCCTGCCCGATGTCGGCCTCGACGGGTTGCGGCTGAGTGAAATCGCGCTGTCGCTGGGCGTCGCCTGTACGGGACCGTTCCTGGCGACCTATATCGAAAAGCACATAAACCTCGGCCAGCACCGCCGCCACCTGTGGTACATCCTGCCGCTGGGCCTGTTCGCAGCCGTCGCTACCCCGCTGGGCGAACGCCTGCCGATCTTCCACCAGTTCCACGATTTCGCGCTGCTGCTGGCGACCTTCCTGCTGGCTTCCGGCCTCTGGGCGGCGGTCCGGCGGGGCAGCCGCGTGGCGCAGATCCAGGCGGTCGGCTGGGCACCGTTGATCCTGCTGGGCATCGGTGCCTTCAGCTACGAGTTCTTCGTGCGAGAAGACCTTCCCTACTGGCAGGTGGCCGTGCTCGCGGGCCTGACGCTCGACCTGCTCGTCACCTTTGCCGGCATCATCCGCAATTTCGGGCAAATCATGCTCGAACGCGACCGCGCCGTCGCCAATATCGAGGCGGCCGAGCAGATGATGCATATCGACCCGCTGACCAATATCGCCAACCGCCGCGGGCTGGAGCATCACTTCGTCCACGCCCCCGGCAAGCGCCCGGTCGGCCTTGCGCTGATCGATTGCGACCACTTCAAGCAGATCAACGACAATTTCGGCCATGACATGGGCGACCGCGTCCTTGCTGCCGTGGCGCAGGCGCTGAAAGGGCATGACCTGTTCGAGGCCCGTCTGGGTGGCGAGGAATTCGTCGTCCTGATCTACAGCGACGACTGGCAGAACCTGGCCGAAACCGCACGCCGCCGGATTACCCATGCGGTGCGCATGGCCGTGCCGGAAATGCCCAACGCCGTCACCGCGAGCGCCGGGCTTACGGCCATTGCCGCCAGCGACACGCTGGGCAGCGCTCTGAAGCGGGCCGACCGCGCGCTCTATGCAGCCAAGGAAGGCGGCCGCGACCGCAGCCTCGCGCTTACCGAGTTCCGCCCCGACAAGGCGCCGCTATTCGAGGTCGCCTGACGCCGGATTGCGCTTGCGGGCGAACCAGATGGTGTGGCGCGGCCCCTTGTTGTTGGGCCGGGCGCGCACGATCCGCTCCTCGACAGTAAAGCCTGCTTCCTTCAGCCGGCGGGTGAACTTGTGGTCGGGCGCCGCCGACCATACCGCCAGTATTCCGCCCGGGCGCAGCGCATCGCGCGCCTTGCCGAGGCCGGTGGAGGAATAGAGCCGCTGGTTGCCGTCGCGCACGATGCCGTCGGGGCCATTGTCGACGTCGAGCAGGATCGTATCCCACTTGTCGCAGGTGCCGTCATTGGCATCGTCGATCAGCGCCGCCACGTCGCACAGCACGACCTGTCCCCGCGGGTCGGCCAACGACTCGCCCGTCAGTTCGGCAAGCGGCCCTTCCGCCCATTCGAGGATTTCGGGGACCACTTCGGCGACCACCACCTCTGCCCCCTCGCCTGCCGCAGCCAGCGCCGCCCGGAAGGTGAAGCCCATGCCATATCCGCCGATCAGCACGCGCGGCCTGGCCCTGCCAAGCTCGGCGAGAGTCAGTTCGGCCAGCTGTTCCTCGCTGAACTGCATCCGCGTGCCCATCAGCTCTTCACGCCCCAGCATGATGATGAAATCGCGCCCGTGGCTGATCAGCGTCAGCGTGTCTCCGCCGGGGATCTGGGCGGTGGCAATGGTTTCGCGGGGGAGCATGGGCTGGCTTTCTCGGCAGGCTTGATGGGTACGGCGATGCAGTAGCGCCCCCTGCAAGAGTGCGCCACGCCTTAGTCTGGCCTCCAACCCGCGCAAGCTAGCCGGGGGGCAGGCATCAAAAAAGGGGCCACCGGAAAGCCGGCAGCCCCTTCTTGTCTGGTTCCGTGACGGATCAGTCCTTCAGGAAGTCCGGCACGTGGGCTTCGCCGCCCCCGTTGTCGCCGCCACGGTCGCCGCGATCGCGACGCGGGCCACGGTCACGGTCGCCGCCACGGCCGCCACGACCACCACGGCGGTCGCCGCCACGGTCGCCGCGCGGGCCACGGTCACCGCGCGGTTCGCGCGGCGGACGGGTGTCCTCCAGCTCTTCGCCGGTTTCCTGGTCGACGACGCGCATCGACAGGCGGACCTTGCCGCGGTTGTCGATCTCGAGGACCTTGACCTTAACTTCCTGGCCTTCCGACACGACGTCGGTCGGCTTCTCGACGCGCTCGTTCTTCATTTCGCTGACGTGGACGAGACCGTCCTTGCCGCCCATGAAGTTCACGAAAGCACCGAAGTCGACGATGTTGACGACCTTGCCGTTGTAGATCTTGCCGACTTCGGCTTCCTCGACGATGCCTTCGATCCACGCGCGTGCAGCGGCGATCTCATCGGCGTTCGACGAGCTGATCTTGATCACGCCTTCGTCGTCGATGTCGACCTTGGCGCCGGTTTCGGCGACGATCTCGCGGATCACCTTGCCGCCCGTGCCGATGACGTCGCGGATCTTCGACTTGTCGATCTGCATGGTCTCGATGCGCGGGGCATGGGCCGAAAGCTCGGTACGGGCCGAACCCAGGGCCTTCTGCATCTCGCCGAGGATGTGCTGGCGACCGGCCTTGGCCTGTTCCAGTGCCTTGGCCATGATTTCCTGCGTGATCCCGGCCACCTTGATGTCCATCTGCATGGTGGTGATGCCGTTCTCGGTGCCTGCAACCTTGAAGTCCATGTCGCCGAGGTGATCTTCGTCACCCAGGATGTCCGACAGGACGGCGAACTCGTCGCCTTCGAGGATGAGGCCCATCGCGATGCCCGAAACCGGGCGCTCGATCGGCACGCCGGCGTCCATCATGGACAGGCAGCCGCCGCAAACTGTCGCCATCGAGGACGAGCCGTTCGACTCGGTGATGTCCGACAGGATACGGATGGTGTACGGGAAATCGTCATGCGAGGGCAGGACGGGGTGCAGCGCACGCCACGCCAGCTTGCCATGGCCGATCTCGCGACGGCCCGGCGCGCCGAAGCGGCCTACTTCACCGACCGAGTACGGCGGGAAGTTATAGTGCAGCATGAAGTTAGAGTAGGAGAGACCCTCCAGCCCGTCGATCATCTGCTCGCTGTCCTTGGTGCCCAGCGTGGTGGTGCAGATCGCCTGCGTTTCACCGCGGGTGAACAGGGCCGAACCATGCGCGCGCGGCAGGAAGCCGACCATCGCCTCGATCGGGCGGACCTGGTCGAGCTTGCGACCGTCGATACGCTGGCCGTCCTTGAGGATGGCAGTGCGCACGATGTCCGCTTCCAGCTTCTTGACGAGCTTGGTGGCGACCATGGCGGTCTGGCCGTCGGCTTCGGCGTAATGCGCCTTGGCCTTGGCACGCGCTTCGTTGAGCGCATTGGCACGGGCCGACTTGTCGGTCAGCTTGTAGGCAGCGGCGATATCGTCGCCGATCAGGCTCATGAGTTCCGACTTCATCGCCGACTTGTCGTCCGACTGGTCGATTTCCCACGGGTCCTTGGCAGCCTGTTCGGCCAGGTCGATGATCGCACCGATGACCTTGCGGCTTTCGTCATGCGCGAACATCACGGCGCCGAGCATTTCCTCTTCGGTCAGCTCCTTGGCTTCGGATTCGACCATCATCACAGCGTCCTGGGTCGCAGCGACGACGAGGTCGAGGCGGCCGTCTTCCAGCGCCTTGTCCTGCTTCGGGTTGAGGACGTATTCGCCATCGATGAAGCCGACGCGGCAGGCGCCGATCGGGCCCATGAAGGGCACGCCCGAGATGGTCAGCGCAGCCGAAGCGGCGACCATGGCGACGATGTCGGCCTCGGTCTCGCCGTCGAACGACAGGACCTGGCAAATGACGTTGATTTCGTTGTAGAAACCTTCGGGGAACAGCGGACGGATCGGACGGTCGATCAGGCGGCTGGTCAGCGTTTCCTTTTCGGTCGCGCCGCGCTCACGCTTGAAGAAACCACCCGGGATACGGCCTGCTGCCGAGAATTTTTCCTGGTAGTGGACGGTGAGCGGGAAGAAGTCCTGGCCTTCCTTGACGCTCTTGGCGGCGGTCACGGCGCACAGCACCACGGTTTCGCCATAGGTGGCCAGAACGGCACCGTCAGCCTGACGGGCGATACGGCCGGTTTCCAGAGTGAGGGTCTTTCCGCCCCACTCCACCGATACGGTTTTCGTGTCGAACATTGATATTCCTTCTGAACCCGCGGGGCCACATTGCGCTCGCGGGGCCTACTGTGCCGGGTATTCCGTCCCGGTCCGGTGCGGGGCTGTCTGCGCCCCATTGTCCGCTCCCAGCCGGATTGCTCGGGAGCCGGATAAACGAAGGGCGGCCCGATGAGCCGCCCTCCGGAAACTCTTACTTGCGAAGACCCAGCTTCGCGATCAGCGCATTGTACCGCTCGACGTCTTTCTTCTTGAGATAGGCGAGCAGGTTGCGGCGCTTGTTGACCATCATGAGCAGGCCACGACGCGAATGGTTGTCCTTGTGGTGGTCCTTGAAGTGATCGGTCAGGTTGCGGATACGCTCGGTGAGGATCGCGACCTGTACTTCGGGGCTGCCCGTGTCGTTCGAACCCTGGGCGTTGTCCTTGATGATCTCTTGCTTCTTTTCGGCGGTAACCGACATTTCATTCACTCCGCGACATCCGGCAGGTTGAAACCCCGCACGACCTTGGCCGAGCCACCGGTGAGTTCCATCAGCGCTACGGGAGTATCCTCCAGCTTCGCGAGATAGAGCCCGTCGGTATGGGGCAGTTCCGACAATACCCGGCCCTGGCGGACCGCCTGCGCGCTGTCGGGATCGAGGGATAGAGCCGGGATGTCGTCCAGCCCCGCCTCTAGCGGCAGGAGTAGGTGTTCAAGAGGCGCGCCCTTAGCGATTTCCTCCAGCTTGTCCAGCGAAATCGCCTGTTCCTCGAGGAAAGGGCCCGCCTTGACGCGACGTAAATAGGTGACGTGTCCGCAGCTTCCAAGCGCCTGTGCGATATCCCGTGCAAGGGAGCGGATGTAGGTGCCCTTGGACACGTGTGCGCGCAGCGTTACCTCGCCCTCGCCGGCCCCGGCCAGGTCGAGCGCATGGATGGTCACGCCGCGCAGCTTCATCTCCACCTGCTCGCCGGCCCGGGCGAGGTCGTAAGCGCGCTTGCCGTCGACCTTGATCGCCGAATAGGCGGGCGGTGCCTGCTCAATCGGGCCGGTGAAGCGCGGGAGGATGGCGGACACCTCGGCGGCGGAAGGGATGACCTCGCTCCGCTCGACCACCTCGCCCTCGGTATCGAGCGTGTCGGTCTGTTCGCCGAAGCGGATCGTGAAATCGTAGATCTTGCTCGCATCGAGCATCCGGCCGGCCAGCTTGGTCGCCTCGCCCAACGCGATGGGCAGCACGCCTTCGGCCAGCGGGTCGAGCGTGCCGCCATGACCCACCTTGGTCTTTGCATGGCCACCCTGGCGCAGCACGCGCTTGACCATGCCGACCGCCTGGGTCGAGCCGAGGCCGCGCGGCTTGTCGAGGACGAGCCAGCCGTGCGGTGCAGGCTTGGTGCGTTCCGTCATCAGGCGAGGAAGCGGGCGATGGAATCGGCGACCGAGAAGAACAGTCCGCTCATCCACTCGACCGGCGGCCAGACGGTGTTCTCGATCCAGCGGGCATCGGGAAAGGCCCAGCTGGCCGCAATGATCACGACGAGCAACAGCATGCCGAAGGCCTGCAATTGCTGCCAGTGCCTCGCCCAGCGCCGCGGCAGGAGCCCGCCCAGGATGTGCGACCCGTCGAAGGGCGGGATCGGCAGCAGGTTGAAGAAGGCAAGGAAGGCGTTGATCAGGATGAAGGCACCGAAGGCGGTCATCGCGAATTCGGGAAGCTGCGTGCCCCAGTTCGTCGCCAGGCCCGAGGCAATGCCGACCAGCACCGCTCCGACGAAGGCCAGCAGGATATTGGTCCCCGGCCCTGCGGCCGCGACCGCCATCATGCCATAGCGCGGGTTGTTGAGCCGGTTCGCACTGACCGGCACGGGCTTGGCCCAGCCGAACACCGGCCCGCCGAACAGTGCCAGTGCGCCCGGCACCAGCAGCGTGCCGACGGGATCGACATGCTTGATCGGGTTGAGCGTCAGGCGCCCCATGTCGCGGGCAGTGGTGTCGCCCAGCGCCAGCGCGGTCCAGCCGTGAGCCACCTCGTGGAACACGATTGCGACAACGAGGCACGGGATCAGGATCGCCGCGAGGATGAGAGTATCTGTCATTGCCGGAATGTAGGAAGCCGGAACGCCGGCTTCACCCCTCGCCCGCCAGTGCCTGCGAGAAATGCCTGCGGCACATGGCGACGTAGCGGTCGTTGCCGCCGATTTCGGTCTGCGCGCCTTCACTGACCGCCCTGCCGCTTGCATCGACACGCAGGTTCATGGTCGCCTTGCGCCCGCAGTCGCACACGGCCTTCATCTCGACCAGCGCATCCGCAATGCCGAGTAGCGCGGCGGAGCCGGGAAACAGCTCGCCCTGGAAATCGGTGCGCAGGCCATAGCAAAGCACCGGGATCCCGTGCCTGTCGGCAAGCCTGGCCAGTTGCCACACCTGCTCCTTGGTCAGGAACTGCGCCTCGTCCACCAGTACGCAGGCGAGCGGCGTTTCGGCGTGCTGGGCAAGGACATTGCCAGCGATATCGGTACTGCTCTCGAACCGGTTCGCATCGCTGGAAAGACCGATACGGCTGGAAATTGCGCCGAAACCCGGGCGATCGTCGATCGCCGCGGTCCACAGCGAAACCTTCATCCCTCGCTCGCCATAGTTGAACGCGGTCTGGAGGAGCGTGGAGCTCTTCCCCGCGTTCATGCTGGCATAATAGAAATAAAGCTTGGCCATCGCTGGGTCCTAGCCTGCTGTGCCAAGCCTGTTAAGGAGACCGTCAGACAGGATTGGGGATGACAATCCCGCGCAAGGAAAGGCGAGGCAGGACAAAGATGGTAGAAGCGACGACCGCGACCAGCACGCAGACCGGAATTCTCGGATGGGTGGAAAGGACCGGCAACAAGCTGCCCGACCCCGTCTTCATCTTCTTCTACCTGATCCTTGCCCTTGTCGTCGTATCGATCATCGCTTCGATGGCGGGTGTTTCCGCCCTGCATCCCACTGCGATCGACGAGGCCACGGGCGCAGCGCTGCGCATCGATGCCGTCAGCCTGCTGGCGCCGGAAAATATCCAGCGCCTCTGGGTCGAAATGCCCAAGACCTTTACCCACTTCCACCCGCTCGGATACGTGCTGGTGGTGATGCTGGGCGCAGGCGTAGCCGAGCGGTCCGGCTTCTTCGCGGCAGGCATGTCCAAGGCCGTGGAAAGCGCTCCGAAGGCGCTGCTGACGCCAGTCGTTGCGCTGGTTGCCATGATCGGCAACCACGCGGCCGATGCGGGCTATGTCGTGCTGATCCCGCTTGCAGGCATCCTGTTCGCTGCCGCAGGCCGCCATCCGCTAGCCGGGATCGCTGCCGCATTTGCAGGCGTTTCGGGCGGCTTTTCTGCCAATATCTCCCCCGGCCAGCTGGACGCCTTGCTGTTCGGCATTACCGAGGAAGCGGTCGGCGCGAGCGCGCTCGATCCGACCTGGACCGCGAACATCGCGGGCAACTGGTACTTCATCACTGCCATGACGGTGCTGTTCCTGCCGATCATCTGGTACGTGACCGACAAGGTCATCGAGCCGCGGCTGGGCCCCTGGAAAGGCGGCGCGACCGCCGGCGCGGCCGACACTGCCGATGTCGCCATTCCCGGCGACGAACAGGCGAGCAAGGGCCTGCGCCATGCCGGTCTGGCCGCACTTTTCGTCATCGCCCTTTGGCTTGTGATGGTCTTCGCTCCGGGCACTCCCCTGATCGACGAAGCTGCCTGCGACGCGATCCCGGCCGAGAATTGCTCGATCCACACCCAGCTTGCCCCGCTCTACCAGTCGCTGGTCGCGGCCTTCTTCCTGCTCTTCCTGCTGACCGGCTGGGCCTATGGCCGCGCCGCGGGGACGATCAAGGACCACCGCGACCTGGTGAACATGATGGCCGAGAGCATGAAGGACATGGGCTATTACCTCGTCCTTGCTTTCGCCGCCGCGCATTTCGTGGCCATGTTCGGCTGGTCGAACCTCGGCCTGATCACAGCCGTGCACGGCGCTGCAGGGATCGAGAGCACGGGGCTGCCGCTGCCGCTGGTGCTCGGCCTGATGGTGCTGTTCGCTGCCCTGCTCAATCTCTTCGTCGGCTCGGCCAGCGCGAAATGGGCGCTGCTGGCTCCGATCCTGGTGCCCATGCTCATGCTGCTCGGGATCAGTCCGGAAGGCGCCACCGCAGCTTACCGCGTCGGCGACAGCGCGACCAACATCATCACGCCGCTGATGGTCTATTTCCCGCTGATCCTCGTCTTCGCGCAGCGCTGGCAGAAGGATTTCGGCCTCGGCAGCCTTACCGCGATGATGCTGCCGTACTCGCTATGGCTGCTCGTCTCGGGCACGCTGCTGATCGTCGGTTGGGTCTATCTCGGAATTCCGCTGGGGCCGGACGCACCGGTCGGTTACACGCTGCCCGAAATGGCGGCGCCGGCCATCGCGCAGTGATCGCCGGCTAGTCGCTCAGTCTTCGTCGAGGTCGCGGGCCACGCGCGGGTCGTCGAGCAGGCGCTCGATCCGGTCGGCCTCGTCGAAGCTCTCGTCCGGCTGGAAAGACAGCTTCGGCGCGAACTTGAGGCCGAGGCGCTTGGCCACTTCCTTCTGGAAGAAGGCGGTATTGGTACGCAGCGCCTTCAGCACCTTGTCCTCGTCCTGGCCGAGCAGCGGCTTCACATAGGCCTTCGCATTGCGCAGGTCCGGCGTCATGCGCACTTCGGTCACGGCGATGTTGGAGGCGGACAGCACCTCGTCATGCGCTTCGCCGCGGGCGAGCAGTTCGGACAGGATGTGCCGCACCCGCTCGCCCACCTTGAGCACGCGGACCGACTGCTGTTCGGGAGTGGACTGGTTGCGGGCCATCAGGCGGGTTCTTCCATCTTGGTCAGTATGCGTTTGAGCGAGGTCATGTTGCGCGCGGTGCCCTTGCACCCCAGCCGCCGCTCGAGGAACTTGTTCGACAGGCTCGATACACCTACGCTGTGCACATAGTCGAGGAAGAGCACGCGATTGCCCACGGCCAGCCGTTCGCTGCCCTTGGCGCTGTGCTCCTCGATCAGCGCCTCGACCGCGCCCCTGTCGGGCTGCTGGCTGAGGAAGATCGAATGGACCATCTTGTCCGAACCGTGTTCGGGTCCGGTGCCATGGAAGGGGTTGTCGTGGATGGCTGAGCGGATTTCCGCGGCCGAACGCACCATGGCGCAGGACTTGAAGCCAAACCGCTGCTGCACGACGCTTTCGAGCCGCATTTCCAGCATGGCAGGATCGTGCCCGCCGGACAGGATCACGTTCCCGCTGGCCGCCACGGTCGATACGCCTTCGTAGCCGGCCTCGCCCAGTGCCTCCACCAGGTCGACCATCCTGATCCGGTTACCGCCGACATTGATGCTGCCGAGGAATGCGACGACGCGCCCCATCAGCGCTGTCCGGCAACCGGCCTCGGTGTGGGAATGGCGGTGCTGGTCGACCGGGCGAGCAGCGTGCCCGCCTCGTCGAACAGCTCGCCTTCGAGGAAGATCACGCGGCGGCCGCGGCGCACCACGCGCCCCTTGCCGATGAGCGGGCCCGCCTGGACCGGGCGCAGCAGGGTCATGCTGATTTCGAGGTTCAGCGGGGCTTCTGCGTGGTCGGTCGCCCAGACGTGCGCCCAGCCCATCACCTCGTCGAGGAAGCCTGCCACGAGCCCGCCCTGCACGCTGCCGCGCGGGGTGATGAAACTGGCCGGGGCATTGAAGCGGAGCGTGATTTCCTCACGCTCCGCATCGAAGCTGTCGAAGGCGACGCCCATGAGGTCCGCATGTGCGGCGCCGAGGGCGTGCCGGGTCGGGTCTTCGCTCACAGCGTGCGTTCACGCTCCTCGACCTCGAACACCTCGAGCTGGTCGCCCGGCTTGATGTCGTTGGTGTCGGCAAGGACCACGCCGCATTCGAGACCGGCGCGGACTTCGTCCACGTCGTCCTTGAAGCGCCGCAGCGAGGCGATGGTGGTGGCCGAAACGATGACGTCCTCGCGCGTGAGACGGGCATGGAGGCCCTTGCGGATGACGCCTTCCTCGACCAGCAGGCCGGCGGCCTTGTCGCGCTTGCCCGAACGGAAGACTTCCTTGACGGCTGCACGGCCGACGACGTTCTCGATCCGCTCTGGACCCAGCTCGCCAGCCATCTCCTTCGCGATTTCCTCGGTCAGGTGGTAGATGACGTCGTAGTACTTCATCTCCACGCCGTCGCGCTTCACCAGTTCGCGCGCCTTGGCGTTCGGACGGACGTTGAAGCCGATGATCGGCGCGTTCGAGGCCGAAGCCAGCGTCACGTCGCTTTCGGTGATCGCACCCACGCCTGCATGCAGGACGCGGACCTTGATCTCGTCGTTCGACAGGTTGTGCAGCGCGGTCACGATCGCTTCGACCGAACCCTGCACGTCGGCCTTCACGACGACCGGGAATTCGATCACGTTCGAAGCGAGGTTGTTGAACATGGTGTCGAAGCTGGTCGGGGCGAGCGCGGTGCGCTTTTCGGTCGCCTTTTCCTGGCGATAGGCCGCGACTTCACGGGCACGCTGTTCGTTCTCGACCACGGTCAGGACATCGCCTGCACGCGGCACACCGCCGAGGCCGAGGACCTCGACCGGCATGGAGGGGCCGGCTTCCTTGATCTGCTTGCCCTGGTCGTTGACGATCGCGCGGACGCGGCCGCTTTCGGTACCCACGACGAAGGTATCGCCGCGCTTCAGCGTGCCGCGATTGACCAGCACGGTCGCAACCGGGCCGCGGCCCTTGTCGAGCTGCGCTTCGATGACGGTCGCTTCCGCCATGCGGTCGGGGTTCGCCTTCAGTTCGAGCAGTTCGGCCTGCAGCGCGATCTTTTCGAGCAGATCGTCGAGACCGGTCTTGGCCTTGGCCGAGATTTCCACGTCCTGCACGTCGCCCGACATGGCTTCCACGATGACCTCGTGTTCGAGCAGGCGGCTGCGGATGTTGTTCGGATCGGCTTCCGGCTTGTCCATCTTGTTGATCGCGACGATCATCGGGACGCCGGCGGCCTTGGTGTGATTGATGGCCTCGATCGTCTGCGGCATGATGCCGTCGTCGGCTGCCACGACCAGCACCACGATATCCGTCACGTTGGCGCCGCGCTGGCGCATTTCCGTGAACGCGGCGTGGCCCGGCGTGTCGAGGAAGGTGATCAGGTCGCCGCCCTTGGTCTTCACCTGGTAGCTACCGATGTGCTGCGTGATGCCGCCGGCTTCGCCCTTCACGACATTGGCGCCGCGAAGCGCGTCGAGCAGGCTGGTCTTGCCGTGGTCGACGTGGCCCATGATGGTGACCACCGGCGGACGCGGCTTCAGCGTGTCTTCCGGATCGACGTCCTCTTCGTTCTGGATGTCGACGTCGGCCTCGGACACCTTCTGGATATTGTGGCCGAACTGTTCGACGAGCAGTTCCGCCGTATCCTGGTCGATCGTCTGGTTGACGGTGACCATCATGTCGAGGTTGAAGAGTTCCTTCACCAGGTCGGCGCCCTTCTCGCCCATGCGCTTGGCCAGTTCGCCGACCGTGATCGCTTCGGGCACGACCACGTCGCGGACCTGCTTTTCACGCGGCTTGTTCGAACCGCCACCCTGCAGGCGGCGTTCCTTCTCGCGGGCACGCTTCAGCGCGGCGAGGCTGCGTGCACGGCGGCCTTCGTCGTCGTTGAGGGCCTTGTTGACCGTCAGCTTGCCCGATCGGCGCTTGTCCGGACGTTCTTCGGCGCGAACCGGCTTGTCGTCCTTCTTCTTGCGCTCGGGCTTCTTGATTTCGGGGCGCTTGACCGGCGTGAACTTGCGCGGGGCAGGCGTCGGCGTGCCGTCGTCGGAGGTTTCTTCCGCTTCGGCGGGCTGTTCGGCGGGAGCGGCCTTGGCAGCTTCCTTGGCCTGCTTTTCGGCGGCTTCTTCTGCCTTGCGATTGTCTTCGGCGCGCTTCTTCTCGTCCTCGGCGGCCTTCTTGGCGGCTTCCTCGTCGCGCTTGCGCGCTTCTTCGGCCAGCTTCAGGCGTTCTTCCTCGGCCTCGCGCTGGAGGCGGGCGACGCGTTCCTGCGGCGTTTCGGAAGGCGGCGCGGGCTTCTTGGGCGCAGGCTTCTTCGCGACCGGAGCCGGGGCCGGCGCAGGTGCCGATTCAGGGGCCGCGGGCGGCGGAGGCGGCGGCGCCTCGCCCGGTTTCACGAGCTTGCGGCGGCGCTTCACCTCGACCGCGACCTTGTTGGTGCGGCCGTGGCTGAAGGTCTGCTTGACCTCGCCCGGCTGAGCGCCCTTCAGGGTCAGCGGCTTGCGGGCAGGTTTCTTGTCGTCGTCGCTCATTCTTGCTCGTTTCTCTTCGTCTTATCGTTCGTATCGTCAGCGGCGCGCGCAACCGCGCGCCCATTGTCGGCCGGGATGTCTTGCCCCAGGTAATGCATCAGGCGCTCCAGGGGCCTCAGCACCCTTGCGACCGCAGCATCGTCGGCCAGCGCCATGTGGACGACATTGTCGCGGCCCAATGCCACAGACAATGCGTCACGGTCCAGTGGGAGTTCCCACCCGCGCATGCCCGAGCCTTCGGCTTCTTCGCCGACGCGCCAGGCCTGGTCGAGTTTCTTGCGCCCGTCTTCGCTCGCATCGCTGGCGTGCAGCAGCAGGGCCACGCCCCCGCCGCGCGCCGTTTCGGCGATGCGCTGTGTGCCCAAGATAAGGGCTCCGACGCGCATTTCGAGGCCCAGCCGGTCGAGAAAGACGCGCCGCAACGCATCCTCGATCTTTGCCGGCAGGTCCTGCGGGATTTCCAGCTCGCCCGTCATGAAGGCACGCGACAGCGCGCCCTTGAGCTTGCCGTTGGCCAGCGCCTCCTCGACCATCGTGCGCGAGGCACAGACCCATGCGCCCCGACCCGGTGCCTTTTCATGGGCATCGGGCAGGACGAGGCCGGAGGGCGAGACGGCGAGGCGGACCAGCGACGCGCGCGGTCCGCTCTCCCCTGTCAGGATGCAGCGGCGTTCCGGACGAGACTTGGCGGGCTCCGGTTTACGGGGCCGCAAGTCTTCAGCGATGTCTGGGCTCAGGCGCTCATTGGGTGGAGTCCGCATCGGCGGCCTCCTGCGTGTCGGTTGCCTCGGCCGGGGCCGCAGCGTCCTCTTCGTCTTCGAACCAGTGGGCACGGGCAGCCATGATGATCTCGTTGCCCTGCTCTTCGGTCAGGCCGTATTCGCCCAGCACGCCGCCCTTGTCCTGCTCGCGCATCGGACGGTCGCGGCGCATCGGCGGGCCGTCCGCATTGTTGCGGCGGCGCGGCGCTTCGCGCTTCTTGGCGATGAGTTCGTCGGTGGCGAGATCGGCCAGGTCGTCGAGCGTCTTGATGCCCGCCTTGCCCAGCGTCACCAGCATGGCTTCGCTGAGGTGCGGCAGTTCTGCCAAATCGTCCTCGACGCCCAGCTCGCGGCGCGTTTCGCGGTGCGCGGCTTCCTGGCGATCGAGCGCTTCCTGCGCACGGCTCTGGAGTTCCTCGGCCAGTTCCTCGTCGAAGCCTTCGATGCCGGCGAGTTCTTCCAGCTCGACATAGGCGACTTCCTCGAGGTCGGCGAAGCCTTCGGCGACGAGAAGCTGCGAAAGCGTTTCGTCGACGTCCAGTTCCTCTTCGAACATCTTCGAGCGCTCGGCGAATTCCTTCTGGCGCTTCTCCGAGGCTTCTTCCTCGGTCATGATGTCGATCTGGTTGCCGGTCAGCTGGCTGGCGAGGCGCACGTTCTGGCCGCGGCGGCCGATGGCCAGCGACAGCTGGTCGTCGGGCACGACGACTTCGATGCGGCCGTCTTCTTCATCGAGGACCACGCGGCTGACGGTGGCCGGCTGCAGCGCGTTCACGATGAAGGTCGCGCCGTCTTCCGACCAGGGGATGATGTCGATCTTTTCGCCCTGCAGTTCCTGCACGACGGCCTGGACGCGGCTACCCTTCATGCCGACGCAGGCGCCTACGGGATCGATGCTGCTGTCGTGGCTGATCACGCCGATCTTGGCACGGCTGCCCGGGTCGCGGGCGGCGGCCTTGATCTCGATGATGCCGTCGTAGATTTCGGGGACTTCCTGCGCGAACAGCTTCTTCATGAAGTCGGGGTGCGCGCGGGACAGGAAGATCTGCGGGCCGCGGTTGTTGCGTTCCACCTTGGTGATCAGCGCGCGGACACGCTCGCCGACGCGGGCGGCTTCGCGCGGGATCTGCTGGTCGCGGCGAATGACGCCTTCGGCACGGCCGAGGTTGACGATCACGTGGCCGAATTCGACGGACTTGATCACGCCGGTGATTACTTCGCCGGCGCGGTCCTGGAATTCGTTGAACTGGCGCTCACGCTCGGCATCGCGGACCTTCTGGAAGATCACCTGCTTGGCCGACTGCGCGTCGATACGGCCGAGGTCGACCGGGGGCAGCGGATCGACGATGAAGTCGCCGACCTTGGCATTGGCGTCGAGCTTGGCGGCCTGCTTGAGGTCGACCTGCTTGAAGTAGTCCTCGACCTCTTCGACGACCTCGACAACGCGCCACAAGCGCAGGTCGCCGGTCTGCGGGTCCAGCTTTGCACGGATGTCGTTTTCCGCGCCGTACCGGTTGCGGGCCGACTTCTGGATCGCTTCTTCCATCGCCTCGATGACGATGGACTTGTCGATCATCTTTTCCGAAGCAACCGCGTTCGCGATCGCGAGGAGTTCTGCCTTGTTGGCGGAAATGGCACTGGCCATCAGTCGTCTGCCTTTTCTTCTTCGATGTCTTCGGCACCGCTCGTGTCAAGCGGCTGGGTGGCGGCGATGAGCGCGTCGGTCAGGACGAGCTTCGCGGAATGGATTTCTTCGAGCGGGAGCGAGACTTCGCCCGCCTTGGTATCGACGATCGTCACGCGGCCGTTGTCGAGCCCCTTGAGGTCGCCCTTGTAGGTGCGCTGGCCGTCATAGCCCTTCACCATGGAGATCTTGGCTTCGTGCCCGGCCCAGTTGGCGTAATCCTTGGGACGGGTAAGCGGACGGTCGATGCCGGGCGAGCTGACTTCGAGGTGGTAGGCGCCTTCGATCAGCACCTCGCCCTGTTCTTCCAGCTCGTCGATCCGGTCGGACACGCGGCGCGACAGCGCGGCGCACTGGTCGATCACCAGCTGGCCGGTCGCCGGGTCTTCCGCCATGATCTGCAGGGCCTGCCCGCCATCACCGGCTTCGGACGGCATCATCTTCACGCGCACGAGATCGAAACCCAGCGCCTTGGCTTCGGGTTCGATGACTTCGTTCAAGCGTGCAAGATCGGCCATTCGGTCTCCGGTTACGGTTTCATTGCGACACTGGCGTTGCGGCAAAGGGTTTTCGGCCGGCCCCTTTCGGCGCCAGCCCCACTCTGTCATCGACAATGTCGGGATGAGGGGCAGATAGGCGATGACTCGGCGGATGGCAAGCCTTACTCGCCGGTCATCGCGCGGCAGGCGTCAGGGGCAGCCGATCGCCCAGGGGTTCGCCTTGCAATCAAGCTTTGCCACAGCCTCGACCGTTTCCTTCTGATGCCGTTCGGTTTCGGCGTCGAAGCTCTGCAGCGTCGTGGACAGGATGATGAAAAAGCCGACGACCGCTGCAATGCAGAGGAACCAGCGCACCGGCTTGGCGTCGACGAGCCGCGCATCGCGCTCTTCCCGGGTCTCGGTCAGGTCGCGGTAGGTCTCGTTGAATTCCTGAACCGTGCTGTTCAGCTCGCGCAATTGGGAGAGAAGGGAAAGCATAATGGTGTGGACCCCGGTGGAAGATTGATTTCAGCGTGAAGGCTTATTCGCTGCCCCAGCCGTCATGCGCCAGTTCCTGGGCACGGCGTTCCTCGATGGCAGCCTGCAGGGCCCGCTCGTCCGCACGCTCTGCACGTTCGGCCATCTTGTCGGCGACAACGGGGGCAGCCGAACTGATGCCGAACACTGCGATCGCCACGATCACTGCGCCGAGAAGCAGGATCAGGATGATCAGCTTCTGGATGCTCCCGACAATACTGCCAACCATATCGGCAAACGCCTGCATTCTTCGCCCCCACGTCTGTTTTCATTGGGGAATTTAGGCCAGCTAAACAAAGAATTGGTTAATGGGGCAAGCTGTCTCGCGCCTATTGATTCTGCAATAAACCGCGTTTCTTGATGTCGAGGGATGGGAACTTCGGTCGTGTCTGCCAAATGCTGACGACATTGCGAGGGCGGCAAAAGAAAAAGGGCCCGGCGTGAACCGGGCCCTTCTCGTTTTTCCGACTAGCGGTCGACCTTACTGGACGACGCCGATCACATCGGGGTTGCCGTCCGGATCGCCGTTGACGCGGCCGCCGTTGCCGACAGCGCCCTGCAGCAGGATGCCGGCGAGGTGCGGCGTCGCCATCGAGGTGCCGCTGATGGTGTTGTAGCCGCTGCCGGTCCAGGTCGACTTGATCGACGAACCCGGCTCCGCATAGTCGACCGGCGGGTTGCCGTAGTTCGAGAAGCTCGACCAGTTGTCACCGATCGCGAAGGACGAGACGGTGTAGACGTTCGGGCCGTTGGCACGGGCCGGCGAGTGGTTGTTCGCATCGTCACGCTCGTTACCCGCTGCCAGGGCAAAGCGGACACCGCCGGCGGCGGCTGCGATAACGGCATTGTCGAGCGTGGTGCTGACACCGCCGCCAAGGCTCATGTTGGCAACGTCGCCCGGACGGCCAAACTGCGCCACGTAGTCGATGCCGGCGACAACGCCCGAGGTCGAGCCCGAGCCGCGACGGTCGAGCACGCGGACCGAAACGACCGGTGCACCCGGTGCGACGCCGATGACGCCGTAAGCATTGTCGATGGCTGCGATCGTGCCGGCGACATGCGTGCCGTGGCCGTTCTCGTCATTGGCATCGCCGCGCGAGAGGAAGCTGGCCGAACGCGCGACGTCGACGTTGAGATCGGGATGGTCGAGCTGGATGCCGCTATCGATGACCCATGCGGTGGCGAAAGTGCCGGCACCGCCGCCGTTGACGCGGGCGATGCCCCAGGGCGTTTCCTGCGCAGGCTGCGAACCGCCGCCGCCGCCGGGCTTGCCGCGACCCTGGACGCCGATGGCCGTGACGACCTGGTCCTGCTCGCAATAGGCGATGTTGGCATTCTTGCGCTGCATGTTCTCGACAGCCTGCGGAGCTGCGTTCACGGCAAAACCCTTCACCGCGACCGAATAGACGTGCTTGACCTGGGCACCTTCGGCCTGGGCGGCACGCATGGCTTCGGCCTTCGCATTGCCGCGCGAGACGGTCTTGTCGAAGACGCAGATGTAGCTGTTGGCGATCTTGTCGCCGGCCTGCTGGGCCTGAGCCGGGGCAGCGAGCGCCAGCATGGGAAGAGCCGCGAGAGCGGCCAGAGTCTTGGCTTTCATGTAGTCCCTCCGAAATTCAGCAGCGCGCGACCCGCACTGAACTGATGGGGAAGTTCTAACCGGCAATTTCGACCTGTCGAGTCGAGCGCTGGGCGAAAACAAGACTAATTTTCAATTAAATATACATCTGTTGTGAATTTATCACAATTCAAGAATTTTTTACTCGCGCAGAAAACAGGCCGAGAACTAATGCTCAAAGCCTTGCAAGTAAAAAGCAATAGTAATTGATAACGTTCTCTTATTCGGGCTGCAATTCTCCGGGCAATTCCGTCTCATCTTCATTCGGTGGTCGGTTTTCGAACCGGCGATGCCGAACGATGCGCGGAGTTATGACGATGTAGAGTTCGGTGGTCGTGCTGGTCGACCTTTCGGTGCGGAACACATTGCCGATCAGCGGGATGTCGCCGAGCAGCGGGATCTTCGACTTGGTGGTCAGCACGTTTTCCTGCGTCAGCCCGCCGATCACGAAGGTTTCCCCGTCGCGCACCGAGGCGCTGGTTTCCGCCTCGCGCTGGCTGATGGTGGGATAGCCCTGACTGAAGCCCGTCACGCTGGAGACGACGCCGTATATCTTGGAGGTGATGTAACCGTCCGTGCTGACCCGCGGTGCGATCTGCAGGGTCACGCCGACATTCACGTACTGGACCTGCTGCGACACGCCGTTGACGCCCGACAGCTGGATCGAGGTCAGGATCGGCAAGGCGTCGCCGGTGATGATCTTCGCCGTCGACCCGCTCTGAGCCGCAATCCGCGGGCGCGAAACGATCCGCCCCTCCCCTTTCTGGATCTGGGCATAAATGGCGGCCTGGATCTGGCCCGACGGCAGGATGTCTTCCGGATCGACCCCGAAAGGCAGGAAGCCGCCGGTCGCGATATTGCCGACCGCGATCTGGCCGTTCGAGTTGGTGAAATCGATGCCGAGGTTGCGCGCGCCGGTTTCGGTCAGTTCAACGAATTGTGTTTCGAGAATGACGCTGTCGACGGGCACGTCGATCAGCTCGATCTGGCGCTTCACCCGCTCGATCCGCTCGGGCGTGCCGGTGATCCAGATCGCGTTGAGACGGCGATCGACCGCAAGCCCGCTGCCGACGTTCTGGCCCAGCGGCTTGGCCTCCTGCTCGACCGGACGGCTCTGCCCGATATAGGAGTTGCTCTGGGTGGCACCGGGCGACCCGAAGCCGGGTTCGCGGCGGATAAACACGTCATTGGGAGCGATTTCTGCGCCTTCGGCCAGGAGCCCGACGATTTCCGAGACGTCGGCGTACTTCAGGAACACCAGTTCGTAGGAATCGCCCGGCTGGTAACTGTCGACCGGCCCGCGCTGCAGTTCCTGCTGGGGCACAACGTCCTCGCCTTCGGAGCCGATGGGACGCGTCCCGATCGTCTCTTCATTGCTGACCTGTTCCACGCGGACCTGCACGGCGAGGTTGCCCATCTGCTCCGCGCGAATACGCGCGGGACGCGCGGTGTCGAACCGCATCACGAGGCTGCTTCCCTCGGTCACGAACTGGATCGAGCGTACGAGGCCGCGGTAGCTCTGGCGATTGGGCACGCGCCCCACCTTGAGCGTCGTTGCCATGACGAGTTCGGGACGGGTGGGGTTTTCATCGAGTGTCGCGATACGCGGCTCGGCAGGGGAAAAGCGCAGGAGAAAATCCGAACCGCCCGCGTCTTCCGAGACCAGGCGAACCTCTTCCAGCACCGAGGGCACCACCTGCGCGTGCAGCGGCGCGCCGACGAGCGCCGCAAATGCAGAAGCTGCCATCAGGCAATAAACAAGTAGGGTATGGCGCCCTGCGACCCGGGCCCTCACCAGTGCCATCGATTACGTATTCCCAGTCCCAGCCCCCTGCATACCGCACTCCTTACGCACGGCAACACTCTCGGGAAGAAATCCCCCGTGTCGTGGCAAGATTACGACAGTCCGACAATCGGTTGGCGACGATTTCTTGCACCTGAACCAAAAAGAGACTGCCCCGCCCCGGCATCGACCGGGACAGGGCAGTCACTTGGACCCGGCGCGACCTTCTCAATGGCCGTGGTCATGTTCGCCCTCGTCGGGCGCCCAGGTGACATGGGTGACGAATTTCATGCCGTTGCTTTCCTTCACGAAGACATGCGGCTTGTCGTTGGGCAGATAGGCCACGGGGCGTCCCCAGTTGGTCGGTGTGTTGCCGACATCGGGGAGGCTCATGCGGGTGTTCTTGCCCTTGCCGCCGCCCTTTCCGCCGCCGCCCTTGCCGCCGCCTTTGCCTCCGCCGCCGCCGCCGGTGTCACCCCCGCCACCGGTCGAACCGGTGTAGATGGCCACCAACTGCTCGTAATCGTGGAAGTCGGGATGTTCGTTATCCTGCGGCCAGCTGGTGTATTCCATGCAGGACGTCGTCTCGTCGGTGCTGAAATTCTCGTTCTGGTGGCCAAGGCCGTAGTCGTGGCCGATTTCCTGGCAGGTGACGAGCTGGCGCCAGCTATAGGTGTCGTAGGCTTCGCGGTTGAAGTAATTGTCGTTCAGCTTGGTCGTGCCGGCAACGATCTTGCCGCCCGACAGCGCTATGCTCGCAAGGCCGAGCCAGCCGTTCGCCCCGTAGTCGGCATTGCAGACCTGGATGGTGTTGGTCGTCATCGCGCAGGACGAGTTGTTGCCGTATTCCAGCGGAGCCTCGATCACTTCCGAGGCATTCCAGTCACCAACGGCTTCTTGGACGTAGGAGCGCCACTGGGCGCTGGTGTTGTCGACTACCGCCACGCTCACTGCGGTGCCGTCGAAGTTCCACGCATAGGTACTCCAGGCGTGATGCGCCGAAGCGCCGGTGGCTGCCAGTGTGGCACAGCCGAGTGCGGTGATCGTGCCGAAACGGCGCAGGCGAGTTGTGGTCATGGTGTCCCCCCGATGCATTTGCGTTCGAGCGGGGAGAATGAGCGCCAACGGCTAACCGCGGCATAAGGGGGATGGCTGAGAAAGAAGCCTAACGAAACGGGGCCCGGCGGTAACCCTCCTGCGGTTTTAGCCCTGCTCTTCCATCAGGCCGTGCTTCTTGATGGCATGGCGCAGCTGGTCGTAGCTGAGACCGAGGGCTTTCGCCGTCTGGCGCTGGTTCCATCGATGCTTGCCCAGCGCATGCTCGAGGATCAGGCGCTCGTGCGCATCGACCGCGGAACGCAAATCGTCGACATTGTCGAGCTCCGCAGCAGGCTCTGCGAGAGGAGCCGCAGGCGCGGCATCGGTGCGCGGCTTGACCGGAGTGGGCGAGAGTGGTTTCCACGGGCTGTCGAACGGGTCGAACTGGACGTGGCCGATCGGGTTGCTCCAGTCGTCCCAGCGATAGACCGCGCGTTCCACCACATTGCGTAGTTCACGCACATTGCCCGGCCAGGGATAGTTTTCGAGCTGTTCGCGCACGTGCTCGCTGAAGCCCGGCCAGGCTTCCCAGCCGAGTTCGGCACCCATGCGGCGCCCGAAATAGTCGGCCAGCACACCGATATCCCCTTCGCGTACGCGCAGGGGCGGAAGAGTGATGACCTCGAAACTGAGCCGGTCGAGCAGGTCGGCACGAAACTCGCCGCGCTCGGCCTTGGCGGGCAGGTCTTCGTTGGTGGCGGCGACAATGCGCACGTCGACGCGGATCGGCCGCGACGAACCGATGCGCGTCACCTCGCCATATTCCACGGCGCGCAGCAGGCGTTCTTGTGCGCCCATCGAAAGCGTGCCCAGTTCGTCGAGGAACAGCGTGCCTTTGTCGGCTTCCTCGAACCTGCCCGCGCGCGATCTGGTAGCGCCGGTGAACGCCCCAGCCTCGTGACCGAACAGTTCGGATTCGATCAGGGTCTCGGGCAGCGCGGCGCAGTTCATGGTGACGAGCGGTTCGTCCCAGCGTGTGGACAGGCGATGGAGGCGTTCGGCGATGAGTTCCTTGCCCGTACCGCGTTCGCCGATGACCAGCACCGGACGCCGCATCGGGGCAGCACGGCTGGTCCGCTCGACCGCATCGAGGAAGGCGCCGGACTGGCCGATGAACTGGTTTTCCCGCTCCATAGCCAATAGATAGTGAATTTCACCAAGGGTTGGCAACAGGCGCCAATATGTCGTTCGTCGAATAGCTACGGAAAGGACGGAAATCAGCGAAAAATCGAGTTTGGCACGGCCTTTGCTGAACACAGGACAACGAAGCAATCGATGTCCAGGGAGGACCACAATGTACAGCCGCCAATTCTTCCGCAGCCAGCTCGGACAGGCCGCACTCGCCAGCATTGCTGCGATGACCGCCTTCGTCGTGCTGAGTTCGCAGATCGCGGTGACTGCATCCGTGGCGACCCTGGCGTCCTACGAACAGGTAGAAATCGCGTGACCGACAATTCACCCCTTGGGCCGGAGCGCACAACTCCCGACAGTCCCCGCGCTCCGGCCCGCCCCCGCCACCCCAATGGTGTCCGTCTCGCACGGATCGACCGCGAGGCGCAGCGGGCACGCGAGTGGACCAATCCCGAAGCAGTGAATACGAAGATCAACGAGTTCTTTTCAACCGGAGCACCCTTGATGGGCATTTTCAGCCGAACCCGCGACATCATCGCCGCCAACTTCAACGACATGCTCGACAAGGCGGACGACCCCCAGAAGATGATCCGCATGATCATCCTCGAAATGGAGGAAACCCTGGTCGAAGTTCGCGCCAGCGCCGCGCGCACCATCGCCGACCAGAAGGAGATGCATCGCCACACGGTCAAGCTGGACAGGCTCCAGGCCGACTGGGCCGAGAAGGCGCAGCTGGCCCTGTCGAAGGACCGCGAAGACCTCGCCCGTGCGGCGCTGGTGGAAAAGAAGAAGGCTGCGGACATGTCCGACCAGCTCAAGCAGGAAATCGCGGTGCTCGACGATGCACTGCGCGCCTACGAGCAGGACATCCAGAAGCTGCAGAACCGCCTGCGCGAGGCACGCAGCCGCCAGACCGCCATCGCGGCCCGCCTCGAAAGCGCCGAGAACCGCGTCAAGCTGCGCAGCCTGATGACTGAAGAACGCGTGGACGATGCGCTCAGCCGCTTCGACCAGCTGGAACGCCGCGTCGACTATGCCGAAGGCCGCGCCGATGCGCTGTCGATCGCGGACAACAGCGGCAAGCCCAGCCTCGCCGACGAAATCGCCGCGCTGGAAGGCGCCGATGCGATCGACGACGAACTTGCAGAAATGAAAAAGGCGCTCGGCAAGGGCAGCGCCGACGAACAGGGGAACTAAGACATGGACTTCGAAGACATCCTGGCAATCATGGCGATCTTCGTCTTCCTGCCGTGGATCATCCTCCACTACGTAACCAAGTGGAAGACCGCGGCGACGATCACGACCGATGACGAGGCCCTGCTCGAAGAGCTCTACAACCTCGCCAAGCGTCTCGATGATCGCATGGACACGGTCGAGCGCCTGGTCGCTTCCGACAACCCCGATTTCCGTCCCGCCCGCCTCGTCCACGACAGCGAAAAGGACAACCAGCAGCTGCGCGAACTCGAACAGCTGATCGCCGAAAAGAAAGGAGCATCGCAGTGAACTCGCCCCGCACCACTCTCTACAGGGACAAGCAGAACGCGAAGCTCATGGGCGTGTGTTCGGGCATCGCGGACTACACCGGCGTCAACGTCTTCTGGATCCGTCTCGGTTTCCTGGGCCTGACCTTCATGACCGGCGGCTCGACCATCCCGTTCTACTTCATTGCCGGCATCCTGCTGAACAAGAAGCCCCCGCACCTCTACTCCGAGCCTGCCGAGCAGCGCTACTGGCAGGGCGTGCGCCAGAACCCCAAGCGAACCGCTCGCGAAATCCGTGCCCGGATGAAGGACATCGATCGCCGCCTGGCCGACGTCGAAACCTTCTACGTCAGCAGCAACCCGCGCCTCAACGCGGAAATCGAACGCCTGCGCTGAGCGCCTGGCTTAGGGGAGGGAGTTAGCAATGGAAAACGTCGGGGTATTCATTCCCATCATCGCCCTGATGATCCCGATCGTCGCGATCTGGACCAAGCACCAGCAGAAGCTGGCCGAGATGAACATCCAGTCGACCGCACAGGCCACGGCTGAACAGGCGGCCCAGTACGCCAGCAAGGTCCAGCAGCTCGAAGACCGCGTGAAGGTGCTCGAGCGGATCGTGACCGACAAGGGTTACGACGTCGCCACCCAGATCGAAGCGCTGCGTGACCAGCGCCGCGTCGATGAAACCGGCAGCGGCGTGCCGCTCGACATGACCAAGCGGGAGAACGTGTGATGGAATTCGGAGGACCTACCTTTGTCGTCGCCCTCGTCGCGCTCAGCTATGGTGCCTGGGTCATCAACAACTGGGTCCGCGCCAAGCACGGCTACGCCCTCGAAGACGAATTCGGCGGCAAGACCGAACGGGCCGACAGCGCGGAAGCAAGCAAGCTGCGGACCGAAAACGCGGAACTGCGTGCACTGCTGACCAAGGTCGAAAAGCGGATGCAGGTGCTCGAGCGGATCGTGACCGACAAGAGCTACAGCGTCGGTGCGGAAATCGAGGCTCTGCGCGACAATAGCAGCGCCGATGCCGGTGCGCCGCTCAAAATCACCGAAAGGGAGAATGTCTAATGGATTTCCCGATCACCGAAACCGCAGTGATCGCCGGCGTGGGTATGCTCACGGTAGGCTGGCTGATTACCACCTGGATGCGGATCAAGAACGGCTATCCGCTGGAAAGCAGCTGGGGTAAGCCGATCTACCCGAAGAACGATCAGGCGGTGGAGCGCGTGAAGCTGCTCACGCAGGAGAACGCCGAACTGCGCGCCGAACTTGGCTCGCTCAAGGACCGCCTCGGCAATGTCGAGCGCATCGTGACCGACAGCGGCTATCACCTCACCAGCGAGATCGACCGCCTGCGCGACCGTAAGGAAACCAACTGATGGACGCCAATCTGCTCGTCATTTTCGGCTTCGTACTGGTTATCTCGACCCTCGCTTTCGCGACCGGGATCGTGATCCACCGCAGCCAGGTCCGGCATGAAGAGCGCAAGCTCGAACTGCAGGCCCGCGCGGAAGAGGCGAAGGCGGAACAGGCCCGCTTCACCAAGGGCGACTACGGCACGCTTGAAGAGCGGGTCCGGGTCCTCGAGCGCATCGCGACTGACAGCAACCACGCTCTCGCCTCGCAGATCGACGAACTGCGCGACCTGCAGGCGATCGAGGACCGCACCGCACCGCGCGAGGCAGCACGATGAATTTCTGGACCGCAGTCTTCCTGATCGCCGTCGTCTTCGCGGTCGCCGAGGTCTTCAAGGCCCGGTACCGCTCGGAAAAAGGCATCACCCGCGACTTCATGGGCAACGAGACCTTCGGCAGCCCGCAGGTCGACGAAGCGGCCCAGCGCGAACTGGAAGACCTGCGCGAACGCATCAAGGTGCTCGAACGGATCGCCACCGACGGCAATTCGCTCGACACGACCGAAACGAAAAGGATCGCTGCCGAAATCGAGGCCCTGCGCGACAAGCAGGCTCCGACCGGCAGCAAGGAATAACACGGTCAAGGAGGACATGGGGAAATGTTCGAACCGACTATCGTCGTCGCGGCAGCTTCGCTGATCGGCCTGGTCATCGTGGCGGGAGCCCTGCTCCGCGCGTGGCATGACTGGATGGAGTACAAGCGCCGCGAACTCGAACGCGAGGATGGCCCGCGCGAAGACGAAGGCAGCGCTATGGGCGCCGCCCGGATCGAGCTCGCCGACCTGCGCGAACGCATCAAGAAGCTCGAGGCGATTGCCAGCGGGGTGGACCTGTGAGCGCGACCAACAACGCCGCGCAGGCCGGCATCGGCCTTGGGAGCGCCATCGCGGTCGCCATCTCGTGGAGCCAGCACCAGTCGATCCTCTGGGCCATCCTCCAGGGCTTCTTCGGATGGTTCTACGTCATCTATTATGCATTCACCCGTCCCGGCGGGCTGTCCGGCTGACGCCGATGGACGCAGCGTGTTTCGCTGGCTAGATGCCGCGCCCATGCGCACTCTTTCCGACATTGCCGAAGAATACGACTTTCTCGAAGGCGACGAACGCTATCGCCTGCTGATCGAGCTGGGCCGCGAGCTCGAGCCCATGCCCGACGCGCTCAAGACCGATGCGACGCTGGTTCGCGGGTGTTCCGCCGCAGTCTGGGTCTATCCCACCGGCGACGCGGAGCGGCTGCATTTCCTTGCCGACAGCAATGCGGCCATCACCAAGGGCATCGTGTCGCTCGTCATCGCAGCCGTGCAGGACAAGCCGGCGGCGGAAGTGGCGCAGATGGACGTGACCGCCGCGCTCGAACCCTTCGACCTCAGGAACCAGCTGTCGAGCAACCGCACGCAGGGCGTGCCCAACATGATCGCGCTCGTGAAAGAGCATGCGGCGCGGATAGCTGCGGGGTAGGATGCGCCGGCACATCTACCGCGCATTCGGTTTCCTTGCCGTCGGCCTCGGCGCGATCGGCGCGTTCCTGCCGATCATGCCGACCGTGCCGTTCCTGCTGCTGGCGGTTTATTTCTTCGCCCGTTCCAGCCCGGAACTGGAAAAGAAGATCCTCGACCACCCTCACTGGGGTCCGCAGGTGCTCGACTGGCGCGAGCGGCGCGCCATCAGTCGGCGTGCAAAGACGATGGCGATCGGCGCAATGTCGGCCGGCGCGGTATTCACCTGGTTCACGCTGGGCGCGCCCTGGTACTACATCTCGCTCGCAATCCTCGTGGTCGCCGGAAGCTGGATCGCAACGCGCAACGAATAGGTTCGCGGGAACGCGCGCAGTTTCAGCCCGTTAGAGTGCCACAAGACGGGAGGGTCGACTAAAAGGAACACCCTCAATGGCAATTCTGATTCTCATCGCCACGATCCTGCTTCCCCCGCTCGGCGTGGCAGCCAAGCACGGCCTCGGCGCGACGACGCTGCTCAACCTGGTGCTGACGCTGCTGGGCTTCATTCCGGGCCTCATTCACGGTCTCTACGTGAACTACGCCCGCTAAGAGCGGTCAGGAATTAAGGGAAGCGCCGGGGCCTCAGGCTCCGGCGCTTTCACGTACGACCGCGATACCAGCTTCCTTCTGGGCCTTGAGTTCCGCCTTCAGCCTGGCCGGATCTCGCGCGAAGACGAAGCCGAAGCTGACGCCGCCTTCCTTGCCGATGGTCGCGTGGTGCAGCTTGTGCGCCTGCACCAGCCGCTTGGCGTAGCCCTTCTTCGGGACCCAGCGGAAATAGCGCTGGTGGACGAGCCCGTCGTGCACCAGCGTGTAGATCACGCCGTAGCAGGTGATGCCGAAAGCGATCCACCACAGCTGGTCCGACACGACATAACCGATTGCGAACATCGCGAAGACGATCGTGCCGAAGGTGACCGCATAGAGGTCGTTCTTCTCGAAAGTATTGTCGTGTGGCTCGTGATGGTCGCGGTGCCAGCCCCAGCCCCAGCCGTGCATGATGTATTTGTGCGCCCACCAGGCGAACAGTTCCATGCCGACGATCGACAGGAACACGGTCAGGAGAATGGCAGGCAGGCTCATGCGTTCAACTCTGTTTGCGACATCGCGCGGCGCGCCCGCGGAAGGCCCCACCAGGGGACGTGCGGGGCGCGGTGATGTTCGTGATGATAGCCGAAATGGAAGCAGCTGGCGAGCGAGGCGAGCACGCCGAACCCGTCGCTGCGGGCATTGTGTTCATCAGTAAACCCCGCCCCGTCATGGCGGTGCGGGCGGAAGGTGCCGAAGTAGAACAGCTGCATGGACGAAGCGATGGCGGGCGCACCGTAGAGGAGAACGATCTTCTCGACCGGAATGCCCAGCACCAGCCAGTAGACGGTCACCACGGTGCTGACGAAAAGGATCGAGCGCCAGCCGAAATAGCGCCTGAGGAATGTCGCGTACCACGGCCAGAAGCTGGTCGGGTGCTCGGCGCTGAAGTCGGGGTCACGCTCGGTCCCCGGAGCCTTGTGATGGTCGAAATGGGCATCGCGCATGCGGGCCCAACCGAAGCCTGCATAAAGGAACAGAAGGCTGCCGCCGATTGCCCCGTTGATGCGTTTGTGTCCCGGCACCAGCGAGCCGTGCATCGCGTCATGACTGACGATGAAGAGACCCACCGAGAGCCAGCATTGCACGAGGGCCATCAGGAGCGCGAAAGGCAGGCTGGTCCAGGTGAGCTCGAACACGAACATGGCGTAGGCGTGGATCGCCAGCCAGCTTGCCACGATGCCGAACGCAAGGGTCAGGCCGATAGCGGCCTGCCCGCTGCGCGGGGCTGCCGAAAGCCGGATTTGCTGAGCGCTTGCCATGTCGCGAATATAGGGGCCGCTTAGGGCCAGTGCAAAACGCTATTCTGCGCGAGCCTTGCGTGCCGAGGTGAGGCCGAAGAACTTTTCCGCGACTTCGCTGCTGATGCGGGCCGGACGATGGGTTTCGCTGTCGAGGCAGCACCACATGCTCTTCACTTCGGCCAGCACGTCTTCGCCGCGGCGAATGACCGTGTTGTAGAAGCTGCGCGCACCCTTGATCTTTTCGAGCACGGTTTCGGCGATCACCTCGTCATCGAGGAAAGCGGGCTTGCGATAGGTAATCTCGTGCTTGAGCGCGACCCACGCCTTGCTCGCCACCTCTTCTGCCGGCGCCAGCTTCTGCCAGTGCGCGAGCACGACGTCCTGGACCCAGCTGAGATAGCGGGCGTTGTTGACGTGCCCCATGAAGTCGATGTCCGTGGGGATGACCTTGATCGGGAAGGCGAATGGCTTTGCTGACATGAGTGTTAGTAAAGCAGAGAAAGGTTAAGTTTGGAAGACTCTGGAATTGCCTTTTTGCGCGCGTGACAATCGTGCCGCACATCTTGCCCCGACATGGCCAGCAAACCGCGCACACTCTACGAAAAGATCTGGGACGCCCACGTCGTCGAACGCAGCGACGATGGCACCTGCCTGCTCTATATCGACCGGCATCTCGTTCACGAGGTCACCAGTCCGCAGGCCTTCGAGGCGCTGCGGGTTTCGGGCCGCGCAGTGCGCCGCCCCGACCTGACGCTGGCCGTGCCGGACCACAATTTGCCGACGACCGCGCGTCTCGATGCTGCCGGCAACCGGCTTCCGATTGCCGATCCGCAGAGCGCCGCGCAGCTCGCCGCGCTCGAAACGAATGCGCCGGCTTTCGGGATCGACTATATCGACGCCGTCGCGCCCGAGCAGGGCATCGTCCACGTGGTCGGCCCCGAACAGGGCTTCTCGCTCCCCGGCACGACAATCGTGTGCGGCGACAGCCATACCGCCGCCCATGGCGGGATCGGCGCGCTGGCTTTCGGCATCGGCACGAGCGAGGTCGAGCATGTCCTGGCGACCCAGACGCTGCTTTTGCGCCAGAGCAAGACCATGGAAATCCGCGTCGAGGGCGAACTCGGCCCCGGCGTGACGCCGAAGGACCTCATCCTCCACATCATCGGCGTCATCGGAACCGCCGGCGGCACCGGTCACGTGATCGAATATCGCGGCGATGTGTTCGAACGCATGAGCGTCGAGGGCCGCCTGACCGTGTGCAACATGAGCATCGAAGGCGGCGCGCGGGCCGGCCTCATCGCGCCCGACGACAAGGTCTTCGCCTATCTGGCAGGACGTAAATACGCGCCGCAGGGCGCCGACTGGGACCGCGCAGTCGAATGGTGGCGATCGCTAGCCACGGACGCAGGCGCGCAGTTCGACAAGACCGTGGTGATCGACGCCGCCGATATCGAACCGACCGTCAGCTGGGGCACGAGCCCCGAAGACGTCGTGCCGATCGGCGGCGCGGTGCCGGCTCCGGAAAGCTTCTCCGACCCGTCCAAGCAACAGGCTGCCCGCAAGAGCCTCGATTACATGGGGCTCGAACCCGGCGTGCCGCTGGAAGAGGTCGCCATCGAGAACGTCTTCATAGGTTCGTGCACCAACAGCCGCATCGAGGACCTGCGGGCCGCAGCGGAGGTCCTGAAGGGCCGCCGGAAAGCGCCAGGCGTGCGCTGGGCGATCGCCGTGCCCGGTTCCGGCCTCGTCAAGCGTCAGGCAGAGGAAGAAGGGCTCGACCGGATCTTTACCGAAGCCGGTTTCGAATGGCGCGAACCGGGCTGTTCCGCCTGTCTCGCGATGAATCCCGACAAGGTCCCGCCGGGTGAACGCTGCGCTTCGACCAGCAACCGCAATTTCGTCGGCCGCCAGGGTCCGGGTGCACGCACCCACCTGATGAGCCCCGCCATGGCTGCCGCTGCTGCGGTTACGGGACGGCTTACCGACGTTCGCAAGCTGGTCGGCTCGTAACCCTCTTGCCCTTCCCCGTTCGCCATCCCATGAGGGCAGCATGACCAAGCTACCCAAAGGCAAGGCCGCCATCGCCGGTGCGATCGGTTCGGCCGCAATCGCCGCAGCGCTGCTCTATGCGAACAAGCGCCGCGAAAAGAAAAACCAGCCCAAGCAGCCCGGACCGATCCCTTCGGGCGAGAAACCGGAGACAGATTGATGGACAAGGTGTCGACCATTGCAGGTCGGGCGATCCCGCTGGGGCTCAAAAATGTCGACACCGACGTCATCATTCCCGCGCACTGGTTGAAGACGGTCAGCCGCGAGGGACTTGGCAAGGGCGCGTTCGAAACGATCCGCCAGGCGCCGGGCAATCCTTTCGATGTAGAGGATTTCGCCGGTGCCCCTATCCTGATCGCTGGCGACAATTTCGGCTGCGGGTCCAGCCGCGAACATGCCGCTTGGGCAATGCTCGACCTTGGCATCCGCGCGGTAATCGCTCCGAGCTTTTCGGACATCTACTCGGGCAATGCCTTCAAGAACGGCATCCTGACCGTTGTCCTGCCGCCCGAACAGGTCGATCGCCTGCTCGAAGTGGCCAAGGATCACCCGATCACGGTGGACCTTGAAACCCAGACCGTCACCACGCCCTTCCAGGACCGCTTCGAATTCGAAGTGGACCCGTTCCGCAAGCACTGCCTGCTCGAAGGGCTGGACGAAATCGGCCTCACGCTCGAAAGCGTCGGCGCCATCGAAAATCACGAGAGAAAGCGCGCGGCGGACCTGCCCTGGCTCGACGCGCCGCAGAGGAGAGATGCAGCATGAAAGCAGTCCTGTCGAAAAAGGTCGGCGGCCCCGAAACCCTTGTCGTAGAGGACATTGCAGAGCCCGTGCCCGGCGCGGGCGAGGTGCTGATCAAGGTCGCCGCCTGTGCGATCAATTTCCCCGACACGCTGATCATCCGCGACATGTACCAGTTCAAGCCGCCCCGCCCTTTCAGCCCGGGCGGCGAAATCTCGGGCACGATCGAGGCGCTGGGTGAAGGTGTCGAAGGCTTTGCCGTCGGCGACCGGGTGATCTGCGGCGTCGGTAATGGCGGCCTGCAGGAAAAGGTCGCGGTTTCCGCCGCCCGCCTGTTCCGCGTGCCCGACGGTATCGATCTCGTGCAGGCATCGGCACTGCTCATGACCTACGGTACGACCATTCACGGCCTGAAAGACCGCGGCGACATCAAGGAAGGCGAAACCGTCCTCGTCCTCGGCGCTGCCGGCGGCGTCGGCCTCTCCGCTGTCGAACTGGCCAAGGCCTATGGCTGCCGCGTGGTCGCAGCTGTCTCGACCGAAGAGAAAGGTGAGGTCGCCAGGAAAGCGGGCGCGGACGATGTCGTCGTCTACCCCCGCGCTCCGTTCGACAAGGACCAGTCCAAAGCGCTGGCGCAGGCATTCAAGGATGCGGTCGGCCCGAACGGCGCGGACATCGTCTACGACATCGTCGGCGGCGACTATTCCGAACCGGCGCTGCGCTCCATCGCGTGGGAAGGCCGCTTCCTCGTCATCGGTTTCCCCGCCGGTATCGCCAAGATGCCGCTCAATCTCACCCTGCTGAAGAGCTGCGACATCCGCGGCGTGTTCTGGGGCGCGTTCACCGCGCGCGAGCCCAAGCGCAACAACGCCAATATCGCCGAGCTGTTCGACCTCTGGAAGGCCGGCAAGATCAACCCGCTGGTCAGCGAAACCTATCCGATCGACCGGGCTCACGAAGCCATCGCCAAGCTTGAGAACCGCGGCGCGATCGGAAAGCTAGTGGTGACGATGGACTGATTTTGCCTGTCGGGGGCCTTGCCGCTCGGCGGCAGCACCCCTATTCGGCAAGGCAGCTTCTTCCAAGGGGATAGACATGACCGACTTCAAGGATCGCGAACGCGGCGAGGAAACCAAGTTCGCATTCGACCAGGAAACCGAATTCAAGATCGCGGCGCGCCGCAACCGCCTGCTGGGCGAATGGGCTGCCGGCCTGATGGGCCTGACCGAGGAAGAAACCGACGCCTACAAGAAGGCCGTCGTCCAGGCAGACTTCGAGGAAGCGGGTGACGAGGACGTGATCCGCAAGCTGCTCGGCGATCTGACTGCCGCGGAATGCGATATCAGCGAAGCCGATATCCGCTCCAAGGTCGAGGAATGCGCCGTCGAGGCACGCCGCCAGTTCATGACCGATCAGAAGTAATCCCATGCCGATGAAGTCCGAGGACATCGTCGCGCTGATCGAGGAAGCGCTGCCCGGCGCCGTCGTCGAGATGCGCGACCTTGCCGGCGACAATGATCACTGGGCGGCGAAGGTCATCGCCCCCCAGTTCGTCGGCAAGACCCGCGTCGCCCAGCACAAGCTGGTCTACGATGCACTGGGCGGCAGGATGGGCGGGGAACTCCACGCCTTGCAACTGACGACCCAAATTCCCAACTGACGCTTCAGCAAGATTCATTTCAGACAAAGGCAGGGCAATCATGTCCGATGTAAATTCGCGCATCGCCGATCTGGTCGGCAGCAACGACGTGGTCCTCTTCATGAAGGGCACGCCGCTTTTCCCGCAGTGCGGCTTTTCGAACCGCGCGGTCGCCATCCTCGACCATTGCGGCGTGGCTTATGAAAGCGTCGACGTCCTGCAGGACATGGAAATCCGCCAGGGCATCAAGAGCTTTTCCGACTGGCCGACCATCCCCCAGCTCTACGTGAAGGGCGAATTCGTCGGCGGCAGCGACATCATGATGGAAATGTTCGAAGCTGGCGAACTGCAGCAGATGATGGAAGAAAAGCAGGTCGCCAAAGCCGAAGGCTGACTTTCTTCCGATCCTGAAACGGGTAAGGCCCGCCGGGGGGACGTCCTGGCGGGCCCTTTATTTGGTTCGAGACGCACCGGGAGACCAGGGTGGTCCGTCTCGTGAAGACCA
This sequence comes from Qipengyuania gaetbuli, assembly GCF_020524765.1. Taxonomy (GTDB): domain Bacteria; phylum Pseudomonadota; class Alphaproteobacteria; order Sphingomonadales; family Sphingomonadaceae; genus Qipengyuania; species Qipengyuania gaetbuli_A. The sequence continues at coordinate 663,849 of NZ_JAIVLR010000001.1, forward strand.
AACGTTCTGACAGACATGATGCAGACCCCGTGCCAAAACCGCGAATGCGGCGGTTCTGGCCGCTCACGATGGTTAACACCCGGATTCACTCTGATCGTTCTGTAAATTTTCCCGACACGGCCGGGAAAGAGGCGCTTGGCAAGCTGCCAGCCGCGCGGCACAACATCTCCCGATGAGCGCACCTGACCAGACTGTCGAACCGATTCCGGCCGCAACGCTGGTCATCTTCCGCAAGGGCCGCACCGGACCCGACCCGCAGATCCTCATGACCGTCCGTTCTCGCAACATGAGCTTTGCCGGCGGCATGGCCGTATTTCCCGGCGGGCGTGTGGACCCGCAGGACCGCGCATTGGCGCGCAAGCTTGCATCGCTTGATGATGAGGACGAGGTCGCCCACCGCATCGCTGCGATCCGCGAAACCCTGGAGGAAACCGGGCTTGCGCTGGGGCTTACGGGCGACATGGATGCAGGCCGCGCAGCCGAAGCGCGCGCCATGCTGCTCCAGCGCGGCGAACTGGCGCCCGTACTTGCCAGTTTCGACCTCGCGCTCGACCTCGATGCACTGACGCCCTTCGCGCGCTGGCTGCCCCTTGGCCTCGCGCACAACCGCATCTTCGACACCATGTTCTACCTTGCCGACCTCGGCACGGGAGCGGTGGAAATCGAAGTCGACGAGACGGAGAACACGCGCCTTTTCTGGGTGAGCGCGCGGGAAGCGCTGGCCATGGCCGATGCAGGCGAAATCTCGCTTATCTTCCCCACCCGCCGCAACCTCGAACGCCTCGCGCAGTTCGCATCCTTCAACGAAGCGCGCGACCATGCCCGCGCGACGCCGGTCAGGACCATCACGCCGGAAATCGTCAAGGAAGCGGACGGTTCGTTCCTCACCATTCCCGACGATCTCGGCTATCCGGTGACCCGGGAACAGCTGAACAGCGCGATGCGGGGCTGAGGCAAGGCTGGCGCGCCCGGCAGGACTCGAACCTGCTGCCTCAAGATTAGAAGTCTCGCGCTCTATCCAGATGAGCTACGGGCGCGCGCGGGGCGAGCCATAACGCGGCTTTGCGATTGCGCCAATCGGCGATAGTCAGCGCGCTATGGAAAAGCAGGACCACCCCGCCCCGGCGCAGGCGCCGCAGTTTCGCTATTACGACCTGGTGATGGCGGCTTTCGTCACCATCCTCCTGCTGTCGAACCTGATCGGTGCATCCAAACCCAGTTACGTCACCCTGCCGGGCCTTGGCGAGTGGTCGTTCGGCGCGGGCGTGCTGTTCTTTCCTGTCAGCTACATCATCGGCGACGTACTGACCGAGGTATATGGATATGCCCGCGCACGGCGCGTGATCTGGACCGGTTTTGCCGCGCTGCTGTTCATGGCCTTCATGGCCTGGGTGGTGGTGCAACTCCCACCGGCAGAGGGCTGGCCGGGGCAGGAAGCCTACGAATTCGTCTTCGGCAACAGCTGGCGCATCGTTCTGGCGTCCATGGTTGCCTTCTGGGCAGGCGAGTTCGCCAACAGCTTCGTCCTTGCGAAGATGAAAGTGTGGACGCAGGGGCGCCATTTGTGGATGCGCACCATCGGCTCGACCGTGGTGGGCCAGGGGCTCGACAGCCTGATCTTCTATCCGCTGGCTTTCTGGGGCCTTGCCGGCTGGCCGCCCGAGCTGCTGTGGCAGGTCATCCTCTCCCAGTGGCTGATCAAAACCGCGTGGGAAGCGATCCTGACGCCGGTGACCTACCTCGTCATCAATTCGCTCAAGCGCGCCGAGGGCACCGAGGTGTTCGATACGGACACCGACTTCTCGCCCTTTGCGACTAGTAGCAACCGCGCATGAAAAAAAGGGGCGGCACAAGGCCGCCCCTTCCCCCTCCCTTTGACAGGGTTATTTAGAACTTCGCACCGATCGCGACGCCGTAACGGCGCGGGTCGAGCGTGAAGATATTGGTGAAGTTACCCGACGAAGCGTCGGTCAGGTAAAGGCCCGTGACCGAGTCCGAATCGAAGATGTTCTGGACGAATGCCCGGACGTACCAGCGCTCGTCGGCCGAGTTGAGCTGGATCTGCGCATTCGCCTGAACGAAGGGTTCGATCCGGTTCACATTGCCGTTGAACACATTGCCGTACTGTTCGCCGGTCAGCGAAAGGTCGAAGCGGGGCACCAGCGTCATGCCGCTGCCGAATTCGGCCGTGTACTGCACGCCCAGCGACGCCTTGTATTCCGGCGCCTGCGGGAGCTTGTTGCCCTTCAGGTTGACCAGCACCCCGGAGTTCAGCACCGAAACCGGGCCGAAGGCGTCGATGAAGGGCTGCAGCGGAGCAAGGGCCGGGTTCACCAGGCCAATCGCCCCGTTGGTCGCAGCTTCGTAGATCGAGCAGATGCCGAATGCACCCGACGAGGCAATACCGCCATCGGCCGGGAATTCGCTGGTGCCCTGAAGCCCGAAATAGGGGTTCAGGAAGTTCACCAGGCCATCGGCCCCTGCACCGGTCAGCGCACAGTGCGAACCATTGCCCAGGTCCTTCATGATGACGGCATCTGGATCGCCGCCGCCCCAATCGCGCGGGTTGGCGAAGAACTGGTCGCCCGCGACCTCGGCATTGAGGTAGCTGAGGTTCATGTTGATGAGCCAGTTCCGGCTCGGCGCCAGGACGGTTTCAAGTTCGAGACCCCAGATCTTGGCATCGATCGTATCGTTGACCGAAGTTCGTGCCACGATGCGGCTGAGCTGCAGCCCGCCGTAGTCGTAGTAGAAGCCGGTCAGGTTCACCTGTGCCGCACCGTCGAGGAAGGTGTTTTTCGAACCGATTTCGAACGCGTTGATCGATTCCGGACCGAAGCTTTCCGGGACAGCGAAGATCGGCGACAGCGGCGGGTTGATACCACCCGACTTGTAGCCGCGCGAATAGGACACATAGAGCGTGTTGTCGGGCGTGATCTCGTAATCGAGCACCGCACGACCCGTCACCTCGCTGAACGACACCTCACGCACCTGGAACGGTTGCGGACCCGGGGTCCCCGGATCGGCATCGTAGCCTGCAGCGAACGGCGAATCGAAAGGATCGCCATCGTTGCTGAAGGGGTTGAGGAAGCTGGCAAGCGTGGTGCGCGCCTCGACGGTCTTCTTGTCGTCATTGTAGCGCAGGCCGCCGGTGAACTTCAGGCGATCGGTGATGTCGAAGTAGATTTCACCGAAGATGCCGAAGCTCTGCAGTTTGAAGTCGGTCGTGTTGTTCCGGTACATCGACGTCGCGAGGTAGGACGGAGACAAACCGTTCGCGAAGGACGAGAATGTCCCGAGCATGGCCGTTGCGTAATCGAGGCCGAAGGCGTTCACGTAATAGCTGTCCTCACCCACCTTGGATTCGGCATAGATGCCGCCGACGAGGAAGTTGAACGGCCCGTCGAAGTCGCTCGACAGGATGGCTTCGCCCGACCACGAGGTCTGTTCCTGGTAGGAACGGTCGAATGCCAGCGGGGCGTCCGAACAGACCGACTGGCCTTCGAAAACGCCCTGGTTCTCTGTGAGGTTGTCCGAAGTACACAGCACGCCGTTCGGCCCATTGGGGATCAGCGCCGCTGCAATCGGAGCGAAGTAGGCGCTGGAGCCCGGGATGAACGCCGGCGAGGCAACACCCGTGGGAATGCCGTTCGCCGCGAAGAAGGCCAGCGTGTTCAGGGCGCCGGCGTAACCGGCACGGTTCTGGACGCCGAGGTTGTAGTCCTGGCGGCTGTCGACCGTGGTTTCCTGGTAGATCCCGGTCAGCGACAGGTTCATCGCGCCGATGGCCTGCTCGAGGTGTGCCTGGATCTGTAGTTCGTCGGCGTAATATTCCGGCGTGAACGGCGTACTTACGACGCGCACGTCGTCCGGTTCATCGAAATTGGCAAAGCCATCGGGTCCGTAGACGCTGCCCAGTGCAAGCGCGGTCGGCAGGTCCTGGATGGCGAAGAGTTCGGCCGAGGTCAGGACCGATGCCAGCGTCGAGTTGGCGTTGGTCTTGTCGAAATCGCGGCGCCCTGCAAGACAGCCGAGCACGCCCGTGGGATCGCGCTGACAGGTCTGCTTCTGGATACGCATGCGATCGTCGTCTTCACGGAAATAGAAGCCCATGAGGTCGAGAGTGGTGGTTGCCGTCGGTTCGAACCGCAGCGAGCCGCGGATCGCATACATCTCGCGGCCGTCGATATTCGAGCCGTCGTAGAGGTTTTCCGTGAAACCATCGCGGTCGAGATAATAGCCGGCCACGCGCACACCGACGGTGTCGCCGATGGGAATGTTGACCATGCCCTTGACGCGCATGCTGTCGAAGCTGCCGTATTCGAATTCGGCAGCGGCGCCGAAGCCGGACAGGTCAGGCTTCGCCGTCACGACGTTGACCACGCCCGACGTCGCGTTACGACCGAACAGCGTGCCCTGCGGGCCGCGAAGGACTTCGATACGCTCGAGATCGAAATACTCGGTTTCGAAGAGGCGGGTGCCGAAGAGCGGCGAACCGTTGACGTGGATTGCCGTTGCAGCATCGCAGGTCACGCCGACGCAAAGGTCGCCGATGCCGCGGATGGTGAAGCTGGAGCTGGTGAAGTTCGATTTCGTGAACGACACGTTCGGCAGCGTCAGCTGGAGGTCGCTCGCATTTTCGATCTGCTGCGCTTCGAGCGCTTCGGCATCGAAGGCGCTGACCGCGATCGGAACTTCCTGCAGGCTCTGTGCCTGACGCTGTGCGGTAACGATGATGACGCGGGTATTGTCGGTGGTTTCTGCAATCCCGGACTCGCTGGAATCGCCGGTGGTATCCTGCGCATAGGCCGGAACGGCGAGCGCGCCCGCACAGATGCCGGCCAGGAGGCCTGCCCTGATTTTCATATTCCCTCTCCTCTTCCCCTGACCGCTCTGATGTCGGCCTAGGGGCAGAAAGCTAACATGAAATCGTATTCAGGCAAGGGATTGCGCAGTAATGTTGCGCTGCAGCAGCGTTTTGCAATGGATATGTTGCGGTAGCGAAACAAGCCTCCGCTCAGGTGACGCTACGGCATGGCGGGTTAGCGGGGATTTCCGCGATTATCGGCCACTTTCGAGCAAATCGTGACTTTCGGCGATTTGCGCGATCCCGCGGCGCCCATCGGTGTCGCGCGACAGCTGCACGACAACATCGATGACGCTTGCGGCATAGGCAATCGTGTCCTGGCGCGTGAGACCGATGCCAGTCTGCATCACCATCAGCGCAAGCTGCTCCAGCGCCCCGCGCAGACTGTTTGCGTGGATGGTCGAGAAGCTGCCGGGATGGCCCGTGTTGATGGCGCGAAGGAAGCTGACGCTCTCCGCTCCGCGCAATTCGCCCAGCACGATCCGGTCGGGTCGCAGGCGCAGTGCCGCCTGGAGCAATTCGTTGGAAGTGACCTTGGCTTCGCCGAGTTCGCCCTTCACCGCCACCAGGCCGACGCCGTTTTCGCCGGGCAGTTTGAGCTCGGGCGTATCTTCCACCAGCACGACGCGTTCGTGGCGCGGGATTTCGCCTAGCATGGCGTTGAGGAAGGTCGTCTTGCCGGTGCTTGTGCCGCCGGAGACGAGGATCGTGCGGCGCTGACGGATCGCTTCGCGCAGGAATGCGACCGGCTCGGCCTGCGGATCGGGCATGGCCCCGCGTTCCGGCCGGGACAGCGGGCCGGTGTCATAGGCATCGAGCGGCAGGTCGAGCCGGCGATGGCGGCGGATCGCCATGGCCCAGTGCTTGCGGGCAGCGGGCGGGCCGCAGAACTGGACACGCGCGCCGCCCGGCAGGGTCGCACCCAGCAGCGGGTGTTCGCGGTTGATGCCCTGGTGGCTGACGCGGGCGACCTGCTCGGCAAGCCGCTGGATCAGCCGGTCGTCGATTTCGGGGCGGCGGAGCTTCTGCATCCCGCCGGCCGAGGCGTCTTCGATCCAGACCTCGCCCGGCCGGTTGACGAGGATTTCGGTTACCGTGTCGCGTTCGAGCCATTCGGCGAAGGGCTTGAGGTAGGCGTCAAGGTAAACGCTGCGTTCGCCGTGCAGGTCGACTGGCGGTGCACCCTCGTCAGCGGCGCCCTGCTGGGCAAAGGGATGGATATCGGCGCTCATCGCCCCAGCCAGCCCTCAGCTGACCCGCGAGAAATCGAGGTCGCGCGCAGTGAAGATGCGGATCGGTTCGCCCATGCGCACGCGTACCGTCGGTCCGCGCTGGCCGTCCTGCTGCGCCGCGGTGGAAGCCGCCGACTGGCCCGCTCCGCCAATGATCACGCCGCCTGCACCACCGCTGGCGATGGTGCCGAGCCCGCCGACCACCGAAAGGAGGAGCGCAGAACCGAAACGCTGGAAGAAACCGGCGCCCGAAACCTTGCCTTCGAGGCCCGTCGTGCCGTCGAAACCGATGGCGGGCGAGGCGAGGTTCACCGAAGCTCCGTCCGGACGGATCAGGCGCGTCCAGATCACATAGGCGCGCTTCTGGCCGTTCTGCATGCCGGACTGGTACTGGCCGATCAGGCGGCTGGACCGCGGCACGAGCACCTTGGTCCCGTCGAAGCTGCGCACGTCCTGGCTGACAACCGCGCGGACATAGCCCGGCACATTGGTATCGATCGCGGTTTCGAGGATCGCGGGAATGAGCGTGCCTTGCGTGACCGTGGTCGAGGGATTGGTCATGGCCTTCGCCTGGGCCGGCGCGCCGCCCACCCCGCCCACGCGGCTGGCGAAATCGGATGCGGAATTGCCCGTGGCGCTGGCTGCGCCCTCGCTCGCTGCCTCCGCCAGCGCTGCAGCAGGGCCGCTCACGACACCGCTACCGGAATCGAAGACCACCGTCGGATTGCTGTAGGGGTTGGGCCCGGGCATCGTCTGCGGAGCGGCCGCGAGCACCGGCGCCGGTGCAGGATCGGCCATTGCTGCCTGTTGCTGCGGCGTGGGCGGCGCGATGGCCGCATCGGTCGCCGGCGCTTCGACCGGTGCAGCCGCGACAGGTGCCTGGACTTGCGGATTGCCCACGCCTTCGGGTTCGGGAAGGCGGGCCGAATTCATGCTCCACAGCGTGATCGCGCCAAGACCGGCCACGATGGCGATACCGGCCACCATGCCGAGCGCATCGGACTTGCCGCCCGGACGGGCAACAGCCGGGAAGGCGTTGCGCTGGGCAAGATCGATGACTTCCGCGTCGGCTTCGTCGCGCGGGTCGACATCGTTGGCGATTCCGGCGCTGCCGGGCTTCTTCTCGGGAAGGCGCATGGCGAGACGCATCAGTTATTCCCCTTCTGGGCCAGCGCCGCATCGGGGCTGCGCGCAGGTGTTGCCGCCCGTTCGGGCCCGGTGTTGACCAATGTGGCGCTTTCCCTGCCAGCCCGCAGGATGATGGTGCGCGGGACGCCGTCGATGACGATGGTTTCTCCGCGAACGGTGTAGTTTACCGGCCCCTCGTCACCCTTGGCGTTGGTCACGAGAATGGCAGGCACATCCTTGCCGGTCGGCCAGCTGAGGAACACCGCCTGTCCGTCGTCGAACGCGCGCTCGGGCAGCAGGGCAGCATCGCCCTCCCCGCTCCAGGCGAAGTTGAGGTCTGCCGGATCGACCGCCGCGAAGGGATCCGCAGGCGCTTGCGATTCGGCAGCGGACTGCGCCAGCTGGGCTTTCCGGGCCTCTTCCTCGGGATCGACCGGATAATCGAAGCGCAGGACATACAGCGGCTTTGCCGTCGGCGAGGCGACGAGATCGAACAGATAGGTGCGCTTGCTGGTGACGACCGTAAGGTTGGTCGTGGCGCGCGCCTCGAGCGGTTTGACGAACAGGATATTGGCGCGCTTGTTGGGCGTGACCTGCCAGGTGGTCGAATTGCCGATGGCGACATTCTCGATCACCTCGTCCTCGCCGAAAACGATGCTGGCCTGCACGTTCACGCGGCCCGGAATGGTGACGACGCTGAACTCGTCATAGGTGACCTCGACGAGGCGGGAGTCCGCAAATGCGGGCGTCGCTGCCAGGGCCAGGGCGAGCGCGGGGAGCACTGCGCGTTTCATCGTGATTTCTCCGTCGAAGAAGCGGGACCGCGCGCGGGCGCGGGCTTGAAGCGGCTGCCGATACCCATCGTCCGGCTTGGCCCTTCACTGGCCGGTTTCGGCTGGCCGGCGGCTGAAGCGGTCGCATAGACCTTGGTGGTGCGCACGGTGCTTGACGATCCACCCGCATCGTTTGCGGCAGGAGCGGTCGCGGTGGCCGAGACATCGATACGGCGTGCCTGCTCGCTCGCCTGGGTGGCGGTCTGTGCTGCGGCAAGCTGCTGGTGGTAGACGGGCGATGCGGCGGGAGCCGGGACGTTGTCGCGTTCCTCGCCGCTATTGGCGAGGCCGAACACGGTCCAGCCTGCCACCATGGCTCCGGCAACCTTGAGCACCAACACCATCAGCGCGACATGGACCGCGCCGATCATGAAGAAGGCCATGCCCGCCTGCGCCGGGACGAACCCGGGATTGGCGGTGAGCGAAGTCAGGATCGGCACGGCGAGTTCGAGCATGATCGAGCCGCCCAGCACCGCGAACAGCGGCGCCAGCGCGCACATCACCACGCCCTTGATCCAGCCGGTGAAGAGGCCGCGCGTGCCGCTGAACAGCGCCATCACTACGAAGACAGGCCCCAGCGCGATCAGGATGCCGAGCGCGATCTTGGTCGTGACCAGCAGGCCCACCGTGCCGAGCATGAAGAGCATGGCCCCAAGCCACATCATCCCGTCGGGCGAGAAGGCGGAGAAGTCGGAATTGCCGCCGCTTGCCTCCTGGATCGCCATGAAGACCACGTCGATCTTCTGGGCGAAGGTATCGGTGGCCGACCCCTGCGTGCCGGTGAGAATTCCGGCGAGGTAGTCGGGGCTCCCGATCGCGAGGTTCCACACCACGCTTTGGTAGGCGACCCAGCTGGTGGCGAAAGTCAGCACCAGCCCCAGCGTCATCATGCGCGGTACAAGGCTGCGCACGCCCAGGTTGGTGCGTCCGGTCAGCAGCAGGAAGCCGAAGATCGCGATATAGAGCGTGAGGATGATGGTCAGCGTCGTGCCGAGCGCTCCGCCCGGCGCGAACAGGCGCCCGAAGGCAAGCGCAGACGCCTCGCCCGCCACGCAGTCCACGCCGCGCAGGGCGGCGGCGACGCCGTTGCCTACCTGCTCGGCGGCCTGCTGGCAGGTCGCGCTCGTCATTCTGCCGCCAATCCGAGATTGAGGTCGTCGTCATCCAGCACATCGTTCGCCCCGCCGGGCCAGGCCTTGCCGGTGAGCGCCGGGAACCAGTCGGCAGGCGCATCGCCCATCGCTTCGCGCAGCAGGTCGAGGCGGCGGACCGAGCTTTCGCGGCCCGAGAGCAGCGTCAGCACTTCGGGTGCGCCGGAGAGGTCAAGGCGGACCACGACGCTGGCATCCGGCTGGCGCACGAGGAAGCAGCGGCTGTGTGCAGGAAGCGTGCGGATAAGCGCGAGCTCGTGGCTCGTTAGACCGAAGCCGTCGCAATAATCCTCTGCCCGCGCGCGGCTGTTGGGCATGAAGACCATGGTCGCGGTCTGTTCGACCAGCGCGGTCGAGATGCGGCTTTCCAGCGCGTCACGCGCGCTTTGCGTGGCGAAGCCGACCAGCGCATTGCGCTTGCGCAGCGTCTTCAGCCAGTCGCGGATACGCGCAGCGAAAACCTCGTCGTCCAGCGCCTTCCAGCCCTCGTCGATGAGGATCATCGTGGGCTTGCCGTCAAGGCGTTCCTCGATCCGGTGGAAGAGGTACATCATGGTCGGCGTGCGCAGCTTGGGATTTTCCAGCAGCGCGGTCATGTCGAAACCCAGCACGCGCGCGGTGAGGTCGAGCTTGTCCTCCCGGTTGTCGAACAGCCAGGCGTTCTCGCCCTCTCCGATCCAGGCCGAGAGACGGTCAGCCAGATCGCCCGGCTGCGGGCGCTTGCTACCGGACAGCAGTTCCTTGAAATGCCGCAGGCGGCGCAGCGAAGCGTCATTGGCATAGGCGGCATCGACCGCATGGGCGATCGTCGCGTCCTCTTCCGGCCCTTCGGCCTTGAGCAGGGCACCCAGCCAGTCGCGCAGGAAAGCCCTGTTGCCGGGTGTATCGGGCAGGGCCAGCGGGTTGAAGCCGGTCGGCTCTCCGCTGCGGATGCTGTCGTAACGCCCGCCGATGCCGCGCACGAACAGTTCCGCACCGCGATCCTTGTCGAACAGGATGGTGCGGGGGCTGAACTTCTGCGCCTGCGCGGCGAGGAAATTCATCACCACGGTCTTGCCCGAGCCGCTCGGCCCGATGACCGAGAAATTGCCGAGGTCGCCGTGGTGGAAATTGAAGAAGAACGGCGTCGCGCTGGTGGTTTCCAAGAGCGTCACCGCATCGCCCCAGTGATTGCCCTGCGCCTGTCCGAGCGCAAAACCGTGGAGCGAACCGAAGCTGGCCATGTTGGCGCTGGAAATCAGCGCGCGGCGCACGAGATAACCCTCGTTGCCGGGGAACTGGCCCCAGAAAGCAGGCTCGAGATTGGTGTCCTCGCGCACCGCGATCGCGCCCGTATCTGCCAGTGCGGCGGCGCAGGCGGCGGTCGCATCGTCGAGACGGCCTAGGTCGCGTTCGCGCACCATGACGGTCAGGTGATGATCGCCGAAACCGACCGCCCCGTTACCCAACGCGTCGCGGGCGGCCATCATGTCGGCGCGTTCCGCCATCGCTTCCTCGTCGGCGGACTTCAGGCGGCGGATCGAAAGGTCCATCCGCTCACGCGCGGTCTGGCGTTCTGCCGGGGCGTAGCTTTCCGATACGACCATCTCGTAGGGCAGGCGCAGCAAGCCATCGAGGAGGCCAGGGCTGGTTGCTTCAGGATAGTCCTTGAGACCGAGGATCGCACCGAAATCGGGCGAGCCGGAGCCGCGCAGTTCCATCGCGTCGAGGCCGAAGCTGACGCGGCGATAGGGCAGCATCAGGCCGATATCGACATCGTCCGAAGGCTTGCGCACCGGGCGCATCTCGCCGTTGTAGAGCGCCGACAGCAATTCGAGCAGTTCCGAATTAACATTGCCCTGCGGACCGACATAATCGCCCAGCGGCACGGCGCCATAGGCCTGCAGCGAAGCCACCAGCCCCTGCGAGGCAGCGCGCAGCGAGCGCAGGTCCTTCAGATCGGGTTCGAGCCCTTCCTTGTTGCGCCGGGCTTTCTTGGAAATCTTCTCGACCCAGCCTGCCTTTCCGCGCGCCGGGCGGCGGATGAGCGTGATGAACTGGTCGTTCACGAACAGCTGGCCGGACCCCAGCCGTTCCTTCCAGCGGGCATCGATGTGGCGGCTGATCGGATCGGGGAACTGCGCGTCGAGTTCCACCGCCACGCGCCGACGGATCACGTGATGATAGAGGACGAAGCGCGCATCGAGAGTCGAGCGCAGCATCACCTCGCGCGTAGCGGCATGGGCGTTCAGCGCCTCGCTGTCCTCGGTCTCGAACAGGAGGCCGGGGACCTGGATTGCGGTCATCACGCTGCCGTCGCGCAGCAGCAGCGTGTTCTCGTCGACGAGGCGCGCATAGGGCAGGCGGTCGCCCGCGCGCGCTTCCTTGGCGCTCCACGAGGCCGGGCCGATCCATTTGTGATCACGCGGCATAGCTGTTGCACCCCCAGCGCTTGTAATTCGGCACGCGCGGGCACTTCGACACCTTGGTGATCCACAGGTCGAAGATGCGCGGTTCGCGCAGGCAGGCGAAATAGCCGACGCCGTGCATGACCAGCGCGGCGAACAGCGCCCAGAAACTGCCGGTGATGAGGAAAACCTCGGTCGTCACCACCCCGTTGATGATGAAATAGTTGAACGTCACGCCCGCGAACATCTGCGGGCGGGTCAGCGCTCTATGGACGGGATGGCGGACGAGCGCGGTCATGTCAGGCCGCGACGCCCTGGATACCGGCGACGATCGATGCGGCGCCGAACAGGATGAAGACGCCGATGATCACGGTCGCGCCGAAGCGCCAGTTGAGGCGGCCGGTCAGCATCATGAAGCCGACGGCAGCTACAGCCATCACGGCAACGGCAGTGGCTACATTGCCGAGCAGCGTGCCCTGCAGCCAGCCGAGCGCATTGACGATCGGGCCGGAGCCGGCCGGATCGGCAGCCTGCGCCATGGCGGCGGTGGGACTGAGAAGCAGGGCCAGTGCGGCCGCGCGGGTAACGATCGATTTCAAGTCGGACTACTCCCGTGAGTGATCGGCCAGGCGACCCATGATCGCGGCCACGTAATTCTGCGTTTCGCGGATGCGCGGAATGCCGTTCGCGCGCTCCACCCGGCCGGGGCCGGCATTGTAGGCGGCAAGTGCCTTTTCGAGGTCGCCGTCGAAGCGGTCGAGCTGTTCGCGAAGGTAGCGCGCCCCACCTTCAAGGTTGGCGAAGGGGTCGCGCGGGTCGACACCGAGGTCGCGCGCGGTACCGGGCATCAACTGCGCAAGGCCCTGCGCCCCGACAGGAGAGACTGCGTTGTGCCGCCAGCGGCTTTCCTGCCACACCACCGCCTCGATGAGCGAGGGCGAGAGGTCGAAGCGGGCAGCAAGTTCATTGACCTTGGCGCGGTAGGCATCGGGAACGCCTGCTGCATGGCGCGCGGTATCGCCGATAATATGGTCCGGAATTTCGAGTTCCGCAGGGACTGCGGAAAGCTCGGTTGATGTCGCGATTTCCGAAAGGTCAGCCGGCTGCGCGGCGCCAGCACCGGATATCCAGCGCGCGCCGTCCGCATCGATCTCCATGACATCTGCCTTCGCCGGGAAGGCAGTGAGCAGCGTACAGGCCAGTCCTGCAGCTATTGCCCAGTGTGTACGAATCATCGTCGAACACCCTCCGTGCGGCCCCTTTGCGGACCTTACATGACATCAGGGTGACAAGAAGCTGAATGCAGGGGAAATCCTCAGCTTTCGCCGTGACCGCATAAGGAAACGGCCCGCCTTCCGTATAGGGAAGCGGGCCGCAAAGGCTCGGTGCATATGCTCTCAGCGGCTGGCGAGCGCCGCGTAATCCTTGAAGTCCTGCCCGTCGACCATGGCCAGCCCCCGCCGTGCAAGAACTCGCGAGTCGACCCACTGGCCGCCCGCGGTCTCGAGCCGGTAGCGATCCCGGAGGGCTCCAGCCTCGGCAAACTTGGCGCGCGCCGCGTCTTCCTGGCCCAGGCGCGCAAGCGCGATGCCGTGATTGATCAGCCTCGCCGGATCGTCATTGGCAAGGTCGCTGTTCTCGATCGCGGCGAGCGCGGCGAGATCATTGCCGGCAACCAGTTCCTCGTAGCCCACATCCATCGAAGGTGCCGGGCTCGCCACGACCTCGATCGGGCCCGACCCCATGACCATCAGCGTAGCGGCAGCGATGAGCGACATATGATTTTTCTCCCAAGTTCTTGGAGAAGAATATGCGGGTTTGTTTCAGCGCCTGCAACAAAACCGTAACATTGTCACAAATCTGCAATGGAGCGTCTGGGCCGTATTACCTGTTGAAACTGCAACAGAACGGTCACGAAGCATCACAAACTGTCACACGCCGCCCCTAGCCGGCGAATCGCGATCACGAATTCGCATTCGAGTTTTCCGATTCACCCGGTTTTTGAGGGGACCGTACCCGTGACCAATTTTCACCGTTCGCTTGTTCTTGGCTGCTCCGCACTGGCGCTGAGCGCCTGCGGGGCCGACGAAATCGTTTCACCCGGCACCGGCGGCAACATCACCATCAACAACCCGACGCCGACTCCCACGCCGACGCCGACGCCCACCCCGACTAGCTCGCTCGTCACTCCGGCCAACGGCTGCCCGACGATCAGCGACCCCCAAGGACTGACCGACAGCGGGACCATCACCGGCCCGACCGGCGAATACCGCGTCTGCACGCTGCCCGCGCGCTTCAACGCCAGCTCGACCCTGCCCTACATCAGGGGCCTGCTCTATCGCATCAACGGCCGCGTCGATGTCGGCACCGACGGCGGTCCGGCTCCCGACACCAGCGACGGCCTGGCGGATACCGATGTCGAGCTGACCATCGAGCCGGGCGTGATCCTCTACGCATCGGGATCGAGCTTCCTCAACGTCAACCGCGGCAACACGATCGAAGCCAACGGCACGGCCGAACGCCCGATCGTCTTCACCAGCCGCGACAACGTCCTCGGCCTCAACGGCGGCAGCTCCTCGGGCCAGTGGGGTGGTGTCGTCCTGTCGGGCCGTGCACCGGTGACTGACTGTATCGCTTCGGGCGCGACCCCGGGCAGCGTGAACTGCGAGCGCCAGGTCGAAGGTGCAGCCGATCCGGCGATCTTCGGCGGCGCGACGCCGGGCGACAGCTCGGGCAGCATGAAGTTCGTCCAGATCCGCTATTCGGGCTTCGTCCTTTCGGGTGACAACGAACTGCAGTCGCTGACCACCGGCGGTATCGGTTCGGGCACGACGCTGGAAAACATCATGAGCTACAACAGCTCGGATGACGGCGTCGAATTCTTCGGCGGGCGCGTCAATGTGAAGCGCCTCGTCGTGGTCGGCGCGGAAGACGACAGCCTCGACACCGACACGGGCGTGAAGGCCAACATGCAGTACGTCATCGCCATCCAGCGCCCCGGCGCCGGCGACACGATCATCGAGGCCGATTCCGACAACGCCTTCAACGATTCTACCCCGCGTCAGGACACCCGCATCTCGAATGCGACCTTCGTCCACCAGAACGCCATCGACCAGGTCGTGCGTATCCGCGGCTTTGCCGACTACCGCATCGCCAACTCGGTCATCTGGTCGCGCAATGACACGCGCTGCCTGCGCATCGACGGCCAGGAAGAACTGACCCGCGCCGCCAATGCCGCCATCGACGAAGCCGGCCCGGTCGCCTTCGACTCGCTGGTCCTCGACTGTGCCACGCCCTTCCGCGACAGCTCGGGCGCGACCGCAGCCGACATCAAGGCGGTGTTCGATGCCGGCACCAACAACAATTCGGCCTTCACCAACACGCTCTCGATGCTGTTCGTGAACGGCGCGAACGAGAATGCCGTGCCGGTCTTCAACGTGACTGCCTGGTCCAGCTTCTTCGAACTGCCGACCAACATCGGCGCCGCTTACCCGGGCAACAACACCTGGGTGAACGGCTGGACCTGCAACTCGGCCACGGTGACCTTCGACAATGCCGTGACCGCCTGCACCAGCCTGCCGGTCTACAACTAATCGCCTTTGCGGGGCGGGAGCGGTGCATCGACGCATCGCTCCCGCCTTCAATCCATTCAGCGGGGGCACGCCTCCCGTAACGACACCGACCTAGTTCAAGGGGGTCATTCCAATGTCCACTGGCAAGCAGCTTGCAGGGCTGCTCCTGCTTACCACCGCCCTCACCTATCCCGCCGCCGCGATCGCGCAGGGCACCGGTGAGGAGGATGAGGTTTCCGACACCCAGCCGGCCGACGAGGCCGCAGCAGTAGAGCAGGTCGAGGAACAGGCCCAGCCCGATATTTCCGTGCCCGGCGGCGCGATCATCGTGACCGGTCGCCGCCAGCGCGACGTCACGCGCTCGTCGAGCCAGGTGATCACCGTGCTCGATACCGAGAGCATCGCCCGCACCGGCGAAGGCGACATTGCAGGCGCATTGGGCCGCGTGACCGGTCTTTCGACCCAGGGCAACGGCCTCGTCTACGTGCGCGGCCTCGGCGACCGCTATTCGCTGGCGCTGCTGAACGGCCTCCCCCTTCCCTCGCCCGAGCCGCTCAGCCGCGTGGTCCCCCTAGACATCTTCCCGACCAACGTGGTCGCATCGAGCCTCGTCCAGAAAACCTATTCGGCCAACTTCCCCGGTGAATTCGGCGGCGGCGTGATCAACCTAACGACCCGCGCCATCCCGACGGAAAGCTTTGTCACGATTTCCGGCTCGATCAGCGGCGACAGCGAGACCACTTTCGGTCCCGGCTACAGCTATTATGGCGGCGCCTACGACTGGACCGGCTTCGACAATGGCCGCCGCGACATTTCCAACTATGCCGCGCTGCAGGGCTTTTTCGACAGCGGCGCGCGCATCGGAGACGACGATGTCGACCTGCGCGGGATCTTGGGCGACCTCAACGACCCGAACCTGATCCTGGTCCAGAAGATCGGCGACCTGCCGGCGAATTTCTCTGCCGGGCTTACGGCGGGCACCGCCGTGGACGTGTTTTCGGACGGCCAGTTCGGCGTCATTGCCACGGCATCGATCAGCAACAAGTGGCGCAACCGCTTCATCACGCGGCAGATCGCCAACAATGCCGAGCTGGAACTCGACAGCGACTTCCGCGAATTCGCGACCGACAACCGGATGCTCGTGAACGGACTGCTCGGTTTCGGGCTGGAAGTCGGGCAGCACCGCTTCCGCCTGACCAACCTTTTCATCCGCGATACGCTGAAGCGCGCGTCTCTGGCGGAAGGGGCCGACCTGCAGGATGACGATGACGAGCTGATCCAGGAAACCGGCTGGTACGAACGCCAGCTGTTCAACACGCAGGCCGTGGCCGAGCTGGAGTTCAACGACCTGTCGATCGACCTGCGCGGTGGCTATGCCCAGACGCAGCGCGAGGCGCCGTTCGAATACCGCTTCGAATATGCCGACAACAAGAACCCGAACGATCCGTTCGCCGGCATCTTCCTCAACACGCTCGACCCGCAGCGCGGCGGCGCACTGGTGGCCTTTTCGGACCTGACCGAGGACCTCTACTACGGCGGCATCGACGTCGGCTACGTGTTCACCGACTGGCTCGCCGCGACTGTCGGCTATGCCTACACGGACACCAGCCGCCTCTCGAGCCGCCGCGAATTCGACATTCGCGCATCGACCACTTTCCCGACGGTCTTCGGTGCCTTCCGGCCCGACAATTTGCTGGGTGACGCGCTGCTCGACCTCGCCTTCGACCGCGCAGCGCAAGCGGCCGCAGGCCTCGAGCCTTACGAGCTCAACATCTTCGAGACGACCCAGACCGACCCGGCCTTCCAGGCGGACCTTACGATCCACGGCGCCTATGCCAAGGCAACGCTGACCCCGATCGACGTGGTCTCGCTCGACATCGGCATACGCTACGAGGATGCGGACCAGTCGGTCCGCGCAGTCGAGGTCTTCGTCGAACCGATCGGATCGACCAGCAGCACCGCACTCGCCAACAGCTACTGGCTGCCGGGCGCGACGCTGACTTGGGAGATCACCGACGACCTGCAGTTCCGCGCCAGCGCGTTCAAGACCATTGCGCGCCCGCAGTTCCGTGAGCTCATTTTCCAGACCTATTTCGATCCGGAAACCAACCGCCAGTTCAACGGCAACCCGCGCCTGGTGGACAGCGAGCTGATCAACGCCGAAGCCCGTCTCGAATATTATTTCGATGCCGGCAGCAGGATCAGCGTCGCGGGCTTCTACAAGGACATCGAGAACCCGATCGAGGTCTTCACCAGCTTCTCGGACAACGACATCATTTCCGGCTTTGCCAATGCGCCCAAGGCCCAGCTGTATGGCGGCGAGCTCGAAATCCAGTGGAACTACGACCTCTACGATCTGGGCGAATGGTTCGACACCAAGCGCTTCGTGGCGATAGCCAACTACACTTACACCCAGTCGGAAATCAGCGTTGGACCGGACGATATCGCGCAGGTCTTCCCCTTCGCGGACCAGCCGGCGACGAACTTCTTCGACGACGGCGTTCCGCTCACCGGCCAGTCCGACCACCTCGTGAATATCCAGCTGGGCCTCGAGGACACGGAAACCCTGAGCCAGTTCACGGTGCTGCTGAAATACGCGAGCGAGCGTGTGACCAGCCGCGGCGCAGGCCCGCTGCCCGACATCATCGAGGAACCGGGCTTCCAGCTCGACCTGGTGGCAAGGCAGGGTTTCGACTTCTTCGGCAGCGAGCTCGAACTCAAGCTGGAGGCGCGCAACCTCACCGGCACCGACCACCAGGAATTCCAGACCAACGGCACGAACCGCGTGGACGTGAACAGCTACACGGTCGGTCGCAGCGTCAGCCTCGGGGCTTCGCTCAAGTTCTGAGCCTCGCTCGCAAGCAAAATGAAAGGGCCGCCCCCACACGGGAGCGGCCCTTTTTTTGTGCCTTCGAAGGTCTCAGTGGCTGTCGTAGACATACCCCATCGAACGCACGGTCCTGATCGGATCTCCTGCACCAACGGCCCGCAGCGCCCGGCGCAGGCGGCCGATCCACACGTCCACCGTCCGCTCGTCGATCGGGGGCTCCTGCTTGCCGAGCCCGTCGATCAGGTCCTGCCGCGACAGGACGCGGTCGGCATTCTCGGCGAAATAGCGCAGGAGGCGGAATTCATTGGGCCGCAGCGATATGGCCTTGCCGGCCCAGCGCGCCTGCAGGGCGCCCATGTCGATCTCAAGCTCGCCCAGCGTGAACGGTCGCCCGGCGATAAGTCCGGTCTTGCCCGTCCCCAGCGCGAGCACGCGGTCGAGCACCGTGGTGCGATCGACCGGACCGACGAGGTAATCGTCGGCGCCCGCGGCCAGCGCGCGCCGCTTGTCCTCGGCATCGCAGCTTTCGAGCACCATGGTGATATGCGCATGGGCCGTGCGCGGGTCTGCGCGCAGTCGGCGGCACATCTCGAGGCCCGAGAGATCGTCCAGCACCCAGTCGACGAAAACGCATATCGGCCCCTCGATCAGCCGCTGCGGACCGGCGGGTGTCAACCGGTCGAAGCGGTAAAGCGCATCGCCGTGATCGAATTCCGGAAAATTGGCCCCATTCTCGTCGGTCATGAGGATCGTAATGACTTCCACCCGCAGCACCCTTCAGCCCCGTTGCAAAGGCTTCGATGGCGCACTGATGTGACTGCGATGTGACCGTGAAAGGTGGGTTGTAACAAAACGGCGCCCGACCCGATCAGGGACGGACGCCGCCGGTTGTTTGCTTGATCGAAGAGCGGGTTAGGCCGCTTCTTCCTTGGTCTTCTTCCCGCCGTGGACCTGGATCGGGTCCTTCTTGCCTTCGACCACGTCTGCATCGATCACGATTTCGGTCACGCCGTCCATGTCGGGCAGGTCGAACATGGTGTCGAGCAGGATGCCTTCGACGATCGAGCGCAGGCCGCGTGCGCCGGTCTTACGCTTGATGGCCTTTTCCGCGATCGTCTTGAGCGCGTCTTCCTGGAAGGTCAGTTCCACGTCCTCGAGCTCGAACAGCTTCTGGTACTGCTTGACCAGTGCGTTCTTCGGCTCGGTCAGGATGGTGACCAGCGCTTCCACGTCGAGATCGCGCAACGTGGCGATCACCGGCAGGCGGCCGACGAACTCGGGGATCAGGCCGAACTTGAGCAGATCTTCCGGTTCACCCTTCTCGAGCAGTTCGCCCACGCGGCGCTTGTCCGGATCGGCGACATGCGCGCCGAAGCCGATCGAGCGCTTCTGCAGGCGGTCGGCGATGATCTTTTCCAGCCCTGCGAACGCGCCGCCGCAGATGAACAGGATGTTCGTCGTGTCGACCTGCAGGAATTCCTGCTGCGGGTGCTTGCGGCCGCCCTGAGGCGGGACGCTGGCCGTGGTGCCTTCCATCAGCTTGAGCAGCGCCTGCTGCACGCCCTCGCCCGACACGTCGCGGGTGATGGAGGGGTTTTCCGCCTTGCGGGTAATCTTGTCGATTTCGTCGATGTAGACGATGCCGTGCTGGGCCTTCTCGACATTGTAGTCGGACGCCTGCAGCAGCTTGAGGATGATGTTCTCTACGTCCTCGCCCACGTAACCGGCTTCGGTCAGCGTTGTGGCGTCGGCCATGGTGAAGGGCACGTCGAACGTGCGTGCCAGCGTCTGGGCCAACAGCGTCTTGCCCGAACCGGTCGGACCGACCAGCAGGATGTTCGACTTGGCGAGTTCGACGCCGTCTGCCTTGCCGCTATGCTTGAGGCGTTTGTAGTGGTTGTGCACCGCGACCGAGAGGACGCGCTTGGCGCGGTCCTGGCCGATCACGTAATCGTTCAGCGTGGCGAAGATTTCCGAAGGGGTCGGGACGTCGCCGTCCTTCTTGCCGGAAATGCCGGCCTTCGTTTCTTCGCGGATGATGTCGTTGCACAGCTCGACGCATTCGTCGCAGATGAACACGGTCGGGCCCGCGATCAGCTTGCGCACTTCGTGCTGCGACTTGCCGCAGAAGCTGCAATACAGCGTGGATTTGCTATCGGTACCGCTCAACTTGGTCATATCCTGCTTTGTCCCGCTGTTTCTCCCGTTTTACGGGGATTCGCCGACATTAGGCCGGTGCGGGATTGGGTCAATATCATAGGTACAGTCATCCCCTTGCCACAAGCTGAAGCGGCAAGGTTGCCCAAATCCTACGACGATTTCGCAACAGTCCGGTTGCGGGACGGTAAAAACCGCCCCGCCACGGTGCTGTCTTACTCGGGCGCGCCGCCCGAGCCCTTGTCTTCGTCCTTGGTCGGCTCTTCACCGCCTTCGGTTTCCGGACGGGCTTCGAAAACCTTGTCCACGATGCCGAACTTCATCGCTTCGTCAGCTTCGAGGAAGGTGTCGCGGTCCATCGCCTTCTCGATCGCGGTGAGGCTCTGGCCGGTATACTTCACGTAGAGGTCGTTCATGCGCTTGCGGATGCGCAGGATTTCGCGAGCCTGGATCTCGATGTCCGACGCCATGCCCCGCGCACCGCCCGAAGGCTGGTGGACCATGATACGGGCGTTGGGCAGCGCGATACGCATGCCGGGCTCGCCCGCCGCCAGCAGGAAGCTGCCCATCGAGGCGGCCTGGCCGATGCAGACGGTCGAAACGCGCGGCTTGATGTACTGCATGGTGTCGTGGATCGCCATGCCGGCCGTCACCACGCCGCCGGGCGAATTGATGTACATGCTGATCGGCTTCGAGGGGTTCTCGCTCTCGAGGAAGAGCAGTTGCGCCACGATCAGCGACGCCATGTTGTCTTCCACCTGGCCGGTCACGAAGACGATGCGTTCGCGCAGCAGGCGGCTGAAGATGTCGAAGGCCCGTTCGCCCCGGCTCGACTGCTCGACCACCGTGGGCACCAGCGCCCCGGTTACGGGGTCGTGGGTGAACTGGCCCTGGGTGCCGTGTGCATCGTTGCCGAACAGGTTGATCATGTAGGTCCTCGTCTGGATTGGTTCGGGCCTATGTCGCGATAGCTGGCAGGATGTTCAAGGCCTTTAACCACCCCGCCAGTCCGCACCTGTGGGTTCCATGTCGTTCGTCGGGCGACAAAGCGCTTCGTCGGCATCGATCCCGTCTTGGTCGAAGGTCGATTCAAGCAATCGGCTACGGTTGTAAACGACAGCCATGGAGAGAACGTCAAAACAGCCATTTCGCAGGACTTTAGCGCTTACGACGACCGCAATCGCGGCATTGATCGCAAGCCCTGCCCTTGCGCGGGACACCGCGCCCGACAGCGCCCCGCCGCCCAGCGAGCCTACCCCTGCCGCCACCGGCGCGCGGGTGTTCGAACCGTCCTATTTCGCCCAGTTCGCGCCGCGCAACGCGCTCGACATGGTCAGCCGCATTCCGGGCTTCACCATTTCGGGCGGCAACGACAACGGTCAGCGCGGGCTCGGCCAGGCGAACCAGAACGTGCTGGTCAACGGCCAGCGGTTTTCCAGCAAGTCCGACAGCCTGCGCGACCAGCTGGCGCGCATTTCCGCCGACGACGTCGTGCGGATCGAGCTGGTCGACGGCAACATGCTCGAAATCCCCGGCCTCACAGGCCTCGTCGCCAACGTGATCTACGAGAATACCGGCGCATCGGGGCAATTCCGCTGGAACACCGGCTTTCGCGCGCACAATACCGAGGCGCAGCTCCATGGCGGCGAAATCTCGCTTTCGGGCACCAGCGGCAAGCTCGACTTCACCGTTGCCCTGTCGAACGACAACAACCGCTTCGGCGCAGATGGTCCGACATGGATCTACGGCCCCGACGGCGCGCTGCTGGAAGAACAGAGCACGAAGTTTTCCGGCGGGTTCGACAATCCCAAGCTCGCCACGAACTTCACCTACCGTTTCAGCGAGGACACCATCGCCAATCTCAACCTGAGTTACGGCGAGGACTTCTTCTTCCGCGACGAGCCGGAAATCGGCACGCCGGTCAGCGGCCCCATGCGCTTTCGCGACGTGGTGGTGCGCGAGAACGGCCCCGAATACGAGATCGGCGGCGACATCGAATTCCCGCTCGGCCCGGGCAAGCTCAAGCTGATCGGGCTGGAGCGGTACGAACGCGATAATTTCTCGAGCGAAGTGGTCGACAGCTTCGATGACGGCTCGCTCCCCACCGGCTCCCGATACGAGCAGACCAACGGCATCGGCGAGCGTATCGGCAGGTTCGAATACGGTTGGTCGATGCTGGGCGCGGACTGGCAATTATCGGGAGAGGCGGCCTTCAACCGGCTCGACCGGGCAGCTTCACTGTTCACGCTGGCACCTGACGGCCGGTTCGAGCCGGTGCCCTTCCCCTTCGGCAACGGCGGAGTGAGCGAGGACCGCTACGAGGGTGCATTGAGCTTTTCCAAGGCGATCACGCCGAAACTGTCGGTGCAGGCTATCGCCTCTGGCGAATTTTCGACCATCGAGCAGACCGGCGTTGCTGCCAATTCGCGCAGCTTCCGGCGGCCCAAGGGCTCGCTCGCCTTCACGTGGAAACCGGAAGACGACTTCGACGTCTCGCTGACCGCCGCGCGCCGGGTGAGCCAGCTATCCTTCGGCGACTTCCTTGCCAGCGTCTCGCTCAACGAGGACAACGAGAACGGCGGCAACAACGAGCTCGTCCCCTACCAGAGCTGGGACCTCGAACTTGAGGTCAACAAGGGGCTGGGCGCATGGGGATCGCTCAAGTTCCAGGCACGCCAGGCCTGGTTTGAAGATTTCATCGACTGGTTCCCGCTGCCCGACGGGCGCGAGGCACGCGGCAACATCGGCGATGCCGACCGCCTGCATCTCGCCCTTTCCGGCACGATCAAGTTCGACCCCGTGGGCCTCGAAGGCGCCCGCTTCGATTTCGAGGCGGTGAAGCGCTGGATGAGCGTGACCGACCCCTTCACCGGAGAGGACCGGCCCTTCTCCTACGATCTGATCGACAGCTTCTCGGGCGATTTCCGCCACGACATTCCGGATACGGACTTCGCCTATGGTGCGGGCATCTTCACGAACAACCAGGCGCCCTATTCGCGGCGCTACGAGATCGGTCGCAACTGGGAAGGGCCGACCTTCGCCAATGTGTTCATCGAACACAAGGACGTGATGGGCCTGACCGTGCGCGCACTCGTCGGTAACGTGCTGGGGGCCCGCAACTACTTTGAACGTACGGTTTTCGACGTGTCGCGGCCCGATGGCGACGTCCTGTTCCGCGAAGTGACCGACCGGCGTATCGGCCCGATCTTCCGCTTTACGGTCAGCGGCGACTTCTAAGCGCGTTTGCAAAGCGGTGGCCCTGTGGCAGGAAGGCGGCATGACGCCTCGCCTGCTCAGCGCCGCCGCGCTTCTCGCCGCCTCCTCCCCGCTTGCCGCGCAGGAGGTTGCCACCCCGCCCGTCGCCGAACGCTCCGCCGCTGACGCCGAAAGTCTTTCGCCAGGCGAAACGGCCGCCCGCTATGCCGGGCGGATCGCGGCAATCGACGATGCAGGCCCGATGCTCAACTCGGTGATCGTCTACGATGCCAACCCGCGAGACGGTGCCGACGCAATCAACGGCGCCAGCCTGCTGGCGGGCCGCACCGTGCTGGTGAAGGACAATATCGAAACGAGCGAATGGGCCACCACGGCTGGCAGCCTCGCCCTGATCGGCAACAAGACCGGACGTGATGCCCCGCTGATCGCCAATCTGCGCCGGAACGGTGGTTTCGTCCTCGGCAAGACCAACCTCTCCGAATGGGCAAATATCCGCGACAATGATTCCACCAGCGGGTGGAGCGCGGTAGGCGGGCTGACCCGCAACCCTCACGCTATCGACCGCAATGCCTGCGGCTCGTCCTCGGGCAGCGGCGCGGCAGTGGCAGCAGGCCTCGCCTGGGCAGCCATCGGGACCGAGACCAACGGGTCGATCACCTGCCCGGCGAGCGTCAACGGCATCGTCGGCTTCAAGCCCAGCGTGGGCCTTGTCAGCCGCACCCATGTCGTGCCGATTTCGAGCACGCAGGACACGGCAGGGCCGATGACGCAGACCGTCGCCGATGCGGCGCTGCTGCTCAGCGCGATTGCGGGCGAAGACAGCGCGGATGCGGCCACCATCGGCGTGCCGCGCCGGGCTGACTATTGGTCGGGCCTCGGCGATTTCAGCCTGCAAGGCGTGCGGATCGGCGTCATGCGCAAGCAGGTCGGCAATCGCGACGATCTGAAGGACGTCTTCGAGACAGCGCTGGGGGATCTCGAACAGGCCGGAGCGATCCTCGTCGACATCGAGTTCGATCCGAATACTGAAATGTACGGCGACAGCTTCACGGTGCTGATGTTCGAACTTCGCGAGGAAATGGGCAAATACCTCGCCAGCCTGCCGGGCGAAAACCTGCCTCGCAGCCTTGCCGAACTCATCACCTTCAACACCTACAATGCGGGCGAGGAAATGCGCTGGTTCGGGCAGGACTTGTTCGAGCTTGCAGAAACGACCACCGACCGCGCCGCTTACGAAAAGGCGCGCGAGAATGCCGTGCGCATCGCGGGCGTCGAGACGCTCGACAAGCTGATGGCGGACAATGACGTGGCCTTCCTAGTCGCTCCCACCCGCGGCCCGACTTGGACGACCGATCTCGTCAATGGCGACAATTTCAATGGCAGCATCGGCTTCGGATCGCCTGCAGCGATTGCGGGCTATCCGCACCTGACCGTGCCGATGGGCCAGATCGAGGCCCTGCCGGTCGGCATCAGCTTCTTCGGCGGCAAGTGGCGCGATTTCGAAGTCCTGCAGCTGGGCGCCGCCTTCGAACGCGTCCGCAGCGCCGAACTGGCAACGCCTTCGCTTCAGCGTTGGAGCCCACCGGCCGAAGCGGACAAGTAAGCGCGAATGGAATTCGATCCGCGCATCTTCCTGTTCGTCCTGTTCGGTCTCGGGCTGACCCTCGCGGTCACGCTGGAGAAGTGGCTGGCAAAATACTGGCTGTCGCTCCCCATCGTCTATGTGGCGGCGGGTTATGTCGTCTTCTCGCTCCCGATCGGATTGCCGCACATCAACCCGACCGTCGACGGCTTCGATGCGGTGGCCCTCGAGTATGTGACGGAGTTCATCGTCATTGCCTCGCTGATGGCGGCGGGCATCGCGATCGATCGCCCGGTCAGCTGGAAGAACTGGGGCCAGATCTGGCCCTTGCTGCTGGTGGCCATGCCGGTGACCATCGCAGCGGTAGCCTGGCTCGGCTGGTGGGCGCTGGGCCTTGCGCCAGCCTCCGCCTTGCTGCTGGGGGCGGCGATGGCCCCGACCGACCCGGTGCTGGCCCGCAGCGTCCAGGTGGGGCCACCGGGCGAGAACAAGCGGCACGACGTACGCTTTTCGCTGACCGTCGAGGCAGGCCTCAACGACGGCCTCGCCTTTCCCTTCACCTACCTTGCGATTGCCGCAGTGGGCATGACCTCGCTCGGCGCCTGGACTCTGGAATGGGCAGCGCTCGACCTCGTCTGGCGAATCGTTGCGGGCGTCGCGATGGGCTGGGCCGTGGGCCGAGCGGGCGCCTGGTACGTGTTCGAGCGCGAGGCCGACGCACAGATCGAAGAGCTGGAGAACGAGGAGGACGGCGGCGTCGACCAGCCGACCTATTCGACCAGCGAAGGGCTGATCGTGCTCGGCACGCTGCTGCTTGCCTATGGGCTTGCGGAGATGGTCGAAGGTTATGGCTTCATCGCCGTCTTTGTCGGGGCAGTCACGGCACGCCAGCGCGAGAATCGCAGCCGCTATCACAAGCTGAGCCACCACTTCATCGACCAGATCGAGCAAATCGTGCTGGTGGCGGTGCTCTTCGGCTTCGGCGCCATGCTGGCAAGCGGGGTGCTGGACGCGCTGACCTGGCCGGCCGCGCTGGTGGGGCTTGCGCTGATCTTCGTCATCCGCCCGATTGCGGGGCTGATGGCAGAGGCGAATTGCGACCTGCCGCTGGTCGGCAAGATGACCGTAGCTTTCCTCGGCGTGCGGGGGATGGGGTCGATCTACTACCTCGCCTACGGGCAGAACCACGCCGATTTCGAAGGGCTGGACCTGCTCTGGGCGCTGGCGAGCTTCATCATCCTCACCTCGATCGTCGTGCACGGCGTACTTGCAGGGCCGCTTATCCGCCATGCGGAGCGTCGCAACGCGCATATCCATGACGGGCAGGAAGACACGATCGATCGCCTCACGCCCGAAAGCAGGAGCTTGAGGGTCCAGCCCGATCCCAAGCTCTAGCGCGGCAGGCAAGCAAAAGGGCGGCCGGATCGCTCCGACCGCCCTCGAATGCTTTTCGCCGAAGGATTACTTCTTGGCGGCAGGCTTCTTGGCAGGAGCCTTCTTGGCAGCGGGCTTCTTGGCCGCGGCCTTCTTGGCGGGAGCCTTCTTCTCGCCTTCGTCCTTCTTGGCAGCTGCCTTCTTCGCCGGAGCCTTCTTGGCCGGCTTGTCGTCGGCCTTCTTGTCTTCGGCCTTCTTGGCAGGAGCCTTCTTCTTGGCCGGAGCCTTCTTCTTGGCAGGCTTGGCCGCTTCGGCGGTTTCTTCCGCTTCGATGGCGGCTTCCAGTTCCTCGCGCGTCACTTCGCGGTCGGTGATTTCGGCCTTGTCGAACAGGAAGTCGACGACCTTGTCTTCGTAGAGCGGGGCGCGCAGCTGGGCGGCGGCCATCGGCTCCGACTGGACGTATTGGATGAAGCGTTCACGGTCTTCGGCGCGGTACTGCTGGGCAGCCTGCTGGATGAGCATGCTCATTTCCTGCGAGGTGACCTGGACGTTGTTGGCCTGGCCGATTTCCGACAGCAGCAGGCCGAGACGCACGCGGCGTTCGGCGATCGAGCGGTAGTCGTCCTTCTCGGCTTCGATTTCCTTCAGCATGGCTTCCGGGTCGTCCGAACGGGCGGCTTCCTGCTGGAGCTGGGTCCAGATCTGGTCGAACTCGGCATCCACCATGCCCTGCGGCACGGCAAAGTCGTGACCGGCAGCCAGCTGATCGAGCAGCGAGCGTTTCATCTGGGTGCGGGTAAGGCCGGCAGTTTCCTGCTCGAGCTGGCCGCGCATCAGTTCCTTGAGCTTGTCGAGACCGTCGAGGCCGAAGTTCTTGGCGAAGGCATCGTCGATTTCCGTCTCGCCTTCGACCTTGACCGCCTGCACGGTCACGTCGAATTCGGCTTCCTTGCCGGCAAGGTGCGCGGCCTGGTAATCTTCGGGGAAGGTGACCGTGATGGTCTTCTTGTCGCCCGTCTTCACGCCGGTCAGCTGGTCTTCGAAGCCGGGGATGAACATGCCCGAGCCGAGCACCAGCGGGGTGTTCTCGGCCTTGCCGCCTTCGAATTCGACGCCGTCGACGCGGCCCACGAAGTCGATGATCAGCTGGTCGCCATCGGCGGCCTTCTTCGACTTGGCGGCATCCTTGTAGCTCTTGTTGTTGGCCGCGAGCATCTTGATCGCGTCCATGACCTGATCGTCGCTGACGGGGACCGTCAGGCGTTCGATGGCAAGACCGTCGACCGAGGGAGCCTCGATCTGGGGGAGCACTTCGAGCTCGACCGTGACCTTGGCATCCTTGCCGTCGGCATAGTCGGCGCCGAGTTCGACCTTGGGCTGCATCGCGGGTCGCAGTTCGTTGTCGGTCATGACCTTGTCGACCGATTCGCGGATCATGTCGTTCACGGCCTGCGCGTGCAGCTGTTCGCCATGCATCTTGCGGACGAGATTCGCCGGGACCTTGCCGGGGCGGAAGCCGGGCATCTTCACCTGCGGGGCGATCTTCTTGATCTCGCTATCGATCCGGCCGTCGATTTCCTTGGCCGAAATGGTGATCGAATAGGCGCGCTTCAGGCCGTCATTGGCGGTTTCTTTGATCTGCATGGGATGAAAACTCGTGACTTTCCAAGTGTCTAAATATGGCGCGAAGGCTAAATACGTCCGCGACGGACTGGTGCGGGCGAAGGGACTCGAACCCCCACATCTTTCGATACTGGTACCTAAAACCAGCGCGTCTACCAGTTCCGCCACGCCCGCTAACCCGAACGAAGCTGCACGTAGGCGACGGGCGCCACGCGTATAGGCGCGTGCCTCTAGTCGGGTCGGGCGAAAAGGGCAAGCGCGGCAGCACGACGGGAACGTCCTGTCCCCGCGAGACGTTTTCAAACTGCTGCCGACCGAGCAAAGGACGCACAATGGCCACACAGCCCGACCCCGACCGGATCGACCCCTCCGCACCGCCGGAGATGCCGCCCCCGCAGCAGCCGAACGAAAGCCCGATGGAAGAGCCGCCCGGTATCGAGCCGCTCCAGCCGGACTATGACGAACCCTCGCCCTCTCCCTTGGAGACCCCGCCCCCGCCGGATTGACCTTGCGGGCAGGCGCAAGCGCGACTAGTGGCGCGACCCATGAGCGACGACACCAAAGCAGACCTTCCGCCCGACCACCTTTCGGTGAACCCCAAGAGCGAACATTTCGACGTCGAAGTGCTGAAGCGCGGCGTGGGAATCCGCTTCAAGGGCCGCGAGCGGACCGACATCGAGGAATATTCGATTTCCGAAGGCTGGGTGCGCGTCCAGGCCGGCAAGACGGTCGACCGCAAGGGCAATCCGCTGACGCTCAAGCTGAGCGGCCCGGTCGAAGCCTGGTACGAAGACCTGGGCGACAATCCGCCGGTCAACAAGGCCGGCTGATCACTCCGCGTAATCGGCGAAAGCCGACAGGAACTCGCGCGAGGTCTTCCTCGGCGCGGGAGCCTGCGCAATCTGTACGGAAGCAGCGGGACGCGGGCTGCGGGCCTTGTCGGAATAGATGAACCCGGCGGTCGGCCAGCGCGTGGTCCCGAGGTCGCCGATCGGCGCATACCAGACCTGCACCTCGCTCCAGTCGTTCGCCGCCGAGACGTCCTGTGCCAGCACGTCCTTCTCGACCTGCCCGCGGCGGCCGTTGATAGGCGACCAGTTCGCATGGTCGAGCAGGACGCGGCGCGAATCGATCACACGGCTGACCGTTGCGACATGGCCCAGTTCCATCGATCGGTGCGGCCTAAAGGCGAGGACTGCGCCGGGGCGCGGCGCGCTGCCGGTTGCATAGCGACCCTGCGCCTGGTCCCACCAGGTATGCGCATCGCCATAAAGCTCGATCCCTGAAACCTCGCGCGCATAGGGCGCGCACTGGATGTAGGCGGTCAGCTCCTCGGACCCGTCGCTGGCATGGGCGGGTGCGTCCGACATGGCGGTCGCAGCGAAAAGACAGGCGGCGGTGGATGCGGCTAGCTTTCTCATGCCTCCGGCATAATCGGACATGGTTAAGACAGGCCTAAGCCGCGCGCACTTGCCAATTTGCCCGCAAGAGGCCACTTGCCGCGACAGAATGAACGCCTCCAAACCTACCGTGATCATCATCGGCCGGCCCAACGTGGGCAAGTCCACCCTGTTCAACAGGCTGGTTGGCAAGAAGCTCGCCCTGGTCGACGACCAGCCCGGCGTCACGCGCGACCGCCGGATGGGCGATGCTGTGATCGCAGGGCTCGAGTTCACCGTGGTCGACACCGCAGGCTGGGAAGACGAGGACGCCGAAACGCTGCCGGGCCGCATGCGCAAGCAGACCGAGGTCAGCCTGGAAGGCGCCGATGCCGCGCTGTTCGTCATCGATGCACGTGCGGGCATCACTCCGCTGGACGAGGAAATTGCCCGCTGGCTGCGCGAGCAGGAAGTGCCGGTCGTGCTCGTCGCCAACAAGGCCGAAGGCAAGGCGGCTGAAGCAGGCATTTACGAAAGCTATTCGCTGGGCCTGGGAGAGCCGGTGGGCATCTCGGCCGAGCACGGCGAAGGCGTGGCCGACCTGTTCGGCGGCTTGTGGCCGCTGATCGGTGCCAAGGCCGAAGAAGCCGAAACGGCTGCCGAGTTCGAGTTCGAGGACGATGAAGAGGCCCTGTCCGGTCCGCTCAAGCTGGCGATCGTCGGGCGTCCCAATGCCGGCAAGTCCACGCTGATCAACCAGCTGCTGGGCGAAGACCGCCTGCTGACCGGGCCCGAGGCCGGGATCACCCGCGATTCCATCGCCGTCGACTGGGAATGGTTCGACCCCAAGGCCAACGCGACACGCCAGATCCGCCTGATCGACACCGCCGGCATGCGCAAGCGCGCCCGCGTGGTCGACAAGCTCGAGAAACTGTCGGTCGCCGATGCCCGCCGCGCGATCGATTTCGCCGAGGTCGTGGTGCTGCTGCTCGATGCGACCAAGGGGCTCGAACACCAGGACCTCAAGATCGCCAGCCAGGTGCTCGAAGAAGGTCGTGCGCTGATGGTCGCGATCAACAAGTGGGATATCGCGGAAAACGCCAGCTCGCTGTTCAACGGCATCCGCGAGGCGCTGAACGAAGGACTGGCACAGGTCCGCGGCGTGCCGCTGTTCGCCGTGTCAGCCAAGACCGGCAAGGGCCTCGACACCATGCTGTCCGCGGCTTTCGAACTGCGCGAGGCGTGGAGCCGCCGCGTACCGACCGCGGCACTCAACCGCTGGTTCGACGACGCGCTGGAAGCGAACCCGCCGCCCGCGCCCAAAGGCAAGCGCATCAAGCTGCGCTACATCACCCAGGCCAGCACCCGTCCGCCGCGCTTCGTCGTGTTCGGCACGCGGCTGGACATGCTGCCCAAGAGCTACGAGCGTTACCTCGTCAACGGCATCCGCCAGAAGCTGGGCTTCGATGCCGTGCCCGTCCGCGTCGTGCTCAAGTCGCCCAAGAACCCCTACAAGAAGGACTGATCGCGATGCCGGTCGACCTGCTCCTCAGCCTGCCGGGGATCGACATCATCGAGCGCACCAGTTCTAGCGTCCGCGTCCAGAACGTGGTGCAGCTTTCGCTGGCACCGGCGTTCCTCCTCGCCGGTATCGGCGCGGTCATGAACGTCATGACCAACCGGCTGATCTGGGTCGCCAACAAGATCGAGCGCATCCTTGCCGCCGACGAGGCGGGCGAGGCAGGCGATTTGGTAAAGGAACTGCCCGCGCTGGAACGCCGCCGCGTGCTGGCCCAGCGCGCGGTGATGCTGAGCACCGCATCGGCTTTCACCATCAGCATCGTCATCATGCTGCTGTTCGTGAGCGCCTTCATCCGCACCCCGCTAGGCACGCTCGTCGCGCTCTCGTGGCTGGTCACGATGGCGCTGCTGATGGCAGGCCTTGCCGCCTTCCTCATGGAAACGCGCACCGCGGCAAGGCGCAATCACGAACGCATGGTCGAGCGCATCGGCGGCGACTGACCGTATTTCCGCCTCCGGTCGGGGACAGGCCGACGCTACGGAAAGGCGACTATCGCTGCGTTATCTGCCGTTAATCGGTGCCGCCCCAGCCTCCCTTTCGAGCAAGGGAGATTTGCCATGCAGAGAATCAGCCTCTCGATCGTCCCCCACGGGGAAGACCACGCGCTGGAATTCGACGCGCTCGACATTGCCGCCGCGCTCATGATTGCCGACATCAATGCAGCCGAGGGCCCGGCAGAACTGCGCGATGGCACGCGGCACATCGCCACCCTGCGCCGCCACGGATCGAGCGGCGCGGCCTTCTGGGAAGTGTCGTGAGCGGGCCGGCCTAGCCGGCGTTTTCCTGCGCGTCGCCGGCGGGCTTGGAGTTGAGCTGGACGTAATTCTGCAGGCCCATGCGTTCGATCATGTCGAACTGGGTCTCGAGGAAGTCGACATGCTCTTCCTCGCTTTCAAGAATGCGCTCGAAAATCTCGCGGCTGACATAGTCGCGCACGCTTTCGCAGTGTTCGATCGCGTCGCGCAGCAGCGGGATCGCCTCGTTTTCCATCGCGAGGTCGGCGCGCAGGATTTCCTCCACCGTCTCGCCGACCTTGAGCTTGTGGATGGCCTGGAAATTGGGGAGCCCGTTCAGGAACAGGATCCGTTCGGCAAGGATGTCGGCGTGCTTCATCTCGTCGATGGATTCGTGCCGCTCGTACTCGGCCAGCTTGCTGACGCCCCAGTCGGCCAGCACGCGGTAGTGCAGCCAGTACTGGTTGATCGCCGTCAATTCGTTGGTCAGCGCCTTGTTGAGGTATTCGATGGTTTTCGGATCGCCTTTCATGGCCCTGTCCCTTTGTCTGGATTGAGGGCCGGACTATGCGTCTACAGGCGCATGCGGGCAAGGCAGGAAACGCAAAAAAACTGGCGGAAATCCGGCAGTTGCGAGCGATTTTCAGTAGCGGTTTGTTACCGGCTGCAGGCCGGTTCGAAGGCCATTTCGCGCTCTTCGAAGATGATCGCATCGGCTTCGTCGAGGCAGGCGCCGCAATTGGGCCGCTTGCCGAGTGCGGCATAGCAGGCTTCCGCATCGCCCGAAACGCGGCGCGCCGTGGCACGCAACTCGGTTTCGCGGATGGCATTGCAGATGCAGGTGTACACGGTCTCGAAGTCCTTGCGATTGATTCGCAAGAGCAGATGTATTGCGAATTAGTCGCAATAGCAAGCCTTCACCGCTTCAACGCGAACATCCGTCCATAGGTCAGGCAGCGCCACAGCCATTCGAGGGGGCCGTAGCGAAAGCGTTCCAGCCACGGTTTGGACCATGCCAGCATCAGCACCCAGGTCGCCAGCACGAAGCCATACAGCTCGATTCGCCCGAAGCGCGCGAACAGGTCGAGCCCCCAGTTGCCGAACACGAACAGCATCACGATCGAGGTGCCGAGGTAGTTGGTGAAGGCCGCGCGCCCCGCGGCTGAGACACGGTCTGCGACCCACCCGCCCGCCTTCGGCGCATGGAGCGCGAGCAGGACGGCAAGGCCCAGCACCATGAACAGGCGCGGGATATGCGACCAGCCGACGAATGCGGCGAGCGTGCCGTAATAGGTGAGCCCTGAATTTTTCGTCGCGATCGCGATCCACAGGTGCAGGGCCGCGCCAATGACAAGGCCCGCCCAGGCCCAGCCACGCAGCTTGCGGCTGTCCCAGCGCCCGTCGAACAGGCCCTTCTGGTAGAGCACCATGCCGAACAGCATCAGTGGCAGCGTCTCGAAGGCGAAGAAGAACAGCGACATCGCCGGCCCAGAAGCGTGCTCGGTGATATTGTGTTCGACATAGTCGAAATAGGTACCGTCCTGCCGGATTACGGTCTCGGCGCGCCCGTCGGCGAGGTCTTCCTCGGCGGCGACCTGCAATTCCTGCTGCATCGGGGCGAATACGGCATTGTCCTGGTGGTCGCCATCTGCGGCAACCTGCATGAAGATCGTCATCATGCCGTAGAGCAATGCGCCCGCGATATAGGCGAGAATGCCGAACACCAGCTTCTTGCGCACGCTCATGCCGATGAAGACGGCCACGGCGATCAATCCGCTGATCGCGTAAAGGAACAGGATGTCCCCGCGCCAGATGAAGTAGAAATGGATCAGCCCGAACAGGCCGAGCCACAGCAGGCGCTTCACCTGCAGCCAGACCGTGCCGCCCTTGGCCCAGACGCGCTCCATGAAGAGGTATAGCCCGGCCCCGAACAACAGGCTGAACAGCCCCCGCATCTTGCCGTCGATCAGGACGAACTGGGCGACCCACAGCCAGCCGTCGGCCGGGCCCGGCTCGGTCGCGAAACCGTCGGGGAACATGTAGGCAGTGAACGGCTGACCCATCGCGAAGATGTTCGCCGCAAGGATGCCCATGACGGCGAGGCCGCGGATGAAGTCGAGGCTGGCAATCCGTCCGCCGGTTTCGGCAATAGGCTGCGGCCGGTCAGGTGTCGTCGCTTCGCTGTCCATGATCCCCCCTTGTCCTAAGCGGGGTTACGCCTCTGCCCGGCGGGGTGACACCCCCGCCAGCCGACCTGCGCACAGCTTTCGACGAAGGCTGCTCAGCGGGTGACGAGGCAATCCTGCCCGCTACGCTTGAGCGAAGCGCAGGCGGACGCGGCCTCGGAGCGGCTGGCATAGCCTGCCGCATAGAGCACGGTCAGCTTGCCCGAAGCCTTCTCGAGCTTCTCCCGCCCGGCGATCTCGGGCCGCGATGCCAGTTGCCGCCACATGCGGTCGGCATTGCCTGCCACGGCGAATGATCCGAGCTGGACCTTCCATTCGCCGGCAGGCTTCGTAGCCGGCGCTTTCGGCGCGGCAGGCTTGGCCGGAGCGGGTGCAGGCGCGGCCAGCGCTGCGACAGTCACCGGGGCCTTGTGGACCTGGACGGGCTTGGGCGCAGGTGAAGGAGCAGGCGCAGGGGCGGCGGGATCTTCCGTTGCCCCCAGAGCGAGGTCGACCGCAGCAAGGTCCCGGGCGCGGCGCGATTCGGTGTCGGCCCTGATCGAGACGGCCAGCGCCTGGGCCTGCTGGCGTTGCTCCAGTGGGATATATTCGTCCATCTGGGCCAGCGCGCTCGCCGCCTGCGGCAGTCCCGTGCTGTTGGCCAGTGTCAGCAGGGCATAGGCGCGCGGCCAGTCCTTGTCGGCAAGGTCGCCGTTGAAATGCGCGATACCGAGTAGGTATTGCGCGCGCGGATCGCCCCGCCCTGCCGCACCCGCGACATAGGGCATGGCCTTTTCGCGCTCCCCCTTCTGGAACAGTAGCAGGCCGTACTGGTCGGCGGCGCGCAGGTGCCCCTGCGCTGCAGCCTGCGCATAGAGCGTCTCGGCCTGCGCATCGTCCGCCGGCACGCCGCGTCCCAGCCGGTAAGCCTGCGCGAGGTTGAACTGTGCATCGGCATCGCCTGCACGCGCCGGTTCGCGCCATTCGCGCACCGCGGCATCGTAATTGCCCGCGCTCCACGCATCGACACCGGCCTTCACGTCGGCCAGCGCCGCACCCGCAGGCAGCAGCACTGCGAGCGCTGCGACAGCTGCGCAAATGCCTGGTTTGTGGAGCTTCATCTGCACGTCCCCGTCCTTTTCCCTGCGCCGGTGGATACCCGCCGAGGCGGTCTGATAGCAACGCCCGGCTTAACAAAGCCTCGACATTGCGGCCTCGCCCCCTCGCAAATGAATGTCCGGCAAAATTAACCCTAAATTAGGGGTAGTCTGCGATTTCCTTCTGTCGAGAGGGCCGCACCTTCGCGGCTCGACGTGGCTACAGGCGCAATCAGGGGGACCAACCTTGCGTGTATTGGCATTGGCATCGCAGAAGGGCGGATCGGGCAAGACCACCCTATCCGGACATCTAGCCGTTCAGGCACAGCGAGCGGGCGCAGGCCCGGTCGTGCTGATCGACATCGACCCGCAAGGCTCGCTTGCCGACTGGTGGAACGAGCGCGAGGCGGAACTTCCCGCCTTCGCCCAGACGACGGTCGCCCGGCTCGCCAACGACCTGGCGGTCCTGCGCCAGCAGGGCTTCAAGCTGGCCGTCATCGATACGCCGCCGGCGATCACCATGGCCATCCAGTCGGTGATTTCGGTTGCCGAGCTGATCGTCGTGCCGACCCGTCCCAGCCCGCACGATCTGCGCGCCGTCGGTGCCACCGTCGACCTGTGCGAACGCGCCGGCAAGCCGCTGATCTTCGTGGTCAACGCAGCCACGCCCAAGGCCAAAATCACTTCGGAAGCCGCCGTCGCGCTGTCGCAGCACGGCACGGTCGCCCCGATCACCCTGCACCACCGCACCGACTTCGCTGCCTCGATGATCGACGGCCGCACGGTCATGGAAGTGGATCCGGAAAGCCGTTCGGCTGCCGAGGTCACCGCGCTGTGGAAGTATATCGCGGACCGCCTCGAAAAGAATTTCCGCCGCACCGTGTTTGCCGCGCCGAACTCGCAGTCGGCCGTGCCAGGTGCCTATCGTCCCGCCGGTGGCTTCGGCCGTCGGGTCGCCCAGTAAGAGCAAAAGAGGAAAGGCGGGGCTAGCCGGATGTCTGACGCCAATTTCGCATCGCTCTCTTCGACCCTGCTGGCGCGCAAGGGTGGCGCCAAGCCTGCCATGCGTCCGCAGTCGACGATTGCCGGGCCAGTGGACGGAGCCGCAGCGGCGGCCAATCTCGAAGACCTGGGCTGGAACGATATGGGTGACGACGCGCCTGTTGCCGAAAGCAAGAGCGCTCAGGTCGTCTCGATCGCACCGCTGGCCGCCAATGAAAGCGGCGGTCCGAACCAGGTACGCGCTTCGCTGGATCGCATCGCGAGCCAGCTGGAAAAGAAGCCGGAAGACAAACAGCCCGTCCAGCGCGCTTCCGCGCTGCGCCAGGGCAAGCGCGCAGCCTTCACGCTGCGCCTCGACCAGAAACGGCACCTCATGCTGCGCCTCGCCTGCACCGTTCGCGGTGCCAGCGCCCAGCAGCTGGTGACCGACGCACTCGACGGCCTCTTGGCCGAAATGCCGGAAATCGCCGCGCTCGCTGCCCAGGTGCAGCGGGACGGTCAGTGAGCACAACCAAGGACGTGGGATCGCCTTTAGGGGGTAAGCAATGACGCAGACCAGGAAACAAATCTTCGTCCGGCTGGCCGTTACCACGGCCCTGGCAACCACAGGCCTCGCAGGCTGCAGCGGCAAGGTCGCACCGACCGCGTCGCATTCGGCCGCCAAGGCTGAACTCGC
This sequence comes from Qipengyuania gaetbuli, assembly GCF_020524765.1. Taxonomy (GTDB): domain Bacteria; phylum Pseudomonadota; class Alphaproteobacteria; order Sphingomonadales; family Sphingomonadaceae; genus Qipengyuania; species Qipengyuania gaetbuli_A. The sequence continues at coordinate 700,439 of NZ_JAIVLR010000001.1, forward strand.
GCTGCAGAAGGGCAAGGCCAGCAAGGCCGTCCAGCACGCCGAGGCGGCGGTTCTCGCCAGCCCGCGCGATGCCGGCGCCCGCACGCTGCTGGGCAATGCCTATCTCGAATCCGGTCGTTTCCAGTCCGCCGCGCAGAGCTTTGCCGATGCGGTCGCACTGGGCGACAATGGTCCGCGCACCGTCGTCAGCCTCGCCCTCGCCCAGATCGGCGCGGGCGACCAGGCCGGTGCCATCGAAACGCTCGAGCGCTGGGAAGCCGCCATCGATCCGGCCGACTTCGGCCTCGCCATCGCGCTTGCCGGCCAGCCGGAACGCGGCGTCCATGTCCTGAGCAATGCCATTCGCGGCGGTGAAAACACCACCAAGACCCGCCAGAACCTCGCCTATGCCTATGCGCTTTCGGGCCAGTGGCGCGCTTCGCGCCTGATGGTCGCCGAAGACGTGCCCGCCGACCAGGTCGGCGACCGCATGGCCGAATGGGGTGCGCTTGCCAGCCCGCAGATGTCGCGCGTTCGCGTCGCCCACCTGATGGGTGTCGGGATCGAAGCCGACCAGGGCCAGCCGGCCATGCTCGCGCTGTCGAACAATCCGAGCGTCGAAATGCTCGCCGCAGAAACCGTCACCGACGAAGTCGTCGTCGAGGACGAAGCGCCGGCGTTCGCCTTCGCCGGCGAATTGCCGCCGGTCGACGATGCCCCGGTCGCGCTCGACAGCGCGGACGCAGGCCTTGCCGATGCCGGCCTGTCGGTCGCGCAGCCGCGCAAGCAGTTCGTCGCTGCCGAAGTCGCGCAGCCGGTCCCGGCTCCGGCCCCGGGAAAGTGGCGTGTCGCCGATGCCGCTCCGGCACGTGCCGCCGCGCCTGTCGCCGCACCTAGCCTCTCGCTCGCCAAGGGCAATTACAACATCCAGCTCGGCTCGTATTTCTCGATGTCCGATGCACAGGAAGGCTGGCGCAAGTTCCAGAGCATGTACCCACAGCTGAGCGACGCGCAGAAGGTCATCACCAAGGCCCGCGTGAACGGCAAGATCTACTACCGCGTGGCCGCTGCCGGCTTCGCCAAGGATTCTGCCCGCGGCCTGTGTTCCACGGTCAAGGGCAAGGGCGGCGGTTGCATCGCCTATGCCTCCGGAAATCCGCTTCCCGGTCATCTCGGGGATGCGGCAATAAGGGTCGCAGCGCGCTAAGACGCGTAGCCAAAATCCAAGACTGAAAGCCCCTGCCGGAGCGATCCGGGAGGGGCTTTTTCTTGGTCAGCCGCCGATGGCAACGCCGCCCTTCCACAAGGCCGTGACGCGGCCCTGGGTCGGCTGGCCGTCGAAGGGCGTGTTGCCTGCGGTCGCGGCCATCTTCGCGCTCTGGATGACCCACGGGCGGTCGGGATCGACAATCGCGATATCCGCCTCCAGCCCGGCTTCAAGGCGGCCTGCCTCCACGTCAAGCAGCTGGGCAGGCTTGCCTGCGACCAGTTCGAACGCGCGGCCGAGGTCGATCACGTCGTCCAGCACCAGCGACAGGACCATCGCGAGCAGCGTCTCCGCGCCCGCCATGCCCGGTTCGGCATCGGCGAAGGGCAGGCGCTTGTCCTCGGGGCCGCGCGGGTCGTGGCCGCTTGAAATCACGTCGATCGTGCCGTCCGCAATGGCTGCGCGTACCGCCTGCCGGTCCGTCTCGCTGCGCAGCGGGGGCGACAGGCGGGCAAAGGTGCGGAAATCGACAGTCGCGAGGTCCGACAGCATGAAGTGCGCAGGCGTGACCCCGGCGGTGACTGCCTGCCCTTGCGCCTTCGCGCGGCGGACGAGGTCGAGGCCTGCGGCGGTCGTTACCTGGCGGAAATGCAGGCGGGCGCCCGCCATTTCAGCAAGGGCGAGGTCGCGTGCGATGGCGATCGCTTCGGCTTCGGCAGGGGCGCTCGGCAAGCCGCGGCGGGTGGCGTATTCGCCGGCCGTTGCGACGGCGCTGCCGACGAGTGCTGCATCCTCGGCATGGGTGACCACCGTCATGTCGAGCATGGCGGCATACTGGAGCAGGCGCAGCATCGCGCCAGAATCCGCAATCCAGCTGCGCCCCGTCGCCACGCCGCGGGCACCGGCCTCGCGCATCAGGGCGATCTCGGCGATTTCCCGCCCCTCAAGCCCGCGCGTGGCGGCTGCCAGCGGGTGGACCCAGAGGTCGGGCTTCCCGCTCTTGGCGATGTAGGAAACGCGGCTCGGCAGATCGAGCGCAGGCGACTGGTCCGGCATCAGCGCGGCGCGCGTGATCCCGCCAAAGTGGAAGGCGGGCTTGTCGATGGCGAAGACGCCGAGGTCGACAAGGCCCGGGGTAACCAGGCCGCCCCGTGCATCGACAATCTCGTCGCCATCTTCAGCCGTAACGTCGCCGAGTGCGGCGATCCGGCCGTCGACCATGCGCAGCGCGCCTTCGCGCACGCCTGCCGATGTAACCAGCCGGCCGCTGGTAATCGTGATCGGGCGGGTCTGCTTCATGCCGCTTCTCCCCAGCCCTCGACCCCTCGCGAGCGTCGGGTCAGCACCTCGAGACAGGCCATGCGGATGGCCACGCCCATTTCCACCTGCCGCGTGATGATCGAACGGTCGATCATGTCGGCCACGTCGCTGTCGATCTCCACGCCGCGGTTCATCGGACCGGGATGCATGACGAGCGCGTCCTTGCCGGCCTTTTCGAGCCGCGCGGCGGTGAGGCCGTAGAGGTGGTGGTATTCGCGCGCCGAGGGAATGAACTGGCCGCTCATCCGTTCGGTCTGGAGCCGCAGCATCATGACCACGTCCGCCCCGTCGAGCGCGGCGTCGAAATCGTGGAACACCTCGGCTCCCATCGCCTCGATACCGGCCGGCATCAGCGCCGGCGGGGCACAGAGCCGCACCGTTGCGCCCAACGCCTGCAGGCACAGCAGGTTCGACCGGGCCACGCGGCTGTGCAGGATATCGCCGCAGATGGTAATGGTGAGGCCGGTGAAATCGTCCGCCGCGGCGCCGCGTTCGCGCAGCGAATGGCGCAGCGCCAGCGCATCGAGCAGCGCCTGCGTCGGGTGTTCGTGCTGGCCGTCGCCCGCGTTGAGGACAGGGCAGTCGACCTTGTCCGCGATCAGCCCGGTCGCCCCGCTTGACCCGTGGCGGATCACAATCGCATCGGCGCGCATGGCGTTGAGCGTGATCGCCGTGTCGATCAGCGTCTCGCCCTTCTTCACGCTGGAGGTGGCCGCGTGCATGTTGACCACGTCCGCGCCCAGCCGCTTGCCGGCGATCTCGAAGCTCAACAGCGTGCGCGTGCTGTTTTCGAAGAAGGCATTGATGATCGTCAGACCGGCCAGCGTATCGGTATGCTTGGTGCGCTGCCGGTTGAGAGCGACCCATTGTTCCGCCTCGTCGAGGAGGAAGAGGATCTCGTGCCGCTCCAGCTGGCCGATGCCGAGCAGGTCGCGATGCGGAAAGGCCCGCGCACCCGCAGGATAACGGGCGGCGTGAGGCGGTGTTTGCGAAGCTGTCATTAAAGCCACGCCCTTAGTCGAGTGCTATCGCACCCTCAAGCACATTCGGGTGGCATATCCCGCAGGGCTTGCCTAAACCGGTGGAGACACAAGTTTCAGGGGTGAGTTTCCGATGCGATTTGCAGGCAAGGTCTGGCGGCTGCTGGTTGGGATCAAGGATGGCCTGGTCCTCCTGTTCATGCTGCTGTTCTTCGGATTGCTCTTCGCCATCCTGACCACCCGCCCCAGCCCGGCAGAAGTGCGCGAAGGCGCGCTGGTGCTCGAACTCGACGGCGTCATCGTCGAAGAGGCGAGCCGGATCGACCCGCTGCAGGCCCTGCTGGCCGGCGAGGCGCCGACCGGCGAATTCCAGGCCCGAGACGTCGTGCGCGCGCTCGATGCGGCGGCTGGCGACGAACGGATCGATGCCGTCGTCCTCGATCTCGACCGCTTCATGGGCGCAGGGCAGGTCCACCTGCAGGACATCGGCGAAGCGATGGACCGCGTGCGCGCGGCGGAAAAGCCGGTGCTGACCTATGCCACCGCCTATGCTGACGACGGCATCTTCCTCGCCGCGCATGCGAGCGAGGTCTGGCTCAACCCGCTGGGCGGCGCGATTGTTGCCGGACCGGGCGGAAACCGCCTCTATTTCAAGGGCCTGCTCGACAAGCTGCAGGTCAACGCCCGCGTCTACAAGGTCGGCACCTACAAGAGCGCGGTCGAACCCTATACCGAAACCGGCATGTCCGAACCCGCGCGTGAAAACGCCCGCGCGCTCTATGGCGCACTGTGGGAGGAATGGCAGGCCAATGTAAAGAAGGCCCGTCCGGCAGCGGACCTCGATCTCGTCACCAAGACGCCTGCCGAATGGGTGGAAGCGGCACAGGGCGACCTGTCGAAGGCCGCGCTCGACGCAGGGCTCGTCGACAAGCTCGGCAGCCGCGACCAGTTCAATGCGCGGCTGGTCGAACTGGTCGGCAAGGACAAGTGGAGCAAGCTGCCCAACGCCTTCCCCTCGACCGATTACGACGCCTGGCTCGCCGACAATCCGCTGAAGACGGAAGGCAAGCCGATCGGCGTGGTCACCATCGCGGGCGAGATCGTGGACGGTAAGGCCGGCCCCGGCACCGCCGGCGGTACCCGCATCGCCGACCTGCTCGACGAAGCGCTCGAACGCGATTTCGCCGGCCTCGTGGTCCGCGTGGATTCCCCGGGCGGTTCCGTCCTCGCGAGCGAGGAAATCCGCGAGGCGATCATGCGCCACAAGGCGCGCGGCATCCCTGTTGCCGTTTCCATGGCCAATGTCGCGGCCAGCGGCGGCTACTGGGTTTCGACCCCCGCCGACCGCATTTTCGCCGAACCCGACACCATCACCGGTTCGATCGGTATCTTCGCAGTGCTGCCGACCTTCGAGGGCACGGCGCAGAGCATCGGCGTGAACAGCGACGGCGTGCAGACCGGCCCGCTGTCCGGCCAGCCCGACCTCGTGGCAGGCCTGACGCCGGAAGTGGATCGCATCCTTCAGGCCTCGATCGAGGACGGCTATCGCGACTTCCTCGGCCGCGTGTCCGAAGCGCGCGGCATGACCATTGAGGCAGCCGACCGCGTCGGCCAGGGCCGCGTCTGGGACGGCGGCACGGCCCGCCAGCTCAAGCTGGTGGACGAATACGGCGGCATGGAAGAAGCGCTCGCCTGGGTCGCGGCACAGGCCGAACTCGGCGATGGCAAGTGGCACGCCGCCTATCTCGGCAACCCGCCGAGCGCGCGCGACACGCTGCTGCGCCAGATCCTCGACAGCGAAGGCGATGCCGAAGGCCGCGATGTCTTCGCTCTCTTCGCCCGGCAGGAAGCGCGCACGCTGTCTTCCATCGCCAGCGAGGCAAGCCGCCTGCTTTCGGTCCAGGGCGCGCAGGCCTACTGCCTCTCCTGCCCGCAGGCAGAGGCGGTGAAGGCATCGCAGCCCGCCCCCAAGGGCTGGCTGGCGCGGCTGGTTTCGCTCTTCGCCGACTGACCGGCCATCGCGCTTGCAAAGGCGCGATTCGCCGCGTAAAGGCGCGCCCCTGTCCCGTGTCGGACCGGCTTTCCGGCGACACGCAGGGCGGGCGCGTAGCTCAGTGGTAGAGCACACCCTTCACACGGGTGGGGTCGCAAGTTCAATCCTTGCCGCGCCCACCATTTTCCCGACCTGAAACGCTCCAGTACCGGTCCCGACCGGTCGCCTTCGCGCGCCCCGCGTCGGGCGCGCGCTTGCTTTTCGCCGCGTCCGGCCTACCATCTTCGCAAGGGATCGCAGGACCTTGAGGCGGAACACCGCCCGCTTACGCGGAGGGGGACATGGGGGCGATCTCGACCAGGCTGGCGCGCATACCGGCAACGGTATGGCTGATCCTGACACTGTTCACGATCATACTGTTCTATGTCGGCATCAGGACCGGCGGGTTCAACATGCCGCTGGAGAGGATACCGTGGAGCATCCTCGTTCCCTCCACCGCCGCGATCTGCTTTGCGCATTCGCTGCTGATGCTGGGCTGGCACAGGGCCTTCACCCTGTTCGCCATGGCGGTGTCGATATCCTTCGTGTTCGAATATGTCGGTGAAAGCACCGGCCTGATCTTCGGGCCCTATTTTTATACCGATGTGCTGGGCGACAAGGCCTTCGGGCGCATCCCGTACCTGATCCCCCTGGCGTGGTACATGATGTTCTACCCCAGCTACGTCATCACCAATTTGCTGGCGGAAGGCGGGCCGATCTCGCGCCGCGAGGGGTTCGTGCCCGTCGTCTGGCTGTCGATCCTGAGCGCACTGGTGATGACCGCGTGGGACCTCACCATGGACCCGGTGATGAGCTTCAACACCTGCGCCGACACGACCAAGGTCTGCGTCGACAATCTCGACGAGGTGAATGTCGGGCACCCCGCCTGGGTCTGGGAGAAGCCGGGGCCGCATTTCGGCGTCCCGCTGGAAAACTTCCGCGGATGGCTCATTGCCAGCTTCACCGTCTTCTTCACCTATCGTTTGGTCGAGCGCAGGCTGCCGTTGCGCACCTTCGCCGGGATGGACGCGCGCATCATGGTGGTGATCCCGGTCGGCGTCTATTCGGCGATGGCGCTGGTCGACACGTGGCTGGGCTATCCCGAAATCGAGGACGTGCACCTGATCTCGCCCTTCGTGATGGGCATCCCCGCTTTCTTCGCCGCCTTCCACCTCTTCGCCAACCGGACCGACCTGCCCCTGCTTCCGGGCAAGGCGCCGCCCGACGATGGCTGGCACGAAAGCAGCTGGGAGACAGGCGCATGAGCAAGACACGCGTAGCCATCCTGGGCGGCGGCCTGTCCGGCGTGGTCACCGCCTTCTACCTCAGCGCGCCCGAACAGCGCGGGAAGTACGACATTACCATCTACCAGCTCGGCTGGAGGCTGGGCGGCAAGTGCGCCACGGGCCGCAACCAGGACCATGGCGACCGTGTCCAGGAGCACGGGCTGCACGTCTTCATGGGTGCTTACCAGAACGCCTTCCGCATGGTGCAGGAAGCCTATGCCGAAGCGCGCAACCGGCCCTTCGAAAAATGGGAGCACGCCTTCACGCGGCAGGACTGGCTGACGCTGATGGACAAGGAAAACGCCTACGCCTCGCCATGGGTGATGAAAGTGCCGGTGATGCCCGGCACCCCCGGTATCGACCGCGCACCGGACCTGTGGGGCCGCATGGCGCAAGTGCTCGAATGGATCGAAAGCGAGCTGCTCGGCACCCATGGCAAGACCTTCTCCAGCCATCCGGACCTGTCGGCGCTGTCGTGGTGGCGGCGCATCCTGACCCGGCTGCTGCTGGGGGTGGAACATCTCGTCGCGCAGGCCGCCAGCGTGCTGGTCCGCGACGCGCTCGAACTGGTGCAGCTGCTGGTGGAAGACCCGCGCAAGCACGGCTCGCACCATCACGGCCTGCTCGCCGAACTGCTTGCCGGGCTGCGCAGCTGGATCCAGCGCCGCGCGCGGCCGCTGCTCGAAAAGGACGACGAGCTGCGCCATTTCTGGGTCTGCGCGGACCTCGGCCTGTCCAGCCTGATCGGCTCGCTGCGCGACGGGCTGCTGTTCGACCCCGAAGCCAACCTCGAACGGGTGAACAAGCTCGATTACCGCGAATGGCTGCGCTCGCACGGGGCGGACGAGATATCGCTCCAGTCGGCGCTGATCCGCAGCCTTTACGACCTCATCTTTGCCTATCCGCAGGGCGACTGGACCGGTCCGGGCGAGGTCGAGGCTGGCACCATGGTGGTCTCGCTGATGAACACGGCGACCTACCAGGGCTCGATCATCTGGAAGTTCAACAGCGCAACCGGCGACGCCATCGTCCAGCCGATCTACGAAGTGCTGAAACAGCGCGGGGTGAAGGTGGAATTCTTCCACCGCGTCGACCGGCTGGTCCCCTCCGCCGACGGCAGCGAGATTGCCGCGGTGGAGATCGGGCGACAGGTCGAACTGGCAGGGGAAACCTACCATCCGTTGCGAACGATCGAATTCGCCAACCGGCCTGCCATGCATGTCTGGCCGGACCGGCCGCTCTACCGCCAGATCAAGGATGGCGAGAAGCTGGAAGCGTCGGGCGCTGATCTCGAATCGCACTGGACCGACTGGCAGGACCCCCTGCCGCCGTTGGTCCTGAAGAGCGGCGACGATTACGATGCGCTGGTCCTGGCGATCCCGCCGGCGGCCCACGCGACCATCTGCCGCGACCTCATCAGCCAGAAATCGGAATGGCGGCGGTTCAACACCACGATCCGCAGCACTGCCACGCAAAGCCTCCAGACCTGGATGGACAAGACCGAGAAAGGGCTCGGCTGGGACAAGCCCTCGCTGGTCGGGGCTTACGACAAGGTCAATCTCAACACCTGGTGCGACATCAGCGAGGTACTGGCGACAGAAAGCTGGCCGAAGGATTCGGGTGTTTGTTCCGAACAGATCATGTGCGGTCCGCTTCCCTGCAAGGACACGCTGCCGCCAAGCAGCGACCACGAATACCCCGCCCGCCAGCAAGCCATCGTCGACCAGCTCGCCGATGACTTCCTCAATGGCGACGGGTCGTATTTCTGGCACCGCGAATTCGGTCCGGGCGGTCCGGACAAGGGCACTATCATCAGCCGCTACAGCCGGGCGAATATCGATCCGAGCGAGCGTTATACGCTGACGGTGCGCGGATCGACGCGGCACCGCATGACGGCCAGTGGTTCAACCTATTCTAACCTCTATCTGACCGGGGACTGGATCCAGAACGGGCAGAATCTCGGCTCCTTCGAGGCGACCACCATCTCGGGCATGCTCGCCAGCCATGCGATCTCGAAGTTCCCGACCGATATCAGGGGCGTGGACGCAGAAGCGCTGACCCGCGCCGAATACCCGCAAAAGCCTGCCGACGGGCCGGGCCTGTTCGTCAAACACCACGGCATGTCGACCTTCCCGGGGACGATCACGCTGAACAATACGACCATGTGGGCCTTCCTGCTCGATGCGGACTACGACCTCATGGCCGGCTATTGCCGCAGGATGTTCGACGAGCCGAGCGGGGGTGCGGTGAAGGTGCGCCCGATGGGTTCCACCATGATGATGTCCATCGTCGACATCCACACCGGCCGCTTCGTCGACGAACCCCAGATGGGCTGGTCGCCCGAACGCGAGCTCACTTTCTGGATACCCGCGGTCCGCGTGGAGAAGCGCGGCGGCAAGGAAGTGGCCACGCATTTCGACATGGTCATGCCCTATCTCGTGCTCGACAATCCGGTCGCCATCGCCTCGGGCCGCGAGATTTTCGGCTATGCCAAGCAGAAGGGCTGGATCACCCTGCCCGGCGACGAAGGCAACACGGACGCGGCGCTGTCGGTCGACCTCTTCGCCACGAAGTCATTCGGCAAGGACGCACAGCAGGCGCGCCACCGGCTGCTTACCCTGTCGAGCCCCAAGGAAGAGGACAGCAGCATCCTCGGCAAAGTCGGCAGTTTCGGCGAGGCGGCCAAAGCCCTGTTCCATCATCTCGGAGCGCGCAAGGGCGGCTGGCACAACAGCCTCGGCCTAGACCTCGAAATCATCGGCGATGCGCTGCACCGGCGGGTCCCGCAGCTTTTCCTCAAGCAGTTCCGCGACGTCCACGACGGGAACCGCGCCTGCTACCAAGCCATCACCGAAGCTATGGGAGAGGTGACGAAATTCGACGCTTTCCCGAAGCTCGTCACTTTCGACATGGCGCTCGATCACCTCGACAGCTCGCCCGTCGCGTCGGATTTCGGCATCGCGCCCCGCCAGAAGGTGCGCGGCGTGCGCATTGCCTACGACATGACGATACTGCCCGGCACGGTGCTTTGGGAAGGCTAGGACGCGAGCGTGGAAATCGGTCCGGTATGCGGTTAGGGTGCAGCAGGCCTGCGAGGGCAGGCCGGTGGCGGAACGGGGGTTAGGCTTGCACGACCTGTTCATTTCGTACGGACGCGCTGACGAGCCGCTGGCCCGGCAATTCGCCGTGACGCTGGAACAGGAAGGCTTCGCCGTCTGGTGGGACGAAACGCTGCGGTCCGGCGACACCTATGACGAGGTTATCGAGGCGGCATTGCGCCAGGCCCCCGCAGTGGTCGTCCTCTGGTCGGCGACCTCCGTGCAATCGCGCTGGGTCCGCTCGGAAGCCACCATCGGCGATCGCAACGGGGCGCTGGTGCCGGCCATGATTGCGCAATGCGAACGCCCGATCATGTTCGAGCTGACCCAGACCGCCGATCTCACCGGGTGGAACGGGGACCGCGAGGATCCGCGCTGGCGCAGTTTCGTGGGCGATGTACGGCTGGTCGTAGACCGGCGCAGGGAGCAGGCCGGTGCCGCAGCTTCCTCTGCCACGCCCCCCACTGCGCCGCCACCCGTCGCTCCGGCCCTGCCGCCACAGGCGCGCGAAGGCTCGCTTCCTTCCCTTGCTGTGCTGCCGTTCAAGAACCGGTCCGGCATCGAGGACGACGAGGTCTTCGCCATCGGCCTGGTGGAAGACATCATCGACGCCATGTCGCAGGCGGCGGAACTGCGGGTCCTGTCCAGCAGCGCCATCGCGCGGTTCCGGCAAGGCGAGATCGCCGATATCGAGGCGATGGCCCGCAGCCTGGGGGTACGCTACATCCTTGAAGGCAATGTGCGCCGCCGCATGTCGATCCTGCGTGTGACCGCGCAGCTGCTCGATGCGAAAAGCGGCACGATCCTGTGGACCCAGAAGTTCGAGCGACCGCTCGACGAACTGGCCGAGCTCGAAGAGGAACTGGTCACCGAGGTCGCCGCGCACCTCAATTCGCAGGTCAACCGGCTGGAGATGGAACGCGCGCTGAGGAAACCCGACAACCTCACGGCCTGGGAAATGGTGACGCGCGCAGTGGCGAATTACCGGCAGATCACCGCAGAAACGCTGATGCTGGCCTTGCAGGATGCACAGAAGGCGGTGGAAATCGCGCCCACTTACGGGCTTGCCCATGCCATGCTCGCCGATGCCAATGCGACGATCTACATGCACGCGGTACCCGACGACCCCGATACCGTGGCGAAGATCAACGCGGAGATCGGGCAGGCGCTGGCGCTGGATGCGGAGAACCCGCTGGTGCTGGCCCATGTTGCCGAAGCCTACAATTATATCGGACAGCCGCGCGATGCGCTGATCTACGCCCAGCGCGCGCTCGAACGCAGCCCCAATTTCGGGCTCGCCCATTACAACGCCGGAATCGCGCATTCCTTGCTCGGCAACAGCAGGGAGGCGCTCGAGCAGTTCGACCTCGAGATTGCCGGCTCACCGGGGGCACACACGCAGTTCGCAACTTACGTCTGGCGGGGCAGCGTGCACCTGCGCGACGGGAACCATGGGCAGGCCCGCGAGGAATACAATCACGCCCTCCAGCTTAATCACACCAGCGCAGCCGCCTATCTCGGCCTGTTCCTCGTCGACATGCTGGAAGGAAATGTGGAAAACGGGCGGGCGAACCTGGCTCGCATGCGCCAGCACGATCCGCATGTTACGCCCGAAACGCTGGAACTCAGGCTGCGCCGCTGGTTCGGCATGATCGAGCATTGCGACCGGCTTTGCGCCTGGGGGCATGAACACTGGGAGGAAGAGGGCGTGACGGAATAGATGGCCGAAATTCTCGATCTCAAGCCGCGGCTGACCCTGCGTTTCGGCGTCACTGGCCATCGCCCGCCCCGCCTGCCGAAGGACCGGTACGATGCGGTCCGCCACAATTGCGAAGAGATTTTCGAGCATAGCCGCGAGGCGCTGGCCAAAATTTTCGCCAAGCACCGGGCCGTCTTTGCCGACGAAGAACCGCTGATCCGCCTTGTTTCCGCCATGGCCACGGGTGCCGACACGGTCGCAGCAGATGCCGCGTTAAAGCAGGGCCTGACTCTGTCCGCCTGCCTTCCCTTTGCGGCCGCAGATTACGCCCACGATTTCGCTCCCGAGGAATGGGTTCGCGCCAAGGCGCTGATCGATGCCGCGGATTCGACGGTCGAACTGGTCGACCATCGCCCGAACGACACCGCGGCCTATGAATCCATCGGCCGCCTCATCATCGCCCAATCCGATATCCTGATCGCCGTCTGGGACGGGGATGCATCGCGCGGGCGCGGCGGTACGACGGAGGTCGTCGCACAGGCCGTGGCGAGCCACATGCCGGTGATCCATGTCTGGCCGGACGAGATCCATCCGCCGCAACTGCTGTGGAGCGGGTTGCACGATGAAATCCCCGATCGCCCGTCCATCGACGGTGTAGAACGGGTGGAATTCAACAAGGCACTTCCGCATTTGCTCGAGGCGCTCTGCGCTCCGCCAGAAGGGTCCGAGGCCGCGCCCCTGTCGGTATTCTACCAGCCGGCCCCTTCGCGGCGGCAGTTCAGCTTCGCCTGGCCACTGCTGCTGCTGGCCTGCGGCACGAGGAGCCTTGCGAAGACCCGCCTATCGATCCCGACGATCGAGGACATGCGCGCCTATTTCACGCCCATGGTGGAGCCGTTCAAGAACTTCGGCCTGTTCGGCGAACGCCTCAACAACGAGGTGTCGGACCGGTTCGCCCGCGCCGACATGGCCGCCAGCTATTTCGCGTTGCGGTTCCGCAGCAGCTTCGTGACCAATTTCGCGCTTGCCGCCATCGCCGTGCTGCTCGCCCTGTCGGGCCTGTTCTGGCCGGAAGGCAAGGCGGTGCTGATCGCGGCGGAACTGCTCGTCATCCTGCTCATCATCTTCAACACGCGAAGTGCGCGCAAATCGGACTTCCACAAGATGTGGATCGACCGGCGTCACTTGGCCGAACGATTGCGCCTGCTGGCGGTTTCCTCGACCCTCGGGCGGCTCGAATTGCGCGATGTGGAGGACGGTACGACCCATCCCGGCTGGGTCACATGGTACGCCCGCGCCACCGCCCGCGAGCTGGAATTGCCGCCGGGCCAGCTCGACCGGGCCTATCTCGAAAAGGTGCGCGAGATGGCGCTGGAACTGATCCGCGACCAGATCGGCTATCACGAGAACAACGCCCATATGATGGAGCATACCAATCACCGGCTCCACCGGTTCGGTGACGGGCTGTTCGCCGGGACGATCCTGTTCTGCGCGGTGTTCCTGTCGACGATCGTCCTGCCCGGCAAGACCGGCTATCTCTTCGGCATCAGCCTTACGGCCGTGACGACCTTCGCCACGGCCTTCTTCCCCGTGCTGGCGGCAGCCCTTTACGGTATCCGCATGCAGGGCGACTTCGCCGCGACTGCAGAGCGCTCGGCGGCCATCGCCAAGCGGCTTCGCAAATTGCAGGCATCGATGATGCGCGACGATCTAGGTTACAACCGGCTGGTCGACCGGCTGCGGCGGCTGAGCGACATCATGCTGTCGGACGTCCACCAGTGGCAGCAGCAATACGAGACGCGACCCATCAGCCTGCCCGGCTAGCCCAAAGAGAAAGGCCGCCCCGGTCGGAGCCGCCTTTCGATGTCGTCAAAACGCGTTGACCATTAGGCAGCCTTCGCGCGGCTCTTCTTGGCGGGCTTGGCCGGAACTTCGGGTGCCTGCGGCTGCGCTGCCTTCTTCTCGGTCAGCTTCTTCGCCAGATATCCCCCGGCACCCAGCGCGATCATTGCAGGCAGGCTCATCCTGCGCAGCGCAGTCGCTGCAATGACGCCGAGCGCTGCGCCGCCGGCACCGCCGATGCCCACACTGGTCTGTTTAGCAATTTTGTCGCCCACATAGGCGCCGATTACCTTGCCGATCATGTGCAAATCTCCTTCGCCCCATCAACGGTCAGGAGCAGCCCGTGTTCCTGAAACCTACTTGCCGACGCCCTTGGCGAGGAGTGCATTGGCCGCGTTCGCGATTTCAGCCGCATCGGGGTCCCCGTCGCGCGCCCAGATGGCATAGCGCAGCCCGAGAAACACGTTCATTCCCATCAGCGCCCAGGCTTCGATCTCGCCCAGTCCGGGCCGCATGGCACCCGCTGCCCGACCGGCGTCCAGGCGGTCGGCAATACGCTCGGCGATCGTCTCGTAGTGATTCCGGTAGCTGGCGGGATCGACGAATTCCGCTTCGTCGATGATGCGGTAGATTTCCTTGTGCTCGGCCGCGAAGCGCAGGAACCCTTCAAGCGCCGCGCGCTCCACCGCCAGCGGGGCGGTCTCCGTGCCGATGGCATCACGCGCGGCGGTCTTCACCGCTTCGCTCATGTCGACGACCAACGCCCGGAAGATCGCGTCCTTGCTGTCGAAATAGGTGTAGAACGAGCCGAGAGCCACGCCCGCGCGGCGTGTGATCGAACTGATCGAAGCCTCGTGAAAACCGCGCTCACCGAATTCCTTCGCCGCCGCATCCAGCAGCTTGCGCTGGGTGCGCCGCCCCCGGTCGGTGCGCGGTATCTTGGGCTTTTCCGCCGTTTCGATGCTCATCCCATGGCCTCCCCGGACACGTGGCTAGACCCTTGCCACCAAAGGATGCAAGATAAAACTTGAAAGGTGGTTCAGTTTTCAATATCCAACCCTCAGAGAGTTATCGAGGGAGGGAATTTCGATGCGTTTCCATACGTCGCGCCTTGCGGGTGCTTTGCTTGTCAGCACCGCCGCAATCGCTTTCGCAGCGCCTGCTGCCGCGCAGTCGCAGCAGGACACCGTCGCCTCGCAGGATGCAGAAGACGAAGTCATCGTCGTCACCGCCCGCCGCCGCGAGGAACGCCTGATCGACGTGCCGGTCGCGGTCTCCGCCTTCTCGGGCGAAGCGCTGGAGGAACGCGGCGCGCTCGACATCACCGATATCGCGCAGTCGGTCCCCAACGTGACGCTCGAAGCGAGCCGCGCCACCAACTCGACGCTGTCTGCCTTCATCCGCGGCATCGGCCAGCAAGACCCCGTCTCGGGCTTCGAGCAGGGCGTCGGCATCTATCTCGACGACATCTACCTCAACCGCCCGCAGGCTGCCGTTCTCGACATCTACGACGTCGAGCGGATCGAAGTGCTGCGCGGTCCGCAGGGCACGCTCTATGGCCGCAACACCATCGGCGGCGCGGTCAAATATGTGACCAAGCGCCTGCCTCTCGAACCCTCGTTCAAGGCGCGTGCCACCTACGGCACCTACGACCAGGCCGAAGGCGTGGTGACCGCCTCGCTCCCGATGGGCGACCTCGTGCGTGTCGGCGGTTCGGTCGCGCGCCTGTCGCGCGGCGGTTTCGGCGAAAACCTGACCACCGGCCTCGAAAACTACAACAAGGATATCTGGGCCGGCCGCCTCAGCCTCGAAGTGGGCGGTTATGACGAGCCCGGCTTCATCCGTGTCCAGGGCGATTACACCAAGGACAAGTCGAACCCGCGCGGCGGCCACCGCCTGATTCCGGGCCTCGCATCGGGCGCACCTGTGCTCGACAACGTGTTCGACACGCGCGGCGCGCTCAACGATCCCGAACAGGAAGTCGAAAGCTACGGCGTCTCCATGCACGCCGAACTCGAGCTGTCCGACGCGCTGATGTTCCGCTCGATCTCGGCATTCCGCAAGGACGACAGCTACACGCCGATCGATTTCGACGCGCTTCCCGCCGTCGATCTCGACGTGCCGGGCGCCTATCTCAACGAGCAGCTGAGCCAGGAATTCCAGCTGCTTTATGACAATGGTGGCGCACTGACCGGCCTGCTCGGCTTCTACTATCTCGATGCGAAGGCCGACACGCTGTTCGACGTGCGCATCTTCACCACCTTCCCGGGCCTGACCGCTTACACGCAGGCGGAAGTCGACACCGAAACCTATGCAGTATTCGGCGACTTCACCTTCGACCTCAGCGAGCAGCTGAGCATCTCGGTCGGCGGCCGCTACACCTGGGACGAACGCAGTGCCTATATCCTGCGCCAGAACTACCTTGGCGGCGGCTCGCCGATCTTCGGCGGTGCGGGCGTGCCCTTCGGCCGTCCTTCGACCGATTTCGACGGCAGCCGCGAATTCAAGAAGTTCACCCCCCGCGCATCGATCAGCTTCATGCCGACGCCGGATCACAACATCTACGCCAGCTATTCCAAGGGCTTCAAGGGCGGCGGCTTTGACCCGCGCGGCGTGGGTGCCAATGCCCCTGCGGCCACTCCCGGCGCACCGACCGATGAAGAAGTCGCAGCCTTCCTCAGCTTCGCCCCGGAGCAGGTCGACAGCTACGAAGTAGGCTACAAGGGCGACCTCGGCATGCTGAGCATTGCTGCCGCCGCCTTTTATGCCGATTACACCGACGTCCAGATCCCGGGCTCGGTCGCCTGCACCGTGGCCGGCCTGCCGTCCTTCTGCGGCGTCGTCTCGAACGCGGGCAAGGCCACCTTCAAGGGCCTCGAACTGGAAGCGACCGCGCGGTTCGGCGGCGGGTTCAACCTGTCGGGCTCGCTCGGTTACATCGATGCGCAGTATGACGAATACATCACCAATATCGGCAACACGCCGACCGATGTGGCGGATTTCCGTGTCGTCCAGAACACGCCCGAATTCACCGGCAGCCTGACCGCCAGCTACGACACCGACCTTGGCGGCGGCGATCTCTACCTCGGCGCCTCGGTCTCCTATCGCAGCAAGACCACACAGTTCGAAATCCCGAACCCCTATATCGACCAGGACGGCTATGCGCTCGTCGATGCCAGCATCAAGTGGACCGCCCCCGGCGGCAACTGGAGCCTTGGCCTCTACGGCAAGAACCTGCTCGACAAGGAATACAAGACCAGCGGCTACAC
The DNA here is from genome assembly GCF_020524765.1 of Qipengyuania gaetbuli. GTDB lineage: Bacteria > Pseudomonadota > Alphaproteobacteria > Sphingomonadales > Sphingomonadaceae > Qipengyuania > Qipengyuania gaetbuli_A. The sequence continues at coordinate 717,151 of NZ_JAIVLR010000001.1, forward strand.
CTTCGTGGCGGTGAACCCGACCACCGGTGCGATCGTGAACGGTGCGAACGGCTTCCCCGTCCCGACGCTCGGGCCGGAAGGTACGCTCACGGCGTTCTACGGCAATCCGCGCCAGGTCTTTGCGACCCTCACCTTCGAATACTGATCGAAGGAGGTTCGGAAAGGGCGGTGGCCGCGCGACCCGGCCGCCGCCCTTTTTGCTGTCCGGTAGCCATGGCCGCCTGCCCCCTTGCGTTAGGGCCAGCACGATAAGCGAGCGTGCCGGGCGCTTCCGCCCCATTCCCACTGGCAATGTGCGGGGAGAGGCGGCATAGCGCGCGCCATGCACGATATCGCCTTCATCCGCAGCCATCCCGCCGAGTTCGATTCCGCCATGACGCGGCGCGGCGGCGAAGCCGTTTCCGAGCGCATCATCGCTCTCGATGCCACGCGCCGCGAGGCGACCACCCGCGTACAGGAAGCGCAGAGCCGCCGGAACGAGGCGTCCAAGGCGATTGGCCAGGCCATGGGCCAAGGCGACAAGGACAAGGCCGAGGCGCTGAAGGCCGAAGTGGCCGAGATCAAGGCATCGATGCCCGAGTGGGAAGAGGCCGAGCGCGCGGCGACCGCCGAGCTGACGGACCTCCTCGCCCGCCTGCCCAACATTCCTGCCGCCGACGTTCCCGAAGGTGCGGACGAGAACGACAATGTCGAAGTCCACCAGTGGGGCGAAAAGCGCAGCTTCGATTTCGAGCCCAAGGAACACGCCGACCTCGGCCCCGCCCTCGGTATGGATTTCGAGACGGGTGCTGCGCTTTCGGGGGCCCGCTTCACCTTCCTGCGCGGCGACATGGCGCGCCTGCACCGCGCGCTCGCCCAGTTCATGCTCGACAAGCAGACCCGCGAGAACGGCTATACCGAATGCAACCCGCCGGTTCTGGTCAATGACGATGCCATGTACGGCACCGACAAGCTGCCCAAGTTCGCCGATGACAGCTTCAGGACCACCGACGGGCGCTGGCTCATCCCCACCTCGGAAGTCAGCCTGACTGCCTCGGTCGCGGACAAGATCCTGCCCGACCTGTCCTCGCCGATCCGCATGACCGCCCACACGCTGTGCTTCCGCAGCGAGGCGGGCGCAGCAGGACGCGATACGCGCGGTTTCATCCGCCAGCACCAGTTCGAGAAGGTCGAACTGGTCAGCGTTTGTCGCCCCGAAGACAGCGAGGCCGAGCACGAGCGCATGACCAAGTGCGCCGAAGGCATCCTTGAGGCGCTGAACTTGCCCTACCGCCGCGTGCTGCTGTGCGTGGGCGACATGGGCTTCGGCGCGCGTAAGACCTACGACCTCGAAGTGTGGTTGCCCGGTCAGGGCGCCTGGCGCGAGATTTCCTCCTGCTCGAACACTGGCGAATTCCAGGCTCGCCGAATGAACGCGCGCTATCGTCCGGAAGGCGAGAAGAAGACCGTGTTCGTCCACACTCTCAACGGCTCGGGCCTCGCCGTGGGCCGCACGCTGGTCGCGGTGATGGAGAACTACCAGAACGCCGACGGCAGCGTCACCGTGCCCGAGGTGCTTGCCCCCTACATGGGCGGCGTGACCCGGCTGGAGCCTGTAGCGTGAGGATCCTCCTCACCAATGACGACGGCATCCGCGCCCGCGGCCTCGAAGTGCTCGAAGGCATCGCGCGCCAGTTTTCCGACGACATCTGGATTTGCGCGCCGGACGAGGAACAGTCGGGCATGGGCCATGCGCTGACGCTGACCCGCCCGGTACGCCTGCGCAAGCATGGCGAGCGGCGCTTTTCCGTCACCGGCACGCCGACTGATTCGGTCACGATGGGGCTGCGCAAGGTAATGGACGGCCCGCCCGACCTGATCCTGTCGGGCGTCAATCGCGGCGCCAACCTCGGCGACGACATCACTTATTCGGGCACCGTGTCGGCAGCCATCGAAGGCGCGCTGGCCGGCATCCGCTCGATTGCATTGAGCCAGGTCTATGCCCGCGAAGGCATCGGCGAAGCGGTGCAGTTCGATGCAGCGATCGAATGGGGCGCCCGCGTCGTGAAGCCCTTGCTCGACACCCCGCTGCCCAAGCGCACGCTCATCAATGTGAACTTCCCCGCCCGTCCTGCAGGCGAGGTGCGCGGCATCCGCGTCACTCGCCAGGGCTTCCACGACTATTCGCGGGGCACTGTCGTCGAAGGGCGCGATCCGCGCGGCTTCGACTATTTCTGGTTCGGCCTCGAGCCGATCGAGCACACGCTCGACCATGGCACCGATCTGGAAGCCGTCGAGGAAGGCTTCGTCTCGGTCACGCCCCTCCATCTCGACCTGACCCACCACGCCTCGCTCGGCGCGCTGGGCGAACGGTACGAAGGCTAAGGCATTGACCCGGCGGCCCGTGATGCGCAGAGATGGCGGCCGATGAGCGAGAGGAAACAGCCAGCCGCGGGCGGCGGAGACGCAAAGCGCATGCGCGGTCCGCGATTCCAGCCGCTGCGGCGCGCTGTGAGGATACCCGTCTGGGGCGATCTCGGCATCCGCCTCGGCCTGGCCCTCCTTCTGATAACCGCCGTAATCATGATCCACTGGTGGGATCGCGAAGGGCTGGTCGACAATCTCGACGGCGATGTGAGCTTTCTCGACGTCGTCTATTTCACGATGATTTCCATCACCACCACCGGCTTCGGGGACATCGCGCCCATCTCGGACCGGGCAAGGCTGGTGGAAGCGGTCATCGTGACCCCCGTCCGTTTCGCCGTGCTGTTCATCTTCGTGGGCACGGCATACAATTTCATCATCAAGCGCAGCTGGGAGAAATGGCGCATGGCCCGCATCCAGGAGCAATTGTCGAACCACATCGTGGTGCTCGGCTATGGCATCTCCGGCTCCGAAGCAGTTGGCGAACTGATCGAGCGGGGGACCGACCCTTCGTGCATCGTGGTTATCGACCCGAGCGAGGAGCGGCTGGCCGATGCAGAAGCGCTGGGCTGCAACGTCATGGCGGCCGATGCCACCCGCGATACCACCCTCAAGGCCGTGCGGATCAACGAGGCACAGAACGTGCTCGTCTCTGCAGGACGTGACGACACCTCGATCCTGATCGTGCTGACCGTTCGCGCGCTGGCGCCTAACGTCCCGATCAGCGTGGTGGTGCGCGCCGACGACAACGAGCCACTGGCCCGCCAGGCCGGCGCGAACAACGTCATCAACCCCGTCCGCTTCACCGGCCTGCTGCTCGCCGGCTCGGCAAAGGGCGAACACATCGCCGAATATCTCGCCGACCTCGCCTCGGTTTCCGGCCGCGTCCAGCTGGTCGAGCGCGAGATCACCGAAGAGGAATGCGGCTGCGCCATCGGCGAACTTAAGACCGGTGGGCGCGGCCTGCGTGTCTATCGTGACGGCCGTGCCATCGGCTTCTGGGAAGAGGAGTGCCAGAAGCTGCAGAAGGGCGACATCATCGTCGAGATCATCGCTACGCCCAATGGCGAGACGCGGGGTGACGGCCATATCCGCGACGACCGCATCCGCGAGGACGAGGACGCCTGATCAGTCGAGGAGCCAGAAGGTTCCCCCGATCGCCAGGTAGGCGGCCAGCCAGTAGGACCAATCGTACAAGGCTTCGCGCAGGGCCTGCTCGCGGCGGACTGCCGTGATGACCAGCGCTGGCCCGATGAAGGTCAGCGCGAGGCCGCCCGCCATCATGAAATAGAGCCACGGCTTCGCCTGCAGCGTTTCTACGCCGACGCGGGCCAGCATGTGTCCGACCATCGCCGCGCTTGCGAGCAGCAGAAGGGCTGCCAGCAGATGCAATGCAGGCTTCCCGCCGGGCATCGCCTTGCGGCCATAGAAAGCCACGCCGAGCAAGGAGGCAACCGCCCAGCCTGCGCCCACTGCGATCCAGTTTACCGGTCCCATTCGTCCCTCCTAGCGCCGGATGCCGGCTTGGTGTAGAGGGCCGCGCAATCATGAATACCGCAACCACCTCGATACCCGACCAGAAGAAGGTCGGCATGGTCTCCCTCGGCTGCCCCAAGGCACTCGTGGACAGCGAACGCATCCTCACCCGGCTGCGCGCCGATGGCTATGCGATGAGCCCCGATTACGCCGGCGCGGACGTCGTGCTGGTCAACACCTGCGGCTTTCTCGATTCGGCCAAGGAAGAGAGCCTGCAGGCCATCGGCGAGGCAATTGCCGAGAACGGCCGCGTGATCGTGACGGGCTGCATGGGCGAGGAAGCGGACGTGATCCGCGCAGCCCATCCCAGCGTTCTCGCCATTACCGGTGCCCACCAGTACGAACAGGTGGTCGAGGCCGTTCACGAACATGCCCCGCCCAGCCAGGGGCCCTTCGTCGACCTGATCCCCCAGCCGGACGTCAAGCTGACACCGCGCCATTACAGCTATATGAAGATTTCGGAGGGCTGCAACCACTCCTGCGCCTTCTGCATCATCCCGGACCTGCGCGGCAAGCTTGCCAGCCGGCGGGTCGATGCCGTGCTGCGCGAAGCGGAAAAGCTGGTTGCCGCCGGCACGAAGGAACTGCTGGTAATCAGCCAGGACACCTCGGCTTACGGCGTCGACATCCGGCACGAGGAGCGCGACTGGAAGGGGCATCCCGTCCGCGCGCACATGACCGATCTCGCGCGCGAACTGGGCCAGCTCGATATCGGTGGCGGCACCCCGCCCTGGGTGCGCCTCCATTACGTCTATCCCTATCCGCATGTCGATGCGGTCATCCCGCTCATGGCCGAGGGCCTGCTGACGCCCTATCTCGACATCCCGTTCCAGCACGCCAGCCCGTCCGTTCTGCGCGCCATGAAGCGCCCTGCGAACGAGGCAAAGGTGCTCGAGCGCCTGAAATCCTGGCGCACCATTTGCCCGGACATCGCCATCCGCTCCAGCTTCGTGGTCGGCTTCCCCGGGGAAACGGAAGAAGACTTCCAGTACCTGCTGAACTGGCTGGAAGAGGCCCAGCTCGACCGTGTCGGCGCGTTCCGCTTCGAGCCGGTGGAGGGTGCGCAGGCGAACGCCCTGCCCAACCCGGTGCCCGAAGAGGTCAAGGAAGAACGCTATGCCCGCGTCATGGACCTCACCGCGCGGATCAGTGCGGAAAAGCTCGCTGCCAAGGTCGGCAGGACGCTTAGCGTGATCATCGACGAGGTGGGCGAACCGGACGAGGACGGCGATATCGGCGCCACCGGTCGCAGCCAGGCGGATGCGCCTGAAATCGACGGCGCGGTCTATCTGCGCAATGTTCGATCCGATCTGTCGCAGGGCGATATCGTGCAAGTTTATGTCGAAGATTCAGACGAGCACGATCTTTTCGGCGTAATCGCCTGATCTGCACCTGCCGCGAATGGCGCAATGTTAACGTTTCCTCCGGCGAGACGAACGGCTGAATTGCGCCGAAAAACAGCGCGTTCACGGCTCGCAGTTAGGGGCAGGGTAAACCGATCCGCCCGGTTTCGTTAAGCCTACCCTATTAAGTCGAATTAACCATCGCATCCCGCAGTTTTGCACGGCCACCGGGGGAAAGATCGGGCCGCGTTGAAAGTTTCTTAATCCTATTCGCCTCATAGGGGGCGGAATGGACGAGAAAACCGCCCTCGCTTCCACGCCCGGCGCCGGACAGCGGCTGGCCTTCAGGCCCCGCTCGACCGGTACGCTGAAGCGATTGCAACACCTGCTTTGGGCGGGTGCGGTGGCGTTCGCCATGCTGGCAGTCTTCCTGCTGGAACCCGTCACCCAGCTGTCCTGGCTGATCCAGTCCCGCCTTGGCGGTCACCAGCCTTCGGGCGATATCGTCTTCGTCGGAACCTCCTCCAAGGTCGAGGAACCTTCGCAGGTCGGGGAACGCCGCGAACTTACCAAGGCATTGCAGGAACTCGACGCACAGGGTGTCGGCAAGGTTTATGTCGATTTCGTCTTGGCGGAGGGAGCGAACGAGAAGGTCGACGCCGACCTCGCCGGAGCGCTCGACCAGCTCGGCCCCCGGGTGGTCCTTGTCGACCAGATCGAACTTACGTCCGATGGCCTGAAACGGAAGCTGACCAAATCTGACTCGAAATTCCGCACCGACCATGCGCGGGTCGTCTCCGAACGGACCCCTAACTACCTCGGCTACGTGTGGCAGGATTTCTTCGCATACGACCCGGAAGTCAGCGAAGGTCGCAAGTCACTGGCCGCATCGCTGGCTGGCATCGAAACCTTCAAGGAACCGATGTTCCAGATCGACTATGGATTCGATCCTTCGCGCATTCCGGCGCTTGAACTGGACGAGGTGACCGGCAAGGCGACAAGTCCCGTAAGCGATCTTTCAGGCAAGACCGTGCTTATCGGCCCGGCCGCCGATGCGAGCGGATCCGGCCTGAAGGTTCCGGGCCTCATCGGCGCACCGCCAAGCTTTGTATCGATCTACGCCGCAGAAGCTTTGAAGTCCGGCCGTACCGGCTTTGTCGGCGGACTTACCATCCTGGCATTCTTGTGCGGCGCAATGGCGCTGATCATCCTCGCCAATCCGGTGAAGGGCGTACGGCGCGCACTGTACCTCGGTGTCGTCCTGAGTCTTCCAGCCCTGATGGTATTCGGTGCAAACACCGGCGTCCGGGTCGAGATCACCTATGCCTTGGCGCTTCTGCTCGTTTACGCAGCGCTCCGTTCAAGGGCCCGGTGGAGGCTTCGTGTCGCCAGCATCGACAGCGAGACCGGCCTACCCAAGCTCCGCATCCTGGAACAGATCATCGCCAAGACGCAGCCCCAGTCGGGGCATATCGTCGTCGCAAGGCTCCATGGGTTCGAGCATGTCATCAAGACGCTCGGTTCGACAGAGCGCGCTCGCTACGTGCACCGGCTGGTCGATCGCCTCCGGGCTGCCGACAGCGAACTGACGATCTATATCGAAGGCCACTACCTCGCCTGGCAATCTGACGAGGCGGAAACAGAACGCCTCGTCGACCACCTCGAGGGCCTGCGCGCGATCTTCGCAGCCCCCATCCAGGTGGGCGAGGAAAGCGTCGATGTCGGCATTACCTTCGGCCTCGCAGAACTCGGCGCTGTCGGACTCAACGCTGTTCCTGCGGCCGCAGCGGCTGCAGAGGAGACTTCCGAAGCGCACCGCCCGATCAAGATCGCCGAAGTCGGTTCGCGCCATGACGAATTGTGGGACATTTCCCTGCGCGCCCGCATCGATGATGCCATGCAGGCAGGGGAAATCTTCTGCGTCTACCAGCCCAAGATCGACACGGTCGCCGGCACTCTGACCGGTGTCGAGGCGCTGGTGCGCTGGCACGACCCCGAACGCGGCTTCATCCCGCCGATGAAGTTCATCGCCCAGTGCGAAAAGGCCGGGCGTATGGAGCATCTGACACGCTACGTCCTCCAGACGGCCTGCAATGCGGGCCGGTTGCTCCATTTCCGTGGCACCGCGATTTCCATGTCCGTCAACATTTCGGCGACATTGCTCGGCGACATGCGCATCGTGGGTATCGTGCGGAACACGCTGCAGGCGACGGGCTTCGATGCACGCTACCTGATCCTGGAAATCACCGAGACATCGCGCATCGGCGACCTCGAAACGGCGGCGGCCATCCTGACCGAATTGAAGGCACTTGGCCTTCGTATTTCCATCGATGATTTCGGGGTCGGATCGGCCAATTTCGAAACGCTTTTCGAATTGCCTTTCGACGAACTGAAAATCGATCGCCTGTTCGTGGATTCTATTAGTCGGAGCGCGAAGGCCAGGGCCATTACTTCTAGTATGGTCGCCATGGGCAATGCCGCGCGAATCACCGTAGTCGCTGAAGGTGCGGAAGACGCAAAAACCCTTCAAATCCTTAACGAAATCGGCTGCCGTTACGTCCAGGGCTATGCCTTGGCCCGTCCGCTCTCCCTCACTAACCTGTTGGAATACAAGGTTTCTTCGAAAGAGGCCGCTTCGGGAACATAGTTAAGGCTTTACAAACAAGCTTGGTTAATGGATTGCTCACTGTTGAAACCACAACAGGAGGCAAACCATGTGGAATTTCTGGGAATGGCTGCTCGGCAAGCCGCCGCGCGGCTAATCAGCCACAAGAACGAATTTTAAAGGACCCCGTTTCGGGGTCCTTTTTCGTTTCCGGCGGGCGCATTCTACCAGCCCAGAAACTCTCTGCCCGCCCCGCCGTTGGTCCGGCATGGCCATTCAGATAGACAGCAGTTTCGCCTTCTCGCTGGAAACAACCACCGACGTGCTGCTCCAGTTCGAAGCGGCAGCGATCCCCGAACAGTTGCTTGTCATCAGCGAAACCGAGATCACGCCGACGCAAGACCGCGCCAGCGTCCCGGCGCAGGACGATATCGGCAGCCGCATATGGCTGCGCGCGCAGGGCAAGGTCGAGGTAGGGTATCGAGCCACGGTCGAACTGAAGCGCGAAGTGGCAGACTTGGCCGCGCTGGGGGTCCTTCAGCCGCACGACCTCCCGGGAGAGGCGGTCGAATATCTGTTCGACAGCCGATATTGCCCCGCGGACCGGTTCCAGGCCTTCGTGGAAAGCGAGTTTGCGGGCACCGAGGGAGGAGCGCGCGTCGCTGCGATCCGCGACTGGATCGCTACGAAATTTTCCTACGTGCCCGGTGCCTCCGGCCCGCAGACGACGGCGCTGGACAGTTTCGTCGAACGCAGGGGCATTTGCCGTGACTATGCACATACGCTCGTTGCCATGGCCCGGGCTTCCGCGATCCCGGCGCGATACGTCGCCTGCTACGCCCCCGGGGTCGAACCGCAGGATTTCCACGCGGTCGCCGAAGTCTTCCTTGCCGACCCGACCCGCCAAGGTGCCGGGACATGGCAACTCGTCGACGCGACCGGCATGGCGGACCCTGCCGAAACGGTGAAGATCGGGGTCGGCCGCGATGCTGCGGACGTCAGCTTCCTGACCTCTTTCGGACCAAGCGATTTCCTCCGTTCTTCGGTCGCCGTAAGCAGGGTGTGATACGAATAGGAATGCACCTGTCTGGCGCGCCGCTGCGCGCACTGGTAGGCCGCAATCCGAAATGGGGAGAAATGCCGAACATGGACGCTCCATGCACGAAGTAGGGTTCACCGCCGATCGTCTGCTCCTGTTTGGAGCCACGGGCGACCTGTCGCAGCGCATGCTCCTGCCCTCGCTCTGCGCACTCAATTCAGATGGCCTGCTCGATCCTGCCCTGCGCATCGTGTGCACGGCGCGCTCGGACATGAACACGCAGGCGTTTCGCAATTTCGCGCGCGAGGCGCTGGAGAAGTTCCTGCCCAAGCATCGCCGCGGCGGCATGGCGGATTTCCTCAACCGGCTCAGCTACGTGCCCGTCGATGCGACCACGCCCGAAGGGTACGACGAGTTGGCCAAAGCCGTCGGCAATTACACCGGCCTTGCGATCTTCCTGTCGACTGCCCCAAGCCTGTTCGAGACGACCATCAAGGGGCTCGAAGGGGCCGGCCTGACCGAAGGCAATGTGCGCATCGGCCTCGAAAAGCCGCTGGGTGTCGATCTCGAAAGCAGCTGCGAGATCAACGATGCGGTCGCGGCCGCATTCCCGGAGCACCGCATTTTCCGGATCGACCACTATCTGGGCAAGGAAACGGTCCAGAACCTGCTGGCCCTGCGGTTCGCGAACATCCTGCTCGAGCCGGTGTGGAACTCCAACTACATCGAGCACGTGCAGATCACCGTGGCCGAGACGGTCGGCCTGGAATCGCGCGTCGCCTATTACGACGACAGCGGTGCGCTGCGCGACATGGTGCAGAACCACATGCTGCAGCTGCTCGCGCTCGTCGCGATGGAGCCGCCGACCAGCTTCGATGCGACAGCCGTGCGTGACGAGAAGGTCAAGGTGCTGCGCGCCTTGCGCGAAGTCAGCAAGGACGAGGTCGTCACCGGCCAGTATCGCGCCGGTGCCGTCGAAGGCAAAAGCGTGCCCGGCTATGACGAGGAACTCGGCAAGGACAGCGACACCGAAACCTTCGTCGCGGTGAAGGCCCACGTCGACAACTGGCGCTGGCGCGGCGTGCCCTTCTACCTGCGCCACGGCAAGCGACTGCCCGAGCGCGTGACCGAAATCGTTATCCAGTTCCGCTGCATCCCGCATTCGATCTTCGAAAGCCGCGGTGCAACAACACAGCCGAACCGGCTGGTGATCGAGATCCAGCCCAAGGAAAACATCCAGCTCACCATGATGGCAAAGGTCCCTGGCCTGGGCCGCGAAGGCCTGCGCCTGCGGCCGGTCCCGTTGGATATCGCCATGCCCGATGCCTTTTCCGACACGGTGCGCCGGATTGCCTACGAACGCCTGCTGCTCGACCTGATCGAAGGCGACCAGACGCTTTTCGTGCGCCGTGACGAGGTCGAGGCGCAATGGGAGTGGATCGACCAGATCCGCAAGCTGTGGTCCGACCATGAAATGAAGCCCAAGACCTATTCCTCAGGCACCTGGGGGCCGAGCGCGGCAATCGCGCTGGCCGAACGCGACGGGGTTACCTGGCACGATGACTAAGCCGCTCAATGACGTGATCCACAAGGTGACGCAGCGCGTCATCGCCAATTCGAGGGACAGCCGGGCGGCCTATCTCGACCTGACCGACCGCGAAGGCGACCGGCAGGTGAACCGCCATTCGCTGTCCTGTTCGAACCTCGCCCACGCCTTTGCCGGCGCGGAAGAAGACAAGCAGGCCATCAAGGCGGCACGCGGACCCAACCTGGGCATCGTGACTTCCTACAACGACATGCTCTCGGCCCATCAGCCCTATTATCGCTATCCGGAACGGATGAAAATCTGGGCGCGCGAGGTCGGTGCAACCTGCCAGGTTGCGGGTGCGACGCCGGCCATGTGCGACGGTGTGACGCAGGGCCAGGCGGGGATGGAACTGTCGCTCTTCAGCCGCGACACTATCGCTCTTTCGACCATCGTCGCGCTGAGCCACGCCATGTACGACGGGGTCGCCCTGCTCGGCATCTGCGACAAGATCGTCCCCGGCCTTCTCATGGGTGCCCTGCGGTTCGGCCATGTCCCGGCGATCTTCATCCCGTCGGGCCCGATGGGTACGGGCATTTCCAACAAGGAAAAGCAGCGCGTCCGCCAGCTCTACGCAGAAGGCAAGGTCGGCCGCGACGAACTGCTCGAGAGCGAAAGCGCGAGCTACCATTCGCCGGGCACCTGCACCTTCTACGGCACTGCCAACTCCAACCAGATGATGATGGAGATGATGGGCCTGCACGTCCCGGGCGCGGCTTTCGTCCCGCCAGGTGCCAAGCTGCGCCAGGAACTGTCGCGCGCTGCGACCCACCGGCTGGCATCCATCGGCAAGGACGGAGACGACTTCCGCCCCCTCGCCCGCGTGGTCGACGAAAAGGCGATCATCAACGCGGCCATCGGCCTGCTGGCGACCGGCGGTTCGACCAATCATGCGATCCACATTCCCGCCATGGCGCGGGCAGCCGGCATCCGCTTCGACTGGAGCGACCTTGCCGAGCTGTCGACAGCCGTTCCGCTGGTGGCACGCGTCTATCCGAACGGTTCAGGCGATGTGAATCACTTCCACGATGCCGGCGGCATGGGCTACGTGATCGGAACGCTGCTCGACGAAGGCCTCGCCCACGGCGACATCCTCACGGTCTGGAGCGGTGGCTTCGAAGCCTATTCGCGCGAGCCGGGAATGGACGGCGATGCCCTGACCTGGCGCGATCCGGGCCCTTCGGGCGATACCGAAATGCTGCGCCCTGCCTCCGATCCGTTCCAGCCCGATGGCGGCATGCGGCTTGTCGAAGGCAACCTTGGCCGCGCCTGTTTCAAGTCCTCGGCAGTCGAGCGCGAGCGCTGGACGATCGAGGCGCCCTGCCGCGTGTTCGAGGACCAGCACTCGGTCAACGAGGCATTCTCGAAGGGTGAGCTGGACCGCGATGTCGTGGTCGTGGTCCGCTTCCAGGGACCGCGGGCGAACGGCATGCCCGAGCTTCACAAGCTTACCCCCGCGCTCGGCGTTCTGCAGGATCGCGGCTACCGCGTAGCGCTCGTCACCGACGGCCGCATGAGCGGGGCGAGCGGCAAGGTGCCAGCAGCCATCCACTGCACACCCGAAGCGCTGGGCGGCGGGCCGCTCTCGCTCTTGCGTGATGGCGATGTCGTCAAAGTCTGTGCCGAAACCGGCACGCTGTCGACGACGGCAGACCTCGCCGCGCGCGAACCGGCTGCCGAACCGCAGCCCGAAACCGGCATGGGCCGCGAATTCTATGCCATGTTCAGGGCCAATGCCGACGGCGCCGAACAGGGTGCCTCGTCAATGCTAGCCATGGCAGGATTGTAAGTGATGGACCTCGTCAGCGTCGATATCGGCGGCACCCATGCCCGCTTCGCCATCGCCACGATCGCGAATGACGGCTCGATCAGCCTGAGCGAGCCGGAAACCCTGCACACCGAAGACCACGCCAGTTTCCAGACCGCCTGGGAAGATTACCGCGAGCGCATGGGAGGCACACTGCCTCCGCGCGTGTCGATGGCGATTGCTGGTCCGGTCGGCGGCGATGTCATCCGCTTCACCAACAATCCCTGGATCATCCGGCCCGCCCTCGTGAAGGAAAAGCTGGGGGTCGAGGATTACACGATCGTCAATGATTTCGAGGCGGTCGCCCATGCGGTTGCGCGCGCGAGCGAGGACCAGTTCATCCATATGACCGGCCCCGAAGGTCCGCTTCCGCCCACCGGTCGCCTGACCGTTCTGGGGCCCGGGACGGGCCTCGGCGTAGCGCATCTCTACCGCGAACCCGACGGCACCTACCGCGTCTCTGCCACCGAAGGCGGCCACATCGATTTCGCCCCGCTCGACAGTATCGAGGACGCGATCCTTGCCCGATTGCGCAAGCGGCACACCCGCGTTTCGGTCGAGCGCGTGGTGGCGGGGCCTGCCATTTCCGATATCTACCAGACGCTCGCCGCGATGGAGCACAAGGCTGTGCCCGAGATCGACGATATCGAGATCTGGACCAAGGGCATGAGCGGCGAGGACAGCCTTGCTGCAGCCGCGGTGGACCGCTTCTGCCTGTCGCTCGGCAGTGTCGCCGGGGACATGGCCCTCGCGCACGGCGCGAAGGGCGTCGTGATCGCCGGCGGCCTTGGCTACCGACTGCGCGAAACCCTGCTCAAGTCCGGCTTTGCGGAACGCTTCCGCGCCAAGGGCCGCTTCGAGAGCATGATGGCCGGCATTCCGGTCAAACTCATCGTCCACCCGCAGCCCGGCCTTTTCGGCGCGGCTGCCGCATTCGCTTGCGAACACGCAAAGGCCGCCCAGTGACCCATATCGCCGATATCATGCAGACCGCCCCGGTGATCCCGGTCATCGTGGTGGACGAAGTCGAACATGCAGCGCCGCTGGCCCGCGCCCTGGTGGCAGGCGGACTGCGGGTCCTCGAGGTCACGCTGCGCACGCCCGCCGCGCTCGATGCCATCCGCGAAATGCGCAAGGTCGAAGGCGCCATCGTGGGGGCAGGTACCGTGACCAACCGGCAGGAACTGGACGCGGCCATCGAGGCGGGGAGCGAATTCATCGTCTCGCCGGGCCTCACCGACACGCTCGGCAAGGCTGCAATCGACGCGGGCATTCCCTTCCTGCCCGGCATTGCCAATGCAGGCGATATCATGCGCGGGCTCGATCTCGGCCTCACCCACTTCAAGTTCTTTCCTGCCATGGCGGCTGGAGGCCTGCCGGCGCTGAAAGCGCTTGCGGCGCCATTCGGCCAGTGCCGGTTCTGTCCGACCGGCGGCATCACGCTGGAAAACGCGCCCGAATGGCTTGCATTCGATCCCGTCCTGTGCGTCGGCGGGAGCTGGGTCGCACCGCGCGGTCCGGTCGACGAGGCCGCCGTAGAAACCGTGGCGCGCGAAGCGGCCGCGCTGGGCCGGTAAGAAGGGCGCTGCGGGGCGTTCCGATACGGGACTGCCGCCGTCCAGCCTTGGAAATCCGGTCATTGGCCGCCTATACTTGCGGCCATGACAGCGATTCTGAAATGGGTTGGCGGCACGACATTCGTGATCGCACTGGGCATTGCCGCCCTCGCCTATGGCGTCTCGTCGCAGGCGGAGCCCGAAGCCATCGCAGTCCCCGCAGCCGCCTCGATCGAACCGGAAGGCGCGATCCTCGCCAAGCTGGAGGCCGATGCGCGCCGCCCCTTCACCATCCGCCGCATCCTGCCTATCGAAGGGCCGATCAAATACGGCGAATGGCACTGGGACGACGAAGGCGTGCCGGAAGGCCCGCTGCTCATCACGGTAGACCTTCAGGCGCGCACTATCTCGATCTTCCGCGACGGTTATGAAATCGGTGCCGCTGCCGTCATGCTCGGCACGGACGAACATCCCACGCCCACCGGCACTTTCCCGATCCTGACGAAGGAACGGCACAACGTATCAGAGAAATACGGCAATGCGCCCATGCCCTGGACCCTGCGCCTGACCTGGGACGGCATTGCCATCCACGGTGGTTCGGAAGTGGAGAACGGCTATGCCAGCCACGGCTGCGTGGCGATTCCCGATCCGCTGGCAGCCAAGCTGTTCGATATCGCGCAGAAGGGCGACAAGGTCATCATCACCGATGGCAAGCGCATCGGCGTGGGCGACCCGATCATCTAGCCCGTGCGGCGCGGCACCTCGCGCCGGAATACCCAGAGCCGCTCGCCGTCCTGATCGCGCACGAAGGCTTCGATACCCGCGACGTTCGACTTGCGCCCTGCCCTCAGCGCTTCCACCAGCTTCGCGGCTGCGGCCATGTCGATGTGCGCCCCGAAACCGCGGAAGATCGACCTGATCACACCGCCAGCGACCAGCGTTCCGCCGATGCCGCTCCGCAAGGCGCGATAGACCGTCTCCTCCGCCCCGGCATCCACGCATTCGGAATATTCGCGGCCGACCATCCAGTCGATCGTGTCCTCCGCTTCTCCAAGCAGGCGGGCGGATTTCGCCACCCCTTCGAAGTCGATCCAGTCCGCTTCGGACAGGGCCTTGCGAATGCGGATGCGGTCGAACGCCTCGTTCTCGTTCGACGGATCGTCCACGGCGTTCCAGCCTGCCGCCTCGACGATGTCGCGCAGTTCCTTCCGGCGCCAGCCAGGCAGCGGACGGATCAGGCGCAGTGGCATCCCAGGAACGGTGCCGAGCGCGCGGATGGAGGAGAGGCCGAAAACCCCGCTGCCGCGATTGGCGCGCATGATGAAGGTTTCGACCTGGTCGTCCATCTGGTGCGCCGTGGCGAGCCCGTCGAGCCCGCGCTCCTCGCACCATTCGCCCAGCGCGGCATAGCGTGCCGCACGGGCCCGGTCCTGCAGGTTCCCGCCCTCAACGCTCACCGGAATGATGCGGTGTGGCACACCAAGCTCCCGGCAAAGAGCTGCGACGTGTTCGGCCTCGGCTGCACTTTCCGGCCGCAGCCGGTGGTCGACTGTCGCCGCTTCCACGCGGTCGGGCAGCGCAGCATGCGCGAGCAGCAGCAGCGCGAGGCTGTCTCCGCCGCCCGACACGGCGAGGCCGAGCCGGCTCTCCGGCTGGTCGAGGAAGGGCCACAGGGGCTCGAGATCGGCGCGAAACCTGTCAACGAGCCCTTGTGGCAGCTGCATGTCAGCTACAGGTCACCTTGCCGAGATTGCGCTCGTACTGGCCCTGCAGGCGCCCGGCAGCGAGCGCCGGATAGGCCTCGCCGAATTCGGCGAGCGCGATGCAGGCGCGCTTGGTGTCCTTGAGCGCGATCATCGTTTCGGCGAGGTAGAGCAGGCTGTCGCCGGCGCGGGCACCGCCCTTGTCCGACTGATAGTTCTTGAGGAACCACGGTGCCGCTTCATTGGGCTTCTTGTCGTCCAGATAGGCGCGGCCCAGCAGGTTGCGCCCGTATGTGGTGCGCCAATGGCTGGGGTAGCGTTCGACGAAGAGCGTGAGCTGCTGCTGCGCTTCGGGGAAGAAACCCGCTTCCCACAGGCGGAAGCCGTAGGAGTATTCGTCATCCGCCGGATCGTCGGTCTGCGGCTTGGCGATGGCCTGGACCGCGGCGACACGCTCGGGGCTCGGCTGCGAAGCGGTGGGCTGCTGGGCTGCCGGCTGGGCGGCGGGGCGCTGCGTTGCGGCCGGCTGCGTGGCGGGCCGGGCAGCCGGCTGGGCAGCAGCCACCTGTGCAGGGGCCGTGGTGGCAGTGCCGCCGGCCTCGAGCACCTCGATGCGTTCTTCGAGCAGGCGCATGGCATTGCTGCCTACCTCGTATTGCGCGGTCAGGCGCTGCAACTGTGCCTCCAGCGCATCGAGGCGGGTGAGAATATCTGTGACTGCGGTCGTAGAGGTGGTGCTGGCCGTGCTCGGCTGGGCGGCAGGCTGACCGGTGATCTGCGGTTCGAAATAGCGGCCGTCCCCGCCCGGGAAGACCTTGCGCTGGAGCGCGCGGACTTCCGCCTCGAGCTTGCGGATACGTGCCTCGCCGTCGTCCTGTGCGGCGACCGGCATCGCCGTCGACGCCATGGCCAGTGCGATCCCACCGAGACCAAATCCGCGTGCAATGCGCGTGATCTTCACGCCCGTTCTCCTCATGTCGAAAATCAAAGTGAATCTAGCCCTAGCCCCGCGAAACTGTCGAGGGGATGAAGGCGGTTTTCCGCCGCGATCAGGTTGCCGGGGTGGCTGCGGCTGCAGGCGTTGCGGAGGCAGTCGGCGTAGGAGCCGGGGCAGCGGGACGTGCAAGCAGCGCCTCTGCGCTTACCGGCGTGTCGCTAACCACCCTGTCTTCTTCGGACAGCTTGGGCACGGCACGTCCGCCGATCGTGATAGCGAAGGCATAGGGGCGCCCGGTGCGGATCTGCGGTCCTTCCGCATTAGCCGGAACCGTGAAGGTGTCGCCCTTGTCCATCAGGCCTTCGAACAGGCGTTCGCCCTGCGCATCGTAGAAACGCACCCATGTGCCGTCCATTTCGCTGGTGAAGACCACCGCACCGCCGGTCGGTGTCGCCGCGGGGGCAGGGGCTGCCTGCTGCGCGCCCTCATTGGCCGCAACCTGCTCGGCAGGGTCCTGCAGCGGTGCGGGGCCGAGGCCGGGTGCGAAATAGCTGCGGTAGAAGGCATAGATGCCGCCCATCAGCAGGATCGCGGCGAACACGGTGAACCATGCGAGGCCGCGACCGGGGACGCGGGCCGGATCGCCCGGTTCGAACTTGGCCGGGGCATGGCGATTATCGCCGCCGTCCTGTGCCAGTTCCGCGCGCACCTGGTCGAGGATCTCGCGCTCGTCGAGGTCCATCGTGCGCGCATAGGTCCGGCTGAAACCGATCGCGTAGGTGCGCGAAGGCAGGGCCGCGAAATTGCCCGCCTCGATGGCCTGGAGGTGCCTTTGGGGGATGCGCGTTTCTGCGGCGACCTGCTCAAGCCCGAGGCCCTTCGCCTCGCGTGCCTGACGCAGCCGCTCGCCAGCGCTGAGCGCACGCGTGCCTTCTTCTTCGACGATGACGTCTTCTTCTTCCATGCGATTCCCGAACCTTAGTACCCGGCGGGTTTTCCCGCTCCCGTGCGCGGTAGAATGGGAGTGACCCCCTACCTGTCAAGCACAGATAGTATCACAGACCGGACGCAGGGACGAGGTGCACTGCGCAAGCGACGAAATCAGTCGAGTTCGATGTCGTTCGCCTCGGCCCATTCCGTCAGTGCCGCCCGCATGTCTGCCGGCGGATTGAGCAGCAGGCGCTGCATGTGCTTGGTAAGGTCGGGCAGGTAGACCTTGCGCACCAGCTCCTTGATCGGGCCCACGGCTGCCGGCGTGATCGAGAAGCGGGTGTAACCAAGGCCCATCAGCGCGAGCGCTTCGAGCCTGCGGCCGCCCATCTCGCCACATATGCCGAGGCGGACCTTGCTGCCGACCATCGCCTTCGACACGCGGTCGAGGAAGCGCAGGATCGCAGGGCTCAGCCAGTCGTAGCGTTCGGCAAGCTTGGGATTGGCGCGGTCGGCGGCAAACAGGAACTGCGTGAGGTCGTTCGTGCCGACCGATACGAAGGATACCTTGGGCAGCAGCAAGTCCAGCACCTCGGCAAGCGAGGGCACTTCGAGCATGCAGCCATATTCGATGCTGTCGGGCATCTGCCTGCGCCGTTCGCGCAGGAACTCGGCCTGGTCTTCGAATATCTCTTTGGCCGCATCGAATTCCCACGGTTCGGACACCATGGGGAACATGACCGAAAGCTGCCGTCCGGCCGCCGCTTCGAGCAGGGCGCGCGCCTGGACCTTGAGCAGGCCTTCGCGCTCGAGCGAGAGGCGCAGCGCACGCCAGCCCATCGCCGGGTTCTCGTCCCGCTCGGCCGTGTTGTTGTCGAGATACGGTACGGCCTTGTCGCCGCCGATATCGACCGTGCGGAAGATGACCTTCTTGCCGTCCGCCGCATCGAGCACGTCGCGGTAGAGTCGCATCTGCCGTTCGCGCTGGGGCAGGGTCGAGGAGACGAGGAACTGGAACTCGGTGCGGAAGAGGCCGATCCCGTCCGCGCCGGTCAATTGCAGCGCGCTGACATCGTCGCGCAGGCCCGCGTTGATCATCACCGTGATACGCGTGCCATCGCGCGTGAAGGGCTCGACATCGCGCAGTTCGGCATAGGCGGCCTGCTTCTCGCGCGTCTTGGCGAAGCGCGCATCGAAAGCATCCCACATGGGCTGCGAGGGGCGCAGGGTGACCGTGCCCTTGTCCGCATCGACGAGGATTTCGTCGCCTTCGGAGACCTTCGAATTGATCCCGTGCACGCGGCCAAGCACCGGAATGCCCATGGCACGCGCCACGATCACGACATGCGCGGTGAGCGAACCCTCCTCCAGCACCACGCCCTTGAGGCGGCGGCGATCGTATTCGAGCAATTCGGCAGGACCGAGATTGCGCGCAATCAGGATGGTGTCGCGCCTCAGCCCCTGCGACGCCGCCGTGCCCAGCTGCCCCGACACGATCCGCAGCAGGCGGTTCGACAGGTCTTCGAGGTCGTGCATGCGGTCGGCCAGCAGCGGATCGTCGATCTCGCGCATCCGCATGCGGGTACGCTGCTGGACGCGCTCGATCGCCGCTTCGGCCGTGAGACCGCTGTCGATGGCCTCGTTGATGCGGCGGCTCCAGCCTTCGTCATAGGCGAACATCTTGTAGGTCTCGAGGACCTCGACGTGTTCGCCGCCCTTCCCGAATTCCGGCTCTTTCGCCATGGCGTCGATCTGGTCGCGCATCTTGTCGAAGGCGCGGTAGACTCGCTGGCGTTCCGCCTCGACGTCTTCGGCCACGACCTGGTCGATCTCGATGCGCGGCTGGTGGAAGACGGCCGCACCTGCCGCCAGTCCCTTCACCAAGGTCAGCCCTTCGAGGATTTCGGTTTCGGTCGAAGCCTCGCCAAGGTCGAACGCGTTCTCGCCGTCGACCAGTTCCTTGTGGGCGATGAGTTCGGACAGGATCATTGCCGTGGTCTGGAGCGCCTCGATCTCCACGTCCTCGTAGCGGCGCGGCTCCACGTGCTGGACGCACAGCACGCCCACTGCCCGTTCGCGGTAAACGATGGGGACACCGGCGAAGGAATGGTATTTCTCCTCCCCCGTTTCCGGGCGGTAGAGAAAGTCCGGGTGGGCCCGCGCCTCGGCGAGGTTCAGCGTCTCGATGTTCTTGGCAATCGTGCCGGTCAGCCCTTCGCCCACCGCCATGCGCGTGACGTGAACCGCTTCGGGATTGAGGCCGCGGGTGGCGTAAAGTTCCAGCGCCCCTTCGCGCAGGAGGTAGATCGAGCACACCTCGCTCGTCAGCGCATCGGCGATGATATCGACCACGCGGTCAAGCTTGTGCTGGGCATGGGTGCGCCCAGCCATGACTTCGTGCAGGCGCGTGAGAATCTGGCGAGCGGAGGCAACGGCGGACATGGCTCGCTGCTATATCAAAAAGGGACGCCGCGAAAGCGGGACGCGGGGTCTTTGCCCCCGCCCCGCTCGCGATATCATGCGCTTAATGCGCGGCGAGTTCTTCCTTGATCCTGAGCTTCTGCTTCTTGATCTGCTGGATCATCGCGATGTCGGGCGCAGGTCGGGACTGTTCGTCGTGCAGGCGAGCTTCGAGCCCGGCATGCTTGGCCTTCAGTGCGTCGACATGTGATGAGTGCATCGGATGGTCTCCTTCGTAGATTGCGACCCCTCAAAGGCGACTCGTAACGTTGCGGAACGAGCCGCAGACCAATTATCAAATCACATTCTTGCGAATTTACAAAGCGCCCTCTTCGGGCCATGCGACGAAGCGAGATTCGGGGAAGACGACGGTGAACGAACAGGAGCTGCGCAAGAGGCTGGAATTGCTCCGGAGCGAGCATCGCGACCTCGATGTCGCGATCGTGGCGCTGTCCGAAGCGGGCGAGAAAGGCGGCTTCGTCGACCAGCTGCAGATCGCGCGCCTGAAGAAACGCAAGCTGCAGCTGAAGGACCGTATCTCGCTGATCGAGGACAATCTGATCCCCGACATCATCGCGTAAGGCCCCGCGTCTCACCTCGGGACAGGCGCGCGCTGCGCGCTGGCAGGCGGGGATCGATGACTGTAATGCGACATTGGAAGAGAACGATGGATCGCACCGTAACCGAACAGGTCGTCGAGGACCTCTACGCGGAAGCCCTGCTGCTGGCCGACGAGACGCGTGCGGCCTTCGACCTGCGTGACGGCACCGAAGACGGTCCCGAAAATTCCAACGAAACGCGCATCGCCATGTCGATCGAGGGGCTTCGCACCACCACGCGGGTGATGCACGTGCTCGCGTGGCTGCTCAACCAACGTGCGTACCTGGCCGGCGAGATTTCCGCCCGCCAGTTGCAGAAGGCCGGCACGCTGGGCACCGAACGCCCGTCCGACCCGCGTAACATGGCGGTCCTGCCGATCGCAATGCGGGCGCTGATCCGCGATACCGAACGCCTTTACGGCCGCGTGGCGCGCCTCGATGCGGAACAGCGCAGCGTGCGCGCAGCAAACGACGATCCTGTCGGTGACCTGCGCGGTCGCATCGCGCAGGCTTTCAACGCCGGCTGATCAGGCAGCGGACAGCGCGCGGGCGTAACGCGCCAGCCGCGCTTTCCTGACCTCCTCGTCCATATCAGGAGCGAAACAGGCCGCATTGCCGCGCATCGCATCGGCCGCTGCAGGCAGGTCGGGATGAAGCCCCGCGCCAACGGCCGCGCACATGGCTGCTCCAAGCGCGGTCGTTTCGACGAAATCGGGCCGTTCGACTTCGAGGTCGAGAATATTCGCCAAATCCTGCGCCATCCAGTCGTTCGCGCTCATCCCGCCGTCGATCTTCAGCCGCGTCCATGCCGCGCCGTCGGCGGCGAAAGCCTGCGCCAGATCGTGGGTCTGGTGGGCCATCGCCTCCAGCGCCGCACGCGCGATCTGCGCGCGTCCGCTGGCAAAGCTGAGGCCTGAAATGACCCCGCGGGCATCGGGCTTCCAGTGCGGCGCGCCAAGGCCGGCAAGCGCAGGCACGATGACCACCTCGCCGCTGTCCTCGATCGAACGGGCGAGATCCTCGGTCTCCGCCGCACTGCCGATCAGGCCGAGCTGGTCACGCAGGTACTGGACCAGGCTACCCGCCACGAAACACGCGCCCTCCAGCGCATAGGTCCGCTTGCCTTCGCCCTGGCACAGCACGGTTCCCAGCAGGCGATGCTCCGAACGCGGAACCTTCGACCCCTTGTTGGTGAGCACGAAGGCGCCCGTGCCGTAAGTCGCCTTGGTCTCCCCGAAGGACAGGCAGCCCTGCCCGATGGTGGCGGACTGCTGGTCGCCAACGAGGCCGCAGATCGGAATCGTCCTCCCCAGCCATTCGGCACCCGCTTCCGCCAGCGCGCCGTGGGTGTCGACCACGCGCGGGAGCGCTGCACGCGGCACGCCGAAGAGCTCGCACAGTTCCTCGTCGAAATCGGCCCCTTCGAGCGGCAACAGGAGCGTGCGGCTGGCATTGCTCGCATCCGAGATGTGCACCCCGCCGGTCAGCCGGAAGACGAGCCAGCTCTCGATCGTCCCGAAAGCGAGCGACCCGTCTGCCGCGGCAGCCTGTACGCCTGTCTCATTATCGAGCAGCCAGCGCATCTTGGTGCCCGAGAAATAGGGGTCGAGCAGCAGGCCGGTCTTCTCCTGCACCAACGGCTCGTGCCCGGCTTCCTTCAGCGCGGCGCAGAAATCGGCCGTCCGGCGATCCTGCCAGACGATAGCGCGCGCCAGCGGCTCGCCCGTGCCGCGGTCCCACGCCACCACCGTCTCGCGCTGGTTGGTGATGCCGATGGCCGCGATGTCTTCGGCCCGCTCTCCCACCGCCTCGCGCATGCAGGACAGCGTCTTCTGCCAGATCTCTTCTGCATCGTGTTCGACCCAGCCGGGGCGGGGATAATGCTGCGTCAGTTCGGCCTGCGCGACCGAGGCGAGCTTGCCGTCGCGGCCGAAAACCATGGCGCGTGTCGATGTCGTCCCGGCATCGAGGACCAGTATGCACTCGGCCATGAAATCTCCCTTCTCGCTGGCGGGTGGTGACATGAACCGCGACACCGCCCATATGCAACCCCATGGCAGGTCCTCCTCCCAAACCATGGCCCACGGGCGAGGCGCAGCAGCTGGAACCGCTGGTGCGGCGCGTGCTCGCACCCAACCCGTCGCCCTACACCTATACCGGTACGCAGACTTACGTGGTCGGGATCGGCGGCGGCTGCGCGGTCATCGATCCGGGTCCGGACGATCCCGCGCACCTGCTCGCGCTCGATGCGGCGATCGGGGAGGAGCACGTCTGCGCGATCATGTGCACGCACACGCACCGCGACCATTCGCCCGGTGCACGGCCGCTGGCCAAGCGCACCGGCGCGCCCATCGTAGGCTGTGCGCCGCTGGTGCTGGACGACAGCGGACCGCGCGCCGATGCATCCTTCGACCGGGATTACGAGCCCGACCGCGTCCTTGCCGACGGCGAGGCGATGACTGGCCCCGGCTGGACTTTGCGGGCAGTGGCGACGCCCGGCCACGTCTCGAACCACCTGTGTTTCGCCCTCGAAGAAAGCGGCGCGCTGTTCACCGGCGACCACGTCATGGGCTGGTCGACCAGCGTCGTCGTTCCGCCCGATGGCGACATGGCCGATTACATGGCGAGCCTCGAAAAGCTCTACGCGCGCGAGGACCGGGTCTATTATCCCGCCCATGGCGAGGCGATCGACAAGCCGCGCCAGCTGGTACGCGGCATGATCGGCCACCGAAGGCAACGCGAGAACCAGATCCTGAGGCACCTGCGCGACGGGCCGCACGCGGCGGGTGATTTCGTGCCCAAGATGTATCGCGGCCTCGATGAAAGGCTGCACGGCGCGGCGCGCATGTCGGTGACAGCACACCTCCTCGATTTGGAACGTCGGGGGCTGGTGCAACGTTCGGGGGACATATGGCAGACGATCTGAAGCACGCAGAACCGGGCACGGTTACCACTCCGGACCGCTACGGCGACAAGTCGCTGGCGCGGGTGCAGGCGGTTCCGTGGTTCATCGTCATCCTGCTCATCGCCGCCTGCGCATGGCTCGGCTGGCGGGCCTTCTTCTACAAGGAGGAAGGCGATCCCGTGGGCAGCGCCATGCTTGCGTTCGAGAAGCAGAACTCGCTCACCGTTTTCTCGTCGCGCTTCGAAGTCGTCGCCGAAAGCGTCGACAAGCGGGGCGTGCTGGGTGTCGACCTGCTCGAAAGCCGGCAAGCGGCCGTCATCCCGGCAACGGTCGAATACCGGCTCGACCTGTCGAACATGGACCGAGACCGTTTTGAATGGAACGCGGCGAGCGAGACGCTGACGGTGATCCTGCCCGCGCTGAAGATTTCGCGCCCCAATCTCGATGAGGCGGCGCAGACGACCTTCACCGAAGGCACCTATGTCAGCCGCGATGCCAGCAGCGACCTGGCGCGCAACAATTCGCAGCAGGCCGAACGCAAGGCTGCCGCCTTCGCCAAGAACCCGCAGGTGCTGGCGATGGCCCGTAGTGCTGCCAAGGAAGCGGTGCGCCAGAATCTCGCGATCCCGCTTCAGGTTGCCGGCTGGGAGAATATCGAGGTGGTCGTCCGCTTCGACGGGGAAAGCCCGCCCGCCTGATTGACGCCTTCTCCCCCGGCCGATACCCCTAAGACCATAAAAGATAAGGGGTCGCGGAAACTTTGGGGGGAGTAACCGACCATGGCCAGTCTTGCCGCCGGTGATCAGGCGCAGAATTCCGCGCGGGGTAATACCCGCTTCTTCACCATCATGGCGCTCGTCATGTCCTTCGTCATCGTGGCGGGCTTTTCGCTGAATCTGGCGATGGGGCGTTCGAGCTTCGACGTGCCGCTGCCCTACCATGTGCACGGCGTCATCTTCATGTCCTGGATCGGCCTCTACGTCGCCCAGCACCTGAGCGCGTCCTCGGGCAATTGGGCCTTCCACCGCAAGCTGGGCAAGGTCGCCTATGCGCTCATCCCGCTGATGGTTCTGGCCGGCAGCACGATCATGATCGTCGTCGCCCGGCGTAACGGCGGCCCGTTCTTCTTCCATGTGAACGAATTCCTCTGGAGCAACATGATGCTCCTGTGGACCTTCGGCTTCCTCGCCTTCTGGGCGCTGCGCCGGCAGCGATACACGGGATGGCACCGCCGCCTGATGCTGTGCGCCATGGCGATCCTGACCGGCCCGGGCCTTGGCCGCCTGCTGCCCCTGCCGCTGATGATCCCCAATGCCTGGCTGATCACGACGATGGCGACAATGGTCTTCCCGGTCATCGGAATGATCGCCGACAAGCGCAGCGCGGGCCGCGTGCATCCCGCCTACTGGTGGGGCCTCGGCATCTATGTCGGCGTGTTCCTCGTCTCGCTGGCGATTGCCTACAGCAGCTTCGGCATCGGCGTGACCGAAAGCGTGATCGCGGGAACGCCGGGCGCCGACCGGCCGATGGAAGCATTCCTGCCGCCGGGCTTCTCGATGTAGGCGAGGAACCCCCTCGCCTCTGCGCCCGTTCTGTCTATAAGCGCCACAAACGCATCAGACGGGACAGAGAATGACTGCCGAAACCAGCCTGCCGACCGGGGAAGACTTGCTTGCGGAGATCAACCGCCTCCGCAAGGAGAAGAACGCGATCATCCTCGCCCATTACTACCAGACCGCCGATATCCAGGATATCGCGGACTTCGTGGGCGACAGTCTGGAACTGTCGCGCAAGGCGGCGGAAACCGATGCCGACGTGATCGTGTTCTGCGGCGTGAAGTTTATGGCCGATACCGCCAAGATCCTGTCGCCCGAAAAGATCGTCGTCCTGCCCGACATGGATGCCGGCTGCAGCCTCGAAGACAGCTGCCCGCCGGAAAAGTTCAAGGCTTTCCGCGAGGCGCATCCCGATCACATCGCGCTGACCTACATCAACTGCTCGACCGAGGTGAAGGCGCTCAGCGACATTATCGTGACCAGTTCTTCGGCCGAAACGATCATCAGCCAGATCCCCGAAGGTCAGAAGATCATCTTCGGCCCCGACCGGCACCTCGGCGGTTACATGAGCCGCAAGTTCGGCCGCGACATGCTGCTGTGGCCGGGCGTGTGCATCGTGCACGAGGCCTTCAGCGAAACCGAACTGCTCAAACTGAAAGCGCAGTACCCCGATGCGCCGGTGGCCGCACACCCCGAATGCCCGCCGACCATTATCGACCATGCCGATTACGTCGGTTCGACCAGCGGCATCCTGCAGTTAGCCAAGACCTTCGAAGGCGACACGCTGATCGTGGCGACCGAACCGCACATCATCCACCAGATGGAAAAGGCGCTGCCCGAGAAGACTTTCATCGGCGCGCCGGGTGCGGACGGGAATTGCAGCTGCAATATCTGCCCCTACATGGCCCTCAACACCATGGAGAAGATGTACGCCTGCCTGCGCGACCTCGAACCGCGGATCGAGATCGAAGAAGGCCTGCGCCTGAAAGCCAAGCAGAGCCTCGACCGCATGCTCGAAATGGCTAGCGGGACGATCGGCAAGGGCGACCTCGGCAAGGTCTGAGGCACCTACTCTGCGCCCACGCGTTGGGCGCTACATGACGGCTGATATCCGCTTCTTCTGGGCGCGCCTCAACGCCAATTACTGGTTCTACCCCGCGCTCTTCTCGATCGCGGCGGCGTTGCTGGCCTTTTCCATGGTCTGGCTGGACAGGAACGGCTTTGCCGAATTCCTGAACGAGGTCGACTGGATCGTCCCCGCACGGCCCAAGGGCGCGGCGGACATGCTGACCGTGATGGCAGGCAGCATGATCGGGGTCGCTTCGACAGTGTTTTCGATCACCATTGCGGCGGTCGCCTATGCCAGCGGCAATTACGGCCCGCGCCTGCTGACCAATTTCATGGAGGACCGGGGCAACCAGCTGAGCCTTGCGACCTTCATCGGCAGCTTCGTCTATGCACTGATCGTCCTGCGCGCCGTTCGAGCGGAGGACGAGACGCCGGCTGCCCTGGCCGATGCTGCAGCCACGGCCCTGCCCGGCTTCACGCCCCAGCTTTCGCTACTGGTCGCCTACGCCTTGATGGCGCTGTGCGTCGCCGTGCTCGTGTTCTTCCTCAACCATATCCCGTCGAGCATCCGCATCAACAAGGTCCTTCAGGGGATCGGCGAGCGCCTGCTCCACACCATTCGCGACACCTATCCGGTCGAGGACGAGTTCGCCGATGCGGTCGAGCCCAAGGGCGGCGAGCCGATTACGGCGACCGGCACGGGCTATGTCCAGATGATCGACTTCGGCGGGCTGGTGGAAATCGCCCGTGGCTGCGGCTGCACCTTCTCGCTGGTCGTGCGCACCGGCGACTTCGTCCACCGTGACATGCCGCTCATGCTGATCGAAGGGTGCAAGCCGGAGAATATCGAGGACCGCGTGCGCGACTGCTACACACTCGGCGCGACAAGGACGCCCGAACAGGACCCGCAATTCCTGATCGACGAGCTGGTGGAAATCGGCCTTCGCGCCCTGTCGCCCGGGATCAACGATCCTTTCACCGCCATCAATGCCCTGCACTGGCTGGGCGCAGCGACGGCTGAGATCGGGCGCCGCGACCTGCGCAAGGACGTCTGCGGCAAGGATGAGAAGGATTGCCCCGTCATTCCTGCGCCCGACGGCTTCGACCACTATGTGAAGCGCGGCTTCGGCGCGATCCGCAGCGCGGTCGCCACCTCTCCGATTGCAGCGGAAGTCATGCTCGACACGCTCGCCAATGCGGCGATCCCCTTGAGGCACGAGGACCGGCAGGCCGTGCTGAAGTCCGAAGGCGAATTGCTCGCGCAGCAAGTGAGCGTCAGCCTGGTTGGTCCGGACCTCGCCAGGTTCGAGGCACACTATGCCGAGTTCAACCGGACCTTCTGGTAGCGATCAGCGCGGTCGCGGGGCCCTCGCCCCACCGGTCGTGCTGCGCGCAAGCACCAGCGCCGCACCGACCAGCGCCATACCCAGCACGTCCAGCGGAGCCAGCAGCTCGCCGAACACCGCCCAGCCGACACTCGCCCCGACCGCTGGTTGCAGCAGCAACGCCATGCCGATGATGAGCGGCGGGAAGTGGCGCAGCGAATAAACGAGCAGCCCCTGCCCCACCACCTGGCTGGTCAGGGCGAGGACGAAGACAGGCGTCCAGCCTGCCGCGCCCGGCCAGACGGGATCGCCATGTGCCAAGGCCATGAGCAGTAGCAGGGGCGAGGCGGCCAGGCTGACCAGCAGCAGCACGCTCCACGGGCCGAGCGCGCTCCGCGCCCGCTGTGCAGGCAGGAGATAGAAGGCGTAGAACAGGCCCGCAGCAAGGCAGAAGAGGTCGCCCACCAAGTTCGCTTTCGAGATTTCGAGACTGCGCCCGAGCAGGATCGCCGCACCCAGCAAGGCCGCCGCAACCCCTGCATATTCGCGGCCCGAGGGCGCCCGGCGCAGGGCCACCAGCCCCCAGATCATCAGGATCACGCTGCCCGAATTGCCGAACAGGACCGCATTTCCCAGCCGCGTGCGCTCTATCCCGATATGCCAGCTGGCAAGGTCGAGCGCGAAGAAGCAGCCCGCTGCGACGACCAGCAACGCCAGCCGCTTGTCGATCGGGTCGGGCGCTCTTTGCCGCCATGCCAGGAGCGCAATCAGCGGGATCGGCAGGAACAGGCGCCAGAATGCCGAGGCGACCGGACCGGTATCGGCAAGGCGCACCAGCCAGGGGCCGAGGGCGAGCGCTACATTGCCCGCAATCAGCGCGGCAAAGTGCCATGCACCGGGCTGAAAGCCATTCTTGTCGGCGATGGTGCTTGTGTCCCCCATTGCGGCTCCCTAGCTCCCCTTGCACATACAAGTCAGCAAAAAGGGACTTTGCCGCGATGCATGAAAAGCTGTTCGACCCGCTCAAAATCGGCGCCATCGAAGCGAAAAACCGGATCCTCATGGCTCCGCTCACGCGCGGCAGGTCGACCCAGCCCGGCTCGATCCCGAACGAGATGATGGCGACCTACTACCGCCAGCGGGCAAGCGCAGGCCTGATCATTTCGGAAGCCACCGGCATCAGCGTGGAAGGCCTCGGCTGGCCGGCGGCACCCGGCATCTGGAGTGACGAGCAGGTCGAAGGCTGGAAGCTGGTGACGAATGCCGTGCACGAAGAAGGCGGCGCGATCGTCCTCCAGCTGTGGCACATGGGCCGACTGGTCCACCCCGACTTCCTCGGCGGTAACCCGCCTGTCTCGGCCAGCGCCACCTGCGCGCCGGGCCATGCCCATACCTTCGAAGGCCGCAAGGATTACCAACCTGCTCGCGCGCTCGGCAAGGACGAGATCGCGCGCGTGGTGGGCGACTATCGCCATGCCGCCGAAAACGCGAAGCGCGCCGGGTTCGACGGCGTCCAGCTGCACGGCGCGAATGGCTATCTCGTCGACCAGTTCCTGCGCGACAGCAGCAATCTGCGCGACGATGAATACGGCGGCAGCCCGGAAAACCGCACCCGCTTCCTGCGCGAAGTGCTGACCGCGCTTATCGACGTGTGGGGTGCTGACCGCGTCAGCGTGCGCCTGTCGCCCAACGGCGAGACGCAGGGCTGCGACGACAGCGATCCGCCGGCGACCTTCGGCGCAGCCGCCAAGGTGGTCGAGGAACTCGGCCTCGGCTTCCTCGAACTGCGCGAGCCGGGCCCGGACGGCACCTTCGGCGCTACCGACGTGCCCAAGCAGAGCCCGCTGATCCGCCAGATCTATTCCGGACCTCTGGTGCTCAACAGCGACTACACGCCCGAACAGGCTGTCGCCGATATCGAGGCAGGGCGCTGCGATGCTGTCAGCTGGGGCCGGGATTTCATCTCCAACCCCGATTTGCCCGAACGTTTCCGGCAGGGTGCAGAGCTGCAACCCAATGTAAACGTTCCGCAAAGCTGGTACCTTCCGGGGCCGGAAGGTTACATCGATTACCCCATGCTAACCAAAAGCGAGGAAACTGTCGGCGGGTGATTCGCCCATCCCGGCGCGGATCGTCCCCTAGGAGGGTCACACATGCGCTCGTGGATCGTGGTCCCGGCAGACAAGGACAAGGCGCTGGGGCAGGTAGCTGGCTCGGGCGCGGACGCGGTCGTCATCGACCTCGCCCGCGCCGCCAGCGAGGACACCAAGCAACATACCCGGCTGGCCGCGCGTGACTGGCTGGTGTCGCACCGCTCGCAAGTGGTGGCGGCGCGCAGTTTCGCGCGCTGGGTACGCATCGGCCCCGTGTCGAGCCCGCACTGGCGCGCCGATCTGGAGGCCGCGATGGAAGGCGCGCCCGACGGCGTAATCCTGGCCGAATGCATCGGCACCGACGAAGTCCAGCAGTTTGCCGCGGCGCTCTATGAATGCGAAGGCCGTGCAGGCGTGCGCAGCGGCGCGACGAAGATCATTCCCGAACTCGGTGCCAATCCTGCCGCGGCCCTGCACCTCAAACCCTTTGCCGAGGAAATCCATGCCCGCATTGTCGGGCTTGGCTGGGATGCCGCAGCGCTCGCCCGTTCGCTCGGCGCGCGGCGAATGCGCGGACCGGGCGGGCTGTGGACCGATGCGCTGGCCTATGTCCGCGGGCAGGTCCTGCTGGCCGCCCATGCGCAGGGGCTGATGGCGATCGAGGCGGGCTTTCGCGACACGCGCGATGCCGAGGGCGCAAAACGCGCAGCGCTCGCCGCGCGCGGAGACGGGTTCAGCGGCATGATCGCCGTCCATCCCTCGCAAGTGGAAGCGATCAATTCCGCTTTTGCGCCCACATCGGAGGAAATCGCCGAAGCGCGCGAGATCGTCGGCCTGTTCGCGCTCAATCCGGGCGCAGAGGCGCTCCCGTCACGCGGCCGCTATGTCAGGCAGGGCGACCTCGCACGCGCGCGGAAGCTGCTCGGCGAGGATTAGGCCTCCGGCTCCGCCTCTTCGGCGGGTTCGGGCTGAGCCTCCTCTTCGGGCGCTGCATCGGCATCGCCCCCTTCCTCGTCACCCTCTTCACCGGTCGCATCCTCGCTATCGCCGGAAGAGCCCTCGCTGGGTGCCTGCCGCAGCGGAGGGGCCTGCGAGGTGACGGTATCGAGCGGAAGCATGGAATCGTCGATCGTTCCGCCGAGCACTTCGCCCTCGGCACGGTGCGCATCGCCTGCTGCATCCGCTTCGTCGGCCTGCTCCTGGCAGGCGGCAAGGGTCAGCGCCCCGAGTGCGATAATCGTCAGTCGCTTCATGGCAGCGCGCATTCCTTTCCTTCGAGCGCGGCGAGGAAATCGCCTGCCCGCCGCTTCAATGCCTCATCGAAGGCATCAGGCGCAATATCGTGGCCGAGCCGCGCCATGCTGGTGACGCCGAATTCGTCGATCCCGCAGGGCACGATGCCGGTGAAGTGGGTGAGATCGGGGGCAAGGTTCACGGAGAAGCCGTGCATCGTCACCCAGCGACGCACGCGCACGCCGATGGCGCCGATCTTGGCCTCGCGCCCGTCGATGTCGCGCGTCCATATGCCGATCCGACCGTCGCTGCGCCAGCATTCGACGCCGAGGTCGCCGAGCGTGGCGATCACCCAGCCTTCCACCGAGTGGACGAAGCAGCGCACATCGCGTCCCCGCGACTTGAGATCGAGCATCAGGTAGCCGACGCGCTGGCCCGGGCCGTGGTAGGTGTATCTCCCTCCGCGCCCTGCCTCGACCACTTCGAAGCGCGGGTCGAGCAGTTCGGCCCCGTCGGCGCTGGTCCCCGCGGTATAGACCGGCGGGTGCTCGAGCAGCCACACCAGTTCCTGCGCCTCGCCTTCGGACACGGCCTTGTTGCGCGCCTCCATCGCCGCGAGCGCGTCGCGATAGGGCACCTGCCCCTTCTCGGCACGCCATTCGACGGTTTCGGTGAGCATTTCGGACATGGGGAATTGCGTGGCGACGCAAGTCGCGCTTATCAAGAGCGAAAGAGAGGGGTTCGGCGATGAAATTCGATTTCGACAAGGGCTGGAACGAGGCACTGGCGCTCATCAAGGGCAATTTCAGCCTGCTGGCGACGATCGCGGGCGTGCTGATCTTCCTGCCATCGGCCTTCGCCGCGATCATCTTCCCGAGCGCGAGCATCGAATCCTCGCTCGAAGGCTCGACCCAGCCGACCATGGAGCAATTGCAGGGCGCTCTGGTGACGATGTTCAGCGAGTACTGGTGGCTGTTCCTCGGCGTGTTCCTGCTCACCAGTCTCGCCCAGCTGGCCATGCTGGCACTGCTGCGCCGTCGTTCGTCTCCGACCGTGGGCGAGGCACTGGCATCGGGGGCATCGCTGCTGCCGTCCTTCATCGGCGCATACCTGCTGCAGGTCCTCGCCTATCTCGCGCCGATCTTCGTGCTGATCAGCCTGCCCGCCGCGCTCGGCCTCAAACCCGTTGCGCTGCTCGGCGCGCTCTTCGCCATTCCGCTGGTCGTCTACATCAGCATCAAGCTGTCCCTCTCCACGCCCATCATCGGCATTGAGGGAGAACGCAACCCGGTGGCTGCGCTCAAGCGGTCCTGGGCCATGACCAAGGGCAATTCGCTGCGGCTGCTGGCCTTCTTCATCCTGCTGGTGGTCGCGGCCGCCGTGCTGGTGCTGATCCTTGGCTGGATCGTCGGCCTGGTCTTCGCGCTCGGCGGGGAGGAAGCCTCGAGCTTCGGCGCGGCGCTTTCGGCAGGGCTCATCGATGCCCTTGGCGCGGTCTTCGTGGTGAGCATCTTGGCTGCAATCCACGCGCAGCTTTCGCGCCTGTCCGCAGCAGATACGGGTGAAGAGGCCTAGCCCTTCGGTTCCTTCCAGCCCCAGAAAAGCTGGCAGGGAAGCACGTTCAACAGTTCGAAGCCGTTTTCGATACGCTCGAAATGGGGCGCCATGAAATCGCGCGCCTTGGCCGAGAACTGGTAGACGAGGAATGCGCCACCCGGGCGGATGACGCGGTAGGTCGCCGCCGCGATGGCGGGACCGATGCCTGCGGGCAGCGTCGAGAAGGGCAGGCCGGACAGGACGTAGTCGGCATGGTCGTGACCATGTGCCTTCACGATGTCCTCCACATCCGCGGCAGATCCATGCACGGCCGAAAACCGGCTGTCG
This sequence comes from Qipengyuania gaetbuli, assembly GCF_020524765.1. Lineage (GTDB taxonomy): Bacteria > Pseudomonadota > Alphaproteobacteria > Sphingomonadales > Sphingomonadaceae > Qipengyuania > Qipengyuania gaetbuli_A. Next base: position 749,718 of record NZ_JAIVLR010000001.1, read on the forward strand.
CGGAAATGCTTGCGCAGGTAGTCGATGTAGAGCGGGTTGGTGTCGATCACGATCAGCGAACCGTCACGCGGCAGGCGGTCGAGCACGGCCTGGCAGAAGGTGCCCACGCCCGGCCCGTATTCGACGAACAGCTTGCATTCGTCCCATTTCACCGGCGCCAGCATTTTCTCGATGGTGAAGCGCGAGGAGGGGATGATAGAGCCGACCATCTTGGGATGTTCGACAAAGCCGCGGAAGAACACGCCCCACTGGCCGAAAAAGCGTGCGGCCTTTTCCTTGAAATTGCGCCGCGGGAGCGCCGGGGCATTGTCGTAACCGGTCAAGACTGACCCCTCTTTCGACGATAAGACAGATACTTCGTCTGGCAGTGCGCCTGCGCCATTGCAAGGGCGCGTGGAGCAGCGTAGCCGCTTATCCCATGGCCGAAGCCGATCCGTCCGACGCCGTGACGTCACCGCTCCCGGTGCGCCAGCCGTCGATTTCGCGCGGGCGCATGACGCTGCTGTTCGCGGTCATGCTGACCACGGCGGCCGGCAATACGGCCATGCAGTCGGTCATGCCGTCCATCGGCACGGCCCTGCAGATCGACGACGTGTGGATCAGCCTCGCCTACAGCTGGTCGGCATTGCTCTGGGTGTTCTGCGCGCCGCTCTGGGCCGAACGGTCCGACCGCCGGGGCCGCAAGGCGATGATGGCGCTGGGACTGGTGGGGTTCATCGCCAGCTTCGCGCTGTGCGGCCTGATGCTCTGGCTCGGCCTTGCCGGATATATCGGCGCGTTCTGGGCGCTGATCCTGTTCGCTGCAGCGCGTAGCCTTTATGGCGGTTTCGGCAGCGCGGCGCCGCCTGCGGTACAGGCCTATGTCGCCAGCCGCACCCCGCGTTCTGAACGCACGCAGGCGCTGTCGCTGATCGCGTCGAGCTTTGGCCTCGGCACAGTCATCGGTCCTGCCCTTGCGCCGCTGATGGTGCTGCCCTTCATCGGGCTGACCGGCCCGTTCCTGATCTTCTCGCTGATGGGCGTGGCCACGCTGATCGCGCTTCGCTGGAAGCTGCCCAATGACGAGCCGCAGTTCCCCGCACGCGGCAAGACCTACGACCCGTCCTATTCGGGCAGCCCCACGGCCGATTTCTCCGCCAATTCCGAAGACGGGGACGAAGACGAGGAAGAAGTCGAGCCGCACAAGCTGCGCTGGTTCGAACCAAGGCTGCGCCCCTGGGTCGTGGTCGGCCTGCTGGGCGGGCACGCACAGGCCATGGTGCTCGGCATTGCAGGCTTCCTCGTGCTCGACCGGCTGGGCCTGCGCGCCACGCCCGCAGAAGGCACCGGTCCTGTCGGCCTCGTGCTGATGGCGGGTGCGATCGCCACATTGCTGGCGCAGTGGGGCTTGATCCCGCGGCTGAACCTGGGCCCGAGAGCAGCGACACTTTCGGGCATTGCGATTGCCGGCTTCGGCGTCGCCATGCTCGGCGTTGCCGGCAATATCCATTCGATCGCACTGGCCTTTGCCGTCGCTTCATTGGGCTTCGGGCTGTTCCGTCCCGGCTCGACCTCCGGCACGTCGCTGGCGGTCACCCGCGCCGAGCAGGGTCAGGCGTCCGGCGTCACGGCCTCGGTCGCAGGTGCCAGTTACATCTACGCACCCGCGCTGGGCGTTTGGCTATACGGCCATTCGGACTGGCTGGGCTTCGGCCTGATCGTGGCCATCTGCGCCATCGTCTTCGTCTACGGCTGGCTCACCCTGCAGATGGACAGCAGGCTGACGCAGGACCGCCGCTAGAGGATTTCGAGGACCGTGTCCTGCGGGCGGCAGAGGCGCACGCCCTTGTCGGTTTCCACCAGCGGACGTTCGATCAGGATCGGGTCTGCCACCATGGCTTCGAGCACAGTGCCGGCATCGGCATCCGGCAGACCGCGTTCCTCGGCATCGGTTCCGCGCAGGCGCAGGCCCTGGTTCGGAGTGATCCCTGCGTCGCGGTAGAGCTGCGCGAGCTTTTCCCTGGTCGGCGGGTCCTTGAGATACTCGACGACCTCGACATCGACCTTTGACAGGTTCTCGAGAATGGCCAGCGTTTTGCGCGAAGTGCCGCACTTCGGGTTGTGCCAGATGGTCGCTTTCATGGTGTCTCCTTCTCCTTGAAGCGCGCTCTAATCGACTGAACCTATCAGTCAAACGCAGTGTTGCGATTTTTTCACCGGCGATTGCGCAATTGAAGGTTGCTAATGCGAATGGCTCGCAATAGCAGGGGCTCACGTTTTGAGAATCAATCGCAAGAACAGAAAGAAGTCCATGAAAGTCTCCACGCTCGCCCTGCTCGCAGCCGGAACCGCCCTCGCCACCCCCGCATTCGCGGCCGAGGAAGTGCAGCCCGACCGCGACTACCTGCCCGCCGACATCGTGGTCAGCGGCGACCGGGACGAAGGCTATGCCAACGAGGACGGATCGACTGCCACCAAGACGCCGACCCCGCTGATCGACGTTCCGCAGGCCGTCAGCTTCATCACCGAAGACCAGCTGGAAGACCAGGCGATCCGCCAGCTCAACGACGCGCTGCGTTATGTTCCGGGCATCAGCATGGAAACCGGCGAAGGCCACCGCGACGAAGTCTTCATCCGCGGCCAGGAAACGACCGCCGATTTCTATATCGACGGGCTGCGCGACGATGCGCAGTACTACCGCCCGCTCTACAACATCGAGCGCGTCGAAGTGCTCAAGGGCGCCAACGCCCTGATCTTCGGCCGCGGTGCCGGCGGCGGCGCGATCAACCGCGTGGCGAAACGCGCCAAGCTGGGCGAGAACTTCATTTCCGGCGAAGCATCGGTCGACACTTTCAGCGCGTTCGACGTCACTGCCGATGTCAACCAGTCGCTGACCGACGGCGTGGCCCTGCGCCTCAATGCCGCTTACGAGGAATTCGACAACGACCGCGATTTCTACGAAGGCCGCTTCATCGGTTTCTCGCCCACGCTGACTGCAGCGCTCGGCCCCGACACCACGCTTGTCGCCAGCTACACCTATGACGACGACAGCCGCGTCACTGACCGCGGCGTCCCGGCGCTCGGTACCGTCCCGCTGCAGGGCTATGACAGCACCTTCTTCGGCGATAGCGACTTCAATCGCGCCGAAGCGCAGGTCCACATCGGCCGCGTCCGGCTGGAACACGACTTCAACGGCGGCCTTACTGCCAATGCCACGGTCCAGTTCGCCGATTACGACAAGGTCTACGCCAATCTCGTGCCTTCCAGCACCGATGGCACCACCGTCTTCCTGAGCGGCTACGAAGACGCCCAGCAGCGCACCAACTGGATCGGCCAGGCCAACCTGGTCTGGGAAGCCGAAATGGGTTCGGACATCGCATCGACCATCCTGTTCGGTGTCGAGGCGAGCAGGCAGGATTCGGCCAACCAGCGCAGCACGGTCGGCTTCACCCGTGCACCGGGCGTGGACGGCCTGGCGCCGAACCAGACCCCGCTGACCGACGTGCTTTTCATCCCGCCCTTCCAGCTGAACCCGGTATCGCGTTCGCGCCAGAGCGACCTCGAAACCCTTTCGGTCTATGTGCAGGAACAGCTCGAAATCGGCGACCATATCGAACTCGTCGGCGGCCTGCGCTGGGATCGCTTCGACCTCAAGACCGAGGACCTCCTGGGCGGACCCGCTGCCGATCGCGTCGACGAGAAGTTCAGCCCGCGCATAGGCCTGATCGTCAAGCCGACGCCCGACCTGTCGCTCTACGCCTCCTATTCGGAAAGTTTCCTGCCGCAGGCGGGCGACCAGTTCTTCATCCTCTCGCAGGGTGATGCCCAGTTCGATCCGGAAAAGTTCACCAATTACGAAATCGGCGCAAAGTGGGCCCCGCTCGACAAGGTGCTGGTCAATGCCGCGATCTTCCGCCTCGAACGCACCAATATCCAGGCCCCCTCGCCGACCGACCCGACGCTGACCGTGCTGGCCGGTGAAAGCCGCGTCGAAGGGTTCGAGATCAGCGCGGTCGGCGAAATCGCCGATTTCTGGAAGGCCAATCTCGGCTACACCTATCTCGACGGCGAATTGCTCAACGAGAACGCGTTCGGCGATGCCGGCCAGCGCCTCCAGCAGCTGCCCAAGCACTCGATCAGCGCGTGGAACCGCTTCGACGTGAACGAACAGCTGGGCTTCGGCCTCGGCGTCATCCACCAGTCGGAACAGTATGCCAGCTTCTCGAACACGGTCGTGCTGCCGAGCTACTGGCGCGTCGATGCGGCCGCCTATTACACGGTCAGCGACCGCCTGAGCTTCCAGCTCAATATCGAGAACCTGTTCGACGAGGATTACTACCCCTCGGCCCACGGCAACAACAACATCCAGCCGGGCGAGCCGCTGAGCGCACGTATCGGCGTCCGCTTCGAGATCTGATCCCGGAGCAGCGCTTGTCAGGAAAATGGCGGCGGCGGGGAAACCTGCCGCCGCTTTTTCATGATTGAATCAATTGCGCGGCTTTGCGGGCGCCTGTCCGGACAGTGCCGGGACTTCGCGGGCCGCATCCTCGCTGCTGATGCCGGGGGCCGGCGCGGCGCTGATGCGCTCCTGCCGCCTTGCGACACGGCCTGCCCGCTGGATGGCGCGGACAAGGCGCGGATAGACGCCGCAGCGGCACAGGTTTGGAACCGCTGCCTTGATATCCTCTTCCGAGGCGGCCGGATTACGGTTGATCAGCGCTGCGGCCGCCATGACGATCCCCGGCGTACAGAAACCGCACTGGATCGCCTGTTCCGCCACCAGCGCCTGCTGGACGGGGTGCGAACGGTCCCCGCTCAGCCCCTCGATCGTAGTGACGAACCGCCCTTCCGCCTCGCCGATGGTGACAAGGCACGAGCGCAGCGCTTCACCGTCGATATGGACCATGCAGGCGCCGCAATCGCCGGTCCCGCAGCCATATTTCGACCCCGTCAGATTGGCGGCATCGCGCAGCGCCCACAGCAGGGGCGTATCGTCGTCCATCAGGAATTCGACCGGACGGTCGTTTACGGTCATGCGGGACATGGTTGGATGCGGCTCAGTTCGCGTAGCTTTCTAGGTAGCCGCACTTGTTGCAGCGGAATTTCGAAATCGCCAGCACGCTTTTGCGGTTGGCTCTCAATCCCCACCAGCGTGTGTCGGGCTTGCCCGGATGCCAGCCCGCCACGTGGTTTTCGCCGTAACCGCGATCGACGCCGAAGCCTTCCTCCATCCGCCCGTCGCATTTCGGGCAGGATTTCGCAGCCGCCATCAGCTCATCCAGCTGTCGTCGATCTTGGAGACTCGCCGCTTCCATGCCTCGAAGTCGAACACGCCCGCGCCGCCCTGGCTCGCCATGACGGCGAGGTCGCGCTGGTGGACGTCGACCACTTCCTGCGAGATCACATTGGCCTCGCCCTGCGACAGGGTTGCGACCTGGATTTCGCAGGCGCGCTGCAGCGCCCACATCTTCACGAACATGCCGGGGATTGTCTTGTCCATCACCACCGGCCCGTGGTTGCGCAGCATCAGGATCGAGTGATCGCCGAGATTCTCTACCAGGCGGTCGCCCTCTTCGGCACGCACGGTCACGCCTTCGAAATCATGGTAGCCGATCTGGCCCTGGAAATTGCAGGCATAGAAATTGGTCGGGACCAGCCCGTTCTTGTGGCTGCACACCGCCATCGTCGCCGTGGTGTGCACATGGCAGATGGCCGTCGCCTTTTCGCCAAGATGCTTGTGGAAGTGGGCGTGCTGGGTGAAGCCTGCCTTGTTCACCATGTACTGCGAGTGGCCGACGTTGTTGCCCTCGACATCGATCTTCACCAGGTTCGAGGCGGTGACTTCGTCATACAGCAGCCCGAACGGGTTGATCAGAAAGGTGTCCTTTTCGCCCGGCACGGCAACCGAAATGTGGTTGTAGATGCTCTCACCCCAGCCGAGGTGGTCGAAGATGCGATAGCACGCCGCCAGGTCCTGCCGGACCTTCCATTCGGCTTCGGTACATTCGAACTTGGGCTTCATCTGGGTTGCCATGGGGACTCTCCTCCGGGTTTCTATTTGCAACCTCTATCGCACGCCCGCGCGTGGAGGGGCAAGCACTCTGGCGCAATTGGGCGCTTCCCATGCGCGCCCTGCCCCGCTAGCGCTGCCAGCCGATGAGCGAGACGGCAAAACTGACGCGGGGCAGCATTGTCGGCCATCTCGTGGGGCAGACCGCACCCATGATCATCGGCGTTGCCGCGATCATGTCGGTCGGCCTGATCGACGCCTATTTCATCGGCCAGCTGGGTTCGCAGGAACTGGCGGCGGTCAGCTTCATCTTCCCGATCACCATCGCGATCTCCAGCCTTGGGGTCGGCGTGATGGTCGGCATCAACTCGGTCATTGCCCGGGCACTTGGCGAAGGCGATGTCGAACGGGCGGAAAGACGCGCCAATTTCGGTGCGGTCTTCGCGCTCGGCACGGGGGTCGTACTGGGACTGGTCCTCTATGCCCTGCTGGACCCGCTGTTCCGCCTGATGCAGGCAAGCGATGCGCTGCTGCCGCTGATCCGCGCCTATATGCAGCCCTATGCGTTGGGTCTCCCGGTCCTGCTGCTGCAAATGGGCCTCAACGGCGTGCTGCGCGGCCAAGGCGAGGCGCGCAAGACCAGTTACGTGTCCATTACCTTTGCAGTGGCGAACTGGATCCTCGACCCGATCCTGATCACTGGCGCTTTCGGATTTGCCGGCTTCGGCATCGCGGGCGCGGCCTATGCCTCGATCATTGGCTTCGGAATCGCGATCCTGATGGCGCTCTACCTCATCAGCAAGGCACAGCTGCCCATCCACCCTTCCTCAATCCGAACCTGCAACATCAAGGATTCGAGCCGCGCGATCCTGAGCGTGGCCGGGCCGGCGGCTTTCGCCAACGCCATCAACCCGATCGGCCTGTCCGTCCTCACCGCCCTGCTGGCCTCGCAAGGGGAAGCCGCGGTTGCAGGCTTTGGCGCAGCGGGTCGGCTTCAGAGCTTCGCCACCGTACCGCTGCTTGCCCTGTCGGGTTCGATCGGCGCCATCGTCGGGCAGAACTGGGGCGCGCGTATGCCCGACCGGTCGCGCGCGGCGATGAAATGGGCGGCAGGCTTCTGCCTCTTCTACGGCCTTGCGACCGCCATCCTCCTGTACCTGACAGGGGGCTGGTTCGCGCAGTTCTTTACCGAGGATCCCGAGGTCGTGGCCGAGTTCGAGAACTACCTTGCCATCTCGGTCTGGGGTTATGCAGGCTTCGGGCTGCTCATTACGGCGAACGGCGCGCTTAACGCCGTCGATCGAGCCGGCCTTGCGCTGACGCAGAGCGCCGCGCGCGTGTTCCTCGTCATGCTGCCCTTCGGCTGGTTGCTCCGCCCGGCATGGGGCGCAGGCGCCATTTACGGTGCAGAACTGGTCGCAAACCTGCTGGGCGGCGGGCTTGCCGCCTTCATCGCGTGGCGGGTGCTGCGCGCAGGGCCGGACCGCAACGGCGGCGAGGTTTCCAGCCAAACCAAACGTTAACCATCTTCGTCCATAGCGAACCCCAGATACAGGGGACCCGCGAAAATCATGGACGAGTTGCTGGCCGATTTCATCGCTGAAACGCGCGAAATGCTGGAGCAGAGCGGCACCGAGCTGGTCGCCTGGGAAGCTGATCCGTCCGACAAGGCGCGCATCGACACGATTTTCCGCTTCGTCCACACGGTCAAGGGCAACTGCGGCTTCTTCGACTTCCCGCAGCTGGAACGGCTCAGTCACGCGGCCGAGGACGCGCTGGCCGAATGCCGCGCCGGTCGCCGCGAACCCGACAGCGCGCTTGTTTCCGCAGTGCTCGCCATCATCGACCGTATCGGCGCCATGACCGATGCCATCGAAGCGGGCGAGGAACTGGGCGGCAAGGAAGACGACGCGCTGATCGCGGCGCTCGATGCGGGCGGCCCGACCGAAATCCAGAGTGACGTCACCGTCCAGCACGAAGTAGTAGACGAGGCGAGCGAAGACGCGCCGGCCAAGGGCCAGCGGCAGTCCGTGCAGCGGTCCATTCGCCTGCCCGTCGACCTGCTCGACGAGGTGATGAAGGGCGTCTCCGACATGGTGCTCGCCCGCAACGACCTTGCGCGCCGCCTGCGCGAAGCGGGCGAACAGCCGACCATCGACGGCCCTTTCGAGCGCCTGTCCGCAATCCTTGCCGATGTGCGCACCTCGATCACGCGGATGCGGATGCAGCGCCTCGAGCACCTGTTCTCCTCGCTCCCGCGCCTCGTTCGTGACCTGTCGAACGAACTCGGCAAGCAGGTCATGGTCGATTTTGAGGGCGGCGAAGTGGAGCTCGACCGCGAGATGATCGAGATGGTCCGCGACCCGCTGACCCACATCATCCGCAATGCCATCGACCACGGGATCGAGAAGCCTGTCGACCGGCTCAAGAAGGGCAAGCGCGAGATCGGCCTGATGCGCTTCGCCGCGCGCCAGTCGGGCAACCAGATCAGCCTGCTCGTGACCGACGACGGCAATGGCATCGACGTCGACCGCCTGACGGAAAAGGCTGTTGCAGCAGGCATCTACAGCCAGTCCGAAATCAAGCAGATGTCGCAGGCGCAAAAGCTCCAGCTCATCTTCGAGCCGGGCCTTTCCACTGCGGCCGAGGTCAGTTCGATCTCCGGCCGGGGCGTCGGCATGGATGTCGTGCGCTCCAACCTCGAACGCGTCGGCGGTTCCATCGCCGTGTCGAGCAAGCCGGGCGAGGGAACCAGCTTCCATCTCCAGCTTCCGCTGACCCTGTCGATCATTGCCGCGCTCACGGTCAGCAGCGACGGTCAGCACTACGCCCTGCCGCGCAGCTATATCGAGGAAATCGTCTTCGGCAGCTCAAGCAGCGTCGAATTCGCCGAGGCTGGCGAGCGCCGCCTGGTGACCTTCCGCGGCCGCCGCGTACCCTGCATCTCGCTTGCCGATGTCCTCGGCACCGAAAGCAACGAGCGCTGCGACTGGGAAAGCAAGACGCTGGTCCTGATCCGCCTTGCCAGCGACGATGTCTTCGCGCTCGCAGTCGACCGGGTCCACGACCACGAGGACGTCGTGGTCAAGCCGATCGCCCCGGCGATCATGGCCACCAGGCTCTATGCCGGCACGACCCTGCTCGACGACGGCAGCCCGATGATGCTGATCGACCTGCCGAGCATTGCGCAGATGCGCGGCCTTGTCGGCGAGTTGCGTTCCAAGCCTGCGGTCATCGAAGAAACGCAGGACAAGGAAGAAAAGGCGGCGACGCCGGTCATGCTTTTCGCCGGGCTCGACGGCCGCAAGCGCGCCGTGCGCCTCGAACTGGTTCGCCGCATCGACACGGTCTACGCCGACGCTTTTGATATCGAAGGCGAACGCGCACAGGCCGTTATCGAAGGCCGTATTTTCCCGCTCGCCGGTATCGAACACGGTGCCCTGCCCGCCGACCGCTGCCGCTTGCTGCGCCTTTCGGACGGGGAAAGCGAAGTGGTTTATGCCGTCTCCGAAGTGCTCGACGCAGCCGAGATGACGGAAGAGATCGTGCCGTCCGCCAACGATCACTCGATCGAAGGCGTCACGCTGATCGGCGGAAAGCCGGTCCCGCTGATCGACGGACATACGCTGTTCCAGCGCCACGGCGTCCCGCAGCGCGGTAATAGCCCGCTGGTCTGCCGCCTGCCGCAGGACAGCGAATGGGCGCGCACCATCCTCGAACCGCTGGTGGTAGCCGCCGGCTATCGCATTGCCGGTGACGCAGAAGAAGAGGCCGATCTCGCCATCGCGCTCGCCGGGGATACCGCCGACGAGACGGCGGGTGCCCGCGAAACGGTGCGCCTCCGCCCCGATCCCGAAGATACCGGCGACGGCTCCATCTATCGCTACGACCGCGACGGCCTGATGGCCGTGCTCAAGCGGGTCCGCACCGGGAGGGCGGCATGAACGAACTGCTTCTGATGTGCACCATCGCCGGTCGCCGCGCAGCGATCCCTGCCCTGCGTGTCCAGTCGGTCCTCGAGATCGATACCATTACTCCGATCCCCGGCACCTGTGCCTATGTGTGCGGCATCACGCCGCTGCGCAGCCAGGCGCTGACCGTGATCGACTGTTCGCTGGCGCTGGGCTTCGACCAGCCCAGCAACTCGCCCGAACGCCGGGCGGCGGTGATCGAGCATGACGGCCACACCTATGCCCTGCTGGTCGATGCGGCCGAAGACGTGGCGCAAGCAACCAGCGATCCCGTCGCCATTCCGGGCGGCTTGGGCGAAGGCTGGCAGCGTGCCGCCATCGGCATGGTGGAGACCGAAAGCGGTCCGGTCGTACTGGTCGACGTAGAAACGATCATTGCGGGTCCACCCGCGCTTGCAGCTTAAGCGATTGGTTACCGCCATTGGTTATGAAGCGGATTGAAACTCAAGGAACTCCCACATGAAGACCTGCCTCATCATCGACGATTCGCGCGTTATCCGTAAGGTGTCCCGGCACATTCTCGAATCGCTCGAATTCTCCGTGGACGAGGCGGAGAACGGCAAGGAAGGCCTGGACAAGTGCCAGGTCCACATGCCCGACGTCATCCTGCTGGACTGGAACATGCCGGTCATGACGGGCATCGAGTTCATCACCCAGCTGCGCAAGCATGAAGGCGGCGACAAGCCCAAGGTCGTCTTCTGCACGACGGAAAACGATGTCGCGCACATCCGCGAGGCGATCAGTGCCGGGGCTGACGAATACGTCATGAAGCCGTTCGATCACGAAACCCTGCAGATCAAGCTCCAGCTTGTCGGCATGGCCTGATCCGGAGCAGCGATATGGTCGCCGCCCTGCGCCAGAATTCCGAAATGAGCTCCCGGGCCGACGAAGCCGACACCCGCGTCAAGGTCATGCTGGTCGACGATTCGCTTACCGTGCGGACCGTCTTCTCGCGCATGCTGGCGAAGGAAGCCGACCTTAGCGTCGTCGCCACCGCCAGCACCGCCGAGCGCGGGCTCGACGAACTGCGGGCACAGGCAGTGGACGTGGTCCTGCTCGACCTCGAAATGCCCGGCATGGGCGGGCTCGAGGCGCTGCCCAAGATCCTCGCCCTCTCGCCTTCGACCAAGGTGCTGGTCATTTCCTCGCTCACTGCCGAAGGGGCGGAGCATACTGTCGAGGCGCTGCGCATGGGCGCGGCCGACACCATGCTCAAGCCGCGTCCCGGCGGGTTCAACGACGATTATCGCGACCAGCTGCTCGGCAAGATCCGCGCGCTCAAGGGCATGGGTGTGGACGAGGTGCGCCGCGCCAGCGTGCGCCCCGCCTCGCGCCGTGCCGGCAAGCGCCCGCAGGTCGTCGCCATCGGCGCATCGACCGGCGGCATCCACGCGCTCAACCTTTTCCTGCGCAAGCTGCCGAAGGATTTCGAGCTCCCGATCCTCATCACCCAGCATCTTCCTGCCAGCTTCATTCCGGTCTTCGCGCGTCAGATGGAAGTCGCCTCGGGCCGCCAGGCGATCCTTGCCGACGAAGGCGTAGAAATCCGCCGCGGCAATCTCGTGATCGCGCCGGGCCATGGCCACATGGTCGTGCACCGCAAGGGCACGCGCTACGTGACCGGCCTCGCCTACCATCCGGTCAAGAGCGGCTGCATGCCCTCGGTCGACCCGATGTTCGAGACGCTGGCCGAAGCCTATGACGGCGAAGTCGCAGGCGTCCTGCTTTCGGGCATGGGCCGCGACGGCACCGACGGGGCCGTGTCCATCGTCAATGCGGGCGGCTCCATCTACGCGCAGGACGCGCACAGCTGCGCCGTCTGGGGTATGCCCCGCGCGGTTACGGAAATGGGACTGACCACTGCCGCCCTTCCTCCCGAAGAGCTGGCCGAAACGGTGCTCGCCAGCGCCGGAGCCCAAGCATGGCGATAGAGGATGCCTCCAACCGCATAATCGCCGACCTGCTGGCCTCGCGCACCGGGCAGCAACTGACCGAAAGCCGCCGGTGGCGCATTTCGACCGCGCTGTCGGGCCTGTTCCGCGAACTGGGTATCCAGAACGTCGACCAACTCGCCTGCATGCTGGAGCGGCCGGGCGAATACCGGCTAGCGACCCGCGTGGTCGAGGCGCTGCTCAACAACGAGACCTATTTCTTCCGCGACCATGCCTATTTCGGAACGCTCGCCAACACGGTCCTGCCCGACCTTGCCCGCAAACGCGCGGACAGCAAAAAGCTGACGATCTGGTCGGCAGGCTGTTCGACCGGTCAGGAAGTGCTTTCGCTCGCCATGACCTTTGCCGAACAGCCGGGCCGCTGGCACGACTGGACGATTGACATCATCGGCACCGATATTTCGGGCAAGGCCATCGAACAGGCCCGCAGCGGCACCTATTCGCAGTTCGAGATCCAGCGGGGCATTTCGGTCGCGCAGATGCTCAATTTCTTCAGCGAGATGAAGGGCGGCTGGCAGGCCAGCGACCGCATTCGCGGGATGGTCCGCTTCGAACAGCAAAACGTCCTCGATTTCCCGCCCATGCCGGGCCGCTTCGACCTCGTCCTGTGCCGCAACGTGCTGCTCTATTTCGCGCCCGAAACGCGCCGATCGGCCTTCGACCGGCTGGCCAGCGCGGTTGCGCCGGACGGGTTTTTGATGCTGGGCGCTGGCGAAACGGTGGTCGGGCAGACAGAGCGGTTCGAACCGTCCTCGCATGGCTCTGCGCTCTACTCGCTGCGCCAGCAGGCGGGCAGCGCGCCGCTCGGCCTGTCGATCAAGCCGCACCAGGCGGTGGTCAACGGCTGATTCCTCGGTCCCAAGCCGAGGGCCGTCCACCCTTTCGAGGGTAAACGGCCGTTTTACCGTTCCTTAGCTAATCCCCCCTAATGACAGGGGAATTACCAGTTTCGCGTTACCATTGGGGGATTTTACGCGTGAGCCTTAACTGTGACACCACCGGTCACGATACGCGCGTTCTCCTGTTCGCACCCCTTGCCGTGCTCGCAATGATCGTATCGGCAACCGCAATTGCGGCGCTGATCGCGCTCAGCCTCAACGTATCGCTCCTGCCGGTCATCATCGTGGCCGGCGCTGCCGCTTTCGGCCTTGCCACCGCGCTCTTCGGACGGCTGGGCATCCGGCACTTGCGCCGGCTCGAACAGCTCAGCAATTCCGACAGCCTGACGCAGCTGCCCAACCGCCGTGCGCTGCATATCGGCATCCAGCAGGAAATCCGCGCCCAGCAGGAAGTGGCGCTGGCGCTGGTCGATCTCGACGGGTTCAAGCTCCTAAACGACCACTATGGCCATTTCGTCGGCGATGCGGCGATCAAGGAAGTCGGGCGCATTTTCGAGCAGGTCTGCGAAGGCAATGCGCAGGTCCACCGCCTCGGAGGCGACGAATATGCCATTCTCATGTCGGGCAGCCTGTCGGGCACGCTCCTCGAAGGCATCTGCCGCCGCGTCATCGAACGCCTGGCGAAGCCGGTTGCGGTCGACGACCGCCGCCTCACGCTGGGCGCCAGCATCGGCCTTGCACGCCGCCTGCCGCACGACAGCATTTCCTCCAGCGAGCTGCTACGCCGCGCCGACGTGGCGATGTATGCCTCGAAGCGCGGCGGCAAGATGCGCTGCACCTGGTTTTCCGAAGCCTTCGACCAGAGCCGCGAACAGCTGAAGGAACTGGACGACGAGCTTCGCATGGCGCTCGCGAACGAGGAATTCCGGCTCAACTACCAGCCGCTGGTCGACAGCCGCACCCGCAAGGTCGTGGCGGTCGAGTGCCTGATGCGCTGGGAGCGTCCCGACGGCAAGCGCGTCGGGCCGAACATCTTCATCCCGGTCGCCGAGGAATCGGGCCTGATCAATCCGATCGGCCTGTGGGTGCTTCGCCAGGCCTGCATGGACGCGCTGGCGTGGGACGACATCACCCTGTCGGTGAACATTTCGGCAGCGCAACTGCGCAACCCCGAGTTCCCGATCCAGCTGGGCCATATCCTCGAGGAAACCGGCTTCGATGCCGAGAGGCTCGAGCTCGAAATCACCGAGACCTGCCTCGTGCTCGACCCGATCGTGGCGGAGCGCAGCCTCGCGGTCATCCGCGGCTTCGGCGTCCGGGTGGCGCTGGACGATTTCGGCACCGGCTATGCCTCGATCGGCTTCCTGCGCCAGTTCCGTTTCGAGAAGCTGAAACTCGACCGCAGCCTCGTCGTACAGGCCGGCGAAGACGATGCCAGCCGCGCCATGATGCTTTCAAGCATTACCGTGGCCCGCGCCATGCAGATGGGCGTGACGGCAGAAGGCGTGGAAACCGAAGAACAGGCCGCCATGGTCCGGGCCGCAGGTTGCGACCAGATCCAGGGCTGGCTCTACTTCAAGGCCATGCCGGCCGATGAAATCGCCCAGCACCTCGGCCACCCGATCGGTGCAGCGCTGCCGGGCGAACGCGAAGCCTCGGCCAAGGTCGCCTAAGGGCGGCATCGCGTTTACCTCGCCGATGCGGCGACGGGTCCCGCGCAAATCCCTGCCAAACCAGCGATTTCAAACCCGGCGTTTACCATATCGAAACGCTGTTCGGTTACCTCGAAGGCATCCTCAGAGGGGTGAACATGAACGCTATCAGCAAATTCGACGCCGAGCTGTCCGAAGAAATCGCCAACGTTTCGCTTTCCGCCGATGCCGAAGACGGCAATTTCAAGCGCTATTGGCTTGCTGACTGGTTCAATGGGCAGACCCTTGCCAACAAGATGAAGCTGGCCGTGCTCGCACCGATGATCGGTACGGGCCTCGTGTCGCTGTTCGCCTATATCGGCTTTGCAGCAGAGGGCGCGCAACCCGTCATGCAGGCGCTGGTCCTGGTGACCGCCGCCATCTGTCTGGTACTCGGCCATCTCGCGACCCGCCGGATGATCCTCGACACCATCAAGCCGCTCAAGGCCGTGGCCGATGGCATGAAGGAACTTGCTGCCGGAGGCCGCGACGTCGAAGTCAGCGGCGTGGGCCGCAATGACGAGATCGGCGATCTTGCCCGGGCTCTCGAAGTCTTCCTGAAATCGGGCCACAAGCTCGACGAACTCTTCGCCGGCCGCAAGGAAAGTTCCGAACGCCGCAAGCGCGAAATCGACCTCCTCGCCCGCTCGTTCGAGCATGAGATCGGCGAAGTGGTGTCGGCCGTCGCCTCGGCTTCCACGCAGCTCAACGAAACTGCCGCTGCGATGGCCAAGGCCGCCGAGCACGCCTCGGGTCAGGCCGCGCAGGTCAGCGGCGCGATGGAACAGGCATCGACCGGCGTAACCGCCGCAGCAGCGGCTTCCGACGAATTCGCCATGTCGATCGGCGAGATCAGCCGCCAGGCCTCGCACTCGGCCGAACTGGCGCGCAAGGCCGCAGACGATGCTGAAGATGCCGACCAGACGATCTCCACCCTCGCTTCCTCCGCGGAACAGGTCGGCCAGATCGTCGAACTGATCCAGTCGATCGCACAGCGCACCAATCTGCTCGCCCTCAACGCCTCGATCGAGGCGGCGCGCGGCGGCGAAGCGGGCCGGGGGTTTGCCGTGGTCGCCAGCGAGGTCAAGGAACTGGCCACGCAGACCAGCCGCGCGACCGAGGAAGTCGCCGAACAGATCCGCGCCATGCAGAATTCCACCGGTGCAAGCGTCAGCGCGCTGCGGTCCATCGGCGAACAGATCAAGCAGCTCGAAACCACTGCCATCTCGATTGCCAGCGCGGTCGACCAGCAGTCGGTCGCAGGGCAGGACCTTGCCCGCAGCATCGACCTTGCCGCGCGCGGCACGGACGAGGTTGCCGGCCATATCGAGATCATGCGCGAAACCAGCCTCGCGGCCGGTGCATCGGCCAGCCAGGTGCTGTCGTCTGCTACCGACCTGCAGGGCCAGGCTTCGAACCTGCGCAGCCGCGTCGACACCTTCCTTGCAAAGGTGCGCGCAGGCTAAGGCTGGCGGGAGCCGGCGTTCACCGGCCCCGCGTCACTCCCACCAGTAGGGCATGCGGCGGGCGTTGCCCGTCGTTACCTCGTTCATGGTGCGCGCGTCGTACAGGCGCCCGCCGAGCATGACCTGCGCGATGTCGTCCGAATTGCGGATGTCCTGCGCAGGATCGGCGGTCAGGATGACGAGATCGGCCAGCTTGCCGACTTCGAGGCTGCCGATGTCCTTGTCCATGCCCAGCGAACGGGCAGGTTCGATCGTGCCGGCGCGCAGCGCCTCGACCGCGCTCATGCCGCCGCGTGCGAAGCTCCACAGCTCCCAATGCGCGCCGATGCCGGCCTGCTGGCCATGCGCCCCGATGCTGACCTTCACGCCGCGCTCGGCAAGCTTCTTGGCTTCGCGCGCGGAATTGTCGTCGACGAAGGCCCACTCCGGCGCCTTGGTACGGCGGGCCGTGGCGGCCAGCAGCATCTTGGGCGGGGTGTGGACCAGCAGCGGGTTGTCGAACACGTCGGTCGCCTGGCGCCAGTAGGGATCACCGGCAAGACCGCCATAGGTCACGACCAGCGTCGGGGTGTAATTGGTGTCCGACTGCCCGAACATCTGCAGCACGTCTTCGTACATCACGTCGAGCGGGATGTTGTGCTCCAGCGTGGAGTTGCCGTCGGCGATGAGGTTCATGTCCATGCCGAACAGCGAGCCGCCTTCGGCCACCACCAGCATGTTTTCCGCCCGGGCAGCGGCGACAACCTGCTGGCGCTGTTCGCGGCGGGGCTGGTTGTAGTTCTTCACCGAGATACCGCCCTGCGCCTTGATACGGCGGACATGGGCCAGCGCATCCTCGTAGCTGTCGACGCGCGCATACACGCCCGGCGATTTCGCGCCGTAGATGATCTCGCCGGTGGAATAGATCCGCGGGCCGAGCAGGTTGCCGGCGCGCTGGCGCTCCGATGCGGAGAAGATCATGCTCGCCGAAGACGAGGGATCGTGGATCGTCGTCGTGCCGAGCGCCAGGTTCTGGATCAGCGACCAGTTCTGCTGCGGGACGAGATCGCCCGATCCTTGCGCGCCGTGCGCGTGCGCATCGACGAGGCCCGGGATGATCGTGCGACCGGCCGCATCGACGACCTTGGCGCCCGCCGGCACGGTCACGTCCGATGCCGAGCCGATGGCGGCAATGCGATCGCCGTCGATCAGGATCGTGCCGTTCTCGATCGTTCCGGCACTGTCACCCGCCATGGTGTGGATGCGGGCACCTGTGATGGCGACCATCCCGCTCGGCTTGTCGGCGCGCACGGTGCGGGCCAGCGAGGTGCCGCTGTCCGGCGGGGTGAAGCTGGGTGCATCTTTGCCCTGCGGCGCGCTCGGCGTCAGCGCCGAAGTACTCGCCCGGTAAAGCACCGGCCCCATCGACCAGTGCAGGGTGGAGCCGTTCTGGGCCCAGCCGATATAGTCCGCCCCGCCCTTGCTGACCTTGGTCACGGGAAGCGAGCTGGATTTTTCGCCCACGGTCACCGCTTGCCCGCCGGGCAGCAGCGGCATGGCGAAGACTTCGTAATTCTGGCGGAAGGCGACATAGTCGCCGCGCGGGCTGACGCGGAAATCGTTGGCCAGTTCGCCCTCGGCGTGGACGCGGCGCGCTTCGCCGTCGAGATCGCTGGAAATCAGCTGCAGCTTGCCGCCAGAGCGGGCGAACATGAACAGCCGGTCGCCATCCGCTCCGAACTGCGGGTCCGATCCGTCACGGGTGACGAGGCGAGCCAGGCCGCCCGACGCGGAGACAGCGTAAACGCCCTCGTTCTCCGAGAAATCGGGCGTGGTCAGGTAGCCCCCACTGCGCTTTTCGAACACGATGGTGCTGCCGTCGGGCGAGAACTGCGGCACGGCATAGTGGCCCGGTTCGCGGGTCACCGCGCGTTCGTCGCGACCGCGGCTGTCGATAGTGACGATCCGCCCGAGCCCGGCATCGGTCCAGCGCACGAAGGCAAGGCGCGAACCGTCGCGCGACCAGGTCGGCCACAGCTCGAGGCTGGCATCGTCGCTGGTAGTCAGGCGGCGCGGTGCGGCGTCGCCGCCGACCGGCTTGGTGTAGAGCTTGCCGAGGCTTTCGAAGACCACGGTGCGACCATCGGGCGACACGGTGGCGAAACGCGGGATTTTTGCAGTGAAGCTATCGGGCGCGACGTCGATCACCGGATGCGGCGCCGAGGCCACAGCCCGCGTATCGTCGATGCGGAAGGGGATTTCGCTGGCACCCGACCCGTCGGCAGCAATGCGCATGATCTTGCCGCCGGCCCAGGCGACGATGCTGGAGCCGTCCGGCGTCCAGTCCATCATCGGGTAGACGCCGTAGACCGCCCATGTCTCCTGCATGTCGAGATCGAGCTGGCCGTAGACCATCCGCTCGCGCCCGCTGGCGATATCCTTGACCCACAGCTGCGACTGGTCCTTGTCGCGCCGCACGAAGGCGATGCTCTTGCCATCGGGCGAAGGCGTGGGGCGCACGGCGCCGCCAAAGCCGCCGATGGCGGTCGTCACTTCGCCGGTGTCGATATCATAGCGCTCGACGCGGAAGATGCCGGCGTTGGAATCCTGCGCATATTCGAAGATCGGGCCCGAGGTGACATTGCGCGTGTAGTAGATCGCGTTGCCATCGGGCGCGTAGACCGGCTCGCCCAGTTCCTTCTGCAGGGCTTCGCTGGCGCGCTTGACCAGCTGGACGCCGCCGCCGCCCGACGCGTGGTAGAGCCACACCTCGCCCGTACCCAGGCTGCGCTGCGTGGTGAAATGCTTCTTCGCCACGATGTACCGCCCATCGGGGGACCAGCTGGGGTGGTTGATCAGGCGGAAGTCTTCCTTGGTGACCTGCTGCTTGTTCGAACCGTCGCGGTTCATGACCCAGATATTGTCGCCGCCGCCGCGATCCGAGGTGAAAGCGATCTTGCTGCCGTCGGGAGAGAATTGCGGGTGAACTTCCCATGCGAGGCCTTCGGCAATGCGCGTGGGCGTGCCGCCGGTAATCGGCATGGTGTAGATATCGCCGAGCAGGGCGAATGCGATGGTGCGCCCGTCGGGCGACACGTCGACGTCGATCCACGTGCCTTCATCGGTCCGGATCGGCACTTCCTTGAGCTGGGCGCCGCGCGGCGCGGTCACGTCCCATTTCTCGTCGCTCTTTTCCTCGCCGGCGATCGGGACGGTTGCCGGTGCGGCCTGCACCTGCTGGCCGGTGCCTTCACGCGGCAGGTCGGCCTGCGAGGCGTCGACTTCCTGCTCCTCGACCGGATTGGGGCTGGGCGTGGGTTCTTCCTGCTGCGCGTGTGCGGCGGACGCGCACAGGACCAGCGCAAGGGCGGAAGCAATGCTCGACTTCATGTATCTCTCCCTGACAGTCGGGAGCGGCTTAGACGTGCCTCAAGCGTGAATGCAAACGCCTGTTCGACGAACGACGGTAATCAGGCGACGCTGGCGCGTTCCACCAGGCGCACGGGAACGCGGCGTTCCGCCTGCTCCTCGCCCCCGGCAAGCGCGGTTTCGACCAGCATGCGGCCTGCTTCGGCGAAGTCCGGCTCCACTGTCGTGAGCGGCGGATTGCTGAATTCGCCCGAGCCGAGGCCGTCGAACCCGACCACTCCGACCGCACCCGGCACGTTCACGTCGCGCAGTGCCAGTTCTTCCAGCGCACCGAGCGCCATGGCGTCGCAGGCGAAGAACAGCCCGTCGAACTTGGTCCCGCTCTCGGTCAGGCGGATAATCGCATTGCGGCCCTGCGAAACGCGGTCCGAACCGATCGACACGAATGCCGGTCGCGCCTCCAGTCCTGCGCTTTCCATTGCCGCTTGGTAGCCTTCGAACCGTTCGCGGAACTGCTTTTGCGAGGAATTGGGATCACCCACGAAAACGATATCCTTCGCCCCGCCCTTCACCAGCCGTTCTACTGCCAGCCGGCCGCCTTCGCGGTTGTCGGAACGCACCCACACCGCATCGTCGAAGGGCGAGCCCCAGAAGGCGATGGCCTTGCTGTCGTCGGCAACCGAACGGAAATAGTCCCATGCAGCCGAATTTGTCGCGGTGCCGATCACGACGACCGCATCGGCCTGCCGCCGCGCGACATAGTGGCCGAACAACTCGTTTTCCTTGGCCTGGAATGAAACCAGCGCCTCGTAGCCGCGCTCGGCCGCCGCGGCGCAGGTGCTGCCCAGCAAGCTATAGTAGAACGGGTTGATCGCGGCAGGCCCCTGCCCGTCGCGGCCGATCACCACGATGGCGATGCTGCCCGTCTCGCCCTTGCGCAGGCCGGCGGCGCGCATGTTGACGTGATAGCCGAGCTCGGCCGCGGCCTGTTCGACCCGGCGCCTGGTAGCCTCGGTGATGGTTTCGGACCCGGACAACGCCCGGCTCACTGTGGACTGGCTTACCCCTGCCCGTTCGGCCACGTCGATCGACGTTACCCTGTGCGGCCTGTTTGTCGTCATGGCTCTCCGCGCGCTCCCTCGGCACTTGCCCCTATAGCTAGCCGATATGCCCGTCCAGTAAAGACACGGGGGATGCTTGCGCTGCCAGTCAAGGCATGAGAATGTTTCGCTCGCACTGAAATAGGGGGCCACCATCGAGACACGTCGTGAAGATCGCCATCTGGTCCATGTCGCGGGCGCATATCGCGCGCGGCAAAGCGGTTCGCGGCAAATCTGGATCAAGGACGTGTCGGAGTATGGTTGCCGTTTCTTCGACAAGTTCTCCGTCCTGCGGGTGGGCACCGAAGTGCTCCTGAAACTCGGCAATATCGGCCCGCTCGATGCGCATGTCCGCTGGCGCGAAGGCAACATCGTCGGCGCAGAGTTCGTGACACCCCTCCATCCCAGCGTGCTGGGCCATATCTCCGAATTCATGTCGGAAGACGCAGGCTGAGGCGGTTGGCGTCGGCAAGGTCCGACGATACGCCGACGTAGAGGACAGGCTGGTGAGTTCGCAGGCCCGCATCCGCAAGGGGATTGCCGCCCATGCCTCGACACTGGTCACGCGGATCGCGGTGCAGTTTGTCACCCTGCCGATTTTTTTCGCCAGCTGGAGTGCGGACCGCGTCGGGACATGGCTCGTGCTTTTCGCCGTCCCTGCTTATGTCGCGATCGCCGCAACCGGCTTTGCGGCAGCAGGTGGCAATAGTGCGCTTGCCGCAATGCAGGCCGGGGACAAGAAACAGGCCGCCACAGATTTCCACGGTTCTTGGATCGTCACCACTATCGCAACGGGCGTACTGGCGGTGCTCTTCTTCATCGGCATGGCGGCAATAGTCCCGCAGATGTCCGGTCTCGACCTTGTATCGGCAAGCGAAGTGACCGCGACGCTGGCCTGGCTGGCGCTCTACATCTTCGCTGTCAGCCAGACGATGATCGCGGAAATCCCCTTCCGCGCGGCGGGCAATTATCCGGAATACATCGCCAGCTTCAACGCAGCCTCGCTGGTCGAGATCGCAGTCATCGCCCTCAGTGTCGTTGCCAGCGACAGCTTCATCACGCTCGCCATGGCGCTTGCACTGTCGCGCTGCGCCGGGGCGTTGCTGTTCTTCCGGTTGGGCAAGAATTACGCGCCAGAACTATTCCGGCGTTCGGGCAAGCCGCTCGGCGAGAGCATCCGGCCACTGGTGAAGCCCTCTCTCGCTTTCATGCTTGCCCCGCTGATTTTCGGCATCAACCTGCAAGGCTTCGTGCTGGTCCTCGGCCTGAGCGTGGGCGCGGCCGCGCTTGCAGGGTTCGTCGCGACCCGCACGCTGACCCGGATCATCGATCTCTACACCAACTTCACTTACGCATCGCAGTTCTACGAAAGCGGACATTTCGAAGGACCGAAAGAGGATATCCAGCGCCGGTTGCTTGCGACCATGACGCTGATTTCGCTGCTGGCCTGCGTGGCGCTATCCGTATTCCTACTCGGTGTGGGACCGGGGCTGCAGGACCTCTATACGCTGGGGCAAACCAGCTTCGATCCGCTGGTAGCTGCAATCCTCCTGGCGGCCGCCACGCTGCGCGCGCTGGCAGCATCTCCTACCGCGATCCTCGCGGCAGCCAACCTGCATTCGCGCTACATGACGGCCTATCTCGCCGGCTCCGCCATCGCCCTTGGCCTTGCGCTGTTGCTCGCAAGGTCGGGCGCTTCCTTGCCATTCGTGATCCTGCCCCTGCTGCTGAGCGAAGCGAGCCAGCTGGTTCCCGCCATGCGCGATGCGATGCGTGTCCTGGCGATCACTCCGGCACAATTCCTGAGAATGCTCGCGTCTCGACAAAGGCTCGGGGATATCCGCGCGCTATTGAACCAATTGCGGAGAAGCCGCTGAGCGCCTTGCCGCAAGGGGCACCGGCGGCGTAGACAAGCGCCCACAGTGTACGACCTGCTGCTCCTTGCCTCGCTGATACTGTTCGCGGCCGTCAGCGCGGCCTATGCCCGGCATCCGGCAGCCAGCCTGATGCACCCGGCGAGTTTCTACCTCGCCTTTCACGGCTTCATCTTCGTCCTGCGCCCGATCGTGGCACGCGTCTACGACTTCAGTTTCGTTTACCGCTTGTACGATTTCCTGCCGTCCGTCGGCGACAAGATCACCGTCATCCTGGCAGCCAATCTCGCGATGATCGTGTTTGTAGCGGCCGCCCTTTACGAAGCACCCATGCCGGTGAAGCCCATCCCGCAAGGCGATTATGGGCGAATGCGTGCACTGCTGGGCAAGCCAATCCTCATTACGGCGATGATCCTTGGCCCGATCGGTATCTATTCGCAGCTGTCGAACTGGCAGCGGCGCGAAGACGAATATGCCTCCATGGTCCGCGATGCAGCGACCGGCATCGCGACCAATACCGACAACATCGGCTGGCTGACCGACGCCTCGATGCTTCTCGCCCCGCTGGCCGTCATGCTCATCTGGCTCGCCCGTTATCGCTGGTGGAGCTGGGGCATCTTCGCGATGTTCCTGGTGCTGCAAGCAGGCGACGGCACGCGGGGACCGATCATCTATGCCGCCGCCGCGATTGCGATCCTGTCGCTGCTGGAATCCCGCCGCCAGTGGTTCGACTGGCGCACCACGGCGCTGGCACTCATCGCCCTGTTCGCTTTCGGCCAGATCGTCGTCGACCGCGGGGCCGGCCTGCGCGAGGCGGTCGGACAGGCAGATTCGGCGAGCGAGGCAGGCGCTGCAGAGCTGGCACCGCTGGAAGGCATGGATTTCGCCAATCTCGAATATTTCGAATACGTCGTTTATGCGGTCCCCCAGCGAACCGGCACTTACGATTATTTCACCAGCAATCTGCAGGTCTTCACCGAACCGGTCCCGCGCGCCTTGTGGAAGGAGAAGCCGGTAGGCGCGCCGGTCCAGTACTTCAGGCTGTGGGACTATGGCCGGCCGATCGGCATCACCTTCTCCCTGCCAGGTGCCGGGTGGAT
Source organism: Qipengyuania gaetbuli (assembly GCF_020524765.1). Classification (GTDB taxonomy): domain Bacteria; phylum Pseudomonadota; class Alphaproteobacteria; order Sphingomonadales; family Sphingomonadaceae; genus Qipengyuania; species Qipengyuania gaetbuli_A. Next base: position 773,048 of record NZ_JAIVLR010000001.1, read on the forward strand.
GTCGCTGGGCTATCCCGGCGTCGCGATCCAGGCGCTGTTCTTTGCGCTGCTTTATGCCTTTGCCTATCGCCGATTACTGACGCGCCAGGCCTCTCCCCTAGCCCAGATCGCTTATGCGCTAGTGATCGCAACGGCCTTCAACGTGCTCCGCGACGGCACGCTGCTGACTTTCGTCCGGCAGTTGCCCTTCTACTTCGGGCCGCTGCTGATGGTTATGCTCTTGCTACGCATCCTCGGACCATCGCGTGCTGCCCAGGCGCATGCGTGGGAGGGCCCGGTGAGCGATTTCCTCGCGCAGACGCCCGCTGAACGGCGCCGCAACCTCGCCCGGCAGGCCAGCGATCAACGATAGCGAGGTGCGTATCCGCGGCCCAGCAACCCCGCGAAGCGGCGAAACCGCACCTTCTTTCGCACGTGACGATCGAGACTTTCGCGCAATTCTGCCGGATCGAAAGGCCGTCCCGCCCAGTCGGCAAGGAAATCCTTGTCGGCGGGAAGGTGAAGGATAGCGACGTCGCAGAGATCAAGAAACGCTCTGGGCCGGTGTTGCGTCCGCGCGGTCCAGTATCGGGCAACTACACCCTTCTCGCCTGCATCGGCAAGGAAGCTGCCGCTGTCACGATAACGCTGGAGCGCGGCACCGAGCACCATCTCGTCACCGGCGTGGACCATTTCGGGCCAGCGGGCGGCATAGGCGGGCCAAAGCGCTTCTATGTGTTGCCGGAGCGCGGTGAAGGATACAGCTTCGCCCGACAGGAATTCCCCGCCCCACCATTCGCGCCTGAAGTCCTCGCCGAGCAGCAGGCGCAAGCTGTCGGACAGTTTGGCAGCCTCGCCTTCCGAACCATCGCGGGGACCTAGTCGGTAGCCCTGAAGCCCTTCGTGAAGGCGCGCTCCATCCGGCAGTTCGCGTAGGCAAAGCGTGTCCAGATCGACCAGCGCCATTGCATCCCCAAACGCGCCCGTCCCGAACTTGCCCAGCAGTTCGAGCTTGTAATGCGCCGGCCTGAAGGGAATGCCCGCCGGAAGCTCGAGCGTGAAGGTCTCATTCCGCAGGGCAAGGTCGTCGATGCCCATCCTTGCGCTCCGTTCCGCGACCAGATCGGCCCTGTCCGTGACCAGCGTCCAATCGTAGCCGAAATGCCGGAACGAGCGCGCACTCAGCGCCGCACAGCGCAGGTAAACATCGAGCGGCGATTCGCCCGGCGGCAGGTTCGCCGTGCGTTCGCCTTCCTCGGGCACAATCAGCAATCCATGGAAATGCGGTGCCAAGCGCGGCTGCTCCCCTTGCGTAAAACCGCCCTAATACGCCTGCACGATGAAATCGAGTTTCACATCGCAACCGAGGCTGGCGCACCGCCGAATGTTGGGTTACGCTGCCCGGATGGGAGAGAGACCAATGAGCGATCGCGCGACCGATTTCGACGTCCTGATTGTGGGCGCAGGCATTTCCGGCATCGGGATGGCTGCGCATATGAAGGAAAAGTCGCCCAACCGCAGCTTCGCCATCGTCGAACGCCGCGAAAACCTGGGCGGGACCTGGGACCTGTTCCGCTATCCCGGCATCCGTTCCGACAGCGACATGCACACGCTGGGCTTCGATTTCGAACCGTGGAAGCACGAGAAATCGATCGCCGACGGTCCGGCCATCCTCGAATATCTCGATCGCATCGTGGATGAACGCGATATCCGCCGCCACATCCGCTTTAATCACAAGGTCGTCTCGGCCGACTGGCGCGGCGCCGATGCACGCTGGCACGTTACCGTCGAAGGCGAAAACGGCGAGCGCAAGCACCTCACCGCCAACTGGCTCTATCTCGGATCGGGCTATTACGACTACGACGAGCCCTATGATCCGGGCTTCGATTTCGGCGAGTTCGAAGGACAGGTCATCCATCCGCAGTTCTGGCCCAAAAACCTCGACTATACGGGCAAGAATGTCGTCGTGATCGGATCGGGCGCGACGGCCGTTACCATCGTCCCGTCGATGGCGGACAAGGCGGCCAAGGTCACCATGCTCCAGCGCACGCCGACATGGATGTTCTCGCGCCCGGCCAAGGACGCCTTGGCAAATTTCCTGCGCAAGGTCCTGCCGGAAAAGACCGCCTACAAGATCACTCGCTGGAAGAACATCAAGCTGCAGGATTTCGGCTTCAAGCGCGCGCGCACCAAGCCCGAGAAAATGGGCGAAGGTCTGCACAAGCGGATCCGCAAGTCGATGGGAGCGGATTACGACCTCAAGCACTTCACCCCGCCGTACAAGCCGTGGGAACAGCGCCTGTGCCTCGTGCCGGACGACGATCTGTTCGAAGCACTCAAGAGCGGCAAGGCCGATGTCGTCACCGGCCACATCAAGGCCTTCGAAAAAGGCGGCGTGCGGCTGACCGACGACAGCTTCCTGCCCGCCGACATTATCGTCACGGCCACCGGCCTCAAGCTGGCGGTCGCCGGCAAGATCAAGGTGTCTGTCGAGGGCGAGACCGTCGATTTCGCCCAGCGCTTCTACTACAAGGGCTGCATGTTCTCGAACATCCCGAACCTTGCGGTGGTGTTCGGCTATCTCAATGCCAGCTGGACGCTGCGGGCGGACGTCAATTCCGACTACGTGTGCCGCGTGCTCAACCTCATGGAAGGCATGGGCGTCGACATCGCCGTGCCGAACCTGCCCGAAGATCACGGGCTAGAAGAGGACGACATCTTCGATTTCTCGTCCGGCTACATCCAGCGCGGCAAGTCGATCATGCCGAAGAATGCCGTCGCCTTCCCCTGGCGTCTCAACCAGGAATACATCTCTGATCGCAAGCTCATGCGCGAGCAGCCGGTCGATGACGGCATCCTCACCTTCTACCGCAAGGGCGCCAATGCCCGTCGCACGGACGAGGCACTCGAAGCTGCGGAGTAGCATTTCGCGCGCGGCGCCCCTAACTGTGACCGCATGAACAAGCGCATCTATACCGCCGGTCTCGTCGTCATCGGCGACGAGATCCTGTCCGGACGCACGCACGACAAGAACATCGCGCAGGTCGCCAGCTGGCTGCAAGTCCAGAACATCCGCCTTGCCGAAGTGCGAGTGGTGCCCGACGTGATCGACAAGATCGTGGAGGCGGTGAACGCGCTGCGCGCAGACAACGACTATCTCTTCACCACCGGAGGCATCGGCCCGACGCATGACGACATCACGGTCGATGCCGTGGCGAAAGCGCTGGGCGTGGAGGTGGTCATCCACCCCGAAGCCCGAGCGATCCTCGAACGCTACTATGCAGACAAGGGCGGCCTCAACGAAGGCCGCCTGCGCATGGCCCGCGTGCCCGAAGGCGGGGAACTGATCCCCAACCGCATGTCGGGCGCCCCGGGCATACGGATCGGCAATCTCCACCTCATGGCGGGCGTACCTCACATCACGGCCGGAATGCTCGATGCGCTGACCGGCACGCTCGAAGGCGGCGATCCGCTGCTGAGCGATACGGTCGGCGGCTTCATTCCCGAAAGCGAGGTCGCGACCATGCTCCGCGATGTCGAGAAGGCACACGAAAATTGCCAGATCGGCAGCTACCCCTTCTTCCGCGAAGGCAAGGTCGGGTCGAACTTCGTGGTCCGCTCGACGGACCGCGCCGCGCTCGATGCCTGCATGGCCGCGCTGTGCGACGGGCTGGAGCAACAGGGCTTCGTCTTTACCCACGGGGGAATCTGATCGCGCCTTGCCTCGCCTAGCGCTTGCGCTAGCCTTCGGGTGGAAGGGGTGTCGCGATGGAATGGTTTCTGGCTCTCGTCCTGTTCGCTCTGGCGTTCTACCAGCGCGAGAAGCTGCGCACCTTGCAGTACCGGGTCGAGAGCCTCGAAGGCGCGATCGACCACGTGCTTGCCCTGCTTCGGGAAGGCAAAGGCGCCGATGCAACCGAGGCCGTAGCCCCTCCGGAACCGACGAAGGCGAAAACCGCATCGGTCCCGGTGGTGGTCAAGCCCTCCGGCGAACCGGCCGCCGAGCCAGAAGCCGACCTTCTGCCACAGCCCCTCGCGCCGGAGCCGGAGCCGGAGCAACAGCCTGATGAACCCGCGCGCCGCTTCGCATTCGACTTCGAGGAACTCTTCGGTCGCCGCCTCCCGATCTGGGCGGGCGGCGTCACGCTTGCCGTGGCGGGCGTATTGCTGGTCCGTTACTCGATCGAGGCGGGCCTGCTTACACCCAGCGTGCGGGTGGTCCTCTCTTTCCTCTTCGGACTTGGCATGCTCGGCGGCGCAGAAGCTGCCTATCGCAATGCCGACCGCGTCGGGGACGAACGCGTGTGCCAGGCGCTCGCCGGGGCCGGCCTCGCCACGCTCTATGCAGGCTTCTACCTCGCGGGCAGCCAGTACGACCTAATCGGGCAGACCGTCGCATTCCTCGGCCTTGCCGTCGTGACGGCGGCAGCGATCGGCCTGTCCTATCGCTTCGGCCTGCCAAGCGCCGTGCTGGGCCTGGTCGGCGGTTTCGCAGCGCCCGCCCTTGTCGGCGGGGAGGAAGCGAACCTGCCGCTGCTCGCGCTCTACCTTGCGCTGGTCACGGGCGGGCTGACCCAGACGGGCAATCGCCAGCGGCGCCCATGGCTCGGCCTCGGCGCACTTATCGGCGGCCTCGGCTGGGGCGGGCTGCTGCTGACCACTGGCGGGATGTCGGGTGTCGATATCCTAGCTCTGGGGCTCTACTTCGTTCTCTTGGGAGCCATCCTTCCCGCGCTCCTCGCAACCGAGAAGCTCGAGCGGCCGCTCCGCCTCGCATCGGCCGCGATTGCCAGCCTGCAACTGGCCGTGCTGGTCGACGAAGGCGGATATTCGGCACTTGCCTGGGGACTCTACCTGTTACTCGGCGGTGCGCTGGCGTGGTTCAGCTGGCGCAAGCCCGAGGTCCGCCCTGCCAGCGCCATGGCAGCGACCATCGGGATTTTGTTGCTGGGCTTGTGGCCTGTCCCGCCGGAAGCAGGCTTCGCGGCAGTCGCCGCCGCGCTGGCTGCGATTTTCGCCGGTGTGCCTCTGTTCCACCTTCACACGAGGTCCGACCAGCTGGTCGACCGGCTGAGTGCAGCACTCGTCCCGCTCGCGCTGGGCATCACCATGCTGCTGACCTTCGGGACGCTCGACAGCGACATCCTCCATATCGCGGAGGCGGTGGCGTGCCTCGCGCTTGCCGCCTTGCCGGGAGCCGCCGCCTGGCTGCTCTGGAGCCGCGAGGATGCGGTGAGCCTTGCGGTCAATTTGGCCTCTGCTGCCGTCCTCGCCGCGCTTGCAGGGCTCTGCATGTTGCCGGCCATGGCGTCGCCTTTCCTCTTGGGCGCTATCGGCGCAGGCCTCTGCCTTTTGCTCCGGCGCCGGTTGCAGGAAACCCTGCCGCTCGCCGCGGTCGCGTGGACTGCCGCACTTGCCGCGCTGGCTAGTGTTCCTGCCAGCGACGCAATGATGCGCGAGATGGACGCGCTGGTGACCGGGACCGGTCTTACCAACCTGGCCGGCATGCTGCGCTGGCTGGCTGGTGGTGCACCCTTCGCCTTCCTCGCCAATCTGGAGCGTGACCAACTGCGCCGCGGGATTGCCGAGGCCGTTGCCGCCCTTGCTGCCTTTGCCGCGCTGGCGCAGGTGCTGCCGCCGATCGCCCTCGTCTGGACCGCGACCGCAGGCGTGCTGGCCTTGCGCTGGCGCATCCCGGGGCGCGACATGGCCATGCTCGCGCTGGTCGCCGCCATCGGCCTGTGGGCGTTCCTGCCGCTGGTCGACTGGACCGGAGCGGGGGTGGTTTCGCTTTCCGGGGAGCCTTTCCTCCTCGCCTCGCTGCCATCGCTGCGCAGCACGCTGGGGCACATTCTTCCGCTTGCGGTCGCTCTTGCCGCAGTGCGAGTTTCGGAGCGGGGCTTCCTGAAGTCGCCCGTGGCGCTGGGCTGGGCCGCATTGCCGGTCGGGTTCGTGGTGCTCCACGTACTGTTCAAGCAGGTCTTTGCGATCGAGACCATGACCGGTTTCCGCGCGGCAGGCCTGGCAGAGCGGACCGTATTCGAAGCCCTCCTGCTCGCGCTCGCCTGGGGCGCGGCGAAGGGTTTCGGCCGGGTCGCCGCCGACCGGCGGGTCGCGACGGGCCTCGCGGTCCTTGCTCTGGCGCATTTCGCGGTCTTCACGCTGTTCTGGCACAATCCGCTTTTCGCGCCGCAAGCCGTCGGCCCGGTCCCGCTTGCGAACCTCGCGCTGGCCGCTTTCGCCGTCGCCATAGCGGGGCTGCTGTCGCTGCGCCTGTGGCATCCGCGCTGGCGGGTATGGATCGACGCGCTGGTCATGGCGACCGCGACGCTCGGGGCGATCACCTTGCTGCGGCAGGCCTTTGCCGGGAGCTACCTGCCTCAGCTGCCCATGTCGCAGGCCGAGGACCTGCTACGCTCGCTGGTCGGGATCGTGCTGGCCGTCGCGTTCCTGCTCATCGGCAGCCGCCGGGCAGAACGCAGCTGGCGGGTCGGGTCGCTTGTCCTGATGACCGGCACCGCGATCAAGGTGTTCGTCTTCGATACCGCCGGCCTCGAAGGCCTCGTGCGCATCGCCAGCTTCGTGGCGCTGGGGGCGAGCCTGATTGGCATCGGCTGGTTCTATTCGCGCCAATTGCGCGGCGAGCCGTCACCACAATGAGAAAGGGCCGGAGGTTTCCCCCCGGCCCGTTTCTTGTTTGCGCTACCGCTTCGCTACTTGAGCGCGATTTACGCGCCTTCGACTTCGCCGAGGTCGACCTTGAGGCCCGGGCCCATCGACGAGGTCAGCGTGACCTTGCGGACGTACTTGCCCTTGGCGCCCGAGGGCTTCGACTTGACGATCGCGTCGGTCAGGGCCTTGAAGTTCGCCTTCAGGTCCTCGTCCTTGAACGACAGCTTGCCGATGCCGCTGTGGATGATGCCCTGCTTTTCGACGCGGAATTCGACCTGGCCGCTCTTGGCGTCCTTCACGGCCTGTTCCACGTTCGGGGTCACGGTGCCCAGCTTCGGGTTCGGCATCAGGCCCTTGGGGCCCAGCACCTTACCGAGACGGCCGACGACGCCCATCATGTCCGGCGTGGCGATCACGCGGTCATAGTCGAGGTTGCCGTTCTGCATGTCTTCCATGAGGTCTTCGGCACCGACCTTGTCGGCACCGGCGGCCAGCGCCTTGTCGGCGTTGTCGCCGCGGGCGAAGACAGCGACCTTGACGTCCTTGCCCGTGCCCGAAGGCAGCGAGACCATGCCGCGGACCATCTGGTCGGCGTGGCGCGGATCGACGCCGAGGTTCATGGCGACTTCGACGGTTTCGTCGAACTTGGCCTTGTGCTCGCGCAGCGTGGCGATGGCTTCGTCCACGGTGTAAAGCTTTTCAGCGTCCAGCTTGGCGCGGACCTGCTGGGTCTTCGTCTGCTTTGCCATGTCCTTAGCCCTCCACCACTTCGAGGCCCATCGAACGCGCGGAGCCTTCGATGATCTTCATGGCCTGGTCGATATCGTTCGCGTTGAGGTCGGCCATCTTGGCTTCAGCGATTTCCTTGACGGCGCTGCGCTTGATGGTCCCGGCCGAAACCTTGCCCGGCTCCTTCGAGCCCGACTTCAGCTTGGCAGCCTTCTTCAGGTAGAACGATGCCGGCGGCGTCTTGGTGACGAAGCTGAACGAACGGTCGGCATAGACGGTGATGACCGTCGGGATCGGGGCGCTCTTTTCGAGGTCCTGCGTGGCGGCGTTGAACGCCTTGCAGAATTCCATGATGTTCACGCCGCGCTGACCCAGTGCCGGGCCGATCGGGGGCGACGGGTTGGCAGTGCCCGCGGGCACCTGCAGCTTGATATAGCCTTCGATTTTCTTGGCCATGATGGCCTCCTTTCACACTGTCGGCCGTGCTCTTTCGAACGCGGCCTCATGTTGAGCGGTCGAGCGAAGGCCTGCAGCCTTCTCCCGCACGGGTTTCCTTCGCTGTCGCTTGGGAAGGCGCGCACATAGCGATCTGGGCGCAGATTGCAAGCGCGAAGCGCCCTGTTGGACGCGCGTTGGAAAGCCTCCCCCTGCACCCCGACAGGATGGAACGGATGGAACACGGTCCTGGGGCAAAATTTCTGCCCCACCGCGTGCGGCTCCCTTTTTCGCGTATTGCCTGCCTTTTAGCGCCGCCAGCATTTGACCGCAGCTAGACTTTGGCCGCCAAGTAGGAAAGCAAGTGTCCCCGTGAAGGTTAATTCCGGTTATCGGCGTCAATATTCTTCCATTAAGAATTGAATACTATTAAACGGGGCAGGAATTTAGGGGGGACTGTAATGTTTCGTATCGCCATCCAGGTGCGGGAGCTCATTTCCAGCAACGTGACCAGCGCGCTCGACGGTGCGTCCAATCCGGCCAAGCTGCTCGCCCGGCTCCAACGTGAAATCGAGGAAGCGCTGATCGGCCTTGCGGGCGAAACCACCAAGGCGCGCCGTCAGCAGGAACGGCTCAAGGCGGATCTCGTGCAGGCCAATGCACAGGAAGCCGACTGGGGCGCCAAGGCCCGCGTCGCCATGGATAATGGCCGCGAGGATCTGGCCCGCCAGGCGCTGCACGCCCGCGAAGACAGCCGTGGCAAGATTGCGCAGCTCAAGCAGGACATCGCCCGCCTCGATGCCGACATGACCGAGATGCAGGAGGCGGAAATACAGCTCGAGGCGAAGCGCGACGACGTGCGCAAGCGCCTCGCCGACCAGCTCGCCGCCGATGGCAATGCCTCCGCTTCGGCCCCGCGCGGCGGCTTCGCCAGCCGGACCGAGCGGCGGATGGACCACATCGCCGACCTCGAAAAGCGCACCGCCTTTGCGACCGAAGACGACGCCGTGGGCCGCGGCAATGCCTCGGTCGACCGCGAGATCGAGGAAATGCGCCGCGAACGCCTTGTCGACGATGAACTCGCCGCGATGCGCAGCGCCGCTCCCGCCAAGCCGAAAAAGGCCGGCAAGGGCAGCAAGGCCGCCTGACAGGCTGCGCTCTGCCCCCGGTTTCCGGGGATTGGCAGGCACTTGGGAGTTGAAGCCCCACCGCAACCGGGCGATTGCCGGGTCACAGGCGGGGAGGTCTGACACGCATGGACGATAGCAAGGTCGCATCACTGGGCTGGGGGCGTTTCATCCTCCAGTTCGTCACCGTCACGCTGGTATTCCTGGCCGCATCGGCGCCGGCCGTCATCATGTTCGGCATGACTTCGCCCGGCCTGCTCGGCTCGGTCGCGGGTAGCATGGCCGCTGCGCTGATGCTGTGCTGGTTCTGGCTACGCCGGGATGGTGCGCTGGCCCAAGCATGGGACATGGGCAAGCCCGCGATCGGTTGGGGCCGGACGCTTGCCGTCGGCGCATTGGGGGCAGGCCTCATCATCGCGTGGTTCCAGGTCGGCACGCTGATGACGCGCCAGCTAGGCCTCGGCGCGCCGGAAGTGGCCGCCGTGCTCGACTTCGTGACCGAAAGCCCGGCCAGCCTGCTCCTGTGGATCGTCGTGGTGGCATGGTTCACCGCAGGCCTTGGCGAGGAACTGCTTTATCGCGGGTTCCTGATGGACCGCCTCAACCGCCTGCCCGGCCTTGCCGGCAAGATGTGGCTGGTGATTTTCATCCAGGCCGTGCTGTTCGGCATTTCGCACGGCTACCAGAGCCTTGCGGGCGTATTGATCACCGGCGTCGTCGGCTTCGGCCTCGGTTACCTGCGCGTCCATAGCGGCGGCAATCTGTGGGCCTGCGTGATCGCCCATGCGATGGTCGACACGCTGATGATGGGCACGGCCTACGCCGGAAAGATGGGAATGCTGCCGGTCGCGGGCTGAAGCGCATCGCCAACGAAAAGGGGCGCCCCTCTATCCGAGGAGCGCCCCTTTTTCATGCCGCCATCGGGCGGGCCGTTACTTGACCAGTTCGACCTGTTCGAAGTCGAGTTCCACCGGGGTGGCGCGGCCGAAGATCGAGACCGAAACCTTGACCTTCTGCTTGTCGAAATCGAGTTCTTCGACCAGGCCGTTGAAGCTGGCGAAGGGGCCGTCGAGCACCTTGACCTGGTCGCCGATTTCGTAATCGACATCGACCTGCTTCTTGGGTGCTGCCTTGGCCTCTTCCACGCCGCCGAAATAGCGCGCGGCTTCCTTTTCGGAGATCGCCTGCGGCTTGTTGTTGGTGCCGAGGAAGCCGGTCACCTTGGGCGTGTTCTTGACCAGGTGGTAGATGTCGTCGGTCATGTTCAGCTTGGCGAGCACGTAGCCCGGCATGAACTTGCGTTCGACCTGGACCTTCTTGCCGCGCTTCACTTCGGTCACGGTCTCGGTCGGGACTTCGACTTCTTCGACGCCTTCGGACAGGCCCAGGCGCTCGGCCTCGGCGATGATCGAGTCGCGGACCTTGTTCTCGAAGCCGGAATAGGCGTGGATGATGTACCAGCGTGCCATGTGTTTTCGTTTTCCCGTTAGCGGATCAGGCCAGCGTCATCAGCCAGCGCACGACGGCACCGAACATCGAATCGACGCCGAGGAAGAAGAGCGAGAGAATGACCATCATGATGAAGACGAAGATCGAGATACGGATCGTCTCTTCACGCGTCGGCCAGACGACCTTGCGGCCTTCGGTCTGCACCTGCCGGATGAATTCGGCGGGGGAGGTCTTGCTGTCTTTGTCGGCCATGGCCCGTCACTCTCGCAATAGAACTGCTCTTGCCTTCCGGGATGGGGGTTTCGCCGCCCCGGTTCAAGTCCGGGAGGGGCAGGTTTCCATCGTCGATGTCGGAAGACAGGCAGCCATGTAGGCCGCGCCTTCGAAAAACGCAAGCGGGGGAGAGCGGGGGATTTGCGGGTTTTCAAGCCGGCCATCGCTCTCTAGCGTGCCACGCCTGACATCCAAGGGACGCACAGAGGGGTTACCTGACATGGCAACAAGCCAGGCACCGAGCTTGGGAGAACGGCTGGTAGAGCCGGTCACCAATATTTCCGATTTCATCTGGGTAGGCACGTGGAACGGGGCGGAAGTCATCCCCTTCCCGCCGATGACCATCTTCCTCCTGGGCATGGGCCTGTGGATCATGGTCGGCCTGAAATTCTATCCGATCCTGAAACTGGGCGCAGCGATCAAGGGGCTGTTTGCCGGCCGCAAGAGCGCCGGCGAAGGCGAAATCTCACCCTTCGCGGCGCTGTCGACCGCGCTGTCCGGGCAGGTCGGCACGGGCAATCTCGCCGGTGTCGCCACGGCCATTGCGCTGGGCGGACCCGGCGCCATCTTCTGGATGTGGATCACCGCGCTGTTCGGCATGGCGCTCGCCTTTGCAGAAGGCAGCCTCGCCATTCGCTACCGCGAGCGCACCAGCGACGGCGTGCTGCGCGGCGGCCCGATGACCTACATCATGATGGGCCTGGGCAAGAAATGGACCTGGCTCGCCGTGGTCTTCTGCCTCGGCACGCTGTTCTCGGCACTGGTCACGGGCAATTCGATCCAGGCCAACGCGGTCGCGGACGGCCTCAACGAGCTGTTCGGTATCGAGGAATGGCTCGGCGGGCTGATCGTCGCGATCCTCGTGTTCATCGTCATCATCGGCGGCATCAAGTCGATCGGCAACGTGGCGGAAAAGGTCGTGCCCTTCATGGCTGCGGCTTACATCGTCATGGCGGTGATCGCGCTGATCCTGAACTTCGGGGACCTGGGCGAAACCTTTGCGCTGATCTTCCACGGGGCGTTCAACCCGCAGGCGGCAAGCGGCGGCTTCGTCGGCGCGGCGATGATCATCGCCATCCGTGCGGGTGTCGCGCGCGGCCTGTTCTCCAACGAGGCAGGCCAGGGTTCGACCGCCATCGCCCACGCGGTGGCGCAGACCAACGATCCCGAACAGCAGGGCCGCATGGCGATGCTGGGCACCTTCATCGACACCATCGTGATCTGCACCATGACGGCGCTGGTCATCCTCACCGTGCGCGGCGACTTTACCGCCGGCGGCGAGGCGGTGCTCCATGCATGGCAATCCGACAAGGTCGGTTTCGAGATGACCAGCGGCGCCTTTGCCGCGGCCTTCCCGATGATGCTGGCCGGCGTGCCGATCGGAACGCTGGTCGCCTCGATCGCGCTGATCCTGTTCGTCTTCACCACGCTGTTGACGTGGTCCTACTACGGCGAGCGGGCGATCACCTTCCTCTACGACCGGATGAAGGGGTCCAACCGTGCGGGCGAGAAGAAGCTGCACATCGCATGGCGCGTGCTGTGGTGCGTGGTGATCTTCCTCGGCGCAGCACAGCCGTCCGAACTGGTCTGGCGCCTCGGCGACATTTCCAACGCGGCGATGGCTCTGCCCAACCTGCTGGCGCTCGCACTGCTGAGCGGCGTAGTGTTCAAGCTGGCCAAGGGCATCAAGGATGCCGGCCCCACGCACATGGCCGATACGCCGGAAGAGCCGGAGGAATACTAAGCCTCATCGGCCATACACGGCACAAAAGATCAGGGGCCGGGGGTCTTTCAACCTCCGGCCCCTTCCCTTTTCAGGGTGTCCTAACCGACTGAACCGTTCAGCGAGCCCCGAACAGGCGGGCGAAGAAACCCGGCTCTTCCATCGGGAGGATCTTGCCGTGTTGCCTGTAGCGCAGGGACGCGTCGCTATAGGGCTTCGGCTTCACCCACCGATCGGGGCGGCTGCTATGGAAGGACAAGCTCGACATGGGGTTCCTCCATGAAATACTTTCCCACCGTCCTGCCGCGTAAAACCACCTATGCGGCGATCGGGTTCCCGCGAAAATCGAGGCAGGGCGGGCGCTTGTCCCGTATCGGGACCGTGGACCCTCAGCGTTGTCCCGCGCGCGTCCAGACGAGCCACAGCAGCGCAAGCGAGCACAGCGGCATGAAGTTGACCTCCAGCGGGAGCGCCGCCGCGCGGGTGGCGTAGGGCGAGAACCACAAGGCGACGAGGCCGAGCTTCTCGTAAGGCCTGAAGCCGCGCTCCAGCCCCTGCTCCACCAGCCACAGGGTCGGGAAGATCAGGAAGGGCAGGTCGTAATTGAACAGGTATGGCGATGCGAGCGCGGTTGCCGCCAGCATGGCCGATGCGCTTGCCCGCACGTCTCCGCCCGATTTGCGCCATGCCAGCATGGCCGCCGCCAGAGCGGCAAGGCCGCTCAGGACGCCTGCGACCATCGCCGGCCCCTCGCCCGTCCAGTGGCGGACCTGCGAATAGAGGGTCACCATGCGCAGGAAGAAGTCGTCGCTGCGCTCGCCCATGATGGCGCGGCTGGCTTCCCAGCTGGTGGTATAACCGGCCATCGTGTCTGTGCCGAACACCAGCCACGAAGCGGCCAGGAGGCCGAGCACGCTTGCACCCGCAGCGACAATGGCGCGCCACTGCCCGCCCATCGCCAGCCAGAATGGCGTGAGCACGGCAAGGTGCGGCTTGACCACCAGCGCTCCGATAGCCGCGCCCGACAGCACCGGACGCTGCGCCAGCCAATGCGCGGCCAGCACCAAGAGCGCGCCCGTCAGCAGCCCCGTCTGCGCGTGGCCCGCGGCCAGCAATGCGCCCGGATAGGCGAGGATCAGCGGCCACAGGCGCGGAAAGGCACGGATGCTCGCCCAGGCCCACAGCGCATAGGTCACGGCCACCCACGCAATCCACGCAATCGGGAACGGCAGCGCGCCGAACGGCATCACGGCAAACAGGAAGGGCGGCGGATTGACGAAGACGAACCAGCCTTCGCTTCCCGTGGCGGTCTGCACGCTTTCCTGCACGGCAAGATTGTAGGCCGCCGCCGGATTGCCTGCGGCCGCGACATGGCCCGCGCCCCAGAAGGCAAGGAAATCGGTCCCGGCCGGCTGCATCGCCTTGATATAGCTGTTCGCCAGCAGCGCCAGCGAGGCGATCGCGATCAGCACCGCATAGCCGCGCACGCGCCTTGCGGTCAGCCAGTCCGCCTCGCGAAGATGTGTGAGCACGCGCGCCCTCCCCGGAACTTCGAGGACCCGTCTAGGGCGCGCGGCGCTTTGCTGTCACGCGTGGCGGCTTACTTGCCCCCAGCGGCGATCCATGCGTCGATCTTGGCTTCCAGCACCGACAGCGGGATGTTGCCCGTCGAAAGCACCTGGTCGTGGAAGCGGCGGACGTCGAAATCCTTGCCCAGCGCTTTCTCGGCCTTGGCGCGCAGGGCCTTAATCTTCAGCTCGCCCGTCTTGTAGGCCAGCGCCTGCGCCGGCATCACGATGTAGCGCGCAGTCTCGCTTTCTGCGAAATCGCGCGGCTGGCCGTTGGCGACCATGTATTCAATGGCCTTCTCGCGGCTCCAGCCCTTGGCGTGCATGCCGGTGTCGACGACAAGGCGCACCGCACGCAGCAATTCACCGCCCGCCAGCGCGCCGATCCGGTCGAGCGGGTCGTCATAAAGGCCCAGCTCGTAGCCGAGGCTTTCGGCATAAAGACCCCAGCCCTCGCCATAAGCGGTAAAGCCGTTGTAGCGCATGAAATCGGGCAGTTCCTCGTTCTCGTAGGCCAGCATGGTCTCGAAGTGATGGCCCGGATTGCCTTCGTGCATGTAGAGCGCGACCGAAGTGCCCAGCTTGCGCTCCGCCACGTTGTAGCCGCTGAAATAGAAGGTGCCGGGACGCGAACCGTCGATCTTGCCGGGATAGTAGGAGGCGGCGAGGTTGAAGGCCTCGCGATACTCTTCGTAAGGCTCGATCCGCAGCGGGGTCTTCGGCTGGTTGAGGAACAGGCGATCCATCAGCGGATCGACCTTGCGGCCGACCTCGTACCAGGCTTCCTGCAGGTCGGCCTTGGTGGTGTATGTCACCTGCTTGCGGTCGCCGGCCTCGGCCCGCGCCTTTGCGAGCGCTGCATTGATGCGCGCGACTTCGGCAAGGCCGGTCTGGTGGATTTCCTCTGCCGTCAGCGGCAGCGTGGTCATTTCCTCGATGCGGAAAGCGTAATAGGCATTGCCGTTCGGGTTGTCGGTCGCAGCGATGCTGGTGCGGGCCTTCGGCAGGTATTCATTGGCGAGGAAATCGCGCATCCGCTTCATCGCGACAAACAGCGTGCCCTTCACGGTTTCGCGGTAGGCTGCGGTCAGGCGGTCCTTCTCGGCCTGAGAGAAGCTGGCCGGGAAGGCGCCCAGCGGCGCGTAATAGGGGTTCGAGGCATCGGGCGCGCCCAGCTGCGTGTCGAACTGCTTGATCATGATCTCGACCGTCAGGCTCGGCAGAGTAATGCCCTGCGCCATGCCGGTGCGCATCCGCGCGATCATGTCGTCCACGCCCTTGGCCGCGGACCGGTGGCGGGCGAGGTTATTCTCGTAATCGGCGACCGTGTCGAAGGGCATCAGCGCACCGGGTGCCGACAGGCGCGGATAGAAGACGTGGAAGCCGCGGAAGTGGTCGATCGGCGTTGCCAGGACGGTCGGCAGGATTTCCGCATCGGTTTCGGCGATGCGGCGCTGCATCGTGTATTCGAAGGTGTCGTAGACGATGCGGCCCGTCTCGCTCAGCGCATTGCGGTCGATCAGGCGCAGTGCGGCAAGGTCAGCCTGCGCGGCAGCGCGTTCCTTGGCGTAATAGGCAGGCGAAAAATCGCCCAGCGTGTCCGCATCGGAAAAATCGCCACGGAAGAAGGCCGAGGTGGGATTGCGATCGAGATAGGCCGCCTCACTCCGGTCGAGCAGGGCATCGAGCGCCGCTGCCGCCGTGGCCTGCTTCGCTGCCGCCACCGGTGCTTCGGCATAAGTGCCGACGGTCGAACAGGCGCCAAGTCCGGTTGCCAGAACCAGCGCCATCGCGGTCTTCGCTGCGAAAGTCTTCATCATCGTCTCTCCTCGGTCCCCTTGCGAGCTTACTTGCCGCCGGCTGCAATCCAGCGGTCGATCTTTCCTTCCAGCACAGGCAGCGGCAGGCCGCCAGTGTCGAGCACCTGTGCATGGAAAGCGCGAATGTCGAAATCGTCACCCAACGCGGCTTCTGCCTTGCGGCGCAGTTCCTGGATCTTCAGCGCGCCCACCTTGTAGGCCAAGGCTTGGCTGGGAATGGCGATATAGCGTTCCACCTCGGCCACGACCTCGGTGCGGGTCATGCCCGAATTGTCCAGCATGAAGTCGATCGCCTGATCGCGCGTCCAGCCCTTGGAATGAAGGCCCGTGTCGACCACCAGCCGCATCGCGCGCAGCTGTTCGTCCTGCAGCGTGCCATAGCGGTTCCACGGGTCTTCGAAGAACCCCATCTCGTAGCCCAGCGTCTCGGCATAGAGCGCCCAGCCCTCGACATAGGCCGTGGTCCCGCCGAAGCGCATGAAGGCGGGCAGCGCCTCGTTTTCCTGCGCGAGGCTGATCTGGAAGTGGTGCCCAGGCGCGCCCTCGTGAAGGTAGAGCGTGACATTGCCCGTCGTCAGGCGGCTGGGCAGGTCGTAGGCGTTGAAATAGAAGGTGCCCGGACGCGATCCGTCGGGCGATCCGCCCTGGTAGGAACCGCCGGCTTCGAACTTCTCGCGATATTCCTCGTAAGGCTTGATCTCGAGCGGGGTCTTGGGCGTCAGCGAGAAGTACTGCGGGATCTTCGCATCGACCTGCTTGCCGATATCGTAATAGGTCTGCGTCAGCGCCTCGCGGCTCTTCGGCTGGAACTTGGGATCGGTGCGGACATAGTCGAAGAACTCATTCAGCGTGCCGGCAAAGCCGACCTCCGCCTTCACCTTTTCCAGTTCGCCCTTGATGCGCGCGACTTCGGACAGGCCGAGGTTGTGAAGATAGTCGGGCTCGAGCGGCAGGGTTGTCGTGTCTTCGACCAGGCGGCGATAGAGCGCCTCGCCGCCCTTCATCTGGGACAGGCCCACGGTGCCCCGCGCAGCGGCGTAATATTCATCGCGCAGAAAATCGCGCAGGCGCGCATGAGCGGCGTAGATGTCCGCGATACCGGTGCGATAATCCGCCTCCAGCCGCGCCTTGTCGGCAGCGGAGAAGCTGTCGGGGAAGTTCTTCACCGGCATGAAGAAAGGCGATTCCTCGATATCCATCGCCAGCTGCGTGTCGAGCTGGCTGATGACATTGCCGATGGTCAGCTTCGTTTCCAGCACCCCGCTCGCCATGCCTTCGCGGAAACGCGCGATCGAGCGGTCGGTCAAGGCAACGTAGTCGCGGTGGCGCGACAAATTGTTCTCGTAATCCTCGACCGTTTCGAAGGGCGCCGCGCTCTGCCCGCTGGCGAAGCTGGGATAGAAAGTGTGGAAGCCAGCAAAGTGGTTGACCGGTCGCACGCTGGTGGCAGCGAGGATTTCAGGGGTCAGCCCGGCCAGCACCTCGCGCTGGTTGTAGGCGAAAACGTCATAGGCAAGCTGGTCCGTCGCCGACAGCTTGGAACGGTCGATCTCGGCCAGCTTGGCAAGATTGAGCTGCGCATCTGCACGGGTCGCGTCGTTGAACGCGTCGGTCATGTAATCGCCCAGCCGGTCGGCATAGCGCATGTCGCCGCGGAACAGAGCGGAGATCGGGTTGAGCTTGAGGCTGCGCTCGTCCGCATCCTCGAACAGGCCGAACAGCTTGTCGTGTTCGCTGGCATCGTCAGCTTGCGCAACCGGCATGCTGTCTGCGACCGGCGGGGTCGCCGCGCAGGCGGCAAGCGTGATGGCGGACGCGCAGGCCAGCGCGAGGCGGATCGGTTTCATTGGCTCTATCCCTGTTTTGATGCGCCAGCGCCTATGGCGCAGCGGCAGGCCCCGCAAGCGGCAAAGCGGACAGGCGGCCTACCCGCGTCGATCAATGCCGCTCAATCGAGGCAGAAACGGTCGCCGTGCCGCGCGATACCGAAGCCGCGCGCTTCCACCTCGCGCGCCTCGGCCGACGCCGGATCGCGGATCGGGTTGGTGTGATTGTAATGGATGAAGCGCACCTTGGCGCGCTGGTCGGCTGGCAGGTGCTGGAGCATGTCCATCGTCGCCCTGACGCGCGGATGCGGGATCTCGCTCATGTCGCGCCCGGGCAGTTCGTTGTCGTCCCAGAAGGTTGCATCGATGAAGACATAGCGGCCCGTCTCGACCAGTTCGAACAGGGCGGATCGATCACCGCGCGTGAACTGCTCCCAGCTGTCGATGTCGGGCACGTAATGGAACGCAGTCTTCCCGGCGAAGACCATGAAGCCTGCGGTTTCGGAATATTCGTCGCGGTGAGGCACGGCATAGGGCAGCACGCGCAGGCGCCCCAGGTCGAGCGGGGTAATGCCCCCGTTCGCCAGCAACCTGACCTCGATGTTGCCGAGCTCGACCAGCTGGCTCCACGGGCCGTTCGCACGGAGGAACTGCGCCATGCGCGGCAGGGCATAGACCGGCATGCCTTTCGCGCCAGCCGCCTCGCGCCCTAGCCAGGCGAGTCCCAGATAGTGGCCGATATGCGCATGGGTCAGGAAGATGCCATCCAAACCGAGCCCTTCAACCGGTGGCTCGATACGATCGAGCTCCGCCAGCTGTTCGGTAATCGCGGGCGAGGCGTCGAACAGGTATCGCTTGTTAGAACCGCGATCGATCAGCGCGAGCGAGGAAGGCAGCAGGCGCTCCCCTGCGTCGTCCGCATTGCCGATCTGCGGCGCACCTGCGTCCTGTCCTGCGCCAAGGACGACCAGCTCGCGCTCGCATATGCCGCCTTCTTCCCCAGCAGCCGGGACTGCGAGGCCGAGTGCGGCAGCGAGCGCGAGGGTGGCCCTCATTCGATGATGCGGCCGCGCACCATCACCCAGTCGGTCTGCTCCACCAGCGTCACATCGTCGAGCGGGTTGCCCGGCACCGCGATGATGTCCGCCGAATAGCCCGGCGCGATGCGGCCGATCTGGTTTTCCATGCCCAGCACCTTGGCCGCGCCCGTCGTCGCGCTGGCGAGCACTTCGCGGTCGGACATGCCGCCAGCCCGCATCAGGCCGAGTTCCTTGGCATTGTCGCCATGCTCGAACACGCCGGCATCGGTGCCGAAGGCGATCGTCACGCCCCATTTGCGGGCACGCTCGACAATGCTTTCGGCATAGGCGGCGACAGCGCGGACCTTGTCTTCCACGACCGGGGTGTAGACGCCCTTGCCCAGATTGCCGCGGATGCCCTGGAAGGCCATGAGCGTGGGCACGAGCACGGTGCCGTTCTCGCGCATCGCCTTGGCAGCGGCCTCGTCGATATAGGTACCGTGTTCGATCGAGGTCACGCCTGCGCGGGCCGCGGCTTCGATGCCGCGTGCGCCATGCGCATGGGCCATGACCTTGAGGCCAAGCGAGCGGGCGGTATCGACGATGCTCTTCATCTCGGCATCGGTGAAATGCGCTTCCAGCCCGCGGCCCTGCTGGCTCAGCACGCCGCCGGTTGCGGTGATCTTGATGATGTCGGCCCCGTTCTGGCTGGCGAGCCGGACCTTCTCCGCACATTCGACCGCGCCGGTGCAATTGTAGCCGTCATCGAGCAGCGCGTTCACTTCGGGCAGGAAGCCGCTGGTGTCGCCGTGCCCGCCGACGATGGCGAGCGAAGGTCCGGCAGCGACGATGCGCGGTCCGGCTATTAACCCTTCGGCAGTCGCCCGGCGCAGCGAGAAAGCAGTGTGCTGGGCACTGCCCGCCTCGCGCACGGTGGTGAAGCCGGCCTTGGCGGTGAGGCGCGCGTTCTTGGCCCCGATCACCACGTCCCATTCGGTCGGTTCGGTCGTCGCTTTCCAGAAATCACCGCCCGGATCGCCGGTGAGGTGCGTGTGCAAATCGATCAAGCCGGGAGCCAGCGTCCGCCCTTCGAGGTGGACCATGTTCGCACCGTCGGGCACGCCCTTCCAGCCTTCCTCCACGCTGACGATTACGCCGTCCTTCACGGTGACGGTGGCCTTGCCCATCGGCTTGCTGGCAGCATCGATCACGAGGCCGTCGGCATGGATGATGGTCGTCTCTGCGGCCAGCGGCGAGGTAGCGGCGAGCAGGCTGGCAGTCAGCCCGGCGATCAGTTTGCGCATGGAATCTCCTCTTGTCCCTTGGCCGCCTGATGCCTGCACCGCCCGCCGCCCGCAAGCCCCGGTTTGCCCTCCGGCGCGAGGTCGCTATGAGACCGCCAGACGATTCCCAGAGGAGAGAACCTTGACCCGAATTCGCCGTACCGTCCTTGCCGCAGGCCTGCTGGCCACCGCATCGATCGCCGCGCAGGCGCAGGCCCGTCCGATGACGCCCGAAGACGTCGCCGCGCTCGAAAGCGTAGGCACCGTGGCTGTCTCGCCCGATGGCCGCAGCATCGCCTACACCACTGCCGCCCTCCCCGACGTGACCGAAGGCGAGGAAAACGGTTCGACCGAGCAGCAATTGAAGCTCGCCTATGGTCCGATGAATGCGCGCGACTTCCTGCCCGACAGCATGAACGTCTCGGCCATCCAGTATTCGCCCGATGGCCGCACCATCAGCTTCCTGTGGACCGAAAAGGATGGCGACCGCGCCGTGTGGGGCATCCCGGTCGACGGCGGCGCGCATCGCAAGCTGGCAGCAGTCAAGGATGCGAGCGTGCGCTCCTACGCCTGGGCACCCGACGGTTCGGCCATCTGGATGCTGGCCTCTGCCGAAAAGGACAAGGACCGCGAAAAGGAGTCGAAGGCCGGCTTCAACGCCATCGTCTATGAAGAGGAAGCCCGCCTCAACCGCCTGTTCTCCGCCAAGATCGGCGCTGAAGTGGATGCCGAGCCGAAGGCCGTGACCATCCCCGGCTACGTCAGCGGCTTCAAGGTCGCGCCGGGCGGCAAGACCGCCGTGGTCGACAGCGCACCCACGCCGCAGATCGACGACGAATATACTTCCAAGCGTGCCCATGTGATCGACCTTGCCACCGGCAAGGTGCTGGCAGTGGTCGAAACGCCCGGCAAGCTGGGCGACATCGAGGTTTCGCCCGATGGCAAGCAGCTGTCAATGATCGCCGGCGTCGACATGAACGATCCCGCCGATACGACGCTGCACCTCGTCGACGTGGCAAGCGGTAGCTACCGCGCGCTCAATGCCGGCGCTCCGGAAGCCGCAGTCGATGCCGCATGGCTGGCCGACGGCCGCCTTGCGGCAGTGATCCACAAGGGCGTGCAGTCGGCGCTGCGCATCTACAATGCCGACGGCACCGTCGCCGAAGAGCATGACGGCGGCGAGCTCATTCTCTCCAACGTGGAAACGGGCGGCAACACCATCGCCGTCGAGGCGAGCAGCCCGCAGCACCCGACCGAACTGTTCGTGTGGAACAACGGCGCCTTCGCCCGCTGGACCCAGCACAATCCGTGGCTGTCGGAAATCGACTTCGGCAAGCAGCGCGCCTTCACTTTCACTGCGACCGACGGACAGCAGGTGGAAGGCGTGCTGATCGAGCCGGTTGGCGGCGTTCCCAAGGGCGGCGCCCCGCTGATCCTCAACGTCCACGGCGGCCCCGAAGCGCATGACAGCAACGGCTGGCAGACCGCCTATTCCAAGCCGGGCCAGGTGGCCGCGGGCAAGGGCTATGCCGTCTTCCTGCCTAATTATCGCGGCTCGACCGGCTACGGCACGGCATTCTCCAAGCAGCACCAGGGTCGCTACACCGATCCCGAATTCCGTGACCTCGTCGATGCCAAGCGCGCGCTGGTCGAGGCGGGCATCGCAGATGCCGACCGCGTCGGCGTGACCGGCGGTTCCTACGGCGGCTATGCGACCGCATGGACCAGCACCTATTACAGCGACGAATTCGCTGCCGGTGTCATGTTCGTGGGCATTTCGAACCAGATTTCGAAGTTCGGCACCACCGACATCCCCTACGAGATGTACAATGTGCACAGCCGCGCATGGCCGTGGGACAACTGGCAGAAGATGCTCGAAGTCTCGCCGATCTATCATGTCGACAAGGCCGAAACCCCGCTGCTGATCATGCACGGTGCTGAAGACACCCGCGTCGCGCCGAGCCAGAGCTACGAGCTTTACCGCTCGATCAAGGTGCGCAAGCCGGACACTCCGGTTCGCCTCGTGCTGTACCCGGGCGAAGGTCACGGCAACCAGAAGGCCGCCGCGCGCTACGATTACAATCTGCGCATGATGGAATGGTTCGACACCTACCTGAAGACGGGCGACCGCGACGCGAAACTGCCCGATCCGCGCCCCGACCTCGCCGACGGCACGGTCGGTACGGCCAAAAAGGACGACTGACCGGGCGATTTCTTATGCCCTGTCTGCTAAAGACCCGCCTTCCGGACACTTTCGGGAGGCGGTTTTTTTGCGTGCATTGCTGGCCATGGCCGTTGGCGCATTCTTCCTTGCGATGGCGCTGGGGTTCATCCCGCTGGGCGACGACGAGCCGCCTGCCGTCATGATGTGGATCATCGGCATCATGGGCGGCCTCACCCTGCTTGGCGGTATTTCTCACCTGCGCCTGCGTATGAAGCGACGCGCGGCCTATTCCGGCGGGCGCGAACGCAAGGGGACGGTCAGGCTGTTCTCACCTCTGGGCGAGGATAGCGACACGGCCGTCCTGCTGTTCGCCAACAGCCATTCGGAATGGCTGATGTCGGTCGATCTCGGCAGCCTCAAGACAGTGAAGGACAAGCTTTCCGAAGGCGTGCCGGCCAAGGCTTACCTGGGCGACGACGACCGCATCTACGGCCTCGATATCGGGACTGTGAAGGCCCTGCCGATTTCGCCCGGCGTGCCTTACGAAGGCAAGCTGCGCAGCCGCATGGAATGGGCGGAGCGCAAGAAGGCCGAATGGGCCGACAAGGCTGCCGGGCAATAGGCGCTCAGCCCAGCGCCTGCCATTCGCGGATGAATTCGAACGGGTAGGCCAGCATGATGACGTTGAGCGTCAGATTGTCGCGCACCACCAGCGCCGCGACCACTTCCATGATAATCGCCAGCACCACCGTTACCCGCACGGGCAGCTTGAGGGCGAGGAAGAAGCCCAGGCTCATCCAGCCGATGTCGGCCATGGAATTGATGATGCTGTCGCCCGAATAGCCCCAGTTCACCGTGACCGAACGATAGCGGTCGATGACCATGGGCGTGTTCTCGATGATCTCCCATGCCGCTTCGAGGAAGACGGCGAGCGTGAAGCTGTACCTCGCAGCCTGCTTGCCGCCGATGCCTGCACGCGAGAACAGCAGCCAGCCGAGCGCGTAGAACAGCATCCCGTGGATGATGTGGCTGGGCGTATACCAGTCGGACAGGTGCTGGCTGTTGCCCGAGGCGTTGATGTCCCCGTACCACAGCGCGACATAGCCGCAGGTGCAGATCGGCGGGCGATCCATGGCGAAGAGCACGGCCAGCGTGACGGCCGTTATGACGAGGCCGGCGATGATTGCCGCGCGGTGCGGCCTCAGTGGGTTCGCGGTCATGGAGGCGAGATTGCGCGCACAGCCCCGCCCCGACAAGTGACCTGCGAATTCTATCCGCTAGAAAGTATAGCCGATGCCCAGCGCGACGAAATACTGGTTCGAACTGCCGCGAATGCTGGTGAAGGGCGTGTCTGCCGCATCGCCGAGCAATTTCGAATAGCCGCCCAGCCCGATCAGCGACAATCCGCCGTCGGTCACATCGCCGTTGAGGTCGTAGGCCAGCAGCAAATTCACCCCGACGCTTTCGAACCCGCCTTCCGCCTGGAAACCCGGCAGCACATCGGCCGCGGGAAGCGCAGCATTGGTCACGGGGACCGAATAGTAATAGTCGGCGAAATCGTCATCGACCCAGTTCGTGCTGACGCTGAGCGAGGCGGCCATCGCGCGGCTGAGCGGGGTGAAATAAGTCACGCTCGGCGAGACGGTCATGCCGCCGTGGGCGCCGTTCACGTCCCAGCCGGCATCGACGTTGAAGCTCAGGCTGTCGAAGGGGTTGAGCAGCTTGGGCAGTTTGACCCCGAGGCTTGCCCCCACCTCGATAGCGGTTTCAAGCTCGCCATAGGCCGCTACGATGTCGTCATCGATATCGTCGATATCGGCACGGTCGCGGTTGATGCGCAGCAGCGGCCCGGCGGAAAAGGCAATGCCCTCGTCGGGATCGGGAATGAAATCGAGCGCGAGGCCGGCAGGGCGCGGACTGATCCCTACGCCGCCGAGCGAACCCTGGACGATCGGCAGCACGCTGAGCTGGTAGTCGTCCGACCCCGAATAGCTGGCGTTGTAGGCCACGCCCACGCCCACGCTGAGGTAATCGCCGTCGAATACCGTGGTCGGCGGCCCGGCGGGCGGCGACACGTTCACGTCGGCATCCTGCGCCGCGAGCGGCGACGCCGCAGTGCCCGCAAGCAGGCCGGCGGCCACGAAAACTGCATATTTCATCGGGGATTCCCTCGTCTTGCCCTTCACCCGCCAACGGACAAGCGGCCTGCGCGTTCCGTACCAGCGAATGCAAATTCGCGCAAAGCGATTGCCGCGCTGCCCCTGCACCCGTAAGCGACTTTCCCCATGGGCCGCAGGTTCGACATCGCGATCGTAGGAGGAGGGCTTGCCGGCGGACTTGCCGCGCTTGCGATCCGCCGCGCGCACCCTTCGCTCTCCCTCGCCCTGTTCGAAGCTGGCGGCAGCTTCGGCGGCAACCACCGCTGGAGCTGGTTCGAAAGCGATTTGTCTCAGCAGGGCGAGGCGCTGCTTGCGCCGTTCGGCCGGACCGAGTGGGCCGGCGGCAACGAGGTCCGCTTTCCCGCGCATAGGCGGGTGCTGTCGGCCAATTACCGCTCGCTGGACAGCCGCGATTTCGACCGTACGCTGCGCCGCGAACTGCCGCAGGAAGCCCAGCAGCTCGGCTCGCGGGTGGCGCGCCTCGATGCTTCGGGTATCGAGCTTGCTACCGGAGAGCGCGTGGACGCACGCACCGTCATCGACTGCCGCGATGCCGGTCCCAGCAAGCACCTGACGGGCGGCTGGCAGGTCTTCCTCGGCCAGCACCTGCGAACCGCCAGCCCCCACGGGATCGAGCGTCCCGTGATCATGGATGCGACCGTCCGGCAACACGGCGCCTATCGTTTCGTCTATCTCCTGCCGATGGGGCCCGACGAGATCTTCGTCGAGGACACCTATTACGCCGATAGCGCCACGCTCGATGCGCCGGCCCTGCGCGAACGCATCGCCGCCTATGCCGCTGACAAGGGCTGGGAAGCCACGGTGCTGCACGAGGAAACGGGAGTTCTTCCAGTCATCACCGGCGGCGATTTCGCCGCCTACCGCGCTTCGCTCGAACACCCCGAAGTGGTTCTGGCAGGCGCGCGCGGGGGCTTCGTGCATCCGCTGACCAGCTACACCATCCCGGTGGCGGTCGAGAACGCAATTGCCATCGCCGATGCAGCCGCTTTTCCACGCGACGAGCTTGCCCGCCTGGTCGACCGGCGCGCGCATGAACACTGGCGCCGCACGGGCTTCTATCGCCTGCTCGGCAAGATGCTGTTCGATGCGGCGATTCCCGAGGAACGATATCGGGTGTTCGAGCGCTTCTACCGCTTGGGGGAACCTCTGATCGAACGGTTCTATGCCGCGCGTTCCAGCGCCCTCGACAAATTGCGGATCCTTTCAGGAAAACCGCCGGTACCAATTTCCCGTGCGGTCGCAGCCCTGCTTGGCAAGGGAGCGCCGCTCGTCCAAGAGGATCGACGATGAACGCCGATGTAACGCCTCCCGATATTTCTTCCGCCACCGAGATTCCCCAGACCGGCCGCACTGCCTGCGTGATCGGGTCCGGTTTCGGCGGCCTTGCGCTTGCTATCCGCCTGCAGTCCGCCGGCATCGCGGCTACGGTCGTGGAAGCGCGGGACAAGCCGGGCGGGCGGGCCTATTACTGGGAAAAGGACGGCTTCACCTTCGATGCCGGTCCCACCGTCATCACCGATCCCGACTGCCTGCGCGAACTGTGGGGCCTGACCGGCCACGACATGGCCGAAGATATCGAGATCATGCCGGTCATGCCGTTCTACCGGCTGAACTGGCCCGACGGCACGAATTTCGACTATTCGAATGACGAGGAAGAGCTGTTCGGCGAGATCGCCAAGCTCAACCCCGCCGACGTTGCCGGATACCAGCGGTTCCTCGACTATGCGGCCGGTGTCTACGAGGAAGGCTACGTCAAGCTGGGGCACAAGCCCTTCCTCGATTTCAAGTCGATGCTCAAGGCCGCCCCGGCGCTGGCCAAGAAGCAGGCGTGGCGCAGCGTCTATTCGATGGTCTCGAGCTATGTCGAGAACGAGAAACTGCGCGAAGCGCTGTCGTTCCACACCCTGCTGGTCGGCGGCAACCCGATGAAGACCAGCAGCATCTACGCCCTCATTCACAAGCTGGAAAAGGACGGCGGTGTCTGGTGGGCGAAGGGCGGCACCAACCGCCTCATCGCGGCCATGGTCACCCATTTCGAGCGCATCGGCGGCACTGTCCGCCTGCACGACCCGGTGGTGCAGGTGCACACGCTCGGCAGCAAGGCCAGCGAGGTCGAAACCCATTCCGGTTGGAAGCAGCGTTTCGACGCGGTCGCCAGCAATGCCGACATCATGCACAGCTACAAGGACCTGCTGGCAGGTTCCAAACGGGGCAAGACCTACGCCAAGTCGCTGTCGCGCAAGAGTTTCTCGCCCAGCCTCTTCGTCGTCCATTTCGGCATCGAGGGCACCTGGCCGGGCATTCCGCACCACATGATCCTGTTCGGCCCCCGTTATAAGGGCCTGCTGGAAGACATCTACGATCACGGCGTCCTGCCGCAGGATTTCTCGATCTATCTCCACCACCCCAGCGTGACCGACCCGGGCATGGCGCCCGAAGGCATGAGCACTTTCTACG
Source organism: Qipengyuania gaetbuli (assembly GCF_020524765.1). GTDB lineage: Bacteria > Pseudomonadota > Alphaproteobacteria > Sphingomonadales > Sphingomonadaceae > Qipengyuania > Qipengyuania gaetbuli_A. The sequence continues at coordinate 799,752 of NZ_JAIVLR010000001.1, forward strand.
CGCTCGTGCCGGTCGCACACATGGGCAAGCTGTCGGTGGACTGGCAGGAAATGGGCCCGATCCTGGAAAAGCGCATTCTCGACGAGGTCGAGCGGCGCCTGATCCCGGGCCTCCATGGCCGCATCAAGACCAAGTTCCACTACGCGCCGCGCGATTTCGCGATGGATTTGAATGCCCACATGGGCAGCGCTTTCAGCCTCGAACCGGTGCTGACACAGAGTGCCTTCTTCCGCGGCCACAATCGCGACGACGTGATCGACAATTTCTACCTCGTGGGCGCGGGCACGCACCCGGGCGCCGGTATCCCCGGCGTCGTCGGCAGCGCCAAGGCGACCGCGGGGCTCATGCTTGAGGATTTGCTCGCCTGATGAAACGTCTTGCCGTCTACTGCGGTTCGGCATCGCCCGAAGATCCGCGCTATATCCAGCTTGCCTATGATGTCGGAGCCGGCCTTGCCGAGCGGGGCATCGGCGTCGTCTACGGCGGTGGCCGCCTCGGCCTGATGGGTGCGACGGCGCGCGGCGCGCTCGATGCGGGCGGCGAGGTGATCGGCGTCATCCCCGAGGCGCTCGCCAATTCCGAAGTCGCCAATCACGACTGCACCGAACTCTACACCGTCTCCGGCATGCACGAGCGCAAGCAGCGCTTCACCGACCTCTCGGACGGGTTCGTAACCATCCCCGGCGGGGTCGGCACGATGGACGAATTGTGGGAAGCGATGAGCTGGGCGCAGCTCGGCTATCACGACAATCCGGTCGGCCTGCTCAATGCGTTCGGCTTCTATGACGAGTTGATCGCGTTCAACCGCAAGATGGCCGATGTCGGCTTCGTGCGGCCCGTGCACCAGGGCATCCTCGTGCACGACACGACGCTGGGCGGTTTGCTCGACCAGATGGAAAACTATGTGCCGCACACGCCGATTTTCCAGATGAAGGCCGACGACCTCTGAACAAGCCGCGCCCCCTTACCACCCAGAACCTGCGCCAGACGCCGGCCCGGGCTGGCGGCGGGCGCGAGCGGCACTTCCTGGTCGACAAGGCGCGCGTGGCGATCGAGGAAGGCTCGCACAGTTTCGCCGCCGCTTCCAAGCTGTTCGATCGCGGAACGCGGGAGCGGGCGTGGCTGCTCTATGCCTGGTGCCGCCGCTGCGACGACATCGCAGACAACCAGGACAAGGGCGGGCCGCTGGGCGACCAGGGCGACCTGAAGAACGCGGAAGACCGCGTGCAAGCGATCCGCGTGCTGACGAAGCGCGCGCTCGACGAACAGCCCACGGCCGATTTCGCTTTCGACGCCTTCGGGCTGGTCGCCGACGAGACGGGTCTCACCTGGGAAATGGCCAACGACATGATCGGCGGCTTCGCGCTCGATGCGACCCGCTGGCAGCCCAAGACCGAGGCCGACATGCTGCGCTATTGCTATCACGTGGCAGGTTCCGTCGGCGTGATGATGGCCGTGGTGATGGGCGTGAGCACCGACGACGGCGAAACGCTCGACCGGGCCTGCGATCTCGGGCTGGCCTTCCAGATGGCGAACATCGCGCGCGATATCGTCGAGGATGCCGAAGCGGGGCGCTGCTACCTGCCTGCGACATGGCTGGCCGAAAAGGGCTGGCAGGCAGGCGAACACGCGCATCCGGACAATCGCTTCGTCCTCGCCAGCCTGATGCCGCGCCTGATAACGCTGATGGAAAAGCACGAGGCAGCATCGAAACTCGGCGCGAAGAAGCTGCGGTTCCGCCAGCGATGGGCTGTGCTGGCCGCGGCCAATATCTACGGCGCCATCGGGCGCAAGGTTCTCTCCCGCGGGCAGAAGGCCTGGGACCGCCGCGTGCGCGTGAGCGGGCTCGAAAAGCTCTGGCACGTCGCCACCGCCTTCTTCGAAGCGCTGTGGAACCGGCCCTCCGGTCCTGCCGAACCGATCATCTGGACACGCCACGATTTCCGCCCCGTTGCAGGCTGGTAGCTTGAAGCTGCGCGACGCTACGTCTAGCGAGCGTCCATGATCCAAAAGCTCCTCATCGCCAATCGCGGCGAGATCGCCTGCCGCATCATCCGCACCGCGCGTGAAATGGGCATCGCCACTGTCGCGGTCTATTCGGATGCCGATGCCAAGGCGCTGCATGTCCGCTCCGCAGACGAGGCGGTCCACATCGGCCCCTCGCCCGCTGCCGAAAGCTATCTGGTGGGCGAGAAGATCATCGCCGCCGCGAAGCAGACGGGCGCCGAGGCGATCCATCCGGGCTACGGATTCCTCTCCGAAAACGCAGGTTTCGCGCAGGCCGTGATCGACGCGGGGCTGATCTGGGTCGGACCGAAGCCGGCCAGCATCGAAGCGATGGGCCTGAAGGATGCCGCCAAGGAGCGCATGATTGCAGCGGGCGTGCCGGTGACGCCGGGCTATCTCGGCGAGGACCAGTCGGTCGAACGCCTCAAGAAAGAAGCCAACGGGATCGGTTATCCCGTGCTGATCAAGGCGGTCGCAGGCGGCGGCGGCAAGGGGATGCGCAAGGTCGATGTCGCAGCCGATTTCGAGGCCGCGCTGGAGAGTTGCCGGCGCGAGGCCAAGGCCAGCTTTTCCAACGACGAGGTGCTGCTGGAGAAGTGGATCACCTCGCCGCGCCATATCGAGGTGCAGGTCTTCGGCGATAGCCACGGCAACGTCGTCCACCTGTTCGAACGCGACTGCTCATTGCAGCGCCGCCACCAGAAGGTGATCGAGGAAGCCCCCGCCCCCGGCATGGACGAGGCCACGCGCGAGCAAATCTGCGCCGCCGCCGTGCGCGCCGCCAAGGCGGTCGATTACGAGGGTGCGGGCACGATCGAATTCATCGCCGATGCCAGCGAAGGCCTGCGCGCCGACCGCATTTTCTTCATGGAAATGAATACCCGCCTGCAGGTGGAGCACCCGGTGACCGAGGAGATCACCGGCGTGGACCTGGTGGAATGGCAGCTGCGCGTCGCAAGCGGCGAGCCGATCCCGCTGAAGCAGGAAGACCTCGCCATCGACGGCTGGGCCATCGAGGCGCGGCTCTATGCGGAGGATCCGGCGAAGGGGTTCTTGCCCAGTACCGGTCGGCTCGACCACCTCGAATTCGTCGAGGAAGGGCGCGTGGAAACGGGCGTCGAGGAAGGCGATGCGATCTCGCCCTTCTACGACCCGATGGTGGCCAAGCTGGTCAGTTGGGGCGAAACCCGCGACGAGGCCATCGAAGGTCTCGATGCCATGACCGCGGGCGTCGAAGTCTGGCCCGTGCGCACCAATGCCGGTTTCCTCAACCGCGCGCTCAACGATCCCGATTTCGTCATGGGGAATCTCGACACCGGCTTCATCGGCGAACGGCTCGACAGCCTTCTGCCGACGGGCGAACCGGATGAGGAAGTCTGGCAGACCGCAGCTGCCTTCGCGCTGTTCGACGAGGACGAGGATACCGAAGGCAGCTCGCTTTCCGGATTCCGCCTCAACGCCGAACCTCGCCGCAGCGTCGCACTGGCCAATGGCGGCGAGACCCGCACCCTGTCGGGCGATGGCGCGCTGCCGGAGGCGACCGGCCTCCTCGATGCGGAAAGCGTCATCGTGTTCGACGAGGGCATGGCCTATGACTTCGCGCTGTCGACACGCGGCGGCGGCCATCACCATGCCCACGACGGCGACATCATCGCCCCCATGCCGGGCAAGGTCATCGCGGTCGATGTGGCAGAAGGAGACAGCGTCACCGCCGGCCAGCGCCTGATGGTGCTCGAAGCGATGAAGATGGAGCACGCGCTCACCGCACCGTTCGACGGGACCGTTACCGGCCTGTCGGTCAGCGCCGGCAGCCAAGTACAGGTCGAAGCCGTGCTCGCGGTTGTGGAGCCCGTCGAAGAATAGGGCTTTCCTTTCGGCCCATCCCTTGCAAGCGTGCCTTCCCTGAGGAGAGAGCACGCGCATGGGCTGGGACAAGGAACTGGAAGAACTGCGCCACCGCGAGGCGCTGGCCGAGCAGATGGGCGGCGCGGACAAGGTCGCCCGCCAGCATGGGCGCGGCAAGATGGACGCGCGCGCCCGGCTCGCCGCGCTGTGCGACGAGGGCTCTTTCCGCGAAATCGGCAAGATCGCAGGACGCGGTTCCTATGACGAGGACGGCAATCTCACCGGCGTCCTTCCCGCCCCGTTTCTGTTCGGCAAGGCGCTGGTGAACGGCCGCCCGGTCGTGGCCACGGCCGACGACTTCACCATTCGCGGCGGGGCGGCCGACGCAGGCATCAGCCGCAAGATGGTGCAGGCCGAGAAGATGGCGCACGAGTTGAAGCTGCCCATCATCCGCATGATCGACGGCACCGGCGGCGGCGGCAGCGTCAAGACGCTGGAACAGATCGGCGCGACCTATATCCCCGCCGTTCCCGGCTGGTCGGACGTGGTGAAGAACCTCGACACGGTGCCGGTCGTCGCCCTCGCGCTCGGCCCGACGGCAGGCCTCGGCGCGGCGCGCACGGTCGCCAGCCATTACTCGGTCATGGTCAAGGGCCTCAGCCAGATCTTCGCGGCCGGACCTGCCGTGGTCGACGGGCTGGGCGAAGCCTACAAGGGTTCGACCGACCACCAGCAGGCCAAGGAAGACCTGGGCGGTTCGGAAATCCATACCCGCAACGGCGTGGTCGACGACGAGGTAGGAAGCGAGGCCGAGGCCTTCGCCCGCGCGCGCCATTTCCTGTCCTTCATGCCCGAGCACGTCGGCCAGCTTGCCCGCCGCTCGCTCTGCACCGACCCGGTCCACCGGCGCGAGGATGCGCTGTCCGCCCTTGTCCCGCGCGATCCAAAGGCGGTCTATTCGATGCGCCGTTGCATGGAGATGGTGTTCGACCAGGGCACCGTGTTCGAGATCGGGCGGATGTGGGGCCGAGCCTGCATCACCGCGCTCGCCCGGCTGGACGGCTGGCCAGTCATGGTGCTCGCAAGCGATCCCAGCTACCTTGGCGGTTCGTGGGAAGCCAAGACCAGCGAGAAGGTCGAACGCTTCGTCAAGCTGGCCGACCAGTTCCGCCTGCCGATCGTCCACCTCGTCGACAACCCGGGCTTCATGATCGGGCGCGAGGCGGAAATGGCAGGCACGATCAGGTACGGCGTGCAGGCGATGAACGCGATCTACAAGGCCAGCGTCCCGCTCGCCTCCGTGGTCCTGCGCCGCGCATATGGCATCGCCGGCAGCGCCATGAGCAATGCCGAGACTTACCAGTACCGATACTGCTGGCCTTCGGGAGACTGGGGCAGCCTGCCCATCGCGGGCGGGCTGGAGGTCGCCTACAAGTCGGAGCTCGAAGCCGCGGACGATCCGGTCGCCGAACTGGAAGCGATCCGCGCACGGCTGGACAAGGTCACCAGCCCCTTCCGCAGTGCCGAGCGCTTCAATGTCGAGGACATCATCGACCCGCGCGACACACGGCCCCTGCTGTGCGAATTCGCCTCGCTCGCCTGGCGCAGGCTGGAAGCGGAAAGCTAGGCGTCGTCTTCCATCTTGTCCCCGAACAGCGTGCCGCGTTCGGAAAACAGCACGAAGGCAAGGCTAAGCACCGCCGTCACCAGCAGCGCCAGCGCCAGCGGACGCGCGGTCCCGTCATAGGCAAAGCCGACGAAGGCACCGAGCAGCGCCCCGCTGGTCATGCGCAGGAAGCCCTGCGCGCTCGAGGCCGCGCCCGCGATGTGGCGGAACGGCTGCAAGGCGATCGAGCCGAAATTGGCACCGATGAAGCCCAGCAGGCTCATGTTCGCCGCCATCAGCGGGACGAAGGTCCACAGCGTCTCGTCGGGCTGGTTGGCGAAATAGAGCTGGACCGCGGCAATCGCGATGAAGGCGAACAGCGCGGCATGGCTCACCTTGCGCGCGCCGAAGCGCTCGACGATGCGGCTGTTCGACCAGTTGGCGAGCGCCATGCAGCCTGCGCAGATCGCGAAGATCAGCGGGAAGCGGTCGCCCGCGCCGAAGGCCTCGCCGATCAGCTGCTGGCTCGAATTGATGAAGCCGAACAATCCGCCGAAGACCAGCGCGCTGCCGAGCGTGTAGCCGATGGTCTCGCGCAGGGTCAGTGCGGCCTTCATGTTGCGCGCGATCACCGGGATGCGGATTTCCTGCCGGTCTTCCTCGTGCAGAGTTTCTGGCAGGCGGAAATAGACCCAAGCGCTCATCGCCACGCCTGCCACGGCCATGGATACGAAGATCCAGCGCCAGTCGCCCATCAGCACCAGCACGCCCTGCCCGACACTGGGCGCGACGGCGGGCACGAGCAGGAAGATCACGAAGATCAGGCTCATCATGCGCGCCATCCGGTCACCGCCCACGCGGTCGCGGATGATGGCCGGCGGCAGGGCAATGATGCCCGCCGCAAAGAAACCTTGGGCCGCACGCAGCGCCACCAGCCCGTCGAAACTGGTCACCAGCGCGCAGGCGATCGACAGCACGATGTAGAGGAACAGCGCGACGAACAGCACGGGCCGTCGGCCGTACCGGTCGGCAAATGCCCCCGGCACCAGCGTGCCGATGCCAGCGGCGAGCAGGTAAGCGCCGACCACGAACTGGCGGCGATTGCCCTCCGCACCCAGGTCCCCGGCCAGCACGTCGAGCGCGGGCAGGATTGCGTCGATGCCGAAAGCATTCAGCGCCATCAGCAGCGCCATCATCCAGATGAGTTCGCGCTCGCCTATCGGCGCACGCCTTGCGGCGGCGGCCGGGGGTCGTTCCCCGCTGGCAAGCTGGTCGTTTCGCATTTGCACAAAATGGCGGGTGGCGCACAAGGTTCCGCTTTGCAACCCGTGTCGCTATCTGATGTTGCATGAGCGACACGGAAGGCAGCGATGAGGAGGAGGCCGACGGCCTCAGGAAAATCATCCATGTCGACATGGATGCCTTCTTCGCCAGCGTCGAACAGCGCGACAATCCGGAACTGCGCGGCAAGCCCGTGGCGGTCGGCGGGTCGAGCGGGCGCGGCGTGGTCGCCGCCGCCAGTTACGAAGCGCGCAAATTCGGCGTGCGGAGCGCGATGCCCTCGGTCACGGCCAAGCGCCTGTGCCCCGACCTCATCTTCTGCAAATCGCGCTTCGACGTCTATAGCGAGGTCAGCCAGCAGATCCGCGCGATCTTCCGCCACCATACCGATCTTGTCGAACCGCTGAGCCTCGACGAAGCCTATCTCGACGTGACGGAGGACAAGCTGGGCATCGGCAGCGCGACCCGCATTGCCGAACTGATCCGGCAGGAAATCCGCGCCAAGACGAAGCTGACCGCGAGCGCGGGCGTGTCCTACAACAAGTTTCTCGCCAAGCTCGCCAGCGACCAGAACAAGCCCGACGGCCTGTGCGTGATTCGTCCCGGCGAAGGCGCGGCCTTCGTCCAGTCGCTGCCCGTCCGGCGCTTCCACGGTGTGGGCCCCAAGGGCGCGGAGAAGATGGATCGGCTGGGCATCGAGACCGGTGCCGACCTTGCCGCCAAGGACATCGAGTGGCTGCGCGCCCATTTCGGCAGCTTCGCAGATTACCTCTTCCGTGCGGCGCGGGGTATCGACCTCAGGCCCGTCCGCTCCAGCCGTATCCGCAAGTCGGTCGGAGGCGAGCGCACCTTCAGCCGCGACCTGTCATCGGGCAGCGAATTGCGCGAGACGATGGAGGACATCATCGACATCGTCTGGGGCTATATCGAACGGGCAGAAGCGAAGGGGCGCACGGTCACGCTGAAGATGAAGTACACCGACTTCCAGATTTTCAGCCGCACAAAGACGGTCGACAGGCCGATCGAGAGCAAGGAAGAATTCGCCGCCATCGGCCGCGCATTGCTGGAAGAAGTCCTGCCGCTGCCCATGCCGATCCGGCTGATGGGCCTGACCTTGTCAAAACTGCAGCGCGACGGCGAGGACGAGCCGTCCCGCCCCGACGCGCAGCTCAGCCTGCTCTAGCCTGCGCGCTGGCGCCACAGCTCCAGCCGCGCGCGCGTGCGCGGGCTGAGCGGTTCGGGCAGCGAATGCGTGGGAAAGAAGCGCGCTTCGACGATTTCGCGCCCGTCGGCCTTTGGGACGTCGTTCACCACGCCCGAGAAGATATGCGCCGTGTGCGCTGCGCCCGAAAGTGTTTCGTTGATCGTGCCGATCTGCTTGAGCGCGCTGATCTCGCAGCCGACTTCCTCGCGCAATTCGCGCCGGGCGGCGTCTTCGGGCCTCTCGCCCCGGTCGATGCCGCCGCCGACAAAGTACCAGAAATCGGGACCGTAGCTGTGTCGCACCAGCAGGATCTGCCCTTCGAAGTCGCGCGCGATCACGCTGACACCGTCGCGGCTCACGCCGGTGCGCTGCCGCACGATGGCGCGGATACGATAGGCGATGCGTAGGGCGAACCGGTGGGCCGGAACCGGGATCAGGTGAAGCATGTCACCGGCTGGCTCGCGCCCGACAGGAAACGGGCGACGGGAAGGTCGCTGGCACCGGCAGCGGCTGCATCGAACACGGCGCGCTTGTCCTCGCCGCGGATCACGAAAGCAACCTGCGCGGAATCGAGCAGGGCCGGCAGCGTCAGGCTGATGCGGTCGAAAGGGGCTTCGGGCGGCAGCGGATCGGGGGTCAGGCGCACGATCCGCCGTGCTTCATCGAGCTGCGGATCGGTGTTGGGGAAGAGCGAGGCGATATGCCCGTCCGCCCCCATGCCGAGCCAGGCAAGATCGAAGCGCGGCACGGCTTCCATTTCGGTCAGCGTCACCACTTCGGCACCTGCCGGCTCGAACAGGGCGCGCAGCTTGCCGGTGTTCGAGGCTGCATGGTCTTCCGGCACGATCCGGTCGTCGTTCGGCCAGACAACCAGCCGCGCGAAGTCGAGATCGCTTTCCAGCAGCTTGCCGATGATGGGAAAGGGGGTCGAGCCGCCCGGCACGGTGATGGTCACCGGACCTTCGGTGGACGCCAGCGCCTCCCCAAGACGGGCCGCCAGCCAATCGGCGATCGCGCCGTCGTCCGCATTCTCGATGATCGTTACGTCAGCCATGCCCGTCACATACAGCAAACCCGTCCGCACCCAAGGTGCGAACGGGCCTGAATTGGTATTTTTTCCGAAGGCCTTACTTGGCGGTCTGGTTGAGGAACCAGATGCGCTCCTCCGTCTGGTCGATCCAGTCGTCGACGATGCCGCTGGTGGCATTATCGCCCACCGCTTCGGCTTCTTCCTTCACTTTGGCCAAGCGGTCGTGAAGCTTGCGATTGTCGTCGCGCAGTTCGGCCACCATCGCATCGGCGGTGATGGTGACGTCGTCCTGGTCGGCGATCTTGGTCTCGCTCGCGATCGTTCCGATCGAGGTGAGCGTGTATTCATCGTTCTTGCGCACGCGCTCGCCGATGGCGTCGACCGTCCCGATGAGCTGGGCGGCCTGTTCGTCGAACAGCAGGTGCAGGTCGCGGAAACGCGGCCCGGCGACGTGCCAGTGGAAGTTCTTGGTCTTCATGTAGAGCGCCAGCGTATCGGCCAGCGCGCCGTTCAGAGCGGTCACGAGACCGGCTTTCGAATTGTTGCCGAGTTCGGCCATGATTTTTCCCCTTTGTCGGATTTCTGTCTTGTCCAACCAACGGTCGGGCAAGCGGGGAGTTTCATGGTGTATCTAGGTCGGCTTAATCGCTTCAGACGATTACGATATCAATCCGCGAACGAATAATCCGATTGTTACAGCCATCACTGCGAGCATGAAAGCAAGGCCAAGTCGCAGGCCTCTCAGCGGCAATTTTGCAAGCCTCGGCCCCAAGGCATAGCCGGTCGCCATGGCCGCCATTCCGCCGATTGCGCCTCCCGCCGCGGCCATGTGCGGCAGGGCGAGCGCCGCCCCCAATGCGAAGACGACGAAGCGCGCAGCATCGGTCGCCTGCCGCAAGATCAGCGTGAGCGCAGCCGCGCCGAGCGAGCGGGTCGGCTCCTCCGGCATCCGGCCGCGGATGGGCCATGCCAGTTCGGCTGCAGACAGCAGCAGCGCCAGCGCGACGAACATCTGCGATGCATTGATCGACAGCATTTCGGCAAACCGACCGCCCGCCCATCCGGCCAGCGCGCCGGTCAGCGCCGCGCAGGCTAGCGCGGTAGCGAGGAGACCTGTCGAGGGCCCCAGCTTCGTCCTCAAATGCGCCACCAGCAGTTGGTCGCGCGCGCCCGCCGACAGCACGAAGCTGGCGACAAGGGCGAAGAAAAACGCGCTCATTCCCTGCCCGTCAGGCGGCCCAGGGCCCGGTAATCGCTATCGTGCGGGTCGGCGAATAGGCGTTGACGAAGAACCACTTGCCATCGGGTGAGAAACACCCGCCGGCCAGTTCGGTCTGCAGGTGCAAGCGTCCGAAGTCGTAGGGCTGACCGTCAGGCGTGATACCGCGCAGATGATTGTCGACGACCGGCGTGTACTGGTCCTCGCACACGATCAGATGGCCATTTGGCCCGACCGTCAGGTTGTCGCCGTAATTGAACTGGTGCTGGCTCTCGCTTTCGAAGAACAGCGAGAAGCGGTCCGCGCCCTTCCCGCGTCCCGGGGTCAGGCGGAAGACCTGCCCGAACTTGGCGAACCCGCCGCTGGTCGAGCAGACATAAAGTTCGTTCTCGCCCATGTGGATGCCCTCTCCCCTCGCAATCACGGCAGCGCCCATGCGGGCGGCGCGGGTGCGCAGGTCGTCTTCGGGTGCCTCCACATCATCGAGATCGATCCACCGGACGGCGAAATCGCGGCCCACCGGCATGACCGGCGTATCGAAATTGCGCGTATCGGCGATGCCGTCGACGACCATGGCCTGCAACTTGCCGCCTTCGGCCAGCTTGCCCGCGACTTTCGGGATGAAGCGGTAGAGCACGGAATCCGACCGGTCCTCGGTCAGATAGACGTATCCGGTGACGGGATCGACGCAGGCGGCTTCGTGGTTGAAGCGGCCCATGGCCTTCAGCGGCACGGCATCGACCAGCCCTTCCGCATCGGCGGGCACTTCGAACACCCAGCCATGGTCGCGCCCCAGCTTGTCGGGCGCGATCTGGTCGGGCTTGCTGACGAATTCCTCGCAGGTCAGCCAGCTGCCCCAAGGTGTGATCCCGCCCGCGCAATTGCGAATCGTCCCGGCGAGCGAGCGGTATTCGCGCTTCTTCTCCAAGGTAGAAGCATCGAGCACCAGCGTGGTCGTGCCGCCCGGCAGGACGAACTGGCCCGCTGCCTTGTCATAGCCGGTGGGGATGGTGCCGCCCGACCCGTCGGTGGGGACAAGCTCATGGTTGCGCACCAGCGCGATCTCGCCGTTCGGCAGCGGCAGGCAGCCCATGCCGTCGGCCTTGTCCGGCACCGTACCCCCGTCGTTCATCACGTCGTCAAGGCTCGACAGCAGCCGGTAGGTGAAACCTTGCGGCAGGTCGATGAGGCCCGCCGGATCGGGCACGAACGGGCCGTAGCCCACCGCCTGCGTCGCACCGCGCGTCATGCAGCCGCTGAGCGTGAGCGCTCCGAAAGCGGTGGCAGTGGCGGACAGGAACTGGCGGCGGTGCAACTGGGCGGTCATCGAAAGTCTCTCCATTGGCCGAGTGGCCTCGCCATGCGATAGCAGGGTGACTCGCAAATGACAGCACGAGAGGAGAGGCGGATGAAATTGACCGAAGGCATGGCCGCAGTGGTGACCGGCGGCGCATCGGGACTGGGCAAGGCAAGCGCCAGCGCACTGGCGGACCTGGGCCTCAAGGTGACGATCTTCGACGTCAACGAGGAGGCAGGCCAGGCCCATGCAGAGGCCATCGGCGGCCATTTCGCCTATGTCGACATCACCGACGAACAATCGGTGGTCGACGGTTTCGCCTCGGCCCGCGCGGCGCACGGACAGGAACGCGTGACGGTCCACTGCGCCATGACCAGCCGCCGCGGCAAGACGCTGGGCTGGGACAAGGAGACAGGTGGCTACAAGCGTCTCTCGACCGAAGATTACGCTTTTGGGGCGGAGGGCATCCTCGTCTCGTCCTATCGCATCGCCAGCCACTCCGCGCTGGGCATGGCGAACTCCGAACCGCTGAACGAGGACGGGGAGCGCGGCTGCATCACGCTGACCGCCAGCGTGGCCGCGCAGGACGGCCAGATCGGGCAGGTCATCTACGGCAGCTGCAAGGCGGGCGTGAACGGCCTCGTCCTGCCTATGGCGCGCGACCTCATGGACCTTGGCATCAGGGTGAACTCGGTCATGCCGGGCATTTTCGCGACACCGCTGATGCTGGGCATGAAGGACCGCAACCCGCAGATGTGGGACCAGCTCAATGCCAGCGTCCCCTTTCCCAAGCGGCTCGGCCATCCGGAGGAATTCGCCTCGCTGATCTGCGAGATTGCTCGCAACAGCTACATCAACGGACACCAGTTCCGGCTCGACGGCGCGATCAGGATGCCGCCGAAATAGGGGGCCATCGCTCAACCCGTCGCGCGAAGGCTTGACTGGCATCGCCTTTGCGGGAGAACCTGCGGGCAGAGCCGTTTTCGGGGGAATTTGCCATGCGTTTGCTTCTTGCCTTTGCCGCTTTCACCGCCCTTGCAGCCGCCCAGCCGGCCCTTGCGCAAGGGGAGAAGGTCAGCTCCGTCGTGGAGCTTGCCCAGAAGGCGGAATTGCTGAAGCCGGGCCAATGGGTCTGGGCCCCCGAAATCTCGCCCGAAGGTCCGGTGGTGGTCTATGTCGACCTGACCCGCCAGATTGCCGACATCTACCGCAACGGCGTGCGCATCGGGGTGTCGACCGTCTCCACCGGCAAGCCCGGTCACGAGACGCCGACCGGCGTGTTCGCGATCCTCCAGAAGGACCGCAACCACCACTCCTCGACCTATAACAATGCGCCCATGCCCTTCCAGCAGCGGCTGACCTGGGACGGGGTGGCGCTGCATGCAGGCGGCCTGCCGGGTTATCCGGAAAGCCATGGCTGCGTGCACCTGCCCTACAAGTTTGCCGAGCAGCTGTTCGGCACCACCTCGATGGGCGGCACGGTGATCGTGCAGGGCCGCGCCGGCGCGCCGATCAAATATCCGGCTGGCGGCGTGCTGTCGCCGGCAACCGCTTCGGGGCTGCCCGAAAACTACCGGCCGCTCGCCGCGGACGAAACCTTCCGCTGGGACGACGAGGCGGCAGAGCCGGGTCCGCTTTCGGTGGTCATCTCGACCTCGGACAACAAGATGGTGGTCATGCGTTCGGGCAAGGAAATCGCCCGTTCCCGCATCGAACTGGACGGCGCGCCGAGCGAGACGATCGTGGCGACCCTGTCATTCGATCCCGACGGAACCCCGCACTGGTCGATGGTGCCCCTGCCCGGCCATCACGATGCGACCGGCCACCCGATCGACCCGAGCGTGCTCAACCGCCTGCGCATCCCGCATGGCATGATCACGCGCCTGCGTGCACAGATGACCGCAGGGACGCATGTCCTGCTGACCCATGCCAGCGTCGATGCCAACACGACCGCCGTGCCGCTGACGGTGATGGCCGCCAACGACTGAGAATTCCGGGCTTTCGGAAAGCTGGAGCGGGTGAAGGGAATCGAACCCTCGTCGTCAGCTTGGGAAGCTGCTGCTCTACCATTGAGCTACACCCGCGAGGCGGCGCGGCGCTTGCCACGGATGGCGCAGCGCGGTCAATCGGTTCCGGCAGCAGCGGAAAAAGGGGCCGGCGCGGGTTCACCTTCGCGGTTTAGCCGATAGAAGGGGGCCCATGGCGACCAAGCGTGAATGGGTGAACTGGGCGATCGGGCGGATCGAGGCGGACTTCAACCGTTCGGCCGATACGCACCTGATCCCCCTGCCTGTGCCCGCGCTGCCCGATATCGCCATCTACCTGAAGGACGAATCGAGCCACCCGACCGGCAGCCTCAAGCACCGGCTGGCGCGTTCGCTGTTCCTTTACGGCCTGTGCAACGGCTGGATCTGCGAAGGCACGCCCATCGTCGAGGCATCGAGCGGGTCGACCGCAGTGTCCGAAGCCTATTTCGCGCGGATGCTGGGCCTGCCCTTCATCGCCGTGGTCCCCAAATCGACCGCGCAGGCGAAGATCGACGCCATCGCCTTTCATGGCGGCAAGTGCCACTTCGTCGACAATCCTTGCGAGATGTACGACGCGGCCCAGTCGCTCGCCGACGAGCTTGGCGGCCATTACATCGACCAGTTCACTTTCGCCGAGCGCGCGACCGACTGGCGCAGCAACAACAATATCGCCGAATCGATCTTCGCGCAGATGGCGCGCGAGCCCCATCCGGTGCCGCGCTGGATCGTCTGCGGCGCAGGCACCGGCGGCACCTCGGCCACCATCGGCCGCTTCGCCCGCTACAATCGCCACGACACGCGCGTCTGCGTGGCCGATCCGGAAGGCTCGGTGTTCCATCGCCACTGGGCCGACCGGTCGATCGAGCGCGTCGACCATCCCTCCGGCTGCATCGAGGGCATCGGCCGCCAGCGGGTCGAGCCGAGCTTCCTGCCCGACGTGGTCGACCGCATGGAGGCGGTCAGCGACGAATGCTCCATCGCCGCCGCCCACGAGGTGAGCGAACGGCTGGGAAGGCGCTGCGGCGGATCGACCGGGACCAATGTCTGGGCCTGCGCCAAGATCGCCGCCGACATGGCCGAACGCGGCCTCAAGGGCTCCATCGTGTCCATCCTGTGCGACGACGGCGCGCGCTATGCCGACACGATTTTCGACGCTGGCTGGCTGGCGCAGAAGGGCTTCGACATCACGCCCCAGCGCAAGAAGATAGCCCACTTCTTCGAGACCGGCACATTCGCAGCCGGCTGACCGGATACTCCCCGAGGAGAGCAATACGTGATTACCGACGACCGGATCATCCTGGGCCTGCTGGGCGTGGTGCTGGCATTCGTCTTCGCAACGCGCGACCGGCCGGGCTGGCAGAAGTTCTACACTTTCGTGCCGATCATCCTTGTCTGTTACCTCGTCCCCTCTCTGATGGTGACCTTCGGCCTGATCGACGTCACGGAGAGCAATCTGTGGACCGTGGCGAAGGACTTCTTCCTGCCTGCCGCCCTGTTCCTGATGACGCTGAGCATTGATCTCAAGGGCATTCTCGGCCTCGGCAGCAAGGCGATCATCATGTTCCTGACCGCCACGCTCGGCATCGTGCTGGGCGGTCCGGTCGCGCTGTTCATCGTCGCACAGTTCGACCCCTCGATCATCGGGACGGGCGACAATGCCGCATGGCGCGGGCTTGCCACGCTCGCCGGGAGCTGGATCGGCGGCGGTGCCAACCAGACCGCGATGCTCGAAGTCTACGGCTACAATATCGAGCGCTATTCGGCGCTCATCGCGGTCGACATCATCGTCGCCAATATCTGGATGATCTTCCTTCTCTACGGCGCAGGGGCGAGCGAGAAGGTCGACCGCTGGCTCGGCGCGGACAGCAGCGCGATCGACGCGCTGCGCGACAAGATGGCCGATTACACCAGCTCGGTCGAACGCGTGGCCAAGGCCAACGACTATGTCCTGCTCTTCGGCGTGACACTGGCCGTGGTCGGCCTGTGCCATCTCGCCGGCAATGCGCTGGGCGGCTTCTTCGCCGAATTGCAGGGCGAGGACGCGACGCTGGCGAGCGGGTTCTTCTGGGTCGTGGTCATTGCAACCACGTTCGGCCTTCTCGCCAGCTTCACCCGCGCCCGCGAACTCGAAGGCGTCGGCGCGAGCAAGTTCGGCACGCTGTTCATCTTCCTCCTCGTCGCGATCATCGGCACGAAGATGGACGTGACCCAGCTAGGCGAAGCGCCCGGCTTCATGGCCGTCGGCCTGATCTGGATGGTCTTCCACGTCATCCTGCTGCTGGCCGTGGCAAAGCTCATCAAAGCGCCGTTCTTCTTCGTGGCCGTCGGCAGCAAGGCGAACGTGGGCGGCGCGGCTTCGGCACCGGTCGTGGCAGCGGCGTTCCATCCGGCCCTTGCGCCAGTGGGTGTGCTGCTCGCCGTTCTGGGCTATGCCTTGGGCACATACGGCGCGATCCTGTGCGCGCAGATGATGGCAGCGGTCGGTTAGGCGCAAATCAGGGCGGTTTCATTTGATACCGGTTGATTTCGGAGCCTCGCCTTGCCAAGGCCGCTGGCAAGAAGAGAGAGGATTCCCCCATGCGTCAGGTTGACCATTTCATCGTCGGCGACAGCCCCGCCGCCACCCGCAAGCACCAGATCTGGAACCCCTCAACGGGCGAGGTCCAGGCCGAGGTCGCGCTGGGTGATGCGGCGCTCCTGCAGCAGGCCGTCGATGCGGCGAAGAAGGTCCAGCCCGCCTGGGCGGCAACCAACCCGCAGAAGCGCGCCCGCGTCATGTTCGAATTCAAGCGGCTGGTTGAAGCGAACAAGCAGGAACTCGCCGAACTGCTCTCGAGCGAACACGGCAAGGTGGTGGAAGACGCGCATGGCGACGTGCAGCGCGGTCTGGAGGTCATCGAGTTCGCCTGCGGTATCCCGCAGGCTCTGAAGGGCGAATACACGCAAGGCGCGGGCCCCGGCATCGACGTCTATTCGATGCGCCAGCCGCTCGGCATCGGGGCTGGCATCACCCCGTTCAATTTCCCGGCGATGATCCCGATGTGGATGTTCGGCATGGCGATCGCGGCAGGCAATGCCTTTATCCTCAAGCCGTCCGAACGCGATCCCAGCGTGCCGGTGCGCCTTGCCGAGATGATGCTCGAGGCAGGCGCGCCCGAAGGTCTCTTGCAGGTTGTCCACGGCGACAAGGAAATGGTCGATGCCATCCTCGACCATCCCGACATTCCCGCGATCAGCTTCGTCGGCTCGTCCGACATCGCGCAGTACATCTACTCCCGCGGTGCGGCCAATGCGAAGCGCGTGCAGGCCTTCGGCGGCGCGAAGAACCACGGCATCGTGATGCCCGATGCCGATCTCGACCAAGTGGTGAACGATCTTGCCGGCGCAGCCTTCGGTTCGGCTGGCGAGCGCTGCATGGCGCTGCCCGTCGTAGTGCCGGTGGGCGAGGATACGGCCGACAGGCTGCGCGAAAAGCTAATCCCAGCGATCAACGCGCTGCGGGTCGGTGTCTCCAACGATCCCGATGCGCATTACGGACCGGTCGTCACGCCCGAACACAAGGCGCGCGTCGAAGGCTGGATCGACACGGCCGAAAAGGAAGGCGCCGAAGTCGTAATCGACGGCCGCGGCTTCCGCCTGCAGGGCCACGAGAACGGCTTCTTCGTCGGCCCGACGGTGCTCGACCGCGTCACCACCGACATGGACAGTTACAAGGAAGAAATCTTCGGGCCCGTGCTCCAGATCGTGCGCGCCAGGGACTTCGAGGATGCGGTCCGCCTGCCGAGCGAGCACCAGTACGGCAACGGCGTAGCCATCTTCACCCGCAACGGCCACGCCGCGCGCGAATTCGCGAGCCGCGTGAATGTCGGCATGGTCGGCATCAACGTGCCGATCCCGGTCCCCGTCAGTTACCACAGCTTCGGCGGCTGGAAGCGTTCGGGCTTCGGCGACATCGACCAGTACGGCATGGAAGGTTTGAAGTTCTGGACCAAGGCCAAGAAGGTCACCCAGCGCTGGCCCGACGGCGGCGGCGACGGGTCGAACGCCTTCGTCATCCCGACAATGGGATAACAACCGGCTGCGGGGCGTTGGAAGGAGGCGTTTTCAAGGAGATATCGATGCGCTTCCTGCTCTCCGCCGCCCCGCTGCTGCTGTTGGCGGGCTGCTCGGACCCCGTGCGGGATGCGGACAGGCAGGATGGTGGGGATGCTGCCATGCCGGTCGAACCCGGGGGCGGCCCCGGCGATGGCGCGACGCCGCTTCCGGACGCCCTTGTATCGGACGATATTCCCGAGGCCTTCCGCGGTATCTGGGATTATGCCGAGGGCACCTGCGACCCCGCATCGGACCTGCGCATCGAGATCGCGCCCAAATCGATCGCCTTCTACGAATCGCGGGGCGAGGTCACGCGGGTCGAAATCGACAATCCGGACCGCATCGTCGTCTCGCTCGCGATGGAGGGCGAAGGCGAAAAATGGGAAATGGCGCGCCAGTTTACGCTGAGCGAAAACGCGACCATACTCACCCCGCGTTCAGTGAACGAAGAGCAGTTCGAGCCGATGCCGCTCAAGCGGTGCGATAGCCAAGGAGAATGAGATGCGCCTGATTTTCGCTGCGATGACCGCCCTTCCCCTTGCCGCCTGCGCCACGACGAGCGGCACCGACGACCTGCCCGCCGCCCGCGCCGAAGGTTCGTGCAATGCGGCCGCCGCACAGGGCCACATCGGCCACACCGCCAGCCAGGGCATGGGCGCTGCCATCCTCAAGGACAGCGGCGCGCAATCGCTGCGCTGGGGTCCACCCGAATCGGCATGGACGATGGACTATCGTCCCGACCGGGTGAACGTGCGCTACGACCGCGACATGAAGATCACCGAAGTCACCTGCGGTTGAGCGAGCGGCGGCACGCCTTCACCGGCTCACCCTACGAAGCACAGTTCGGGTTTGCGCGCGCGGTGCGCGTCGGCAACCGCATCATCGTCGCCGGGACCGGACCGGTGGAGGACGATGGCTCCTCGACCCAAGGCGGCGCGGCCGACCAGGCCGCGCGCTGCTGCACGTTGATCCTGCGCGCCATCGAGGAGTTGGGCGGCACGGCAGCGGACGTGGTGCGCACGCGAATGTTCCTGACCGACCCGGCCGACCAGGACGCGGTAGGCGAGGTCCACGCCCGCTTTTTCGGCGCGGCGAGCCCTGCAGCGACGATGGTCGGCGCCGCGTGGCTATGCCGCAGCGAATGGCGCGTCGAGATCGAGGCCGAAGCGGTGCTAGGCGAGGGAACTTCGGGCGGCGCCTAGCCCGTCTTGCAGGTGCTGATGCCGAAGGGCAGGTAAGCCGGGCAGAACGAGACGAGGCTCGTCACCACGAAAATCGCCGCGACCACGTAAGCGATGGTGGCGAAAAGGCCGGTGATCGTTCCGGTTGCTGCAAGCACGACGAGCACGACCGCGGCAATCAGGCGGACGGTCTTGTCGAGCGATCCCATATTCTTGCGCATCACTGGTTCTCCTTAGGGCCAATCCTGGCTGGCAAACCCCTTCGTCGGGGGATGCGCACAGACTAGGCCTAAACCGGGCTGCGACATTGATCTGGCGCAATATCGACCTTCGGGGATTTGGCCCGAAATGCGAGGGCAACAAAGCTAGCTTGTCCAAGAGCGCCAAGCAGCGATTGGAAAGCGGGGCCGCACCGCCCGGCAATCGTTCGCCTGAGAGGAGGCGCGCCCCTTCCCTCCGGCCTCCAGCAGCGCTAGAGCGCGGGCCATGACAGGACAATTCCAGCTCACCGAAGAACAGCTCGCGATCCAGGAGATGGCGCAGCGTTTCACCGCCGACAACATCACCCCGCACGCTGCGGAATGGGACGAGAAATCGCACTTCCCGCGCGACGTGATCCAGCAGAGCGCCGAACTCGGCTTCGGGGCCATCTACGTGTCGGAAGAAAGCGGCGGCATCGGCCTCGGCCGGCTCGAGGCGGCACTGATCATGGAAGCCATGGCCTATGGCTGCCCGGCGACCAGCGCCTACATCTCGATCCACAACATGGCTGCCTGGATGATCGACCAGTTCGGCGGCGCGGAAGTGAAGGCAAAGTATCTTCCCGATCTCGTCACCATGGACAAGATCGCCAGCTACGCGCTTACCGAACCGGGCAGCGGCTCGGACGCCGCAGGCCTCAAGACCAGCGCGCGGCTCGACGGCGACCACTACGTCCTCAACGGCACCAAGCAGTTCATTTCGGGTGGCGGCTTCAACGACGTCTACGTGACGATGGTCCGCACCTCCGATCACAAGACCAAGGGCATCACCTGCCTCGTGATCGACAAGGACACGCCCGGCGTTTCCTTCGGCAAGCCGGAGAAGAAGCTTGGCTGGAATGCCTCGCCCACCGCGCAGGTCATTTTCGAGGATGCGCGCGTACCCGTCGCCAACCGCGTGGGGGACGAGGGCGAGGGCTTCCGCTTTGCCATGATGGGCCTTGACGGCGGCCGCCTGAACATCGGCGCCTGTTCTTTGGGTGGGGCACAGCGCTGTCTCGACGAGGCAGTGGCATACACCAAGGACCGCAAGCAGTTCGACACGCCGATCGCGGACTTCCAGAACACGCAGTTCATGCTCGCCGACATGGCGACCGAGCTGGAAGCCGCCCGCGCCCTGCTCTACCTCGCCGCGGCCAAGGTGACCGACGGCGCGCCGGACAAGAGCAAGTTTTCCGCCATGGCCAAGCGCCTCGCGACCGACAGCGGTTCGAACGTGGTCAACAACGCGCTCCAGCTGTTCGGAGGCTACGGCTACCTGCGCGAATATCCGATCGAGCGCTTCTGGCGCGACCTGCGCGTGCATTCGATCCTGGAAGGCACCAACCAGGTGATGCGCATGATCGTGGGACGGGACCTGCTTCGCCAATGAACGACGATATTAACATCCACCGCCACGGCGCGGTCGGCCACCTTTCGCTGAACCGACCCAAGGCGCTGCACGCGCTGACGCTCGACATGTGCCACGCGATGAGCGCGGCGCTGAGCGAATGGGCGGGCGACGACGCCGTCGAGGCCGTGGTGCTCGACCATGCAGAGGGACGCGGCTTCTGCGCGGGCGGGGACATCAACCTGCTGCGCAATTCTGCGCTGAACGACGGCGGCGCATCGGGCCGCGCCTTCTTCCACGACGAGTACCAGCTCAACCACCAGATGATGACCTATGACAAGCCGATCGTGGCTTTCATGGACGGCATCACCATGGGCGGCGGCGTGGGCATCGCCCTACCGGCCAGGTACCGCGTTGCGACCGAACACACGCGCTTCGCCATGCCGGAGACGGGCATCGGCCTGTTCCCGGACGTTGGCGGCGGCTGGCACCTTTCGCGCCTCGGCGGACGGCTCGGCCAGTTCCTCGCGCTGACCGGCGCACGGCTCGACGGGGCGGAGTGCCTGTGGGCGGGTATCGCCACGCATTACCTCCCGGCCGAGAAGCTGCCAGAGGCGAAAGCCCGCATCATCGAGCACCCGGGCCGCATCGCCGGCATCCTTTCGGAGCTTTCGGTGACGCCCCCGCAGGCCCGGATCGAGGGCAATGCCGACAAGATCGCCAAGCATTTCGCCTCCGACCGCTACGAGGACATCCTCGCCAGCTTGGAGGCCGACGACAGCGACTGGGCGGCCAAGGAACTGGCGACGCTCGGCACGAAAAGCCCGCAAACCTGCAAGGTTGCACTGCGCCAGTTGGCCGAAAGTCAAAATCTCGACAATTTCGCCGACAACATGGTGATGGAGTACCGCATCGCTTCCCGCGTCCTGACTCGCCCCGATTTTGCCGAGGGCGTGCGCGCGGTGATCGTGGACAAGACGAACGACCCCAAATGGGATCCGGCGACGCCCGAGGGCGTGAGCGATGAGCTGATCGACAGCATCTTCGCCCCGCTTCCCGCAGACGAGGAATGGAAACCCCTATGAGTTACGAGACCATCACCGTCGAACAGCGCGAGGCCGTCACGCTGATCACCTTGAACCGCCCGCAGGCGCTCAATGCACTCAACAGCAAGGTGCTCGAAGAACTGATAGAGGCTTTCGCCGCCTATCAGGCCGATGCCAGCCAGCTGTGCGCGGTCCTGACCGGATCGGGCGACAAGGCCTTTGCCGCCGGCGCGGACATCAAGGAAATGAGCGAGAAGGCGGCGGCCGATTTCTACCTCGACGATTTCTTTTCGCCCTGGACGAGCGAGATCGTGAAAAAGACCCGAAAGCCGTGGATCGCCGCGGTCAACGGCTTCGCCCTGGGCGGCGGGTGCGAGCTGGCCATGATGGCCGACTTCATCATTGCGAGCGAGAACGCCAAGTTCGGCCAGCCCGAAATCAAGCTGGGCGTGGCACCCGGCATGGGCGGCAGCCAGCGCCTGACCCGCGCCATCGGCAAGTCGAAGGCCATGGAGATGTGCCTCACCGGCCGCATGATGGGCGCCGAGGAAGCAGAGCGCAGCAACCTAGTCGCGCGCGTCGTGCCGCATGACAGCCTGCTCGACGAAGCCATGAAGACCGCCGCGCAAATCGCTGCCATGCCGCCCATGGCTGCCATCGCGAACAAGGAAATGGTCAACGCCGCCTTCGAGACCAGCCTCGACCAGGGCCTGATCATCGAGCGCCGCATCTTCCAGATCCTCACCGCGAGCGAGGACAAGCAGGAAGGCATGGCCGCCTTCATCGAAAAGCGCGAAGGCAAGTGGAAGGGTAGGTAAGGGACAGAGCCTATGCTCATTTTCCCGCCCTACTTCTTTCTCATCCTTGCGATCATTGGCTTCGTAATCGGTTACGTGCTTGCCTGGTTCACTAACCGGCCGGTGCGCTCTATCGGTGTCGGGGTATTCGGCGTAGTGTTTGTGGGCCTTTTCATCCTGGACTGGACGATCCCGGACCAGCCCGCCGATGCGTTATGGCTGATTGCGATGCTAGGCGCGCTCTATGGGGCTGCGACGGGCCTGCCCGCATTGTTCGGTGCTGCGGTCGGGCGGAATTTGAAGAAGGAAATGCTCAAATGAAAATCGCCTTCATCGGCCTCGGCAACATGGGCGGCGGGATGGCCGCAAACCTCGTCAAGGCGGGGCACGAGGTGAACGCATTCGACCTTTCGGAAGCGGCGCTTGCGGCCGCCAAGGAAAACGGCTGCGCGACTTTCACCGATGCCAGTGAGGCCGTGCAGGGCGTCGACGCAGTGGTCACCATGCTGCCCAATGGCGGGATCGTGAAATCGGTCTACGAAGGCAGCGTGATCGGCAAGGCTCCGGCAGGCGCCGTCCTGCTCGATTGCTCGACCATCGACGTCGCCACCGCAAAGGAAGTCATCGCGAAGGCCGAGGCCGCCGGATACGACATGGTGGACGCGCCGGTTTCCGGCGGCATCGCGGCGGCCAACGGCGGCACGCTGACTTTCATGGTAGGCGGCACCGACAAGGCGTTCCAGCGGGCCAGCGAAGTGCTCGAACCCATGGGCAAGGCCGTCATCCACGCAGGCGATGCAGGTGCGGGCCAGACGGCCAAGATCTGCAACAACATGCTGCTCGCAATCACCATGATCGGCACTGCCGAGGCCATGACCATGGCGAACAAGCTCGGCCTCGACCCGCAGAAGTTCTACGAAATTTCCAGCGTGTCGAGCGGCTACAACTGGTCATTGAATGCTTACACCCCGCTTCCCGGCGTCGGCGTGCAGAGCCCGGCGGACAATGACTACCAGGGCGGCTTTGCAACCGCGCTGATGCTCAAGGACCTGCGGCTCGCGATGGAAGCGGCGGCCAGCGTCGATGCGACGACCGTGCTGGGTTCGCAGGCTGCGGAGATCTACGAGGCGTTTGCGGAACAGAACGGCGCGCTCGATTTCTCGGCGGTAATCAAGACCCTCTGATTTCCTCGATTATCGCCGCGAGCCAGTCTCGCGGCGCTTTCCGGCGTCCGATATCGGCCACGAATTCCTGCCCGCGCGCGACGCTGCGCAGGCGATTGCCGCGCAGCCAGCGATCGGGCCTGTCGTGATAGCTCAGGCCGCCGGGCTTCAGCCATGCCGGCCGCTGCCAGATCGATGGCGGGCCTTCGGGCACCGTAAGCCGCAAGGCATCGCTCGCCCGCGCCGCTACCTGTCCGCGTCCCGAATAGACCGTGTCGTTGCTGCCGTGCATGGCAAGCGCGTGCGGATGGCCGCGTTCGACCAGCCAATCGGGCGCTCCGCCAGCGAGCGGGATGATGTCCTCGATCTCGAGAAAGCCGAAAATCCGGTGGTGCGGATCGCCGCCATTTTCGCGGAACAGACCGAAGAAGAGGAACACGTCCCCGACGCCCACGCCGCGGTTCTCAAGATGGGTTTGTGCCGCCCCGACCTGGCCGAACAGGCAGCGGCCTTCCTCGACGAACATGGGATCATGGTGGCAGGCCTCCTGCGCGCCATACCGGCCGCGGCTGGCCGAATGGGCATGGTCGCCAAGCCCGAGATCGCCATAGGTCGTATTCGAAGCCGCGCCGGCGGGGATCGGCAGGCTGACAGGCGCTCCGCCCACGATAGGCGAAGGTCCGCCACCTGCGGCGCTGTCGAAACCCTTCCTGCTGAAAATGATCCGCATACGCCCCTCGGTGCCCGTCCCCCCACCCGATGACAAGCCGGACAGTGCTGGCTAGAGCAGGCTCATGAGCCTGAACGAGAACCAAAAAGTCACTGCTCTGGTCTTGGCGGGAAAACGGTCCGGAGCGCTCGACCCCTTGGCCGAGGCGGCAGGCGTTGCGCAAAAATGTGTCGTCCCGGTGGCGGGCAAGCCGCTGGTCGAGCATGTGGTCACTGCCCTCGCGGATTGCCCCGAAGTGGGCGACATCCGCGTAGTCGCGCACGAGCCTGACGAAATCGCTGCCATCGATGCGGTCGCCGCTTTGGCCGCGCAAGGCCGTCTCACTTTCCGGACCGGCGCGCACAATCTCGTCGACAGTATCTTTGCAGGCGCGGAAGGAGCCTCGTTCCCGCTTGTCGTCACCACCGCCGACAATTGCCTTTGGCGGGCCGAAGATTATTCCGAATTCATCGCCAAGGCGCTGTCCGCCGGAGCCGACGCCGGTGCCGCCCTCGCCCGCAAGGAAGATGTACAGGCCGCCGATCCGCGCGGGCAGGCGAAATTCTACCAGTTTGCCGATGGCGGCTTTTCGAACTGCAACACCTACTGGGTCGGCAGCGAGAAGGCGTTGAAAGCCGCCGAAGTCATGCGCGGCGGCGGACAGTTCGTGAAGCACCCGATGCGCATCGCGCAGGCCTTCGGCTTCATGAACCTGATCCGCTTTTACCTCGGCAACGGCACGCGCGAGAAGCTGTTCGGCCAGGTCGGCCGCCGCATGGGGTTGAAGATGGAACCGGTCGTCATGTCGAACGGCACTTGCGCCATCGACGTCGACAACCGGCGCACATGGGAAGTCACCGACCGGTTGCTGCGCGAACGCAGCTGACCGGTCAGGCCATGTTCGGGTCGTTCCAGGCGAGCACCGGCTTGCGGGCGGCCTGCGTTTCGTCGAGGCGACGACGCGGCGCGTAGTGCGGCGCGGTCTTCATAGTCTCGTCACCCGCCTTAGCCCGTTCCGCAACGCTGCGCAGCGCCATGATGAACTGGTCGAGCGCCGCCTTGCTCTCGGTCTCGGTCGGCTCCACCAGCATCGCGCCGTGCACCACCAGCGGGAAGTACATGGTCATCGGGTGGTAGCCCTCGTCGATCAGCGCCTTGGCGAGATCGAGCGTCGAGAGGCCCTCTGCGAAACCGTCGTCCGAGAACAGCGCCTCGTGCATGCACGGACCGCTCGGCCCGAAGGGCGCATCGAGTACGTCTTCCAGGCTGCGCAGGATGTAATTGGCGTTGAGGACCGCGTCTTCCGCCACCTGCTTGAGACCGTCCGCGCCGTGGCTGAGGATATAGGTCAGCGCGCGGGTGAACATGCCCATCTGGCCGTGGAAGGCAGTCATGCGGCCGAAGGCCTGCACATGGCCGTAATCGGCGGCGTTCTCTTCCTCGACGAGATGGACCACGCCATCGGTAGTGCGCGCCGTGAAGGGCAGCGGACCGAAGGGCGATAGCGCCTCGGACAGCACCACCGGGCCCGAACCCGGGCCGCCGCCGCCGTGCGGGGTGGAGAAGGTCTTGTGCAAATTGATGTGCATCGCATCGACGCCGAGGTCGCCGGGGCGCACCTTGCCCACGATGGCGTTGAAGTTCGCGCCGTCGCAATAGACGAACCCGCCGGCCGCGTGCACCGCGTCCGAGATCGCCTTCATGTCGCGTTCGAACAGGCCGCAGGTGTTGGGGTTGGTAATCATAACCGCCGCAACATCGGGACCGAGGCGGGCCTTCAGGGCCTCCAGGTCGACGCGCCCTTCCGGGGTCGCGGGGATGTCCTCGACTTCGTAGCCGGCAAAGGCGGCAGTGGCCGGATTGGTGCCGTGGGCGCTTTCGGGCACCAGCACGACCTTGCGCGCATCACCGCGGGCTTCGAGTGCGGCGCGAATGCACAGGATGCCGCACAGTTCGCCATGCGCGCCTGCCTTGGGGCTCATCGCGACGCCGTGCATGCCGGTCAGCTCGATCAGCCAGTGAGCGAGCTCGTTGATGACTTCCAGCGCACCGGGCACGGTCTGCACCGGCTGGAGCGGGTGGACATCGGCGAAGCCGGGCATCCGCGCGACCTTCTCGTTGAGGCGCGGATTGTGCTTCATCGTGCAGCTTCCGAGCGGGAAGAGGCCGAGATCGATCGCATAGTTCTGGCGCGAGAGGCGCGTGTAGTGACGCACGGTTTCCGGCTCGGACAGGCCGGGCAGGCCGATCGCAGCTGCACGCTCCATGCCGCCGAGGCGCGTGGTAGCGCCGGAAGGTTCGGGTAGATCGACGCCGGTCGTCTCGACATGGCCGATTTCGAACAGCAGCGGCTCTTCGAGCATCAGCGCACGGTTGCCGGTCACGGTATCGGGACCGCTCATCGCATTGTGGTCCTGCACGGGAGTGCCGGGCTTCCAGCCGGACTGGTTGGGCGCGTTCATGCCAGCACCTCCTCGAGTGCGGAGGCAAGGGTTTCGACATCCTCCTCCGTGGTGGTTTCGGTGACCGCGACCAGCAGGCCGTCGGCCAGTTCCTCATTGTCCGGATAAAGCCGGCCCAGCGACACGCCGCCGAGAATGCCCCGGTCGGCCAGCTTGCGCACGACCTTGCGCGCGTCCTGACCGAGGCGGACGGTGAATTCGTTGAAGAAGCTGTCGTTGAGCACGCTCACGCCGGGGACCTTGGCCAGCCGGTCGGCGGCGTGGCAGGCGAGGCGGTGGTTTTCCATCGCCAGACGGCGCAGACCCTTCTCGCCGAGCAGCGTCATGTGGACGCTGAAGGCAAGTGCGCAGAGGCCCGAGTTGGTGCAGATGTTGCTCGTCGCCTTCTCGCGGCGGATGTGCTGCTCGCGCGTGGACAGCGTCAGGACGAAGCCGCGCTTGCCCTCGGCGTCGACAGTCTCGCCGCACAGGCGGCCGGGCATCTGGCGCACGTGCTTGGGATCGCGCACCGCAAAGAGACCGAGGTAGGGACCCCCGAACTGGAGGCCCACGCCGATCGACTGGCCTTCGCCCACGACGATATCCGCACCCTGTTCGCCCGGCGACTTGATCGCGCCCAGCGCCACCGGCTCGGTGTTGACGACGATCAGCAGCGCGCCCTTTTCATGCGCGGCATCGGCGATCTGCTGGAGGTCGGGCAGGCGGCCGAGGATGTCGGGATACTGGACCACGACGCAGGAGGTCTGGTCGTCTATCCGCGCAATCAGCCCGTCATTGTCGGGCTGCGCCTGCAGTGCCGGGCGCGCGTGGGCGATCTCGTCCTCGGTGAACTTTGCCATGGTCTTCACGACCTCGGAATAATGCGGGTGCAGCGCGCCCGAGAGCACGACGCGCTTCTTGCGCGTTACGCGCCCCGCCATCGCGACCGCTTCCCAGCACGCGGTCGAACCGTCGTACATCGAGGCGTTGGCGACCGCGCAGCCGTAAAGGCGTGCCACCTGCGTCTGGAATTCGAACAGCATCTGCAGCGTGCCCTGCGCGATTTCCGGCTGGTAGGGCGTGTAGGCAGTAAGGAACTCGCCGCGCTGGATGATGTGGTCGACGCTGGCCGGCACGTGGTGGCGATAGGCCCCCGCCCCGAGGAAGAAGGCCGCATCCGCCGCCGCGAGGTTCTTCTTCGACAGTCGCCGCATGTGCTTTTCGACCGCCATTTCGCTGGCGTGCATCGGCAGGCCTTCGATCGGGCCGGACAGGCGTGCCGCTTCCGGCACGTCGACGAACAGCGCATCCACATCGGGAGCGCCGATCTTTTCCAGCATGGCCGAACGGTCGGCATCGGTAAGCGGCAGGTAACGCATCTTGGAAAAACCCCTAGTGCCCTTTGCGGGCAGTCAGATCAGAGACCGTCGCAGAAGCTCTTGTAGGCAGCCTGGTCCATCAGGCCTTCGAGCTGCGACTTGTCGGAGACGGTCATACGGAAGAACCAGCCGTCCTCTTCGGGCGAGCTGTTTACCAGCGCCGGATCGTCTTCCAGCGCGCCGTTGGCCTCGGTCACTTCTCCGCTGATCGGCGCATAGACGTCGCTCGCGGCCTTGACGCTTTCGACCACGGCGGCGTCCTTGCCCTTTTCGAGCATGGTGCCCACGCTCGGCAGTTCGACGAAGACGATGTCGCCGAGCTGACCCTGTGCGTAATCGGTAATGCCGACCGTGGCGGTGTCGCCTTCGAGGTCGATCCATTCGTGTTCGTCGGTGAAGTAACGGGCCATGTGTCAGTTCCCTCTGTGATAGCGATGGGGGACGAAGGGCATGGGTACGACCTTCGCCGGCAGTCTCTTGTTACGAACCTCGATCTCGACCTCGGTTCCCGGTTCGGTATGGCTTTGCGCCAGATAGCCCATGGCGATGGGCGCGCCGAGCGTGGGCGAGAAGCCGCCGCTGGTAATGCGGCCGATCTGCTTGTCGCCGTCGAACACCAGCGCACCTTCGCGGGCGGGCAGGCGCCCTTCGAGCGAGAGGCCGACGCGCTTTTCGGCCGGACCTTCGTTGAAGACCTTCATCACCGCCTCGTGACCCATCCAGCCACCTTCCTCGCGGCGCTTCTTGGTCAGCGCAAAGACGAGCTCGGCGGATACCGGATCGGTTTCGGTGGTGATGTCATGGCCGTAGAGCGGGAGGCCCGCTTCGAGGCGCAGGGAATCGCGTGCACCAAGGCCGACCGGACGAACCTCGATTTCGGCGCACAGGCGATCGCACAGGCTCTCGGCGAATTCGGCCGGGACCGAGATTTCGAACCCGTCCTCGCCGGTATAGCCGGCGCGCGTGATGCGCAGCGGCCATTCGCCGAAGTCGTGCGTCACGCTTTCCATGAACACCATGTCGTCGATGACGTTGCGCATGACGCGGTTGAGCGCGGTCGCGGCGTTCGGACCCTGCAGGGCGATCAGCGCCTGTTCGTCGAGATGGGTCAGGGTAATTTCGTCAGGCAGGTGCTCGCGCAAATGGGCGATATCATCCCACTTGGTCGCGCCGTTGACAACGAGGTAATAGGCCGGATCGCCCCAGTGCCCTTCGGTGCCGGCTTCCTCGTCGGCCTCGATCCAGGGCGTGGCATTGGTGACCATGAGGTCGTCGATGATGCCGCCGTTCTCGTCGATCAGCAGCGAATAGCGCACCTTGCCCGGCTTCAGCGAGGCGATTGCGCCGGGCAGCAGCTTCTCGAGCTCTTCCGCAACGTTCTCGCCAGTCAGCATGAGCTGGCCCATGTGGCTCACATCGAACAGGCCCGCCTGGGTGCGTGTCCATTCGTGTTCAGCGACGATGCCGTCGAACTGGATCGGCATTTCATAGCCGGCAAAGGGCACCATGCGCGCGCCCTTGCGGTGATGCCACGCGTCCAGCGGCAGCTGCTCGATTTCCTGCACAATGTCGTCGTTATCGTCGCTCAAGACCCGTCCTCAAAGCCAAGCATGGCAGCGCCCGGAGCGGACGCCGTTACAACCCATGCCCCCTCTGTCGGGTGACCTGAGAGACTGGCCTGCAAATGAGCAGGTTTACCCCTTCGGTGGCGCATCGCGACTTGCACGAAGCGCGCTTTCCAGAGTGTCGATGGCAGCGCACGGTCCTGAGGCCTGAGAGTTTCCGGGGCGGTTGCTCCTTCGGCGCTGGCGGGTGTCCCCGGACCAGCTCTCCCATGCGCGCCTGCCGCAGAATCGCTTCCGTGGCCGACGCGAAACGCCCTGCGCGATAAGCGGGGCGCGGTCAATTCCCCAAGGCAGCCGAAGTGCGCCTATTTCCCCGCTCTCGCAGCCTTTTCCATTGCACGGCGGACCAGCCTGACCTCTTCGGGCGCAAAACCGCCTTCGTCGGGCGCGGTGCGGTCGGGCACGGAGGAGGTGAAATAGGCGATGCCGCGTCCTCCGACCGGATCGAACCACAGGCCCGATCGCAGGCCGTAGGCCTCTCCCGCATGGCCGACATAGGCTTTGCCGTCCCCGACAAGCGTGTCGGCACAGGGGGCGGGCCGCATCTGGATTGCCTGGAAGCCCAGTGCATAGGCGCAAAAAAAGTCTTCCTCGTTCGGGGCGACGAGGCCCAGCGAAGTGCCGATCTGGCCCCAGCGGCGCGCCGAGACCACGCGTTCATCGACCGTGACCAGCGCCTGGCCGAGCCGTGCAAGGTCGAGCATCCCGATCCTCACCCCGCCCTGCGGCGAGAAGATCGAGGCATTGGTGCCCGGCACATAACCGTCGAGCGTACAGGGGATGCCCTCGGCGACGGGGAAAGTACAGTTGGGCGGGAGGTCTGCGGCATCGTCGCGCGCTACTTCGCCCGTGCTGCGATAGAGCGTCACGGCCCGCGCAATGGTGTCCGGCTCGCAGCCGATCCAGTTGAGACAGGCATCGATGCCGAGCGGGGCAAAGACCAGCCGGTCGACGAGGCGGTCGTAGCGCTCCCCGCTCGCCGCCTCGAGCACGGTTGCCACCACCGGCGAGCCGAGATTGGCATATTCGAACGGCGCTTCGCCCGGGGATGCTTCGGCATACCATGCGCCGGGTTCGGAAAGCTTCGCCTCGAGGCTTTCGCCGAGCGGGATGACATAGCCCGCACCGTCGCGCAGGCCGGAGCGGTGGGACAGGATCTGCGCGACCGTAACCGGTGCGTCGGGAAAAGCGGGGTTGCGCAGTTTCCAGCCGAGATAGCGTGACACGTCGGCGTAGGGATCGAACTTGCCCTCGTCCGCCAGCTTCATCGCGGCGAGCGCCATGACCAGTTTTGAAATGCTCGCAATCCGCACCGGATCGTTCGCTTGGACCGCCCTGCCGCTGTCGCGGTCTGCCAGCCCCTCCACGATAACCGGCTCCGCGCTCTCGGCATCGAAGAGCACGGCAACCGCCGCGGGCCGTTGCTGAGCCGGCAGGCTGGCGCAGGCCGGCAGCATCATGAGGGCGGCTATGGCAGGAGCGATCCGCATGGTAGGCGACGATTGCCGCACCCTGCGCGCCTGTCAATCAGCCGCGGTTGAGCCAGAGGAGATAGAGTGCCGACAACACGATCCATCCGCCGTCCAGTGTCTTGAGCCGCCGTGCGCCGAGCCACAGCGCGATGGGGCGCGCAAGGAAGCCGCCAAGTGCCGCACCGGGCCCTGCGAGCAGCACGACTTCCCACTGTATGGTGCCCGCATCGATATGCCAGATAGCGCCGCTAATGACGCTGACCGAGGAGATCAGGCAGGCGGCACCCGTGCACAGCAGCACCGGATAATGCCGGATGAAAAGATAGAGCGCGACCAGTTCGCCGATCCCAACGGAGAACAGGGCAGTGAGCACGCCGCCCGGGATAGCCAAGACCAGGAGTACTATCAGGTCGAAGCGCTCGAGCCGGTCTTTTTCGGGCCGGGCGAGATTGACCGTCCACGTGGAGGCGATCAGGGCAATGCCGAGCAGGATGGAAAAACCCTTGTAACCCATCAGCACCGCATGCTGGTCGAACGACGTCAGCCGCTGCGTCAAGAGCATTGCGGGCAGCGACAGGGCCAGGACGGCAAGCGCGACAGTGAAGAAATCGCGGGGCGACACTACCGCGTGCAGCGGCTCCGGCTCGGGCTGGTGATACAGGCGATCGGTCCAGCGCAGCGCGCCCATCGTCATGCCGAAACTCTGGATGCACATGGAGACGCCGACCACCTGCAGCGGCTGCAGGTCCATCACGCTCCATTCGCGCAGCGCGTTGAACACCGGCACGAAGACCACGCCGCCGCCGGTGCCCGAGGTGTTTGCGATAATCGCGCCGATGACACCGATGCCGGGCAGGAACCACAGCCGCCCCATCAACTCCGGATCGAAGGGAACGGAGAGCAACAGCAGGGCATAGGCGACCAGCAGCACGCAGCCGCCGATCACTACCAGCCGCCCCTTGGGCAGCGCGCTCAGTCCAGATTGGGTCGCAGCCATCTCTCGGCCGTCGCAATATCCACGCCGCGGCGGCGCGCATAGTCTTCCAATTGGTCGCGCCCGATGCGGGCAACGCCGAAATACTGGCTTTCTGGATGACCGAAGTAGAAGCCGCTGACTGCCGCCGTCGGATACATGGCGAAATTCTCGGTCAGCGTGATGCCGGTGCGCTCTTCCGCCTCCAGCAGGTCGAACAGGACCGGCTTCAGGCTGTGGTCGGGACAGGCGGGATAGCCCGGCGCCGGACGGATGCCGCGGTATTCCTCCTTGATCAGCGCTTCGTTGGTGAGCTGTTCCTGCGGCGCATAACCCCACAGGTCGGTCCGCACGTGCTGGTGCAGCGCCTCTGCAAAGGCTTCCGCGAACCGGTCGGCCAGCGCCTTCAACAGGATGTCGGAGTAATCGTCCTTGTCCTCGATGAAGCGCTTCGAATGCTCCTCGATACCGTGGATGCCGACGGCAAATCCGCCAAGCCAGTCACCGGCCGGATCGATGAAATCGGCCAGGCACATGTTCGCGCGGTCGCGGCTCTTCTTCACTTGCTGGCGCAGGAAGGGCAGGACGGTATGCGTTTCGCCCTCCGGATCGTGGATGGTCACGTCGTCCCCGTCACGCGCGCAGGGCCAGAAGCCGGCGACGCCGCGTGCGGTCAGCCATTTGCCCTCGATGATCCGGTCGAGCATCGCATTGGCATCGGCGAACAATTGCTGCGCCGTTTCGCCCACCACCTCGTCCTTGAGGATGGCGGGATAGGTGCCGTGCAATTCCCAGGCGCGGAAGAACGGGGTCCAGTCGATGTACTGGCGAAGATGGGCCAGGTCCCAGTCCTCGAACGTGTGCAGCCCCGGCTTCAACGGCGGTGCGGCCTTGTCCGACAGGAAGGCGTCGTAGAAATTGGCCCGCGCTTCTTCGAGGCTCAGCAATACGCTCTGGCCCTTGCCTGCACGCGCATCGCGGACCTTCTCGTATTCGGCGGCGGTCGTGTCCACGAATTCGTCGCGCTGCGTGTCCGAGAGCAGGCGGCTGGCCACGCCGACCGCGCGGCTCGCATCGAGCACGTGGATCACCGGCCCGTCATAGGCAGGATCGATGCGCAGGGCCGTGTGGACCTTGCTGGTCGTCGCACCGCCAATGAGCAGCGGCATGGTCATGCCGGCACGATTCATCTCCTCGGCAACGGTGACCATCTCGTCAAGCGAGGGGGTGATGAGGCCCGACAGGCCGATCATGTCGGCATCGTTCTCGTTCGCTACCGCCAGGATCTGCGACCACGGCACCATCACGCCGAGATCGATCACCTCGTAGCCATTGCACTGCAGGACCACGCCGACGATGTTTTTGCCGATATCGTGGACGTCGCCCTTCACCGTGGCCATGACGATCCGGCCCTTGGCCTTGGCACCTTCCTCCTTCTCCGCTTCGATGAAAGGGATGAGATGGGCGACCGCCTTCTTCATGACGCGGGCGGATTTCACCACCTGCGGGAGGAACATCTTGCCGCTGCCGAATAGGTCGCCGACGACGTTCATGCCGTCCATCAGCGGGCCTTCGATGACCTCGATCGGGCGGTCGAACTGCTGGCGCGCTTCTTCCGTATCGTCGACGACATGGGCGTCGATGCCCTTGACGAGCGCATGTTCCAGCCGGCGGGCGACCGGCCATCCGCGCCATTCCTCCTCGGCCTTCTCGTCGGCCGCGCTCTTGCCGCGATAGCTTTCGGCAAGCGCGATCAGGCGCTCGGTCGCGTCGGGACGACGCATCAGGATCACGTCTTCGCACGCTTCGCGAAGCTCGTTGTCGATCTGGTCGTAGACGTCGAGCTGGCCTGCATTGACGATCGCCATGTCGAGGCCGGCAGGGATCGCATGGTAGAGGAAGACCGAATGCATCGCGCGGCGCACCGTCTCGTTGCCGCGGAAACTGAAGGAGAGGTTCGACAGGCCGCCGCTGGTCCGCGCATGGGGGCAGCGCGCCTTGATCTCGCGCACCGCCTCGATGAAATCGAGACCGTAGCGGTCATGCTCCTCGATACCCGTCGCCACCGCGAAGATATTGGGATCGAAGATGATGTCTTCGGGCGGGAAGCCGATGCCGGTCAGCAAGTCATAGGCGCGCGCGCAGATTTCAACCTTGCGGTCCTTCGTATCGGCCTGCCCCTTCTCGTCGAAGGCCATGACGACCACGGCGGCGCCGTAATCCATGCACAGCCTCGCATGCTCGAGGAAAGCCTCCTCGCCCTCCTTCATGCTGATCGAATTGACGATCGGCTTGCCCGACACGCACTTAAGGCCTGCCTCGATCACTTCCCACTTGGAGCTGTCGATCATCACCGGCACGCGGGCGATATCGGGTTCGGCGGCAATGAGCTTGAGGAAGGTGGTCATCGCCCGCTCGGCATCGAGCAGGCCTTCGTCCATGTTGACGTCGATGACCTGCGCGCCGTTCTCGACCTGCTGGCGCGCGACCTCGACCGCCTTTTCGTAATCGTCGGCAAGGATCAGCTTCTTGAACGCCGCCGAACCGGTGACGTTGGTACGCTCGCCGATATTGACGAAGCGGGCGGTGGTACTGCTCCGGGTCATCAGGCGGCAATCGTGAAAGGTTCGAGGCCCGCAAGGCGCATGCCGGGCGAAATCTCGGGGATTTGGCGAGGGGGCAGCCCCTTCACCGCCTCGGCCATGGCGGCGATATGCGCAGGCGTCGAACCGCAGCATCCGCCCAGCGCATTCAAGCGGCCGTTCTCCGCCCAGACCCGGGTCAGCGCCGCGGTGGTCTCAGGAACCTCGTCATACTCGCCCAGGTCGTTCGGAAGTCCTGCGTTGGGGTAGGCCATCAAATAGGTGTCCGCGATATTCGAAAGGATCTGGACGTGCGGACGCAGCTGTTCCGCACCGAAACTGCAGTTGAGGCCGATGGTCAGCGGTTTCGCGTGGCGCACGGTATACCAGAAGGCCTCCACCGTATGGCCCGAGAGGTTCCGGCCCGACAGGTCGGTCAGAGTGAGCGAGATCATCAGCGGAATATCGCGGCCAAGTTCGCGCTCCAGCTGCTTGATCGCCATGATCGCGGCCTTGCAATTGAGCGTGTCGAACACCGTTTCGACCAGAATGAAATCCGCGCCGCCTTCCAGCAGCGCGCGGCATTGCTCGACATAGACGTCGACGATCTCGTCGAAGGTCACTTCGCGAAAACCCGGGTCCTCGACGTCGGGCGAAAGCGACAACGTCTTGTTGGTCGGGCCAACCGCACCGGCAACGAAGCGGGCGACACCGTCTCCCCGCGCATCGACGGCTTCGCGGATGATCCGCGCCGCAGCGACATTGATGTCATGCACGAGCCCTTCGGCGCCGTAGTCCGCCTGGCTGATCCGGTTGGCGTTGAAGGTATTGGTCGCAAGGATGTGCGCGCCAGCGTCGATATAGCTGTCGCAGATCGCGCGGATGACCTGCGGCTGGGTCAGGTTGACGAGGTCGTTATTGCCCTTCTGGTCATGGGCCAGCCCGGTGCTGCCGGCATAATCTTCCGCTGCCAGCTTCGCGCGCTGGATTTCGGTCCCGTAAGGGCCGTCCTTGATGAGTATGGCTTTCGCGGCGGCAGCCTCGAACTCTTTACGCTTCGACATGTCAGGCCTTCGGGCGCAGGCCGAGCATGTGGCAGATCGCATAGCTCAGCTCGGCGCGGTTGAGGGTGTAGAAGTGGAACTGGCGCACCCCGCCCGCATAGAGGCGGCGGCACAGTTCGGCAGCGATAGTGGCGCTCACCAGCTGGCGCGCCTCGGGGCGGTCGTCGAGACCGTCGAAAAGCCCCTCCATCCAGTGCGGGATAGCCGTGCCGCACAGGCCCGACATACGCTGGACGGCAGCGAAGCTGAGCACCGGCATGATGCCCGGGACGATCTCGCCCTCGATCCCGGCCGCGGCCGCACGGTCGCGGAACTCGAAGAAACACTGCGGATCGAAGAAGAACTGGGTGATGGCCCGCGTCGCGCCGGCATCGAACTTGCGCTTGAGATTGTCGAGATCGGCCTGTCTATCGGGCGAATCCGGATGCACCTCCGGATAGGCGGCCACCGAGATCTCGAAGTCGGCCACCTTCTTGAGGCCCGCGATCAGCTCGGCCGCATTGGCATAGCCACCGGGGTGGGGCGTGTAGGCAGAGCCGCCATCCGGCGGATCGCCGCGCAGGGCGACGATGTGCCGCACGCCTTCTTCCCAGTATTCGCGTGCCACAGCATCGACCTCCTCGCGCGTGGCGTTGACGCAGGTCAGGTGTGCCGCAGCGGGCATCGAGGTTTCGTTGACGATCCGGCGCACCGCGGCATGGGTCCGCTCACGCGTGGAGCCGCCCGCGCCATAGGTCACCGACACGAAGCGCGGACCGAGCGGGGCCAGCGTTTCGACGCTGTGCCATAGAGTTTCGGCCATCGCCTCGGTCTTCGGAGGGAAGAATTCGAAGCTGACTTCGATATCGCCCGGCAGGCCGGAGAAGAGCGGCGTTTCGAGCGCGCGCTGGGCTTCGCGCATCTGGTCGAGCGTCGGGCTCAAGAGGCTTTCCTTCCTGCGGCCGCGCGGCGCTGCGCGACCCAAATCTTTACGGCCAGCTCGCCGTCTGCAAGGGCAATCGGGGTTTCAGGGTCGAACCCTGCATCGGCCAGTAGCCCTGCCATTTGTTCGTCGGAAAAGCCGAGGCGGGCATGCGCGTGGCGCTCGCGCAATTCCTCGCGCTGGTGAGCTGCAAAGTCGACGATGGCGACGCGTCCCCCGTTGCGCGTGACACGGGCGGCCTCGGCCAGGACGGTCGCGGGATTCTGCGCGAAATGCAGCACTTGGTGGAACAGCACGGTATCGAAGCTCGACGGGGCAAAGGGGAGTTGGGCGAAATCGCCCTGCACCAGCTCGACTCGCTCGGTCGGCAGGTGCTGGAGCTTTGCGCGGGCAACGCGCAGCATTGCAAGGCTCTTGTCGAGCGCGACGATATGGTCCGCTCCTCCGGCGAAAAGTTCCGCCATGCGGCCCGTGCCGGTTCCGATATCGAGCAGCCTGCCAAGCCGGTTGTCACCAAGCGCCCCGCGCAATGCCGTCTCCACCTCCGCGTCGGAAGAATGTAGCCGGCGTAGCTCGTCCCAATCATGCGCATGATCGGCGAAATACTGTTCGGCCTGCTCTTCCCGCGCGGCACGGATTTCCGCCAGCTTGCGGCGATCGTCCTCGCACAGGCCTGCGAATTCGGCATCCGATCGTTCGGCAGCTTCCAGCAGTATGCGCACGTCGCTGCACAATGCATCATCGGCGCGCGCACGCAGGAATATCCAGCTTCCTTCGCGGCGGCGCTCTGCAAGGCCGGCATCGCACAGGATGCCGATGTGGCGCGAAACGCGCGGCTGGCTCTGACCCAAGATCTGCGCAACCTCGCCCACAGCGAGCTCCATCGAACCCAGCACCCGCAGGATACGCAGGCGCGTCGGGTCGGCAAGCGCACGAAAGATGGCCTCGGTTCGCATGGAGCAACATATAAAGATATTTTTATATGTGTAAACGTAGCAAAATCGCAGTCGCCGAAAGGTGCCCTGCGTGCGACCGGCAAAGCCTTGGCGCTAACGGGAAATTTACCACCAGCCGCCAGAATTCTCCGCGAACCGTTCGCGGGGGCCCGTTCCCCGTATCCACCCCGTGCTTGCGGAGGGACAAATGGCGAAGCGCTCCCGCTCCCGGCCGATGCCGGCGCGACTGCCCCTCACGGGCAGGCGGGCGGAGGCGCGCGCATGATCCACCTGCTGCCCGACAGCGATTGCGAACGCGTCGTATCCGACCTACTCGCCTACATGACAGTCGAGGAAAAGGCCGGCCAACTCGCCATCGTCCAGGCGCCCGATCCTCAGGACCGGGCCGAAACCGAGGCTTTTGCCCGCGCCATCCGCGATGGCCGCGTCACCGCGGTCGAGGGGATAGGCTCGAAACTTCAGGCGGAAGCCTTCCAGCAGATCGCGATCGAGGAATCCCGGTTGGGCATTCCCTTGCTCTTCCCCGCCGAAACGGCGACCGGCGTAGACACCATCTTTCCCGCACCGCTCGCTGCTGCCGCCAGTTTCGACATGGATGCGATCGCCGCGGCGGAAAGCGTCATTGCGGACGAGGCCAACGCCCGCGGGATCAATTGGGCGCTAGGGCCCGAAGCGGGATACCTCCGGCCTACTACGGGCAGCGCCTATCCTGCTTCGGTAGAACAGGTCCAGCTTGCCGCCCGCATTGCCGCGGCGCGTGTCGCGGGACTGCAGGCGGCGGGCGACACGTCGCGCGAGAGCGTGCTTGCGTGCCTCGACCTTTCCCGCGTCCTTCGCCCCGGGAGCACCGCCGGGCGGCAGGAGATTGCCGATGCTTTGCGGATCGCTGCCCATGTCGCGCAGCAAGGCTATCTCGGTTCGATATCCTTCGGAGGTGCCGACACCAGTCACCGCGGCGCGCTCCAGCGCGCGTTCTCCTTCCTCCATGGCCCGGGTTCCTTCGAGGGCATGGTACTGTCTGAATGGCAGGCCCTGGCCGCGGCTGCACGAAACAGCGAACACGTGGAAATCGGCGATTACATGCCGATCGATGCCATTGTTTCGGCGGTCGAGAAGCGCGAAATTCCCCTCTCGCGGCTGGACGATGCGGCGGCCCGCGTCCTGCGCGCCAAATACGCACTCGGCCTGTTCAGCCTGCCGCTGGGACGCGAGGCGGTGCGCCGCCGGGGATCGCTCCCAACCCCGATACAGAACCGCCAAGCGGCGCTGGACCTCGCCAAGAAGTGCTGCGTGCTCCTGCGCAACGAGCCGACGATGCTGCCGCTTGGCGTCGATTCCGGCGACATTCTTGTCATCGGCAATGCCGCCAACGACCGGTCCCTTCCGGTCGCTGGGCGCGGCGGCCCGGGTGCCAGCGTCATCGACGGGCTGGAACAGCTCGGCATTCCCTACAAGTTCGCGCCCGGCCTCGCCCTGCGGCGCGAGAACGGGGCCGTCGGCCGGCTGGTCGAGGCCGACAGCATGGCCATCGGCATGGCCTGCGAAGCGGCCAAGCGTTCGCGCACGGTCGTAGTGGTGCTGGGCGAATGCGAGAACGGCAGACTGGCGGAAGCAGAGCACCAGCTCCTGTCCTCACTGCGCACGGTCACCGAGCGGATCGTCCTCGTCACGCTCGGCACGCTGCCGCTCGATCCGGTCGTGTCCGGCGGCCCGTTACCGGCCGTGCTCCACGCAGGGCAGCTGGGCACCATGAGCGGCCATGCCATCGCCGAGATCCTGACCGGCGAGGCTGCACCCTGCGGGAAGCTACCCGTGGCCATCCCGGCTAGCGAGCATAATCGCGGACTACCCTTCGGACATGGCCTCAACTATGCCGATTTCGCGTTGACCGACCTCACGCTCGACTTGGCGACCGACCACATCGTCGCCAGTGCCCAGCTGCGCAACATGGGCGAAATTTCAGGCGTTGAAACGGTCCAACTGTTCGTCCGCCGTTATCGTGGCCGCCACCTGCCCAGCCGGATGGACCTGCGCGATTTCGAGCGCGTCACCCTTGCACCAGGAGAACGGCAGACGGTCCGTTTCGAGCTAGCCCGCGAAGAGGTCGGCGAGTTCCGCGAGGACGGCCGACTGGTCGCCGAAGGAGGCACGCTCGACATTCGCATCGGCCTGTCGGCGGGCCGCACGCTCGGCGGGGAGATCGAACTTCCCGAAGCCGTCGCGCGCGCCATGGGCGGGTTCGTCAAGGGCTTGCCCGGCAGTGCCGCAGACAGCCGCCGCCGCGCCTGACCTCAGCCCTTTTCGAGCAGCGCCAGCAGGGCGAAGCTCGCCAGCCAGTGCTCGCCCATGTAATCGCCCGCGACATGGGGCATGGCAGCCTCTAGGTGTTCCTGCGCCCTTGCCTCCAGTAGCTCCTGCGCGGAATGATCGCCCAGCGCGCGTGAAGCTGCACGCAGGTTCCACGCCCGGCTGAGGTTCAACCCGTCGAGATGGGCGATCTTGCCATCGCTGCGGTCCGACACCGTTACGGGCCTGCACTCGCGCTCCACCCAGCCGTTCGACAGGACCAATCCGTCGAGCCACGGCGCGTACTGGAGTTGCGGCATGATGCGGCTCATCAGCAAGGCGACCGACAGGACGGGCGAGAGGAATTCATCGCCGCCCGGCTCCCACCCGGCATAGTCCCGCCGCCGGCCGTATGCGGCCAAGGCCCATTCGTCGATCGTCGCAACCAGAACGCAATCGCGCTCAAGCGCCCACTCGCGCGCCAGCGTGAGCGCGAAGGCGGAATTGTAATGCG
The DNA here is from genome assembly GCF_020524765.1 of Qipengyuania gaetbuli. Classification (GTDB taxonomy): domain Bacteria; phylum Pseudomonadota; class Alphaproteobacteria; order Sphingomonadales; family Sphingomonadaceae; genus Qipengyuania; species Qipengyuania gaetbuli_A. The sequence goes on from NZ_JAIVLR010000001.1 coordinate 840,063, forward strand.
AGCCGACGGTGATCGGATAGGTCAGGATGCGCAGGTAGTCTCGAAACAGTCCGGCAAAGGCACGGGCAAGCGGCTCAAGCCTCGCGCCCCAGTCCTTGTCGCTATGCCGCGCAGCCTCGTGGTGGAGATAGAGCAGCCACGCCCAGCCATAGGGCCGTTCGAAAGCGCGCGAGTAGGTCCGGCCCAGATAGGCGAGTTCGACTGCCAGCTTCTCCTCGGTGAAAGTGTTATCCGCCAGCGCGGCAATCTCCGCCGCTTCGGGCATGCCCGGATAGAGCCGGCGCAAGCTGAGCAGGGTCCACCAGCCGTGAACGCAGCTATGCCAGTCGAAACTGCCGAAGAAGACGGGATGCGCCTCACGCGGGGGGCGCACGTCGTGTTCGCCCTCGAACACGTGGTCGTCCTTGTAGGGATAGGGCCGCGCCACGTGGCCCAGTGCAGTGCGCGCGAAATGGCGGGCAATGTCTTCGGTCAGCTCCACAGCAGGAATGCTCCGACATAGATGATCACGACATTGCAGACCCACAGCGGCAATGCGGTGCCGACCTGCTGGCGGATGACGGCGTTCTGGTCCTTCAGTTCGAGCAGCGCGGCAGGCACGATGTTAAAGTTGGCCGCCATCGGTGTCATCAGCGTCCCGCAGAACCCCGCGAGCATGCCGACCGCGCCGATCACCGCCGGATTACCGCCATAGCCTTCGACCAGCAGCGGGATGCCGATGGCTGCAGCCATGACCGGGAAGGCGGCAAAGGCATTGCCCATGATCATCGTGAAGAGCGCCATGCCCAGCGCGAAGACCACAACGGTAAGGAATATGCTGCCATCAGGAATGATCGCGCCCGCGATGCCGCCGATGATGTCGCCCACGCCTGCCAACGCGAATACCGCACCTAGGGCCGCGAGCATTTGCGGCAGGATACCGGCCCATCCGATCGAATCGAGGAGGCGGCGTCCCTCTTCCGCTGCCGCCAGGACCGGCGGCCTCAGCCAGAGCATCGCGGAAGTGAGCGCGATGAGCGTGCCGAGGCTGAAGAGGATCAGCGTTTCGCGGCGTTCGGCCAGTAGGCCGCTCTCGCTGAGCGGCGTGTAATTGTAGAGCAGCGTGCCAGCGACAGCCGTCAGGGGCACGATCAGGGCAGGAAGGAACAGCCGGTTGCCTAGTCTGTCGGAATGCGCCTGCCGCTCTTCCAGCGTCGTCGTGGCCGGGTCGCTGCGCTTGAGCAGGCCGAGCCCCGCAATGCCGACCAGCGCGAGGACGAGCACGCCATTTGCGAAATCGGATAAATGGCTGCCGAACAGGAAACTCGCTGCCAGCAGTCCCCAGAAGGCGGCATTGCCCCATTTCGCATCGCGCAGGGACAAGAGCGACCAGACAAGGAAGAAACCGCCTGTCAGGATATAGAGCCATTCGTAGGTAATCATGCCCCTGCCCTCCCCAGACGCCGGTCGAGCGAACGGATCCGCCAGCCGTGGATGATGAAGGCGCAGATCGCCGTGGGGATGGCCCAGACCGACAATTGCAGCGGGGTAAGCGGATAGCCGTAGCTTTCGAACACCCCCTGGATCAGCAGGATGGAGGCGATCGCGAAGAAGATGTCCTCGCCGAAGAACAGGCCGATATTGTCGGTTGCCGCCGACATGGCCTTGACCTTCTCGCGGTCTTCATCGGCCAGTTCGCCGTGTGATTTCTCCGCCGCGGCTTCCGCCATCGGGGCGACCAGCGGGCGGACCGTCTGCGGGTGGCCGCCAAGACTGGTGAGGCCCAGCGCCGCGGTAATCTGCCGGAACAGGAGGTAGATCGTCAGCAACTTGCCCATGGTTGCGCCGCGAATGCCCTCGATCACTGCGCGGGCGCGTTGCTGCAGCCCGTAGCGTTCGAGCAGGCCGATCACCGGCAGGATAATCCATGTGACCGAGATGTAGCGGTTGTCGTTGAAAGCCTTGCCCAGCGCCTCGATCACCGCGACGAGGTCTAGGCCGGCAAGGACGCCGGTCACCAGCGCCGCCGTGACGACCACCAGCAGCGGATTGAAGCGCAGCGCAAAGCCCGCCACCACGATGGCGATGCCGGCCAGCGGCCAGTAGTTCATTCCCGTTCCTCCCCATATCCGCCCCCGCCGGGCGTCAGAATGACGAAAGCGTCGCCCGGCCGCATCTCTGCATGTCCGGTCGCGCCCAATTCCTCGATGCTGCCATCGGCGCGCTCGACCCAGTTGCGCCCCGGCTGCGCATCGCCGCCGCCGCAAATCCCGCGCGGCGGGATTGCACGCCGGTTGGCGAGCATGTTTGCGCGCATGGGTTCGAAGAAGGTGACGCGCCGCTCCACTCCGTCTCCCCCGCGGTGCGCGCCCGTGCCTCCAGAGCCGCGCCTGATGGCGAAGCGGTCGAGCCGCACCGGCAGGCGCGTTTCCAGGATTTCGGGATCGGTCAGGCGCGAGTTGGTCATGTGGGTCTGCACCGCACTGGTCCCCTCGTGATCGGGCCCTGCGCCCGAGCCGCCGGCGATGGTCTCGTAATATTGGTGTCGCTCGCTTCCGAAGGTGAAATTGTTCATCGTACCCTGCGACGGCGCAAGGCGACCGGTCGCAGCGAACAGGGCGTCGGTCACGACCTGGCTGGTTTCGACATTGCCGGCCACGACCGCCGCGCCCGGCTCGGGGTCGAGCATCGAACCTTCGGGGACGACCAGTTCGACAGGCCGCAGGCAGCCGTCGTTCATGGGAATCGCGTCGTCGATCAACGTACGCAGGACATAGAGCGCCGCTGCGCGCGTGATGGAGCGCGGCGCGTTGAAATTGTCGGGCAACTGCATGCTCGTCCCGGTGAAATCGAACACGGCGCTGCGGCTTTCGCGGTCGATGCGGATAGCCACCCTGACTTCGGCGCCATTGTCCATCGGATAGGCGAAGCTGCCGTCGTCAAGCCGGTCCAGCAGCCGCCGCACACTTTCCTCCGCATTGGCGAGGACGTGGCCCATGTAGGCGGCGACCACCGCTTCGCCCTGGTCCCGAGCCGACTGGACGAGCAGCTCGCTCCCCCGCGTGCAGGCGGCCAGCTGGGCGCGCAAATCCGACAGATTGCGGTCCGGATTGCGCGCCGGATAGCGGGCCGATGCAAGGACTTCGCGCACGGCGTCCTCGCGGAAATACCCCTCGTCCACCATAAGGAGGTTGTCGATCAGGACACCCTCTTCCTCGATCGTGGCGCTTTCGGGCGGCATGGAACCCGGCGCGATGCCGCCAATGTCCGCATGGTGGCCGCGCGCCGCAACGAAGGCATCCGGTTCATCGCCAGTCTCGCCATAGAACACCGGCACGATGACGGTGATGTCGGGCAGATGCGTGCCGCCGCGATAGGGATCGTTGAGGACGTAGGCATCGCCGCGTCGGAAGCCGCGCCCGTCCCGGCGTTTACCGCGCGCCTCGATGACGCGGGCGATGCTGTCGCCCATCGAACCGAGGTGCACGGGGATATGCGGTGCATTGGCGATCAGCGCGCCGCTCGCATCGAACAGCGCGCAGGAGAAATCGAGCCGCTCCTTGATGTTCACCGAAGTCGCGGTCGACTGGAGGACCACGCCCATTTCCTCGGCAATGGCCATGAAGAGGTTGTTGAATATTTCGAGCCGGACAGGATCGACGACTGTTCCGGCGGCACGGTCACGTTCGAGCGCCTCGGTCCGGGTGAGCACCAGGCTTCCTTCCTCGGCTAGCCGCGCTTGCCATCCGCGTTCGACCACGGTTGTCGAGCCGGGGTCGATGACCAGCGCCAGTCCGGCAATTTCCTCGCCCACCTGCATGGCGCTGCGTTCCACCGTCGGCCATGTGCCGCTAGCGTTGCCTCTTGCTTCCTGCGGCTCTGCCTCGACTGCGCCGAGCCCACCCGAGGTGCCGCTGGCCTCCACGCTCAGCGCCTCCACGACAATGGGCGCAGTCTCGTCCGAATAGCCAAAGCGCTGGCGGTGCAGCCGGCGGAAGGCCGCGTCCATTTCCCGCGGCTCGCCGCAGGGTACGGCCAGCATGGAATCGCTGCCCGCAAAGCGCAGCCGCAAGCTCGCATCGATGCGGATATCCGCGACACCCTGCGCAGCAAGAGCATCGCGCGCCTCGGCTTCCAGCGCGGCCAGATCGGCAGAATAATCGTCGCCCAGCGCGCGCACCAGGCTGACCTCGCGGATCGTCTTCACGGGCGCAAGGCCGATGCCATAGGCGGACAGGATTCCGGCAAGCGGATGCACGAGGACGGTCTCGATGCCCAGTTCGTCGGCCACCTTGCAGGCGTGCTGCCCGCCCGCCCCGCCGAAGCAGGCCAGAGCATAGGCAGTCACGTCGTGCCCGCGCGCGACCGATATCTTGCGAATTGCATTGGCCATGGAATCGACCGCGATAGCGAGGAAGCCTTCGGCGATTTCCTCAAGCGGCCTTGCCTGTGGCAGCAATGCCGCCACTTCCTCCAGCCGCCGGCGTGCTGCTTCCGGATCGAGCGGTTCGTCGCCTGCGGGCCCGAAGACGCTCGGGAAGAAGGCCGGATCGAGCCTGCCGAGGAACAGGTTGCAATCGGTCACCGTCAGCGGCCCGCCCTTGCGGTAGCAGGCCGGCCCGGGATCAGCACCTGCGCTTTCCGGTCCGACGCGGAAGCGCGAGCCATCGAAGCGGCAGATCGAGCCGCCCCCGGCAGCCACCGTGTGTATCTGCATCATGGGCGCGGCCACACGCACACCTGCCACGACGCTATCGCCGGTCAGCTCGTACTCGCCCGAATAATGCGCGACATCCGTGCTGGTCCCGCCCATGTCGAAGCCGATGATCCTGTGATGCCCCAAGGGTGCGCTGGCCGCGACCATGCCAACCACGCCGCCGGCCGGACCGGACAGGATCGCGTCCTTGCCGCGAAATGCGCCGACTTCGGCGAGACCGCCGTTCGACTGCATGAAGCGCAGCCTCTCGGCCTCGGGTAGCTCCGCCTGCAGCCCGTCGGTATAGCGCCTGAGCACGGGCGAGAGGTAGGCATCGACCACGGTCGTATCGCCGCGCGGGACGAGCTTGATCAGCGGGCTGACCTCGTGGCTGACGCTGACCTGCGCGAAGCCCATCTCGCGCGCGATGGCAGCGATTTGCGCCTCGTGGTCACGGTATTTCCAGCCGTGTACCAGCACGATGGCAAGGGCATCGAAACCTTCCGTGCGCAGCTGTGCTAGATCGGCACGGACCTGCTCCTTGTCGAGCGGCTTGAGGACTTCGCCATCCACTCCGACGCGTTCGTCCACCTCGACCACGCGTGCAGGCAATTGTTCGGGCAGGACGATGTGGCGCGCGAAGATTTCCGGCCGCGCCTGCGTCCCGATGCGTAGGGTATCGCCGAACCCGCGCGTAATCAGCAGGGCCAGCCGCTCTCCCTTGCGCTCGAGCAGGGCATTGGTCGCAACCGTGGTCCCGACACGCAGTTCGGCAATCGGGCCCGGGCCGTGGCGTGCCATGAGGCGGCGCACTGCCTCGCTCGCCGCATCGGCATAATGGCCGGGGTTTTCGCTCAGCAGCTTGTCGGTCACCAGCCGCCCGTCGGGCGTGGTGGCGACAACGTCGGTAAAGGTCCCCCCGCGATCGATCGCGAAGCGCCATGCGGCTGCTCTCTCGCTCATCGCGCGCACCCTAGGCGCGCGCGCGGCTCATGCAAGACGCGATCGGACCGCCGCGCCGCGACACATCATGCGAAGGGCGCGGCGACACCGATAGTCGGAGTTAATCGGCGGCTTCTGCCGCGCGCGGCTTGACGGTGACGGTGGTGCCTTCGTCGGAAGTCGCAGTAAACGAACCGTCCGCTCCCCGCTCGCCTTCGGTCCAGCAAAGGCCATCCTCACCCGTCGGCGTGAAGCAGGACTTGCCGTCCACGACCGCCCAGGTGCCGGAAATCTGCGAACCGTCGGCAGCGGTCGCGACATAGGTCCCGTCGGCGCTGGTTTCCATCACGGACGCAGTACCGTCTTCCAAGGTCACGTCATAGGTGCCGGGCCCCGTACCATTGGCGGTCGTCATCTCAGGAGCTTCCGCAGCAGCCGGCGTTTCCTCGACAGCCGGTTCTTCTGCCGGTTCGGCAGTGCAGGCGACAAGGGTCAGTGGCAGGATGGCAATGGCAAGATAGCGCATGAGGTCTCTCCCTCCCGAAAGGGCGACCACAGGCGCTCTCTTACCACGCCTTCATCAAATGCGGAAACGCCGTTCCGCTTGGCGGCGGATCAGATATCCGCGTCGCGCTTCACCGTGATGACCTGCGGATAGGTGAATTCCTTGAGGCCATCGATGCCGTATTCCGCGCCGAAGCCGGACTGCTTGTGCCCGCCGAAGGGCGCCAGCGGCGAGATGTGGAGGTATTCGTTCACCCACACAGTGCCGGTTTCGAGCTGCTCGGCGATTTCGACGCCTTTGTCGGCATCCTTGGTCCAGACCGCACCGGCAAGACCGTATTCGGAATTGTTGGCGCGCTCGATCGCTTCCTCGACGCTGGAGAATTTCATCAGCGGCATGACCGGGCCGAACTGTTCCTCGGCCACGATACGCGCGTCCTCCGGCGGATTGTCGAGGATGGTGATCGGCACGTAATAGCCGGTGCCGGAAGGATCGACGTCGCCGCCGGTGAGGAACTGGTAGCCCTGGTCCTTGGCGTCCTGGATCAGCTCGCACACGCGGTCGAACTGCTTCTTGTTCTGGATCGGTCCGACGCCGGTGCCCTGCTGCGAACCGTCGCCCACGACCACGCCCTTGGCATATTCGGCGATCGCCTTGGACAGATCGTCGTAAATGTCCTCGTGGATGTAGATGCGCTTGGCCGCGACGCAGATCTGGCCTGCGTTGGAGAAGCTCGACCAGAACAGCTGTTCGGCGACCTTCTCGACATCGGCGTCGGGCAGGACGATCGACGCATCGTTACCGCCCAGTTCGAGCGTAATGCGCTTCAGGTCGCGGCTGGCGCCTTCCATGATCTTCTTGCCGGTCGCGGTGGAGCCGGTGAAGGTGATCTTGTCGATGTCCGGATGCTCGGTGATCAGCGGGCCGAGCTCGTCGGGACCGGTGATGATGTTCACCGTGCCTGCGGGCACAATGTCCTTGATCAGCTCTGCGATCCGCAGCGTGGTCAGCGGAGTGAAGGGCGAGGGCTTGAGCACGATAGTGCAGCCCGAAACCAGCGCGGGGACGATCTTCTGGATCGCCATCATGACCGGGAAGTTCCACGGCACGATGCCGCCGACCACGCCCACCGGCACGCGGCGGGTACGCGACAGGCGGGTGTCGTCGTCCTGGTTGATCACATCGTCGAGCGTCAGCGTCGACTGGGCGGCGGCAAGGCCGGCAGCACCAAAGATTTCCATCTGCGCCTGCGCGTGCGGCTTGCCCTGTTCCGTGGTCAGCAGGCGGAACAGTTCATCGCCATTGTCCTTGATCGCGGCGGCAATTCCCTGGACCACCTTCTGGCGTTCCTCGGCACTGGTCTTGCGCCAGCTCTTGAAGGCGCGGCGTGCAGCGGCGACGGCGCGGTCGAGTTCGTCCTTCCCGCAGGACGGGACGAGGCCGACGACTTCCTCGTTGGCCGGGTTCACGACCTCGAACGTGTCGGAGGTGGTGACCATCTCCCCGTCGATCAGGTTCGCATAGGTCTTGGTCATGGTTCTCTCTCCTCAAGCCGCAAGAATCGGTTGCTTATCGAGACCCTATATGGCGGACGGTCCCGCGACAATGCGCTATCGCTCGAAGCGGACTTCGCCTGCGATGTAGTCGAACTCGAACAGCGTATCGCCGCGCCTGCGACGGCGTATGCCTTCGGGCAGCGGCTCCGCTTCCAGGCCTGCTGCATTGGCGGCGCGCTGGACCAGCGTGTCTAGGAAACTGCCCTGCGGCCAGGCCGCGGCAATCCAGGCCCGGCCGTGGCGCAGGGCTACGACTTCGCCGCTTGTCGCAACCATCTCGGGCATGGCCTCGCCTTCGTAATGGTCGAGCCAGCCGCGCGCTTCCCAGCCATCGCCTGCCATCGCCAGACGATCGGACAGGCTTTCACTGCGCACCACCCGCCCGCCGATGAACTCGTCCAGCCCTTCATGAAGGAGCGCATCGGGAATGCCGAAGTCGAGGTCCCGCGTGCCGGTCCGCGGTCCGATGACGACCTGCGCCTCGCTCCCCGCCAGCTTGGCGACGAGTTCATCCGGCACGATCGGCAGGCAGTGAACGACGACCAGCGCATAGCCATCGAGCGGAGCCGAAGGCGAGACAATGTCGACGTTCAGTCCCAACCGCCGAAGCGAAGAATAGGCCGCAAACGCCGCCCATAGGGCCGAGCGTCCTTCCCCCTGCGGCTGGATCTGCGTCATCCATTCCGCGTCATAGGCGAACACCAGCGCCGCCTGCTTCGGGGCCTCGCCCGGATCGCCGATCCTCGCGAGGTCGTCCGCCGCTGCTCGCGCTTCTGCGAGTGCGGGGGCAGGTGTCGCATCGGGCCGAAGCAGCCCTGCGTGCATCTGCTCCTGCGCCTTGGGAAACTGCCGCCAGCGGAAATAGCTCACCAGCTCGGCCCCGTGCGCGAAGGCTTCGAGCGTCCACAACCGCACCATGCCGGGCAGCGGCGCGGGATTGTGCCGCGCCCAGTTGACCGGACCCGGTTGCTGTTCGAGCACCGACCACCGTCCGTTCTTCGCGCAGCCGCGATAGAGGTCGTGATGGAAGGCGGCGATGTCGGGATGCCCCTGCCGCGCATATTTCCGCTTCTCTTCCTCGGAAAAGCGGAACATCTCGAGGAAGCCGAGCGGGTAACTGTCCCACCCCAGCACGTCGAGATCGGCGGCAAGGTCGTGATGGTCGTAGCCGGTGTAGAACCCCATCGCATTGTGCGTGATGTCCCGCCCGGGCGACAGCTCGCGCAGGATGTCGACCTGCACGCGGTTGAACCGCACGACCTGGTCGGAAGAAAAGCGCCGGAAAGCGAGCCAGTGCGCGGGATTGGCTTCCGTCACGGTGAGGTTCGGCAGGTCCACCTCGTCGAGTGTCCGGTATTCCATCGACCAGAAGACATTGCCCCATGCCTCGTTCAGCGCCTCGACGGACCCGTAGCGGGCAGCGAGCCAGGTGCGGAAGGCATCGCGCGCGGCGGGCGAGAAGCTCTGCACGGTGTCGTGGCAGCCATATTCATTATCGGTCTGCCAAGCGACGACGCCGGGATGCCGGCCATATCGTTCGGCAACCGCGCGCGTGATCCGCGCCGCTTCTTTGCGGTAGCCCTCGTGACTGAAGCAGTAATGCCGCCGCGAACCGAAGCCGCGCGGCCTGCCATCGCGGTCCAGCGCGACCATGTCGGGCATCCGGTCAACCAGCCATTTGGGCGGCGTCGCCGTGGGCGTGCCCATGATGATGCCGAGCCCTGCTGCATGGAGCGTCTCTACCGCGCGGTCGAGCCAGCCCCAGTCGAAGCGGCCGGGTTCGGGTTCGATCCGGCTCCACGCGAATTCGCCGATCCGCACGCGGGTGAGGCCCGTCTCGCGCATCAGGGCAGCATCCGCCGCCCAACGGGCTTCGGGCCAATGTTCCGGATAGTAGCAAACGCCGAGGTCCATGCGCTTGCGTCTATCGCCGTTTGTCGCGATGGATGCCAGCGGGAAAAGGGAGGGACGCGAACCATGTACGATACGGCCGAATTCGGCAGCCTGGTCCAGGTCGGCGTGTTCGCCGGTCTGACCGCGCTGGTGGGCCTGCTGACCTGGTTGAAGGTTCGCGGCGCGTCGCGCGACGGGTCGGAAAAGGACGTCTATCTCGGCGGCAAGGGCCTGACATGGTTCTTCGTTGCCGGTTCGATCACCCTGACCAACCTGTCGACCGACCAGCTGGTCGGGATGAACGGCAACCAGATGCTGCTGCTCGCATGGTGGGAAATCGCCGGTTTCGTCGGGCTGATGGCCTTGGCCTTCGTTTTCGTGCCTCTCTACTATCGCTACAACTGCACGACCGTGACGGAGCTGCTGGAACGACGCTATGACGGGCGCTCTATCCGGACGCTGATCTCGGCGATCTTCATCCTCGGAAACCTGCTGATCTACCTCCCCGCGGCACTCTATTCGGGCGGGCTGTTCCTGCAGTCGCTGTTCGGCGCGGGGATACCGCTGCTGGCCTTCTCGCTCGGCCTTGCGCTGATCGGCGCTGCCTATACCGTGTTCGGCGGCCTCAGGGCCGTGGCGGTGATGGACACATTTTCCGGCATCGGCATCCTGTTCCTGGCGCTGGTGATCGTGTTCCTCGCGCTGGCCGCGGTCGATTTCGACATCGTCACCGGCGTGCCGGCAGAACGGCTGAGCATGGTGGGCGCGGCGGACAGTCCGATCCCCTTCCACACGCTGTTCACCGGCATGGCCTTCATCCAGATCTTCTACTGGTCGACCAACCAGAACATCACGCAAAAGGCGATGGCCGCCCCCACCGTGCGCGAGGCGCAGAAGGGCGTCTTCGCCGCAGCTGCCGTGCGCATCCTGGTGGTCCCGCCGATCGTGGTCGTACCCGGCGTGGTCGCCTACAAGCTGTTCGGCGATGTCGGCGATGCGGCTTACGGACGGCTTGTCGCGGAAGTCCTGCCGTCATGGCTCTCGGGCGCCTTCGCGGCCATGGTGGCCGCTGCCGTGATCACGACCTTCAGCGCCGTACTGAACTCCACCGTCGCGCTCTATTCGGTCGACTTCCACGAGCGATTCGTGGGCGAAGTGAAGAACCACTGGAAGCTGGGCGCGATCATGAGCGTGCTGGCGACCGCATTGGCCATCGTGATGGTCCCCGTGTTCCAGAACGCGGAAAGCATCATCAACCTGCTCCAGCAGCTCAATGGCCTGTCTTCCATGCCGATCCTGTCGGCCTTCATCGTTGGCCTGCTGTTCCGCAACGTCGCCGCGCGCTCGGCCATCGCCGGAGTCGTGTGGGGCATCGCTCTCTACGGCCTCTTCACCTTCAACGAGGGCTTCGCGGCGAGCGTGGGCATCCACTACATCGACTTCATGGTCGTAACGCTCTTTACCTCGGTCGCTGCGGCACTCGCGTTCAACCGCTTCGCGCTTGGCCGGCGCGCCGAATGGATCGGCTTTGCCCTTTTCCGCGGCGAGGACAAAGCCGCCGCATGAGCACGGCCGACCTGCTGGCATTGCACGGGGACGAATGGAGCCTCGTCCTCGAACGGAGCGAGCGTGCCGTACCCCTGTGGCGCCATCTGGGCGCAAGGGTAGAGCCGGGCACGCTCCCGAAGCTGGCGGAACTGCGCGGTTCGGCGACCTTTTCGCTCGAAGGCGACCATGCGATGGCCGCGCTGCCGGTGGCAGGCCTCGGCTGGTTCGGGCCGCCGATCCTGTCCTTGCGCGATGGAACGGGCGCCTCGCTGCCGGTTCACTTCGACACATGCGAGGCCAGCAGCACAGCCGGTTCCCTCGTCCTCCAAGCGGCCGATAGCATCAGCGGCATCTGCTTCACCTCGACTTACCGTAACCTTCCCGGTGGCGGGCTGGAAATCGCCCATCATCTCGAGAACCGGTCGCAAGGTGCTGTCACCGTCGACCGGCTGGCGAGCGCGGTCCTGCCCCTTCCCGCATCCGCGCGCGAGATCGTCTCCTGGCGCGGGCGTCACAATGCCGAACTGGTCGAATGCCGCGAACCCATGCCCGCGCATGGCTGGCAGCGCGAGACGCGGCGTGGACTAACCGGCCATGGGGGCCTTTGCGGCGCCTATATCCTGGCCGAAGGAGCAGGCTGGCACACCGGCCTCGTCATGGCGATGCAGCTTGGCTGGTCGGGCGATGCAAGGCTGGCGATAGAGCGCGACGACGAAGGGTTCTGGGTCGCCTCGGCAGAAGCCTCGTTCCAGCCCGGCGAGGCGGTCTTGCAACCGGGCGAAAGTTTCACGGCTCCGCCGCTGCTCGTCGCCATATCGCCCCGCGGCCGCAACGGAGCGATGGCGCAGATGCACGGCGCCGTGCGTGACCGGATCGCGTGGCCGGGCGGCGCGATGCGCCCGCGACCGGTGCATCTCAACAGCTGGGAAGCGGTCTATTTCTCGCATGACGAGGCCCGGATTGTGGCGCTTGCGCAAGCCGCTGCGGAGATCGGGGCCGAACGCTTCATCCTCGACGATGGCTGGTTCAGGGGCCGCGACCACGACCGCGCAGGTCTCGGCGACTGGACTCCCGATGCGCGCAAATATCCGCATGGCATCGCCCCGCTGGCCGACACGGTACGCAGCCTCGGCATGGAATTCGGGCTCTGGGTGGAGCCGGAAATGGTCAATCCCGATAGCGAGCTCTACCGCGCGCATCCCGACTGGCTACTTGCGGAAGACGGGCGCGAGCGGCCGACTGCGCGTAACCAGCTGGTGCTCGACCTGCGGCGCGAAGACGTTCGCGACTACCTGTTCGGCGCACTCGACAAGCTGCTGTCCGGAGCAAGTATTTCGTATCTCAAGTGGGACCACAACCGCGACCATGCCCCATCGGGCGGAGCGGCGCAGACCCGCGGCTCCTACGTCCTGCTGGAACGCCTGCGCGCCGCGCATCCCGAGGTCGAGATCGAAAGCTGCGCGGGCGGCGGCGGCCGGATCGATGCGGGGATCGCCGCCTATACCCACCGCTTCTGGACCAGCGACAATATCGACGCGGTCGCGCGTGTGCCGATGCAGCGCGGCTTCCTCGCCTTCATGCCGCCCGAGGTCATGGGTTCGCATGTCGGCGCCAGTCCGAGCCATGCGACAGGCCGCAGCCAGTCGCTCGATTTCCGCGCCGCCATCGCTTGCCAGGGCCATCTCGGGGTCGAGCTCGACCCCGCTGCCATGGCGGAAGACGAGCGCCGGCGCCTCGCTGGCTGGATCGAGTTCTGGAAGGAATGGCGCGGCGTGATCCACGGCGGCCGGACCCTGCTGGGCGAGGGAGCGGACGGGATCGTCTGGCAGGCGCAGGGCACCACGGAAGAGATGCTGCTGTGGGTCATCCGCCGCGAGCATGGAGAAGATCGCCGCGCCCAGCCGGTCACGCTGCCCTTTGCCTGCGGGGGCGAGTGGGACGTCCAGCTGCTCCGCCACGCCGGACAGCATGGCGTGCTGACTCCGCGGGCGGCCCCTGCCATCAAGGCCATGCGCGAGGCGCCGCACCGCTTCTCCGGCAGCTGGCTGGCGAACGCAGGACTTCCGGTGCCGGCTCTGGCCGCCGAAAGCGCGCTGATCTATCACCTCAAGGCCGTACGATGAGCCATCCCGACCAACCTCACCGCCGCCTCAACCGCCTGACGGGCGAGTGGGTGCTCGTCAGCCCACAGCGCATGAAGCGTCCGTGGCAGGGCGAAACGAAGCCTGCCGCCAACGCAGTCCGCCCGGCGCATGACGCGTCGTGCTACCTGTGCCCCGGCAACGAGCGCGTCGGCGGCGTGCGCAACCCGGATTATGAGGGCGCCTTCGTCTTTCACAACGACTTTCCGGCCCTGCTGGAAGAGCGCGAGGGCAGCCCCCGCACCGGCCTGTTGTGCGAGGAACCGGCGGCGGGCGAGGCGCGGGTCATCTGCTATTCGCCCGACCATTCCGCCACTCTCGCACGCATCGACGACGCAGCGCGGCGCAAGGTAATCGAGGGCTGGTGCGAACTCTCGCGCGACCTCGGCAGCCGGTGGGAGCACGTGCAGATTTTCGAGAACAAGGGCGCGATGATGGGGGCTTCGTCCCCGCACCCGCACGGCCAGGTCTGGGCCGGCGACTTCGTACCCACGCTGGTCGCGCGCGAGGACGCCTGCCAGCAGGAACACCGCGAGACTTACGGGTCGGCCCTGCTCGCAGATGTCCTTGCTGCCGAGGAACAGGAAGGCGAGCGTGTCATCGCGGATAACGCCCACTGGCTCGCAGTCGTGCCCCACTGGGCCGCCTGGCCGTTCGAAACGCTGGTGATTGCGCGCGACGATGTGGCGCGTCTCGAGGATTTGTCGGACAACGCGCGCGATGCGCTTGCCGCACTGCTGGGCAAGCTGCTCGCCGGTTATGACGCGCTGTTCGATACCGATTTTCCCTATTCGATGGGATGGCACGGCGCGCCGCACGGGGCCGGCGATGACTGCCCACACTGGCGGCTCCATGCGCATTTCTACCCGCCGCTGCTGCGCTCTGCCGAAATCCGCAAGCACATGGTCGGCTTCGAACTGATGGCCGAAACACAGCGCGACCTGACGCCCGAAGCCGCGGCGCAGCGCCTGCGAGAGGTGATGAAGTGAGCGAGGAACTGGCCGCCTCGGCGCGGGAGCAATTTGCCTTTGCCTTCGGCCACGCACCGCAGGGTGTCGTGTTCGTCCCCGGAAGGGTCAATCTCATCGGCGAGCATGTCGACTATAATGACGGGTTGGTCCTGCCCATGCCGGTGCGGGAGGGCACGGCGATCGCGTGGCGCTCGGTATCGGGCGGCGAAGTCCACGCGAAGGCCGCCGATTTCGGCACCGAGGACAGCTTCGACCTTTCCGCGCCCGAGAAGCCGGAGGCAACCGACTGGCGCGCCTATGTGCGCGGCATGTGCGCGCTCGCCCCTGTACGACCGGCGTCGGGCTTGCAGCTTCTGATCACCGGCAACCTGGCACGCGGTTCGGGCCTGTCGTCTTCGGCCTCGCTCTGCGTCGCGGTCGGAAAGGCGCTGGCCGAGGCCGCAGGCGATGAGGCCGATCCGGTAGCGCTTGCGCAAGCGGCGCAGCGGACCGAGCACGAATGGGCGGGCGTTGCCTGCGGCATCATGGACCAGATGGCTGTCGCTGCCGGAGAGCCGGGCAAGGCACTGATGCTCGACTGCCGCGACCTGTCGCGCCAGCTGGTCGCCCTTCCGCCAGATTGGGCCGTGGGCATCGTCGATTCCGGTGTCACCCGCGGGCTGGTCGATGGCGAATACAACGCGCGCCGCGCGCAATGCGAAAGCGCCGCGGCCAAGCTCGGGGTGGCGAGCCTGCGCGATGCGGACCGCGCCATGGTGGAGTCCGGCGACCTCGATCCACTCGAGCGCAAGCGCGCCCTTCACGTGGTCGAGGAAATCGCCCGCGTCGGCAGCGCTGCCCGCGCCATTGCCGCGGGCGACCTTCCGGCCATGTGCGCGGTGCTGCGCGAAGGCCATGCCTCATTGCGCGACCTTTTCGAAGTGAGCGTTCCTGCCGTCGATGATCTTGTTCAAGAGATCGACAGGCTTCTCGGCAATGCAGGCGCTGCGCGCATGACCGGCGCCGGGTTCGGCGGATCGATCGTGATCGTCGGCGAGCGCGATGCGATAGGCAGTCTTGCGGCCGCTCTCGCGCGCCCGGTCAGGCTTGCGTTCTAGGCGGTCGCCTCCGCCCTGATACGCATGGACACGCGCCACCGCTCGCCCGCCTGGAGAATGCGCATGCCGTTTTCAGGCACGGGGTTATTGAAGACGTCCGTCGCATGACTGACCGGTTCGACGCAGAAAAAGCCTTCGCCTGCAGGCACATAGACGGTCGTGAAGCCAAGATCCTCGCTAGGGTCGATCACAGCCCGCAAAGCGCGTTCGGGCCATTCGATTTCGAGCGGCCCCTGCCTGCCGGTATAGACGGTGTCGACCTCGCGGCTAGCGACCGGCCTGCCATCCCACCAGTCGGCCGCCTCCTGCCTTTGCCGGAGGTCACGCGGGAGGCAGTCCGGGCCGACCTCCCATTCGCCGCGATGGAGGCCGCGGTAGATCGTTTGTCCGGTGCGCGGGAAATAGGGATGGAAGCCCAGCCCTGCAGGCATCGGGTCGGCTGACAGGTTCTCCAAGTCGAGCGAGGTGAGCAGGCCTTCCTTGTCGAGTACGAAACCGGCGGACGCGCGATAGGGCCAAGGCCATGCCCCTCCCGCATTCTCGTGCACCAGAACTGCCCTATCCTGCGAAAGTTCGGCCACCGACCAGGCGGCGAGCCAGCCGAAGCCGTGGAGGACCGGTTCTCCGACCGCTGCCGGGTGGTTCGGTTCAAGACGTATTTCGCGACCTGCGAATGCGAAGCGCGATCCGGTGATGCGGTTGGAAAACGGTACGAGAGGGAAGCAGCTGCTGTCCAGCACCCCCTCGCCCGCCGCAGGGCGCAAGATGTCCAGCCCATGCCAGGAAAGGCCCGCGATGCTCCCGCCCCGGTACGGAGCGAGTTCGAGCCTGTAGTCCCCAGCCGCGATCCCGATGCAGTCCATGGCGCTCTTATAGAACCGAAACAGCTGGGCGAAAGCGGCAGGAGGCGATCTGACGCCAAACGCCTGTCGCTTGCCAGCGAACAGCAGTTTCGTTCGGTTCTGGAAGAAGGTGACTGGCGGAGAGGGAGGGATTCGAACCCTCGATACGGTTGCCCGTATACCGCATTTCGAGTGCGGCGCATTCGACCACTCTGCCACCTCTCCGCATGTCGGGTGCGCTTATCGGGCCATGGGCCCCGGTCGAAGCGAGCGCGCCCGTTAGCCCACGCCGCGGGCATTGCCAAGCCCTTTCGCGCGCGAAATCGGGGGACGAGAGCCGTACTGCGCTTGTGCCGGGGCATATCGATCCCATATTCTCTCCAGACATGGACAGGACTTTGTTTTTCTCTCCGCAGGCAGGCCGCACGCTCGAGGCGCCCCGCCGTATCCGCACCCGCTTCGCGATCGGTGACGTCGTCCGGCACAAGGTGTTCGATTTCAGGGGCGTGATCTTCGATATCGACCCCGTCTTCGCCAATAGCGAGGAATGGTATTCGGCGATTCCCGAAGACATAAGGCCGGATCGCAACCAGCCCTTCTACCACCTGCTCGCCGAAAGCGACGAGAGCGATTACGTCGCCTACGTCAGCCAGCAGAACCTCATCGGCGATGCGTTGGCGGGGCCCGTCTCGCATCCTGACGTGCACCAGTATTTCCAGCATTTCGAACACGGGCGCTACCGGATGCGCCGCAAGCTCACCCACTAGGACTGCAGCCGTCTTGCGCTGCTTGGGCAACCCCGCTAGAGGCGCGCCCTTGCCCTAGCCGGCATGCGGAGCAGTGGCCGAGTGGTCGAAGGCGCACGCCTGGAAAGTGTGTATACGGTAACCCCGTATCGAGGGTTCGAATCCCTCCTGCTCCGCCATTTACCTTCAACGCCAGCCAACACCAACTCGCATGAACCAACACGGAAGCCAGCATTTCTGCGGGTTTCCGAGCTTCGGAGTTGAGTCGTGCTGCCTCATGTATATTCGTTTAGGTCCGCTCAACTGGTAACTAGCGCGGTAGCTACCGCCTAACCAAAAGGACCAACGAATGCCCCTTATTGACCGCCAGCTTCGCGCCCTACCCGATGGCTTTCATGCCGATGGGGCGAATGCGCTCTATTTCCGCGCCCAAGGCGAATCCCGCTCATGGGTCTACCGCAAGACCCTCCATGGCAAGCGCCAGACGCTCGCTATCGGCAAGTATCCCGTTGTCAGCCTCAAGGAAGCCCGCGCCAAGGCGTTCGCATTGGAGCAGGCGGTAGAGGCCGGACGAGATCCGTTCCTTGAGCGCAAGTTGCAGGGCAGCATTCCGACATTCGAGCAGGCGGCGCGGCTGGTCCATGCCGAGGTGGTGGCTGGCAATTCCAACGGCAAGCACAACGCGCAATGGATTACGACCCTCGAAACCTATGCCTTCCCGACCATCGGCCACAAGCCCGTCAATGCGGTTACGCAGGCCGATGTGAGGCGGGTGCTGGCCCCCATCTGGACCGCCAAGCACTCGACCGCCACGCGGGTTCTGCAACGCATCACGCGGGTCATGGATTACGCCGTCGGCTGCGGATACTGCGAAACCGAATTGCCCGTCCGAGCCATCCGGCGCGGGCTGCCGAAGGTGAAGCGCGATGTGAAGCACCATGCTGCGCTGCCTTGGCCGGAAATGCCTGCCTTCTGGACCGACCTTGCCAAGCGCGAAGGACAAGGCGCTGCCGCCCTGCGCTTCGCTATCCTTACCGCTGCGCGCTCCGGCGAGGTTCGCGGCATGACATGGGGCGAGGTAGATATGGACGCTGCCCTCTGGTCCATTCCCGCCGAACGCATGAAGGCCCGCCGCGACCACAACGTGCCCTTGAACGAGGCGGCGCTGGCAGAACTGCGATTAGCCAAGCTGCATTACCGCAATTTCGTCGCCAACAAGGAGCCGCCCGCCGATGCGCTGGTATTCCCAAGCGCCAAGGCTGGCGGGCCGCTTTCCGACATGACGCTGACGGCCGTGCTGCGCCGGATGAAGCGCGGCGAGCTGACCGCGCATGGCTTCCGGTCGTCGTTCCGCGATTGGGTTTCGGAGGATACGAACTTTCCAAGCGATGTGGCCGAAGCGGCGCTGGCACATACCGTTTCCAACGCTGTTGAGGCTGCATACAGGCGCGGCGATTTGCTGGCCAAGAGGCGGCAGTTGATGGGCGCATGGAACGCCTATCTGGAGGGCAGAGGTTCTCTAGTTATCAACATGACCACCCTCTCGGCGGAGGGCCAAAATCGGGCCTAACTGGCTGGCAAATCGGCGCAATCAGGCAACAGCCAAAACGCTACATCTGGAAGATGAGATTTATTCGGGCGGCTGTTGCTGACCGCTGCGATGTGCATAGAATGGGTGGCCTTGTTACAAACAACGAGGCCTGTATGACGACGCAGAACACTGCTGCTGAAGCCCCTGACAGCCCCCGCCCGCGCTGGGTCAGCCGCGACCAAGCCGCCGCTGCCTTTGGCGTTCACCCCATGACGCTAGACCGCTGGATTAAGGCTGGCGATATGCCTGCCTACAAGATGGGCGGGCGCGTGTTCGTCCCCTCATGGGCGGTCTTTCCCGAAGAGGTCTTACCCCAGCCGGAGGCCGCGCCGAGCGCCACCGCAGCCTAGTTGCCAACCGCTTTCTGAAGGAGGCCACCCATGGCCTTTGATAACGAAGGCGGCGGGCCAACTACGACCCCGCCGCCCCCAAACGCCACGCAAATAGCGCCCGCCGATGATACGGCAAACCCTAGCAGGAAGCTAGAGTTTGACCTGCTCGATGAAGCGTTCGCTGGCGATATGCTGACGGGGGCCGACTTCGCCAAATTGAGCGAGCTAGGCGTAGATGCCATGGCGCTTGCGCGGATAGGCCAGAGCGCGCCCATGCGCGTGATTTACGCCGAGCCAGCGGGCCGTGGCCTATACCGCCCGTCATTTGCCGGAAGCCGCTGCCTGCAAGTTGCGGTCATGGAAGCCGCCGAGGTTTCGCCCTTCGCCGCCGACAGCCCCGATACGGTGGAAATCAACCGCGTGGCGAACCTCATTGCCATCCCGCTTGCCAAGCCGGAACGATACCGTTTGCGCAAGGCCGGAGCCTTCGCGCTTGGCCTGCCGCTGGTCTGGTCCGGACGGCCCGTTGATGTGGTCGAGACGCCGCTGGAATGGCTTCGCGCCGGAGGCAACGCGCTCTGCATTCTGGATTGGACGCCAAGCTGGCGGTTCAGGATGCTCATGGACGCCTCCGAACTCCGCCCCACAACCGAATTTCTGCGCATCCAGTTGCGGTCTGCCCTGACCCGCGACGGCCTGCCGATTGCCAAGGATTGAACCAATGACGAGCGCATACGAGCCGGAATCGGGAGCGACGATTACCACCCTTGCGGACCTCAAGGAACGCGAGGCGCGGGTGGCTGGCGTCGGCAGCCCCACGCCCCTGTTCGCATCCGTGCCCAAGGGCAAGGAATACCCCGCCGACGCGCTTGGCCCCATCATGGGACCAGCCGCCCGTGCCATCGCAGCGTCGGTGCAATGCCCTCTGGCCATGGCGGCAAATGCGGTTCTATCGGCGGCATCGCTGGCAGCCCAACTGCGGGCTAATATCGAAATCCCCATCTTGGGTGGCAAAGCCAACCCGCTGTCGCTGTTCCTGCTGACCGTTGCCGCCAGCGGCGAACGCAAGAGCACGGCAGATGCGGCCTCGTTGGCAGCGGTAGATACCCTCAGCGAAAAGCTGGCCGAGGAGGCCGCGCCGGAAAAGCTGCGCTTCGAGAACCTGACCGCCGCCCGCAATGCGCACGTTGCCCACCTGAAGCGGAACCACTCCGACAACGAGGCCGAACTGGCAAGGCAACTTGAGGCCCTGGGGCCTGCGCCCCAGCCGCCGCTGTTCGCCCGCTTGGTTTCCAAGACCGACCCTACATGGGAAGGCATCTACAACATCTTGAAGATTGGCTACCCGACGCACGGCATCATGGCCGACGATGCTGCGACCTTCCTTGGCGGCTATGCCATGCGGGCCGAAAACAAGTCAGCTACGACCAGCAACCTGTGTCGCATTTGGGACGGCGGCTCGATTGACCGCATTCGCGGCGGCAGCGGCGACGGGGCCGAGGTTCTGCTGAACCGAAGGATGGCCATGCACCTCATGGTGCAGAGCAAGGTCGCCACCGAGTTCATCGTTGACCCCGTTTTCCGCGAGCAGGGTTTGCTTGCCCGCTTCCTTATCACCCAGCCGGAAAGCCTCGTCGGCAGCCGCTTCCACAATGACGCATACCGCGATGCCGTGCGCCAAGGGCAGGACGCCATCAACAAGTTCCATGCGGCCATCTACCAAACCCTATCCGGTCCGGTGGATTGGCGCGACCCGCAGAACCGCAACATGGGGCCGAACTTCCGCCTGCTGCGCCTCACACCCGATGCCGTTGCCGCATTTGAAATGCAGACCAACGCCATCGAAGAACGGATGCGCGAAGGCGGCGATTGCGACGACATACGGCCCTTCGCCGGACGCCTGACCCAACAGGCCATTCGCATCGCTGGCATCATGACCATCATCGAAAACCCGCAAGCCGAGGAGGTTGACGAGGAAACGCTGCTCTCCGCGATGGTCCTTTGCGACTTCTACCTCAGCGAAACGAAGCGGCTCTACAACCTTGCCGAGATCGAGGCCGAACTGAAGCAGGCCGACGCCTTGCTGAAACGCCTGCAACAGCACGCCCGCGAGCGGCGCGAGGTCGCCCTGCCCGAGATCTACCAGAAGAAATACGCGGGACTGAAGAACGCAACCGACGCCCGCCGAGTGGTCGGGGTGCTGGAAAAGCACGGTTGGCTGGTCCCCATCAAGGGAGGGGTCGAGGTCGAGGGAACCCATTACAACGAAGCATGGAGCATCCGTGATGACGTTTGACCCAGCCGAACGCCTCCGCCGCCTGCGCATGGAAAAGGCCAAGCAAGCCGAACTAGGCGACGGCGAGATTAGCCGGATTAGCCAGATTAGCTCGCCTGCGCTTGGCGATAGCGGGAACCACGCGGAAGCTGACTTTAGCCGGATTAGCCAGATTAGCTCGCACCCTGTTGCTGACAGCGGGCCGGAACAGGCTGGCGAGATTAGCCGGATTAGCCAGATTAGCCGCCAACCTATTCCCAAATCGGGCGGATTCGGGGGAGAGAAAGAGACGAATCAGTCTGTCTCTCGAGCTAATGTAGCTAATCCGGCTAATCCGCAGGCCGATGGGAATAGAGAGTCAGAATCGTCTATTCTCGGAGCTAATGTAGCTAATCCGGCTAATCCGGAAGCAGAGGCCCAGACCGAGCCGAAAGCGCCATCCGCTGACGATGAGCGCGTTGCTATCCGCTCCCTCCTCGCGTCGGCATATCTCAACTTCGGCATCATCGTTCAGGTCAGCCATGGACGCATCAAGCTGTCCGCCATGGCCGAACCGCCAGCCGATGTCGTTGACCTGCTGATTGCCGAAAAGCCCGCCATCATCCGCGTGCTTGGTTCTAACGGGCGCAGCCCTGCGAGGCGCGACTGATGGCCCCCGATACCACCCACCAGCGCCAAGGCCGCTGTGCGCCAATGACAGGCCGCACAGCGCCCCGCCGGATGCCCACTGCCCTACCCGCCAGCACCAAGGAGGCGACCCATGCTTGAAGCCCATATTGCAGGCCGCGCCATCCGCGATGCCGAAATCAAGAAGGCTGCCAATGGCGGCTCACAATATGCCGTAGCGTTCATCGCAGTCAGCATGGGGAGCGCCGACGATGTGATTGTTCGCTGCCTTGGCTTTAAGCAAAACGCCGAGGCGGTTGCCTCAATCCGCAAGGGTCAGACGGTTAGCGCGCTAGGCAAGTTGGAACTGTCCATTTGGGATGCCGAAGGC
Source organism: Qipengyuania gaetbuli (assembly GCF_020524765.1). Classification (GTDB taxonomy): domain Bacteria; phylum Pseudomonadota; class Alphaproteobacteria; order Sphingomonadales; family Sphingomonadaceae; genus Qipengyuania; species Qipengyuania gaetbuli_A. The sequence continues at coordinate 862,174 of NZ_JAIVLR010000001.1, forward strand.
GGCCCGCGAATAGGCGCAACCCTGCTGGCTACGAACATTCTCGCCGCCCGCACTGCCGGAGCGCGGAACAACCCGACCAGCCGAAAAGCCCCGCCCAAACGCGAGGAAGCGCAGCGGACCATGGACCGTGCCTATTCCAACCAGCCCCGCGAAAATGACCCGCCATGGAACCCGTAAGGCCATGCGGGGCCTGCACCAGCGGGAGGGGGGGCGGGGGGGGATCGACCGTTCGTATCGCAAAACGAGGAGCGGCCACCAGACTGCTTTTGAGGAGCAATGCCCTGTTTTTGCCTCCGAACGTTTAGCTGGGCTCCGGCCCGAAGAGGGGGCATTCTCGGCCCATGGCAGGAAAAGTGACCAAATCCGGAACCGTGGCGGCCAAGCGCAAGGCGCTGGAAGCTGCGCAGGAACAACCGCTGGAGCCGCCGGAGGGCGTCAGGCTGACCAAGGCCGAGCGGCGCATCTTCGACCAGTTGGCGGAAGGGACGCTGGCGGAGGAGCGGACGCTTGCTCTAGCGCATCTTCTGGCCCGCTGCGCGCAGATGATGGAACGGGCCAAGGTATTTGAGCAGGCGGCCAAGAAGCAGCCGTTCGTCGTTGCGCAGTCAGGCGTTTATGCTGGCCAGCCCATTCCCAATCCGGCCATCAGCGCGAAGCTGGCGCTGGAACGGCAGATTGGAAGCAGCTTGCGGCAGGCGGGGCTAACGCTTCATGCGGCGGCGCATCGGGCGGCGACCAACAACCCGCATTCCCGCGCTGAGCAGGAGGCCAAGGAGGCGGCCAAGGAAACGGCTCCTTACGCTCACCTCCTCGGCGGCAACGTGAAGCCGATCAAGCGAGCGTAACGCTTAGCTGTAACGGCTAGTATCCCCGCTCCTCCCTACGCTTGGCGATGGCCGCTTCGACATCGGCCCGCCATGCCGCGCTGAGCTTCTCCGCCTCGGAGTCAAGGATGGGCGGGTAGGCTCGCTCGAGGGCATAGAACAGTTCCTTGCGGGTCTCAGGGCTTGGGTTCATTTCGCCAATGACGGTGCCCTTTATTTGTTGCAGGTGCTTCTTTTCCATGCCGCGCCTGAATTCCGCATTGCGGGCTTCCTTGATGCCAGCATCCAGTCTGTCTGCCTGTTTCATGAGATAATCGTGGGCCGCAAAGAAGCCGAGGCGTTCAGCGTTGTCGGCATCAAAGCGAATTTCTTGCTCAAGGCTGGCTCCAATCCATCCCGCGAGGGTGTCAGGGCCAAAGGTTTCCACCGCCCATGCAATGTCATCCGCGAGCTTGTTCAGCTTGCGCTTCTCCGGCCCCTTGCGGAGGTCGGCTGCAATGCGCAGCGTAACGCCTGTGGGCGTGACAGGGGCAGGCGTGGGCCGCTGGACAGGCGGGGCGGGCGCAGGGGCGGGCGCTGGCTTAGGCTTGGGAGGCGCGCTGGCCTTGGGCTTGGCCTTTCCGCCCTGCCGATAGAGGGCCACGCGACAGGCGGGCGAGCAGGTCTTGGCGTCGGAACGCAGGGCGGTAAATGTTACACCGCAGTTGTTACAGATAAGTTCGGGCATTGGCATCCTGTTGACGTTAAGCGTTACAGCTAAGCGTTACAGCTAAGCGTTACAGATTACCCGTAACAATGCGGGGTGCAACTCTTATGTTGCAGGACGATACGGGCCGATTTCGCCTAGCCGACTGGCCCGATGCGGGCGTAGCCACAGCGGAAATGGACTGACCAATTAGAATTGCCCACAAAAGCGGTCATTCCGCTAACGACCCGATAGCTGATATTAGAGAACGGACATTTTTCTACTTTGCACCGAGACTTCGGAGGGTCTTTTGCAACCCCTCCACCACTAGCGCAAGCCGCGCATAGTCCAATGTATCCGGCAGATCGGATTCCTTATGATAGTGCGGGTTCCTGAAGATTGCAGTGTCCGTGACCATGATGGCGGGAATGCCCTGCTGAGAATAGCTCCAATGGTCTGACCAGTCGATGCCTTGCATCAGAGTGGGGGCAGTGCCCCCGACCGAAGGGATGGTGGCGTGGGTCCGGAACTCACCAATCACTGTTTGCAGGAAATCTCTGGAAGTAAGGTCACCGACAAACGCGATGAAGTTCCCGGTACTAGGATACCGGAGCGAAAGCGGGAATGGATAGTGCTGGCTGCCGGCTTCGGTCGAGAAATAGCCCATCGTTTCAAGCGATATCATACCGATCACCCGCTCGGGATTGTGGATCGAGCGGGCATGAACGAGGCTGCCCATTGCGTTGGTTTTGAAATAGGGCGGCTCTTCATTGGCGTAGAACACTAGCTTGACTTCAAGCTCTGCCTTTCCGTCGAGCGGCTTTAGTTCGCGCGCCAATTCGAGAAGTGCGGCCACGCCACTAGCATTGTCATCTGCGCCAGGTGATGCCCCAGCAGTGTCATAATGCGCGCCGACGATGAGGATTGGTGCGTCATCGGTTTTTGCTGCCAATCGGACTAAAAGGTTATCGGCAGGAGTAAGCACTTCCTGCTTCTCTATGGCATAGCCATATCCTTCAAGTTCGCCCTCAATATAGGCGAGGCTTCGCTTGATCGTGCTGGTGCTTTGAAGGTTGCGCGAAGTGACCGCGAGTTCGCGAACATGGGTTTCGAGACGATTTTCGAGTTCGATATCCTCAGGCGCTTGTGCCCCGCCCAAATAGGACTCTCCCGGAGTGCTGGTGGCCCACATGAATAAGCCGAACAGTAATACGATAATGATCATTATGATCGCAAAGAGAATACGGCGATTTTTCCTGCCGGTTTGCTCTGATGCAGCGATATAGTTCATTGTGATCCCATAATTGCTTTTGACGCGGAGAAATTGCAATCGTCCAATTGCGCACTCTGTTGAGTGCCACGCTAAGGCAAATGTTCATCAATGCGTGCAAAAAATGCTTGAACGTTCCGGCGTCCGCTTCCCACCCCATCTGACGACAGGTTCATCGAGTTGGCGATTTGCCATGAGCGGACTGGCAGCTAACGACCCGATTGCTAACGTTCCAACGTTCACATAGTACTGCTGTATGAAGATCTCAGATCGCCTCAAGCCTCATTTTTTCACCATAGCAGTTGCGACCGGATTGGCTTTGGCATGGGTTCTGAGCCCACTCGACTGGTTCGATGGTTTCGTGTTGTTTTTGCTCGGGTCTGTCGCAGGCGACTGGAACCGCCAGCTAAATCCAGTTGTCGATGGAACTGAGGGGCCCGTATTTCCTTGGGATGAGATGAATGCTGGCGACAAACTGGCCTATTTCCTTCCAGCTTTGGCGATCACAGTCTTTGGACTAATTTTCCTTGCGATGGCTATTCAGTTTTCACGGGTCGCCATAGACTGGACCAGCATCGGCGTTGCCATTTTCGTTGTCGTGCTGGGGCTCGGTCACGGCTACTGGAAGTGGCTTCATCGCTATCGCTCGGTTGATGGCAGCTAACCACCCATCTGACGACGGTTTCACCGAGTTGGCATAGTGTCAGGAGCGGAAGTTCGGCTAATGACCCGATTGCGGACATTTGGGTCATGAACCAAAAGCAGTTGGTCTAAGGAGCGCGACTTTGAAACCTCGTATAACGATCAGTCTCAGCGAAACCGGAGAGTTGCTGATTTTCCTCAACGAGGAGGGAAAGAGCGATCTGATGCGCGAACTTCAACGCCTCGACTTGCACTACGAGCACTTCCATCTTGGTGTGGAGGATTTGGGGGGGCTTGACCTTAGCGATGTTCCCTATGACCCCAAGGACCAGATCGTGCGGTATGCGAAGGTTCTGTTCCGACCGGACGAGTGGGATCGCGAATACTACCCGCATGTTATGGAGAAGAACTAGCGTCCGGTAACCACCCAGTTCGTGACTGATTTTCCGAGCTAGAGATATGCCATAAGCGGGCCGGCTGGTACTACCCGATTGCGGCCATCCCATGGAAGTGTGATGGCTAAGAAGCGAGTAGAGCGACAGGAGTGAACCGCGCGATGGTGGAACGAATTAATCGAGCAAGGCACATAATATTCCCCATTATCGCCGTAACAGGGTTGATTGCGTTGCGGGAAAGCACCGGCTTCAGCAGTTGGGTATTATTAATCCCAGTTTTGCTTACTACCTTTCTCCTCATCTCCGTGTGGGATCGGCTTACCGGTCGCCGCGACGGCTGAACTTCTTTCCGCTTCCCACCCCAAAAGTCGCCATTCAGGGCAAGCAGGAAGCCACCCAATACCGGACATGGCGGCGATAGCTTGAACAGCTTCCAACCAACCCCGCCTAGCCAATCGGCCCGATGCGCGCATGGCCACGGCGGCGGCATTGCAGGCATCGCATACGGACTTCTAGCTGCGCAATCTGCATCGGAAGCGAGCGGTTGAAGCACTGGTCGCGCAGGGCGGAGGCCTTGAGAATGACCACGCGGCCACAGGCGCATTCCACTTGGAGGTTTAGGCCCGCCTTCACGTAGTCGGCCACGGTATCGAGTCGCTTGCTTCCCATGCAACGGCCAATGGAACAGGGCAAGAACACGCGTCAATGGCTTGCCGAAAATTGCGCCGACTCGGATTTGCTAACTGCACGTCCGGATTCGGGTTTGGCGCAACCGTAAGTTTCGGGATTTGCCCGCGAATATATTTTCGCAGATTCATTTTGGGGCTTGTGCGCCGACAAACCCAAGCGTTTCCGGTGCGTCGCTGCGTTGCACCCGACTCATACACCTCGCAGGAATGGCGGTTTTGCGCGCTAAATCTTCATTCACCCTCTTGCGCCCGACTCCGCGCTGACCGACTATGGGTTGGTGAGGCAGCGATGCCGCACGCTGTGCCGGACCTGTGGGGAAAAAGGGGATAAGATTCTGCCTCGCCCTCATCGGACGGTGCTAAAGAGGATTTGGCAACAGTCGTGGGGTTCAAACTCAGGGCTGGGGGGGCACAGAAATCACGCCCTGCGTGCCTCGTGTGCTTTGCGAAGCGGTCAGCGTCCGAATGCGGTCGGCCTAGCGAAGCAGTTGGCCCCTTTCACAAGGGCTAACCAGCGAGGCTGTCGCCCCCCTGCCATCCTTCTACGCTTAGCGCGCACGCAGCTTCAAGCGCATTGTTTGCTTGACACCCCCCAATGCGACGAACTGGTCGCTGGAACTGGCGGTTTTCTGCGCCCCAAGTCTTTAGGAAAACTAGCCTCGGTCTTCTGCGCGACCTCCGGCATCGTGGCGGCATATCCCCCGTGGAGGACTTGCCGTGCGAACACTCAATGCCCACTGCGCCACCGCCATCAGCAAAACGAAGGCGGCCATTACCGCCCTCGATGCGGACTACGCGCAGGCACCAGCCCCCTTCAGCCCCCGTCCCAATGCCAGCGCAGGCGAGCTGCTCCTTGCCGCCAAGGATGCTGACGTTGACCCGCTGGCGATCGTCAACCTCAACCGTGCGCGGCTCAAGCGCAGGCTGAAGGAGGCCCGCGCCGAACTGGTTACGGCGAAGGAGCGGCTGGCCGACCTTGAACTTGCTGTCCGTTGTCTACGCACCAACCGGAAGCCCGATGGCCTGCCGCCCGATCTCGCGGCGGCGGTGCGAACCGTGAAGGCTGCCAGCGCGGCAGGCGTCCTCAATGCCAGCCAAGTTGCCGCGCAGATGGAAGGGCCGCTCAAGGTTGCCCGCAAGCGGCTGGATGCGAACAGGCTTCGGCAACGGGCGCTGGTGGCAACTGCGCTGGTGGCGGCATCGAACCAAAGCGCGCTCTACCTCGGACGCTGGCCCACCTTCAAAGGGCTTGCCTCCAAGAAGGCCGAGCAAACGGAAACCCTCAAGCGCGCCCGCAACAAGCTGAACGCAGCGGCCAAGGCTGCGCTGCGCAACGTGGAGGCATGAGCATGGAACTGGAAACCCGACTGGCCCAGCTTGAAGCAACCGTCATGAGCCTAGCCGATGCAGTTGCCAGCAAGAGCAGCGGCAGCGCGGTTGCAGACCGCGAGGCGCGGCAGGGCTTGGAAGCCATCCGTAACGAGGTTGCCGAGTTACGCTTAGCCAAGGACGCTGGCGAAACCCGCGTCAAGGAACTGGCCGACAGCGCCGCCAATGCTGCCGTCAGCCGCGTCATGCGGGTTCTGCCGAAGCAAGTTGCCGAAATGGTCTTTGAGCCGATTACCGACGACATGACGCAGATGCAGGCCGACCAGAAGCGCCTGTCCGGCACGCTGACAGCCAAGATTGAGGGCGTTGCTGCCGAAGCTGGCGCAAGCGCGCTGGCCGCCAAGAACTCAGCCTCAGCCCAGGCTCAAGCCGCCGCCGATCACCTTGTCGCGGCTGCCTTTCAATTCACCCACGGAGACGCCTGATGGCAGAACGCAGCACCAAAGACTTAGCCGCCGCCCGCATTGACGCAGCCATTGGCAAGAAGGCTGCCGAAGCCGCCGAACGCAGCGCCGCAACCGCGCAGACCGTCAACGTCCTGTTTGCCGAACTGGTGGAAATGGGCGTTTGCAAGCGCGGCGGGCGCAGCCTCGCAACGCTGGCGGCTGGCATTGAGCATGAGGTTGCCGAACGCACCCGCGATGCGGTGAACAAGCTGCTACCCAAGGGCGTCCGCAAGCTGACCGATGCAGACGCGCCGCCGCCGCTGCCGCTGGCAACGCACAAGGCGCTGCTGGGGGCCATTGCTGCCGAAACGATTGCTTACGCCGAGAAGGCCAAGAAGGCTGATGCGAAGCGGCGCAAGGACGAGGCCATCATTGCCAAGCGCGCTGCGCAGACGGGCGAAATGTGATGGCGAAGGCCCCCGCTAAGAAGGCCCCGCCTGCCAAGCCCGCGAAGCTGACGGATGCGCAACTCATCGAGCAGCTGATTGACTTGCCGCCCGTTCGCGCCGCTGCCGTTGTGCTGGCCGTGGCTGCCGCTCACCCGCCTTCGGTAGCGGCTCGCATCGTCATCCCTGCGCTTGGCTGTGTTCGCAGCCACAGGGCCACGCCGCCCGCCTTTGTCCCGCAGGCCGCCGATGGTTCCGCTTAGCCTCCTCGCGCATGAATTGGCGCATGGGATGGGCGCATTCCTTGCCGATGCTGAGTGCTGCGAATTCGCCATCCAGCAAACCAAGGAGGGGGCACGCTGCACAACCCGAATGCCGCCCGTCGCGCTACCCGATCAGTTCAGCGAGGTGGCCGCTGGCCCACTTCTGGATTTGATGCTTGCGGGCAAACTGTCGCCCGCTGCCGATGTGGGGCAGGCAGCAGAAGCCCTGAACGTTTGGATGCGCGGGCTACAGGAAGCCAAGATACCAAGCGCCATGGACAGCGATGCTGCGCGGGCGTTCCGCTTTGGCCGCTGCCTTGACGGAGCCGAGGCGTTCTCGGCCCTGCAATGCGCCCTGACCGCCGCTGTGCTGGCCCATGGCGCTTACAAGCAGCATGGCGCGCATCTTTGGCTTGTCGCGGCCCGCCTCGGCACCCTGCGCCCCGAACAGGCGCTCGCATTCCAAGCCAACGACATCGTGAACTTGCTGGAGCACAAGCGCCCCTTGCCGTTGCGCGAAGTGGTGCTGCGCGATTGGCTGGCCGGAAGCGAGGAGCGGGCGAACGAGGCCATGGCGGTTGAGGCCGAACTGGTCGCCGTCCAACTTGATAGGGGCATCATCAAATGGCGGACCTAACCCGCACCATTCAAATCAACGTCGTTTCGACTGGCGATGCCGAAGCCCGCCGCCTGATTACCTCCATCAACGGTGCAACCCGCGCTTCTGCGCAGTGGGCGCGAGAGCAGCGCCTTCTGCGCGATGCAACGACCCAAACGGACCGCGCCATGGACAGGGCCGCCACCACGGCGCGAACCTACGGACAGGCCATCAATACGGCACAGGCATCATCCGGTCGCTTCAATGCCGGAATGCAGAACCTTGGCTATCAAATCCAAGATTTCAGCGTCCAGATTGCAGGCGGCACCAGCGCCACTCGCGCCTTCACGCAACAGTTCCCGCAAGCCATTTCAGCCGTCCAAGGCATGATTGGCGGAACGGGCAGGCTGGCAACCTTCCTGTCCGGTCCGTGGGGCATTGCGCTTGCAACCGCCTCCGCCGTCATGGTCCCCCTCATTGGCCGCCTGTTTGAAACCGAGGACGCCACCAACAAGGCAGCCAACGCAGGCGAGCGGTTCATTGATGTTTACCGCCGCATGACTGCCGCCGAGCGCGTGCGGGCCGAACTGGAACTAAACCAACTGCGCGACCGCCGCTCCGAGTTGGAGCTTGAAATTGACCGCCGCAGCCGCTCGCCGGAGGGCCAGCAGCGTTCGGGCTTCACGGCAACCCAAAGCGCCCGCGAGAAAGAACTGCTGGGCGTCCGGCAGTCCATCCTTGAGCAGGAAAATGCCATCCGGACGGTGCAGAAGGCCGAGGCTGCGCTCGAAAAGGAGCAGCAGGCCAAGGCGCGGTCCGTTGCCACGACCGAGCGCGCAACGGCGGCCACCAAGAAGGAAGCCGAGGGCCTCAACATCGTTTCCGACATTCTGGAACAGATTGCCGAGCGCCGCGAAACCGTAAACCAACTGAACGCCGCCATTTATGGCCTTGATGCTGCCTATGCGGCGGGTCGCCTGACGCTACTCGAATACATCGCCGCGCAGGAAGCCTTGGACAAGTTGCAGGCCGATGCGGGCGTGCGCCCTGCCGATGGGACGCCTGCAAACAATACAGGCCGCCCCGAATTCAACGCCGACCCGCTACGCCTCAAGGACCAGAACCAACGGATGTATGAGGTTGCCGAGGCGGGCGAGCAATACATGAAAACCCTGCGCTTGCTGACCAAGGAGCAGCAGGATTTCGAGTCCGCTCTGGAACAGACTGCGCTTGGCAGCATGAGCAGCATCAACGATGCCCTTGAGGCCGCCATTACTGGCACGAAATCCTGGGGCGATGCGTTTGAGGATGCCGGACGCCAGATTGTCGCCGCGCTTGTGAGGATTGCGGCCCAGTGGGCGCTGTTGCAGCTTGTGGGCGCGGTATTTGGCAAGAACGACCTGTTCAGCCGCGTAAGCGCCAATCTGTTCGGCAGCGCCAAGGGCAATGCCTTCCAGAACGGCGAGGCCGTCCAAGCCTTTGCCAGCGGGGGCGTCATTACCTCGCCCGTCATGTTCCCCATGGCGCGTGGCTTTGGTTTGGCTGGCGAGGCGGGGCCGGAAGCCATCATGCCGCTGCGCAGGGGCCGCGACGGACGGCTGGGGGTCAGCGGGCCGAACATCACCATCAACAACAATATGCGCGGGGCCGAGGTTTCGGTCAGCGAAACGCTTAGCGGGCTGGAAATTGAGATCAGCGCCGTGAACCGAGCCCGCAAGCACATCGCGGACGACATCAACCGAGGCGGAGGCGAGATAACCAAGGCCCTTGAGAACCGTTACGGGCTGCGCAGGGGAGGCCGCTGATGCTGATAATGACCGAAGCCGCCCACCAAGCCGCCAGCGACCTTGCCTTGGAATTGGCCGCCAGCGGGCGCTACGCCGATACGGGCGAAGCAATGGATGCCATCGAGCGCCACCTTGGCCCTGCCGTTGACCGCGTTGTTTCGGGCGTGAACATCCTGCGCGACGGCTGGCCGGATTTGGAGCGCATCGTCATTGACGCCATCGGCTGCATCCGGCTGGCGCTGCTAAGCGACGGGGCAATGGACCCGACTTCGGTGCATTGATGGCCCGCGATCCGCTCAAGGCAGTTCTTGGCGATACGGCAGGCATGGAGCAGTTCGCGTTAGAGAACCGCCGCTTCCTGAACCAGCTCGTTTGGATGGTCGAAAGCGATTACCGCCGCCTTGCACGGCAGGAGATCGACAAGGCCACCGAAGGACTGGAGGAGCGCAAGGATTACACCGTCATTGTTGACGGCCGCGCTACCGGAAAGGCTGGCATTGCCCGCGCCAAGCTGTTCGACCCGCAAGGCATTCGCGTTGCCGAGGCTGGCGATAACGAGAGCCTGTTCAAAGCATGGGAGTTCGGCTGGCGGTCCCTGAACAACGAGCAGTTCAACCGCACCCCCATGACCCCGCGCCGCCTGCGCCAGCAACAGCAGGCAGGGACGTTCAAGGGCGGGTTGCGCTTTGCCATTGATGGCCGCGAATACATGGCCAGCACAGGCCGCGCTGACTTCGAGGGTGCTGCCGTGGTTGAGATCTGGTCCGTTGCCCGCCACGCCGCCCCGTTGCAGGCCATTTACGAAAACCGGATGTTCATTGGCGCGGCGGTTCGCATCAATCAGATGGCAGGCGTTTCGGCAGCCGTTATCTTTCGTAAAGCCAATGACTACGGGCAAGTCAGGGTCGGCGGTTACAGGCCCCTTGCCGTGCCTGTTCTGACCATCACCAGCGCCAATCTGGCGGGCGCATTTGGCCGTGGTAGCGACAGGCAGGCGGCAGCGAAGCGGCGGCAGCGGAATGCCGCGAGAAAGGCGAGATTGAGGCTTTAGACCTCCTCGAGCTTCCGGCGATTGAGCGGTAAATGGGAAGCCCCTCAAATCCAACGGAGGTGCGTTTACCCATGTTTGAAGACCTACATGACCCCAGCCGTGGCTGGCCTGCCGTAGATATGAAAATCCTCGCCAATGGCGACCTGCATATCCGTGAAAGATGGCCGGACGGTTCGGAGGAAACCATCATCTTTAAGGCCCCGCCTGAGCCGGAATACGACGAAGCGGCCTAAGCCAACCGCCCTACCCCTCGCGCCTCGTCTAAAATGAGGCGCGGGGAAACATCGTAGCCAAACTCCGCCAGCCAATCTGCCACATCCTGCGCCAGCGGCAGCGCATGGCCATGCGTGGGTGCCTTCACCAACTCCTCAGCCTTGGCCAGCAGCACGGCAATCACGAAATCCAGTTCGGGGAAATGCTCCGTCGTGGCCCCGCCGACGGTGCGGTTTATGATGCTATTCGCCATCTTGCGCCCGCTTGATGACCCTTGCCAGCAATTCCGCCGCCTGCCGTTGCCCTGCCGTCTTGTGGACGATGGGGCGTGTATAGCTTCGCTTGGCTTTGGGTTGCTGGCCTTCCGGCATCCTTTACCCCACCTCAAGTTTGGCTGCGGTTCGCGGTTGCGGGGGGCTACGAGACCGGACGGCGGCAAGGGTCAAGCCTCCGGTCCGTGCCCCCCGCAGGAGCAGACCTAAACGAGGTGGCGTGAACCACCGAGCGGAAGTTCTCGATATGCGCAGGATGGGGGAGCGGGCGGCAGCGTCTAGCGTTGGCAAAGGACGGGGAACCAAGTTCAGCGCCAGCCCGCGTTACGCAGACTAAAGGAACGGGTGCACACATCCGAGTGGCGCGATGGAATTATGCGCTCCGTAGTTACCACTGCGCTGACGGTAACTGACGCGGTAACTAGCTTCCCGTCAGCCCATCATTCCAGCAATGAAGTCAGAGCGATGGCGCGCTAGTATGGCGGACTCCTGCTCCGCCACTTTCCCCCTGAATTCATCGGCTAAAGCCGACCCGCTTCTCCCGAACCGCGCTGCGCCGCGGCTTGCCCGCCCGGGTTTGCCGTGTTTAATGTCGCGCCAGTGATCGGGTGATGCAGCGGGGGTGCGCCGGGTGCGAAAACTAATCTGGGCGATCCTGTTCGTCTTTGCCGCTTCGGCGCTCGGCACTCCGGCGCTGCTTGCGCAGGACGACCCGCCCGCCGCACAGGAACCCGCAGCACCATCGACGCCGGCCCGAGATATCGAGGATATCTCCGCCGAGCAGATCGAGGCGGACCCGGTCGGGATCGCGACCGAAATCCTTTCGACACCGCCGGGCGAATACAGCCTTTCACGCCTTGCCAAATTGCGCCAGCTCCGCGCCGCCCTCGGCGAACGGCGGGAAGAGGCGCGCGAGATAGCCGATGCCGGCACGCTGGATTCGCGTATCATCGAAGCCCAGATCGAAACGCTCGGCCCTGCCCCTGCAGAGGGCGAAACCGAACCGGCCGCCACCTCGAAACGGCGCGAAATCCTCTATCAGCGACTATCCGAAGAACTCGCCCCGCTGCTCGTCCTGCGCGAACACCAGGTGCGCGCTGCGACGCTGATCACCGAAATCGACGAGCGGATCTCCTCGATCCAGGAAGACCGCCTGCTGAATTACAATGGCACGCCTATCAATCCCGCCATCTGGGTCAGCGCGCTGGGCGCGACTGGCTCGACCCTCGGCGAGTATCTCGGCAAGCCGAGCATGGGGATGCTCGCTATCGCGCTTGTGCTGATGTTCATCCTCCCGACCGGCATCCTCTGGCTAGGCAAGCGGTGGATGGCTGCGGTGCGCGCAAGAGCGCGGAACACATCGAGCAGTGCCCGCAGCCTCGTGATCCTGCTGATGAACGACATCGCAGGATTGATCGTTGCCCTGTTCATTGCCGGGTCGATCGCATGCGGCCTTGCTGCACTGCTTTGGGGTGCGGTGTCGCAGGAAATGCTGCTGCAGGTATCCGTCATGGCATTAGTCGGCATCAAGATGGTGGCCATCGCGCGCTGGCTTGGCCGCAGCGTCTTCCGCTCGCCGATCGAGAGCCTGCGGATCGTGCATCTGTCGGATGCCGATGCGCGCCAGGCTTCGCGTCTCACCGGCCTGATCGGGGTCACCGTAGGGCTGGAGGCATGGCTGGAGGTGGTCGAGAACGACGGCATCGTGGTGCTGGCCGTATCGAACCTCCTGTCGGCCCTGCTGGTGTTGTGGGGAAGCTGGCTGGTATTCCGGCTGGCAAGGGTGATTGCGCGGCGCGAACGCAAGCCGCCCGAACCCGATCCGCTGGCAGACCAGACTTCCACCGAGGTCGAAGTGCACGAGGCGATCGACTTCGCCGGCCCGCTGAGCCGCGTCGTGAGGGTAGTCGCGCTGGTCGCTGCAGCCGCGGCTGTCGTGGGTTTCGTCTATCTTGCGCGGGAGATATTCTTCGACATCGTCGGGACGCTTGCCGTGATCGCGATTGCCTATCTCATCCAGCGGACCCTGCGCTTGATCCTGGTGGTGCTGGCCGAAGGGCCGCTGCGCCGGTTCCGCGGCATCATCCATGTCCTGCCGGTCTTCACGGGCTTTCTCATTGCACTGGCTTCCGTCCCGCTCCTGGCGATGATCTGGGGGTACAACGGGCAGGAGATCGTCGACGGTATCATTGCCCTGCGAAACGGCGTCTCGCTGGGAGACATCACCATTTCCGCCGGCGATGTCTTCGCCTTCGCGCTCGTTTTCTTCCTCGGCTTCGTGGTCACCCGGTGGCTCCAGCGCATCCTGCGCCTGTCGATCCTGCCGCAATTCGCGCTCGACCTCGGCGCGCGCTCGGCAATCGTCACCATCGTCGGCTATGTCGGCGTGGTGCTGGCAGCCCTTATCGCCATCACCTCCACCGGCCTCGACCTCTCGAGCCTCGCCTTCGTTGCGGGCGCGCTGTCGGTCGGCCTCGGCTTCGGCCTCCAGTCGGTGGTGGAGAATTTCGTCAGCGGCATCATCCTGCTGCTGGAAAGGCCTGTTCGCGAGGGCGACTGGGTAGAGGTCGGACCCTATTCGGGCATCGTGCGCAAGATTTCGGTTCGCTCCACACGGATCGAGACATTCGACAATCACCAGATCATCGTACCGAACTCGCAACTCATCACCGAGACCGTCAAGAACCTCAGCTTTGCCGGGGATGCCGCTCGCATTATCGTGCCCATTGGGGTCGCTTACGACACCGATCTGGACCAGGCTCGCAATGCGTTGCTCGAAGTGGCTGCAGCCAACATGCTGGTGCTCGACGATCCTGCGCCAGCCGTGGCGGTCGAGGATTTCGGCGACAATTCGATCAACCTCAAGTTGCTGGCCTTCGTCCGCGACGTGACGACCGGAGCGGGGGTCAAGTCGGACCTGAGCTTTGCCGTCGCGAAACGGTTTGCGCAGGATGGCATCGAAATCCCCTTCCCGCAGCGTGTCGTGACGCTGCGCGACGAACGCGCCGCGCCTGCCGCTGGCTAGCTGCCTGAACGCTCAGATCTCGAAATTGAGGCGGTAGCCCGGCCGGTAGAAGAGCGTGATGTCGGTAACCGACCGGTCGCCGAACCAGGTCGTGCGGTCCATCGTGAACAGCGCTTCGCCGGCAGCCGTCCCGAACAGTTCGGCAAGGCGTTCGTCGCCCACGCTGGCGGACAGGGCGACTTCCCCGCGGGAAAAGGGCACCGTGCGCACGAGCCATTCGTTCGCGCTCGTTGCGGCAAGGTCGGCATCGGCGAATTCGGGCACGGTTTCCAGGTTCACCCAGCGCCGTTCGAAAGCAAAGGCCTTGCCGTCGGCCAGGTGAAGGCTCTCGAGAAAGGCACAGCGCTGGTCGGGGCCAAGCCGCATTCTATCGCGCAAGGCGGCAGGCGGCTTGCGCTGTTCGCGCCGCAGGACGCGGTGGGCGTATTCCTGCCCCGCCCCCTCCACCTGCTCGCGCAGGATCGGTATGCTGACCTGCGCCTGCCTTGCCGGGAGCGGGCGCACGCGGGTCCCGCCCTTGCGCTTGCGCTCGACGATGCCTTCTTCGGCAAGGGCCTGCAGGGCGCGGTTCACCGTGGTGCGCGAACAGCCGTATTCCTCGGCGAATTCGACCTCGCCCGGGATCAGTTCGCCCAGCTTCCATTCGCCGGCCACGATCCGGTCCCTGATCGCCTCGCGAATGCCGGAATGGGTCGCGCTGTTCACAGGGCCTGCCTCAAGCGGGTCATGGTCCGGTGGAAGCGCTCGCGGACGCGCCCTGCGCCGATATGTTGCCCGCCTGTGACGATGTGACGCCCTGCGGACCACACGTCGCTGACCGCGCGTTCCTCCGCCCCGAATATCCAGCTGTCGAGGCGCGTGTCCGCGTCCGCCCAGTCGAGGAAGGGAATGTCGTCGCGCAGCGCCACCAGATCGGCCAGCCGGCCCGCCTCGATTGCGCCCGCCGGCCGCCCGATCGCCTGCGCCCCGCCACTTGCAGCGCGTTCCAGCAGGTTGCGCCCATTCGAACGCACCTCGTCGCTCGCCAGCACGGTCCGCTGGCGGTGGAGCAGGCGCTGCGAGACTTCCAGCATCCGCAGTTCCTCGGTCACCGAAAGGCGAATGTTCGAATCCGAGCCCAGTCCGAACCGTCCGCCGTGCTGAAGATAGTCGCGGGCCGGGAAGATGCCGTCGCCAAGGTTCGCCTCGGTCGTCGGGCAAAGTCCGGCAACCGCGCCCGAGGCGGCAAGGTCGCGCACCTCGCCATCGTCGACATGGGTCGCGTGGATCAGGCACCAACGCTCGTCGACCGGCATCGAATCGAGCAGCCAGCGAACCGGCCGCGCGCCGAGGAACTGTTCAACCTCCTCGACCTCCTTCACCTGCTCAGCGGCATGAATGTGGACCGGCCCCGTGGGACAGAGCGCAAGGCAGGAATCAAGTCCTTCGCGGTCGACCGCCCGCAGCGAATGTGGCGCAACGCCGAGACGGAAATCGGACGGCATGCCCGTCGCCGCATCGGCGATCCTCGCATAGAGCGCCTCGAATTGCGCAATGTCGCAGCCGAAGCGGGACTGGCCCTGGTTGAGAGGCCGCCGGTCCAGCCCCCCATGCGTATAGAGAACCGGCAGATGCGTCAGGCCGATGCCGGTCTCGTTTGCAGCGGCAAAGATGCCGAGCGAAGTTTGCGCAGGATCGTCGTACCGCGCGCCTCCGGGACGATGGTGGACATAATGGAATTCCGCCGAGGCGGTGTAGCCCGCCTCCGCCATCTCCACCTGCACCAGCGCTGCGATTGCCTCGATATCTTCCGGACTGAGCACCTCGAGGAAGCGGTACATGACCTGCCGCCAGGTCCAGAAATCGTCCGTCCCGCTAGGGCCGCGCCGCTCTGCCAGCCCCGCCATCGCGCGCTGGAAACTGTGCGTGTGGAGATTGGCGAGGCCGGGCACCAGCGTGCCCACGGCAGACGCCGCATCGAAGCCTTCCTGCGAAACGCCCGTAATGCGCCCCGCATCGTCCCAGCTCACCACACCGTCCGCCACCCAGCCGGATGGGGTGAGAATCTGCCGCGCTGACAATCTGCCGGTCATCGCACCTTGCGCCTTTTCGCTATTATGTGCATACATAATCACGAAGGGAAGGTATTGGCAAGGCCATGAGCGAGCGAGTCTATTCGGGCTGCACGGCAGTGACCATGGCCGGGGATGCGCCCTACGGCCTGATCGAGGACGCAGCGATCGTCACCACCGCGGGACGGATCGTGTGGGTCGGCCGCAACCGGGACTTGCCGGGCTGGTGCGCGCATATTCCGAACATCGGCCTCGGAGGTGCGCTGGTCACTCCCGCACTTATCGATTGCCACACGCATCTCGTGTTCGGCGGCGACCGGTCGAAGGAATTCGCCATGCGCCTGTCGGGCGCGACCTATGAGGAAATCGCCCGGGCAGGTGGCGGGATCCGTTCGACGGTCGGCGCCACGCGCACCGCCAGCGATGACGAATTGCTTGCAGGCGCGCTTCGCCGGGTGGACGACCTGCTGGCCGACGGGGTTGCGGTCATTGAAGTGAAATCGGGCTACGGCCTGACGATCGAGGACGAAATGCGCATGCTGCAGGTGGCGCGCCGCATCGAACAGCATCGCCCGGTCCGTATCCGCACCACCTGGCTCGCCGCGCATGCCCTGCCCGCCGAATATGCCGACCGGGCCGACGACTATGTCGCAGACGTCGCGATCGAAGGGCTGAAGCGCGCGCACCAAGAAGGGCTGGTCGATGCGGTCGACGGCTTTTGCGAAGGCATCGGCTTCACGCCCCACCAGATGCGCCGCGTGTTCGAAGCGGCAAGCGAGCTGGGCTTGCCGGTCAAGCTGCATGCCGAACAGCTGAGCGACCTTAAAGGCGCGGTCCTGGCTGCCGAATTCGGCGCGCTTTCCGCTGACCACCTCGAATATCTCGCGCCCGAGGATGCACACCACCTCGCCCGCAGCGGCACGGTCGCCGTCCTGCTGCCGGGGGCATACTTCGCGCTGCGCGAAACGAAACTGCCGCCTGTCGAGGCGCTGCGCGAACACGGCGTGCGCATGGCGGTCGCAACCGACGCCAACCCCGGCAGTTCGCCGCTGTCCTCGCTGCGCCTCGCGATGGGCATGGCCTGCACGCAGTTCCGCCTGACGCCGGAAGAGGCGCTGGCCGGTGCCACGCGCAATGCCGCCGCCGCGCTCGGCCTCGAAAAGGATTACGGGACGATCGAGCTCGGCAAGCGCACCGAGCTTGCAGTGTGGGATGCCCCCGGCCCCGACTTCCTTAGCTACTGGCTCGGCGGCGATCTCCTGCGCGGCCGGATCATCCACGGAGAATTCCATGAGCGTTGAACTCGTGCCCGGTGCGGTCAGCCTGGCCGAACTCGAACACCTGTTCCGCACCGGATCGGCCTTCCATGTCTCGGGCGAGGCGATGGCCGATGTCGCGGGTGCGGTCGAACGGCTTGAGAAGGCCGTCGCGAGCGGCGGCGCGCTGTACGGGGTGAACACCGGCTTCGGCAAACTGGCCAGCGTGCGCATCGCCGATGGTGACCTCGCCACGCTCCAGCGCAATATCGTGCTCTCGCACAGCGCCGGCTTCGGCAAGCCGCTGTCGCCCGAGATTGTCCGCCTCGTCATCGCGCTGAAGTGCATCTCGCTCGGCCGCGGCGCTTCGGCGGTGAGGCCGGTGGTGATCGAGCGTCTGCAGCAGATGGTCGCCTGGGATGTCATTCCGGTGGTCCCCGAAAAGGGTTCGGTCGGCGCATCGGGCGATCTTGCCCCGCTCGCCCATATCGCCGCCGTGCTGATCGGAGAGGGCGAGGCCTTCTACAAGGGCGAGCGCATGGCCGCAGGCAAGGCGATGCAGCTGGCCGGCTTCGAGCCGGTGGAACTGCAAGCCAAGGAAGGCCTCGCGCTGCTCAACGGCACGCAGGTTTCGACCGCGCTCGCGCTGGCGGGGCTGTTCGATGCCTGGCGCCTCTCGGTCAATTCGCTGGTGACGACCGCGCTGTCGGTCGATGCCGCGATGGGCTCCTCGGCACCCTTCCGCGACGAGATCCATACGCTGCGCGGTCACCGCGGTCAGGTCGACGCAGCGCGGATCGTGCGCGGCCTGCTCGAAGGATCGGAAATCCGCGAGAGCCATCTCGAAGACGATTTGCGCGTGCAGGATCCCTATTGCCTGCGCTGTGCCCCGCAGGTCGTCGGGGCCTGCCTCGACCAGCTGCGCCATTGTGCGCAGGTCCTGACGACCGAAGCCAATGCGGTGACCGACAACCCGCTGGTCCTGTCTTGCGGCGAGGTGGTTTCGGGCGGCAATTTCCACGCCGAACCCGTTGGCCTTGCCGCCGATGCCATCGCGCTCGCCATTTCGGAAGTCGGCAGCATCGCGCAGCGGCGCGTCGCCCTGCTGGTCGATCCTTCGCTCAGCTTCGGCCTGCCTGCCTTCCTCTCCGCCGATCCCGGCCTCCAGTCCGGCCTGATGATCGCGGAGGTTACCTCGGCCGCGATCATGAGCGAGAACCGCGCGCTGGCCAACCCGCGCACGGTGGATTCGACGCCGACCTCGGCCAACCAGGAAGACCATGTCTCCATGGCCTGCCATGCCGGGCGCCGCCTGCTCGAAATGAACGAGAACCTCGCCGCCATCCTCGGCATCGAGGCACTGTCGGCCGTGCAGGGCATCGAGTATCGCGCCCCGCTGCGCACCAGCAGCGCGCTGCAGGCCGTCATCGCCCGCGTGCGCGACGCTTCGCCGACCCTCGACAGCGATCGGCAGGTCGACGGCGACATCGCGGCGGCGGCACTCTTGCTCGCCTCCGGCCCGCTCGCGCCCGAGGTCGAGGGGGCCTCGATCGGCGAGGCGCTGGCGTGACACCGGTCACACTTGTCAGGGGCACTTCGCCCATAGTTCTCGCCCAGCCCCATTCGGGCACCTGGCTGCCGGACGAGGTAACAGAGGCGCTCGAACCGTCAGCACGCGCGCTGGTCGATACCGACTGGCGCATCCCGGAACTCTACGAGGGGCTGCTGCCTGATGCGACAGTCGTGCGCGCCGAGTTCAACCGCTACGTGATCGACGCGAACCGGCCGCCGGACGATACCTCGCTCTACCCGGGTCAGAACACCACGGGTCTTGTCCCGTTGCATGATTTCGATGGCCTCCCGATCTGGCGCTGTGCGCCCGACGAGGCAGAGACGGCGCGCAGGCTCGCCCTCTACCATGCCCCCTATCACGAGGCGCTGCGCGGAGAGCTGGAGCGAGTGAAAGCGCAGCACGGCTTCGCCGTCCTCTATGACTGCCATTCGATCCGGTCCGAGGCACCCTACCTGTTCGACGGAATACTGCCCGACCTCAACATCGGCACGAATTCCGGCGCGGCCTGCTCGGCTGCAATTGAACGTGCGGTCGAGCGCGCCTGCAAGGAGACGGATGGCTTCACATCGGTCCTCAACGGCCGGTTCAAGGGTGGGTGGACGACGCGCCATTATGGCCAGCCGGACATGGGCGTGCACGCGGTCCAGATGGAGATCGCGCAAAGCGCCTATCTGGAAACCGAAGCCCCGCCCTTTGCCCTTTCGCATGAAAAATCGGCGCGCCTACGCGCGGTCCTCGCCCGCGTATTCGCTGCCATCGAAGACAGTTTTGGAGAGATTGCATGAGCCACCAGATCAGGAACGCGCGGGACGTGAAGAGCCCGACCGGCCCCGAACTGACCTGCGGAAGCTGGCAGACCGAGGCGCCGTTCCGCATGATCCAGAACAACCTCGACCGCACCGTCGCGGAGAACCCCGACGAGCTGGTCGTCTATGGCGGCATCGGCAAGGCGGCGCGCACGTGGAGCGATTTCGACCGCATTCTCGACAGCCTCAAGACGCTGTCCGACGACGAGACGCTGCTGGTCCAGTCGGGCCGTCCCGTCGGCGTATTCCGCACCCATTCCGATGCGCCGCGCGTGCTGATCGCCAACTCGAACATCGTCCCCCACTGGGCAAACTGGGAGCATTTCAGCGAGCTCGATAGGAAGGGCCTGATGATGTACGGCCAGATGACGGCCGGGTCATGGATCTACATCGGCACGCAGGGCATCGTCCAAGGCACATACGAGACCTTCGTCGAGGCTGGCCGCAAACATTACGGCGGCGATCTCACGGGCAAGTGGATCCTGACCGGCGGGCTTGGC
Organism: Qipengyuania gaetbuli; assembly: GCF_020524765.1. Taxonomy (GTDB): domain Bacteria; phylum Pseudomonadota; class Alphaproteobacteria; order Sphingomonadales; family Sphingomonadaceae; genus Qipengyuania; species Qipengyuania gaetbuli_A. The sequence goes on from NZ_JAIVLR010000001.1 coordinate 882,295, forward strand.
GGCATGGGCGGTGCCCAGCCGCTCGCCGCGGTCATGGCCGGGGCCTGCTGCCTAGCGGTCGAATGCAATCCCGAGAGCATCGATTTCCGCCTGCGCACGAGATACGTCGACGAGAAAGCCGAGACGCTGGACGAGGCACTGGCGCTGATCGAACGCTGGATCGCGGCAGGCGAGGCGAAATCGGTCGGCCTGCTGGGCAATGCCGCCGAAATCTTCCCCGAACTGGTCCGCCGCGGCGTGCGGCCCGATATCGTCACCGACCAGACCTCCGCCCACGATCCGGTCAACGGCTATCTGCCCGAAGGCTGGACCATGGCCGAATGGCGCGAAAAGCGCGAAAGCGACCCCAAGGCGGTCGAGAAGGCCGCACGCGCATCCATGCGCAAGCAGGTCGAGGCCATGCTCGCCTTCTGGGACGCAGGCGTGCCGACGCTCGACTATGGCAACAACATCCGCCAGGTCGCGCTGGAAGAGGGGCTGGAGAACGCCTTCGCCTTCCCCGGCTTCGTGCCCGCCTACATCCGCCCGCTGTTCTGCCGCGGCGTGGGCCCGTTCCGCTGGGCCGCGCTGTCGGGCGATCCGGAGGACATCTACAAGACGGATGCCAAGGTAAAGGAGCTGCTGCCCGACAACCATCACCTCCATAACTGGCTCGACATGGCGCGCGAGCGGATCGCCTTCCAGGGCCTGCCCGCGCGCATCTGCTGGGTCGGCCTCGGCGACCGCCACCGGCTCGGCATGGCGTTCAACGAGATGGTGGCGAACGGCGAGTTGAAAGCCCCTGTCGTGATCGGGCGCGACCACCTCGATTCCGGGTCCGTCGCCAGCCCCAACCGCGAGACCGAGGCGATGAAGGACGGCTCGGACGCGGTCAGCGACTGGCCGCTGCTCAATGCCCTGCTCAACACCGCCTCGGGCGCGACCTGGGTCAGCCTCCACCATGGCGGCGGCGTGGGCATGGGCTTCTCGCAGCACGCGGGCATGGTCATCGTCGCCGACGGGACCGAGGACGCGGCCCGCAGGCTGGAACGCGTGCTGTGGAACGACCCGGCAACCGGCGTCATGCGCCATGCCGATGCGGGCTATGACGAGGCCCTCGACTGCGCCCGCGAGAAGGGGCTGCGCCTGCCCGGCATCCTGGGCAACTAGTCTCTGGCATAAGCCTTCCCGGCAGTGTTAGGGACACTGCCGGGAGAGATGCCGATGAGCGATACCGATACCGCCTCCGAATGGGTCCGCATGCCGGCCAATGCTGCGCAGGGCACCATCTGCACTGCCGCGCAATATGAAGAACACTACGCCCGCAGCCTGTCCGATCCGGACGGTTTCTGGGCCGAGCAGGCAGGGCGGCTCGACTGGGTTCGAGCGCCGACGGCGATCGCCGACTGGAGCTTCGATCCGGTCGCGATCAAGTGGTTCGAGGACGGCGTGCTCAACATCTGCCACAATGCCGTCGACCGCCACGTCGAGGCAGGACGCGGCGACACGGTCGCGCTGATCTTCGAGCCCGACGATCCGGCAGGCGAAGTGCGCCGCATCACTTACGGCCAGCTCAAGGCCGAAGTCGTGCGCATGGCCAATACGCTCAAGAAGCTCGGCGTTGCCAAGGGGGACCGGGTGACCATCTACATGCCGATGGTGCCCGAAGGCGCATTCGCCATGCTCGCCTGCGCGCGCATCGGGGCGATCCACTCGGTCATCTTCGGCGGGTTCTCGCCCGAAGCCATCGCCGGACGGGTAGAGGATTGCCGCAGCGACTGGATCGTCACCGCCGACGAGGGATTGCGCGGTGGCAAGCGCATCCCGCTCAAAGCCAATGTCGACGCCGCGCTGGAAAAGGTGCCGGCAAAGGGCGTGCTGGTCCTCAGGCACACCGGCGGCGATGTCGCCATGCGCGAAGGCCGCGACCACTGGTATCACGAGTTCTCGCAAGACGTGTCCGGGGATTGCCCCTGCGAGACCATGAAAGCAGAAGACCCGCTGTTCATTCTCTACACCTCGGGCTCGACCGGTAAGCCCAAGGGCGTGCTCCACACGACTGGCGGCTATGCCGTCTGGACCGAGACGACCTTCAGCTATGTCTTCGATTACCGCCCGGGCGAAGTCTACTGGTGCACCGCCGACATCGGCTGGGTCACCGGCCACAGCTACATCGTCTACGGCCCGCTGCTGAACGGGGCCACGGCCTTGATGTTCGAAGGCGTGCCCAACTGGCCCGGCCACGACCGCTTCTGGGCCGTGTGCGAGAAGCACAAGGTCAACATCTTCTACACCGCCCCCACCGCCATCCGCGCACTGATGCGCGAAGGCGACGGGCACGTGACGAAGCATGACCTCTCCAGTCTGCGCCTGCTCGGCAGCGTGGGCGAGCCGATCAACCCGGAAGCCTGGCGCTGGTATTCCGATACGGTCGGCAAGGGCGCGGTGCCGGTCATCGACACCTGGTGGCAGACGGAAACCGGCGGCGTGATGATCACCACCCTGCCCGGCGCGCACGACATGAAGCCGGGCAGCGCGGGCAAGCCTTTCTTCGGCATCTGCCCGCAGCTGGTCGACAACGAGGGCGGCGTGCTGGAGGGCGCGACCAGCGGCAATCTGTGCATCACGCGCAGCTGGCCGGGGCAGGCGCGCACTGTCTATGGCGACCACGACCGCTTCGTGCAGACCTATTTCAGCACCTACAAGGGCAAGTATTTCACCGGCGACGGATGCCGCCGTGATGCCGACGATTACTACTGGATCACGGGCCGCGTGGACGATGTGATCAACGTCTCGGGCCACCGCATGGGGACCGCCGAAGTGGAAAGCGCACTGGTGCTCCACCCCAAGGTCAGCGAGGCGGCGGTCGTCGGCTATCCGCACGACATCAAGGGACAGGGTATCTATTGCTATGTCACGCTAATGGAAGGCGAGGAGCCCTCGGACGAGCTGGCAGCCGAACTGCGCCAGTGGGTGCGCAAGGAAATCGGCCCGATCGCAACGCCCGACCACCTGCATTTCACCCCTGCCCTGCCCAAGACGCGCAGCGGCAAGATCATGCGGCGCATCCTGAGGAAGATCGCGGAGAACGATTTCGGCGCACTCGGCGACACCTCGACGCTGGCCGATCCTTCCGTGGTCGAAAGCCTGATCGAGGGGCGGCAGGACCGGTAGGATTTTTGCGACGAGTTGAGGGAACCGGGCAAATCCTCCCTCGTTTCGGAAATACCACCCCCCAAGTCGTGGCGGTGCGCGGAATAGCATTCCCTGCGACCTCCACTACAGAGCCCCTTTCCGCCCGGCAAAACGCGCGGAAAGGGGCTTTTTGTTTGGGCCGACAGGTGGCACGCTGGCGCGCATGACCAAGCACCTGATTTCGCTCGCCGCGATGCTCGCCCTTGCCGCCCCTCTCGCCGCGCAGGAGGAACCGCAGGGCGCGCCTTCGCCGAACGAGATCGTCGCAAAGGCCGATGCAAAGGAATGGATCGCCATCCCCGCCGAAGACCTGCTGGTCATGACCCTCGCCCCTGCCGCCGACGGCTCTGCGCGAAAGGTCGTCATCCAGCTCATGCCCGCGCCCTTCAGCCAGGGCTGGGTCGAGAACATTCGCACTCTCGCCCGCGCGAAATGGTACGACAGTATCGCGGTGAACCGGGTGCAGGACAATTACGTCGTCCAGTGGGGCGATCCCAATTACGACAATCCGGAAAGCGAGGGGGCTGCCAAACCGCTGCCCGATGGGCTGAAGGTGATGGACGAGAGCGCCTATGTTGAGCAGCAGGTGAGCAAGGCCGACATCGACCGGTATGCCATCATGCATCCTCCAGGATCGATGCAGGACAATTACGCGCCGACCACCTATTTCGATCGCGGCTGGCCTCTTGCCAGCGACCTAGAGAACGCCTGGCCCGTCCACTGCTATGGCATGGTAGGCGTTGGCCGGAACTATTCTCCGGATACGGGCTCGGGCGCAGAACTCTACACGGTGATCGGCCACGCACCGCGCCACCTCGACCGCAACATCGCGCTGGTCGGACGCATCGTCGAAGGGATGGAACACCTGTCCTCGCTTCCCCGCGGCACCGGCGCCCTCGGCTTCTACTCAGAAGCGGAGGCTGGCCTGCGCACTCCGATCCTCTCGGTTCGCGTTGCCGCCGACCTGCCTGAAGGCGAGCGTCCCCGCTTCGAGTACCTCGACACGGGCACAGGCCGCTTTGCGGTAGAGAAGCCCGGTCAGGCTTCGCGGGATGACAGCGCCTGGTTCGAGACGAGCTTCGCCCGCTACGCCGAGGCGCGCGCCAATCGCCGTGATCCCTTCTTCATCGTCCCGGCGGGCGGTGCGGACATCTGCAACATCCCCATTCCCATCCGCCGCGCGGGCGAGTGAACGATACCGTCACCTGCACCCTTCCTTTGCGCCAATGGCGCGGGGAGCGGGGCACCTATCACCTCGTGACGATCACCGGCGAAGAGGCCGCAGCCATCGCCATGCACGAACGCCTTTCGCGGCTCGAATTCGGCAGCCGCCGCGGTTTCGGCTCGGTGAAGGTCATGGCCCTGATCGGCGGAACCCGTTGGAAGACTTCGGTGTTTCCCCAGAACCGGAAGTCGGAATGGGTGCTGCTTGTGTCGAAAAAAGTGATGAAGGCCGAAGACCTCGCCGAGGGCGATGAACTCGCTCTTGAATTGGACCTGCTGTGAGCCGGGGCCAGCATCACAAGAAGCTGGCATGGATCACCGCCGGCGGCCTCGGTCTCGCGCTGGTGGCGGCCATCGTCGACTTGTCGCTCCCGCCCGGCGAAACGCTGTGGCACTTGGTCGCCGCGCCCGAGGAAGATGGCGGGTGGAAGTTCGTGGAGATCGACGGAGTAGACGTGCGGAACGACGGCTATTCGCTGGGCATCCGCTGGGGAGAGATCGTCAGTTTCAACGACGGCTGCAATTCTTGCGGCTTTGATGGCGATGAGCCGGCGGGAACCATGGGCCGGAGCATGATGTGCACGCTCCAAATATGCCAACAGCGACCAAATGACGAATTGCTCGCCCGCTTTGCTTACGGCACGCCTGAAATGCAGGTCGAGGGCGAGAGGCTGGTCCTGACCCTGCCGGGCCACCGCGCCGTGCTCGTCCGCATGCCCCGGCTCTAGAGCTTTTCCATCAGTTCGATGCGGTTGCCGAAGGGGTCGGCAATGTCACCGCGGCGATAGCCGTCGAGCTTCTTGCCCGGCTTGAACGGGATGCCTGCCGCCTCCAGCTTGGCGACCATCGCGCCGAGGTTCTCGACCAGCAGCGCGGGGTGCGCGCGGCGGGCGGGGAGGAAGGCATCCTCCACGCCGCAGTGGATGGTAATGCCCTTGCCTTCGAACCAGCAGCCGCCGTTGACAGCGAGGTGTGCGGGCTTGGCGACTTCTTCCAGCCCCATCAGGTCGGCCCAGAATTTGCGCGCATGCGGCTCGCCCCCGTGGGGCATGGCCAGCTGCACATGGTCGATCCCGACGAGCAGGCTCATGCGCGCTCCGCCTGGGCCACGGCATCGCTGGCGCGCAGCGCGCTGAGGATGCGGGTGAGGTGGGCAAGGTCCTGCACTTCCAGATCGACTTCGTAAGTGGTGAAGGGATGGTCGAGCTGGACCTGTTCCAGGCTCTTCACGTTCACGACGTTCTTGGCGAAGATACCGGCCATCTCGGCCAGCGTACCGGGCCGGTCGTAAAGTGTCACCCTGAGGCGCCCGACAGCCCCGCGCGAGCTCTTGCCCCATGACAGGTCGAGCCAGTCGGTATCGATGCCGCTCGCCAGTTCGTGGCAATCGATCGCGTGGACTTCCACCCCCGAACTGGGCTTGCGAACGCCCACGATGCGGTCGCCCGGCACCGGGTGGCAGCATTCCGCCAGCTGGTAGCCGACGCCCGGCGTGAGCCCGCGGATCGAGAGCGATTTGCCGCTACGCAGCCATTCGGCATCGTCGTCCGCCATGCCCTCGGTGCAGCCGGGGACCAGCGCCTCCATCACGTCGCGGTCGGCGATATTGGCGGCACCGATGGCGTAATAGAGGTCGTCCTCTTCCTCCATCTCAAGCCGCTTCAACGCGTCGCGGACCGCCTTCTTGCCGATCTTGGCAGGCACGCGGCTGGCGATTTCGTCGAACAGCTTGGTGCCGATTTCGGCGACTTCGGCGCGTTCCTTGAGGCGGACGGCCCGGCGGATGGCGGCCCGCGCCTTGCCCGTGACCACGAAGCCCAGCCAGCTCATCTGCGGCTCGGCATTCTTGCCCTTCAGGATTTCGACCACGTCGCCATTATGCAATTGCGTGCGCAGGGGCATGTGGCGCCCGTTGATCTTGGCCCCCACCGTCTGCGCCCCGAGATCGGTATGCACCGCAAAGGCGAAGTCGACCGCGGTAGAGCCCTTGGGCAGCTGGAACAGCGCACCCTTGGGCGTGAAGGCGAAGATGCGATCCTGGTAGATCGCCATGCGCGTGTGTTCGAGCAGTTCTTCCGGATCGTGGCTGGCATCCACGATCTCGATCAAGTCGCGCAGCCAGCCTACCTGCCCGTCAGGGCGGTCGCCCTGCTTGTAGGCCCAGTGCGCGGCAAGCCCGAATTCGTTGGTGCGGTGCATCTCGCGCGTGCGGATCTGTACCTCGACGCGCATCGACTTGCCGTAGATGAGCGAGGTGTGGAGGCTGCGGTAACCGTTCGTCTTGGGCGTCGAGATGTAGTCCTTGAAGCGCCCGGGCAGGAACTGCCAGGTGGTGTGCAGCAGGCCCATCGCGCGGTAGCAGTCGTCGACGCTTTCGGTGATGATGCGGAAGGCCATGATGTCGGTGACCTGTTCGAAGGACACGTGGCGTTCGGCCATCTTGCGCCAGATCGAATAGGGGTGCTTCTCGCGGCCCGACACCTCGACCGTCAGGCCGGCTTCGGCCAGCGCATGCTTCATGTCGAGCGCGATGGCATCGACCTGCCCGCCGTCCTGCTGGCGGATCTGGTCGAGGCGCTGGGTGATCGTCTCGAAGGCTTCGGGCTCCAGCTGCTCGAAAGCGAGCATCTGCATTTCGCGCATGTATTCGTACATGCCCACCCGCTCTGCCAACGGGGCGTAGATATCCATCGTCTCGCGCGCGATGCGCTGGCGCTTTTCCGGGTTCTTGATGAAGCCCAGCGTGCGCATGTTGTGCAGCCGGTCGCCCAGCTTCACCAGGAGGACGCGGATGTCCTCGCTCATGGCGAGAAGGAACTTGCGCAGGTTTTCGGCCGCCCGCTCGTTCTCGGGCATCTGTTCGATCTTCGACAGCTTGGTCACGCCGTCGACCAGCCGTGCGACATCGGTCCCGAAATTGAGCTCGATATCCTCGATCGTGGCCAGCGTATCCTCGACCGTGTCGTGGAGCAGCGCGGTCGCGATGGTCTCCTGGTCGAGCTTGAGATCGGTCATCAGGCCCGCGACCTCGACCGGGTGCGAGAAATAGGGGTCGCCGCTGGCACGCGTCTGGGTGCCGTGCTTCTGCACCGTGTAGACATAGGCACGGTTCAGCATCGCCTCGTCGGCGTCCGGGTCGTATTCGAGGACCCTCTCTACGAGTTCGTACTGGCGCAGCATCTCTCAGCCACGATGTGGGCAAATCGTGCTGCAATGCAACGGGAAATGCGCGGAAGGTCTAGAGTTTGTTGGCCAGCGCCGCGAGGAAGGGGGCCGGATCGTCGAGCCTCAGGGCCACGCACCCGACCTGCCGTTCCCGCCCGAGAAGGTTGCGATAGGTGACCGGCCTTGCCAGTTCGAGCACGATATTGGGGTGCGCCAGGATCGCTGCATTGAGCACGCGGCGGTCCTTCGTCTGTGCATCGGTGATGCTGCGCCCGACCGATGCGATTGCAGGCAGCGGGATGCGCAGGTCGATCATCATGCCCGAGCGGACATGGACGGCATCGGCGTCGATCAGCACCGGATAGAGCCGGAAACCCTGCATCAGCGACACCAGGAACAGCGCGCCCCACGCGCCCAGCGCGAGCAGCACCATGCCGGCCGTCCTGCTCCAGTGGCTGACGAGAATGTCGACCACCACGATTTCGATCAGCTGCAGGACGAGGAGCGATGCAATCAGCGGATTGACCACGCGGTGATAGGCAAAGGCCTCGGCGCCTCGGGGGACCTGCGGCTCCGCCCGCCAGCTGAACAGGGCGAGGCGCAGCATGGCCAGCTCGTGTTTTGCAAGCCGGACCTGCAATGGCGGCAGCACCTGCGACAGTGCCGCCTCAAGCGAGCGGGTCTCGCGGAAATGGCGAATGGCCACCACGGTGCTCCACCCGACAAAGGCCAGCACGGTCAGCGCCATGGCGATGATCACGGCGCGCATGTCCATGAGCGCAGAGCGGACCGGTTCGGCAGCCGCCAGCGTCGCCAGGATGCAACCCGCCGCCACAGCTCCCAGCATGGCGCGCAGGCCCGGGCGGTTGTCGGGGGTCTTGGCGAGCAGCGCCAGCGCCAGCGCATCGGCACATAGCCAGAGGAACAGCAACGCCGCGCTGCGCGGATATCGTGCGGCAAGTTCGCTATGAGTGGCTAAGCGTCCGGCAAGAATGGCGAGGGCCGGAATGAGCAGCGGCAGGAGCGGCAAGGCCCTGGCGGCGAGGCGGGACGGCATGGCAACACTCACTGTTATCGGCAGGGAATGCCTAGCCGCCCGCCGGCGAGCGATCAATCGCACGGACCGCACGCCTCGGTGCGGTCCATGCAACCCAGCCTTATGCTTACTCCGTCCAGCCCAGCACCCGGTCCACGCCCGCGCGCGTCGCCGCGTGATAGCTGCCGCGCGTTCCTGCATAGATGCGCTTGGCGATCGGCTGGCCCCATTCGCCTTCGTTCCACAGCACCGTGAAGAGCGGGCGGACGAATTTGGCGCGGCCGACTTCGGCAAGGAACGCTTCGACCTGAGGGACAGCCGGTTCGTAGCGGTTCATCAGCGCCAGTTCGAGCCAGAGGAACAGGATCTCGTTGTTCCCCGTCTTCGACAGGCCCAGCGCCCTGTCGAGCGCGGCGAGCTGCGCGGCAGTGCGATCCTTGGGGAGGTTGTCCACGAAGCGCATCTGCTCTGCTGCGGTCCAGCCGGCATAGGCCGCGGGGATGGCGCCCGACGCCGTGTAAGCGGCAACGGCCGTATCGACCTCGGCAAAGGCAGCCGGGTCGGGCTTGGCGACATTGGCGGGCAGGCCCGGCGCGAAAATCCATTCGCGCAGCATCAGCGCCTCGGCCTCTGCAGGCGATGCGACGAGGTTTTCCATCATGTCGGCGAGGAACATCTCGCTGGTCGCAGGTTGGAAGGCGTGGCCGTCGAACCACTGGCGCAGCCAGGCATCGAACCGCTCCCGGCCCACGATCCGTTCCACCGTGCGCAGGAAGAAAGCGCCCTTGTCATAGGCAATCGCGCTGCCGAGCTCGTATTCGCCATCGGTGCTGAGCGCGGTGCCGGGTTCGTCCGCACCCACTTCGTCGAGCACTTCCTGGATATTGGCGTACATCAGCGCCGCTTCCTGTTCGGCGCGCTTCCTGCCGTAGACTTCCTCGACGATGCGGTTCTCGAAATAGGTCGTCACGCCTTCGTTGAGCCAGCTGTCGCCCCAGGTCGCATTGGTTACCAGATTGCCCGACCAGCTATGCGCCAGCTCGTGCGCGACGAGGCCGTTGTTCGACCGGTCGCCCGCGATGAAAGTGGGGGTGAGGAAGGTCATTACCGGGTTTTCCATCCCGCCGAAGGGGAAGGCTGGCGGCAGCACGATCATGTCGTAGCGGCCCCAGCGATAGGCGCCATAGAGCCGCTCCGCAGCGACCACCATCTCCTCGGTATCGGCCACCTCGGCATGGGCGCGGGGCAGGACCGAAGGTTCGGCCCAGACGCCCGTGCGCGGCCCGATCGGCTTGAAGTCGATATCGCCTGCAGCCAGCGCGATGAGGTAGGGCGGCACCGGCTTGTCCATCACGAAACGAAAAGCGCGGCGCCCGTCGCCGAGGTCTTCGGGCTCGCCCTGGCGCACGCCGCTCATCACCACGTCGAGCGGCTTGGGCGCGGTGATGCGCGCGGCCCAGGTCTGGCGGATGCCGGGACTGTCCTGCGTCGGGATCCAGGTGCGATTGCGGATCGCCTGCCCCTGGCTGAACAGGAAGGGGTGGACTTTGCCCGCGGTCTGTTCGGGGCTCAGCCATTGCAGCGCGCTGGCATCGGCAGGCGCCTTGTAGGCGATGCGGATATTGCGCGCGCCGTTCAGCGCAATCGTCAGCGGCGCGCCCTTGCCGCCGGCCTCGACCGTCTCGCCCACCGAGTAGGAAAGTTCGGCGCCGCGTGTATCGGTGATTTTCTCGATTTCGAGCCCGTAGCTGTCGAGCACCAGCCGCTCTTCGCCCGGAGCCACCAGGAGCCTGAGTTCGGCCACGCCGCCGACCCGCTGCGCGGTGAAGTCGAGGTCGAGATCGAGCTCGACATGGGTGACCCGTGCTTCCTGCGGGCGGGCATAGGTCGAAGTATCGAGCGCTTCGGGAGAGGTCAGGATCGGCGCGACCAGCGGCTCTGCATATCCGCCCGTGTCCGCCGGAATCGACGTGCAGGCAGCGCTGGCAAGCAGCAGGGAAAGCGGGGCGACGAAACGGCGCATGGGCGACTCCGGAAGCGGTTGATCTGGTTGGGACGGGGCGCCGTCTCGCAAATTCATGCTGCGATGGCCAGAGCGGCGATGAAATCGTACCCGCAGGACTCGCCAAATCCTCCGAAATCGGCAATGAGAACGTTATCAGGAACTGGAGAGGTCCCCAATGAAGTCGATCCTGCTGCCGCTTGCCGCCGCTGTCCTTGCCACCATCCCCGCCGCCGCTTCGGCGCAGCAGATGGAGGGGCGTGAGCTCATCTTCGCCGACGAATTCGATGGCGGCACGCTCGACCGCGAGAAGTGGGTGACCGTCGGTCCCGATTTCTGGGTCAACAACGAACAGCAGATGTATGTCGACGACCCGGCCGTGATCAACTTCATGCAGGGAGTCGAAGGCGCGGAGAACGGCGTGCTGATGCTGCGCCCGGTGTTCAATCCGGGCCTCGATCCCAGCAAGGACCGCAACGCGCCCTTCGTGTCGGGCCGGATCGAGAGCAAGGGCAAGTTCGACTTCACCTACGGCCGCGCCGAAGCCCGCATCCGCATGCCCGATGCCGAAGGCACCTGGCCCGCCTTCTGGCTGCTCGGCAACGGCAAGTGGCCCGAAACCGGCGAAATCGACATCATGGAATATGTTGGCGAGAAAGACTGGATCGGCGTCGCGCTTCACGGCCCCGGCTATTCGGGCGAAACCCCGCTGGTGAACAAGTTCTTCTTCCCCGAAGGCATTGATGTCACCGACTGGCACAATTACGCCGTCGAATGGACCGAGGACAAGATCGAGTTCCTCGTCGACGACCATGTCACTTACCGCGTCACCCGCCCGATGGTCGAAAACTACGGCAAATGGCGCTTCGACAATGCCAAATACCTGATTCTCAATTTCGCGATGGGCGGTGCCTATCCGTTCAAGACCAACGGCATCAAAGAACCCTATAACGGCGTGCCGGCGGAAACGGTCGAGAAAGTGAAGACCGGCAAGGTCGCCATGCTGGTCGACTGGGTCCGCGTCTGGGGCCCGAAAAAGTAAGAGCCTAGATCGGGCCCTGGAGGACCAGCCGCCCGCGGTCATCTTCCGCCACGCCGAATATCTCAAGCGCCGGGCAGCGCCCCTCTTCCTCGTGGCCGTCTTCCAGCGAGAAGCGATAGCCGTGCCAGGGGCAGGTCACGCGGCCATCGGCGATCTCGTGACCTGACAGCGGCCCCAGCAGGTGAGGGCAGGTCGCGCGGTGCGCCAGCCAGCGGCCTTCGTGGAAGCGCAGGACCATCTCGCCCCCGCCTGCGGAGACGATGTTGGCGCATTCCTTGTCGAAACCGGACGAGGCGCCCAGCGCGGTACCCGCCTCCGGCCGCACATGGCCACCCGATGACTTGCGCTCGATAGCCGCCTGGCGCCCGCTCATCAGCTGCTCGTCCTCGTCATAGAGCGTAGCATATTGCTGCTGGAGAGCGGCGAGGAGGAACTGGGCCTGCGCCTCGCTTTCCGGCGGCTGGGGGAGGTAGAATCCCACGCGTACCGTGATCCCGTCTTCGGGCACGGCAGTCGCCTGGGTATGGATTTCCACGCCCTGCCCGAAGCCCTCGACCACGCAGGTCGCCCAATAATGCCGCGCCGCGTCGACGAGCAGTTCGATGAACTGGCTGCCCGCAGAGCCCGGTAGCGATGCCTTGCACCGCCAGCCCCAGCTGCCCTGTTCGACCAGCGCGATATCGCCAAACGAGGTTGGATGGACGAAGGGCAGGTGTTCCCAGTCGTAGGCGTTTTCCATCATCCGCTGCAGGTTCACCGGCAGCTTTCGCTCGTAGGTACCGAGGTAGTGGAGTTCATCTAGGCGTGCCCGGTCGATCCGGTCGGACCTGCCGGCAAAGACTGCCCGATCGGCCGCGCTCAGCTCCACACGGCCTCGGGCGGCAGGCTCATGAGGATCGCGTCGATATTGCCGCCAGTCTTGAGGCCGAACAGCGTGCCGCGGTCGTAGACGAGATTGAATTCGGCATAGCGCCCGCGCCATTCGAGCTGGGTCAGCTTCTCCTCGGGCGTGAATTCGCTCTCCATCCGGCGGCGCACCAGCTTGGGGAAGATGTCGAGGAAGGCCTCGCCCACGTCGCGGGTGAAGGCGAAATTGCGCTCGAAAGCGGCTTCGTCCGTACATTCCAGGTGGTCGTAGAAGATTCCGCCTACGCCGCGGTGCACGCCGCGGTGGGGGATGAAGAAATAGTCGTCCGCCCACTTCTTGAACCGCTCGTAATAGGTCGGGTTGTGGGCCGAACAGGCCGCGCGGAAACGGGCGTGGAAGTCGTTCGTGTCCTCTTCGTACGGGAGCGGCGGGTTAAGGTCCGCCCCTCCGCCGAACCAGGCGGCCTGCGTGGTCAAAAAGCGCGTGTTCATGTGCACGGCCGGAACGTGAGGGTTCGCCATGTGCGCGACCAAGCTGATGCCGGTGGCGGTGAAGCCGGGATTTTCGGCGCTCGCCCCGTTGATCGAGGCGGCGAATTCGGGCGCGAAATTGCCGCGCACGGTCGACACGTTGACCCCGACCTTCTCGAACACCTTGCCCTTCATCAGGCCCTGGACACCGCCGCCCGGATCGTCATTGCCCGCTTCCTCGCGCTGCCACGGCGTGTAGGCGAAGGCAGCATCCGAGCCCGCTTCACGTTCGATCGCCTCGAATTCGGCGCAGATGCGGTCGCGCAGGGTTTCGAACCAGGTGCGCGCTGCTTGGGTCTGTTGTGTCCAGTCGGTCATGCGTGGGGCCTTGCCATCCCGATTTCCCTACGGCAATAGCGCCGCATGGTTCCCCTTTCGTTCGCAGGCGAGGAATGGCTCCTGACAGAGGGCCGCGCACTGTACTGGCCGCGCGAACAAGCGCTGCTGGTTGCCGACCTGCATCTCGAGAAAGGCAGCTTTTTCGCCAAGCACGGGCAGATGGTCCCCCCATACGACAGCCGCGAGACGCTGGAGCGCGTCGCCCTCGCCATCCGCGAAACGGGCGCGCGCCGCGTCATCACGCTGGGCGACAATTTTCACGATTCGGACGGATCGGCCCGGCTCGAACCCCACGCCTGCGGCATGCTGGAGGCGCTGACCAAGGCGGTCGACTGGGTCTGGATCACGGGCAATCACGATGATGGGCACGATCCCGACATGGCAGCGCGTTGCGGCGGCACGCTGGCAGAAGAACTCGAAATCGGCGGCGTCATCCTGCGCCACCGCGCGCAGAAGGGCGAGACGCGGCCCGAACTGTCGGGCCACTACCACCCGCGCCTACAGCTCAAGGTCCGCCAGCGCATGATCCGGCGGCCCTGCGCCGTTGTCAGCGCGAACGAGGGCGCGGACGGAAGGCCCAGCGGGCGCATGATCCTGCCTGCTTTCGGGGCCTATACCGGGGGCATGAACGCGGCCGATCCGGCCATCCTGAAGGCCCTCCAGCCCGCCGATCGCATCGATGCGGTGGTCCCTGCGGGAGGCAAGCTGGCGCGTTTCAACCTGTGGCATCGCGCCGCCTGAGTTTCGCCCTAGCGAAAAGGCGCGTTTCTCCCTACATAGCGCCCACACCAAACGGCAGAATCAGGAGATTGCCCCATAGCCCGTCCACCCCGGCGCAGCATGCAAATGCCCGTGAAAAGCGGCCCGCGCTACGATAACATGATCAACGTCCCCAAGGTCCGCGTGATCGATCACGAAGGCGAAAACCTGGGGGTGATGTACACCCGCGAAGCGGTAGAGCAGGCCAACGAACTGGGTCTCAACCTCGTCGAAGTGTCCCCCAATGCGGACCCGCCGGTGTGCAAGTTCCTGGACGTCGGCAAGTATCGCTACGAGGCGCAGAAGAAGGCGAACCTCGCACGCAAGACCCAGAAGACGCAGGAGATCAAAGAGATCAAGATGCGTCCCAACATCGACGATCACGATTACGACGTGAAGATGCGCAACGTGAACAAGTTCATCGAGCATGGCGACAAGGTGAAGGTCACCCTGCGCTTCCGCGGTCGCGAAATGGCGCACCAGCAGCTCGGCATGGACCTGCTCAACCGGGTGCGAGACGACGTCGAGGAAATCGCCAAGGTGGAAAGCTTCCCGCGCCTCGAAGGACGCCAGATGCTGATGGTGCTCGCACCCAAATAAGCGTCTGCCGGCAACGGTTCGACCGGACAAGAGCGGGGCGGTGCCATGGCACCAGCCCCGCTTTTTCATGGGCTTGGCACTTTCTCTCCATTGACGAAGGGCGAAGAGTCGCCCCTCCTATCGACCAAGTGCTTGCCCCAATCGGCAGGCTGCCCTGCCCCTGCCATGAATTCTGAAGTATAAGGGCAGCGATTTTCTTGGGGCTTCGACATCAGGCCCCGTCACGACTTCATCAGGCAGGTATCGCAACATGGGCAAACGACTTCTCGCTTCGGCAGCCATCGCATCGCTTCTTGCGCTGCCCGCAACGCCTGTCCTCGGGCAGGATGCCGCGCCGCTGGCCGCTGCGCAGGCCGCTTCGGTGGACGCCGAATTCGCCCGCTTCGCGCCGCGCCCGTCGAAGAACCTCCAGCTCGATTTCTCGGTCTGGCAGGACGCGCTGCGCTACATGGTCCTGCGCATGGGGCCATCCACGCGCCTCGGTGCGAACACCGTCCTGCCGCTGACGGGCACGCGCTTCGTCTACGGGCACGATTCGCGCATCCGCCTCGAAGGCAACCGCATTCCCTTCTCGATGCTGAGCGAGGAAGCGATCGCCCCGCTGACCGAATACCGCGAGGATCTGCAGCGCATCGCCGGTGAAATCGACATCGCCAGCCTGCCGAAGAACCAGCAGCTCGCCTTCTGGATCAACCTCCACAATGTTGCCGTGATCGAGAAGATCGCGCTGAACTATCCCGTCACCTCGCCCTCGCTCATCCGCCTCGACGGCAGCGACAAGCCGCTCGACGAGACGAAGTTCATCACCATCGCCGGCGTCGCGATGAGCCCGAAGGACATCCGCACCAGGATCGTCTTCCCCCACTGGGACGATCCCAAGGTGATCTACGGCTTCTTCCGCGGCGAACTGGGCGGCCCCACCATCCCGCGCGAAGCCTATACTGCGGCCAATGTCGATGCGCTGCTGGCCGAGAACGGCAACGAATTCGTCAATTCGCTGCGCGGCGTGGAAAGCATGGGCGGCAAGCTGCTGGTCTCCGCAATCTTCGAGGAAGCGGCCCCGTTCTTCTTCCCGCGCATGGACGATGACCTCAAGGCCCACCTCGCAACGCTCGCCGAGGAAGACGTCTCGGCGCTGCTCGCCGAAGGCAAGTCGATCAAGGTCAACACCTATGTCGACACGGTCGCCGACCTTGCCGGGGGCGAGAAGGAGCCGCTGTTCTACGAACTCCAGTCGAACGGCGAATACGCCTCGGCCAAGTTCACGCCTTCGATCCTGCGCCTGCTTGGCGAACGCGCACAGAAATACCGCGTGCTGCAGGAACAGGGCCGCCTCGGCCGCGTGATCCTGCTGCCCAATCCCGGCGAGACGATCGAACCTGCCGAAGAGGCCGGCGAACCCGCCCAGCCCGAGGAATAAGCCCTGCTGCCGCCATGAAAGCGGCATAGGCACCACGTGAAGCCTTGCTCCCTCCCGCCCCTGCCCGTTAGCAGGGCAGCGGGAGAGACGCAGTGAGCGCACAACGCATCGGTCTGGTAATCGGCATCCTTGCCCTGCTGGCAGGCATTTTCGCGCCCTTGCCCGCGGGGATGGAACGCGGGGCAGGTATCGTTGCCGGCCTCGTCGTCCTCATGGCCGCATGGTGGATGACCGAAGCGTTGCCGCTGACGGCGACCGCGCTGATGCCCTTCCTGGTCTTGCCCTTTGCCGGGGTGATGGACGCAAAAACCACGGCATCGGCCTATTATTCGCCCATCCTGTTCCTGCTGCTGGGCGGTGCCTTCATCGCCCTCGCCATCGAGCGCACCGGATTGCACAAGCGCCTGGCGCTCGCGCTGCTGCGCATGGTCGGCGGGCGCGGCGGGCAGGCCGGCGTGCTGCTGGCCTTCATGGCGACGGCGGCGATCCTGTCGATGCTGATCTCCAACACCTCCACCGCGCTGATCATGATGCCCATGGCCGTCGCCGTGCTGGCGGGCGGGGGCATCGGCGATCAGGACACCGAAGGCCTGTCGGGCGCCTTGCCCATGGGCATCGCCTTTGCCGCCAGCATCGGCGGGCTCGGCACGCTGGTCGGATCGCCCACCAATGCGATTGCCGTGGGCCTGCTCGACACGCTGACCGGCACGCGCATCACTTTCGCGCAGTGGGCCTTCTACGGCCTGCCGGTGGTCGTGATCGGGGTGCCGCTGGCCGCCTTCCTCGTCGCGCGGGTCCAGAAGGTCGCGGCGCATCCCTTCGATGCGCGCGCCGCACGCACGGCGATCGACACGCATTCTGCCTGGTCGAGCGCGGAGAAGCGGCTCGTCCCCGTCGTCGCAGTGACCTTCCTCTTGTGGATGGGGCAGATGTGGATCGCACCCTATCTGCCGGACGGATCGCTGACCGACGGCACCATCGCCATCCTGATGAGCCTGACGCTGTTCCTCCTGCCCGACGGCACGGGCAGGCCGCTGCTGACCTGGGACGAGGCGAACCGCGCGCCATGGGGCGTCATCATGATGTTCGGCGGCGGTTTGGCGCTGGCGGCCGGTATGGCGGCGAGCGGCCTTGCCGACTGGTTGGGGCAGGCCCTGTTGCCGCTGGAAGCGTGGCCGCTGGTGCTCGTCGCGATTGCCGTGGTCGCGATGGTCGTGCTGATCACCGAGTTCGCCAGCAACGTCGCCACGGCTAGCGGCATCATCCCGGTCGTCGCCAGCCTCGTCGTGGCTCTCGGTGCCGATCCGGTCCTGCTGGCCATGCCGGCCGCGCTGGCGGCAAGCTGGGGCTTCATGCTGCCGGCCGGAACCGGTCCCAATGCCATCGCCTGGTCGACCGGTCGCATCCGCATCGAACGGATGGTCAAGGCAGGCCTGCTGCTCGACCTGTTCGGCATCGTGATGATCGTAGCCGTGGTGTGGGGCATGAACGCGCTGCTCTGACGGGCGTTTTCCTACCGTCAGTCGGCTTGCTATCGCCGCCCTTATGGCGCCGAAAACTCTCTCCCCCAACGCTTCCGTATCGGCGTCATCGCGGGACCGGGATTTTCTCCTGTGGACTGTGTTCCAAGCGTTCCATCCTGTGGGCTTGGTCGCAGTTGAAACCAACATCGCTCCAACATAAGACATGGCCCACAGCGGCTGTCGACGGAGAGGCGTTCCTGCGGAGGTTAGGAACGGGCGCCCCGGCAGCCTCATCGGCCCCCGCCTTCCTGGGGGCGAAGATACAGGAAGGATGCTCGCGACCATGAGCGACG
Organism: Qipengyuania gaetbuli; assembly: GCF_020524765.1. Taxonomy (GTDB): domain Bacteria; phylum Pseudomonadota; class Alphaproteobacteria; order Sphingomonadales; family Sphingomonadaceae; genus Qipengyuania; species Qipengyuania gaetbuli_A. The sequence continues at coordinate 900,270 of NZ_JAIVLR010000001.1, forward strand.
TCACCAAGATCAACGGCCGCCCCCTGAAACCCAGCACGCTGATGATGGGCCACGGTTACGACCCCGTGCTGTCCGAAGGTAGCCTCAAGCAGCCGCTCTTCCTCACCAGCACTTTCGCCTTCCCCAGCGCTGCCGACGGCAAGCGCCATTTCGAAGGCATCACCGGCAAGCGTCCGGGCGGTGCGGACGGCCTCGTCTATTCGCGCTTCAACGCGCCGAACCAGGAAATCCTCGAAGACCGCCTGTCCATCTGGGACGGCGCGGAAGACGCCCTGTCTTTCTCCAGCGGCATGTCCGCGATCTGCGTCCTGCTGCTGACCTATGCGAGCCAGGGCGACGTGATCGTCCATTCGGGACCGCTCTATGCCGCGACCGAAGGCTTCGTCGCCAAATGGCTGAGCAAGTTCGGCGTGAGCTACATCGACTTCCCCGCAGGCGCGACGCGTGAAGAGATCGACGCCGTGCTCGCACAGGGCAAGGCCAAGGCCGCCGAACAGGGCGGCAAGGTTTGCATGGTCTATCTCGAAAGCCCGGGCAATCCGACCAATGCGCTGGTCGACGTGCAGGCCGTGCGCGCCGCGGTCGACGCAGCGGGGCTGGAATGCCCGATCGCGATCGACAACACCTTCCTCGGTCCGCTGTGGCAGCGCCCGCTCGAACATGGTGCGGACATCGTGGTCTACTCGCTGACCAAATACGTGGGCGGCCATTCCGACCTCGTCGCGGGCAGCGTCGCCGGCGCCAAGAAGTGGATGGACCCGGTGCGCATGCTGCGCAACACGATGGGCGGGATCTGCGACCCGAACACGGCATGGATGCTTTGCCGCAGCCTCGAGACCGTCGAACTGCGCATGCAGCGCGCGGGCGAAAATGCGGAGAAGGTCTGCGCCTTCCTTGCCCAGCATCCCAAGGTCGAAGGCCTCGGCTATCTTGGCATGATCAAGGATGCGCGCCAGCAGGACATCTACGACCGCCATTGCCTCGGCGCCGGTTCGACCTTCTCGCTGCTGCTCAAGGGCGGCGAGGCGGAATGCTTCCGCTTCCTCGACAACCTCAAGATCGCCAAGCTGGCGGTCAGCCTCGGCGGGACCGAAACGCTCGCCAGCCACCCGGCCTCGATGACGCACCTGTCAGTGCCGGACGAGCGCAAGGCGGCGCTGGGCATCGGCGACAACCTCATCCGCATCTCGATCGGGATCGAGGACGCGGACGACCTCATCGCAGACTTCGAACAGGCGCTGGAACAGGTCTGAAGTGACGACAAGGATCGGCTTCCTCGCCTGCGCCGACACGCTGCCGCCGCCCGAAGGCGTGGCGGACGAACGGCGCGGGGACGCTTTCGAGCACGACCTCGAAACCGCGGCCCTGCGCCCGGCATTCGCTGCTGCGGGGCTGGAGCTGGTGGAGATCGACTGGCGCGCACCGCTGGGCGAATTCGAGGGGATGGCCTTGGTCCTGCTCGGCACGGCCTGGGACTATCAGGACCATCCGGACGAGTTCCTCGACAAGCTGGAAGCCCTGGCCGATATGGGTATTGCAGTCTGCAATCCGCCGGATGTCGTGCGGTGGAATGCGGACAAGCGCTATCTTCGCGAGCTGGACGAGCGCGGGGTGACCACAGTGCCCACGCTCTGGCTCGACGATCTCGACAATGCGGGCGTGCTGGAGGCGATGGACGGCTTCGGCTGCGACCGCATCGTGGTCAAGCGGCAGGTCGGCGCAGGTGGTCTCGGGCAGCACAGCTTCTCGCGCGCGCAGTTGCCCGAAGACGGCTGGCGCATGGGTCGCCCGTGCATGGTCCAGCCGTTCCTGCCAAGCGTCGTCGAAGAGGGCGAGTACACCTTCCTCTTCGTCGATGGGGCTTTCAGCCACGGCGTGCTGAAGCGGGCGGCGGAGGGAGAATACCGCATCCAGTCGCTCTATGGCGGCTATGAATGCGATTTCGAGCCCGATGCCGCCGACCTCGCAAAGGCGCAGTCGGTGGTCGCCTCGTTGCCGATCGACCGGCCGCTCTATTGCCGCATCGACATGGCGCGGCTGCCCTCGGGGGATCTTGCGGTGATGGAGGCCGAGATGATCGAGCCCTACCTCTATCCGCAGCAGGGGCCGGAACTGGGAAAGCGGATGGCCGAGGCCATTCTCAAAAGACTGGGTTAGTTAGGCCTCACGTCCAGCGCGGCCAGGATTTGCGGCGTCAAGGACCGGGTGAACTGCACGCCCGCCTCCGCGCCCTGAACCCAGACGACCTGTCCCGCAAAGGCAAGGCGATCGTCGATCTCGAAGATGAGCATGGCACCCGGTTCCGCAGAGGCATCGAACAGTTCGACGCGGCAACCGGTCCCTGAAACATCGCACAGGATTGCCTGCGCCCGCTGCCTCGCGACAAGGCAGTCGAGCACGACGTTCGTGGCGTGACGCGGAATGAGGCGCTGCTGTATCGTCATGGTCCGTTCCGGGACTCTTTGTAGCAGCCACAGGGCAAAAATTCGTAAACGCGACCTTTACTATGAGGGGCCGCGAAAACAGTGATTTAGAAAGGCATCAGCCCTTCCATTCGCGTCTTTCCTCGGCAGATTTTAGGATTTCGTAGGCAAGCGAATACTGCTGGAACTGGGCCGCTGCATCCTTGTCGCCCGGCTTGACGTCGGGGTGCACTTCCTTGGCCCGGGCGCGAAATGCCTTCTTCACGGTCGCGAAGTCGGCATCGGCCTCCAAGTCGAGCACTTCGAGCGCGCGCATTTCGTCTGCGCTGCGCGATCCGTCGCCGCTGCCTGCCCAGCCGTAGTGCTGCGCTTCGGCATAGCCGGCATTCTCGGTACGCTCTGCCTTGGCGCGGGCCTCCTTATCGGCCTTGTCGAGGCCTTCGAAATAATCCCAGCCGCGATTGTACTCGGCGGCATGGGCCTGGCAGAACATCCAGCGCTCGGGACTGTTGGGCGCCTTGGGTGCGGGACAGTCGCCGACTTCCTCGCAACCATGCCGGTCGCACAGGCGAACAGGCGCGGCTTCGCGGCTGGCGTCGTACCCGCGCCAGCGGGGAAATCCCCAATCGTTGGAGCGCCGCGCCTTAGGCACGGTAGATCGTTCCGGAAGTCGTTTGTCGGGCTGGCATGGTCGTCAATCTAAGAGCACTGGCGAACTTGGCAAGGATATGGGAACCAGTTTCAATTCGAAATGTTGCATTGCAACGATTGTTTCACGTTTCCAGCCTAGGGGCCATGTCATGAGCAAGCAGCTTACGCTTTCTGCCATCGCCGCCGCACTGACCATGGGCCTTTTCGCCCTGTCGGCGGGCGCGGGCTATTTCGATATTCCGGCCGGCAGCCAGCTTGCCGGTCATGCGCCGCTGTTCGACCTGAACGCGCGTTTCTGAGCGAAACGGGCCCCGGCCTGGCCGGGACCCATTCCTTCATGATCAGTTGATCGTAATCGTCGCGGCGCGGCGGTTGAGCGCCCATGCAGATTCGTTCGAACCGAGCGCCACGGGGCGTTCCTTGCCGTAGCTGACGGTGCGGATGCGGTTGGCCGGAATGCCGATGCTGACGAGGTAGTTCTTCGCCGCATTGGCGCGGCGCTCGCCCAGAGCAAGGTTATACTCGCGCGTTCCGCGTTCGTCGGCATGGCCTTCGATCGTGAAATTGATCTGCGGATATTGGCTGAAATACTGCGCCTGCGTCTGCAACTTGGCGCTATCCTCGGCGTCGATATTGTAGCGGTCGGTCTCGAAATAAACGACCGTGTTCGACTGGCCGACGGCAGCGATGAAGTGCTGCATCGAGCCCACCGCCGGTCCGGTTGAGGTCGGCGTCGGAGTCGGCGTCGCGACATCTTCCGGCGGCGGCGGAAGCTCTTCCGGAGCCTTCTTCGAGCACGCGGCCAAGGCCAGCGCGGAGGTCAGCACAGCGACAGTAGCGAAACGGGTATTCATAGGCTGTCCCCTTGTAAAACAGCGGTTTTCAATCGGCTTGCCCCCGATCGGTTTTTCGTCCCCACGAAACTCTCAATGCACTTACGGCAGGATCGGTCCCCATGCCGGGTCCGATGCGTCGACCGGCGTTGGCAGGCGGCGCTCGTTCTCGCCGGTGAGGTCAACCTGCCACAGCGAGGTCTTGCCGGTATTCCGCTCGGTGCGGAAGAACTGGATGATGCGGCCATTGGGCGCCCAGGTCGGCGCCTCGTCCTGCCAGCCGCTGGTCAGCTTGCGGAAGCCGCGACCACTGGGGTTCATGACCGCCACGTTGAAGTCGCCAGCAATGTGGGTGAAGGCGATCTGGTCGCCGCGCGGGCTCCATTCGGGCGTCGCGGACCGGCCACCGAAGAACGACAGGCGGCGCTGGTTCGAACCGTCGGCATTCATGATGTAGATCTGCTGGCTTCCCGACCGGTCGCTTTCGAACACGATCTGCCGGCCATCGGGCGAGAAGGAGCCGCCGATATCGATGCCGGGCGCATCGGTCAGCCGCTCGCTGCGCCCGCCCTGCGCGGAGACGCGGTAGATGTCGGTATTTCCGCCGACTGCCATCGAATAGAGGATGTAGCGACCGTCGGGGCTCCAGCGGGGTGCGAAGGTCGGGTTCTCGCTCTGCGTCACCAGCGTCTGGCGGCCGGTGCCGATATCGTAGACATAAATGCGCGGGTTGCCGTCCACATAGCTGAGATAGACCAGCTGCTTGTAATCGGGCGAATAGCGCGGCGTCAGCGCGGTCGAACGGCCGGTCGTGATGAAGCGGTGGTTCGCCCCGTCGCTGTCCATGATGGCGAGCCGCTTGACTCGGTTATCCTTGGGGCCGGTTTCAGCAATGTAAGCGATGCGGCTGTCGAAGAACGGGCTTTCACCGGTCAGGCGCGAATAGATGAGGTCGGCGCACTTGTGTGCGGCGCGCCGCCAGTCGGCAGGCGAGACCACCCAGCCTTCTGCGACGAGGCGGCTCTGCAGTGCCATGTCGTAGAGATAGCAGCCCACGGTCAGCCGGTCGTCGCTGCGCGCACGGACGTATCCGTGGACCAGCATCTCGGCCCCGCGGTTTGACCAGGTCGCCCAGGCCGGTGCGTTGATATTGGCAAAGCTCGGCTTGGGCAGCGCATCGGGACCGGTCGGTTTGAACAGGCCATTGTTGCGCAGGTCCGCGGTAATCACACGGGCCAGTTCGACGCCAAGCGCCGCGGTGCCCTGCGCATTGGCAGGGGTGGCGACATTGCGGTCGGTCGCGAAGGCGGGGATGGCGATGCCGAGATCGTCGAGATTGCCCTCGAAGCTGACCGACCCGGTCAGGCCGCCCTCTTCCTCGATCGTTTCCACGTCCTGGCCTTCGGGGATCGGTTCCCCAAGATCCTGGTTCTGCGCGGCGAGCGGTGCGGCCACGAAGGCGAAGGTTGCAGCTATCAGGTACTTCATTGGGCAAGTCTCCAGTCGAAGCCGAAGGGTCCAACCACCTTCCAGGCTTCATAGTACTGTTCTGGCAAGTCGAACGGGGCAGCCAGTTGCACCGCGCGGATGGCCTGTTCGCCATGGCGTCCCGCTTGTGCGCGGTTGGTGTCGTTCACGCCGGTCTGGCGAACGACCTCGGGCCGGCCGGCAAGGCTGCCATCGGGATTGAGGCGGAACCGCAGGAAAGTGGTGATTTCCTCCACCTCCGGGCCGCTAGGCGGTTTCCAATGCGGCTTGATCTTGCGCGAGATGGCCTGGACCAGCGATGCCTTCGCGCTCGCGCCGATCTGCGAGGCGGGGACGCGGGTCTCGTTGGTCGTCGTGCTGTCGCCTGCACCGGCAAGAAAATTATCGCCGATGCGCGAGCCGCCGCCCCGCTCTGCCGGTCGCGGCTGCGCCTGCTGGCGCGGCTGCTCGCGGCGGGGCTGCTGGCGTGTCTCGCGTGCAGGGGCGGGAACGGGCGATTGAACTCTCGGCGTCGGGCGATCGACTTGCGGCGTCGACGGTGCGGGCAGGATTTCGGGTGCAGGGGCCGGGACATCGGCCAGTTCGGGCGCGATCGCGGCGCGGCTTTCCGGCACCGGATCTGGCGCGGTCGCCTCCATCCCGACGTCTTCGGCCAGGCTCACCGTCATGCGCTCGGTGCGCGGCGGGGCCTTGTCGCCTTCGAAAAAGGCCTGAATCACCAGCGCGGCGAGCACCAGCAGGTGCAGCGCGACCGCGACGATCAGCCCGGTACGCTCCTCTGCCCTGATTGCGGTTCTCTCCATGACCTTCTGGCTATTCCTCGTCGGATGAACCGGAATTGACCGGGGGGGCCGACTGGCCGCCATTCGTCACCAGCGAGATGCGATTGAGACCGGCCCGGTTGAGCTCGCCCATCACCGCCATCACGCGGCCGTAGTCGAGCGCGCGGTCAGCGCGAAGGGTAATGTCCGGCCCCTCGCCCGTGCGCGGCAGGTTCTCGAGCGACTGCGGCAATCCCCCGACAGGCACCTGCTGGTCGTCGATGTAGACATAGCCTTCCGCATCGATGCTGATCGACACCTGCTGCGCTTCCTGCGGCAGGGCATTGGCCCTGCTGTCGGGCAACTGGATCGGCACGCCTGCGGTCAGCAGCGGGGCCGTGACCATGAAGATGATCAGCAGCACCAGCATCACGTCGACGAAGGGCGTGACGTTGATTTCGGACATGGGCCGCCGCCCGCCGCGCCCGCGACGGCGGCGCGTGCCTTTGGCAGAGGCGAGGTTCATCGCCATTTCAGCGCTGCTCCAGCTGGCGGCTGAAAGTTGCGTGCAGCCGGTCGGCGAAGCGGTGGAGGCCGGCCTCGAACCGTTCGACCGAGTGGCTGAACCGGTTATAGGCGATCACCGCGGGAATGGCGGCGAACAGGCCGATGGCGGTAGCGAAGAGCGCTTCCGAAATGCCGGGTGCCACAACGGCGAGCGAGGAGCTCTCCTGCGCGCCGATCTGGAAGAAGCTGTTCATGATGCCCCAGACCGTGCCGAACAGGCCGACGAAAGGGGCGACCGCACCGACGGTGGCGAGGAAGTTGAGGCGCTCGGCAATGTCGTCGGCCTCCATGGCTACCTGGCTTTCCATGGCCGAGGCAAGGCGGCTGCGCAGACCCTCGCGATCGCGAACCTCGCCCTTGGTCGACTTGCGCCATTCGACGACGGCGGCTTGCGCCACGCGGGCAGACGGAACATCACGGGTGCCGCGTTCGGCCATGAAGCGGTCGAAGTTCTCCGCCTGCCAGAAATCTTCCTCGTACTTGCGGGTACGGGTCTTCAGCTTGCCCATGCGCAGCGAGAAGGAGACGATGATCGTCCACACCCAGATGCTGGCAAGGACGAGGCCGAGCATGACCAGCTGGACGACAATGTCGGCGTCCATGAACAGCTGGACGGGATCGACACGGGTCGGAGCGGTTACGGCGAGGAGGGAAAGTGTCGTCATTATGCCTCTGTCGAGCTGGCGAAGCGCGCGAAGGATGCGCGCCAATCCTCGGGCTGCCGGCGGGGCCGCCCATCAAGTGAAATGAAGCCGACGCGCAAATGTGCCTCGGCCAGCAATTCGTCTCCGCGAAACGCCTTCTGGTGCATCCGGCAGGATGCGGCCTTCAGTTCGGTGCAACGCGTTTCGATCAGCACATCGTCGTCGAGTTTCGCGGGGCGCAGGTACTTGAGATTGATCTCGGACACCGCGTAGGCGCCCTCGCCCGCCTCGATGGCGGCGCGCTGGTCGATCTCCAACCGCCGCAGCAGGTCCGAACGTGCGCGTTCGAACCAGCGCAGGTAATTCGCGTGATAGACGATGCCCGACAGGTCCGTGTCCTCGTAATAGGCGCGCACGGCATAAAGATGCCGGTCCTTGTCGATGATACCGTCGGGGAAGTTGGGCATGTTCATGGCCGCGGTTCCTCTAGCCCAGCGCCGACTCGCGCGGCAAGCACGGGATTTTTACGCCTGCGCGCCCCGTCGCCGACACGTGCTTATCTTGCGATCATCGGCCCCAGGAACTGCCCGCCGAAGATGTGGACGTGGAGATGCGGCACCTCCTGTCCGCCGTGGTGCCCGATATTCGCCATCATCCGGTAGCCCGGCTCCACCAGTCCCTTGTCGCGGGCGACCTTGCCTACCGCGCGCACGAAGCCGGCGATTTCTTCCGCGCTCGCCTTCTCGCTGAAATCGTCCCAGCTGACATAGCGCCCCTTGGGTACGACCAGCGTATGCACCTGCGCCTGCGGATTGATGTCCTCGAAGGCAAAGGCCCATTCGTCTTCGTAGACCTTGGTCGAGGGGATTTCCCCGCGCAGGATTTTCGCGAAGATGTTGTTGTCGTCATAGGGTTGCGTGGGATCGATCGGCAACGTCATTCGCTCCTGCTGGCTTTTTCTTCCAGGCCCGAGACGCCCTCGCGCCGGTCGAGTTCGGCCAGCACCTCGGCCAGCGATACGCCTTTGGCCTGCAGCAGCACGAGAAGGTGCATGAGGAGATCCGCGCTTTCGGCGACCAGGCCGTCACGGTCGTCGCCGACGGCTGCGATCACGGCTTCGACCGCTTCCTCGCCGACCTTCTGGGCGATCTTGGCAAGACCCTTGTGATACAGGCTCGCGACATAACTTTCATCGGGCGAGGCGCCGAGACGCTGGGCGATGGTCTGTTCGAGACGGGCGAGCGTATCCATGTGCTTCTCCTGCACCGATCAGCCGCGCGCAGGCAAGCCCGCCGCGCGCAGGGCAGTGTGCGCTTCGGCGATGGAATATTCGCCGAAATGGAAGATCGAGGCGGCGAGAACGGCGCTGGCATGGCCTTCGGTCACGCCTTCGACGAGATGCTGGAGCGTGCCGACACCCCCGCTGGCGATCACGGGCACCGAAACGCTGTCGGCAATCGCGCGGGTCAGTTCGAGGTCATAGCCCTGCTTGGTCCCGTCGCCGTCCATCGAGGTGACGAGCAGTTCGCCCGCGCCAAGTTCGGCGAGGTGCTGGGCGTGTTCCACCGCGTCGATCCCCGTCGGCTTGCGACCGCCATGGGTGTAGATTTCCCAGCCGCGAAAGCCCTCGCCATGTGTCTTTGCGCGGGCATCGACGCTGGCGACGACGCACTGGCTGCCGAATTTCTCTGCGATCTCGCGCACGAGTTCGGGCCGCGAGACGGCGGCAGAATTGACCGCCACCTTATCGGCGCCGGCGAGTAGCAATGCACGCGCATCCTCGACGCTGCGCACCCCTCCGCCGACCGTCAGCGGCATAAAGCACACCGCCGCGGTACGCCGCACCATGTCAAGCAGCGTGCCGCGCCCTTCGTGGCTGGCCGAAATGTCGAGGAAGCAGAGTTCGTCGGCACCGGCCCGGTCATAGGCCTGCGCCTGTTCGACCGGATCGCCCGCGTCCTTGAGGTCGACGAAATTCACGCCTTTCACCACGCGGCCATCGGCGACGTCGAGACAGGGAATGACGCGGATGCGGACGGTCATGCCCGCGCCGCCACTGCCAGCGCCGCTGCAAGGTCCAGCCGCCCGTCATAAAGCGCACGGCCAGTGATCACGCCTTCGATGCCTTCTTTCGCGTGGAGCGAGAGGACGTGGATGTCGTCGATGCCCTTTACGCCGCCGCTGGCGATCACCGGAATATCGACTTGCCGTGCAAGATCGACCGTCGCATCGAGGTTCACGCCCTTGAGCAGCCCGTCGCGCCCGATGTCGGTGAAGAGCAGCGCGGCAACGCCCGCGTCCTCGAACCGGCGGGCGAGGTCGACCACGGGCACGTCGGACACCTCGGCCCAGCCCTCGGTCGCGACCATGCCGTCCTTCGCATCGACCGCAACGACGATGCCGCCCTCGAATTCGCGCGCCATGTCCTTGACGAATTCGGGGTCCTTCAAGGCGGCCGAGCCCATGACAATGCGCGAGACGCCCGCATCGAACCAGCCCTCGACGTCTTCGCGCCGACGGATGCCGCCGCCCAGCTGCACGTGCCCCGGGAAAGCCGCGACGATGCTCTCCACCGCGTCGCGGTTCTGCGCAGACCCAGCGAAACTGCCGTCGAGATCGACGACATGGAGATGCTGTGCACCCGCGTCGGCAAACAGTTTCGCCTGCGCGGCCGGGTTGTCACCGTAGACCGTCGCGCGGTCCATATCGCCTTCGGCAAGGCGCACGACCTGGCCTGCCTTCAGGTCGATGGCGGGAAAAACGATCATGGCTTCCACTCGAGAAAGCGGGAAAGGAGGCCGAGCCCGTAGGCTTGGCTCTTTTCCGGATGGAATTGCACGCCGAGCAAATTGTCGCGTCCGACGGCTGCGACAAGGCCGCCGCCATGGTCGGTCATGGCCAGCACGTCGCGGCCCTTTTCGGCATGGAAATGGTAGGAATGGAGGAAATAGGCCTCGCCATCCTCGATCACGGGGTGGTCTTCCGCCTGGTGCGTAGGGGCGACATCGTTCCAGCCCATGTGCGGGACCTTCACGCTTTCATCGCGCGGGCGGATGAGACGAACCTCGCCGGGAATCCAGTCGAGCCCGGGGGTTTCGCCATGTTCGAGCCCGCGCGTGGCAAGCAGTTGCATGCCCACGCAAATGCCGAGGAACGGAGCGCCGCCGACGAAGACGCGTTCGTGCATCGCCTCGATTACGCCCTTCTCGGCGCGCAGGCCCGCAGCGCAGGCGCCGAAACTGCCAACGCCGGGCAAAACGATGCGGTCGGCGGCGCGAAGCACGTCGGGATCGGCGGTCACCTTTACCGCTGCCCCGACCTTCCTCAGCGCGTTCTCGACCGAATGCAGGTTCCCCGCGCCGTAATCGACGAGGGCAATGACTTCAGCCACCGAGCTGTCCTTTGGTCGACGGAATGGCCCCGCCCTTGCGCGGATCGATCTCCACTGCGACGCGCATCGCACGGGCGAAGCCCTTGTAGATCGCCTCGCAGATATGGTGGTTATTGGTGCCGTAAAGCAGCTCGACATGCAGCGTCAGACCGCAGGTCTGGGCAACCGAATGGAACCAGTGCTCGATCAGCTCGGTGTCCCATTCGCCCAGCTTTTCCTGGCTGAACCCGGCCTTCCACACGAGGTATGGGCGGCCCGAAATATCGAGCGCCACGCGCGCCAGCGTCTCGTCCATCGGCGAATAGGCGCTGCCGTAGCGGGCGATCCCACCCTTGTCGCCGAGCGCCTGTGCCAGAGCCTGGCCTAGCGCGAGCGCACTGTCTTCGGTCGTGTGGTGCTGGTCGACATGCAGGTCCCCATCGACCTTCATGGTCACGTCGATAAGGGAATGCTTGGCGAACTGTTCGACCATATGGTCGAGGAAGCCGATCCCCGTTGCGACGTCGTAGGTGCCGGTCCCGTCGAGATCGACCTCGACCAGGATTTTCGTTTCGGCGGTGTTTCTCTCGATACGGCCTGTACGCATGGCCCGCGCTATAGGCGAGCGGGCGCTAGGCGCAAGAAAATGCGGCTATTCGCACGGTAAAGTCAGGCTTAAAGCGCTTGACCCGCACGCCGCGCGGTTCCACCTAGTGCGCCATGAGCGACGATACGCCCGACAGCCTGATCCCCTACGACACGATCGTGCAGGAAGCGCTGCGTGCCGTGGTCGGCCGCGTGCTGGGCGAAATCGAGGCAAGCGGCAGCGAACTGCCGGGCGCGCATCATTTCTACATCACGTTCAAGACCCATGCCCCGGGCGTTTCCATCCCCGCAAATCTGCGCGAGCGGTTTCCGGACGAGATGACGATCGTCCTGCAGAACAAGTTCTGGGACCTGAATGTGCGCGAAGACGGCTTCAGCGTCGGCCTGTCGTTCAACCAGATCCCTGCCCAGCTCGACATTCCCTATTCGGCGATCACCCAGTTCGTCGATCCTGCGGTCGACTTCGGACTGCAGTTCCAGGCTACCGTCGCCGACATGGCGCCCGCCGCAACCGATCCGGCCGGCAATGACGAGGAACAGGCAGACCCTGCACCCGTTGAAGGGGCGGAAGACGGCTCGAACGTCGTCACGGTCGATTTCGGCCGCAAGAAGTAAACGGCGCGGTTCCAAACCAGCGCCGCAAACGGGGCAGGACACGGGCGTGGCACGTAAGAACAAGCCGACTCACTTGACCGACCGGGCGGCAGACGCGCTCGAACAGGCGACCGATCCTAATCCCGGCGTCCCGGACCCCGTGCCCGGACCCAGCACCAATCCCGCCACCAACCTGCTGATCAACGAGATCATGCTGCGAAGCGTGGGGCGCATTTCGCGCCAGACGGTCGAAAAGATGCTGCTCGGCCGCCAGTATGGCAAGCAATTCGCCAAGGATGCGGTCGAGAACCGCTCCATCGTCCACACGCTGGCCGCTTATGGCGTGACCAAGGTCGCGACCCGCTCGGTGCCGGGCGCGCTGGCGGTCGGCGCTGGCCTCGCGCTCAAGGTCCTGTTCGACCGCAGCCAGTCGCGCCGCACGGCTCGTCGCAAGGGCGATCGCACGCTGCGCAAGCAGACCAAGGGCGACGCTTGAGTGTGAACTGAAGCAAGCGCGGGGTTGATTCGCACCCGCCCCATGCGCCAACAGCGCGCATGGCCGAATCCTCCTCTTCGCAAGCCGCACTCGCCCGCCGCGGGCTGATGTTCATCCTGTCCTCGCCCAGCGGGGCGGGCAAGACGACCATATCGCGCATGCTGCTGGAGGCCGATGACGAGATCAAGCTATCGGTCAGCGTCACCACCCGTCCGCCGCGTCCGGGCGAGATCGATGGCGTGCATTACTACTTCGTCGACGATGCCGAATTCGACCGCATGGTCGAGGAAGACGACTTCTACGAATGGGCGCATGTCTTCGGCCATCGCTATGGCACGCCCAAGGGCCGCATCCGCGCAGCGTTGAAGGACGGGCAGGATTTCCTGTTCGACATCGACTGGCAGGGCACTCAGCAGCTTTACCAGAAAGACCAGCAGGACGTGGTCCGGGTGTTCATCCTGCCGCCCAGCATCGCCGAACTGCGCCGCCGCCTTGAAGCGCGCGCGCAGGACGAAAAGGACGTGATCGATGCCCGCATGGAACGCGCCCGTGCGGAAATCAGCCACTGGGACGCCTACGACTATGTCGTGATCAACGAGGACGTGAACCTGTGCTTCGGCAAGGTGCGCGAAATCCTCGACGCCGAACGCATGAAGCGCCAGCGCCAGACGGGTCTCATCCCCTTTGTACGCGAATTGATGAGCTGAACGGGGTGGGCCGCACCCGCCCGATCGCCGATCAGACGCCGACGTCGCTCAGGACGGCAGCGCGTAGTTCCGCGATGCCCATGCCCTTCTCGCTCGAAGTGACGTGGATCTGCGGATAGGCGGCGATGTGCTTCCTTGCCTCGGCCTCGGTTGCGGCAACGACCTTTTCGAGATCGCTGGCTTTCACCTTGTCCGCCTTGGTCAGCACGATGCGGTAGCCGACGGCAGCTTCGTCCAGCATCTTCATCATGTCGCGGTCGACATCCTTGAGGCCGTGCCGGCTGTCGACGAGGACAAGGTTGCGCACCAGCACCTGGCGCCCGCGAAGATAGGTCTTCACGAGGTTCTTCCACTTCTCGACGACCTTCACCGGAGCCTTGGCAAAGCCATAGCCCGGCATGTCGACAAGGCGGAACAGCGTCGGCTCGCCAACCTCGAAGAAGTTTAGCTCCTGCGTGCGGCCGGGCGTCACCGAAGCACGTGCGATGGCCTTGCGGCCAGTCAGCGCGTTCAACAGCGAGCTCTTGCCCACGTTGGAACGGCCCGCGAAGGCGATTTCGGGGACGGTCGGTTCGGGCAGGAACTTGAGCTGCGGGGCCGAGAGGAGGAACTCCACCCGGCCCGAAAACAGCTTGTTGGCCCGCCGTTCCAGCTGTGCCAGTTCGGCGGCTTCTTCTTCGGTCATCCCTTGGCCTTTGCCGCCTCGGCCGCCTTTTCGGCCTTCTCCTTCTCGGCAGCCGCCTTCAATTGCGGATGCTTGGAATAGAGATACTTCTGCTGCGCCAGCGTCAGGATGTTCGAGGTTACCCAGTAGAGCAGCAGGCCGGCCGCGAAAGGTGCCATGATGAACATGAGGACCCACGGCATGATCGCGAAGACCTGCTGCTGGACGGGGTCCATCGCCGACGGGTTCAGCTTGAAGGTCAGCCACATGGTGACGCCCAGCAGTACTGCCAGCACGCCGATGGCGAGGAAGCTGGGCGGCGTGAACGGCAGCAAGCCGAACAGGTTCAGGATGGTCGCCGGATCGGGCGCGGAAAGATCCTCGATCCAGAGGAAGTTGCGGTGACGCATCTCGATGGCGAGATACAGCACCTTGTAGAGCGCGAAGAAGATCGGGATCTGCAGGATCAGCGGCAGGCAGCCTGCCAGCGGATTGACCTTTTCCTCGCGGAACAGCTTCTGCATTTCCTGCTGCTGCTGGAGGCGGTCGTCCTTGTACTTCTCTTGGATCGCCTTCATCCGCGGCTGGATCGCCTTCATCGATGCCATCGAAGAAAACTGCTTCTGCGCGATGGGGAACATCACGCCGCGAACGATGATGGTGAGGCAGATGATCGCCACGCCGAAATTGCCGACGAGATCGAACAGCGTCTTGAGCAACCACAGCAGCGGCTTTTCGAACCAGCGGAACCAGCCCCAGTCGATCGCCAGACCGAACTGCGCAAGGCCGGCATCCTGGTAGGCGTCGAGGATCGTGGAATCCTTGGCACCGGCGTAAAGCCGCGAAGTTGTCGTGTACTTGCGGCCGGCCGGCACGGTCACCGGGTCGTAGATCATGTCGGCGCGGTAGGCATTGCCGCCGAGCGCGCGGAAGGTCGCATCCGGGGCCGAACCGTCCTGCGGGACGAGCGCGGACAGCCAGTAGATGTCGGTGAAGCCGAGCCATTCGGCACGTCCCTGCGGACTGACCGGACCGTCATCGTCGAGATCGCCGTAGTCCGTGTCGTAATTCGCGCTGTCGCCGAACACGCCGATGGGGCCGGAATGCGCGATGAAGAAGTCTGCGCTCGCCGTGTCCGAAGTACGGCTGACGAGGCCGAACGGCTGGACCACTGCGGGGACGGCAGAGCGGTTGGCAATGCTCTGCTCGACGGTGACCATGTAGTTCTCGTCGATGGCATAGCGCAGCTGAAGTTCCAGACCGTTGCCGGCGTCGTGCGTCAGCGTGACGGGCTTGTCGACCGACAGCAGATCGCCATCGGCCTGCCACACTGTTGCATCGGGCAGCTTCTGGCCGTTCACGATAAAGCCCAGCTGGGCGAAATGCTGGGCAGGCGTGCCGCGCGGCGAGAACAGGCGAACCGGGCCGCTGTCCTTGTCGGTCGTCTCGGCGTAATCCTTGAGCACCACGTCGTCGATCACGGCGCCGGTCAGGTTGATCGAACCTGCTACCTTGGGCGAATCGATGCGCACCCGGTCGGGCGATGCCAGCGCGGTTTCGAGGTCCGCCGCTTCCTGCTTCAGCGCAGCAGGATCGGTCAGTCCGCCGGTCCGCGAATGCTGAACCTCTGCGCCCTCACCCGATGGGACGGCGGTTTCGGCAGCGACCACCGGCTCGTCCGGCTGCGGGTAGAAATAGTTCATCGCAGCGTCCCAGCCCAGCAAGAGGGCCATCGACAGCACGACGACGAGAATGATGTTGCGCGAATTTTCCAAGGTCGATCCCGGTTCAGGTTTCGGTTCAGATGGGAATGGTGTGTTAGATCGTCAAGACAGCTACGGAACGGGGTCGTGTCCGCAGCCCCCCCACGGTTGGCAGCGCAATAGCCGCTTCAGCGCCAGCCATCCACCCTTGATCGCCCCATATTTTCCCAGCGCCTCGATGGCATACTGGCTGCACGAGGGAGAATAGCGGCAGGTCGGCGGCAGGATGCGGCTGGGGCCCAGCTGCCAGGCGCGGGCAATCAGGATCAGGACATGCTTCATGCGCGCGGGCTCCGCGGTCGGCGGGGGCCGCGCGGGCGGTCGCCCTTGCCGTCCCTTGCCCGCTCCAGCGCGGCGGCAAGTTCCTCGGCCAGCATCGCAAAGTCACGCTCGACCCCGCCTTCGCGGCCGATCAGGATATGGTCGTGGTCGGGCAGGCCGAATTCGGGAAGGCCTGCCCAGAGCAGTTCGCGGAAGCGGCGCTTCATCCGGTTGCGCACGACGGCGTTGCCGATCTTCTTCGTCACGGTGATGCCGTAGCGCTTCCCCAGCCCCGCGTTCGGGCGCGTCAGCAGCACGAAGCCGGGCCGTGCATTGCGCAGCCCCTTGTTGGCGGCGAGGAAGTCGCTGCGTTTGCGGATGACGGATAGGCCGTGCGGCATGGTAGGCAGATACGCAAAACGGGCCCCCGATGGGAGCCCGTTTGATTATCGCGATCATGGCCGCGCACAGGGCGCGGCGGATCAGGCGATTAGGCGCAGAGGTTCTTGCGGCCGCGAGCGCGACGGGCGCGAAGCACCTTGCGGCCACCCGGGGTCGCCTTGCGCGCGAAGAAACCGTGGCGACGGGCGCGCACGAGGTTCGAGGGCTGGAAAGTCCGCTTCATCGGATAGTCCTTCAAAAATTCGTTGTCTGTCGGGCGAATCGCGCCAACAAAAAGGGCCGCCGCTGCCGGCGACCGCATTGGTGGAGGGGCGCTTAGGCGAAACGCTGTGGTCGGTCAAGCCCTCCGCGCAGCGTCAATATGCGGCATAGGCAATCTGCGGTGCACGCTCGCCAATGCCGGCTCCGCCGCCCACCCAGCGCCGCATTTCGCGCGCATCGAGCCAGCGGGCAGAGCGGTGCGGGACGGAGTTGGTGAAGCGGTAGAATGCACGCGCATCACGCTCGCTCATGCCCATTTCACGGTAATAGGTGAGGTAGCGGCGGTTTTCCGGCGCATCCTCTTCGTAATCCTGCGCTTCGTGGCCATGTTCATCCATCCAGCTGTGCACGGCAAACTCCGCCCCGTCGGCGATATCGCGGGCCGTACCTGCGAGGAATAGCTCGACCGCACCCGAACGCACCGATCCGCGACGCGGAACATATGTGGCGAGCCCGGCTGCACGAATCATCCGGCCGAGTTTCATGTTGGCCAGATCATCGCTCGTGCCCGGGCATTCGACCATGTCGAGCTGCGCAAGGTTGGGGTGGCGGCGCATCATGACGCGAAACCAGCGCGGGCTGTCCGCATCGGTTTCGCCGACCAGCGCCACGCGCCCTTCGTCGAGCACGCGGAAAGGACCGTACTGGGCAATCCCGGCGCTGTAATTTCGCAAGCTGCGGTCGATGCCGGGGAAGCGGGCGCGTAAGGCGGAATAGGTCGGCTGCTGCACCGGTCGCGGGACGAACTGCGGTGCAGCGGGGACCGGCGCGTAGACGATCGTCTGCACCGTGACCGATACCGGCGCGCGCGGCGCTTCGATCGCGGGGATCGGGCGACCCGCATGGACCTGCTGCACGACCGGCTGGCTGACGAAGGCAATAGGGAGCTTCACGAGGCCCATCGACTGCGCCGCCACCGGGGAGGCAATTCCGGTGGCCAGTGTGGCAAGCAGGAGAAGGACCGCGCGAAGCATGCAGCCGCACTGCGCCCGCCCCTCTTACCGGCTTGCCAAAGGGCATGGTCAACGCGGCGTTAACGCCATGTCTTTCCCGAACATTTTGCCTGCCAAGTCTCGACAACAAAAGGGTTTTTCGTCACTGCCTCCGGACGAATACAGAGACGGGGGTTAAGGGTGGTCGCACTGGTCCGGACGGTGGCCTATCTCGGGCTGGAAGCGCGCGCGGTGGAGGTTCAATGCTCGCTTGCGCCGGGCCTTCCGAACTTCAACATCGTCGGGCTGGCGGACAAGGCCGTGGGCGAAAGCAAGGAACGGGTGCGCGCCGCCCTGTCATCCATGGGACTGGCTCTGCCGCCCAAGCGGATCACGATCAACCTGTCGCCTGCGGACCTTCCCAAGGAGGGGTCGCATTACGACCTGCCGATCGCACTGGCAGTGCTCGCCGCGATGGCCGTGACCGATGCCGAGCAGCTGGAGGACTGGATCGTGGTGGGCGAGCTGGCGCTCGACGCACGAGTAGCGCCTTCGCCGGGCGTGCTCCTCGCCGCGATGCATGCCAGCGAGACGGGCAAGGGCCTGATCTGCCCCGCGGCGCAAGGTTCGGAAGCCAAGTGGGCAAGCCAGGTACCGGTCCTCGCCGCGCCCGACCTTGCCAGCCTGCTCAATCATCTCAAGGGAACAGGGCAGCTCGCCGAACCCGAGCGCGGACTGGTCGACGAACCGGTCCATTGCGCCGACCTCAGGCAGGTAAAGGGGCAGGAAACAGCCAAGCGCGCGCTCGAGATAGCGGCGGCGGGCGGCCACAACCTCCTGATAATCGGGCCACCCGGTGCCGGCAAGTCGCTCCTTGCAAGCTGCCTGCCCGGAATCCTGCCGCCACTCACCCCGCCCGAGGCGCTCGAGGTGAGCATGGTGCAATCGGTCGCCGGCCTGCTCGAAGACGGTCGCATCAGCCGCGCACGACCCTTCAGGGCTCCGCACCACTCCGCCAGCATGGCTGCGCTCACAGGCGGGGGACTGCGTGTGAAGCCGGGCGAGGTAAGCCTGGCGCACCTTGGCGTCCTGTTCCTCGACGAACTGCCCGAATTCCAGCGGGCGGTGCTCGATTCGCTACGGCAGCCGCTTGAAACGAACACGGTGGATGTGGCGCGCGCGAACGCACACGTGACCTTCCCCGCCAACGTCCAACTGATCGCCGCGATGAACCCGTGCCGCTGTGGCCACCTCGGCGACCCCGCGCTCGCCTGCAGCCGCGCGCCGAAATGTGCTGCCGATTACCAGAGCAAGGTTTCAGGTCCGATGCTCGACCGGATCGACCTCCACGTGGAAGTCGATCCGGTCAGCGCGGCCGATCTCGCGCTTCCTCCACCTGCCGAAGGAAGCGCCGAGGTCGCCGCCCGTGTTGCGGCCGCCCGGGCCCGCCAGAGCGCACGCGAGGCCGAAAGCGGGGTGCGCACCAATTCGGAACTGCAGGGCGATGCGCTCGAACGCTTCGCCGGCCCGGACGAGGCGGGCCGCCAGTTGCTGATGCAGGCGGCCAGCGCGATGCGGCTGTCCGCCCGCAGCTATACGCGAATGCTGCGCGTCGCGCGCACGATCGCCGACCTGGCCGGGTCAGAACAGGTCGGCCGCATCCACATAGCAGAGGCGCTCAGCTACCGCAGGCAGCCGCCACGCGCCTGATTTGGCAGAGTTCATCAGCCCTAGTTGCTTTCGCCCATGTCGAGGTTGAGCTTGACCGTTTCGTGCTCCACGTCGCCTTCGAATTTTTTGAGGAAATCCTCGATCGGGATCGCCTGCGCCTTGTCGACCATGGGGTTCGACTTGGCCATTTCGACGGCGCGCAATTCGTCCGGCGTCATGCGGACATGGACGTAAGGCATCCAGACCTCGCCGAATTCGGCTTGCTGGTACCAGACGTCGAGCACGTCGTAGGAAGCCCACGAGCCGTTCGGTTCGCGCAGGCGGATGCCTTCGCCGATGCGCGGCACGGCAACCGTCTTGATGCGGAAGACGGTCTGGTGGGTTTCGTTCTGAACTTCGATTTCAATCACAATACGGCCCGGCTCCGGCGGGACTTGAGGCCCGACTTCGCGATTCTCTTCGCATCAACCTGTTGAGATGGTTTTAACGATGACGTCACGGTGCCAGTCGCGCCATGACGTCACTTTTGCGCATAAGGCGTATTCTTGAGCAGGTGCCGGTTGTAGTCTGGCGCGCCGTCGTCCCACCAGACCGGTCCACGCTCGCCGAGGCCCAGCTTGGCGGCATGCACTTCACTGCGAGCACGTTTCTCGGCCTCGCCGTCGTCTGAACGGCACGCTGCCGCCACGGCGCGTCGAGCCGCCATCAGCCGGTCTACCAGCGCCTGGCGTTCATTATCCGGCAGGTTCGGATTGGCCGCCCGCCACAGGCGGCCGCGTACGATGATGTAGCGGCCGTCAGGCGTGCGTTCGACCGCTTCGCTCAGGCGGCGTCCTTGGCCTTGCGAGCGGAAGCGATGTCGACGACCGAGCCATTCTTCATGATGGCATGCGGCTCTGCCTTGGTTCCGTCGGCGCGGATGCCGAGGTTCTTGCGTTCGACAAGAGCCAGGTCCGCTGGGCCCAGAAGGCGCCCGTCGTGGCTGAGGATGGAAGTCGGCCCGATGGGCAGGCGATCACGCTCGTCCACCAGCACCGGGTTCTCGACCACTTCGGCGCCGTATTTCTGGCCCCACTGGCGCAGCGCCACCATGGCCGGCAGCAGGTCGAAGCCCTTGTCGGTAAGGCGGTATTCGATCTTGCGGCGGTCATCCGGGCAAGGATCGCGCTTGAGGATGCCATGCTCGACCAGCTTGGCCAGCCGGTTCGAGAGGATGTTGCGGGCAATGCCCAGTTCGCTGAGGAATTCCTCGAAATGGTGCAGGCCGTTGAAGCTGGCCCGCAGGATCATGAAACTCCAGCGTTCGCCCATGACTTCCAGTGCCTGCGGCAAGCCGCATTCGGTGAGTTCGCGCAGTGGTTCGCGGATGTCGCCCATAAAATCAGTCCTTCCCGTGAAACCTATTTAGCGCAGTTTTCGCCAAAGCCAAATATTTCCAAAAAAAATGGGTTGCATCCCGAAACCTATCGGCATAGGTAGCGATTCGCAACCAGTTGCAAATGAAAACCTAGATTGCAATTTTCGCAAGGCCAGTTGAGAAAATTGCAATGAAATATCGGAGTTTGACCATGACCCTCTCCCTGAACCGCACCGCTCACCTGGGCGTTCTCGCAACCGCTTTCGCCTATACCACGCTGACCTTCGGCGCGCTCGTCACCCCGACGGTTGCCGAAGCCAAGTCGTCGAACGGCCCGTTCTACACCGCCGAACTCGCGCAGCCTGCTGCCGAGCGCACCGTGATTGCAGGCGGCGTCGCATGGACCTGCGCCGACACGACCTGCGTCGGCACCAAGGGCACCTCGCGTCCGCTGCGCGTGTGCCGCGAACTGAACCGTGACCTCGGCGAAGTGGTTTCCTTCACCGCCAAGGGCGAAGCGCTGGAAGCCGACAAGCTGGCGAAGTGCAACGGCTAAGGCCGTCCACCAGACCCCCCACCCCCTCTCCATCAGGGTGGAACTCCAAGGCCCCGGCGGAAACGCTGGGGCCTTTTTCAGATCAGCCCGCGTGCGGAGAGGTCGTGTTCGAGTCCGGCGGCATCAGTGAAGTGATGGACCTGCCAGCCGCAGCCTTGCGCGGCTTCGATGTTCGCCTCGTTATCGTCGATGAACAGCATTGCGGCCGCGCGCAGTGCGAATCGTTCTTCCGCCAGCGCGAAGATCGCAGGGTCGGGCTTGGCGAGGCATTCCTCGCCGGAGACGACGATATCGCGGAAGCGGTCGAAAATCGGTGCGGTCGGGCGGAAGCCGGCCCAGAACTCGGCGCCGAAATTGGTGATCGCGAACAGCGGAACGCCCCGTGCATCAAGCCTTTCGACCAGTGCATGGCTACCTTCGACCGGGCCGGGGATCGTTTCGTTGAACCGCGTCGCATAGGCGCGAATCTCATCCGCGAAATCGGGATAGAGCGCGATGCGTTCGGGCACCATTTCCCCGAGCGGCCGGCCACGATCGTGCTGGAAATGCCATTCTTCGGTCACGACCTCGTCGAGCAGCGTGCGCAGCCGCGCCTCGTCGTCGACGATCTTCTCGAACAGCGAGGCGATCTGCCACTGGTAGAGCACGCGCCCCACGTCGAACACGACGGCTTCCACGCTGGCTGCCATTATCGCCCCTTCCCGAATGCGAACGGCCCGCACTCCCTCGGGAGCCGGGCCGGTCGGAAAACCAGTCGCGACGCCAACGGCGCCGCACGCCAGATGCTTAGCCCTGGCGAGCCTTGAAGCGACGGTTGGTCTTGTTGATGACGTAGGTCCGCCCGCGACGACGGATCACGCGGCAATCGCGGTGCCGGCTCTTGAGCGACTTGAGGCTGTTGCGGATCTTCATGGTATATCTCGTCTAGCAAATAAATACGCGCCGGAGTTGGAGCCCCGACGCGCCAAATTCAAGCGCGCCCGTTAGCGACGGGGGTGATTCCCGTCAAGCATCTCCGCGAATTTCGCTGAGTTTGCGCTCCCACTGAACCGCGTGGCCGATGATCTGGTCGAGATCGGCGTATTTGGGCTGCCAAGGCAGAGTAGCCGTGATGCGCGACGGATCGGATACCAGCTCGCCCGGGTCCCCCGCACGGCGCGGCTCCATCCGCCGCTCGATCCGCGAATTGGTCACCCGGTCGACGGCATCCAGCACCTCGAGGACCGAGAAGCCGCGCCCGTAACCACAGTTCATGGTCAGCGAACGGGCTGGCTGGTCGATCAGCGCCTCGAGCGCGAGAACGTGGGCCGCCGCAAGGTCGCTGACATGGATGTAATCGCGCACCCCGGTGCCGTCGGGGGTGTCGAAATCGGTGCCGAAGACCGAGACCCCGTCGCGCTTGCCCGTCGCCGCCTCGCAGGCGACTTTGATCAGATGGGTCGCGCCGGCCGTCGACTGGCCGGTCCGCGCCTGCGGATCGGCGCCTGCAACATTGAAGTAGCGCAAGGCGCAAAAGTTGAACCCGTGCGCGGCGGTGGCGTCGGCCAGCATCTGTTCTGTCATCAGTTTCGACCAGCCATACGGATTGATGGGCTGCCTGGGGCTGTCTTCGGATACCGGGGATGCCTCCGGCGTGCCGTAGGTCGCGGCGGTCGAGGAGAAAATGAAGTGCTCCACCCCGCCCTTGACCGCTGCCTCGATCAGGGCGCGGCTCTTCACCGTGTTGTTGTCGTAATATTTGAGCGGGTTCTCTACCGATTCTGGCACCACGACCGAGCCGGCAAAATGCATGATCGCCTTAATGCTCTGCTCGGCGATGATTTGTGCCACCAGATCGCCGTCGGCAATATCGCCTTCATAAAGCGGGACATCGTCGGGCACGGCGAATTTGAACCCGGTCGACAGGTTGTCGATGACTGCCACCGGCCAGCCGGAATCGCGCAAGGCCAGCACTGCGTGACTTCCGATGTAGCCGGCGCCGCCGGTCACAAGGACGGGAATTTTCTTTATGCTATCCATGTGCCCGCGCCTAGCAGATCGCGTGGGCGGCGCAATCGGTGCGGCCGGAAACTCCCGTCCGGAGCCTTTGCCGCCTGTCGCGCGTTCTTCTTTCTTTAACGCCCAACGTCGAAAGAGCCCCCAAAATGAACCGGATCGCCCTGACATTCGCTGCCCTCGGCACATTTGCACTCTCAGCCTGCGCCACCGCGCCGGGCCCCGTGCAGGTCACGCGATTCGTCGCACCGGAAGCGGGTGCCCGCCTCGGCGAAGGCACGATCTTCCTAGAAGGATCCGGCGCGCAGGACACGGACAGCCTCGCCCTGATGCCATACAAGTCCGCCGTCGCTGCCCAGCTTCGAGCCTTGGGCTACACCGAGACCGACCGAGCTTCCGCCCGCCAGATCGCAACGGTTACGCTCGAACGATACGTGCAGAGCGCGGAAGGCAGGCGCTCGCCGGTTACTGTCGGCGTCGGCGGGCGGACCGGGAGTTATGGCTCCGGCGTCGGTGTCGGCATCGGCATCAACCTGGGCGGCGGCGAGCGCGACAAGCTGGGTAGCGAACTGTCCGTCACCATCCGCGACGCCGCATCGCAAGCCAACTTGTGGGAAGGCCGCGCCGACCTGCGCGTTCCCGACAATTCGCCCCTTGCGCAAGCGCAAGCAAACGCACAGACCCTCGCCGCCGCGCTGTTCAGCGATTTTCCCGGCAACAATGGCGAAACGATAGAAGTAGAGGTTCCCAAGTGAGCGATATCCGGATCGATGCCGAGTTCGACAGCGGCAATATCGAAGTGCTGTCGATCGATGGCGCCAGTGCGAAGCTGGCGATCCCGCTCGATACCAAGAGCGAGTTCAAGCAGTGGTTCCATTTCCGCGTGACCGGCGCGGCAGGGCGCGAGCTTGTGCTGAAGATCCGCGACCTCGAAACCAGCGCCTATCCGGGCGGCTGGCCGGGCTACGATGCCTGCGTTTCGGAAGACCGCGATTACTGGGGCCGCGCCGCCTCTTCCTATGACAAGGACGAGGACGGCGGCACGCTGACGATCCGCTACACGCCCGCAAGCGACGTGGTGTGGTTCGCTTACTTTGCGCCCTATTCGATGGAGCGTCACCACGACCTCGTCGCAGAAGCCGCATCGAGCGAAGGCGTGGACTACCGCTGCCTCGGCACCACGCTCGACGGCCAGCCGATCGACTGCCTCGAAATGGGAGAAGGCGAATTCAAGGTCTGGCTCTACGCCCGCCAGCACCCGGGCGAAACGCAGGCCGAATGGTGGATGGAAGGCGCGCTCGAGGTGCTGACCGATCCTGCCGACAGCGTCGGGCGTCTGCTGCGCCAGCGGTGCCGCCTCCATGTCGTGCCCAACTGCAATCCCGACGGATCGCGCCGCGGAAACTTGCGCGTCAACGCCGCGGGCATCAACCTCAACCGCGAATGGGCGGAACCGACGGCCGAAAAGAGCCCCGAGGTTCTCGCCATCCGCAATCGGATGGACGAAACGGGCGTCGACTTCGCGATGGACGTCCACGGCGACGAGGCGATCCCTGTCGCCTTCATCGCCGGCTTCGAAGGCATCCCGAGCTGGAAGGACGAGCAGGGCGAAGGCTATTACAACTTCGAGAAGATCCTCGACCGCCGCACGCCCGATTTCCAGACCGAGCAGGGCTATGTGAAGTCCAAGCCGGGCCAGGCGAACCTCACCATGAGCACCAACCAGGTGGCCGAGCGTTTCGGCGCGGTCGCGATGACGCTGGAGATGCCCTACAAGGACAATCCCGCAAGCCCCGAGCCCGAGCAAGGCTGGTCGCCGGAACGCTGCAAGATGCTGGCCCGTGATTGCCTTGCCAGCCTGCTCGAATGGCTGGAAGCGCGGGACAAGTAGGTCAGGCGACGATCGGTTCGAGCAGCCGGATCGTCCGCGCCCCGGCATCGATTTCCACTTTCGCACCGTGCGGCAGCGCCAGCTGCCCGCGGTGGTGGCCGATGTTCGATCCGACGAAGGTCGGAATGCCGAGCGGGGCGAGGTGCTGGTCGAGCACTTCGTCCAGCGTGAAACCGGCATAGTCGGGCTCGTCGCTCGCGCAGCTGCGGCACCGGCCGAATACGACTCCCGACACCCGCCCCAGCACCCCTGCCAGCTGCAATTGCTGGAGCATCCGGTCGATCCGGTATTCCGCCTCGTTCACGTCCTCGAGGAACAGGATCGCACCGTCGAAATCGGGCACCCAGGGCGTACCCATCAAAGTCGAAAGCACGGTGAGATTGCCGCCGAGCAGCCTCCCCTTTGCCGTGCCCTCCCTGATAGTCCGTCCCTGCGGACCTTGGGCTAGTTCGGGCTCCTCATCGGCACCGCCCAGCACAGGGGTCGCGCCGGCGAAGGCGAGGCGCCACAGGCTTTCCCAACTGCTGCGCGGCCAAGGGCTGGCCGCATTGGGCGAGTGGAGGGTGGGAAATCCCGCCTTCTGCGCGATGGCGAGGTGCAGCGCGGTATTGTCGCTATAGCCCACGAACAGCTTGGGATTGCGCCGGATCATCTCCCAGTCGAGCAGGGGCAGGAGCCTTGCCCCGCCCCAGCCGCCCCGAACGGCGAAGATGGCCTTCACCGTATCGTCCGCGAACGCTGCGTTGATGTCGGCCGCTCGCTGCACATCGGTCCCGGCGAGATAGCCTGACCTCGCGGCCACATTGGCACCCGTCCTGGGGACGAGACCCATGCCCCGCAGAGTAAATTCGGAATTGGCGATTTCGCGTTCAGAGGCCGCGCTTGCCGGGGCGACCAGTGCCACGGTGTCGCCCTGCCTGAGGCGCGGCGCGATACGGCGCGACTTTGCCAGTGCGGGGAAAGGTGCCGCCAGCGCCCCCAATGCGGCTACCATGCCGCCCAGTGCGGCACGGCGCGTGGTCACACGAGGCTCGCCGGGCCGAATGCTTCGGGTAGCAGGGCAGCCAGAGTGGTGCGCCGCACTTCATCAGGTCCCACGCACAGGATTGCGGGGTCAGTACCGCCCAGTTGCGCCAGTTCGTTAAGTACTTGGCGACAGCGGCCGCACGGCGTGATCGGCATCTCGCCCGGCCCGGTCACTGCGACCGCTACTAGGCCTCCGCGCGCACCGTCGGCCATGGCCTTGGAAACCGCCACCGTCTCCGCACACAGCGCAAGACCATAGCTGGCGTTCTCGATATTGGTGCCCGTCACCACGCTGCCATCGGCGAACAGCAAGGCGGCCCCCACGGCGAAATTGGAATAGGGCGAATAGGAGTTCGCGGCGGCCCCTCGGGCAGCGGCGATCAGGTCGTCGTCACTCATGCCTACCGCTTAGCGTGATCAGGGCTGGACGACCAGCCAGCGCAGCGGCGTGTCCGCGGCCTCGCTGGTATGGGCGGCATTGGCCGTCCAGATGGTCCAGGGACGCCCTGCATAGTCGGGCTCGTCCAGGTCGCCTTCCAGCCACAGCGCCCGCTCCAGGCGTGCCGCCGGACGATAGCGCTCCTCGAAACTCTCGCTGGGTGCGAGAATGACGGGGGCTCCCGTATGCGCCTCGATCTGGTTGACGAGCGTCAGGAGCTCGCTCTGCACGGCGGCATCGGACACGCGTTCGGAACAGTCGTCCGCCGTGCGCGCCAGGCGGATGACGGGCGGCAAAAGCTGCGTATCGCGGGGCACGATGGTCACGAAATTGGCGCTTTGCCCGTCGGCTGTGACGCAGGGGTCGAATTCATGGGTCGCGCCGACCTGAAGCCCCGCCTCGCGCGCGGCGGCGAGGTGGTCGGAGAAGGCCGCGTCCTTGTCGCGCGCGCCCTTGCTGGCCTCGAGGTAGACGAAGCTTGCGCCCAGCCCCTTGAGCACGGTGAAATCGACGTTCTCGTCTTCTTCGCCCACCAGCGCACCTTGGTCGGGGTAGGCCTCTTCGTCGGGTCGCCAGTTGCGATCCTCGTTCCACTTCCATGTGGCCGCGGCTGCGCCAGCCACCATGAGAAGCAGGACCAGCTTGAATGCCCAGCCGCGGGAGGCCTTTTTCTTGCGCCGCGCCATCGTGATCAGCCCTTGATGTGCAGGACGCAGATGAGGGTGAAGAGCCGGCGCGCGGTGGCGAAATCGGTTTCCACCTTGCCTTCGAGCCTTTCGAGCAGGAGTTCCGCTGCACGGTTGTGGACACCGCGCCGGGCCATGTCGATCGTCTCGATCTCCATCGCGGTCGCCTTGCGGATCGCCTGGTAATAGCTGTCGCAAATGGCGAAATATTCGCGGATCGGACGGCGGAAGCGCGCAAGGCCGAGCAGCAGCTCTTCCACCATTACGCCATCCGTATTGGCCACGGTCATCAGCAGGCGCCCGTCGCGCACCGCCAGCTTGAGGTGGTAGGGGCCCGTCGCCCCGCGCTCGACCGCGCGCAGCGGCTTGAACGTATTGTCCTCGATCAGGTCGAAGATGGCGATCCGGCGTTCCTGCTCAATATCCGCATTGCGCCAGATGATCGTCTCTTCGTCGAGATCGATCTGCGCGATGCGATAATCGGTGGAGGTGCTGGCGGATTCGGTCATGACTTGCAGGCCCGCTTTCGCAACTGCGACACATCGGGGCAAGGCCTCTTCGTTATTCCCGCTATCCACAAGGGCAGGCGTCGTCTTGCGGTCACACTGCGCTTGTGGCGAATCCGCCTCTCGCCCATGGTGCCGCGCATGGCCGACACCGATCTCCTTTTCCGTCCCGATGATTCGACTCCCGCTCCCGAAAAGCAGGGGCAGGTGCTGCCCAGCAACATCGAGGCGGAGGCCGCGTTCCTCGGCGCGGTGCTGATCGACAACCAGGTCGTGCAGGAGCTCAACACGCCGCTGCAGCCGCACCATTTCTACGAGCCGGTGCACCAGCGCATCTACGAGCGCATCCACAAGCTGCTCGACCGCAATTCGATCGCCACGCCGGTTACCCTGAAGCCCTATTTCGAGAGCGACGAGGCGCTCAAGCAGCTGGGCGGCGTCACCTATCTCGCCAGGCTTACGCAGGACGGACAGGGCCTGCTCGCCACCGGCAAGCTGGCCGAACAAATCTACGACCTCGCGCTGCTGCGCGAACTGGTCCATGTCGGCCGCAACCTCGTCGAAGGCGCGCTGGACACCTCGGACGAAGTCGCGCCGATGGACCGCATCAGCCAGGCCGAAGCCGATCTCTACAAGGTCGCCGAAGGCGCGACCTCGGGCAGCGAGGCGCAGGATTTCCGCACCGCTGCGCTGGGCGCGCTCAAGATGGTCGAGGCGGCGATCAATTCGGGCGGCCGCTTTTCCGGCAAGACGACGGGCCTCGACACGGTCAACGACAAGACCAGCGGCCTGCACAATTCCGACCTCATCATCCTCGCCGGACGTCCGGGCATGGGCAAGACCTCGCTTGCGACGAACATCGCGTTCAATGCCGCGCGGCGCCTGATGGACGACGAGAAGCTGGGCATCGCCCGCAGCGAATCGCCGGGTGCCGCGACGGCCTTCTTCAGCCTCGAAATGAGCGCCGACCAGCTGGCCACGCGTATCCTTGCCGAAACCGCCGAGATCTCCAGCGAGAAGCTGCGCTCGGGCAAACTGAGCCGCGAGGAGTTCCAGCGCCTGTCCTTTGCCAGCCAGGAACTCAACGAGCTGCCGCTCTACATCGACGACACGCCCGGCCTCACCATCGGCGCGCTGCGCACCCGCGCCCGCCGACTAAAGCGCCGGCACGACATCGGGCTGGTCATCGTCGACTATTTGCAGCTGCTGCAGGGATCGGGCCGCGCGAACGACAACCGCGTGAACGAAATTTCGGAGATCAGCCGCGGCTTGAAGACGCTGGCCAAGGAACTCAACGTTCCCGTCATCGCGCTTTCGCAGCTGAGCCGTGCGGTTGAACAGCGCGAGGACAAGCGCCCCCAGCTTTCGGACCTCCGC
Organism: Qipengyuania gaetbuli; assembly: GCF_020524765.1. Lineage (GTDB taxonomy): Bacteria > Pseudomonadota > Alphaproteobacteria > Sphingomonadales > Sphingomonadaceae > Qipengyuania > Qipengyuania gaetbuli_A. The sequence goes on from NZ_JAIVLR010000001.1 coordinate 929,197, forward strand.
GAATCCGGCTCGATCGAGCAGGACGCGGACATGGTCTGGTTCATTTTTCGCGCCGAATATTACCACAACGCGCTGAAGCCCGACACGCCGGATGAAACCAGCAGCGAAGACGTGCGCCAGAAATATGCCGACTGGGAAGCGCGGCATCTCGAGCTGGTGAACCGCGCGACGCTGATCGTCGCCAAGCAGCGTCACGGTTCGACCGGCAACGTGCCGCTGCTGTTCCAGAGCGAGTTCACCAAGTTCACCTCGCCCGAACTGCGCGGTGGCTACGACAACTACGAATAGCGGCTAGATGCCGAGGTTGAGGCGCCGGGTCACGGTGTAGTCGATCACCGACACAAGCACCCAGCCTGCCGACCAGCGGATGCGGTTCCAGATAGTGGCACGCTTGCGGTGCAGCTCGGGCGTGATGCGCTCCGATGCGGCATAGTGCGTTTCAAGGAACGCGCGCATCCTGTCCGCCAGCGCCCTGTCTTCGATCCGCAGCATGATCTCCAGATTGAGATAGAGGCTGCGCATGTCGAAATTGGCGCTTCCCAGATAGACCGCATCGTCGAGCACGATAAGTTTCGTGTGCAGCTTGCAGGGCGTAAATTCCCAGATCTTCGCCCCGCGCTTCAGCAGGTAATTGTAGAGCGACCGCGTTGCGCCGAGAGTGGCGCCGTTATCGCTCTTCGCGGCCATCAGCAGGCGCGTTTGCCCTTTTCGCGCCACCCGAGCGATGCGGCGCAGCAGCGTGTAGGGTGGCGAGAAATAGGCCATGAAGATGTCGAGCTTCTCGCCTTCGACCAGGTCGCGGGTGACGGATCGCGCCCAGGTAGACAGGCCTCGGGTCGGTCCGCCGACCAGCCAGCGCGCCTCTCCGTCCTCCGACTTCCAGGACCAGTCACGCACCGTGTGCCGGATCGCCCGGAAATGGGCGTGCTCGTTCTCGGTCCAGCCGCGCAGCTTGGCAAACCACCGCGACAGCCCTTCCACCGCGTCGCCTTCGAGCAGGATGGCGAGGTCGTTCCAGCCATTGGCCTCGGGCGGCGCGAAATAGTCGTCCTCGATATTGAAGCCGCCGAACATGGCGCGCTCGCCGTCGGCGATGACCATCTTCTGGTGGTTGCGGATGAGATAGCGGAAGCCGAGGCGCGGACTGAAATAATGATAGCGGCCGCCCGCCTCGCTCAGCGGTTTCAGGAACTCGTCCTTGGCCGAAGCACCGAACCGGTCGATGATCAGCGTGACGTCGACCCCGCGCGAGGCGGCTTCGCAAAGCGCATCGCGCAGGCTGGTCGAGACCTCGTCCTCGGCAAAGATGTAGAAGCAGACGTCGAGCGTTTCGCGCGCCGAAGCCACGAGTTCGAGCAGCGCGTCGCGGCGATCCTTGCCGGCGGGGAAAAAGGTCAGCGACTGGCCCTGCGCCTCGGCCGAGAAGGGCGGCGGGTCGGTATATCCGCTTGCGGCGGGCACTGTCGCTTGCTCGGCCATGCAGCGCCAGCCTTAGCGCGGGTCGCGCGCGGCGCAAATTCTTGACCTTTCGCCCCCGGCAGCCTATCTGGCCCGCTTTCCCGGAATCACTTGATTTACATCGGAGTGCCCAATGGCGCGCGTTACCGTCGAAGACTGCGTAGACAAGATCCCCAACCGTTTCGATCTCGTGCTGCTCGCTGCCCAGCGTGCGCGTGAAATTTCCGGCGGTGCGGAACTGACCATCGATCGCGATCGCGACAAGAACCCGGTCGTTGCCCTGCGCGAGATCGCCGAACAGACGATCAAGCCCAAGGATCTCCAGGAAGCCGCCGTCACTAATCTGCAGAAGATCCTGCCGGATGACGATGACGAAATGGATGAAATCGGCTCGCTCAGCCAGTCGGCAGAAGCCCTGCGCATCACTGCCTCGGCTCCGACCCGTTCGACCTCCATCGGCGCCGACTACGACGGCTAACCGACTGAAAAACGGCGGAAACCGGTTGAAAGGCCGCCCTTCGGGGCGGCCTTTTGCGTTGCAGGCCCTGACGCGCCACAATAAGGCACCTGTGATAGGAGGGCCTATGAGCGAGATCGGGGAAGCGCTGGGGACGGCCGTGGAAGGCGGGCTCTTCGCGCGCATGGTCGGCGGCAAAAAGGGTAACGGCCCCAAGGAAGGCCAACCGCTCGAGAAAGGCCATTTCGCCGAGGACGCCTGCCTCAATTGCGGCACCGCGCTGGTCGGGGCGCATTGCCATAGCTGCGGGCAGCAGGCGCACCTCCATCGGACCATCGGCGCTTTCCTTCACGACCTGCTGCACGGCGCGCTGCACTTCGACGGCAAGACGTGGCGCACCCTGCCGATGCTGATGTTCAAGCCCGGCGAACTCACCCGCCGCTACATCGAAGGTGAACGCGCGCGGTTCGTTTCGCCCATGGGCCTGTTCCTTTTCTCGATCTTCCTGATGTTCGCGGTCTTCCAACTCGCCGGCATCAGCACGCCCACGAATATTCAGGGCGATACCGGCGCCCAGATGCGCGAACTTGCGGCGTCGGAAATCGCCAAGGTGGAAGAACGGCAGGCGTCGCTGGAACAGGATCTCGAGCAGCCCGACCTCGACCCGGCGGAACGGCAGCGCATCCAGCAACAACTGGTGGAGACGAAGGAGCAGCTCGATGCCATCCACCTCGCGGAAGAGCAGGTCCCGTTCCTGAAGAACGCTGCACGAGCGGATAGCGACAAGACTGCCGCCAGTGGTCCGTCCGTCGCTGCGAACCCGGACGGTTCGACCGACGTCATGCTGGATGAGGACGAAGACCTCAGGATGAACGTCGGCGTCTCCGACATCGAGTGGATCGACAATGCGCTCGACAAGTGGCGCACCAACCCGGGTCTCATGCTCTACAAGCTGCAGACGAATTTCTACAAGTTCAGCTGGCTGCTGATCCCGCTGTCGGTGCCCTTCGTATGGCTGCTGTTCGCATGGAAATGGCGCTTCGGCGCCTACGATCATGCGATCTTCGTGACGTATTCGCTCAGCTTCATGACCTTGCTCACGCTCACGGTCACATTGCTGGGACTGGCCGGAGCCCCGCAGGCCCTGATAATCGCAGGCAGCCTGCTGATCCCGCCGATCCACATCTACAAGCACCTACGCGGAGCTTACGGCCTGTCACGGTTCAGCGCCTTCTGGCGGCTCTCCGTGCTCTCGCTCTTCATCATGGTGGTACTGCTGATCTTCTTGCAGCTCCTACTACTGCTCGGAGCACTCTGACGCCAGCAGCTTGCGGAGCCGTCATGGCCTGCGCCGCCATGCCGAACAGGAATTAGCTACCCCGCAAAAAACGCCCTCCCGTCAGGTGACGGAAGGGCGCTATCGGTCTGAATGTTAACGGGTCCTGTCAGGCGCCCTGGGGTGCAGTGCCGCCGCCGAACTTCTTGCCGGCCTTGGGGATCGCGCTGCCGGCGACCGGAGCGACCTTGACCGGACCGCTCGGCTGGTCGGGACGGTCGATCTTGCCGTCCTTCATCAGCTGGTCGATTTCCTCGCCCGTGAGCGTCTCGTATTCGAGCAGGGCTTGGGCCAGCAAGTGGAGCTTGTCTTCCTGAGTGGTGAGCACTTCCTGCGCGCGCTTCAGGCCGCCTTCGACGAGCTCCTTAATCTCTGCGTCGATCAGCTTGTTGGTCTCCGCGCCGGCCATCGTCCGCTGGGTCGACCCCATACCGAGATAGCCTTCCTGGCTCGCTTCGTACTGCAAGGGGCCGAGCTTGTCGCTCATACCCCACTTGGTGACCATGTTGCGTGCAAGGTCGGTGGCATACTGGATGTCTCCGCTCGCTCCGCTCGAAACCTTGTCATGGCCGAAGATGATCTCTTCCGCCACCCGGCCGCCCATGGCGACGGCGAGGTTCGCGTGCATCTTGTCGCGGTGGTACGAGTAATTGTCGCGCTCCGGCAGGCGCATGACCATGCCCAGCGCACGGCCGCGCGGAATGATGGTCGCCTTGTGGATGGGATCGGATGCCGGCTCGTTGATGGAGACGAGCGCGTGGCCGGCCTCGTGATAGGCGGTCATCTTCTTCTCGTCTTCGGTCATGACCATGGAGCGGCGTTCCGCGCCCATCATGACCTTGTCCTTGGCATCCTCGAATTCCTGCATCGCGACGAGACGCTTGTTGCGGCGTGCGGCCAGCAGGGCGGCCTCGTTGCACAGGTTCGCAAGATCGGCGCCCGAGAAGCCCGGAGTACCGCGCGCGATGGTGCGCGGGTTCACGTCGGGTGCGAGCGGAAGCTTGCGCATGTGCACGGCAAGGATCTTCTCGCGGCCGTCGATATCGGGGACCGGCACCACGACCTGGCGGTCGAAACGGCCTGGACGCAGCAGCGCTGGGTCGAGCACGTCGGGACGGTTGGTCGCCGCGATGATGATGATGCCTTCGTTGGCCTCGAAGCCGTCCATTTCGACCAGCAGCTGGTTCAGCGTCTGCTCGCGCTCGTCGTTTGAATTGCCAAGCCCGTGGCCACGGCTGCGACCGACAGCGTCGATTTCGTCGATGAAGACGATGCAGGGCGCGTTCTTCTTGGCCTGCTCGAACATGTCGCGCACGCGGCTTGCGCCGACGCCGACGAACATTTCGACGAAGTCAGAGCCCGAAATGGTGAAGAAGGGCACGCCCGCCTCGCCCGCGATGGCGCGGGCCAGCAGGGTCTTACCGGTGCCGGGCGAGCCGACCAGCAGCGCGCCCTTCGGAATCTGGCCGCCCAGTTTGGAGAATCGGCTCGGGTCTTTGAGAAACTCAACGATCTCTTCCAGCTCCTCGCGCGCCTCGTCGATGCCGGCCACGTCATCGAAAGTGACACGGCCCTGCTTTTCGGTGAGCATCTTGGCCTTCGACTTGCCGAAGCCCATCGCGCCGCCAGCGCCGCCCCCCTTCTGCACCTGGCGCAGGGCGAAGATCGCGATGCCGAGGATCAGGACGAAGGGCAGCATCTGGATCAGCGCGTAAAGGAGGATGTTCTGGCTGCCGGAATCGCGGCCCGAATATTGGACCCCGTTTTCGTCGAGCAGCTTGGGCAGTGAAGTATCGCTCGCGACCGGGATGGTGCTGAAAGCTTCGCCTTCCTTGGTCACACCGACGATCTGTTCTTCGGAAATCTCGACCGACTTCACGTCGCCCGCGGCCACCCGCTCCTTGAAGTCGGAATAGAGCAGGGGCGTACCGCTGCCGCCGCTCGAATTGCCGAACATGGAGACGACCAGCAACAGGCCGAGGAACACGCCGCCCCAGACGAAAAGGCTCTTGATCCACGGATTGGGGCCGTTGCCCTCCGGATCGGGCTGCTGGTCCTGATTCTGATCGCGCATTGGCGGCATTCCTTTCAACGTATCCCGGAATGTAGGATGGCGCTGGTGAATGGCAAGTTTAGACCATCTGCCGGGCAGCGCCTAATTTCGATTACACTCTTCGACTGCGTAGGCCCTGCAAAAGACCTCCACCGCGCCGTCGATCCGCTGGCGATCGCGCACCGGATCGGCCGGGAAGCCGAACCTTCGTTCTAGGTCGCCCATGCCCTTGCACATGGATGCGAACTGTTCGACCGCGAGGTCGATATCCTCGATTTCTACCTCGCCCGCCTCTTTCATCACGCCGAGCAGGCCGGAAAATGCCGCCTTCATCCGGTGCGGGCCGGCAGCAAGAAAGGCCGCGCCGATGGCCGGTTCGTGCTCAGTTTCCGCGGCGATCCGCCGCTCGAACTGGACCATTTCGGGCCGCGAAAGGAAGGCCATCATCGCCTCGCCGATAGCGGTCAGGCGCTGGCGCAGCGTGCCCGATGGCGAGGGCTGCACCGCAAAGGCTGACCGCATACGTTCACATTCGGCCTCTACCGCTGCAGTGAACAGGCCGCGTTTGTCGCCAAACTGGTTGTAGATGGTGACCTTGGACACGTCGGCTTCGGCAGCCACGTGCTCGATCGCGGTCGCGGCATAGCCATGTTCGAAAAAGGCGCGCGTCGCGGCTGCGAGAATCGCCTCGCGCTTGGCCGTGCTGACCGGCCGGCCTGCCTTCTTCGATTTCGCAGTTGACAAAATGAACGGTCCCGTTCAGTTGAACGCCTGCGTTCACTAATGGACGAGTCGCAGCGGAAAGGCAAGAAAGCGCCGTGATCTGGATTGCCATCCGCATGCTGACCGGGGACGCACAGAAGTTCTACGGACTGGTCTTCGGGATTGCCTTCTCGACCCTGCTCATCACCCAGCAACTGACCATTTTCGTCAATCTGATCGAGCGCGGGGCGAGCGGTGTCTACAATGTTTCGAGCGCAGACGTTTGGGTCATGGACCCCGTCAGCCGCACGACGGACGTTGCCTATGCGATGCCTTCGACCGCCCTCGACAAGGTGCGTGGCGTGCCCGGCGTCGAATGGGCCGTGCCCCATCTCAGGGCACAGGCAAGCGTTCGCACGAAAGATGGCGACCTTGAAGGCGTGGCGGTCATCGGCGTCGACGATGCGACGCTGATCGGGCTTCCCAAGGCAATGGTCGAAGGTTCGCCCGACGTTCTCTCGCAGCCCGACAGCGTCATTATCGACGACGTTGGCACCACGCGCATGTTCCCCGACCAGTCGCCGATCGGCGAGCGGCTCGAACTCAACGACCAGCGCGCGGTGGTGCGGGGGATTGCCGATGCGATCCCCAGCTTTACCAGCACGGTCGTGCTCTACACCAAATACAGCAGGGCGCTGAATTTCGTACCCGGCACGCGCAACCGCCTGTCCTTCGTGCTCGTCGGCGCAGAAGACCCCGCGCAGGCCAAGGCCCTGTCCGAACGGATCGAGCGAGAGACCGGCCTCAAGGCCCAGACCCGCGACGAATTCGCGCGCGACGGGGTGCAGTTCATCATCGAAAACACCGGCATTCCGCTGAACTTCGGGATTACGGTGGCACTCGGTTTTATCGTCGGCGTCGCGATTGTCGGCCTCACCTTCAGCCTGTTCATCCGCGACAACATCAAGCAGTTCGGCGCGCTCAAGGCGATCGGCGTCACGAACCGGAAGATCCGGCGGATGGTCATAGCCCAGGCAGGGCTTGTCGGGATTACCGGCTACGGCCTCGGGGTCCTCGGCACGATTGCCTTCATCTGGAGCTTTTCCGCCAATCCGACCTTCAAGGGTTTTTACATCCCCTGGCAGATCCCGCTCATCAGCCTTGCGGCAGTCGCGCTCATCCTCGCGCTGACCGGCTGGCTGGCGCTGCGCAACGTGCTCAAGACCGAACCTGCGGCGGTGTTCCGCTGATGGGACGCATGCTCGACACCAGCGCCATCGGTGGCTGCAAGCCGGACTCCGCGATCTGCACGCGCGGCGTCACGCGCGATTTCACCGCCGGCCAGCAGACCATCACCGTATTGCACGGGATCGACCTCGACATTCGTGCGGGCGAAATGACGTTCCTCGTGGGCGAGAGCGGATCGGGCAAGACGACGCTCATTTCGATCATGTGCGGCATTCTCTGGCCGACCCTTGGCGAAGTGAAGGTGTTCGGCACCGACATCTACGATCTCGACGATACGGCGCTGGTCGAATTCCGCCTCAACAACATCGGCTTCATCTTCCAGCAGTACAATCTGATCCCGTCGATCGACGCTGCCAGCAATGCCGCCGTCCCCCTCATCGCGCAGGGCATGGACCGGCACGAAGCGCGCGAGCGGGCGGTAGAGATGATGGCCAAGCTCAACATCCGCGATCAGGCCGACAAGCTGCCCAGCCAGCTGTCGGGCGGCCAGCAGCAGCGCGTCGCAATCGCCCGCGCGCTGGTCCATGAACCGCGCCTCGTGGTCTGCGACGAGCCGACCGCAGCGCTCGATGCGGCATCCGGCCGTCGCGTGATGGACCTCCTGCGCGAAGTGGCCGTGGCCGAAGACCGCGCCTGCATCATCGTCACCCACGACAACCGCGTTTTCGACCTCGCCGACCGTATCCTCATGCTCGAGGACGGCAAGATCATCCATGACGGCAGCGAAATGCCCGAGGACCACTGACATGGCTTTCAATCTCCGCAATCTCAGCTTTTCGAGGCAGATCCTCCCGGTCATCGCGATTGTCGCCCTGTTGCTGGCGGCTATCTTCATCGTAAGCGGTCTTCCCGACCGGACATTGAGTGAGCCGGAACGCGATCCGCCCCGTGCCCCCGAAGAGCTTGCCGATGCCCCCCGCGTCGCCGGGTCGGGCGTGGTCGAGCCGTCGAGCGAACTCATCCAGATCGGTTCTGCACTGTCGGGCCTCATTACCGGCCTTTATGTCCAGCCGGGTGACCGGGTCACCCAGGGCCAGCTGCTGTTTACCGTCGACGACCGTGCCGCGCGCGCTGGGCTGCGCGAAGCGGAAGCAGCGATCGGCGAAGCACGGGCGGCAATCGCAGAGGCGCAGACCGCGCGCAGCACGGCCCTGCGCCAGCTCGATCTCTATCGCGGCGTCGACGATCCTGCCGCCGTCAGCCGTTCGGAAGTCATCCGCGCGGAAGGCGAAGCAAGCGCTGCAGGCGAACGGCTCTCGCTTGCCCGTGCCCGCCTCGAAGCTGCGCAGGCGCGCGCAGCCAGCGCCCGCACCGAAATCGGCCGGCTGAGCATCCGAGCGCCGATTGCGGGCGAAATCCTGGCGGTGAACATCCGCAAGGGCGAATATGTCTCGACCATGGGCGGCGGTGGCTCCCAGCCCTTCATCGAGATGGGTCAGACCCAGCCGCTGTTCGTGCGGATCGACATCGACGAAGAGCAGGCCGCACGATTGAAGCTGGGCGCTCCTGCCACCGTCAGCCCGCGCGGCGCGTCCGATCGCCAGGTCCAGGCACGCTTCGTGCGCGCCGAGCCGCTGGTTGTTCCCAAGCGCTCGCTCACCAACTCCGCTGCAGAGCGCGTCGATGTGCGCGTGTTGCAGGTCCTCTATGCCCTGCCCGACGCAAACAGCGAGGAGGAACGCCTGTTCCGCGTGGGACAGCAGGTCGATGCCTATATCCCGGCGGTGAAGGCACGATGAGGCGCGCGTTCCTGATCGCGGCCTCCACCCTTGCGCTGGGCGCCTGTGCGGGCGGTCCGCCGCCCGAAGTGACAACGCCCGAGCCGGTCCTGCCTGCGCAATATCTTTACGCACCCGATACGGCGACGGACACTGCACTCGCCGCGTTGCTGCCTGCTAGTGATCCCGCATTCGACACGCTGGCTGCACAGGCGCTCGCCGGCTCCCCGACGCTTGGTGAGGCGCTTGCCCGGATAGAGCAGGCACGCGCAGGCGCGGACCGTGCTGGTGCCGAACGCTTGCCCAGTGTCGGTGCCAATGCGAGTGTCGAAGGCAGGCGCAGCAATCCTGCGCAGTTCGGCGGCAACTTGCCCGCCGCCATTTCCTTCGACACCGAACAGATCGCCTATGCCGCGAATGTCACGGCCCGATGGGATCTCGACCTGTTCGGCCGCCTGCGCGCACAGGAACGCGCGGCCCTGGCCCGCATCGATGCAGCCGACGCCTCCGCCCGCGGCGTGCGCAATGCGCTGTTGGCCGAGATCGCGGCGAGCGTGATCGACTGGCGCACGCTGGACGCCCGCAAGGCAGCGATCGAGGAAGACCTCGCCGCAGCGACCGAATTGGCAAGGCTGGCAGGCGTGCGCGAGCGCGCGGGCCTTGCGCCCGGTTTCGACCGGGTACGGGCCGAAAGCGCCGCAAACGCCTCGGGCAGTCGCTTGGCGGCGGTCGAGAGCGAGCGTGCCCGGATCATCGGGCGACTGGTCACGCTGACCGCCCAGGGCGGCGCGCAAGTACGCGCGGCACTCACCGCAAATGCGCCGGACGTCGGTCTGGCGAATGCACCGGCAAGCCTGCCGAGCGAATTGCTCGCCAATCGCCCCGACGTGCTGGCCGCAGCAGCCAATCTGGCAGCGGAAGACGCCGAACTGGCGGCAACCGCCCGCCGCCGCTTCCCGACTTTCGACCTGTCGGGCGTCATCGGCCTGCTGGCCTTCAGCCCGGGCGACCTGTTCGACGAGGATTCCATCGTTGGCTCGCTAGCTGCCGGCATTGCCGGTCCGCTGATGGATTTCGGTCGCATCGAGGCCGAGATCAATGGCGCGGCGGCGGAAAAGCGGGCCGCCTTCGAGGCGTATCGCGAGGCGGTCTATACCGCGCTGGGCGATACGGAGGCGGCGTACGGGCTCGTCGCTGCTGCGGATCTCGAGGCCTCGGCCGCAGCGCAGGAGGCCGCCAGCCTGTCGCGCGCGGCAGCGCTTGCCGAAACCCGCCAGCGCGCCGGTCTCGCTGATTTCCTGACCGTGCTCGAAGCCCGGCGTGCCGCCGATGCGAGCGGCGAGCGGGCAGCGGCTGCAGCCGGCCGTGCGGCACGGGCGCGGGTCATCCTTTGGCAGGCGCTCGGCGGCGACACTCAGCCGATCACGCGGTCGACCAGCCAGTAAGCCCCGGTGATACCGATGGCGTAGGAGGCGAGCCGCAAGGCGGTTGCCTCGACGCCCGGACGCATTCGCCGGACAGCCCACAGCAGGCCCATTACGAGCGCGATCACGAGTAGCTGTCCTGCTTCGACGCCGAGGTTGAAGCTCACCAGCGCTGCCGGCACCTCGCCTTCGGGCAGGCCGATTTCGCGCAACGCCCCGGCAAAGCCGAAGCCATGGAGCAATCCGAACAGGAACGCGACAAGCCAGGGCAGGCGGCGGGTCAGCGTCTCGCGCGTGCCGCGCGCGATCTCCACGGCGAGGAATACGATCGACAGCGCGATCAGGGCCTCGACCAAGCGCTGGGGCAGCCCGGCGAAGCCGAGCGTGGTTGCTGCCAGCGTGAGCGAATGCGCCACGGTGAACGCCGTGGCCGCCTTCACGACCGCCCAGCCTCGGCCGACGAGCAGGACCAGCGCAATCACGAAGAGCAGGTGATCCCAGCCGGCCAGTATGTGTTCGACGCCGATCACGAAGTAGCTGCGCCACACCTGCGTACTCGACGGGACAGGCGAGATTTGCGCCAACGGCTTGGCAGCGGTCAGCCGGTGCACCTGCACGGGACGGTCCAGCGGTGCGACCCGCAGGACAGCGTCCGACTGGCCGACCAGCGCCGGCCAGCCCATCGCCTTGCCTGCCACCGGCCCATCGCAGCGAACGGCCGCGCGTCCGGTCACGGCAACGGCAGCTTTGTCGAGCACCGGCTCGCCATCGAACCCGCAGCTTTCAGGCAATTGCGGCCGTGCCCGACTGGGCGCGTTGGGTCTCGACAGGGGCTCACGCCAGCCGATGTTCCAGCGCGTCTCGTCAACCTGTTCGAACTGGATGGATATGGGCCGAAGCTCGTCGGCCAGCGCCGGCGACGAAAGGAACACGGCCAGCAGGATCGCCAGCACGCGGATCATTCGATTTCCACGCTATAGGCTTCGCGCAGCAGCCGGAAGGCTTCGGCTCGCCGGTTTGCCAACGTTCCGTTCCGCCAGTCGGCCTCGACCTTGTCGCGCACGCTCTCGAAGGGCTGCGTTGCGACACCGCTACGCTTCGTCAGGCGCACGAGATGCCAGCCGAAGCCCGAAGGCAACGGTCCTTGCCACTCGTCCGACACCGGCAATTGGGAAATCTCGCCGACAAATTGCGTACCGAATACGCGCGACACCTCGTCGATTGTGACGCCGTCCATCCCGCCGGGAAGGCTGATCGCCATTCCGCTTGGTTCTTGGTCGCCCGACGCACCGAGCGCGGCAGTCTGGTTGTCGAAGTAGAGCTGTTCGAACGTGACCTCGCCGCCGCCGCCGAACCGGTCCGCATTGGCGGAATGCCATTGGCGCAGCACCTCTTCCGAAGGGCTGGAGGTTTCGACCTCGGCACCCGCCAGCTCGTCCATCTTGGCAGCCAGGCGCCGACGGACTGCCGGGTCGCCCTGGTCGAGGCCGAGGCGCAGCGCCTCGCGGTAGAGAATTTCTTCGCGCACCCAGCGATCGACCTGGGCCGCAAGCTCGGCATCAGTCGGCGGCCTGCCCATGGTCCGTTCGAACCCGAGGGCGAGCGCGGCCTGTTCCTCGCGCGAAAGCACGATCGTGCGATCGGCAGGATCGACCGGCTCGCCCCGGAGCGCGATCAGCCCCCAGATGACCGCTCCGGCGATCAGGAAATGCGCGAGCGGGTCGCGCAAGGCCTTGCGGATCATTTCATGATCGGCGGTGCATCGCCGGGTGTCTTTCGAGGCCGAAGCCAGACGGGCGAGGAATAGGCGCGTTCCTGCGTGACGCTGGCCTCGACCACCTCCGAAGGCAGCTTCAGGCCAAAGCGCTTGGCATCGAAGAGCACCCAGTTCGGCGTAGGGATCTCGAGCACGCGGACGTAATAGAAGGCCCGCTGACCCGCACGGTAGTCGGGATCGGTCCAGGTGGCCCGCAATTCTGCCGCACCGATGGAGTTCGCATAGCTCGCCTGTGCACGGTCAACCGTATCGCCGACCGGCGGCAGGGCATCGGCACTGGCGCCTTCGCGACCGCTCCAGGCGATATTATAGACCTTCTCGCGCTGGGTACCGTCGGCATCGAGCCAGCCCTTCACGATCTGGACCCGGTCGAGGTTTGCCCCGTCCGGATCCTTGAGCGCGCTCACGAGGAACACGGGCGCTTTGCCCGCATCGACAAGGTCGCCGCCCATGGGCACGCCGCGCGTGTATCCCGCGCGGACCCAGTCGCCTTCCCAGTCGCTTTCGCTGAAATCGAAGCCTGCAAAGAGCCGCACAACCATGCGCGAACCCGTGGTCGCATAGACTTCGCGCCGCATGAAGGCATCGAAGATTTCCGCACGCGTGTTTCCGCGCGCCCAGGCGGCCGCATAGCCGCTGGCGAGGTAGTGCCAGCCGAAACGCCCCTGCCGTGTGCCGAGGTTCTGCGGCAGCATGGCGCGATCGCTTTTCGGCTCGTTACCCGTATGCTTGCCGAAAAAGTTGTCCTCGTCGGCAGTCGCTAGCGCCGTGTGGCTGTCGGTCGAACCGATCAGGCCGAAGGCGTAGGGATTTGCACCCAGCCGTTGCTCCAGCGTCAAGCCGCGCAAGAGGGCGGAACGCACGTAACTTCCCGCGAACATGTCCGGCGTCGTCTTGGCGGTAAGCGGCAGATTGCCAAGGTCCCATCCGGCATCGCCGAAACCGGCGAACTCGTCGTTCGGCGAGAGGAAGGAATGGGTCTCGCTGTCACCCTTGATCTGCGTCACCTCGACGACCGGTTCGCGGGCCGCTCTCCGGCGTGCGTATTCTGCGCTCATCGGGCCGCCATCAGGGCCAATCAGTTCGAACATCATGCCGTTCGACAGGTTCGAATTGTGCGGTATGGCGAGGACCTTGCCCGAGGTCTTCTCCTCGTAAGCCTCCATGTAATCCCACAGGCCGCTCACGTCGCCATCTAGGCCGGGATAGGGCACGACCTCGCCCGTCTTGGCGCTCCCGTCGCGGAACATGACCACGCGGTGCAGATTGTTGCCGCCCGGCATGAGCGTCCATTCGAAGCCCGCAAAGGCCGTGAACGTGCCCGGATCGTTGTACCGGTCGAGCAGCGCAAGGTGCCGGTTCCACAGGTCGCGGGTCGCCTTTGCCTGCCGTTCCGGATCGCGCAGCGCCTCGGGAATCTCGTCATTCGCGGCTGCCGTGATGAGCTCTGCCACGGCCCGGGTCGATTGATCAGGGCTCTCGTGCATCATGTCGCGCCAGCGCCGCAGCGTGGGATCGCGCACCATCATTCGCGGTGCATCGTAAAGGCGGCGGGTTGCGCCCATCGCGTCCGAGTGGTCGGCAATGACGAGGAAATCGAGCGGCCGGTCGAGCCGCGCCGCGGTCCCGGTGGTGGCGATCACCTCCTCGCCGCGCGCGAATTTCAGCGCATCTTCCGCGCCCAGCCTGACGCCGAAACCGAAAGCATCGACCGACACGTCCGTATGCAAATGGGTATCGCCCCAATAGGGCCGGTCGGGGAACTCGGCGAGTTCGATAGTGTCCGTCCCGTCGCCGCTCTTCGCCTCGTCTGCGCCGCCCGTACCGGGCATGCCGCAGGATGCGAGCAGGAAGGGCGCAGCAAGCAACCCGAAGCGTTTCATCATCCCATTATCCCCTCTCCGCCGGCGAATGTGCCGGAGCGCAGGGGATCAGGTCAAGCAGGTATGCTGTTTGAAACCCATTCGAGCCGCGCCATGCCCCCGTCACCACCCTCTTCCGAGGTGGAATAATAGTAGGTGCCGCCGCCCAGCGCAGCGACGGCGAGCAGCATGGACAGCAGCATGATGGCCCCGTCGCGGACGGTCAGCGCGAGCCCGATGGCGGCGATCGCCAGCATCGGCCCACTGCTGGCAAAGGGCAGGAATTCGAGCGGCGGTACGGTCAGGCAGAGCAAAATCACGACCGCAGCCGCAATCCGCACCCAGATGCCCTTGGTCAGCGCTTCGAGGCGGCCGTGGCTGTGTTCGTCAAGCCAGTGGGCAATACCGCGCAGCTTGCCGATGCCCTTGTGCAGCTTGCGGCTTTCGATTGCGCGGTCCTGCAGCCATTGCGGCATCCAGATGTGGTCCTTGCCGAACAGCAATTGCACCGCGACCAGGCCGATCACCACGGCAAGGAACGTCGGCACGCCCGGAATACCGCCGACCGGCGTGATCTCCAGCAGTGCGGGCAGCATGATGAAGGGCCCGAAGCTGCGCCCGCCGAAATCGTCGAGCACATCGCCGATACGGACCTTGCCGCCCTTGGCGGCAAGGTCGTCGAGTTCGCCCAGTACGTCCTCGACGCCTTCGGGTTCGTGATCGCTCATGCGCCTCTCCTCAAGCGGTCAGAACGCACGAACTGCCAAAAAGGCTACGCGGCGCCGGCAGGTGCCTTCTTGAGCAGCGCCGAACGTTCGCACCGGCAGACCACCTCGCCGCGCTGGTTCACAGCTTCGTGGAGGAAGGTCACGATGCCGGTGTCGGGCCGCGACTTGCTTTCGCGAAGGCCCACGACCTCGCTCGTCGCATGGAGCGTGTCCCCGATGAAGACCGGCTTGGGCATGACCAGCTTGTCGTAACCGAGGTTCGCCACCAGCGTGCCCAGCGTCGTGTCGCCCACCGAGAGGCCCACCATCAGCGAGAAGGTATAGGTCCCGTTGACGAGGATCTGCCCGAACTCGCTTTCCTTGGCCGCTTCCACGTCGAGGTGGAGCGGCTGCGGATTGTGGGTCATCACGGTGAAGAAGAGGTTGTCCGCTTCGGTCACCGTGCGCCGGATCTCGTGGGTCAGCTTGTCGCCGACCTGCCATTCATCGAAATAGCGGCCCGCCATTACGTATCGAAGCCCATGACGGCCTTGACCTCGAGGAAGTCGTGGAAGCCCCACTCGCCCCATTCGCGGCCGTTGCCGGACTTCTTGTAGCCGCCGAACGCCGCGTTCATGTCGTAGCCGCCGTTGATAGCTACGCGGCCTGCGCGAATGCGCTTGGCCAGGCTTTTCGCGGTCTCGATATCCTCGCCCATGATGTGGCTGGCGAGCCCGTATTCGGTGTCGTTCGAGATGCGGATCGCATCGTCGTAATCCTCGTAGCCGAGGATGCAGAGCACCGGCCCGAAGATTTCCTCGCGCGCGATGGTCATGTCGTTGGTGACATCGGCAAAGACGGTCGGCTTGACGTAATGGCCGGTCTCCAGGCCCTCGGGCTTGCCCGGACCGCCGGCGACCAGCGTCGCGCCTTCCTCGATACCCTTTTCGATAAGGCCCTGGATCTTGTCCCACTGGGCTTTCGACACGACGGGGCCGATGGTGGCATTGCCCTTGGGATCGCCGGGGATCACGCCCTCGGCGGCTTCCTTCGCGGCGACCTTGGCCTCTTCCATCCGCTTGTGCGGTACGAGCATGCGGCTGGGCGCAGTGCAGGTCTGGCCCGAATTGCCCATCATGGCCGTGGTGCCGCGCATGACCGACTTGGTGAAGGCGCTGTCGTCGAGGATGATGTTCGGGCTCTTGCCGCCCAGTTCCTGTGCCACGCGCTTGACCGTGTCGGCCGCATTCTTGGCGATCAGGACGCCTGCGCGGGTCGAGCCGGTGAAGCTGACCATGTCGATGTCGGGGTGGCCCGAAATCGCCTCGCCCACGCCCGGTCCGTCGCCGTTGACGAGGTTGAAGACACCCGCCGGCACGCCTGCCGCATCCAGGATCTCGGCAAAGATATAGGCGTCGAAGGGCGCAATCTCGCTGGGCTTGAGCACCATGGTGCAGCCCGTCGCCAGTGCCGGGAAGACCTTGCAGGCGATCTGGTTCAGCGGCCAGTTCCACGGGGTGATCATGCCGACCACGCCGATCGGCTCCCACACGTGCAGCGTCGGGCCGTCCTGCCGTTCGAACTCGAACTTCTCGAGCACCTCGATGGCGGTCTGGCAGTGGCCGGCAAGAAGGCCCGTGTGCGGACCGTTCGCAAGACTCATTGGCGCGCCCATTTCCTCGCTTACAGCAAGTGCGAGATCATCCTTGCGATTGGCGATCTCGGCCTGGATTGCGCGCAGCAGCTGGAGGCGTTCTTCCTTGCTCGCCTGGCTGAACGTCTCGAACGCACGGCGCGCGGCCTTGACCGCCTTGTCGACGTCGGCAGCACTGCCGAAGCTGATGTGACCGATGGTCTCTTCGGTGGCGGGATTCTCGACCGGCTGAGTATTGGCGGTGACCGGGTCGACCCACTGGCCGTCGATGTAGAACTTGGTGCAATCGCGCATGGAAACTCTCTCCTTATGCGCGCTCCACTAGCCCCCTTCGCTCCAGCGCGCCACCACCTCTTCGCCGTCCTGCGCACTGTCCCGGATCGTACCCGGCGTGCGGTCGAAACGCGGGGCGGGCGCGGTGTGCCAGCGCCCGCCGTGCTCGACGAAAGCGCCGCGCGCCTTCATGTGCGGATGGTCTTTCGCCTCGTCCAGCGGGACGACTGGGGCGAAGCAGGCGTCGGTGCCTTCGAGCAGGACGATCCATTCTGCCTGCGTCTTGGTCTTGAACATGGCCGCAAGGCGGTCGGTGTAGTCGTCCCAATTGGCGGGGTTCATCTGGCCTTCGCGCAATTCCTCGGGCGCATCGGCACGCTGGAGCAGTTCGGCATAGAACTGCGGCTCGATCGCACCGACGCTGACTTCCTTGCCGTCGGCACATTCGTAGCAGCGATAGAAATGCGCCGCCCCGCCGAGCAGGCCCGCCCCGCGTTCGGTCGTGCGCAGGGCGCTGTGCGGCTGGCCGAAGAAGAAGCTCATCAGGCTGGTCACGCCATCGACGATTGCCGCGTCGACGACCTGCCCCTTGCCGCTGCGCTCACGTTCGTAGAGCGCGGCAAGGATGCCCATGGCACAGTACATCGAACCGCCGCCGAAATCGCCGACGAGGTTCTGCGGCGGGATCGGCAATTCACCCTTCGCACCGATGGAATCGAGCGCGCCGGTGATCGCGATATAGTTGAGGTCGTGACCGGCGGCCTGCGCCAGCGGCCCGTCCTGCCCCCAGCCGGTCATGCGGGCATAGACGAGCCGCGGGTTGGCTTCGAGCAGGACATCAGGACCCAGCCCCAGCCGCTCCATCACACCGGGCCGGAAGCCTTCGATCAGCACGTCGGCATGGGCCAGCGCCGCACGGACGAAATTCTGCCCTTCCTCGCTCTTGAGGTCGACCGCTGCGCGGTGGCGGGCGCGTTCGACCACGGGGTTCATGGGCTGGTGGCCGGGCCGTTCGATCCGCACGACTTCCGCGCCCAGGTCGGCAAGCATCATCGCCACGTGGGGGCCGGGTCCGATGCCCTGGAATTCGACGACCCTGAGGCCGGTAAGCGGTCCGTTGGCGGCGTGTTCGCCCATGATTCTCTCCTCGTTTCCGGCTGGGAAACAAGGCGAAACGGTTCGCAATTGCAACGCTTTTCGATGCGGTCAGCCGCCGGTGACGCTCATGTGCCTGTGCGTGGCAGGTTCGGGTCGGGCGATATCGAACAGGTGCCGCTGCGGCTTTCCCGCCAGCAAGAGGTCAAGTGCATCGTCGAGCGCGCCTGCGCCCGACGACCGCATGATATCGCGCAGCTCGACCTTCTGGTCGTGGCCGAGGCAACCGAAGACGGTCCCGGTAGCCGCGATGCGGATGCGATTGCACCCCGCGCAGAAATTGTCGCTCAAGGGGGTGATGAACCCGATCTTCCGACCGGTTTCGGCCACATCGACATAGCGCGAGGGGCCGCCCGTCCGGTGGAGCGAGGGGGTCAGCGTCAGCTCTCTCTCCAGCAGCTCGCGCGCTTCGGAGAGCGGCAGGTAGGTGTCGCCGCGCTCCCCCTCGACATGGCCCAGCGGCATCGTCTCGATCAGCGAGAGGTCGCAACCGCGCGCGCCGCACCATCGTGCCATGGTGACGATCTCGCCATCGTTGACACCGCGCAGGGCGACCATGTTGACCTTCACCGCCATTCCCGCAGCAAGGGCGGCATCGATGCCCGCGACCACTTTCGCAACGTCGCCGCCGCGGGTGATGCGCGCGAAGGCATCGGGATCGAGCGTGTCGAGGCTGACGTTTACGCGGGCGATCCCGGCGGCGCGCAATTCCTGCGCCATCGCGGGTAGGCGCGTCCCATTGGTCGTCAGCGTCAGTTCCTCGAGGCCGCTGTCGAGCAATCGTCCAAGCATCCGCGCGAGATCCGTAAACCCCTTGCGGACCAGCGGTTCGCCGCCGGTCAGCCTGATGCGTTTCACGCCGCGCGCCACCAGATGCGCGGCAAGCTGCGAGATTTCTTCCAGCGTCAGCAGGTCGCGGCGCGGGAGAAACTCCATCTCTTCGGCCATACAATAGGTGCAACGAAGGTTGCAGCGGTCCGTGACCGATAGCCGGACGTAATCGATCCGGCGGCCGAAGCTGTCGACCATGGAGGAGGCTGCGCTCATGCCGGCAACGATAAGGCCAGTTCGCCGGAAGTCGAGGCGGGACTTGAGGGGGACCCCGCCTTGATGCACAAGTCGTGGCGATGGGAGATTCTTCGATAGAGCTGGCTGAAGGGCTGGCCCGCGCGATCGCTCGCGCCGGCCTTCCCCGCCCCGGCACACAAGAACGCCTTACAGGCGGCGCAACGATGGAAAGCTGGCGCTTCTCGGCCGGAGGCGAGGATTTCGTCCTGCGCCGTGCGCCCAGCCTCGAATTCATGAAGGATCGCCCCTTCGGCCATGCGACCGAGGCGGCGGTAATCGAGGCTGCCCGCGGTGCCGGAGTTACCGCCCCCGAAGTGGTCTGCGTGCTGGAAGAGGCCGACGGCATCGGCAGCGGTTTCGTCATGCGCACGCTTCCCGGAACGCCCGACCCGCGCGCCATCCAGGCGATGGACGGGCAGGACGCGCTGCTGGCCGAATGCGCTTCGCAGCTTGCCCGGATTCATTCGCTCGGTGCCGGGGACCTGCCTGCCGATGTGCCGGTGATGGATTACCGCGAGGCGATCGCCCGCCTGAGCGACCAGTTCGAGGAAGCGGGTTCTGACCGCCCGATCATCGCGCTGGGCCTGCGCTGGCTGGAGGACAATTGCCCCGATCCGGTCGAGCCCGTGCTCAATCACGGCGATTTCCGGCTTGGCAATCTGCTGGCCAAGGATGGCGGGCTGACCGGCGTGCTCGACTGGGAGCTCGCCCACCTCGGCGACTGGCACGAGGATCTCGCCTTCGGCTGCATGGCGGTCTGGCGCTTTGCCCGGTACGACCGCCCCGGCCTCGGCCTCGGCAGCATGGAGCATTATCTCGAGGCCTACGAAGCGAATGGCGGCCGGCAGGTAGACCGCGCCCGGTTCCGCTTCTGGACGATCTACCGCACCGTCTGGTGGGCCATCGGCTGCCTGCGCATGGCCTCCTACTGGCGCAGCGGCGAGGACCGGATGCTTGAACGCACCGTCATCTCGCGCCGGACCAGCGAGCAGGAGGTCGACCTGCTCCTGCTGCTCGAACAGGACGCGCCGGAAGAAGAACGCGCCCGCCCGGTCATGCTGCCCGAAATGGCAGAGGAAACCGGCGAGGCGAGCGACGGCGAAATCGCCACAGCGATCTCCGAATGGCTCGGCACGATCAAGGACCGGATGGAAGGGCACGACCGCTTCCAGCTGGCCGTGGCCCGCAATGCGCTGGGCATGATCGCGCGCAGCCAGGCAGCCCGCATCGGCATCGGCGACCCGGCACTTTCGGGCGCCTTACTGGACGGCGAGGTCGATTTGTCATCGCCAGGGCTGCTCGCAGAACTGAGAAGCGCCGCGCTTGCCAAGCTGGCCGCCGACGTGCCCAAATATCCCGCGCTGGCGGTTGCCCGCAAACTCTGGACCGGAGCAGATTGATGGACTTCACGATCCCGCAGGACCTCGAAGACTATTACGCCGAACTCGTCGCCTTCATCGAAGCCGAGATCGAGCCGCTGGTCGCGAAGGATGACAACATCCGCTTCTTCGACCACCGCCGCGAATGGGCGCGGACCGATTTCGAGGAAGGCGGCCTGCCGCGCCACGAATGGGAAGACCTGCTGCGGCAGGCGCGCAAGGTTGCCGACAAGGCCGGGCACTGGCGCTTCTCCGCGCCGAAGAAATACGGCGGCAAGGACGGGTCGAACCTGTGGATGGCAGTCATCCGCGACCGTTTCGCCCAGCGCGGCCTCGGCCTGCACAACGACCTCCAGAACGAACATTCGATCGTCGGCAATTTCCCTTTCGTCGCCATGTTCGAGACCTTCGGGACCGAGGAACAGAAGCAGGAATTCATCCTCGGCGGTTTCGAAGGCACGCGCCGCGTCGCCTTCGGCCTGACCGAACCGCATCACGGCTCCGACGCCACGCACATGGAAACCCGCGCGGTCCGCGAAACGCGGGGCGGCGTCGAAGGCTGGCGCATCGACGGCGAGAAGATGTGGATCACCGGCATGCACGTCGCCACCCACTGCGCGCTCTTCGCCCGCACCGACGGCGAGGACGGCTCGGCCCGCGGTATCACCTGCTTCCTCGTCCCCAACCCGACAGAGGGCCTGGAAATCGAGGAGTGGCTGTGGACCTTCAACATGCCCACCGACCACCCGCGCCTGTCGTTGAACAATGTCTGGGTGCCGGACAGCGCGATCCTGGGGCAGGAAGGCCGCGGCCTCGCGCTGGCGCAGAGCTTCGTCCACCAGAACCGCATCCGGCAGGCCGCTTCCTCGCTCGGCGCGGCGCAGTATTGTGTCGAAGAGAGCGTGAAATACGCCCGCGAGCGCAAGCCCTTCGGCGAGGAACTGGCGCGCAACCAGGCGATCCAGTTCCCACTGGTCGAACTGGCGACCCAGTGCGAAATGCTGCGCCTGCTGATCTACAAGACCGCGTGGGAGATGGACAACATGCCCCACGAGGAGATCGAGCGGACCATCTCCGACAAGGTGTCGATGTGCAATTACTGGGCGAACCGTCTCGTGTGCCAGGCTGCCGACTGCGCCATGCAGGTGCACGGCGGGATCGGCTATTCACGGCACAAGCCCTTCGAACACATCTATCGCCACCACCGCCGCTACCGCATCACGGAAGGCGCGGAGGAGATCCAGATGCGGAAGGTGGCGGCCTACCTGTTCGGCTATCTCGGGCCGAGGCGTAAGGGCTAGAGCCGCTCCTTTACCCGCGCGAAGGCGGCCAGCGTCTCGTCGACGTCGGCTTCGCTCAGTGCAGAGGACATCTGCGTGCGGATGCGCGCCTTGCCCTTGGGCACCACGGGGTAGGAGAAGGCGGTCACGTAGACGCCCTCGACCATGGCTTCGGCCGCGAAACGCTGCGCGATCTCGGCATCGTAGAACATGATCGGGATGATCGGGTGTTCGCCCGGGATGAGGTCGAAGCCGAGCTTTTCCAGCCCTTCGCGGAAGCGGGCCGTATTGCGCCGCAGCCGTTCGAGCGCCGCACCTTCGCGCACCAGTTCCATCGCCTTGAGGCTGCCGGCGACGACTGGCGGAGCCACGGTGTTCGAGAACAGGTAGGGCCGCGAGCGCTGGCGCAGCAGCGCGACGATTTCCTTCTTCGCGGAAGTGTAGCCGCCGCTCGCCCCGCCCAGCGCCTTGCCGAGCGTGCCGGTGGTGATGTCCACCCGGTCCATGCAGCCGCGGTACTCATGCGTGCCGCGGCCGGTTTCGCCAAGGAAGCCGGTGGCGTGGCAGTCGTCGAAATGCACCAGCGCGCCGTATTTTTCAGCGAGGTCGCAGATCCTGTCGAGCTGGGCGATGTGCCCGTCCATCGAGAACACGCCGTCGGTGGTGATCAGCTTGAAGCGCGCACCGGCCTCGTCGGCCGCCTTCAGCTGCGCTTCGAGATCGGCCATGTCGTTGTTCTTGTACCGATAGCGCATTGCCTTCGACAGGCGAATGCCGTCGATGATGCTGGCATGGTTGAGCTCGTCCGAAATGACTGCGTCTTCGGGGCCGAGCAGGGTTTCGAACAGGCCGCCATTGGCATCGAAGCAGGACGGGTAGAGGATCGTGTCCTCCATCCCGAGGAAGTCGGACAGCTCCGCTTCCAGCTGCTTGTGGATGTCCTGCGTACCGCAGATGAAGCGCACCGAGGCCATGCCGAAGCCGCGCTCGTCGAGGCCTTCGCGCGCGGCCGCCATGATCTGGGGATTGTTGGCAAGGCCGAGGTAGTTGTTGGCGCACAGATTGATCAGCTCGCGCCCGTTCACTTCCACCCGCGCCGACTGCTGCGAGGCGATGAACCGCTCGTTCTTGGTCAGGTTCTGCGCTTCGATGGAATCGAGTTCGGCCTGCAGATGGGCCTGGAATTCACCGTACATGTTGCGTTCCTATTCCCAGTTCAGCACGACCTTGCAGGCTTCGCCCGAAAGCATCGCCTCGAAGCCCTGCTCGAAATCGTCCGCCGGAAGGCGGTGGGTGATGATGGGCGAAAGGTCGAGCCCGCTCTGCACGAAGACCTGCATCTTGTACCATGTCTCGAAAATCTCGCGGCCGTAGACGCCCTTCAGCGTAAGCATGTTGAAGATGACCTTGTGCCAGTCGATCCGCACGTCGCCGGCGGGCAGGCCGAGAATGGCGATCTTGCCGCCATGCGCCATGTTGTCGACCATGGAGGCAAAGCCCGGCTCGCTGCCCGACATCTCGAGGCCCACGTCGAAGCCTTCGGTCATGCCGAGTTCGGCCTGCACGTCTTCCAGTTTCTCGCGGGTCACGTTGACGGTGCGCGTTGCGCCCATACGCTTGGCAAGCGCCAGGCGCTCGTCGTTGAGGTCGGTCACGACCACGTGGCGCGCGCCCGCATGGCGGCAGACCGCTGCGGCCATAATGCCGATCGGGCCGGCACCGACGACAAGCACGTCCTCGCCCAGCACGTCGAACTGCAGCGCGGTGTGCACCGCATTGCCATAGGGGTCGAACAGCGAGGCGACGTCGAGGTCGATCTTGGGATCGTGGACCCACACATTGGCCGCCGGAAGCGAGAGATATTCGGCAAAGGCACCCGCGCGGTTCACGCCGATGCCCTGCGCATGGGCGCACATGTGGCGGCGGCCCGCCATGCAGTTGCGGCAGCGGCCGCACACCACGTGGCCTTCGCCCGACACGATCTGGCCGACCTGGAAGTCACCGGCATTGTCGCCCACGTCGACGATCTCGCCGACGAATTCATGGCCGACGATCATGGGCACCGGAATGGTCTTCTGCGCCCAATCGTCCCATTTCCAGATGTGCATGTCGGTGCCGCAAATGGCGGTGCGTCGCACTTTGATGAGGACGTCGTTGATGCCCATTTCGGGCTTGGGGCTGTCCTGCATCCACAGGCCGGGTTCGGCCTTGGCCTTGACCAGTGACTTCATCGAATTCTCTCTCCTGGCACGGCCGCGTCAGGAATCGCTCGCGACCGGCTGCGAGCCCTCTAGGCCCGCTGCACGGTGCAACGCAAACTCAACCGGACCGCGGATTGGAAACGAACATTCCGTCCGCGTTTCTTGAATTTTTCGAAAAGTAGTGGTGCCAGAAGAGGACTCCCATTACGCACCCCAAGAACCGCAGAAATCCGCCATTCTGTGCACTCTCGATCAGCGTCGTGTGTACCGATTGTGTGTACGAGTTTCAATACTCTAGCTAAATTCGAGTCCTCGTTAGGGACTCAAATCGACGACAATTTCCGATAGGGAAATTAGCCTCCAAAAATATGCATCTCTGGCGAGCAACTCTCAGTCTAAATCGTTCCATCATTGGCTCAAAACAATCGAACCGGCGGTGGTTCGCTAGGTGTCGTTCAATTCAGGCTTGTGGGGCCAGTGCGAGATCTTGCTGTGTACCTGAGCGAAAGCTGGTATTGGGAATAAATCATCAAGAGAAGGGTGCTCCCTCACCAACCTGCCCGCCCGGGTAAGGTGGTATTGCGAACGCAGATGTGGCCAAGTCGGCAAATGATCGGGCTAATATCGGAACCGCATGTGGGCCAACCCTTCAGTACTTTGAAGGAGCGCGTCCAATGCTGAGATCCGAGAAATGGACCTATCCCCTTGCCTCTGCCGCAAGAGACTTACGCCTTGCAGCCGTTCGCAGATGCATGGAAGAACTTCCTCCACCCCATAACTACGCCACCCATTGCAGACGAAAGATACTCGTCGATCGCCTCGAGCTCGAGCTATCTGAGTTTGATTTCCGCTACCGTCAGGTCTGGCAGAAACCTGCTAGTTTAGATCAGCTAATATGTATGGGAACGTTATTACTTGAGAGTACTGGCGGTACGGCTCCAAGAGAGGTCATGCCTTTAAACGAAGATCTCCTAATAAACAGGCATAGCTTGCCACTACTCGTACGCTGGATGGAGGAGCGTCTACGCAACAATGCAGAAGCGAGATCAGATTGAATGATTAAAGTGCCAAATGGGAATTGGACATCGACGCCCCAAAATCCCCAGATTTCATGCACTTTCTGCCGCTCGCGAATCTAGCAATAAGAAAGCATGGAGATAAACGTTGAAGAAGCCTCATGTACCCATGTCTCCTTCTGAGCTGCCACAACAGCGCCTAGTGCCGGTGGTGGAACTCGAAGAGCGTCCGGTGGCCTTTGATGCGGTGGTGGGCTTCGATGTGAAGCCCCCGGGCGTCGCTCTTCCGAAAGGCCCCTCAAATGCTGAGTATCTGGGGCAAGTGGAATGGGCGTGGTCACCTAGGCACGTTAGGCTCGATGCGTATTATCTGAGCCGGGGCCGCAAAGACTGGATGCTCTGGATCTACCACGAGGACGAATTCGACTCTTGGGTTTGGTTGCCCGTTGGGTATGTGCCCAAGAAGCAAGCCAGCGACAGGCAGGCTGCAATTCATCTCTTGCTCGATTTTTGGAGGCTTGACCGGGAGGAAAGCGATCTTGATTGCTATCACTGGATTAATGAGGGAGGCCTGCTGACGGTAGCTGACCTTGATGCGATCGCCCGCCAGGTCTGGCCTGAGAAATTCGACTTCGACACAAACGGTAAACCATGACGACAACACCGGAGGCGACCTCCAGCAGCACCGCTATATCCACTCCACCGCCGTCGCCCATCCAGTACTCGGGAACCACTACCCCAGAGACCCCAGAGATGGCGACAGATGCTTTGTCGAGCTTGGGGTCACTTGAGATAGCGCTGCTGGCCGCTGCGATTGGCGCACTAATTGCTGGTGGTTTCGTATACAATCAGACGCACCAAATGCGGAAATTGGACGCGGCCAATAAGGCCCGAAAGCTTCGCGCGGTCCGAGCGGTCCTTCCACTATCTCTCAGCAATCTTTCGGAATGGTCGGCCGACTGTATCCATGAGCTCTTACAGATCTATCATCGGGTCGACGGTGGAGGAGCTGCTGTCCCCCTTCAGGCCCTAGAAGTTGTGCCCTCGCTGCCTTCGGAGGTTCTTCCCCAGCTCGAGCAATTCGCCGAATTCGGTAATGAGGGGGCTGCCAAATCCGTGGCGAACCTGTTGGGGAACATTCAGGTCTTCACAGCCCGGATGCGAAGCCGGGGAGGAAGGCATCGAACAAACGTGCTCACCCTCCATGAAGTCAATAGCCATCTCATCACTGCCGCAGGGATCGCTGCTCACGTTGATGCACTTTACAGCTACAGTCGACGCGAGAGTGAGGATACTCCGCCCCACGGGGAGTGGGAAGGTGTCCGATCCACTTTGAGGCGCCAAGGAGCCGGAGAAGACTTGGAAACGCCCTTATTCGACGCGATTTCTAGACGGGAAGCTTCGGGCAGGAAACCAACTCACATTGGCGCCGAGTAGGATCGGAGGGGGCTTGGGGCAGATTGAAACACGCCATTGCTCCAGAACTTGTGCCTTTTAGTTAACCCGTCAGCATGGCCTAAAACATCGGTCGCATGCCGCTTGCCGCTCAGAAAGCTGAGCCATACTCTTTCGAGCAATCTCGCGAAGTGTTAAGGATCCCACCTGTCTGAGCGATGTGCAGTGAAGCCATCGATTGTGAAGTCGTATCTTCATCAATCCTGACGGTACCATCAAGCTTGGCCAAAGGGACCCATTGGGACCCAAAGGAGCTAAACCCGCAAGCTCCAGAAGACTTCTGGACGTCCGCAGGGTATACCCTAAAGATACGTCACCTTGAGACACTATCGGTGTCTCATTAGCATTGACGTGAACATTCCGGACATTCAGAGCCAATGGTCCAGACGCTATTGGAACAGTTTCATCATGGCCACAACTATAGGCTACGCACGGGCGAGCTCCGACGATCAAGACTGCACAGTCCAGGAGGAGAAGCTCAAAGCTGCCGGCTGCACTATTGTCCGTTCTGAAAAGAAGAGCGGAGCCTCCAGGCAAGGTCGCGAGCAGTTGGATACGATCTTGGAATTCTTGCACGAGGGCGACACCCTGATGGTGACCCGGATCGATCGTCTCGCGCGTTCCGTCAGGGATCTGGAGGACATCGTAGGAACGATCAGGAAAAAGGGAGCCAACCTTCAGGCGTCAGAGCAGCCAATAGATACCGCCACTCCAGCGGGCGTCGCCTTCCTCCAGATGCTCGGCGTATTTGCGCAGTTCGAAACCGCTCTACGTCGGGAGCGCCAGATGGAGGGTATCGCAAAGGCTAAAGCTAAGGGTGTATACAAAGGCCGAAAACCCTCAGTCCCTGTGGAAGAAGTTAGGCGACTGAGGCGTGAGGGCCTAAATCCCACGGAGATCAGCAGGCAGCTAAAAATTGGCAGAGCTTCTGTCTATCGAGCTCTCGGCAGCTAAACTCTCTCCAAAGAATAATCGGGCGGATTAGAAGCCTGAAGTCGACTGTGCTGGCCGAATTCTGGCGAAAATGGCAAAGAGGCATAGTGGCGTTGAGCGCGCCCCACGGACCGTTAGATCGTTGGCTAAGCCGGGACTCTTTCGTCTAGCTCAGTCTTGGCTCGGGGCCTGCTGCCAGGCCCAGCGTCTCCCGAAAGTACCGGGTAAACGCCCCCGTGAGGGCACTTTTGGCCAACCTAATATTCGGCTTGGCAACTATGAGGGCATCATGGACCGGTAGGAAACCGACCTTATGGTCGATCATCAATTCCTCCATGGCCAGCCGAAGGATCTCCGCCTCATGAAATTGGAGGTCTAGCGGGCCTATGCCCAAGCTTGGGAGGCCAGCCAAGAATGGATATCGACCAAGGCCTGCCCTCCTAGCTAGATTATGCTTCGAGCCACCCGCTGCTGGGTCGGAGGTACCCAGAGCGATGAGTAGCCATGCCTTCATCCTTTCCCGATCGACCTTAGGGCCGGAGAAGCCATGGGGCGTTCCAGAGTCTCTGACCGACCCCGCTCCCGGTGCAAGGTCGTAGACCTCATATGGGTCGCGCGAATTATCGAAAGGCATCCCCAATAGACCATGAAGGATCGTGAGGTGCGAAGCGCTGATATCGACCTCCTCAACCTCCTGCTCATCGATGCGAATAACGCGTTTCCGAGTCTCGGCGGATCCCTCCATCCGCTCATAGGGGTCGGCCTCCGGCATAGAATAGTATCGTCCGTGCCACTGCCAATTGAAATCGGGGCGGTCGCCATTGTTGAAGACCCGTCGCAACCCAGAAAATGCGATGCCTTCGATCCGCCCAGGCGCCCTTAAGTGCTCATTGAGACGCTGAAGGTCAGCCACGATCTTTGCCGCCATTGGCTCAGTCAGATTGACCGCAAGACGCCTAGGTTCCGAACTCTTCGACTTCTTCTCCCCCCTCTTCTCCAGGAGGTCAGTCGCTCCTGGGGCGGCCGGACGACCCATATCGAAATGCTTGTGCCACTCCGTAAGAGCGATGCCTTGGCTCTCCGCTAGTTCCACGAGCTTCGCAGTGGGTCGAAAACTAGTTCGAGCCGCTTTCGTCTGCTTCCCTCCAAACAGTGAAAATGTGCGGATATACCCGGGCAGCTCTTCAATCAATTCGGCTTCACCAAGAGCATCCCTCATCGTCTTGAAGGCTTGCGGCCCACCTGGGCGTCCCGATTGGGCGTTAGTGTTGGTTGCTAACTTGCACCAAACATCAACGGATGCGGCCGCGAGCAAATCTGCCAGGAAAGCGCCTGTAATCGCGCGGTACTTAAGGATCGAAGAGGGCCTGAGTTGCCCCTGCATTGCCTTGTAGGGTGAGATCACCTCATCCACGATCAGACCAACCAACCGGGTACCCTCCGGTGACCTGGGGCTACCCGTGAGCATCATGGAGCGGCTGTAGGTTCGAGCATCACGCCTTTGTGCCTCTTCCATAATGGGAAGCGGTGTCGATAAGTGCATTGAGATAGGGGCTTTCAGATCATAAGGTTTCGTGGGTCGGCGCAAGTCGTCATGAAGGGTAGGCGGAAGTTCCCACCACCCCTGCCACAAGCAGGCCTCAAAAGGCCTTAAGGTAACCTATAGCCATAGTGGTATGAAAACTCTCTCGATTGAACCCGCTAGACCGTCGCTCTGCGAATGGGCAGAGACTTTCGTCCCCGCATGAGCTGTGGGTGTCGTTTTGAAACCATTCACTAGCCTGACGGGTCTCAGAAAATTTCCCTACCGATACATTCAAGCCTGATAAACACGACCGATGTCCGCAAAGAATCCTTATCGCCTATCATTCTCGACCGGAGGCCTATTTGCACCAGCCTCAGTAGAGCTTGCTTCCATTTATGAGGATCTTGGCGATTGGGAAGCGGTGAAGAAAATTGCTGGAGAGAGAGGTCTGACTGGCTTTCAGGCAAAATCATCTTCCACCAGAACAATCCGAGAGCTGGTAACTCGCCTCTCGTTCCTCAACGACGACGAGCGATCGCTCCTCCTGTCCGGGAGTAGTGTTGAGCAGAGCGCCCTACTGTGGCTGGCACTTTGCCGGACCTATCCTTTTATCCGAGAATTTTCGATCGAAGTCCTGGGCGAGCGCCTTGCTCATTTCCGAACCGACCTCAACTACGAACACTTCGACGCCTACGTGGCATCAAAATCTCAGTGGAACGAGGATCTGGATGACCTCTCCGAAACTACCTTGAAAAAGCTTCGGCAGATCTTGTTTCGCTACATGCGCGAAGCAGGGGTTCTAGTCGAAGGTGACCGGATTGCCGCCTATCTTCTTCCAAGCTCGGTTCGCGCCCTTTTGGAGCAGCAGGACCCAACCGAGTTGCGCTTTTTCCCTGGCGTGACCTAAGGAGCATAAATGGCATTGCGCACAGACACATACGAACCACGTGAGCTCCTAGATCACCTTTGCAAAGTGATATCTTCCCAGCGCTTTTTGAATATGGAGAGCCTCAACAACGAAGTGCCTTTCTTCATATGTCCTTATGACATCGCTCGTCAGAAGGACATCGACGAGGTCTACGTGAGGCTCCTGAAGCATCTCGAAGGCTCAAACTTAAGTGTTTTGGAGATAAACCTCTATAATACCTGCATCGATATTCTTCGCGCTAGGAACATTTGGAGCCAAGTACTCGATGCAGAGGAGCTGAGTGCAAAATCTGAATTATTGGAGCTACTACAAGGGGTCCTCGACCCTCAAGATCATCTAGTGCCCGCCATCTCCGAACGGATCACTTCCACCAATCCGGATGTGATGTTCATTACAGGTGTCGGGGAAGTATTCCCGTTTATTCGCTCGCATAACGTGCTCAACAATCTTCAGAGCGTCGCAAAGGGGTTTCCTACAGTCATGTTCTTTCCGGGTCGCTACACGCACGAAATTGCCAGCGGCGCATCCCTTGACCTCTTTGGTCGCCTTCATGACGACAAATACTATCGCGCATTCAACATCCTGCACGTCGAGGCATGACGCATTATGGCACTAAAACTAAAAGAAATTTTTGATAAGCCTGTCGATCGCAGAATTGAGGGGGTCATCAAGGCGGATGATGACGCCAGCTTACTTAATGAGCTTGAGGAATATGTCATCACCGATGAGGTGGAGAAGCACCTCAATATCTTCCTCGACGCCTATTTGAACGCAGAAAACTCAAATGGCGTATGGATTTCCGGATTCTTTGGTTCGGGCAAATCGCATCTACTGAAGATGCTTGCGTTGCTCCTCGAAAATCACGAGGTCGATGGGGTAAACGCCCTCGCGGTGTTCAGCGAGAAGGTAAAGCAGAACCAATTTCTTAAGGCTGATATTGAACGCGCCGCATCGATCCCTTCGATGAGCATTCTTTTCAATATCGACCAGAAGGCCGATGTGATCTCAAAGGCACAGGTCGATGCTCTCCTCGCTGTATTTCAGAAGGTCTTTGACGAAGCCTGCGGCTATTATGGGAAGCAGGGGCACGTTGCTCAGTTTGAGCGCCACCTCGATGAGAACGGAAACTTTGCGGCCTTCAAGACCGCATACGAGGAAATTGCCCTAAAGCCGTGGGAGCGAGGTCGCGAACAACACATTCTAGAAGAAAAATCGATTGCGGCTGCTTACGCGAAAGCGACTGGGGGAGATCCGTCCGAAGCTGCTGGCGTACTCAAAAAGTATCGCGAGACCTATAAGGTATCAATCGAGGATTTCGCCGACCAGATTAACAAGTTCGTGGAGCGCCAGCCCAAGGGGTTTCGGCTTAATTTCTTCGTTGATGAGGTAGGGCAATACATCGCCGATAACACCAAGCTGATGACCAATCTGCAAACTATTGCAGAGTCATTGGCGACGCGCTGCAAGGGCAAAGCGTGGATTATTGTTACCGCACAGCAGGAGATGGGCGGCATTGTCGGAGACATGTCGAAGCAACAGGATTTGGATTACTCAAAGATCCAGGCCCGCTTTGCCACGCGCATGCCATTGACCAGTGCGAATGTAGCCGAGGTAATCCAAAAACGATTGCTAAAAAAAGCCGAGGAGGCCGAGGGGGCTGTCGGCGAGCTCTATGATGCCCATGAAAACGACATGCGGACATTGTTCGGCTTCTCGACGGGCGTGCAATTTAAGACCTATCGAGATCGCGATCACTTCATCGCAAGTTACCCATTCCTCCCGTACCAATATGATCTTTTCCAGGAAGCCATAAGAGAGCTATCAAACCATAACGCCTTTGAGGGACGGCACGCGTCAGTTGGCGAACGCTCTATGTTGGGCGTCTTCCAGCAGGTCGTGAGGCAAATCAAAGATTACGAACTTGGTGCCGTTGCGCCGTTCGATTTGATGTTTGAGGGAATTCGTTCTGCGCTGAAAGCGGGCGTTCAATCTTCGATTTTGCTGGCAGAGCGAAACATCGAGAATGAACTTGCACAACGCATCCTCAAAGCCCTCTTCCTTGTTAAGTATGTTAAGCAGTTCAAACCAACACTCGAGAACATTGCCGTGCTCGTCCGAGAGCGTTTCGACGGCGATGCGGTCAAGTTGACCCGTGACGTAGAGGCGGCGCTCAACCTACTCGAACAACAAACCTACATTCAGCGTAACGGTTCGGTCTACGAGTTCCTCACGGACGAAGAGAAGGATGTCGAGGAAGAGATCAAGAACACCGAGGTCGACAACTCTGAGATCTCCGCCGCACTCGACCAGATGCTTTTCGGGATCGGTCTGAGGACTAACAAGATCCACCACGAGATCGCTGGCGCAGACTACCCTTACGCAAAACATGTAGACGATCAGTTGTCGGGCCGGGACTACGAGCTGAAGATCAATATGATCACCCCCTTTCATCCGGAAGGCGGCCAGGTTGAGCGCTTTCGAATGCAGACCATGAACCGGAACGAGCTCTGCGTTATCTTGCCCGAGGAGGAACGCTTCCTAAGAGACCTGATCCAGCTAAAGAAAACTGAAAAGTACGTCCGACAGGCCTCTACGACTAACCTACAGCCAACTCTCCAGCGGATCATTAGCGAGAGGAGGGAGCAGATTGAACAACGCGGTCGCGCGTTAGAGCTAAGCGCCAAGAGGCTTCTTGCCGACGCGAGGCTGTTCGTGAGGGGTCAGGAACTCGATATCCCCGGCGAAGACGGAGCCGGTAGGATTGTCCGTGGTTTCGGCAGTCTAATCGATAAGGTCTACACTAGCCTCGGCCAGCTTCGCGGGATCTCCTATACCGAGAGCCATATTTCTGAGGCTCTGTCGAAAGCGGATGATGGCCTTTTCGGTGCTGACGGATCTCCGTTGCCCGAGCCTGAGCAAAGCGTTCTCAATCACCTGCAGATGAATAAGAGTCGTGCCCTTCGATCCACAGTGAAATCTGTGACGGAAGAATTCGAGAAGGCTCCCTACGGCTGGCCTCGAATGGCTATCCTCGCTCAGCTTGCCGCTCTCTACGCAAGGGGGCGCATCGAAGCCAAAAAGGACGGGAGCAGCCTCTCCTCGAGCGAATTCGGCAAGGCTCTCCGGAACACGCACGAATTCTCGAACATCGTTCTCGAGCCGCAGGTCGAATTCACCCAAGGGCAGGTCACGGCACTAAAAACTTTCTACAAGGAGTTCTTCGATACATTGCCCCGAGCTGCCGAGGCAAAGGCATTGGCAGAAGAAACGCTTGCTGACCTCAAAAGGGAAGCGGACGAGCTCAGGACACTTGCGCAGAGCTCCAGCCGCTATCCATTCTCGAGCAAGTTGGAGCCGGTTGCCCAACAGTTGTCCGAATTGGCGAGCTTGGGAGTGAACGGGCTTTTCGCCGAACTCGCCACGAGGCAGGACAAAGTCTTGGACGCCAAGGAGGACGTCTCGGGGCCAATCAAGCAGTTCCTCAAAGGAGACCAAGGAAAGATCTGGGATCAAGGACACGACTTCCTGCAAAAGCAGGGGACGAACATTGCCTATCTTCCAGGTGTTTCGACCGAGCCAATCCAGTCAATTTTGGACGATCCCGAATGTTATCGCGGGGACAAGATGCGTCGCCTCCGAGGCGAGATCGATGCACTCAAAGCAAAGGTCGATGAAGCGCTCGATGCCGCACGGCAATCCGCGCGAGCAGACCTCGATGCTTTGAAAACATATCTGACAACGGGTGAAGGATACGCGGCCGCTGCAACAGAGATCGACATCGCGTTTACCAGCGCTGAGGCAGGCCTACGCGATGCCGACACCATCCCCTTGGTCGAGCGTACCGTGGATCTGTTCAAGCGTAACGAGTACCCTGCCCTGCTCGCAAAGGCAGAAGGTACCGAAGACAGGGTCAAACAGTCTGCAGCGGACGGCTTTGACAACACCGGTGCAGAGGGGAGTGGGCAATCGGGCGCGAAGCCATTGACCCCGATTTCTTCGCTGAGGCCCGCGCACTCTAAACCCGTCCTGTCATCAGAAGAGGACGTCGAACAATACCTGCAGGAGCTGCGTGAAAAGCTTCTTGCGGAAATCCAATCTGGCAAGCGGATCTCGCTCTAATGGACACCTCTATCCTGAAGAAGTTCGCACCGCAGGCTCGCAAGCTGCTGATCGATCAAGTGTCGGTGAAGCTGCGGTCAGTTTTGGCATCTGACAGTGCGGCCCGCCGCGAGCAGCCGAAAGCTGTAACTGAGCTCGAAAAGCAGCTTGCTGCGTTGGGCGAAGAAGAGCTGATTGAGAAGGTTGCCTACACTTGGTTCAACCGGCTGAGCGCCTTGCGTTTCATGGATGCAAACGGTCTCAACACTATCCGGGCGGTCACACCGGCCGAGGGCCAATCGCAGCCGGAGATCCTGGC
Organism: Qipengyuania gaetbuli; assembly: GCF_020524765.1. Classification (GTDB taxonomy): domain Bacteria; phylum Pseudomonadota; class Alphaproteobacteria; order Sphingomonadales; family Sphingomonadaceae; genus Qipengyuania; species Qipengyuania gaetbuli_A. The sequence goes on from NZ_JAIVLR010000001.1 coordinate 963,223, forward strand.
GGAAGCCATGGCCGAGCATATCGACCCGGCCATTGTGCCAAAGGATGTGGCAGACCGCGTTCGGGCACTGCTGAGTGGCGCCGCCACCAGCTCAGACCCGCAGGCGGAAGCCTATCAGCTGCTGCTCGTGGCTGTTTGCAACGCCTGGCACAGCACCATGCCGTTCATGTTCGAACGGATTGCGGACTATACCGAGCTGCTGATGCCGACAGGACTGCTTGCCCCGGACTCCATCATGGTCCGGCTGCGCGAGGTGATGAACGACGAGGCTTGCCAGGATGTCGAGATTATTGGCTGGCTCTACCAGTTCTACATCTCCGAGAAGAAGGACGAGGTCTTCGCGGGGCTGAAGAAAAATAAGAAGATTACGGCGGAGAACATCCCTGCTGCCACTCAGCTGTTCACGCCGCACTGGATCGTGCGGTACCTGGTGGAGAATTCGCTTGGGCGCCTGTGGATGCTCAACCACCCGAATTCCAGGCTGGTTGAGCGGATGGACTACTACATTGCGCCAGAGGAGCCAGAAACCGACTTCCTCAGGACATCCTCGCCTGAAGAAATTCGCATCTGTGATCCAGCCTGCGGCTCAGGCCACATGCTCACCTACGCCTTCGATCTACTTTACGCGATCTATGAAGAACAGGGCTATGAGCCCAGCGAGATCCCGGCCAAGATCATTACGCACAACCTGACCGGCATCGAGATCGATGATCGCGCAGGAGCGCTGGCGGCCTTTGCGCTTGCTATGAAGACTGCAGCCAGACTTGGGCGACGCCGATTCATGCGAATGGAGGCAAAGCCTGACATTGTGGTGATGCAGGACGTGGCGTTCACGCCTGCTGAGATGCAAGATGTGGCGGCTGTGGTGGGCGAAGACCTGTTTACGGACGAACTCCAAGAAACGCTGGGACAATTCACAGACGCGAAAAACTTCGGCTCGCTGATCGTGCCAAAACTTCGCGACCCGGCGGAGGCACTACGCGTAGTAGAAGCTCGGGATTTTGCTGATGACTTGTTGCTGAGAGAACTTCAAAAACGAGTTTTAGCTGTTCTGCTAATGTCCGAGGCGCTTCGGTCGACGTATCACGTAGTGGTGGCCAACCCCCCATACATGGGCGCTCAGAACTTTGATGCGGTATTGAAAACATTCGCTAGCGAAAATTTCACAGAGAGTAGAGCCGATCTTTTCTCAATGTTTATGGAGCGCGGCCTAAATCTCTTAAAAGCAAAATGTTATGCCTCGTTCGTCACTATGCAGACATGGATGTTTATATCATCATTTGAAGATCTTCGCTATAAAGTGACGACAGATTATCAAATCAGAGGCTTGATCCAGATTGGATTTAATAGTTTTCCGGAAATGAATTCGAAGGTCGCTCAGGCCGCAGCATTCATAATTCAGAGAAGTGCCGAGCGAGTCAAGGGGGCTTTCTTCGACCTCAACGACGCCCCACAATCCGCAAACAAAAGGGTCGTGCTCGAAGAAAAGATCGAAGCTAGGGATTGGTTTGCAGTTGAGCCATCTGGCTTCTCTAAAATGCCCGAAAACCCCATTGCCTACTGGGCCACCGAAAAGGAGATTAAGGCGTTTGAGAATGGCTATGCCCTCAACACGGAAGCAAACCCTAGAGTTGGCCTTTCGACATCAGATACGGCGAGATTTGTTCGACCATGGCATGAGCTGAATTTCGCAACTATTGGATTGGGATTTTCTAATAAGGAAGACGCTTCTGCGAGTTCCAAAAAATGGTTTCCGCTTAACAAAGGTGGTGAATTTCGTCGCTGGTATGGCAATAATGACTTTGTTCTAAACTATATGAACGATGGAGCTGAGTTAAAACATTGGCTCATCAACAATCCAAACGACCCAACAACTACCAGCTGGGCTCGATATATACGGAGTCCGGAATTTTACTTCCGAGAGTCTGCAACTTGGTCGAAAATCAGCAGCTCAAAATTCTCTGTTCGATATTCTCCAGAAGGATTCATTTTTTCTGACGCTAGCAATGGGATATTTCCTGAGCCCGGGCGCCTCAATTTTTATTTGGGCCTTCTTAATTCTAGCGTCTCTCACAGTCTTCTGAAGATCCTCTCTCCTACTTTAAACTTCAAGTCGGGAGATATTGGCCGCATTCCCGTACTTTCGGTTCCAAAATTTTCTGACAATGTAGTTCTAAACTTAGTCAAGCTCGCCAAATTTGATTGGGACGAATCCGAAACGTCGTGGGATTTCGAGAGACACCCCTTGCTGTCGGAAGAGAATGGAAGTCGCTCTTTGGAGATGACTTATTCTGACCTTCGTGCTGATTGGGGGTCAAGGACAAATGAAGTGAAAATGCTGGAGGAAGAGAACAATCGCATTTTCATAGACGCCTACGGCCTTCAAGACGAGCTGAACCCGGATGTGCCGCTTGCGGAAATCACCCTCAATTGCAATCCAACTAGTCGCTATAGCCCAAAACTCAACAGAGAGGAGCATGAGAGGCGGCTTCTTTCGGACACCATGGCTGAGTTCCTTAGCTATAGCGTGGGCTGCATGTTCGGCCGCTACAGCCTGGAAGAGCGAGGCCTGATCCTCGCTAATCACGGTGAGACACTCCAGGATTATCTCGCCCGCGTGCCCTCACCATCATTTATGCCGGACGAGGACAATGTGATCCCGATCCTCGATCGCGATTGGTTCGCGGACGACATCACAGGACGCTTCCGCACATTCCTACGCACGACTTTCGGTGAGGATCATTTCACCGAAAACCTCCGATTCATCGAGAGCGCGCTCGGCAAGGATATCCGGAAATACTTCCTCCGAGATTTCTACAACGATCACGTCAAACGCTACAAGAAGCACCCGATCTACTGGCTGTTCTCCAGCCCCAAAGGTAGCTTCAATGCGCTGATCTACATGCACCGCTATCGCCCTGACACGATCAGCGTGGTGCTGAATGACTATCTGCGCGAATATATCCGGAAGCTCGAAGCCCATCGCGAACAGCAAGAGCGGATCCAGGCGGACCCTTCATCAGCAGCGTCCGCGAAGACAAAGGCGGCCAGAGAGATCGAGGAAGCCAGCAAGGTACTGGCTGAGCTCGAGGCATATGAGAAGGATGTACTCTATCCACTGGCGACACAGCGCGTGGGGATCGATCTCGATGATGGCGTGAAAGCGAACTATCCGAAGTTCGGCGCTGCGCTGAAGCGGATCCCGGGGCTCTCGGAATAGCCCGATGAAAGACAAGCTCGAGTATGCGTTGAAGGCGAAATTTTCAGGCGGTGAGCGCCAGATCGTCTTCTGGTACGACACCGCCGAGGAGTTCGCCGACGATTTCGCCGCCCTCGATTTACCGGGCGTCGAAAAGGTGGAGGTGCAAAACAACGAATTTGCTTTGAAGCACCGCATGCTTCGGGAGCAGCCGGAGCAGCATTTCCTGGTCTACGCTCGTGGCTCCCAACCGGAAGACATCGACAACTGGCTGTTGGACGTTCTCTTGTCCCACTCTCAGTTCCGAACCGACAAGGTCCAGATGTGGCTGGACGAGCTCGGATTGCCCGGACCTTTTGCTGGTCTTCTGGAGGAACACCAAGCATTCTTCGGAGCGAATGCTCGTTACGAAGAACTTAAACGCCTGATCGAGCCAAGCGACAGTCGCACACGCGTCCGAATGAAGATGGTTGCCGTATGCCTTGGCGTCCACCCGGATATCGACGCTATCGTTGAAGCATTGCTTGGTGGATTGGCCAAGGGTGAGGAGAACTTGGCTCGGACGATGGGGCTGCTCGAACGTTGCCGCCTCGCTGAATTCCTGTGGGAGCAGTTCGCCGAACGGTTTGGCTACCGCGCGGAAACTCCGAGCATCGGTGATTTCGCTATCGCTCTATTTAGAGCCTCGTACGCAGCGGATCTCGGCGCAGAAGCTGAACTCACATCCGATGCACACATCTGCTTCAAACGCTGGAAAAATGGTCGCACTACTGCAGCCGATTTCGAAATTCTATCCGCCGAATTTGCCGAGGCTCTGAACGTCGAAGAGGATCTCGAACGGCGAGATTTTCGCGACCTTATGCGGCTTGATCAGTACGAGGCAATCGACCGCAAAATCATTCGGGCGTTAGTCCACGAGGTCGCCGAACAGACGGTTTCTCATGCAGAGGTCGAGCGCTGGGTCCGCGAGCGAAAAGGTCTCCATTGGTTCGCCACGTTTGAACCAATTTATGAAGCCATCCTGGCTGCAGCTCGGTTCCTTTACGAGCTTGCCCACACGTCACTGGAGGTGAAGGGCTTTGATCAAGGGATAGACCTTTACGCAACGCGCTGGTTCCGATTGGACCAATTGTACCGAGAATTCATCAAGAATGCCGACCAGTCGAAACAGGCCACGAGCTTGCTTTCAGAGCTCACCGAACAGGTCGAAAACCGCTATTCTAATCAATTCCTCTTGACCTTGAATGACAACTGGCAGGCTCAGGTTGACGCAGCCGATACTTGGAATTCCGCAGCCGTTACGATGCAGACGGATTTCTACAGGTCGAAGGTCCGTCCCGTTCGCCATAATGGGCAAAAAGTGTGCGTAATCATTTCTGATGCTCTACGCTACGAAGTCGGCGAAGAGCTTCAGCGAAGGATACGCTCGTTAGACCGCTTTACGGCGGAGCTCGAACCAGGCCTCAGCGCATTGCCAAGCTACACCCAATTGGGAATGGCAGCTCTTCTCCCCCACCGCGAGCTTAAGATAGAAGACAAGGCGACAGTTCTTGTCGACGGTCAATCGGCTTCAGGCCTCCAGAACCGTGAGAAAATCCTGACTGCCGGTGCGAGCGGAGAACGGTGCAAGGCTCTCAAGTTTGAAGAGCTAATGGAGCTGGTGAAAGATGACGCTCGAGAACTGATCCGCGAGCATGACGTCATCTATGTCTACCACGATCGGATCGATGCGATGGGAGACAAGCCGGGGACCGAACGCCAAGTTTTCGAAGCCGTCGAAGACACCTTCAAGGATCTCGAAAGCGCGGTCCGCAAACTCATGTCAGCAAATGCAAGTAAGATCCTGATCACAGCTGACCACGGGTTTCTCTTCCAGGCACGCAAGATTGACGAAAGTGATTACGCTTCCGCTGGGGTTACCGGCAAAGACGTTGTCTTTGTTAACCGCAGGTATGCCCTGGGGCGAGGGCTTGAACCTAGCGCCAGCGTAAAGACCTTCACGTCGGCCGCTGCTGGACTTTCCGGTGACCTTGAGGTGCAAATTCCGAAGTCGATCAATCGCCTCAGAAAAAGCGGATCGGGCGCCAGGTTCGTACACGGCGGCGCGAGCCTCCAAGAAATTGTCATCCCGATCCTGACCGTTAGTAAGTCTCGCGCAAGTGATGTGGAGTTGGTCGAGGTTGAGATTTTGGCTGGCGACAGCCGCCTCATCACGACCAGCCAACTCGGCGTGAAACTGTATCAGAGCGAACCCGTCGACGATAAAATCCAATCCCGGGAACTCAAAATCGGGATCTACTCGCTAGATGGGGACTTGCTTTCCGACGAGCAAACGCTGGTTTTTGACAGCACATCGATCGACCCAAGAGATCGAGAGCGCTCGATCCGCCTACTTCTCACCCGGAAAGCTGATGATCACAACAACCAAGAAGTGATCTTAAAGCTCTCTGAGCGTCACAAGAACACGAGCGCCTTCAAGGACTACCGAACCGTTCGGTATACGCTGCGCCGCCGACAAACCGATTTCGACTTCTAGGGGACTGCAATGACGCCGCTCGACAAGAAAATTAACGAGCATTTTGCCGGGTTGGTCGTGCGCAAGGATCTCGTGAAGGCCGTCAAAGGCAACGCGATCGTACCTTCGTATGTCCTTGAGTATCTACTGGGACAGTACTGCGCGACAAGCGATGAGGCCTCAATCCAATCGGGCATCGAAACCGTCAAAGAGATCCTCGCAAAGCACTACGTCCACCGCAACGAAGCAGGCCTGGTGCGCTCAAACATCAGGGAAAAAGGGCGCTACAAAGTCATCGACAAAGTAAGCGTGGCCCTGAACGATAAGAAGGACGTTTACGAGGCAACGTTTGCCAACCTCGGGATCAAAGAGGTTCTAGTCGACACGTCGACAGTCAAAGCTCACCCCAAGATGCTGGTGAGCGGGGTTTGGTGCATTGCAGACGTCGAGTACGAGTATTCGGAAGACAAGAGCGTCTCCCCTTGGGTCCTAGGGTCCCTGAAGCCCATTCAGCTATCCAACTTTGATTTTGATGCGTATCTCGCGGCTCGCCAGCAGTTCACATCGGACGAGTGGATCGATCTGCTCATTCAAAGCATTGGGTTTGATCCGGAGATGCTCGGACGGCGGAGCAAGTTCATCCAGCTCGTGCGCTTGATCCCGTTCGTGGAACGGAACTACAATCTCATCGAGCTTGGCCCCAAGGGCACCGGTAAGTCACATATCTTCTCCGAGTTTTCGCCGCACGGTATTCTGATCTCGGGCGGGGAAGTTACCGTTCCAAAACTCTTTGTGAACAACGCGACGGGCAAAATCGGGCTGGTTGGATATTGGGACGTTGTAGCTTTCGACGAATTCGCTGGTCGCCAAAAAAGGGTCGATAAGGCCTTGGTCGACATCATGAAGAACTACATGGCCAACAAGAGCTTTTCACGCGGAGTGGAAACGCTTGGTGCCGAGGCATCGATGGTATTCGTTGGCAATACCAAACACACCGTACCCTACATGCTGAAGCACACCGACCTCTTCGATGAACTTCCTGAAAAGTATTACGATTCAGCGTTTATCGATCGACTTCACGCGTATATTCCCGGCTGGGAGGTGGACGTAATCCGAGGAGAAATGTTCTCCGGTGGATACGGATTTGTGGTCGACTACATAGCTGAAATCCTTCGCCACTTACGTGCCCAGGATTTTTCCGACCAATATAAGGCGCTCTTCACGCTCTCTTCCGACATCTCGACCCGCGATCGCGATGCCGTTCACAAGACCTTTTCAGGATTGATGAAGATCCTGTTCCCGGCTGGCGGAGCTACCGATGAGGAACTCGAGGAAGTACTTCGTTTTGCGATGGAGTGCCGCAAGCGCGTCAAAGATCAGCTCATGCGTATCGACGCGACCTACCCCAAGGTCGATTTCAGAATAACAAAGTCTGATGGCACTAAGCTCAACGTCCGGACGCTGGAAGAGGAAGAGTATCCAAACTTCTACTACCGTACCGCTGAAGGTGACCAAGAGGGCCAATCTGGCGAAAGCGGCAACGGATCGAAGGAAGAGGCCTCCGAGCCGGGTGATAGCTCGGCAGACTCATCTCAGCCGCACGAGAAGCCAGCAAGCGATAGGCCAAAGGAAGGTCATAGAGAGGTTCAGGAGAACCAAAAAGGCATAACCTTTGCCAACCTGTTCGGCCAGCACTTGATGGGCGCTACCGAGGTAACCGTCCATGACCCTTACATCAGAATGTTCCATCAATTGCGCAACTTTTCCGAATTTCTCGAACTGCTGATTGGACAGAAGAAACCCGAAGATGAAATCTCTGTCCGCCTGCGTACGGGCAAAGACGAAATGGCGCCGGAGCGTCAGGAGGAGAACCTGACGAAGATGGCGGACTATGTCCGTGGCCATGGTATCCACCTCGAGTGGGAGTTTGATGACCTCCTCCATGACCGAAGTATCGAGACGGATACCGGGTGGAAAATTATCCTGGGTCGTGGCCTCGACATTTTCCAGCGCTATGACAGCCGCGACGCATTCAATCCTGCCAACCGCATGCAGGAGACGCGAGGGTGCAAAGGTTTTGGCATCACCTTTGTGCGTCAGGAAGTTTAGGGGAACAAGGCAACCTCGCGAAGGGAGGCCACGCTAGCGCTTAGAGCGGTACTGAGCAGCTCGCCTCACTTTGCGGTTTCTTCCTTTGGGCTTTTGAGCCCTCTTTGGCACACTCTTTTTACGGCGCTCATCCAGCGCCTTCATCATGCTAGTCATGAACCACTTGTCGTACTTCCAGCCCCAAATTCTCTCGGGCGACATGTACTCGTCCAGAAATTCCAGAGACGTCCAAAATTTCTCATCCCACGGCTGGATGTAAATCAAGCCTCCCCTTTCCGGGGTCCGAAGCACGTCGCTGAGTACCCTTAGGGGCTGATCAGTCTCGAGCAGCGTGAGATACAGAACGTTCCAACCATCCTCGCGCTTACTTTTTTCATAGATCGCGGGGATCCATCCTGCGTCGCGCCAAGGGGTGTACTCCGGCGCAGGAGGTTTAACTCGGACGCGAGGGCCGGATGGCGCAGGATTGTCGGTGCAAGGGTGCTTTGGCCAGGGCGGTCCTAGATCGTCGAAGAAAACCCGGCTTCCCTTGTCGTTCCAGTAGAAGAATACCTGATCGCCGCAGACAGGACATTTCGCGTTGGGTACCGTCAGGCTGCTCATGCCAAAGCGGACTGGCTCCTTGGGCTTTGTAGGAGTACGCCGAGTGATGCCCCTACGTTTGAGGCACCACCCACAGCTGCAATCAGGATAATGATTGTGTCCGGGCATCCTACTCCGTGGGCTAACCGGAAAGAACTTCGTTAGAGTAAATCTGACGGCATTTAGATGTCGACCTGAAACCGCGGTATCAGCTCAATCTCACGAGACAGGACATCGACAAAATCCCCAATGTGCTCATAGTCTCCATGAACGTCGGAAGCAGAGTGGCCTGTCAGCGCTCGGGTTACTGCGGGATCGAAGCGATAGCGAATAGCCTGACTGCTAAAGTAGTGCCGCCATGCGTGGTTCGGCATAACTCCATCAATGCCAAGTGAGCGGACCCAGGTGGCGAGCTTCGAACCCAGCCTGTTCGCCTGGCGGTTGATAGCATTGTCGCTCCGCCGCTTCGTCGGGTCATAGAAGAGAGGCCCCTCGCTACGTCTCTCGACAAATTCGAGAAAGCCCTGGTCGAGCAGATGGCTGTGCAGCGGTACAAGGCGCGGCTCCTTGTTCTTTACCGTGCCAGCCTCTGGTGTGATCCGCATGACCCATATACCATCTTTTTCGAAGATGTCCTGCCTTCGCAGCTGGGTGATTTCGTTCACCCGGGCCCCAGAGTAGGCCATCAGCCACGGGCACCAGCGCTTGGCGTTTCGCAAATCCTCTTTTTCCCGAGAGCTTGATGTAACCAAAGATGCCCGAAGGATTGTGAGTGCTTCTTCGTTTGTAAATCCTTTGCTTCGCGTACGAGGCTTCTTGGGCAGCTTGACCTTAGCAACTTCAAGCATGGGATTGCTTGGGATAATCCCGTCACCCTTGGCCCAAGCAAGAACAGCTGACACTGCGCCGAGGTAGCTCCCGTTGATCGTTTTTGCGGAAAGCCGCTTGCCTTTGTAGGTCTCATGGTCTCGCAAGTGATTTCGCCATGCGACCATGTCGTCGTGGCTGATTGCGAGAATGTTATCCGTATTGAGGAACGCGATGAGATGCTCGATATACCGGCGCCACTGTGCGACCGTTTTCATGCTCCTGCCTGGGACCGCAGCATAGCGTTCATAGAGATCCAAAATGCTCATCGCCTCACCAGCCGGACGAGGAGCCGAAGCTGGTCGTGCGGCTATCTTAGGTGTGCGCACGAGATCGCCCTGAAGCCTCTGGAGGGTGCCCTCGCTCGCCTCAATCTGGGCGTCGTGAACAGCAGAGCAAAGCTCGGCGAATGAGGCCGAGGTGCGATCGACGCGATAGCCCTCCGCTTCCGCTAGGCTCTCCGCCTCATCGCCCCACATCGCAATCATGCCCGTGATGTCGCCGATCGCTCTCATCTCTTTCCAATCAGAGAGATCTTCGGATGTTACCTTTGTGAGATTTTCGGCGCGGAGCCTCTTTCGATCAGCAGGCTCAGGTAGCAGCCGGATCTCGGCGTCGATCTCCAATCCCTCATTGGCGACATGAGAAGCCAGGTAGGCGATTGTTTCAGCATCGAGTGGGTCATAGGTACCGCTCGCTCGCTTTTGAGCCCTGAGGACAATCTCTTCCCACTGTCGGTCAATCTGATTGTACCTTTCGGTTGCCCCCGGTTCGCGCATGTCTTTGGCGCCGAGCGAAACTTTAAGTTCCGTGCGGCCACGACCGGTTGGGCTCCGGCTGGGAAGGTGGGGAATCAGATCTGTCGGGAAACGCCTGCGGTAGCTCAAGATACCGCTTTTCTTGTCACGCTGCAGGTGCATCAACACCACTTCCATAGCTCTACCCTGTGTACGAGTTTGTGTACGACCAGAGCGTTGAGAAATGGCTGATAAGCGGGAAATTATTCCCAATCAAACACTTAGAGTGTGTGTGGTGCCCAGAAGAGGACTCGAACCTCCACGCCCTTGCGAGCGCCGCCACCTGAAGACGGTGCGTCTACCAATTCCGCCATCTGGGCACACTTTGCGGGGCCGGTCATCTGCGCCGGTCCGCGGGTAGGAGCGCGCCACTAGCGAAGGGGGGCGATTCTTGTCAACTGCAATCGCGTCGCGGCGAAAGGCAGGAACGCTTGCAGGAGCGCAAGGGTTACGGCTAGGGGCGCAGCGACAGTTCCAGACCAGGAAAGACAGGCAATTTCGATGGCGAAAGACAGCGCGTTGAACGGCAAGCTCGTGGTGCTCATGGGCGGCAGCGGATTCATCGGCAATTACGTGGCACAGGCCCTGCTCGAACGCGGTGCGCGCCTGCGGATCGCCAGCCGCAATCCGGAAAAGGCCTTCAAGCTGAAGCCGCTCGCCAATCTCGGCCAGATGCAGTTCGCCCGCTGCGATGCAACGAACCGTGCCAGCGTGGAACGGTGCATCGAAGGCGCGGATGCGGTGGTCAACCTCGTCGGCTCGTTCGAGGGCAATCTGCGCAGGCTCATGGGCGAAGCGCCCGGCTGGATGGCCGAAGCTGCGAAAAAGGCCGGTGCCATGTCCTTCGTGCACGTCAGCGCCATCGCTGCCGAGCCGGACGAGGATACGAGCAACGAATACGCCTCGGCAAAGTGCCTGGGCGAAAAGCGCGTGCGCGAGGCATTCCCCGAAGCGACCATCCTGCGGCCCTCGATCCTGTTCGGGAAGGACGACAATTTCCTCAACATGTTTGCCGGCCTGATCTCTACCTTGCCGGTCCTGCCGGTGTTCGGGCCTGACAAGAAGCTGCAGATCGTCTATGTCGACGATGTTGCCGAGGCGGTCGCCCGTTCCTTGGAGGATCCCGCGCAGTTCGGCGGCAAGACTTTCGAACTCGGCGGCCCCGAGGAAGTGACCATGCTCGAAATCAACGAGCGCATTGCCGAGGCGCAGCGCCGCAAGCGCACGTTCCTGCCCATGCCCGACGCACTGTCGGCCACTTTCGCTGCCCTGCCCGGCACGCCGATGAGCCGCGACCAGTGGGACCTGTTGGCGCAGGGCAACACCGTCTCGGGCGAGCATCCGGGCTTCGAGAGGCTCGGCATCGAACCCAAGCCGGTGGGCCTGTTCCTCGACAAGTGGATGACCCGCTACCGCAAGCACGGCCGCTTCGCCGAGCGGCTCAGCGCCTGAGGTAGCGGTTACCCGTCAGAGCGCCGCCCGGTAGAGGGCGAGCTTGTCGGCATAGGCGCGTTCGGCGGCCTCGGGCGCATAGGCGGGGCTGTCGGGCACGCACCAGCCGTGATCCCCGGCATAGACGTCGACCTTGGCGGTGGCCCCTGCCTCGCGCATCGCCATGCGCAAAACGTCCTTCTGGTCGGGCGCTTCGGCATCGTCGTCCTGCGCGATCGCGATGAGGTAATGCGCATCGCCGCGCAGCATCTTGTGCGGACTGGTATCGGCATCGCGGACAAGCCCGCCGCCGTGGAAACTGGCGGCTGCGCGGATGCGCTGGTCGGCAGCAACGCTCCACACCGTGAAGGGTCCACCCATGCAATAGCCTTCGGTCCCGATGCTGCGGCTGCTGTCGACCGGCGCCTGCCCGAAGAGCCATGAGGCTGCGGCTTTCGCATCCGATCCGACTGCCGCCGAATCGAGCCGCTGGCGCCACGGGCGCACTTTCTGGAAGCCGTTGTCCGCGGCAAAGCTGGCGAAGTCGGCATATTGCTGCCCTGCGACATCGCGGTAGTAGGGGTTGATGACGAGGACGGCATAACCCTCCCCTGCGAGCCGGCGGGCCATCTGCCGCTTCGATTCCCTCAGCCCCGCGACGTCCGGCCAGAAGATCACGCCGGGATAGCTGCTTTCGCCGGGATGGACGAAGAAGCCGTCCATCACCCCGTCGGGCGTGCGGAAACTGACCGTGCTTTCCACGAGAGCCGGAGCATCGGCAGCGCTTTCCGTTGCGCCATCCATCGAAGTGCAGGCTGCTGCTGCGGTAGCGAGGGCGCCTGCCCCGAAGGTGCGGCGGTTCAAGGATTGGCGGGCCCACCGGGCCAGCTGGTTCTCATCGCACATGCGTGCATTCTCCCATTGCCCGTCCGCGGCGCACCCTAGCGAAGCTTCGATTATGGACAAGGGGGCGGATGCACGGCAGGATTGCTTCCGGAGTAAGCGGGCACGAGTCCCGCCTCGGGGAGAGAAAAATGCTGAAACACGGAATCGCGGCGCTCGCCGCGCTGCTGCTCGTCGGATGCAACTCGGGCGAGAGCGAGGGTGGCATCGATGAAATGCGCCTCATCAACGCAGGCGATGACAGCGCCAATTGGATAACCCACGGGCGCACCTATTCCGAACAGCGATACTCCCCGCTCGACGCGGTGAACCGCGAGACCGTCGCGAACCTCGGCCTTGCTTGGTATGCCGACATGGACACCGCGCGTGGCCAGGAAGCGACGCCGCTGGTGATGGACGGCAAGCTTTACGTCACCACCGCCTGGAGCAAGGTCTTCGCCTTCGACGCCGCCACCGGCGAGCCGCTGTGGAGCTACGATCCCCAGGTGCCCGGCGAAACCGGCGTCAAGGTCTGCTGCGACGTGGTGAATCGCGGCCTTGCGGCCTGGGGCGACAAGCTGTTCCTCGGCACGCTCGACGGCAGGCTCGTGGCGCTCGACCGCGAAACCGGGAAGGTCCTGTGGGAGAAGGTCACGGTCGACCAGTCCAAGGCCTATTCGATCACCGGCGCGCCGCGCGTGATCGACGGCAAGGTCCTGATCGGCAATGGCGGCGCCGAATTCGGCGTGCGCGGCTACATCGCCGCCTATGATGCCGACGACGGGTCGGAGCTGTGGCGCTTCTACACCGTCCCGGGCGGCGAAGGAGAAGACCAGCCCGAATATTTGCAGAAAGCTGCCGAAACCTGGACGCAGGGCACCGGCGAGATCGGCGGCGGCGGCACCGTGTGGGATTCGATGGCCTACGATCCGGAGCTCGACCTGCTCTATTTCGGCGTCGGCAACGGTAGCCCATGGAACCGCGCCTATCGCAGCCCCGGCGCAGACGGGAAGGGTGAAGGCGACAACCTCTACCTGTCCAGCATCGTCGCGATCCGTCCCGATACGGGCGAATATGTCTGGCATTACCAGACGACGCCGGGAGAAACCTGGGACTACACCGCCACGCAGCACATCATCCTCGCCGACATGAATATCGGCGGGAAGGACCGCAAGGTCCTGATGCAGGCGCCCAAGAACGGTTTCTTCTATGTCCTCGACCGCGAAACCGGCGAGTTCATCAGCGGCAAGCCCTATATCCCGCTGAACTGGGCGACAGGCATCGATGAGAACGGCCGCCCGATCGAGAACCCGGAAACGCGCATCGACCGCACGGGCAAGCCGGCGCTGGTGATGCCCGGCCCGCTGGGCGGCCACAACTGGCACCCGATGGCCTATCACCCCGGCGAAAACCTGGTCTACATCCCCGCTTTCGAAGCCGCGATGCTCTACGCACCCGAAGCCAACTGGAAGCCCGACATGAAACGCGGCTTCAACGTCGGTTTCGACATCGGCGCAGGCGACCTGCCGCCCGATCTCGGCTTCCGGCGCGAAGTGGGCAGCACAATCAAGGGCAAGCTGGTCGCCTGGGATCCGGTGAAGCAGGAACCGCGATGGACCGTCGAACATCCGGGCGCGTGGAACGGCGGGCTGCTGGCAACCGGCGGCGGCCTCGTCTTCCAGGGCACGCAGGAAAGCACCTTCAACGCCTATGACGCGGCAAGCGGCGACAAGCTGTGGAGCTTCGATGCCCAGACCGGCGTCGTCGCCCCGCCGATGACCTACATGGTCGGCGGCGAGCAATATGTCGCCGTGCTGGCAGGCTGGGGCGGCGCGCTCGCCATTACCGCGGACGGCGGGATCATCGCCAAGGACAAGCCAGTGCGCAACGTCAGCCGCCTGCTGGTGTTCAAGCTGGGCGGCAGCGCGCAGCTTCCTGCTGCGAGCGAATTCGCCGCGACCCCGCTCGACCCGCCGCCGAGCAAGGCGAGTGCTGCGGTCATCGAGGAAGGGCGCAAGTCCTACGCCCGTTACTGCGCGGTTTGCCATGCGCCGGGTGCGGTCGGCTCCACCGTCCTGCCCGACCTTCGCCGCTCGGGCGCGCTGGAAAATCCGGCCGTCTGGCTGCAGATCGTCCATGACGGAGCGCTCAAGGACAATGGCATGGTGAGCTTCAAGGATTCGCTCACGAAGGAGCAGATGGAAGCCATCCGCCAGTACGTCATCAAACGCGCCAACGAGGACAAGGCGATGGAGGCGCAGGTAGCCAAGGGCCGCGTCGCGCGGCGCTGACATGACCGACCCGGTCGATATCCGTGGCTGGCAGCGATTGTCGGCGCGGATATCGACCTCGGGCAAGCTCGGGCCGGATGACCCCGCGCGCCTCGCCGCCCTCGGCGTGGGCCACGTCATCAATCTGGCGCTGGACGATCATCCTGAAGCTCTTGCGGACGAGGCTGCGCTGATGGCGGCCGAAGGCATCGCCTACACGCATATACCGATACCGTTCGACCGCCCGGAAGCCGGCCACTTCGAGGCATTCAAGCAGGCGCTCGCAGCGGCACAAGGGCCGGTCCACGTCCATTGCATCATGAACTGGCGCGTCTCGGCCTTCTTCTACCTGCTCCACCGCGAACAGGGCATGGATGAGAGCGAGGCGCGCGCGCTGATGGCACAGCAGTGGGATCCGCTGGCCAGCGACGATCCGCGGACACGGCCCTGGCGGGACCTGCTCAGCCCTTGAAGACCACCGTGCGCTTGCCGTTGAGGAGCACCCGCTCCTCGAGGTGAAGTCGCACTGCTTCGGCGAGTACCCGGCTCTCTATCTCGCGCCCTTTGCGGACCAGTTCGTCCGGACTGTCGGCATGGCTGATCGGTTCGGCCGCCTGGTGGATGATCGGCCCTTCGTCGAGATCGGCGGTCACGTAATGTGCGCTCGCCCCGATCATCTTCACCCCGCGCTCGTAGGCCTGGTGATAGGGCTTCGCACCCTTGAAGCCGGGCAGGAAGGAATGGTGGATGTTGATGCAGCAGCCGGCGAAATGCGCCGCCTGCTCGTCCGACAGGATCTGCATGTAGCGCGCCAGCACCACCAGTTCCGCACCGGCCTGTTCGGCAATGGCGCGCACCTGCGCTTCCTGCTCGGCCTTCGTGTCGCGCGTGATCGGCAGATGGTGGAACGGGATATCGCCAAGGTGCGTGTGTTCGATCGCCTCGCGCGGGTGGTTCGACACGATCGCCACCGGATCCATCGGCAATTCGCCGATGCGCCAGCGATAGAGCAGGTCGGCAAGGCAGTGGTCGAACTTGCTGACCATGATGAGGACACGGCGCGGGCGGTCGCGCAGGGCGAGCTTCCACTGCATTCCCAGTTCTTCGGCGAGCGGGGTGAAGTCTTCCCGGATCCTCTCCCGCGAGGTTTGTCCCGGATCGAACTCCACGCGCATGAAGAAAGCATCGGACTGGCGGTCGTTGAACTGCTGCGCTTCGAGGATGTTGCCGCCCCGCTCGAACAGGAAAGAGGCGACGCGCGCGGTGATGCCGGGACGGTCGGCGCAGGACAGGGTCAGGACAAGGGGCTGTGACATGGCGCCTTGGTCGGGCGCGGGCGGCGCCAAGGCAAGCGCTATTGGCTTTAGGGGCGCACAGGCGGGGTTCTTGCCCCTGCAGCCTGCCGGGCAAACGAAAAAGCGGCCCGGGGATAGTACCCGGGCCGCTTTCCCTGGACGGATCGTCCGTCTGGTCGGAGTTTACCAGCCGAAGATCACACCGACGCGGCCGCCAACCTTGCCGTCCTTGTTCAGGCCACCGCCGATACCGGCAGTGATGGCAATGTTGTTGCTGACGCGGATACCCGCGTTGGCGGCGATGGCATTGGCGCCTTCATAGAAGCCGCCGGCCACCGAGAGATTGAACTTGGTGTCGGGCAGGAAGCCCATGCCACCAAGGGCAATCGCCGTAGCGGTCGAGCTCGAAATGCGGTCATCGAGCTGGTCGATACGGGTTTCGATCGCGCCGACGCGGCCACCCAGGTCGGTGATCTGTGCCATCATCGCATTGTCTGCAGCGATGCGGGCGTTTTCTTCTGCCGTGATACGCTCGAGCAGCTGCGCGTCGGCAGCGGCGCGGGTTTCGGCTTCAGCGACGATCGCAGCCGAGTTGGCCGTGATACGCTCGTCATGCTCGACGAGGGTAGCTTCTGCCACCACGATACGGGCGGTGTTGCTGGCGATGTTGGCTTCGTTGGTCGTGATGCGACCTTCGTGGTCGACGAGCGTTGCTTCGTTCGCCGTGATGCGGGTTTCGTGATCGACGAGGGTCGCTTCGTTGGCGGTGATGCGGACTTCGTGGTCAGCGAGCGTCGTTTCGTTGGCGGTGATACGGCCTTCGTGGTCGACGAGGGCTGCGATCACTTCGACTTCCGAATTGGTTTCGTCGGCGCGCGGATCGCCGAGGAGAGCCTGCGAAGCGGCTGCGATGGCAGCGTTTTCGTTTTCGGCAGCTGCAACCAGCACTTCCTGGGCACGGATGTAGGTGTTGGTCGCATCGTCGAGAGCGTTGAACTGCTGCTGTTCGACCGTTGCGGCAACCGTGGCTGCTTCGGCATCGCCGGTCAGCGTGGTCAGGCCCGCAGCGTCAGCCGTGTAGCCGGCGTCGGTGATCGCATCGACGAACTCGTCATTCGAAGCGAGCGAGGTGTCGAGTGCGGTCAGCGCGTCCGACAGGTCGTCGGCAGCGGCAACGCGTGCGTCGACTGCGTCGTTGAACGCGGTCTGGGCAGCGGTGAGGTCAGCCGAAGCGGCGTTTGCAGCGGCGAGCGCGTCAGCGCGAGCTTCTTCCGCGTCAGCAAGGGCCAGCTGGGCATCGGCACGATCGGCCAGCGCATCGTTCAGAGCAGCCAGGTTCTCCGGCGTCTGGTCGGCGTCGTAAGCGGCCTGGGCAGCGTCGACAGCGTCCTGCGCGTCCGAAATCGCGACCTGCGCATCGGTGACACCCTGGTTGGCGTCGGTCAGGTCATCTGCAGCAGCGTCGAAAGCGACCTGCGCATCGGTAAGGTCGCTACCGGCAGCGGCTTCGGCATCCTGCGCACCGGCGAGAGCTGCTTCGGCGGTGTCGACATCGGCGAATGCTTCACGGTTTTCGTCGGTCAGCGCCGCTTCGACAGCCGACTGAGCGTCGGTCAGGGTGGTGGCGTTTTCGTTGGCGGCGTCGAGTTCGGCCTGGGCGGCTTCGACTTCGGCTTCGCTCGGAGCGGTCTGTTCGATCTTGGTGTCGAGGTTGTCGTATGCGCCGTCCGCAATGCCGGAGTAGGCAAAGTCGTTCGACTGGAAGTCGCTGTCGCCGGGCTCGTAGCAGGACACGCTGCCAGAGGCCGAACGGAAGCAGGTCTCAGCAGACTGGGCCGAAGCCGGGACTGCGACGATCAGCGCGCCCCCTGCGACGCTGGTCATCAGGCCTGCGCAGATGGCGCGGCCCGCATTATTCATAGTACGCATAAGTAAAACCCCTCAAAAGGTAACATGTCATTTGTTAAAAACTAGGCGACCCTAGGGCCCAGTTGGAGAGGGGCTACGCGATTTGATTTACTATTGATATTTGTTTTGAGGTCCTATATTAGATATACAAGATGCACTTGATGCCGGATTATTCATAAAATAACCGGTAAGCGCTATTGGTCTCTACGCCTTCAAGTCGTCGACCGAGAGTAAACTGGGGATATGATTTATACTGCGCCGTAATTTGCGCAGTTATTGTTTTGGTCGGGGCAAGTGAAGAAGATTTTATCGCAATTCGCCGCCGCCTTCGGGCAGGCGGGCATACAGGTATTCACCGTGGAGGGGCGGATCATCATCCACCTTATTTCGCACGGTGAATCGAGGATTAAGGAATTACTTCTGGCGTCCGGCTCTTCCTACCGCGGGTTCTACCTCGCGTTGGAACGGCTGAAGGCCAAGGGTATCGTCACCTCGGAACTCGACCCGCACGACCGGCGCGCGCGCCGGATCAAGCTCACCCAGCACGACGCGACGCGCAAGCTGGACGAGCTCGCCTGACGGCCTTTCCCTTACAAGTCAGCGGCGGCTGAGCGCTTCCTCGCTCTGCGCCATGAGCTTGGCGATGATGTCCGCCACCGGCTCTTCTTCCTTGAGCATGCCGACCGACTGACCGGCCATCAGGCTGCCGTTCTCCACATCGCCGTCGATGACCGCGCGCCGCAGGGCGCCGGCCCAGTAATGCTCGATCTGCAGTTGGGCCTCGTCCATCGCCACTTCCTCGCGGTCGAGCCTTCCGGCGACTTCGATCTGCTTGGCGGTGAATTCTTCCGTGCCCTTGTTCTTCAGCGCGCGCACCGGGATCACCGGCAGGCGCGGATCCACCTGGACGCTGGCCACGGCATCGCGGGCACTGGCGCGGAAGAAGGCTTTCTTGAAGTTCTCGTGTGCGATGCTTTCCTTCGCCGCGGCAAAGCGCGTGCCCAGCTGCACACCGGCTGCCCCCATTTCGAGGTAGCCGGCAATCGCCTGACCGCGGCCGATGCCGCCCGCCACGAAGATGAGGTGTTCCTCCGCCAGTTCGGGCAGCATTTCCTGCGCCAGCACGCTGGTCGAGACAGGACCGATATGGCCGCCTGCCTCCATCCCTTCGATGACGAGCGCGTCCGCGCCCGAACGCAGCAGCTTCTTGGCGAGCGCCAGCGTCGGCGCAAAGCAGATGACCTTGGCCGGGTTGGCCCCGCCCTTGATCGCCTCGACGCTGCCCTTGGGCGGGATGCCGCCCGCCAGCACCACGTGGCTGACGCCCGCACGGTCGCACACGTCGATCAGCTCGAACAGCTGCGGATGCATGGTGATGAGGTTCACGCCAAAGGGCTTGTCCGTCAGCTTCTGCGTTTCGGCAATCTCGGTCTCGAGCAGTTCGGGCGTCATCGCGCCGCAGGCGATCACGCCGAAGCCACCGGCATTGGAAATGGCCGACACGAGGTTGCGTTCGGATACCCAGCTCATCGCACCGCACAGGATGGCGGTTTCGCTGCCGAGGAATTCAGCGCCGCGCTGCATCAGGCGCGCTGTCTTGGGATAAGTCGTCATACGGGGCCGCTTACGGCGGGCCGGACCTTACGGCAAGCGGCTACAGCCAGCCTGCATCCCTGAGATCGTTTGCACGGTTGCGAGATACCGGCGCCTCGATCCCGTTGGACAGCAGCAGGCGGAGATTGCGATCCTCGCGCCTGACATCCTCCACCGCGTCGCGGGCGACCCACCAGCTGCGATGGACCTGCATGCCCTCGATGGCGGTCAGTTCGGCGATGGCATCGCCAAGGCGCATAAGCACAAGCTCGCTGCCCAGCGCGGTGTGGGCGCGGACGTAATGGTCTTCCATCTCCAGCGCGAGGAGCTGCGTGCCGAGCTGCGGCGGCAGACGGTCGAGAAAGCGCGGAACGTCCAGCGCATTCGGCGATGGTGCCGTATCCGCAAGGGGAGCGGGATTGCCGCCGTCCCGGTCGGTCAGCACGAAAAAGCCGGTAATCCCGCCGCCTATCACGAACACATAGAGGTAGAGTTCGAAAAACCGTTCGAGCGAGGGCCACGGAACCGGGCCACCGATGTGGTTCATGATCCACACCACTGCCGTCATGGGGAAGGTCGCCAGCATGGCGCCCGCCAACCACAAACCAGCGGTCGGCAATTCAAGCCAGGCATGCAGCCGCGAAACAAGCAGGCTGACAGGCGAATAGATCGCATATCCGATCCAGGCAAAGGCCACCCAGCTGACCAGCCGCATTGCAAGCGGGAGTTCGAAACTGCCGAACGGTCCGATCAGGGCCAGGATAACCCCGATCACGGTCATGATCGCCAAATCGACCACGATCTTGCGAACGATGTGCTTACCGCCTGCTTGCGTCGATCCCGTCATCCGCGACAAACTAGCGCCCATTCACGCATCGTAAAGTGGCAAGCACGCGGAATTACGCGCATTTCGCGAAGTCAATGTGCGGTCGGCGAAGGGCGCGTTGAACGCGAACGGCAAGCTGCCAGCAAGGGGGCAGACGACATCGAAAGGACCCCTGAATGACCTCGCTTGCAATCCCGGCCGACAAGAACAAGGCAACGCCCGCTGCGGGCTTCGACATCGGAACGCGCACGAGGATCGGCGTCATGCTGGTCGCCGCTGCCCTGACTTCGTTCGCGCTCATTGCCCTGTTTCGCGGACTGACCGGACTGGCGCCGGCTCATCCCAACATCCGCGAACTGGCCATCGTCATCCATGTCAGCACGGTGGTGCCGGCCATTCCCGTGGGAGGTTACCTCCTGCTTTCAAGAAAGGGCGGCGCGCGGCACAAGCAGTTCGGCAAGATCTGGATCGCGTTGATGGTCACCACCGCCCTGTCCGCGATCTTCATCCGGACCGGTGGCAGTTTCAGCTTCATCCATATCTTCGTGCCACTGACCCTGTGGTCGAGCTACAAGGTGATCGCCAGCGCGCGCCGCCGCGATTTCAGAACCCACCGCAACGAGATCCTCGGCCTATATCTCGGTGCGCTGACGATCCCGGGCGTGGTCGCCTTCGCGCTCCCGGGCCGGCTCATGAATGTCTGGCTTTTCTGGTAAGTCAGTCGCCGTAGACGATCCGGACCCGGTGAGCGGCGTCGCGCGCCTTGCTGCGCGCCTCGTCGGTATCGCCTCCGGTCGCCAGTGCAACGCCCATGCGGCGGTATGGCCGGCTGGTCGGCTTGGCGAAAATGCGGATGTCGGCACCCTGCGCCATGGCATCGGCGAGCCCTTCGTAGCCAAGCTGCTCGCTGTCTCGATCGGCGAGGATGACGGCAGAGGCCGAAGGGCGTGCCAGCATCCGGTCGGGGATCGGCAGACCAAGTACTGCGCGCGCATGAAGATCGAATTCAGTGAGGTTCTGGCTGACCAGCGTGACCATCCCCGTGTCGTGCGGCCGCGGCGAGAGTTCGGAGAAGATGACCTCCTCGCCCCTGACGAAGAACTCCACTCCGAACAAGCCGAAACCGCCCAGATCGTCGACCACCTTGCGCGCCATGTCTTGCGCCTTGGCGATGGCACCATCCGACATGGGGGTCGGCTGCCAGCTTTCCTGGTAATCGCCGCGTTCTTGCCGGTGGCCGATGGGCGGACAGAAGGTGACGCCACCTGCGTGCCGGACGGTCAGCAGGGTGATCTCGTAATCGAAATCGACGAACTGCTCGACGATCACGCGTTGGCGGTCGCCACGCATATTGGCGCAGGCATAATCCCACGCGCCTTCTAGCTCGTCCTCGCCGCGGGCTGTGCTCTGGCCCTTGCCCGAAGACGACATGACCGGCTTGATCACGCAGGGAAAGCCGGTGTGCGCGGCGGCTGCGCGCACTTCGTCGAGGTTCTTGGCGTAGCGGTATTTCGACGTCACGAGGC
This sequence comes from Qipengyuania gaetbuli, assembly GCF_020524765.1. Taxonomy (GTDB): domain Bacteria; phylum Pseudomonadota; class Alphaproteobacteria; order Sphingomonadales; family Sphingomonadaceae; genus Qipengyuania; species Qipengyuania gaetbuli_A. The sequence goes on from NZ_JAIVLR010000001.1 coordinate 985,023, forward strand.
CGAGTTCGTTAGCCGCAAGGTCGCGGATGGCATCGCGGTTCATGGTCAGCTGGGCTGCCCGGGCCGAAGGGACGACGGTAAAACCTTCGTTTTCCAGTTCGGCCAGCACCTCGGTGCGGATCGCCTCGATCTCTGGGACGATGTAGTCGGGCCGGTGCTTCTCGGCCACTTCGCGCAGCCGCTCGCCATCGAGCATGGAGAAGACCTCGCGCGCATCGGCAAGCTGCATGGCCGGCGCATCGTCATAGGCATCGCAGGCGATGACATAGGCACCGAGCCGCTTGGCAGAGATGACAAATTCGCGCCCCAGCTCGCCCGAACCGAGAAGCAGAATCCTAGCCGTGTGTGCCATTCGGGGCCTCCTGTTGCGATGCGCGAAGCGCGCGGCCTTCCATGCGCCAGATTGCGACCTGCTTGCCAGCCTCGAATGCGCTTTCCTCGATAACGGCGTCGGGCGGGCGCAGCGAGAATGGGGGCAGGGTCAAGTTGAGTGGCCGATAGCGGAAGGATGCCGGTTGCTCCACATTGGTGGTGCACTCGGGATAATGCGTCACCAGCAGGAAACGCCGTGCCGCCTGTTCCAGATGCCCCAGCGCCTTGGCAGCATCTTCGAGCGGGAGATGGTTGAGGCATTCGCGGCACAGCACGAGTTCGGCGCTCGGCAGTTCGTCTTCTACAAGGTCGACCACCTCGAAGCCGGTCTTGTCGCTACCGTAACGCCGGCGGTTCTCGTCGATCAGCTCGGGCACAATATCGACGCCGGTATAATGGCCCACAAAGCCCAGCGCCGGCTGCCAGTTGTAATCCCCGCACGGCGCATCGAGGATCGAACGGACACCTTCGTGCTCGATCAGGGCAACCAGCCCGCGTCTCAGTTCGCCGGTCGCAGAAAGGGTGCTGCCGAAGCCCGACGCGGTTTCGGGGTTCTGCCAGATCCGCTCCTCGTAGATGGCCGAAAAACGCTGCGCCCGCGTCGCGTGGCGACGAAGAAACAGGTGTTCCTTGAACGAGAACCAGAGGCTGCGCGCCTGCCGGATCATCGTGTCGATCAGGCGGCTTCGTCCGCCGCGTCGAGGCCGTAGGCGGTGTGGAGCACGCGCACGGCGAGTTCCGTCTCGTCCTCGTCGATCATCACGCTGACCTTAATTTCCGAGGTGGTGATCGCCTGGATGTTGATGCCGCGGTCGGCCAGCGCCTGGAACATGGTCGCGGCAACACCGGCGTGGCTCTTCATGCCCACGCCGACGACACTGATCTTGGCGATCTTGCTGTCGGTGATGAGGCGGTTGTAGCCGATCTCGTCACGCTTGTCCTCGAGCAGTGCCTGCGCGCGGGCAAGGTCTGCCTGGGGCACGGTGAAGGTGACGTCGGTCTCGCCCTTGTCGCGGCCCACGTTCTGGATGATCATGTCGACGTTGATGCCGGCCTTGGCCAGCGGGTCGAAGATATGGGCCACCGCGCCGGGCTTGTCGGGCACGCGGGTGAGGATCACCTTGGCCTCGTTCTTGTCGTGCGCGATGCCGGTCACGTGCTGGCGTTCCATTTCGCCCTTCTCCACCAGTTCGTTCATTTCCTCTTCCGACACGATCATCGTGCCCGGAAGCTCGTCTGCAGGGATGGCGTCGTCGCCCACGAAGCTGGAAAGGACCTGCACACGCACGCCTTCCTTCATCGCGAGGCCGACGGAGCGCGTCTGGAGCACCTTGGCCCCCACGCTCGCCAGTTCGAGCATTTCTTCGTAGGTCACCGCCTTCAGCTTCCTCGCCTTGGCGACAATGCGGGGGTCGGTGGTATAGACGCCGTCGACGTCGGTATAGATGTCGCAGCGATCCGCCTTGACCGCCGCTGCCACCGCCACCGCCGAGGTGTCCGATCCGCCGCGACCCAGCGTGGTCACGCGGCCGGTTTCAGCAAGGCCCTGGAAGCCGGGAATGACGGCAATCTCGCCGCGCTCCATCGAGGCGATGACCTCGTCCGCGTCGATACCGTCGATGCGCGCCTTGGCATGCGCTTCGATCGTGCGGATCGGCAGCTGCCAGCCGAGCCAGCTGCGCGCCTTGCAGCCGAGCGACTGCAGCGTGAGCGCGAGCAGGCCGCTCGTCACCTGTTCGCCGCTGGCGACGACCACGTCGTATTCGGCGGGGTCGTACAGCGCGTTCGCCTCGCGGCAGAAATTCACCAGACGGTCGGTCTCGCCCGCCATCGCGCTGACGACCACCGCGACCTGGTTGCCGCCCGCCGCCTGCTTGCGCACGAGGTTCGCCACGCGCCGGATGCGTTCGGTCCCCGCCATGGAGGTGCCGCCGAATTTCATCACGATACGGGCCAAGCCGATAGTCTCCGTGCTGGAATGCTCGAGAACAGGCTGCTAGCCACCCCTCATGAGCGATGCAACAACCGTCACGCCAAGCAATACTTCAGGCGGCCAAACGATCCGGCCCGAAGAGGCTGCCCATTTCGGCAAGCTGGCGAAGGACTGGTGGGACCCGAAGGGGTCTTCCGCCATGCTTCACAAGCTCAATCCAGTGCGCCTCGGCTTCCTGCGCGAGGCGATCGACATCCACTGGGCAGGCGACGTGCGCAACACCCGCCCCCTCGACGGCAAGAGCGCGCTCGACGTCGGCTGCGGCGCGGGCCTCCTGTGCGAGCCGCTGGCGCGCATGGGGGCGGCAGTGACCGGCGTCGATGCCGCGCCCGAGAACGTGGCCGCCGCTGCGATCCATGCAGAGGGCGTGGGCCTCGACATCCGTTACATCGCCGGGGAGATTGGCGCGCAGGACCTGGGGACCTTCGATCTCGTCACCTCGATGGAGGTGGTGGAACACGTCGCCGACAAGCGCGCCTTCCTCGCCCAGCTTGCCGAGCGGCTCGCACCCGGCGGGCTGATGGTGCTCTCCACCCCCAACCGCACCCCGCAATCGCGCCTCCTCATGATCGGGGCAGCGGAGGGCGTCGGGTTGATCCCGAAGGGCACCCACCACTGGGACGATTTCGTCACGCCCGAGGAGCTTGCCGATCTGCTCGAGAGCGTCGGTCTCCACATGGGCGAAGCGCGCGGCATCGCGTTTTCGCCGATGAAGGGCCTGCACCTGTCCGGCGACCTTTCGCTCAATTACATCGTCACCGCCCGCGCGGCCTAGTCGTTGGCCTGGTCCTCCTCGGGCACGTCGTCCCAAGGGCGGTAATAGAGTTCTGCGCATTCCCCGGCGAGCACGCCGCCAACCAGTTCGAGATCGTCCTTGTAGGCATCTGCCACGAAGTCGAGCGTCGAGAGATGCCGGTCCTCGAAGTACATTTCGTGCACCTCCTCGCGGCCTGCGCCGTAGACGATGCGGCTCACTCCCGCCCAGATGCTGGCAAAAGTGCACATGCCGCAGGGCTGGAGCGTGGAATAGAGCGTCGCGCCCTCGATCCGCATGTCGCCATGCGCCTTGCCGGCCGCGCGCAGGGTGACCACTTCGGCATGGGCCGTGGCATCGCAGCATTCGGCAGTCCGATTGACCCCGCGGGCAATTTCCTTGCCATCGAGCACCAGGATTGCGGCGATCGGCGTATCGGCGGGATCGGTGCCTTTTTCCGCCACCGCATGATCGTGCGCGGCGCGCATCCAGTCCTCGTCGCTCTTCATGATGAAGGCCCGCCAACCAAAGGCGTTAACCGGCTATTGAGGATATCTGCGTAGGCTAACCCGGTCATGCTCAAGAAGCTTCTCCTGTGCTCCGCGATCGCCCTGGGCCTGCTTTACGGGTCCGGCAGCAATCTGGGCGCCGTCAAACGGCAGATCACCAGCGCCGCCAACGACAATGCGCGGGCCGTGACGCAGGGCAGCAATGGCAATTGGGGCAACGAGAGCGGTTACTGAAGCGCAGCTGCCCAATCGGCTTGCGAAAAGCCAACCAGCAGCCCGCCATCGTGTTCCACGACGGGTCGCTTGATCATGCTGGGATGCTCCACCATCAGCGCGATCGCGCGGTCCCGGTCGATGCCGTCCTTCTGCTCGTCGGGCAGCTTGCGGAACGTCGTGCCGCGCCGGTTCAGCAGCACTTCCCACCCCGCCGCATCGACCCATTGCGCCAGCCGGTCAGGATCGGCCCCTTCCTTCTTGTAGTCATGGAAGACGTGGTCGATGCCCGCCTCCTCCAGCCACTTGCGGGCCTTCTTGACGGTGTCGCAATTGGGAATGCCGAAGAGCTGGATGGTCATAAGCCCCTTCCTACAGGGTGGAACACTTGGAACACGGTCCAGAGAGAAAATGCCCCGGACTACGGAAACCGCCCGTTTCCCGCCGTTCCGGGCCGTTCATGGGCGATTGCGAGGCCTGCCTAACGCGAGGTCGGCGTGTAGGAAAGGTGCGCGTCCGCGATCGCCACGGCGAGCGCATCGGCGGCATCGGCCCCGGCGATCTGCGCGCCGGGCAGCAACACCTTGAGCATGGCCTGGACCTGCGCCTTGTCCGCGCCGCCCGTGCCGACGACCGCCTTCTTGACCAGCCGCGCGGCGTGTTCGTTGACGGTGAGGCCTGCCGCCCCGCAGGCCGCCAGCACGCAGCCGCGGGCCTGCGCCAGCTTGAGCGTTGATTGCGGGTTCTTGTTGACGAAGACTTCTTCCGCCGCCGCACGGTCGGGCCGGTATTCGGCGATCACCGCGCCCAAAGCCGCCTGCAGAGCTGCGAGCCTTTCGGCCATCGGCGCCTTCGCATCGGTCGGCACCTGCCCGTTGGCGATGTGCGAAATGCGGCTGCCCTCGGCCCGGATCAGGCCCCAGCCGGTGCAGGAGAGCGAAGGGTCGAGGCCGAGGATCAGCACCGTGCCGGGCTCAACCGCCGAGCTTCTCCATGATCTCGTCCGAGATCTCGTAATTGCCCCAGACGGTCTGCACGTCGTCATCGTCATCGAGCGCGTCGACCAGCTTCAGCAGCGTGCCCGCGCTGCCTTCGTCCATGTCGACGGTGATGTTCGGCTTCCACGCAAGCTTCACGTTCTCGGCCTCGCCCAGCGCCTTTTCGAGGTCCGTTGCGACCTGGTGGAGATCGTCGGCGGCGGTCCAGATGGTGTGGCCGTCCTCGCTGCTTTCCACATCCTGCGCCCCGGCTTCGATGGCGGCTTCGAGGACCTTTTCCTCGTCGCCCGCACTCGCCGGGTATTCGATCAGGCCGAGCCGTTCGAACCCGTGCTGCACGCTGCCTTCGGTGCCGAGGTTGCCGCCGTTCTTGCTGAAGGCGGTGCGCACGGCAGTGGCGGTGCGGTTGCGGTTGTCGGTCAGCGCCTCGACGATCAGGGCAACGCCTGCCGGGCCATAGCCTTCGTAACGCACTTCCTCGTAGTTCTCGCCGTCACTGGCCGATGCCTTGTCGATCGCGCGCTGGATATTGTCCTTCGGCATCGACTGGGCCTTGGCGGCGTTCACTGCCAGGCGCAGGCGCGGGTTCATGTCCGGGTCGGGCATGCCCATTTTCGCTGCCACGGTGATTTCGCGGCTGAGCTTCGAAAACAGGTTGGAGCGCTTCTTGTCCTGCGCACCCTTGCGATGCATGATGTTCTTGAATTTGGAATGGCCGGCCATGGCTGACGATCTGCCTTGCTTGGGAATGGGTTGAATCGCCGGGTCCCTTAGCCCTTGTCGCACCGCGCCGACAAGCCTTGCGGACGGACACATCATTTGTGAATTCGCCTATTCAATGCCGGTTCATGGCCAAAGCTGTACAAGTCATGACATTCGCTGGCAGATTGTCTTGGGGAAAGGGCAGGCTGCACCATGAAAACCAAATCGTGTAAGCTCATCGCCAAGACGCGAAAGGACCGAGCCATGACTACCCGCAAGCAGGGTTTGGGGCGCACACTCAAGCTGGCCTCCGTACCCGTAATCCTCGCAAGCCTCGCCGCCTGCGCCACGCCGTTCAAGGCCGACGTGACCCGCTTCGAAACGCAACTTCCCGCCCCCACGGGCGAAAGCTTCTTCGTGGTGGCGGACGATCCGGCACTGGCCGGCGGTCTCGAATTTTCCATGTACGCCGACCAGGTCGAAGCGCAGATGGAGCGTCTCGGCTATGTCCAGGCGGCTTCGGCCGATGCGGCCTCGCTGCTGGTCCGGTTCGACTACGGCGTCGACAAGGGCCGCGAGCGCGTGCGCACGACCGGCTTTGCCGACCCGTTCTACGACCCGTGGTACGGCTATCGCGGCTATTATGGCTCGCGCTATTATCGCACCCACCCGGGCTTTTACCGTCCGCGCTATTTCGGTAGCCGCTGGGGATTCGGCTTCTACGACCCGTGGTTCGGCAGCCCCGAAGTTCGCAGCTACACGGTCTATACCAGCGGCATCGACATGAAGATCGACCGCGCCGCCACGGGCGAGCGGCTGTTCGAAGGCAAGGCGCAGGCCCTGTCGACCTCGAACCGCCTGCAGTATCTGGTGCCGAACTTGGTCGAGGCCATGTTCACCGACTTCCCCGGCAATTCGGGCGAAACGGTGCGCATCTCGATCAAGCCGGAAAAGTGATGCTCCGCCGCTCCATGTGAGCGGACCGGTATCGCCTCCTTGAGGGGAGGCACACGAAGGGCGGCCATGGATCGGGCCGCCCTTTTCGTATCCGCCTCAGCTGCGCGCCGCGATCCGGTGGGCGGCGGCGATAGAGGCGGTGAACAAGACGGCTTCGAACAGGATGGCCCCCGTGCCGAGCGCGGGCGAACCCAGCCCGTCGAGCAGCAGGCGCGAATCGGGAAATCGGCCCTGCAGTTCGTAAAGGCTTCCGGCGAAGAGGCGTCCCCCGGCAATCGCGATGAGCGCACCTGCCGCAAGGCCGGCGGCGAGCGTGCCTGCCGATCTGGCGACAACGCTGGCCCGTGACCGCACGAGTGCCGCGCCCGTACCGGCGGCCAGCCCCAGCACCAATCCTTCGAACAGCCCCGTGACCTGGCCCAGCGACTGGCCGGTCAGCAAGGCCACCCCGTCGAGGCTGAGCACCTTGCCGAAACCGCCGACAACGAGGCCGCCCAGCCCCGCGCCAGCGACCAGCCAGAGCGGTTTTTCAGGCCGCAGCATACGCACGGCTGCCATGCCCAGCCCGATGCCCGCCCCGCCCAGCACGCCGAGGCAGGCTGCCAGAAGTGCGAGGAGCAGCGCCGCCTGCCCGCTCCCGCTCGCCGCGATGCCGTAGACGAGGCCGCCGACCATGCCCGCAGCCCCGCCGCCCAGCGTCGTCGCCCCGGCGAGGCGGCCGGCATCGCTGCGCGCCGGGGTGGGCGCGGGTCGCCGATGCGACGCTTCGCCGTTATCGACCTCGCACAGGAAGCGGTAGCCGTGCTTGGGCACCGTCTGGATGAAGCGCGGGGCCGATGCCTCGTCCTCCAGCGCGCGGCGCAGCGTGCGCACGCATTGCGTCAGCGCCTCGTCGGTCACGGGAATGCCCTGCCACACCTCGTCCATGAAGCGGTCCTTGGTGACGAGCGCGCCGCGCGCCTCGACCAGCAGGACCAGCGCATTGAAATAGCGGCTGCCCAATTCCACCGGCTCGCCCGCGCGCGCCAGCCGGCGGTTCGCCAGGTCGAGCGTGAAGGCGTCGAACCGCAGGATGTCGCTTCTGTCTCCCATCGCCAGACGCTTAGGCGATGAGGCGGGCATGATGAAGGGTTTCAGTGATTGCTCACGAATTGCTCATGCCGCTCATCCCCGTTTCGGGCAGGCCGAAGTCATTGTTACACAAGGACCAACGACCATGACCCAAGACAGGATTTCGAGCCGCGGCTGGCTGAACGGCTGGCGCATTGCCGGATGGGGCGCGCTGCTGGCGCTGCTCGCCCTGCCCGCCATCGCGATGCAGTTCACCGCCGAGGTCCAGTGGACGCCGATGGACTTCGTGTTCGCAGGCGTTCTGCTCACCGCGCTCGGCACGGGTTTTGAACTGGCGGTCCGGTTCGGCGGGGCGGGTGCCAAGGGGATCGGCATGGCGATTGCCTCGCTCGCAGGCTTCCTCACTGTCTGGGCCAATGCCGCAGTGGGCTTCATCGGGCACGAGGGCGAGCCGGTGAATGCAGGCTTCACCCTGCTGGTGGTCGCCGGCGCGCTTGCCGGCCTTGCCGTGTGGTTCCGCCCTTCTGTGATGCGCTGGATCATGGCCGCGATTGCGCTGGGCCAACCGCTGCTGGGCGTGGCCGCGCTATGGATGATGCCGGGCCACGCGGTCGAATGGGGCATCCTGGTGATTTTCGCAGGCCTGTGGGGCGCAGCGGCGCTGTGCTTCCACCGCGCGCACCTGCGCACGGCGGGATAGCTGTCAGGCGAGTTTCGCGTGTCCGCCGGTGGAGCCGAAACCGCCGACGCCGCGGCTGGTATCGTCGAGTTCCTCGACCTCGTCCCAGGCAGCCTGCACCACCGGGGCGAGCACCAGCTGCGCGATGCGATCACCGCGCGCGATAGCGAAATTGTCCGGCCCGTGGTTGATCAGGATGACCTTCAGCTCGCCGCGATAGTCGCTGTCGATCGTGCCCGGCGTATTGGGCACGGTTATGCCGTGCTTGAGCGCGAGGCCCGAGCGCGGGCGGACCTGGATTTCGAAGCCTTCGGGGATCGCCATGGCAAGGCCGGTCGCGACCGCGTGGCGCTGGCCGGGCTTGAGCGTCACCGCTTCGGCAGAGAGCACGTCCATGCCCGCTGCCCCGCCGGTTGCGTAATGCGGAAGGTCGAGGCCATGCCCGTGGGGCAGGCGCTTCACCTTCACGCCGACCGGATCACTCATGCTCGTCCTCTTCCGCGGTCTCGACCAGCGCTTCGGCGGCGCGGCGCACCAGTTCGCGGGCAACGTCGTCCTTGGCCATTTCGGGCAGGCTCTCGACGCCCTTGTTGGTAACGATGTGGACCTGGTTCAGATCGCCGCCCATCACGCTTTCGCCCACGGCGCCCGAGACGTTGTTGGCGATGATCCAGTCCGCGCCCTTGCGCTTGCGCTTGGTCTTGGCGTTCTCGACCACGTTTTCCGTCTCGGCGGCAAAGCCGATGAGCAGGTGCGGACGCTTGCGGCCTGCAGCCACGGCGGCGAGGATATCGGGGTTTTCGGCAAGGATGAGCGCCGGCGGGGCGGACCCGCGCTTCTTCATCTTCTCGTTGGCGACGTGCTTGCTCTTCCAGTCGGCCACGGCGGCAACCATGAAGGCGGCATCTGCGGGCAGCGCATTGCGCACTTCCTCGGCCATGTCTTCTGCCGTCTCGACATCGATACGGTCGACGCCCGGAGGGGTTGGCAAATGCACCGGGCCCGCGATCAGCGTGACGCGCGCGCCTGCGGCGGCGGCCATGGCGGCAATCGCGAAGCCCTGCTTCCCGCTGGAACGGTTGGCGATGTAGCGGACCGGATCGATCGGTTCGCGCGTCGGGCCTGCAGTGACCAGCACGTGCTTGCCGTAAAGCGGGCGGTGTTCGGGATCGGGATCGAATTCGGGCTGGCCGGCGAGCGGGGAGTCGTCGAAATCGACCTCCTGCGTCTGCACGTCGTCCGCGACCGGCTGCGGCATGGCGCGCGCATCCTTGCGCGCGACCGTGTGATTGAGCGCTTCGGGATCGATCGGCGGTGCGGCTGCGGCCCCACCCTTCTTGGCGAGCAGCGGCCCGGCAAGGTCGGGATTGATCTCGGTATTCTCGACCAGCGCCTCGGCATCGAGCATTTCGGGTTCGGGCAGGTCTTCGAGCTCTTCGTATTCCTGCTCGATTTCCGCGTGCGTGCGCTTGGCGGTGGACCGCGGAATGATCATCGACAACAGGCCGCCAAGCCCGCCGCCGGTCTTCTCCAGCTCTTCCTCTTCTTCCGGCTCGAGCGCCTCCACCTCGGGCTCGGCTTCCGCTTTCTTCTTCTTGGAAGCGGGCGGGGCGAGCTGCGGCGCGGGCGCGGCCAGTTCGGGCAGGTCGATGTCGATTTCGAGCTCGGCAGCGATCTTCTGCAGGATGGCGACCGGTTCGGGCAGGCGGCCGGGGCCGAATTCGCCGCAGGCCATCGGGCCTTCGTCCGGGTCCATCACGCGCACGCCTGCCTGGCGCAGCCAGTCGGCATTGCGCTGGGTGGCGGAATGCTCCCACATCTTCACGTTCATCGCGGGCACGGTCAGCACCGGCTTGTCGGTCGCGAGGATCAGCGTGGTGGCAAGGTCGTCGGCAATGCCTGCCGCCATCTTGGCGAGCAGGTCCGCCGTGGCGGGACACACGACCACAAGGTCGGCATCGCGCGAAAGCTGGATATGGCCCATCTCGACCTCGTCCTTGAGATCGAAGAGCGAGGTGTAGACCTTCTTGCCCGACAGCGCGGCGAGCGCCATCGGCGTGACGAACTGCTGGCCGCCTTCGGTCAGCACGCAGGTCACCTCGCCGCCCGCCTTGCGGATCAGGCGCACGAGTTCGCACGACTTGTAGGCCGCGATACCGCCGCCGATGACGAGCAGGATCCGGGGCCCGCTCACGCGCCCTTCCCCGTCACGATGGTCCTGCGCGGCGTCCGCGCTGATCGGCTGGTGCATTCCCATTGCGTCATCGTTGCGCTTGCTAGCGCCCCCTGTCCGTCATTGCCAGCACGCAAAACGCGCGCGATTGCCCGAATACCCATGGCACCCTATGGTTTAAAAAAAGGAAACGGAGGGGTTTCGCAGATGAATTTCATTCTCGCATCGCTGATAGCGCTGGCCGCATTGCTCGACCTAGTGCTGGGCGTCAGCTTTCTCGTCGACCCGGCGCTGGCCGGCGTCGACTTCGGCCTGACCGCAACAGGCGCGATGGGATTGTCCGCCATGCGCGGCGATTTCACCGCTTTCTTCCTCGTCTCGGCCATCTTCATGGGCTGGGGCGCATGGAAGCGGCGCGGCGACGTGCTGCTGCCGGCACTGATGCTGTTTGCCATCGCCTTTACCGGCCGGCTGGTGAATCTTTTTGTGGTCGGGACGTATGACGGCTGGTGGCAGCCGATGACGGTCGAGGCGCTCCACGTTGCAGTGCTGGCTTTCGCCATGCTGCAGTGGCGGGGCAATCCGGCCTAGCCGATCCAGCCCTGCGCGGCGGCCAGCCAGCCGGCCAGCCCGGCGCCTGCCGCCACCACGAGGTAACCCAGCAGTCCGCGGCTGCGTTCGCGGCGCGCGCGCCGTTCCCACATCAGCTCGACCTCGGGCAGCGGGGGCGGTTCGGGCGCGCCGCCCTTGGGCGGGTAGCGTTCCTCTATCCGGCGCACGAGTTCGGGAATGCGCAGCAGCGTTTCCGTATCGGTCCTGATACGGTCGGCAATCGCCGCTTCCGGCCCAAGCTCGTCGCGGATCCAGCTGCGCACGTAAGGCGCGCTGGTGTCCCACATGTTGATCTGCGGGTTGAGCTGGGTGGCGATCCCTTCGACCATCACCATGGTCTTCTGCAGCAGCAGCAAGTGCGGCTGCGTCTGCATGTCGAAATCGCGGGTGATGGCGAACAACCCGTCGAGCATCTGGCCGACCGACAATTCGCTGACCGGCTTGCCGCGCATGGGTTCGCCCACCGCTCTAAGTGCCGTCGCGAACTCGTCGACATTGTGATAGCTCGGCACGTATTGCGCCTCGAAATGGATCTCGGCGACGCGTTTGTAATTGCCCGTGGTCAGGCCGTAGAGGATTTCCGCCAGCCACATCCGCGCCTGCCGGTCGATGCGGCCCATGATCCCGAAATCGATCGCCGCGATGGTCCCGTCCGATTTCACGAACAGGTTCCCCTGGTGCATGTCGGCATGGAAGAAACCGGCGGCAATCGCCTGCTTCAGGAAGGCAAGGACGAGGCGGCTGGCCAGTTCCTCGGTATTATGACCGGCGGCCTTCAGCGCCTCGACATTGCTGATCTTGATGCCGTCGATCCAGTCGACCGTCATCACGCGGCCATTGGTGCGGTCCCAGTCGATGCCCGGGATCTCGTAGCCTTCGGTGCCGACCATGTGTTCGGCCAGTTCCGACGCACTCGCCGCCTCGCGCCGCAGGTCGAGTTCGCGATTGGTCCAGCGCTTGAAATTGGCGATGACGAGACGCGGGCGCAGGCGCGCGGCCTCGCCGCCCATCGCCTCGACATGGGCGGCGGCCCATTCGTAGGTGTCGATGTCCTTGGCGAACTGTTCGCGCACGCCCGGGCGCAGCACCTTGACCGCGACCTGGCGGCCTTCGGTCGTGACCGCGCGGTGGACCTGCGCGATCGAGGCCGCACCCACGGGCACGGGGTCGAATTCGGAATAGAGGCTTTCGAGCGGCTGCTCGAAGCTTGCCTCGATGCTCGCCTTGATCTTGTCGAAGCCGACCGGCGGCAGGTCGTCCTGCAGTTTCAGTAGGTTGCGCGCGGCATCCTCGCCCACGAGATCGGGACGTGTCGCGAGCGTCTGGCCGAGCTTGATCGCAGCCGGGCCGATGTCGCGGAAGGCGCCTGCGTAGTCCGGCTCTCTCGGCTGGATCGTCCCCAGCCGCGCAATCCGCGCCAGTCGCTTGACCGGCGGCGGCGTGTTGGGATCGCGCTCGATCCCGCGCAGCGCGCCGTGCTTCGCCAGCGTACGGCCCCATTTGAGGAGCCGGAGAATATGCGTTGCGGGGCGTGCCACCCTTAGACTTTCCACCCCGAATGGATCGCGACGAGACCGCCCATGATCGGCTCGACCCGCGTGTTCACGAAGCCCGCGTCACGGATCATGCCTTCGAAAGCGGGCATGTCGGGGAAGCGGCGGATCGATTCGATGAGGTAGCGGTAGCTGTCCTCGTCGCCCGCAATGGCCTTGCCGATCTGCGGCACCAGCTTGTGCGAATAGAGGTCGTAGGCTTCCTTGAAGCCGGGCCATTCGACGGTCGAGAATTCGAGGCAGTAGAAACGCCCGCCGTATTTCAGCACGCGGTGCGCCTCTTTCAGCGCCTTGTCGATGTGGGTGACGTTCCGGATGCCGAAGGCGATGGTGTAGGCATCGAAGATCCGGCTGGAGAAGGTCAGCTCCTCGGCGTTCTGGCGGCTCCAGACGAGGCCGTCGATCCCGCGCTCCATCGCGCGTTCGATGCCGACGTCGAGCATGTCCTGGTTGATGTCGGACACGGTCACGCTGGCGCCCTTTGCGGCCATGCGGAAGGCGATGTCGCCCGTGCCGCCCGCCATGTCGAGGATCGCCTCGCCCGGCTGCGGCTTCACGCGCTTGACGAAGCGGTCCTTCCACAACCGGTGCATGCCCGCGCTCATCGCGTCGTTCATGATGTCGTATTTGGCGGCGACATTGGAAAAGACCTCGCCCACGCGGCCGGTCTTCTCGCTTGCGTCGATGTCTTCGTAGCCGAAGGAAACGGTGTCGTTCATGGGGGCGTGCCTTAGGGGGAATTGAGCGGAGCGCAAAGGGTGTTAGAGGGGTTTTCATGCCCGAGTTACCTGAAGTCGAAACAACGGTGCGCGGCCTTGCGCGGTTCCTCGAGGGCGAGACGATCACCCGCGTGGTGGTCAACCGCCCCGACATGCGCCGCCCCTTCCCCGCCGATCTGGTGCAGGCGCTGACCGGCGCAAGCGTGACGAATCTCTCGCGCCGGGCGAAATACGGCCTCGTCCATACCAGCCGCGACCATGCGATGGTGTTCCACCTCGGCATGAGCGGGCGCTGGCGCATCGATCCGGGCGAGGACGACAAGCACGACCATCTCGTTCTCGAGACGGCAGGCCACCGCTTCGCGCTGAACGATCCGCGTCGCTTCGGCTCGGTCGACCTCATGACCAATAGCGAACTGGTAACGTGGAAGCCCTTCGCCGCGCTGGGGCCGGAGCCGCTGGGCGACGCGCTCACCGCCGAACACCTGCGCGAGGAAACGCGCGGGCGAAAACAGGCGATCAAGCTGCTGCTATTGGACCAGCGGATCGTGGCAGGCCTCGGCAATATCTACGTCTGCGAGGCGCTGTGGCGCAGCGGCATCCATCCGGGGAAGGCCGGCGGCAAGGTGACCATGCCGCAGCTGAGGCGCCTCGTCCCTGCCATTCGCGAAGTGCTCGAACAATCGATCCGCGACGGCGGCAGCACCTTGCGCGATTTCGCCCAGCCCGACGGCAACCTCGGCTATTTCGCCACCCGATTCCACGTCTACGGCCGCGAGGGCGAGCCCTGCCACCACGAGGACGGCGGCGCGATCCGCCGCATCGTGCAAGGCGGGCGCAGCACTTGGTTCTGCCCCGTCTGCCAGAAGTGACCTAGAGGTCGAGCGCCGCGTATTCGCGGGGCGGGGGCAGGCCTTCCATCTTCTCGCTCAGCAGCGGGCGGAAGCTCGGGCGGCTCTTCATGACCATGTACCAGTCGTGCGCCTGGTCGTGGCCCTTCCAGTCGATCGCCCCGAGGTAGTCGACCACCGACAATTGCGCCGCGCAGGCGAGGTCGGCGAGGCTGAGCGTGGGTCCTGCGAGCCATTGCCGCGTGTCGACCAGCCAGTCGATATAGTCGAGGTGGCCGTGCAGCAGCTTGCCCATCTCGCGCAGCACGCGCCCGTCGGGCGACTGGCGCAGGACGAGACGCTTCTTCATCTTCTCGTGCAGCGCGGGCGCGGTGACGTCGCCGTAGAGGTTTTCGTCGAACAGGCTCACCAGCCGGCGGATTTCCGCGCGCTGGAGGGCATTGCCCGAGATCATCGGATTGCGATCGACCGTTTCCTCGAAGAATTCGCAGATCGCCTGGCTGTCGCTCAGCGCGACGCGGCGGCCCGGGTCATGGAGGACCGGCGTGCGCCCGGCGGGATTGAGGTGCCACAAGGCATCGCGCGCCTCCCACGGGTTTTCCCGCACGAGTTCGTAAGCGATCGACTTTTCGCCCATCAGCAAACGCAGCTTGCGGCTGAAGGGACACAGGGGGAATTGGTGGAGCTGCCACATGCTTCACCGCCTATGCGACAGCAGCGCGCGCCCGTCCACCGGGCAGGCGCATTTTGGCGGAAATTTACCCGTGGATCAGCGCTGCTTCGGCATCGACTGTTCGAAGCGCCTGGCCATGGCGCGCAGTTCGGGGGCCATCGCCTCCATCGCGCCGGCCAGCGCGCCCATGGCTTCCATGGCGCGGGGCAGGTTCTTCTCGATTTCCGCCGGAACGCGCGAGGAGCCGGGCGCGAGCGAGCGGATCGTCGTGCCCTTGTCCATCGCCGGGGCTTCCTCGCCCGCGATATCGGCCAGTGCCTCGGTCAGCGGGGCGATCGGCAGGTCGAGCAGCACTTCGCCCATGGCGCGCGCCATCATCGCCAGTTCCTGCTGGCGCACGGGGTCCGACAGCTTGTCCGACATCTGTTCGAGCGAGGTACCTTCCGCCTCTTCGGGCGTCAGCAGCTGCGCATCCTGCGCCAGCGCGGGCAGCGGCGCGGCAAGGGCGGCGAAACCGGTCAGGGCAAGCGGGAAGGAGCGCATCTGGAACCTCTGTCTTGAGCGAGGGGCAATCCTATCCCCGAACGCCGCTGAGCGAAAGCTGAACGCGAGCCCTTAAAGGCCCGAGGCGTCGAGCATCAGCAGGCAGGCGGGCATGACCGCGTGGAGCGAGGCGGGATCACTGCCCAGCGCCGCGCCTTCCGCCATCACCAGCGCGCGCATCGCCTCGCGGTCGGCGCCGGTCTCGTCCATCAGCCGCGCGGTCGAGCGCACGAAGAATTCCAGCCCGCGTTCTTTCAGGTCCGGATAGCGGGCCATGGCCTCGTCCCCTTCGGCCTGTCCGCGCGCGACGATGGCGAAGGCGGCCCCGCAACGCACCGAGGCCTGCTGGGCGGCGTCGAGCTGCGGCGGTGCAGGCGCATCCTGCGCGGCAAGCGGGGTGGCAAGGCCGAGGGTGGCGAGAAGGGCGAGCTTGTTCATGCCTGCCGCCCTACCCGCTTGCCGATGAACCGCAAGCAACTTGGCTTGCAGCGGGTGCGCCCCGCTCCTACCCACGCGGGCAAAGAGGAGATTCGATCCATGAAAACCCGTGCCGCCGTCGCCTTCGAAGCCAAGCAGCCGCTCGAAATCGTCGAGCTCGACCTCGAAGGCCCCAAGGCAGGCGAGGTGCTGGTGGAAATCATGGCGACCGGTATCTGCCACACCGATGCCTACACGCTCGACGGGCTGGACAGCGAGGGGATCTTCCCCAGCGTGCTGGGCCACGAAGGCTGCGGCGTGGTGCGCGAAGTCGGCGCAGGCGTCACCTCGGTGAAACCGGGCGACCACGTGATCCCGCTCTACACGCCGGAATGCCGCCAGTGCAAAATGTGCCTGTCGGGCAAGACGAACCTGTGCAGCGCGATCCGCGAAACGCAGGGCAAGGGCCTGATGCCCGACGGCACGACGCGCTTTTCCTACAACGGCAAGCCGATCTACCACTACATGGGCTGTTCGACCTTTTCCAACTTCACCGTCCTGCCAGAAATCGCGGTTGCCAAGATCCGCGAGGACGCGCCCTTCGACACCACCTGCTACATCGGCTGCGGCGTCACGACGGGCGTGGGCGCAGTGGTCAACACGGCGCAGGTCAAGCCGGGCGACAATGTCGTGGTCTTCGGCCTGGGCGGGATCGGTTTGAACGTCATCCAGGGCGCCAAGATGGCCGGCGCCGACCGCATCGTGGGCGTCGACATCAACAATTCGAAAGAAGAATGGGGCCGCAAGTTCGGCATGACCGACTTCGTCAATCCGAAAGACGTCGGCAGTGTCGTCGAAACGCTGGTCAACATGCTCGACGGCGGGGCGGACTACAGCTTCGACTGCACCGGCAATACCGCGGTCATGCGCGATGCGCTGGAATGCTGCCACAAGGGCTGGGGCACCAGCATCATCATTGGTGTGGCGGAAGCGGGCAAGACGATCGAGACGCGCCCCTTCCAGCTGGTCACCGGCCGCAATTGGCGCGGCACCGCGTTCGGCGGAGCCAAGGGCCGCACCGACGTGCCCAAGATCGTCGACTGGTACATGAACGGCAAGATCGCGATCGACCCGATGATCACCCACCGCCTGAGCCTGGAAGAGATCAACAAGGGCTTCGACCTGATGCACGCGGGCGAAAGCATCCGTGCGGTCGTGGTCTATTGATGCCCGCCAAGGTCAATCTCGACGACAAGTTCGGCCAGTTCACCGAGCAGTGGGCGCCCCGCATCGCGGCGCGCTTCAACGGCAACGAAGTGCGCTTGTGCAAGGTCGAGGGCGAGTATCACTGGCACAGCCATCCCGACACGGACGAGCTGTTCCTGGTGATCGAGGGCGCGCTGGAAATCGACTTTCGCGACCGGACCGAAACGCTCGGCCCCGGCGAGATGATCGTCGTTCCGCGCGGCACCGAACACCGCCCGCGCGCACCGCATGGCGAGGCGAAGCTCTTCGTCATGGACACCGAGGGCACACCCAATTCGGGCGATCATGCCACGGCAAAGGTCGCGGTCGACATCTGAGCGCTTGCGCGCCCTGCCGCCGCGCTTAAGGTGGCGAATCGAAACCTAAGGGAGAGAGCCCATGTACAGTCACATGATGGTCGGATCGAACGACATCGACCGGTCGAAGAAGTTCTACGATGCGATCTTCAAGGCCATCGGCGGCCGCGAAGGCATCGTCGATGAAAAGGGTCGCCTGATCTACCTGCACAATGGCGGCGCGTTCCTCGTGACCAAGCCGATCGACGGCGAACCGGCCACGGCCGGCAACGGCTGCACCGTCGGCATCGCCATGACCCCCGAACAGGCCGATGCCTGGCACGCGGCCGGCGTCGCGGCAGGCGGCACCGCGATCGAAGACCCGCCGGGCGTTCGCGGCGAAGGCACGCCCAATGCCATGTATCTCGCCTACCTGCGCGATCCGGACGGCAACAAGCTGTGCGCGCTGCACCGGATGGGTTCGTAAGCTTTGCCCCAAGCCAGTGAAGCGGGATTGCGGGCAGACCTCGCGGCGCTCGCAATCCCCTTCGCCGAGCACGAGCACGAAGCGGTCTTTACCGTCGAGCAGAGCCGCCATGTCGATGCCGAGATACCCGGCGCGCATACCAAGAACCTGTTCCTTAAAGACGCCAAAGGCGCGTTCTGGCTGGTCACCGTGCCGGCCGAGGCGCGCGTCGACCTGAAGGCGCTGCCCGGTGCCATCGGCTGCAAGCGGGTGAGCTTCGGCAAGGCGGAGGACATGGAACGGCTGATCGGCATTGCGCCCGGCTCGGTCACCCCGCTCGCCATGATCAATGCAGAACCGGGCAGCGTGACCTGCGTGATCGAGGCAGGGCTGGCCGCCGCACCCCGCATCAATGTCCACCCGCTTCGCAACACCGCGACGCTGGGGCTGTCCGGCGCTGACGTCTTGCGGCTGATCGGACATTGGGGCCATGCGCCGCGCGTCGCCGAAATCCCGGTGCAGGAGTCCGCATGACGCTCGAATATTTATCGCAGAACCGGGCCTTCGACGGCGACCAGTTCGTGCTGTCCCACCATTCCGAGGCGACCGGCACGGAGATGACCTTCTCGGTCTATGTCCCGCCGCACCTGCCCGGCGTGAAGCTGCCGGTGCTGTGGTATCTTTCCGGCCTCACCTGCACCCATGCGAACGTGACCGAGAAGGGCGAGTATCGCCGTGCGTGTGCAGAACACGGCATCGTCTTCGTGGCCCCGGACACCTCTCCGCGCGGGGAGGACGTGCCCGATGCGCCGGACGAATACGACTTCGGCAAGGGCGCGGGCTTCTATGTCGATGCGACGCAAGACCCCTGGAGCCGCCATTACCGCATGCGCAGCTATATCGAGATCGAGCTGCCGCAGGTGGTCGCGGGCGAGTTCCCGGTCGACCTGTCGCGCCAGGCGATCACCGGCCATTCGATGGGCGGGCACGGCGCGCTCACCATCGGCCTGCGTGATCCGGCGCGGTTCCGGTCGATCAGCGCCTTCAGCCCGATCGTCTCGCCCGGCAGGGTGCCGTGGGGCGAAAAGGCGCTGTCACGCTATCTGGGCGACGACCGCGAGGCCTGGCGCGCCTATGACGCGGTCGCGCTGATCGAGGACGGCGCGCGGCACGACCATATCCTGGTGGACCAGGGCACGGCGGACCAGTTCCTGGAAGAACAGCTGAAGACGGGCGCGCTCTCGCTCGCCTGCGCCAAGGCCGGCATGTCGCCGGAGATCAGGATGCAGGAGGGCTACGACCACTCCTACTACTTCATCTCCAGCTTCATGGCCGACCACATCGCCTGGCACGCGGCGCGGCTGGGCTGAGGCTTCCTAGAAGGAATATTTCGCCGACAGCTGCAGTTTCTGCAGATTGCCCGAGGTGCCGTTTTCGAGCGTGCGTTCGGCGTACATGTACTCCAGCCCAATATCGACCGGCCGCACGGGCGAGTAGATGATGTTGGCGAACACGTTCCAGCTCTCGTCGGTCACTGCGCCGGTGGTCAGCAGGACCGGATTGTCGGCCTTGAAATAGGACCCTGCCACGCTGGAGCGCAGCTTGTCCGACCACAGGTGGCGGTAGGCGGCAAAGCCCGAGTAGGTGAAGATCGGGTCGAGGTCGCCATCGAGGTCGAGCGCGGCATCGTTGACGATGTTGAGCCCGATATAGCGGCCAAGGCCGTCGCCGACCGTGCCCATGAAGCGCAGATCGTCCCGCTCGCCCAGCGCCAGCTTGCCCGACACGCTGAGGCCGTAGCCGATCGCGCTGTCCCCGTCGGAGCCGAGGTCGTCGTCGGAAATACGCAAGTTGCGCAAGATTCCCGCGGCAGTCACGCTGCCCCAGTCGCCCGAGAGGTTATAGCGCGCGACGAAGTCGGGAAGCGTGTCGTCCCCGCCCAGCACGCGCCCGCCCGCCGGCGTGGTAACGGTCGTCTCGGGCTGTTCGGCAGCGAGCATCAGGCCCCCGCTGGTGTAGCGGATCATCGGCTGGCGCACGAAGACCGTGCCCGGCGTCGTGCCGATGAAGTCGAGGCTGTCGGGCAGCGCGCCCACGTTCTGGAAGGTCGACCAGGCCTGTCCGAACAGCCAGTTGTCGTAAGTGATGAACGCCTGCCGCAGGCGCGGTTCGTAGCTGTTCGAAATCCGCTCGTCCCCGCCCGGCGTGACCATGAAGTCGAGCTCGATCTGCGAATTGAGCGTGTGTTCCGCGCCGACGTCGGTCGCGGTCTTGAAGATCAGGCGCGACTGGCGGGCGTTGTAATCGGTGTCCCAGCCGGACCCGTCCCCGCTCACGGGGATCGCCCCGGGAATGAGGAAATCGCGCACGATATTGCCGCTGTCGACCTGCCCGCCGCTGGTGCGCTGCGAGATCGCGTCGAACTTGACGTAGCCGGCATAGGAAATCGTGGTGTTACCCACGCGGAAGCCCTTGTCTTCCTGCTTCTTGGGCTCGTCGATCTGGGCGGCGAGTTCGGCCTGGCGCGCCTGCAGCGCCTTCGTTTCGGCCAGCGCCTGCTGCGTGGCGGCGACGGCTTCGGCCTGCTGGCTATCCATCTGCCCCTTTTGCGCATCGAGCCGTTCGACCAGTTGCATCACCAGCGCTTCCAGTCGGTCGAGCCGCTGCTCGACATCCGCATCCTGCGCCGCTGCCGGTGCAGCTGCCATGCACGTGCCCGCCAGCAGGCCTGCACGCAGTACGGTCCTCAATCCCCTCATCGCCATCGCAGCCTCCCTCGCTGTCATCTCAGGCAAGTATGGGCTGCAAGACGCCGCGAAGGGTATGAGCGGATGGTCGTAAGACCTTCGTCTGAAAGCGCGAGGGGGCCTTGTGCTGCTATCACGAAGGTGAAGGGAGACGACCCATGCTCAATGCCGTCCAGCGCCTCGATACGGCCCGCGAAACCAACTGCACGCCGGAAATGTACGAGCAGCTCTACCGCCGATCGGTAGAGGATCCGGACGGCTTCTGGCTCGAACAGGCCAAGCGCCTCGACTGGGCCGCGCCCCCGACCAGGGGCGGCGATTGGTCCTATGACCCGGTCGGTATCGAGTGGTTTGCCGACGGCACGCTCAACCTGTGCCACAATGCCGTCGACCGCCATGTCGAGGCGGGCCGCGGCGATGCCACCGCGCTGATCTTCGAGCCGGACGATCCGGCCACCCCGGGCCGCAGCCTGACCTATGCGGAGCTTCGCGGCGAGGTCGTGCGCATGGCGAATGCGCTCAAGGCGATGGGCGTCAAGCGCGGCGACCGCGTGACCATCTACATGCCGATGATCGTCGAAGGCGTGCTCGCCATGCTGGCCTGCGCCCGCCTCGGCGCGATCCATTCGGTGGTCTTCGGAGGCTTCTCTCCCGAGGCGCTGGCCGGCCGCATCGAAGGCTGTGCCAGCCGCTTCGTCGTCACCGCCGATGAAGGCCTGCGCGGATCGAAGCGCGTGCCGCTGAAGGCCAATGTCGATGCCGCGCTGGCCGAACCCGATCACGACACGCCGATCGACGGCATGCTGGTCGTGCGCCACACTGGCACCGAGGTCGCCATGACCGAGGGACGCGACCACTGGTACCACGATCTCGCCAGCGACGAGGAATGCCCGTGCGAGCCGATGGGCGCGGAGGACCCGCTGTTCATCCTCTACACCTCCGGTTCGACCGGCAAGCCCAAGGGCGTGGTGCACACTACCGGCGGCTACGGCGTGTGGACGGCGACCACCTTCAGCTATGTCTTCGATTATCGCCCGGGCGAGGTGTTCTGGTGCACCGCCGATATCGGGTGGATCACGGGCCACAGCTACATCGCCTACGGCCCGCTGCTGAACGGGGCGACGCAGGTGGTGTTCGAGGGCGTGCCCAACTACCCCGACCATGGCCGGTTCTGGGACGTGGTGGACAAGCACCAGGTCAACATCCTCTACACCGCCCCCACCGCGATCCGCGCACTGATGCGAGAAGGCGACGCCTACGTGACCAGCCGAAATCGTTCGTCGCTCCGCCTGCTCGGCACGGTGGGCGAGCCGATCAATCCCGAAGCCTGGCGCTGGTATTTCGACGTGGTCGGCGAAAAGCGCTGCCCGATCGTCGACACCTGGTGGCAGACCGAAACCGGCGGCGTGATGATCACGACGCTTCCCAATGCGCACGACATGAAGCCGGGCAGCGCGGGCAGGCCCTTCTTCGGCATCTGCCCCGAGCTGGTCGACAATGACGGCGGCGTGCTGGAGGGCGCGACAGAAGGCAACCTGTGCATCACGCACAGCTGGCCGGGGCAGGCGCGCACTGTCTACGGCGACCACGAACGCTTCGAGCAGACCTATTTCAGCACCTACAAGGGCAAGTACTTCACCGGCGACGGCTGCAAGCGCGACGAGGACGGGTACTACTGGATCACCGGGCGCGTGGACGATGTCATCAACGTCTCCGGCCACCGCATGGGCACGGCCGAAGTCGAAAGCGCGCTGGTCAGCCATGCCAAGGTGAGCGAGGCCGCGGTCGTCGGCTACCCGCACGACATCAAGGGCCAGGGCATCTATTGCTACGTCACGCTCAATGCGGGCGAGGAAGGCTCCGACGCCCTCTACGCCGAACTGCGCGGCCATGTGCGCAAGGAGATCGGCCCGATCGCCTCGCCCGACCACATCCAGTTCACCGACGGCCTGCCAAAGACGCGCAGCGGCAAGATCATGCGGCGTATCCTGAGGAAGATCGCGGAGAACGATTACGGCTCGCTCGGGGATACCTCGACGCTGGCCGATCCCAGCCTGGTTGATCGTTTGATCGAAGGACGGCAGAACCGCTGACAGGCATGGCACAGCGCATCATCATCGCCGACGACCACCCGCTCTTCCGCACGGCTCTGGGCCATGCGGTGGGCCGGGTGTGGCCCGAGGCCGAAATCGTCGAGACTTCGTCGGCCAGGGGCGCGCGCGAGGCGGTGGAGGCGGGGGCCGAAGCCCTGTTGCTCGACCTCCATATGGAGGATTCGAACGGGCTGTCGGCGCTGATGGACTTCCGCCAGGATTTCCCTGCGCTGCCGGTCGTGATCGTTTCGGCGAGCGAAGAAGCGCGGGTCTATGCCGCCGCCAGCCAGCTGGGCGCGGCCGCTTTCATTCCCAAGTCCGCCAGCCTCGAGACCATGCGCGAGGCGCTGGCCTGCGTGCGCGAGGGCGAGAACTGGTTTCCCGAAACCGGCAGCGGACCGGACGAGGATTTGGCCAAGATCGCCAGCCTCACTCCCGCGCAGCGCCGCATCCTCGGCCAGCTGAGCGAAGGCCTGCTGAACAAGCAGATCGCCTATGAACTCGATATCAGCGAAGCGACCGTGAAGGCGCATATCACTGCGATCTTCCGCAAGCTGGGCGTGGTCAACCGGACGCAGGCCGTGCTGCTGGCAGGCAAGCTGGATGTCGATCAGGCGGTGGCGGACCCCGCGGCCGGCTGATCGCCGCCGGTTCCCCGCGCCACGCAATCCGAAATCAGTGCGCGCAGGGCTGCGGGCGATGACGGCTTGAGCAGTCGCTGGGCACCCATGCGCGATGCCGCCCGCTCGGTTTCCTCGCCCGCCTCCGCGGTCAGCAGGATGGCCGGCGGGCGCTTGCCCCAGGCGGCGCACAGCGCCTCGTAGACCCCGTCGCCGCGCTCGTCCTCGTCGAGGCGGAAGTCCATGATCGCCACGTCGGGCGGCGTTCCGGCCACCTCCAGCGCCTGCGACAGGCCATGCGCGCAGGTCACGGCCAGGCCCCATTTGCCCAGCAGCGCCGCCGTGGCGCTGAGCGCGGCGGCATCATTGTCGACCACGAGGATGCGCGCGCCCGCCAGCGAGGATGCCGCACGCCGCCGCTCCGGCTGCACCCGCGCGCCCCAGCGCAGCACCGGCAGGCGCACCGCGAACCGGCTGCCGCGCCCGACGAAGGAGCGCGTCTCCACCTCGACGCCGAGCAGGGCGGTGATGCGCCGGACGATGGCAAGGCCGAGCCCGAGACCTTCGCGGTCCTGCGTCCTGCCGCGCTGGAATTCGCCGAACATCCGCTCGATATCCTCGTCCGCGATGCCTGCGCCGGTGTCGTAGACGCACAGGTCCACATCGCCTCCCGCGCGCCGCACGCCGAGCAGCACTCCGCCCCTGTCGGTATACCGGATGGCATTACTGAGGAGGTTGCGCACCACGCTGCCGAGCAGGGCGCGGTCGGTGTCGATCCACACGCTGGTGGGCACGCGTTTCAGCGCCAGCCCCTTGCTTTCCGCCTGCACCGAAAACTCGCGCATCATCTCGTCGAAAATTTCGTCGAGCGCGACCGGTTCGGGGCGCGGTTCGATACCGCCGCCATCGAGTTTCGAAATGTCGAGCAGCGTGCGGATCAGCCGGTCGGCCGAGGTAATCGACCCGTCGAGATCGCGCACCAGCCGTTCGAGCTGGTCGCGCCCGCGAACTTCCTCGCCCAGCGCGGAGGCGAACAGTCGCGCGGCATTGAGCGGCTGGATCAGATCGTGGCTGGCCGCGGCAAGGAACCGCGTTTTCGAGCGCGTGGCCGCTTCGAGCGCGTTGTTCGCCTCGCTCAGCTGCTGCGTGCGTTCTGCGACCTTCTGTTCGAGCGCCTGTTCAGCCCGTCGGTCCGCAGTGACGTCGCTGTAGCTGGTCACGTAGCCGCCGCCCGGTGCGGGGTTGCCGACGATGCGCATGATGCGCCCGTCGTGCTGCTCGCGCTCCATCCGGTGGGTACGCCCGGCGCGCATGTGTTCGAGCCGGCGGGCGACCTGCTCCTCGATTTCGGCATGCGGAACGCCGCCCTGGCGCAGGTTGAAGCGGATAAGATCGGCGATCGGCGTGCCCACGCTGGCAAGCTGGTCGGGCAGTGCGAACATTTCCTGGTAGCGGCTGTTCCACGCCACGAGGTTCATGTCGCTGTCCACCAGCGCCACGCCCTGGTCGATGTTCTCGATGGCCAGTTGCAGCAGGTCGCCGCTGAAGGTCAGGCGGCGGCTGGTCTCGTCGAACATGGCCACGACCTGTTCGAGCGGGACGGCATCGCCCTGCGCCCAGCTGGCGGTGAGCATGCGCGCGGACGATGTACCGACCACGCCCGCGATCAGCCTTTCCGCCATGGCAAGCGCCTGCTCGTCGGCCGGATCGCTGTCGCGGTAGCCTGCGCCCAGCGCCTCTGCCGCGCGCCGCTGGCCGATGAACTGGGCCAGCAGCAGGCGGATGTCGGCAATGCGCTTGGCGGTGACGAAACCGGGCCGTGCGCCGGGCGGTGCGGTACCGACGAAAGCCGCCGCCTGCGCGGCATCGACCAGCGTCTCGCGTCCGAAGGCAGAGCCAGCCCAGTAGGCCGCGACATTGAAACCGAGGCTCAGCAGCACGCCCGACACCAGCGTATCGGGATGGATGGCGAAGACCGGTGGCTGGTTCGTCGCCGCGGGCAGGATCAGCAGGACCAGCCAGCAGGCGAACCCGGCCAAGAGGCCGCTGGTCATGCCGGTCTTGTTGCCGTGGCGCGTCATCATGCCGAGCACGAGGCCAGGCGCGAACTGCGCCATGGCTGCAAAGGCCAGCGTTCCGAGACCGGCCAGCTCTGCCGCCGCCCCGAAGCCGAGATAGAAGAGATAGGCGAAGAACAGCAGGCCGCCGATGACGAGACGGCGCACCATCAGCAGGCGCAGCGCGAGGCGCGTTCGGTCGCCCCCGCCACGCAATTCGCGCCGGAACACCACCGGCAGAACGAGGTCGTTGGTGATCATCGTCGAAAGCGCCACGCTGGCGACCACGATCATGCCGGTCGATGCCGCGAACCCGCCAATGAAGACAAGCAGGGCCAGCAGCTCGCTGCCCGAGGACAGCGGCAGGGCCATCACGATCATGTCGCCCGGCGTCTGCGCCGGAAGCGCGGACAGGCCCGCCAGCACGATCGGCACGATTACGAGCGATGTGACCGCCAGATAGGCCGGGAAGACCCAGCGCATCGCCGCGCTGGCGCGGTCGGTCTGCGCCTCGACGAAGGTCATGTGGAACTGGCGCGGCAGGCACAGCGCCGCGCAGGCCGCAATCAGGGTGAGTACGGCAAAGCGCGCATCGAACTGCTGCGCGGAAAAGGGCGAGACCGCTTCTCCCGCACCGTCTGGCTGTCCGGCAAGCAGCACCATCGCGAACGCCGCCAGCGCCAGCAGCGCGAACAGCTTCACTGCCGATTCCACCGCGATGGTGAGGACCAGCCCGGCATTGTCGCCGGCGCGGTCGGCCCTGCGCGAACCGAACAGGATCGCGAACAGCGCCATGCTGCCTGCAACCAGCAGGACCAGTTCGTCGGGTGAGACGCTGGCTTCCAGTTCTGGATCGAGCGCGAGCAGCGATGTGCCGACCGATTGCAGCTGCAGCGCCATGTAGGGGAGCGAGCCGACGGTCGCGAAGATCGTTACCAGCGCGGCGACCAGCGCGCTCTTGCCGTAGCGTGCCGACAGGAAGTCGGCGATCGAGGTGGAATGCTGCGCCTTGGCCTGCGCAAGGATGCGCCGCACCAGAGGATAGCCGAGCGAGAAGACCAGCACCGGCCCAAGGTAGATCGGCAGGTAATGCCAGCCCGAACTTGCCGCCGAACCGACCCCGCCGAAGAAGGTCCAGCTGGTACAATAGACCGCAAGGCTCAGGCCGTAGATCCAGTCGCGCCGGCTGGCGGAGACAGGGCGGCCGGTCTCGGCCAGCCGGTCCTGCCGCGATGCCAGCCAGAACAGCAGTGCCAGGTATAGCGTCGCCGTAACGATCGCCGTGCCGAACAGCATGGACCTCTCCCTTCCCCCGCGTGCAGCCTATCGAAACTGCCGTATCATGCAAGAAAGGGCGGCGCCGCGCGGCACCGCCCTTCCTCTGCGACTGTCCCGAAGGGCGTCAGTGTGCGTGGGCATCACCCGCGCCGCGGGGCACGCGGATCGAATCCACCAGCTTGCGGATTTCGACCGGCGGGCTGGCGGTCATCTTCGACACCGCGATGGCGACGGCGAAGTTCAGCACCATTCCGACCACGCCGATCCCTTCGGGCGAGATGCCGAAGAGCCAGTTGTCCGCCACGTTCGCTGCCGGGTTCGCCAGCTTGAAGTAGAAGATGTAGCCGAAGGTGAAGGCGAGGCCCGTAACCATGCCCGCAATCGCCCCTTCCTTGTTCATGCGCTTCGAGAAGATGCCCATGAAGATGGCGGGGAACAGGCTGGCTGCGGCAAGGCCGAAGGCGAATGCCACCACCTGTGCCACCCAGCCCGGCGGGTAGATGCCGAGATAGCCTGCCACCACGATCGCTGCCGTTGCCGCAAGGCGCGCCGCCAGCAATTCGCCCTTCTCCGATATGTCGGGCTTGAAGGTCGACTTGAGCAAATCGTGGCTGACCGAGCTGGAAATCACCAGCAACAGGCCGGCAGCGGTCGACAATGCTGCGGCAAGCCCGCCGGCCGCGACCAGCGCAATCACCCAGCCCGGCAGATTGCCGATTTCCGGGTTGGCGAGGACCATGATGTCACGGTCGAGGTAGACCTCGTTCTCGCTGTCCGCGACCGGTGCGTTGGTGACGAGACGCTCACCCGAAGGACCGGTGCCTTCAGCGAAGGTCGGAGCGCCTTCAAACGCGTCGCCGCTGCGCACCTGCATCACCCCGTCGCCGTTCTTGTCCTGGAAGGCGATGAGATCGTTGCGCTCCCAGTTCTTGAACCAGCCCGGTGCTTCCGAATAGCTCGTCTCGTTGACCGTATCGATGAAGTTGAGGCGGGCAAAGGCGCCCACGGCAGGTGCGGTCGTGTAGAGCAGGGCGATGAAGATCAGCGCCCAGCCGGCCGACTTGCGGGCATCGGATGCCTTGGGAACGGTGAAGAAGCGCACGATCACATGCGGCAGTCCCGCAGTCCCGACCATCAGGGCCAGCGTGATGCAGAACACATCGATCATGCTCTTTGACCCGTCGGTATATTCCCCGAATCCCAGGTCGGTGAGCACCAGGTTGAGTTTCTGCAGCACGTACAGCCCGGACCCGTCGTTGACCTGGCTGCCCAGGCCGAACTGCGGGATCGGATTGCCCGTGATCATGAAGCTCAGGAAGAAGGCCGGCACCATGTAGGCGAAGATCAGCACGCAATATTGCGCGACCTGCGTATAGGTGATGCCCTTCATCCCGCCGAGCACGGCATAGACGAAAACGATGCCCATGCCGATGATCACGCCCATGGTGATGTCGACGTCGAGGAAGCGCGAGAACACGATCCCCACGCCGCGCATCTGTCCGGCGATATAAGTGAAGCTGATGAAGATCAGGCAGATCACCGCGACCACGCGCGCGGTCTTGGAATAGTACCGCGTGCCGATGAAATCGGGCACGGTGAACTGGCCGAACTTGCGCAGGTAAGGCGCCAGCAGGAGCGCCAGCATGACGTATCCGCCGGTCCAGCCCATCAGGTAGACCGAACCGTCATAACCGAGGAAGGCGATCAGGCCCGCCATCGAGATGAAGCTTGCCGCGCTCATCCAGTCGGCAGCCGTGGCCATGCCGTTGACGACCGGGTTCACCCCGCCGCCGGCGACGTAGAACTCCTTCGTCGAACCTGCCCTGCTCCACAGGGCGATGCCGATGTAGAGTGCGAAGCTGGCGCCGACGAAGAGGTAGATCAGAGTTTGCGTGTCCATGTTCCCCTCCCTCAGTCGTCGAGATCGTACTTGCGCTCGAGCTTCCGCATCTTGACGACGTAGTAGAAAATCAGCGCGATGAAGATGTAGATCGAGCCCTGCTGGGCGAACCAGAAGCCGAGCGGGTATCCGCCGATCATGAACTGGTCGAGGAACTCGCGGAACAGGATGCCTGCCCCGAAGGAACAGGCGAACCAGATCGCCATGAGCGTGACCAGCAGGCGGACATTGTCACGCCAGTAGGCGCCCTCTGCCTCGCTGGTCTGGTGGGTATCGGTATCGTCTGACATGGCCTCCCCCTCGTATTCTTTTGGCGTCGTCTTGTGGTGTCTGCCACCCGCAGAAACGGGAGCATCAAGGGAAGGCTATGGGAGCGTGGCCCCCGCGACGAGAGCGACATAAGTCTAATAGGGCCTCAACCCCGCAGAACCGAGCCCAACCGCGCGTCCGCAGGCAGCCTGCGCGCCTGGGCCAGCAGCAGTTCCGCCGCCGCCAGCGCGTCCGACAGCGCATCGTGCTGGTCGTAGGCGGGAAGGTTGTAGCGCGCCCGCACCGCGGCGAGGCGATAGGCTTCGCTGCCCACCAGGTTGGGGTGCAGCCTGCGCTCCAGTTCCAGCGTGCAGATGGCGCGCACCGGCAGCGCCTCGCCGAAGCAGGCGCGCGTCGTGCGCTCGATGACCTCAACCTCGATCGCGGCGCCATGAGCGACGAGCACGCGGCCCGACAGCGCCGAAACGAGCGGTTCGAGGACCTGCCGCAGCGGCTGGCCTTCGCGTGCGCGTTCCTCGCCGATGCCGTGCACGGTGACAGCGCCATCGTCGAGGCGCCGCGCGCTGCGGATGTCGAGCGACATGGCACCGTCCAGCGCGATCCCGCCGGTATCGAAGGCAAGCCATCCCGCCTGCAGGACGTGCGCATCGCGCGCGAGCCCGTCGAGCTCGAAATCGAGCGCCAGCAGCGCCGCCTCGCGCAGCGGCAGCTCGAGAGCGGGCCAATTAGCCCCGGCATAAGCGCGAAGCAGCTCCTGCCCGCTCTTCCCGAGCGCTGCGAGCCGGCGCCGGAAGCGCCAGTCGGCTATGCGCTCAAGCAATCCCGCCTGCCAGGTTGCGCTTCAGCGAATCCAGCCCGCCGCTGATGACCGAGAACGCATCCTTCAGGTAATCCCGCTCGAGCGGGGAGAGGGCCGCAGGGGCAATC
Organism: Qipengyuania gaetbuli; assembly: GCF_020524765.1. GTDB lineage: Bacteria > Pseudomonadota > Alphaproteobacteria > Sphingomonadales > Sphingomonadaceae > Qipengyuania > Qipengyuania gaetbuli_A. Next base: position 1,014,711 of record NZ_JAIVLR010000001.1, read on the forward strand.
GCATTGTCGGGCGCGGTGCCCGCACGGACCTGCGCGGCCTGGTGTGAGATACGCAACTCGCTCACCAGCAGGAAGGCGTCCTTCAGGCTTTCGGCATCGCCGCGCGCCATGCGTCCGGCGGCAGCCAGGGCCTCCAGCCGCTCGATCGTGCCGACCGCGGGCAGCCCCTCCGCCAGCGCGAAGGTGCGGGCGATGTCGATCACCGGCAGGATGGCCTGTGCCTTGGCATCGAAGACCTTCTTCCCGTCCTCTGACTTTTCCAGCACGAGGTTGCGGAAGAAGCCCAGCGGCACCTTGCTGCGCTGCGCATCGCGGGCAAGGAAGCTGAGGAACAGGCCCGAACCGCGTGCCTTGTCGACGACGTCCTCGTGCAGGGCCTGCGCCATGGCCGCATCGCCGTAGACTGCGCGCATGTCGAAATAGATCGTTGCGCGCAGGATGCGGTCCTCATCCGGATTGGCGATCCAGCGGCCGTAACGCTCGCTCCATTCGCTGCGGGTGAGGCGCTGTTCGGCGTTCTTCGCCATGATGCCGCCCTTGCAATAGACGAAGCCGCATTCGTCGAGCAGGTCGGATATTCGCGCGCCGAGCGCCGCGAAATATTCGCGCCCGCTTTCGTCCACGCGGTCGTCCATGACGATGCCGTTGTCCTGGTCCGAGCCGACCAGCTGCTCCCCCCGCGCGAGCGAGCCGAAGACCAGCAGCGCATAGGGAACCGGCGGCGGTCCCAGTTCCGCCTCGGCAAGCTCGGCCGCGCGCCGGTGGACCGCTTCGCCCAGCGCGGAGGTGAACCGCATCGTGTGTTCGGCATGGAAGCCGCCCGCATCCATCCGCGCAAAGCCTTCGGGTATCTGGCGCGCCGCTGCGACCAGCGCCTGCGGGCCGGCGGCCTTCGCCACCAGCATGCCGGTATCGATGGCGCTGTCGCCGAGATAGGCGAGGATGTCTGTCGCGCTGAGGATGGCGACCAGTTCCCCTGCCGAACCCAGCACGGGAATATGGCGGAATCCGCCAGCCGCCATCAGCGCCATCGCCTCTGCCGCAGTGGCGTGGCGCGGCAAGGTGCGCGGCGCAGCGGTCATGACCTCGCGGATCGGCCTGTCGAAATCGGTCCGCGCGGCGACCACGCGCTTGCGCAAATCCTTGTCGGTGAAGATGCCGACCAGCCGGCCGTCCTCGCAGATCGCCAGCGTGCTCACGTCCCGCTCGCTCATCAACGTGGCGGCATCGGCAATGCTGAGGCCGGGTTCGCAGGACACCGGCTGCTTGTGCACCAGCAGCTGCTCGATGGTCGCGTGCTGGAGCGTGCTCGGCCGTTTGAGCCGCAGGTCGCGCACGGCGCTGCGGATGCGTTCCGTCTCGCTTTCATTGAAATAGTCGCGCACGGCGTCGCATTCGCTGCGCAGGCGGTGGAACTCCTCGCCCGGCAGGCAATAGACCAGCGTGTCTTCCAGCGCCGTGGTGGTGTTGCGCACCTCTCCCCCGCGCAGGAGCGACGGGAAGGCGAAGCTGCCGCCGCGCCCGAGCCGCATGGTCAGTTCCTCCCCCGCGAGGCGCAGTTCGACCGATCCGGAGCGAACGATGAACAGCAGGTCGTTGTGCGAACCCGCCTCGAGGATCGTGTCCCCGGCCCGGAAATAGCGCACCGTCACCCGCCGCGCGATTGCGGCGATGCGGTCCGCGTCCAGCCTGCCGAAGGGCGACAAATCGCCCAGGAAGGACCGGATCTCGCTCAGCTCGCTGGCCATGCGCGAAGCCTAGCACCATTGGTGCCGCTTCGTCGCATCGACTTTAGTCCAAGTGGCACAGGGGCGCGAAGACCCCGGCCGCTCAGCCGTGCTTGGCGATGAAATCCTCGACCACCGGGGCGATCTTCGTGCGCCACCTGCTGCCGTTGAAGATGCCGTAATGCCCGGCGCCTTCGGCCATGTAATAACGCTTCTTCGATGCCTTGAGATTGGGTGTGAGGTCGAGCGCAGCCTTGGTCTGGCCGAGGCCGGAGATGTCGTCGCGCTCGCCCTCGATCGCCAGCAGCGCGGTCTGCGTGATGTCGCCGAGGTCGATCAGCTTGCCGCGGTGCATGAAAGTACCATTCGGGATCGCATGGTCCTGGAACACCTCTTTCACCGTCTGGAGGTAGAATTCCGCGGTCATGTCGCAGACGCTGCGGTATTCGTCGTAGAAATCCTTGGTCGCTTGCGCGCTCGCCTCGTCGCCCACGGTGAGGTGTTTGAACATCTCGTAGTGGCTCATCATGTGATTACCGAGGTTCATGCTCATGAAGCCGGCGAGCTGCATGAAACCGGGGTACACGTCGCGCCCGGCACCGCGATACTGCATCGGCACGGTGGCGATGACATTGTGGCGGAACCACTCGATCGGGCGTTCCATGGCAAGGTCGTTGACGCTGGTCGGCGAACAGCGCGTGTCGATCGGACCGCCCATCATGGTCAGCGTCTTCGGCGTGCAGGGGTGCTTGTCGCGGTTCATGATCGCCGTCGCGGCGAACACGGGGACCGAGGGCTGGCACACGGCCATGGCGTGCGCGCCCGGACCGATATGGTCGAGGAACTCGATGACGTAATCCATGTAATCGTCGAGGTCGAAATGCCCCTCGTGCAGCGGCACGTTGCGCGCATCGGCCCAGTCGGTGACGTAGACGACGTAGTTTTCGAGCATCCGCTCGACCGTGCCGCGCAGCAGCGTGGCGTAGTGTCCGCTCATCGGAGCGACGATGAGGAGACGCGGAGCGTCTTCGGGCAGGTTCTCGCGGTGGAAGCGTTTCAGGTCGCCGAACGGCTTGTTGAGCACGGTCGCCTCGACGACCGGCCAGTGCTTGCCGCCCGCTTCCACGCTGTCGATGCCCCAGGCCGGCTTGCCATAGGTGGCGGTGGCATGGGCGAAGACTTCCAGCGCGCTCGCGGCGACGGGCCCCATCCCCATATAGCCGAAGGGCATGGCGGGATTGGACAGCATCTCCGCCCCGATCGAGGCCCAGGCGCTGGCGCTCGACAGCCAGCTGCGCTGCAATTCATAGGCGTGATAAAGCATCGGCGTCCCCTGCTGCCCGCGCTGTTGTGTTATCGCTGCGGGCACTCCTTGAAAAAAGGCAGTCTGCCGAGCGATCGATCGTTGTGCAATGCACAAAACGTGCAAAAGTGCCCGAATTGCGCCTCGCCTGTGGATTTTGCGCCGCAGCGAGCCTAGTTGACCGGCATGGACGAGACGGGTTCGAACGAAAAGAAGCGCCGCAAGCTGTTCCGCCGCGACAAGGATGCGGAACCGCGCAGCCTCAAGCCGCTGCGCATGGTGTTCGAGGAAGCGCGCAAATATCCCGGCCACGTGGCGATGGCGCTGGTTGCGCTGGTCGTAACCGCGGCCGCCACCCTCGCCATTCCGGCAGGCTTCAAGCTGGTGGTCGACCGCGGCTTTGCCGGCGATGGCGGCGATATAGGCCGCTGGTTCCAGTACCTGCTGCTGATCGTCGGCGTGCTCGCCATGGGCACGGCCGCGCGGTTCTATTTCGTCAGCTGGCTGGGCGAACGCGTGGTCGCCGACGTGCGCATGCGCGTGCAGGCCAACCTCCTGCGCCTGGCGCCGGGCTTCTACGAAGAGAACAGCCCCAAGGAAATCTCCAGCCGCATGACCAGCGACACCGCGCTGATCGAGCAGGTCGTGGGCACCACGATTTCCGTCGCGCTGCGCAATTTCCTCGTCGCAGTGGGCGGCACGATCTACCTTTTCACGCTGGTCCCCAGCCTGACGCTGGGCCTGTTCCTGATCATCCCTGCGATAACCATCCCCATCACCGTCTTCGGACGCCGCCTGCGCACGGTCAGCCGTACCAGCCAGGACCGCGTGGCCGACATCGGCGCGATGGTGACCGAAGTGCTGTCGGCGATGAAGATCGTCCAGGGCTTCAACCAGGAAGCGCGCGAGCACGAACGTTTCGGCGCCGCGGTCGAGCGCACCTTTTCGGTCGCCAAGCGCCGCATCCTCATCCGCGCGGTGCTGACGGCCTGCATCATCCTGTTCATCTTCGGCGGGATCACAGTGCTGGTCTGGCGCGGCGCGGAAGCCGCCAACGCCGGCACGATCAGCTACGGCACGATCTTCGCCTTCGTGCTGACGGCCGGCCTCGTCGCCGGAGCCTTCGGTGCCCTGACGGAAGTCTACGGCGATCTCCTGCGCGCCTCGGGCGCGGCCAGCCGCCTGACCGAGCTGCTGGAGGAAAAACCGACCATCGCTCCGCCCGCGCGCCCCGAAGCCCTGCCCGAGCCGCCGCGCGGCAGCCTGTCGTTCCGCAACGTGACTTTCCGCTATCCTACGCGACTGGAAACCCCGGCGCTCGCCGATTTCAGCCTCGAGATCGAGCCGGGCGAGACGGTCGCCATCGTCGGCCCTTCGGGCGGCGGCAAGTCGACCATCTTCCAGCTGGCAGAGCGGTTCTATGACCCGCAGGCCGGCAGCGTGCGCATCGACGGCATCCCGCTGACCAGCGCCGATCCGGCCGAAATCCGCCGCCGCATCGCTTTCGTGCCGCAGGAAGGCGTACTGTTTTCTGCCAGCGCGCGCGACAATCTGCGCTACGGCAATTGGGATGCGTCGGAAGAGGACATCTGGACCGCTGCGCGCGCCGCCAATGCCGCCGAATTCCTCGAAAAGCTCCCCCAGGGCCTCGACACCTATCTCGGCGAGAACGGTACGCAGCTGTCGGGCGGCCAGCGCCAGCGTGTCGCGATTGCCCGTGCGCTGCTGCGCGATGCTCCGATCCTGCTGCTGGACGAGGCGACGAGCGCGCTCGATGCCGAGAGCGAGCGGCTGGTGCAGGACGCGCTCGAACGGCTGATGGAAGACCGCACCACGCTGGTCATCGCTCACCGCCTCGCCACCGTGCGCGCCGCCGACCGGATCGTGGTGATGGAGGAGGGGCGCATCGTCGAGCAGGGCACGCACGACCAGCTGGCATCCGCAGGCGGCCTCTATGCCCGCCTCGCATCGCTGCAGTTCACGCTCGAAAGCGCCTGACAAACCGCCCTTTCAGGGACGAAAATCGACCAATCCCCTTGCGGGCACGACGAAAGGCGACCGCGCCGCGCGCCTGCTGCTAGCAAGGCTGCGCACGGCCCTACGCGCGCGGGGGAGCACGCGAGGCCGGGACGAAAGGACAACACACATGACCAGGACTATTCTCGCTGCCGGCGCATCCGCGCTTGCGTTGATGATGGCGGTGCCCGCCGCCGCCGAGGAGGCAGAAGCCCCGACCATGGATTTCGGCACCTGGGGTGTCGGCACCGACCTGATCGACAAGACCGTCGATCCGGGCGACGATTTCAACGCCTACGTCAACGGCAAGTGGGTCGCGGAAAACGAAATTCCCGCCGACCGCCAGCGTTATGGCGCCTTCGACATGCTGCGCGAAGGTTCGGTCCGCGACGTGCAGAAGCTGGTCAACGACCTCGTCGCTTCGAACCCGGCTCCGGGCACGCAGGCCCGCCGCATCGTCGATGCCTACAATTCCTTCATGAACGTGGAAGCGATCGATGCCAGCGGCATCGCGCCCGCCCAGCCCTATCTCGACGCGATTGCCGGCGCCAAGGACCTGGAGGCGCTGGTGCGCCTGTTCGGCCAGCCGGAATATCCCTCGCTGGTGAGCGCGGGCGTGACCATCGATGCCCGCAACCCGACCCAGTATGCGGTTGGGCTCAACTTCAACGGCACCGGCCTTCCCGACCGCGACTATTACCTCGTGGATTCGGAAAGCAACCTGAAGATCCGCGCCGCTTACAAGGAATTGCTGTCAACCCTGCTGGGCAAGGCCGGATACACCGATCCGGTGGCTGCGGCAGAAGCGGTCTATGCCTTCGAGCACAAGGTCGCCGAACTCGAATGGGCCCGCCAGGTCCTGCGCATGCCGACGCTCACCTATAACGAGCTCAGCCCGGCCGACGTCTCCGCAATGGCGGGCGACTTCCCGATCGACGCGCTGCTCGAATCCGCACAGCTCGGCGGGCAGGAGCGTTACCTCGTGCGCCAGATCCCGCCGACCGCGGAGGAAATCGAGCAGCTCGGCCTGACGCCCGAACAGCTTTCGATGATCGGCGGCGGCCTGCCGGCGATGATGAAGCTGCTGCAGGAAACCCCGCTTGCCACGCTCAAGGCATATATGGCCAAGAGCTTCCTGTCCTCGAGCGCCTCGGTCCTCTCGACCGAACTCGACGATGCAGTGTTCGATTTCTACGGCCGCACCATCAACGGCCAGGAAAAGCAGCAGGACCGCTGGAAGCGCGCGATCAGCGCGGTCGAGGGTGCGCTGGGCGAACAGCTGGGCAAGCTCTACGTCGAACGCCACTTCCCGCCCGAGAGCAAGGCCGCGATGGACGAGCTCGTGGCGAACCTGTCGCGTTCGATGGGCATGGCGCTCGACAAGAACGACTGGATGACGCCCGACACGATCACCCAGGCGCGCGAGAAGCTGAACGGCTTCGTCCCGATGATCGGCTATCCCGACGAGTTCGAAACCTATGACGGCCTCGAGATCGATCCTGCAGACCCGCTGGGCAACCGCCTCAACACGATCCGTTGGGCCGTCGAGGATTCGCGCGCGCGCCTCGGCACCGAAGTCGACCCGAGCGAATGGGGCATGACCCCGCAGACGGTGAATGCCTATTATTCGCCGCTGACCAACCGCATCGTCTTCCCGGCCGCGATCCTGCAGCCGCCCTTCTTCAATGCCAGCGCCGACCCGGCCGTGAACTACGGCGGTATCGGTGCGGTGATCGGTCACGAGATCGGCCATGGCTATGACGACCAGGGTTCGCAGTACGATGCCAAGGGCACGCTCAGGAACTGGTGGCAGGACAACGACCGCAAGGGCTTCGAGCAGTACACCGCCCGCATGGCGGAATTCATCGAGGCCTATTGCCCGGTCGACAGCCCCGAAGGCCCGGTCTGCCTGCGCGGCCGCCAGTCGATGGGCGAAACGCTGGGCGACGTGGTCGGCCTGCAGATGGCTTACCGCGCCTACAAGCTGTCGCTGAACGGAGCCGAAGCGCCGGTGATCGACGGGCTGACCGGCGACCAGCGCTTCTTCCTCGGCTTCGCGCAGATCTGGCGCGGGATGGAGCGCGAGGAATCCCTGCGTAACCGCGTGATGACCGCCAACCACCCGCCGGGCGAATTCCGCCTGAACAACGCCGTGCGCCACATCGATGCATGGTACGACGCGTTCGACGTGGGTCCGGACGATGCGCTCTACCTGCCCCCGGAACAGCGCATCTCCATCTGGTAAGCGCATTCCGGCGCAGAAATGCATTGGGGCGGAGCAGGTCGCTTGACTTGCTCCGCCCTTTGTCCATGGGGCTGAAGCCATGACCTTCTTCCAAGAACTGCTGATCGCGCTGGTGCAGGGGATCACTGAATTCCTCCCGATTTCGTCGTCGGGGCACCTGATCCTCATTCCCAAGCTGACCGATTTCCCCGACCAGGGGCCGCTGATCGATGTCGCGGTCCATGTCGGCTCGCTGCTCGCGATTATCCTTTACTTCCGCAAGGACGTGATGGGCCTGGCGCGGGGCGGCTTCGCCAGCGTGGGAATCGGCAAAGACGATCCGCAGCGCCGCCTGTTCTGGTTCGTCGCCATCGGCACGATCCCGGCGGTCGCGCTGGGCCTGTTTCTGAAGATGGGCGACTATCTCGAAGGCTTCCGCTCGACCCAGCTCGTGGCGACCAACCTGATCGTCTTCGGTATCCTGCTCGGCATCGCCGACCGCTTCGGGCGCGAGACCAAGGCATACGAGGACATGAGCCTGCGCGATGCGATCCTCGTCGGTTTTGCTCAGGCGATGGCGCTGATCCCTGGCACCAGCCGTTCCGGCGCGACCATGACTGCAGCGCGCGCGCTGGGTTATTCGCGCGTCGAATCCGCCCGCTTCTCGTTCCTGCTGGCCATTCCTGCCGTCGCCGGAGCGGGCCTGTTGGCAGCGCTCGACCTGGCCGAGGCGACAGCGCAGATGCAGCAGGATGCGCTGGTGGCCGGAACGCTCACCTTCTTCACCGCGCTTGCGACGATGATCTTCCTCATGAATTTCCTGAAGAAAGCATCGATGATGGTCTTCGTCCTCTACCGCGTTGCGCTGGGCGCGGCCTTGCTGATCTTCCTCTAGGCCCCGCCACCTTTTCAGCCTTCTTTTCGTCACAATCGCGGAACCATTCGTGGCAATGCGGTTTTACTGGTCACGAAGTAACCGCAAGGACTGACCGATGGGTCTGATCATTCTGGTCGTAACCGGTGCCCTCCTGGGCTGGCTGGGAACGATCGCACTGAAAATCGAAGATGGCCGTGCCATTCTCCGCAACGTGCTCGCCGGCATTGCCGGTTCGCTCGTGGTGGGGATCGCGACCTCTGGCGGCGTGTTCCTCGGAGCGATCCGTGGAAGCACCCTGCTGTGGGCCGTGTTGGGCGCCATCGTCGCGATCGGGCTCTACAACTTCGTCCGTCAGCGGGCTGTCCGCTGACAGGCGGTCCCACCCACACCTGACTACCAGTAGGGGGCCGTCATCCCGGCTGCTCCCGATTTTAAAAGGGGAAGACTGAAATGAAGTTCAACAAAGCTGCCATCGTCGCTTCGGCTGCCGCACTGAGCCTCGGCCTCGCTGCTTGCGACGGCCCGACCGAAGAAGGCATGGAAGATGCCGCCGAACAGGCTGAATCGGAACTGGACGCACAGGCTGAAGCCATGGAAGACGCCGGCGCTCCCGAAGCACAGGTCGAAGCCGTCGAAGACCAGGCCGATGCCGTCGAAGACGCAGGCGAAGCTGCTGCCGACACCACCGGCGAAGCCATGGACAACGCAGCCGGCGAATAAGCTGAAGCTGCGGCGTTACGCCACAATAGCGGCCCGGGAGCAATCCCGGGCCGTTTTGCTTTAGGGAATGGCCTAGACCGGCTTCGCGCCGCTGCCGCGCCCGCCGCGCAGCGTGTATTCCAGCGTGCCTTCGTTCACCACGTAATCGACGTCGATCACTGCCGTATTGGCGTAGGTGAAGCCCGGGCCGAGATGGCGGTAGAGCTTGTCGAAATCGCGCTCCACTGTCTGGCGGTACAGGTCCTCGAAGCTCTCGATCACGAAATAGGTCGGCTGCAGGTCGCTGATCACGTAATCGGTGCGCATGACGCGGTCGACGTTGAGCATGATGCGGTTGGGGCTCTTCGCCTCGGTCGCATAGACGACTTCGGTCGGGCCGGAGAGGATGCCCGCGCCGTATGCCTTGATGCCGTCCTTTTCCTGGATCAGGCCGAATTCGACCGTGTACCAGTAGAGCGAGCCCAGCGCCTTCAAGCGGTTGTAGCGCATCGCCTTCCAACCGGCGCGGCCGTATTCCTGCATGTAATCGGCATAGACCGGGTCGGTCAGCATCGGCACGTGGCCGAACACGTCGTGGAAGACGTCCGGCTCCTGGATGTAGTCGAAGGTCTCGCGCGTGCGGATGAAATTGCCAGCCGGGAAACGGCGGTTGGCAAGGTGCCAGAAGAACACGTGATCGGGGATCAGCATCGGCACCGGCACGACCGTCCACCCGGTCAGCGCATCCAAGTCTTCCGAGAGCCTACCGAATTCGGGCACGCCCCCGCGGTTGAGATTGAGCTTTTCGAGGCCCGCCATGAACGCGCTCGCCGCGCGGCCGGGCAGCACTTCCATCTGGCGGGCGAACAGGTCGTTCCAGATCGCATCGTCTTCGGACGAATACTGCGTCTGCGCCGGTTCAAGCCAGTCGTCGCCCACGTGGGCGGGCTTTTTCAGCGGTGCGGTAAAGACATCTGCCGGAAGGTCGGGCAAACGGCTGAAGTCATGTTCGGGTTCTGCTAGAGTCGCCATAGTTGCCATTGATACTACCTTTGGCGGCCCGATACAAACCGCAGGCGGGGGGATGCCTTTGAAAAAGGACGAATACGAAGACGCGATCGAGCCGATGCAGGCCGAACTGGTCGGCATGGCACGCTGGGCGCGCACGACCGGGCAGCGCATCGTGGTGATTTTCGAGGGGCGCGATACGGCTGGCAAGGGCGGCGCGATCAAGGCGGTGCGCGAACAGCTGAACCCGCGCCAGTGCCGGGTAGTGGCCCTGTCGAAACCGACCGAGGCCGAACTGACGCAGTGGTATTTCCAGCGCTATGTCGCTCACCTGCCGAGCGCGGGCGAAATCGTCCTGTTCGACCGCAGCTGGTACAACCGTGCCGGGGTCGAGAAGGTCATGGGCTATGCCGACGAGGAGCAGGTTGAGGATTTCCTCCGCCAGGTCCCGACGTTCGAAAGGATGCTGGTCGATGACGGCATCCTGCTGTTCAAATACTGGCTCGGGACCGACCAGGCGCAGCAGGAAGAACGCCTGCGCGAACGGCTTGAAGACCCGCTGAAGCGCTGGAAGCTGTCGCCCGTCGACCTCGCCGCGCGCGACAAATACGATGCCTATACGCAGGCTCGCGAGGCCATGTTGGCAGCGACAAACACCGAATGGGCGCCGTGGACGCTGGTCGATTTCAACGACCAGAAGCGCGGACGGCTGACGCTGGTACGCGACCTGCTCGACCGCTTGCCGGATACGAAGGTTGAAGCGCCCGCGATCGAGTTTCCCGACCTAGGCCACGAACCTGCGGTGGAGACCTATGCGCAGATCCAGCCGCTGCCCGGCTACCCGGTCACCTAGGCGAGCGTCGCACTCGCCTTCACGACCTGCCGGCCATCGGCGGCAAAGGCGCCCATCTCGATATCCTCGCCCGTGCCGCGCAGGACAAGGTGCAGCGGCTCGCCGCAGATCGCCGGGCTGACCCCGCGGAAGGTGAAGCTCGCCAGGCGATTCTCGCCGAAATGCGCGCCGGCGAGCTGGAGCAGCAGGCTGGTGCTGAGCGGACCGTGGACCACGAGGCCGCGATACCGCTCCACCCGCTGCGCATAAGGCGCGTCATAGTGGATCCGGTGCGTGTTGAAGGTCAGCGCCGAATAGCGAAACAGCAGCCGTTCGTCGGGCAGGACTTCGCGGTGCGCGTCCCAGCCCGCCGGATCGAAGCTGCCCCCGTCCGTTTCTGGGGGCGAAAGCGGGGCGTCGGGAGCCAGCCCTTCGAGATAGACGATGCTCTGCCGCTCGCTCACCGCCAGCACGCCGTCGGCGCGGGTTTCGTGATCGACCTCGACGAAAACCATCTCGCCGCGGCTGCCCGACTTGGGCGTGACCGAGGCGACCCTGCTGGTCCGCTCGATGGCGGCACCGATGGTCACGGGCGCATGGAAGCGCATCGCGCTCGATGCCCACATCCTGCGCGGCAGGGGCACGGGCGGCAGGAAGCTCGTCATGTCGTCATCGCGGACCGGGTGCCCGTCGGGCGCCAGATCGCCCGTGCGCGCGTCGGGCGCGCAGAGGCACAGATGGATGCCCTGCGGCATGGCCGTATCCGGCGGCGCAGCGCGGTCGAAGGTCGCGCACCATTGCGCCGCCAGCCGGGGCCCCAGCACGTCGCGGGCGCGCATTTCGCGCCCGACCCATTCCTGCCAGTCCGGCATCAGGCGGCCCGCTCGAACACGGCGGCCATGCCCTGCCCGCCGCCGATGCACATGGTTTCCAGCCCGTAGCGCACCTCGCGGCGCTGCATCTCGTGCGCCATGTCGGCGAGGATGCGGATGCCGGTCGCGCCGATCGGGTGGCCGAGCGAGATGCCCGAGCCGTTGACATTGACGATGTCGCGGCGACTGTCGTCCTCGGCAAAGCCCCAGCCCTTCAGCACCGCGAGCGCCTGCGGGGCGAATGCCTCGTTGAGTTCGATGAGGCCGATATCGTCCCAGCCAAGACCGTTTCGCGCGAACAGCCGTTCGACCGCCGGAACCGGACCGATGCCCATGCGGCTGGGATCGCAGCCTGCCGCGCTCCACGAATGGAACCACAGGATCGGCTCGAGCCCTAGTTCCTCGACCTTGTCTTCCGCCACCACGAGGCAAGCGGCGGCGGCATCGTTCTGCTGGCTGGCATTGCCCGCCGTCACGACCGCGTCGGGATCGCGCTTGATATCGATCGGACGCAGCGCCGACAGCGTTTCCATGCTGGCGTCCTCGCGGAAGCCCTCGTCCCTCGCGAAGACGACGGGATCGCCCCTGCGGGCGGGGATTTCGACCGGCACGAGCTGTTCATCGAACTTGCCCTCGGCCCATGCCTTCGCCGCATTCATGTGGCTGCGCACGGCAAACTCGTCCGATGCCTCGCGCGAAATGCCATAGTCCTTCGCGAGGTTTTCGGCCGTCTCGATCATGCCGGTGATGATGCCGAAGCGCTCGATCGGCTGGCTCATCAGGCGCCCGCGCGTGAGACGGTCCCACAGAACCATGTCGCCGAGGCGCGCGCCGTGGCGGGCCTTGGTCGTGTAATGCTCGACATTGCTCATGCTCTCGACGCCGCCGGCCAGCACGCAATCCGCCATGCCGGTCTGGACCATCATCGCTGCCGTCGCGACTGCCTGCAGGCCGGAGCCGCAGCGCCGGTCGAGCTGCATGCCGGGCACTTCGATGGGCAGTCCTGCGGCGAGCCAGCTCCAGCGCCCGATGGCGGGGGCCTCGCCGCTGCCGTAACCCTGGCTGAAGACGACGTCGTCGACGCGCGCGGGATCGACGCCGGATCGGTCGACCAGCGCCTTGATGATGACTGCGCCCAGTGCACCCGCCTCCAGCGGGGCGAGGCTGCCGAGATACTTGCCCACGGGCGTGCGCAAGGGCTTGCAGATGGCGACGCGGCGAAGCTGGGTCATGGTCTAGTCCCTCGAGAAATCAGGCATCGGAAAGGCGGGCGATATCGCGGTCGATCAGGTCGCCGATCGCGCCGGAGGACAGGCCGAGCCGTTCGGCAAGCACCTGTTCGGTATGCTGCCCCAGATAAGGTGCGGGAGCAGGCGGCGCAGCCTCGCGGCCCGGGATGTTCGCAAAGCTGCGGGTGGCGGGATATTCGAAGCCCGAAGGGTTGGCGCTGGTGCGCGTAAAGAGCGGGTTCTGGTCCACCAGAACGGCGTCGTTCGCCGCCTCGTGCATGGTGCGGTAGCGTTCGAACGTGCAGCCCTGCGCGCCCATGCGAGCAGCGAGGTCGTCCCACGACAGCGCATCGGCGCGGGACTGGAACAGGTCGAACAGGGCATGTCGATGCTCGAACCGCGGGCGGTCGCCATCGGCGAAACGCACTCCGCATTCCTGCTCCAGCGCGGCGATCTCCGCCTCCACTCCGAAGGCGGTGACGAGGCCGTCCCACTGCTTGGGCGTCAGCGCGGCGACCATGAAGCGCGTGCCGTCCTTGCTGCGAAAATCGCGTCCGAATGCGCCCCAGATCGCATTGCCGAGCCGTTCGCGGTCCGCCCCGCGATAGAGCATTTCGGCCATCGCCCCGCTGTTGGCGACCGTGCCAATGGCCACGTCTCCCAGCGGCACGCGCAATTCGCTGCCCTCGCCCGTCTGGTCGCGGTGGCGGATCGCGGCGATCATGGCGAAGGCGCAATAGGCGCCGGTGATGAAGTCCCAGGCGGGCAGCACCTGGTTGACCGGAGGGGCGGTGGCCGGGTCCCAGTCTTCCGGCCCGCACATCAGCGGGTAGCCGCTTGCCGCATTGACTGTGAAATCCATCGCCTGCCGTCCGTCGTGCCAGCCCATGATGCGCAGGCTGACGAGGTCGTCGCGTTTCGCCGCCACGGCTTCGTGCGACAGGAAGCTCTTCTCCGGCAGATTGGTGATGAGATTGCCGGTCTTCGCTGCCAGTTCGACCAGCAGTTCGCGCCCTTCCGCGCTGCGCAGGTCTAGCGCGACCGACTTCTTCGCCCGGTTGAGGTTCTCCCAGCTTAAGCTGCGCCCCTCTTTTGTGAGCATGTAGCGGTCGTAGTCGAGCCCGCCTTCCTTGTGGTCGACACGGATCACCTCGGCACCCATCTGCGCGCAGTAGAGGCCGGCCGTGGGCGAGGCGACGAAGCTCGACGTCTCGATGATCGAGAGATCGCTGAGGAGCTTGTACACCCCTTACAGGCCCGCAGCGTAATCGCGCAGCATGTGCTTGGCGATCTGCAGCTGGAGGATCTGCGTCGTGCCCTCGTAGATGCGGTAGATGCGCGCATCGCGGAAGAACCGCTCTGCATCGTATTCGGCAAGGTAGCCCGCACCGCCGTAGAGCTGCACAACGCGGTCGACCACGCGGCCGCACATTTCGCTGGCGAAGACCTTGAAGGCCGCGGCCTGCTTGATTGCGTTCTCGCCGCGATCAACGCGGGCGGTCACGTCCGCCATCATCGCCTCGGCAGCGTAGATTTCGGTCCAGCTTTCCGCGAGCATCTGCTGGATCAGCTGGAAGTTGGCAATCGGTTCGCCGAAGGCCTGCCGCTCGTTGGCATAGCGGATCGCGCTGTCGAGCGCGCGGCGCGCATAGCCCGTGCTGGCCGCGCCCACGGAAATGCGGCCATTGTCGAGGCTCATCATGGCAAAGCGGAAACCCTGCCCCGTCTCTCCGCCCAGCAGCGCCTCGCCCGGCACGTGCACGTCGTCGAGCATGACGTCGGAGATATGGCTGCCCGACTGGCCCATCTTCTTGTCCGGGCTGCCGGTCGAAATGCCCGGCGTGTCCATCGGCACGATGAAGGCCGACACATGCGCGTTCTTGGGCAGCGCCTCCTTCTCGGTGCGCGCCATAATCAGCGCGACGTCGGCGTGGGGGGCGTTGGTGATGTAGCGCTTGGTGCCGTTGAGGATCCAGCCATTGCCGTCCGGATCGGGCCTGGCGAAGGTCTGCATCGCGGCGCTGTCGCTGCCGGAGCCCGGTTCGGTCAGGCCGAAACAGGCAATCGAGCCGCTGGCGATCTTCGGCCACCACTCGGCCTTCTGTGCGTCGGTACCGCCGTTCTTGATCGCGGAATTGAACATGCCGACATTGATCGAGAAGATCGAGCGGTAGGCCGGCGCGGCATAGGCCATGGTCTGCACCACTCGCGCATATTGCGTCACGTTCAGCCCTGCGCCGCCGTATTCCTCGGGCACGGTCAGGCCGAACAGGCCCATTTCCTTCATTTCGGCGAGGATATCGTCGGGGACCTTGTCGGTCTCGATCACTTCCGCCTCGGCCGGGATCAGCCGTTCGCGGACATATCGTTCAAGCTGGTCGAGGAACTGGTCGAAAACGTCGGAATCCATGCCCGGGTTGACGGTCGACATGGGGCTCACTCCTCTTCCGGTAATTCTGTTTCGTTTTTCTCGGGTGCGACCTCGGTTTCCAGCCGCTGCTCGTCGAGCATGCTGGCGGCATCTTCGAGCGCCTGCGCCTCTTCGACGCTGACAGGCTCGGGCCCTTCGTCACCGGCATCGCCGCAGGCGGCAAGCAGCAGGAGGGCGGGTGCGCAGGGGATCGCGAGTCGGGTCATGGCGGCGAACCTATCGCCGCGCCGCGCCTGCGCAAAATCCCCTACGGCAAGGGAGCGGGCGGGCCCTGCGAACAGGTCCGCCCGCCAGTCCATTACTGGCCTTCCTCGGCCATGGCATCCATCGCCGCTTCGGCAGTGGCGGCGGCATTGTCGCCGGCTTCCTCGATCGAGGCGGCTTCGGCGGCTTCCGCTGCGGCAGCGGTTTCCGAAACGTCGTTGGCCGATGCGTCGGCGACCGGCTCTTCCGTCACTTCTTCGAGCGCTTCGTCGGCAGCGATTTCGACGGTGTCGGCTTCGGCTTCCGTCGATGCGTCGTCGGCGCTGCCGCAGGCGGCAAGGGCGAGCGAGGCGGTGGCGGCGGCAAGAATGCGGAACTTCATCTGTATCTCCTATCGAACGCGCACGTCGGCGCGGGCGGAGGGTGGTTAATATGCCCTGCGCCCAAGGTCCAAGGGGAAAATGCATCTCCGCCGGTTGCGCCGCGCGAAGCGTGCCGCAAGAGGGGTGGCATGTCCCCGCTTGCGACCTCCGAACTCGAACGCGCCCGCACGGCCCTGCGCGCGACTTTCGGCTTCGACGGGTTCCGCGGCCGGCAGGAAGACGTGGTGGAGCGGGTGCTGCATGGGCAGTCCACCCTGGCGGTCATGCCGACAGGCGCGGGCAAGTCGCTCACCTACCAGCTTCCGGCAGTCATGCTCGAAGGGACCTGCGTGGTCATCAGCCCGCTGATCGCGCTCATGCACGACCAATTGCGCGGCGCACGGGCCAACGGCATCCGCGCCGCCACGCTGACCAGCGCCGATGCCGACTGGCGCGAGACGCAGGACGCCTTCCGCGCGGGCGAGCTCGACCTGCTCTACGTCGCGCCCGAACGGGCGAGCCAGCAGGGTTTCCGCGACTTCCTGACCGCGGCGCCGATCGCCCTGTTTGCCGTGGACGAGGCGCATTGCGTTTCGGAATGGGGTCACGACTTCCGCCCCGACTACCGCATGCTGCGCCCGCTGATGGACCAGTTCCCGCAGGTCGCGCGCCTGGCCCTGACCGCCACGGCGGACAGCCAGACTCGCCGCGACGTCATGGCGCAGCTCGGCATTCCCGATGACGGGCTGGTGCTGGCAGGGTTCGACCGGCCGAACATCAGTTATGCGATCCGCCCGCGCGACAACCCGGTGCGCCAGATCGCCGACCTCATGGCAAGCCAGCCGGGTCCGGGCATCGTCTACGCGCAGACGCGCCGCAAGGTGGAGGAGCTTGCCGAAAAGCTGGCCGCCGCGACAGGCCGCAGCGTGCTGCCCTATCACGCGGGCCTGCCGGCGGAGACGCGCGCGGCGAACCAGGCCGCCTTCGTCGCCAGCGAGGACATGGTGATCGTGGCGACCATCGCCTTCGGCATGGGCATCGACAAGCCCGACGTGCGCTTCGTCGCCCATGTCGGCGTGCCCAAGTCGATTGAGGGCTATTACCAGGAAACGGGCCGCGCGGGGCGCGACGGCGATCCTTCGCTGGCGACCATGTTCTGGGGCGCGGGCGATTTCGCCACGGCGCGCCAGCGGCTGGCCGAAGTGGCCGAAGACCGCCGCAACGCCGAACGCGCCAGGCTCGACGCGCTGGCCGGACTGGTCGAAACACCGCAGTGCCGCAGGGCCGTGCTGCTGCGCCATTTCGGGGAAGATCCGCCGGAGACTTGCGGCAATTGCGACAATTGCATCGACCCGCCTGCCGTGACCGATGCCACCGAGCTGGCGCGCAAGCTGCTGTCGGCGGTCTACCGCACCGGGCAGAGCTTCGGCATGGGCCATCTCCAAAAGGTGCTGGTCGGCGCGGAAGACGAGCGCGTGCGGCAGCGCGGACATGACCGCCTGAGCGTCTTCGGGATTGTCGAGGGCGAGGAGGCGCGCCTGCTCCAGCCGCTCGGCCGCGCGCTGCAGGCTCGCGGCGACCTCGTCCCGACCGAACACGGCGGGCTGGCGCTGGGCGGTGCCGCGCGCGAGATCCTGAAGGGCGAACGCGGGGTGGAAATCGTCGTGCCGCCGCGCCGTTCGCGTTCGCGCCGGGGCGATGCGGCAGCGAACCCCGTGGGCGACCCGCTGTTCGAGGCGCTGCGCGATTTGCGCCGCGAACTGGCGCAGGAAGCGCAGGTCCCGCCCTATGTGATCTTCCACGATTCGACCCTGCGCGAAATGGCGGCATCGCGCCCGTCCAGCCTTGCCGAACTCGGCCGGCTCGGCGGCGTGGGCGCGAAGAAGCTCGATGCCTATGGCGAGCGATTCCTGAGGGAAATCGCGAATCATTGACGACCCACATCTTTTGATATAATCATGATATCATAATTATATCGGAGGAGTGTGAGATGTCCGTCGAACTAACAGGGATGAAGACGAGCCGCGAAAGCGTGGCCACGAGTTACAACGGCTATGTGATGCTGCTGGTGCTGGTTGCACTGATTGCATTGCTGGCATTCGTATTGCCGGGCATGGCGCCCGAAAGCGGAGCATCGAAGGGCGCGAAGATCCTCTTCGTGGGCTCGCTGGTGTTCTCGGTTACGGCGGTGCTGGTCATTTCGGCCGGCTTCTTCATGATCCAGCCGAACCAGGCCGTGGTGATCACGCTGTTCGGCGAATACAAGGGATCGGAGCGGACCGAGGGGCTGCGCTGGATCTGGCCGTGGATGGGGCGCAACAAGATTTCCGCCCGCGCGCACAACGTCCATTCGGAACGCGTGAAGATCAACGACCTGCGCGGCAACCCGATCGAGATCGCCTGCAACGTCGTCTGGCGCGTGCGCGACACCGCGCAGGCCAGCTTCGACGTCGACGATTACAAGGAGTTCGTGAACATCCAGATCGAGGCGGGCCTCCGCACGGTCGGTTCGCGCCACCCCTACGACGATTTCGAAGGCGAGGAAGTGACGCTGCGCGGCGGCGCGGAAACCGTGAACCGCGAGCTGCTGGAAGAGCTGAACGACCGGCTCAAGGTCGCCGGTGTCGTGGTCGACGAGGCGGGCCTTACCCACCTCGCCTATGCCAGCGAGATCGCCAGCGCGATGCTCAAGCGCCAGCAGGCCGACGCGGTGATCGCGGCACGTTCCAAGATCGTGCTCGGCGCGGTGGGCATGGTCGAGGATGCGCTGACCAAACTGGCACAGGACGATATCGTCCACCTCGACGACGAACGCCGGGCCGCCATGGTCTCGAACCTGCTCGTCGTGCTGTGCGGCGAGAAGGACGCCCATCCGGTCGTGAACGCCGGCTCGATCTACTGATCGGCGCCTGACGGAGAGGCCTCGTGGCCAGAGCACCAGCAAAGAAAGCCTTCGCCTTGCGTCTCGATCCGGCAGTCCATGCCGCGATCGAGCGCCTGGCGGCGGACGAGCTCAGGAGCGCCAACGCGCAGATCGAGATGCTGCTGCGCGAAGCGTTGGAAAAGCGCGGGATCAGGGTGAAAGCCAGTCCGCAGCCCCAGCGCGGACGTCCCGCAAGAGAGGAACAGGAATGACCGTCAGCATGAAGACAGCCATCGCAGCAGCCGTGCTCGCAACGGGCACCGCGCCCGCTGCAGCACAGGTCGCGATCGAAGCGCCGGGGCCGGAAGGATCGCTCATCGGGACCTTCGTCGCTCCGGCCGAAGGCAAGCCGGTGGTGTTGGTCATCCCCGGATCGGGGCCGACCGACCGGGACGGCAATAACCCGATGGGCGTGACGGCGGCCCCCTACAAGCTGCTGGCCGAGGGTCTTGCCGAACGCGGCATCGGCACCCTGCGCGCCGACAAGCGCGGTCTGTTTGCCAGCAAGGCGGCGGTGGCCGATGCGAATGCGGTCACCATCTCCGACTATGTCGACGATGTGCTCGCCTGGTCCACGCTCGCCCGCGCGGTCACGGGGCGCGAATGCGTCTGGCTGCTCGGCCACAGCGAGGGCGGGCTGGTCGCGCTCGCAGCGCAGGAGCGGCTCGAGAATATCTGCGGGGTCGTTCTGGTCGCAGCACCTGCCCGCAGTTTCG
This sequence comes from Qipengyuania gaetbuli, assembly GCF_020524765.1. Taxonomy (GTDB): domain Bacteria; phylum Pseudomonadota; class Alphaproteobacteria; order Sphingomonadales; family Sphingomonadaceae; genus Qipengyuania; species Qipengyuania gaetbuli_A. The sequence continues at coordinate 1,034,134 of NZ_JAIVLR010000001.1, forward strand.
GCACTCTCCTGCGCGAACAGCTGACGGCCAATCCCGCCAACGCTCCGATCCTTGCCGATGCGCTGTCGGCGATCGATGCGCTGGAAGCCGGCGAAAGGGTCGACGTGTCGGGCATGCATCCCGCGCTGCAAGGACTGTTCGCGCCGCAGGTGCAGGGCTTTCTGATCGATGCCATGCGCTACGATCCGGCGGCCATGGCTGCGAAGAGCAGCTTGCCTATACTCATCGTCCAAGGCGGCAAGGATATCCAGGTGCCGCAAACCGACGGAGAGCTGTTCCGCACATCGCAGCCCTCTGCGCGGTATGCCCTGCTTCCCGATATGAACCACGTGCTCAAGGACGTACCGGGCGACGACCGCGCGGCAAACCTAGCTGCCTATGGCGATCCTTCCCTGCCGCTCGCGCAAGGGCTGGTCGATGCCATTGCCGGCTTCGTCGAAGGAGGCGAATGATGAGCGAAGACGACGGAGCCTGGTTCGCTGCGAAGAGCCATGGTTATGGCTCGGGCCTTCCCGTCGCCTGGCAGGGCTGGGTCGTGCTTGTCGGCTATGTCGCGATCATGCTTGCAGCGGGCCTGCTCATCGAATGGGACGCTGAATTCGGAGCGCCTGTCGGTATCGCGATCTTCTTCATTGCGACCGTGGCTCTCACATTCATTGCCAAGGCGAAGACACGCGGCGGATGGAAATGGCGCTGGGGCAAGAAGGATTGATCCCGAAGCCTGCGGAGAGCACCCTTTCCGCGATGTTAACCATTATCCCCTATGCAAAAGCGATGGTTTCGCCCTTCGCCCTTGCCGCCGAACGCCTGCCGCGCTGGATCGTCGGCGGCGTCGCGGCCTTTGCGGTCGCGGCGATCCCGCTTGCCGCGGTCATGGCGCAGCCTGCTTCTTCAAGCTTTACGATCGCGGGAACAGGCCAGGGCTTCTCCAGCCTGCAAGCTGCAGTCGATGCCATCGGCCAGGGCAGCGGCACGGTCCTCATCGGAGCCGGCATCCACGAACAATGCGCCGTCCAGCGGGCTGGCCGCATCGAATACCGCGCGCAGGAACCCGGCCGGACGGTGCTCAACGGCACGATCTGCGAAGGCAAGGCCGCGCTGGTCCTGCGCGGTGAAGCGGCGCGTATCACGGGCCTCACCTTCACCAACATGCGAGTGCCCGAGAAGAACGGTGCAGGCATCCGGCTTGAAAACGGCACGCTGGACGTGAGCCAGACCTGGTTCCGCGACAGCGAACAAGGCATCCTGACCGTCAACGGCAAGCAGAGCCGCATCACCATCGACAAGTCGACCTTCACCCGTCTCGGCACCTGCGAAGGGCGCGGTGGATGTGCGCACTCCATCTACATCGGCGACTACGGCGAACTGGTCGTCACCCGTAGCCGGTTCGAGGAAGGGCGCGGCGGCCATTATGTGAAGTCGCGCGCCTCGCGGAACACTATTTCCGACAACAGCTTCGACGATACCGGCGGTCGCGTCACCAATTACATGATCGACCTGCCTTCCGGTGGTGCGGGGTCGATCACCGGCAACTGGTTCGTGCAGGGCAAGGACAAGGAAAACTGGTCGACTCTGATCGCCGTCGGCGCAGAGGGCGCGAAATATTCCTCCGACGGCCTCGTGATCGAGGGCAACGATGCCCGCCTTGCGCCCGGCATCACTCGTCAGCCCGTATTCGTGGCGGACTGGACGGGCGACCGGCTGGCTATCGGCAGGAATGCGCTCGGCCCCAATCTCAAGCCGTTCGAAACCCGCTGAGGAACGCCTAAGCCCCTACACCCGTTCTTGGGTCGAGGAGCTAGGACAATGGCAGGCGGATGGGCGCGCGACGGCGCGGTTCAGGACCAGATCGACGACACGGTGAGCGACGCGGTGAGCGCTGCGCGCGCGCGAATGCCGCGCGGGGAAAGCGCCGAATATTGCGACGAATGCGGCGAGGAAATCCCGGAGAAACGCCGCGAGGCCCTGCCGGGCGTGCGGACGTGCGTGGCTTGCCAGTCGGCACGCGATGCTTCGGTCCGCCATTCGGCGATAAACCGTCGCGGTAGCAAGGACAGCCAGTTGCGCTGAGGCGCGATTGCGTTCACGGCGCTCCTCCATGTCCTCCCCCTTCATCTGGCTCCAGCATATCCTCCCGCATCACGCGGTCTCGCGTTCGGCAGGGGCGCTCGCCTCGAGCGAAGTGCCCTGGCTGAAAGACCTGATGATCCGCCGCTTCATCGACGCGTATGACGTCGACATGGGAGAGGCGGCGCGCGGCATCGATGAATACCGCAGCTTCAACGACTTCTTCACCCGCGAATTGAAGCCGGGTGCCCGCCCGCTGGCGGATGCGGAAAAGTTCGTCCTGTCTCCCGCCGACGGCACGATCAGTCAGATCGGACGCGTGGAAGAGGGGCGCATCTTCCAGGCCAAGGGCAGGCACTTTACCGCAGCACAGCTCCTCGGCGGCGATGCGGAGGCGGCAGCGCGCTTCGAAGGTGGCGCCTTTGCCACCATCTATCTCAGCCCGCGCGACTATCACCGCGTGCACATGCCCACAGCCGGAACGCTGGCCTCCGCAACCTATGTTCCCGGTGAACTGTTTTCGGTGAACCAGGTCACGGCAGAGAATGTCGACGGCCTGTTTGCCCGCAACGAGCGGCTTGCCTGCCTGTTCAACGGGCCCGGCGGCAGCTTCGCAAGCGTCATGGTCGGCGCGATGATTGTCGCAGGCATCGAGACGGTCTGGTCGGGGCTGGACGAAACTCATTCGCCCCGGCTCAAGCGCCGCGATTTCGGAGCGGGCGAGCTTGCGTTCGCCGCCGGAGACGAAATGGGCCGCTTTATCCTCGGCTCGACCGTGGTGCTGCTGTTCGAACCCGGCAAGGTCGAATGGCTGGCGGAATTCGAGCCCGGCGACGCCGTCCGCATGGGACAGGCGCTGGGCCGGCGCCTCTAGCCGAAAGCGGGCATGTAGCGCACGACGCCGGTCGGCGCGGGACCATCCAGTACCAGACGCTGGAAGTATTCCGGCGGCGGCCCCGGATATCGCAGCTGCGGGTCGTGCTCGAAACCGAAGCGGCCATAATAGTCCGGACTGCCAAGCAGGACGATGCCTTTCGCCCCCTTGGCCCGCATGTCCGCGATCCCGCGCCGGACCAGCGCCGAACCGATGCCCTGCCCGTAAAGTTCAGACCACACGCTGACCGGGCCGAGGTCGTACCAGTCTCGCGTCCCGTCGGAGATCGCGACCGGCGAGAAAGCGATGTGGCCGACTATCCGCGTTCCGTCTTCGGCAACCAGCGACAGGCTCAGGTCGCCATCATTCCGCAGCGCATCGACCAGCTCCTGCTCATCTCCCTCGCTGAACGGCATGTCGCGAAAGGCAGCTTCGGTGAGTTCGTGGATGACCGCCTCGTCACCGGCGCGCTCCGGCCGGATGGTGATCGCGCTCACGGCAGCAAATGGCCCGCCCGGTCGCGCTTGGTCGCAAGGTAGCGGGCGTTGTGCGGGTTGTCCGGCAGGGCGTGGGGCACACGCTCGGCAATGCTGACCCCGTGAGCGGCGAGCGCATCGACCTTGGCCGGATTGTTCGTCATCAGCCGGATATCGCGCACGCCGAGCAGATCGAGCATGCGCGCAGCGGTGGGAAAATCGCGCGCCTCGTCGGGCAGGCCAAGCCGGGTGTTCGCGTCGACCGTGTCGAAGCCCTGGTCCTGCAGGCGGTAAGCGCGCAGCTTGTTGATCAACCCGATGCCGCGCCCTTCCTGGCGCATGTAGAGAAGGACTCCCCAGCCGCCCTCGCCCGCTTCATGGGCCATCGCGTGGAGCGCGGCGTCGAGCTGCGGGCCGCAGTCGCATTTCAGGCTGCCGAGCACGTCACCGGTCAGGCATTCGGAATGCAGCCGCACCAGCGGCGGACGGTCCGACCGCTCCTTGCCGATGACCAGCGCCACGTGTTCGCGCGTATCGTCCGGACTGCGGAATGCGACGATCTTCGCTTCGGGAGCAGCCTCTACCGGCAAGTGCGCACGCGAGGCGATCCGCAGTGCCTGCGCGTCCGAGAATTCCGCAAGGTCGGCCGCTTCGAGCGCAACCGGCTCTCCCGCCCCGACCGGATCGACCAGGAAGGCGGGCAGGATTCCGGCAATGCGCGCCAGTTCGAGCGCCGCGCGGGCCTGTTCTTCCCATGCAATCGGCAGGGCCTTGAACGGGCCTTTCATCGGGGCATTGAGATCGAGCGCGGGGTCCGCAACCGCCAATGCGTGCGACAGGTCGAAACCTTCCGCCCCGCGCAGCAGCACGGGCTGGCGCGGAACTGCCGCTTCGCGCTGGTTCGCCAGCTTCAGCGTTGCCGCCCGGCTCGCGGAAATCAGCATGGTCTCGCCCGACACTTCGCCAAACGCCGTCTCCACAGGCTGGAGCAGCGGCGCCCCGGCGATCGCCAGTGGCCAGCCGTGGCGGAGCGCGTCCACCGCCTGCGCCGCGCGGCGGGAAGGCGAGGCTGCGTTCAGAACGTGAACTCCGTCACCAGCGGAACGTGGTCCGATGGCTTTTCCCAGCCGCGCGCGTCCTCGTGCACGGCATGGGCCGTGGCCTGCTTCGCCAGCTCGGGACTGGCCCACATGTGGTCGAGCCGCCGGCCGCGATCGTTCGCTTGCCAGTCCTTCGCGCGGTAGCTCCACCAGCTGTAATAGCGTTCAGGGGCGGGAATGTGCTCGCGCCCGATATCGGCCCAGCCGTGCGCGTCCATGAAGCGCTGCAGGGCCTCCACCTCGATCGGCGTGTGGCTGACCACCTTGAGCAGCTGCTTGTGGTTCCACACGTCGCTTTCGAGCGGGGCGATGTTGAAATCGCCCACGATCAGCGTCGGGCGATCGACCTTGTCCGCCCAGCGGGTCATGCGCTCGAGGAAGTCGAGCTTCTGGCCGAACTTGGGATTGATCTCGCGGTCGGGCTCGTCGCCGCCGGCAGGCACGTAGACGTTCTCGACGATCATGCCCTGATGCTTCGAATCGGTCAGCTCCACGCCGACATGGCGCGCCTCGCCATTGTCCTGCCAATCGTGCTTGGAAAAATCGCGGAACGGCACTTTGCCGACCGTGGCGACACCGTGATAGCCCTTCTGCCCGTGGATCGCGAAATGCTCGTAACCGAGCGCGCGGAAGGCTTCGAAAGGAAACTGGTGCTCCTGGCACTTGATTTCCTGCAGGCAGAGGATGTCGGGCGCCTGTTCCTTAAGGAAGCGCTCGACGATCGGCATGCGGAGGCGGACGGAATTGATGTTCCAGGAAGCGACTGAGACCATGCGGGCGGAGATAGGGCCGCAAAGGCGACCGGTCCACCCTGCCGCGCACAACAAAAAACCCTCGAGCCGGGGGCAAATGGCTCGAGGGTTCCTTGTGAGCGTTCGTCACGCTTGGAACGAAGCGATTTTGAGGGGTGGCAATCAACAGGGGGGAAATTGCCTTCCGTCGCTTCGTAGACTCATAAATAGGCGCCCCCGGCTTGCTGCTCAATGAACATTGCGCAGCGGAAAATCGCATCAGGCGAACGGTTCGTCGCCAGAGCGTTTACCCCGGGCGACGGGACGATTTGCGCGGGTCGCGGAAGCTGAACGCGCTGTCGGCTACCGACACGCCGTAGCGATGGTTGCGCAGGCGCACGGTGGTGCGATGATTCTGCGAATCGAGCGCTACCCAATGGGTCAGCCTGAGGCCGCCGGGCGAGGCTGCGTCGCGGGAGAAAATCAGCGTGATCGCGCCGAATTCGGGCCGCTTGGGATCGCGCACCTCGATGCTGATGACATCGCTGTGGCCGGTCGGGATCAGCTTGCCGTACTGCTTCACGTCGCGGCTGGGATCGAGCAGCGCGCCGAGCGGCGAATTCTTGATCGGCCAACGCTGGACCTGGTTCACCTCATAGTCGACCATGTACATCGACTTGCCGTTCGAGACGACGAGCAGGGGCACCGACTTTTCGTATTCGAAGCGGATCTTGCCGGGGCGCTTCAGCGTCATGACGCCCGAGACCGACTGGCCATTGCGGTCGGTCTGGACGAAATCGGCCTTCATCGTGCTGATGCCGCGCAGGGCCTCGACCGCACGGTCGAGATCGCCGGCGGCCGCTTCGACAGGAGTCGGCGCAGCGACGAAGGATGCAGGAATCGCCGCGGCCACCGCGAGTGCGATGGCCGATGCGAAAGGCTTGGTCTTGAAGATGGTCAAGGTGTTCATGCTCCGGGATTTAGCGTCGGAGCATTGAACTGTCACTGAACTCGATGCGTTCCCGCCGTTCAGCTAGCCCGGGCATCCGCCCGCGGCCGATTACTTGATCTTGGCTTCCTTGAACTCGACGTGCTTGCGCGCGACGGGATCGTACTTGCGGAAGGTGAACTTTTCCGTGTGGTTACGGGGGTTCTTCTTGGTCACGTAATAGAAGCCCGTGTCGGCGGTCGAGACGAGCTTGATCTTGACGGTTGCGGGCTTCGCCATGGCGTGTTCCTAAAGATCTAAAGATGGGCCGTTTCAGGGCCGAAAAAATAAGGGCGGCGCGAGCTGCACCGCCGTCCGGCGCGCCCATTGGGCGATTCACGGGCGAAAGTCAAGCGTGCAGCGCCGTGCCGCTAGAGCTGCACCTTGCCCCTGTTCGCCTTCACCTCGCTGCGGGCTTTCTTCGCCTTCAGCCGCTTGACCTTGCCGACACGGTTGACGCGGCTCTTGGCCCGTTTGCGCGGCGGCGTCAGCGCTTCGGTGAGCATTGCGGTCAGCCGTGCGCGGGCCGCCTCGCGGTTGCGTTCCTGCGTGCGGTGCTCGTTGGCGGTCAGCACGATCTCGCCATCCTGCGTGAACCGGCTGCCGGCTAGCTCCTTCAGCCGGTCGAAGGCGTCGGGTGGCAGGCCCAGCTGGAAGACGTCGACCCGCAGCTGCACTGCCGTGGCGACCTTGTTGACGTTCTGGCCGCCCGGGCCGGAAGAAGCGATGAACTTCTCCTCGGCAATTTCCATCGCCTTCTCGACGATCCTACCCATCCGAAAATCCGAGTGCGGCGAAATCGCGCGGCAAGGGCGCGGCCGCCTCGATGGGGTCCTTCTTGTCCCGCGGCACGACCAGCCCTGCGGCATGGAGCATGGTGCGCGGTGCGCCCTTGCCATCGCCATAGACCGGATCGCCCAGCAGCGGCAGGCCGAGGCCGGCCTGACAGTGGATGCGGATCTGGTGGGTGCGTCCCGTCTCCGGGCGGAACTCGACCAGCGCGCGGCCATCCTTCTCGGCGAGCAGCTTCCAGTGGGTGACCGAAGGCTTGCCCTTCTTCGCCGCGATCATCCGCCAGCCCTTTTCGGCGCTGCTGATCTTGGACAGCGACAGTTCGATCGTCCCTTCCGCGTCCGACGGCACGCCCGCGAGGATGCCGAGATAGCGCTTCTCGACCAGCCGGTCCTCGAAGGCCTTGGCGAAGCGTTTGAGCGCCTTGGGATTGCGGGCCAGCAGCAGGCAGCCGCTGGTATCGGTGTCGATCCGGTGGACCGGCACGGGGTCGCGCTGGAAGCCGAGGCGCAGCTGCGCGAAATGGTCCTCGAGGCTGCGGCCACCCTTGCGCGGGCGTTCGATCGGCAGTCCGCCGGGCTTGTCGATGACAAGGGCTTCGCCGTCTTCGAACAGGATGGAAATGTCGGTCATCTAGTCTTTCAGTCGTGCGCGCATCATGCCGCGCAGGGAATTGCCGAGGAAGAACCCTGCTTCCAGGTCGGCGATGGTGAGGTCGGCTTCCTTCGCCTCCCCCGTTTCGAGCAGGTGTTGGCGAAGGATGCCCGGAAGCAGGCCGCTTTCGGCACGCGGCGTCAGCAATACGCCATCGCGCTCGACGAAGATATTGGTGACGCAGCCTTCGGTCACAAGCCCGTCCTCGCGCACGAAGATCGCTTCCTGTGCCCCGTTGGCACGAGCCACGCCCTGCGCGTCCTCGTAAAAGCCGCGGTCGCTGGTCTTGTGCCGCAGGCGCCAGTCGCCCGGATCGACCGGCAGCGGCAGCAGCACGCACCCGGCAGGTTCGCTCCAGGCCGGCGGCATATCCTCCACCGCGAGCGACAGGGCTCCCGAGCGGGCGGCCATCAGCCGTATCCGGCTCGCCTTCTCGACCACGAAACACAGGGCATGGAGCTGGTTGCGCGCTTCGTGGCGATCGAAGGCAAAGCCGAGCTCTGCTGCGCTGTTCTTCATGCGCAGCAGGTGCTCTTCCAGAAAGGCGATGCCTTCTTCCGGAGTGAAGCGCATGGTTTCGAGCAGGTCGAATTGGGCTGCCTTGTGGGCAGGCGAGGACGCGCGAGCGAAGGCTCCCTTGAGCACGGCTTCGCGCCATTCGCTGCGCGCATCGCTGTCGGCCACGATTGCCCCGCCGACGCCGAGCACGGCCTTGCCGCGACTGTTCTCGATCTCGGTCAGGCGCAGCGTGCGGATGGCCACGTTGAAAGCCGCGTCTCCGTCTGCGCCGATCCGTCCGATCGCCCCGCAATAGGGCCCGCGCGGATCGCGCTCGACCTCTTGGATCAGCTCCATCGCGCGGATCTTGGGTGCGCCGGTGATTGAGCCGCAGGGGAACAGCGCCCGCACGAGGTCGATGGCGCCGGCATCCTCGTTCAGCCGGGCGCGCACGACGCTGACCATCTGGTGCACCGTCGGATAGCTTTCGACGGCGAAGGGTTCGTCCACCCGCACGCTGCCGGCCTCGGCCACGCGGGCGAGGTCGTTGCGCATCAGGTCGACGATCATCAGGTTTTCGGCCTTGTCCTTGACGGAAGCCGCCAGTTCCGCGGCCTGCGCGGCGTCCTGCACCGGGTCTGCCGAGCGCGGACGGGTGCCCTTCATCGGCTTGGCCTTGGCTTCGCGCCCTTTCAGCGAGACGAAGAGTTCGGGGCTGAGGCTGAGCAGCCAATGCGACCCGTCGAAAATCACGCCGCCATAGCCCGCCTGCGCCGCCGGTCGCAGCGCGGCATAGAGCCCCATGGGATCGCCGGTGAAATTGCCCCCCAGCGGGAAGGTCAGGTTCGCCTGGTAGATATCGCCTGCGCGGATGGCTTCCTGCAGCCGCTCGAAGGCGGCGGCATACCCGCCCGGCGAAAGCTGCGGTTCGAGCGGACCGACGCTTCCGGTCCCTTCCGCCCTTTGCTGCAGCCTACCTTCCACCTCCCCCGCCGGGATCCGCTCCGGCTCGTCGAACAGGCCGAGCCAGACCAGCGGCCCCGCACCGCCGGACTTTTCCGCGGCAAGGCCCACCAGCCGATCCTCCAGCGCAAGCCCCGCTTCGTAGGCAATATAGCCGGCCAGTTCCCCGCCTTCGCGGCGTGCGGCATCGGCTGCTGCCAGCGCTCCGGCGACCTCGTCAGGGCGCGAGGCAACGAACAGCTGGCGCGGTCCGGAATAGAGCAGCGCGTCGGCTGCACCATGATCGCGTGCATCGTCGAGAAGTACGAAAGGTTCGCGGCCCGCCATGGGCCAAGCCTTTACCGCAGCCGCCGCTCATGTCGAGGGATTGCTTGACCTTGCCGCTCCCCCTGCGCCACACCGAAGGCGACAGTTGACGAGAGGGACAGAGGGTCGATGGACGATATTTTCCTGGGTCTGGGCGCAAATGGCGAGAACCAGTTCCTGCGGCTGGCGCAGGCCAACCGCCACGGCCTGATTGCGGGTGCGACGGGCACCGGCAAAACGGTCACGCTGCAAGGTCTTGCGGAAAGCTTCTCCGCGCGCGGCGTCCCGGTCTTCGTGGCCGACGTGAAGGGCGACCTCTCCGGCATCTCCATGGCCGGTTCGCCCCAGTTCAAGCACGCCGACAAGCTGGAAGGCCGCGCGAAGGAACTGGGCATGGACGACTATGCCTATGCCGACAATGCCGCCGTCTTCTGGGACCTTTACGGCGAGAAGGGCTTCCCGATCCGCACCACGGTGTCGGAGATGGGGCCGCTGCTGCTTGCCCGGCTGCTCGACCTCAACGAGACGCAGGAAGGCGTCCTCAACATCATCTTCCGCTATGCCGACGATAATGGCCTGCTGCTGCTCGACCTCGGCGATCTGCAGTCGATGCTGGCTTTCGCGAGCGAGAATGCGAGCGAGATGTCGGGCAAGTACGGCAATGTCGCACGCGCCACGGTCGGTGCGATCCAGCGGCAGCTGCTGAGCTTCGAATCGCAAGGGGCCGACCGCTTCTTCGGTGAGCCGGCGCTGGAGATCGACGATTTCCTCAAGGTCGACGACCAGGGGCGCGGCGTCATCAACGTGCTCGCCGCCGACACGCTGATGCGCAGCCCCAAGCTCTACGCGACCTTCCTGCTGTGGCTGCTGGCCGAATTGTTCGAAACCCTGCCCGAGGTGGGCGATCCGGAGAAGCCCAAGCTGGTCTTCTTCTTCGACGAGGCGCACCTGCTGTTCGACGGCGCACCCGAAGCGCTGGAGGACAAGGTCGAACAGGTCGTGCGCCTGATCCGGTCCAAGGGCGTGGGTGTCTATTTCGTCACCCAGAACCCGATCGACATTCCCGAGAAGATCGCCGGCCAGCTGGGCAATCGCGTGCAGCACGCGCTGCGCGCTTTCACTCCGCGCGACCAGCGGGCAATCAAGGCGGCCGCCGAAACCTTCCGCATCAATCCCGACCTCGATGTCGCCGAGGCGATCACCCAGCTGAAGGTGGGTGAGGCGCTGGTGTCCACGCTCGACGAGGACGGCGCGCCTTCCATCGTCCAGCGCACGCTGATCAAGCCGCCCCATTCGCGCCTTGGCCCGGTGACCGAGAAGGAGCGGGCGATCATCAATTCGGTGAGCGACATCGACGGGAAATACGACGAAGCGGTCGACCGCGAGAGCGCCGAGGAAGTGCTGGCCGCAAAGGCCGCCGATGCCTCCGCCACCGCCGCCGAAGTCGAAGAGCAGGGCCGCGAGGAAGTTGCCAAGCGCAGCCGCAAGACGACGTCCATGTGGGGCAAGGCCGGCAAGGCCGCTGCCACTGCTGCGGCAGGCTCGCTCACCTCGATCGCGGTAGCGACAGTGCTGGGCAAGAAGTCGAGCGCCGACCCGGTGCGCACCGGCCTCAATGCCTTCGTGCGCAATATCGTCGGCGGGCTGATGCGCTAGGGCGGCAGGCGGATTTCCGCTCTCAATCCGCCTTCCGGGCGGTTTGCCAGCACCAGGGTGCCTCCGTGCTGTTCGGCCACCGCGCGCGCCAGCGTGAGCCCGAGGCCGGCACCTCCGGTAGAGCGGTTGCGACTGGCCTCGCCGCGGGCGAAGGGTTCGAGCATGTCGGCAATGCGGTCGGGCGGAATGCCCGGCCCTTCGTCATCGACGCACAGAACTATGCCGCCCTCGCCGCGCAGCACTGCCACGCGGGCGGATCCTGCATAGCGCAGCGCGTTGGTGACGAGGTTCCGGAGCCCCCGCTTGAGCCATGTGACATGGACCGGAGCGACCAGCCGCTCCCCCTCGACCAGAGTGACCGGCTCGCCCATGTCCTCGAATTCCTCGACCACGGAGGCGGCCAGCGCAGAAAGGTCGGTGCGCTCCGCGTCCCCGTTCGCCCTGCCGACGCGCGCCAGCGAAAGGATGTCGTCGAGCGTGCGGGTAATGTCCTCGATGCTTTCCGCCATGCGTTCGCGCGCGGTTGCATCCTCCACTCCTTCGACTCGCACCCGCAAGGCGGCGAGCGGCGTCTTGAGGTCGTGCCCTATGGCACCCAGCATCACGTCCTTTTCATCGAGCATGGCGCCGATCCGCGCTTCCATCGCGTTGTGGGCGGTGATCAGGCGGCTGACGTCATCCGGGCCCGTCGGTTCGAGCGCCTCCGCAGCCACGCCCGAAGTGCCGAACCGTGCTGTGCGCTCGGCCAGTGCATTGAGCGGGCGGGTTATCCTGCGCAGCACCAGATAAAGGATGCCAACCAGCAAAACGAACATGATGATGCTCTGCATGACCAGCGTGCGGACCGGGGCGCGGTCGCGCTGCGGGACAGGCAGGCGCGCGACCTGCCATGTGTCGCTGCCCTGCTGGCGCAGTCCGACGACCAGGAGGTCCGAGGGCATGTCGCCCTGCAGCCGGCGCAGGCGCGGCCGCTCGCGCATGAGTTGAAGCACCCGCTCGTCTTCACGCATCGGGCGGATGGTCATCTCGACCCGGTCGACCGGAATGCCCTGTGTCTCGAGCAGGTCTGCCAGTATTTCTTCGCGTTCGGCCATGCGCGTTTCGCCGGGCCTCAAGGGGCTGGCGGCGCTTTCGGTGTAGCGCAAGCGGCGCGGCAGGCGTGTGCGACCGTCGCCGCGGGGGCGTAGAGGGCGTGCCATCTCGCGATCAATGGCACGAAAGTCCCGCCCGCCTTCGCTACGCTGCGATCCGGCTAGCAGTTGGAAAGCGGCGGCATGCATCAGCGCAAGTTCGCGGCGCTGTTCGGACGCCCGGTAGAGCAGCGTCGCCGAAATCGCCTGAGCGGCGAGCAGGGCAACGGCGAGCGCCAGCATCACCTGGCCCAGCAGGCTGCGCGGCATCAGGCGCATCAGCCCTTCCCGCCAGGAATGCGCACGACATCGGCCGCGAGCCGGTAGCCGCCGCCGCGCACGGTCTGGATGAGCTGCGGGTCGCGGCTGTCCGCCTCGATCTTGCGGCGCAGGCGGGAGACCTGGTTGTCGACCGCGCGGTCGAACAATTGCGCCTCGCGTCCCTGCACCATGTCGAGCAGGCGGTCGCGGTCGAGGACCTGGCGGGGATGGTCGCAGAACGCGCGCAGCATGCGGAATTCGGCGGTCGAGATGGGCACCAGCGTCCCTTCAGGATCGGTCAGGCGGCGCTTCAGCGGATCGAGCTGCCAGCCCTCGAAGGAATAGAGCATTTCCTCGTCGGCCTGGTCGGGCGCGCGGTCGGCGCGGCGCAGGACCGAGCGGATGCGGGCGACCAGTTCGCGCGGTTCGAAGGGCTTGGTGACATAGTCGTCGGCACCGATTTCGAGACCGATGATCCGGTCCATCGCCTCGCCCTTGGCGGTCAGCAGGATAACCGGCAGGCCGCGACTTTCGACGAGGTGGCGGCACAGGGACAAGCCGTCCTCGCCCGGCATCATGATGTCGAGCAGGACAAGATCGGGCGTCTCGCGCGTCAGCAGGCTGCGCGCGGCAGCAGCGCTTTCGGCTTCCTGCACCACGAACCCCTGGCCGGTCAGATATTCGGCCAGGGGTTCGCGCAGGGTGCGCTCGTCATCGACGAGCAGGAGCTTGGTGGGCGCAGTTTCGGTCATGTCTCGTCACTGCGCCTACCGTGCGGGCAGAGGTTGGAGCAAGCGCCTTACTGGCCGCGGCGTTCCATGCGGCGCTCCTTGCGCGCCTCGTGCATGGCCTTGCGTTCCTCGGCGGTGATGACACCGTTGCCGTCCGCATCCGCCTTGGCGAAGTGCGCCTTGAGGGCTGCATCGAATTCGGCGCGGGTCACACTCTTGTCGCCATTGGCATCGGCCGTGCGCAGCATCTGCATGTCGCCGCCACGTCCGCCGCGGCGACCCTTGCGCGCTTCCTTGCCGCGTTCGCCGCGGGCCTCGTGCATGGCTTTCAGCTCTTCCTGCGAAAGGCCGCCCGACTTGTCGGTGTCCATGCGAGCAAAATGTTCGGCCATGCGGGCTTCGCGCTGGGGTGCGCGGGCTTCACGGCGCTGTTCGCGGCGTTCCTTGCGCGCTTCATGCATGGCCTTGAGTTCGGCCTGCGAGAGTTCGCCATCGCCATTGGCATCCGCCTTGGCGAACATTTCCTGGCGATGTCCGGCACGGTCCTGCGCATTGATGGCGCCGTCGCCATTGGCATCCATCCGAGCAAAGGCCTTGTCGGCATGGGCGGTCATTTCGGCGCGGGTGACATTGCCGTCGCCATTGGCATCGGGATTGGGCCGCTGGCCGTGATGGTTGGCGAGCGCGGCGGTGCCGGTCAGGGCAAGGGCGGCTGCCGAAAGCGAAAGGGCGATCTTCTTCATGGTTCAATCTCCTGAAAACGGGAGAGCTGCGACGCGCCGGGGTCTGGGGGGAGGGTCTGTAGGACAGCGCCGCAGCTCATGCCCCCTTGTCTAGGCGCGCCATGTCGCAGCTTTATGCCGCAAACAGGACGAATTGTATCGCTTTGTCGCAGCCGCGCCGCTGCGTTCACTCAGGCGCAAGATCCCGCCCGGCTCAGGCCACCTTGTCCATGAGGAAGGCGTTGAGCTTGTTGCCATCCGGATCGCGGAAATAGGCAGCGTAAAACACCATGCCGTTCTCGTCCGGCTCGCCGCGCGGACCGGGCGCGCCTTCGTCGGACCCGCCATGGCTGAGCGCGATGTCGTAGAGCCGCTGGACCTGGTCGCGGTCCTTCGCTTCAAGCGCCACCATCGTGCCGTTGCCGACGCTGGCCGCTTCGCCGTCGAACGGCTTGGTGGCAGCGATGCCGGCCCCGCCGTCCCATTTGCCCCAGGCAATGAAGGTGTCGAAATCCATCATCCGCCCGACGCCCATTTCGGCGGCGATGGCGTCATAGAACTTCGCCGCTCGCGCGAGGTCATTGGTTCCCAGTGTAACGTAACCGATCATCAGCCTGCTCCTTCGAAAACGACTCGCGACCGGCGGAACATTACGGGAACATTTGACGTGCTACAAGGGGCGGCATTCCCGTTCGAGCCAGGCGAGGTCCTCGCCTTCGAGCTGCGGCGCGAGAATGTCGCGGGTCTTGGCATGATAGGCGTTCCACCATGCGATCTCGCGCTCGGTCAGCAGCGACCTGTCCACCAGCCTGCGGTCGAGCGGCACGTGGGTCAGCGTCTCGAACGTGAGGTACCTGCCTTCGCTACCCTCGATCTGAGCATCGACCACCAGCACGAGGTTCTCGATACGGATGCCGTAGGCGCCCGGCTTGTAGTAGCCCGGCTCGTTCGACAGGATCATGCCTTCGCGCAGCGGGGTCTCGGTCCCGGGGAATGCGCCGCCCGGCTTGGAAATGCGCTGCGGGCCCTCATGGACCGACAGGTAGCTGCCAACGCCATGGCCGGTGCCGTGGCCGTAATCCATGCCCGCCTGCCACAAGTGCATGCGCGCCAGCACGTCCAGCGCACCGCCCGGCGTTCCGTCGGGGAAGCGGGCGAGATCGAGTTCGATATGGCCCTTGAGCACGCGGGTGTTGCGGTCGATCATTTCCGCCGTCGGCTCGCCCGGGCCGACCCACACGGTACGGGTGATGTCGGTCGTGCCGTCGGGATACTGGCCGCCCGAATCGCACAGGTAGATGCTGGACGGCGGGATCGGGATATTGCTGTCCTCGTCCACCTTGTAATGCGGCAGGGCGGCATGTCCGGCGGCGGCACTGATGGTGTCGAAGCTGGTATCCTTCATGTCGGGGCTGAGGCCGCGCAATTCGCGCAGCTTGGCCGCCGCACCCAGTTCGTCGATTTCGCCCGAAGGCGCGTTCTCTTCGATCCAGCGCAGGTACTTGACCATGGCCGCGCCGTCGCGCGCCTGCGCATCGCGGTGGCCCTGACGTTCGGCCTCGTTCTTGATCGCCTTGGGCAGGACTGTCGGATCATCGTCGCGCACGATTTTCGCCCCGCCCGCCTGGAGCGCGTGGAAGATACCGGCGACGGCATGCTTGGGATCGACCGCCACGGTCTTGCCCGCGAGTTCTGCCAGCGCAGGCTCGAACTGGTCACGGTCGCGAATGCGCACGGCATTGCCGAGGTGCTGCGAGAGTTCCGGCGTTACCTTGTCCGGCGCGATGAACAGTTCGGCCGTGCCGTCGGCATGGGCCAGGACATAGGACAGCGCGACCGGCGTGTTGTCGACGTCGGTGCCGCGCATGTTGAGCAGCCAGGCCACCGAATCGAGCGCGCTGATCACGGTCGCGTCGTATCCTTCGCGCTTCAGCCAGTCGGCGATCTCGGCGCGCTTGTCGGCGCTGGAGCGGCCGGCGAAGCGGTCGTCGTGCGGGACGGCAGCCGCCTTGCTCGGCTCGGGCCGGTCGCCCCAGACCGCGTCGATCGGATTGCCGTCGACCGCGACCAGTTCGATGCCCTTCTTGGCGAACAGCTTTTCAGCCTCTTCCGCCCAGCCGATGCCGTGCAGCCATGCGTCATAGCCGATCTTCGCGCCCTGCGGCGCGTTGGCGGCGATCCACCTGGCCGGGCTCGTCGCAGGCACGTCCTCGTAATCGTAGAGCTTGCCGTCGACCTGTTCGCGCACCTGTACGGTGTAGCGACCGTCGGTGAACATGGCGGCCCGGTCCTTCAGCACGACCGCGCTGCCCGCGCTGCCGCCGAAGCCGGTCAGCCAGTGCAGGCGCTGGGCATAGGAGCCGACATATTCGCTCATGTGCTCGTCGGAAATCGGCACGACGAAACCGTGGAGGCCCCGCTTTTCGAGTTCGGTCCTCAGCGCATCGAGACGCGCTTCGTGGGTCTGCATAAGCATGGCGGCGATCCTTCCAGTATTCGTTCGTCGGGCGCCCTCCCGCATCGGTGGAGAGCGCGCTTGCGGCGGGGCGTCCCGCCGCATAGTCACTTTGCCAACTTAGCCACTCGCGGCACGGCTTTCCACCTTTGTGCCGCTCCGGGGAGAAATGATTCATGTCTTTGAAGCGAATGGCCGCGTGCCTATCTGCTGCCTCACTTCTCGCCGGCACTCCGATTGCCGCGCAAACATTCGAAGGGACTTCCGTGACTGCACCGACCTCGCCGCCCACTGCAGAGAAGCGCGACCATTCCTATACCCACCACGGGATCACGATTTCCGACCCCTATCACTGGCTCAAGGACCAGGGTTATCCGGTCGTCGATGACGAGGACATCCTCGCCTATGTGAAGGCGGAAAACGCCTGGTTCGAGACGCGGATGGAACCGCAGAAGGCGCTCGTCGACGAACTCTACGAAGAGATGAAGGCGCGCATCAAGGAAGACGATTCCACGGTGCCACAGAAGGACGGCGACTGGCTCTACTGGACCGAGTTCGAGGAAGGCGCGGAATACCGCAAGTGGTACCGCAAGCCGGTGGCCGGCGGCGACAAGGTGCTGATCCTCGACGAGAACCAGCTTGCCGAAGGGCTCGACTATTTCCGCCTCGGTGCTTTCTCCGTGTCGAAGAACGGGCGCTATCTCGCCTATTCGACCGACACCAACGGATCCGAACGCTTCACCATCGTGATCAAGGACCTCGAGACGGGCGAGATGCTGGCGGACGAGATCCCCGGCACGCGCTCCGGCCCGACCTGGGTCATGGGCGACAAGGGTATCGTCTACGGCAAGAGCACCGAACAGTGGCGCACCCATGATGCGACGCTGCACGTGCTCGGCACACCGGTGTCCGAAGACGTCGAACTCTACCGCGAGACGCAGGAAGAGGGCTTCAGCGTCGCTACCGGCCTGACCGCGCAGGAAGACTGGCTGGTCATCGCCACCGGCGACAACGAGACGAGCGAGATCCGCCTGGTCCGCGCCGACGATCCGACCGGCGAGCAGATCCTCGTCGCCCCGCGCAAGCGTGGCCGCGAGTATGACGTCGATGTGCGCGACGGCGTGCTCTACGTGCACACCAACGACGACCACGTGAACTTCCGCCTCGCCACGGCCAGCCTCGACAAGCCCGGCGAATGGAAGACGCTCATCCCGGGCTCGGACGAATTCTACCTGTCCGGTTTCGAGCTGTTCAAGGACTTCTACGTCACCGAAGGACGCCTGCGCGGTCTCGACCAGATCCAGCTGCGTTCCTACGAGAACCCGAACCTCGTGAAGCCGGTCGCCTTTACCGAGGCGAGCTTTTCGACCGGCCTGTCGAACAATCCGGAATACGATACCGACAAGTTGCGCCTCGCCTACGAAAGCATGGTCACGCCGGATTCGGTGTTCGACTACCACGTGAAAACGGGCGAACTCGAACTCCTCAAGCAGCAGGAAATCCCGAGCGGCTACGACCCCTCGCTCTACAAGGTCGAGCGGATCGAGGTGAAGGCACGCGACGGCACGATGGTGCCGGTGAGCATCGTCAGCCTGAAGGATCGCCCGATGGGCGGCGCGCTGCACCTCTATGCCTACGGCGCCTACGGCTTCGCCTATCCGCCGAACTTCTCGACCACGCGTCTCAGCCTGGTCGATCGCGGCTTCGCCTTTGCCATCGCGCATGTCCGCGGCGGCGACGATCTGGGCCGCAACTGGTACCTGCAGGGCAAGCTCAACGAGCGGACCAACACGTTCAACGATTTCGTCGATGTGGCGAAGGGCCTGATCGACAGGGGCTATACGCAGAAAGGCAGGATTTCCGCCAGCGGCGGTTCGGCCGGCGGCGAGCTGATGGGCGTCGTGCTCAACACCGATCCCGACCTGTGGGGCGCAGTGGTGGCGCATGTGCCTTTCGTCGACGTGCTCAACACCATGCTCGACAAGGACCTGCCGCTGACGCCGGGCGAATGGCCCGAATGGGGCAACCCGATCGAGAGCAAGCAGGCCTTCGCCTACATCCTCAGCTACTCGCCTTACGACCAGGTCATGGCGCAGGACTATCCGCCGCTGCTGGTCACCGCCGGCCTCAACGATCCGCGCGTCACCTATTGGG
Organism: Qipengyuania gaetbuli; assembly: GCF_020524765.1. Lineage (GTDB taxonomy): Bacteria > Pseudomonadota > Alphaproteobacteria > Sphingomonadales > Sphingomonadaceae > Qipengyuania > Qipengyuania gaetbuli_A. The sequence goes on from NZ_JAIVLR010000001.1 coordinate 1,052,692, forward strand.
AACCCGCCAAGTGGGTCGCCAAGCTGCGCGAATACAAGACCGACGACAACGAGCTGCTCCTGAAGACCAACATGGGCGCAGGCCACGGCGGCAAGTCGGGCCGCTTCGCCTCGATCTACGAGGTTGCGGAGGAATACGCCTTTATCCTGTGGCAGCTCGGGATGACAAAATGAGGCTGGCGAGGGGGGCGCTCGCCCTCCTCCTTGCTGCTTTCGCAGCGCCGCTGGCGGCCGAGGATCGCGCCGGCGAGCCGACCCTGCGCGTCGAGGTCAGTCATTCCGGCGACGACTGGCGCGCCACCTTCACGTTCCCCGAGGGCGCGAAGGACTGGGCTTTCGTGCGGTCCAACCGGGCGCGCGATCTCGATGCGAGCTGGCGCCTCGCCAGCTGGAAGGTCCTGACCCCCGGAGTCGAGCTGGTGCGCGAAGGAGAGCGCGACGTGCTGCGCGCGACCGGCGACACGATGCCGGACAGCGTGACGGTTGCCTTCGAGCCTTTCAGTCAGGATTTGTTCGCCGACTACGATCCCGCGATGGTCTTCAGCGACGGGACCGTAGCGCTTTTCACCGGCCACTTCCTTGCCAAGCCGTGGGATGGCGAGGCGGGATTTGCAGCCTCGCAGGAACCCGCGGCGGAGTTCGCATTCGAGAACGGCTCGGGCGACCTCACCTACAAGGGGCGCGCATTCTCGTCGGTCACCACACGCGACAGCGATACCTATGTCATTTTCGGGTCGCCTGACTTCGTCGCCACCGAACATTTCACGGGCCTGCTCGATCCGGCCATTCCCTCATGGATGCTGGGAGAACTCGGCAGCTTCCTGCCCCAGGCGCTCGACGGGTTGAACGAACGGCTGGGCTCGCCTGCGCTGGGCGGCAAGCCCATGGTCATCGCGACATGGGCCGGGCCGACGCCGGGCCGGATCAGCCGTGGCGGCAGCGTTTTGCCTGGGATCGTGACCCTGCGCTTTGAAGGCGATGGCATGCTCGAGAAGCTGCCGGACGAAATCCAGCCGGTCCGCTGGTTCCTCTCGCACGAGACGGCGCATTTCTGGCTCGGGCAGACGGTCAGGCATCCCGACCAGACAGCGGCCTGGATTAGCGAAGGCGGCGCTTCGCTACTCGCCTACCGCCTGATCCAGTCGATCGACCCCGCCTATGAGCCGGGCTTTGATGTCGCGCGCGAGTGGAAGGACTGCATCGAGCTTTCAGCCAAGGGACCGCTCGACGAGGCCGACAGCCGCCGCGACTACCGCGCCAGCTACGCCTGCGGCACCGTGCTTGGCATGATCGCCGAAGGGGCGGCACAGCAGAACGGGTCGCGCGACTTCTTCGATTTCTGGCGCTCGCTGATCGAGGAGAACCGTCGCGACAGGGGCGGTGACGGGATCGTCTCGGTAAGCGACTGGCTCGCCCAGCTGACCCGCGAGAGCAAGGACCCGGATCTTGCCGCACGCGTCCGTCGCTTCATCCACGACGGGTCCGCAGAGCCGCAGGCAGACCTGTGCGCCATGCTGGCGCGCGTGGGCCGCCGCGCACCGGGATGCACCGCATGACGAAACTGTTCTCGAAAGTTTTCACCGCCCGGCCCGAGCACATCGACGAGCTCGGCCACGTCAACAATGCCGTCTGGGTCCAGTGGATACAGGACCTTGCGACCAGCCACTGGGAAAGTGCCGCGCGCGAGGAAGACCGCGCCGCCTGTTTCTGGGTCGTGACCCGGCACGAGATCGATTACCGCGGCAATGTCGACGAAGGCCAGACCGTCACCGGCCGGACCTGGATCGAGGGCGAACCGCGCGGGGCGACATCCGTTCGCCGCGTCGAGTTTCGCAACGAGGCGGGCAAGGTCATCGTCTCGGCATCGACCACATGGGCGATGCTCGACCGGGAAACCCAGCGCCTCGTCAGGGTGCGCAGCGAAGTGCTGGCACCCTTCCGGGACTGATCAGCCGACGAGCTCGCTGGTCGGCCGATAGGTGTAGCCGAGTTCGCGCGCGACGGCTTCGTAAGTCACTTCGCCGGCGTGCACGTTGAGGCCTTCTGCCAGGTGCGGGTCGGTGCGCAGGGCTTCCTTCCAGCCGAGATCGGCAATGCGCAGCGCGTGCGGCAGAGTCACGTTGTTCAGCGCATAGGTGCTGGTACGCGCGACGGCGCCGGGCATGTTGGCGACGCAATAGTGCACGATGTCGTCCACCACATAGGTCGGCTCCGCATGGGTCGTGGGCCGGCTGGTTTCGAAGCAGCCGCCCTGGTCGATCGCGACGTCGACGAGCACTGCGCCCTTCTGCATGTCGCCCAGCATCTCGCGGGTGACCAGCTTGGGTGCGGCAGCGCCCGGGATCAGGACTGCACCGATGACGAGGTCCGCACCGCACACCGCATCATGCAGGTTCGCGACATTGGAGAAGCGCGTCTTGGCGCGGCTTTCGAAATGCGTACCGACACGCTCCAGCACTTCGGGATCGCGGTCGAGGATGGTGACATCGGCACCGAGGCCCGCGGCCATTTGCGCGGCATTGAAGCCGACCACGCCGCCGCCGATGACGACGACCTTGCCCGGCATCACGCCCGGAACGCCGCCCAGCAACACGCCGCGCCCGCCATGCGCCTTTTCGAGCGCGGTGGCGCCGGCCTGCACGCTCATGCGGCCTGCGACCTGGCTCATGGGCTTGAGCAGCGGGAGCGTCCGGTTGGGGCCCGTCACCGTTTCATAGGCGATCGCGGTCACACCGCTCGCCACGAGTTCCTTGGTCTGCTCCGGATCGGGCGCAAGGTGAAGATAGGTGTAGAGGATCTGGTCTTCGCGCAGCTTGGCCCGTTCGACCGCCTGCGGTTCCTTGACCTTCACCACCATTTCACACTCGGCGAAAATGGGGTCCGGCCCGTCGACGATCTTCGCGCCCGCGGCCTGGTACTGCGCATCGGTCGCATCGATGCCGAGTCCGGCGCCGGTCTCGATCCACACCTCGTGGCCGCGTGCGGTCAGCTCGCGCGCGCTTTCGGGCGTCAGGCCGACGCGATATTCGTGGTTCTTGATTTCCTTGGGGCAGCCGATGCGCATTGCCTGGGTCTCCTTCTCGGAACCAGCCGTTACGCCCGCGCCGCCCCACCCGCAAGCACGGGCGGGGCGCGCGAAATCTTATTGCGGAAGCGCCTGCCAGCGCACTTCGATACGGCTGGCGGAGCCGCCATCTGTTTGCGTTAGTGTCACGCCCTTTGCCCGCAATGCCGTAGCGACCGAATCGAAGGCCTCGCCCCTACCGGCCAGCACGACACCAAGGTCGCGGCGGTCTGCAGCCCAGGCGATGACGTCCATGGCAACCTTGCCTGCCTCGTCCGGCTGGCCGTCGATCAGCGTAATGGCGGGAAGCGGCAGCATCGGCGGGTGCAGTTCGATGGTCCAGCCCGGCATGCCCGCATCGACACGGCCTTCCAGCATGCGCCAGCCGTCCAGCGTCAGTCCGGGGAGTTGCGATGCCTCGACCACTGCGCGGCGGTTGTCGCGGTCGACAGTGACCTCGGTCTTGGGGACGCCTGCGACCATGGCGAGCTCGCCGACCATTTCGGAGATTTGCCGTTCGGTCGCCGCAGCCTGCTGTTCCGCGCGCGCCTTGACCAGTTCGGCCTGCTCGGCCGCGCCCGGGTCCGCGCCCACGCGCAGCTGTTCGATGACGACTGTGACGGGCCGTTCGAACCGGCGCTCGAGCCGGCGCTTGATCTCTTCGTTCGCGCCGGTGTTGAACTGGGGCGTGAAGACCGTGGCGCTGATCTGCAGCGGCTCGGCATCCCAGTCGATAACGGTGTCGCTGACCCGTGCCTTGGCCGGGAAGCTGTCGGAAATCGTGTCGATCACCACGCGCTGCGAGGTTGCCTCGAAGGCGATGTCGCGCAGAGAAAAGCCGAGCGGGATCGCCAGCGCGATGAAGACCACGAAGATTCCCACGTTCTGAAACCAGCCCTGCCGCGCCGACAGATCGGTCCGGAAACCGTAAAGGCGCGCCATGATCGTTGCCGACAGGGCAATCGTCAGGAAGTTGGTGATGTAGAGCGCCAGCGCCCCGCCAAAGACGGTCCAGTTGGCCGTGGCCAGGCCGTAACCGACGGCGGCGAGCGGCGGCATCAAGGCCGTGGCGATGGCGACGCCGACAATAGTGCCCTCGCGCCCGCGAATGAGCGCATAGGAGCCTGCCAGCGAGGAGAACAGGGCCACCAGCAGGTCGAACAGGTTCGGCTGCGTACGCGCCGCAATCTCGGGCGTTACCGTCTGCAGGGGCGACACAAGCACGATCAGTGCGGTGAAGAGGACCGCCGCGATCGTCCCGATGGCGAGCGCGCGGATACTGATCTTGAGCCACTTGATCTTGCCCGAGGCCAGCGCGAAGCCCGCACCGATGATCGGGCTCATCAGCGGTGACAGCAGCATGGCGCCGATAACGACTGCAGGCGAAGACAACAGCATGCCGAGGATGGCGATGCCCGCCGACATCATGATCATGAAGATATAGCGCGGACTGGTATCGCTCTCGCCGGCGACCTTGGCGATAACGGCGGTATGGTCGACGCCCTCGATAACGCTGTCGAACCACCACCGGCGCAGCGGGACCAGCGCCCGGCCGAGCGGGCTGTGCACCCAGCCCGGAGTAGGGCGACGCGGGGTTTCTTCTGCTTCAGGCGTGACGATACGGGCCATCGGGGCTCCCTAGATGGGATTGCCGTCCTGGTCGCGATAAATCTCGCGCCGGCCGACATGGTTTGCGGGCCCTACCAGCCCTTCGCTTTCCATCCGCTCGATCCATTTGGCAGCGGTGTTGTAGCCGACTCCCATCTGGCGCTGCAGCCACGAGCCGCTCGCCTTCTGGTTCTCGACCACGATCTGGCAGGCCTGGCGGTACTTGCGCTCTTCCGGATTGTCGGAAGCGGTGAAATCGTCCTCGAAGTTGAATCCGCCGTCTTCCGGCTCTTCGGTAACGGCATCGACATAGTCGGGCTTGCCCTGCGCGCGCCAGTGATCGGCCACGCGCTCGACCTCCTCGTCGGCGACGAAGGGGCCATGGACGCGGATCATCGCGCCGGTGTTCGGCTTGTAGAGCATGTCGCCCTTGCCCAGCAGCTGCTCCGCGCCCTGTTCGCCAAGGATCGTGCGGCTGTCGATGCGGCTGGTGACCTTGAAGCTGATGCGCGTCGGCAGGTTCGCCTTGATTACGCCGGTGATGACGTCGACCGAGGGGCGCTGCGTCGCCATGATCAGGTGGATGCCCGCGGCACGCGATTTCTGCGACAGGCGCTGGATCAGCACCTCGATCTCCTTGCCGACGGTGACCATGAGGTCGGCCAGCTCGTCGACGATCAGCACGATCAGGGGCAGCGGCTGGTAATCGAGCTGTTCTTCCTCGTAGAGTTCCTCGCCCGTTTCCGCATCGAAGCCCGTCTGCACGCGGCGGCCCAGCGGCTTGCCCTTGGCAGCGGCCGTCTTCACCTTTTCGTTGAAGCCCGCGATGTTGCGCGAATTCACGCTGCTCATCATGCGGTAGCGCCGCTCCATTTCCTCGACTGCCCATTTGAGCGCGCGGACCGACTTTGCCGGCTCGGTCACGACGGGCGAGAGGAGGTGCGGGATATCGTCGTAGGTCTTGAGCTCCAGGACCTTGGGATCGATCAGGATCAGGCGGCACTCGTCGGGTGTGAAGCGGTAGAGCAGCGACAGCAGGATCGCGTTGAGCCCCACCGATTTGCCCGACCCCGTGGTACCTGCGACCAGCAGGTGCGGCATGGCTGCAAGGTCGGCGATGATCGGTTCGCCCGCGATGTCCTTGCCCAGGATCATCGGCAGTGAGCCCTTGCTGTCGACGAAGGCGGCCGAGGTCGCCAGTTCCTTGTAGCTGACCATCTGGCGGTCGGCGTTGGGCAGTTCGATGCCGATTACGGTCTTGCCCGGAATGGGGGAGACGCGCGCGCTGATCGCGCTCATGTTGCGGGCGATATCTTCGGCAAGCCCGACCACGCGGCTGGCCTTGATGCCGGGTGCCGGCTCCAGCTCGTACATGGTGACGACCGGACCGGCGCGCACCGCGGTGATCTCGCCCTTTACATTGAAGTCGTCGAGCACGTTTTCGAGCAGGCGCGCATTGCGCTCCAGCGCGATCTTGTCGAGCTTCTGCGCCGAATGCGGCGGCGCATCGTCGAGCAAATCGTGGCTGGGCAGCTGGTAATTGGCGAACATGTCGCGCTGCTTCGCCTTGGCCGGTTGCGAGCGTGCAGGAGCAGGCTTCGGATCGGCGATTTCGGGCGCGCGGCGGCGTTCCTGCGGCACGTCCTCGTCCGCATCGTCGTCGTCCTCGTCCACCTTGGGCCGGGCGCGGCGCGCCTTCTTCGGGACCAGCGGCAGGTCGATATCGGACAGTTCGACGCGCCGGTCGAAGAAGCGCGGCAGGGTGAAGAATTGCGCCCAGTCGAGCGCGAAGACCTTCGTTACCAGCGCCAGTCCGGCACCCAGCGACACGACACCGAGCGCGCCCGTAATCCAGCCGCTGAAATCGCCGCCGAAGCGGGTCGCCACTGCATCGATACCGCCTGCGCCCAGCAGGCCGGCAAGCCCGCCCGCGCCAGCCGGAAAGGGCCCGGGGCTGGTGTCGAACAACAAAGCGACGACCGTTCCCAGCAGAGCCATTGCCAAGAGCAGCAGGGCAAAGGGCCCCCACCATTTGCCCGGCGTTTCCTGCTCGTCGGCATTCTCGACACCCGTCCAGAGGCGGCGGGCCGAGATCCACAGCAGCGGCAGCAGAAGCAAGGCCGGAAGACCGAAATAGAAATAGGCGCGCTCTGCTATCCAGGCGCCGCTCGCCCCCATCCAGTTGGCGACCTGCGTACCGGCTGCCGCGGTCGAGGCGCTGGGATCGGTTTGCGTATAGCTGGCCAGCGACAGGGCGAGGAACACCAGCATGAACAGCAGGAAGGCGGCGCCCGCCATGTGCATGGCACGGCGCAGCGAACGGCGGAAAGCCGCCCGCCAATCGGGTTTGGCGCCTGCGCGCGATGCCATTGTCTTTCCCCTGGTCCGTCGTGAATTTGCAGTATGAATCGGGCGGGAGTCGCCCGTCAAGCGACCTTCGTCGAGGCGAGTCCGTCAATCGCGCCCCAACGTGGCCAATCGAGTTCCCTTGCGCGCGCCTCGTCCATCCCGCCGAGCGCGATCACCGGCACCGGCGATTGCTGTGCGAGCACGCGAAAACCGAACACGCCGAGCGTTTCGCCGCCCGGGTGCGAGGCCGAGGGGAAGACGGGCGAGAGAAAGATGCCCGAGGCACCTAGCGCGAGGGCCTGCTGCATCTCCTCGCTGTCGTGCGCGGTCGCGAGCCACAACTTGCCCGGCGGCGGGTCGCCCGGGAGGTGCTCCGGCGAGCCGTATAGGCCGTCCGCATCCCACGCGGCGACCGTTTCCCAGTCTGCCCGCGAGAGGATCACGAGGTGTCGCCTCACCCGCGCCTTGGCGCAGAGCGTGACGTAACGCGCGCGGCGGGCGGCGGGATCGAGGTGGTAATGCCTGAAGACGAAGCCCGACCCCTGCGGCAATCTCTCGAGCGCCTGCTCCAGCCCGGCATCGTTGCGCACATCCGAAAGGAGCCAAAGCAGTGGGAGGGACTGGCGCTCGTGCATGGGGACGCTATAGCGCCTCGCCATGGAAAAGGCAGAGACTCCGCTTCAAGAGGTCCGGGCGAAAATCGCCAAGGCCTGCAACATTGCCCGCCGCGATCCGGGCGAGGTGACGCTCGTCGCGGTGAGCAAGACCCATCCCGCTGAAGCGATCGAACCCTTGCTGATCGAAGGCCAGCGCCATTTTGGCGAGAACCGGGTGCAGGAAGCGCAGGGCAAGTGGTCCGCGCTGAAAGAGCGGTTCCCTGCAACCGTGCTGCATCTCGTCGGCCAATTGCAGTCGAACAAGGCAGAGGATGCTGTCGAGCTGTTCGACGTCATCCATTCGCTCGACCGCTCCAGCCTCGTGAAAGCGCTGGCCAAGGCGAAAGAGAAGGCAGGACGCTGTCCCGAATGCTTCATCCAGGTCGACGTGGGCGAGGAAGACCAGAAGGGCGGCTGCGCGATAGCCGACCTGCCGGCACTGGTTGCCGAAGCACGGGAGGCAGGCATTCCGCTTGCGGGCCTCATGTGCATCCCTCCGGCAGATATCGAGCCTGCGCCCTTCTTTGCATTGCTCGACAAGCTTGCGCACGACAACGGCCTGCCCGGCCGGTCAATGGGGATGAGCGGCGATTTCGAAACCGCCATCATGCTCGGCGCGACCCATGTGCGCGTTGGCACCGCGCTGTTCGGCGCGCGCGGCTGACCGTCAATCCATAGCCTGCCAAAGGGAAAGGGCGCCGCCTTCCGGCAGCGCCCTTCCTTTTCTTGCCGTGACCGGCGCCGAGTTTAGAACTTGGCCTTGACCGTGACACCGTAGGTGCGCGGCTCGGCGAGGAACGCCGAGTAGGTCTGCTGCGGTGCGACGAACGGGGTGTTGAACGCGACCTGCGTGTAGTCGACGTCGAACATGTTCTGCACCCAGCCCTCGATCGAGAAGCGGTCGGCGATATTGGTCAGGCCGATGCGGCCGTTGACCAGGATATAGCCGTCCTGTTCCTTGCCGTAGAGCAGGTCGGAACCGGTGTTGTAGTCGCTGGTCATGCGGGCATTGATGAAGAACAGGCCCTCCATGCCGCTGTCGCCGATCGGCGGGGTCCAGGTCAGCGAGCTGGTGCCAACCCATGCCGGTGCGTTCGACATGTTGTCGCCGGGCAGCAGGCGCAGCGCCGGATCGAGCGGAGCGCCCGCATCGCTACCAACCACATCGTCGGCAAAGCGCGTGTCGGCGTGGGTGATGCCCATGGTCATGGTGAGGTCGCGGATCGGGCTGAGCGAGGCTTCGAATTCGAAGCCCTGCGAAACCACACCCGGGCTCACATCGTCCGCAGCGCAGGCACCGGTGGCAGCGCTCGCGTCGCGATCACCGCCACTCAGGCTGGTGGAGCAGCCATTGATGTTCTGCACCAGGTAGACCGAGCCGTTGAAGGTGTTCAGCTGGAAGTTGCTGAACTCCTGGCGGAACGCGGCAAGGCTGACGCCCCAGCGACGACCCGAGTACTTCATGCCGATTTCATAGGCATCGACGGTTTCTTCGTCGAACTGCAGCGAGGCGGGGCTAATGTTGGCGACACGGAAGGTCACCGGGTTGCCCAGCGCCGAGCGGTCGAGGTTGAAGCCGCCGGCCTTGTAGCCGCGCGAGTACGAACCGTAGACCAGCAGGTCGTCGACCGGCTTCCAGCTCAGGATGGCCGTACCCGTCAGCTTGTCCTCGTCACGCGAGTCCGAAAGGGACACGCCGTCGAGTTCGGCAGTCGAGTTGCCCTGGCAGGACAGTGCGATGAGACCGCCTGCAAGGCCGGCGAGCGGCGTCGTCAGGAAGCTCGACAGCAGCGCGCGGTTCTGCGGGCAGATCACGTTGTCGTTGCTGAAGGTCGCGTCGAAGTCCTTGGTTTCGCTGGTGTAGCGAAGGCCCAGGGTCAGATCGAGGGTATCGGTGATGTGGAAGATGTTGTGCGTGAAGACGGCGAAGTTCTCGCTCGTCTGGTTGTACACATCCCCCGTACCGCCGAGGTCGTTGACGTTCGACAGGTTGGTGATGCCGGCCAGGATCGCCGGGGTGGCTGCGCCGAAGGCACCGGCACCGCCGTTTGCAGCCTGCAGCGCACCGCGGCCGAAGGCACCAAGGCAGTCCTGTGCCGCCGGGTTGACCAGCGCCGGGTTGATGGCGAGCGCGATACGGCAGCTCACGAAAGTGCCGTAGTCATTGCCGAAGCGCAGATTGTCGCGCGTCTGCAGGTCTTCGTTCGCGTAGTAGGCGCCGACCAGCCAGTCGAGCTTGTCGTTGAAGGCGGTGCCGTTGAGGCGGAATTCCTGCGTGAAGGTCGCGAACTCGCGCGCACCGGCATTGTCGCCCGGAGCGCGGTAGAGAATGTCGACCGTCGTGTAGTCGGTGTCCGAAGCCTGCGTGTTCGAATATTCGCGGTAAGCGGTGATCGAAGTCAGGTTCACATTGCCGAGCGACCAGTTGAGTTCGCCCGAGATACCGTAATCCTCGGTCTCGCCGTCATAGCTGCGACCGGCGGTCGGGTAGATATTGCGGTCGAAGGTCGACTGCGACAGGGCGCGCGGATCCTGGCCGAGGCCGAGCAGTACGTTGACGATCGGGTTGCTCGTGCTGGTCAGCGCAGGCGATGCTCCGACCGGCTTCGCGAACGGGTCGAGGCCCGGCGAAACACGTGCGAACTGGGCGAAATCGGGCTGCACGAAGGTCGCAGCACAGCAAGCTTCGTCCTTCTTGGAATAGTCGCCGATCAGGCGGAAGCTGACGTCGTCGTTCGGCTCGAACAGAACCTGCGCGCGAACGAGGTAACGGTCGCGGTTGTTGACGTCGGTGTCGTTGGTGACGTCGGTGTAGAAGCCGTCACGCTGGAACCAGACACCGTCGATACGGGCTGCAACGCTGTCCGACAGCGGGGCGTTGACACCGCCTTCGAAACGCAGCGCGTTGTAGTTGCCGAAGCTGGCGCTGGCATGACCTTCGAACGCGAAGCTGGGCGGCGCGGTGAAGATGTTGAGCATGCCGGCCGAGGAGTTACGGCCGCCGAGCGTGCCCTGCGGGCCGCGCAGGATTTCGATGCGGTCGAGCGGGCCGAGTTCCGACAGGGCGTTACCCGAACGCGAACGGTAGACGCCGTCGACGAACACGGCGACCGAGCTTTCGAGGCCCGGGTTGTCGCCCACGGTGCCGATACCGCGGATACGCGCCGAACCGTTGGCTTCGTTACCGGTCGAGGAAACGAGCAGCGACGGGGCGACCTGGTTCAGTTCGCGGATGTCGGTGGTGCCGGAGTTTTCCAGCGTTTCGGCCGAAACTGCCGAAATTGCCACGGGGACGTCTGCCAGTTCCTGGGCACGGCCCTGGGCGGTAACGATGATTACCGGCGTATCCGCTTCGACATCACCGCTGTCCGCAGCGTCGGCGGATTGGGCAAAAGCCGTCTGCGGGGCAAGTGCAAGACCTGCACCCATGAAAGCAAGCGTGCGCAACGAAACTGATGTTTTCCTCATGGGAAGACCTCTCCTCTGTGTTTCTCTCGAAATTTTGGATGGCGAATAGGTATGCAAAACGCAACTATCAAACGTCAAACGGCTGTCAGGCGTCTTCCAACCGTGCCTGCATTGCATCACTTGCCGCTTCGACGAGGCGCGCCTCGATAGTGTTCAAACGCTCCCCTTCCACCAGCTTGCCGCCTGTAAGATCAGTGACATAGAAGGTATCTGCGGCCCGTTCGCCATAATTGGTGATGTGTGCGGAATGCACCACCAGGCGGTTTTCGAACAACACCCTTGCAAGCCGGTTGAGCAGCGCCGGCCGGTCGCGGGCATTGACCTCGATCACGGTGAAGCGGTTGGACGCCTTGTGGTCGAACAGGACACGCGGGCTCACATCGAAGGCGCGCGAGCGACTGTGTGGCAGGGGACGCTGGGCAAGTTTCGGGGCCAGATCAATCCGGTTCGCCAGCGCATCGGCGATGGTCGTCTCGATCCTTTTCAGCTGCGAAGCTTCCCGGAACGGCGCGCCGTGCGGGTCCTGGACGAGAAAGTTGTCGAGCGCCCAGCCGTTCCGCGTCGTATGGATGCGGGCATCGATGATGTTCCCGCCGGCCAGGTGGATGCCGCCGGCAATGCGGTAGAACAGCCCCGGATGGTCTGCGGCGATGACCGTGACGAGCGTTGCGCCGCGCGCCTCGTAATATTCGCAGTGGACCGACAGGGGGCGCTCGATCTCGCGCGCTGCCGCGTAGTGAACCAGGTTCAGGGCGATGATATCGACGGGCTCTGCAATCCAGTAGGAATCGTCGAAAGTCGCCGAAAGCTCCTCGATCAGGCCCGCCTTGTCGCCCAGCATTTCGGCAGCCTGCGCCTTCTTCGCGGCAACCTTTTCCTTGCGGCCATGGCGCATGTGACCAAGACGCAAACGCTCCGACGCCGTATCGTAAAGCTCGCCCAGCAGCTGCCCCTTCCAGCTGTTCCACGTGCCCGGCCCGACCGCGCGAATATCGACGGCAGTGAGGATGGCGAGATGGCGCAAGCGCTCCGTGCTCTGGACCTGGCCGACGAAATCCTCGATCGTCTTGGGGTCCGTGAGATCGCGCTTTTGCGCGACATGGCTCATCAGCAGGTGATTGAGCACCAGCCACGCGACTAGCTCGGTCTCATTCTCGTTAAGGCCGAAGCGCGGACACAGCTCGCGCGCCACTTCTGCGCCGAGGATGGAATGGTCCCCCTTGCGGCCCTTGGCGATGTCGTGAAGCAGCGCAGCGACATAGGCGACCCTGCGCGAATTGACCTTGTGGATGAGGCGGGTTGCGCGCGGATGGTCCGCTTTCAGCTCGCCCTTCTCGATCTGGCTCAGCAGGCCGATGGCGCGAATGGTGTGCTCGTCCACCGTGTAGTGGTGGTACATGTCGAACTGCATCTGCGCGTTGACCTTGCCGAAATCGGGCACGAAGCGGCCGAACACGCCGGCCTCGTTCATCCAGCGCAGGACCGTTTCGGGATCGTTCCGGCCGCTCAGCAGGTCGAGAAAGAGGGCGTTGGCGCGCGGGTCTTCGCGCACGGCATTGTCGATCAGCTTCGCATCGCGCGACGCCTGTCGCATGGTTTCGGGGTGGATTTCGAGGTTTTCAGCCTCGGCGACCTGGAAGATCTCGACCAGCCGGACCGGGTCCTTGCGGAAGTAATCGTCCGAGGGTGCCGCGATACGCCCGCCGAAGACGCGATAGCCCTTGAGGACGCGCGGCTTCTGCCGGAACGTCGCGAAAAAGCCGCTGCGCGCGGCGCGTTGGGCCAGATCGTCCTCGATATGGGCGAGGAAGACGCCGGTCAGGCTGCCCACCCGCTTCGCCTGCAGGAAATAGAACTGCATGAACCGTTCGACCGCGCTCTTGCCCGGGCGATCGGCGAAATTCATCCGCTCCGCCACGCGCCGCTGAAGATCGAAGGTGAGCCGGTCGTCCGCGCGGCCGGTCAGGATATGCATGTGGCAGCGCACGGCAAGCAGGAACCGCTCCGCCCGGCGGAAAGTGCGGTATTCATTGTCGGTCATCAGGCCGACATCGACCAGTTCCGACGCACTGCGCACACGGTGGAGGAACTTGCCGATCCAGTAGAGCGTCTGGAGATCGCGCAAGCCCCCCTTGCCGTCCTTGACGTTGGGTTCGACGACATAGCGGCTGTCGCCCATACGGCGGTGGCGCGCGTTGCGTTCTTCCAGCTTCTGGCTGAGGAAGGCGCGTTCGTTCCCCTTAACCACCTCGGCGGTGAAGCGGCGCTCGCCCTCTTCATAAAGGTCGCGGTCGCCCCAGACATAGCGCCCTTCGAGCAGCGCGGTCCGGATGGTGAGATCGTCTTTTGCAAGGCGGATCGCCTCGTCCAGCGTGCGGGTCGAATGGCCGACCTTGAGGCCGAGGTCCCACAACAGGTAGAGCATCGCCTCCACCACCTGTTCGCACCAGGCGTTGCGCCGCTCGCCCACCAGGAAGGCGATATCGACGTCGGAATGGGGTGCCATTTCGGCGCGGCCGTATCCGCCCACCGCCATGATCGCCAGCCGCTCGCCCGAAGAGCGGTTCGGCGCAGGATAAACGAAGCGCGTCACATATTCGTGGATCACGCGGACCAGCTGGTCGACGAGGAAGGAGTACCCGCCCGCGATGGCATGACCCGCAGACGGGCGCGCCGTCAGCCGAGCTTCCATTTCGGCCCGCCCGGCATCCAGCGCTTCCTTCAGCGCGGCAACGACTTCGCCGCGCGCCTTTGCGCCCCGCTCGCCGGCCAGCGCCTCGATCCGCGAGGCAAGCGCCCGTCGGTCGATGATTGCGCGCTGGTCCGGGATCCGGGGCTCGCCCAAGCCTAGAGGAGCTCCTTGGCGAAGGTCGCCTTGACCGTGCGCTTGTCCACCTTCTGCGTGCCTAGACGCGGGAGGTGGTCGGCCGAACGGAACACGTGCGCGGGGATCTTGAAGGCCGCGATGTGCTCGGCAAGGAATTCGCGCAAATCGTCGGGCGTCAAATCCTTGCCCGGGTGGGTCATGTAGACCGCCGCCGGGATTTCACCGAAGCGTTCGTCCGGCACGCCGAAGACGCTGCATTCGGCCACTGCTTCATGCGCGTAGATGGCTTCTTCCACCTCGATGCAGGAGATGTTCTCGCCGCCGCGGATGATGATGTCCTTCTTGCGGTCGACGATGAAGAGGTAACCGTCCTCGTCGACGTAGCCGAGGTCGCCGGTGCGGAAATAGGCATCGTCGGTATAGGCCGACTTGGTCGCGTCCTCGTTCTTCCAGTAGCCGAGGAAATTGCACACCGAGCGGATGCAGACCTCGCCCACTGCGCCCGACGCCAGCTTGTTCCCATCATCGTCGAGGATGGCGAGATCGACCAGCGGCTTTGATGCCATGCCGGTCGAACCGGGCTTGGCGATGTAGTTCTCGTTGAGATTGCCGCAGCCCACCGCATTGGTTTCGGTGAGGCCGTAGCCTAGCAGGGGGAAGCCTTCGGGGAAGGCGTCCTTGATCTTCTTCACGTGTTCGGGCGGCCGCGGCGAGCCGCCGGCAGCAAAGCTCTTGCAGCTCGACAGGTCGAACTGGTCGCGCTCGGGATGGGTGGCCATTTCATAGCTCATCAGCGGGACGCCGACGAAATAGGTGACCTTTTCCTCGTCGAGCAGGCGAAGCGCTTCGCGCGCGTCCCACTTGGGCATGAGAACCAGCTTGCGCCCTAGGGCGAAGCTCTGGAGGAACAGCGGGATTTCGCCGGTGACGTGGAACAGCGGCACGGCGACCAGCGCGGACGGCTGGACAGTCGGGGCTTCCCCGCGCTCGGTCAGGATCTGCAGGATCATGGCGGTCTGCGCGACATAGTTCATCGTGCCCGACACGACGCCGAGGTGATCCGAATAGGCGCCCTTGGGATGGCCGGTCGAACCCGAGGTGTAGAGGATGGTGGCAAGATCGGACGGGCCGAGTTCGCCGAGCATCTTCATCGCCGTGTCGCCATCCGCCCAGATCTCGGACAGGCCCGTAGCAGGCTCTCCGTGTCCGAAGATGACGACCTTGGCCTTGATATCCGCATCTTCCATGCGCGCGGCGCGCGGCGCGTCGGCAAGGATCAGCGAACAACCGCACAGGTCGATGCCGTAGGCGAGTTCCTCGCCCGTCCACCAGCCGTTGAGCAGCGTGGCGCAGCCGCCGGCCATGAGCGTGCCCATGTAGGCGATCATCCAGTTGGCGGAGTTGCGGGCAGCGATGCCGACCCGGTCGCCCTTCTTGACGCCGTGGAAAGTGGCGAGGCCGTGAGCGACCTTGGTCGCGGCGGCGTAGACTTCACCGAAGGTCAGGCGAAGGTCGCCATCGACCAGGAAGAGAACGTCCTTCTTCTCGTTGCAGAAGTGCGCGAAGTAATGCGCGAGGCTGGGCGGCGCATTGACGAATGCGGGCATTTCGACGCCGCGGCGTTCGACCATCTTCAGTTCGAACATCTGACCCGGGGCGGTCACGGCGGCGGTAAAACGATGGATATCCTTGTCGAGTTCGGTCGGCATGGTCGTTCGGTTTCCTCTCTCCATTTCACGCGCAAGGCGACAAATCGCTTCCCATCGCCCGATGGACGATGAAGTTGCGACGCAGGCTTTCCCCAAAACCCCTGCTATGCCAAAAGCCGCCCCGCAACGGGTCGCGCACGCGGCTTTCGACACGTCTCTAAGGGGATAAAACCTTGCTGTCACTATTGGCTGCAACTGCAGCTTCTGCCGAACCGATCCAGTGGGCGGAACTGGGCCTCAGGCCCTACCTGTTCGACATCGGCGGTTTCCAGCTGCGCTACTATTCGCTCGCCTACCTGCTCGGCATCCTGCTGGGGTACTGGCACCTGTCGAAGATGGTGAAGGCGCCCGGAAGCCCGATGGCACAGCGCCATGCGGACGATTTGTTCTTCTACTGCACGCTCGGCGTGATCCTGGGCGGAAGGCTCGGCTACGCGGCCTTCTACAAGCCCGGACTGTTCACCGGCTTCACCGCGGGCGAGTTCGTGAGCTGGGACCTGCTGCGCCTTTGGGACGGCGGGATGAGCTTCCACGGCGGGGTCATCGGCGTGCTGGTGGCAATCAGCTGGGTGGCGCTTCGCGGCGGTCTCAACTGGCTGCGGGTGTGCGACTATATCTCGGTCAACGTGCCGCTCGCCTACATGCTCGGCCGCATCGCCAATTTCATCAATGGCGAGCTTTACGGCCGCCCGGTGGAAGGCGACATTGCCTGGGCCATGGTTTTTCCGGGCGGCGGCGACGTCGCACGCCACCCCTCGCAGCTCTACCAGGCGGGCCTTGAAGGACTACTGCTCGGCATCCTCCTCATCGCGCTGTTCTGGAAGACCCGGGCGCGCTACCGCCCCGGCCTGCTGGTCGGCCTGTTCACCATCGGCATGGGCATCGGTCGCTTCGTCAGCGAGTTCTTCCGCGAACCCGATGCGCACCTTGCCTATGTGGTGGCGGAAACCGGCCTGTCGCGCGGCCAGTGGCTCAGCCTGCCCATGATCGCGGTCGGCGTGATCGTCATGATCTACGCCTTCACCCGCCAGCCGATCGGCAAGGCCAAGCCCGCCGCGCCGCAATCGGCATGAGCGCAGCCGGCGGCGAAACGCCGCTCGCGCAAAGCTTCAGACGGCTGATAGAGCGGCACGGGCCGATGCCCGTGTCGCGCTACATGGGCGAAAGCAACGCGCGCTATTACACCAGCCGCGATCCCCTGGGCGCGGGTGGCGATTTCACCACTGCGCCCGAAATCAGCCAGATGTTCGGCGAGATGGTGGGCCTGTGGTGCACCGACCTGTGGCTGCGGGCAGACCGCTCCGAGATCGCCTGGGTGGAGCTGGGCCCGGGACGCGGCACGCTCGCGCGCGATGCGCTGCGCGCCATGGTCAGCCAGGGCCTCCAGCCCGAAATCCACCTCGTGGAAGGCTCCTCGGCACTGCGCGAGAAGCAGGCCGATGCGCTGGTCGCCGCCCGCTTCCACGACACGGTCGACACGCTGCCGGACGACCGGCCGCTGGTCGTGGTCGCCAATGAATTCATCGACGCGCTTCCGATCCGGCAGCTGGTCAACACGCCCGATGGCTGGCGCGAGCGGATGGTCGCGCTGGACGATGACCGCTTCGTTTTCGCTGCCGGCCCCAATCCCATGGACGAGGCCGTTCCGCAGGACCGCCGCGATGCACCGGTGGGCACCGTCATCGAGACCTGTCCCGCAGCAGCCGCTCTGATTGGCGCGCTTGGCGAGCGGCTGCGCGACCAGGGCGGCGCAGCGCTGTTCATCGACTACGGCCATCTGGAGCCCCGCAACGGGGAAACTCTGCAGGCGCTACGCGCGCACGAGAAGGTCGGCGTGTTCGACCATCCGGGTGAAATGGACCTCACTGCCCATGTCGATTTCGCGATTTTGGCAGATATCGCACGCGGTGCAGGCCTGCAGGTGGCGAGCGCCACGCAGGGCGAGTGGTTGCTCGCCATGGGAATGGGTCTTCGCGCACAGGCGCTTGCCCGGCGCAGCCCCGATCACGCGCAGGCCGTCTCGCAGGCCTTCCACCGCCTGACTTCGGCGGACGAGATGGGCGAATTGTTCAAGGTAATGGCCTTTTCCGCACCCGGCTGGCCGCAAGTCTCTGGCTTCGGCTGAGGTTCATGCACATTCCGACAAAATAAGGTGTAACCGGCAATCGCATTCGCGCGGATGGAGAATCGCATGAGGAAAACGACCCTGGCACTCGCCGCGCTGCTTTGCGCAACTCCGCTGCTCGCGGCCCAGCCGATCGAGGGTCGCTGGATCACCGCCGAAAAGGACGCGGTGATCACCATTGGCGAGTGTGGCAGTTCGACCTGCGGACGGATCACCAAGTTCCTCGTCGCTCCGCCGCAGGGCCTCGACCAACGCGACGTGAACAATGCCGATGCGAAGCTGCGCCAGCGCAAGCTGCTCGGCATGCCGGTCCTCACCGGTTTCAGCGAAGACGCCGAACTGTGGCGCGGCCAGATCTACGATCCCAAGAGCGGCAAGACCTATCGCTCGGTAATCAGGCGCAAGGACGCAAACAGGCTGGAAGTGAAAGGCTGCATCGGGCCTTTCTGCCAGACGCAGGTCTGGACCCGCGCCCGCTGAGCTAGAGGCCGGCCTTTTCGGCCAGCCGCCGGGCGGCCTCGTCGAAGCCGAGCTTGTCCTGTTCGCGGTCGACCGAGAAATTCGCCTCGCGCATCATCTGCACGTCGATCGCGTCGATCAGCGGCTCAAGCGCAGCCACCATTGCCGTGTCGCGTGCCGCCTGCGGGCTCAGCATGAGGACGGCATCGTAATTCGGGAAGGCTCCGCGCGGATCGTCGAGTATCACCAAATTGTCCGCCGCTATGCGCCCGTCTGACGTGTAGGCCGCAATCACCTGCGCCTCGCCCGAAGAGAGCGCGCTGTACATGAAGGTCGGCGCGAAATTGCGCTCCTCCCTGAAGCGCAGGCCGTAGGCATCGCGCACGGCGAACCATTCGGGACGCTCGAAGAATTCCGGATCGCCCCCGACGGTCAGTTGCGGTGCCGTGTCGACGAGATCCTCGATGCTCTCGAGCCCAGCCATCCGGGCGGTCTCGGCGTTTACGGCGAAGCCATACGCGTTTTCGAAGCCGAGCCGCCCGAGCACGCGCATCCCGCTCGTCGCTTCTTCCCAGCGAGCTATCTCGCGATACATCTGCTCGCGCGGCGGGTTGTCCTTGCGCTTCATTTGGTTGGTCCAGATGGTGCCCGTATAATCGACATAGATGTCGATCTCGCCGCTGGCGGCCGCGCTGTGGGCCACTGCCGAACCCAGCCCGTCGCGGTATTCGACGGCGAAGCCTTCCGCTTCGAGCCGCTGGCCGATCAGGCGGGCGAGGATGTATTGTTCGGAAAAACCTTTGGCGCCGATCACGATGCGCCCTTCGTCTCTCTCGCTCCCGAACTGCGCCACCAGCGCCGCGGCAACGCCCAGCGCCACGGCCAGCATCCCGCCGAGCCAGAGACCGCGCCGCCGTTCGCGAAAACCGCGCTCAATCGTGCCCAGCAGCGTGTCCGCAAGGAGGGCGAGGCCGGCGCTGGCAAGGCACCCGGCAAGGACGAGGATCCAGTTCTGCGTCTGCAGGCCGGCAAAGATCGGGTCGCCCAGGCTCTTCTGCCCGATGGTGGTTCCCAGCGTGGCTGCACCGATGGTCCAGACGGCTGCCGTCCTGATCCCGGCCATGACATAAGGCGCGGCCAGCGGTGCCTCCACCAGGCGCAGGCGTTGCCAGAAACTCATGCCCACGCCTTCCGCCGCCTCGATCACGCCGGGATCGAGATTGGCCTGCGCGGTCACCGCATTGCGCAGGATCGGCAGCAGGGCATAAAGCGCCAGCGCGAGCAGCGCGGGCAGGAAGCCCAATGTCGGTAGCCCTTCCCCGAAAACCGCGCGAAGGCTCAGCAGGATAGGGAAGAACAGCGCCAGCAGGGCGAGCGCCGGAATTGTCTGGACGAGGCTGGCAAAGGCCAGCGACGCGCGCGAAACGGCGGGGGCACGGCTGGCCCAGACCGCCAACGGCAGCGCCACGGCTATGCCCAGCGCGATGGCCGCGGCCGACAGGATGACATGGGCGGCAAGCTGGTCGCCAAGCCCTGTGATCGCGTCGAGCAGGGCGTTCACTGCGACAGCTCCGCCAAGCGCTGCGCCTGGTGACGCGGCACCGCGACAAGCGCCTGCGCCGCCTCACCGCCTTTACCCGCAACGAGGGCAGACGGGGTCTCGTCCGCCACGATGCGGCCCGCCTCCATGACCAGCACGCGGTCGGCCAGCAGCAGGGCTTCGGTCATGTCGTGCGTGACCATGACAGTGGTCAGCCCGAGGCGGCGGTGGAGGTCGAGCACCCGTTCGCCCAGCGCGTCGCGCGTGACGGGATCGAGCGCCCCGAAAGGTTCGTCCATCAGCAGGATCGACGGCTCGCTCGCCAGGGCCCGGGCGACGCCGACGCGCTGGCGCTGCCCGCCGCTGAGTTCGTCGGGCATGCGCGTGGACAGGCCGGGGTCGAGGTCGACGAGTTCGAGCAATGCTGAAATCTGCAGCCGATTGATCGGTTCACCCGCGATACGAGGACCGATCCCGATGTTTTCCGCCACCGTCATGTGAGGGAAGAGCCCAACCGACTGGAAGACATAGCCGATGCTGCGGCGCAGGCGCGCAAGCGGCACCGAGGCGACTTCTCGCCCTTGCAGGACTACGTGCCCGGCATCGGGGTCGACCAGCCGGTTGACGGTCTTCAGCAATGTCGACTTGCCCGAACCCGAGGCACCGACCAGCGCGACGAACTGGCCTGAGGGGATTGCGAGGGTGACGGATTCGACCGCCCGCACATTGCCGAATTGCTTACGGACACCCTCGAAGGAAAGAGCCGTCTCGCCGGATTCGCTCACTGTGCGGCTTCGGCGGTTTCTGCGTCCTGCGGCGCTTCGTAGGCGACCTTTTCGAGCTGGACCCGGCGACCACCACCCGAAGTTACGATCAACTTCCCATCGTCGAGCTTGCCGGTTTCCCAGCACCTCTCGCTGACATTGTCACCTTCGGGCTGGAAACAGAGGAGGACCTGTCCTTCCTCGTCACCCGGAGCCGCTTCCAGCGACCAGCCGCCTTCCTGCCAGGGATCGCCGTTACGCAGGTCGCGGTAGCGCCCTTCAGCATCCAGATAGGTGACATAGCGGGCACCGTCCTCGGCAGAGACGCGCCAGGCCGTGCCGACGAATTCCTTCAGCTCCCTCGCCTCTTCGGCCGCTTCGGTAGAGGCCGCGACATCGGCCGGACCGTCTGCAGCTCCATCCTCTTCGGCCGCGCAGGCGGACAGAGCAAGGGCGGCGGAAAGGAGGACGGCAGAGCTGACGAGTGATTTCATGGTTTCCGGCATAACCCCTGTACCCGCCGCTGGCGACCCCTGCCCCTATCCGGCGATGGATGCCGACGGGATCTTGAGCTCGACTCTCAGGCCGTCGTCTTCGAATTCGCGGGTGAACTGGCCCGACAGCTGGCCTTCGACAGCCATGCGCAGGAGGCGCGATCCGAACCCTTCGCTCGCCTGCTCGGCCTGCGAAAAACCGTCGGACCGTTCGCGCCACGAGAGGCACACCGTGCCTTCCCCATCGCAATCGGCATTGACCCCGACCATGACCTTGCCGCCATCACGCGACAGGGCGCCGTACTTGGCGGCATTGGTCGCCAGTTCATGGATGATAAGCGCCAGCGGGGTCGCCGCGCGCGGGCCGATGGCAACGTCGCCGCCGGAAATCTCGATCCGCCCTTCACCGCCATCCTGGTAAGGTGCGAGCAGCGCATCGAGCAGCCCGACCAGATGCTCTTTCCGGCTCGGCGATGCCGGCTGGACGTAGTCGTGCGCCTTGCCGAGCGCGCGAATGGTCGTCGACAGGGCTTCGGCGTAATCCGCCACGGTTTCCTTGCCGCGCGAGTGGAGGGTCACGAGGCCGGAGACCACTGCGAAGATGTTCTTGATCCGGTGCGACAGCTCTTTCGCCAGGAGGTCGCGCATTTCGGAAGTGCGGTGCGCCTCGTCGATGTCGATGACGGTCCCGAACCAGCGGCGTCCGCCCGGCTCCCCATCCACCGGCATGGCGCGGCTCAGCACCCAGCGATAGCTGCCGTCTGCCTGCCGCAGCCGCCACTCGTCGTTGAACAGCCGCTCCTCGCTGAAAGCCTTGTCCCAGCTGGAGCGGCTGCGGGCATAGTCATCGGGGTGGATGAAGTCCGCCCAGTCGTCCGCCGTGCGCGGCGGTTCGCGGCCCGTGACCTCTTTCCAGCGCGCGCTGAACATGTCGAAATTGCCCGCGTGATCGACCGACCAGGCAATCCCCGGTACCGAATCGAGCATATGCTGCAATTCGCGCTGCCGCGCCTCCAGCGCCGCGATGGCAGCGCGGTCCTGCCGCTGGATCAGCAGGCGCTGCATGACACTTGCCGCCAGCACTTCCAGCCCTTCGCGCTGCAGCTCGCTCAGCCCTTCGCGCGGCACCGTGTCGATGATGCAGAGCGAGCCGAGCGGCGCACCCTCGCTCGAGATGAGCGGGGCACCGGCATAGAACCGGATGTGCGGCGCACCCGTGACCAGCGGGTTACTGCTGAAGCGCGGATCCAGCATCGCGTCGGGCACGATCATCGTCGCATCGCCGAGCATTGCATGGGCGCAGAAACTGGTCGGCCGCGGAGTTTCCCCCACCTCCAGCCCCTGCTTTGCGAGGAACCGCTGGCGCTCCTCCTCTACCAGCGAAACGAGCGCGATCGGCGCTTCGCATAGCGAGGCGGCGAACTGGACGATGCGCGACAATTCCGGTGCGCCTTCAAGCGCATCGAGGCCATAGGACGCCATGATGGCAAGCCGGTCCTCTTCCCCGCACACGGCAGAGTTCGGGCTGGCGCCGCTGGGCCAGGGAAGGCGGGGTCGATAAGCCATTGTATCCGTGACGTTCTAAATAAAGCCATCCGGGGCAGAGTCCAGTTCGGTAACTCGGGCGCAGCTTGCCCCACCAAGCGGTTTGCCCGACCGCCATTCCTTCGCTATCGCGCGCGGCAAGAGAATGCCCCAACAGAGGGCAAGCAGGAGACACCATGCGCGCCACCCCCGATTTCGATTTCCAGCTCGGCGACAATGCGGACATGATCCGCGAAAGCGTTTCGCGCTTCGCCGACGAACAGATCGCCCCGCTCGCCGCCAAGGTCGACCGCGAGGACTGGTTTCCCAAGGCGGAACTTTGGCCCGCCATGGGCGAACTGGGCCTCCACGGCATCACCGTTCCCGAAGCGGACGGCGGTCTTGGCCTCGGCTACCTCGAACACGTGATCGCGGTCGAGGAAGTCAGCCGCGCCAGTGCCTCGGTCGGCCTGTCCTACGGTGCGCATTCCAACCTCTGCGTCAACCAGATCGCGCGCTGGGCGAATGACGACCAGAAGGCGAAATACCTGCCCAAGCTGATTAGCGGCGAACACGTCGGCAGCCTTGCCATGAGCGAGGCGGGCGCCGGTTCGGACGTCGTGTCGATGAAGGCCCGTGCCGACAAGGTCGATGGCGGCTATGTCCTCAACGGGACCAAGTTCTGGATCACCAACGCCCCCTATGCGGACGTGCTGGTAGTCTATGCCAAGACCTCGCCCGAAGCGGCCAGCCGCGGCATCACGACCTTCCTGATCGAGAAGGATTTCGAAGGGTTCTCGATCGGTCAGAAGATCGAGAAGGTCGGCATGCGCGGCTCGCCCACGGCAGAGCTGGTGTTCGACGATTGCTTCGTTCCGGAAGAAAACGTCATGGGCCCCGAAAACGGCGGCGTCGGCGTGCTGATGAGCGGCCTCGACTACGAACGCGTCGTGCTCGCAGGTTTGCAGCTCGGCGTGATGCAGGCCTGCCTCGACACGGTCATTCCCTATCTTCGCGAACGCCAGCAGTTCGGCAAGCCCATCGGTTCCTTCCAGCTCATGCAGGCCAAGGTCGCCGACATGTATGTCGCGCTGCAGTCCGCGCGCGCCTACACCTATGCTGTCGCCAAAGCCTGCGATGCCGGACAGACCACCCGCTTCGATGCGGCAGGCACGATCCTGCTGGCTTCGGAAAACGCCTTCCGCGTGGCGGCCGAGAGTGTCCAGGCGCTGGGCGGCGCGGGCTACACGCTCGACTGGCCGGTGGAGCGCTACATGCGCGATGCCAAGCTGCTCGACATCGGTGCCGGCACCAATGAAATCCGCCGCATGCTGATCGGCCGCGAACTGATCGGCGCCGCCGGATGAGCGGGGACGAGGACTACGTCTACGACGAGGATAGCGGCGAATGGATGCCGGCATCCGAACTGGCGGCAAAGCAGGCGGCGGCCGAGACGGTCGAGGTGCGCGATGCGGTCGGCAACTTGCTGGCCGATGGCGACCAGGTGACGCTCATCAAGGACCTCGAGGTCAAGGGCGCGGGCCAGACGCTGAAGCAGGGCACGCTGATCAAAGCGATCCGCCTCACCGGCGATCCGCAGGAGATCGACTGCAAATATCCCGGCATCAAGGGCCTCGTCCTGCGTGCCGAATTCGTGAAGAAACGGTAAGGCCACAGGCATGACAGCACCCGCTCTCACCACGAAGCTGGACCGCGAGGCGCCCGACGCCAAGGCGCGGTTCGATCACAACAAGGCGCTGGCCGGGGAACTGCGCAAGCATGTCGCCGAAGCCGCGCTCGGCGGGCCGGAGAAGCACCGCGAACGGCATGTCAGCCGCGGCAAGCTGCTGCCCCGCGAAAGGGTGGAACGCCTGCTCGATCCGGGCGCACCTTTCCTCGAGATCGGCCAGCTGGCGGCCAACGGGCTTTACGGCGACGAGATCAGCGGCGCCGGGCTGATCGCCGGGATCGGGCGCGTGTCTGGCCGGCAGGTGATGATCGTGTGCAACGATGCCACCGTCAAAGGCGGCACCTACTATCCGATGACGGTCAAGAAGCACTTGCGCGCCCAGGAAATCGCGCAGGAAAACCGCCTGCCCTGCATCTACCTCGTCGACAGCGGCGGCGCGAATTTGCCGCATCAGGCCGAGGTCTTCCCCGACCGCGACCACTTCGGGCGCATCTTCTTCAACCAGGCGAACATGAGCGCGATGGGTATCCCGCAGATCGCCTGCGTCATGGGCAGCTGCACGGCGGGCGGTGCCTATGTTCCGGCCATGTCGGACGAGACGGTGATCGTGCGCGAACAGGGCACGATCTTCCTTGCCGGACCGCCGCTGGTCAAGGCCGCCACCGGCGAGGAAATCAGCGCCGAGGACCTTGGCGGCGGCGACCTCCACGCGCGCAAATCGGGCGTGGTCGACCACCTAGCCGAAAACGACGAGCACGCGCTCACCATCGTGCGCGACATCGTCAGCCACCTCGGCGACAATTACGCCGCCGCAACGGGGGTACAATTAATTGAACCGCGCCCGCCCAGGTTCGACGCGGAAGATCTGTACGCGATCGTGCCCGAAGACGTGCGCGCGCCATACGATGTGAAGGAAATTATCGCCCGCCTCGTCGACGGGTCCGAGTTCCACGAATTCAAGGCACATTACGGCAGCACGCTGGTCTGCGGCTTCGCCCATATCTGGGGGATGCCGGTGGCGATCCTCGCCAACAATGGCGTGCTGTTTTCCGAAAGCGCGCAGAAGGGCGCGCATTTCATCGAGCTTGCCTGCCAACGGCGTATCCCGCTGCTGTTCCTCCAGAACATTTCCGGCTTCATGGTCGGCGGCAAGTACGAGGCGGAAGGCATCGCCAAGCACGGGGCCAAGCTGGTCACCGCCGTCGCCACCGCGACCGTGCCCAAGGTGACCGTCGTCATCGGCGGCAGCTTCGGCGCCGGCAATTACGGCATGTGCGGGCGCGCCTACCAGCCGCGCTTCCTGTTCACCTGGCCCAATGCACGCATTTCCGTGATGGGCGGCGAGCAGGCAGCAAGCGTGCTGGCGACCGTCCACCGCGACGCCGACAGCTGGACTCCGGAACAGGCCGAGGAATTCAAGGCCCCGATCCGCCAGAAGTACGAGGACGAGGGCAATCCCTATTACGCCACCGCCCGCCTGTGGGACGACGGAGTGATCGATCCGGTCCAGACCCGCGACGTGCTGGGCCTCGCCTTTGCCGCCACGCTGGAGGCACCGATTCCGGAAAAGCCGCAGTTCGGCGTGTTCCGGATGTAGCCGGCGGGAATCCTCGCATCCCTCTCGCATTCCGCTACGTAACTGCTAGGGCTCGCAGGCAGGAGAGAGAATGTCGCAAGCCAATTTCCGGAAGCCTTCGCTTCTGAGCCGCATCGTGCGGCGCATCATCATGGTGCTCTACCGCTGGAAGGGCTGGAAGCTGGACGGGCACCTGCCCGACCTGCCGAAATTCGTCATCGCCGGGGCGCCGCATACCTCGAACTGGGATTTCGTCTTCTTCATCGGGGCGACCGCGGAAGAAGGCGTGCAGCCCAATTTCATGGGCAAGCACACGCTGTTCCAGGGCATGATGAGGAACTTCATGTTCGACATGGGCGGCATCCCCATCGACCGCACCAAGCGCAGCAATGTGGTCGAGCAGGTCGCCGCCGAGTTTGAGCAACGCGACCACCTCGCGCTGGTCATCGCGGCAGAGGGTACGCGCAGTTCCAACGGCGAATGGAAATCCGGTTTCTACAACATCGCCCGCGCTGCGAACGTCCCGATCGTTCCGGCCTGGGTGTGCAACAAACGCCGCATACTCGGCTTCGGACCGGCCATCGTTCCCACCGCCGATTACGGCGAGACGCTGCTTGAAATCGCGCGCTTCATGCGCTCGAAACTGCCGGATTACGAACGTTACAAGGTTCTGGAGGCCCAGGCGCTGGGCCTGATCGAGGAGGCGAAAACCGCATGATCGACGCCCTGCTTGCCAATGCCGCGATCCTCGTCGGCGTAGTGCTCATCCTGTGGGTGATTTCCGTCCAGATCGACGATGTGTCCTTCATCGATTCCTTCTGGGGTGCGGGCATGGCCCTGATGGCCTTTGCCAGCTGGATGCAGCTTGCCCAGCCGGGCGCCCTTGCCAACCTGCTGTTGGCGATGACGGCAGCCTGGGGCCTCAGGCTCGGCATCTATTTGCTGCGCCGCTGGCGCGCGGAAGGCGAGGACAAGCGCTATGAACGCATGCTGCGCAAGGACCGCGAGAAAGGCCGTTTCGCCATCGCCGCGCTGACGAAGATCTGGCTCGGGCAGGCCGTGCTGCTGTTCCTCGTCTCCTCCCCTGCCCAGCTGGGTATCCTCAGCAGCGCCGAACCCGCCCCGATCACCGGCTTCGCCTGGGCCGGCATCGCCCTCTATCTGACCGGCATCTTCTTCGAATGGGTTGGGGACTGGCAACTGGCGAAGTTCAAGGCCGATCCGGCCAACAAGGGCCAGGTGATGGACCGCGGACTGTGGCGCTATACGCGCCACCCGAACTATTTCGGCGATGCCTGTGCCTGGTGGGGCATCTGGCTGGTCGCGGCGAGCATCGCCTGGGAAGTGGCAGCGCTGACTGTCGCCGGACCGCTGTTCCTGACCTTCACGCTGGTGAAGTGGTCAGGCGCGGCGCTGCTGGAAAAGGGCATGAAGCATTCGCGCCCGGGATACGAGGAATACAAACGCCGCACATCGGCCTTCATTCCGTGGCCGCCGCGCTCCGCCGCCTGAAAAACCGCCTTTTTCGCGCCAATGCTCTGGCAACGGCGGCCAGCGGGCACTATCCTCTATCCCGATGACCGACCAACCGGCCCGCCGCGCATGAACACGCCCGACCTCAGGCAGGAACGGGCGCGCCTTGCCGCCTATGCCATGGACCTTACCGGTCGCCGCGGGGGCGAGGTCACGCCGGAAATCCTTGCCGCAGAGGTCGGCGTATCGCGGGCGCGCATCGAGGCGATCTTCCCCGAGGAATCGGACCTGTTCGATGCCGTGGTCGAACTGTGGTTCGAACCCCATGTCGCGATCATGGAAGAAGTGCTGGCAAGCGACCTGCCGCCCAACCGCAAGTTCTACGAATTCTACGTCCGCCGTTTCCGCCGCAACCGTGCGGAATTCCGGCGCGATCCGTCCGCCTTCGCCGTGTTGTGCGAACTGGGTGCGCGGCGGTTCGAACGCGTGCGCAGCTTCGTCGATCTTGCCGACCATTATTTGTGCGAACTGATCGCCGAAGCGCAGGCCGACGGGTACTTCGCCGGCCTGGAGATCGACCGTGCGCTGACCCTCATCAACCAGATGACGGTGGCCTATACCATGCCCGACCTGCTGCAGACGGTCGACGAGCGGCTGACCGAGGACAAGCTCGCCGCCATCGTCGACACGCTCTTTGCCGGCCTTTCCGCGGCCGACGGCGGTGCCTCTGGCGTGAGTGGCCTGCGCCCGGCGTGAGCGGGAACGCGCGAAGTCGCCGAATCCTTTTCATCGGCCTGAACTATGCGCCCGAGCCGATCGGCATCGGGCCTTATAGCGCAGGGCTGATGGAGGCGCTGGCGGAGCGCGGGCACACGATCCACGCGGTGGTCGGCCAGCCCTATTACCCCGAATGGAAGATGCACGAATTCTTCCGCGGACGGTGGAAGAACACGACCGAGAACGGCGTTACCATTACGCGCTGCCCGCATTACATCCCGGCCAATCCGACCGGATCGCGGCGGCTGGCGCATCACCTCAGCTTTGCCAGCAGCGCTTATCCCGCCGCCCGGCTGGCGCGGCGCGACCTGCGCCCCGATCTCGTGATGACGGTCGCGCCTTCGCTGGTCGCAGCGCCGGTGGCGGCGCGCATGGCGCGCCGTGCGGGCGTGCCCTACTGGCTCCACGTCCAGGATTTCGAGGTCGGCGCGGCACAGGCAACCGGCCTGCTCGGCAAGGGCCGCGTGGCCGATGCCGCTCTGCGGTTCGAGGAACGCGCGCTTGCCGCCGCCGACATCGTGTCCACGATCAGCGGACCGATGAGGCGCTTGCTCGCGGCCAAGGGCGTGGCCCCTGAAAAGATCGTCGAGCTGCGCAACTGGGCGAACCATTCTGCCCCTGCGGGCGAGCGGGATTACCGGGCTGAATGGGGAATGGAGGGCAAATTCGTCGCACTCTATTCGGGCAATATCGCCAACAAGCAGGGGCTGGACACGGTGGTGGAGGCGGCGCGCCTGCTCGCCCACCGCAAGGATATCGCCGTGCTTGTCTGCGGCGACGGTCCCACGCGCGGCCGGCTCGAAAAGCTGGGCGAAGGGATCGATACGCTGCACTTCAAGGCCCTGCAGCCGAGCGGGGACGTCGGCGACCTGCTGCATATGGCGGATGTGCACCTGCTGCCCCAGCTGGTCGAGGCGGCGGACCTCGTGCTTCCTTCCAAGCTCGGCAACATGCTCGCCTCGGGACGGCCCATATTGGCGACCGTGCCCAAGGGGACGGGAATCGCGGACGAGATCGAAGGGTCCGGCGTCATCGTTCCGCCGGGCGATCCCGCCGCCCTCGCATGGGCGATCGAACGGCTGGCCGGCGATCCGGCTTCTTGCAAGGTCATGGGCGCCAGTGCGCGGCGCGCCGGCGTGGAGCGCTGGTCGAAAGGCCAAGTGGTCGACGGGTTCGAAGCCGCGATGGACGACCTGCTGGGCTGAAGCGCCTTACGGAGCGTGGGGCTCCTCGCACGGGCCCTTTCGAAAAAACCGTTTTCCTACACCCAATTGTCTGATTAACCGATTTGGCTCGTTTAAACAAGACGAGGTACCAGATTTATGAGCGATTCCCTTCCCCTCCAGGCCCCCGGCGGTTTTGCACCCCTTGGCGCTGTCGGGATCGACGACGGCACAGGCCATCTCGCAACGGTCAGCCGGGCAAGCCCGCTTCCGGTCACGACCGTGGCCGGCAGCACCAGCGATCCGCTGGAAGGGGCGATAACCGCCACGGGCCTTGCCGGTCCCTTTCACCCTTCCAGCCTCGACCCGGTCTATTGCACCCTGGCAGGGGAATTCACCGGCACGGTCAGGGTCATGCGCTCGCTCGACGGGGGCGAAACGCTCCATCCCTTGACGGCCGGGGGCCTGCGCTGGGCAGAATTTGCCGGTCCGGCCTGCGAACCGGTTTGGATCGAAAGCGAACAGGGCGCCTCGCTCTGGCTCGATTGCACGCTTTCCTCGGGAACGCTGGAATACAGGCTGTCGCAATGAGCCTGCTGGCCCTTTCCTCGCTCGCTCTCGGCGTCGAGGCGGCGCAGGCGCGGCCATGTCTCTTCGCGGAGCTTGCCCGAAGGTCGCCCGGCCAGGATACCTGGCTGCTGGTTACCAGCGGGCACGGCGCATTCGGCGTCGGCGCAGGCACCTATGTCTGCGATGCGAAATGCACGCTCGACCTGCTCGCCGCACATCCGCGTTTCGTCGTCAGCACCGCCAACGGGCGCATCTTCCGCCTCCTGCCCGAAAGCGGCGCCATCACGCCCGAACAGGGCGGCGCGGCCGGAGACGGCACGGCAAACGACCAGCCGGCGATCCAGGCGGCGATCGACTATGCCGAGGAAATCGGGGCGCAGGAGGTGCGCTTTCCTGCGCCTCGCTACCGGATCGACTGCCCGCTGCGCACCTCTCCTGCAGGCCAGAGCCTTGCCAGCGACGGGCACCCCTTGGTGATCCGCAAGTCGCTCGTTCTCAAGGGCATGGCGGCAGGGCGGACTGTGCTCGATTTCCGCACGCTCGACGGCGCAGCGGCGGAAACCGACTGGCAGCTCGTCCCCACCTCTGCGTCCGACCCGACGCTCGCCGTATGGCGCGGCGGGGGGATTTTCGTGAGCGGCGATACCGTCGATCCCGGCAAGGGGCAGCGCAGCATCGCCCGGCTCGAACTCGACCGGCTGGTCTTTCGCGGCAACCGGCAGCACACGGGCAATCATGCCTGGCCCGCCGATCCTGTGACAGGCGACGGGTGGGACATCACCGACAAGGCGCTATGGGTGCAGGATTGCCATGTTGGCGAGATCGTCTGCCGCGACACCGACATGATCGGCTGGGAGGGCGAGATCTTCTACCTCGGCGGTGCGATCGATGCGGTGGAGCGGGTGGAACTGTCCCGCTCCCGCTTCGCCACCACCAATGGCAGCGCCTTCAATCCCGGCTGCAATGCCGAAATCCTCGCCACCGACTTGTACTTTCGGCGATGCTTTCCAGGCGCAGGAGGAGACCGGCAAGAGCCGCGCGATCTACCGCAATTGCGTGTGGCACGACTGTGACCACACGACGATCGGCAGCGGTTCGACCGCCGCATTCCTTTACCACTGGGTCTGGCCCTCGCGCGACGAGACCCTGCCGCCCCCGCTCACCCTGCTCGACAATTGCGAGTTTCGCGACGTCGGCTGGCTGCGGGTGCTCAGCTGGGTTTCGGGATCGATCCGCACGGTGGACACGCCGGTCGGCCTGCCGGGCAGCGAAGGCCAGGCGATCAGGGACGTGGACCTCGAGATCGACGCGCTGCTCGACCGCAAGACCAACCTCCACGCGCTCGGCCTCTATGGGCTGGACACGCTGGAAGAGCAGGTGCCGGGCGCGCCTGCCGGCGTGTTCAGGCGCCCGCCCGCCAATGTCTCTTTGCGCATCACGCACCGCCGCACCAGCGCCGCGCGCGAGGCAGGGCGCGAATGGCTCGGCGTCAACTGGAGCGGGTTCGTCGACGCCTCCTGCTCCATCCACGCACAGGGCGAATATGCGAGCGGCCGCGTGCCGAACGGCGGGGTCGCGCCCGTCTCCATGCCGCTCGTCACCTTCGGCCCCGGCTCGCCCAGCACCAGCTACTGGGCGCGCGGCTGGTACGCCGTGCCCGCGTTCTCCGGCCCTGGCGAGATAAAGGTCACCGCGCCGCTGATGGCGGTCACGCTTGCCGACGCGATCATCGCCGACATGACCCTGTCGCGCCTGCCGTCCGGCGGGAGCAGCTTCGGTTATGCCGAGGGGCAAAGCGTGCGCATCAGCAAGGTCGGTGCGGCAGGCAGCTTCCGCTTCGGCAAGGGGGCGTCCGCCTCCTTCGCGGTCACCGAGACGCGCAGCCTCGTGAACGAATGCGACTGGATCGAGTTCACCTACAATCGCGAGCGCCAGCGATGGGAGGAAAGCGGCTTTTGCTCCGACGCGTGAGGCGGGCGAGGCGACACGGGAGGGGATTAAACGCCCCTCCCGCTTGCCCGAGCGGCGCGGGTGGGGAATCACACACCCATGGCGATTCTTTCCGACAAGTGGATCCGCGACAAGGCGCTCAACGAAGGCATGATCGAGCCTTTCGTCGAAGCGCAGCGCCGCGAAGGCTGCATTTCCTACGGGCTGTCGAGCTATGGCTACGACGCGCGCGTCGCGCCCGAGTTCAAGATCTTCACCAATGTCGACAGCGCGGTGGTCGATCCCAAGGATTTCGCCAGCAACAGCTTCGTCGACCGCGACACCGACGTCTGCGTGATTCCGCCCAACAGCTTTGCCTTGGCGCGCACGGTCGAATATTTCCGCATTCCCGAGGACGTGCTGGTCATCTGCCTCGGCAAGAGCACCTATGCGCGCTGCGGCATCATCGTGAACGTCACCCCGCTGGAGCCGGGCTGGGAAGGCCATGTGACGCTGGAATTTTCCAACACCACGCCGCTACCAGCCAAGATCTACGCCAACGAGGGTGCCTGCCAGTTCCTGTTCCTCAAGGGCAACGAACGGCCTGAAGTCACCTATGCCGACCGCGCGGGCAAATACATGGGCCAGCGCGGGGTCACGCTGCCGCGCCTCTGACAAGGCAGCCCTGACGCTACGTCTTTGACTCTCTCCCGCGCCGCGCGCATTCAGGCGGACAAAGGAGAGAACCATGGCTGACACCGAATTCGACATCATCGTCTATGGCGCCACCGGCTATACCGGCCGCCTCGTGGCCGAACATTTCGTGCGCGAATACGGCGGCAAGGACGGCGGGCCGAAATGGGCCATGGCCGGCCGCAGCATGGACAAGCTGGAAGCGGTGCGCGACGAGATCGGTGCCCCCGGGTCGACCCCGCTGGTGGTCGCCGATGCCGACGATCCGGCAAGCCTGGAGGCCATGTGCAACCGCACCAAGGTCGTGCTGACCACGGTCGGCCCCTACCAGCTCTATGGCGACGCGCTGGTCGCAGCCTGCGTCAGGACCGGCACCGACTATGCCGACCTTTGCGGCGAGCCGGTGTGGATGCGCCAGAAGATCGACGAGCACATGGAGGCCGCCAAGGCAAGCGGCGCGCGGATCTGCTTCTCCTCCGGCTTTGATTCCATCCCCTTCGACCTCGGCGTGCTGATGGCGCAGAAGGTTGCCAAGGAACGGTTCGGCAAGCCCGCCCCGCGCATCAAGGGCCGCGTGCGCGGCATGGCGGGCGGCGCTTCGGGCGGCACGGTCGCCAGCCTGACCGAGACGATGAAGGCGGTCGCGCGCAATCCCAAGCTGATCTCGATCCTCAAGAGCAGCTTTGGCCTGACGCCGGGTTTCGAAGGGCCGGACCAGCCGTCCGGCCTCGTGCCGCGCTACGAGGAGAAGCTCGGCAAATGGGCCGCGCCCTTCGTCATGGCGCCGATCAACACCAAGAACGTCCACCGGACGAACTTCCTGCTCGGCCACCCCTATGGCGAGGACTTCCGCTATGACGAGATGGTGCTGACCAGCCCCGGCGATGCCGGCAAGGCCGCCGCAAGCGCGCTCGCCGACATGATGAAGAACCCCTTCGGCGCCAAGCCGCCCAAGCCGGGCGAAGGCCCGACGCCGGAAGAGCGCGAGAACGGGTTCTACGACGTGCTTTTCATCGCCGAGATGCCCGACGGCGAGACGCTGCACTATGCGGTCAAGGGCAAGTACGATCCGGGCTATGGCTCGACCAGCCGCATGCTCGGCGAAACCGGCATGGCGCTGCTCGACTGCAAGGCCGAAGGCGGGGTCGGTACGCCCGGCTCGTTCCTCGGCGAAGCGCTGGTCGAGCGGCTGCGCGAGCACGCCGCCCTGACCTTTGCCGTCGAGGATTGAGCGGGATCAGTAGCTGAAGCGCAAGCTCGCCGAGATATTGCGCCCGGGCAGGGGCACGAAATCCTTGGTGAAGCTTGCGTGACGGCGGCCGCTGACGTCGAAGATATTCTCTGCCTTCAGGATCACGCTGACCGACGGCTCGGTGCGCAGCGGACGCCAGGTGGCGACCGCGTTGACGAAGGTGAAGTCCTCGGTCTCGGTTTCGAACGGCGCGACTTCGCGCTGCGCGCCATACCATTCCACCTCGCCGCGAAGCTCGAAATCGCCGCTCGTCGCCTCGAGCGCACCCATCAGACTGACCGGCGGGATGCGCGGGACCGGCGTGCCGTCGGACAGTTCGGCCTCGACATATTCGCCGCGCAGGTCGGCGGCGAGAGCGAGCGAGCCCGTGTCGAGGAAGCGCCAGATCAGTTCGCCTTCGAGGCCCTGGTAAGTCGCATCCTGCTGGAGATAGACGAAGACCGGCAGATCGTCCTCTTCCGCGCCGGTTTCGGACAGGTAGATGTAATCGTCGAACCAGTTCTTGAACGCGGCGAGGCTGAATTCGAAATCGCCCATGGTGCCGCGTGCGAAAAGTTCGGCGCCCCATGCGCGTTCGACGCCCAGGTCGGGATCGCCGATCTCGAACGCCTGCGTTGCGATGTGGGGACCGTTGGAGAATAGCTCTTCCGCGCTCGGAGCGCGGGCCACGCGTGACAAATTGATGCCGGCGCGGAAGGCCTGCGGGCCGTCATAGGCAAGGCCGATCGCGCCGGAGAAGGTGTCGAAATTGCGCTCCAGCCCGAGGAAGGTGGAATCGACCGTGGTGGTCTCGAACCGCGCCGCACCTTCGAGCTGGACCGGCCCGTCGCCATATTCCTGCAGGGCGAACAAGGCGAGCTGCTCGGTCCGGTTCGGAGCGACATAGGCTTCCTCGCCCTCGGCGAAGAAGTCGCGGAAATAGTACTGCGTGCCGATGGAACCGCGCCAGCGACCGTTGGGGTTCTGCACCAGCTCGGCGCGGGCCTCGATACCCTGCACGTCGAAGGTCGTGCCGACTTCGGCACCTTCGAACTCGGTGTGCGTGTAATCGGAATAGCCGGCGCGGATCTTCAGCTTCTCGAACAGGCCTTCGCCAAGGTAGATGTCGCCGCGCATGTCGGCGCGGTACTGGCGCAGGCCGATGTTGACGGTTTCCGGACCTTCTTCCCCGGCCTCGGCTTCGCCGCCTTCTTCCTCCCCCTCGTGGTGGCCTGCACCGGGGCGGATCGGGATGCCGTAGAAGGTGTCGTAAATGCCAAAGGACACGCCGAGGCTCGACTGGTCGCGGAAGAAGGCAAGGCCGCCATTGGCCGTCCAGGTTTCCGTGCCGCTGTTGAACAGCTTGCCTTCTGCGAGCGCGAGTTCGCGCAATTCCTCGGCTTCACCCAGATTGCCCTCTTCGTCTTCCTCGTCGGCATCGGCGAGCAAATCGGCGCGCAGTTCGGGGGCCAGCAGGAAGCCGGGAACGCTGAGGTCGTCAGTCGTGCGATAGGAGCCGTCGGCATGGGCGACGAAGCCGCCACCCAGCGGCACGTCGAAGGACGCGCCGCCTTCACGCAGGTCGCTGGCCGTATCGGCGCGCACGATGGCATCGACATGGAACGCCTCGTTCGGGATGCGGCGCGGGATGCGCTTGTCGATCACGTTGACCGCGCCGCCGATTGCCTGACTGCCGTAGAGCAGGACCGCGGGGCCGCGCAGGACCTCGATGCTCTCCGCCGTCAGCGGGTCGATCGAGACGGCATGGTCTGCGGAAGTGTTGGACACGTCGATCGCGCCGATGCCGTCGACCAGCACCTTGACGCGCTCGCCCGAAAAGCCGCGCAGCACGGGGCGCGAGGCACCGGGAGCAAAGCCGCTGGCGGAAACGCCGGGCACGCTGTTGAGCACTTCGCCCAGCTGGCCGTCGAGATTGGCGTCGAGCGCCGCGCCTTCGACGACGCTGGTCCCGGCGAGCAGGTCGAACTGGCGCAGGCCTTCGGCAGTGACCACGATGGTCCCGCGCGAATCCATGCGGCGGTCGTGGAGATCGTCCTCAACCTGCTCCTGCGTCACCTGGTCATCGGCAGGCGGCGCGGACGCGTCCTGGGCCAGCGCAGGCTGGGCCACGGCAATTGCGATAAGGGACAGGGAGGCGGCGAGGGGGCGTTTGCTCTGATACAACATATCGCGCCAGATAAAGCGCGATCCGCACGTTTCAAGCACAATCCGCCAAATGTGCACGCGGCACGACGAACGACTTGCGTGTCGCCCGGATACATATCGATGTCGGGAAAATGGAGCGGGCGAGGCGATTCGAACGCCCGACCCCAACCTTGGCAAGGTTGTGCTCTACCCCTGAGCTACGCCCGCTCACTGGCGCTCTACCGAACCGCAAGGCCCGGTGGGGAGGCGCGCAACTAGCAACGCCTCTTGAGTCCCGCAAGAGAAAAAATGCAGCTTTTTTGGCCCTGCCCGGCCCGCCCTTGTACAGGCGCTGCAGGTCCTTCACATTCGGCCAAGAAGGCCCACATGGGGCGAAACGAATTCATCCAGGAAAGGCGGTTTCAGTGGCGAGCATGGGATTGAGCATCGACGAGCAGAAGGCAGTCGAGCGGTTCAAGAAGGACGTCGTCGAACCGTCGATGACGAAGCTCGTCATCCTCGATTTCTATGCCGACTGGTGCGGGCCCTGCAAGGCGCTGGCCCCGCTGCTGGAAAAGGTTTCGGCCGACTACGCCGACAAGGGCGTGGTGCTGGTGAAGGTCGATGTCGACAAGGAACAGTTCATTGCAGCGCAGTTCCAGGTCCAGTCGATCCCGACCGTCTATGCCATGTTCCAGGGCCAGCCGGTCGCCGACCTGACCAATGCGCGCAGCGAATCGCAGCTGAAGCAAACGCTCGACCAGATCCTCGCCCAGCTTCCCGTCCAGGCGGGCGGTGACGAGGCGGCGCAGGCCGCGCAGCAGATCGACCAGTTCGTTGCCATGGGCGAGCAGGTGCTGGCCGATGGCGACGCGCCGCGCGCCGCGGGTATCTTCGCGCAGGTCACCGAAATGGCACCCGACAGCGCAGCTGCACATGCCGGGCTTGTCCGCGCGCTGGTGCAGGCCGAACAGGTCGAGGAAGCCCGCAAGGTCCTCGAGGCCGTCCGCGCCAATCCCGCCCTCGCCTCCGACCCGCTGGTCGAGAATGCCGCCGCCGCGCTGGAACTCGCCGGCAACAAGGTCGATGACGGCGAACTCGCCGCCCTGCGCGACAAGGCCGCAGCCGATCCTGCCGACATGGATGCGCGCATGGCCTATGCCGAGGCCGCCTTCGCCGCCGGCCAGCGCGATGCGGCCGCGGGCGAACTGCTCGCCATGGTCGAAGCCGACCGCGAATGGAACGAAGGCGCCGCCCGCGCCAAGTTGATCGACATCTTCAATGCCGTCGGCCTCGAAGACCCATGGGTTGTCGACACGCGCCGCAAGCTGTCGCGCCTGCTGTTCGGATGATCCGTTGACGAAGCGTCTCTCCATCTTCCCCCTGCCCGGCGCGATCCTGTTCCCGGGGCTGCAGCTGCCGCTGCACATCTTCGAGCCGCGCTACCGTGAACTGGTCGGCAGCGCGCTGGCGAAAGACCGGCTGATCGCGATGATCCAGCCGCAGCGCGGGGGCGAGAACGCGCCGCTCTACGAGGTCGGCTGCGTCGGCCGCATCGGCGATGTCGAGGCGCTGGAAGACGGGCGCTACAATATCGTGCTCGAAGGCGAGGCGCGTTTCCGCATGCTGCGCGAACTCGACGTAACGACCGCCTTCCGCCAGATCGAGGCCGAGCTGATCGACGATCCGGAGGACGAGGTCCTCTCCAGCGTCGAGCGCGCCGCCTTCGAATTCGAGGCCAAGCGCTTTGCCGCCATGCAGGGGTATTCGGTCGACTGGGATTCGGTCGAGCGGCTGGACGACGAGACGCTGATCAACGGCGTCGCCCAGATCATCCCGTTCGATTCTGCCGCCAAGCAGGCCCTGCTCGAGGCCCCCGACCTGTCGGAGCGGTGCGAGCTGATGATCCAGCTTATGCAGTTCTTCGCCCTGCGCGACGACGGCGACGAGATCGTGACGTTGCAGTAATCGTTTTTCGCTCGCACCTCCGTGCGAGCGTCCTCGGGGCTATTCCTTCGCTTCGCTACGGGCCCCTGCGGGCGGCCGGTCGGCCTTTGACTGCCGTGACCAGGAACAGAAATGTTGCTTGGCGAGGACGAACCCGCGGAGGCGGGTTCGAAAAACTAAATCCCGAAACTGCCCTTGAGGCCGTCGATCACGTATTGCGCGGCCAGCGCGGCCAGCAGCACGCCCAGCAGGCGGGTGATCACTGCCTCCACCCGGTCGCCGAACAGGCGCATCAGGGGTCCGGCGGCAATCAGCGCGAGCATAGTGAGCAGCAGCACGCTGGCCAGCGCGCCGAGCACGACCAGCGACTGCTCCAGCCCTTGCGCCTCGTTCATCAGCAGCATGATCGCCGCGATCGCGCCGGGGCCGGCCAGCATGGGCATGGCCATGGGGAAGACCGAGACGTCCTCCACCTCGGGCGTGGCGGCGACCTTTTCGGCACGCTCCTCGCGCCGCTGGGTGCGCTTTTCGAAGACCATTTCGAAGGCGATCCAGAACAGCATCAGCCCGCCCGCGATGCGGAAGCTGTCGAGTTCGATATGGAGCGCGCCAAGCAGATCCTGCCCGAACAGCGCGAAAATGAGCAGGATCCCGCCCGCGATGATCGTCGCGCGGATCGCCATCATCCGGGCCTGCGCCGCGCTCGCACCCTTGGTCAGGCCGGCATAGATCGGCGCGCAGCCGGGCGGATCGATCACCACGAAAAGCGTGATGAAGGCGGAGATGAAGAGCTGGGTCATTCGGCCGTTCCTGCGCCAAGGGTGACGTTGACGACCTGCTCCCAACCGGTCTCCTTCGCCAGCCAGACGACATAGCGCCGCTCGCCAGCGACGCCGGTATGGAAGCCCCAGGCCAGCGAACCGTCACGCGATGCGCGCAAGAGAATGGCCGAATCCGGTTCGCCCACATCGACCGGGCGGCGGCAGGCAGCCACTTCGCTTCCGATCATGTCCGGCGCTTGCGGCGCGGCGTCCTGCGGGATGCCGAAATCGAAGACGTAGAGATATTCGCCGTCCCGCTGGCGCTGCCAGACGGTGTTGAAGGTCCCGACCTTGCCATCGGGATCGCGGAAAGCCCCTTGCGTGACGGCGATCGAACCGTCGCAGCTCGACCACACGCGGTGCGGTTCCCACGCGACTGCCTGCGGCGGGTCCTGCTGCTGCTTGAGCCAGGGCTTGGCCTCGATCGCGCCGTTCTGTCCGAACAGCAGCGCACCTTCTGCCGCATATTCGGCAAAGGCGGTCCACTGCCCCTTTTCCCGCGCGGCACGGGCGAAGGCGAGTTCCGTGGCGATGACCTTGGACGGGCTGGCCGTGGGCGTCAGCAGACGGGCATAGCGATCACGCGGTCCCGGCGCGGTGGAGCAGGCGGTGAGAGCCAGCGCGCTCGCGGCGAGTAAGGCAAGGCGCAGCGTCACAGCGCGGCCGGCACTTCCAGCCCTGCATTGCGATAGGCTGCGACCAGCGTGTTCCTCAGCAGCACCGCGATGGTCATCGGGCCGACGCCGCCGGGTACGGGCGTGATGGCCGAGGCAACGTTCTGCGCGCCGGCATAGTCGACATCGCCAACGAGGCGTCCCTTCTCCTCGCCCTCGGCAGGAGGCAGGCGGTTGATGCCAACGTCGATCACGGTCGCGCCGTCCTTCAGCCATTCGGCCTTGACCATTTCCGCGCGGCCCACGGCAGCGACGACGATGTCCGCGCGCTTGACCACTGCGGGCAGGTCCTTGGTGCGGCTGTGCGCGATGGTGACGGTCGCATTGGCGTCGAGCAGGAGCTGCGCCATCGGCTTGCCGACGATGTTCGAGCGGCCGATCACCACCGCCTCGAGGCCGGAGAGATCGCCCAGCCGGTCGGTCAACAGCATCATGCAGCCCAGCGGCGTGCAGGGCACGAAGCCGCGCTGGCCCACGGCAAGGCGGCCCGCATTGGTGACGTGGAAACCGTCGACGTCCTTGTCCGGGCTGATGCTCGCAATGACGGCCTGTTCGTCGAGATGACCGGGCAGCGGCAGCTGGACGAGGATCCCGTCGACCGCATCGTCATTGTTGAGCTGGTCGACCAGCGCCAGCAGCTCCGCCTCCGACGTATCGGCAGGCAGGCGATGCTCGAAGCTTTCCATGCCCGCAGCCACGGTCGCCTTGTGCTTGGAGCCGACATAGACCTGGCTCGCCGGGTCCTCGCCCACCAGCACCACGGCAAGGCCCGCCTTGCGGCCCGCCTTGTGTTCGAACTGCCCTGCAAGCGCGCCGACGCGCTCCCGCAGGAGGGCGGCAAAGGCTTTTCCGTCGATCCGTTCAGCGGTCATAGCGAGTAGATGATGTTCCCGAGCACGATAAGGATGATGTTGAGCGCGATGATCAGCACCAGCGGTGAAAAGTCGATCATGCCGGTCTGCGGCAGCAGGTTGCGGATCGGCCTCAGCACCGGGTCCAGCAGGCGGTTGATGCCGTCGTAGAAGCTCATCAGGAATTCGTTGCGCCCGACCACGTTGAAGGCGAACAGCAGGCCGATAATGAACTGGATGATGATCAGCATCACGAACACGTTCGTGAGCATCTCGAGGATCTGGTAGAGAGTGATAAGCACTAGGGTGAACCCCGTTTCTGTCTGAGCAATCCCGTGTCGAAGCGTCCTACACGTGGCGGACGCGGCGCGCCAAGCCCTATCGGGCGCTTATGAGCGTACCTGCGCCCCGCTGGGTGAAGAATTCGAGCAGCATGGCGTGGGGAATACGCCCGTCGAGCACGACTGCGGCCTCGCATCCCGCCTCGACTGCCGCGACGCATGTTTCCAGCTTGGGAATCATGCCCCCGCTGATCGTGCCGTCGCCGCGCAGCGCGGCGATGTCGGCCGGCGTCAGATCGGTCAGCAGCGCGCCGTCCTTGCCCAGCACGCCGGGCACGTCGGTCAGCAGCAGCAGCCTGGCCGCGCCCAGCGCCGCAGCCAGCGCGCCGGCCATGGTGTCGGCGTTGATATTGTAGGTGTGGCCGTCCTCGCCCGCCGCGATCGGGGCGACGATCGGGATCATGCCCGCCGCCGTCGCGGTTTCGATGATCGTGGTGTCGACCGCGCAGGGTTCGCCCACGAAGCCGAGGTCGAGCGCGCGCTCGATATTGCTTTCCGGGTCCTTCGTCGTGCGTTCGACCTTGCGCGCGGTCACGAGGCCGCCGTCCTTGCCGGAAATGCCCACCGCCTTGCCGCCGGCGCGCGCGATGGAGGAAACCAGCGCCTTGTTGATCGCGCCGGACAGGACCATCTCGGCCACTTCGGCGGTCGCCTTGTCGGTGACGCGCAGCCCGTCGATGAACTGGGTCTCCACGCCCAGCTTTTCCAGCATCCGGCCGATCTGCGGGCCGCCGCCGTGGACCACAACCGGGTTGATGCCGACCGCCTTCAGCAGCACGACGTCCTCGGCGAATTCGCGCGCGGCGTCCTCGTCGCCCATGGCGTTGCCGCCGTATTTCACCACGAAGCTCTTGCCGGCATAGCGCTGGAAGTAGGGCAGCGCCTCGATCAGCGTCTGGGCCTTGGTGCTCGCCTCGTGCATGGGCTGGGTTTCGCTCGCGTTCATGGCGGGTGGCCTTAGCTTTTGCGCAGCGAGCGGGGAAGGGGAAAGCGCCCTGGCCGCTTGCCGCCGGCCTGCGGCACTGCCATCACGCCCGGCATGACCATGCACCGCACGCTCGCCCTTGCCGCCCTCCTCCCGCTGGCCGCCTGTGCCAGCACGCCCGATGCGCCGCCGCTGCCCGAGACGCAGGAACGGTTCTGGCAGGCACTCTCCAGCCATTGCGGCGAGGCTTACGAGGGCGCGCTCGCCAGCAGCGACGCGCGCGATGCGGACTGGGCGGGCAAGCGCATGGTGGCCCACTGGGCGGATTGCTCCGACAGCCGCGTCGCCATCGCCTTCCATGTCGAGGACGCGGAGGCACCGGGTGGCTGGAACCGCTCGCGCACCTGGCTGGTGACGCGAACGGGAGATGGCCTCAGGCTCAAGCACGACCACCGGCACGAGGACGGCAGCGAGGACGCGGTCACGCAATATGGCGGCGACACACTGTCGGCGGGCACGGCGCGGGTGCAGGATTTCCCCGTCGATGCCTTTTCGATCGCCCTGTTCGAGCGCGAAGGGCTGTCCGCCTCGCTCACCAATGTCTGGCGGCTCGAGGTCGACCCCGCCAATGCACAGGCCCCGCGCTTCACCTACCAGCTGACCCGCCGCAACGATCCCACCCGCCTGTTCCGCGTCGAGTTCGACGCATCGTCTCCGATTACTCCGCCCCCACCCGCTTGGGGGTGGTAAGGAGCAGCGTGCCTACGTGAAACGGCCCGCATCCCCTGGGGGACACGGGCCGGGACAGGGGTGCGATCACGGCGGCAAACAAGCAGACCGCACCCGGGAATTGCGCCGCCTCGTCAGGCGAAGCTGAGATAGAGCAGCGTTCCCGCCAGCAGGATCACGTGCACGCATGCGAGCGCGTGGAGCTGGTTGGAGAAGGGCTGCTTGCGCTCCTTGTGATGGAAAGCCGCGCGCGCGGCATAGGCACCGGGCGTCCCGCCGATCATCGCCCAGCCGAGCAGGCTGGTTTCGGGAACGCGCCACCCGCCGCTTTCGGCCATGGCCTTGTCCACCGCGAAGGCGAGGAAGGCGCACAGATTGATCGCAATCAGGTAATAAACGAAATACTCGAGGGCAACGAACTGGGCTGACATGACGTGGCTCCACAAAGCAGACGTACAGACAGCGACACCGCGTGTTCTTTATGGCGCGCAGTAATACTGCACCGCAACACGGGTGTATTGTTCAAAGGCGACATCGTTTTTTAGCCTCAGGCGCCAGCCACGCCCTCAGGCCCCGCTTCCCGAAGGAAGGGAGGCCGAGGGCGGGCGCCAGCCGCGCTTATTCGGCCGGGGCTTCCTCTTCCGCCTCGGCGGTCGGGGTCATCGGCGTGTCGGGCGTGTCGACCGGGACCGCGTCGGGATCCTCCTGCGTGACGATCAGCTCGCCGCCGCCGGCATCCTCGACATCGGTGGCGTAGGTCTTTTCCTCCGCTTCCTGCGCGCAGGCGGCCAGCAGCAGGGCTGCGGCCACGGGTGCGGCGAGGCGGAGCGGGCTTGCGGGGTCGAACTTCATGGTCGTGCTTCCTTGTGTCAGGCGGCGCTGCGGGCCTTGGTGACGATGGCGGTGATCTCGTCGAGCAGGCTGAGGCGCTGCTTCTTGAGGGCCTCGGTCCGCTCGTCGCTGGCCGCTTCGGTTTCCGCCTCGATCCGGTGCACCTGGCGGTTTACCTCGTGATAATCGTCGGCGAGGCGCGCGAACCGCCCGTCCTGCGTCTTCAGCTGCGTGATCAGTTCACGGTCGCGGGCGAAGATCTTGGTCAGTTCGTTGGGCGTGTGCTGCGACATGCGGATACCTTTCCCTAATGGTTGCAGGGAATCGGGTAATACGGGGAAGTCACGGCATCTTTGAGGCAGGTCAATTTGCTCAGTAGTCTTCGCAAGCGGTCCCGTCCCCGTCGCCGTCCATGTTCGATCGATAACCCGGCTCGCCGCGATGTAGCGGGGCCTTGCCCGCCGCGCGCACCTCGTTGCAGCCGGAGTAGGTGACCGAGCGTTCCACGGCATGGCGGGCTGCGCGTTCTTCCGGCGTTTCCATCATGGCGGGCATGATGAAGAATACGGTCACGAGGGCAATGCCCTGCACTAGCGCAACGCTCAGCAGGCCCTGGTTGAAACTGCGCTTGCGGGTCTTGTGGCGAAAGGCGCTGCGCCCCGCCAGCGCGCCGGGCAGTCCGCCGAGGAAGGCCACGAAGAGCAGCGTGTCTTCCCTGATCCGCCAGCCGCCGTTTTCCGCGCGGGCCTTGTCGATACCGAACAGGGCGAAAGCGAGGAAGTTGACAGCGATCAGGTAATAGGTCGCGATCTCGATCGGGTTGAAAGGCAAGGGCATAGGCGCGGTCCGGACAGGGGCGGCATCAGCGCCGCATCCTCGCCATGCCATTCATATGCTTAAGGAAATCGTACCGCCAGGCAGGCTTTACTATGCCTTTTGACATACACGGAAAAGTAACCCGCCGCCCGATACTCTTGTCCGCGAATGGACTTTGGGGGGTTACGACATGGCTACGAAGATGGACGACCGGAACGGTCAAGAGCGGCGCACGGGCGACTGGCGCGTGCAGCAGCTTCCCTTCGACGGGCCCGATCGCCGCAAGGGCGAACGGCGCGGGGCGGAGGAGCGCCGGCGGCGCTACTGAGCCGCTCGCACGGCTGAACGGATTACGGGCCGGCGCGGGATTGAACCCCTGCGCCGGCCCGCTATCGTTCGGGGGCAATGGCACGGCCGATCCGCTTCCGAACGACACGCCGCAGGCAGATGGGCAGGCGGCCATTCAGGCGCAGCCTGTGGTGGCTGGTGCTGCTGCTGGCGCTGGCGGCGACGCTTTATGTCAACGGCGGCAGGCTTGGCCCGCCCGAACGGCTGGACGAGGTTACGTACCGCTTCGGCCTGTGCGGACAGCGCGGGGGCAGCGCCTGCGTGATCGACGGCGACACGGTGGCCATCGGCCAGCGCCGTGTGCGCCTGACCGGCTTCGACGCGCCCGAAATGGACGGCGCCTGCAATGCCGAGCGGGCGCAGGCCCGTCTGGCCCGCACGGCCCTCCACGCTTGGCTCGCCCAAGGCCCCTTCACCTGGACGGGCGGCACCGACCCTCCCCGCGACCGCTATGGCCGCGAACTGCGCGCGGCCTCCCGCGGCGAGGAGACGCTGGCGGAGCATATGATCGTCGCCAGGCTGGCTGAGGGTAACGGCTGGGATGAGGGCCGGGATTGGTGCGATTAGGGTAGAGGTAATGACGCCGCAAAGAACGTCATGCATAGTCCTGTCATGAAAGCCGTTATCGCCGCCATCAGCTACTTCGCGACGATATTTGCGCTCGGCTTTCTGCTGGGTACCGTCCGCACATTGTGGGGCGCCGGGGCGCTAGGCGAAACAAC
Organism: Qipengyuania gaetbuli; assembly: GCF_020524765.1. GTDB lineage: Bacteria > Pseudomonadota > Alphaproteobacteria > Sphingomonadales > Sphingomonadaceae > Qipengyuania > Qipengyuania gaetbuli_A. The sequence goes on from NZ_JAIVLR010000001.1 coordinate 1,097,530, forward strand.
CTTCATTCTGTTCGAAGTGCCGATCCTGCTCATAGCGAGCTGGTGGTCGGCCCGGAGCCTATGCGTCCGGCATTCGATCAACTCTTTCGCGAGCGCTGCCGTAATGGGCGTCTGCGCATCCACTTTTCTGATGCTGGCCGAACTCGTACTGGCCACCAGCCTGTCGGGACAGAGCGTAGGCGAATGGTTCGCAAGCCTCTGGAAACTGCCGCAGCTCTTGGGAACGGTTGGTCAAATCCTATTCGGAGCAATGCCCCTGTTGGTGGCAGCCAAGTCCGGCGAATGAAGGATATTCGCGTTGGTCTGCGAAGCGGAATCCGCGCCTGCTGATCTAAGCCAAAAAACTGCGGGTGGGACTTTCACCCCGCCCGCAAAGATCTGTCGCTTTTCTCGCGGCTAAGGTGAGTCCTAAACGAACCGCCTCTTCGCAATCACTCCGCCGCCACAGCCCCCGCATCGTCGCCGAACAGGCCCGGGCCGTCGCTTTCGGCTTCTTCCTCGTTCGCGGCCTTGGCGCTCTGGCGCTTGTCGAAGCTGGCCCAGACGTCGTTCCAGTTGCCGCGGGTCGCACCCTTGGAATATTCGGTCGCGCGGGTTTCGAAGAAGTTGGCGTGCTCCACACCGTTGAGGAGCGGGGCGAGCCAGGGCAGCGGGTGGTCGTCGACCATGTAGATCGGCTGCATGCCCAGCTGGCCCAGGCGCCAGTCGGCGATGTAGCGGATGTACTTCTTGATGTCCTTCGCCGTCATGCCCGACACCGGGCCCATTTCGAAGGCGAGATCGATGAAGTTGTCTTCGAGGCGCACCGTCTTCTGGCAGATGTCGACGATGTCTTCCTTGACCGCCTTGGTCAGGCAGTCCCGCTCGCGCACGAACTCGTGGAACATGCGGATGATGCCTTCGCAGTGCAGCGATTCGTCGCGCACCGACCAGCTGACGATCTGGCCCATGCCCTTCATCTTGTTGAAGCGCGGGAAGTTCATCAGCATGGCGAAGCTGGCGAACAGCTGCATGCCTTCGGTAAACGCGCCGAACATCGCCAGCGTGCGCGCGATGTCTTCATCGTTGTCGACGCCGAACTGCTGCATGTAGTTGTGCTTGTCGGCCATTTCCTCGTATTCGAGGAAGGCGGAGTATTCGCTTTCCGGCATGCCGATCGTGTCGAGCAAATGGCTGTAGGCCGCGATGTGCACCGTCTCCATGTTGGAGAATGCGGTGAGCATCATCTTGATCTCGGTCGGCTTGAACACGCGGCCGTACTTGTCGTGATAGCAATCCTGCACTTCCACGTCGGCCTGCGTGAAGAAGCGGAAGATCTGCGTGAGCAAGTTACGCTCGTGCTCGGTCAGCTTCTGCGCCCAGTCGCGGCAGTCTTCGCCGAGCGGAACTTCTTCCGGCATCCAGTGGATCTGCTGCTGCCGCTTCCAGAACTCGTAAGCCCAGGGGTATTCGAAGGGCTTGTAGGTCTTGCGGGCTTCGAGCAACGACATCTTGTGGATCTCCGGTTTGGCGCGTGAACGACTCATATAGGGAATCACAGCCCGGAATCGAAGGCAAGAGTGAATGATTCGGCGGGGATAAGCGCGGGAAAAAATTCCTAGCGCGGCACTATTTGCCGGAACGCGATGCGCAGATGCGACGTTGGGATAGCAATCGGCCACCGAGCCGGTTCGGGGCTAAGCGGACCAGGTCCGGTTTCCCCTTTTGCGGGCTACGGCTCCGCATCCCCGACGCCCCGCCTCGCAAGAGGTCGGGGCGTCAACTTTTCCAGCCCCCTGCGACCCGATCCAACGAGCCGTGCATGAGCCTCGGCGAAGCGTGGACCGCTTGGCCCTTGCGTCCGTTGATAAGGTGTAACCCACACAGACAAAAGGGAATTTTATGTTCGAGAAGCTCCGCATCAAGGAACACATGGAAGTCGCCAATTCGGAAGGCCTGCACGTCGGCACTGTCGACGAGGTCGATGGCGACGCGATCAAGCTGACCAAGTCGGACAGCGCCGACGACATCCACCACTTCCTCAAGCTGGATGACGTCGAGAAGATCGACGACAACCGCATCTACCTGAAGGAAGGCGCGCGTATCCCCGCAGGCCTTGGCAACAAGGCGGTCATGGAACGCGCCTGACTCTCAATCTCGCGCCCAAGCGCAAACACGCCAGACCCCCGCCAGCCCACCGGCCGGCGGGGGTCTTGTCATATGCGGCCAAGCGTCTTCGCGATCGCGGCGTCGATATCGGCAAAGGCCTGGTCGCGCGTATAGCCGCGTGCCGTTTCCGCCGGCAGGTCGGGCACACGCCCGCCGCCAGCATCCTTGGCCGCGATCCATGCGCGCAGCTGGTCGGCGATGCGCGCGGCATCCTGCGTGGCGAGGCCGAACCCGCCTTCGCGCACGATGGCCGCGGCCTCCCCGCTTTCCAGCCCCGTCGCCAGGATCGGGCGGCGCGCGCCGATGTATTCGAACAGCTTGCCGGGGATCACCCCGTCTTCCGCCGGGTCGGGCCACCGGCACATCAGCAGCACGTCGGCCTGCCGCTCCACCTTGAGGATTTCGCTGCGCGGCAGGAACTCGCGCATCTCGACGCAGTCCGCCACGCCGTATTCCGCGATCCGCTGGTCGAGGAAGCCGTATTCGTCGTGATAGAACACCGCGCGCACGCGGCTTCGGTCCTCGCCCAGCATGGCGATCGCCTCGAACAGGGCCTTCGGGTCGCGCCGCTCGGCATAGATGAGGCCGGCGTGGATGATGGTCAGCCTCTCCGGATCGAGCGGCGCGGGCACGTCTTCCAGCCCGGCGAAATCCGCCCCGTCCCAGCCGTTGCGCGCCAGCGTCACCGTCTTGCCCGTCTGCGCCGCAAGCTCGCCGGCCGCCGTTTCGGTGACGGCGACAAACGCGTCGGCGTGGCGCTGCACCTGCCGGCCCAACCGGTTGTAGAGCGTGGTCAGCACCGGCTGGCGGTCGATATAGGGATTGTCGGCCCACAGGTCGCGCTGCTCGCACACCCATGGCAGGCCGCTTTCGGCGGCGATCTTCTGCGCGGCGATATGCGCGGAATGCGGCGGGCCGGAGGAATAGACGAGGTCGAACCCCTTCGCGAGGCACAGGCCGCGCGCCGTATCGACCGCGCGGCGGGTCCAGTGCGGGTGGAAGCGGTCGGGCATCTGGCGCGAGAGCCACAACCAACGGCGCAGGCGGCTTGGGCGACTGACGGGCTTGTCCGGCATGGCGGAAGGCGCAGGCGCTCCTTCGGCTGCAGGAAGCTTTTCGACCGGGAGCATGATCGCGGTGAGGTGTTCGTGGTCGAGGCCGGAATGGATGCCGTTTGCCCCGCCGATGCGCGCTCCGATCACGGTGACTTCGTGGCCCTGTTCGACCCAGTGCCGCGCCAGCGCGCCCGTGCGCGCGGCCCCTGCCTGCGCATAGGGCGGAAAATTGGGCGAGATGAAGAGGATGCGCAGCGAACCCATGGGCGACCTAGGTGCCGTGGGCAGCGCGAAAGGGCAAGGCGCTAAGCGCCGCGCGGGCGCTCTAGCCGTCCCGCCCGGCCCGCATCGCGCGGAACCTGCGGCCGAGCCATGTGAGGGTCAGCGCCGGAAAGGAGGCTAGGAACCCGAGGAACAGCCAGCCGCGCGAACCCGCTTCGAGCGAGCAGAGGACCAGCCCGCCAAAGCGCGCCTTGCCATAGACCCTGCCGTGACACTGCGAATCGACCCCGGCCGCATCCTGCAGCACCGGGATCAGCGCGAGCCACGCGGCGAACAGCGCCAGGCCGAAAAGCAGGACGGGCCAGCTCACCTTCATGGTGGGCCGGCCCGTCCCGTTCGTCCCGTCCAAGGGATTGTTTACTGGCAGGCGAGGCACTCCTCGTAATCGGTCTGCTCGCCCGCGCTCAGTTCGTACTTGGCGGCATCGGCGGTGTTGTCCGCTTCCACCCCGCCAGCGAAACCGGCGCGCTGCACGCTCTTCGAGCGCAGGTAGTAGAGCGACTTGATGCCCTTCTCCCATGCCTGGAAGTGCAGCATCATCAGGTCCCACTTGTCGACGTCGGCCGGGATGAACAGGTTCAGCGACTGGGCCTGGTCGATATAGGGCGCGCGGTCGGCGGCGAATTCGAGCAGCCAGCGCTGGTCGATTTCGAAGCTGGTCTTGAAGGTCGCCTTTTCTTCCGGCGTCAGGAAGTCGAGGTGCTGGACGCTGCCGCCCTTCTCGAGGATCGAGTTCCAGATCGCGGTCGAGTTCTTGCTCTTCTTGTCGAGCAGCTTTTCGAGGTACGGGTTCTTCACCACGAAGCTGCCCGAAAGCGTCTTGTGGGTGTAGATGTTCGCCGGGATCGGCTCGATGCAGGCGCTCGTGCCGCCGCAGATGATCGAGATCGACGCGGTCGGTGCGATCGCCATCTTGCAGCTGAAGCGTTCCATCGCGCCCATTTCTTCCGCGTCCGGGCAAGCGCCGCGTTCCTGTGCGAGCACCATCGAAGCCTCGGAGGCCTTCGACTGGATGTGCTTGAACATCTTCAGGTTCCAGACCTTGGCCATCGGGCTTTCGAAGCCGATACCCTTCTGCTGGAGGAAGGAGTGGAAGCCCATCACGCCGAGGCCGACCGAGCGTTCGCGCATGGCGGAATACTTGGCGCGGGCCATCTCGTCGGGCGCACGGTCGATGTAGTTCTGAAGGACGTTGTCGAGGAAGCGCATGACGTCCTCGATGAACTGCTTGTCGGTGCACCATTCGTCCCACTTCTCGATGTTGAGCGAGGACAGGCAGCACACCGCGGTGCGGTCGTTGCCGAGGTGGTCGATGCCGGTCGGCAGGGTGATTTCGGCGCACAGGTTCGAGGTCGAGACCTTGAGGCCGAGTTCGCGGTGATGCTTGGGCATCATCCGGTTCACCGTGTCGGAGAAGACGATGTAGGGCTCGCCCGTCGCAAGGCGGGTTTCGACGAGCTTCTGGAACAGGCCGCGCGCGTCGACCGTCTTGCGGACCGAACCGTCCTTCGGGCTGACGAGGTCGAATTCCTCGCCGTTGCGGACCGCTTCCATGAAGGCGTCGGTGACCAGCACGCCGTGGTGCAGGTTCAGCGCCTTGCGATTGAAGTCGCCCGAGGGTTTGCGGATTTCGAGGAACTCCTCGATTTCCGGGTGGGTGATGTCGATGTAGCAGGCAGCCGAACCGCGGCGCAGGCTACCCTGTGAGATCGCCAGTGTCAGGCTGTCCATCACGCGCACGAAGGGAATGATGCCGCTGGTCTTGCCGTTCAAACCGACCGGCTCGCCGATGCCGCGCACATTGCCCCAATAGGTGCCGATGCCGCCGCCCTTGGACGCGAGCCAGACGTTCTCGTTCCAGGTGTTCACGATACCGTCGAGGCTGTCGCTGACCGAGTTGAGGTAGCAGGAAATCGGCAGGCCGCGGGTCGTGCCGCCGTTCGACAGCACAGGCGTTGCGGGCATGAACCACAGCTTGGAGATGTAGTCGTAGAGGCGCTGGGCGTGATCGCCATCGTCAGCAAAGGCATCGGCGACGCGCGCGAACAGGTCCTGGTAGCTTTCGCCGGGCAGGAGGTAGCGGTCTTCGAGCGTTTCCTTGCCGAAAGCGGTGAGCAGGTCGTCGCGCGAGGCATCCGTCTTCACGTCGAAGCGGCGGTCGAGCACCTTCTTGCTGTCTTCCTTTTCGGAAGCGGCCTTGGCGACTTCGGCCATTGCGCCGGCCATGGCTGCGCCGGCCGCTTCGGCGACCAGTGCTTCGCTGCCCTTGTCTTCGTTTTCCATTGCGACAGCCTTCTGCGCCTTTGCGCTGTTCTTGACGGGCGCGGTGTCATCGACGGTGTCCTGAGTGTCCAGATCCAGTCCCATCGCCACTTCGTCCCCGCTCTTGAAATCCATTGTGTGCCCCACCGTCCGTTGTCATCCGGCAGGCTGTTCGCCCCGCCTGCGATTTCGTGTTTCAACCGAGTCGGCAAGCGCAATGCCTGCCTAGCAATTTCGCAGGTCTCCGGGGCGAAAACTTATCCCCTTTTTCCCCACAGGCCCGGCGTGATTGCGGCACCCGCCCGATATGGGACCGGATGCCGTATTTCGCTAGGTCTTGTGGGTACCCCCCGGTGACCGACCACTAGATAGTGAATCAGAGCCGAGTCCGGCGCAAGAGGGTGAATGAAGATTTAATGCGTCAATTCGCCGCTTTGGCGTGGTGTATGATTGTGGTGCAACGCAGCGACGCGTGGACCAAGCTGGGGTTTGTGCGCGCGCAAGCCCCAAAATGAATCTGCGAAAAAATTTTTGCGGGCAAAGCCGGCTTTCCGGGATTGCGCAGGATGCGAATCCGGGCGCGCAATTTTCGAATCCGGCGCATCGCCTGGGCATCGAAAAAGGGCCCCGTCCGAAGACGGAGCCCTTTCGTTAGGCAGACCCGGCGCGGGGCGGCACCCCGCAGACAGATACCGCCCCAACGCCGAGACGGCCCCTGGCCCTTGGGGGAAGGGTCAGGAACTCGGACGCGGCGCGAAGCTGAGGGCAAGCACCGCCCGTTCGGCGGGATCGGCCGAGGCGAGGCGTGCTGCCTCCGATTCGGCCAGCTTGCGGCTGAGGCGTTCCATGTGGCCCTTGCTGTAGGCCACGATGACATTGGCCTGGATCACGGGATCGTCGCCTGCGCTGGACGGCAGGGGCGTGAGCGAATCGAGCCGCTCCACTGCCTTGCCGACTTCACGATCGAGGCGCTTGCTTCCCGAGGACTCGTAGGTCGTGATGTCGACAGGCGTTCCGTCCTCGCCGGCGCGGAAGCGGATTTTGACGATCCCGGCCGGCTCCCAGCGCGGGTCGAACCGCATCCGGCGCAGCTGGGTATCGAGATCGCTCGACACTTCTTCGACGAAGCTTTGGTCGCTGCGGGGGGACACGATGATGTCCTGGTCGGCATCCTTCGATGAAAGAGGCACGGCCAGCATCGATGCTGCCGCCGCAGTGGCTAGTATGAAATAGGTTGGCTTAAACATTGTGATCATCCTTTCGCTAAGGCGGGATGATCGGCCGCAGAGAGTATCACACGAGGTGCGACTGGTGGTATTTGTGTATGCGATGACGGTCTATGGTCGATCCGACCCGGCACTGGTCTGCGGAAACTGTCCGGGCAGTGGGGAAGCTACGCCGATTTGGACAAATGTCAAAAATGCGACCGGAAAATCCGCCATTCCCGCCAAATTCGCAATCTTCTTGCGCAATCCGGCAAAACCGGCACATCTACGTGGCGTTTTGAAACCTTAACGGCATATCTTGTCCCCGAAGCGCGCAACCTAATTCTCAGCCCTTCGCCCGCCAAGCGGCGGGTGATTCTGGACAGATGCGACAAGCCAGCTAGGAAACCGTGATGGGAGAGACAGAACCGGCCGCTCGACTCGCTGAACCTTTCGGCGATTTTTCCGCGATCATTTCGGACTGGGCGCAGCGCCAGCCGAATGCGCCTGCCCTCCGCGACGGGGCGGACAACCTGTCCTGGGGCGCCCTTGGGGACCAGGTCGAACGGATTGCCGCGCGCCTGCTCGAGACCGGGCTGGAACGCGGGCAGTCGGTCGCCATCCTCGGCATCTCGTCGATTCCCTATGCCCTCGTCTTCCTTGCCGCGATCAGGGCGGGCGGCGTTGCGGCACCGCTGACCACCAGCGCCAGTCCCGAGCAGCTTGCCGCCATGGCGCGCGATTCGGGCGCGCAGCATATCTTTGTCACGCGCGCGAAGCTGGAAGACATGGGCGAAGGCGCCTTTCCGGGCATGGAGCGCGTAATCCTCGACGAGGAGCTCGCCGGCTGGATGGCTCCTGCCGGCACCACTGCGCGAAGGCATGTCCCCGAGCCAGGCGACCCGTTCAACATCATCTATTCCTCGGGCACGACCGGCACGCCCAAGGGCATCGTCCATTCGCACCAGATGCGCTGGCGCCAGTTCGCCGCGACCGCGGCCAGTTGGCTCGAGGCGGGCCTGCCGGTGCGCACGCTGGCATCGACGCCGCTTTATTCGAACACCACCATGGTCGCCTTCCTGCCTGCCTTGCTGGCTGGCGGAACGGTGCGCGTGATGGGCAAGTTCGACACGATCGGCTGGCTCGGCCATGCAGCGGCCGACGCCGCGACCATCACCATGCTGGTGCCCGTTCAATACCAGCGCCTGATGGACGAGCCGCGGTTCGATGAATTCGACCTGTCGGCCCTGCAGCTCAAATACTGCACCTCGGCCCCCTTCTCGGCAGAGCTGAAACGCGAGGTGCTGGCGCGGATGCCGGGCGCGCTGATCGAGATCTATTCGATGACCGAAGGCGGGGTCGTGTGCCTCTTGGAAGCGCACAAGTTTCCCGACAAGCTTCACACCGTGGGTCGTCCCGCCCCCGGCAGCGAGCTGAAGGTGCTGGACGACGAGGACCGCGAAGTCCCGCCCGGAACGCCCGGCAATCTCGTCGGCCGCAGCCACACCATGATGAGCGGCTACAAGAACCGCCCCGACCAGACGCGCGACGGCTACTGGAGCGATCCCGCCACGGGCGAGACCTGGCAGCGCATGGGCGATATCGGCCGCGTCGATGCAGAGGGCTTCGTCGAACTGGTGGGCCGCGCCAAGGACATGATCATCTCGGGCGGGTTCAACATCTTCCCGGTCGACCTCGAGAACGAACTGCTCAAGGAAACTGGCGTGCGTGAAGCTGCGGTCATCGGCATGCCTTCGCGCCGCTGGGGCGAAACGCCGGTCGGCTTCGTGACCCTGTCGCAGGATGCCGAAGGGCTTGATGCAATCCGCGAGGCGGTGAACGCCCGGCTAGGCAAGACGCAGCGCCTCGCCCAGCTGCACGCGATCGACGACATGCCGCGCAGCCACATCGGAAAGCTGCTCAAGACGGAACTGCGCCAGATCGCCGAAACGCTCGGCGCACCCGACTGACAGCCCATGCCATTGCGTGAAATGCGGCAGCCGCGTTCCACACGCGGCGCCGAAGTGCTTGTGCGTTGATGTGCGGCAGCCGCGTTCGAGACGCGGCGCCGACACGGGGGGAGGGGGGAGAGGAGGTGTGGGCGGCCGCGTCTCTACTCGCTGCCATATCGCCTCGCGCCGGACGGCATTGCGCTAGGAGTCGCATCGGCACTTGGCCGGCTCGTCCCGAGCGAGGAAGGCGACGACAGGAAACTCGGGGGGAGGATCTGCCGCCATCTCTGTTCCGCTAACGCTCGGGGCAGTGCCCTCGGCGCCGGATGTGAGGGTTGTAATAATCTTGCTGACTGACGAACAAAAGTGAGAAAAGGTCAGGGTGTGTTGCGTTTTGCGCAAGTGCCAAATCGCCGCCTTCCTAGGGCGACAAGCCACCCGCATTTGCATCCCGCGCAAGACTGCGACAAAATCGCGAAAAAATAGAGGGGGTTGCCGAGTCGAATCCGGGGTCGCATCCGGAGAGCACACTTGGCCGAACGTCACTACAAGGCATTCATGAGCTATTCGCACCGCGACCGGCAGGTGGCGAACTGGCTCCATCGCGCGCTCGAAACCTATCGCCTGCCCCCGCACATGATTGCCGCCGGCAAGGCCGAACGCCTGCGCCCGATCTTCAAGGATCGCGACGAACTGCCGGCATCCGACAGTCTCGGCGACGCGATCGAGACCGCCATCCGCTCGAGCGACGCGCTGATCGTCCTATGTTCGCCGGCAGCTGCCGCATCGCCCTGGATCGCGCGCGAGGTAGATCTCTACAAGCGCATCCATGGCGACCGCGGCGTGATGCCCGTGGTGGTCGAGGGCGAGCCGCCGGGCAATTTCCCGGCCCCGCTGCTGGTCCACTATGAAAACGGCGAGCCGACCGATCGCGAGGCAGAGCCCATCGCCGCCGACATGCGGCCCGAGGCCGACGGGAAGAAGCTGGCCAAGCTCAAGCTCGTCGCCGGGCTGGCGGGTGTCGACCTCGACCACCTGGTCCAGCGCGATGCGGCGCGCCGCCAGCGCAAGCTGGTCATGGTGGCAGGGGCATCGGCCCTCGGCATGATCGGAACCACCGCCCTGTCCGCCTATGCCATCGACCAGCGCAACGAGGCACGCGAGCAAAGGGCGGAAGCCGACGGGCTGATCGAATACATGCTGACCGACCTGCGCAAGCAGCTGGAGCCGGTCGGCCGGCTGGAACTGCTCGACGGCGTGGGCAAGCGCGCGATGGACTATTACGCCCGCCAGAAGCTGGCCGACCTGTCCGCCACCGAACTCGGCCGCCGCGCACGCGCCACCATGCTCGTGGCCGAGGTCCAGAACCTGCGCGGCAACAATGCCGAGGCCCTGCCAGCCTTCCGCCAGGCTGCGCGTACCACGGCCGAACTGCTCGAACGCAAGCCTGACGATCCGGAGCGCATGTTCAACCACGGGCAGAGCCTGTTCTGGGTCGGCTACATCGCCTGGCAGCACGGCCGGCTGGGCGAAGCGCGCAAGGCGATGGAAGAATACGCCGACATCTCCCACCGGCTCGCGGCAAAAGACCGCTCCAACCTCGCCTGGCAGATGGAGGAGGCCTATTCGCTATCGAACCTCGGCACGATGGCGAAAGAGGCGGGCGAGTTGGCAAGCGCGCTCGACTATTTCCGCCGCAATGTCGAGCTGACCGAAATCGTCTCGGTCAAGGAAGGGCGGCCCGTCGCCCGCGAAATCGAAATCGCGGGCGGACTGTCATGGGTCGCCTCCACCTTGCAGTCGCTCGGCCGGATGGGGGAGGCGCTGGATGCACGGCGAAAGGAACTTGCGATCCTCGACAAGGTCGTGGCCGATGATCCCAGCAATATCGAGGCGCGCAAGGGCCGGATCTTCTCGCTGGCCAACATCGGGCAGCTCGAGGCCTTCCAAGGCGACCGCGCGGCGGCACGCAAATCGCTCGATGCCGCAATTGAGGACTTCGACAGGGTGCTCGCCGCCGACCGGGACAATACGCTGGTGAAGGAACTGGGCCGCGCTGCCCTGCGCGACCGCGCCCTGCTGGCATGGTCCGACGGAGACGATGCCCTAGCCAGCAGGCAATTCGACCGGCTGGAATCCATCCAGGCCGACCTGATCGCGCGGGACCGGAAGAATTACGAATGGACGGTCAGCGCTCCGGCCGTCCTCGACCTGCAGCGCGCCCTTACCGATCGCAGCACTTTGTCCGCAGCGGCGCTGCACGAGATTGCCGATAAGTGGGACGACGCGCTCGAACCCAAAGATCCGGACCGCCAGTTTGTCCGCATCGCCAGCCGGATGGTGCATGCCGCAGCCTACCGGAAGGAAGGCGATACCGCCCGCGCCCGCAAGGCCTATGCAGCGGCGCTCGCCGTACCGGAAACCAAGGGCGAACGGGTCGACTTCCGTTCCATCGCGCTGCGTGCGGTCGCGGCTGAGAAGACCGGCCAGCGCCAGCTGGCAGCGCGGCTTCGCGCCCGCCTGGAGAAGCTGGGCATCAAGCCGCTTATCGACGACCGGCTTTGAGGCGGGACATTTCGACGAACCAGCAGGAGAGAGGACCAGACGATGAGCAAGGACATCTCGATCGACGTGACGATCAGCAACGTGCGCAAGCGCACCGGGCAACCCTATACCGACCAGTACGAGTGCGATTTCCACTTCGCTTCATCTGCCAGCGAAGTGACGGGCAATGGCGACATCGACCTGTCCTGCGTCACGCAAGACGCCAAGCTGGCCTTCAATCTCAAGACCACCAGTTTCGAGATGAACAACCAGACCTACCAGTGCGCCTTTCCAGCCAGCGTGAACGAGGCCTTCTGGATCGCGCGGCAGGGCGGGCCGCCTCCGGGCAAGGGCAACGCGCCGCCGATGGCGGGCGGAGGCAAGCTGGGCAAACAGTTTGCCGTGGGCAATGGCTCCAACCAGACCAAGGCCATCCTCGAGGACGACAACGACGACGGCAATTCATGGAAATATTGCCTGGTGATGGAGTTCGCCCTGGGCAAGGCGCCCAAGGACATCATCATCGATCCCGTCATCATCAACCGGCAACCGGATCTGTAAATTCGACTGCAGGCAAGGGCGGGCGCGCTGGACTTGCGCGCGCGTCCTGCCTAACCGCTTGCGCCATGGACGACGCGCACCTTCCCGATTCCATCCTTATCGTCGATTTCGGCAGCCAGGTTACCCAGCTCATCGCACGCCGCGTGCGCGAAGCGGGTGTCTATTCCGAGATCGCGCCCTTCACGCAGGCCGAAGAGGCATTCCACCGGCTGAAGCCCAAGGGCATCATCCTGTCGGGCTCTCCCGCCGGCGTACCCGAGGATGGCAGCCCCCGCGCGCCCGAGATGCTGTTTGAGGCTGGTATCCCGATCCTCGGCATCTGCTACGGCCAGCAGGTCATGAGCCACCAATTGGGCGGCGAAGTTCGTCCCGGCCATGAAACGGGCGAAGGCGGCGAATTCGGCCGCGCCTATCTCACCGTCACCAGGGACTGCGCCCTGTTCGACGGGCTGTGGCAGGTCGGCGAGCGCCACCAGGTCTGGATGAGCCACGGCGACAAGGTCACCAAGTTCGCCCCCGGCTTCGAGATCGTCGCCATTTCCGACGGCGCGCCCTTCGCAGTGATCGCCGATGAAGGACGCAAGTTCTACGGCACCCAGTTCCACCCCGAGGTCGTCCATACGCCCGACGGTGGCAGGCTGATCGCCAATTTCGTGCGTCATGTTTGCGGCCTTGCCGGTGACTGGACCATGGCCGCCTATCGCGAAACCAAGGTGCGCGAAATCCGCGAGCAGGTCGGCGACGGCAAGGTGATCTGCGGCCTGTCGGGCGGCGTCGACAGCTCGGTCGCGGCAATCCTCATCCACGAGGCGATCGGCGAACAGCTGACCTGCGTCTTCGTCGACCATGGCCTGCTGCGATTGAACGAACGCGAACAGGTCGAAACGATGTTCCGCGACCATTACAACATCCCGCTGGTCGTCGTGGACGCCGAAGAGATGTTCATGGAAGGCCTTGCCGGCGTCACCGACCCGGAAGCCAAGCGCAAGTTCATCGGCAAGACCTTTATCGACGTGTTCGAGGCAGAGGCCAAGAAGGTCGGCGGCGCGGACTTCCTTGCGCAGGGCACGCTCTATCCGGACGTCATCGAAAGCGTCAGCTTCACCGGCGGGCCGAGCGTGACGATCAAGAGCCACCACAATGTCGGCGGCCTGCCCGAACGCATGAACATGAAGCTGGTCGAACCCTTGCGCGAACTGTTCAAGGACGAAGTGCGCGAACTGGGCCGAGAACTGGGCCTGCCCGACATGTTCGTCGGCCGTCATCCCTTCCCCGGACCGGGCCTTGCGATCCGCATCCCGGGCGAGGTCACCAAGGAACGCTGCGACATCCTGCGCAAGGCCGACGCGATCTATCTCGACGAGATCCGCAAGGCCGGTCTTTACGACGCGATCTGGCAGGCCTTTGCCGTGCTGCTGCCGGTCAAGACCGTGGGCGTGATGGGCGATTATCGCACCTATGACAGCGTCTGCGGCCTGCGTGCGGTGACCAGCACCGACGGCATGACCGCCGATGTCTACCCCTTCGACGCCGCTTTCCTGACGGGCTGTGCGACGCGCATCGTGAACGAGGTGCAGGGCATCAACCGCGTGGTCTATGACTACACCTCGAAGCCGCCCGGCACGATCGAGTGGGAGTGACTTGCAGCTAGATCTCGGACCGGACCCCCGCACCGAAACGCTGCGCCGGTTGCAGGCGCTGCTCGTCCAGCGGTTCGGACGGATCGAGCGCGCGGCAGCCGAATGGCGCAGGCCCGAATGGGTGCTGGTCCAGGGCGTGATCGGCGCGCGCACCAAGTCCGAGGTGTCGAACGCAGCGACGGATCGGCTGCTGGCGCGCTACGGTTCGTGGGAAGCAGTCGCCGATGCGCCGCTGAAGGAACTGCAGGCTGAGCTGGCGACGCAAACCTACCCCAATATCGCGGCAGAACGGCTCAAGGCGAGCCTAACCGCGCTTGTGGCCCTGCGCGGGGCCGTGGACCTCTCGCACCTCGCCGACATGGATACGCTTGCGGCCATGCGCTGGCTCGAACAGCTGCCCGGCATCGGGCGCAAGATCGCGGCAGGCGTAATGAACGCCTCCACGCTGGACCGCCGCGCGATCGTGCTCGACGGACATCACACGCGGGTTCTCCAGCGGATGGGCCTCGTGCCGGCCAAGGCCACGACCGACCGCGCCTTCGATGCGATCATGCCCGTCATACCGGACGAATGGAGCGCCGCCGATTATGACGAGCATCACCTGCTGATGAAGAAGCTGGGCCAGACCTGGTGCCGGCCTTCCTCGCCCGAATGCGGGACCTGCCCCGCCCTCGCTTTGTGCGACACAGGAACCAAGCGCACCGCCGCCCGCTAGGAAGGCGATGCTGACACGCGAAGAGGTCGAAGAAGTCTATCGCCGCCTGGCTGCGGCAATGCCCGGTCGCACTCGCGGCGCGAAAGGGCCCAAGGGGCAACCCGACGCTTTCCGATCCTGCATTTCCTGCATGCTGTCCGCGCAGTCGCTCGACCGCAATACCGCCAAGGCCTGCCGCGCGCTCTTCGCCCTGGCGACCACGCCCGAAGAGATGCTGGCGCTGGACGACGCAGAGATCGCGGCCGCGATCAGGCCTTGCGGGCTCTACAACATGAAGACGCGCAACATCCGTGCGTTCTGCTCGGCCCTGTTGGAGCGGCACGGCGGCGTAGTGCCCGACACGCGCGAAGGGCTGCTTGCGCTACCCGGAATCGGGCGCAAATGCGCCGACATCGTGCTGAGCTTCACTTTCGGAAAGGACGTCATCGCGGTCGACACGCATGTCCACCGCGTATGCAACCGCATCGGCCTGACCGAAGCGAAGACGGCGGACAGGACCGCGCAGCAGCTCGAGGACCGCTCGCCCGCCTGGTCGCTGCGCGATGGGCATTTCTGGCTAATCCAGTTCGGCAAGCGCGTCTGCACTGCCCGCGCACCCAGGTGCGGACAGTGCCCGGTTAGCGACTTGTGCGAATATTACGCGCTGCCTTCCGGCTGAACGTCAGCCTTCGCCTTCCTTGTCGGCAAGGCGGTAGGGGACGAAATCATCGAGGAAGATGAAGCCGGTGTACATGTCCGAGAAACGGTCGCGCGTGGTGATCTGGTCGCTGCGGCACAGCTGCGAACCGCTGAACTTCCGGATTACCATGTAGTCGCTGTCGTCGATCGCGTCGGGCGTCTTGGTGTAGTTCACCCAGATCGTGTTGCCCGACTTGTAGACCAGCGCGGTCTCGTCGATGCGCGTAAGGGGACGCGAGCCGATCATGGTAATGCAGCTTTCCGGCTTACCCGCGACGCGGCCTTCGAGCATCTTGGCGAGCTTGGCCTCGCCCTTGGTCATCTCGGCCTGTTCTTCGGCGTGAGCGACGGGAGCGGCCAGCAGGCCGAGGGCAGCGGAAGCAAGAGCAAGGCGTCTGATCATCGCGATTCTCCTTGAAGGATATAACCTTGTATCATGGCCAAAATGAACCGGCGATGAGTCGAGCCCTGGAAGCGCTCAGCCAGTGCCGCCTACGGTGATCCCGTCGATCAGCAGGCTGGGCTGGCCGACGCCGGCAGGCACGCTCTGCCCGCCCTTGCCGCACATTCCCACGCCCTGGTCGAGCGCCATGTCGTTGCCGATGCCCTTGACGCGCGTCAGCACGCTGGGCCCGTCGCCGATCAGCGTCGCGCCCTTGATCGGGGCGACGACCTTGCCCTTTTCGACCTTGTAGGCTTCCGTGCAGGCGAAGACGAACTTGCCGCTGGTGATGTCGACCTGGCCGCCGCCGAAGCTGGTGGCGTAGATACCGTCGTCGACGCGAGACAGCAGCTCTTCCGGATCGTCCTGGCCGCCCTGCATGAAGGTATTGGTCATCCGCACCATCGGCGCGTGCTGGTAGCTTTCGCGGCGCCCGTTGCCGGTCGGCTCGGCACCCATCAGCCGCGCATTGAGGCGGTCCTGCATGTAGCCCTTGAGGATGCCGTCCTCGATCAACACCGTTTCACGCGTCGGCGTGCCCTCGTCGTCGATGGTGAGCGAGCCGCGCCGGTCGGCGA
Organism: Qipengyuania gaetbuli; assembly: GCF_020524765.1. Classification (GTDB taxonomy): domain Bacteria; phylum Pseudomonadota; class Alphaproteobacteria; order Sphingomonadales; family Sphingomonadaceae; genus Qipengyuania; species Qipengyuania gaetbuli_A. The sequence goes on from NZ_JAIVLR010000001.1 coordinate 1,113,592, forward strand.
GCGAACCGTCATCGATGACCGTCACGCCGGGCGAGGCAACGCGTTCGCCGATGCGGCCCGAAAAGGCGCTGGTACCCTTGCGGTTGAAATCGCCCTCGAGCCCGTGGCCGACCGCCTCGTGCAGCAGCACGCCGCACCAGCCGGGGCCGAGCAGGACGGTCTTCTCGCCCGCCGGGGCAGCAATGCTTTCGAGGTTCACCAGTGCCTGTCGCACTGCCTCGTCGATGGCGTACATCCACGCGCCCTCGTCGAACAGGCGGTCGTAGAGATGGCGTCCGCCGAAACCGTAGGCGCCCGTTTCGCGCCGCCCGTCCTGTTCGGCGACGACCGACACGTTGAGCCGCACCAGCGGGCGGATGTCGCGCGCGACATGGCCGTCGGGACGCACGATCTCGACCACGCTCCAGCTGGCGGCGAGGCTGGCGGACACCTGCGCCACGCGCGGGTCCTTGGCACGGGCGACCGCATCGATCTTTTCCAGCAGCGCGACCTTCTCGGCAAAGGGCACGAGGTCGAGCGGGCAGGCATCGGTGTAGAGGTGGCGGTTGGTCCGCTCGGGCGGGGCAGCCAGCGGGCTCTTTGTTGCGTCGAGCAGCTTGAGCGTTTCGCCCGCGCGCGCGATGGCCGCCGCGCTGATCTCGTTGGCGTGGGCAAAGCCGGTCATCTCGCCCGACACGCCGCGCAGCCCGAAGCCCGAATCGCGGCTGTAGTCGGCGGTCTTCAGCCGGCCGTCGTCGAAGCCGAAGGCCTCGGACGCGATGAACTGGAGGTACAGTTCCCCGTCATCGCAGGACGAGAGCAGCTGGCGCGTCAGGCGCTGCGCCTCTGCCGGGTCCAGTTTCGTGCCGTATAGGAGTGCGTGCGGGTCGTTGGCTTGCGTCATGCCAGCCAATGTAGGGACCTCGCGCGCGATAAGCGAGAGGGCTTACCGGTGGCCCGGATCGCCGCCTTCGGAAATGTCCATCAGCGCGGACTGGTCCACGCCGTCCGCCGGACCGCCTTCGAGGACGAAGCGGCGGTCGCAATAGCCGCAGTCGACATAGCCGTGCTCGTCGATCTCGAGGTAGACCTTGGGATGGCCGAGCGCGATCGGCTTGTAGTTTTCACCGCTGCGGATGTCGGTTGCACCGTCGCACCACACGCGGCGCGTGGTGACCTTGGACACTTCGGGAGGAGGCAGGCTCATGAGAGGGGCCGATAATAGGTTTGACGGAGGCGCTCAAGAGCCTAGGTCACGCTGCATGACCACGCCTCCTGCGATCCGCATCGACAACCTCGTCAAGGAATACGCCCCACCCGGTCCCGGAGAGCCGCCCAAGCTGGCGCTGAAGGGTGTCAGTTTCGACGTGCCGCAGGGCGGCGTCTTCGGCCTGCTCGGCCCCAATGGCGCGGGCAAGTCGACGCTGATCAACATCCTTGCAGGCCTTGTGCGCAAGACTTCCGGAAGCGCGGAAATCTGGGGTTTCGACATCGACGACAACCCCCGCAATGCCAAGCGTTCAATCGGCATCGTGCCGCAGGAAATCGTCTTCGATCCCTTCTTCACCCCGTTCGAGGTGCTGGAAAACCAGGGCGGTTTTTACGGCATCGGCAAGAAAGACCGGCGCAGCGAGGAACTGCTTGCCGCCGTCCACCTTGCCGACAAGCGCGATGCCTATGCCCGGACGCTGTCGGGCGGGATGAAGCGCCGCCTGCTGATTGCCAAGGCCATGGTGCACTCGCCGCCGATTCTCGTGCTCGACGAGCCGACTGCGGGCGTCGACGTCGAACTGCGCCGCCAGCTGTGGGAACTGGTGCAGGAACTGAACGACGAAGGCGTGACGGTCGTGCTGACCACGCACTACCTCGAGGAAGCGGAGCAGCTGTGCGACCGCATCGCGATCATCAACCACGGCGAGCTCATCGCCAACAAGCCGACCCGCGAACTGGTGGGCATGGCGCGCGAGAAGATCGTCTCGGTCACGGTCGACAAGGACCTCGGCGGGCCGATCATGGAAGAAGCCTTCCTGCGCGCCGACGTGGTCGAACCGCGCCGGCTCGACATTACCTACGACCGCGACAAGGCGAGCGCGGGGCAGGTGCTCGCGCTCGTCCAGTCGCATGGCTACGGTATCGAGGACGTGACCACCCGCGAGGCGGACCTCGAGGATGTCTTCGTCCAGCTTACCGGGTCTGGCTGATCCTCAGACGAAGTTGCGCGGGCCAAGGCCTGCGTCCTTCACCCGGATCACGCCCCAGACGTGCGGTTCGATCTCTTCCATCGGTGTCTTGCAGCATTTGCATTTGCCGACATGCATGCCGCCCGACTTGCGCATGTTGGCATGATCGACGGCGTGGCGCCCGAAGGCGCAGGCAAGCAGACCCATTTTCATTTTTTTGCGACCCTCCAAAGTCCCGGGACCCCTGTTAACGCTCGCATAAAGCGCAAATCCGCGGTGTTAAGCGGGGAATCGGTGAGGCGTTCTGTGCTTGCCGCATGGCGATTGCATGGGCATGACACCGCCCCATGAAACACGACGTCCTCGTCATCGGATCAGGGGCGGCCGGCCTCACCGCCGCGCTCGAACTCGCCCAGCACAAGAAGGTGTTGGTGCTGGCCAAGGGCAAGCTGACCAGCGGCTCGACCGCCTGGGCGCAGGGCGGCATCGCGGCCGTGCTGGACGCTGGCGACACGTTCGAAAACCACATCCACGACACGATGGTGGCCGGCGCCGGCCTCAACGATCTCGAGACGGTCGAATTCGTCATCGAACGTGCCCCTGCGGCGATCGACCGGTTGTGCGAACTGGGCGTGCCCTTCAACCGCGAGGAAGGCGATCTCCACCTCACCCGTGAAGGCGGACACTCGCACCGTCGCATCGTCCATGTGAACGATGCGACCGGCTGGGCCGTGCAGGCCGCCCTGCTCAAGGCGGCGGAGGAAAACCCCAATATCACCCTGCTGCCTAACCAGAGCTGCATCGACCTCATCACCGGCCGCAACCAGAAGGACTATTCGGGATCGGGCCGCGTCTGGGGCGCCTATGCGCTCGACGAGGAGAGCGGCAAGGTCGTCGCCCACCTAGCGAAGGCGACCGTGCTGGCCGCGGGCGGAGCAGGCCGCGTCTACCTCTTCTCGACCGCTCCGCGCGGCGCGACCGGAGACGGCATCGCGATGGCGTGGCGGGCGGGTGCGCGCGTCTCCAACATGGAGATGATGCAGTTCCACCCGACCTGTCTCTACAATCTCGAGGTCAAGAACTTCCTCATCACCGAAGCGGTGCGCGGAGAGGGCGGGCGCCTGTACAACCCGGTTACGGGCGAACGCTACATGGAGAAATACGACGCGGAGCGCATGGAGCTGGCCCCGCGCGATATCGTGGCGCGCGCGAACGACGACCAGATCAAGCGCTACGGCCTCGACTATGTCCACCTCGACATCAGCCACCAGCCGCCCGAATTCGTGAAGGAGCATTTCCCCACGATCCACGAAAAGCTGCTCGGCCTCGGCATCGACATGACGAAGCAGCCGATCCCGGTTGTCCCCGCCCAGCATTACACCTGCGGCGGGGTGAAGGTGGACCTCGATGCGCGCACCGACCTGCCGGGCCTGTGGGCAGCGGGCGAATGCACCGAGAGCGGACTGCACGGGGCGAACCGCCTCGCGTCGAACTCGCTGCTCGAATGCTTCGTCTTCGGCGAGGCGGCGGCCAAGGACATCCTGCGCTGCTGGGACCAGCTCGACGAACCGCCGGAAATCCTGCCGTGGGACGAAAGCCGCGTCACCGATTCCGACGAGGAAGTGGTCATCAAGCAGAACTGGACCGAAATCCGCCGATTCATGTGGAACTATGTCGGTATCGTGCGCACTACCAAGCGCCTCGAACGCGCCGCGCACCGCATCCGCCTGCTGCGCGAGGAGGTGGAGGATTATTACGGCCACTTCCGCGTAACCACCGACCTCATCGAACTGCGCAACCTGCTGGAATGCGCAGGGCTCATCGTGAACAGCGCCCTCAAGCGGCACGAGAGCCGCGGGCTGCATTTCATTCTCGATTATCCGGAAACTGACCCCGTCGCGCGCGACACGGTGCTGGTGCCCTAGACAGTCCTTAAAGGCTGCTGCTGGCCCTTGCGCCCAGGGGTGGCAACCGGCGACCGAAGCGGTCGAAATCCGCATCGTCGGTCACGGTGATGCCGTCGGCGAAACGGAAATAGTCGAGCGTCGCCATGCTGATGGGAACGGTGAACTTCACTCCGGCAAGGCTGTCCTCGATCCAGCAGACTGTGCCGGTCGCCGTCATGCCTGCCGGAAGCTGCAGTTCGACCTCGTCCCCGCGAGCGATGCTTTCGCCAAGGCCGCGCAGGCGGCAACCGGCGAGCGACAGATCCAGGATCTGCGCTTCACCGCGACATTCGGCCGACGAATATTCGATTGTGGAAGACGCTTCGTAGCGCTCTGCGCCCCGTCGTTCCATTCAAGCAACCCCCCGAAATTCAGCGTCCTGCATAGCAAAATGTCGATTTTCGTCTTGTAAGTATGCGACAAGCTCGTTCGCACGCTTCGGGACCCGCGTTCAGCCGCACATAGGCGACAATAGACAAGCGGGCCGGAATGCGGTCATGTGCAGCAAGAGGATTGCATCAGCAAAGGAGAGCGCAGGCGTGCCCATCACCAAGGCCAACGGGATCGACATCCATTACGAAGAGCATGGCAACAGCAATGATCCCGCCATGCTGCTCATAATGGGCTTCGGCGCGCAGCTGACCCTGTGGCCGGATGAACTGGTCGAGGCGCTGGCAGGGCACGGTTACCGCGTCATCCGTTACGACAATCGCGATATTGGCCTCAGCCACAAGTTCGACGGCGTGAAAGCGCCCGGCCTCGTCAAGATGACGCTGATGGGCAAGCTCGGCCTTACTCCGCGCGTCCCCTATACGCTGGCCGACATGGCGGCCGACGGCGTGGGCCTGCTCGACGCGCTGGAGATCGAGCGCGCGCATATCGTCGGGGCCAGCATGGGCGGCATGATCGCCCAGCACGTCGCGCACAAATATCCCGACCGCTGCCTCAGCTTCACGCAGGTCTTCTCCACCACCGGCCATGCCAAGCTGCCGCCGGCGCGCAAGGAAGCGCTGCAGGCGCTGGTGACACGGCCGAAGAGCACCGAGGAAGAAGCACTGGTCGCGCACGGCATCATGCTGGCGCGCACCATCGGCTCGCCCGGGTATCCCTCGCCCGAAGAACGGCTGCGCGAACGCACGCTCGCCAGCGTCAGGCGCAGCTTCTACCCCGAAGGCCCGACCCGGCACCTGTCCGCCATCGTTGCCGACGGCGACCGCAGCACGATGCTGCGCGACGTGCGGGTGCCGACGCTGGTGCTTCACGGCGAGGACGATCCGCTGGTCCCGTGCGAAGGCGGGCGCCATACGGCAGAGTGCATTCCCGACGCGAAACTGAAGACGATCCCGGGCTGGGGCCATGACCTCCCGCTCGACCTCGTCGACGAACTCGCCGCCGAAATAGCCGGTCACGCACGCGAAAGCGTCGCCGCCTAACCGTCCGCTCCGCCCAGCGCGGCGGTCAGCATTCGATGACATTCACGGCCAGCCCGCCCTGGCTAGTTTCCTTGTACTTGCTCGACATGTCGATGCCGGTCTGACGCATGGTCTCGATCACCTGGTCGAGGCTGACGCAGCTTTCAGCGCCGGTGCGGTGGAGAGCAAGGCGCGCTGCGTTCACTGCCTTCACAGCGCCGATGGCATTGCGCTCGATACAGGGGACCTGCACCAGCCCGCCGACGGGATCGCAGGTCAGGCCGAGATTGTGTTCCATCCCGATTTCCGCCGCGCTCGCGACCTGCGCAGGCGATGCGCCCCACAGCGCGGCAAGGCCGCCCGCTGCCATGGAGCAAGCGACGCCTACCTCGCCCTGGCAGCCCATTTCCGCGCCCGAAATGCTGGCGCGCTGCTTGTAGAGCAGGCCGATGGCCCCTGCGGTCAGCAGGAAGGTGCGGCGGCTGTCGCGGCAAGGGCTCTCGTCAGAGGTCACGCAGTAGAAGCGGATGACCGCGGGGATGATCCCGGCCGCGCCATTGGTCGGCGCGGTGACGACCCGGCCGCCTGCCGCGTTTTCCTCGTTCACCGCCATGGCGAAGCAGTTGAGCCAGTCGAACAATTGCTCGCGCTCGTTGGACTGGGGATTGGCGGACAGCTTGTCCCACAGGTCCGGTGCGCGGCGTTCCACCTTGAGGCCGCCGGGCAGGATGCCGCGCTGGGCAAGGCCGCGGTCGATGCACTGGTCCATCGCCTGGGCAATCAGGTCGATCCCCGCCAGCGTCTTGTCGCGCGGGCGGAAGGCATCCTCGTTGGCCAGCACCAGCTCGGCGATCGAGAGACCTTGCTGATCGCAGCGGGCCAGCAATTCCTCGGCCGAGCCGAAATCGTGCGGCACGCTGGTGCCGGTTTCCACGCGGTCGTTGCGGGGCTTGCGCTTGAGCTGCGCTTCGGAAGCGACGAAACCGCCGCCGGTCGAATAATAGGTCCGCTCCAGCAGGACCGAGCCCGCCGCATCGCGCGCCACCAACTTCATGCCGTTGGGATGGAGGTCGGGAATGATGTGACCGGCCAGATCGATATCCTTTGCCGGATCGAAGGCGATGGCGTGCCTGCCGCACAGCATGAGGCGTCCCTCGGCGCGGATCTGCGCCAGCGTCGCTGCCGCCTCGTCCGGACAGGTCCGATCGGGCACGAAACCCGCAAGGCCGAGCACGCTTGCATCGACGGTGCCATGCCCGACCCCCGTCAGCGCCAGCGAGCCCTGCAGTTCGACCGCGATCCGCGCGACCTCCTCCAGCTTGCCGCGCTTGGCCAGCGCGCGCACGAAGAGCGCACCGATCCGCATCGGACCCACGGTGTGCGAGGAGGACGGACCGATGCCGATCCGGAAAATATCGAGCACAGAAAGCATCTTCGCGCCCTGCGCTGCCGCTGCCGTAGCGTCAAGCGGCGATGCCGGTCAGTCCGGATTCGCCAGCGCCTTCACGAGGTCGAACAGGAAATCGCGTCCGACGTAGAGCGAGCGCGCGCTGATCCGCTCGTTCAGCCCGTGGACCCCGTTGCCGTCCGGATCGCCCCATCCACCGGGCACGCCGTAGCTCGGGATGCCGGTCGCGGTCAGGAAGGTGGAATCGGTATAGCCGTTGGACATGACCGGCACGAGCGGGACGCCCGGGAAATACCGTTCAACCAGTTCGCGCGAGGGTCCGAGGATGCGCTCGTCCATCGGCGGCTGCGGCGGGGCGGGCCTGCGCGGTTCGAGGATGGTGATCTTCAGCCCCTCCTCGCCCGCGATCCGCGCCAGTTCCTCGCCGACCGCCTCGATCGTGTTGCCGGGGAAGATGCGGCAGTTGACGTTCGCCTGCGCCCTTTGCGCCAGCGCGTTGCGGGCGTGGCCTGCGTCCAGCATGGTCGCAACGCAGGTTGTGCGCAGGTTCGAATGGAGGAAGGGATCGGCGTTGACCACCGCTTCCGCCTCGGCATTCGTCGGGTCGTTGGCCAGAGCGACCATGGCATCGCCGATCGCATCCCCGCGTCCGGCCCCCGCAAGGCGGAAATAGGTGCGGTTCGTCTCGTTGAATTCGAGCGGGAAGCGGTGCGCGCCGATCCTCACCAGCGCATGGGCCAGCTGGGTGATGGCATTGTCCGGCCGCGGGACCGAGCTGTGGCCGCCCGGATTGGTGAATTCGAGCACGTAATTGGCGAAGATCTTCTCGCCCACCTGGATGGTCTGCTCGACGACATTGCCGTTCTCGTCCGCCGTGCCGCCGCCGCCTTCGTTGATGGCGAATTCGGCGTCGATCAACTCGCGCCGGTTGTTAACCAGCCATTCCACGCCGTTGAAAGCGCCGTTCGTCTCCTCGCCGCAGGTCAGCGCGATCTTGACCGCGCGCTGGGGCTTGTAGCCCGATTTCTGGAAGCGGATCAGCGTGTCGACCAGCGCGGCTGCCATGGCCTTGTCGTCGGACACGCCGCGCGCGTAGAGATAGCCGTCCTCCTCGAACAGGGTGAAGGGATCGCGCTGCCAATCCTCGCGCTTGGCCTCGACCACGTCGATATGGGCAATGGCGAGCAGCGGCTTGAGCGTATCGGACGTGCCGGGATAAACTACCACCAGCCCGCCTTCGCGCGGCGCTTCGGCGGTGGCGAACAGGGTCAGGCGGTCTTCGGGAAAGCCTGCCTTGCGCAGCCGGTCCGCCATGCGCTCCGCCGCCAGCGTGCAGCTGCCGTTGCTGAGCGAGGTGTCGGTTTCCACCAGCTCTTCGAACAGGTCGCGGAATTCCTTCTGGTCGGGCCGCAGCCCGCCTGCATCCTGCGCCGCTGCGGGCATGGGCGCCGCCAGTGCCGCAAGACCCGCGCCAACCCCTGCAAGGACCATCCCGCGCATCGTCATTCTCCCCCTGTTTCGCCCCGCATCCTAGCGCAATTGCCTGTGGAAGAAAGACAGGCCCGCACCTTTCGGTTTTTGCCCCTCGCGCCTATATAATGGGCATGGACGAGAACACTTCGAACGGCACGCCCCAGCAGGGCGAAAAGGCCCGCAATTCCAACGAATATGGCGCGGATTCCATCAAGGTCCTCAAGGGCCTCGATGCAGTGCGCAAACGCCCCGGCATGTACATCGGCGACACCGATGACGGATCGGGCCTGCACCACATGGTTTTCGAGGTGTCCGACAACGCCATCGACGAAGCTCTGGCAGGCCACTGCGACCTCGTGCTGATCGAACTCAACCCCGATGGCTCGGTCAGCGTGGAAGACAACGGCCGCGGTATCCCGGTCGACATGCACAAGGAAGAAGGCGTCTCGGCGGCAGAGGTCATCATGACCCAGCTGCACGCGGGTGGTAAGTTCGAGAACACCTCGGACGACAATGCCTACAAGGTGTCGGGCGGCCTCCACGGCGTGGGCGTTTCGGTCGTCAACGCGCTGTCGGAATGGCTCGAACTGACCATCTGGCGCGACGGCAAGGAGCACTGGATGCGCTTCGAACACGGCGATGCCGTGGAAAGTCTGCGCATCGTGGGCGACGCGCCGCCGGTGGATTCGAACGGGGACGACAACGGCCTCAAGAAGGGTACGCGCGTCACCTTCAAGGCCTCGGAAGAGACCTTCAAGAACGTCGTCGAGTTCGATTTCGACAAGCTGGAACACCGCTACCGCGAACTCGCCTTCCTCAATTCGGGCGTGCGCATCCTGCTGCGCGACAAGCGCCACGAGGAAGTGCAGCAGCACGATTTGTTCTACGAAGGCGGCATCGCGGCCTTCGTGAAATGGCTCGATCGCAACAAGCAGGCGCTGGTGTCGGACCCCATCGCGGTGAGCGCGGAAAAGGACGGCATCGGCATCGACGTCGCTCTCGAATGGAACGACAGCTATTACGAGAACGTCCTGTGCTTCACCAACAACATCCCGCAGCGTGACGGCGGCACCCACCTTGCCGCCTTCCGCGCGGCGCTGACGCGCACGCTGAACAATTACGCGACCTCTTCGGGCCTCATGAAGAAGGAAAAGGTGAGCCTGTCGGGCGAGGACATGCGCGAAGGCCTGACCGCCATCGTGTCAGTCAAGCTGCCCGATCCCAAGTTCTCCAGCCAGACCAAGGACAAGCTGGTTTCCTCCGAAGTGCGCCAGCCGCTCGAAAGCCTGATGGGCGAGAAGATGGGCGAATGGCTGGAGGAAAACCCGAACGAGGCGAAGGCCATCGTCCAGAAGGTCATCGACGCCGCTGCCGCACGCGAAGCCGCACGCCGTGCCCGCGAGATGAGCCGCAAGGGCGCGATGAGCGTCGCCTCGCTGCCGGGCAAGCTGGCCGACTGCCAGGACCGCAATCCCGAGAATTGCGAACTCTTCCTGGTCGAGGGTGATTCTGCAGGCGGCAGCGCCAAGCAGGGCCGCGACCGCAAAACGCAGGCGATCCTGCCGCTGAAGGGCAAGATCCTGAACGTCGAACGCGCGCGCTTCGACCGGATCATCTCGTCGAAGGAAGTCGGCACGCTGATCCAGGCGATGGGCACGGGCCTGCGCGACGAGTTCAACCTCGAAAAGCTGCGCTACCACAAGATCGTCATCATGACCGACGCAGACGTCGACGGCGCGCATATCCGCACGCTGCTGCTGACGTTCTTCCACCGCCAGATGCCGGAAATCGTGAAGGCCGGGCACCTCTTCATCGCGCAGCCGCCGCTCTACAAGGTGACGCGCGGCAAGAGCGAGGTCTACCTGAAGGACCAGGCCGCCTACGACCGCTACCTGATCGACCAGGGGCTGGCGGGCCACTATCTCGAGACGCGCGAAGGTACGATCCCTGCAACCGGCATGCACCAGCTCGTCGAACACGGCCTGCGCATGCGCAATCTGTTCGCCTTCGTGCCGCGCAAGTACAAGCCGGAGCTGATCGAGGCGATGGCACTGACCGGCGCGCTCGACCCCGCCGGCAACCGCGCCGAAGCGCTGACCCGTGCGGCAGCGCACCTGCAGATGGGCGATCCGGAAGCGAAGTGGTCGGCCGAGATCGGCAGCGACGGCATCGTGCGCTTCAGCCGCCTGTGGCGCGGCGTCACCGACGTTCACGAGATCGAGCCGGCCTTCCTCGAAAGCGCCGAGGCCCGCAAACTGCACCGCGTGGCGGGCGAGCATGCCGAAGTCTACGCCGCGCCCATCCGCCTGGTGAAGGGCGAGAGCGACGATGCGGACGCCGTCGACGCCGAGAGCGGCGATGATGGCGACAATGACGCACCCGCCTTTGCCGGCAGCGATGCGATCACCCTGCCCACCCAGCTGCTCGACACGGTCATGGCCGCCGGGCGCAAGGGCCAGAAGATCCAGCGCTACAAGGGCCTTGGCGAAATGAACGCCGAGCAGCTTTGGGAGACCACGCTCGACCCCGACAACCGCGCGCTGCTGCAGGTCAAGGTCGAGGATGCCGACGTGACCGACGAAATCTTCACCCGCCTGATGGGCGACGTGGTCGAACCGCGCCGCGAATTCATCCAGGCGAACGCGCTCAACGTCGCCAATCTCGACGTCTAGAACGGTCGCAGGGGGCGGAATGGAACAGCGGGGCAAGGGTTCGATCGAGGAGGGCGGCTTCCTGCTGTTCCTCGCGCTGGTCACGCTGGCGCTGCTCGTCATCGTCCTGCCGTTCTTCCAGCCGCTGTTGTGGGCAGCGCTGGCGGCGATCATGTTCCAGCCGCTGCTGCGCTGGTTCCTCGCCCGCCTGCCGGGGCGTGACACGCTGGCGACGCTGCTGACGCTCGGCGTCATCTTCGTGGCGGTGATCCTGCCGACCTTCTGGATCGGCAGCGCCGTGGTGGACGAGGCCGCCGGGCTGGTCGTCGCCTTCCAGGAGGGCCAGATCGACGTCAGCATGTGGTTCGACCAGGTGTTTGCGGCCCTGCCCGCCAATATCCAGGCCTCGCTCGAAGCCTCGGGCTGGGGCAATCTCGGCGCGCTGCAGCAGCGTGCGCAGGAATTTGCGCAGGCCAGTCTCGGCCTCATCGCGCAGCAGGCGCTGGCCATCGGCGGCAGCGTGTTCGGCTTCGTGCTGGCCCTTGCCATCGGGCTTTACGTGACCTTCTTCCTGCTGCGCGACGGGCGCGCGATCGGAGAGAGCGTGTTGAACGCACTCCCCTTCGAACGCGGCATTGCCGACCGGCTGGCAGCACGGTTCCTCGGCATCGTGCGCGCCACGATCAAGGGTTCGGTCGTCGTGGGCCTCGTGCAGGGCGCGCTCGGCGCCATCACCTTCTCGATCGTCGGCATTCCGTCCGTACTGCTGCTGGGCGTGATCATGGCGATCGCTTCGCTGCTGCCGGCAGTCGGCCCGGCCATCGTCTGGGTGCCGGCTGCGATCTACCTGCTGGCGACAGGCGCGATCTGGCAGGGCATCGTCGTGATCGTGTCGGGTGTGGCGCTGATCGGCATGATCGACAACGTCCTGCGCCCGATTCTCGTAGGCCGCGACACCGGCATTCCCGACTGGCTGATCCTTGTCACCACGCTGGGCGGAATCGCACTGTTCGGATTGTCGGGCATCGTCATCGGACCACTGGTGGCAGGCCTGTTCCTGGCCGGCTGGGGCATATTGTCGGAACAGCGCGCACAGGCCGCAGCGGCCTAATCGATTTCCTTTGCCCGAAGCATCGGGTTCATCTTGGTGATGTGGTTGAGCCACGCCTTGGGCTTGCGCAGCATGTCTTCCGGATAGGCGACCTTGAGGCCGAGGATCCGGCCGATCTCGCCCACGAAATGGATGCAGTTGCGCGTGTCGAGATCGTAGAACTTGCCCGGCGCATCGCGCCATTCGGACACCAGCTTGCGCACCTTCCAGTACTGGCCATCATCCATGGTCAGGGTGAAATGGCGGTTGGTCTTGGTGAGCCACTTCTCCTTTTCGGTCATGATGATGTGTTCGACCGGCCCGCGCAGCACGGCAATCGACGCGCGCTTGGCGGAAAAGCCGTAGTTTTCCTTGATCGCGGTGCCATCTTCCAGCGTCCCTTCCATCGATATGAAAGTGTGCGGATAGCGCCCCGCGATCACCGACCCGTTGAAGGAATGGAAGGTGATCTGGACCTCCGCCGCGGCGAGCGAGGACCAGGCGAGCGCGAGCAGGACGAGGAAATGCCGGAGGGTGCGAACCATGGGGGCGGTTTATGCCAGCCCACCATGGTTTCGCAATGGCTTGTCTCGCTCAGCTCGCCAGCAGGGTGGCGTTGCCGCCTGCCGCGGTCGTGTCGATGCAGACCACCCGTTCGGTCGCGAAACGGGCGACATAGTGCGGGCCGCCCGCCTTGGGGCCGGTGCCCGAGAGCCCTTCCCCGCCGAAGGGCTGGCTTTCCACCACCGCGCCGATCTGGTTGCGGTTGACGTAGAAATTGCCGACCCGCGCCCGCGCTTCGACGAAGGCGCGCGTATCGTCGTTGCGGCTGTGGAGGCCGAGGGTGAGGCCATAGCCGGTGGCGTTGATTTCTTCGACCACGCGCCCGAGGTCCGCGGCCTTGTAGCGCACGACATGCAGCACGGGCCCGAAGTTCTCGCGCTTCAGGTCGAGGATCGAATCCATCTCGATGATGGTCGGCGCGACATAGCAACCGGCACTCGCCCCATTGTGCAGGCGACGGCGCCAGACCTGCCGCCCGGCCTTCTTGCGGCGGGCGACATGGCGTTCGAGTGCGGCCTTCGCATCGGGATCGATAACCGGGCCGACATCGGTCGCCAGCTCTTCCGGATCGCCCACGGTCAGCGCCTCGAACGCGCCGCGGATCATGTGCAGCATGGAATCGTAGACCTCGTCCTGGATGTGCAGGACGCGCAGCGCCGAACAGCGCTGGCCCGCGCTCTGGAAGGCAGAGGCAACGACATCGCGCGTGACCTGTTCGGGCAGCGCGGTGGAATCTACGATCATCGCGTTCTGCCCGCCGGTCTCGGCGATGAAGGTCGCGATCGGCCCGTCGCGCGAGGCAAGGCTGCGGTTGATGGCCTGGGCGGTCTGGGTCGAGCCGGTGAAGGCCACGCCTGCAATGCGCGGGTCGGAGGTGATCATCTCGCCCACATCGCCTGCGCCCGGCAGGATCTGGAAGGCTTCTTCCGGAATGCCCGCCTCGTGGCACAGCCTGACGGCCAGCGCCGCGATCAGCGGGGTCTGTTCGGCGGGCTTGGCAACCACGGTGTTACCGGCAGCAAGCGCCGCTGCGGCCGGGCCGATGAAGATGGCGAGCGGGAAGTTCCACGGGCTGATCGTGGCGAAGACGCCGCGCCCGGCCATGGTCAAGCGGTTTTCCTCGCCCGTCGGGCCGGGCAGCGGGATCGGGGCCGAGAACAGGCGGCGCGCCTCGACCGCGTAATAGCGCAGGAAGTCGACCGCTTCGCGCAGTTCGAGCACCGCATCCTGCAAGGTCTTGCCGGCTTCGCGCTGGCACAGCGAGAGAAACTCCTCGGTATGCGCCTCGAACAGGTCAGCGGCCTCTTCCAGTAGCAGGGCACGCTTCTCGCCGCCCAGCGCGTTCCAGCCCGGCTGGATGTCGAGCGCGCGGGTGATCGCTTCCTCGACCTCGAAGTCGAGCGAATCCCGCCTCGTGCCGACTTCGGCAGTCAGGTCGTGCGGCTTGTTGATCGGAGCGACCTCGCCCTCGGCACCCGACACGAAGGTCGGCTCGGCATGCCAGTGGCGCGTCGACAGAGCATCGAGCCGGTCGAGCAGCGATTCGCGCACGAGCGGGTCCGACAAATCGACCCCGGCCGAGTTCTTGCGGTTGGGGAAGATGTCCTTCGGCAGCGCGATGGCCGGATTGCGATAGGGCTTCAGCGCCTTGAGGTCGGCGCACGGATCGGTGACGAGGTCGGCCACCGGCACTTCGGCATCAGCCATGCGGTTGACGAAGCTGCTGTTCGCCCCGTTCTCCAGCAGGCGCCTCACCAGATAGGCGAGCAGGTCCTTGTGCGTGCCGGTCGGCGCATAGATGCGCACGGTGGTGCGCGCATTGCCCTCGACCTGTGCGAGCGCATCGTAGACATCCTCGCCCATGCCGTGGAGGCGCTGGAATTCGAACGGCTTGCTGCCGGCCAGCGCCTTGATCGCGCCCACCGTATAGGCGTTGTGCGTGGCGAAGGCGGGATAGATCACGTCGCTTGCCGAAAACAGCGTGTCCGCGCAGGCGAGGTAGCTCACGTCGGTCGCCAGCTTGCGCGTGAAGACGGGAAAATCGGTGAAGCCGCCGACGTGGCTCACCTTGATCTCGGTGTCCCAGTAAGCGCCCTTCACCAGGCGGACGAAGAATTTCCGGTCGTATTTGCGCGCGAGGCGGGCGACCCATTCGCACATCGGCACACCGCGCTTCTGGTAGGCCTGGATAGCGAGGCCGAAGCCTTCGTAGCGGCTGCCGTCGGCGCGCACGAACAGCGCATCGTCCTGCGCAAGCGCTTCTATGATATCCATCGACAGCTCCAGCCGGTCGGCCTCCTCGGCATCGATGGTGAAATGGATGTTCGCATCGCGCGCCTTGGCGATCAGGGGGCGCAGCATGGGCACGAGATCCGCCACCGCCTTCTCGCCGTGGAAGAAGGTGTATTTCGGATGCAGTGCCGACAGCTTGACCGAGATGCCGGGGGACGTCCGGGGATCGCCCGTGCCTTCGCGCGCAAGCCGGTCGATCGCGCGCTCGTAGCTGGCGCGGTAGCCTTCGGCATCGTCGAAAGTCATCGCGCCTTCGCCGAGCATGTCGAAACTGTGGGTCAGCCCCTTGGCGCGTTCGGGTGCGGCACGCTTGAGCGATTCGTCGATCGTGCGGCCGTAGACGAACTGGCCGCCGAGGATGCGCATGGCCTGCAAGGTCGCCTTGCGGATGACCGGTTCGCCCAGCCGCGTGACGGCGTTCTTGAGCGTGCGGCGCATGCCTTTCTGCGCTTCTTCGGGGCGTTCCAGCACCTCGCCGGTCAGCATGAGCGAGAAGGTCGCCGCATTGACGAAGGTGGAAGAGCTTTCGCCGAGATGTTCGGACCAGTCGATATCGCCGATCTTGTCGCGGATCAGCGCATCGGCGGTGGCCGCATCGGGCACGCGCAGCAGCGCTTCGGCAAGGCACATCAGCGCCACGCCTTCTTCGGTGGCAAGGCCGTATTGCTGGAGGAAAGCGTCGATCCCGCTCGCCTTGCGACGCCGCGCACCCTCGATCAGCTTTGCCGCCAGGGCAGCCGCCTCGCCATGCTTCTCGCTCGCCCGTCCGGCCTGGCCCAGACGCTCTGCCACGCAGGCGTTTTCTTCCGCGCGATAGGCCTCGCGCAGCGACTGGCGGGAGATGGGGGAAAGGCGGGCAGGATCGTGCAAGGCCATGCGACTCCGTTGGGCTTGGGTGGACGTGCGCCCCTTGGACCCGCGCGCAGGCGCTTTCAAGCTTTGTGAACCGTGCCTGCGGGCCTCAGGCCTGCGCGAACCATTCCGCTACGGCAGGGGCGCTTTCGGCAGGCAGGTGCAGGCCCAGCTTGCTGCGGCGCCACAGCACGTCTTCCGCGCTGCGGGCGTATTCGAAATCGCGCAGGTAGCGCAGTTCCGCAGCGTAGAGATCGCCGCCGAAATGCTCGCCCAGTTCGCCCAGCGAGGTGGCGGACCCGATCACGCGGTCGACGCGCGTCCCGTAGGCGCGGGCAAGGCGCAGAAGCATTTCGGGCGGGAGCCAGGGATAGCGATCGCTCGCGTTCCACAGATAGCGGGCGAAGTCGGCACGCTCCATGTCGCCGCCGGGCAGGGGGGCGTCTTGCGTCCACGGGCCGGACGGCAGCGGGAGGTGCCGCCTGAGCTTTGCCAGCGCGTGTTCGGCGAGCTTGCGATAGGTGGTGATCTTGCCGCCATAGACCGACAGGATCGGCGCCCCGCCATCGGTTTCCAGCTCGAAGACGTAATCGCGCGTGACGGTCGAATTGCTCTTCGAATTGTCCTCGTAGAGCGGGCGGACACCGGCATAGGTGTGGACGATGTCTTCCTCGGTGATCCCACTCTTGAGATACTGCGTCGCCGCCTCGCGCAGGTAGGCCTTTTCTTCCTCGCTGATTTCCACACGGTCCAGATAGCCTTCGTAGAGCATGTCGGTCGTGCCGATCAGCGTGAAATCGCGCTCGTAGGGAATGGCGAAGACGATCCGCCCGTCGGCCTGCTGGAAGATGTAGGCATGGTCGCCCGGATAGGCGCGCGGCACGATGATGTGGCTGCCCTTCACCAGCCGCAGATGAGCAGGCGTCCCGCTGCCGAGAGCGCGCTTCGCCACGCGGTCGACGAAGGGGCCGGCGGCATTGACGACGGCCCGCGCCTCGACCCTGCGCTCCCCGTTTTCGTCCACGAGCGTGGCCGCCCAGTGATCGGCGTGCCGCTCGAGCGCGGTGCATTCGGTGCGCGTCCAGACCTTCGCGCCGCGTTCCTGCGCGTCCATCGCCGTCAGCACGACGAGGCGCGAATCCTCCACCCAGCAGTCCGAATATTCGAACCCTGCGACCAGATGTTCCTGCAGGATCGAGCGGTGCGGGGCCTTGCGCAAATCGATCCGGTGCGAGCCGGGCAGCGTCTTGCGCCCGCCCAGCCGGTCATAGAGGAACAGGCCGGCGCGCAGCATCCACTTGGGCCGCATGCCGGGCTCGTGCGGCAGGACGAAGCGCAGCGGCCAAATGATGTGCGGCGCATTGGCGAGCAGTACCTCGCGCTCGCGCAGGCTTTCGGCGACGAGGCGGAATTCGTAATGTTCGAGATAGCGCAGGCCGCCATGCACCAGCTTGGTGCTGGCCGACGAGGTGTGGGAAGCGAGATCGTCCTTCTCCACCAGCGCCACCGACAGGCCGCGGCCGGCGGCATCGCGCGCGATGCCTGCGCCGTTGATCCCGCCGCCGATGACGAGGAGGTCGAAGCGCTCGCTCATCGGGCGCGGAACAGGCGGCCCGCGACTGCGTCGAGCTTGGCCATCAATTCCTTGTCGTGGTGGGCAGGTGCGGTGATCACCGCATCGTCGAGCGTGCGGTCGATGGGGGAGGGATTGCGCTTTTTCGGCAGGCCCTTGCAGAACGCGACCAGCGCCTTCTTCGCCAGTTCGGAATTCTTCTGCATCTGGGCAACGATCTCCGCCACGTCGACCGTCGCCTCGTTATCGCGCCAGCTGTCCCAGTCGGTCACCATGGCGAGCAGGGCATAGGGCAGCTCCGCCTCGCGGGCGAGCTTGGCCTCGGGCATGCCGGTCATGCCGATGACTTCGGCGCCCCAGTGGCGGTAGAGCTTGCTTTCGGCGCGGGTCGAAAATTGGGGGCCTTCCATGGCGAGATAGGTCGCGCCCTGCGTCACGTCGCCGCCGGCCTTCTCGACCGCCTTGGCGATATGCTTCGACAAGCGCGGGCAGACCGGGTCGCCGAAGGGCACATGGGCGACGAAGCCGTTGTCGAAGAAGGTGGACGGGCGGCCCTTGGTATTGTCGATGAACTGGTCGACCGTGACGAAGCGGCCCGGCGGCAGGTCTTCCGCCAGCGATCCGACCGCACTGATGGCGAGGAGATCGGTGCAGCCTGCGCGCTTCAATGCATCGATATTGGCGCGCGCCTCGATCTTCGAGGGGATGATCGGGTGCCCGCGCCCGTGCCGCGGCAGGAAGCGCACCCGCACATGGCCGATCGTGCCGCACAGAATCTGGTCGGACGGCTCGCCCCAGGGCGAGTTCACCTCGATCCACTGCGCATCCTCGAGCTCGTCGATTGCATAAAGGCCCGATCCGCCGATGATGCCGATGGTCCAGTCGCTCATGATAAAATCCCGTTTCCTGCCCCAGAGGCCACGCATCGCCCGCAAGCCGTGACAGGAAGGTTGGCGCTTGCGGTTAACGTGCCGGAATGGGTGGAGAATGACGCGGCAGGTGTAAAGGGCGAAGCACCCGCTTGGCACATCTGCGCGAACGCAAACCTATTCATGCCGCCATTTGCCGCCTTCGCTTGACTCGGGAACCGCTTTGCCGCGCATTCGTGAGTTCGAAGACGACAGGAGAATTCGCGTTTGACTGACCTTGCCCCGCTATCCTTCGACCGGCTGGCCGACCGCCTGCGCGAATTGCACGCGCGCACGCAGGAAACGCCGCTGTTCAACCCGGTCTTCCAGCTGGCGCACGATATCTCGCGCACGCTGGAAGCGGGCGACGTGTCGCTGGAGGACGTGGCGCAGCTGGTGGGCGAGCTCGAAGCGGAATCGCTGGGCGCACGGGCCGAACGGCTGCGCTGCCTCGTCACGCCCGACGCTGCGACAAGCAGGCTCGACGGCTTTTGCAGCGACGCCGGCAGTTTCGAGGATTTCGCGGCGCACTGGGCCAATCCGCAGTTGCACGTCGTCTTTACCGCGCACCCGACCTTCCTGCTCTCGCCCGGCCAGACCCGCGCGGTGGCGCAGGCGGCAAGCACGGGCGGGTCCATCGAGGCAGCGGACGGGACGCGGACCGCGATCACGCTCGACTATGAACATGGCGAGGCGATGCAGGCGCTCGCCCATGCGCAGGATGCGCGCGACCGGCTCGTGTCCTCGCTGCTCGCCTGCGCAGCGAAGAAGTGGCCCGACCGCTGGCGCGAACTTGCGCCGCTCCCGTTCCGCTTCGCCAGCTGGGTCGGCTACGACATGGACGGGCGCACCGACATCAAGTGGTACACTTCGATCCGCTTCCGCCTTGCCGAAAAGGCCGAGCGGCTCGGCCGCTATGCCGACAGCCTTGCCGCCATCGATGCAGGCCACGGCCTGGTCGGCAAGCTGCGCGCAGCCCAAGCGCATACTGAGCGCAGCGCAGCGGATTTCGCCGGCGATCTCGGCAAGCCAGCGGACCTGTCTGCCGCCGCCAACCGCCTGACCGCGGGCGACCCCGACAAGCTGCTGAGCCTTGCGCCGGTCATCGCGCAGCTCGAGGACGAAGCCGCAGGGGCGGACGGCGACAAGGCCGTCGCATTGAAGACACTGGCCGCCGCGATGCGCGCCGATGGCCTCGGCATGGGGAATATCCATTTCCGCGTGAACGCCAAACAGCTCCACAACGCCATCCGCACGCGGATCGAGAATGGCGAGGAACTGGATATCGGCAGCCAGGGCGCACTGGGTGCGCTGCGCGACCTGCTGGCGGAGGCAAAGCCGCTGTCCGCCAATTTCGCCTCGCTCGCGATCGAAAGTTCGACCGCGGTGCGGCAGTTCCTCGCCATGGCGCAAATCCTCAAGCACGTGGACGCCGATGCGCCGATCCGCATGCTGGTCGCCGAATGCGAACAACCCGCTACCGTGCTGTCGGCGCTCTATTTCGCGCGGCTGTTCGGGATCGAGGACAAGGTCGATGTCTCGCCCCTGTTCGAGACGGAAAGCGCGCTGGAACATGGCGGCCGCTTCCTCGACGCGCTGCTCGCGGAGGAGGACTACCGCGCCTACGCCAGGAAGCGCGGGCGCGTGGCCATCCAGACCGGCTTTTCCGATGCCGGCCGGTTCGTCGGGCAGATCCCGGCCAGCCTTGCGATCGAGCGCCTGCAGGGCCGCCTTGCCGAAGCGATGGCCGCGAACGGGCTGACCGATGTCGCCGCGCTGGTGTTCAACACGCATGGCGAAGGCATGGGCCGCGGCGCGCATCCCGCGAGCTTCAAGGATCGGCTCGAATGGCCGCTCAGCCCCTGGGCGCGGCGGCGCTTTGCCCGCGCCGGCATCCGCATCGAACCCGAGGCGAGCTTCCAGGGGGGCGACGGCTACCTGTTCTTCTCGACGCCGGAGCTGGCGCTGGCGACCTTGTCCGAGATTGCCGAGCGGGCACCTGCCACCGCCGACCTCGAAGCTCCGGCGGATGCTTTCTACCGCCGGACCGATCTCAGCCTCGATTTCTACCGCGCGATCAAGGACCACCAGCAGGAACACCTCGAAAGCCGGACCTACAGCCGCGCGATCACGGCCTTCGGCCTTGGCCTGCTCAACACGACCGGCAGCCGCGTTTCGCGCCGCCAGAGCGACATCAATGCCGACCGCGAGATGAGCCTGCGCCAGATCCGCGCCATCCCGCACAACGCGATCCTCCAGCAACTGGGCTATCCGGTGAATATCATCGCCGGCGTCGGCAGCGCGGCGGAAAGCAATTACGAGGACATTGCCGAACTGCTGCGCGAAAGCCCGCGCGGGCGGCAGATCATGCGACTGGTGCGCGCCTCCAACGCGCTGGCCAGCATCAAGACGGTCGCCGCCTATGGCGAGCTGTTCAATTCCGCATACTGGGCCAGTCGCCCCTATCGCGGTACCGAAGACCACCTCGCCCGCGCCTGCGAAACGCTGGCGGAGTATCTCATCCAGGACGACCGCAACGGCGTCTTCCGCCGCCTCGCCTCGCGCCTGAGGGTCGATGCGCTGAAACTGCACCGCCTGTTCGACCTCGTGCCCGACGAGGAGCCGCATCCCGAACGCGAAGGCGTGCGCCGGACCATCGGCGTGCTGCAATCGCTGCGCCTTGCGTTGATGCAGCACATGTTCCTGAAAGTGGTGTCGGTGCCGGTCTTCAGCCGCTCCAACGACATCAGCCGGACCGACGTGCTGGAGATGGTGTTCACCCTGCGGGTGGACGAGGCCCTCGCCCAGCTACGCCGCGCCTATCCCACCAGCTTTCCGCAAAAGAGCGACTTCGCGATGGACGAGGGCGGGGAGTACCCGCGCGGCGCGGGCGAAGGCTACGATGCTATCCGCACGAATTACATCGACCCGATCGAGCAGGCGCACGGCCTCTCGCTGCGCATCTCGACCGCCATCGCGAACCTGTTCGGCGCGCACGGCTGATAGTCAGGCAAGGCCCCAGCGTTCAAGCGCGGGGGAGATGAACACCTCCGCGTCGGTGCCGAGCAATTCTGTGCGCGCAGCCCGATAGGCGGCAACACCGGGTCCGTACTGCGCAGCGATTGCGCTTGCATCCATCTGCGCATCCTTGCCCCAGTGCATGGAGAAAGGGATGCCCGCCTTGCCGAGCAGGTACTGGAGGCGTTGCGCCGCTACGTGGGCATCGGTTCCGAGCGGGAAATTCTTGGGCAGGCCGTCGATGTTGATGATGGCATTGTCCTCGAACCGCAGGAAACCCATCGCCGCCGGGCTCTTCTTCGCAAAGCGCACGGTGTAGACGAAGTCCTTGCTGAAATGGCGGATGTTCTCTTCGGTCCCCGCAGCCATCTCGCGCGCGATTCTCAAGGCCTCAGGCAGGCGGTCCAGCGGCACGGCGAAGGCCGCGTTGTAGACGTCGACTCGCAGGCCGAAAAGCCGGTGCGGCTTCCATTCGGCGGTCAGCTGGGACAGCGTGCGCGGCACGTCTCGCTCGTCGCAGGCGTGCTCCTTGAAATCCTCGAACAGCATGCCCGGCACATCGATCAGATCGCGCAGCTTGGCCTCGATCATGAAGGGCGCAAGCGGGTTCTCGCTCGCTTCCTTCAATCCCTTGGCCGCGCGCTCGCCCAGCGCCTCGAAGCCGGTGCGGCTGACCGGTTCCGCATCGAGTGCGGGCTTGGCCTCGGCATCGATCCTGAGCCAGATCGTCTCGAGCACCTCGTGTCCGTCCTTGGCGAAGGGATCGAAGGTGAGCTCGTAATAATGCGGCACGCGGCCTTCCGCGATATCGCCCATGGCTTCGGCAAAGCGCCCCTGTGCCACCAGCGCGCCCCAGTCGGCGGGCAGGCGGCGGGCGCGCTTGACGAGGCCGCAGTAGAATTCGTCCACCGCCTCGATGAGATAGGCGGAGACGAAACCCATGCCTCCGAGATGGACCTGCGCTGCAGCGAAGTGCGCCGGATCGCCGAGGCTGGCGAACTGCGCCACCCATTCGTCGCGCAATACCGGCCGCGCAGGATCCGCCAGCCACACCGCCTCGCCCTTGCCCGTCGAAAGCAGGACGGCGCGCACATGACCCTCGCAGCCCGTCTCGCCCAGCGTCGAGCCGTGCGATCCGGTGCCGACCAGCCCGGCGATGCTCTGCCCCTTGTGCGAGCCGGCCGTGCGCAGCGACAGGTCGCGGCCGGGCTTGCCGAGCCAGTCCATCAAGCGGAAAATCTTGGTTCCGCCGGTGACGATGACATAGCGCTGCCGCCCTTCGACCCCGTCGCGGAAAGCGCTGTCGGGAACCGGCCAGATGCCATGATCCTCGTCGGTTTCGACATGGCTGGAAAAGCCGTGGAAGACCTTGCTCTGCGACCAGCCGGAGCCGGTCACGCACAATTCGCGGTCGCGCTCCGCCTCGTAGGCGATGAGGTCGCCCATCACCGCGCGCCGCTGGCGCAAGGCGCTGACCAATTCCTGCTCGCCGTTCTGGTGGACCTCCACGGTGCGGCGCATGAAAGTGGCGATCGAGCGGTGCTCGTTCAGCCACGGTCCGCCGCCCTTGCGTTCGATGCGCATCGCCTGCCCCCTCCCGATGTCGGCCCTCTCCAATAGAGTTGTAACCCGCGGGCCTATTGGTAAAAACCGACCGCGCGGGCCAGCCAAGGGGGGATGTGCCGATGCTGGAAAACCTTGTCTACCTCGTCATCGGCTTCTGCCTGCCCTTCGTCATCTTCTTCGTCGGCCGCAAGCTGCTGAACTGGGGCGCGCACGATGTGCCCTGCTCGCACTTCCACGACCACGTCCACGATGCCGCCCCCAGCCGCTTCGTGCGCGATATCCAGCGCGATGCACCCGTCTCGCACGATCACCTGTTCGACGAGAACGATCATGAACCCGATCCGCTGGGCCGCGAGCTGGAAAAGCTGGTCGAGGAATGCGCACTGCACGGCCATTCGGCCGGCGAGCTGAAGCTGGCGCACGATCCGGCCAAGCCCGAGAAAGCACATGGCGAAAAAGTCCTGATGCTGTCGGGCGGCGGACAGTGGGGTGCCTATGGAGCAGGCCTGTTCCGCACACTGCACGATGCCAGCGGCAACGACCTCGCCATGCGCGGGGTGCGTATCATCACGGGCATTTCGACCGGATCGCTACAGACCCTGCTGCTGATGGTGGCGCTCGACGAAAAGGCCCGGCCCGAGACGCGCCGCTACGCGATGGAACGGCTCGAATGGGGCTATTCGCCGAAGAAGGAGAGCGAGGTCGTGCTCAACACCGGCCTCAAGATGCTCCCCTTTCGCGGCGCCCAGGCCGGGACTGCGCCGCTGCGCCGCCGGATCCGCGACGCGATCTACGAGAATGGCGACGGCACGCTGCTCGATGCGCTGCGCCAGTCGAGCATCGCGGGCTATATCGGCTTCGTCGAGGCGAATTGCGGCCAGTTCCACTATGTCGACGTGCGCGGCCTCGTCCGCGACGAGCCGGACAACGAGAAAGCCGTCGATGCCCTGTGCGCGGCGGCGATGGCCTCGTCCGCCATGCCGGTGTTCCACCAGCAGCTGCGCGTCACCAGGTCGAGCAAGGGATCGCGCGTGCTGTACGATGGCGGCGTGCGCCGCTCGGTCTTCTTCGAACGCTCGATGGAGCGGATGCACGATCATGTGTGCAAGCACGCCGGCCTGCCCGAAGACCATCATCCGGCAGGTGCGGACCGCGCCGCAGTGACACCCGCCTTCTTCGTGGTGCGCAACGGGCCGACCGTGCGCATCGCCGACCCCGATCTCGACAGCAAGGATGACCCCATCCTCAACGGCAAGCGCGGTTACGACCTGCTCGTCAACGAAAGCGAGGTCGGCGCGATCGCGGGCCTGCGCCTGCTCAACCCCTATGGCGACATCTACGTCACCACGGCCGACCAGTGGGACAGCTTCGAATGCACCTGCCCCGAGGCGGACTGCAAGAAGGAGGGGGAGATGTTCAAGCCCGGCTTCATGGCCTGCCTGCGCGATCTGGGCCGGCACAAGGCGCAGCGCACCGGCGGCCCGTGGTGGCCGCTCAGCCCGATCGACGCACGCTAGGAACGGCGCGCAGATTCTGCGCCTGGGTGCGAAACCAAATGGCGATTGGCGAATTCCTCCTCTCAAGAAGGGAAAATTTCACTCGTGTCGCCATGTAGCAAGGTCCTGATCGTCGATGACGAGGCATTGATCGCCTTCGATTTCGAGATGACTCTGGAATCGGCGGGCTATGACGTGATGGGCCCCGCGACCTCGCTCGACGAGGCGTTTTCCATGGTCGGCAACGAAATGCCGCGCGCAGCCATTCTCGACATCGACGTGAACCAGCACCCGGTCTGGCCGCTGGCCCGCCAGCTGCGCAGCAACGGCACCTATATCGTCTTCGTCAGCGCGAATTTGCACCACGAGGAACTGAGCAGCGAATTCGAGCAGGAAAAACGGCTCGACAAGCCGGTGAGCGGCAAGGATTTGCTTGCCGCTCTGCGCCCCGCCTTCGCCTGAAGCCGCTTAGCTGTCGATCGGGAAGGTCAGGCTGCGCCGGTAGCCGGTCGCCACCGCTTCGCCCGTGATCGTGCCCGATAGCTGGCGGGTCGTAACCTCGAGCAGGCGGGTGCCGAAACCGGCTCCTGCACCGTCATCAGTGACCGAGCAGCATTCCTCCCAGTCGATCCGCAGGTCGTTGCCGACCTTGTCCCAGCGAACGTCAAGCGATCCGTCGTGGTCACGCAGCCCGCCGTGTTTCGTCGCATTGGTCGCCCACTCGTGCAAGATCAGTGCGATCGATGTCAGCTTCGCGGTCGACACTTCGACCTCCGGGCCATCGAAGGTGATTTTCTGCCGGGCATGCGAAGGGGCAAGGACCGTATCGAGCAATTCGCGCAGGGTGACCGAAGATCCATCCGTATGCCGCGAGGTTAGCGAGTGCGAGCGGCCGAGCGCATGGATCCGGTCGCGCAGGTCCTCTGCAAAGCTGTCGAGATCGCTCGCCTCACGGCGCGAGATTGACACCATGGCCGCGATGATCGCGAACAGGTTCTTCACGCGGTGGTTCATCTCGCGCAGCAGGATTTCGCGCTGGGCCAGTGTCTCGCGTTCGCTGGTGATGTCGTAGGTGACGCCAATGAACTTGGCCCCATCGCTGCTCATGATACGGCGGCCGAGGCCGTGCAGGTAGCGCGTGCCACCGTTCTTGAGCGGCAGCGAGAATACCTCGTCGTAATCGCTTTCCCCGTCCATCGCGCGGCGCAGCGCGTTGTTGACCTGGTCGCGGTCTTCGGGCGGCAGGCGGGCAAGGATGGGCTCCATCGTATTGCCCTCGTCCTCGTCGAGATCGAGCAGCTCGCGCTCGGTCTTGTCGAGGACCGTCTTGTCCGAAGCGGGCTCGTATTCCCAGATGCCGATCTTGGCGACTTCCAGCGCCAAGCGCAGGCGTTCCCGCTCCTCGCGCAGATCGAGCTCCATCGAAAGGGCTTCGGTCACATCGGTGAAGACGACAGTCGCTCCGTCGATCGTGCCGTCCATCTGTCGATAGGGAATGACCCGGGCGATGTATTCGCGCGACTTTTCTTTCGTGGTGGCACGATATTCGTCTGTCAGCCCCTGTTCTGCCGCAGCGCGGGTGAGCGCGACGAAATTGTCTTCGGCCAGACTGTTGGGCAACTGATCGAGAGGGCGACCCAGATCGCGTTCGTCGATCCCGAATATCGCCTTCACTGCATCGGTGAAGCTGCGCAGGTTGAGTTTCTCGTCCACCACCAGGACCATCAGCTGCGTGGAATCGACGAAGTTCTTGAGGTCGGCATTGGCGACGGTGACCTGGTCGACCTTGGTCTTGAGTTCGTCATTGACCGTCGTCAGCTCCTCGTTGGTGGACTGGAGCTCCTCGTTCATCGACATCATTTCTTCGTTGGAGCTCTTCAGCTCCTCGTTGGTCGTTTCGAGCTCCTCGACCGTCGAGCGCAGGCGATGGCGCGTGGCTTGCAGCTCTTCCTCAAGGAACTGCAGCTGGCCGTCGCCGACCTCGAATTCGTCCAGCTCCTCGTCCGTGAACGGCTCCAGCGCGCCGGTCTCGCGGATGACGATCAGGTAGCCGCCCGGCGCCACCGGTTCCACCAGCACCGATGCGGTAATCCGCCCGAATTCGGTACTGATCGCAAGGTCCCGCTTGATGATCCGGCCTTGCCCCTCCGACACCTGGCGCAGCATCGGGCCGATGATCTCGCGCAGGCCCGGCCGGGCGAGCGTGGGAACGTGCACCGTGCGTTCGAGCCGGTCGGGGAATTCGAGATAGCGTCCGGCCGCTCCCCATTTCTGCAGCAGCGTGCCTTCGCCATCGACCAGGAAGGTTACCGGCGCATAGCGTTCGGCGATGCGCCGCAGCGCCGCCACTTCGGCCGAGCCCGACTGGATCGCGGTGCCACCTGCCATGCTGCTTTCGCGGCGGCGGACATAGGTCGGGGACTGGCCCCGCCCCATCTGCAAATTGTAGTTGCTCTTGACGTTCCTGCGCCGGAACAGCCGCGCTCCTTGGTTGAGCGTTTCGAACAGGTCCTCGAACCGGCCGATACCTTCCGATGTCCCGAGGAAGAGGTAGCCGCTGTCGCGCAGGGAAAAATGGAACAGCGGCAGGACGTGGCGCTGCAGGTCTTCGTCGAAATAGATGAGGAGGTTGCGGCAGGAAATGAGGTCCACCTTGGAGAAGGGCGGATCGCTCACGACGTTGTGCAGGCTGAAGCGGACCAGGTCGCGGATTTGCGGAGTGACGGAAAAGGTGTCCGTTCCGCCGATGACATAGCGGTGCTGGTACTCGCTTGGAATATCGACCAGCGCGGACACCGGATAAGTCGCATTGCGCGCGATATCGAGCATCTTGTCGTCGATATCGGTGGCGAAGATCTGCAGGTAGGGGCGCTTCTCGTACCGTCGCATCGCTTCGGCAAAGAGCATGGCGATGGAATAGGCTTCTTCGCCGCTGGAACAGCCCGGCACCCAGACACGCAGTTCCTGCCCGTCGCGCGACTTGCGCACCAGTTCGGAAATCACGCTTTCGTTGAGCGACTGGAAATCGTCCGCGTCCCGGAAGAACTGCGTGACGTTTATAAGCAGGTCCTGGAACAGCGCCTGGCATTCGTCGGCATCGCTGCGCATCCGCGCCACATATTCGCCCGCGTCCTCGATCGAGAGGACCTGCATCCGGCGTGCCACGCGTCGCACCAGCGTCGAGCGCTTGTAGCGCGAAAAGTCATGCCCGACGGTCTCGCGCAGCACCTCGCACAATTCGTCCAGCCGGTCGGCGACCTCGCGAGCCTCGTCCCGCAATCCGTCGTCAGGGGTGCGGGAAAAGAACTCCCCCACCGCTTCGATGATTGCCGAGGGAGGGGCAACGATATCGACAAGGCCGGTCCCGATGGCCGACACCGGCATCCCGTCGTAGCGGGCCGTCACGGGATCCTGAGCCACTGCCAGCCCGCCGTTTTCCTTGATCGCGCGCAAGCCCCGACTGCCGTCGGCACCGGTCCCCGACAGGATGACGCAGGCGGCCTTGTGCTGCCGGTCCTGGGCGAGGCTGTCGAAGAAATCGTCGATCGGCCGGCGCTGGCCGCGCGGGTCGGCAAATTCGGTCAGTTCAAGCGTATTGTCGTGGATCGCCAGCCCGTGCGCGGGCGGAATCACGTAAATATGATCGGGTTCGAGCGCCTCGCCGCCTTCCGCCTGCGTCACTTTCATCTGTGTATAGCGCTCGATCAACTGCGCCATCAACGATTCATGCGTCGGATCGAGATGCTGGACGACGACGAAGGACATTCCGGTGCTCTCGGTTTGCCCGGCAAACAGTTCACGCAAAGCTTCGAGACCGCCGGCAGATGCGCCGATGGCCACGACCGGGGGCAGACTGTCCTTCTCTTCGCTCATCAGTCCCCCTTCAGCCCCGACACCCGCAATTTCGCGATGATCGAGTGGCTGGATGCCAGCTGCTCGTAAGTACCGAGCATGACGATCCCCATCTCGCCGGCAATCGAACCGAGCTGGCGAATATCCTGTTTCAGTGCCGTTTCGTAGATCTGCAGGGCTTCTTCGCCGTGCCTTCTGATTTCGAACTGCGACCCGAATATGTAAGCGATTTCATTATTGTATTGCAACTTGGTCATGTAGACGAGGTTGAGGAAGGGCGAACCGTCGGCCCTGACATTGGGCACGAGGAACTTGCCGTCCTCTATCCTGTCATTGGCGATGAAATCGCGCATGCGTTGGCGAACCGGACCGGCTCCGCCTGCCGGTTGCAGGAACCGGCAATTGCGTCCCAGGCACATCTCCGGTCCGTATTGGGTCACCTGGCAGAAGGCTTCGTTGACTCCGATGAGCGGCGCGTCGGGCAGGCGCACGTCGGCCAGCGTCAGCGGCACCTTGCTGCGCTGCATCAGGTCACCGAACCCGGGCGCGGGTTCGCTGTCTTCCTTCCACCAGTACATAGAGCGACTCGCTCCCTCCCCCATGGCCTTCCGGCCAACCTCGAAGAGTATGCAAAGCACCGCAATTTCACAAGAAATCTCGCCGATGCCTCCGCGCTCTGCGAAAAAATCGCCGGCCGATGGATTAAGCGCGCGCCGGCATCCGTTTCCCTTTCAAGCGACCGGCATGGCCGGGCGCGCCAAAAGGAGAAACGACACATGACCAAGCTTGCCACCCTGCCGCTGTTCGCCCTCGGCCTCGCTACTGCCGCGACCGCCGCCGTGCCGATGCTGCACGAGGAACAGGTCGCCCGCGCCGAGGAAGCGCTGATCATCACCACGCCGATCGCCGGGATCGAGAACAGCCTGTGGTTCGATTACCGCATCGACATCACCGAGGCGCAGAAGGAGCTCACCAGCGATCTGCGCCGCGCCAGCGACATCGAGGACCGCCGCGATGCGTGGGAGGAATACGCCCACGAACTGAAGCACGAGCGGATCGACTATATCGAAGAAATGGCCGAGCGCGGGTACCGCATGGGCCAAGTCATCTTCGTCGACTGACCGAATGAAACGTCCCGGGCCGCGCCAGTCCCTCGGCGCGGCCACCCCCCGAAGGAAGGACCGGAAGACCCGCCGGTCCTTCCTTTTTTCGTGCGTGGAATGTGGCCGGGCGAAAGCCTGCCAGCCAGTAGCTTAGCGCCAGCCCTGCTCGCGGGCGGCTTGCTCGCCCTGTGCATCGAGCGCCGGACCCGCTGCCATCTCCTGTGCCAGGGCCAGGATCTCGGCATCGCCCGCACCGGCCATACGGTAATCGGTCGAGGCGCCTTCGCTGCCCTCGCCAAGTGCCTCCAGCTTCCAACCGGCCTCGTCGCGGCAGGCAATACCGCCGCCCGCGCTGCCACTGAACGCGCGGCAATAGCGGCCTTCCTCGCTACGGAACGACAGGAGCACGCGGGTCTCGTCTCCCGGCGACTGGTCGGCGACCAGCCGGTCGTCGAGCACGCCTGCAAGCTGGGTGTCGGCATAGGCCGGACCTTCGCCGCCCTGGCCCGGCAGGAAGACCGCAAGCGCCAGCGATGCGGCCAGCGCCGGTCCGGCGATCCAGCCCCAGTGCGGCAAGCGCCGCTTGCTCTCGCGCCGCTCGCGGGCCGCGGCAAAATCGACCACCTCGGCCGGTTGCGGCC
The DNA here is from genome assembly GCF_020524765.1 of Qipengyuania gaetbuli. Taxonomy (GTDB): domain Bacteria; phylum Pseudomonadota; class Alphaproteobacteria; order Sphingomonadales; family Sphingomonadaceae; genus Qipengyuania; species Qipengyuania gaetbuli_A. Next base: position 1,143,596 of record NZ_JAIVLR010000001.1, read on the forward strand.
GGGACAGCATGGCGGCCAGCCGGTCGGGCACGGGCTGGTCGAGGACCGGCGAATAATGGCCGGACAGCATGCTCTTAAGCGATTTGTGCCGCTCCACCTGCTGCGCCAGTCCGGGATCCGCCGCGATTGCGGCGGCGATCTGCGCCTCCCGCTCGCCCGACAGTTCGCCATCGGCAAACGCGGCGATGTCTTCAGGGGTTATCGTCACGATGCTTCTCCGAGCATTGCCATCAACGCGTCGCGGCCGCGCACAAGGCGGGAATTGAGAGTGCCGACCGGGCAGCCGACAATTTCGGCCGCCTCCTTGTAGGCATAGCCTTCGACCATCACGAGCAGCACGGCCTCGCGCTGGTCTTCCGGCAGTTTCTGCATGGCGCGATCGACGTTGGACAGTTCGACCGCGGCTTCCTGCGCACCGTCGCCGCCGACACCCACACCGGCCTCCTCGGCCACGAAGGTCTGCAGGCTGCGCGTCGTCTTGCGGCCCTCGTCGATCCAGATATTGCGCATGATCCGATACATCCAGCTGTCGAGCCGCGTGCCTTCTTCCCAGCGGGACCGGTTGGCCAGCGCGCGCTCGATGGTCATCTGGCAGAGATCGTCACCGTCGGACGGATTGCCGGACAGCCCGATTGCGAAACGGCGCAACCGGGGCAACAGGGCCAGCAAGTCTTTCTCGAACGATGTGTTCAGCGTCTCTGCCTTCCAGGGATTAAACGGACGAGCGCGTGCGTTTCATCCATGCTTAATGCGTTTTAGTCGAAGAACGAGAGTACGATGCGAGTTTTTTCCCTGCTTTGCGCCGCACTGGCGCTGGTTACCGCGCCGCTTGCCGCACAGGTCGCGCTGCCGCGTGTCCAGCTGCCGCAGGTGGGACCGGTGGTGGGCGAGACGCTCGACACGCTCGACGAAACGCGCGCCGGAGTGCAGCGCACGGTGGAACGTCTCGCCCGCGACCGCCTGCGCACGATAGACCGGCTGGTGCGCCGCAACGCCGATGCGATCGAGTACGATGCGGCAGGCGCACCCGCGCGGCGCGGCGAGCTGCTGGTGATGGACGTTTCCGCCGACACCTTGGCCCCTGCGCTGGAGGCAGGCTTCACCCTCCTCTCGCGCGAAGAGGTCGAGGGGCTGGATATCTCGCTCATGCGGCTCGGCGTGCCCGAGGGGATGGACCTTGCAGAAGCGCAAGCGGCGCTGGCCCTGCTACTGCCGCAGGCGCAGGTGAGCGCGGACAATCTCCACTTCCAGTCGGGCACCGCCAATGGCGCGGTGCTGGCCATCTCGGCGCAAGGTAGCGCGGGCAGCGCAGCGCCGGTGGGCATGATCGACGGCGCGCCCGGGCCTGCGGTAAAGGTCACGGAGACGCGCGGCTTTGCCGCTGGTGCGCCCTTCCCGAGCCACCACGGCAGCTCGGTCGCATCGCTGCTCGCCCATGCAGGCGCGGGCACCATCCGTGTGGCGGACGTGTACGGAACCGACAAGGCGGGCGGCAATGCGCTCGCCATGGCGAAGGGGCTGGGCTGGCTGGTCGCGCGCGGCAGCAAGGTCGTGACGATCAGCCTCGTGGGGCCGCGCAACGCGGTGCTCGAACGGGCGATCGGCGCGGCCCAGCGCAAGGGCGTGGTGGTGGTCGCGGCGGTCGGAAATGACGGCCCAGCCGCCCCGCCTGCCTATCCGGCATCCTATGACGGCGTGGTTGCCGTGACGGCGGTCGACGGCAAGCGCCGCGCGCTGATCGAGGCGGGCCGCGCGCTCCATCTCGACTATGCTGCGCCGGGCGCGGACATCTATGGCCGCAATGCCAAGGGCAGGCGCATCGGCCTGCGCGGTACGTCCTTTGCCACGCCGCTGGTCGCTGCCCGCCTGGCGCGGGCCTTGGCGCAGGGCCGCAACTGGCGCGCCGCACTCGATGCAGAGGCCGTGGACCTCGGGCGCAAGGGCCATGACGACACCTATGGCAGGGGCCTTGTCTGCGGCGGCTGCACCGGACGCTGAAATTTTTTTCGCGCTTTTATGGATTAAGCGCCGCAGCCCACCCGTTTTCCTTTCGAGCGGATGCACCGACCCCCTTCGCATCCGCAGATCGAAAGGAACTGACGATGAAGAACCTCATGCTTGCCGCTTCGGCACTCACCCTGTTTGCAGCCCCTGCCCATGCCCAGCTGCTGGGCGGCGGCGGCCTGTCGGGCGTCACTGGATCGCTCAATGGCACGGTCAATTCGACCCTGCGCGCACCGACCGAAACGCTGCGTTCGACCACCCGCGGCACGCTGCGCGGCGATGCCGCCACGCGCGGCAACCAGAATGTCGACCGCAAGAACGGCAGCGTCGCGATCGACCGCAGCGTCGACACCAGCCTCGATGCCACCACCAGCCAGCTGCTCGGCACGCCGGCAGGCGAGGCTTCGGGCAATGCTTCGGGCTCTGCCAATGCCTCGGGCTCGGGCAGCGCCAATGCGCAGCTGATCGGCACTGATGCCGTGACCGGCGCAGTCCAGGGCACCGCCGCCCGGGCGCGTGAGACTGCCTCGAGCGTCCGCAATATCGCCACCCCCGCCGTGGGTTCGGCCCGCGACCGCCTGTCGGGAGCAACGGCACAGGCCGGCAGCCTCGCCGGTTCGGCAAGCGGCGCGGCGCAGGGCGCGGGCATGATCGATAACGGCGTGCTGGCCCTTGCCGGTAGCGGCGCAGCGCAGGGCGAAGGCGCCTTCGCTGTCGCGCCGGGCATGCCGGTCCAGCTGCCTTCGGGCGAACAGCTCGGCACCGTGCGCGACATCGTCGCCACGCGCAGCGGCGAGATCCGCCAGCTGGTCGTCGACACCAAGGACGGCCTGACCACCCTTCCCGCCGGCAGCCTAACGGCCAGCGGCACCGCGCTCATCGCGGGCCAGGCCAGCGGCTCGGCATCCAACGAGGCTCCCGCCGAGGCGAGCGGCACCGAATAAGCCGCCGTCACGGTGAAACGAAGGCCGGGTTGCCCATGCGGGTGGCCCGGCCTTTTCGCATGGCCCGCGCATGCGCAGGCTGCGGTATCGTCGATTTGCAGGGAAAGGGACTGATGGTGCGGTCGAGAAGACTCGAACTTCCACGGGCGTTAGCCCACAACGACCTCAACGTTGCGCGTCTACCAGTTCCGCCACGACCGCACACAGTCTGAAATCGGTAGCGAATCCCTCGAGGGGGAAACAGGTGCTACCGCCGGTAGGAGCGCGCCCCTAGCAGCGCCTTTGGACTGCCGCAAGCACCTTTGTCGCGAGGGTCAGAGCGGAGCCCAGCCCACGTCGGCATAGACCGCGTTGCGCGGGACCTGCGTGCTCGCCTCGTCGATGGTGATCGTCTCGCCCGGCGCCAGCGTGGGCTGCGGCGGCTGGACGATCCAGGTGAAGACCTGCTGTTCGCGCTCGTTGAGCATGACGATCTGGATCGGCGGCAGGCGGCGGCTTTCGCGCGCCTTGTTTTCCACCTCGATCCGGGCGGAGAAGAGGTAGGTCTTGTTCTCCAGCTCGCGCCAGCTCTGCGACTCCTGCGGGAAGCGCAGTTCGAGGTCGGGCTGCGCCTGGCCGAAAGCGGGTTTGTCGACCGGCCACCAGGACGGCGTGCCGAACTGGGTGATCGCCACCACTGCGCCCAGCGCCAGCACGGCGAAGGTCGCTGCCGCCCAGGTCCACAGCTTCATCATGTTGCGGCGCGGGCGAAACGGCGGCGCATGGTCGAAGCTGGAGACGAAATCGTCCTCGTCCTCGTAGGCGCGGCTCACCGGCGGCGGGGCCGGCTGTTCCTCGTCATAGGAAGGGGGCGTCGTCGCGTCGAAATCGGGCGCTTCGTCCTCTGTCGCATTCTCGACCGGCGGAGCTTCCGCCGTGGCGACGTCGGCCTCGTCTTCACCGAAACTGAAGCCTGGGCGCGCGGCCGCGCTTTCTTCACGCTGCACCGGAGCGGGAGGTGGCGGCGGAGGAGGAGGAGGCGGTGGGGGCGGCGGCGGAGCTGCCGCTTCGCTGGCCACGACGCCTTCGACTTCGGCCCCGTCCTGGAACCAGGAATGCTTGCACTTGGCGCAGCGCACCGTGCGGCCGTCCACGCCGATTGCGCTATCGGGAACGACATAGCGCGTGCTGCAGGCAGGACAGGCAATAATCATGGTGGACAAAAGCCTTACGCATTGCCGCGAATCGCGACAAGCTGCGCATCTGTGCGTGAAAGCCCCAAGCGGCTTTTTTCCACATCGAAGGACGGTTATAGGCCCCAATCGGACGATGGCGGCTCCTATTCATCCCTTTTTCGCGGCGATTGCAGGCCGATGAGCGTGCAGGAAAGCGCAATCGTGCAGTTCGACAACGTCGGATTGCGCTACGGGACCGAGCGCGAGGTCCTTTCGAATATTTCCTTCACCCTGTTCTCGGGCCGGTTTTACTTCCTCACCGGGGCCAGCGGCGCGGGCAAGACTTCGCTGCTGAAGCTGCTTTACCTCGCCCAGCGCCCTTCGCGCGGGGGCATGCGGATGTTCGGAACCGATGTCATCACCATGCCGCGCGACCAGCTGCCCAAGTTCCGCCGCCGGATGGGCGTGGTTTTCCAGGACTTCCGCCTCGTCGACCACCTGTCCGCCTTCGACAATATCGCCCTGCCGCTGCGCGTTTCGGGCGTGCGCGAGAGCGATCTCGAAGGACCGGTGAACGACATGCTCGAATGGGTCGGGCTGGGCCACCGCGCCGATGCGCGCCCCGCCACGCTGTCGGGCGGCGAGCAGCAGCGCGTCGCGATCGCCCGCGCGGTCATCGCCCGGCCGGAAATCCTCGTAGCCGACGAACCGACCGGCAACGTCGACCCGGAAATGGCGCTGAAGCTCATCCGCCTGTTCGAAGCGCTCAATCGCCTCGGCACGACGGTGGTGGTCGCCACCCATGACGTGCAGCTGATCCGCAAAGTGCCGGAAAGCCTGATCATGCGGCTCGACAAGGGCACGCTGTCCGATCCCACGGGCGCGCTGCGTTATCCGCCCAAGCGCACCTCGGGCACGGGAATGCCGGAATGAAGCGCCCCCCGACCCTTGGCCGGGCTGTCGACCGGGGCCTTGCGCCGTTCCGCGGCAGGCGCGCCGCGCACCTGTTGCCGCGTACCCGACTGGGCGGACCGGTGCCCTGGGTCATCGCCATCATGACCGCGCTCACCGTGCTGGCGGTGGGCGGGGCGCTGGCCCTCTCCAACCTAGCAGCCAGCGCGCGGGGCGAGCTTGCCGGCAGCGCGACCGTGCAGATCCTCGAAGCCGATCCGGACCTGCGGGCAGAGCAGACGGAACGCGTCGCCGCGCTGCTGCGGCAGGACGCCTCGGTCGAGGCGGTCCGGATCGTGCCCGAGAGCGAGATTGCCGCCCTGCTCGAACCCTGGCTCGGCACGGGCGAGGCGGTCGAGGCGGTGCCCTTGCCTGCACTGATCGACCTGCAATTGGCTGCAGGGGCAGGCGAGGCACAGATCGAAGCGCTGGAAGGGCGCATCGCCGCCGCGGCGCCGTCCGCCCGGATCGATGCGCAGGAGGCCTGGCTTGCTCCCGTCCTCGAAGCTTTGAATTCGCTGCGCTACATGGCCTTCGCACTCATCGCCCTGCTCGCCTTTACCGGCGCCGCCGCAGTCTGGCTGGCGGCGCGCAACGCGCTCGACGGCAATCGCGACACGATCGAGATCGTCCACCTCTTGGGCGGCAGCGACGAGCAGGTGGCGCGGGTTTTCCAGCGTTCGATCCTGTTCGATGCACTGGCGGGCGGCGTGCTCGGCCTGGCGCTGGGCACGGGCGCAATCCTGCTGGTCGCGACCCGTTTCGCCGCGCTCGATTCCGGGATGGTGGCAGGCGGGACACTGTTGCCGACCGATTGGGCGATAGTTGCACTGGTCCCGCTTTTCGCGGTCGGAATTGCCGTCTACACCGCGCGCATGACCGTCCTGTCCTCCTTGCGGAAAATGCTGTGATCCTGCGTTTCGTTGCCGGCCTGGTGCTGATCTACGCATTCGGCTTCCTCGCCTTTGCCGTGACGCTGCCCGGCCCTTCGGCGGAAACGAAGACCGATGCGGTGATCGTGCTGACCGGCGGCCCGGGGCGCATCGCCCGCGGGCTGGAAGTGGTCGCCACCGGCGAAGCGAAGGAGATGTTCGTCTCCGGCGTCGATCCGGAAGTGAAGCCGGGCGAATTCGCGGCCGAATTCGACGTGCCGCGCCGCACGATGAACTGCTGCGTGACGCTGGGCTACCTTGCGGTCGACACGCGCAGCAATGCCGGCGAAGTCGCCCAGTGGATGAAGGAGAAGGAGTTCACCTCCGCCCGCCTCGTCACGACCGACTGGCACATGGCCCGCGCCTCTTCCGAAGTGACCGAAACCCTGCCGGAGGAAATCAGGCTGGTGAAGGACGCGGTCGTCTCTCACCCCGACCTGGCGACGCTGTTCCTCGAATACAACAAGCTGCTGGCGTCGGAGATCTCGCAGGGACTGCCGGTCTGACGCGATGATCCTGCTGCGCAATATCGCGTTCTATTTCGCTTTCTATATCGGCTCGATCTTCGTGACCGCATCGGCGCTGGCGTGCCTGCCGTTCTCGCGACCCGCCTTCCGCAGAAGGGTCGAGAACTGGAGCGAATGGCAGCGCTGGTGCGTGCGCCACCTACTGGGCATCGAACTGGTGATGGAAGGCGCGCCGCTGGACGAGCCGGTGCTCTACGCAGTCAAGCACGAGAGTTTCTTCGAGGCGATCGACGCCCCCGCGCTGTTCGACAGTCCGGCGGTCTTCGCCAAGCAGGAACTGCTCGGCATTCCGGGCTGGGGCAAGGCGGCCGCGGCATACGGCCTGATCTTCGTCCAGCGCGACCAGGGCGCCAAGGCGCTGATGGCGATGATTCGCCTCGCCAAGTCGCGTTCGGCAGAAGGGCGACCTTTGGTCATCTTCCCAGAAGGCACCCGCGTGCCGCATGGCGAGCGGCGGGCGCTGCAATCCGGTTTCGCGGGTCTCTACAAGATGCTCGGCCTTCCGGTCGTGCCGGTCGCGGTCGACAGCGGGCCGCTCTACCACCGCCCGCTGAAAGCGCGGGGACGCATCACCTACCGCTTCGGCGAGCCCATTCCCGCCGGCCTGCCGCGGGAGGAGATCGAGCGGCGCGTGCTCGACGAAATCAACGCTCTGAACAGCTGATCAGTGGTCCTTGCGGCCGAAGTCGGGCCGCGCGTCGTCTTGCCCTTCCTCGATGATCGAGCGGCGGATCGTGCGCGTGCGCTCGAACAAATCGTGCAGCGTATCGCCGTCGCCATTGCGGATCGCCCGCTGCAGCGCGGTGAGGTCCTCGTTGAAGCGTCCCAGCACTTCGAGCACCGCGTCGCGGTTGGTCAGGAACACGTCGCGCCACATGACCGGGTTCGACGCGGCGATGCGCGTGAAATCGCGGAAACCGCCGGCGGAATACTTGATCACCTCGCCGCGGGTCACGTCCTCGAGGTCGGAGGCGGTGCCCACGATGGTATAGGCGATGAGGTGGGGGATGTGGCTGGTCACGGCGAGGACGAGGTCGTGATGTTCGGCATCCATGATCTCGACCTTGGCACCCAAGCCTTCCCAGAAAGCAGACAAATCGGCCACGGCGGCCTCGGGTGCGTCGGCGCCGGGTGTCAGGATACACCAGCGGTGGCGGAAAAGCTCGGCAAAGCCTGCATCCGGCCCGCTGCGCTCGGTCCCGGCGACGGGGTGCGCGGGGATGATTGTCGCATCAGGCAATGCGCGGGCGAACGCCTTGGCGACGCTGCCCTTCGACGAGCCGACGTCGCTGACGATCACGCCGGGTTTGAGCGACGCGGCGATGCCGCTCGCGGCCTCCTCCATCGCGCCGACGGGCACGCAGAGGATGACGAGGTCGGCATCCGCCACCGCTTCGCCCGCAGTATCGCAGACCTTGCCGACAAGGCCGCGTTCGTCAGCGCGGCGGCGCACTTCGGGGTCGGCGTCCCAGCCGGTGGTTTCAACCTCGCGGAGCATCTCGCCGGTGGCGAGACCGATGGAACCGCCGATAAGGCCGAGGCCGATGATGGCGACGCGCCGGATCGTCACGAGACGGCCCTCGCCGCATCGCGCAGGATGCGCGCGATATCGTCCATCTGCTCGCGCGTGCCCACGGTGATGCGCAGCGCGTGCGGCAGGCCCTGGCCAGGCAGGTGACGCACGGCGTAACCGCCTTCCGCCAGCGCGCCGAGCGCCATTTCGGCTGTCAGCGCACCCTCGAACAGCACCAGCACGAAGTTCGCCTTGCTCGGCACCGCGCGCAGACCGTGATTGCCGAGCGCGGCGATCGCCTCGGCGAACCGGTCGCGCTCCTCGCCATTGGCCTTGCGCGACAGTTCCACGAAGCCCTGGTCGCCCAGCGCCGCGATGGCCGCGCGCTGGCCGCTGGTCGTCACGTTGAAGGGGCCGCGGATCCGGTTGAGCGTATCGATCAGATGCGGCGCGCCGGTCGCCCAGCCGATCCGCTCGCCCGCAAGGCCGTAGATCTTGGAGAAGGTGCGCGTGACCAGCACGTTGTCATGCGCTGCGGCAAGCGCCATGCCGCCATCGTCCTCTGCCTCGTCCAGGTATTCGCCATAGGCCTGGTCGACCACCAGCAGGACATTGGCGGGCAAGCCCGCGTGCAGCCGCTCGATCTCGGCGTGCGGCAGATAGGTGCCGGTCGGATTGTTCGGGTTGGCGAGGAATACGACCCGCGTGCGCTCCGTCACCGCATCCAGCAATGCGTCCACGTCGGTCGCATAATCGGCATCGGGCGCCTCGACCGGCGTCGCGCCGCAGCGGCGCGCGGCGATTTCGTAGACCACGAAGGAAAAGCGGGCATAGAGCACCTCGTCCCCCGGTCCTGCGAAGCCTTGCGCGGCAAGATTGAGCAGCTCGTCCGAACCGGTGCCGCACACGATCCGCGCGGCATCGAGCCCGTGCAGCTGCGCAATCGCCTCGCGCAGTGCGGTCGCATCGGGATCGGGATAGCGCGCCGGATCGCCGCCCTTGCCGAGCGCGGCCAGCGCCTGCGCGCTGCACCCCAGCGGATTCTCGTTGGCGGACAGCTTGGTCAGCTCGCGCCCGTCGCTGCCCTTGGACTTGCCGGGCACATAGGCATGGATCGCCTCGATCCAGAGCTTCATCGTCGGGCGGGCGGAACTATCGTTGGACTGGGTCATCGCGGCTTCGCCGCATGAAAGAAAAACGCCCCTTCGACAAGCACCTGCCTTGGCTGTAGAGGCCAAGGAATGTCCGGGGCGTCCCAAGTTTTGCAATTGACCGATCCCCTGCCGCTCGACGGCGGGAGCGAGCTGGCACAGGCCGAGATCGCTTACGAGACCTATGGCACGCTGGCGGACGACCGCTCGAACGCCATCCTGATCTGCCATGCGCTGACCGGCGACCAGTATGTCGCCAGCACCCACCCTGTCACCGGCAAGCCGGGCTGGTGGGAACGCATGGTCGGACCGGGCAAGCCGATCGACACCGACCGCTATTTCGTCGTCTGCGCCAATGTCATCGGCAGCTGCATGGGCTCGAGCGGCCCGGCGAGCCTCGCCTCCGACGGCAAGCCCTATGCCATGCGCTTCCCGGTGATCACCATTCGCGACATGGTCCGCGGGCTGGTCGCCCTGCTCGATGCACTGGGGATAGAGCGGCTGCACGCCGTAGTCGGCGGGTCGATGGGCGGGATGCAGGCATTGAGCCTCGCCGCCAACTGGCCCGAGCGCGCGACCCGCGTGCTCGTCATCGCCTCGACCAGCCGGCATTCGGCCCAGAACATCGCCTTCCACGAGCTCGGCAGGCAGGCGGTGATGGCAGACCCGAACTGGTGCGGGGGCGACTATTACGCTGCCGACGCACAGCCCGATTCCGGCCTCGCCGTGGCACGCATGGCGGCGCACATCACCTATCTGTCGGAAGAGGCGCTGACCGAGAAGTTCGGCCGCAACCTCCAGGACCGCGAGACCAAGAGCTTCGGTTTCGACGCCGATTTCCAGGTCGAAAGCTACCTGCGCTACCAGGGCAGCGGCTTTACCCGCCGCTTCGATGCGAACAGCTATCTCTACATCACCCGCGCGATGGATTATTTCGACCTCGCCGAAGAGCACGGCGGCAAGCTTGCCGACGCATTTGCGGGCACGACGGCGCGCTTCTGCCTCGTCAGCTTCGATTCCGACTGGCTCTACCCGACGAGCGAAAGCCGCCATGTGGTCCATGCGCTCAATGCGGCAGGCGCCGCGGTCAGCTTCGTCGAACTGAGCGCCCCCCACGGCCACGACAGCTTCCTGCTCGACGTGCCCGCGCTCGACCGCGTGGTGAAGGGGTTCCTCGAATGAGCGTGCTGCGCCCCGACCTTGCCGCCATTGCCGAGGCGATTGCGCCGGGCACCCGCGTGCTCGACATCGGCTGCGGCGACGGCACGCTGCTGGGCGAACTGCGCGCGACCAAGCAGGTCGATGCGCGCGGGATCGAGATCGACCCGGCCTGCGTGGAGCGCTGCGTGGCGCAGGGCCTCTCGGTGGTGCAGGGCGATGCCGACAGCGCGCTGGCCGACTATCCCGACAAGGGGTTCGACTACGCCGTGCTCAGCCAGACGCTGCAGACCGCGCGGCGGCCCGACCTGATGCTCGACCAGCTGCTGCGGGTCGGCAAGCAGGCCTTCGTGTCCTTCCCGAACTTCGCCCACTGGCGCACCCGCGCCGCGCTGATGTTCGGCGGGCGAATGCCGGTGACGCGCAGCATCCCTGTCAGCTGGTACGAGACGCAAAACATCCACCACGTAACCGTGAAGGACTTTCGCGAACTGGCGCGCGAAAAAGGCGCGCGGATCGAGCGGGAATGGTTCTTCGCCGGAGAAAAGCCGGTCGCGGGCGCATCCAATCTGCGCGCCGAATTCGCGGTCTTCCTGCTCAGCCGCTAGGCGGCGGAGGGGCCTTGGCGCCGCCGTTGAAGAAGCTGCGGATGATCCGCCGCGCCGTCAGGATCAGCCAGACCGTCAGCCCCAACAGCACCAGCGCGATGCCGCCTGCCACGTAAGGATATTCGTAGGCGAGGTAGAGCAGGCCCGCGGTCGCCACGTCCTCGACGCTGGAGACAGCGATATTGCTGACCGGCTCGGGGCTGGCGTTGACCACCCCGCGCGCGCCCGCCTTGCCCGCATGGGCGGTCAGCGCCGCGCCGCCGCCGAGCAGGAAGGCGACGACCTGCGTAGCCGGGTCCGCCGGATCGATGATCGCCAGCGCCAGCAGCGCGCCGCCGATCGGCCGCACGAAGGTGTGGACCGCGTCCCACGCACTATCGAGCCACATGACCTTGTCGGCAAAGAATTCGGCCAGCGCCGCCACGGCCGCGATGCCCATGATCCAGGGGTTCGCCAGAATGTCGAGGCTCTGGAGGTGTTCGGGCAGTGGTATCGCGCCCAGCCGCATGGCGAGACCGGTGGCGAAAATGCTCAGGTACAGCCGCCAGCCCGCCAGCAGGCTGACACTTCCGGCAATGCCGATGATTTCCATAATGCCCATAAGAAAGCATCCTCCGACCGCTTTGGCCGGAGGATGCGCTTTTACAGGGGCTTAAACAAGCCGGTGTTGGATCAGAAGATCTCGAACAGGCCGGCTGCGCCCATGCCGCCGCCCACGCACATGGTGACGACGCCGTACTTGGCACCGCGGCGCTTGCCTTCGATCAGCGTGTGACCGACGCAGCGCGCGCCGGTCATGCCGTAGGGGTGGCCGATCGAGATCGAGCCGCCGTTGACGTTGAGCTTGTCGTTGTCGATGCCCAGCTTGTCGCGGCAGTAGAGCACCTGCACGGCGAAGGCCTCGTTCAGTTCCCACAGGCCGATGTCGTCGACCTTGAGGTCGAAGCGCTTGAGCAGCTTCGGGATCGCGAAGACCGGGCCGATGCCCATTTCGTCAGGCTCGGTACCGGCAACCGCCATGCCGACATAGCGACCGAGCGGCTGGAGGCCGCGCTGTTCCGCGACCTTGGCTTCCATCAGCACGCTGGCCGAGGAACCGTCCGACAGCTGCGAGGCATTACCCGCAGTGATCGAGGTACCCGGGCCCATGACCGGCTGCAGCGACTGCAGCCCTTCGAGCGTGGTCGAGGGGCGGTTGCCCTCGTCCTTGGCGATGGTGACTTCCTGGTCGGAAATCTCGCCGGTTTCCTTGTTCTGCACCTTCATGGTGGTGGTGACGGGAACGATTTCGTCGTCGAACTTGCCGGCTTCCTGCGCGGCCGCGGTGCGCTGCTGCGACTGAAGTGCGTATTCGTCCTGCGCTTCGCGGCTGATGCCGTAACGCTGGGCGACCGTTTCGGCGGTCTGCAGCATCGGCATGTAGATCGCGCCGTGCATCGCCATCAGTTCGGGATCGGGCATGACCCGCATTTCCTTCGTCTGGACGAGGCTGATCGATTCCTGGCCGCCGGCTGCAACGATATCCATGCGATCGGTGATGATCTGCTTGGCCGCGGTGGCGATGGTCATCAGGCCCGAGGAGCACTGGCGGTCGATGGTCATGCCCGACACGCCGATCGGGCAGCCGGCACGCAGCGCGACCTGGCGGCCGAGGTTGCCGGCCTGCGCGCCCTGCTGGAGCGCGGCGCCCCACAGAACGTCGTCGACTTCGCCGGCATCAATGCCGGCACGCTCGATCGCGGGCTTCAGCGAATAGGAACCGAGGGTCGCGCCCTTGGTGTCGTTGAAGCCGCCCTTGTAGGCCCGGCCGATGGCGGTGCGGGCGGTGGATACGATGACTGCGTCACGCATGGTCATTCCTTAGATAATATTGGTCAGGGAAACGGGTACGGTTTCCCCCGGGGAGGAGGCGCTCCGGGTCGCGGACCGGAGCGCAATTCTGTTCTCAGACGAAATACATGGTCATCCATTCGCAGATCAGGGCCGGCTTGTCCTCGCCCTCGATCTCGATGGTGATTTCCATGGTCTGCTGCCACTGGCCGGGACGCTTCTCGCTCATTTCGAGCAGCTTCCAGTGGCCGCGGATACGCTTGCCCGAACGCACGGGCGCGATGAAGCGCGTCTTGTTGCCGCCGTAGTTGACGGCCATCTTGATCCCGTCGACCCGCGGCACGTCGCTGTTCGCGGTGAGGAAGGGGATCATCGACAGGGTGAGGAAGCCGTGGGCGATGGTGCCGCCGAACGGCGTCATCTTGGCCATCTCTTCGTTGATGTGGATGAACTGGTGGTCGCCGGTCGCGTCCGCGAACTGGTTGATGCGCTCCTGGCTCATCTCGACCCATTCGCTGGTGCCGACCTGTTCACCGATCTTGGCTGCGATTTCCTGGGGGCTCATGCGCGTCTCTCCTCGATTGCCGTAAACGGGGCGCGGGAAGCCGTGTGCGCCCGCGCGAACGGGCGGTGTCATGGCCTATGCGGAAGGCTCGTGCAACCGCGCTTGCGGTGCCCCTACGGAATGGCGGGATCGGGCGCGGCGGCCCGGGCATCGGCGCGCCGGTTGGCTGCCTTGACCTCCTTGAAGGCCGCCTTGTCGAGCGCCGACTCGCGCCGTTTCACGTGGTCGGCCAGCGCGATCTGGAGGCCGACGATCATCAGCACGACCGGCTGGTAGGCGATCCCCTGGAAGGTCGCCCCGACGAGATAGATGATATTGGCGAACTGCAGCGCGCTGGCGAGCGGGCCCTGCCACCCCTCGATCCGCCCGGTCCGACCGGTATAGCGGCGGCGAATGCGCTCCATCTGGACGAGGCCGGTGACGTGCAGCAGCGTCCACAGGATGAGGCCCGGCCAGCCCTGTTCGCCCAGCATCTCGAACCACGAGGAATGGAATGCTCGTCCGCTTTCGGTCACGTCCTGGTAGGTGACGCGGACCGTGTTCCCGTCCACCTCCTTGACCGGCATCTTGTAGGTGAAGCTGTTGCCGCGATAAACGTCGAAGCCCCCGCCGAGCGGATTGCGCTCCACATAGTCGAGCGTCCACGACCACACCTGCATGCGGGTCGAGGCGGATTGTTCCGACTGCGCTTCCTTGATGGTCGACATGCGCTCGGTGAAGGAGGACGGCAGGAAGGGCAGCGCAGCAATGCCGATGGCAGCCGCCGCCCCGATATAGAGGAACCGTCGCTTCACATCGCGCAGCAGCATCAGGCCGAGCGCGGCGATGCACAGCAGGCCCGTGCGCGCCTCGGTTCCGATGGGGATAAGCAGGCAGGCGAAGATGAGCGCGGCGCCGAACAGCTTCACACGCCAGTCGGGCTTGAAGATCGTGCCGTGCCGCATGAACCACAGGATGATCGGGATGAGCGCGATCGCCACGGTCGAGAGGGTCGAGCTTTCGTAGATGTTCGAATTGTCGTTCACGAACAGGTAGAGATTGCCGTAGCCGCCCCCGCCGCCCACGGTCTTGAGGCCGGCAGAGATGATAATCGCAGCGGCCGTCAGCACGGTGATCAGCATCGCCGCCTCGATCCGCAGCTTGGTCGTCAGCGTCAGCGGGAGGAAGATGGCGAAGACCAGCGCCTTCCACACCCAGGCCCATTTTTCTGCCCCGGCTTCGGGGAAATCGGCCCATTGCAGGGTGATGAAGCACCACACGAGCAGCGCGGCCAGCAGGCCCTGCCGCATCGACAGGCGGAAGCCGTCCTTCTTTTCCGCCACCGCCCAGCCGCCGAAGGCGAGCAGGAAGGCGATCAGCGATACGGGCAGCAATTGCGCCAGCGACCAGCCGATCTTCTGCGGGGCAAGGATGTCGATGTAGAGATAGGCCAGCACCCAGATGAAGGGTTTGCGCAGGCCCAGCAGGAACATCCCGATGACAACGAGGAACAGCGCAAGGTCAAGCATCGCGCGCCTCCGCCCGGGCACGGGCGCGCCGCTTTTCGCGCAGGGATGGTCCGTCGCGTTCGACCTTCTCCTCCTCGACCTCGAGCAGGTCCTCGGTGTCGAGATCGGCGCGGCCCAGCAGTCGGATCAGCGCGATGGCGATCAGCACATGGGTCAGCAGAAGGGCGAAATTGTCGATCAAGCGCGCGTGACTTTCCAATGCGCCGCAGGTGCGGCGTGCATGACCCTCATAGCGAAACGCGGTTGACGCGCCGTTAAGCCTGTTGTGACACAGGAGACGCGCAATGACACGGGTCCTTCACATCCTCGACCACTCGCTGCCCCTGCATTCGGGCTATACCTTCCGCACGCGCGCCATCCTGAAGAGCCTCGAGGCGAGCGGGATCGAAGTGGCGGGCGTGACCGGGCAGCGGCACACGGCAGGCGGCGAGAACACCGAAGAGCTTGCGGAAGAGGTGGAGGGCCTGACCTTCTACCGCACACCGGGAACGCCCTCCGGCCCGCCGGTTGCGCGCGAAATGCGCGAAGTGGCGGCACTGCGCCGCCGGATAGAGGACGTTGCGCGCGACTGGCGTCCTGACGTCATCCATGCGCATTCGCCCGCACTGTGCGGCATGGCCGGGCTGAAAGCCGCCCGCGCACTGGGCCTGCCCTTCGTTTATGAAATCCGCGCCTTCTGGGAAGATGCTGCGGTCGGGAACGGCACCGGCACGCAAGGCTCGGCCAAGTACCGCCTCACCCGCGCGCTCGAAAACCGCGTGGTGAAGCGCGCCGACGCGGTCTTCACGATCTGCGAAGGGCTGCGCAGCGACCTCGTCGCGCGCGGCCACGATGCGGGCAAGATCGCGATCTCGCCCAATGGCGTCGACCTGTCGCTGTTCGGCGATCCGCCGCCGCGCGACGAGGCATTGGCGAGCGAACTCGGGATGGGCGAGGGGCCGGTCATCGGCTTCATCGGCAGTTTCTACGATTACGAGGGGCTCGACGACCTGATCGCCGCCATGCCCGCCCTGCGCGAACGGCATCCCACGGCCAGCCTGCTGCTGGTCGGCGGCGGCCCGATGGAAGAGGCCCTGAGAGCGCAGGCCGCAGCCTCCCCCGCAGCAGGGGCCATCCGCTTCACCGGCCGCGTGCCGCATTCCGAAGTGGAGCGGTACTACTCGCTGATCGACGTGCTTGCCTATCCTCGCAAGAAATCGCGCCTCACCGACCTCGTGACGCCATTGAAGCCGCTCGAAGCTATGGCCCAGCGGCGGATCGTGGCGGCAAGCGATGTCGGCGGACACCGCGAACTGATCGAGGACGGTGGGACCGGCCTGCTCTTCCCGCCCGACGATCCGCAGGCGATGGCGGCGTCGCTGGCCCGCTTCATCGACGCGCGCGCCGGCTGGGACGCCATGCGCGATGCCGGCCGCGCCCATGTCGCGGACAAACATGACTGGGCACGCAATGTCTCCCGTTATCGCGACGTTTACGCCAAGCTGCTACAAGCGCAGGGGCAAGGACGATGAGCCTGCAAGGATTTGAGGCCCGATGAGCTACGTGGACAATGACAGCACGCTGACCACGAAGGCCTGGTTCAGGCCTGCCGTGGGCTTGTGGTTCGGGATGCTCGTGGGCGCAGGCACGCTTGGCGTGCTCTACGTAACGCCCGCCGATACCCGCGACGCCCTGTTCCAGAGCGCTGGGCTGACCGGCCTGCACCGCTTTTTCGAGCCGCCCGTGGGCATGGCGGGCTTTGCCGCCGTCGCCGTGGCGGCAGGCGTCGTCGGCTTTCTCTTCGGCCTCGTCATCGCCTCCCGCCTCGCGCGGCGCGCCGCCGTGGTTGAGCAGGTCGAGATCGCGCCGGAGACCGTGGAAGCGGAAGCCCCCGTGGCCGAAGACCAGTCGCGCCGCCGCGTATTCTCCGCCCGCGAGGATATCGGCGAGGAAGGCATTGCCGTGACCGAAACCGCCGAAGCGCTTGCCGCGCCCGAAATCGAGGCGGAATTCGAGGAAATCGAAGAGGTCGAGGCTCCGGCAGAAGAACCGGCACCAGCGCGCCCTGCTGCGCCCGCAGCGCGCGAATCGCTGGCCGATCTCTCGCTCGACCAGCTGACCTCGCGGCTTGCCGCCGCACTGGAGGCGCGCAAGGCCGCGCCCGCCACGCCGCTTGCCGAGGAGGACCCCGACCAGGTCATCTCCTTCCTGCGCCGGGAGGCCGCCCGCGCGGCGCCGCCTGCCGGACCGGGCAGCGAAGACCCGCAGGCCGCGCTGCGCAGCGCGCTCGACAAGCTGGGACGCGTCGGCAAGCCCGACTGACCCCGCCTGTCGCTTGTGCGGCTGCACAGGCGGATACGAATTCTTCCATGCTGCAATGCGGCAAAACGCGCCAAAACTTGGGCCGCGTGAAATTTTGCTACCGTCCCGTGCCATTGCAAAATCGCTTTCGTGCCTGCAAAGGGACCATTCGCGAAATTTTGGCAGTGCGGCCATGCGGCACTGCGGCATTTTCGACCCGTCTTTGCTGGCCCTCCGGGCACGCAAACGAGGCGGGTCCGACTGGAGGACGCCTCGGCACATGCAGGACCTGCATACTTCTTACCCGGCCCGTCAGGGGCTCTATGATTCGCGCAACGAGCACGATGCCTGCGGCGTCGGCATGGTCGCGCATATCAAGGGCAAGAAGAGCCACGCGATCGTCGAGCAGGCGCTCACCATCCTCGCCAATCTCGACCACCGCGGCGCGGTCGGCGCGGACCCGCTGCTGGGCGACGGCGCGGGCATCCTGATCCAGACCCCCGACCCGCTGATCCGCAAGTGGGCGAAGGCCGAAGGCCACGACCTGCCGGACGAGGGCGATTATGCCATCGCCATGTGCTTCCTGCCGCAGCAGGACGAGGCGCGCGAGTTCGTCGAAGGCCAGCTCGAACGCTTCGCCGCCAAGGAAGGCCAGCGCGTCATCGGCTGGCGCGACGTGCCCACCACGCTCGACGGGCTGGGCAAGGCAGTGGTCGATTCCATGCCTGTCATCCGCCAGTGCATCATCGCGCGAGGGCCGAACTGCGCCGACCGCGACGCTTTCGAGCGCAAGCTGGTGGTCATCCGCAAGCAGACGCTGAACCCGCTTGCCGCGCTCGAACAGAAGCATGGCATCCCGGGCCTCAGCAAGGCCTATATCCCGAGCTTCTCCAGCCGCACCGTGGTCTACAAGGGCCTGCTGCTGGCGAACCAGGTGGGCAGTTTCTACGACGATCTGCGCGATCCCGACTGCGTGTCGGCACTCGGCCTCGTGCACCAGCGTTTCAGCACCAACACCTTCCCCAGCTGGCGGCTCGCCCACCCCTATCGCTTCATGGCGCACAACGGGGAAATCAACACGGTTCGCGGCAATGTGAACTGGATGGAAGCGCGCCGCCGCACGATGGAAAGCGAACTGCTGGGCGCCGACCTCGACAAGATGTGGCCGCTGATCCCGCACGGGCAATCGGACACTGCCTGCCTCGACAACGCGCTCGAGCTGCTGCTGACGGGCGGTTACGGCCTCGCCCATGCGATGATGATGCTCATGCCCGAAGCCTGGGCGAAGAACGAGCTGATGGATCCCGCCCGGCGCGCCTTCTACGAATACCATGCCGCGCTGATGGAGCCGTGGGACGGCCCTGCCGCCGTGTGCTTCACCGATGGCCGCCAGATCGGCGCCTGCCTCGACCGCAACGGCCTGCGCCCTGCGCGTTGGTGCACGACCAAGGACGACCTCGTGGTGCTCGCTTCCGAAAGCGGCGTGCTGCCGTTCAAGGAAGAGGAAATCACCCGCAAGTGGCGCCTCCAGCCGGGCAAGATGCTGCTGATCGACCTCGAGGAAGGCCGCATCGTCGAGGACGAGGAACTGAAGGCCGGCCTCGCTGCCGACCAGCCCTACGAGGCATGGCTCGAAAAGGCGCAGTACAAGCTCGAAGACCTCGACCATATCGAGCCCGATCTGTCGGAAATCCCGCAGTCGGACATCGCCCTGCTCAACCGCCAGCAGGCCTTCGGCTACACGCAGGAAGACATCAGCCGCTTCCTCGAACCCATGGCCTCCATGGGCGAGGACCCGATCGGTTCGATGGGCACCGACACGCCGATTGCCGTGCTGAGCGAAAAGAGCCGCCTGCTCTACGACTATTTCAAGCAGAACTTCGCGCAGGTCACCAACCCGCCGATCGACCCGATCCGCGAGGAACTGGTGATGAGCCTGTTGTCGATGATCGGCCCGCGCCCGAACCTGCTCGGCCGCGACGGGGGCACGCACAAGCGCCTCGAGGTCAAGCAGCCGATCCTCACCAATACCGAACTGGCCAAGATCCGTTCGGTCGAAGTGGCGCTGGACGGGGCGTTCCGCACCGCGACCATCGACATCACCTGGGATGCCAGCACCGGCGCCGACGGGCTTGCCATGGCGCTGAAGGAAATGTGCTGGGCGGCGACCGAGGCCGTGCTCGGCGATGCCAACATCCTGATCCTGTCGGACCGCGAACAGGGCCCGGGCCGGATCGCCATGCCGGCCCTGCTCGCAACGGCAGCCGTCCATCACCAGCTGGTGCGCCAGGGCCTGCGCATGCAGACCGGCCTCGTCATCGAGACGGGCGAGGCGCGCGAAGTGCACCATTTCTGCGCGCTGGCCGGTTACGGCGCGGAAGGCATCAACCCCTATCTCGCTTTCGAG
This sequence comes from Qipengyuania gaetbuli, assembly GCF_020524765.1. Taxonomy (GTDB): domain Bacteria; phylum Pseudomonadota; class Alphaproteobacteria; order Sphingomonadales; family Sphingomonadaceae; genus Qipengyuania; species Qipengyuania gaetbuli_A. Next base: position 1,163,128 of record NZ_JAIVLR010000001.1, read on the forward strand.
ACGCTGGAAGACCTGCGCGCGCGCAAGTTCCCCGACCTCACGCCCGACGAGGTGCAGAAGAACTTCGTCAAGGCGGTCGGCAAGGGCATCCTTAAGGTCATGTCCAAGATGGGCATCTCGACCTACCAGTCCTATTGCGGGGCGCAGATCTTCGATGCGGTCGGCCTGTCGAGCGACTTCGTCGACACCTATTTCACCGGCACGGCGACCACCATCGAGGGCATCGGCCTTGCCGAAGTCGCGGAAGAGGCGGTGCGCCGCCACGCACAGGCCTTCGGCGACAGCCCGCTGTACAAGGGCATGCTCGATGTGGGGGGCATCTACCAGTACCGCATCCGCGGCGAGGACCACGCCTGGACGCCGCAGAACATCGCCAGCCTGCAACACGCGGTGCGCGGCAACGACCCCAAGAACTACGAGGAATTCGCTGCCTCGATCAACGAGCAGTCCGAACGCCTGCTGACGATCCGCGGGCTGATGGAACTGAAGAAGGCCGAGCGTCCGCTCGACCTGTCCGAAGTCGAACCGGCGGTCGATATCGTCAAGCGCTTCAGCACCGGCGCGATGAGCTTCGGCTCAATCAGCCACGAGGCGCACTCGACCCTCGCCATCGCCATGAACCGCCTCGGCGGCCGTTCGAACACGGGCGAGGGCGGCGAGGAGCCGGAGCGTTTCCTGCCGCTGCCCAATGGCGATTCGATGCGCAGCCGGATCAAGCAGGTCGCGAGCGGACGCTTCGGCGTGACGACCGAATATCTCGTCAATTCGGACGATATCCAGATCAAGATGGCGCAGGGCGCAAAGCCCGGCGAAGGCGGCCAGCTGCCCGGCCACAAGGTCGACAAGCGCATCGGCAAGGTGCGCCATTCGACGCCGGGCGTGGGCCTCATCTCGCCGCCGCCGCATCACGACATCTATTCGATCGAGGATCTCGCGCAGCTGATCCACGACCTTAAGAACGTGAAGCCCGAAGCGCGCATCTCGGTGAAGCTGGTGTCCGAAGTCGGCGTCGGCACGGTGGCCGCGGGTGTCTCCAAGTCCAAGGCCGACCATATTACCATCTCGGGCTATGAAGGCGGGACCGGCGCATCGCCGCTGACCAGCCTCACCCATGCCGGATCCCCGTGGGAAATCGGGCTTGCCGAAACGCAGCAGACGCTGCTGCTCAACGATCTGCGCAGCCGCATCGCGGTGCAGGTCGACGGCGGCCTGCGCACGGGCCGCGACGTCGCTATCGGCGCGCTGCTGGGCGCGGACGAGTTCGGCTTTGCCACCGCCCCGCTGATCGCGGCGGGCTGCATCATGATGCGCAAGTGCCACCTCAACACCTGTCCCGTCGGCGTGGCGACGCAGGACCCGGTGCTGCGCAAGCGCTTCACCGGCACGCCCGAGCACGTCATCAATTACTTCTTCTTCGTCGCCGAGGAACTGCGCGCGATCATGGCCGAAATGGGCTTCCGCACGGTCGAGGAAATGGTCGGCCGCGTGGACCGCATCGACATGCGCCGCGTGCGCCGCCACTGGAAGGCGCATGGCGTCGACCTGTCACGCATCCTCCACGCGGTCCCGCTGGAAGAAGGCAAGGCGCTGCACCACACCGAAGTGCAGGACCACGCGCTGGGCTCGGCCATGGACGTCGAGCTGATCGAGGCCTGCAGGCCCGCCATCGAAAGCGGTCAGGCGGTCCAGATCAGCCGCACCATCCGCAACGTGAACCGCACCGTGGGCACCATGTTGTCGGGCCGGATCGCGGAAGCCTATGGCCATTCGGGCCTGCCGCAGGACACGATCCGCATCGACCTTGCCGGTGTGGCCGGACAGAGCTTCGGCGCCTGGCTCGCCCATGGCGTGACGCTGAGCCTGACCGGCGATGCCAACGACTATGTCGGCAAGGGCCTGTCGGGCGGTCGCATCGCCGTACGCCCGCCGCAGGGCACCGGCCGCGAGCCGACCGAGAACATCATCGTCGGCAACACCGTCCTTTACGGCGCGATCGCGGGCGAGGCCTATTTCGCCGGCGTCGCGGGCGAACGCTTCGCGGTGCGCAACTCGGGCGCGGTCGCGGTAGTCGAAGGCACGGGCGACCATGCCTGCGAATACATGACCGGAGGCGTGGTCTGCGTGCTCGGCAAGACCGGCCGGAATTTCGCTGCCGGGATGAGCGGCGGCATCGCCTATGTCTACGATCCCGACGGCTCGTTCGAGAAGCTGGTGAACCACGCGCAGGTCGACCTGCTCGACGTGAAGCCGGGTGACGGCGAGGGCGCGGAAAAGAGCTGGGGCCACCCGCAGCAGCGCGCCCAGACGGTCGACAACCCCGGCATGGGCGACCCGCTCTACCACGATGCCGAGCGCCTGAAGGTGCTGGTCGAACGCCACTACCTCCACACCGGCTCGGCGCGCGCCAAGGCGCTGCTGGCCGACTGGGCAGGCGAACTGAAGAACTTCCGCAAGGTGATGCCGCGCGACTACGCCCGGGCGCTGAAGGCGCTCGAGGACGAACGCGAGGCTGCGGCAATGGAGGCTGCAGAATAATGGGCAAGGAAACCGGCTTCCTCGAATACGAACGCGAGGATCGCACCTACCTGCCGCCGGAAGAGCGGCTGAAGAACTACAAGGAATTCGTCGTCCCGCACGACCGCGAGGCGCTGCGCAAGCAGGCCGCGCGCTGCATGAACTGCGGCATTCCCTATTGTCACAACGGCTGTCCGGTGAACAACATCATCCCGGACTGGAACCACCTCGTCTACGAGGACGACTGGAAGAACGCGCTCGAGGTCCTGCACTCGACCAACAACTTCCCCGAGTTCACCGGCCGCATCTGCCCCGCACCGTGCGAGGCGGCCTGCACGCTCAACATCGTCGACAGCCCGGTCACCATCAAGTCGATCGAATGCGCCATCGTCGATCGCGGGTGGCAGGAAGGCTGGATCAAGCCGCAGGTCCCCGAAAGGCAGACCGGCAAGGCCGTCGCCGTGATCGGTTCGGGCCCCGCAGGCCTCGCGGCCGCGCAGCAGCTGGCCCGCGCCGGCCATGCCGTGACCGTGTTCGAGAAGTCCGACCGCATCGGCGGCCTGCTTCGCTACGGCATTCCCGACTTCAAGATGGAAAAGCACCTCATCAACCGCCGCGCGGTGCAGATGGAAGCCGAAGGCGTGCAGTTCCGTACTTCCTCCGAAGTCGGCGTGGAAGTCAGCTTCGAGGCGCTGAAAGAGAATTTCGACGCGGTGGTGCTGGCAGGCGGCGCGGAAGAAGCACGCCAGCTGGACATCCCGGGTGCGGAACTGCCCGGCGTTCGCCTCGCGATGGAATTCCTGACCCAGCAGAACAAGCGCAATGCGGGCGACGACGAAGTGCGCGCCGCCCCGCGCGGCAGCCTGACCGCGACCGGCAAGCACGTCATCGTGATCGGCGGCGGCGACACCGGCAGCGACTGCGTCGGCACGTCCAACCGGCAGGGCGCGGCCAGCGTGACCCAGCTGGAAATCATGCCCAAGCCGCCGGAAAAGGAAGACAAGGCGCTGACCTGGCCCGACTGGCCGCTCAAGCTGCGCACCTCATCCAGCCACGAGGAAGGCGTCGACCGCGACTGGGCCGTGCTGACCAAGCGCGTGGTCGAGGAAAACGGCGATGTCGCCGGGCTCGAATGCGTGCGCGTCGAATGGAAGGACGGGCGCATGCAGGAAGTGGAAGGCAGCAGCTTCACGCTGAGGGCCGACCTGATCCTGCTGGCCATGGGCTTCACCGGACCCAAGCGCCGCGGCCTGCTCGACCGGGCGGGCGTGGAACTGGATGCGCGCGGCAACGTCAAGGCGGACACCAACCGCTATGCCACCAGCGAACCGCACGTCTTTGCCTGCGGCGACATGCGCCGCGGCCAGAGCCTGGTCGTCTGGGCCATCCGCGAAGGCCGCCAGGCGGCGCGCGCAGTTGACGAGGCGCTGATGGGCAAGAGCGAGCTGCCGCGCTAGGCGGCCCGCTTCACCCGCCGTCGAAGATCAGCTGGTCGCCTTCGCGCGGCGGGACGCAGAATTCGGGCGGCAGCGCTTCGAACGGCTCTTCCGTGAGGTCGATATCCGACAGGCCGTCGATCTTGAAATGGCCGAGCGAAGGCAGCTCGTCCGAGCGCCGCGCCTTGGCCGGATTGAGCGCGCCGAGATAGAGCGCATTGTTGCGCAGGATGATCTGGTGCGGAGCCAGCGTGAGTTCGCTTGAATTGTAACGCGCGCGGATCATGCGGCGCGAGGCGATGGCGGCGGCGATCAGCGCGCGCCCGTCGTTCTCGGGAAGATCGTGTTGCATTGCACCATAATGGCACGCAGCCGACTGAACGCGAAATTGACAGACGAGCTTGTCACAATCGCCGAGCGGCGTTGTGAGCCTTGTTCAACGCAACAATAAAGAAGGTAAAGCGTTTTCCTACAATTACTTAACCGTTGCAGACCCGCGACATGCAGCAGGTCCCACCTCCAACTCTGAATAGCTATGCAGAGCCTTGCGGGACGCCTGAAGATATTTCCGCCTGGACCGTGTTCCAAGCGTTCCATCCTGTAGGTCCGCCCACGGCAGGTCCTACGCGCGTCCTACAAGGCCCAGTCGATGGCCCCGCGCCCCTTCGCCTCGAGGAAGCTGTTGGACCGGCTGAACGGCCGCGATCCGAAGAAGCCGCGATGGGCCGACAGCGGGCTGGGGTGCGGGCTCTCGATCAGATGGTGGCGGCCGCTGCGCAGGCCTTCGATCCGCTTGGCCTTGGCCTGTGCGTGGCTGCCCCACAGGATGAACACCGAAGGCTCCTCGCGCGCGGCCACCGCCGCCACGCAGGCGTCGGTCACCGCGTCCCAGCCGCGCCCGGCATGGCTGCCCGCCTGTCCCGCCTCGACCGTGAGCGTGTTGTTGAGCAGCAGCACGCCCTGCCGCCCCCACTTGCTGAGATCGCCATGCGCCGGGCGCGGGACGCCGAGATCGGCCTCCAGCTCCTTGTAGATGTTCACAAGGCTCGGCGGCACGCGCACGCCTTCGGGCACGGCGAAGCACAGGCCCATCGCCTGGCCCGGCCCGTGATAGGGATCCTGCCCGAGGATCACGACCCTCACCTCCTCGAGCGCGGTAAGCTCCAGCGCCTTCAGCCGGCACCCGCGCGGAGGATAGACGGTCTTGCCCGCATCCTCTTCCGCCCGCAGCCAGCCGCCCAGCTGGCGCGCCTCGGCCGTTGCCAGCACGGGATCGAGGACCGGTTTCCAGCTGTCGGGGACGCTCTCGCTCATGCGCGCCACCCTGCCGCGAGTGCACGGCGCCGACCAGTCCGCCCTTCCCTACAATCCCCAATCGGCCTAAGGCGCGGGGCATGGCAGTGCATTTCCACGAAGAAGACCTCCCCGAAGGCGTCCTCGCCGACGGGCCGATCGCAGTCGATACCGAGACGATGGGCCTCGTCACCATTCGCGACCGTTTGTGCGTCGTCCAGATCAGCGACGGGAAGGGCGACGAGCATCTCGTGCGCTTCGGTCCCGAAAGCACCTATGATGCGCCCAACCTGAAGGCCGTGCTCGGCGATCCCGAACGGCTCAAGCTGTTCCACTTCGCCCGCTTCGACCTGGCGGCGATCGAGTACTATCTCGGCGTCACCGCGGCGCCCTGCTATTGCACCAAGATCGCCAGCAAGATGGTGCGCACCTTCACCGACCGCCACGGCCTCAAGAACCTCGTCGAGGAACTGCTGGGCGAAAGCATGTCGAAGGTCCAGCAGAGCAGCGACTGGGGCGGCCCGGTCCTCAACGACGCGCAGCGCGAATACGCCGCCAGCGACGTGCGTTTCCTCCACCGCCTCAAGGAAGAGCTCGACCGCAGGCTGGAACGCGAAGGCCGCACGGAACTGGCGCAGGCCTGTTTCGATTTCCTTCCTGCACGCGCCCATCTCGATATCCTCGGCTGGGACGACCACGACATCTTCAGCCACGCGTCAGCCTAGGAAGGGCAATCCGCACCCATGGTGTTCCGCAAGCGCAGGATCGAAACGCAGGAGGCGCAGCAGCTCCGCTCGCGCCGTCAGCACTTCGCCGCGCCCGGCGGGAGCCATGACAAGCTGGTCCACTTCCTTGTCCGCGCCCTGCCGATGGGCGTCGGCGTGATTGCCGCACTGATGCTGATCACCCCGCTCAGCCCGCGCGGCGAGATCAGCTTCCTGCTCGACCGCAACGACGTGGCCGTGATCCAGGAACGCCTGCGCGTCGACAATGCGCTTTACCGCGGACAGGACGCGCAAGGCCGCCCGTTCTCGCTTACCGCCGACGAGGCCGTCCAGCGGTCGAGCGCGGAAGGGATCGTGCGCATGAGCGATATCGTCGCCCGCCTGCTGATGGCCGATGGACCTGCGCGGATCAGCGCTGAGGGCGGGCAATACGACATCGACGAGCAGCGCATCGACGTGGCCGGCACCATGCGTATGGAGGCCGCCGACGGCTATAGCATGCGCGCCACCGGCGTATCGGTCGACCTCGCGACCAAGCAGGTCACCGGCGCAGGCGGCGTCGAAGGGGCGGTGCCTGCAGGCACGTTCCGCGCCGACCGGCTCGAAGCCGACCTTGCCGAGCGAACAGTAACCCTCGTGGGCAATGCGCGCCTGCGCATGGAACCCGGAAAGCTGAGAATGCCATGATCAAGCACCACCTGCCCGCCATGACCAAGTCGCTGGTCGCCGGTTTCGCGCTGACCTGCGCGGCGCTTGGCGGCATCCAGCTGAACGCCCAGGCGATCGCCAGCCACAATTCGAACGCGCCCGTCTCCTTCGACGCAGGCCGGATCGAACTGCAGGACCGGCAGGATCGCGTCGTGCTGTCGGGCAATGTGCGGATCACGCAGGCAGGCCTCACGCTCAATGCGGCGCGCACGGTGATCGACTATTCGGACCAGGGCACGCTCGAAATCCAGCGCATCCTTGCGACCGGCGGCGTGACCGTGGCGCGCGGCAACGAGCGGGCGAGCGGCGACACGGCGGTCTACGATTTCAACCGCCGCATCATCACCATGGCCGGCAACGTGCGCCTCAATCGCGGCAGCGACACGCTGAACGGCGGGCGTCTCGTAATCGATCTCGCCAGTGGTGTGTCGAGCGTCGACGGACGCGCGAGCGGATCGTCCTCGGTCACCGGCCAGACGGGCCAGTCCGGCGGACGCGTGACCGGCACCTTCTCCGTCCCGCAGGACTGATGCAGCCGCGCCTGCTCGCGCTGGCCGGCTGCCGCGCGGGCGAACTGGGCGCGCTTTCGCCGACCGAATGGCGGGCGCTGGATGCGCTGGCCGAAGCGCACCGGCTGGGGCCTCATCTCCACGGACGGCTGTCGCGCGGCGAGATGCCGGTCGAGGTGCCGCAGGACATCGCCGAGGGCTGGCGGGAGGCGCACCGGGCAAACGCCATTACCGTGCTCGCGCAGCGTCGGGCCCTGGCGCAAGCGGCAACGCTGCTCGGAGGTCTCGGTATTGAGGCGGTCGCGCTGAAAGGATCGGCGCTTGCGTGGAGCATGTGGCCGTCCCCCGCCGAAAGGGTCATGCGCGACATCGACCTGCTCGTCCCGCAGGACCGCGCGGTGGAAGCCTACGAAGCCCTGCGCGATGCAGGCTGGCAGGGACCGGCAGCGACGCAGGAACTGCTCGACCGGCTGGCGCGCGAGGAAACGCACCTGCCGCTCCTCGTCTCGCCCGATGGCGTGCCATGCGAACTGCACGCCCATACCTGGGCGAGCGCACCGCTCGCCGCCCTCGCCATGCCGCGCTGCGACGATGCCGCGCTGCTTGAGCGTTCGGTATTCGACGAGGTGCTCGGAATGCGGGTGCCCGCAGCCGAAGACATGCTGGCGCATCTCGTCGTGCACTGCGCCTGCTCGCACCTGTTCAATGTCGGCCCCCTCGCACTGGCGGACATCGACCATCTCACCCGCAAGCGCGCCATCGACTGGCCGCGGTTCTGGGAAGCGGCGCAGCAGGACGGGTATGAGCGCGCCGCTGCGCTCGTGCTGGCGCTCACCGACCGCTGGTTCGAACCGGGGCTCGTGGATGCGAGCGGATGCCCGGTGGCGGTCCCGGCAGAGGAAGTCGAGCGGGCCGAAGCGCTGCTGGTCCAGCAACCCGCCGCCCGCAAGGACATCAACGCCATTGCCGGACTGGCGCTGGGCGGCAGGGCGGACCGGATGGTGCAGCACCCGCTCGACGAGGCGATAGGAAGTGCGGGCGGATTTGCCCGTGCCGGCCAGCTGGCCCGGCGCGGCCTGTCAGTGGCCGGTAGCCTCCTCGACGGACCGACGCGCCGCGATGGCCTAGCCACCGCGGCCATGGCGCGCTGGCTGCGGGGAGACTAGCGGCGGGTCGCGATCTGCGCGATGCTGGTGAGGCCCTGCGCGAGCAGCAGTTCCGAGCTTTGGCTGTTCGTCAGCAGGTCGCGGTGCAGTCGCGTCAGGCCGTGCGTCAGCCGGTCGAGTTTCGGACCGCGCCAGCGCTGGAGCTGTTCGGCAATGTCGCGCTCTTCCTTCCAGAAGATGCCGAGGCGGGCCTTCTGGCCCTTGTCGAGATCCTGGTAGCGCCGGTTGCCCAGCGCCGCCGAAATCCGCGCCAGCTGCGCCGCGCGACGCTCAAAGGCCAGCAGCGTGCCGACCGGGTTGAGGCCGATCTGCTTCATCCGGGCGATCTCGGGTCCGACGCGGTTGGCCTGACCGCCCAGCACGGCGTTGACGAGGCTGGCGAAGCCGTCCTCCTCGCTCGCCGCGCCGATCGCGTCGAGGTGCTCCATCGTCGCCGGCTTGGGCGACTGCGGCGAGGCATCGAGATAGGTCGCGAGCTTGGTCACCTCGCTCTGCGCCAGCCGGACGTCGAGATTGGCCGCGCGAGCAATTCGCTCGGCCACCGCACCGTCGAGCCGGATGCCCGACGCATCGCCCATGCCGCGAACGGCCTGCGTTACCGAACGCAGGTCCGGCGGGTAGAAAATGGCGACGACCGCGTCCTTGCGCTTTTCGAGCAGCTTGGCCGTGCGCGACTTGTCGGTGGCCGACGTCGCCACCACGATCACCGGACAGGCCTCGCCCGCGCCGGCTTCGCCGGTCTGGATCAGCGTCTGGAGCGCGTCATGCGCCTCGTCGCCGGCCACGCGGCACCAGATGTGACGCTTGTCGCCGAACAGCGAGGTGGAACGCGCCTCGTCGCCCAGCCGGGCGGGATCGGCCTTGAGGTCGGCGCCGGAAATTTCAACCCGCTCACCCGGCTCGGCCAGCATGGTCACGAGATCGCTGGCAGCAGCGCTCGCCCCGGCCTCGTCTTGGCCGCAGAAGAAGAAGATGGCGCAATCCTGCGCGATGCCGCGTGCCTTGGCGGAAAATTCGTTGCCCCTGATCTTCACTGCTGGCGCAGCGTCAGCGCCACGCGGGTGACGATCCTGTCGGCGATTTCGCGGGCGAGGTTTTCGAGCGCGGTCTGTTCGGCAGCGATGGTCGCATACTCGCTCGACACCACGTCGATACCGGCATCGGCGCCTTCGGTCGCATCGAGGAGGATCTCGCCCGTGCTGGCATCGACCAGCTGGTAGCGGGCGCGCAGTGTGCGGCGTTCGCGGCTGACGGTATCGTCGGCAAGGATGCCAAGCGCTTCGAGATTGTCGTCGAGCCTGACGTCGAGCCGGTAGCGCGGCGTGCTGTCGCCGGCCGCGCCGAAACGGTCGTTCAGTTCGCCCCGTACCAGCCAGCCTGCCCGGCCCGCGATCGGCGGAACGTCGACGGCGGCAAGACCGCGCGCGACCTCGCCGCTGCCGCCGCCCACATACATGGGCGCCAGGCCGCAGGCGGACAGCGCGAGGCAGGCGAAAGTGGCGGCGAGAATGCGCATCAGGTGACGATATTCACCAATCTGTCGGGCACGACAATGACCTTGCGTACTTCTGCCCCGTCGATCGAACGCTGCACCTTTTCGGACGCCAGCGCCATGGCCTCGAGGTCTTCCTTAGACGCCCCCTTTGGAGCGGTCAGCGTGTCGCGCAGCTTGCCCATGTGCTGGACGGCGATCGTAACTTCGTCCTCCACCAGCAGGGCGGGATCGACGGCCGGCCATGCGGCATCGGCGACCATGCCGCCTTCGCCCAGCGCAGCCCACGCCTCTTCGGCGAGGTGCGGCATCATCGGGGCGACAAGCTGGACCAGCGTGCGGATCGCCTGGCTGCGGCTGGCGGAGGCTTTCGCCTTCTCGACTGCGCCGGTCAGTTCGTAGATGCGCGCGACGGCCTTGTTGAAGCCCAGCGCCTCGATGTCCTGCGCCACGGCGGCGATGGTCTGGTGCGTCTTGCGATCAAGCGCCTTGTCCTCGCCCTCGGCTTGCGGCTCATAGGCCGAGAACAGGCGCCACAGGCGGTGGACGAAGCGCGAGCAACCCTCGATCCCCGCTTCCGACCACGGCAGGTCGCGTTCGGGCGGGCTGTCGGACAGCATGAACCAGCGGACCGCATCGGCGCCGTAGGTGTCGATGATCGTGTCGGGGTCGACGACGTTCTTCTTCGACTTCGACATCTTGATGACGCGGCCGATCTCGACCTCGCTGCCGTCGTCCTTGAGCAGAGCGCGGTCGGCTTCGCGGCTGATCTCGTCGGGCGCGAAATAGACGGTCTTGCCGCCGTCCTTGCGGCTGTACGTCTCGTGCGTGACCATGCCCTGCGTGAACAGCGAGGCAAAGGGTTCCTTCACCTCGATCTGGCCCATGTGGGCAAGCGCGCGCATCCAGAAACGGGCGTACAATAGATGCAAGATCGCATGTTCGATCCCGCCGATGTACTGTTCGACCGGCATCCACTTGGCGACCTCTTCGGGATCGAAGGGTCGGTCAGCCGGCTGGCTGGCGAAGCGCAGGAAATACCATGAACTGTCGACGAAAGTGTCGAGCGTATCGGTCTCCCGCTCTGCCTTAGCGCCGCACTTGGGGCAATCGACATGCTTCCAGGTCGGGTGACGCAGCAGCGGGTTGCCGGGCGTCTGGAAATCGACGTCTTCCGGCAGGGTGATCGGCAGGCTGTCCTTGGGCGCGGGGACCACGCCGCAGGTGCCGCAATGGATGAAGGGGATCGGCGTCCCCCAGTAACGCTGGCGGCTGACGCCCCAGTCGCGCAGGCGCCAGACGGTCTTGCCCGTACCGCGACCCTCGGCCTCGATGCGGGCAATGATTTCGCGCTTCGCATCCTCGACATTCATGCCGTCGAGGAAGTCGGAGTTCACCAGTACGCCCTCGCCCGCTTCGGCCTCGCCCGCGAAGGGCTTGCCGGCATCCTCGGCGCTCGCCGCGACGACGCGCGGGATCGGCAGGCCGTACTTGGTCGCGAATTCGAAGTCGCGCTGGTCATGGCCCGGCACGGCCATGATCGCACCGGTGCCGTAATCCATCAGCACGAAGTTCGCGATGTAGACCGGCAGGTCCGCGCCGGTGAACGGGTGCCTGGCCGTGATGCCCGTGTCGAAGCCCAGCTTTTCGGCGGTTTCGAGTTCGGCAGCGGTGGTCCCGCCCTTCTTGCATTCGGCGATGAAGGCGCGCGCCGCGTCGCTGTCGATACCCTGCGCGACCGGATGGTCGGCGGCGACCGCAACGAAGCTTGCCCCGAAGATCGTGTCAGGGCGGGTCGTGTAGACCGGCAGCTTCTCGCCGTTCGACAGGTCGAAGCTGAATTCGAGGCCCTTGGACTTGCCGATCCAGTTTTCCTGCATCAGCCGGACCTTGTCGGGCCAGTTCTCGAGGCTGCCGAGGCCTTCGAGCAGTTCTTCGGCGAAGTCGGTGATCTTGAGGAACCACTGGTTCAGCTTGCGCTTCTCGACGTCCGCGCCCGAACGCCAGCCCTTGCCGTCGATCACCTGTTCGTTGGCGAGCACGGTCATGTCGACCGGGTCCCAGTTGACCTCGCTTTCCTTGCGGTAGACGAGGCCCGCTTCGTACAGGTCGATGAAGAGCGCCTGTTCGTGGCCGTAATAGTCCGGCTCGCAGGTCGCCAGCTCGCGGCTCCAGTCGAGCGCGAAGCCGAGGCGCTTCAATTGTGCCTTCATGTGTTCGATATTCGCGCGGGTCCAGCCGCCCGGGTGGACGCCCTTTTCCATCGCGGCGTTTTCCGCTGGCATGCCGAAGGCGTCCCAGCCCATCGGGTGCAGGACCTCGTGCCCGGTCGCCTTCTTGTAGCGCGCCAGCACGTCACCCATGGTGTAGTTGCGCACGTGGCCGATGTGGATGCGCCCCGATGGATAGGGGAACATCTCCAGGACATAGCTCTTCGGCTTGTCGGAGTTGCTGTCGGCGCGGAAGGTCTGCGCGTCCTCCCACGCTGCTTGCCAGCGCGGGTCTGCGGACGTCGGATCGAAACGGGTATCGCTCATGCCCGAAGCCCTTAGGCAATTCGGGCGTAAATGGAACCCGTCAGAATCAGTTGGCGATCGCCTGGCGGCGCAGTTCGCGGGCCTTGGTGAGGATGATGTCCTCCAGGCGCTGGACCGTGGCGGCCTGCACCGGTGCATCGACCCAGTTGCCGGCCTGGTTGACCTGGCGGCTGGCGGCGACGCGCAGGGCATCGGCGCGCAAGTCGCGGTCGAGGATAGTGACGGTCATCTTGACGCGTTCGCCCGGATTGCTCGGGTTGGCGTACCAGTCGGTGACGATCACGCCGCCGGCGCTGTCGGCCTGGAGCAGCGGGGCGAAGCTGACGGTCTCGAGCGAGGCGCGCCAGAGATAGGAGTTCACGCCGATGGTCGAAACCTGCGAGGCAGCCAGGTCCGCGCGCGGGCGTTCACCGCCGCCGCAAGCGGCCAGCGCCAGGGTGGCGACCGCAAGGCCGGCGATGGCGGCGGGGCGACGGAAGCTGCGCGTGATGGTCATGAACGATCCTTGAGAGAAACTGTGTTGGTCGGCTCTATAAAGCCTGAGCGCTTGCGGGCAAGCACCGGCTTGGCCGCATAGGCACCGCCAGGCCGTGAATATGTGCTGAATTGTGCGGCTATTTGTGGAGAGGGGGCAACACCTTTACCCCATTGCCGGCCCATGCTGTGGAAAAGCTTGGCAAGGCGCGCCTGCGAGTCCTAGTCTCTTGGGTTCACAGGCGAGTCGCACGCACGATCCGCCGTTCGGGAACGGTTAAGTCGCAGTCTGCTTCAATAGCAGGCTGACCTTGACGAAGAGGATAGAGTTCCAATGGCCGACAGGCATGACAGCAAAGGCAAGAACCGGCTCGCTCCGGTCGTGCTGACGGCTGCCGTCCTTGCGCTGGCCATTCCCGGCGCCGGCCTCGCGGTCGTCTCCGGCTCGCCCGAAGCTGCTCCCGAATCGATGGAATTCGTGCCCTTCACGCCGGCCGGCGTCGATCCGGAACTGGCCGCGCGTGTCGCGGCGGTGATCGGGGAAGACGCGCTGCGTTTCACCCCGGCCAGCAAGCCGCGCAACCTTCGCGAACGCACCGTCAATTTCGCCGTCCGCGTGGACAAGAACCTCGCTTCGTCGATTTCGGGCCGCTCGCCGCGCGATACGATCGCCAGCGTGGTCGCCGCCGACGGTGCCTCGCCGCTTGCGGCGACGCGCTACAATCTCGGCGTTGCGCGCGGCTACCAGAGCTTCACGCAGCCGACCCGCTCGGCCGCGACGGTCCCGAACGGCATTCGCGATATCGCCATGCCCGACCTGTCGACCTATCGCGGCGATACGCAGGATGCGCCGAGCCGGTTCCAGTCGCGCATCGCGCTTGAACAGCAGGGCCGCGCAGGTGCATCGCCGCGCACCCTCGAAGGCGCCGGCTCGCAGCAACTCGACCTCGGCGGCTCCTACAGCCTCAGCCGCAATCTCGACGTGACGGCAGGCGTCCGCCTGTCGCAGGATCGCGACCGTCTCGCCCCGCTGACCAATGGCGTGGAAGACGACCAGGCCGTCTACGTGGGCACGCAGATCCGCTTCTGACGCGCGCCTTCGCAGGCACTTTCCCGAACGAATACGATTGAACGGCTCCGACCAAAGGCGGATTGCCTTTACCTCGTCACATCCGCACGCCTATGCCTTGAGCGAACGCTACGGAAAGCTTGGGAGAATCGACAATGGGACGAGTTGCCATCGTAACCGGGGGCACGCGCGGCATCGGGCGCGCAATCTGCGAACGCCTGCGTGACGAACGCGGCTGCACGGTCGTCGCCAACTATGCCGGCAATGACGATGCCGCACGTCGCTTCACCGAGGAAACGGGCATCCCGACGGTCAAGTTCGACGTGGGCGATTACGAAGCCGTGCAGGAAGCCTGCAAGAAGGTCGAGGAAGAACACGGCCCGATCGATATCGTGGTCAACAACGCCGGCATCACGCGTGACGGCACGCTGCTCAAGATGAGCTACGAGGACTGGGACGCCGTCATGCGCACCAATCTGGGCGGCTGCTTCAACATGGCCAAGGCCACCTTCGCCGGGATGAAGGAGCGCGGCTGGGGCCGGATCATCAACATCGGTTCGATCAACGGGCAGGCCGGCCAGTACGGCCAGGTCAACTATGCCGCCGCCAAGAGCGGCATCCACGGCTTCACCAAGGCGCTGGCACAGGAAGGCGCGCGCTTCGGCATCACCGTGAATGCAATCGCTCCGGGCTACATCGACACCGACATGGTCGCCGCAGTGCCCGAACCGGTGCTGGAAAAGATCGTCGCCAAGATCCCGGTCGGCCGCCTCGGCAAGGCCAGCGAGATCGCCCGCGGGGTCAGCTTCCTGGCATCGGAACATGCCGAATTCGTCACCGGCTCGACCATGAGCATCAACGGCGGCCAGCACATGTACTGATCCGCGGGCGAGTGTACTGCTACTCGATCTCGTAGTCCTTCACGATGAAACCCGTTCCGTCGCGCACAAGGGTGATCTTTTCGTAGGTCCCTTGCAGGCGTTCGAAATCGGTGAGGAAGCGGACGATCCATTGGTCGCGGCCGTTACTTTCCATGATGTCGATCCGGTGCGTATCGCGGCTCAGGGCCTTGCCGAATTGCTGCCGCCTTTCGGCAAGCGCATTCCATGCGGCGAAATTCGGGTCGGTCCGATTGGAAGTGGCCGTCAGGTCGAATTCGTCCTTGTCTGCCACCTCCAGCATGACGAGGGCAGCGCGCTCGGCTGATTCCAGCCTTTCACGCATCGCCGGGCCCACGGCCTTCCCGGGGCTTTCTTCGGCTACAGCGGCTGGAGGAACAATGGGCGGAGCATCTGGCGTCGGTGTCTGAAGGGCGAGCATGGCGGCTAGGATGATGGACATTAGGGCAACTCCGATCAGTATGGTTCGATTTTGCCTCGGACGGTCATCGCCCGAAACTGCCCCAGCATCGGCGGATGCCTCTATCGACGCATCCCCCAAATGCTTGTGTCCCAGCATTTCGGCCATGCCGCCCTCGTCTTCCAGCAGCAGCCGCGCGGCCTCCTTGCTGCTGGTGACTTCCAGCTTGCGCCGCGCACCGCGCAGGCGCTCGTTGATCGTGTGGACGGAAAGGTCGAGTTCGCGTGCGCTGGACTTTGCGTCGTGGCCGCGCAGGATGAGGCGCAGGGCCTCCTTTTCCTTGTCGGTCAGGGCGTCGAGGGTGCGCGTCATCACGCACTTACTAGGCGAGGCACCGCTGCAGGCTACCCCAAAAAATTCGTGCGGCCGCGGGCACAGTCGTTATATCAGTGACTTATGGAGACGCCTTACCACCCGCCCAAGAAGTACTCCGTCCGCATCGAAGGGCATCGGACTTCCGTCAGCCTGGAGCCGGTGTTCTGGGACCTCTTGCGCCGGGCCGCGGCGCGCAGGGGCCTTGCCGTGAACACGCTGGTCGCCAGCATCGATGCCGAGCGGATCCGCAGTGACACGCCTCCAGGGCTTGCAGGTGCGATACGCGTCTGGCTGGCCACGCACGAATTGCAGCCGGCAAGCATAGGGGGCGACAGGATCGCTCCTGCCGCCCCCGAAGACTGAGGTCCGTCGGGACCTAGTATTTCGCCGTGGCGTCGCTCGCCGGAAAAGTCTCGTCGAGAGCTTCGTCGGTCTTGCTCATGCGGTCGCCGACCGTTGCGGTCGATTCTGCGCCTGCGTTGCGGAACGCGCCTGCCGGTTCACCGGCTGCAAAGGCCACGCCGCCGCGTTCCTTCTGGTTCTTCTCGTAATATTTGTACCCGGCATAACCGAGCGCGCCGAGTGCTGCGAGCTTGAGGATCATGATGCCTTCCTTTCCAATGGGTTCGTCGAAAGCTCAACGAACCGCATTCGGGAAAGGTCCGGCCCAGCCACTCAGTCGTCGCCGACCCGTTCGATATCAGCGCCGACAAGCTGGAGCTTCTCTTCCAGCCGCTCGTAACCGCGGTCGAGGTGGTAGAGACGGCGTACCGTCGTCTCGCCTTCGGCGGCAAGGCCGGCGATGACCAGGCTCATGGACGCGCGCAAATCGGTCGCCATGACTTCGGCGCCGGTCAGTTCGACCGGGCCGCGCACGACGGCGGTCCGCCCGCTCGTCTCGATATTCGCACCCATGCGCGCCAATTCGGGCACGTGCATGAAGCGGTTCTCGAAGATGGTTTCCTTCAACACGCTGGTGCCTTCCGCCTTGCACAGCAGGCTCATCAGCTGGGCCTGCATGTCGGTCGCAAGGCCGGGGAACGGCGCGGTGGTCAGATTGTGCGCCTTGAGCGGTCCGTTGGCAGCGACGTGGACGCCGCCCTTCACCTGCTCGACCTCGACGCCGATGTTGCGCAGCGCGTGGATGGTCGAGGCCATGTCGTCGAAATTCGCGCCTTCCAGCAGCACTTCGCCACCGGTGATGGCCGCCGCGCAGGCATAGGAGCCGGCCTCGATACGGTCGGGCATGACGCGGTAGGTCGCGCCGTGCAGGCGCTTCACGCCGTGAATGGTGAGTTCGGACGTGCCGATCCCTTCCATCTCCGCGCCCATCGCGACGAGCAGGTTGCACAGGTCGACGATTTCCGGCTCGCGCGCGGCATTGATGAGCTTGCTCGTGCCCTTCGCAAGGACCGCGGCCATGACCGCGTTTTCCGTCGCACCGACCGAGACCACGGGGAAGTCGTATTCGCCGCCGGGCAGGCCGCCGTCGGGCGCGATGGCGCGGACATAGCCCTGTGCCAGTTCGATATGGGCGCCGAAGGCTTCGAGTGCCTTCAAGTGGAGGTCGATCGGGCGGTTGCCGATAGCGCAGCCGCCGGGCAGCGACACGGTCGCCTCGCCCATGCGCGCCAGCATCGGGCCGAGCACGAGGATCGATGCGCGCATCTTGCGCACGAGGTCATACGGCGCGACCGTCGAGGTGATGCGCGGCGCTTCCATGGTCATCACGCGGCCGAAATCTTCCGGACGGTGGCCGGCGATCGTGTGCGCCACGCCGAACTGGCCCATCAGGTGCTGGAACCCGTCGATATCGGCAAGTCGCGGCAAATTGCGCAAGGTCACCGGCTCGTCGGTGAGCAGGGCACAGGGGATGAGCGTCAGGGCGGCATTCTTCGCGCCCGAGATCGGGATCGTGCCGGAGAGGCGGTTGCCGCCGCGAATGAGAAGTTTGTCCATGGGTCCGATGCCTTTAATGCCATGTGGCGCACAGGCAAGCGTCATGCACCTGTCACCCCGCCTGCCTACTACACGCATCTCCGCCAATTGTTGACCTGCCAGAGAGGCAGCCGTAACTCCCGCCGCCATGACCACGCACAAGCCGATCAAGAAAGCCGTCTTCCCCGTTGCGGGTCTCGGCACGCGCTTCCTGCCCGCCACCAAGGCGATCCCGAAGGAACTGCTTCCGATCGTAGACCGCCCGCTGATCCAGTATGCAGTGGACGAGGCGCGCGAGGCGGGGATCGAGCAGATCATTTTCGTGACCGGCCGCGGCAAGACCGCGATCGTCGAACATTTCGACGTGGCCTACGAACTGGAATCGACCATGTCCGAACGCGGCAAGGACATGAGCGTGCTCGACCCGACCCGCGCCACGCCCGGCGACATCATCACCGTGCGCCAGCAGGTCCCGCTCGGCCTCGGCCATGCGATCTGGTGCGCCCGCGCCATCGTCGGTGACGAACCCTTCGCCATCCTGCTGCCCGACGAACTCATGATCGGCGAACCCGGCTGCATGAAGCAGATGGTCGAGGCCTATAACGAGGTGGGCGGCAATCTCATCTCGGTGCTCGAAGTGCCGGAAGACGAGGTTTCGAGCTACGGCGTGATCGCGACGGGTGCGCAGGTCTCCGACACGCTGACCGAAGTCACCGGCCTGGTCGAGAAACCGAAGCGAGAGGATGCGCCCTCCAACAAGATCATCTCGGGCCGCTACATCCTGCAGCCCGAAGTCATGCGCGTGCTGGAAGACCAGGAAAAAGGCGCGGGCGGGGAAATCCAGCTGACCGACGCCATGGCCCGCATGATCGGCAACCAGCCGTTCCACGCGGTGACCTTCGCCGGCAACCGTTACGACTGCGGCAGCAAGACCGGCTTCGTCGAGGCGACGCTGGCGCTGGCCCTCGAGCGCGAGGACATGGGCGCCGAAGTGCGCGCCATTGCCGAACGCCTGCTCGCACGCTGAAATAGCCGATGCATGAAGAAAGGGCCGGTCCGCCGCATTGGCGAACCGGCCCTTTTCTAGTGGAGCCCTGATAGCGTCAGCAGCCGGTATCGGCCGATGCGCAATTCTCGTCGCGGGTGGCCTTGAACTCGTCACCCTCGTTCCAGTTCGGCCAGCTCGTGCTCATGCCGAGCATGCGGCCGATGCGGTACATCAGCTGCAAATCGGCCATCACGCCCGACCAGTCCCAGTTCGGATCGTATTCGTCCTTGGGGCCGTGGTAGCGGTTCTCGCGATAGTCGAGCGCGAGAGCCGCGCCGGCTTCCTTGCCGCCGTCGACCAGGTCCTCGCCGCCGTCGATATAGAGCATCGGCACGCCGCGCTTGGCGAAGGCGAAGTGGTCGGAGCGGTAGTAGTAACCGGCTTCCGGGTTCGGGTTGGGCGTGGCGACGCGCCCGTCGGCGGTCAGCGCCGCTTCGAGGAACTGGTCGAGCTGCGACTTGCCCGGACCGACCACGGTCACGTCCTTGCTGGGACCTGCAATGAGGAAGGCATCCATGTTGATGCCGCCCACCGTCTTGTCGAGCGGGAAGACCGGGTTCGCCGCGTAATAGTCGGCGCCCAGCAGGCCCGATTCCTCTGCCGTAACGGCAAGGAACACCAGCGTGCGGCGGGCAGGGCCGATCTTGGCATGCGCTTCGGCCAGCGCGACGAGTGCTGCAGTGCCGGTCGCATTGTCGACTGCGCCGTTGCAGATATCGTCGCCGTCAGGCGCGGGCGTGCAGCGGCCGAGGTGGTCCCAGTGGGCAGTGTGGATCACGTATTCCTCGGGCGCTTCACTGCCGGGCAGGATACCGATGACGTTCTGCGATTCAAACTTGCGGATGTCGTTTGCAAAGCTTGTCGAGGCCTTGAGGCCCAGCGGGACGGCCTTGAATCCCTTCTTCTTGGCATTGGCGAACAGCTTGGCCGGGTCCTGGCCGGCAGTCTTGAGGATTTCCTTGCCGATCTCGTTCTGGACCCAGCCGTTCATCTGCGTGAGCGGCGGAGCGTCCGCGCCGCGCTGGGCATAGGCCTGCGGGCCCGACCAGCTGCTTTCGACGACATTCCAGCCGTAGGATGCAGGTTCGGTGTCATGGATGATGATCGCGCCTGCTGCACCCTGCCTTGCGGCTTCTTCGTACTTGTAGGTCCAGCGGCCGTAATAGGTCATGGCCTTGCCGTTGAACGGCCCGTCGAGGCCTTCCGTGCCGAAGTCGGGATCGTTCACGAGGATGACCGCGGTCTTGCCGGTCATGTCCACGCCGGCATAGTCGTTCCAGCCCTTTTCGGGGGCGTTGATGCCGTAACCGACGAAGACCAGCTCGCTGTCGGCCAGCGTCGTTTTCGCATCTTCGCGATAGGTCACGCCGACCCAGTCCTTGCTGTATTCGAACGCCTTGTCGAAGCCCTTGCCCGAGATTGTCAGCGGTGCGTAATCCTTGCCGGTAATCTCGACCAGCGGGACCTTCTGGACCCACGAGCCATTGTTGCCCGGCTGCAGGCCGGCGGCCTTGAACCGTTCGGTCAGCAGGGCCACGGTCTTCTCCTCGCCGATCGATCCGGGCATGCGGCCTTCGAATTCGTCGGAGGACAGCGCCTCGGTCACTTCCTTCATCGTCGCTTCGGAAATGTCCGCCGCGGCGATGTCGGGGATGTCGAGGCCGGTCGTGCCGGGCTCGTCGCCGCCGGCGTTACACGCGGCAAGCAGCAGGGCTGCGGCAGCGGTCAGGCTAGTGCGTATCATGGGGGGCAACCTCTCTTGATCGTTTGCGCCGCGCTTGTTGCAGCACATGGGCCGCAAGGGCAAGCTTGCGCACACCGGCGCGCGCAGGCACACCGCGCGCCATGGCTGACGACTGGTCCGGAGCACTGGCAAGGGCGCGCGCCCACGCACCGTACCTCGCGCGCGGGCTGGAACTGCGGCCCGACCTTGCCGAACTGCTCGAACAGGGACGCGGGGGCGATGCGCTGGCTCTGGCCAAGGCCGCAGGCGAGGGGATCGCCGATGCGGGCCTGGCGCTGCGGCGCGAGAAACGGGCGCTGGCGACGGCGCTGGCGATCGGCGATCTCGCTGGGGCCTTCGATCTCGACAAGGTGATGCGCGAACTCTCGCTCTTCGCCGACAGGGCCATGCACCGCGCGCTGGAGGCGGCCATCGACCGTCGGGTCGAGGGCGCGCCGGTGGACGGGATGATTGCGCTCGCGCTGGGAAAGCACGGTTCGGGCGAACTCAATTATTCCTCCGACATCGATCCCATCCTGATTTACGATCCGGAACGCCTCGCGCGGCGCGAGCGCGACGAGCCGGGCGAAGCGGCCCAGCGCTATGCGCGCGAGATGGTCCGCCTGCTGGCCGACGTGACGAGCGAGGGTTACGTCTTCCGCGTCGATCTGCGGCTGCGGCCCGCATCGGAGGTCAGCCCGCTCGCCATCCCGCTCGAAGGAGCGATCACCCATTACGAAAGCTCGGCCATCGCGTGGGAGCGGGCAGCCTTCATCCGCGCCCGGTCGTGCGCGGGCGACATCGCTGCGGGCGAGCGCTTTCTCGACCATATCCGGCCCTTCGTCTGGCGACGCAGCCTCGATTTCGGGGCCATCGACGCGATCCGCCAGCTGACCCGCCGCATTCGCGAACAGCAGCGTGGCCCCACTGCCCCTGCGCCGGGCTACAACGTCAAGCTGGGCCGCGGCGGCATTCGCGAGATCGAGTTCTTCGCCCAGACCCACCAGCTCATCCACGGCGGGCGCAACCGCGAACTGCGCTGCAAGCGGACCCGCGACGCGCTCGATGCGCTGGCGGCTGCAGGCCATATCGCGGCCGAGGACGCGGCCATCCTCGGCGCTTCCTATGACGGGCTGCGCCGTATCGAGCACCGCCTGCAGATGGTGGCCGACCGCCAGACCCACTCGCTCCCCGAAGGCGAGGCGCTCGACAATGCAGCGCGGCTGGACGGGTTTGCCGGCGGGGCCGAATGGCTCGAACACATCGCCTCGCTCACCGCACCAGTTGCGGCACGCTACGATGCGCTGCTGGCGGAGGACGAGCGATCCGTCCCTGCCGACAGCCCCCACCTGGCACCGGTGACCCCAACTAAGGAACTCGACCCCGAACTGGCGGAGCGGGTGAAGGCGTGGACCGATGGCCGCTATCCGCCACTGCGCAGCCCCGCGGCGCTATCCGCCTTCGAGGCGATCCGCGCGCCCTTGCTCGATTCGCTGGCGGCTGCCGACGAACCGGACCGCGCCGTCGCCCGCTGGGAAACGCTGCTTTCGCGGCTGAGCAGCGCGGTGAACCTGTTCCGCTTGCTCGAAGCTCGACCCGGCCTGTTCCAGCTGCTTGCCGACTGCCTCACGCTCGCCCCGCCGCTGGCCGATGCGATTGCCTTGCGCCCTGAACTGGTCGACGCCCTGATCGACCGCAGCGCGCTCGACCTGCCGGGCAGCCGCGAAGAACTGGCCGAAGCGATGATGCGCGGCGAACGCGGCGACACCTATGAAGACCGGCTCGACCGGATCCGCATCGTTACGGGCGAGACGCGCTTCGCGCTCGGCGTGCAGCTGATCGAGACAGCGCACGACCCGCTCGATATCGCGCAGGCCCTCTCGCGCACGGCGGAAGCGGCACTGGATATCGCGCAGCAGGCGGCGAGCGAGGAATTCGCGGCCCGCCACGGACGCATCAAGGGAAGCGAACTGGTCGTGCTGGGGCTCGGAAGGCTTGGCGGCGGAATGCTGACCCATGCCTCCGACCTCGACGTGGTCTACCTCTTTACCGGATCGCACGAGGGCGAATCCGATGGCGAGCGACCGCTCGGCGCCACGCTCTATTTCAACCGCCTCGCCCAGCGGGTGAGCGCCGCCCTGTCGGTGCCGACAGCCGAAGGCGCGCTCTACGAGGTCGACACGCGGCTGCGTCCCCAGGGCGCGCAAGGCCCGCTCGCGGTGAGCCTCGATAGCTTCCTGCGCTACCAGGCCGAAGACGCCTGGACCTGGGAGCACATGGCGCTGACCCGCTCGCGTGCGCTGACCGGCAGCGATGAGGCGCGCGCGCAGATCGAGGAGGGGCTGCGCGAAGTGCTCTGCCGCAGGCGCGATCCGGACACGCTGAAGGAAGACCTGCTCAAGATGCGCAGCGAAATGGCGGCGCACAAGCCGCCGCGCGGGCCGCTCGACGCCAAGCTGCTGCGCGGCGGGCTGGTCGACCTCGAATTCGTCGTCCATTTCCTGCAATTGCGCGACGGCATTGCGCTTACCCCGCGCCTCGATGACGCCATTGCGCAGCTGGCGGCGCGCGACCTGCTGCCTCCAAGTCTTGGCGATGCGCACGACTTGATGACGCGGCTGCTGGTGGGTACGCGCCTGCTCGCCCCCGACCTCGCCATCCCGGCAGGCCCGCAGGGCGCGATCCTTGCGCGGATCTGCCGCTGCGAGGATTTCGCGGCGCTGCGCCAGGCGTTCGACGATGCGCGGGCGGCAGTGGCACAGGCATGGACCGCCCATATGGGCGAGAGACTGGAGATGGACGAATGAGCACTTACGACGTCGGCGACGCCTTTCCCGATTTCAGCATGGAAACGCCCGATGGCGGCACGGTGACCAAGGGCGACCTGTCCGGCGCAAAGGCAGTCGTCTTCTTCTATCCGAAGGACAATACGCCGGGCTGCACCACAGAGGCCAAGGACTTCAGCGCGCTCAAGGGCGAATTCGACAAGGCGGGCGTCCGCCTGCTTGGCGTCAGCAAGGATTCGCCCAAGAAGCACCAGAATTTCATCGCCAAGCACGGTCTCACGGTCGACCTTGCGACCGATGCGGAGGAGGGCGGCCTGTCGGACGAACTCGGCGTGTGGACGGAAAAGCAGATGTACGGGAAGACCTTCCTCGGCATGGTCCGCTCCACCTATCTGCTGGCAGGTGACGGCACGATCCTGCGCATCTGGCCCAAGGTGAAGGTCAAGGGCCACGCAGAGGAAGTGCTCGAAGCGGCAAGGGGCGCATGACGTCACGGCGGCAATCGATTGCGGCTGCCATCCGTGCCGCGCTGCTGACCGGGGACAAGACGGGCAAGGTCTTCGCTGCAAGGCAGGTGGCGCGCGACTGGCGGCTGGGCAGGCTCGATCCGGTCTTCGACTGCCCTATTCCCGATCGCCCCGCCTGGCCGGGCGATCTGGTGCTGGCCGCCCCGGGACAGATGCCCAAGCGCGGCAAGGGCGGGTCCGAGCGCGGGCGAATCGCCCTGTGGCACGCGCTGGCCCATATCGAGTTCGTCGCCATCGACCTCGCGCTCGACATGGCCGGGCGGTTCGGCGAATCGATGGGCGAGGAGTTTGTCTCCGACTTCCTTGCGGTCGCAGCGGACGAGGCGATGCATTTCGCCCTGCTGGAGCGCAAGCTCGCGACGCTCGGTTCCTATTACGGGGCATTGCCCGCGCATGACGGCTTGTGGAGCGCCGCGCAGGACACGGCGCATGACGTCGCCGCGCGGCTCGCGATCGTGCCCATGGTGCTAGAAGCGCGCGGCCTCGATGTCACGCCCGCGACGATCGAGCGCGTGCGCTCGCAAGGGGACAAGAACGGGGCGCGAATCCTCAAACGAATCCTTGACGACGAAATCCGCCACGTCGCCTACGGCGCCAAGCACTTTCGGACAGTATGCGAGGCGCGCGGAGAGAACCCGCCAGAATCATGGCAGAAACTCGTCCAGACGCATTTTTCGGGAGGGCTTAAGCCACCATTCAACGACTCGGCGCGTTCGACAGCCGGTCTGTCGCGGGACTTCTACGCGCCTATTGCTTAGTTAACTTTTCCGCCGATAACCCAAACTCACGAGATGCCGGGGGGTTCCGGCGGAACTGAAAAACACGATCGGCAAGGGCACGGGACGCCCACCGGTCGAAAGCAAAACGGCCACGCAAAGGGGCCGACAGGACGGGTTAGCAATGATTTCCAAGCGCAGCACGATTGCAGTGACGATGCTTGCCGCAGGCATGAGCATCGCAGCCGCTCCGGCTCACGCGGAAACCAATGCGGCAGCAGCCGCGGTCGGCGCCATCGACGTGTCGAAGGTTACTGCCGAAAACGCAGGCGAAGCGGACGAACAGTTCACCGAACTTTTCGCCAAGTGGGAAAATCCGGGCCAGGCCTCGCTCCTGACTGCCGGTCCGAAGGTTTCGGTCCCCTCGCGCATGCCGCTCGAAAATACCCGCCTGACCAGCGATTACGGCATGCGCACGCATCCGGTTCTCGGTCGCCGCATGGGCCACAAGGGCGTCGACCTTGCCGCCCCGACCGGCACGCCGATCTATGCCACTGCCGACGGCGTGGTCTCGAAGGCAGAGAAATTCTCCAGCTACGGCAACTTCGTCTCGATCGAGCACGGCGCCCGCATCCAGACCCGCTACGCCCACATGTCGCGCATCGCAGTTGCCGACGGCGCCCGCGTCAAGAAGGGCGACATCATCGGTTACGTCGGTTCGACCGGCCGTTCGACCGGTCCGCACCTGCACTATGAAGTCCGCATCGACGGCAACGCCGTCAACCCGGTTCCCTACATGGTCGAATCGTCTGCCCAGCAGGCCTTTGCGCTTGCCATCGGCGAAGGCGGCCAGGGCGGCGCAGACGAAAATTGAGGCGATAACGCCAGGGGCTTCGCGCCCTTCGGGTTCGCAGGAAGAGGCGCCGGTTCATTCCGGCGCCTTTTTTCTTGCCCGTGCGCGCCATGCAGGTAGGTTTCCTTCCGCAACCGGATGAGTCCGCCAACAGGACCGACGGCGAGGAGAGAGAAACAGGCATGCATCCTATCACGCACGCGCAGGCGCGACCCGACCATCCCGCGATCATCATGGCCGGTTCCGGCAAGACGGTCAGCTATGGCGAGATGGAAGCCTACGCCAACCGCTTCGCCCAGCTGATGCGGGCGCGCGGGCTCAATCGCGGCGATCACGTCGCGATCCTGATGGAAAACAATGCCGACTACCTCCAGCTGGTCTGGGGCGCCCAGCGCTGCGGCATCATGATGGTGCCGATCTCCACCCGCCTGACTGCACCCGAGATCTGCTACATCCTCGATGATGCGGGCGCGAAGCTGCTGATCACCACCCATGCCTTCGACGATGTGATGCAGGATATCCGGCGCGAGTGCGCGGGCGTTCCTGTCCTGCTGGTCGGCGGCTCGGGCGAGGAGAGCCTCGAAGATGCGCTTGCCGCCCAGCCGGCAGAGCCGATCGCGGACCCGCTGCCGGGCCAGTACATGCTCTATTCCAGCGGGACGACCGGCCGGCCCAAGGGCATCCGCCCCGCTCCGCCGGACGATGACGACGTGCTGGCCGTGACGCCGCTGGTGGGCCTCGCCGTCATGGGCGTGGGCTGGCCGACCGACGGGAGCATGATCTACCTCTCGCCCGCCCCGCTCTACCATGCGGCCCCGCTCGGCTGGTGCACCACCGCACATCGGCTCGGCGCGACGATCGTGGTGATGGAGAAGTTCGATCCGGAAACCGCGCTGGCTGCGATCGAGAAATACAAGGTCACCGACAGCCAGTGGGTCCCGACCCATTTCGTGCGCATGCTCAAGCTCGACCCCTCGATCCGCACGAAATACGATCTGTCGAGCCACCAGCGCGCCATCCACGCGGCCGCCCCCTGCCCCGTGCCGGTCAAGCGCGAGATGATCGAGTGGTGGGGCCCGATCATCGTGGAATATTACGCCGGCTCCGAAGGCATCGGCATGACGCTGATCAAGAGCGAAGAATGGCTCGCCCACCCCGGCTCGGTCGGCCGCGCGATCCACGGAGTGCTGCACGTCTGCGATGCGGACGGGAACGAGGTGCCGGCCGGCACCGACGGCCTGCTTTATTTCGAGAACGACAAGATCCCGACCTATCACAACGATCCGGAGAAGACCCGCGACGCCATGCACCCCAAGGGCTGGATGACGCTGGGCGATATCGGCCACGTCGACGGGGACGGCTTCCTCTACCTTACCGACCGCAAGAGCCACATGATCATCTCGGGCGGGGTGAACATCTACCCGCAGGAGATCGAGAACCTGCTGGTCACGCATGAGAAGGTGATGGATGCCGCCGTTATCGGTGCGCCTTGCCCGGACTTCGGAGAGAAGGTCGTGGCCGTGGTGCAGCCGATGGACATGGGTGAAGCGGGCGAAGCGCTGGAAGCGGAGCTGCGCGATTTCCTCAGCCCCCAGCTGGCCAAGATAAAGATGCCCAAGCTGTTCGACTTCCGCGCCCAGCTGCCGCGCGAGGCCAATGGCAAGCTCTACAAGCGCGAACTGCGCGACGAATACCAGAAGAAGGCCGAAGCAGAGACGGAGCAGGCGTGATGGCAACCATGGACCGGCCGACACTCGACCGCGAGACCGCTCGCGAGGTCGTGGACCCAGCAAGCTACGCCGCATGGGACCCGCTGCTCGACACCTTCGACCGGCTGCGCGAGGAGAA
This sequence comes from Qipengyuania gaetbuli, assembly GCF_020524765.1. Taxonomy (GTDB): domain Bacteria; phylum Pseudomonadota; class Alphaproteobacteria; order Sphingomonadales; family Sphingomonadaceae; genus Qipengyuania; species Qipengyuania gaetbuli_A. The sequence continues at coordinate 1,190,164 of NZ_JAIVLR010000001.1, forward strand.
CCCCGTCGCCTGGATCGAGCCGGGCGAGGAATATGCCCACCCGCCCTTCTGGCTGGTCACGCGCTATGACGACGTGATGCGCATGTCGAAGGACAATGCGACCTTCCTCAACAATCCGCACACGGTCGTCTTCAGCCTGACCGAAGGTATCGAATTCGCCAAGGCGATGACCGGTGGCAGCGAGCATCTCGTCGCCAGCCTCGTCACCTTCGACGGGCCGATCCACATGAAGTACCGCAAGCTGACGCAGGAATGGTTCATGCCCAAGAACCTGCGCTCGGTTGAAGACGAGATTCGCGAGATCGCCAGCGCCGCGGTCGACCGCCTGCTGGCCGAGGGCGAGGAGGTCGATTTCGTCAAGGCAGTCAGCGCGCCCTATCCGCTGCACGTGGTGATGCAGATCATGGGTGTGCCCGAGGAAGACGAGCCGCGCATGCTGATGCTTACCCAGCAGCTGTTCGGCGGGCAGGACGACGATCTCAACCAGTCCGGCATCAAGAACCTGCCGCCCGAGGCGATCACCCAGCTGGTCGCGGGCGCAGTGGCCGATTTCGAAGCCTATTTCGCCAAGCTGACGGCGGAACGGCGCGCCAATCCCACCGGCGACGTCGCCAGCACCATCGCCAATGCGGTGATCGACGGCGAGCCGCTCAACGACCGCGACATGATGGGCTACTACATCATTCTCGCCGCGGCCGGGCACGATACGACCAGCGCCAGCACGGCAGGTGCGATGCTCGCCCTGGCGCAGGACCCGCAGCAATGGGAGAAGGTTAAGGCCGACCGCTCGCTTTTGGGCGGGATCGTCGAGGAAGCGATCCGCTGGACCACGCCGGTGCAGCACTTCATGCGCACCGCTGCCGAGGATACCGAGGTCGGCGGACAGCAGATTGCCAAGGGCGACTGGCTGATGATGAACTACGTCGCTGCCAATCACGACCCTGCGGTGTTCGACAACCCGCGCAAGTTCGATGCCGCCCGCAGCCCCAACCGCCACCTCGCCTTCGGGGCAGGCGCGCACCAGTGCCTCGGCCTGCACCTTGCGAGGCTGGAAATGCGCATCCTGTTCGAAACGCTGCTCGACCGGATCGACAGCGTCGAACTGGCGGGCGAGCCGAAACGGGCGAAATCGACCTTCGTCGGCGGGCTCAAGACGCTGCCGCTCCGCCTGAAGGCAAGCTGAAGTCACAAACTTCCGAATTGAAGACAAACGCCCGCGATTGCGGGAGAAATCGTACTATCGATTTCCGATTTTCCTACCCAAACACCCCCCGTTCTGCTAACTGATTGGTATGGATAAAACAGTAGGACGATGGGCTTTCGGCTCCGGCTGAGAGCGCGGCGCACTGCGCATTTTAGGGGGAGGGGATTATGACATTGCTGGAACCGCACAACCTGCCGTTTGCAGGTGCGCTGGCGATCATGCTCGTCCTCGCGATCTTCCAGCTGTTCGGGCTAACCGACATGGCCGGGGATGCCGATCTTGGCGCGGGTGCCGATGGTGACGGCCTGATCGAAACCGGCGCGTTGGACGGACTGTTCGCACTGCTCGGCATCGGCCGCCTGCCGGTCACCTTGTGGTTCGCGCTGTTCCTGTTCGTCTTCGCGGCGATCGGGCTGAGCGGGCAAGAATTGGCGGAAAGCCTGACCGGTGCCCCGCTCCATGCGTGGCTGGCCGCGCTGCTGGCGGGCGGCGCTGCGCTTCCGGTGACGGGCGCGCTTGCACGGCCGCTGGGAGCGATCATGCCCAAGGACCATACCACCGCGGTCAACCTCGCCAGCCTGCTGGGCCGGCGCGCGACGATCACGGACGGCGTGGCCCGCAGCGGATCGCCCGCCCGCGCCAAGGTGCGGGACGTGCACGGCCAGGTGCATCACCTGATGGTCGAGCCGCACGAGGAATCGTCCGAACTCCACGCCGGCGACGAGGTTCTGCTCGTCCGCCGCGAGGGAAATCAATTCTACGCGACCGCGCTCGCCGAGCGTCGCTTGTCGCCAACAGTCAACTGAGAAGGAGGAGCAATGGAAACCCTATTTGGAACTTCGATGGTGGTGACGGTCGGGGGCTTTATCCTTGCCCTCATCTTCATCACCTTCCTGCTGAAGATGTACCGTCGTGCATCGAAGGAAATCGCGTTCGTGCGCACTGGCGTCGGCGGCGAGAAGGTCGTCATGAACGGCGGCGCGCTCGTCTTCCCGATCTTCCACGAGACCATGCCGGTCAACATGAACACGCTGGTGCTGTCGGTGGTGCGCCGCGACAGCGAGGCGCTGATCACGCTCGACCGCCTGCGGATCGACGTGAAGGCGGAATTCTACGTCCGCGTGAAGCCCGATGCCGAAGCGATCGCGATGGCGGCGCAGACGCTGGGCCAGCGCACGATGCAGCCCGAGCTCCTGAAGGACCTCGTCGAAGGCAAGTTCGTCGACGCGCTGCGCAGCGTGGCTGCGGGCATGACGATGAACGAGCTGCACGAACAGCGTGCCGACTTCGTCCAGAAGGTGCAGCAGGTCTCGTCCAACGACCTGGCCATGAACGGCCTGGAGCTCGAATCGGTCTCGCTGACCGGTCTCGACCAGACCAGCATCGAGCACTTCAACGCCAACAACGCCTTCGACGCCGAAGGTCTCACCAAGCTGACCGAGCAGATCGAGGCGCGCAAGAAACTGCGCAACGACATCGAGCAGGACACGCGCGTGCAGATGGAGACGAAGAACCTCGAAGCCGACCAGAAGAGCTTCCAGATCAAGCGTGACCAGGAATACGCCCGGCTCGAGCAGGAGCGCGAGGTCGAGGTGCGGCGCGCCGCGCAGTCCTCGGAAATCGCCCGCGAACAGGCCGAGCGGACCCGTGAGGCAGACGCTGCACGGATCGAGGCCAAGAAGCAGGTCGACGCGCAGCAGATCGAGGCCGACCGTCTCGTCGAGGAAGCCCGCATCGACCAGCAGCGGGCACTCGAAATCGCTCGCCAGGAGCAGCAGATCGCGGTCCAGAACAAGAGCCGCGAGGAAAGCCAGGCCAAGGCCGAGGCCGACGAGGCCCGTGCCAAGGCGGTCGCTGCCGAAGAACAGGTCGCAACCAGCCGCGAGACCGAAATCGCCGAGCGCCAGAAGCGCATCGAGCTGATCGAGGCCTCGAAGCAGGCAGAGCGTGACGCGATCAAGATCCGTGTCGATGCCGAAGCCGAGAAGGATGCGGCCTCCAACCGCGCCGAAGCCATCCGCCGCGAAGCGGAAGGCGAGGCCGAGGCAGAGAAGCTGCGAGCCGAAGCTGCTCGCGTGCGCTTCGAAGTCGAGGCGGCCGGCCAGCGGGCGATCAACGAGGCGGCGAACATCCTGTCGTCCGACCAGATCAGCCTGCAGACCAAGATGGCACTGCTCAAGGTCCTGCCGGAACTGGTCCGCGAAAGCGCCAAGCCGATGGAAGCGATCGAGAGCATCAAGATTGTCCAGGTCGACGGGCTCACCAATGGCGGCGGCAAATCGTCGGGCGGTGCGGTTTCTGCCGGCGGCTCGGGCAACCTTGCCACGGACGCGGTCAGCGCGGCGCTCGCCTACCGGGCGCAGGCGCCGGTCCTCGACGGGCTGATGAAGGAACTCGGCCTCGACGGCTCGAGCCTCAACAGCCTGGTCAAGGGCCCGGCCGAGCAGACCGCGGGCTTTGTGGTCGAGGACAAGGCCGAAAAGGCCCCGAAGGACGAGGCTTCGGCAAAGCCCGAGAAAAAGGCACTGCCTGCCAACGGCAAGCCGAAGGGCGACAGCGAAAGCAAGCCTGCCGACGCCTGAGCTTCGGCCTGACAACAACGCAAAGGGGCGCTTCGGCGCCCCTTTCATTTTGCGCACGGCACCAAACGGGGTACTGAGTCCCCATGCTTCGCAGCGTCATCGCTCTCGCACTCGCCTTGTGGACCGCGCCCCTGCTGGCTGCACCCCCTCCGGCAGCCGATCCGCTATCGGTCGAAATCCAGCTGGACGACATCGAACGTTTCGTGGCGCTGTTCGAGCGGACCGGCGGGGCACCCACTGCAGAGCAGTTGCAGCGCGAGTATCTCGACCCGGGCAGCTATGGCGTGGAAGTGTTCACGCCCAACCGGATCGTCAGCGCGGAACGGCTGGCAGCAGCGATCGCAGCCGACCCGCAGGCCTACCGGAATGCCATCGACGAATGCCTGCCGCAAGTCCGTCTGGCCAATCGGGACCTGCGCTCCATTTACCTCGGACTGCGCGGCACCTTTCCCGATGCCTCGCTCCCGCAGGTCTATGTCCTCTTCGGAGCCGGCAATTCCGGCGGAACGGCTGCAAGCGGCGCGCAGGTGCTAGGATTGGAGGTGCTCTGCAGGATGGCAGCCTCGCCCGAAGACCTGCGGCGCACGCTGCGGCATTTCTTCGCCCATGAAACCGTTCATGCGCTGCAGAACGATGCCGGGCGCGCAGCTGGCAGGGATTTCCTGTTGCAGAACATCCTGGCCGAAGGGGCGGCCGATTTCCTCGCGCGCATGGTGACGGGCGAGGAACCCGACGCCTCCCGCGCCGACTGGGCGGCTCCGAAGGAGCAGGAGCTCGTCGCCACGCTCGCAAGCGACATCGATGTCGTGGCCAGTGCGACCGAGGAAACGCGGCCACAGGCAGAGGCCGCCATGTACCGCTGGGTGCGCAATTACGGCGCCGCTCCGGAAGGCTGGCCGAGCGAGCTGGGCTACTGGATGGGCATGCGTATCTGGGAAGCCTATTGGTCGCATGCCGATGACAAGCAGGCTGCGCTCCGCCGAATGCTGACGATCGAGAACCCGCGCGAAATCCTTGCACTGGCCCGCTCCGGCACCTGACGCCCTCGCGCACCGCCGCGCTTTTTGTTTGCGCGCCCGACGCATCCCGGCCTAACCGCGCGGCCATGACCGACGCATCTTCTTGGATCATGCCGCCCGAATGGGCTGCGCAGGACTGGCTCTGGATCGGCTTCCCGCACGATGCGGATGAGTGGCCCGAAGTGCTCCCCCGCGCGCAGGAGCAGATCGCCGCCTTCGCCAGCGCAGTGGCCGAAAGCGGTCAGGAAGTCCGCCTGCTGGTGCGCGACGATGCCAACGAGGCGCGGGCGCGGTCGCTCGTGACCGGAGGCGTCAAGCTGGAGCGGCGCGCCTATGGCGATGTCTGGCTGCGCGATACCGGGCCGCTGGTGGTCGCCAATGCAGCCGGCGAGCGGGCAGCGCGGCGTTTCGGTTTCAACGGCTGGGGCGGCAAGTACCTGATGGATGGCGACCAGACCATCGGCGCCGAGCTGGCCCGCGACGAAGGCCTGCCGCTCGATACGGCGGACTGGATCCTTGAAGGGGGTGCGGTGGACGGCGACGGCACCGGCCTCGTCGCAACGACCGAGCAATGCCTGCTCAACCCCAATCGCAACCCCCATCTGTCCCGCGAAGAACTCGAACACCGGCTCGCCCGCGACCTCGGCTTCACCCGGGTGCTGTGGCTGGGCGACGGGCTGATCAACGACCACACCGACGGCCATGTCGACAATCTCGCGCGCTTCGTTGCGCCCAATACGCTGGTGATCCCGCGTGCAACCGGCACTGGCGACCCCAACGCGGAAATCTATTCCGATGCGAAGCGGCGGGCAGAGGCGGCAGGCGTGGAGGTACGCGAAATCCCCTCGCCCGGTCTCGTGACCAGCGGCGACCATGTGGAGCCGGCAAGCTACGTCAATTTCGCCATCACCAGCCACCTCGTGGTCGTGCCGACATTCGGCAGTCCGCATGACGAGGAAGGCGTCGCGGCCATCGCCGACCTGTTCCCCGACCGGGCCACCATCGGCCTGCCGGGCGATGCCGTGCTGGCAGGCGGCGGCGGTTTCCACTGCGCCAGCCAGCAGATGCCCTCCGCAGGCTGGAAGCCTTAACACTTCGTTAGGGTTTGCAGGCGAGAATGGTCGCATGGCCAAGGCTATCGCTCTTGCACGCACGCATGTCCCGTCGATCCCGGCGGCCGAAATGGTGCGCATGGCTGTCGTGAGCGGCTGCGGGCTCGCACTGGTCCTCGCCGGACCGGCCCTGCCCTTCTTAACGACCTAGGCGAACGCCTTCCACAAGGCGCCCATGGCGGCTGCACCCAGCACCACGCCCACGCAAACCCGCCACGTCCGGTCCTCGATCCTGCCCGACGCCCGGTTGCCGAGCCAGTTGCCGAGGAGCACCGCCGGGAACAGCACGACCGCGAACAGCGCCAGCTTCCAGTCGAGCACGCCGATTGCACTGCCGCTGACAAGGCCCGTGGTCGAAGCGCAGGTGAAGATCAGCAGCATGGATGCCTTGGCCGTCTCGCGCGGAATGTCGCGCCCCACGTAATAGGGCACGACCGGCGGCCCCGGCATCCCGGCATACCCCGTCATCAATCCGCTCAGCACTCCGACACCGGCCGTGGTGGCGGGGTGATGGTCCAGCGCGCCGCGACGCGGCAACAGCACGGCGACGAAGGCGGACAGCGCGATAAACGCAATGACCACGCGGGCGAGCGCGGGCGTGGTGATGCTGAGCAGGTAGAGGCCCACCGGTGTCGTCACCGCGACCAGCGCGATAATCGCCCAGGCCGATTTCTCCGCCTCGCGCACCAGCCGGCGAATCTCGGAAAGCCCGATGAAGACCGAGAGGAAATTGGTCAGCAGGACGGCATGGACAGGTGACAGTGCCAGCGCGAGGATCGGCACGATCAGGATCGCCATGCCGAAGCCTGTCAGGCCGCGCACGAAGGCGGAGCCGAATGCGGCCAGGAGCGCGGCGGTAATCGCCGCCGGTCCGTAGCCCGCGAGCAGCTCCATCCGTTCCGCTCAGCCTTCGCGCAGGTCCGGCGGCGTCGCGTCGTCCTTCAGCATCGCAATCGCCTCGTCGAGGCTCATCACCTTCTGGTGCTGCTGGCCGAGAGTACGCACCGCGACAGTGCCCTCTTCTGCCTCGCGCATGCCGACGACCAGCAGGTGCGGCACCTTGGCATGGCTGTGTTCGCGCACCTTGTAGTTGATCTTCTCGTTGCGCAGGTCGCTCTCGACACGGATGCCCGCTGCCTTGAGCTTCTCGACCGCTTCCTTCGCATAGCCGTCCGCATCGGACACGATGGTCGCGACGACGGCCTGCACCGGCGCAAGCCAGGTCGGCAGGCGTCCGGCAAAGTGTTCGATCAGAATGCCGATGAAGCGTTCGTAGGACCCGAAGATCGCGCGGTGGAGCATGACCGGACGGTGCTTCTCGCCGTCTTCGCCGACATAGGTCGCATCGAGGCGGTCGGGCAGCACGCGGTCGCCCTGGATCGTGCCGACCTGCCAGGTGCGGCCGATGGCATCGGTGAGATGCCATTCGAGCTTGGGCGCGTAGAAGGCGCCTTCGCCGGGCAGTTCTTCCCAGCCGTATTCCTCGTTCGCCATGCCGGCTTCGGCCACGGCGTCGCGCAGTTCCTGTTCCGCCTTGTCCCAGTCCGCCTCGCTACCGAAGCGCTTTTCGGGGCGCAGGGCGAGCTTGACGTGATAGCTGAAGCCGAAGTCGCGATAGACTTCGTCGGCCAGCTTGCAGAAGGCGCGAACCTCTTCGACGACCTGGCTCTCGGTGCAGAAGATATGCGCATCGTCCTGCGTGAACTGGCGCACGCGCATCAGGCCGTGGAGCGCGCCGTGCGGTTCGTTGCGGTGGCAGCAGCCCATTTCGCCCAGCCGGATCGGCAGGTCACGATAGGAAGTGATGCCCTGCTTGAACACCAGCACGTGGGCCGGGCAGTTCATCGGCTTGATCGCCATCCATTCGGCATCGTCGGCGACCTTGGGCGAGGCAGCGGTTTCGCCGTCATCACCCACTTCGGGCACGATGTCGGGGACCGCGAACATGTTCTCGGCATATTTCCCCCAGTGCCCGGACTGGGTCCACTGGCGCACGTCCATCAGCTGCGGCGTCTTGATCTCGCGGTAGCCCGCACCGTCCATCTTACGGCGCATGTAAGCTTCGAGCTCGCGCCAGATGCGGTAGCCCTTGGGATGCCAGAACACGCTGCCATGCGCCTCTTCCTGGAGGTGGAAGAGATCCATCTCCCGGCCGAGCTTGCGGTGGTCGCGCTTGGCGGCTTCCTCGAGGCGCGTCAGGTGCGCATTGAGCTGCTTCTTGTTGAGCCAGCCGGTGCCGTAGATGCGCGTGAGCTGCGCGTTCTTCTGGTCGCCGCGCCAATAGGCCCCTGCAACACGCATCAGCTTGAAGGCATCGGGATCGAGCTTGCCGGTCGAGGCAAGGTGCGGGCCGCGGCACATGTCGAGCCAGTCCTCGCCGCTACGATAGACCGTCAGCTCCTCGCCCTCGGGCAGTTCCTTGGCCCATTCGGCCTTGAAGACTTCGCCTTCGGCTTCCCACTTTTCGATGAGCTGCTGGCGGCTCCAGACTTCGCGCGTGAGCGGCTTGTCGGCCTTGATGATCTCGCGCATCTTTTCTTCGATTGCGGGCAGGTCGTCCATCGAGAACGGCTCGCGCGTGGCGGGTGCCTTCACATCGTAATAGAAGCCGTCGTCGGTCGCCGGGCCGAAAGTGATCTGCGTGCCCGGGAAGAGCGACTGGACCGCTTCGGCAAGGACGTGCGCGAAATCGTGCCGTGCGAGTTCGAGCGCGTCTTCCTCGTCGCGGGCAGTCACCAGCGCCAGCTCGGCATCGCCTTCGAAGGGGCGGTTGATGTCGCGCAGCTCGCCGTCGACGCGCGCGGCGATGGCGGCCTTGGCAAGGCCGGGGCCGATCGCGGCAGCGACATCGGCAGGCGTGGAGCCTTCCGGCATCTCGCGTACCGAACCGTCGGGCAGGCTGATCTTGAGCAGTTCCGTCATGTCACTCGTATTTCCGTCTCGTTAGGGCGCGCCCTGCCACAACGGAGCGCGCACCGGAAGGGCGGTGTCGCTGGTTTATCGCGATTTCGGGAAGCTGACACCCTGCCGCCCGAAACCGGGCGGCGGGAAGCCGCGGATCAGACCGCGACCGACCGCCCCCGGAATCCCGAGGTGGTGGTAGTGGTCGTCGTGAGGCGCGTGTGCGTCATGCCGGACGAGATAGCGCCGAGAGGTTAAGAACTCAACCGGCCTGCAAGGCCCGCTGGCCTGCAAGCGCCGTCACCCGGTGAGTGCCGACGACACCGGCGCCCTTGTCGCGCACGCCTGCAAGGAAGCGGAATTCGCTGGTGGCGCTCGACGGGGTCAGCTCCACGGCCATGTAGCCGCGACGCGATGCGTCCATCCATTTGAGCTCGGGATTGCGCTCGACCAGCGCGCCGGCAATGTCGGCAGGCTTCAGCTGCGGCAGGAAATTCTCGAACCCGGGAGACGTGACCGACTGGCCGCCGAATTCCACGCCGACCCGCTCGCTGCCATGCGTCAGGTCGAAGGCCCAGGCATTGTGCGTGTCGCCTGCAAGGCTGACGAGGTTCGCCCCGGCCGCCAGCGATGCTTCGTAAAGACGGTCGCGCGCGGCGGGATAGCCGTCCCAGGCGTCCATGTTGATCGGCAGGCCTGCGCGCGATGCGAGCGCCCCGGCGACCACCCTGCGTTGCACGAAGTCGGGCAGGCCGGATGGAAGGTTGTCGGTCAGCGAGGTTGCCGAGGAGGACTTGCCGAGCAGCACCTGCTGGACCAGCACCTGCCAGGCCTTGCCGCCCTTGGCCGAACGCATGAGCCCGTCGGCAAGCCAGTCCTGCTGCTCCGCCCCAAGCACCTCGCGCGCGGGATCGCGGTAGCGCTCCTCGCGAAAGGCAGTGAGCGCGGCGATGCCCTGTTCGGGCGATGTCGTCCCGCGCAGCAGCATGCCGTAATCGAACTGCTGCGAGCGCGCGGTCAGGCGGGTTTCCAGCCGGAACAGCGTGGCAAGATCGCCGACCTCGTACGCCGCCCACGGCTCGTCCGACACCGGCATCCATTCGCGATAGGCGCGCATGGCTGCAGCCTTGCGCACGCTCCATTCGCCCTCGGTCTCGCTTTGGTGGTTCTGGGCACCGCCTTCCCAGCTGTCATTGGTGCTTTCGTGGTCGTCCCAACCGGAAATCATCGGGTAGACCTGATGCAGGCGGCGCAGGTCCGGATCGCTGCGATACTGGGCGTATCGCGCGCGGTAATCGTTCAGCAGGACGATCTCGGACTGCGGGTCGAGCGGCGCACGGACGGCCAGCCATTCGGCTTCCGAGGGGTAGGTGCCCTGTCCGTATTCGTAGAAATAGTCGCCGAGGTGCAGCGCGCAGTCGAACTCGTTGGCATCGGCTGCGTGGGCATAGGCATTGAACCAGCCGAAGCCGATGTTCGAGCAGGAAAACACCGCCATGCGCCAGCGCGCCGTCGGCCCTTCGGGAAGGGTGCGCGTGCGGCCAGTATCGGACACCGAGCCGTCGGGGGCGATGAAGCGGTAATAGTACCACTTGCCCGACCGCAGCCCGTCGGCCCAGGCCTTGGCGCAGCAATCCGTGTCGGGGCTGGCAATCGCGCTGCCTTCCGCCACCGGATCGGCGAAATCCTGTGTCTCGGCGACCTGGAATTCGAGCGCCACGACCTCGTCGGCAACATAGCGCGTCCACAGGATGACCTTGTCGACGCCCGGTTCCCCGCTCGCCACGCCGTGGGTGAACCCGCGCGCGCCCGATGCCGCCGACAGCGGAGCCGCCAGAAGGCCCGCCCCCAGCGCGCCGCCCTTCAGCAACGTGCGCCGGTCGAGCGGCGCTATCGGGGCGGATGCAGGCGGTTCGGTCTTGAACATGTGGCGTCTCTCCTCGTCGCCCCAATGCCTGCGCTGCGCGACAGGCTCGTGACAAGCCCAAATCGCGTGGACGGAAAGCACCCGCTCCATTTTGGAAAGTATACTTGACAATGAGCAACTCGCATGACAAACACGTTTTACACAAATTCAAGGAGGCTTGACGATGTCCCGCATGATTGTTGCCATCGGCCTTTCGGCCACCACGATACTCCTGGCGATCGGAGCCACGCAGGGCCTGGTCCCTGCGGCGCTGGCCGAGACGGCCGTGATCACCCTCCCCGCCCTGGCGGTGGTCACGTTGCGCCCGGCCAAGGCCTGCAACCCGCTGAAGGCGTTCCGGGCGTGAGCGCGCAGGAAACCGCACGCAGCGGACGCTCGCCCGGCTTCTGGGCCGGCCTCTATCTCGCCGTCGTCGCGATGATCGGTGCACTCAAGATCGCCGATGCCATCAATGGGCCGACCGGCTTTATCCTGATGGCCGCGTCCTGCGGTTTGCTGATCCCGATGGTCCGCGCGCAGAACCGCGGCGATTGCAGCAGCGCTGCCACGCTGGCCTACAACAAGCGCGTGATCGCCAGCAGCTTCGGCTATGTCCTGGGCCTCGGCATCGCGATAACCGTGTGGCGCAATTACGAGCTGTCCGCGCCGGCGGTGTTCGCGATATCGCTCCTGCCGGTGCTGCCGACCTTCGGCATCGTCTGGGCCATGGCGCGCTACCTTTCCGACGAGACCGACGAATACCTGCGCCACCGGACGACCATGGCATCGATCCACGGCCTCGGCCTGGTGCTGTCGGTCGGCATCCTGTGGGGCTTCCTCGAGATGTTTGAACTGGTGCCGCACGTCTGGGCCTGGTGGGTCCTGCCCGCCTGGGCGATCGGAACCGGCCTGTCCAACCTGTGGCAGAAGGTGCGGGGAGAATGAAGAACCGCCTCAAGGTCCTCCGCGCCGAGCGCAACTGGAGCCAGCAGGACCTCGCCGAGCGGCTGGAAGTCAGTCGCCAGTCCGTCAATGCCATCGAGACGGGCCGTTACGACCCCTCGCTGCCGCTCGCATTCCGCATTGCAGATGTTTTCGAGACACAAATCGAAGAGATATTCCTGCGCGACTGAGCGGCGCGCTTGACTTGCAACCCCTCGCCCTGAAGAACCGCCGGTGGATGGTAGTCCATTCGGATTTATAGGGCGGGGGGTCGCTACAACTTCTATGGAACAGGGACATATCGAGGCGGACAGCGCCTTCGGTTTCGACGGCAATTGGCAGGATTTCGCGAAGATCGCTTTGCCCAACTTGCTGCTGACCATCGTTACGCTGGGTATCTACCGCTTCTGGGCGACCACGCGTGAACGCAAGTATCTCTGGTCGCACAGCCGCTTCGTCGACGAACGACTGGAATGGACCGGGACGGGGAAGGAACTGTTCATCGGCTTTGCCCTGGTGCTTGGCCTGTTCGTGCTGCCGGTCTTCCTGCTCAACCTGGTCGCCCAGTCGCTGATTGCGCGCGGATATGAAGTCGCCGGTGCCATCCTCGGTATCCTGCCGCTGCTGCTGCTCTTCTACCTGACCGGCCTCGCGCGCTTCCGGGCGCTGCGCTACCGCCTGTCGCGCACCCGCTGGCGCGGCATTCGCGGCGGCAGCAACGACCCGGGCTTCAAATACGGCCTGTCCTACATGTGGAAGACCTTCGTCGGTTACCTGCCTGCAGGCCTGCTCATCCCCTGGTCGATGACCAGCCTGTGGAACGAGCGCATGGGCAAGATGAGCTTCGGCCCGCACCACTTCGAATCCAGTGCCGACAGCGGCAATGTCTTCGGGCGTTTCCTGCTGTTCTACCTGTCGCCCTTCGTGTTCTTCATCGGCGCGATCGTGGCCGGCGCCACCGGTGCCTTTGCCGGCTATGGCCTCGGCGGCGAAAGCGGCGCTGCGATGGGCGGTGTCGCGATGATCGTGGCGCTCGTGCTGTTCTTCTATATCGGCCTCGGCCTGATCGCGGTGGCCTTTTATGCCAAGTTCTACCGCGAGGTCGTCGGCTCGACGAGCTGGGGCGACCTGCGCTTCAATTTCGAGGCGTCGACCATGGACTGGGTCAAGCTGCTGATCGGCGACGCGCTGCTGGTGGTCCTTACGCTGGGCATAGGTTTCATCTTCCTCAGCTATCGCCACTGGAAGTTCTTCATGACCCACATGGAAGCCGGCGGCGAAATCCTGCTCGACGACCTGACCCAGTCGACCACCGCCACCGCGAAACATGGCGAGGGGCTGCTCGACGCCTTCGACATCGGCGCGATCTGATGCACGACGAGGCGTTCCAGCTGGCGGCCCAGTGGTACGACGGCCAGAACGCCGTCCGCCACGAAGGCGAAGCGGTGTGGGACGGGGGCGACAGCCTCCGTCTCGCCGCGCCGACCAGCCGCATGGAAGTGCCGCTATCCGACCTCGCATGGGGCGAGGAGCGCGGCGGGCAGAAAGTCTACCAGCGCACGAGCGAGCCCGATTTCCGGCTTATCCTGCCTGCCGAGCTTCCCGCCGGCCTTGCCGCGCGCTTGCCGGCCAAGGCGACGTATGGCGCCTGGGTCGACAATCTCGGTCTTGGCAAGGCGACTGCCATATTCGCCGCGGTCAGTGTTGCAGCCGTGGCGCTGTTCATGACCGCGCCCGACTGGCTGGGCCCGCGCGTACCGGTCAGCTGGGAACGCAAGCTGGGCGATGCCATGATCGGCGACTTCGGCGGACGGCTGTGCAGCACGCCCGCAGGCGATGCGGCCATGGCGAAGCTGCTTGATTCGGTCGATCCGGCCAAGGAACAGGTCCGCGCCGGTGTCGCCAATATCGGCATGGTCAATGCCGTCGCCGTACCCGGCGGGCGTGTCCTCCTGTTCGACGGGCTGGTCCAGCAGGCCGAAACGCCCGAGGAACTGGCCGGCGTGCTCGGCCACGAAGTCGGCCATGTGCGCGAACGCCACGTGATGACGGCGCTGCTGCGCCAGTTCGGCCTGTCGATCCTGCTTTCGGGCGCGAATTCGGGCGTGGGCGACACGATCTTCGGCCTCGCCTCCATGGGCTATTCGCGCGATGCGGAGCGCGAGGCGGACGAATTTTCGCGTGCCCGCATGGCGGAAAGCGACATCTCTCCCCTCGGCGCTGCAGAATTCTTCGAACGGCTCGGCGGAGACGAGGAAGAGAGCGAGGGCAGCAATATCACCGGCTGGATCGCCAGCCACCCGGGTCCCGGCGAACGCGCCCGCGCCTATCGCGCGGCGGCCAAGGGGAAGAGCTTCAAGCCGGTGCTGACCGACAAGGAATTCCAGGCCATCAAGTCGATGTGCCGCGAGGACCCCGATGTCGAGGAGTTCGAATTCTTCTAGGCTTGCATTGGCGGTCGCTGGCAGCGACAGCATGAGGCCATGAGCGACAAGCAGTTCCACACGATGCCCGACGGGCGGCGCATCGCCTTCCGCCATACGCCCGGCAGTGGCCCGACGCTTGTGTTCCTGCCCGGCTACATGTCCGACATGGAAGGCGGCAAGGCCACCGCCCTGTTCGACTGGGCGCAGGCGCAAGGCCGCGCCTGCCTGCTGCTCGACTATTCCGGCTGCGGCGCGAGCGAGGGCGATTTCGCCGACGGCACGCTCTCGCGCTGGACGCAGGAAGTGGTCGCGCTGGTCGAGGCGCGGGCCGAAAGCGAGGTGGTCCTGATCGGCTCCTCCATGGGCGGCTGGCTGATGCTGCTTGCAGGGCTCGCACTGGGCGAAAGGCTCGCAGGGCTCGTCGGTATTGCTGCCGCACCCGACTTCACCGAATGGGGATATTCCGAGGCGGACAAACAGGCCCTGTCCGCGGGGCAGACGGTCCATGAAGACAATCCCTACGGACCCGAGCCGACCCCGATGCATGCAGGCTTCTGGACCGACGGGCAGGCGCAGCGCCAGCTGAGCGGCCCGATCGCGCTCGATGTCCCGGCAAGGCTCCTGCACGGCCAGTGCGATGCCGACGTACCGTGGAAGGTCAGCATGGAGCTGGCCGGCGCCCTGCGTTCGGATGCGGTTCAACTGACCTTTATCAAGGATGGCGACCACCGCCTCTCGCGCCCGCAGGACATCGCCTTGCTGCTGCGCACCGTGGGCGGATTGCTAGACGATCTGGAACGCCAATGACCCTTCTCACCGCCCCGCTCGCCATCCTGCTGATGCAGGTCGGACCCAATCCTACCGCCGGCGGGATGCCGGGTATTCCCGATGAGCTCGCCGATCGCCCTCCGCGCGAGGAATCGGTCGACGAGGTGAAGCGCGCGCGGCTCGGCTCTTGCCTCAGGCAAGCATCGTCGACGCCGAACGAAGCGCTCGATTATGCGCAGCGCTGGCGCGAAACGGCTGTCGACGAGCTGGAAATGGCGCAGTCGGCCCATTGCCTCGGGCTGGCACTGGTCAGGCTCGGCCGGACTGCGGAAGCGCGCGAGATTTTCGAGCTCGCGAGCGCGGAAGCTCCTGCCGACAATCTCGCCTATGCCGCGCGGCTGACCGCCATGGCCGGCAATGCCGCGCTGGCCGGCGAAGACCTGGAAGGGGCGCTGGTGCTGCTCGACCGTGCAGGCGGGCAGGCGCAGGCTGCAGGTGACGGCCCGCTTGCGGCCGACCTCAGGGTGGACCTCGCCCGCGTGCTGGTCCGGCTCGACCGCGCTGACGATGCCGCATCGGCGCTGGCCGAAGCGCGCGAGGCCGATGGCGACGATCCGCAGGCCTGGCTGCTCTCGGCCACACTGTCGCGCCGCATGTCCCGCCTTGGCGAGGCGCAGCAGCAGATCGAGCGCGCAGCCCTTCTCGCTCCTCGCGATCCCATGGTCGGACTGGAAGCGGGCGTTATCGCCGCGCTTTCGGGGCGCGAGGCCGATGCGCGCGCCAGTTTCCAGTCGGTGCTCGAAGTCGCCCCCGACAGCCCGCAGGCCGAGCAAGCGCGCAGCTATCTCGAACAGCTGGAGCCGCAGGAATGACCGCCTATTCCGTGCTCGACCTCGTGCCGGTCCGTGAAGGCGGCACGCTGACGGAAGCCTTCGCCGCTGCCCGCGACCTGGCGCAGGCAGCCGAGCGCTTGGGCTGCAAGCGCTACTGGGTGGCCGAGCACCACGCGATGGAAGGCATTGCCGGCGGTGCCACCTCGGTCGTGCTCGCCCATATCGGCAATGCCACCAGCACCATCCGCATCGGTTCGGGCGGGATCATGCTGCCCAATCACACGCCGTTCCAGATTGCCGAGCAGTTCGGCACGCTCGATGCGCTATTTCCCGGGCGGATCGACCTGGGGCTTGGCCGTGCACCGGGTGCCGGCCCCGAACTCCAGCGCGCGCTGCGCAAGGACCTCCACCGCGCTGCCGAAATGTTCCCGCAGGACGTGGTCGAGCTGCAGGCCTTCATGGCTGGCAATACGACGATCCACCCCACCCCCGGGATCGGTGCGCGGCCCGAATTCTGGATGCTCGGCTCGAGCCTGTTCGGCGCGCAGCTCGCTGCAAGGCTCGGCATGCCTTATGCTTTCGCCAGCCATTTCGCGCCGGACCATCTGGATGCAGCGCTGGAAATCTACCGCCGCGACTTCCAGCCGTCAGAAGCCTGCGCGCAGCCCCATGTGATGGCCGCGATGAACCTGTTCTGTGCCGAAACGGAGGAGAAGGCGGAGACTCTGGCAACCTCGCAATTGCAGGCTTTCGTGGCCCTGCGCACGGGGCAGCCTTCCAAGCTCAAGCCGCCCGTGAAAGGCTATCGCGCACAGTTGCCGCCCACGGCGCAGGCCATGCTCGCCCATATCGGCCAGGCCAGCGCGATCGGCACACCCGACCAATGCGCCGCCAGCATCGCCGCCTTTGTGAAGCGCACCGGCGCAGACGAGATTATCTTCGCCGGCCCGACCTTCGATCCGGCGGAGCGCATCGCCTCGCTCGAACGGGCGCTTGCCGCACTCGCCTGAAAGCCCCCCGGTGCGACGCTACGGAATCGGCGCGCATACGTTTGCGAATTTCCTTGAGGCCAGCCTTGCGGCGGCTCTCCAACAGGCCTAATCGCCCTCCATCGGGTATTGCCCGACGACTCACAAATTACACGGCTGCGAAATGATCGTACGCCCGCATGCGAGAGGCCCCCATGGGTTCGAAAAAGGCCGACAAGGCGAGCAGCAGCACCACCATGACTCCCCACGCCAAGGCAATCGCGCAGCACATGCGCGACTCGCTGCTTCCGGGAGACACGCCGTTCGACCAGGCGCATTTCGACGAGGCGGCAGCCTTCCTCGCCGAAACCGCCGACAAGCGCCGCCCGGGCGAACCGGCCATCGCGATCCAGTCGATCAGCGAAGATCGCCGCTTCACGCGCATCGCCATCGTCAATGACGACATGCCGTTCCTGGTCGATTCCACGGCTGCCGCAATCGCTGCCATGGGCCTTGCCATCGACCGCCTGATCCACCCGGTCGTGCCGGTCGAGCGCAAGTCCGACGGCACGCTCGCCCGCGTTGACGAAGGCGAGCCGGAAGACGCCTTCTGGGAATCGATGATCTACCTCGAGGCTCCGCGCGTCGATGCCAAGCGCCGCCAGGCGATCGAGGAAACGCTCAACGAAACGCTGGCCGACGTGCGCGCTGCGGTTGCCGACTGGCCTCAGCTCCAGGCCGCTATGGCGACCGATGCAAAGCGGATCGAGGACGAGGAAGGCGCAGCCCTGCTCGAATGGCTGAATTCGGGCATGCTGACCCAGCTCGGCCATGTCGTGCGCCGCCGCGACGGCACGCAGGAAGGCGGGCTGGGCATTTGCCGCAAGGGCGCCAGCAACCTGCTGGTGGACGCCAGTTACGAGCGCGCCTTCGCCTGGTTCGAAAGCAAGGGCGAGGCCCGCACCCCGCTCATCATCAAGGCGAACCACGCATCGCGCGTACATCGCCATGTGCCGCTCGACCTGTTCCTCGTGCCGGTGCGCGAAGGCAAGAAGGTCGTCGCACTGTCGGTCCATGCAGGCGTCTGGACCAGTGCCGCACTTGCCTCGCCGCCGCGCAATGTGCCGATCCTGCGCCAGCGGCTCGAACAGATCCGCGAAGACCTGAATTTCGACGAGACCGGCCACGCCGGCAAGGCGCTGGTCCATGCGCTGACCGCCCTGCCGCACGATCTGGTCATCGGTTTTTCCGAAGCCGACACCGCGCGCATCGCCACCACGATGATGAGCCTCGTCGATCGCCCGCGCCCGCGCCTTGCGCTGGTCGAGGCGCCGCTGGCCCGGCACCTCTTCGCCTTCGTGTGGATGCCGCGCGACATGCTGGCAACGCAGGTCCGCCTGCAGATCCTCGCCCTGCTCGAAGAAGGCGCCAAGGCGCGCCTGCTCGACTGGAGCCTCGAGGTCGAAGGCGGCAACCTTGCCATGCTGCGCTTCGTGCTCGACATCCGCGACGGCTCTAAATCGCCGGACGAACAGGCGTTGGAACAGCAGCTGCAGACCCTGCTGCGCGGCTGGAGCGAAGCGGTGGAAACCGAATTGCTCGCCTTCGAGGAAAAGGGCCGCGCCGCCGCGCTTGCCATGCGCTTTGCCGAGGCTTTCCCGACCGCCTACCGCGCCCGGTTCGGCCCGCGCGAAGCGGCTGAGGACATCTCGCGCCTGCGCGCGCTCGGCCATCATGCCGACGAGGAAGAGGATGCACCCCACCGCGGCGCGCGCCTCTACCTGTGCGACCGCGAGGACGAGCGCTGCCTGCGCCTCAAGCTCTACCAAGCGGAAGGCAGCCTGCCGCTGTCGGATGCGGTCCCCGCGCTCGAGAACTTCGGCTTCCATGTCCGTTCCGAAATGCCGACCGTGCTCGAGGACGGACGCCTCGGCACTATCCACGACTTCGCGCTGCAGCTTGCCCCGGGCATCGATGCCGAAGGGTTGGTCGAACGTGCCGGCGATATCGAGGAAGCAATCGGCGCCGTCCTGAACGGCCATGCCGAGGACGACGTGTTCAACCGCCTCGTGGTCGAGGCTGGCCTCGGTGCGCAAGAAACCGACTGGCTGCGCGCCTTCTACCGCTACCTGCGCCAGGCGGGCATGGGCTTCACAATCTATACAGTGGTGGACGCGCTGGCGAAGGCCGCGGACATCACGCGCGGCCTCATCGCCCTGTTCACCGCCCGGCACGACCCGGCATTCCAGGGGAACCGTGAAGACGCGATCAAGGATGCGCGCGACACGATCAAGCGCGCCCTGTCCAAGGTCAAGGCAATCAACGACGACCGACTGCTGCGCCTTTACAATGCGCTGATCGACGCGATCCTGCGCACCAATGCCTTTGCTCCCGCTGCGGCCGAAGCGCTGGCCTTCAAGATCGACAGCTCGGTCGTCCCCGGCCTGCCGAAGCCTGTTCCGTGGCGCGAGATCTGGGTCTATTCGCGCCGCGTGGAAGGCATCCACCTGCGCTCGGGTCCGGTGGCTCGCGGCGGCCTGCGCTGGTCCGACCGGCGCGACGACTTCCGCACCGAAATCCTCGGCCTGATGAAAGCCCAGCGGGTCAAGAACGCGGTCATCGTCCCGGCAGGGGCAAAGGGCGGCTTTTATCCCAAGCAGCTGCCCGATCCGTCGATCGACCGTGACGGCTGGGCCGCGGAAGGCAAGGGCAGCTACCAGGCCTTCATCCGCACGCTGCTGTCGGTCACCGACAACATCGTCGACGACAAGGTCGTGCACCCCCAGAGCGTGGTGATCACCGATGGCGAGGACCCCTATTTCGTGGTCGCCGCCGACAAGGGCACGGCCAGCTTCTCCGACGTCGCCAATGCGATTGCGGAAAGCCGCGATTTCTGGCTCGACGACGCTTTCGCGAGCGGTGGCTCCAAGGGCTACGACCACAAGGCCATGGGCATCACTGCCAAGGGTGCGTGGGTCAGCGTGCAGCGCCACTTCCTCGAAATGGGCATCGACGTGCAGAGCGAGCCGGTTCAGGTGGTGGGCTGTGGCGACATGTCGGGGGACGTGTTCGGCAACGGCATGCTGCTGTCCACGGCGATCAAGCTGGTGGCCGCATTCGATCACCGCCACATCTTCCTCGATCCTGATCCCGATCCGGCCAGGAGCTGGAAGGAGCGCAAGCGCATGTTCGACCTCCCCCGCTCGAGCTGGGAGGATTACGACGCCAGCCTCATCTCCAAGGGCGGCGGCGTCTATTCGCGCGGCGCGAAGTCGATCAAGCTGTCCAAGGCGATGCAGAAGGTGCTGGGCATCGAGCAGTCGGAAATCGAGCCCGAGGCACTGATTTCCGCGATCCTCAAGGCGCCGGTCGACCTCGTCTGGTTCGGCGGCATCGGCACCTACATCAAGGCCGGGACGGAAAATAACGTCCAGGTCGGCGACCCGGCGAACGACGTGCTGCGCGTCGATGCGAAGGAAGTGCGTGCCAAGGTCATCGGCGAAGGTGCGAACCTCGGCGTCACGCAGGCAGGCCGCATCGAGTATGCCCTGAACGGCGGGCGCTGCAACACCGACTTCATCGACAATTCCGCGGGCGTCGATTGCTCGGACAACGAGGTGAATATCAAGATCGCGCTGGCCGCTGCCAAGCGCGCGGGCCGCCTGTCCGAACCCAAGCGCGTCGCACTGCTCGAATCGATGACCGACGAGGTGTCGGCCATCGTGCTCGAGGACAACCGGCTGCAGGCCCTCGCCCTGTCGATTGCCGAAATGGGCGGGGCGCGCGCCATGGCGTCGCAGCTTCACCTGATCGAGACGCTGGAAGACGGCGGCAATCTCGACCGCCGGACCGAAGGGCTCGCCGACAACCAGACGTTGCAGCGCCGTGCTGCAGACGGCACCGGACTGACCCGTCCCGAACTCGCTGTCTTGCTCTCCAGTGCCAAGCTGGTCCTGCAGGACGCGATCGAAGCAAGCGACCTGCCCGACGATCCGATCCTGCACGACCTGTTGATGCGCAGCTTCCCGGAGCCGATGCGCGGCAAGTTCCGCAAGCAGATCGAGAACCATCGCCTGCGCCGCGAAATCATCGCGACCAAGCTCGCCAATGCGATGGTCAACCGCCTAGGCATCATCCATCCGTTCGAACTGGCGGAAGAAGAAGGCGTCGAACTGTCCGAAGTGGCAGGGGCCTTCGTTGCCGCCGCACACCTGTTCGACCTGCGTTCGATCTGGGCGGAACTCGACACGGCCAAGATGGAAGAATCGGCGCGCCTGCTGCTGTTCGACCGCCTTGCCGCTGCAGTTGGCAACCTCATGTCCGACGTGCTGCGCACCGGTGCCGGCCGCGTCCAGCCCGCCCGCATGGTGGAAGAGCTGGGCAAGAACGTGGCCTTGCTGGTCAAGTCGACGGACGAGCTGCTCGGCAGCGAGCTCAAGACCCAGTCGCGCAGCCTGCACGAAACCTTCACCAAGGCCGGTGCGCCCGATGCGATCGCGTCGCACATCACGCACATCTTCGACCTCGACGGTTCGGTGGGCCTCGCCAAGCTGGCCGCGGACACGGGCATCGATCCGCTGCCGCTGACCCACGGCTTCTCCGATATCGGGGCCAACCTGGGGATCGACTGGGCGCAGGGCACGGCTGCCCTGATGAACCCGTCGGACGTCTGGGAACGCCTGCTGGTGTCGGGCATCGCGCGCGATTTCCAGCAGATGCGCCTCGAGTTGCTGCGCCGTCTCTCGCGCCGCAAGGACGCGAAGGACGACATGCGCGGCGTGGTTGACGCATGGGTTGCGGACCACCACGCAGCGGTGCGCCAGTTCCGCTCGATGGTCGACCGGGCGCAGTCGCAGACGCCCGTTGCGCCGGCCATGCTCGCCCAGATCGCCAGCATGGCGCGCAACCTGCTGGCGCGCTGAGCGGACGCGGGAAAGCTTGACCGGGCTGGCGTTTGCGGCCAGCCCTGCGCGTCATGGAGCATTTCGACGTCGTCATCGTGGGATCGGGTCACGGCGGAGCGCAGGCGGCAATCGCCTTGCGCCAGGCTGGGCACGAGGACAGCATCCTCATCGCCAGCCGCGACCGCAACCCGCCCTATGAACGCCCGCCGCTGTCGAAGGATTATCTCGCCGGCGAAAAGCCCTTCGAGAAAATCCTCATCCGGCCGGAAAAGTTCTGGGCCGAGCGCAATGTCACGCTCCGGCTCGGCGCCAACGCCAACGAGGTCGATCCGCTGGCCCACACGCTGGCACTGTCGGACGACACCAAGGTCACCTATCGCAAGCTGATCTGGGCAGCCGGCGGCGACGCGCGGCGCCTGTCATGCCCGGGCGCCGATCTCGGCGGCATGCACACGATCCGCAACCGGCGCGACACCGATGCGCTCAAGAACGAGATCGAGGCAGGAGCCAGGCGCGCCGTCATCGTGGGCGCGGGCTACATCGGGCTCGAGGCGGCCGCCGTGCTGCGTAAGATGGACTGCGCAGTGACAGTGGTCGAAATGCAGGACCGGGTACTGGCCCGTGTCGCAGGCCCGGAACTTTCTACCTTTTATGCCGAAGAGCACCGCAGCCACGGTGTCGATCTGAGGCTCGAAACCGGGGTCGAGCGGATCGAGGGCGAGAACGGCCGCGTGACGGGGGTGACCCTGTCCACCGGCGAGACCATCCCTTGCGAGATCGTGATCGTCGGCATCGGGATCGTGCCTTCGGTCGGCCCCCTGATTGCAGCGGGCGCTGCCGGTAGCAACGGGGTCGACGTCGACAGCTTCTGCCGCACCTCGCTCGACGATGTCTACGCGATCGGCGACTGCGCGGCCCATGCCAACCCCTACGCCGGCAATGCGGTGATCCGGCTGGAATCGGTCCAGAATGCCAACGACATGGCGAGCGTGGCAGCCAAATCGATCATGGGCGACAAGCAGGATTATGACGCCGTGCCGTGGTTCTGGTCGAACCAGTACGACCTGCGCCTGCAGACCGTCGGCCTTTCGCTGGGCCACGATGCCTGCGTGCTGCGCGGCGATCCGGCTGAACGCAAGTTCTCGGTGATCTACCTCAAGGAAGGCTGCGTCTTCGCGCTCGACTGCGTGAACAACACGCGCGACTACGCGCAAGGCCGCAAGCTGGTCGAGACGCGGGCCGAGATCGACCCTGCGCTGCTCGCCGACACCACCGTTGCGCTCAAGGAAATGATCTGAGCCGTGCCGCCGCCCAGTCGGCGGCTTCGGCGACCACCGGATCGGGATCGGCGCGCAAGCGCTCGACCTGAGGCAGCAGGCCGGCGTTCCCGCTGTTCCCGGCCGCGTAAAGGCAGTTGCGCACGAAACGGTCGCGCCCGATCCGCTTGATCGGCGAGCCGGAGAAGAACTGGCGGAACCCAGCATCGTCGAATTCCAGGAACCGCACGAGATCGGGCGCGACCAGTTCGTCGCGCGGTGCCAGTTTCAAATGGCGATGGGCCGTATCGGCGAACTTGTTCCACGGACACACCGCAAGGCAATCGTCGCAGCCGTAAATCCGGTTACCCAACGCGGCACGAAACTCCTCGTCGACCGGCCCCTTGTGTTCGATAGTGAGGTACGAAATGCACCGCCTCGCATCGAGCCGGTAGGGCGCGGGGAAGGCATCGGTCGGGCAGGCTTCCTGGCAGGCGTGGCACGAACCGCAGCGGTCCCGGCCGGGGGCATCGGGCGCGAATTCCAGCGTCGAATATATCGCGCCGAGGAACAGCCAGCTGCCATGCTCGCGGCTGACCATGTTGGTATGCTTGCCCTGCCAGCCGATCCCGGCCGCCTCGCCCAGCGGTTTTTCCATCACCGGGGCAGTATCGACGAACACCTTGAGCTCGCTGTCGGGGGCGCGTGCGATCAGCCAGCGGGCGAGTGCCTTCAGCGCCTTCTTGACCACATCGTGATAGTCGCGCCCTTGGGCATAGACGGAAATTCGCGCCTTCTCGGGGTCACCTTCCAGCGCGAGCGGATCGACGTCCGGCGCATAGCTCATGCCAAGGGCGATGACGCTCCGCGCGTCCGGCCAGAGTCCCTGCGGCGAGGCGCGTTCGGCCTTGCGCGTCTCCATCCACTCCATCGATCCGTGGCGGCCTTCGCCCAGCCATTGGTCGAGCCGCTCGGCGCGCACAGGATCGGTGGCGGCCGCCGTGAAGCCGCAGGCCGCAAAGCCCAGCGCGCGGGCCTCGGCCCTCAATTCCTCCTGCAGGACCTCCAGAGACGTGGTCTTAACCAAACTTGCTGTTGCTCCCGTTCACTTCGCGCGGTTAACTCGCGGTCATGCTTACCGAGCCCGACACCGTCCCGCGAGCCCACGACACCAGCTCGCCCCCACTTGCAATCGAGGCGCGCGGTCTCGTCAAGCGGTTCGACCGGACGCTAGCGGTGGACGGGGTCGACATATCCGTCCCCGAGGGCGCGATCTACGGCATTCTGGGTCCGAACGGCGCGGGCAAGACAACCACGCTGCGGATGCTGCTCGGCATCATCGATCCCGACGAAGGCGTACGGCGCGTCTTCGGGCACGAGCGCCCGCACGAAATCGCCCGCTGGATCGGCTACCTTCCTGAAGAGCGCGGCCTGTACCCGTCGATGAAGTGCGACGAGGCGATCGGCTTCATGGGCGCCCTGCGCGGCCTGCCCGTGGAAGAGGGCCGCCGGCGCGGGCGCGAATTGCTCGAAGGTCACGGGCTCGGCCACGCAGTCGACAAGCAGATCCGCCAGCTTTCGAAAGGCATGGCGCAGACGGTCCAGCTGCTCGGCACGCTGGTCCACAAGCCGAGGCTGGTGGTGCTAGACGAACCTTTCAGCGGTCTCGATGCCATCAACCAGGGCAAGCTCGAAGGCTTGATCCGCGAAATGGCGGAGGCAGGGACCACCGTTATCTTCTCGACCCACGTCATCCACCATGCAGAACGCCTGTGCGACGACGTGGCGATCATCGCCGGGGGCAAGGTGCCCTATGCAGGTTCGGTCGACGTCGCGCGCGATCGCATCCCCGCACAGGTCAGGCTGGAGACAGCGAATGGCGAGGGCGAATGGCGCAGCGCGCTGCCCGACAACGTCCGCCACGACAAGAAGGCCCACGGGGGGCATTTCTGGTACTTCCCGGTCCCCGACAGCGGCATCGAGGTGCTGCTCAAGCGGCTGATCGATGGCGGTGCGGGCATATTGTCGCTTTCGATCGAGCGGGCCGGCCTGCACGACGCTTTCGTCGAAATCGCCGGCGAGGCCGCGGCACGCGCGCTCGACGAGGATGCAGCAGGGGAGATCGCATAATGGCCGATGCAAGCCGTCTTCCGCTGTGGCGCGCAGCCATGGTCATCGCTCGCCGCGATTTCCGCGCGATCCTGTTTTCCAAGGCCTTCCTGTTCTTCCTGCTCGGCCCGATCTTCTTCGGGGCGATCAGCGTGATGGCCGGCACGCTAGGTGCCAAGGCGGCGGAAAGCGCCGACCCTCCACGCCTTGCCGTAGTCCTGAGCGAGGAGGAAGGCGCTGCCTTCGCCGCCGCTCATGCACGGCTGGAAGATGCAGTCTCGCTGCCGGAATTCGCAGTGGTCGGGGCGGACGAACCGCGCGAGGCCGACCGCCTGCTGTCGGATACTTCACGCAATTTCGGCGCGGTACTGACCGGCACGCTCGAAGCGCCCGAACTGTCGGGCACGCAGGAACGGATCGACCGCTGGCGCGGGCAGGTGGCCTTGCTCGCCGCCGAAGCGCGTGGCGGCCCGTCCGCCGAACTGCCGGAGGTCGCACTGAAGCCCACGGCCACCAGCGTCGCCACCATTCGCAGCGCCCAGACGGCCACTGCGACCGGGGCCATCACGCTGCTGTTCCTCCTGACCATGCTGCTTGCCGGCATGGTGCTGTCGAACCTGGTCGAGGAGAAGGCGAACAAGATTATCGAAATCCTCGCCGCCGCCATCCCGATGGACGCCGTGTTCTACGGCAAGCTGTTCGCCATGCTCGGCGTCAGCTTCGTGGGCATCGCGGTCTGGGGCGGCATCGCCGGCACGATCCTGTGGCTCGGCAGTTCTGCGCTCGGACCTGTTCCGACGCCTGCGGTGGGATGGCCGCTGTTCGTGGTGCTTTTCGTGACCTATTTCGCCACCGCTTACCTGCTGATCGGCTCGGTCTTCCTCACCATCGGTTCGATGGCGCCGACCGTGCGCGACGTGCAGACGCTCTCGATGCCGGCAACCATCCTCCAGCTCGCGGTCTTCTTCCTGGCGACCTACGCGCTGAGCGATGCGGGCTCGCCGGTCGAACTCTTCGCCGTGATCTTCCCCGTGTCTTCACCCTACGCGATGGTGGCGCGCGCGGCGCAGTCACCCGTGCTGTGGACGCATCTTGCCGCGATCGGCTGGCAGTTGCTGTGGGTCGGCATTTTCGTGAAGGTCGGCTCGGGCCTGTTCCGCAAGCTGGTCATGAAGTCGGGCGCCGGCGGAAAGACGAAAAAGGCGTGGTTCGGCATCGGGCGAACGGCCAAGGGCTGACTTCGTCGCATCGGTGCAATCCGTCGGCCGTGGCGGTGATTAGGTTCCTTTTTGCAACTCGCTATTGACACGAGTGTCAGTTGAGGCAGGATTGCCGGCGAGAGGACAGGCGTCACGAGAGTCGCCGCCGCAAGGAGAGAGACATGGCCACCGCTGCAATAGCCCGCCCCGAAGTGCGCTCGAGCCCCACGGCCTACGAGGCGCTGAAGAAGCATTTCGAGGAACATCCCGAGGAGCGCTTCGAGCATCCGCACAAGTGGGACGTGAGCCGCAGCGATATCTACGCCGAGAACACCTGGCATCCGATCTTCCGCGAAATGCGCGCGGCAGGTCCGCTCCATTACATTCCCGAAAGCCCCTTCGGCCCCTATTGGGCCGTGGTCAGCCACAAGGCCATCCAGCATATCGAGGCGCTGCCCGATGTCTTCTCGTCCAGCTGGGAGCATGGCGGGATCACGATTCTCAACCGGCTAACCGAGGAAGAGCTTGCCGAGGCCGGTGAGGACAGCCGCGAACTGCCGATGTTCATTGCCATGGACCGTCCACAGCACACCGGCCAGCGGCGCACGGTCGCGCCCAAGTTCACGCCCAGCGGCATGGCCGAGATGGAAGGCGAGATCCGCCAGCGCACCGGCGAACTGCTCGCTTCGCTCCCGCGCGGCGAAGTGTTCGACTGGGTCGACAAGGTCTCTATCGAACTCACCACCGGCATGCTGGCCATCCTGTTCGGTTTCCCGTGGGAAGACCGCCGCCTGCTGACCTTCTGGTCCGACTGGTCGGGCGACACCGAGCTCGCCTCGGTTCGCGCGCTCGACAAGGTGCGCTGGGAAATCCTCAAGGAGATGGGCGCCTATTTCCAGACGCTGTGGGTGGAACGCACCCACGACAAAGAACCGGGCGACGATCTCATCTCGATGATGATCCATTCCGAGGCGATGAACCAGATGCGCCCCGAGGAATTCATGGGCAACCTCGTGCTGCTCATCGTGGGCGGCAACGACACCACGCGCAATTCCATGAGCGGGATCATCTACCAGCTCGACAAGAACCCCGACCAGCGCAAGCTGTTCGAACAGCAGCCGGAACTCATTCCCAATGCAGTGCAGGAAATCCTGCGCATGCAGACCCCGCTCGCCCATATGCGCCGGACCTGCACCGAAGATACCGAGGTCTTCGGCCAGACCATCAAGAAGGGCGACAAGGTCGTGCTGTGGTACCTGTCGGCAAACCGCGACGAGGAAGTGTTCGACAACCCGGACAAGCTCGACATCACGCGCGAGAATGCCCGCCGCCACATCGCCTTCGGCTACGGCATCCACCGCTGCGTCGGCGCCCGCCTCGCCGAACTGCAGCTGCGCGTGCTGCTGGAGGAACTGCACAAGCGCCGGATGCGTGTGCATCTGGCGGGCGACATCGAACGCGTCCGCGCTAACTTCGTCCACGGCTTCCGCAAGCTCGAGGTCGAGATCACAGAGTTCTGATTCCCAGGGATCAAGTGAAACCTTTCGCTTTGCACGGACGTACCTATGGGTATGGATCGCTCTCGCGAACACGACATTTCACGCCGCAACCTCCTTGCGGGGCTCGCCCTCGGGGCGTCGCTTCCGATCATTACAGCCTGCGGCGCCTCTCCAGCCGAAGCGAAGAACTTCCCCATCGCGCTCACCGAGGCGCAATGGCGCGGCAAGCTGACGAAGAGCGAATTCTACATCCTGCGCGAGGCCGGAACCGAGCGCCCCTATTCCTCGCCCCTCAACAAGGAGAAGCGCGCAGGGACGTACGTCTGCGCGGGCTGCGGGAATGCGATCTACAGTTCGAAGGCCAAGTATGATTCGGGGACCGGCTGGCCGAGCTTCTACGCCGCCATAGACCGCGGTGCGGTGGGTACCAGCACGGATTACAAGATCGGCTATCCCCGTACCGAAGTGCACTGCGCGGATTGCGGCGGACACCTCGGGCACATCTTCAACGATGGTCCGCAGCCCACCGGCAAGCGGCATTGTATCAACGGTCTGGCGCTGGACTTCCGTCCGGCCTGACGCGCCAGACTTTCAGCTTGCCCGTCCCGAGGTCCACTTCCTCCAGCCATGCAGGCGGGGCACCCATAGTCAGACGCGCAACCAGGCTTTCGCTCGTACCCGCCTGAAGCCAGCGATAGGTTTCCGGCATTTCCGGGCACAGGACGACGTAACGTGCGCCGCTCTGCCGCACCAGCGCCTCGGCCCCGTCGATCGGCAGGACGAAAGCGCTCAGCACTTCTCGCATCGCCTCGTTGGCCCGGTGATGGCCGGTGGCGGCGACCGAATGACGAGTGTTAACTAGGATTGCCGGACCGACATCGAATTGCGCGAAGAGGATCGAGGGAGGCAGGCCCTCGAGGCCGGGCGCGGCGGTGGAATAATTGCAGCTGTCGGCTGCAAGACCGGCAGTCTCCTCAACGGGTGCCTCGGCGCCCGGGAGGAGCGATTGCACTTGATTGGCGATACCTGCGGCCATAGCCCCGGGCATCAGGACCAGTAAAATCCCTGCGAAAGCGCCCACCCGGCGAATGGTGGTTTCTCCCTGCCTGAAGCGCTCGAACAGGTGGGCCGCCGCCCAGCCCAAGGGCACGGCAGCAACCACTCCGGCGAAGGAGAAAGACCGGTTCGTGGCCAGACCGGCCGCGATCGCCATGACCAGCAGGAGCGCGTATTCGACCCACCAATGCCGCAGCCATTCTCGGCTTCTAAGGCACAACGCGATCGTCGCTCCCAAGGCGACAAGGGCCTGCGCGAGACGGGCGAGAATTTCGTCCGGCTCGATGCGCCAGATCGGCATCCCTTCCCTGACGCTGCTGTACCAGACCTCGTGGACCATCGGGTCCAGCACTCCGAAGGGCGCTGCAAGGCATTGAGCTCCGGTGAATGCGATGACTGTCACACCAAGGCTGGCAAGACCCGCGAAGAGAGCGACGAGCACAAACATCGGCATCGGCCCCATACGCGCGATGGCATTGGTCCCCAGCGCGCAGGTCGCGAAGAACGCGATGTGCGGTAACGAAACGGCATCGCAATAAACGAGACCGGCGATCGAGGGCCCATGTCCCAAGACGAACAGGAGGACGAGGGCCGCAGCCAAGGCGTTCATGTAGGCGACCAGCCAGGGGCTCTTGCGCGAGGCGCTTGCCCAGCGAAGCCCCAGTACGGCGCCAAAGGCACCCGCCATCGGCAGGAGTTCCAGCGAGATCGTCACCCCGACGGCCATAGCCAGGCCGGCCACGGCCCCACCCCTGTGAGACTGACGCCACGAAATCGCCCAGAGCGCGATCGCGACCAGGAGTATCTGCCAGCCGTGATGATCAATCCTTAGCGGCTGTAACTGGGACAGGAGACCTGGCCAGAAAATCGCCGCGAGGCATGCCATGAGCGCGGCTTTCCTGTCGAAGAGACGCCAGGCAAGACGCGCCACGACCTGCAGCAGCGCAAACAGGATGAGCAGCGGCACGGCGACAGCCGTTGCCAGTTCGGCATTCGCTTGCCCCATGAGCGGGGTCAGCAACAGTATCACTAGCGCGATTGGCACGTCCACGAGACGAGACCAGTGCATGAGCACGCCGTCGGGCGGATCGATGCGATACTGATGCAAATCCCACCAGCCCTGCCCGTCCAGAAGGTCGCGCACCTGGACCAGGCGCAAGACATCATCCGGACCTGGAAAATCCGACTTGCCTATGTTCGACCAGGAAAACACGACCAGCGCGGCCGACAGCATCGCCCACAAGAGAAGGACGGTCAGGGTCGGGCGCGCGTCCTCGCGCAGCCGGCGATCGATCGTCACGGCCAGCCCGCCGGTGCGAAGACCACCATCTTGCGCAGCATATAGGTGACGGTGAAGCTCGCGATCACTGCGGCCAGCTTTGCCGCCCTCGGGTCGAAGCCGAGATATTCGCCCAGCGCGACGATACCCGTCGTCAACGCGAGTCCGACCAGGGCCGAGCCGATAAAAAGCAGCTTCTGCCGTCCGCGCCCTGCACCCTTCGAAGCCACGCCGTCCTGGAAGACCGCGCGACTGGACAATATCCAATGCACTACAATCCCGGCCGAATAGCCTGCCGCTGCCGACAGCGGAGCGGTCAGGCCCATGGCGAGAAGCGCGAGGAAACTGCCCATGTCGACTGCAAGCGCACCGACACTCGCCAACACATAGCGAACCAAGCGCACGTCGCGCAGCCGGATCAAAGCTTGGATCAAGGCCCTCTCCCGGGTTCCATCAGGCGCACAGGCGCCCGTCGCCCATGTGCCCATCATGCCAAGACATGATAAACAAAGCGCAAATCACGGCAAGCCTGCAGGCCGCGAAAGGTGCCCCGTCATCGCTGCCGGAAGACCCACAGCAGGCGGATCAGGAATACGCAGACGAAGCTGCCGGCCATCGCCACGAGCTTGCCGAGACGAGGGTCCCTGCCGGCGTCTTCGAACAGCCCGACAGCACCGGCGGTTATCGCCAGGCCCGCGAGCGCGGAAGCGGCAAACAGGACCTGCTGCCCGCCACGCTCCCAGCAGGCCCCGGCCAGTCGATCCGGAAAAACGAACCGGCTCGAGATGAACCAGTGCAGAACCATGCCCAGCACATAGCTGGCGACAGCCGCCACGACTGGCGCCACCACCCCCGCCGCGAAGAGTGCAAGGAATGTCCCGAAATCGACCAAGGTGCCCGCCGTGCTCGCCACCATGTAGCGGGCCAGCCGCCAGCGCATCAGCGCGCGGACATATTTGGCCGCCACGGCCTCAGGCAGACTTGCGGACGCGCTCCGGCACGTCGCGCAAGGACGAAAGGGCGGCTGCCTGGTCGTTGCTCAACTTGCGATTCGGCAGGCCGGATTCGGCCCCCTCGTCGCCTGACTCGTGATATTCTGCGTCCTCGTTGACACACCATGTGTCGTAGAGGCGCCGACCCGCGAGGATGTTCTCGACCGTGAGCATGGCCGTCATCATGGCGTGGTCCTGGTTGTTGTAGCGATGCATCCCGTTCCGCCCCACGAGGTGGAGCGTGGGGTGCTTGGCTTCCAGTTCGCGGCGCATGGCATCCACATTGGCAGCATAATCCTCGTCATAGACAGGATAGGCCTTTTCCTGGCGCACGACCGCGCCGCTCTTGACCTTGCGACGATCGACGAGACCGAGGATTTCCATTTCGTCGGTGGCCAGCGAGACGAGGTCGTCGTCGTCCATGGACCACAGGCCGTCGCCTTCGAAGCAAAAATATTCCAGGCCCACGCAGGCCATGTCGGGATCGGGGATCATTTCCGGAGACCAGCTACGGAAGTTCTGCACGCGGCCGACCTTCACCTTGCTGTCGTGGATGTAGATCCAGTTGTCCGGGAACAGGTCCTCGCCTTCGACCATCAGCGCCACGGTGAGGAAGTCGCGATATTTGAGGTCGTTCGCCTGGACCGTACTTTCGGGCAGCGGGTGCAGGCGCTTGGCAAGCTCGCGCATGGGCGCCGAGCTGATCGCATGGTCTGCCTCAATCACGATCTCGCATTCAGCCCCGCTTGCGCTGAGGCGCCAGCCGCCCTTGCCATCGCTGGCAAGCTGGCCAAGTGCATGGCCCATCAGCACCTGCCCGCGTCCACTGGCCAGAACCTTGTCGCGAGCGGCATCCCACATCATGCCCGGACCGAGCCGCGGGTAGCGGAAGGTCTCGAGCAGGGTCTTGGTAGCCATGCCGTCATTGGGTTTCTTGTTGAGACCGAGGCTGCGCTTCAACCCGTCCACCACCGCACTCCAGAGCGACAGGCCCTTGATGCGCTGCGCCGCCCAGTCTGCGCTCATCTCGTCGCAGGGCATGCCCCACACCTTCTCGGTGTAGGTCTTGAAGAAGATTGAATAGAGTTTCTGACCGAATTGGTTGGTGGTCCAGTCTTCGAAGCTCTTCACTTCGGAAATCGGGAACAGCTTGTAGCGCAGGTAGCTCGCCATGCAGACGGTCGAGCGCAGGATGCCGAGGTTCCACAGCGCCTCAAAGGCGCGCAGCGGGTAGCTGTAGAACTTGCCCTCGTAATAGATGCGGCTCATG
This sequence comes from Qipengyuania gaetbuli, assembly GCF_020524765.1. Classification (GTDB taxonomy): domain Bacteria; phylum Pseudomonadota; class Alphaproteobacteria; order Sphingomonadales; family Sphingomonadaceae; genus Qipengyuania; species Qipengyuania gaetbuli_A. Next base: position 1,222,389 of record NZ_JAIVLR010000001.1, read on the forward strand.
CGGGGGCGCTGGATGAAATCCTCTTCTCCGAGAATCTCGTTCCACATGTCGACGACTTGCGCACTCTTCGAAAAGAAGCGATGCCCGCCGATGTCGAAGCGATAACCCTCATGCTCGACGGTTCGACTGATCCCGCCGACGTAGACTGGGTCTTTTTCGATAACGACGACGCTTTTGCCCTGCTTTGTCAGCAAGTAAGCCGCTGTAAGGCCTGCCGGTCCCGCTCCGATAATGGCGACGTCGACCTTCAGCGCGTTGACACTCGTATTCATTGGAACCCCCGGCATCTTCTTTGCCAGAAGTGAACGAAAACGGTTAGCGTAAAGTTAATTCACCGGCGGCGAGCCGTATTTATCGAGCCCTACCCGCGGTCGAGCATCATAGGGCACTGCACGGCCGCCGCCATGATGGCGAATTCGCGCAAAGAGAAGGTGTTCTCGAACACGAGGCCGTAATTGCAGTCCCGGCGCCAGCGCACCTTGGCGCGGGTGTCGTTGAACCCTTCGCCCTCGACCTTGAGGATCTGGTCGATCGCGAACACGGCGTCGCATTCGACGCGCGCGCCCTGCTGCGAGATGTTGAGCGTCACCGCTTCAGCCGACTGCGTCAGCGAGGACAGCTTGAGCGGTATGGCGATGTTGAGGCGCAACTGGCGCTTGGGGTAATTCCACGTCTCGTGGACCAGCCGTTCGACCACCACGGGCGTCTTGAAGCGGTAGCTACCCTCGGTCCCGTTGGCGCGCACCTGCACGATTTCGTAGCTTTCGCCGTTCTGCAACTCGAGCGCCAGCGTGGGGTCGGTCGGCAGGGCATGGAAGGCGCGGATCGAGATGCCAGTCGAGGACACGTCGCGCACGACGCAGAGGAATTCCCCCTGTCCGCAGACGAGCTTGGCGGACCGGATCAGCGATGTGTAGCGCGGCGCACCGCGCTGTTCGCTGTCGACATAGGTCAGGTTGTTGTCGCTGCCGATTGCGGCCGAATAGTCCATGCGTTTCAAAACTCCCAAGAACCCGGCGTTCCCCGTGCCGGTAAATGTCTTGGCCTTGCGCCCCTTTGAACGGCCCTATTAGCCGCCTAGGTATTAACACCGCGATAAAGGGCATTGCCTCTCAGGCAACGCCGCGCGGCACAGACGTTCGGGAGTTGTTGGTGCGGGTGGTGGGACTCGAACCCACACGTCCAGAGGACAGGGGATTTTAAGTCCCCGGCGTCTACCATTCCGCCACACCCGCGCAGCAGAAGGGCGTGCTAGAGGGATGCGGGCCGCGCCGCAATCGCCAAGCAGCGTGAAGGGACTATTGCTCGTTCAGGCGCTCGCGCATGTCCTTGCCCGGCTTGAAATAGGGCACGCGCTTGGCGGGCACCTCTACCGTTTCGCCGGTACGCGGATTGCGGCCCTGGCGCGCCTGGCGCTCGCGGGTCGAAAAGGCTCCGAAGCCGCGCAGTTCGATGCGGCCGCCTTCGGCAAGGCGCTGGGCCAGTTCCTCGAAGAAGATATCGACGACCTGCTCGACCTCTTCCGGTCGCAGGTCGGGATTTTCTTCCGCAAGGGCTGCGAGCAATTCGGATCGAATCATGTTCAGGCTCCCTCGAGCGTGCGCGCGGCGGCGCTTTCCCCTGTTGTTTTATGCGACCCCTGCCACACCAGACCCCCTGCGCAGCGGGAAAACCCTGCCAGAAGGACTCAGATATGGCAATTGTTAATACCCGCCCGAGGGTTAGGACGGCATTTCCGGATCAGGTGCGCTCGATCAGCTCTTCCGGGGCAATGCCCAGCCGCTTCATCCGCCCGCGTATTTCCGGCCATTCCTGCTTGAGGAAGGTTTCGCGCTCCCGCTTGCGCAGCGTCTCGGCTGCGCCGCGCGCGACATACATGCCGACCCCGCGTTGCACTTCGACGAGGCCGTCCGCCTGGAATTGCTGGTAGGCCTTGGCCACCGTCAGCGGATTGGCGCCTTGTTCCGCAGCCAGCGCGCGCACGGAGGGAAGCATTTCTTCCTCGCGGTAGCGGCCGTCGATGATGGCTGCGGCGATCATGTCGCGCAGCTTGAGATAGACGGGCTTGCTCTGGTTGCTCATGGCGGGTCCCCGGTTGTCGTATAGTGCATCAGTGCCATAATACAGCGCGGCGCGCAAGGTTCCCGAAACGCGGTTTCATTCATGCAGGCGCAAGCTGGTCGCGTTTGTAACTAAGGCTTCACATAGCCGCAGATGCCGCTAGGGTGCGCGCATCTTCGGGGAGGAGGCCTGTCCGGCCTCCGCGTATACTTACGAGAGGGCTTGCCAAACATGGCCACAACGCAACCGGTTCACGGGGACTCGGCAGGGACTATCCTGGGCCACCCCAAGGGACTGTTCGTCCTGTTCTTCGCCGAAATGTGGGAGCGTTTTTCCTACTACGGCATGCGCGCGCTGCTCATTTTCTACCTGACCAAGCACTGGCTGTTTTCGGACAGCGACGCGGGCGTCATCTACGGCGCCTATACCGCGCTGGTCTACATCACGCCGGTCTTGGGCGGCTACCTCGCCGACAAGTGGCTCGGCCAGCGTAAGGCGGTGCTCTATGGCGCGATCCTGCTGACCTTCGGACACTTCCTAATGGGCTTCGAGGGGACGGGCGGCCAAGATCCGGCAAGCCTCAATATCTTCTGGCTCGCCCTTGCCTTCATCATCGTCGGCTCGGGCTTCCTCAAGGCCAATATTTCGGTGATCGTGGGTCAGCTTTACGCCCGCACCGACGTGCGCCGCGACGGTGCCTACACCATCTTCTACATGGGCATTAACCTCGGCGCCGCACTGGGTTCGCTGCTGTGCGGCTATCTCGGCGAGACCTATGGCTGGGCCTATGGCTTCGGCGCCGCAGGCATCGGCATGCTGCTTGGCCTGATCGTGTTCGTCGTATTCAAGCCGCTTCTCCTGGGACGCGGCGAGCCGAGCGATCCGGCCAAGCTGGCTGCGCCGGTTATGGGGATCAAGCTCGAATGGCTGCTCTATGCCATCGGCCTGGTAGCGGTCGTCACCTGCTGGTGGCTGGTGCAGAACCAATCGGTGGTCGGCACGCTTCTTGGCGTGGGTGGCACGATCCTGATCCTCTACGTGCTCGGCGAGGCAACCTTCCGGTTCGTCCACGGTTCCTATGCTGCCGCACCGACCGTGCCGGTCGCCGTGTTTGCGCTTGGCGGTGTGCTCTCCATCATTGCCTTTGTGGGCATGTTCCTGGGTTCGATCGATGAAACCAACGCCCGCAACCTTGCGCTCGGCGGGTTCGGCCTGTCGCTGCTCGTGGTGATCTGGCAATCCTTCCTTAACCGGAACGAAGACCGCGACCGCATCTTTGCAGCGATGTTCCTTATCCTCGGATCGATCCTGTTCTGGGCGCTCTTCGAGCAGGCCGGCTCCTCGCTGAACCTGTTCACGGATCGCTATGTCGATCGCGAGTTCCTTGGCATCAATTGGCCGGCCTCGACCTTCCAGTCGATCAACGCGATCTACATCGTGTTGCTGGCTCCGGTCTTTGCATGGCTGTGGACTTCGCTGGGTCGCCGAGGGCTGGAACCTTCGACTCCGGCCAAGTTCGGCTTTGCGCTTATGCAGCTGGGCGCCGGCTTCCTCGTGCTTGTCGCGGGATCGGCAATGGGCGGCAACATGACGCCGGTCATCTTCATCTTCCTGATCTACCTGCTGCACACGACCGGCGAGCTTTGCCTGTCGCCGGTGGGCCTTTCGGCGATGAACCGCCTGGCTCCGGCGCACATGGCGTCGCTGATCATGGGTACCTGGTTCTTCGCTTCGGCCACCGGCAACTTCGTCGCCGGCCTGATCGCCGCCGCTACCGGTTCGGAAGCGGCGTCGGGCGAAGGTGCTGCGAAGCAGGTGGTGCTCGATGTTTACAGCCAGATCGGCTGGGTCGCGGTAGGGGTCGGCGTTGCGGTCCTCGTCATCAGCCCGCTGATCAAGAAGCTGATGCACCTGGACACGCTCAAGGACGACGGCCTCGAAGGCCAGGCCGAATTCCCGGCCGAACCGCAGGCTGCAGGCGTCCACCCCGAGACCAAGTCGCAGGGCTAAGCCAACACAAACGAAAGGGCGCGGAGCGATCCGCGCCCTTTTTCTTTGCAACATCGCCGCATCGCGGCATGAGGGGCACATGAGGAAATCGATCAAGACCATCGCCGCAGGCACGCTGGCCATCGCGCTCGCCGCCTGTTCGACCACCGGGCAGTCCGACACCAAGAGCGCCAGCAGCGCCCCGGCAAAGGCGGAAGCGCCCTTCCCTTCGACCTACACGCCCTATCCGGGCACGCCGACCGCGCTCGTCAATGCGACGATATACGACGGCAAGGGCGGCAGGATCGACAAGGGCACGGTCTTCTTCAGTGGCGGCAAGATCGTCTCGATCGGCGGCCCCGACACGCCTGTCCCTGCCGACATCGCGGTGTTCGACGGGACCGGCAAGTTCGTGACGCCGGGCATCATCGATATCCACTCGCACCTCGGCGACTATCCCACCCCTTCGGTCCAGGCGCATTCGGACGGTAACGAGGCGACCAGCCCGACCACGCCCGAAGTCTGGGCGGAACATTCGGTCTGGCCGCAGGATCCGGGCTTCACCCGCGCGCTCGCCAATGGCGGCGTGACCTCGCTGCAGATCCTGCCCGGCTCGGCCAATCTGATGGGCGGGCGTTCCGCCACGCTCAAGAACGTGCCCGCGCGCACGGTGCAGGGGATGAAATTCCCCGATGCGCCCTACGGCTTCAAGATGGCCTGTGGCGAGAACCCGAAGCGCGTCTATGGCGGTCGCGGCCGGATGCCCTCGACGCGCATGGGTAATTTCGCGGTCAACCGGCAAACCTGGCTTGATGCCAAGGCCTATGACGGCAAGAAGCGCGACCTCGCCAAGGAAACGCTGAAGGGCGTGCTGGACGGCGAAATCCTGGTCCACAACCACTGCTACCGCGCCGACGAGATGGCTCTCGTCCTCGATATGGCGAAGGAGATGGGCTACAAGGTCAGCGCCTTCCACCATGCGGTCGAAGCCTACAAGATCGGCGACCTGCTGCGCGAAAACGACGTGTGCAGCGCGATCTGGGCCGACTGGTACGGCTTCAAGATGGAAAGCTACGACGGCATTCTCGAAAACGCCGCCTTCCTCCAGCGTGAGGACGCCTGCGTCGTGATCCACTCCGACGATGCCAACGGCATCCAGCGCCTCAACCAGGAAGCAGCCAAGGCGCAGGCCGCCGGCAAACGCGTGGGCATCGACATCTCCGATGCGCAGGTCATCCGCTGGATCACGCTGAACCCCGCCAAGGCGATGGGGATCGACGGCATGACCGGCAGTCTCGAGGCCGGCAAGATGGCCGACGTCGTGCTGTGGAACGGCGACCCGCTGTCGGTCTATTCGCGGCCCGAGAAGGTCTGGATCGACGGGGCGCTGATGTTCGATGCCATGGATCGCAAGCGCCGACCGGTGAGCGATTTCGAGCTCGGCCAGCCCGGTGAAGGAGACGTGAAATGAAGCGCGCTCTGACCCTCGCGGCGAGCGTGCTCGCCCTTGCCGCCGCCCCTGCCGCCGCGCAGGATTTCGTCATCACCAACGCCACTCTCGCCACCGGCGACGGGAGCGAGCCGATCGAACGCGGCGTGGTCGTCGTCGACGATGGCAAGGTCGCCTATGCCGGACCGCAGGCAGGCGCCGGCGCTTTCGAAACGGACACGGTTTACGACGTGGCGGGGGCCTGGGTGACGCCCGGGCTCGTCGCTACCGTCACCACGCTCGGCCTCGCCGATGTGTCGGGCGTGAGCGAATCGAACGACGTACGTCCGGGCAGTTCGCCATTCAATGCGGCGCTCGATGTCGCACCGGCGATCAACCCCTCCTCGCAGCACATCCTCGTGCACCGGGCTGCGGGCATCACGCGCGCGGCTACCGTCACCTCGCCGGCAGGCTCGATCTTCGGCGGACAGGGCGCGATCATCGACCTCGGCGCCGACGGCCAGCCCGTAACGCGGGCCAAGGCCTTCCAGGTCGTCGCCTTCGGTGAAGGCGGTGCGCGCCTTGCAGGGGGCAGCCGCGTTGCGACCTATGTCGCTTTCGCCAATGCCCTGCGCGAAGCACAGGATTTCGCACGCGGCCGGTGGGACGCGGAAAGCGCCATGCTGACCCGCGCCGATGCCGAGGCCCTGGGCCCGGTAGTGGCCGGCGAGCAGGCGCTTTACGTGTCCGTCGAACGCGCCTCGGATATCCGCAGCGTGCTGGGCCTCAAGCGCGATTTCCCGCGCCTCGACCTGGTCCTCGTCGGCGCCAGCGAAGGCTGGCTCGTCGCCCGCGAGATCGCGGCCGCAGGCGTGCCCGTCATTGCAGACGGCCTCGACGATTTGCCCAACAGCTTCGAGGAACTGGCCAGCACCCAGTCCAATGTCGGGCGCCTCGCCAAGGCCGGGGTCAAGGTGGCGATCAACGCCGCCACGATGGAAAACCCGCGCAACCTCAACCAGTACGCCGGCAACCTCGTCGCGCTGGCCCGCGTTCCGGGCGCGGACGGCCTCAGCTGGGGTCAGGCCTTTGCCGCGATCAGCTCGGTGCCGGCCTCGATTAGCGGGCTCTCCGGCAAGGCGGGTGTGTTGGCTAAGGGGTCCATGGGCGACGTGGTGATCTGGGACGGTGACCCGCTGGAAGTCGGCTCCGTGCCGACCAAGGTCTTCATCGACGGGGTCGAGCAGCCGCTCGACAACCACCAGACGCGCCTGCGCGACCGTTATCGCGAACTCGACGAGAGCCGCTTGCCGGAGGCATTCGACTGGTGAGCCTGCCCAAGGAAATGCGCACTACCCTGCTTGCGCTGGGCGGCGCCTTCGTGGCCGTGGCGGGTTTCGCCGCGACCGCGCAGGATGCACCGCCCGACAGGTCGCAGGACATCGCCTGGATGAACGCGCAGCAGGCCTATCTCGCCGCGCTCAAGCCGGAAGACGGCTGGCGCTACATGGAAGGCGGCCTCTACTGGCGGTACCTCGAATATGCCGGCAGCACCGAAAAGCCGCGCGTGATCGACCGGGTGACAGTGCACTACGCCGGCACCTTCATCGATGGCGGAACCTTCGATTCGAGCTACGATCGCGGAGAGCCAGTGACCTTCCCGCTCGGCCGCCTGATCAAGGCATGGCAGATGGCCATTCCCGAAATGGGCGTGGGCGACACGATCGAGATCGCGGCGCCGGCGGACCTCGCATACGGGGCGCAAGGCAAGGGGCCGATACCCGGCGGTGCGACGCTGGTGTTCAAGGTGAAACTGCTGGGCATCGAAAAGCAATGATTGCCAGATAGGTTTTTATTTGCTACTTAGTTTCGTGCTATCTCGGGGGAGAGTGCCATGGAACCGCTGACCAATCTCGTTGCCGCGTCGATCGCTTTCGTCGGCTCGCATTTCGCCTTGTCGCATCCGCTGCGCGCGCCGCTGGTCGCAAGGTTGGGCGAGAACGGCTTTCGCGGCCTCTACTCGCTTGTCTCTCTGGCGACCTTCGTCTGGATGGTGCTCGCCTATCGCGATGCCGGGCCCGGAGGCGCTGCCTTGTGGAACGGGATGGGTGATGCGACCTGGGGCATCGCCAGCATTGTGATGCTGGTCGCATCGGTCCTGCTTGCCGGGTCCTTCGTGAAGAACCCCGCGCTTCCCGATCCGCGCGCAGCGGCTCACGCCGCCGCCGGGGTGCACGGCGTATTCCATGTCACGCGCCATCCCATGATGTGGAGCTTTGCGCTGTGGGCGCTGGTGCACATCATGCTCAGCCCCACCCCGCGCCAACTGGTCCTCTCCGGATCGCTCGGCTTCCTTGCGCTCGTCGGGGCGCATATGCAGGACCGCAAGAAGGAAGTGCTGATGGGCGATGCCTGGGCCGGGTGGGAAGCGCAGACCAGCTACTGGCCGCGCCTGTCGGGTTTCGCCAGGGCCGGGGGCGTAGCGTGGGCTGGCGGCGTCGCCATCTGGCTCGCGGCGACCTATGGGCACATCCACGCGATCGGCATTCCCGCAGGCGTCTGGCGCTGGTTCTAGCGCCCTCGCCCGCGCGACCTATTCACCGGTGAACTTGGGCGCGCGCTTTTCGATCAGCGCGTCGACGCCTTCCATGTGGTCGCGGGTGGTATGCATCAGCGCCTGTGCGTTAGCCGCCATTTCCAGCGCGGCGTCGTAGCTCGTCGAGCGCCCCTGCCGCATGAGGTTCTTGGCTTGCCGCAGGGCGTGAGGCGGCATGGCCGCGACCTTTCCGGCGAGCGCCATGGCCTCGTCCATCAGCGCGTCATGGTCGACGACCCGGCTGACAAGGCCCCAGTCGAGCGCGGTGGGCGCATCGATCACGTCTCCGGTATAGAACAGCTCCGCCGCGCGCGCCTCGCCGATGATGCGCGGCAGGATCCATGTGCCGCCATCACCGGGGATGATGCCGAGCTTGAGAAAGGTGACACCGAACCTCGCCTTCTCGCTCGCGATGCGAATGTCGGCGAGGCAAGCAAGGTCGCATCCCAGTCCGATGGCTGGGCCGTTGACCGCCGCAATCAGCGGCACGCGCAGCGAATAGAGCGCGCGCAGGATCTTGTGGATGTTGTTCCGGTAGCCATCGGCAATCTCGGGCGCGGTCCCGCCGAAATTGCCGGTCTTGTCCTTCATCGCCTTGATGTCACCGCCCGCACTGAAGGCGCGCCCGGCACCGGTCAGGATGACGCAGCGCACGTCCATATCTGCATTGATCGCATCGCAGGCCGCCGCAAAGGCATCCCCGTCACCTGCCGCACCGAGCGGGTTCATGCTGTCCGGCCGGTTGAGCGTCAGAGTGGTGACGTGGCCAACAGTATTAGCACTCAGGGTACTCATTGTTGCGACCACCATCGTTCAGTCTTTGTAGCAAACGAGAAACCTATGATTCGGCTGTCCGAGGAGTATTGCTCCAACCACTTTGGCGACATCTTCCAAGCCGAGACTTTCTGGCCAGGTGGATTGATTTCCTTCAAAACCGAAGAGGGCAGGATGAAGCAAGAGATCGCATCAGCCTCATCGACAACGATAGCGAAGTACGGATCGCACAAGAACGATTCGCAAGCTGCGTTGAGCTTTTCAAAATTGCCATTTGAGATAGATAAAAAGCTACCCTCAGTCCCAGGGTTACGCGAACGTGATTTTACCGAGATTCCCATCGGTCGATCGGTCGCGGGGCGACGTGCGATCAGATCGATCCCTGTGTGATCGATACGGGCACACTCGAAACCGTGTTTCGAAAGCCAATATAGAATCAGGTGCTCCGCGAACTCGCCAGTGATTTTCGAATGGCGGGAACTCTTCTGAATCGAGGGCATTATGCCCGCGCTTCTTCGACGCCTGCCGAATTGTGGCGCAGGGCCTTGAGCGCGGTGTCGACGATATGCGGCGCATTGAGGCCCGCCTCGTCATACTGCTTCACCGGATCGTCCTGGTCCTGGAAGACGTCGGGCAGGCGCATGGTGCGCACCTTCAGCCCTGCATCGGTCAGGCCGGCATCGCTGGCAAAGGTCAGGACATGCGCGCCGAGGCCGCCGACGGCCCCTTCCTCGATGGTCACGACGACGTCGTGGCTGCGCATCAGCTTCTCGATCAGCTCGGTGTCGAGCGGCTTGGCAAAGCGCATATCGGCAACGGTGGTCGACAGGCCCTTGGCTTCCAGCTGGTCGGCAGCCTTCTTCGCCTCTTCGAGACGCGCGCCGAGCGAGAGGATGGCGACCTTGGTGCCTTCTCGCACGATGCGGCCCTTGCCGATTTCCAGCTTCTGCAGCTGCGCGGGAATTTCCACGCCGGTGCCTGACCCTCGCGGATAACGAAAGGCGATCGGCCCGTCGTCATATTCGGCGGCCGTATAGGTCATGTGCGCCAGCTCCGCCTCGTCGGCGGCGGCCATCACGACCATGTTCGGCAGCGTGGCGAGATAGGCGATGTCGAAGGCGCCGGCGTGGGTGCAGCCGTCCGCCCCGACCAGGCCCGCGCGGTCGATGGCGAAGCGCACGGGCAGGTTCTGGATGGCAACGTCGTGCACGACCTGGTCGTAGGCGCGCTGGAGGAAGGTCGAATAGATCGCCGCGAAGGGCCGCATGCCCTGTGCCGCGAGGCCCGCAGCGAAGGTTACGCCGTGCTGTTCGGCAATGCCGACGTCAAACGCCTTGTCCGGATGCGCCTTGGCGAACTTGTCGACGCCCGTACCGCTCGGCATGGCGGCAGTGATCGCGCAGATGCGCGGGTCGGTGTCGGCGATCTTGGCCAGCGTCTCGCCAAAGACGTTCTGGTAGGCGGGCGGGCCGCCCGACGACTTCTTTTGCTCGCCCGTGACGACATCGAACTTGGCGACGCCGTGGTATTTGTCGGCGCTGTTCTCGGCCGGGGCGTAGCCCTTGCCCTTCTGCGTGACGACATGGATCAGGACCGGGCCCTGCTCGCTGTCGCGTACGTTTTCCAGCACCGGGATGAGGTGGTCGAGATTGTGCCCGTCGATCGGGCCGACGTAGTAGAAGCCCAGTTCCTCGAACAACGTACCGCCGGTCACCATGCCGCGGGCGTATTCCTCTGCCTTTTCCAGCCCGTCATGGACTTTGCGGCTGAGCTTCTTCGAAAGGCGCGAGGCAAGGCTGCGCAGGCCGAGATACTCGCTGCTCGACACGGTGCGGGCAAGATAGGCCGACAGGCCGCCAACGGGCGGGGCGATCGACATGTCGTTATCGTTGAGGATGACGATCAGGCGGTTTCCGGCCGCCTCGGCATTGTTCATCGCCTCGTAGGCCATGCCCGCGCTCATCGCGCCGTCGCCGATGACCGCAATGCCGCGTCCCGGCTTGCCCAGCATCTTGTTCGCCATGGCAAAGCCCAGCGCCGCGCTGATCGAAGTCGAGGAGTGCGCTGCGCCGAAGGGGTCGTATTCGCTTTCGGCGCGCTTGGTGAAGCCGGACAGGCCGCCACCCTGGCGCAGCGTGCGGATGCGGTCGCGCCGGCCGGTGAGGATCTTGTGCGGGTAGCACTGGTGCCCAACGTCCCACACCAGCTTGTCTTCCGGCGTGTTGAACACATAGTGGATCGCAGTAGTCAGTTCGACCACGCCGAGGCCCGAACCGAGGTGCCCGCCGGTGGTCCCGACGGCATCGATCATTTCGGCACGCAATTCGTCCGAAAGCTGGCGGAGCTGCGATTTGTCGAGTTTGCGGAGGTCGGCCGGATAATCGACCGTATCCAGCAGCGGCGTATGAGGGCGCGTCGTCATGGAAGCGGCCTTACACGCGGCAATCGAAACTGTCGATGAACGCTTTATCGCTCATATTACACAACTCGTCGTCATGCGGCACAATCGTCGCATAGGCCGCGAAGTTCCACCACGGGCCGCACGTCGGTAAAGCCTGCATCCTTGCCCGCTTCGCGCAAGGCGCCGGTCACCCGGTCGTCATCGATATGCATGGCCTTCCCGCAATCGTCGCAGATCAGGAAGATGCAATCGTGCCGGCATCCCGGGTGCGTGTTGACAAGATAGGCGTTGGCGCTCTCGATCCGGTTGGCAAGATTGGTCCGCACGAACAGGTCGAGGATCCGGTAGACGCTGTTGGGCGCAACCCGCTTGCCGCGCGCAGCCGACAGATTGTCCGCAATGTCGTAGGCGCTGGCGGGCTTTTCGTGCCGGGCGAGTTCCTCGAACACCGATTGGCGCATGCCCGTCCACTGCTCGCCGGCGTCGGTCAGCGTGTGGCGGGCGGCGTCGATCAGGGCGTCGCCGGAATGTTCCTTGTGAGCGTGTACGTGCTTGGCCATGCGTGAGAGGTAAGCGCCCCACTGCCCCTGCGCAAGCTAGTTGCGGCGGAACTCCGACCGGTACTGAGCGGGGTAGAGCCGCTTGAGGGCAGCGACCTTCGGCGCGTCCCAGCGCAGGATATAGGGATGGCGCGGATTCTTCGCAGCGAAGTCCTGGTGATAGGTCTCGGCCGGATAGAATGCCTGCGCGCGCACGATGTCGGTGACGATCGGGCGCGACCATTTCCCGCTCGCCTTCATCTGGGCGAGGTAAGCCTTGGCCACGGCCAGCTGTTCGGCAGACACGGGCGCCAGTTCGGCATTGTAATGCGCGCCGCGATCGGGGCCCTGCCGGTCCTTCAGAGTTGGATCGGCAATGACCGAGAAGAAGATGCGCAGCAGTTCGTCATAGCGGATGACCGACGGGTCGTAGGTGACCTTTACCGCTTCGACATGGTCGGTGACGCCCGACGAAACCAGCTTGTAATCGGCCTGCCGCGCAGTCCCGCCGTGGTATCCGGAAACGGCGCTGGTGACGCCCTTGGTATGGCTGAAGACAGCTTCGACGCCCCAGAAACAGCCGCCTGCGAAAATGGCGGTCTTGAGGCCCTTGCTCTCTTTCGCGATTCGCTTGGCGGCGGGGGCCTCAACCACGCTTTCGGCGGCGAGGGCGGGCTCCTGGCAGGCCGAAACCGCGAGAAGCGCGATTGCAGCGAGACCGGAAGCGAAGCTGCGCATCAGAACAGGGCGGGGATCGCCGCGATCAGCGCGTGGCCGTTGGAGGCAGCAACCAGGGCGGCGCCGGCAAGAAAGCCGATGCCGAAGTTGCGATAGAGGTCGGAGCTGAAGAGGTTCATGGGAGGTCTTTCGGTACGCTTGCCCATCTGGTTACAGGCGTACCGATTGCAACACGGTTAATGCGATGGTTGTAATTCGTTCAGGCGATCAGCCGGGTGATCAGTGCCTGAAATGGCGCATCCCCGTGAAGACCATCGCGAGGCCCTGCTCGTCGGCGGCAGCGATCACTTCCTGGTCGCGGATCGAACCGCCCGGCTGGATGATTGCGGTTGCGCCTGCCTCGGCCGCAGCCAGAAGCCCGTCGGCGAAGGGGAAGAACGCGTCCGAAGCAACCGCGCTGCCGACGGTGCGGCTTTGGTCCCAGCCATACTTCTCGGCCGCTTCGGCAGCCTTCATTGCTGCAATGCGCGAGCTGTCGCGGCGGTTCATCTGGCCCGCGCCTATGCCGGCAGTCGCACCGTCCTTCGCATAGACGATGGCGTTCGACTTGACGTGGCGCGCCACGGTCCAGGCGAACAGGCAGTCCTTCAGCTCCTGCTCCGTCGGCGCCCGCTGGGTCACCACCTTGAGATCGGCCTCGGTGATCGCGCCGTTGTCGCGCGTCTGGACCAGCAGGCCGCCGGTGATCGGCTTGACCAACAGGCCGCCGCGGCGCGGATCGGGCAGGTCGCCGGTGACGAGCAGGCGCAGGTTCTTCTTCTTGGCGAAAGCGGCCTTGGCCTCCTCGCTCACCGAAGGAGCAATGACGACCTCGGTAAAGATCTCGCAGATTGCTTCGGCTGTCGGGCCGTCGAGCTCGGTGTTCACCGCGACGATGCCGCCGAACGCCGACACGCTGTCACAGGCAAGCGCCTCGTTCCACGCATCGAGCAGGCTCGAGGCCTGCGCCACGCCGCAGGGGTTGGCGTGCTTGACGATCACCACCGCCGGCTCGCCGCCCGCGAATTCGGCGCAGAGTTCCAGCGCGGCATCGGCATCGTTGTAATTGTTGTAGGACAGTTCCTTGCCCTGCAGCTGCTCAGCCTGCGCGATCCCGCGGCCATGCGGGCCGGAAGGCGTATAGAGCGCCGCCTTCTGGTGCGGGTTCTCGCCATAACGCAGTTCGACCGGAGCCTTGCCGTTGACGGCGAGGAAGTCGGGGAACAGCTGCTGCTGGTCGCCAAAGGCGAACCACTGGCTGATCATGCTGTCGTAGGCGGCCGTGGCGGCAAAGGCCTTGGCCGCGCACTTGCGGCGGAACTCCAGCGTGGTGGCACCGGTCTCCTCCAGTTCGGAGACGAGCGTGCCGTAATCGGCAGGATCGGTGACGATGGTGACGAACTGGTGGTTCTTGGCCGCAGAACGGACCATCGAAGGGCCGCCGATATCGATGTTCTCGATGATCTCGTCACGCTCCGCACCGCGCATCACGGTCGCCTCGAACGGGTAGAGATTGACCACCACGAGATCGATTGCGCCGATCGCGTGTTCTTCCATGGCGGCGGCGTGTTCGGGATTGTCGCGCACGGCCAGGAGGCCGCCGTGAACCATGGGATGCAGCGTCTTCACGCGGCCGTCCATCATCTCGGGGAAGCCGGTGAGGTCGGATACATCACGCACGTCGAGACCCGCTTCGCGCAGCGCCTTGGCAGTGCCGCCGGTCGACACCAGTTCCACGCCGCGCGCGGCCAGCGCCTTGCCCAGATCCACCAATCCGCTCTTGTCGGACACCGACAGCAGTGCCCGCTTGATCGCCACTTCGCTCACGTGAAAATTACCCCATTCGTTTGAGCAGCCAGGGGAAACGTCCCCCGCTGCGGGCAGTCAGTCCTTCGACCACGATTTGCTGCGTTCCGTGCGGCCGGCCCTGGCCATCGACCCAGAGCGAATCCTCGACGCTGCATGCGGCCTCGCCGGTATCCCCTCCGAGGCGGAATTGCCAGTAGCTTGCATCGGGCATGGCGAGATGGACGCCGCGCCCGTCCTCGGTCACGCGCGCCTCGATGCCGCGCCCCAGGTGGAAGCGCATGGCGAAGCCGATCTTGCCGCGCTTGCCCTTGCGCCCCGAAGGTTCGAGCACGTCTTCGCCGCGCAGCTCCGTGCCTTCGTCGGACAACATGAGAATGCGGCGATGGATGAGGCCGAAGCGCGCGGCATAGCCGTTGTGCGCCGCTTCCAGCCGCGTAGCGTTCTTGGCGCCCTGCGCAATGGTATCGCGGGTGCAATCGACCTCTTCCACACCCTTGCCGATCTGGCCGTGAAGCAGGATGGCGGTCGAATTCGCATCATCGAGCACCAGCGTCGAATGGGCCGAGGTGCCGCGCAGGCCCTGTTCGATCCGCGAAGGAACCAGCGCGCCGGCCAGCTCCGCGCCGCCGCAATTGACGATGATGCGCTGGGGCCCATGCGAATATTCGAAGGCCAGCGTGGAGGCGCAAGCATGGCGCGCATGCTTGGGTTTCGGCGGAGGCGCGGCGTCGAAAACGAGCAGCGCATCGCGAGCGCGGATACGCTGGTAGCCCCACTGCTTGGCCTCCACCATCGGGCGGGCGCGAACGCCGCTGGCAGTGACGATCGCGTCGAGCGCATCCTCGCTCATCGCTGCTGAACCCTGCCAGCTACCGAGGCCCCGATCGCCCATGCGGAGCGACAGCAGCGCGGGCACCAGCAGGCCGAGCATGGTGTCGAGCGCGGCAGGATGGGTACGTCCGGCCGCCGCATAACAGGCGCGCACTTCGACCAGCAGCGCTACGGCCTCAGCCTGCGCGCTGGGCGAGCGCGACAGGACGCCCCCATCCTCGCCGACCATTTCGCCGAGCGTCTTGAGCAGGCCTGCTTCGCCATAGAGCCGCCGCGCCCAGCCGTCGGGCATCAACAGTCCGGCAGCAACAATGCCGGACCAGCCGGCGGCCTGCGCCAGCCGGTCGTCGACGCCGGTGACATTCCGGTCGAGCCAGCGCGCAGTGGTTTCGAGCGCATCGAGATACTTGGGCTTCAGCCGCTCGCCATCGCCGATTAGCAGGATCGGTGCATGGACGATCCAGTTGAGAAGGCGCAGGCCAGCCAGTTCCACGGTCCATGCCGGCCCCTTGCCGACCTGCGGATTGGCTTGCAGCCACGAGGCGAAGAGGTCGCCAGCAGTGCCGACGCATTGCGTGCGCGGTGCACTGGCCGCCAGGTCGCGCATCCAGGTGAAGCCGTGCACCGCGCGCACGAAAGGCGGAGCGAGTTTCGGCGGCGACCCGAAATCGAGTTTGCCGAGCGGCAGCTTCATCCCGCCTGCCATGAAGTGCCCGGCCCTTAGCGCGACACCGGCAGAACGGTTGCCTGCCAGCGGGCTTTCGACCGTGCCCAGCAGGCGCGGCTTCGCCGGTTTGCGCAGCGGCGAGGACAGCACCTGCCCCGGAATCCCGATGCGATAGGCCCAGCGCATGGCTGTATGGAGCGGACCCGTGCGCGGAGGCTGGAAATCGGCGAGCACCAGCGCGCGCGCCGATTCGATCTCAGCTTCCGGTTCGGTGACAGCTGGAGAGGTCACCAGCGGCTCTTCGGCAGAACCGAGAGGCAGCGCGACCTGGTCGTCGTCCGGCGCATCTTCGCGAACGGCGCTGAGCAGGTCGGCGTGGCCCTCCATCATCCCAACCCCTTCAAGGCGGCGATATTCGACGCGTATTTGTCCGGCCCGCCGCGGAAGGTCGCAGACCCTGCAACAAGGACGTCGGCGCCCGCGTCGACGCAGAGCGGTGCGGTGACAGGGTCGACGCCGCCGTCGACTTCCAGCCGGATATCCTTGCCCAGCGCATCGATGCGCTTCCTGATGGCCTCGATCTTGCGCAGCTGCGAATGGATGAAGCTTTGCCCGCCGAAACCCGGATTGACGCTCATCACGAGGACGAGGTCGACGTCCTCGAGCAGGTAGTCGAGCGCCTCGACCGCAGTACCGGGATTGAGCACCACGCCCGCCTTCTTGCCGAGGCCGCGAATGGCCTGCAGCGTGCGGTGGATGTGCGGACCGGCTTCGGGATGCACGGTGATGATATCCGCCCCCGCTTCGGCGAAGGCTTCGAGATAGGGGGCGATCGGCGCAATCATGAGATGCACGTCGAACGGCTTGTCCGAATGCGGGCGCAGCGCCTTCACGACGGCCGGGCCGATTGTGATGTTGGGCACGTAATGCCCGTCCATCACGTCGATATGGATCCAGTCCGCCCCGGCAGCATCAACGGCGCGCACTTCTTCGCCGAGCCGGGCGAAATCGGCCGAAAGGATGGAAGGAGAAATCAGCGGGGCTGCCATGTTCGCTTGTCCGGTCTGTCGCGAGTTGAGCCTGTCTACTCGCCTACGCGCGCGGGGGACGCCGCCACAAGGCGCGCACCCCGCCTTTTCCACCGCATAGGGACTTGGAAGCCGCGGCCGGGCGGATTAGGCAGAGGCCATGGCCGCATTGCACAAGCTCACCGGAAATTTCGCCGCGACCGATGTCGACGGGGAACTTCTGATCGTCGATCTCGACGGGGGCGAGTTGTTCTCGCTCAGCGGCACGGCCCGCTCGGTGTGGGACTCCATCGACGGCCGGCGCGACGAGTCGCAGATTGCCGAGCACCTTTCTGCCGCCTTCGACGTCGATGCTGCCACTCTTGAAGCCGATATCGCCGTTTTCGTGGAAGAACTGAGGGCTGCGGCACTCATCGGCCCGGCCAAGTAATCGCGGAATTTTTGACTTGGCACCGGCCCATGATATGTTCGCATGCGAAAGGTCGATCTTCGATGAAACAGCAGAATTCGCCCAAGCCGGCCTGGACCAAGCCCGAACTGGTGCGCCTCGGCACGATCCGCGATATTGCCGGGCCGCCCGGCGGCGTCAGGCAGTCGTCGGCCATCGGGCACTCCTGACAGCGCGGCAGCGCTTCCGCTTCCCATGATAGCCGCTCTCCGCAAATGGAGTGGCGAACCTTCCCCGCGCCTTGAAGATGCCCGAAAGGCGCTGGCCCGATACGTCTCCGGCGCTGCGTCCGTGCGCGATGAGCAGGGACTTGCCCTGCTGGCGGGGCCACGCGACTTTCTGGGATGTTCGGAAGGCGTCCAAGCCGCTCTTACGGGCTGGATCGACAATGCCGACGAAATCGCGGAACTGCTGCACTTGGAAGCGGTCAACCCTGCCGCCCTCTACGCCGCTGCCCTGGCCGCTTGGGGTGAAGACGCCGACCGCCGCATCATCGGAAATTATGCCGCGATCGCTGGATGGGGCGATGGGCGCCTGCGGCTCGCACGCTCGCCGTGGAGCGCACCACCGCTCTATTATCGTCACGCGGACGGGGAGAGCATTGCATCGCCGCTCATGCGCGTGCTTTTCGCCGCCGGCACCCCGCGCGAGCCCGATTACGAGCGGATGGTCGACGAACTGGCCTTCGACTGGCGCTGTATCGAGGAGACTGCTTGGCACAAGGGCGTGTTGAGAGTCCCGTTGGGCGCGACTGTCACTCTCTCGGAAGGAGAGAAAATTCTCGACCGCTGGTACACGCCGCCCGTGCCTTCGGGCGGCGCCTCTTATGACGAGGGCCATGCAGTCGAGAGAGCGAGGGAACTGCTCGACGAGGCGGCTCGCAAGGCTCTTGCCTGGGCGGCGAAACCTGCAGTCACCCTGTCGGCGGGGCTCGATTCCCCGCTCGTTACCGCCTCGCTGCTCGAAAGCCTTCCAGAAGGCCGCAGGCTTCCGGCGATTACCTTCGTCCCGGACCGGGGTTGGGACGGCCGCGACGAGCCCGGCACGTTGGGCGACGAAAGCACCCTTGCCGGGGAATTCGCAGCACAGCAGCCACGGCTCGACTGGCACAGGGCGAGCGACGATGTCGGCCCCTTCGACCGCCGCGCGCGCGAGGTCTTTGCGGCGAGCGAGGTGTTTGCACAGGGACTTGGCAATGTCGGCATGATGCACTGCGTCTACGAGAAAGCGCGCGAACTGGGCTGCGACACAATGCTGACCGCCGACATGGGCAATGCGACGCTGAGCGATGCGGGCCGCTACGGTTACTGCGAGTATGCGCGAAAAGGCCGCTGGGGCGAGCTGGTCGGGCTGTTGCGCAACCGGCCGGGCGATACGAGGCCGTTGTGGCGCAAGCTGCTCGCCCTCTCGGTCCTGCCGCATCTCCCGGCGGCACCGCGCAAGCTGGCACGTCGCCTGGTGCACCCGGCGAGGAGCGACATGACCGCGCTGCTTTCGCCGCTTTCGCCCGGTGCGCGCGCTTCGCAGGCCTCCCGCGCAAAGTCGCGCGGCACTTCGGGAGAATGGGAGGACTTCACGCACGACCGCAGCCGGGCAGATGCGGTCGCGCGCGAGTTTGCGAATGCGGACAGCTCCGCCTTCGACGTCGACCTCGCCTTCGAGCAGCTTTACGGCATCAGGAAGCGCGACGTGATGGCGTACCGCCCGCTCGTCGAATTCTGCTTCTCCCTTCCGCTGGAGGCCTTTGCCCGCGACGGCGTGGAGCGCCGCCTGGCGCGTCTCGTCGGGAAAGGACGCATTCCCGAGGCGATCCGCACCAATCGGCTCCACGGCCAGCACAATGTCGACTGGCATGCACGCATGACGCCGGTCCGCGCAGAGATGATCGAGACGCTCGAGGCGGCGCGCGACCACCCGTTCCTCGGCGAAGCGCTCGATATCGACCGCCTTGTCGGCCTGATCGAGGATTGGCCGCCCGCAACGGACTTCAGCTGGGAGCAGGAGTGGTCGCGTCTCGCCGCCCTGCCGCGAGCGATCCTTGCGGCGCGCTATCTCGGACACGTCGAAAACCGCAACGACTTCTAGCGCAGGCTTTGATCTGCGGGCCGGCTGACGCATAGACCCTGCTCATGGGATCACGGCAAGCGCTGCGCGAGGTAATCGCCGCTGGAGGGCAAAGGCGCTTTGCAGCCGTGGTCGCCCTGTCGCTGCTGGCAGCTTTCACCGAGGGCGCAGGCTTCGTCCTGCTCGTGCCCCTGCTCGCTGCACTGGGCGGCGCCGACATGCCGCTCGGCCTTGCTCTGCCGCGCTGGCCGATCGAGGCCCTGCTTGGCGTGTTCGTAATCCTTGTCGCGGTCAGGGCCGCAGTGGAAATCCTGCGCAGGCTGGCCGTGCAGGACTTGCGCATCGCTGTGGTGGACGGCTTGCGGATTCGCGCGGTCGATGCCGTCCTCGGCGCGGGGTGGCACTGGTCCTCGAGTCTTGCTGAGGGCGAGGCGGAGGCGCTGCTGATTTCCGACATCGAGCGTTGCAGCTATGCGGTCGAGCTGTGCGGCACTCTCGTGCGCCTCGCCGCCTCGCTCGGCGCGCTTGGCCTTGCCGCACTGGTCATCTCTCCGCTCGCCGCGCTTGCAGGATTTGGCCTCGGCGCACTCGCCCTCATGTTGCTGTCGCCGATGCGTCGTCGCGCCCGCGAGCTAGGTGAGCTCCTGTCCTCCCGGCACGACGAACTTCATGCAAGGCTGGGCGAAAGCCTGCGCGGCCTGCGGGTGATCAAGAGTTTCGGAAGGGAGAGGGCGCAGTCCCGGCGGATCGCCGGCGCGCTCGGCGAGCTGCGCGCGGTGGAGCGCGGATATGTCCTGTCGAGCGCGCTTGCTCATGCGATGCTGCAACTGTTTGGCGCGGTCCTCGCCGCACTGGGCGTCTGGGCGGCACTCCAAGTTTTCGCCATGCCGCTTGCCGTGGTCCTCGCACTGGCCGCGCTGTTCGTCCGGGCCTTGCCGCTGGTGGGCGAGCTTCAGGCCAGCGCACAAGGCTGGGCCCATGCTGCGCCAGCGCTCGACCGCGCGCTCGCCATGACGGAACGCGGGCTGCAACACGCCGAAGCACTCGGCGCAGAGCAAGCGCCCCGGCTCGGGCGGGTCCTTGCCCTGCAAGGCGTCGGCTATGCCTATCGCGAAGGCCAAAGCGCGCTCGAGCATATCGACCTCGAAATCGCGGCGGGAACGATGGTCGCGCTCTGCGGGCCGTCGGGTGCGGGCAAAAGCACGCTCGCAGACCTGTGCGCCGGTCTCACCGGCCCCGATGCCGGAGCGATTGCAGTCGACGGCGTAGCGCTCACCGAGGCCAACCGCATCGCTTGGCGCAGGCGCGTGGCATATGTGCAGCAGGAGCCGGTGCTCTTTTCGGGCAGTGT
The DNA here is from genome assembly GCF_020524765.1 of Qipengyuania gaetbuli. Taxonomy (GTDB): domain Bacteria; phylum Pseudomonadota; class Alphaproteobacteria; order Sphingomonadales; family Sphingomonadaceae; genus Qipengyuania; species Qipengyuania gaetbuli_A. Next base: position 1,243,093 of record NZ_JAIVLR010000001.1, read on the forward strand.
GAAGGACAACCTCCTGTTCGTGGAACCGGAAGCTGACGAGGCGCAAATGATGCAAGCGCTGGAGGCCGCCCACGCCGGCTTCGTGCACTCCCTGCCGGACGGTCTCGACTGCGACCTCGGCAATGCAGGCCGAGCCTTGTCCGGAGGCGAAAAGCAGCGCATCGCGCTGGCCCGCGCCCTGATGCGCAAGCCCGACCTCATCATTCTCGACGAGGCGACCAGCGCGCTCGATGCCGACAGCGAGGAGGCGATTGCGGCGGCGCTACGGGAATTGGCCGGCAAGACCACCGTGATCGCCATTGCGCATCGCGGTCTGTTGCGCGACATGGCCGACCGGATCGTCACGCTCGAAAATGGCCGGCTAACAATTGGCTGAACGCGCGGCAGTATCGCAATTCAGGCGCAATTCAGCGCAATTTGCTAGAAGCATCGCGAAAGATTGTGGCGAGATGCCTTTGCGCCTCGTCCACGTTACGAAGCAATTCACGGGGCCGAACATGACCGTCCGATCCATCGCCATTGCCGGCAGCACCGTTGCGCTGGGCGCGCTTGCGCTCTCTGCACCCGCGCTTGCCCAGACCCGCTACGGCCAGGAAATCCCGCACGACCCGGCGCGTTGCCAGGCCGGCAAGCCGGGTGTCTGGGTGTCGATCACCGGCATCAAGGAAAGCCGCGGGACGCTGCGTATCCAGTCCTATCGCGCGACCGAGCGTGACTGGCTGGAAAAGGGCCGCTGGCTCACCCGCATGGAAGCGCCGGCGACGGCTGGCACCATGCGCTTCTGCATGCCGATTGCGGAGCCGGGCAGCTATGGCATCGCCGTGCGCCACGATCTCAACGGCAATGGCAAGACCGACATCTTCGGTGACGGCGGAGCGATGTCGAACAACCCTAGCATCAACCTCTTCAACCTCGGCAAGCCGAACTACAGGAAGGTGGCCTTCAACGTCGGCAATTCGGTCGAATCGATTTCGATCCGGATGCGTTACCGCTGAGCTTTTGCCGCTCGACGGCGCGCCCGCCACAACTCCCATGCCGCGCCCGGCATGGCGAGCAGCGGGTGTTTTTCGCGAAATGGCGTGACTTCCAATTCGATACCCGTGTGACGGTGCAGCTTCCAGGCACCATAGCGCGCGGCACCTTCGAACGTCGTGGTCGCCTTCGCCAGGCGCAGAATGTTGAGCGGTTTGCCCAGCCGTTCGCGCTCTCGCCATGCGCTCAGGATATCCCGGCGGATCGCTTCGTCCAGCTTCGGGGCCAAAAGATCGCCTTCCTGCGAAAAAGCGATGCCTTGGGCCTCCCATGCGAGCGGGAGCAAACCATCGAAATGGTCCCGGTTCACCGACAGGATCGAATCCTCGCGCCCCGGCTTTTCAACCCGGAATTCCGCCCGATAGGTCGCCTGGAACAGCGCGCGCCAATACGCCTCGGCCTCGCCCTTTGACGGGCCGAGCGCGGCCGCGAAGCGCGCTGCCGATTTCGCTGCTGCCGCGATTGCCTCGTGGACCGATTGCCGTGCGGCGTCATCCACCGTCCAGATGAGCGCGCTCGGCTGGACGAACCGCGTCCAGATCGTCGTGTCGCGGCTTTGCCCGCTGGCCGCCTTCATAAACTGGGTCAGCGACATGGTGGCGATCTTGGCGCGCAGCGTTTCGCCGCCATATTCCCACTCGCGGTAGCTCACCTTCGGCCAGACGCGTTCGACTTGGGCGCCTGGCAGCAGGACGTAGAAATCGAGCACGCCCTCGAGCGATCCTGTCCTCAGGTTCGAGCCGTAGAACAGTACGGCGCTGGCGCCCGCTTCCTCGCCGAGCATCCGTGCATAGGCCGCGACCTCGGGCCGCACCCCAGCGCCAAGCGATGCTGCAATCCGCTGGTCGAGCGCCGCGCTCACGCCGTCACGAATTCCATTTCCGGGCCCTGTCCCACGAGATAGCTACCGGCCGGGAAATGCTCGCCGTCGAGGATGAACGGTTCCTCGACGTCGAAAGAGAAGGCTTCGGCAGAGATGTGGTGCAGGCCCGCGCCCGCCAGCCATCGCGGATGCCAGCCGGCGAGGATGGCGGGGAGAACCGCGAAAATCCTGCGGCGCGGCCGGTCGAGCACCGCGAGGCGGATAGGCGCCTGCCGCTTGCCGAACAGCTGGATATTGCCGGGGAGCCGCTCGAAAGTCGAGGCGAGCATAATGTGGCGGCGATCGGGCGCACCGTGGCGCGAATGCGGCATCGGTTCCCCCGACGGCTCGAACGCCAGTTCCATCCGCGTGCCGCGGCGCCAGCGGTTGTCATTGCCGGAAAAGAGCACCTGCATGACGCCCCAGGCCGCGGTCGCGCCGACGGCCAGCGAATTAAAGAACCCCATGCGGTGCGCTTCCTGGCCCGCTTCGATGCCGAGCGTGAATGCGCCCGCTCCGAGCACGAAGCCCAGCATGGGCGATGCGCCGGTCTCGTCCGCACCGACAACCGTCAGCGCCTTCCTGCGAGCGCGCTTGCCCGACCGATAAGCCGCTACCGCTTCGGCAAGCCCCCATTGCGCAGGCAAGTCGAGATCGATCTTCAGGGCATTGGTCTTGCCCTGCGGCACGATTGCCAGAACCGGCCAATTCGACCCGAAGACCGGCTGACCGAGAGTGAGCACATCGCGGATCGTGCCGTCGCCGCCGCTGATGACGAGCAGGTCGACGCCGCTGCGCGCAAGGTCCGCAAGCTCTGCCGCCAGCTCTTCCTTGGTGCAGGGCTGCACCAGCCGCACATCGGCGCCCGCGACCGTCTCGGCCGGGCTGCCCTGGTTGCGGTGCGAGCGCGGATTGTGGATCATGGCGATGCGCGGCGCAGGCGCGGCCTGCGGCTCGATCCCGGACGGAATCTCGCCGGTCGCATCATGCATAGGCCGGTAATCGTGAATGACGCGCTCCATTGCGGTTCGCCCGTGGAAGGTTCCAGATAGTGTAGGGATGCCGCCGCGACAATGCGAGCGCCGCGCGAACGCACGTCACTGGCGCACCCGACAGGATTCGAACCTGTGGCCTCTGCCTTCGGAGGGCAGCGCTCTATCCAGCTGAGCTACGGGTGCCTGGCCATGACGCGCTAGGCGAGCGGCGCGCTTAGCAAGCGCGCTGGAAGCGGGCCAGTGAAATTTCCGCGCGGCGGGCCGGCGGTATTAGGAATTTGGCAAGCGGGGCGGCGTTAACCTTGCTCCCATGAACGCGCTGACCCACGAATTCGACCTGTCGCATGCCATCATGCTGCCGCTTGCAGGCGAAGACCTGCGCCGCGAACAGGACCGCGAAACGCTCGCCGAACAGTGGAGCGCGGTGCACGATGCCGCTGCGGCCATCGGCGTGCTCGCGCAGCTGGGTCGCCCGGAGGAGGGCCCCGAGGTCACCGGCTTGCCGGAACGAGCAGAGGCGCTGGCCGGCTTCGAATACGAGTTGGTCCGGCGCGGGGTAGACGACCTTGCCGCCATCATGCAGCCCGGCCTGCGGGCACTCCTTGCGCTGAGTGCGGGTGGCCAGGACACCACCGTTGCCGCCCTGACGCTGTGGCGCGAATTCCACGTATCGCGCGATGCGATCGTGGCGCTCGTCCCGCACGGATGACGCCAGCGGTGGCTTGACCGCGTTCACATTCTGTTCCATCCACGCGGCATGAGTGATTCATCCGCGATCGACCGCAGCGACACCGCGCAATCGGGCGAAACCGCTGTCGAAGTGGCGCGGGGCATTATGCGCCTGTTTGCCCGCAACGATGTCTGGCTGATGCCGGAGATCCCGCTGCGCAACGGGCGCCGCGCCGATCTCATGGGCCTCGATCCCAAGGGGCGGGTCGTCATCGTGGAAATCAAGGTCCAGCGCGGCGATCTGCTAGGCGATGGCAAGTGGCCCGACTATCTCGATTTCTGCGACCGTTTCTACTGGGGCGTGCCGCCGCATCTCGACCGCTCGCCGCTCGAAGGGGACGGCTATCGCCCCGATTGCTGCGGCATCGTCGTGGCTGATGGCTATGACGGGGAAATCGTGCGCCCGGCCCCGCTCCACCCGCTCGCGGCAGCGCGCCGCAAGGTGGAGGTCGGACGCCTCGCCCGCGCCGCCATGCGCCGCATGACCGTGGCCGCCGATCCACACTGCAGCCCCTGGGGCACGGCGGAATGAAGTAGCGTCTGTGCAGCGGCATCTTCCTGCGGCATAAGTGCAGGCGGGATCATGTGGGACGCAATCGCAATATCGGCCGTGGCCATGACGGGCATCATCGCCCTGCGCTATTTCGCGTCCAGCGGCGCCTTCGCGCTCGCCACCAATATCAAGCGGCCCGGCTATCACGCCAAGCTGGGCGACCAGATCAGGCGGGAGATCGGCTGGTCGCTCGCCTCTGCAGCGATCTACGGCATTCCTGCAGGCGTGGTCGCCTGGGGCTGGCAGGAACGCGGCTGGACGCTGATCTATACCGAATGGGACGCGATGCCGCTGTGGTACTTGCCGCTGGCGCCTCTCGCCTACCTCGTGCTGCACGATGCCTGGTTCTACTGGACGCACCGGCTGATGCACCGCCCCTCGCTGTTCCGCACGATGCATGCCGTGCACCATGCCAGCCGCCCGCCGACTGCCTGGGCGGCGATGAGCTTCCATCCGTGGGAAGCGCTGACCGGCGCGGTGGTCATCCCGGCGCTGGTGTTCTTCATACCCATCCACATCACGATGCTGGGCCTCGTGCTGACCATCATGACGGTGATGGGCGTGACCAATCACATGGGCTGGGAGATGTTTCCCCGCCGCCTCGTTCATTCGCGGTTGGGAAGCTGGCTGATAACCGCCAGCCACCACCAGCGGCACCACGAGGAATACCGCTGCAATTACGGCCTGTATTTCCGGTTCTGGGACCGGCTTTGCGGGACCGACCGGGGACTGAGCGAACGCATATGACCAACCGCATTCTCATCCTGCCGATCGCGGCGCTGGCGCTGGGCGCCGGGGCTCCGCCGCCTGCCGCGCACGGGTCGAAGATCACGGTGACCGTGACCGATGTGCGCAATGGCAAGGGCCTGCTGCGCGCCTGCCTGGTCAGCTCGGAAAGCGATTTTCCCGAGTGCAAGAAGGCCGCAGGGCTCCACGCCACCAGCGTCGATGCGCATCAGGGCCAAGTGACTTTCGCCTTCGAGCAGGTGAAGCCGGGCAACTACGCAATCGCCCTGCTCCATGACGAGAATGCCAACGGCAAGGCCGACCGCGCGCTCGGCATGATCCCCAAGGAGGGCTTCGGCTTCTCGCGCGATGCGCCTGTGCGCATGGGGCCGCCGAAGTTCAGCGAAGCCGCCTTCGACATGGCCGACAAGGACAAGGCCATAACGATCAGGATGCGTTACCTCCTGTAACCGCCTGCAGGGTGAGGCCTGCGTTAACCTTAACCCTATTTTTACTACGCCTGCCCCATACCCCTTCCCGAATACCGCAACTCGCATTCGGGGGCTTTTGAGTGATGGACAGGCTTGGCGGCGCATTTGGCGCGCATGACGCACAGGACCATCTCGACGATGAGTTCGTCGACGAGGCCGATGCCGACCTCGATCCGCCGCCTTCCCCGGTAGGCCAGGACGAGCGCCGCATGCAGGTGCGCGCCTACAACCACTGGGCCAGCCTGCTGGGCGATGCCGCTTTCCCGAACATCGAGGATCTCGAGCCCGAACTGCTCGACGATTTCGGTCCCTATTCGGTGCTGCTCGACTTCTCGACCGGGATCGAAAATCCCGCCGTGCGCTTCGTGGGGGGCGAACTGCGCAAGGAATGCGACGTCGAAGGGCCGCTGGAACATCTCGACGATGTCCCGCCGCGTTCGCTGCTGAGCCGCATCACCGACCATTACATGCAGATCCTCGCCAACCAGGCGCCGATCGGCTTCGAGGCGGAATTCGTGAACCAGCGCGGTTCGACCGTGCTCTATCGCGGTATCCTGCTGCCCTATTCCAGCGATGATGAGACGATCGATTTCATCTTCGGCGTCATCAACTGGAAGGAACTGGCCGACGCCAAGACCGCCGACGAGCTGCTGCTGCAGATCGACCAGGCCCTTGCCGGTGAAACGGTCGAGATCGAGGCGGTCGAGGAAGTCGACGACATGCTGGAATTGACCCAGCCGCTCGAAGATCTTTCCGCCGAAGCCAGCGATGACTGGGATAACGGGGAAGACGAGGACGATACCGTGCTCGACCTCGGCAGTGATGCAGTCATCGAGGACGACGAGGAGCACGAAATCCCTGCCCCGGCCTTCGGCCAGGTCGAGGATGGCGTCGCAGCCTCCGTCCCTGCCCGACGCGAACGCGGTGTCGATGCGCTCGGCAATCCGCTCGGCAGCCTTGCCGCCGAATCGCATGACGAGGAAGGCGCCGGCGAGGATGATTTCGACACCGGCATCAAGACCGCCGCAGATTATGGCCTGCCCGACTGGGACGAGGAAGATTACGAGGACGACGACGTCGACGATCTCGTCGACCCGCTGGCAGACGACGATGCTGGCAGCAGCCTGATGTCGCTGGTCAGCCGCGGCGACCGCCAGAAGAAGACGGTCGACCTCTCGGCCCTCGCTTCTCCGGCAGCACCGGCGATCCCGCAGGCCTACGAGCCGGAAGAGCCGGTCGAAGACTATTCGAATTACGGCGCCTACGAAGCGGACGAGGAATACGAAGACTTCGAGGACGCTGGCGAGGTTTCGGAAGTCGCTGCCACAGACGTTGAAGCGGCGAACGAACCAGCCGCCGAACCGGTCGCCGCGGAAGAACTCGCACCGATCGTCGCCGAAGCGGTCGAGGATGCGGAAATCATCGCTTCTGCCGAAGAGCAGGCGCCCGAGGGTCTCTACGACTGCCTCGCCGCCGCCCGCGAGCTTGCACAGGCCGCGCAAAACACCGAAGACCGCAGCCGCAAGGCGCTCTACGCCGCAGTCGGCCTGGCCTACGACTTCAGCCTCGAAGCGCAGGACGCGCCCGAAGACTTCCAGGAAATCATCGCCGACAACGGCCTGACCATGCAGGACCGCGCGCCGATGACGCCGGTGGTGAAGCTGGTCTTCGGCGCCGATTACGACAAGACGCGCCTCACCGAATATGCCGCCGTCCTGACCCATGCGCACCGCGTGGGCGTGGAGCGCGGCAGGCTGGTCGAATTCCTCCGCGCTGCCGAAGGCGGCCTCAAGGGTGTCGTCCAGGCCGAACGCCGTGCCCGCAAGGAAGAGCAGGGCAAGCCGGTCGAGGACGATGGCACCGGCATCCGTCCGGCGCTGGCGAAGAAGCTGCGCAAGCTCGAGACTGCCGAACTGTCGGACGTCGCACTCGACGGTCCGGAATTCGCTCTGGTCATGGTGCGCCGCACCGAGGACGGCGAGCTGGTCGTGGTCGGCGAACTGGCGGAGGATCGCGTGCTGCTCGAAAAGGCCGCGCGCAAGCTGCTCGCCAAGTAAACACCTGCGGAATAACCGCTTGAGATACATGGGCCGCACGCGCTAGCGCTGCGGCCCATGCCGTTCCTGCCCACCGCGCCCGTCCGCATCCAGCCCTATTTCGGCTACCGCAACGAAGAGCGGCTGTTCATCACCGCGCGCGCGCTGCGTTCCCGGGAAAGCCGTTTCGTGAAATCGGGCAAGTGGCGCGCCATGCGCACGATGATGGGCCAGTTCGCCAGCCACGAGGTCGAGGGTCTGCCGGTCGAACTGGAAATTGCCCCGCCCGGCGGCGAGAGCAGGCGCCACCAGGGCCTCACCGACAAGGAAGGCTTCGTCCATTTCGACATAAGGCTGGAAGGCGACTGGCCCTATGCCGACCTTCCGGAATGGGAAACGGTCAGCCTCCACTGGTCGAACGGTGAGGGGGAGCACTGCATCGACGGCCACGTCCTTGCCCCCGGCCGCACCACCGCGCTCGGCGTCATCTCCGACATCGACGACACCATCATCGAGACCGGCATCACCGGCAATTTCCGTGCGGTCATGCGCAACTGGCGGCGCGTGTTGATGGAGATGCCGGAAGAACGCATCCTCGTCCCCGGCGCGGACCTTTTCTACAATGCGCTGGGAGGCGCAGAGGATTTCCGTGCAGGCGCGGGCCATGCAGGCGACCACCAGCGCGCCACCCTGCGACCCTTCTTCTACGTCTCGTCCAGCCCGTGGAACCTGTTTTCCTATCTGGTGGCCTACATGAAAGGACGCGGCCTGCCGCTCGGCCCGATCATGCTGCGCGATTGGGGCCTCAACCGCGAAACCTTCGGCTCGGCGAGCCACGGGGCCCACAAGCGCGCGGCGATCGACGGCATTCTCGCCACCTATCCGGACATGAAATTCGCGCTGATCGGCGATGATTCGCAGGGCGACCTCACTGCGTTTGCCGATGTCGCCGCGCACACCCCCCACCGCGTGCGCGCCGTGTTCATCCGCAAGGTGGGCGAGGCCATGACCCCCGAGGAACTGGCTGCCGAACAATCGCTGAAGGCAGCGGGCATTCCGCTGTGGATGGGCGAAGGCTATGAAGAGGGGCGCAAATTCCTTGCCTCCATCGGGCTTCTCGAAGACACGGAAGCCAAGAACATCGTCAAGTCGGTGGGCAAGGCCCGGACGGAGAGCGCGTGAGGATTGTCATGCTCGTGATCGCAACGCTGGTCGGCATCGGCCTCATCGCAGGCGGAGCGGTGCTGGTCGCCATCAACCGCAACGGCCCGGCCGTGCTCGATACGGTCGACCGCATTGCCGGCAAGGAGCGCGGGGTCACGCTCGCGCACCGCGCCAGCCTCGGCCCCGATGCGCGCCAGAAGCTGCTGGTCTACCGTGCTGCTTCCGGCAACGGCCCTCAGCCGGTCTTCGTCTTCGTGCACGGCGGCAGCTGGGCGAACGGCGATCCCGACGATTATGGCTTCATCGCCCGCAACATCGCGCCCGAGGGATATGTCGTGGTGCTGGGCGGCTACCGCCTCGGCGAAAGCGGCCGCTACCCCGCCATGCTCGAAGACACGGCGAGCGTGCTGGCCTGGGTCACGCAGAACATCGGCGAATTCGGCGGCGACCCGCAGCGTATCGTCATCGCAGGCCATTCGGCAGGCGCGTACAACGTCGCGCAGGTCGCGCTGGAAGAGCGCTGGATGGTCGAGGCCGGCGTCTTGGCAGAGGGCGCGGTGAAGGGCGTCGTGGGGCTCGCAGGCCCTTATGATTTCTATCCCTATGACAGCGATTCCACGCGTGCGACCTTCGGCACGGTCGGGGTTGGGGCGGAAAGCCAGCCGGTCAATCATGCCAAGGGGGAAGCCCCGCCCTTCCTGCTCGTCCACGGCGAGGAGGATACGCTGGTCAAGCCGCGCAACACCCGCGCGCTGGCCGCGGCGCTGGAAGCACGCGGGGCGCGGGTCGACACGCTCTACCTGCCGGGCAAGACGCATAACGACCCGCTGCTTGCGCTCGCCAATCCCTGGCGCCGAGACCCGCGCGTGTTCGATACGGTGAAGGCTTTCCTCAAGGACACCACCGCACTTTCAGTTCCGGTTCAGGCCGGGAAGCCCTAGAAGGGCAGCCGATGCGCCTGCTTTCCCATGTTCTCGCCTTCATCGCGATGGCCGTGCTGGTCGTGCAGCCGGCGGCTGCGCAATCGGTCCTGCGCGATGCGGAGACCGAGGCCTTCCTCAACGATATCTCGAACCCGCTGGTCGAAGCCGCAGGCCTTGCGCCCGGCAATGTCGAAATCGTCCTTATCAACGATCCCAGCATCAACGCATTCGTGGCAGGCGGGCAGGCCGTCTATATCCATAGCGGGCTGATCGACGCTGCCGACACGGCCAACGAGGTGCAGGGCGTGATCGCGCACGAGCTGGGCCACATCACCGGCGGGCACATCGTGCGCATCGGCGAAGGCTATCGCAAGGCGCAGGGCTTTTCGCTGCTGTCGATGATCGCGGGTATCGGTGCGGCGCTGGCAGGTGCGGGCGATGCCGCCATGGGCCTGATGATGGCCGGCCAGTCTGCCGCGCTGAGCTCGATCCTTGCCTTCACCCGCACACAGGAAGCCAGCGCCGACGCGGCGGGCGCGGAATACCTCTCCAAGGCCGGCATCTCGGGTCGCGGATCGCTCACCTTCTTCGGCAAGCTCCTCAACCAGGAAGTGCGGCGCGGCTACAGCCAGGACGAAGAGGCTGGCTTCTGGCGCACCCACCCCCTGTCGGGCGACCGCATCAACAACCTGCGCGAAACCTACGAAAAGGATCCCGCCTGGGACCGCCCGAGCGATCCGGCGATCGAGGCGCGCTTCCAGCGCATCAAGGCGAAGCTCGCCGGCTATGTCGACAAGCCGGAAAACACGCTGCGCGACTATCCGGAAGAGGACCAGTCGACCCCCGCCCTCGTTGCCCGCGCCTATGCCTATCACAAGCAGGCCAGGATGGACCTGGCGCTGGAGGCGGCCGATACGCTGATCGAGCGCGCGCCGAGCGATCCCTATTTCCTCGAACTGAAGGGGCAGGTGCTGCTCGAATCGGGGCGTCCGGGCGAAGCGATCGACCCGCTGCGCAAGGCGACGCAGTACAGCCGCTCGCAGCCGTTGATCGCGTCGCTACTCGGCCACGCGCTCATCGCGACCGAGGACAAGGATAATTACGAGGAAGCCGAAAGGGTGCTGCGCGCCGCCGTCGCACGCGACCGCTACAATCCTTTCGCCTGGTACCAGCTCGGCGTGGTCTACGCAGCGCGCGGCGATATCCCGCGCGCGCGCCTCGCCAGCGCGGAACAGCAGGTCATGAACCGCCAGTACGCGCTTGCCATGCGCAGCGCGCAGGCAGCGGAAGCAGGCCTGCCCGTCGGCTCGCCCGATTGGCTGCGCGCGCAGGACATCGGCATGCAGGCACGGGCGCTAATCGAACAGGAATGCGAGGCCCGCGGCGACAGGTCTTGCGGCGGTCGCAGGTAGTATCGGAACAGGGAAGGTGGGCATGAAACAGCATCTGGCAACGGCAGCGATCGCGTTGGTCGGCGGCTTTGCGGGCGCAGCGATCTGGTCGCTTTCCGGCCTCGGCCATTCGCAGACGCGCGACTATCTCGTTTCCAATCCGGGTATCCTGCCCGAAATGGCCGACGCCTGGCAGGCCGAGCAATCGCGCGAACAGCTGGCACAGGTTGCCGACGAAGTGCGCAAGCCCTTCCCCGGCGCGGTGCTCGGCAATCCCGACGGCACGCGCACGCTGGTCAAGTTCACCGACTATGCCTGCGGCTACTGCCGCATCAGCGTGGCCGACGTGGACCGGCTGATCGCGGAAAACCCCGACGTGCGCGTGGTCATTCGCGAATTCCCGATCTTTCAGGGCAGCGACGTTCCGGCGCGCATGGCCCTGGCCGCAGCCAAGCAGGGCAAGTACAAGGCCTTCCACCACGCCATGTTCGAGCTCGGCAGCCCGACAGCGGAAAACGTCATGCTGGCGGCGCAGCAGGCCGGGCTAGACCTTGATGCGGCGCGCGAATACGGCGCTTCGGAGGAAGTGACGGCGGAACTCGCGCGCAACCAGGAACTGGCCCGCAGCCTCGGTTTCACGGGGACGCCCAGCTGGGTCGCGGGCGACAAGGTCATGGAAGGTGCGATCGGCTTCGACAGGCTCGAAGCCGCGCTTGGCAGCTAGCCTATTCTTCCAGCGCCTTGGCGTACATCGACGCCAGCGGCTTCGCCATCACGCGGCGTACCATCGGTTCGAAGAACTCCAGCGGCTCGCTCTCGTAATCGGGATCGAAGGCGGCCTGGTCGTATTTCTCGCAGAATTCCGCGCAGGCCGCATAGTGCGGGCTCTCGGCGAACTTGTCGCGGATATTCCGGTCCATGCCGAGGTGGTGGAAATAGTAATAGCCCTGGAAGGCGCCGTGGTTCTGGCAGATCCAGTGGATTTCCTCGGTCACGAAGGGCTTGATGATCGCCGCGGCCACTTCGGGGTGGTTGTAGCTCCCCAGCGTATCGCCGATGTCGTGCAGCAGCGCCATGACCACATATTGCTCGTCACGGCCGTCGCGGTGCGCGCGAGTCGCGGTCTGGAGCGAGTGTTCGAGGCGGCACACCGGAAAGCCCCCGAAATCGCCATCCAGCAAGCGCAGGTGTTCGAGCACGCGATCGGGCAAGTCCTTGGCAAAGGCCATGTATTCCGCGCCGATGATAGCCCAGTCTTCCTGGGTACCTTCCTTCATTTCGCGGAACTTGGCGCGTTCCTCGATCGAATGGGTCAGGTTCTCGGGCTTGTTCATCGCATCTCTCTCTACCAGCGTCCCTCTGCCAAGCATCCTAGCGTCTGGCGCAGCGCGCGGCAATTGGGCTAGGGGGGTTGGACATGGCCGTATTGCCTTTCCGACCAACGCCGTTCTTCGAGAACAAGAACCAGGCGTTCTGGAACCTCCAGCTGATGGGCTGGGGCGGGTCGGCGCTGCTGCGCGCGATGTCGGCTTTCGCCAACGGCCAGGAACTGCAGTTCTTCTTCGTGATCCTGATCGCGACGATCACCGGCTTTTCGATCAGCCTGATCCTGTCGGTCATCTACAACCATCTGATCAAGCAGAAGCCGCTGCTCACCTGGGGCGGAACGGCGGTAGTACTGACGGTGGCGGTTGGCCTTTACGCCTTCATCGACAGCTGGGTGCTCGACCTCACCCGCCCGACCAGCGAGACGGGTTTCGTCCGCCTGTTCATCGGCATCTACTTCTTCGACCTGACGCTGCTCGGCGCATGGTCGGCGCTCTATTACGCGATCAATTTCTTCCTCCAAGTGGAAGAACAGTCGGACCGGCTGGAACGGCTCGAAGCGCAGGCGACCAGCGCGCAGCTTGCCATGCTGCGCTACCAGCTGAACCCGCATTTCCTGTTCAACACGCTCAATTCGATCAGCACGCTGGTGCTGCTCAAGCAGACCGAGCCGGCCAATGCGATGCTGACCCGCCTGTCCTCCTTCCTGCGGCACACGCTGGTCACCCAGCCGGGCGGCAAGGTCACGGTGGCGCAGGAGGTGGAGACGCTGCAGCTCTATCTCAGCATCGAACGGATGCGTTTCGAGGACCGGCTGCGCACCGATTTCCGCGTCGAGGAACGGGCCGCCAAGGCACAGATCCCCTCCATGCTGCTGCAACCCCTGATCGAGAACGCGATCAAGTACGGCGTCAGCCCGCTCGAAGAAGGCGCGCAGATTTCGCTGCTCGCACAGATCGTCGGCCCGCGCCTGCGCATCACGGTCTCTGATACCGGTCCCGGCGTGGATGTGAGCGGCGTCGCGGACGATCTTCCGGCGGTGATGGCCACACATAAGCGGCGCGATTCGACCGGTGTCGGCCTCGCCAATATCCGCGACCGACTGGCGCAGGCCTATGGCGATGACCACCGTTTCGAAATCCGCTCGCCCGAAAGCGGCGGTTTCACCGTGCTGATCGAGATTCCGCACGAACTCGCCGACGAGGAGGAGCCGCTTGCCGCAGGACGGGCGACAGGCACGGCGAAACCAGCCACGGCCTTGTCCGTTAATCCTCCGGATGCCCCCCAGAAGGTAAGTACCAAGCCATGACCATTCGCACGATCCTCGTCGACGACGAGAAGCTCGCCATCCAAGGCCTCCAGCTGCGCCTCGAACCCTTCGACGACGTCGAGGTGATCGAGACCTGCCAGAACGGACGCGAGGCGATCCGCGCGATCAAGACGCTGAAGCCCGACCTCGTTTTCCTCGACATCCAGATGCCCGGCTTCGACGGCTTTTCCGTCGTGCAGGGCGTGATGGAAATCGAACCGCCGCTGTTCGTTTTCGTCACCGCGTTCCAGGAACACGCCATCCGCGCTTTCGAGGCCAATGCGGTCAACTATCTGATGAAGCCGGTCGACGAGGACAAGCTGGCCGACACGATCGAACGCGTGCGCCAGCGCCTCGCCGAAAAGAAGAGCAGCGACGAGGCCGACCGCCTGCGCGGCGTATTGTCCGAAGTCGCGCCCGAAGCGGTCGACGAGATCGACGCCGACGATTCCGAAGCGGCAGGCCGTTATGAAAAGCTCATCAACGTGAAGGACCGCGGCCAGATCTTCCGCGTCGAAGTCGACACGATCGAGCATATCGAGGCTGCCGGCGACTACATGTGCATCTACACCGGCGACAATTCGCTGATCCTGCGCGAGACGATGAAAGACCTCGAGCGCCGCCTCGACCCGCGCAAGTTCCAGCGCGTGCACCGCTCGACCATCGTCAATCTCGACCAGGTCCGTCAGGTCAAACCGCACACCAATGGCGAATGCTTCCTCGTGCTGGATAGCGGCGCGGAAGTGAAGGTGTCGCGCAGCTACCGCGACGTCGTGGCGCGCTTCGTTCACTAATGTTTTGCGAAGCCGCCTCCGCGGCTTCGTCCTCGGCGCAGTTCCTCCCTTCGGTCGGGCGCCTGCGGGCGCGCGGTCGCGCTTGCCGGGCCTCCATTGGCCCGGTTAAAGGCTCCACATGACCCATTTCGATTTGCCCGGCTTCGATCTCGACCGGTTCGTGCGCGAAACGCTGGCGGAAGACCTTGGCGAAGGGCTTCCCGGCGGCGGGAGGGACGTCACCAGCGAGAGCGTCATCCCGGCCGAAGCGCGCTTCTCGGGCGTGATGGATACGCGCGATGCAATCCGCGTCGCGGGGCTCACCGTGGCCGAGGCGTTCTTCCGCGCACTCGACCCTGAAATGACGGTCGAGATACTGGTCGAGGATGGGGCGAGCGTTCCTGCAGGGACCGACCTGATGCGGCTCGAGGGCAATGCCCGCGCCATGCTGACGGCAGAACGCAGCGCCCTCAACACGGTCCAGCACCTTTCGGGCATCGCCACCATGGTCGCGCAGTACGTGGCCGCAATGGACAATCCCGATTGCACCCTGCTCGACACGCGCAAGACCATTCCCGGCCTGCGCCACCTCGAAAAATACGCGGTCCGCATGGGCGGCGGGGCGAACCACCGCATGGGCCTGTGGGATGCCGCCATGATCAAGGACAACCACGTCCTTGTCGCAGGCTCTGTCGGAGAGGCGGTGCGCCGCGCCGTCGACGCAGGGGTGAAGGACATCATCTGCGAGGTCGATCGGATCGACCAGATCGAACCCGCGCTGGCCGCCGGTGCAACCCGCCTGCTGCTCGACAACATGGAGCCTGACACCCTGCGCGAAGCATTGGCGCTGGTGGCAGGCCGCGTCCCCACCGAAGCGAGCGGCGGGATCAATCTCGACACGATCAAGGCCAAGGCCGCAACCGGCGTAGACTACGTCTCGGTCGGCCGGCTGACGCAGAGCGCGCCTGCCGCTGATATCGGTCTGGACTTTACCCCGCTGTAAATTCAGGGCATCTCTCTCCCACCACGGGGAGGGACCACGATGAAACCTGCATCGATCAAGAAATTCGACATGCTCTATCTCGGCTCGATCGTCGTCGGGCTCATCGGCTTCGCGTTCAATTATGGCGACCTGGTCGAAACCACCAATGCCGAACTGGCCGCCGCCGGTGTCGAAGGCATGGGCGGAGGCATCATGATCGGCAGCCTCATCTTTGGCATCGTCATCAATCTGGCGCTGTGGTTCCTCATCTCGGGTCTGCGTATCGAGTTCGTGAAATGGATCCTGGTGCTCTTTGCCGCCTGGGCGATCTTCTCGCTTGCGACGACCTTCGGCCTGCTGTCGGGATTGAACCTCGTGTTCACGCTGGTCGGCAACCTGATGACGCTGGCTGCAATCTATTTCCTGTTCCAGCCCGACGCGAAGGCGTGGTTCGCCGAGAAGCGTGGCGGCAACTGACCGCGGGCTTTGCGTAGCGCTCGCCGCCGTCACGCTGGCGAGCGGCGGGGCCGCGCAGGCGCAGGCTTACCAGTGCCGTATCCCTGGAGAGGTCCGGATTCCCGCTGTGCAGGCGGATTCGGCCCCGCGCGACCTGCCCGTGACGGGCTATACGCTGGCGCTCAGCTGGAGCCCGGAATTCTGCCGCTTCCGAGAAGACGAACGGCGCCACGCGCGCCAGTGCTCGGGCAGGGACGGGCGGTTCGGCTTCACCGTGCACGGGCTGTGGCCCGATAGCGGCCGCAGCTGGCCGCAATGGTGTGCCGGTACGAAACCCACCGCTTCCGCTGTCCGGCAGAACCTCTGCATCAGCCCCGATGCCGCGCTCATGGCCCGCCAGTGGGCCAAGCACGGCAGCTGCATGACGAGGCGGCCCGAAACCTATTTCAAGGTCACGCGCATCCTCTATTCCGGCCTGCGCTGGCCCGATTTCGTGCGCATCAGCCGCGAGGATAACCTGACCGCAGGCACGATCCGCACCCGCTTCGCCGATGCGAACGAGGGTTGGCCGAAAGAGGCGGTGGGCGTCCATCTCGACCGCAAGGGTTGGTTGGAGGAACTGCGCCTTTGCTACGACAAGCGCTTCATGCCGAAGCCTTGCGACAAGGAGCGGTTCGGCGCCAAGGATGGCGAGCCGGCGAAGATCTGGCGGGGGCTATAGGCGGAGCGTCGATGCCGGATAAGGGCTGGCGAGCAGCCTAGCTTCCGCGTCCACGACCGGAAATATCAGGTAACCTCGCCCGGCGGCTGAAGAACCTGCATGGGCTTTCCCGCAATCGCTGTCCGGGCCTTGGCTGCCGCCCACAAGACCGGGTGCGGTTCTGCCGCGAACGCGCTCGGTGTCGTATCCATGAACCGGCGGAAGTCGCGAATGAAATGGGGCTGGTCGACATATTGGGAATCGAGTGTGTCGATCCACGAAAGAGAGGGGTCGAGCATGAATTGGCTGAGGCTCCGCAGGAAACGCTGGCGGCGCAACAGCAGGCTGGGGCTGAACCCGAAGGCCGATAATGACAGTCTTTCGAGCGCACGCACGCCAATGCCCGCCCGTGCGGCGAAGTCTTTTACCGACGCCACCTTGGGATCGAGCAGGGCGCAATGGACGTTGAATATCGCGTCTTCCCTGGTTCCCGGCTGAGCCAGCATCCTGAGCAGATATTTGTCAATTTGCGCGGTTACCTCGGAAAAATCCGGCGCGCCTCTCTCGCAAGAGAGCAGTGCTGCGAACTTGGCGAGAGGGCTGTCGCGGTCGAGGATCTCCCAGTGATCTGCGAAATCGCATGCGCGGATTCCCACGAATCTGGCCCAACCGAGCGGCAGGAGGCTGATCGTCCAATAGCGGCCCGGTTCAAGCGAAAAGCGTGTCGCGTGGCTGGTAGGCCCAATCGCGCAAATCGGATTGCAGGCCCTCAGGGGACCGATGCCGGTGCAGGCAGCCATATCTCCCCCAACCGTCATGCGAATGTTGGGCCATTCGGGATAGACCTGATCAAAGACCGTGGGCGTCTTCTTGTCCACAAGGGTCAAGGAATAGGTGGAGACGTAAGGGCGCAATCGCTCGGCGGGCAAAGCGTAGCGAACGGTGACGCCCTGATTTCCGCTGTTCGACCTATCGAAGATTGCGGGATTCCCTGTCTGCGGCCCTCTTGTTGTGAACGTTTACATGAGAGGAAGCCCTAGCGGCAATAGATGATTACCCGGCGATCCAGCTGGCGGGTTCGCGGTGCAATATCGAGCCCTAAATTGCCTTCATGCAGTCGATGAAGTGGTTCAACGCGGGCTCCAGGGCGGCGTTATCGTGAATTGCGGCACTGATCGCGAAGCGGAAATCGGCGGGAAGGGGAATGGCCGAGAGCTCTCCTCGAGCTACGAGGCCATCGGCGAGGCTCCCTGGAAGCACGCTCAACAGGTCGCTCTGTTTCACAAGCTCTATACAGGCTGTCTGGTTCGCAAGGCGGTACCGGGGCGCAGCTTCATTCTTCAGGAAAGTGCGCAACTTCGCCGGCAGGAAATCTTCGAACGTCCGGCTCACCGGCAGTGCCCAGTCATAATGAAGCAGAAGATCGCCTAGCGAGCTGTTTCGTAAATCAGAGGAAAATTCAGGGCGATAGACAATGAGATAAGGTTCATCGACCACCTTGGTCAGCCGCATCTGGTTCTTGTGAGGCATCACGGCGAAGCTGGTGTCATGATAAACAAGGATATCGGTCCGGCGCTGGAGCAGCTCGTCTGCTGCCAAATGCGCCTGCATCGTCGCAACGTTGATCCTGGCCTCAGGATACCGGCGCGCGAACTTCAGAATGGCAGGGTGGATGTATCCTTCGATCGCACCCGCCCCGCTCAAGATATTTATCTCGATTTGTTCCGTCGCAACGGACCTCCGCACGCTCGCCGCGAAGGCCAGGAGCTCGACTGCTTGCGGATAGAGTTTCTTGGCGGCTTCCGTGGGAATCACGCTGCGGGTGGTCCGGTTGAATAGCTGGGCCTCCCAGCCATCCTCCAGCGCCTTGATGCTCTTCGTTATCGCAGAATGCGTCAGCCTCAATTCCCTGGCTGCAGCCGAAAAGCTCGATAGCCGGTAAACGGCTTCAAAATGCCGCAGGAGACGCATCTCATCCATATGTTCGCGCAGGTAACAAGTGTAGGCATTTTATTCAATATTATTCCAGGGCCCCTCCGAGTATGGCCGCGTGGAAGGGTTTCCAACCGAGCCTTTCGGGTACGCACCCAGGTCGCCGGGCTACGGATCTCCTAGCCCGGCGACCTTACACCCGTCACAGCAGGGCAAGACTGCAGCACTTGGCCCGGCTCATCATTCCCTCTCAATGCTCTCCCGGCAAACAGCACGGGCAAGCAGCACACCCCGCCCGTCCTAATTCGTTGACATATCATGCTTTTTCCGTGTAGTGTTCTACATACATAGAACACCAAAGCAGGGTAATACGATGGCATATTGGCATGGTCTGATTACGGGCGCCGCACTGGTCGGCATGGCAATCTCGCTCGTCGCGGCAGCGCGCCCCGACACGATGAAGACGCTCGACGTCGAGCGGATCAACATTCGCGAGCCCGACGGGACATTGCGGATGGTCATTTCCGGCCGTGACCGTTTCCCCGGCGCGTTTCACAAAGGGCAGGAAATCGACCGTCCCGACCGCCGCTTTCCCGCCGGCATGCTGTTCCTCAACGACGAAGGGACCGAGAACGGCGGGTTGATCTGGGCGGGCAAGTCCGAAGGCGGCAAGACCAATGCCGGGGCCAGCCTGACCTTCGACCGCTATGAAAACGACCAGACGCTTCAACTGCTCCAGACCGACAATGGCGAGCGCGACATGGCCGCGGCCATCATCTCGGACCGCCCCGGCGAATCGATGTTCGAGAGCAAGGACGGCAAGGCAGCGGTGCGCGAAGGAAGTGCCGGCGGCGCGCCGCGCCTGTTCCTCGGCAAGTCGCGCGACCGCGCGTCGGTGCTGATGTTGCAGGACGGCTCGGGCGTGCCCCGCATGATGCTGCGCGTCGAAAAGGACGGGGCCAGCGCCATCGACTTCCTCGACGAAAAGGGCGCAGTCATCCGCTCGATCGGGCCCGACGCTTGATCCGCTATTTCGGGAGCGGCGCGCGGCGCGAGGCTTAGCGCCGCTGCCTGAAGAACCCGCGCAGCATTTCCGCCGCGCGTGCCTCGCCCATGCCGGAATAGACCTCAGGCTTGTGCAGGCATTGCTCCTGCTCGAACACCCGTGCGCCGTGTTCGACCGCGCCGCCTTTGGGGTCGCTGGCGGCGTAATAGAGCTTGGCGATGCGGGCATGGACGATGGCGCCGGCGCACATGGCGCATGGCTCCAGAGTTACCCAGAGCTCGCAATCCGTGAGCCGTTCGTCCCCCAGCACCTCTGCCGCGCGGCGGATCGCCAGGATTTCGGCATGGGCGGTCGGATCGTGCGTTTCGCGCGGGGCATTGTGTGCCTCGGCGATGATCGCCCCGCCGCGCGTCACGACCGCGCCGACCGGCACCTCGCCCACACCGGCAGAGGCCTCCGCCAGTTCGAGCGCGCGCTGCATGGGTTGCGGGAGGGTCCACGAGGTCATAATGCGGCCTCGCTAGCCCCCGGCTTCGCCTCGCGCAACGTGCTTGACGATTCGGCTACCCGCCGCTATGCGCGCCGCTTTCCGGGATTAATGAGCCCCCGCCCCGCTCACCGCGGCCAAGGGAACTCGCCCAGCCATTCGAACGAGAGACGTATCATGTCGCGCATTTGCGAACTCACCGGCAAGGGCCGCCAGGTCGGCCACAATGTGAGCCACGCCAACAACAAGACCAAGAAGGTCTTCCTGCCGAACCTGCAGAACGTCACGCTGATGAGCGAGAAGCTGGACCGCAGCTTCAAGTTCCGCGTTTCGACCCAGGGCCTGCGCTCGGTCGAGCACAACGGCGGTCTCGACAACTGGTTGCTCAAGACCAATGACGAGAAGCTGTCGGCGCGCGCACTCAAGGTGAAGCGCGAACTGAAGAAGGCTGCCGTCGAAGCCGCCTGAGGCTTCGCGCACTTCTCCTTTACGACTCAAGCAAGGGCGCGCGGGTTTACCTGCGCGCCTTTTGTCGTGTCCGGGTCCGATAATTCTCCCAGACGAGCTTGAGCAGCAGTGTCTGCTGGTAGCTATTGAAATTGTCGTCGGAGATCAGCCAGATGGCGAGGCTCTCGTCCGCCTCCTCCATCACCGCCAGCCCTTCGAAATTGTCGCTCGGCAGTGGCTCCTCAATGCGCGCCAGTTCCCGCATGGGCATCACACCGCCCTCCACGATACCGGAAGGATCGGCGACGGCCAGCATGGCCGGGAAACTCGGCGGGAAGCCCCAATCGACCCCGCGCAGGAGGAACAGCAAGCGTCCGTCGGGCAGGAGAGCCGCATCGGACGGCCGGTAGTCCTCAGGGGCTTCGACGAGGAAGCGCACAGGCGCTGCAGGGCCGCCCACCCCGCTAGGAAACAGCACGGCATCGTGCCGTCCCTTTGCAACGGCCGTTTCTGCGACGACCAGCAGCCTGCCATCGGGAAAGCGGACAAGCGATTCGGGGCCGGCATTGGCGGGCCAGTCGGCCATCTCGGGCGGGCTGAAACTTTGCACCGGTCGAAGCGGGCGGACGATCCGCACGACCGAGTTCGACCTTTCAAAGCCTGCCCAAAGCTCGTTGGTGACCGGATCCCGCGAAAGCGATTCGAGATCGACATCGCGCTTTTCCTGCGGGCGCGCCCACGAAATTGCACCGAGACGCGGTTCCTCCATCCCCAGGTCGGGGCGTTTAAGGACCATGACGCGTGCAGCATCGCTGCCGACGAGCAGGCTGTCGTCGATCCAGTCGACCATTGCCGACCATCCGCCGAACAGGTCGTTATCGCTTTCCAGCAGCCAGCCGGCCTCCAGTTGCAGTTCCCCGACCGCCTGCGGCTGCAACGCGAGGGGGCTTATGGTGACTGGCGAGGTGAAGTCGTGCGGCGGGACCGCCGAGCGCACGAAAGTGCCCGGCGCAAGGCAGATCGCCACGGTGGCGGCAAGAAGCAGGCGGACAGGACGCAAGGCGGGTCAGGACATTGGCGGCAGGAACAGCAGCGGGTCGAGCCGGGCATCGCGCCACTTGAGGCTCCAGTGCAAATGCGGACCCGTTGCGCGGCCCGATGCACCGATGCGGCCGAGCGGCTGGCCCTGCTCGACCTTGTCGCCTTCCTTCACGAACAGTTCGGATGAATGGAGGAAGGCGCTGTTCAGCCCCTGGCCGTGATCGATGATCAGCAGATTGCCTTCGAGGCTGAAGCCGCGCACCGCCAGCACCACCGTCCCGGCAGCAGGCGCGACATAGGTCGTGCCATCGCCGCCCGCGATATCGAGGCCGGAATGATAGCTGCCGGGCTGGCCTTGGTAGATCCGCTGCGACCCGAAGCGCCCAGAAATGCGGCCCTTTGCCGGCCAGATGAATTCCTGTCGCCAGCCCTCGCTTTGCGTATCCTTCTCGCGCGCTGCCCAGATCGCTTCAAGTTCTGGCCTGCGACGCTCCATGAAGGCTTCGGACGAACTGCGGGGCCGAAGCGGCACGTTGACGCGCTCGATGTTCCAGTCGCGGGGCTTTACCGAGAGATCGCGCGCGACGACCTGCCCGTCCTGCCTCGTTGCGCTGAGGCGGAGCGATCCGTCCTGGTCGCGGTCGAAGGCGGCGAAGAAATTGCCGCTCTCGTCGAAGGCAAGCGGGGTCGAACCCAGTGCCGCAGCCACCGTGCCTGCGGGCAGGCGGCCGCGGATCCAGCCGCCCTGCTCCAGCTCGCCGCGAATGGCGAAATCGGCGGCCACGGGCTGCGCGAGCGGCGCCGCACCGGAGGGCTGCGCGGGCGCAGGTTCGGCCTGCGCGGCAGGGGCTATTGCAAGGAGAGTGAGAAGCGGTGCGACCCTTGCGAGGTTCACGGCTTCAGCCGCTCGGTCGCCAGCTGCGGCGTTGCGTAGGCTTCCTGGTATTCGACCGACCAGTAGCGCAGTTCCTCCAACGCGATCGGCACGCCCGATGCCGCGCAGAAGACGTGCTGACCCGCGCGCAGGACGCGGAAACCGTTGGGGCCGTACTGCAGCTTTGCCTCGCCCGAAGACGGGCCGGAATTCTTGTTCATCAACATGGACGCCATCCTAGCATTTCGCGCTTAACCGAACAAATCATCCTGTTCAGGCGTCGTTCCCTTGGCGCGGGGCTTGGGCGCAGGCTTGCGCGGCGGCGGCGAAGGAGCACTCTCGCCCGGCACGACGGCGAGGTCGCCGTCCCGGAACTTTAGCGTGAGCGCGGCTTCGGCTGCCGCTGCATCGCGGCTCGTCACGGTCTGTCCGCCTGCACCCGTCACGCGGACATAACCGCGTTCGAGCGGGCGGTCGGGGTGCAATTGCTCGGCCAAGCGCGCGATTGCGGCAAGCTTTTCGCGCCGCTCGGCCAGCGGGCGCTCGACCAGCGAGGGCACGAGCCGGATGTTGCCGAGCGCCTTGCGGCCATCGCGCAGGTTACGCTCCAGCATAGCCGGTGAAAGGCGCAGCTGTGCCAGCCGCTCGCGCCCGCGCGCCGCCCGGTCGGTGAGGCCGCGCCGCAACCGTTCGGTCATCTCGTCGAGCGCCAGCGCGCTCGGTTGCAGGATCGCCTCGGGCCCCGGCAGCCGCTGCACGCGCGCTTCCAGCCGTTCGCGCCCCAGCTGCACCGGTCGCAGGATCGCCCGCTGGTTGCGCGCTGCGAAATCGCGCAAGGTCGCGGCCAGTTCCGCGCGCACCGGCACGGCAATCTCTGCCGCCGCAGTCGGCGTCGGCGCGCGCCGGTCGGCCGCGAAATCGGCCAGCGTGGTATCGGTTTCGTGCCCGACCGCGCTGATCGTGGGGATCGAGCAATCCGCAATCGCGCGGACCACGACTTCCTCGTTGAAGCTCCACAAATCTTCGATCGAGCCGCCGCCGCGCGCCACGATGACGAGGTCGGGGCGGTCGGGATGGCCCTCTGGCATTCCGGAAAAGCCGCGCACCGCGCCCGCAACCTGTTCGGCCGCGCCCTGCCCCTGCACCAGCACCGGCCACACGATCACCCGGCTGGGGAAACGGTCGGCCAAGCGGTGGAGGATGTCGCGAATCACCGCGCCGGTGGGCGAAGTGACCACGCCGATCGTGCGCGGCAGGAAGGGGAGCGGACGCTTGCGTGCCTCGTCGAACAGCCCTTCTGCCGCCAGCCGCGCCTTGGATTTCTCGAGCAGGGCCAGCAGCGCGCCTTCGCCTGCCAGTTCCATCCGCTCGATCACGATCTGGTACTTGGAGCGCCCGGGATAGGTCGTCAGCTTGCCGCTGGCGACGACCTCCAGCCCGTCTTCGGGGCGGAAGGGCAGCCGGTCGACCTGACCGCGCCACATCACCCCGTCGAGCACCGCCTTCTCGTCCTTGAGCGCGCAGTAGAGATGCCCGCTGGCCGCACGCTTCACGCCCGACAGTTCGCCGCGCAGGCGCACGAAGCCGAAGCGGTCCTCCACCGTGCGCTTCAGCAGGTTGGAGATTTCGCTGATGGAGAGCGGGGCGGCATTGTCGCCTGCGCGCCCCTTCGCTACCAAGCCTTCATCTTCGGAATCTGACGGGAAATCGGCGGGCATGAATATCCTTTTGCTGGGCAGCGGCGGCCGCGAACATGCGCTTGCGTGGAAACTGGCGCAATCGCCGGCCTGCGACAAGCTGTGGGCGAGCCCGGGCAATCCCGGAATGGCCGAATGTGCCGAGTGTATCGACCTCGATGCTACCGACCATGCAGCACTGGAACGCTTCTGCCGCGACAATGGCATCGGGCTGGTCGTGATCGGCCCGGAAGCGCCGCTGGTGGACGGCCTTGCCGACAGCCTGCGCGCCGCCGGCATCCCCGCATTCGGCCCGTCGAAGGCCGCCGCACAGCTCGAAGGGTCGAAGGCCTTCACCAAGGAGCTGTGCGAGCGGGCCAATATCCCCACTGCACGTTTCGTGCGCTGCACCTCGCTCGAAGCGGCCTGGGGCGCGCTCAAGAAATTCGACGCGCCCTTCGTGCTCAAGGCCGACGGGCTTGCAGCAGGCAAGGGCGTGGTCATCGCTGAAACGCGCGAGGACGCGCAGAACGCGCTGTCCGACATGTTCGAAGGCAAGTTCGGCAGCGCGGGCAGCGAAGTCGTGATCGAGCAGTTCCTCACCGGCGAGGAGGCGAGCTTCTTCGCGCTCACCGATGGCGAGACGATCGTCCCCTTCGGCAGCGCCCAGGACCACAAGCGCGTGGGTGAAGGGGATACCGGCCCCAATACCGGCGGCATGGGCGCCTATTCGCCCGCCCCCGTCCTCACCCAGGCGCTGCAGGACCAGGTGATGCGCGAAATCGTCGGGCCGACCGTGCAGACCATGCGCGAGGAAGGGCATCCCTATTCGGGTGTGCTCTACGCCGGCCTCATGCTGACGAAGGACGGGCCGCAGCTGATCGAATACAACGTCCGGTTCGGCGATCCGGAATGCCAGGTGCTGATGATGAGGCTGGAAAGCGACCTCGTCGAAATCATGCTCGCCTGCGCCGAAGGCCGGCTGGGCGAGATCGCGACGCCGAAGCTGTCGGACGATTTCGCCCTCACCGTGGTCATGGCCGCAGAAGGCTATCCCGACACGCCGAAAAAGGGCGGGGCGATCCTTATTGGCGAGGCGGAAGCAGGCGGGGCCAAGGTCTTCCACGCAGGTACGAAGCTGGACAGCGGCCAACTGGTCGCCAACGGCGGGCGCGTGCTCAACGTGACGGCCCGCGGCGCCAGCGCGACCGAGGCGCAGCGCAACGCCTATGCCGCAGTCGACGCGGTCGATTTCCCGGAAGGCTTCTGCCGCCGCGACATCGGCCAGCGCGAGGTCAGGCGCGAACGCGGCTAGCCGTTCGGTTCGACGATATTGTTGAGCAGCACTTGCTGCACCACGCCGCGCAGGAAGGTGCAGCCGGGGCCCACGGGCGAATTCACCAGCAGCGCCATCTCCATGTTGTCGGGCATGAGCAGCAGCAAGCTCTGCTCCTGGCGCTGTCCGGCGGGGCAGTCGGCCTGTTCGCTCCAGATGCCGTTCTTGTGATAGACCGAACCCCAGTTGGTCGCCCAGCGCCCGTCGAGCCCGTAGCGGCTCGAAATGGCCGATGCCGCCTTGGCCTTGGACACGATCTTGTCGGTGTACCGGAAAGTCCCCGCGACATCGAGGATCTCGTCTACCGAGAGATGCCAGCCGCCCGAACCGGCACGCCATGACAGGTCACCCGTGTTCCAGCCGCTGCCACCATTGAAGGCATAGGCGAGGGCGATGTCGGCATTCTTGCCGAAGCCCGCATTGGTCACGCCTGCCGGGGCGAAGACGTTTTTCTCGACATAATCGTCGTAGGCCGCGATCGTGGTCGCATTCCAGATGGCATCGTTCATGCCGGTGTTGCCGAGATTGAGATTGCGACCGACATAGCCGCCAAGCGTTGCGATCAGGATGCGCTGCAAGCCGAAATTCGTGTTCTCGTAGGTGAAACTGGTCGGCAGGTTCGGCGTAACGCCCGCCGCGATCATCTGACGCATGGTCCCGAAATCGGTGGAGCCCGAGTTCGCCAGCCCCGAGGAATGCGTCATCAGCATCTCGAAAGTGATGTCGTCGGCATTCGGTCCGAGATTCCAGTAGGCTGGCAGCCACTGCGCGATCGGCGTGGCCGGATCGATGTTCCGGCGGTCGAGCAGGTCGAACATCGCCACGGCCGTGATAAATTTCGACACGCTGGCGATATTCATGCGCCGGTCGGGATTCCATCCGCGCTGGCCGTCGCTCGGACGCCGGGCCCAATTCCACTGGAGAGTGTAGATGGTTTGCCCATTGCGCCGCATGCGCATGGTGTAGCCCTGCACGCTGCCGCTGAGAGCCTGGTGCAGGTCCTCGCCGAAGCCGTTCACGTCGAGCGTGGGACGGGGCGGGGCGGCGAGCTGGGTTCCGCCAGCGGGCGCAGGGCGGGCCGTCCCGGGCTTGATCGTCGCGCGCGCCGGGGGCACGATGCTTTCGGGCGAAGGTTCCACCCGCGAAGTCGCGGCCATGCGCGCTAGAGTGGCGAGCTGCGCCTTTCCGACCGCATCTCCGGCGTTCTCACGCGCTTCGCGCCGTTCCCTGCTCGCTGCATCGGCAGGGGCCCGTTCGACCCGTGCCGCGACCTCCAAGACCTGGTCCACCGAAATTCCCTTGAGCTCGGCTGCCAGCTTCGACCGGGCCGCGCCATCGCGCAACTGGACCTGAAGACTCGGAGGATCGACCTGGGTCATCGTTGCCGCGCGTGCTGGTTGTGCACGCTGGGGCGCGCGTTCCTGCGCGGTTACCGAACTTGCCACCAGGCTGCCCAGGCAAGTCGCCAGAGCGAGGCCTCGGACTGACGCGGTTCGAAGCATACTTCCCTCCTCCACTTTCGCGGACCCGGCGCAAGACTACACCAATCGGGCTCGGATGGCGATTAAGGGCGCCGGGATGGTGAAATGGAGATGTTTTTCCTTGTCAGGGAAGGAAGAGCAGAGGCACAATCCGAGCATGACACGAACCGGATCGCCGCTGCGCTTCGCCCTTCCCGCCATCGCCCTTGCCGGGCTCGCCGCCTGCCAAACGGCCTACGGGGAGGAGGAAACCGCGATCGCCATGCCGACCGATGTCGCGCACGACAATCCGCTGGCCTTTGCACAAGGTGCGTGCGGCGGATGCCATGCGGTGGAAAAGCCGTGGCTGTCGCCCAATCCGGCCTCGCCCACCTTTGCCGATATCGCCAACCGGGAAGGCGTGACCGAGGATACGCTGCAGGCCTATCTCACCGATGCGCACAATTACCCGATGGTGATGGATTTCGACCTCGACCCCGAGCAGGCCAAGGAACTGGCGCACTACATCCTGACCTTGCGCGACCCGGAATACCGCAAGCCGGTATCCTGAGCGCCGGTCAGCCGAGTTTTTCGGCAACCAGCGCCTTCAGGTCCTTTTCGCTGCGTGCACCGATGTGGCTGATGATCTCGGCTGCGCAGATGGCGCCCATGCGCAGGCACCGCTTGAGGCTTTCGCCGCGCGCATGACCCGTCAGGAAGCCGGCAGCGAAGAGATCGCCCGCACCGGTCGTGTCGACCACCTTGTCGATCGGCTCCGCCTCGATATCGACGCGCTCGCCATAGGCGATGCCGACCGCGCCCCTGGCGCTGCGCGTGGCGACGAGGACGGGCACCTTGCCCGCAATCTTGGCGAGACCGGCTTCGAAGTCGGCTTCGCCGGTTAGCGTCGCAAGCTCGTGCTCGTTGACGAAGAGGATGTCGATCAGCCCCTCGTCGATCATCTGGCGGAAATCGTCGCCGTGGCGGTCGATCACGAAGCTTTCCGACGCGGTGAAGGCGACCTTGCGGCCAGCGGCGCGGGCGACTTCCATGGCCCGGCGCATGGCGCTGCGCGGCTCTTCCGGATCCCAGAGATAGCCTTCGAGATAGAGAATGCCGGCGCTGGCGATCAACTCGTCGTCAAGCGCGGCGGGCGGCAGGAACTGGCTGGCGCCGAGGAAGGTGTTCATCGTGCGCTCGCCATCGGGCGTCACGAAGATGAGGCAGCGCGCGGTCGGCGGGTCGCCGGCGCGGGGCGCGGTGTCGAAATCAATGCCGACGGCGCGGATGTCATGGCTGAAGATCTCGCCCAGCTGGTCGGCCGCCACCTGGCCAATGAAGGCGCACTGTGCGCCCAGCGAGGACATGCCGGCCAGCGTATTGGCCGCGGAACCGCCCGAAATCTCGGTCGCGCGGCCCATGGCGTCGTAGAGTTCCTTCGCCCGCTCGGTGTCGACCAGGGTCATCCCGCCCTTGGCAAGGCCCAGCTCCTCGATCAGATCGTCTGCACAGGGTGCCATCACATCGACAATGGCATTGCCGATGGCGAGGACGTCGTAACGGGGCTGGGACATGGGTACTCCGGGAAGGTCTGGTAACGAGTTGTCGGGCGCGGTTAGCGGTTCGTCGGGCCTAGGCCAAGGGCAACATTGACTTGCCGCGGCGGCGCGCGCATTCCCCGCCCCCTGTCATGGTTTCGCTACCCCGCGCCCTTGCCCTGTCGCTGAGCCAGTTGGGCGATCCCGCCATTGTGGAAGTGCTCGTCAAAAGCGTGCTCGTCACGCTGGCGATCTTTGCCGTGCTCGGCATCGGTCTGTGGGCTGCTCTCGATTCGGCGATCGAGACCTGGCTCGCCGCCAACATGCCCGAAGATTACAGCGATACTCTCGCCGCCGTCGCTGCGCTGACCATCGGCCTTGTCGCCGGCTGGCTGCTGTTCCGCATCGTGGCGCTGTTCGTCCTCCAGTTCTACGCCGACGAGATCGTGCGAGCGGTGGAGGCGCGGCACTATCCGCACGCCGCCAAGGTCGCCGGCCTGCCGTTCCGCGAGGAACTGGGCAACAGCCTGCGCTCAGCCTTTCGCGCGGTGCTGGTGAACCTCGTCGCCCTGCCCTTTGCTATCGCGCTGCTCGTAACCGGCATCGGCACCGCAGTCCTGTTCTGGGCGGTCAACGGCTGGCTGCTGGGCCGCGAATTGCAGGACATGGTCTGGCTGCGCCACCGCAGCGACAAGGCGGAAATCGCCCCGATGAGCGCGGGCCGGCGCTTCCTTCTCGGCGGGACTGTCGCGGGCATCATGCTGGTGCCGTTCGCCAACCTGATCGCCCCCGTGCTCGGCGCGGCGAGCGCAACCCACATGGTCCACCGCGCAAGAGGCGCCCATGCGTAACATCGCCCTCGTCGTGATTGCCTCCGCGGCCCTGTCAGCCTGCGTGAGTTCCTCGCCGCCGACCTACTGGCCGCCTCAGCAGCAGCGCCCGGCAGCCACGACCCCGCCGCCGCAGACGCAAGTTCGCCCGGCGCCCTCGACCGGTGGATTCAAGGCGCCGCAGGTGATGAACCTGCCCGGCCTCGAAGGCGTGATCGGCAAGAACGCGACGGCGCTTGCCAACCTGTTCGGCCCGCCGCGCCTCTCGGTGCGCGAAGGCGATGCCTACAAGCTGCAGTTCACCGGCGAGGCCTGCGTGCTCGACGTCTATCTCTACCCGCTCGCCCCCGGAGCGGAGCCGAGCGCGACCTATGTCGCCGCGCGCCGTGCCAGCGATGCGCTGGACGTGGACCGGGCCGCCTGCGTGCGCGCCCTGCGTCGCTAACCTGGTCTTAAGCAAACCGTCCTAGGTTCTCCCGCGCCTGTAATTGTGGGGTAGGACGAGCATGAGCGTGCATTTTTCGGATCTGGCCAAGCGTGTCTCGGCCAATGGCGAGGTTTCGGCGGAGGAAGTCCTTTCGCTGCGACGCGAAGCATGGCCGGACGGGCGCATCTGCCAGAACGAAGCCGAAGCGATCTTCGCGATCAATGCGCAGCTTGGCGAGCGCGGCCCCGAATGGACCGATTTCTTCGTCGAGGCTCTGGGCGAATACGTGGTCAACCAGCGCGCGCCGCGCGGCTATGTCGACCAGGAAAATGCCGACTGGCTGGTGAGCCAGATCGATGCCGACGGGCACCTGTGCTCGATGGCTGAACTGGAACTGCTGCTGCGCGTCTTCGAACGCGCGCACAATGTCCCCGTCTCGCTCAAGGATTTCGCGATCGCCAAGGTCGAACACGCCGTGCTGCACGGCACCGGCCCGACCCGCTGCGGCGGCGAGCTGGAAGCAGGCAACGTCAATGCAACCGAGGCCGCCCTGCTGCGCCGCGCAATCTTCGCGCCTGCCAGCGAACGGCCTGCAGCCGTCGGCCGCAAGGAAGCCGAAATGCTCTTCCGCCTGAAGGACGCGACGCTGGACGGCGACAATGCGCCAGAATGGAAGCAGCTGTTCGTGCAGGGCGTGGCGAATTACCTGCAGGGCCATGCCCATGCCAATGCGCAGATCAGCCGCGAGCGTGCGGAGGAACTGCAGGCCTTCATGCACGACACCTCGCACGGCGTCGGCTCGTTCCTGGGCCGGATGGCGAAGGCTTCGCCCAATGCGTTCGGCAAGGTGTTCGGCCGCAAGGCGAGCGGCGTCTCCTCCGCAGAAGCCGCCGCCGATGCGCACGCTGTGACGGATGGCGAGAAGGAATGGCTCGACGCGCAGATCGCCGCCGACGGACGGGTAGACGAATTCGAGGAAGCGCTGCTCGCCTTCCTCGCGGAAGGCTAGGTCAGTCGAAAACCAGCGGGGCTTCGGCGCCGCCCTGCTTGGGCAGCGGGCCCTTGGGAGGAATAGCGGGAACGGAAATACCCGATTCGGGCGGTTTTCTGCGCCAGCGCTTTGCGATGCGCTCCATGAGCCGGCGTTCCGGCCCGTGCAGGGAGGCAATAAGCCTGGCTATTTCACGCTCTTCCATGCCTGCCTTTATACCATGAAGCTCTCGCCGCAGCCACAAGCGCCCTTGGCGTTGGGATTTTCGAACACGAAACCGGCGGAGAAATCGTCCTCCACCCAGTCCATCGTGCTGCCGACGAGGTAGAGCACGCTCGCCCCGTCGATGTAGAAGACACCGCCGGGCGTTTCGATCTTCTCGTCGAACTTGGCTTCCTCGGTCACGTAGTCGACCGAATAGGCAAGGCCCGAACACCCGCGGCGCGGGGTCGACAGCTTCACGCCTATGGCCCCTTCGGGTGCCTTCGACATGAGCTCGGCGATGCGCGCTTGCGCACGCTCGGTCAGGATGACGGCCGCCTTGGGCGCGGGACGGGTAGCCTGATCGCCCATCACAGCATCCCCAGTTCGAGACGCGCCTCGTCGGTCATCTTGTCCGGTCCCCACGGCGGGTCCCAGACGAGGTTGACCTCGGCATCGCGCACGCCCGGCACGCTGGCGGCGCGCAGTTCGACTTCGCCCGGCATGGTTTCGGCCACGGGGCAGTGCGGCGTGGTCAGCGTCATGGTGACGACCACGTCGGCCTCGTCGGACACCTCGACGCCGTAGATCAGGCCGAGGTCGTAGATGTTCACCGGGATTTCCGGGTCGTAGATTTCCTTCAGCGCGTCGATGACCGCCTCGTAAAGCGCGCCGCCGGGCGATCCGGCAGGCACGTTCTCCGGCTTCTTCTGCAGGAAGCCTTCGAGATAGTCGCGCTTGCGCTCCAGCTTGGCGCCGGCCGTCTCGTCGGGATCGACCGCGTCGGACACGCGCGCACGCGGCGGCTTGCCGACTACCGTGTCGGCAGGCGAGGGAGCGGCAATGAAATCATTCTCGTCAGAGGGCTTGTTCATCCGAAGATCCTCCGGGTCCTTTCGATGCCGCGCATCAGGGCGGCGATGTCGTTTTCGTCACTGTAGAGGCCGAAGCTGGCGCGGGCCGTGGCCGGGACGCCCAGATGCTCCATCAGCGGCTGCGCGCAGTGGTGGCCTGCGCGGATCGCCACGTTTTCCTCGTCCAATATGGTGCCGAGATCGTGCGGATGCACCCCTTCGAGCGCGAAGCTGACGATGCCGGCGCTTTCCTCCGGCCCGAACAGCGTTACGGCATTGGTGCGGCGCAGTTCCTCGCGCAGCTGCGCGGCCAGCGCTGCCTCGTGCGCGAACAGCGCGTCGGGCCCGATCGCATCGACGTAATCGATGGCTGCGTGGAGCGCGACGGCCTCGGTAATCATCGGCGTGCCCGCTTCGAACCGCTGCGGGGGCGGGGCATAGGTCGTACCCTCGAAGCTCACCTTCTCGATCATCGCGCCGCCGCCCTGGTAGGGGGGCATGGCATCGAGAATGTCCTCGCGCGCCCAGAGCACGCCGATACCGGTCGGCCCGTAGAGCTTGTGGCCGGAGAAGGCGTAGAAGTCGCAATCGAGCGCGGCCATGTCGAGCGTCATGCGCGGCGCGGCCTGGCACCCGTCGAGCAGGATCTTCGCGCCGACCGAATGGGCAAGGTCTGCCGCCGCGCGCGCGTCGAGCACGCTGCCGAGCACGTTGGAGACATGGGCCAGCGACACCAGCCTCGTGCGCGGGGTCAGCATGGCCTCGAGCGCGCCGAGGTCGATCCGGTGATCCTCGGTCAGCGGGCACACGTCGATGACCGCACCGGTGCGTTCGGCGACCATTTGCCAGGGCACGATGTTCGAATGGTGTTCAAGCGTGGACAACACGATGCGGTCGCCTGCCGTCAGGCGCGTCATGCCCCAGCTCGATGCGACGAGGTTGATCGCCTCGGTCGCGCCGCGCACGAAGACGATCTCGTTTTCGGAAGCAGCGCCGATGAACTGCGCAACGCGCCTGCGGGCGGCCTCGTAGGCCAGCGTCATCTGCGCGCTGCGGCCATAGACGCCGCGGTGCACGGTTGCGTAATCGCGACCCAGCGCGCGGCTCATCGCGTCGATCACCGCCTGCGGTTTCTGCGCCGTCGCCGCCGTGTCGAGATAATGCCACGGCGCGCCGTCGCCGGTCAGCAGGCCGGGAAAATCCGTCTTGCGGGAAAGGGTCGCCACCTCGCTCACAGGTGCTTGTCCAGCTTGTCCAGCGCGACCTGCAGCAGGCGCTCATGCTCGCCCTCGTCGTCCAGCGCCACCAGCGCATCGCCGATGAAGGCCTGCACCAGCAGGCGGCGCGAGAGTTCGGGCG
Source organism: Qipengyuania gaetbuli (assembly GCF_020524765.1). GTDB lineage: Bacteria > Pseudomonadota > Alphaproteobacteria > Sphingomonadales > Sphingomonadaceae > Qipengyuania > Qipengyuania gaetbuli_A. The sequence goes on from NZ_JAIVLR010000001.1 coordinate 1,276,000, forward strand.
AAAGGCCGCGCGCAGCCATATAGAAGCGCGCGTTCTCGTCCATCTGACCGACGCTGGCACCGTGGGCGCACTTCACGTCGTCGGCAAAGATTTCCAGCTGCGGCACGGCATTCACGCTCGCGCCCTTCTCCAGGAGCAGACCCTTGAAGCTTTGCGCGGCGTCGGTCTTCTGCGCGTGGCGCACGACCTCGATATTGCCGAGAAAATTGCCCGTGCCCTGACCCCAGTGGACGCTGCGCACCACCTGGTTGCTGGTGGCGTGCGGCTGCGCATGCACCACGCGGGTGACGAATTCGCGCACCGTGTCGCGCCCGCCGACGGTGATCCCGCCCATTTCGAAATGCGCGCCTTCGGCCAGCGTCACTTCGACTTCCACGCGGCCGAGATGCGCGCTGGCGATCACGCCGAACAGTTCATACCGCGCCCCCTTGCCGATCGAGACGCGCAGGCGCGTCAGGCGCGTGCCGTCGGCATTGCCGTTCTCGTCCTCGATCACCAGCGTTTCGCGAACGGTCTCGCCCGGCGCGACATCGACCGCGCGCCAGTTGCCAAGGTCGACACCTGCGAGCGCATCCGTATCGGAATAGCGCCAGGCCTCGTCCCTGCGGGTAGGTAGGATTGCGGCCTCGCTCATGCCGGCTCTGCCATCACCGCGTCATAGCCTTCGTTCTCGAGGCGCAGAGCAAGCTCGGGCCCGCCGGTCTTCACGATGCGGCCCTTGCTGAGGATCGACACGCGGTCCGGTTTCACCACGTCGAGCAGGCGCTGGTAGTGGGTGATCAGCAGCACCGCCTTGTCGGGCGCGCGCATGATGGCGTTGATGCCCTCGCCCACCACGCGCAGCGCGTCGATGTCGAGGCCGCTGTCGGTTTCGTCGAGGACGGCGAATGCGGGATCGAGAATGCCCATCTGGACCATCTCGGCACGCTTCTTCTCGCCGCCCGAAAAGCCGACGTTCACATTGCGCTTGAGCATGTCCATGTCGAGGCCGAGCAGGCCGGCCTTGTCCTTGGCAAGCCTGAGGAATTCGCCGCCCGAAAGGGCTTCCTCGCCGCGTGCCTTGCGCTGCGCATTCAGCGCCTCGCGCAGGAACTGGACGTTCGACACGCCGGGGATCTCGACCGGATACTGGAAGCCAAGGAAGAGGCCCGCAGCCGCACGCTCGTGCGGTTCGAGACCCAGCAAATCCTGCCCGCGAAACGTAACGCTGCCGCCGGTTACTTCATAGCCGGGGCGTCCGCCCAGAACGTAGGACAGGGTCGACTTGCCCGCGCCGTTGGGGCCCATGATCGCATGGACCTCGCCGGCCGCCACTTTGAGGCTCAGGCCGTTGAGGATGGTCTTGCCGTCGATCTCGGCAGTGAGGTTTTCAATCTTGAGCATTGTCTTTCCTGCTGTGACGCGGACGCGGGGTGCTGCTGCGCTGGTGTTCGCGCCGCGCAGCCTGCTTGTCGGCAATGCGGCTGCGCATGCCGAGCGTGATGCGCTGGAGCACCTCGTCCATGTTTTCGAGAATGTCTTTCGCGGCGATGCGCATCACGCGGATGCCGACCGCCTCGAGGCTCTTGTCGCGGCGTTTGGCCAGCGTTTCGTCCTGCCCCTCTTCGTCGATCATGATCGCCATGCCGAGGTTGTGGCAGTTGAAATCGACGATCGCGCTGCCAACCACGGCGTGGCGCTTGAAGGTGTAGCGGCCCATGTCGGCCTTGGCGAAACGCTCTGCCAGCGCCTTGTGCGCCTCCGAGGAATGGCGGCGCATCTCGCGCGCCTGTTCGTGCAGCGCATCGAGGCGCTTTTCCGAAATCTCCCACCCGCGGCCCTTTTTCTTGAGGGCCGGAGCGGCATCGTCGGTCTCCGCGGGATCGCGAAGCTGGAGGGTCTTGCGGTCGGTCATCCAACGCTTCCTTCAAGCGAGATCGCCAGCAGCTTCTGCGCTTCCACGGCGAATTCCATCGGCAGTTCCTTGAGCACGTCCTTGGCGAAGCCGTTGACGATCAGCGCCACCGCCTCTTCCTCGTCCAGCCCGCGCTGCATGGCGTAGAACAGCTGGTCGTCGGAAATCTTGCTGGTGGTCGCCTCGTGCTCGATCTGCGCGCTCGGGTTCTTCACCTCGATGTAGGGCACGGTGTGCGCGCCGCACTGGTCGCCCAGCAGCAGGCTGTCGCACTGGGTGAAATTGCGCACGCCGTCGGCATTGGCCGCCACCGCGACCCGGCCACGATAGGTGTTGTTCGACTTGCCCGCCGAAATGCCCTTGGAGATGATGGTTGAACGACTTCCACGGCCGTTGTGGATCATCTTCGTGCCGGTATCGGCCTGCTGGTAATTGTTCGTCACCGCGACCGAGTAGAATTCGCCCACGCTGTCTTCGCCATTGAGCACACAGCTGGGATATTTCCATGTCACCGCGCTGCCGGTCTCGACCTGCGTCCAGCTGATCTTGGACCGCGCGCCTTGGCACAGGCCACGCTTGGTGACGAAATTGTAGATCCCGCCCTTGCCGTTCTCGTCGCCCGGATACCAGTTCTGGACGGTCGAGTACTTGATCTCCGCATCTTCCAGCGCGACCAGTTCGACCACGGCTGCGTGGAGCTGGTTTTCATCGCGCATCGGCGCGGTGCAGCCTTCCAGGTAGCTGACGTAGCTGCCCTTTTCGGCGATGATCAGCGTGCGTTCGAACTGGCCGGTGTTCTCTGCATTGATGCGGAAATAGGTCGACAGTTCCATCGGGCAGCGAACGCCCTCGGGAATGTAGACGAAGGTGCCGTCCGAAAAGACCGCGCAATTGAGCGTCGCGAAGAAGTTGTCCTTCTGCGGCACCACCTTGCCGAGCCACTTCTTCACCAGCTCCGGATATTCGCGGATCGCCTCGCTGATCGAGAGGAAGATGACGCCCGCCTTCTTCAGCTCCTCGCGGAAGGTGGTGGCGACCGACACGCTGTCGAACACGGCATCGACCGCGACCTTGCGCGCGCCTTCGACCCCGGCGAGCACTTCCTGCTCCGCCACGGGAATGCCGAGCTTGTCGTAGACCGCCTTGATCTCGGGATCGAGCTCGTCAAGGCTGGCGAGCTTTTCCTTCTTCTTGGGCGCGGCGTAGTAATAGGCGTCCTGGTAATCGATCGCCGGATATCCGAGCTTGGCCCAGTCGGGCTCTTCCATGGTCTGCCATAGGCGGAAGGCCTTGAGGCGCCATTCGAGCATCCATTCCGGCTCGTTCTTCTTGGCCGAAATGAAGCGCACCGTGTCTTCGGTGAGGCCCTTTTCGGCGAATTCGGTCTCGATGTCCGCCGACCAGCCGTGTTCGTACTCGGCCGCCTTGGCAGCAGCTTCCCTCGCCTCGCGGTCCTGGATGTCTACGTCTTCGCTCACGCGATTTCCTTTTCCTGCGCCAGCTGAACCAGGCTGATATTCGCCAGGGCGCCGCGCAAAGCTTCGTTCACCAACGGCCAGTGGGGCCGCACGCGGCATTCGTGATCGACCGAGCAATCTGTTCCTTCGACACAGGCCGTCAGCGCGATCGGGCCCTCGACCGCCTCGACGATATCTGCGAGGCTGATCGCGGCTGCCGGACGGGCCAGCTGCAGTCCACCGCCGGCCCCGCGCACCGAGCGCAGCAGGCCTGCGCCGACCAGCTTGCTGACCAGCTTCTGCACCGTCGGGGCAGGCAGGCCGGTTTCAGCCGCAAGGTCGGACGCACTGACCCTGCCCCCGCCGCAATGGCGGGCTGCCTGGCTCATCGTGACGACAGCGTAATCTGCAAGGTTCGAAAGGCGCATGGTCTAAATCGGACGAATCCGCTCCGATTAGCCACGTATGAGCGCAAACCCGCGGTTTCAACGGATTTCCGCTTGTTGCGAGTCGTTAGCAGTTAGCCCCTAGACGGGCTTGCGGCCCAGTTGCCGGTCCTCGCTTCCGCCGAACAGGTCGACCGAGGAATAACCGTCGGGACCGAGCATGTCGCGAACCGGGGTCCCGTCGTTCTTTTCGATGCGCCGCGGGGTTTTCCCGGTGAAGGCGCGTATCTCCTTGATCATATGCGCCTGGTCGTAAAACGCGTCGCGGATCTCGGCCTCGATCTCGAGCGGGAGTTCGGGCAGCGAGAGCAAGGTCGCCGCGCGCACCGCGCGATAGCGCCGGATCAGGCGGACGGGTGGCTGGCCGAAGAAACGCGTCACCAGCCGCTGCACTTGCCGTTCGGAATAGGGCAGCTTGTCCTGCAGCACCTCGATCTCGGGCTTGAAGGAGGAGGACAGCCATTCCAGCGTCGTGTCGATAACCTGGACGTGGCGCACCGACAGCTCGCTCAGCCCGTCGCGCACGACCGCTGCCATTGCGTCCAGTGCCCCGCGTTCGTCGATCTCTCCGCTCCGCAGGGCATCTGGCAGGGCGGCGAGGCGCGCCAGCAGGTCGGGCGACATGGCCGTCGCCGGATCGAGGAATGCATCGTGGTTCTCGTTGACCGGCAGCCCAGTGAACGCCGCCCAGCCGCGAAAATTGAGCGACACGCCGAGCATCAGCATCGGGCCATAGATCTTGAACGGGCGCGCTTTTACCAGCGGACCCATCAGCGTGACTTCGGAAGTCCGGCCCACCACGCCCTTGTCGAAGGGCATGTCAGCATACCCGCTCGGCACGACGGCCAGCTGTCCCGAATAGGCAGGCAGCCAGTCTTCGTATCCGGCCTCCGAGGCGCGGAAAATATACAGCGAATTGCAATAAGGCCTGAGGTCAGCCGGCGCTTCGATGAACTCGAAGCTGAAGGGCAGCCCGCCTTGTTCTTCGATCTTGCCCAATTAGGTCCCCGCGCCCGCGTTTCCTCACGAAACACCCGATTCTGTAGACCGCGGGACTGCAAGTGGCAATTCTGCTGTCACATTTGCCTTGGCGAGACGGGGTCCGCGAAGAGCCCCTACTTCGTGCGCCATGGAAAAAAAGGGCGGCTCGTGAAGAGCCGCCCTCTATAGTTGAGAACTCGTTGCAAAGCTGCTCCGAGCCCTTCGGGTCGCAGGGGTTAGATAAGACGAGTCGGGCAAATTTTGATTGTATGCATGCGACACAGCCGCCCCTTCCCCTTCATTTTGGCGGAAATTTACAAAGGGAAGCAGGCCCCGCTCGACACCGAAACCGTGCTGGGCCATATCGCCGCGCCATGCTGTTCGACCTTGCCCGGCCCGCCCTCTTCGCCCTCGACCCGGAGCGCGCTCACCGCCTTACGGTAGCCGCCCTGAAGGTCTCGCCGGTGCGTGCGGCAGGCAAGGCAGGTACGCTGGCCACAAGCGTCTCGGGTATCGACTTTCCCAACCCGTTGGGCATGGCGGCAGGATTCGACAAAGATGCCGAAGTACCCGACCAACTGCTTGGGCTCGGCTTCGGATTCGCCGAAGTCGGCTCGATTACCCCGCGCCCGCAGGCCGGCAATCCCAAGCCTCGCCTCTTCCGCCTCGTGAAAGACCGCGCGGTCATCAACCGGATGGGGTTCAACAATGGCGGGGCACAGGCGGCTCTTGCCCGGCTCGAGGCCCGCAAGGGACGCCCCGGCGTGCTCGGCATCAATATCGGCGCGAACAAGGACAGCGAGGACCGGATCGCCGATTACGCCGAAATGACGCGGCTGATGGCACCTCATGCAACCTATCTGGCCGTCAATATCTCCAGCCCGAACACGCCGGGCCTGCGCGCACTGCAGGACGAGGGTGCGCTTGTCTCCTTGCTCGATGCGGTGCTCGACGCACGCGGGAAGGACGGTCCGCCCGTATTCCTCAAGGTCGCACCCGATCTGGAGCCGGCGGATATCGATGCGATTTCCCGTATCGCTCTCGACAAGGAACTGGGGGCCCTGATCGTCTCGAACACCACCATTTCGCGCCCCGCGCTCCGTTCGAGCCATGCTGACGAGACAGGCGGCCTGTCGGGCGCACCCTTGCGCAATCTGGCCCAGCAAAGGGTGGCGGACTTCCGCAAGGCAACCGGCGGCCAGCTTCCGCTTGTCGGCGTCGGCGGGATTGCCACGGCCGAAGACGCCTGGGCGCGCATCCGGGCAGGTGCCAGCCTGGTCCAGCTTTACAGCGCCATGGTCTATGAAGGACCGGGCCTGCCCCGGCGCATCCTGCGCGGTCTTGAACGCCTTATGCGCCGCGACGGATTTTCCTCGATTGCGGAGGCGGTCGGAACCGCATAGCGTCCCGCGCCATGACGAGGATTGCCACCGTTTCGCTTGTCGCGCTCGCCCTTGCCGGCTGCGCGACCCTTCCTGCCACCCAGCCCGCCGCATCGGCGCAGGCAAGCGTCGGTGCGGTCAGCGCCGCCGATCCGCGCGCGCAGGAGGCGGGCGAGGAAATCCTGCGCAAGGGTGGCAGCGCCACCGATGCGGCCATTGCCGTGATGCTCGCGCTTACCGTGGTCGAACCGCAAAGCTCGGGCATCGGCGGGGGCGGCTTCCTGGTGCGCGGCGAGGCCGATGGCGACGTGACCACTTTCGACGGGCGCGAGACCGCACCGGCAGGCGCGACGCCCGACTGGTTCCTCGCCGGGGACGGTAGCGTACCGCCTTTCATCGAATCGGTCCGCAGCGGGCTGAGCGTCGGCGTGCCGGGCAACATCGCGCTGGCTGCCAAGGCGCATGGCGAACACGGCCGCCTTGCCTGGGCGGAACTGTTCAAGCCGTCCATCCGGCTGGCGCGCGAAGGCTTCCGGATCAATCCGCGGATGCACGATGCGCTGGGCCGCTCGCGCACGACGGCAGCCCATTCGGCCGCAGCGCAGGCGATGTACTACAATGCATCGGGCGAGCCGCTCCCTGCCGGTACGTTGGTGCGCAACGAGGAACTGGCGCGCACTTTTGAAAAGATCGCCGCGGGCGGTGCCGAAGCATTCTACAAGGGTGAACACGCTCTTGCGATCGCGACCACTGTCGCCGCCGACACGCCCAAGCCGGGCGCGATGACCTATTCGGATGTGACGGGATACGAAGCCAAGGTACGGGGCGCGGTGTGCAGCAGCTACCGCGCCTATCGCATATGCTCCATGGGCCCACCGACTTCAGGCGGTATCGCCGTACAGCAAATCCTCGGCCAGCTCGAACGGTTCGACCTGCGCGCGCTGGGGGCGGACAACCCGGTAACCTGGCACCTCTTCGTGGAGGCCCAGCGCCTCGCCTATGCCGACCGCGAGCTCTATCTCGCCGACAGCGATTTCGTCAGCGTGCCCGTCGCGGGCCTGCTGGAGAAGAGCTATCTGGCGCAGCGCAGCGCGCTTATCTCGCCCGACCGGTCGATCGAAGTGGCCGAGGCAGGAAGGCCGCGCGGCGCGCCCATCGCACTGGCAGACGGCGACGAGCCGGAAGAACACGGCACCTCGCACCTCGCCGTGGTCGATGGCGAAGGCACGATGGTGTCCTACACCTCCACCATCGAAAGCGCCTTCGGCTCGGGGCTGATGGTGGGTGGCTACTACCTCAACAACGAGCTGACCGATTTCAGCCGCAGCCCGCAGGTGAACGGACGTCTGGTCGCCAACCGCGTGGAAGGCGGCAAGCGCCCGCGCAGTTCGATGTCGCCTACCGTGGTCTACGATCCGCAGGGCAATGCCTTCATGGTCGTGGGTGCCGCCGGCGGCAGCACCATCCCGATCACCACGACGCGCGCCATCATCGGCGCCATCGATTTCGGGCTGGATGCGGAAGAAGCGCTCGGCCTGCCGTTCCTCATGGCGTTCGGCGAGCGCGTGCTGCTGGAAGAGGGAACCTGGCTGGAAGAGAAGGCCGACGCTTTCCGCGCGCTGGGCCATACGCAGCTGATGATCCGGCCTGCGCCGATCAAGGGCGGGGCGCTGGTGAAGCGCGACGGCCGCTGGCAGAGCGCGCGCGACCCGCGCCTCGAAGGCCAGCTCGATATGCCCTGAGGCGGCGGCCCATCCATCTTGCCGCCAGCGCTGGAGGGGCCTAAGCCCCTGCCAACGTTGCAACAGACGACGAAGTTTTTCGCGAGGAGCCTGCCTGTGCTGTCGGACATCGATTCCGCCAACAATCTGGTCGAACTATTCCTGAAGCGCGCCGACGAGAAGTCCGGCCAGCCGTTCTTCGGCTGGAAGGAAGGCGGCAGCTGGCAGACGATGACCTGGGGCGAGGCGGCCGACCGCGTCTGCCTGCTGGCCGAAAGCCTGCGCGGCCTCGGCCTCGTCGATGGGGACCGGGTGTGCCTCGTGTCCGAAAACCGGCCGGAATGGTGCATCGCCGACCTCGCCATCATGGCGGCGGGCTGCATCACCGTGCCGGCCTATGTCACCAATACCGAACGCGACCACGTGCACATCCTCGACAATTCGGGCTCGCGCGCGGTCATCGTTTCCGACGAAAAATTGCTCAAGCCGCTCCACGGGGCGCTGCAGGCCTCCGGTATCGCCGAGCACGTAATCGGCATTGAGGACTTGCACCGCCAGCAGTCGGGCAGCTTCACCTTCCACGACTGGGACAAGCTGACCACGGGCGATGCTGAGGCAGCGCGCAAGGCAGTAGACGAACGGATCGCCAAGATCGGGCGCGGCGATACCGCCTGCATCATCTACACCAGCGGCACCGGCGGCGCTCCGCGCGGCGTGCTGCAGCACCACGGCGCGATCCTGTGCAACGTCGCAGGGGCCGCCGAAATCCTGATCGAGGATTTCGGGATTGCCGACGACGAACGCTTCCTGTCGTTCCTCCCGCTGAGCCACGCCTACGAGCATACCGGTGGGCAATTCCTGCCGATCAGCGTGGGTGCGCAGATCTATTATTCAGAAGGCCTCGAAAAGCTCGCCAGCAATATCGAGGAAACCCGCCCGACCATCATGGTCGTCGTGCCGCGCCTGTTCGAAGTGCTGCGCACGCGCATCATGAAGCAGGTCCAGAAGCAGGGCGGCCTGGCAGAAAAGCTGATGAACACCGCGCTCGAAGTCGGTGCCCGCCGCGCCGAGGGCAAGCGCCAGTTCGGCGACGGCCTGAAGGACGCAATGGTCGGCCGGCTGCTGAAGCCCAAGATCCGCCAGCGTTTCGGCGGCCGCATCAAGGCGATGGTGTCGGGCGGCGCGCCGCTCAACCCCGATGTCGGCGTCTTCTTCGAATCGATGGGCCTGACCATGCTGCAGGGCTACGGCCAGACCGAAGCCGGTCCGGTGATTTCCTGCAACCGACCTGCCGCAGGCATCGCCATGCACTCGGTCGGTCCGGCCATGCGCGGGGTCGAGATCAGGATTGCCGAGGACGGCGAGATCCTGTGCCGCGGCGAGCTGGTGATGCACGGCTACTGGCAGAACGATGCGGAAACCGCGCGCACGATCAAGGACGGCTGGCTGCACACGGGCGACATCGGCCATCTCGACGAGAAGAACCGCATCGTCATCACCGACCGCAAGAAGGACATGATCGTCAACGACAAGGGCGACAATGTCGCCCCGCAGAAGATCGAGGGCATGCTGACGCTGCAGCCCGAAATCGGCCAGGCGATGGTGGCGGGTGACAAGCGGCCCTACATCGTCGGGCTGATCGTGCCCGATGCGGAATGGGCGGTCGAATGGGCACGCGCCCATGGCAAGAAGTTCGACCTCAAGGCGTTGCAAGACGATCCGGAATTCCGCACCGCCGTGCGCGGCGCGGTCGACCGGGTGAACAAGGATCTCTCGGTCATCGAAAAGGTCCGCCAGTTCGCCTTCGCGGACGAGGCCTTTACGATCGAGAACGAGGAAATGACCCCCTCGATGAAAATCCGCCGCCACAAGATCCGCGAACGCTACGCGGACCGGCTGGACGGGCTTTATCGCAGCTAATCCGACATGACCGCCCGAAAGCTCGCCAGTGAGTTTCTAGGCACGCTGCTGCTCGTCGCCACGGTCGTTGGGTCGGGCATCATGGCAGAGACCTTGTCGGGCGATAATGCCGGCGTGGCCCTGCTCGCCAATGCGATTGCGACCGGCGCGATCCTCTATGTCCTGATCACCATGCTGGGGCCCGAATCGGGCGCGCATTTCAATCCGGTCGTCACCCTCGTTTTCCTGCTGCGGCGCGACATGTCCGTTCTGCTCGCACTCGCCTTCATCGCAGCGCAGGTGGTAGGGGGGCTGGGGGGCTCGGTAGTGGCGCATGCAATGTTCGATCTCGACCTTGTCCAATCTTCCGGTCGCGTGCGGAGTGGATCGGCTCAATGGCTGTCCGAAGGGGTCGCGACCTTCGCGCTGGTGTTTACAATCATCGGCACCCTGCGGGCGCGCCCCGAGGTCGTGCCCACTGCGGTCGCGCTGGTCATCACCGCAGGCTACTGGTTCACTGCGTCCACATCGTTTGCAAATCCGGCAGTCACGATCGCACGCGCAATCACCGACACGTTCTCGGGCATCTCACCGCCCGACGTCCCGGCATTCGTGGCGAGCCAGATCGTGGGGGGAGTTGTCGCCTGGGTCGTCGCCGAACGGATTTTCGGCTGGCGGGCTACGAGTGGTGAAGAGGCGAGTCTTGCCCCGTAAGCCTCAGGCCGCCACTTCCTCGATGAACTCCGGATAGAAGCTGGGCGCGCGGTCGGACCAGCCGGGTGCGGTCGCGGCGGCTTCGCTCAATGACTGGAGCAGCATCTTGCGGCGTTCTGGGCGGATCTGCGGCAGGGCGGCAGCGGCGCAGAAGGCGCTCGGCAGCCAGGGGCGAACGTCCGCCCCGAGCAGGCGTTCATAGAGGAACCGGAAGGCGGAAAAGCAGTCGATCCGCTCCTGTGCGAGGTCGAAGGCAGCGACGCGCGTCAGCTTGCCGACGAAGCCCTCGATCCGCTCGAAGCTGGAGTCCACGGGGATCGAACCGCGCAGGACCTTGAGTTCCTGGTACGTGACGTACTGGCTGCGGATGGCGGCGTTCTCGCCCGCACTCCGGCCCCAGATACGGAACGCGTCGCAGCGGCCGAGGCCGATATCGAGGCTGCGGCGGATATAGCGCTGCTCTGCTGCGGTGAAGCTGGCAAACTCGCGCATTTCCGCAATGGTCATCGCGGCGGTATTCGTAACGGCCATGATCGGCACTCCCCTGTTACAAGGGAAGTGTCGCGCAATATGGTTAACGCGAGGTAAGCATGATCCGCGAGCCTAGAGTTCGACGACGTCCTGCCATTCCTCATGGCGCTGCGCCTGCGCCTTGAAAAACGGACAAAGGGGGATGATCTTCTCCCCCTTTGCCCTGGCATCGGCCACCACATGGGCGGCAAGTTTCGCGCCGACGCCTTGCCCTCGCATGCTGTCTGGCACGCCGGTGTGATCGACGATGATCCGCGTCGGGCTGACCCGCGAGAAAGTGATCTCGGCTTCGTCACCGCCACCTTCGGGCCGGTAGACATATCGCCCCTTGCTGCCTGTTTCTTCGAATTTGATGTCGAGATCGGCCAAGGGGAATTCCTTTCGTGGGCTAGATGAGTCCGGCGAGCGGGCTCGACGGGTCGGCATATTTGCGCGTCGCCATGCGCCCGGCGAGATAGGCGTCGCGGCCGGCCTCGACCGCCAGTTTCATCGCGCGGGCCATGCGGATGGGGTCCTTCGCCTCGGCAATGGCGGTATTCATCAGTACGCCGTCGCAGCCCAGTTCCATCGCCACCGCGGCATCGGAAGCCGTGCCGACACCGGCATCGACTAGCACCGGCACGTTCGCGCCTTCCTTGATGAGGCGGATGGTCACGCGGTTCTGGATGCCGAGGCCCGAGCCGATCGGCGCGCCCAGCGGCATGACCGCGACGGCACCTGCATCTTCGAGCTGCTTGGCCGCAATCGGATCGTCGACACAGTAGACCATCGGAAGGAAGCCCTCCTTGGCCAGCGTCTCGGTCGCGACCAGCGTTTCGCGCATGTCGGGATAAAGCGTCTTCGCCTCGCCCAGCACCTCCAGCTTGACCAGGTCCCAGCCACCCGCCTCGCGCGCGAGGCGCAGCGTACGGATCGCTTCGTCGGCCGTGAAACAGCCCGCCGTGTTCGGCAGGTAGGTGATCTTCTTCGGGTCGATATAATCGGTCAGCATCGGCGCCTTGGGATCGCTGACATTGACCCGGCGAACGGCGACCGTGACGATTTCCGCACCCGAGGCCTCGAGCGCGGCGGCGTTCTGTTCGAAATCCTTGTACTTGCCCGTGCCGACGATCAGGCGGCTGCGGAAAGTACGGCCCGCGACGGTCCAGCTGTCGTCCGATGCAGCGCCTTCGCCCCCGCCGACGAAATGGACGATTTCCAGCACGTCGCCGTCGGACAGCGCATGGCGTTCCAGCTCGCTGCGGGGCGCGATGGTGCCATTGTGTTCGACCGCAACCTTGGCAGGGTCGAGCTCCAGCTCGCGCACGAGATCGGCGATGGTGGAAGCGGCGGTGCGGCGGGTATCGCCATTTACGGTCAGCGCAATCATGCGCCCCGACTTAGTCTCCGCAGCGCTCCTTGCAAGCGGCGGAATGGCAATGGCGCATATTGAGGATGTGGCCGAGCGAGACGAGCGCAACCCCGATGATCGTCAGCACCGCTTCCTTGACCCCGTGCGGCACGGCCAGCGCGCCGCCCATGAAGGTGAGGCCGGTCATGGCAATGACGAAGGGCGCGGCCATGCGGTGGCGCAGGGCGCCCCAGCCGATCGCCACCGCCGCAACCAGCGTCGCGACGACCAGTCCGTAACGGTGGATGTCGGGCGACAGGAAGAACTCTCCGCCCACGCCCAGGCCGGACACCAGCACGATCGAGGCGAGGCAATGAATCGCGCACAGGCCCGAGAGGCCGATCCCGACGCGGTCGAGTCGACGCCGAATCGGAGAGATGGCGCGTTGCAACATGACATGCGAGATATGTGATAGTATCTCTTGTTACAAGGGCGGTGAGTGCATTTTACGACGAATGCCACGTTGCAGTGACCGGAATGCCGCTTGCTCGATTCGCACTTGCACTTGGCGCGCGGCGCGGCAAACAGGCGCACCATGGTTGCCAGCCCCGACAAAATCCGCCCCATCGCGCTCGCCAATTGGCTGTTTGCCGTGGCCGTGATGGTTATCGTCATGGTTGCCGTCGGCGGGATCACCCGCCTGACCGAAAGCGGCCTTTCGATCACCGAATGGAAACCCATTACCGGCGCGATACCTCCGCTGAGCGAAGCGGCCTGGCAGGCCGAGTTCGATCTGTACAAGGCAACCGGCGAATACAAGAACGTGACCGGCCCGGCCGGCATGGACCTGGCCGCCTTCAAGTTCATCTACTTCTGGGAGTGGTTCCACCGCCTGTGGGGACGGCTGATCGGCCTCGCCTTTGCGCTGCCCCTCGCGTGGTTCTGGGTGCGCGGTGCTATTCCGCAGGGGTACAAGCTGCGCCTCGTCGGCCTGCTCGCACTGGGCGGGCTGCAGGGCGTGTTCGGCTGGTTCATGGTCAAGAGCGGCCTCAATGAGACCATGACCGACGTGAGTCATTTCATGCTCTCGCTGCATTTCATGACTGCGATGATCACGCTGGCGGCACTCGTCTGGACCGCGCTCGACTTCCGCCGCCTTGCTGCCGGACACACTGGGAAGGCGCGCTGGACGGCGACGGCAAGTTGGGTGGGCGCGCTGCTCTTCATCCAGCTGGTGCTGGCGGCGTGGGTGGCCGGCCTCAACGCTGGCCTTGCAAGCGACAGCTGGCCGCTGATGCAGGGCCGCTTGATCCCCGAATTCGACGCTTCACGCGGTCTGTTCTACGCAATGACTCACGACCCATATCTCGTCCACTGGCTACACCGCTGGTGGGCGTGGGTTGTCGTGGCGGCCCTGATCGTGATGGCGCGGAAGGTCAAACCGATCGAGCGTCGCGCTTCGGTCGCGATCCATTCGGCCTTCGGAACGCAAATCCTGCTCGGCATCGCCACGGTCATGACGGGCGTCGCGCTTTGGCTTGCGGTGGCGCACCAAGTCGTGGGCGCACTGCTCGTCGCCAGCTTCACCTGGGCCGCCCATCTGCTCGGCAGGAAAGCGTGACCGCGCTCGTCTACTGCCCCTTCCCGGACGCAGAGACGGCACAGCGGATCGGGGGCCAATTGCTAGACGAAGGCCTTATCGGTTGCGTCAATATAGGTAGCTCCATCACCTCCATGTTCATATGGGATGGAGAGCGTGGGAGCGCGAAAGAGATTCCCGCCCTGCTCAAGACGGACGTTTCGCTTCTCGATCAGGCGATTGCGCGACTGGAAACCTTGCACCCCTACGAAAGCCCGGCGATACTGGGCTGGCCTTGTCAGTCGGGCGCGGCGACGCGCAGCTGGCTGGGCGAACTGGCTACGGGGGGTCGCAATGCCGGGAAGTGATCGCAGGTCGGTGGTGCGCGCGCTGGGCGCGCTGGCAGTCCTGCCCATGCTTCCGGCGCCGCTCGCCGCCAAGGCCCGGGCAAGGCCCGCATTCCCGAGCGCTGCTCTCGTTCTCGAGCGCACGCTCGACCGGTACCTTGCGGACAATGCTCTGATCCGCGTGACCCGCAGCTGGTCCTGCACGTTCAGGGCGCTGGGCGCGGGTGCAGTGGTGGATGCCTCGCAAATCTCCGCCAAAGTTGAGGCGCCGCCATCGCTCGCAGGTTTCGCGCGCATGGAAGAGGCCCGCGATGCCAGCGCGATCTTCCCGTTGCAGCTCGACCGCTCCGGCCTGATCGTCGGTTGGGACGAGGAGACAGGTCCCGACATCAGCGCGGCTGTCGCGCGCGCAATGGATGTCATCGAAGCGGCAGTGGCCAACCCCGGGGAGCGACAGGAAGCGCGATCCTTTATCTCTTCTATCGGCAATGCCGCGTCCGGGATCGTGAGCCAGGTGCCGCGCGATCTGTTCTTTCCCGCGACCGGCCAAAGCGTCGAAACACAGCCCGTGGCGCTTGCGGGCGGATTGCAGGGCTCTTTCGAAGTCGCCATCGCAGCGAGCGCCGATCCGCAGACCGGCCTGCTGCGGCAGAGCGAGCGGCGCGTGACCACCCGTATCGGGGACAGCAGACGGGAGACGCGCGAAGCCTGGCGCATCGTCCCGGCAAGCTAGGCGTATTATTTTACCCCACCGCAGACCCGCGGATTTGCTTGACGAATCGCACTTTGGCCGCCATTTGGCGCGCGCTCAGCGGCCCCGTCTGCACGGATCCGCAAGGTAAGTTCGTACTGTCAGGCAGTACGGTGAACTCGAGAAAACGGACACAAAGCCATGAAGGCTCTCACCAAGGCCACCCGGTCGATCAAACCGGCAGAGGTCGAAAAGAACTGGCACATCGTCGACGCCGAAGGGCTCGTCGTCGGTCGCCTCGCGGCAATCGTCGCCAACATCCTGCGCGGCAAGCACAAGCCGAGCTTCACGCCGCACGTCGATTGCGGCGACCATGTCATTGTCATTAATGCTGACAAGGTGGTGTTCACCGGCAAGAAGATGAACGACAAAGTCTATTACAAGCACACCGGTCACCCGGGCGGCATCAAGGAAACGACTCCGGCGAAGGTCCTCGAAGGCCGCTTCCCCGAGCGCGTCCTGGAAAAGGCCGTGCAGCGCATGATCCCGCGCGGCCCGCTCGGCCGTGCGCAGATGAAGGCGCTCCACCTCTATGCCGGCACCGAACACCCGCATGACGGCCAGAAGCCGCAGGTGCTCGACGTTGCCTCGATGAACCGCAAGAACAAGGCTGCTGCATAATGGCCGACGAACAGAAGAACGAAACCGTCTCGGATCTCGCCGATCTGAAGAACATCGCCGGCGATGCCCCCGAGGGTGACGCTGCCGAGATCGCTGCCAAGGCCGACGTTCCCCTGCGCGAGCAGGAACTCGATGCCCAGGGCCGCGCCTATGCGACCGGTCGCCGCAAGGACGCCACCGCACGCGTCTGGCTGAAGCCGGGCACGGGCAAGGTCATCGTCAACGGCCGCGACCAGGAAGTGTATTTCGCACGTCCGACGCTGCGTCTCGTCATCGACCAGCCGTTCGCCATCACCGAGCGCCAGGGCCAGTACGACGTCGTCGCCACCGTCAAGGGCGGCGGTCTTTCGGGCCAGGCCGGTGCGGTCAAGCACGGCATCTCGCAGGCTCTCGCCAAGTACGAGCCGGCCCTGCGTTCGACGGTCAAGGCCGCCGGCTTCCTCACCCGCGACAGCCGCGTGGTCGAGCGTAAGAAGTACGGCCGTGCCAAGGCACGTCGCAGCTTCCAGTTCTCGAAGCGCTAATCCGCTTCCAGACGATCTTTACCGATCACCGAGGAAAGGCGGCTCCGCGAGGGGCCGCCTTTTTCTTTGCGCCGCCTCAGCGCTGCAGCATCATGATGCCCCAGGCGAGCGCGCTGCCCGCGAAGAACAGCGGCCAGCTCCACCAGAGCTCGTATTCGAACATCTCGGCGCGGTAGATCGACAGGAACCCGCCGCGCGAGCCCTGCGAGCCGATCACCAGCGACACGACGTAAGTCAGGATGCCGCCGAGCGGCACGGCCTTGAAGAATTCCATCGCGACTTTCCCCTTATTCGGGGCCCAGCCTCGCACGCGACGGTAAAAACGGAGTTAATCGCGCGTACGCGCTCAATGGACGGGCGGATCGACGCGCGGGACCTGGCGGACGGGCGCAACCGGTTCGCCCGGTTCGCGCGGAGGCATGGCATTTTCCGGAACGTCGTCGATCTGCATGTCGCAGGTTTCCACGTCCTGCAGGTTGCGTACTGTCACATGGAGCGTCTCGCCGTCCCACTGGATGTCGTTGAAGCTGGGCGGCGTCGAGCGCGTGCGCTGCGACAGCGTGCCTGCGCCGATCATGCGCACCGGGCCTTCGCTGGTCTCCTCCATGATGTCAAAGGCATCGTGGACATGGCCGGACAGTACCGCGACGACGGGGCGCTTCGCCAGTTCGCGCAGCGCCTTGTCGCCATTCTTGGTGAGAGCAGTGCCCTGCGTCCCCACTTCGCGCAGCGGGTGGTGCACGGCAACCAGCGCGCGCTCCCCATCCGGCAAGGCATCGATCGCGGCGAGGCATTTCTCCAGCGCGGCATCGGTGACCCAGCCCTTAGACCAGTTGAGGCGCGGCTGTGCGCGAACCGCGGTTTTCAGGGGAACGATGGCAAGGCAACCGAGGTCGATTTCCTTCTCGACCTTCTCGCTCATTCCGCGGAACCGGCGGTACGGATCGACGAACCGCTCGATCGGGTTGAAATAGGGCATGTCGTGATTGCCGACTTCGACCGTCACTGGCGCGTCCAGCGAGTTGATCCAAGATGTCGCCGCAGCAAACTCGCGGTGGCGTGCGCGCATGGTGAGGTCGCCGGTAATGGCCACGGCATCCGGCCGCTTCTCGGCAATTTCCTGCTGCACCCAGTCGAGCGCGCGATTGTCCTCGAGCCCGAAATGGATGTCCGAAAGGTGGAAGATGCGCCGCGCGTCAGTAGCCATGGTGGGTCGCTAGCAGATCGACCTCGCATGCAGCCACAGTGAATATCGCACCCGATTCCACTTCGCCCGGCTCGCCATCGACGAGGACCGGCAAGGCACTGCCATCGGCAGAGACGAAGCGCGCCTCGTCCAGCAGCCCCAGTCTCTCGTGCGGCCCTTCGCGAAACCGGCGCCGCAGGAGGGCAAAGCCCTGCTGGACATATTCGCCTGCCTCGTCCGCATAAAAGGCATCGACCTGCATCCCGCGATGCGACGGAGTGATCTCGATCAGCGGATAGCCATCATTCCGGCCGCGCTCCGGTTCCGCGCACCGGACCATGATGCCGCCTGCAGTTTCGCCGACCGCCTCACCGGTGCCTTTCAGGATTGCGGGAATGTCGAGATCGCGCATCGCTTCGCGGACATGGGCCCAGCTCGTGCCCGGCCCGACGAGCAAGCCGGCCAGTGCGTCGCCTGCGTTGCAGCGTGCGACCGGCAGGCGGACCGTGATGGCAACACCCGAGGCAACGCGCTCGATGATGTCCCCTGCCTGAGCATCATCGCCGTGGAGGCGCTTGCACAGCAGGTTCATTGTCCCGCCGGGCAGCACCAGGATCTGGCCGCTCCAGCCATAGAGGCCCGTGATCGCGGCATTGAGCGTACCGTCGCCGGTAAAGACGGCCAGCAGGCCCACGCCCGCAGCGTCCAGTTCGCCTGCCGTCGGCATATCCTCGTCCGGGAAGCAGATCCGGCGGGCGACGGTCAGGCCGTGGGCGGAAAAGGTGTCTTCCACTGCCTTCACAGCGGATTCGCTGAAGCTGCCGCTGTGCGAATTGACCAGCAGCCAGAGGGGAGAGTTCGCTGTCATACCTGCCAAGCGCCCGTCGGCAGGGGCGGTTCCCGCGCGTCAGATGCGCCCGGTCAGGACCAGCCAGGCCGTGCCGAAATTGAGCAGGCTGTAAACGGCATAGGCGGTCGCAGCACCGGGCCACCCGTTCGCGGCAAGGAGCATGGCAACCAGCAACACCAGGAACTCGAAAATGAGCGACAATCGTCCGCCGGCGCTGCGGTAGAACGAGGGCAGCGCGTCCAGCATCGGGTGGCCGCTGTTCAGCACTGCCTTGTGCACCGCGAAGTTCGCGACTCCGAGAAAGAAGAGCAGGATTACCGGCATGGCCCTGAAAACATAGGCTTGCCGTTCGCAGATTGCGAATCGCGTTTCGTCGGTTGCCGCCAGCACATCGTCCAAATCGCCTCGCCGCCGGTCGAAGGTCGCGTGCGATTACAGTTGTAGCTGGGTAATACGGTTCTCAGCGGCGGACCTCACGTACCCCAGTCCCCCTAGAACACCGGGGTCC
This sequence comes from Qipengyuania gaetbuli, assembly GCF_020524765.1. Taxonomy (GTDB): domain Bacteria; phylum Pseudomonadota; class Alphaproteobacteria; order Sphingomonadales; family Sphingomonadaceae; genus Qipengyuania; species Qipengyuania gaetbuli_A. The sequence goes on from NZ_JAIVLR010000001.1 coordinate 1,294,721, forward strand.
GCCGCAACCCGGAGAAGACCCATGAAGACCCCCATTATCATGATCGCCATGCTCTCGCTTTCCGCCCCCGCTCTTGCGGGCGGCGACATGCCGGTGAAGACGAGCACCGAGGTTGCCTACCAGGACCTCAACCTCGCCACGGCACAGGGCCAGAAGAAACTTTCCGACCGGATCGACATCGCGGCGCGGCGCGTCTGCAAGCTCGACAATTCGATCACCGGCACGCGCATTCGCGACCGTGATGCAGAGCGCTGCTACGTCGCCGCCAAGGAGCGCGCCAACCAACAGTTCGCTGCTGTCGTAGAACAGCACGCCAAGGGCGGCTGATACCCCCAGCCCGTCAAACTTCTGGACCCCGGCCGGAATGCAGTCCCCCGGTCGGGGTCCTCCCTTTTCCAGCGCTGTACTGATTTGAAGCGGACCCGGGCGAGGCAGCCTCAGCGCCCGGCCATCGCCTTGACCTTGGGCAAATAGGTGCGCCCGATACGCAGCGCCTCGCCATCGTCCATCTCGACCGACCATACGCCCAGCCCGTCATGGCGCAGGCCCTTGATGTGTTCCTTGCGCAGGATGGTGGAGCGGTGGATGCGGATGAACTTCGCCGGGTCGAGACGCTTTTCGAGGCCCGCAATGGTCTGCAGCAGCAGGTAGGAGCGATCGCCCACGTGGAGGCGGACATAGTCGCGCTCCGCATCGATGCGGCTGACCTCGTCGGTCTCGATCCGGATCAGCTCGCTGCGGTGCGGGATCCACAGTTCCTCGAGCCACTTGCTCTCGGTGCGGCCGCCTTCCGAGCGGCGCGAGAGCGCGCGCTGGATGGCCCGCTCCAGCCGGTCGGGCTTGACCGGCTTGAGGACGTAATCGACCGCGTCGAGATCGAAAGCCTCGACCGCGTAATTGTCATGCGCGGTCACGAAGACCACGGCGGGCCGCTCTTCCTGGCCCGCCAGTTCGCGGGCGACCGACAGGCCGTCCACTTCGGGCATGGTCATGTCGAGCAGGATGAGGTCGGGGCCCAGTGCCTCGATCAGGCGAAGGGCCTGCGCCCCATCGCTCGCCGTGCCGACCACGTGAAGGTCGTCCATCTTGGAACAGATTACCTGCATCCGTTCGACCGCGAGCGGCTCGTCATCGACGATCAGCGTGCGCAGCCGGTCTCCGTTCTCGTCAGCCATGTTTCACCATCGGAAGCCTGAGTTCGGTTTCGTATCCGTCGAGCGCGGGGCCGGAACTGATTGACGCCTCGTTGCCGAAGCGTGCCTCCAGTCGGTCACGCACATTGGCAAGCCCGATGCCGAAACCGCCCTTGTGACCCGGGGGCACGCCGGGGCCATCGTCGCTGACCCTCAGCACCAGCCGCCCGTATTCCTCGCGCGCGACAATGCTGATGGTCACGGGCCGATTGCTGGCGGAGACGCCGTATTTGACCGAGTTTTCGACCAGCGGCTGCAGGATCATGCCCGGCACCTTGAGGTTGGCAAGCTCGTGCGGCAAGTCGACCCTCACCCGCAGGCGGTCGGGGAAACGGACGGATTCGATTTCCAGATAGTGCTCCTGCAGGTCGATCTCGTCCTCGAGGCTCACATCGCCGGTGGAATCATCGGCCAGCGAGTGGCGATAGAAACGCGAGATCGACTGGATCATCTGTTCCGCCCGGTCTTCCTTGCCGGTCATCACCAGCGCGGAGAGCGAGTTGAGCGTATTGAACAGGAAATGCGGGTTCACCTGGTAGCGAAGCGAGCGCAGCTCGGCCGCCTTGGCCGCCGTGCGGAACCGTTCGCCGCGACGCTCGGCAACTTGCGCGCGAACGCCGGCAAGCAGGGCGAGGTAAAGCGCCGACCACGCGAGCAGCAGGAAATAGCGGTCGAGGCCCATCTCGATCAGCTGCAGCCAGCGATCTTCGGCCCGGTCGTCCGGCAGGACGACCTGTGCCGTGCCGGTGGTCGGCGTTGCCGTTCCCAGCGGTCCGCCTATCTGCGGTTCGACCGGCGTGGGGCCCTCGATGATGAGATTGCCATTGTCGTCGCGCCGCAGCGAAATGCCGCGTTCCTCGGCGATCTTGGCTTCGTAGCGTTCCTGGATGGGGGCGAAGAACCACTGCTGCGATTGCGCGATCAGCAGCGCGGCAGGCATCGCGAAAACCAGCGATACACTTATCTGTGCGGCGAGCGAGCGATTGTCGAACAGCCGCACGATCAGCCACAGGACAAAGGTCACGCCCATGGCCGCGACCGTAACGGCGACGCGCCGCCAGATCAGGTCGAATTCGAAGTCGAGGCCGATCAGCCAGCCACGGGCGGTGATCAGCAGGAAATAGGCGCACCACAGGCCGACGATCGACACGGAAACCGTGCGGACCGGGACGTTGACTGTTTCCGGGTTCATCTGTCGTTCAGCGTTCAAAACGGGTTTTATCTGCCCGTTCCAAGGCCCGCTGGGAAGTCCGGCGGTCGGACTACCCACGCGGTTTGTCGAAGATCAACGTCATTCGGCGGGTTCGAGATCGCCTTCCGCAATCCGGCGCCGCCATTCGGCAGGCGCCAGCGTGTGGACATTGTTGCCCGCACTGTCGACGGCAACCGTGACCGGCATGTCCTGCACCTCGAATTCGTAGATGGCTTCCATCCCGAGATCCTCGAAGGCGAGCACCCTCGCGCCCTTGATCGCGCGGCTGACGAGATAGGCAGCGCCGCCCGTCGCCATCAGGTATGCGACCTTGAAGCGGCTGATCACCTCCACCGCATTGTGCCCGCGTTCCGCCTTGCCGATCATGGCAAGCAGGCCGAGGTCGAGCATCATTTCCGTGAACTTGTCCATCCGCGTGGCGGTGGTGGGGCCGGCTGGGCCGACCACTTCGCCCATCACCGGATCGACCGGGCCGACGTAATAAATCGCGCGGCCGCGGAAATCGACGGGCAGTTCCTCGCCCGCATCGAGCATGTCCTTGATACGCTTGTGCGCCGCATCGCGCCCGGTCAGCATCTTGCCCGACAGCAGCAAGCGGTCGCCGTGCTTCCAGCTCGACACCTCTTCAGGTGTGAGTGCGTCGAGGTTGACCCGCCGCGCTGCCACATCGGGCTTCCAGGTCACCTGCGGATATTCGTCGAGCTTCGGCGGCTCGAGATAGGCGGGGCCCGATCCGTCGAGCGTGAAATGCGCATGACGGGTCGCCGCACAGTTCGGGATCATCGCCACCGGCTTGCCTGCGGCGTGGCACGGCGCGTCCATGATCTTCACGTCGAGCACGGTCGAAAGGCCTCCAAGGCCCTGCGCCCCGATACCCTGCGCATTGACCGCATCGAAGATGTCGATCCGCAATTGCTCGAGATCGGTCTGCGCGCCGCGCTGCTTCAGCTGGCCCATGTCGATCGGGTCCATGAGGCTGAGCTTGGCGAGCTTCATGCAGTGCTCTGCCGTACCGCCGATACCGATGCCGAGCATGCCGGGAGGGCACCAGCCGGCGCCCATGGAGGGCAGCTGTTCGACGACCCAGTCGACGATGTTGTCCGAGGGGTTCATCATCTTGAACTTGGACTTGTTCTCGCTGCCGCCGCCCTTCGCCGCGACATCGACGCTGACGGTGTTGCCTGGGACCATCTCGACCGAAAGGACGCTCGGCGTGTTGTCGCGCGTGTTGCGGCGAGTGAATGCCGGGTCGGCCAGGATCGAGGCACGCAGCTTGTTGTCCGGGTGGTTGTAAGCCCGGCGCACGCCTTCATCGACGACTTCCTGCAGGCTCCGCTTGCTTTCAAGGCGGCAGTCCATGCCCCACTTCACAAAGACGTTGACGATGCCGGTGTCCTGGCAGATCGGCCGGTGGCCTTCGGCGCACATCCGGCTGTTGGTCAGGATCTGGGCGATCGCATCCTTCGCTGCGAGGCCCTTCTCGGCCTCGTGGGCTTCGCCAAGGGCCCGGATGTAGTCCATCGGATGGTAATAGGAGATGTACTGGAGAGCGTCGGCAACGCTCTCGATCAGGTCCTCTTCCGTGATGGTCGTCATGTCGCTCATCGCCGCGCATTCCCATGTTGCAGATTTGCGCTCCCCGATAGGCGCGGAACAGGCCATCGGTCAAAGCGCTTGGAAGCAACGGGTCTTGCGCCTAAGGCAACGGGAGCTTGCAAAGCCGTGTTATCGATGTAATACAGCCCCCGGATTATCATGACTACTCAAACTCAGACCCGCCCCGACTATGCCGCCGCCCGCAAGGCGATGATCGACAGCCAGCTGCGCACCAGCGGCGTGAACGAAGCCTTCGTTCTCGAACGCATGGGCACTGTCGCGCGCGAAGATTTCGTGCCGGATAGCGCCAAGGGCACCGCCTACATGGACCGGGCCATCCGCCTCGCTGATGGCGGCTTCCTGCCGGCGCCGCTGTTCCACGGCGCGATGCTGGCCGAAGCCCGCCCGACGAGCGAGGACAAGGTGCTCGTGGTCGATGCCGGCAGCGGCTACCTGCCCGCGCTGGTAAAGCCGCTGGTCGCTTCGCTCGACGTGACCAGCCCCGACAAGGCCGCAAACGCCAAGAAGAAGGGCGAGTACACGCTCGTGCTCGTCGACGGGGCTATCGAACACGTCCCCGCCGGCCTCGCCAAGCTGGTGGCCGACAATGGCCGCATCGTGACCGGCCTGGTCGAACGCGGCGTCACGCGCCTCGCCACCGGTCGCAAGGCAGGCAAGGCGCTGGGCCTGCTGCCGCTCGCAGAGATGGGCATTCCGCGCCTCGGCGCATTCGACAAACCGGCAAGCTGGAGTTTCTGAATGGCATTGGGAGGGTTTCGGGCAGGACTGGCTATTTCGGCGAGCATCGCCGCAATCGCTTTTCCGCAGGGGGCGGCGCATGCCGACACGCTGCAGGAAGCGCTGACTGACGCCTATCTCAACAATCCCACGCTCGAAGCCGCGCGCGCCCAGTTGCGCGCCGCCGACGAGAACGTCCCGATCGAGAAATCGGCGGGCCTTCCCTCGGTCGACGGCACGGCGACCGTGACCGAATTCCTCAAGCAGAACTCCACCAGCTTCTTCGCGCCTGCGCGAGCACTGGTCGCAGGCGTCGACCTCGGCGTTCCGATCTATTCGGGCGGTGCGGTGAAGAATTCCATCCGCGCCGCCGAAGAGCGCGTGCAGGCCGGCAGGGCCGATCTGCGCGCGACCGAAAGCGCCATCTTCTCGCGCGTCGTTGCCGCCTACATGGACGTGCTGCGCGGGCAGGCGCTCGTTGCGCTTTCGTCCAACCAGGTCGATGTGCTGTCGGTCAATGTCCAGGCAACCAGCGACCGCTTCGAAATCGGTGACCTGACCCGCACCGACGTTGCCCAGTCGCAGGCACGCCTGGCCGTGGCGCAGGGCGATTTCAGGACCTCGCAGGCAAACCTGATCGCTGCGCGCGAGAACTATATCGCGCTGGTCGGCGATGCGCCGAACGACCTTGCCCCTCCGCCGCCCCTGCCGGGCCTTCCCGGCGATGTGGAGACTGCGGTAGATGTGGCACTGGAACACAATCCCGACCTGATCGCCGCGCAGGAACGTGCCGCGGCGGCAGGCTACGACATCAATGTCGCCGGATCGGGCCGCCTGCCGCGCGTCTCGATCTTCGCGGGCTACGACTACCAGAACTTCCTCGGCAGCATTCCCGACGGATTCGAGGATCCGCAGGATCCGACCAGCCCGCGCATTCCCAGCGACCAGACCGCGACCGCCGCGTCGGCCGGTGTCTCGCTGCGCCTGCCGATCTTCCAGGGCGGGCGAACGGCTGCGCTCCAGCGCCAGGCACAGGCCCGCGCCTCGGCTGCGCTCGAAACCGTGATTGCGACCGAGCGGGACGTGATTGCGCAGGTCCGTTCCGCCTGGTCGAGCTGGCAGGCCTCGCTCGCCATCATCGAAAGCTCGCAGAGCGCGGTTGCCGCTGCCGAACTGAGCCTCGAAGGCGTGCGCGCGGAAAACTCCATCGGCAATCGCACCATCCTCGACGTACTCAACGCCGAACAGGAATTGCTGCAAAGCCGCGTCCAGCTCGTGACTGCACGCCGCAACGCCTATGTGGCGGGCTTCTCGCTGCTGGCCGCAATGGGCCGTGCCGAGGCACGCGATCTTGGCCTCGGCGACGAGGGCGTGCTCTACGATCCGGTCGCCAATTACGACCGCGTACGCGGCAATATCTGGGACTGGAGCCGCGATCCGGATCCGGTCACCAAGTCGCCGCGCACGGTGGAAGTGCCCGCACCGACTGCACAAATTCCCGAATCTGCTGACTCTGGCGAATAGGCTGGGCTATAGCGAGCGTCCCGATTCGGGATTCCAGTGAGGTTGCAGGGGTAGGCATGGGACAGCAGGGCGAACCATCGGTCGAAGAAATCCTCGACTCGATCAAGAAGGTCATTGCGCGCGACAGCGAACAGCGCGGCGAAATGATCGCCGACCGCCGCAAGCGCCGCGGCCTCGTGACCGAAGCGGCCGAACCTGCCGATGCCGAAGAAGCGGAAGAAGTACTCGAACTGGGTGCAGACCTGGGCGAGGAACTGGTGGTCGAGGCTGACGACGTCGAAGCCTCTGCCGCAGCCGTTTCGGACGATGACGACGATGAGGAAGATGCCCTGACCCGCGGCGACACGCGCGAAGCCATGCGCCAGAACTTCGCCGCGCTCGCCATGCTCGCCCAGCCGGGCAAGCAGCCGCAGATCGTGCGCCAGGGCGAAACCTCGCTCGAAGGTCTGACCCGCGAATTGCTGCGCCCGATGCTGGCCGAATGGCTCGACAAGAACCTGCCCGGCATGGTCGAAGAGCTGGTCAAGGCCGAGATCGCGCGCATCGCCGGCAAGAAGAGCTAACCCCCCTACCCTTGCCAGAATTGTCGCGCTACACCGCGCGGCCATGACAGCACGCATCCGGGCCGCATTCCCGCTCGCCAGCGCCTTTGCGCTTCTCGCCACCCCGCTCGCCGCGCAGGACGCGCGCGCGCCGATGAGCGCCGAAGACCTCGTCACCATGCCGCGTCTCGGCAGTCCCACGGTCAATCCGGAAGGGACGCTCGCGGTCTATTCGGTCACGACGACCGATCCGGAAGGCTACAAGCGTTCGGGCAAGCTCTACCTGCGTTCGCTTGCCGACGTGGACAGCGCGCCTATCGAGCTCGACCTCGAAGGATCTTCGGCGAGTTTTGGCAACGACGGCTGGCTCTACTACATGGCCGATGGTGCCGGCGACGATGCCACGACGCAGGTCTGGCGCGCCCGCATCGGTTCCGACGGCTCGGTATCGAACGCGGCACAGGTCACCGCCCTCCCCCGCGCGGTCAATGGCTACAGCGTCGCGCGCGACGGCAGCCGGATCGCCATCTGGACCGACATCGCACGCAGTTGCACGCGTATCGATTGCGATGACAGCGCGAAGAAATACCTGCCCGGCCCCGGCGACGGTCGTCTCTACGAAGGCGATGGCGGGTTCTACCGCCACTGGGACAGCTGGGAGACACCGGGTACGCTCAGCCGCGTATTCGCTTTCCCGCTCGAAAACGGCATCGCCACCGGCACGGGCACGCCCGTGGACGGGCCGCTCGGCGTAGGCGGGCCGAATGGCGACACGCCGACCATGCCCTTCGGCGGCGGCGAGGATGTTGCTTGGGCGGCCGATGGCAAGGGCGTGTTCTTCACCGCGCGCGAAGCCGATGCGAAGGAGCCCTATTCGACCAATCTCGACATCTGGTTCTCCGACCTGTCGGGCAATGCGCCGGTCAATCTGACCAAGGCCAACGAGGCGCTCGACGCGCTGCCGACCCCTTCGCCCGATGGCCAGTACCTCGCCTATGTCGCCATGGAACGGCCCACTTACGAGGCGGACCGGCAGGTCATCATGCTGCGCGACCTCAAGACCGGCGTCACCACGCCGCTGACCGCGAGTTTCGACCGAAGCTTCGGCAGCATCGCCTGGACCCCGGATTCGCGCTGGATCGTGGCGAGTGCGCAGGACGTCCTCGATACGCCGGCCTTCCGCATCGATCCGCGGACCGGCGCGGTCGAACGGCTCGACCTGATGGCCGGTAACGAGGCCCACATCGGCAATATCGTCCCGCTGCATGGCGGCGACCTGCTGTTCACCCGCGATTCGATCGGCGCGCCGGCCGAGCTGTACCTGTCGCGCGACTGGGCGCAGGCCAAGCCGCTGACGCAGGTCGCCTCGCAGGTCGTCGGCAAGCTCGCGCCGGTCGTGGTCGAACGTTTCAGCTTCAAGGGCGCGAACGGCAACACCGTCTGGGGCCAGATCACCAAGCTCGACGGGTATGACGGCAAGATGCCCGCTATCCTTTACGTCCATGGCGGCCCACAGGGCTCGTTCAACGACGGTTGGTCGAGCCGCTGGAACCCGCGTGTTGTCGCCAGCCAGGGCTATGCGGTCATCTCGGTCGATTTCCATGGCTCCACCGGATACGGTCAGGCCTTCACCGACGCGATCCGCAACGACTGGGGCGGTAAGCCGCTCGAAGACCTCCAGCTTGGCCTTGCCGCCGCGCTCGAGCGGGACAAGCAGATCGACGGCACCCGCGCCTGCGCCATGGGGGCAAGTTACGGCGGCTACATGATGAACTGGATTGCCGGGAAATGGCCCGACCGGTTCGACTGCCTGGTGCAGCACGACGGCCTCTTCGACATGCGCAGCTTCTATTACACCACCGAGGAACTGTGGTTTCCCAAGTGGGAATTCGGCGGAAACTATGCGGAGAACAGCGAGGAATACGAGCGTTGGAACCCGGTCAACCACGTCGACAAGTGGCAGACCCCGATGCTGGTGATCGCGGGCGAAAAGGACTTCCGTGTGCCCTACACGCAGGGCCTTGCCAGCTTCACGGCCCTGCAGGAGCGCAACATCCCGAGCCAGCTGCTGGTCTTCCCTTCGGAAAACCACTGGGTGCTGGGCGCCAAGAATTCGCTGCAGTGGCACAACACCGTGTTCGCCTGGCTTGACCGCTGGCTGAAGCCGGACGGCGCGGGTGAGTAAGCTAGAGAAGGCGCAAAGGGCCTTTGCGAAGATCGGCGCTTCAGGGCTGGAGCGCCAGATCTTCCTTTGCGCGGTCAGCGAGAAGCAGAAATGCTGCTCGCGCGACGAGGGCAAGGCGGCCTGGAACTATCTCAAGAAGCGGCTGAAGGAGCTGGGTCTCGCCGGGCCTGGCGGCAAGGTCCAGCGGACCAAGGCCGACTGCCTCCAAGTCTGCGCCAAGGGGCCGATCGCCGTCGTCTGGCCCGATAACGTCTGGTATCATTCGTGCGATGAAGAGGTGCTGGAAGCGATCATCCAGCGTCATCTGATCGGCGGGGTCCCGGTCGAGGAATACCGTCTGCGCGAACCGGACGGCGCCGACTAGTCCTTGTCGCGCCAGCTGTCGCCGGTCGGGTCCTCGACGCTTTCGTCGTGGCCGGTGCCCGACGACAGGAACATCAGCCCCATCAGCGCGCCGGTCAGCAGCATGGTGAAACCGATGCCGAGCGCGATGGCGATGTAATAATGCACCGATGCCGCGCTGCCCTGCTTGTAGAGCAGGGCCATCGCGATGGCGACGATACCGACAGTCAGCAGGAACAGGAAGCGCATCAGCCGCCGGAACCGCGCCCAGGCGAAGGCTGCCTGCTGGGGATCGTCGAGCGGCGATTTCTTGGTCATGCCCCCTCAATGGCGATGAGAAGCACGCGCTTCAACGGTTTCGCGCCGCCGGACTCGCCAATTGCGCCGGAAAATGTCATTCTTGCCGCACAGGCAACACAGGAGAGGCGCATGAACATCGGCAATCTCATCGAGGGGCGGGCGAGTTCCGACATCATCTCGGTGGAGGTCGGACAGTCCGTCCGCGAAGCCGTGCGTATCCTTGCCAGTAAGCGTATCGGCGCCCTGCCCGTGCTCGAACAGGGCCGTGTCGCCGGCATCTTTTCCGAGCGCGACGTGATTCACCGCCTCGCCGACGAGGGCGAGGCCTGTCTCGATCGAAGGGTCGGCGAAGTTATGACTTCGCCTGCCATCACGGTCGACCGGATGACGACCATCGACGATGCGCTGGGCCTGATGACCCGCCGGCGCATCCGCCACTTGCCCGTCATCGAGACCGAGATGATGTGCGGGTTCATCTCCATCGGCGACTTGGTGAAGTTCCGATACGACGAGGTGCAGCACGAAGCCGAGGCCATGCGGGAATATATCACGCACGGTTGAGCAGCGGCCCGACACTCCCTACATCGCGCCCATGGCCGAAACGCTCACCCTGACCCCGTCCGCTGCGAAGCGCGTCGCCGCGATTGCCGCCAAGCAGGCAAAGCCTGCAATCCTGCGCCTTTCGGTCGAGGGCGGGGGCTGTTCCGGTTTCCAGTACAAGTTCGACCTCGCCGAAGGTGCGGAAGCCGACGACAGCGTCAGCGAAACCGACGGCGTGCGCCTGGTGGTCGACCCGGTGAGCCTCGACCTTGTCGCCGGCAGCACAGTCGATTTCGTCGAATCGCTCGGCGGGGCGGCCTTCAAGGTCGAAAACCCGCAGGCAGCGGCCGGCTGCGGCTGCGGATCGAGCTTCGGGATTTAGGTTAGACCCGGCGCGGCGTTTCGGGCATCACGCGGCCCATGCGTATTGCCAGCTTCAACATCAACGGGATCAAGGCCCGCCTTCCGCGTCTCAAGGAATGGCTCGAGGAAACGCGTCCCACCGTCGCCTGCCTGCAGGAAATCAAGACGATGGACGACGGCTTCCCCGCCGCCGAGTTCGAGGAAATCGGTTACAAAGCGATCTGGCACGGGCAGAAAAGCTTCAACGGCGTCGCCATCCTCGCCGATGGCGTGGAGCCGGTCGAAATCCAGCGCGGCCTCGGCATCGACGGCCCGAACGATGGCGAGGGAGAACAGGCACGCTACCTCGAGGCCGAGGTCAACGGCGTGCGCATCTGCAACCTCTACCTTCCCAACGGCAATCCGCACCCCGGGTCAAAGTTCGACTACAAGCTCGCCTGGATGGGCAAGCTGCGGGAACGCATGAAGGCGATCTGGGACGAGGAAGTGCCCGCCGTGGTGCTGGGCGATTACAACGTCATTCCCGAAGACAAGGACGTCTGGTCGCCCAAGGCCATGGCATCCGACGCGCTGATGCAGCCCGAATCGCGCGATGCCTACAAGCGCCTGCTCGGCGATGGCTGGACCGATGCGATCGATACGCTCAATCCGCGCGGCGGCGTGTGGACCTATTGGGACTACCAGGCCGGTGCCTGGCAGCGCGATCACGGGTTCCGGATCGACCACATCCTGCTTTCGCCCGAGCTAGCCGATCGCATGACCGCTGCCGGTGTCGACAAGGAATATCGCGGCCGCGAGAAAGCCAGCGACCATACGCCCGTCTGGGTCGAACTTCGCAGCTGAGCGACCTCGCTATGGAAAAGGGCCGCCTCGCAGCACGGCGAGACGGCCCCAATCTGATCTCGGCTACCGGACTTAACGGTAGAAGATGTGCGTATTGATCGTCGCGCGGGCGACCTTGCGCTTCGCCCAGCTCGGACGGACGTAATTCGCGTGGAAGTAGAGCGAATCGTCTGCAGCGCTGTCCCACAGGCCCTGATGCGCGATGCGGGCGATCGCCTTGGCCCGCTTCCAAGCAGCGGAGTGCTGCTTGATGCTGGGCATCCGGCCACCGCGCACGAAGCTGAACTGCGAACGCTGGTAGACCACGCCGCAATAGCTCGACGGGAACTGGCGCGATTCGCTGCGGTTGATGATCACCTGCGCAACGGCAAGCTGGCCTTCGAGCGGCTCGCCGCGCGATTCGAAATAGATCGCGCCGGCAAGGCAGCGCATTTCTTCCGACAGCTGGCCGGCTGCGGGCATGGAGGCGACGAGGTCGTGCAGGCTGGCGGCCTGCATTGCGTCGTCGGAAATCTCGTCGGTGGATTCCGGTTCTTCCGGAATGTCCTGGACCACTTCGCCTTCGACGAAAACCGGGACAACCTCGTCGGTGAGGGCGGTTTCGGAGACAGTGGTATTACGGTCCGCTTCTGCAGCGAGGACCGTGGCGCCGGTTTCTTCAGCCCCGGCAAGGCTCGCAATAAGCGTCGCGGCAGTCGCCGCGGCGGCAAAAAAACTCTTTCGCATTATTCCGAATGACTAAGCGGTGAGCTCGCTGTCGCAGGCCGGGATCCACAGCGCGTTTCTGGCGCCATTTGGTCGGATCCGATTGCGGTCCTGCCGCTTGCTCCCCGTCTGCGTGCTAGCCTGCCGACCCCATTGCCGTTGCAAGCCGCCTACGCATCGAAGCTGGGCGGCCAAATAGTCTCATTTGAAACCGTGTCAAGTTAACGGGCCCACTCTGCGACCAAGCGTTCCATTTCAGGGCCATCCAGTTCGAGAATCCAAAGATCGGGGTCACGGGCCATGCGGCGGGCCAGATAATCCTCGAAATCTTCTTTGTTTTCCGTATCTTGCTGCTTGGTACACTCGAAGATTCGGTCGCCATCGAGCCGCGGCAGGCGCTCCCAAAGCATTGTATTATTGCCACTATTGGTGGTTAATATCGCCAGGGTTCCCGCATCGCGTTCGCCCGAGCGGAGGACCGTTGCAAAGCCGCCCTGCTGCTGCGCTGCCCGGATCAGGCCCGTCACTTCGAGGTGGGTAGGGAGGCGCGCGCCCTCCATGCCGGTCCTCAACCCGAATATCCGGCAAGGCTGGAGAGCGGGATGCGCGACTTCATGAACGTGCCGGTTCCGCGCCCGATTTCGTCGCCTTCTTCGTCCACCAGGCGCGATTCGGCCACAAACACGCGGCGGCGCCCGCTGACCCAGCGCCCCTCGGCCACGACCTTGCCGGTTCGCACCGGCTTGGTGAAGTGGAGGTTGAAGGATGTCGTCAGCAGGAAACGGTCGGTCACCAGGGTGTTCGCTGCATAGAAGGCCGCATCATCGAGCATCTTGAAATAGATGGTCCCGTGTGCGGCACCGGCCGCGTGATAGGCGGCTTCGGTCACGTCGAATACGATCCTTGCGCGGCCTTCGCCCGTCACCTCGAGCTGCGAGGCGAAGAGCGAGTTCACCGGGGCGGAAGCGTAGAGCCGCTCGAGCGCACGCCAGTGCCGCTCGGCCCCGCTGGTAGCCGCCTGGTTCATCATTCCTTCCTTCTTTACCGGGGCTCGACCCAGCCGATCGAGCCGTCGGGGCGGCGATAGACCATGTTGTGCGCTTCGGTAGCCCCGTTCTTGAACAGGATGGCGTTGGTGTTCTGCAAATCGAGCATCATCACGGCATCGGCAACCGAACATTCCGGGATGATCGCGCTGGTTTCCGCGATGATCGGCGGACTGTCGGCCGTGATTTCCTCTTCGGTATCCGGTTCGGGCGCGGCGAAGATGGTGTAGGCAGCCTCTTCCTCGCGCATGGCGTGCTGCGCCTGTTCGTGGCGATCCTGGATGCGCCGCTTGTAGCGCCGCAGCTGCTTCTCGATCTTGCCGGCGGCCTGTTCGAAAGCCTGGTGAACGTCATGCGCCTCGGCATGGCCCTTGAGGATCAGGCCCTGCATCACATGCGTCACGATATCGGAGGTGAAAGACCCGCCGGGGCCCTTGCCCAGAGTGATATGCGAGGAGATCGCGCGGTTGAAATACTTGTCGACGATGCCTTGCATGCGGTCTTCGACATGGCTCTGCAGGGCAGCGCCGGTGTCGATCTGGTGGCCTGAGACGCGAACATCCATATGGTATCTCCTCTATCGCACCCTGCCGATCCCCGGTCCGGCTGTGTCGGCCGGGTGGGTACCTGAACCTATCCCCAGAGCGGGTTTTCGATCCCGGACATGAATTTCCTGTGCCGCGCGAGTTCTTCCTCGCTCGGCGCGTGGGGCCGCGGCTCGCGCCGGGGGCGGTCGGGTGCCTGGCGCACCGCAATGACTTCGCGTTCGACCCGGACCACCCGTTCGGCGGCCAGTTCGAGACCGATCTGCCTGCCACCCTTCAGCTCGACATAGACCTGCGCCAGAAGTTCCGCGTCGAGCAGCGCGCCGTGCTTCACGCGGTGGCTGCGGTCGATCCCGTAGCGCGTACACAGCGCATCCAGCGAAAGCTTGGCCCCCGGGTGGCGCTTCTTGGCGATGGCGACGGTGTCGACCATGCGGCTGGTGCACACCGCTTCGCGTTCGCACAGCGCCAGTTCGGCATTGAGGAAGGCGAAGTCGAACCCGGCGTTATGCGCGACCAGCGGCGCATCGCCGATGAAGTCGAGCAATTCGTGCGCAATGTCGCGGAACAGCGGCTTGTCCGACAGGAACGATGCCGAAAGACCGTGCACGGCTTCCGCGCCGGCGGGCATGTCGCGTTCCGGATTGTAATAGGTGTGATAGGTCGCGCCGGTGGGCACGAGATTGAGCAATTCGATGCAGCCTATTTCGACCATCCGGTCGCCGGTCCTTGGATCCAGCCCGGTGGTTTCGGTGTCGAAGACGATCTCGCGCATTGGCCCGACTATCGGACTCGCGCTGGCGGATTACAAGAGGTTTAGCCGCGCTTTTCTTGGCGCAGCTTTTCGATGAGGGCGCGCACCGCCGCCTCGGTTTGCGCAAGGCTCGTACCAGTGTCGATCACGTGGTCGGCACGCTCGCGCTTCTCGATATCGGGCACCTGGATCGAGAGGATATGGGCGAATTTCTCGGGCGTCATGCCGGGACGCGCCAGCACGCGCTGGCGCTGCACTTCGGCCGGAGCCGACACGACGACGACCGCGTCGACGGCCTGCGATCCGCCCTTTTCGAACAGGAGCGGGATGTCGAACACCACCATGTCCTGCCCGGCGTGCTCGATCAGGAATGCCCCGCGTTTTTCGGCGACGGCAGGATGCACGATCGCCTCGAGCCGGGCGAGGGCTTGCGGATCGGCGAAAACCTGCTGTCCCAGCCGGTCGCGCAACACGCCTTCTGCACCGGTGCTGCCGGGAAATTCGCGTTCGATCGCATCGACCAGTTCACCGCCCGGGCCCTGCATGGCGCGCACCTCCCTGTCGGCGTCGAAAACCGGCACGCCGGCGCCCTCGAACATGGCGGCGACGGTGGACTTGCCCATGCCGATGGAGCCGGTAAGCCCGACGATGAGGGGGCGGGTCATGCCATCAGCCTTTGGCGCAATTCGGCATCGTGTCCGCGCGGGGGCTCCACACCGAAGAAATGGGTGAATGCAGCCGCGGCTTGCCCGATCAGCATGGCGAGACCGTCGATGGTCTCGAAACCTGCCGACCGCGCCTGCTGCAAGAATTCGGTTTCGACCGGATCGGTCACGATATCGTAGGCGACGGAACCGGGGGGCGCATGGCTCCAGTCGAATTCGAGCGGCGGCTGGCCGCGCATGCCGAGCGGGGATGCGTTGATGACCAGGTCGCAGCAGCCCTCCCGGTCGTCGAATGCGAAATCGGTGGGTTTGGCGAAATGGTCGAGCGGCGCGACATGATGCTCCCCGCCCGGATCGAGTTCGCCGAGCAATGCCTCCGCTTTGCCCGCATCGCGCCCGGCAAGAACGAGGGTGAAGCCTTCGCCCGCCAGTCCCGCAACGATGGCCCGCGCTGCGCCGCCGGTGCCGAGGATCCGCGCCATGCGGAAGTAATGCGTGGCCTTGAGGCGTTCGCGCAGCGGCTCGAGAAAGCCTGCGACATCGGTGTTGCGACCGACCAGTGCGCCGTCGGGTGCCCTGACAATGGTATTCACCGCACCGACACGGCGGGCAAGCGGCTCGAGCCGGTCAAGCAGCGAAATGACCGCCTGCTTGTGCGGCATGGTGACATTGCAGCCGCGCCAGTCCGGATCGCCGCGCCGTTCTTCCAGATAGGCGGCGAGATCGTCGGCGATCACGTGGTGCGCACGATATTCCGCATCGAGGCCGAGCTTGTCGATCCAGAACCCGTGGATCGCGGGCGATTTCGACTGGGCAATCGGATCGCCGATGACTTCCGCATAAATCGTCACGAGGGCAGGGCGCCTTCCTCGCGCAGCGCGTCCAATACCTGCAGCAAAGGCATGCCAAGCACGGTGAACTGGTCGCCCATGATGCTGTCGAACAATTGGACGCCGGGACCCTCGATCCGGAACACGCCGACGCAGTAGGAAACCTCGGGCCATTCGGCATCGAGATAGGCCTCGATGAATTCCTCGGAGAGTTGGCGGACCTTCAGCCGGGCGAAGTCCGATCCCATCCACACGATGCGCCCGTCTCGCGCCAGCGCGGCGGCGCTGTGCAGCGTCATGGCCTTGCCAGAAAAGAAGCGCAGGTGTTCTGCCGCCTGTTCGCGCGTCGCCGGCTTGTCGAACCGCCGCCCCTCGACCTCAACCAGAGAATCGCTGCCGAGAACGAGGCCCTTCGCCTCCACCGCAGTTGCCTTCGCCGCAGCCAGCGCCTGCGCGATTTCGGCCGGTTCCGCGTCTTCCATTTCCGCCTCGAGTGCGCGCTCGTCCACGTCGCCAGCACGCGCCTCGAAAGCGACGCCTGCCGCTTCGAGCATCGCCTTGCGCGAGGCAGAGTTCGAGGCGAGGATGATGCCTTCGCCTGCAATCGCGCTCATATTGCCTTGCCTCCTTCGAATTCGCCTGCCGCCTTGTGGCTGCGTTCGCTGCACAGACGGATGATTGCAGCTGCGGTTTCCTCGATCGAGCGGCGCGTCACGTCGATTACCGGCCAGCCATTGTCGGCGAACATGCGGCGGGCGAAGGCAACTTCCGACTTCACCCGTTCGTTGTCGATATAGGCGGTCTGTGACTGCTCGTTGAGCGTCAGCAGGCGATTGCGGCGGATCTGGACCAGCCGTTCGGGCGCGGTGGTCAGGCCCACGACGAGCGGCTTCTTCAGTTCGAACAGCTTGGGCGGCGGCGGGCTTTCCACCACCAGCGGGATATTGGCCACCTTGTAGCCGCGGTTGGCGAGGTAGATGCTGGTCGGCGTCTTGGAACTGCGCGACACACCGGCAAGGATGATGTCGGCCTCTTCCCAGTTCTCCCAGCCGATCCCGTCGTCATGGGCGATAGTGAATTGGATCGCCTCGACCCGTTCGAAATAGGCCTTGTCCATCTGGTGCTGGCGGCCGGGCCGACCGTGCGCCTCCTGGCCCAGCGCCTTTTCCAGCGCTTCGGTCACGCGGTCGAGGATCGGCACGGCGGGCAGGCCGTTCTGGGTGCACACTTCCTCCAGCCGCGCGCGGGCTTCGGGATTGACGAGAGTGAACAGGACGAGGCCCGGATTGGCCTTGAGTTCGGGCACGATGCGGTCGAGATGCTGACGCGAGCGCACCATCGGCCAGAAATGCCTGACGACATCCGCATCGTCGAACTGGGCGAGCGCGGCCTTGGCCAGCATTTCCAGCGTTTCACCGGTGGAATCGGACAGCAGGTGGAGGTGGATGCGGTCGGTTATGGTTGCGACTTTCGGCCTGTGGAGAAGCGCCGGATAAACCACGGGACAGGTCTGCCGACAAGTTCGGGGATGAATTCCCTCCCCGCTACGAGTCCTGTTCGGGGGCGATTCCCGCACAGCAAATCCGATTTATGCGCAGGCTGGGGACAGCAGGGATAAGTTTGACTCGACTCAAGCCATCTGCCGAGTCGCAATCCGCCCCTCGCCCTTTCCCTTGCTGGAGAAATCAGGCAGGGGGCCGCTATGCCCATTATCCACAGGGCCAACAGACTCCTTCAACTCTTATAATAATCATTTTTATTGGATTGGACTCTCTCTCGATGCCCGGCCTCCTGCTCGACACTCTGAACGGCAAGCGCGCGGACAAGGTGCCGCTCTGGCTCATGCGCCAGGCTGGTCGGTACCTTCCCGAATATCGCGAACTGCGCGCCGAGAAGGGCGGCTTCCTCGCCATGGCATATGACAGCGAGGCGGCGTGCGAGATTACCTTGCAGCCGATCGACCGGTTCGGTTTCGACGGGGCGATCCTGTTCTCCGATATCCTGATCGTGCCGCACGCCATGGGCCAGCACCTGGAATTCCTCGCCGGCGAAGGTCCCAAGCTCTCGCCGCCGCTGGTCGATGCCGCGCTCGAAGGGCTGGCGGCCAACCATTCGCGCTACGAGCCGATCTACCAGACCGTGCGCCTGTGCCGTCAGCGGCTGCCCGAAGGCGTTACCATGCTGGGCTTTGCCGGCAGTCCCTGGACCGTCGCCACCTACATGGTCGCAGGCGAGGGCAGCCGCGACCAGCACGATGCCCGCGCGCTCGCCTATCGCGATCCGGGCAAGCTCCAGGCAATCATCGATGCCATCGTCGGCGACACGGTCGAATATCTTTCCGGCCAGATCGAGGCGGGTGCCGAAGCGGTGCAATTGTTCGATTCCTGGGCCGGGAGCCTTGCGCCCGACGAGTTCGAACGCTGGGTCATCGCGCCCAATGCCGCGATCGTCGCTGCACTGGCACAGCGCCATCCCGATACGCCGGTGATCGGCTTCCCCAAGGGTTCGGGCGAAAAGCTGCCCGCCTATGCCCGCGAGACGGGCGTGAAGGCGGTCGGTGTGGACGAAACGCTCGATCCGCTGTGGGTCGCACGCGAATTGCCCGCCGGAATGGCCGTACAGGGCAATCTGGACCCGCTTTTACTGCTTTCGGGTAGTCCGGCCCTCGAAGGGCGCATCAAGGCAATCCTGGAGGCTTTTTCGGACCGGCCCCATGTCTTCAACCTCGGCCACGGGATCGACCGGCGCACGCCGATCGAAAACGTCGAGCGGCTGATTGCCACCGTGCGCGGCTGGCAGGGGTGACGAAGCGCCGCGCAATGACTAGATCGAACCCATGCAGGACGTTCTTGCGATGACCTATCTCTGGCTCAAGTCCGGGCACATCATCTTCATGGTCTTCTGGATGGCAGGCCTGTTCATGCTGCCGCGCCAGATGATCTATTGCCACGACGCCGCGGCCGGATCGGAAGAAGAGGCGCTGTGGGCCAAACGCATGGGCCTGCTGCGCAAGATCATTCTCACCCCCAGCCTTATAGTCGTCTGGGTGCTGGGTCTGCTGCTGGCCATGCAGAGCGGCGCGTTCAGCCAGGGCTGGTTCCATGCCAAACTGCTGCTCGTAATCGTGCTGACCGGCTATCACGGCATGATGGTTGCCCGGTCCAAGGCGATGGCCCGCGGAGAACGTCCGCTGACCGAGAAGCAGCTGCGCGTCTATGGCGAGGTGCCGGGCATCCTGCTTGCCTTCATCGTCGTGCTGGTGGTCGTCCGCCCGTTCTGAGCGGGGATCCGGCAACCGCGTTTGCCGATTGACGGCGCGCGGGCGCAGTCCTATTTCACACCCATCACCGGCAAATGGCACCGCATGACTGACGGCGCCGGGTCCGCTTTCCCCAAGCCCATACCGACCCGCCGGCCATTTCCAGATTTATCGAGTAAAATTTATGCATCTCAAAGACTTGAAAGCGAAAACGCCCGCAGACCTCGTGGCAATGGCCGAGGAACTGGGCGTCGAAGGCGCATCGACCATGCGCCGGCAGGACCTGATGTTCTGCATCCTTCGTGAGCTCGCCGAAGACGAGGAGTACGAAGAAAAGATCATGGGTATCGGCACCATCGAGGTGCTGCAGGACGGCTTCGGCTTCCTGCGCAGCCCCGAGGCGAACTACCTTGCCGGTCCCGACGATATCTACGTCTCGCCCAACCAGGTCCGCAAATGGGGCCTGCGCACGGGCGATACCGTCGAAGGCGAAATCCGAGCCCCCAAGGAGGGCGAGCGCTATTTCGCCCTGACCAAGCTCTACCAGGTCAATTTCGACGATCCGGATGCGGTGCGTCACCGCACCAATTTCGACAACCTCACGCCGCTCTATCCCGAAGAGAAGCTGACGCTCGACACGCTTGATCCCACGGTCAAGGACAAGTCGGCCCGCGTGATCGACATCATCTCGCCGCAGGGCAAGGGCCAGCGCGCGCTGATCGTCGCCCCGCCGCGCACGGGTAAAACCGTGCTGCTGCAGAACATCGCCAAGGCGATCACCGACAACCACCCGGAAGTCTTCCTGCTGGTCCTGCTCGTCGACGAGCGTCCGGAAGAAGTCACCGACATGCAGCGCAGCGTGAAGGGCGAGGTCATTTCCTCGACCTTCGACGAACCGGCCAATCGCCACGTGCAGGTTGCCGAAATGGTCATCGAAAAGGCCAAGCGCCTCGTCGAGCACAAGCACGACGTCGTCATCCTGCTCGACTCGATCACCCGCCTCGGCCGCGCCTACAACACCGTAGTGCCCAGCTCGGGCAAGGTGCTGACCGGCGGTGTCGACGCCAATGCACTGCAGCGCCCGAAGCGCTTCTTCGGTGCAGCGCGCAACATCGAGGAAGGCGGTTCGCTGTCCATCATCGCCACCGCGCTGATCGACACCGGCAGCCGCATGGACGAAGTCATCTTCGAAGAATTCAAGGGCACCGGTAACTCGGAAATCGTCTTGGACCGCAAGGTCGCGGACAAGCGCATCTTCCCGGCGCTGGATGTCGGCAAGTCCGGCACCCGCAAGGAAGAGCTGCTGGTCGAGAAGGACAAGCTGTCGAAGATGTGGGTCCTGCGCCGTATCCTCATGCAGATGGGCACGGTCGACGCGATGGAATTCCTGCTCGACAAGATGAAGGATTCCAAGACCAACGAGGACTTCTTCGCCAATATGAACCAGTAAGGAAAAGGGGCGCCCGGCAGGAAATCCCTTCCGGGTGGGGGGCTAGTGAAGAGGATTGTCTATCGCAGCACCATCGCTGCAGCAGTCGACAGCACCGAGGTGTTCAACATCATCGACACCTCCAACCGCCGCAATCCTGCGCGCGGGATCACCGGCTTCCTGCTGCACGATGGCGAACGGTTCCTCCAGTTCCTCGAAGGGCCGCCGCTGGAAGTCGAAGGGCTGCTCGCCGAGATCGAGCGTGATCCCCGCCATACCGACCTGGTCATCGTCTACGACGAAGGGGCGCAGGAACCCTGGTTTCCCGACTGGGCGATGAAGCGGCTGATCAACTTCACCGGCCCGCCCGCCATCGACCAGCTGCGCGAGGAACTGGCCGGAAAACCGGATGGTGACCGGGTGTTAGGGCTGGTCGAGGATTTCCTGCGCGCTTGAGCCGCAGGTGCCGTTTCAGCCGGCTTTCTGCCTTTCGAGCTGGGCAGCCATCATTTCCCAGACCTTGTTCACTGCCTTGAGCGGTCGGACCATGACCTTGAAATCGGCAATCATGCCGTCCTCGTCGAAGCGGATGAGGTCGATACCGTTGACCTTGATGCCGTCCATCTCGGTGGTGAATTCAAGCATGGCATTCTCTCCGTCCACCAGTTCGCGGACATAGGTGAAGCTGTCGTTGCCGAGCGTCTGTCCCGCGGCAGAAAGATAGGCGACGACGATCTCGCGCCCTTCCTGGGGGGTGTGGACGACCGGCGAATGGAACACGGCATCGGGCCGCATGATCGCTGCGAGCTCGGCCGGGTCGGACCCGTTCTCGATAACCTTGTGCCAGCGCGCGAGGCCTTGTTCCGCACTCATCAATGTCTCCTGAAACTGTTGGCCCGCGCCGCTTCCCAGTGGCGGGCGAGGGGAGTCGAGGACGGCTTGTCCAGCAATACGCCGGGTTCCGCGAAGTAGTAGATCTTGTCGAAGGCGTCCGAGCGTGCGCCGTTGATGCGCTCGCGCATGTCCATCGGCTGCATCTGCCATGGATTGTCGAGGCCCATGGCGATGGTGATTTCCTTCAGAGCATGCAGCGTCTGGCGCTGGAAACGGGCGACGCGCGGCGCCTTGTCCTCGACTACCAGGCCGCGCTGGCGCCAGGCGTCCTGCGTGGCAATCCCGGTCGGGCAGGTACCCTTGTGGCAGTTCATCGACTGGACGCAGCCGAGCGAGAACATGAAAGGCCGGGCGGCATTGCACCAGTCTGCACCCAGGGCGAAGCTCTTGGCCATCTGGGCGCCCGAATGGATCTTGCCGGAGGTCGCAATCTTGACCTTGTCGCGGAATTCCGTGCCGACGAGCATGTTGCGCACGAAAATCTGCCCTTCGCGCAGCGGCATGCCAACCGAATTGCTCAGTTCGAGCGGGGCGGCACCGGTACCGCCTTCGGCCCCGTCCACCGTGATGAAATCGGGGTGCAGTCCGGTCTCGATCATCGCCTTGCCTATGGCGAAAATCTCGTGCGGCTGGCCGACGCACAGCTTGATGCCGGTGGGCTTCCCACCCGACAGGTCGCGCAGGCGAGTCACGAATTCCAGCAATTCGATCGGCGTATCGAATTCGGGATGGGCTGCCGGCGAGGTTACAGTCTCGCCGACAGGCACGCCGCGCGCCTCGGCGATTTCGGGCGTGACCTTTATACCGGGCAACACACCGCCATGGCCGGGCTTGGCGCCCTGGCTCAGCTTCAATTCGATCATCTTGACCTGATCGCTTGCGGCATTGTCGCGGAACTGCTCGGGATCGAAGCGGCCGTCCTTTGCGCGGGCGCCGAAATAGCCGCTGCCCAGTTCCCAGATGAGATCGCCGCCCGGTTCGCGGTGGTACTTGCTGATCGATCCTTCGCCGGTGTTGTGCGCGAAATTGCCGAGTTTTGCCCCTGCATTGAGAGCCTCGATCGCTTTCGCAGACAGCGAACCGAAGCTCATCGCCGAGATATTGAGCAGCGAGGAGGAATAGGGCTTCGCGCAGGTCTTCTCTCCCACAGTGACCCGCCATTCCTCGGGTGTATCGCGCGACGGGGCAATGGAGTGGCCGACCCACTCGTATTCGTCTGAATAGACGTCGAGTTCGGTGCCCATCGGATGCGAATCGAGATCGCCCTTGGCCCGCGCATAGACCAGGGCGCGCGCCTGGTGGCTGAAGGGGCGTCCCTCCAGATCGTCTTCCACGATGTAGGACTGCGCAAAGGGGCGCAGGTCTTCCATTACCCACCTGATGCGGGCGACGAGCGGGTAATTTCTCCTAAGTGTATGTTTTTCCTGTGCAAAATCCCATATTGCGAGGAGTAGGCCAGGCAGGAGGATCCATAAGGTCCAGCGTGCCGGTTCGAATATCCAGGCCGCGCCGACCAGCACGTAGAGGGCGACCGGGATGATGTAGCGGAAGGGAAGCCTTTCCACGACCCGTGCCCGTCTCAGCCGAGGTGCTGCGCAAAGAAGGCGCTGGTGCGCGAATCGGCCAACTGGGCCGCCTCTTCGCTGCGGCGCTTGCCGAATTCGGTCGCGAAACCGTGATCGAGGCCTTCGTAATCGTGCAGCGTGACCTTGGGATGATCGCCGAGGCCGTCATGCATGGCTTTCTGCGTCGCCTTGTCGACGAAGCCGTCTTCGGTCGGGATGTGGAGCATCAGGGGATTGGCGATGGCGTGCTTTTCGCGCAGCAGATTGTCGATCCCGACCGCATAATAGCCGACCGAGGCATCGCTGTCGGTGCGCGCCGCGGTCATGTAGGCAAGCCGTCCGCCGAGGCAGTAGCCGACCGCGCCGACCTTGGCGCAGCCTTGCGAGCGGGCGTAGCGGATGGCCGCCTCGATATCGCGGACGCCGTGGTCCTGGTCGAATTTGCCGAACAAATCCAGAGCCTTGCCCATTTCCGCCTCAATATCGGGATCGAGCTCGATACCGTCTTCGAACTGCCAGAACAGGTCGGGGGCCACGGCGAGGTAGCCATCTTCGGCCAGCTTGTCGCACTTGCGGCGGATGCCGGCATTCACGCCGAAGATTTCCTGGATGACCACGATGGCGGCACGCGGAGTGCCTTGCGGGCGCGCGACATAGGCGTTGAAGCTGTTCTCGCCGTCCAGTGTGGAAATGCTGACCAACTCGCTCATTGCGTATTCTCTCCCTTGATCGATTGCAGGCCTAGCGCTTGCGGTGCGGGGCTGGCAAACCCAGATAGTGTCAGACACCAGAAGTGCGCTCCAGCACTCAACGGAGGAAACGCGATGAAGGTCCATATCGAAATCGACTGCACGCCGGAGGAGGCGCGGACCTTCATGGGCCTGCCCGACGTGGGGAAGGCGAACGCTGTCTATGTCGACATGATGTCGAAGGCGATGAAGGGCGTGTCCAACACTGACCAGCTGCAGGAATATGCCAAGCAGCTCGCTCCCATGGGCCAGGCCGGCTTCAAGCTGTTCCAGAGTTTCATGGAAGGCGCCAATGCCGCGCGCACTTCCTCCAAGGCGGACAAGCCGTCCGACGACTGAGTCCAGCGCCGCCAGTGACCGACACCATATTCGCGCTCTCCAGCGGGTCGCCGCCCGCCGCCATCGGCGTGATCCGCATCAGCGGGCCGTCTGCGGCGAAGGCTCTCGAGAGGCTGGCTGGGGGCCTTCCTGCGGCGCGCACCGCCTCATTGCGCGTGCTGAAGGACGGTGAGGGCGGAGTGCTCGACAGGGCGCTGGTCCTGTTCTTCGATGGTCCACGCACCGCGACAGGCGAAGATCTGGCCGAAATACACTGTCACGGGGGCAGGGCAGTCGTTGCCGCGATCGAGCGCGCGCTTGGCACGATGGAGGGCTTGCGCCGCGCGGAACCGGGCGAGTTCACGAGGCGCGCCTTTGCCAATGGGGTGGTCGATCTGGCGGAGGCCGAAGGTCTTGCCGATCTCCTGTCGGCGGAAACCGAATTGCAGCGCCGTGCAGCGGAGGCGTCGGCTGGAGGGCAGCTTTCCCGACAGGTCGAAGCCTGGCGCGATCGCCTGCTTGGCCTCTCCGCCCAGGTCGAGGCCGCGCTCGATTTCTCGGACGAGGACGATGTGGAGGCGCTTCCGCCCGAATTCACCGATGCGGCGGCATCGCTGGCAGCCGATTGGCGCGCAGCCCTCGATGCCCCCCGTGCAGAGCGCCTGCGCGACGGCATCAGGGTGGTTTTTGCCGGCCCGCCCAATGCTGGCAAATCTTCGCTTTTCAACGCCTTGCTCGACGAAGGGGCCGCTATCGTCTCCGAGGAAGCCGGAACGACCCGCGACGTTATCGAGCGTCCGGTCGCCTTTGGAGGGGTGCCGTTCATCCTCGTCGATACGGCTGGACTGCGGGAAAGTGGTGCCGGCTCCATCGAAAGTATCGGCATAGACCGCGCAAGGCGTGAACTCGATCGCTCGGATATCATCCTGTGGCTGGGCGATGAGGGGCAGGGACCGGCCGGGTCGCTCGAGATTTCACCCAAGAGTGATATTGAAGGGGCGGCCAAGTCGAACGCTGCGCATTACGTATCGGCGCAGACGGGCGAGGGCGTCGAGGCACTGATTGCAGACCTGGTGCAGCGCGCTCGCCAGTTGCTACCCAAACCCGGCCTCGCGGCATACAACCAGAGACAGGCGGAATCGCTTTCGGATGCGTATGACGCAATCGAAGGTATTTCGGCGGGGGAGGACCTGCTCCTGATCGGCGAGAGATTGCGAATTGCGCGGCGTGCGCTCGACGGTTTGCTCGGTCGGCATTCGACAGAAGATGTACTCGACGCCCTGTTCGGCCGCTTCTGCATCGGGAAGTAGTGTTTCACGTGGAACATCTTCGGCTTTGACGCTTGGCGCAAAGGCAATTATCGGCCCAACCATGCAGTCCTTCGAAGTCATCGTTATCGGCGGCGGCCATGCCGGCGTCGAGGCCGCCTGTGCCTCGGCGCGCATGGGTGCGCGCACCGCGCTGGTGAGCTTCGACCTGTCCAAGATAGGCGCGATGAGCTGCAACCCCGCGATTGGCGGTCTGGGCAAGGGCCACCTCGTCCGCGAGGTCGATGCGCTGGACGGGGTGATCGGCCGCGCTGCCGATGCGGCGGCAATCCATTATCGGATGCTCAACCGCTCGAAGGGAAGCGCCGTTTGGGGGCCGCGTATCCAGGCCGACCGCCGACTTTTCCATGCGGCGGTGCAGGACATCGTGGCGCGGCAGGATAACCTCACCCTTGTCGAAGGCGAGGCTGCTGCCTTGAAGCTTTCGAATGGCCGCGTCACCGGTCTCGAACTTGCCGACGGGTCTGCGCTGGAAAGTGCTGCGGTTATTCTCTGCACCGGGACTTTCCTGGGAGGCACGCTGTTTCGCGGCGAGGAACGGTTCGAAGGCGGACGGATCGGCGAGAACGCTGCCCATCGCCTTGCCGCCCAATTGCGCGATGCTGCCTTGCCGATGGCTCGCCTCAAGACCGGCACCCCGCCACGTCTCGACGGGCGCACCATCGACTGGGCGCGCCTGGAAGAGCAGCCCTCCGATGGCGAGATGTGGACGATGTCGTCCCTTTCGGAGGGGAGGGTCAATCCGCAGGTGTTCTGTGCGATCACGCGCACCAATGAACGGGCACACGACCTCATCCGGGCCAATCTCGACCGTTCGCCCCTGTTTTCCGGTGCCATCGGTGCGGCGGGGCCGCGCTATTGCCCTTCCATCGAGGACAAGATCCACCGATTCGGCGACAGGGACGGCCACCAGGTCTTCCTGGAACCGGAAGGGCTATCGACGCATCTTGTCTATCCCAATGGCATCAGCACATCGCTTCCGACGGATGTGCAGCTCGGCATGCTTCGTGCCATGGAGGGCCTCGAGCGGGTGGAGATGGAGGTTCCGGGCTATGCGGTCGAGTACGACCATATCGACCCGCGCGCCCTCCGCTCCACGCTGGAGGTTCGGGACATTCCCGGCCTTTACTGTGCGGGGCAGATCAACGGAACCACGGGATACGAAGAAGCCGCCGCTCAGGGACTGGTGGCCGGTATGGAGGCGGCAGCTGCCGTTCTTGGATGTGAGAGTGCCAAGCTGGACCGGTCAAATTCCTACATCGCGGTGATGGTCGACGATCTCACGCTTCAGGGCGTCACCGAACCCTATCGCATGCTCACCGCGCGCGCGGAGTACCGCTTGCGGCTACGCGCCGCCAACGCAGACACGCGCCTCACCCCTCTCGGGCTTGCAGCAGGGCTTATCGGGGAGGAGCGCCGTGAGTGGTTTGCCCGCCGTAGCGAGCGCCAGCAGGTCATCCAGAATTTGTTCGATGCCCCGATATCTGCGCGTGCGCTGACGGATGAAGGCAGCACGGTGCGTCTCGACATGGGAACCCGCCCCGCAGCCGAATGGCTTCGCGGCGGACACGTTTCAATCAGAACCCTCGCCGATCTTGTCGAGGGCCTGGATCCGGCCGATCCGCTCGCCATAGAGATGGCGGAAGATGCCTTCTACGCGCCCTATCTGGAGCGGCAGGATGCGGAGCTGCGCGAACTGCGGGCGGGTGAAAACCTGCGCATTCCTGACAGCTTCGCCTATGCCGCGATCCCGGGGCTTTCCAACGAAATGGTCGAGCGACTGTCAGCGGCCCAGCCCGCCTCCCTCGCCGCAGCGGGCCGCGTGCCCGGCGTTACTCCATCTGCGCTTGCAGCGTTGCTTGTGCATGTGAAGCGGGCGCAGGGGGTTGCGGCATGATCGGCGATGAAGGCAGCGCGCGCCAGTATGTCGCCCGGTTCGCCGATGCAGCTGCGCTCGAACGCCTGGAACGGCTCGGCAGCGCACTTGCGCAGGAAAACAAGCGCCAGAACCTGGTGGCCAAGGCCTCGCTTGATAGCATGTGGTCGCGGCACTTTGCCGATTCGGCGCAGCTTCTCGACCATGTTCCACGTGAAACATCGGGACCGTGGCTGGACCTCGGGACGGGGGCGGGCCTTCCGGGGCTCGTCATCGCAGCTCTCCGCCCTGAGATGGAGGTTGTGCTCGTCGAATCGCGCAAACTGCGAGTTGCCTGGCTCGAGCGGATGAGGGACGAACTTGATTTGGCAAACTGTCATATCGAGGGCAGCCGGTTGGAACTGGTCGAAAGTTTTCCGGCAGGCGTGATTTCAGCACGAGCCTTCGCTCCGTTGCCGAAACTCCTCCGGTTATCCGCACGCTTCTCCACAGAGCGGACGCATTGGGTGTTGCCCAAGGGGCGGTCGGCAGCGCAGGAAGTGCAGGAACTTCCAAAAACGCTCCGAAACATGTTCCACGTGGAACAATCTGTTACGGATAGCGAGGCCGGAATGGTCGTTGGCAGGGGCAAAGTGAGGGAAAAACAATGATTACCGTCGCAATTGCCAACCAGAAGGGCGGAGTGGGCAAAACCACGACCGCCATCAATATCGCAACTGCGATGGCCGCCACCGGCTGGAAAACCCTGCTCATCGACCTCGATCCGCAAGGAAACGCTTCGACTGGGATGGGGATTGAAGGCTCGGCGCGCGAATACACCAGTTATGACCTTCTTCTCGAAGAAGCATCGCTGGCCCAGTGCGCCCAGCCGACGGAAATTCCAGGGCTGGATATCGTGCCGGCAACCCAGGACCTGTCCGGCGCCGAGGTTGAACTCGTCTCGGTGGAAGATCGCACCGCGCGCCTTTCCAAGGCTCTGGGCCAGGCCGGGAAGGGTGGATTCGCCGGATACGACATCTGTTTCATCGATTGCCCGCCTTCGCTGGGCCTGCTGACGCTGAATGCCTTGGGCGCGGCGGACACACTGCTCGTGCCCCTGCAATGCGAGTTTTTCGCCCTGGAAGGCCTTAGCCAGCTCTTGCAAACGGTGGAGCGGGTGCAGCAGCGCTTCAATCCCGATCTCGGCATTGTCGGCGTTGCGTTGACGATGTTCGACCGCCGTAACCGCCTGACCGACCAGGTGGCCGACGATGTTCGCGATTGCCTCGGCAATCTGGTTTTCGAAAACGTCATTCCGCGCAATGTTCGCCTGTCGGAAGCGCCGAGCCACGGGATGCCCGCGCTCGTCTATGACCACAATTGTCCCGGCAGCCGCGCCTACATCGGATTGGCGCGCGAGCTGATCGGGCGCCTGCCGGAAAGAAGGAAGGCCGCATGAGCCAAGCTATCGACCGCAAGAAGAAACTCGGCCGTGGCCTCGGCGCGCTTCTGGGCGAGGTCCAGCGCGAAGAGCCGCTAATCAATTCCTCGAGCGAAAGCAGTGATTTAACCGGTTCGACGCCTGCTCAAGCCACATCCGGGCTCGCCAGCATTCCGGTTGCGGATATCGAACCCCTACCCGGGCAGCCGCGTACCCATTTCGACAGCGATGCGCTGGACGAGCTTGCGGCCTCGATCGCCCAGCGCGGCGTTATCCAGCCGATTATCGTCACGCCGCGAAGCGGGGGGCGCTATCGCCTCGTTGCCGGCGAACGTCGCTGGCGTGCAGCGCAGCGCGCAAGGCTCCACCAGATACCCGCCATCGTCCGCGAACTCGATCAGCGCGAAGTTCTGGCGCTGGCGCTGATCGAAAACCTCCAGCGCGAAGATCTCAACCCGCTGGAAGAAGCGCGGGCATATCAGAAGCTTGCTGATGACGAGGGGATGACCCAGGCGGAAATCGCCGGCCTTGTCGACAAGTCGCGCAGCCACGTCGCCAATCTCCAGCGCCTGCTGGCGCTTCCCGAGGACGTCCTTGCCCTCCTTGCGAACGGCAGGCTTTCCATGGGCCATGCCCGCGCGCTGATCGGCAACGAGGGCGCATCGGAACTCGCCTCGCGCGCGGTGAAGGAAGGTCTTTCGGTCCGCGAAGTCGAGAAGATGGCGCGCAAGGGCGGGGCTTCTGCCAAACCGCGCAAGTCGCGTCCCAGCGTGCCCGAAGCCGAGACCGATGCCGATATCGCGGCGGTGCAGGGGCATCTGGAGGAATTTCTCGGACTGCCGGTGCAGATCAGGACCGACGGCACGCCGAATACCGGTACGGTGACCATTCGCTACCGCACGCTCGACCAGCTGGACCTTATCTGCCAGCGCCTGACCGGCGGCGATATCTGAGCCAGGGCGGACGCTGTGACGTCCGTTCCGCCCTATTCCTTGGTTTCGACCTCGACCTCGACTTCGCGATAAACCGCCTTTTGGGGTACGGTCACCGTGACGGGCACGAGCATGTATTCCTGTCCGTAATAGGCAGGGGCTCCGCGCAGCTCGCCCGACTGTGCGCTGGCCATGTAATCGTCGAGATAGGCCTCGCATTCGCCATAGGCCTCGGCCGAAGGTTGCGCATCGCCCTCCACTGCATCGCCGATAGCTGCGCCGGCCAGCCCGCCTGCGACCACTCCGGCGACGGTGCCGAGCGTGCGATTTCCGCGACCCGCGATGCGGTTGCCGAGGACGCCGCCCAATGCAGCGCCTGCCAGCGCACCGATAACTTCGCCGCGCTTGTCGTCTTCATAGGTCGAGAGCCGGTCGCGGCACTCGGCAAGCCAGGCGGCGCGATCGAACTGGACGATGCGTCCACCTGGCGGAACCGGGAAGGCGCCGGCACCGCCAGATGGAACATAAGTCATTGAGCGTACGGTATTTGCAGGCATGGAGTGGAACCGGTGGACGGTCCCGTCCTGCTGCACCCAGTCGGCGCCTGCCTGCGCCGGATCGCGGCGGATGATGATCCGCTCGATAACGACCGGTTCGCCCTGGGGGGTGACGGCTTCGGCGGGCAGCATGACCCGCTCCTCGATCTCGATGACTCTTTCGGCCGGCTTGGCTTCCTGTGCGAGGGCAGGAGCGCCGGAAATGGCTGCAAGGCCGGCAAGGGCAAGGGCGGTACGGTTCATGACGGGCGCTCCACGCGGGGATTGGCGATTTCAGGCGAAACTATCACCCGCACGCAAGACCGGCAAAAAAGCTGCACCTGCGTCCCCTTTCGGGGCAGAATCAGATCCGGTTGGCGAGGATTTCCGCCAAGCGCTCGATTCCCGCGCGGTCATCCTGGTCGAAGCGGGCCTTCGACGGGCTATCGAGATCGATGACGGCGATAACCTCGCCGCCACGCATGACCGGTACGACGAGTTCCGAATTCGTGATCGCATCGCAGGCAATGTGTCCGGGGAAGGCGTGGACATCCTCGACCAGCTGCGTTTCGCCGTTTTGTGCCGCGGCCCCGCATACGCCGCTGCCCAGCGGGATGCGGATGCAGGCCGGGCGGCCCACGAAGGGGCCGAGTACCAGCTCACCGTCCACCATGCGGTAGAAACCCGCCCAGTTGAGGTCGGGCAGGAAATCCCACAGCAGGGCAGCGATATTGGCCATGTTCGCCACTACGTCGGCCTCGCTCGACGTCAACGCGTCGGCGGCATCGACCAGCTGGCGATAGGCTTCGGGCTTGGGGCAATCCGGGGCGGGGCGGAAATCGAACATACCGAGCGATCTAGGCGAAAGAGCCGCGCTTGCAAGGGGCGTTGCGAGCGCGGCGGGCCTGTCGTATCGCCTGCATCATGAGCATTCTCAAGAAGCTGGGCATCGCCCTTCTCGTCATCGTCGCGATCCTTGCCATCGCGTTCTATTTCCTCTCGCGCGGGGATACGGCCGATATTCCGTTCGACGAGGTGGTCGGCACCGATCCGCGTCTTGACGAACCCGATGCGGAAACATTCCCGACAGTCGCCATCGCCGAGCCGGTGGGCTGGGCAGAGGGCGAAGCGCCGGATGCTGCAGAAGGTCTGGCCGTAAACCGCTTCGCCGAGGGGCTGGAGCACCCGCGCACGGTGCAGGCGCTGCCCAATGGCGATATCCTCGTGTCGCTAACCCGCGCTCCGGCCAAGGACGAGGGCGGGATTACCGCATGGATTGCGGACTTGCTGATGAGCCGCGCCGGTGCCGGCGGCGAATCGCCCAACCAGGTCGTCCTGCTGCGCGATGGCGACGGCGACGGTGTTGCCGAAACGCGCAAGGTGCTGCTCGACGGGCTCGATTCGCCTTCGGGCCTCGCATGGGGCGACGGCACGCTCTACGTCGCCAATCACGACGAGGTCCTGGCCTATCCTTATAATCTGGGTGCTGACGGCGTGTCCGGCGACCCGCGCAAGATAACCGATCTGGCGCCGGCCGGCGGGCACTGGATGCGCAACCTTGCGCTCCACCCCGAAGGCGACCGCCTCTACATCGCAGTCGGTTCCGATACGAACATCGCCGACAAGGGCATGGAGGCCGAAGAAGGCCGCGCGCTGATCTGGGAAGTGAACCTCGAGACCGGCAGGCGCCGCGTCTTTGCAGGCGGCCTCCGCAATGCCAACGGCCTCGATTTCAGCCCGTGGTCCGGCGAACTCTGGACCACCGTGAACGAGCGCGACATGCTCGGCTCCGACCTCGTGCCCGACTACCTCACCAATGTACCCGTCGGCGCCCAGTACGGCTGGCCCTGGGTCTATTTCGGCGACAATTTCGACCGCCGGGTGAAATACCCCTATCCGAGCTACATCAACTACGTGCGCACCCCCGAATATTCACTCGGACCGCACGTGGCTGCGCTGGGCCTCGTATTCAGCCGCGAAGGGGCTGCGCTGGGCGACAAGTTCTCGAGCGGCGCTTTCATCGCGCGCCACGGTTCGTGGAACCGCAAGCCGCCTTCGGGCTATGACGTGGTCTATGTCGCCTTCGACGATCGCGGCAATCCGACCGGACAACCAGTCGAGGTCCTTGGCGGCTTCCTGACCGGTGACGGCACGACGCGCGGGCGGCCGACCTGGGTCGAATGGGCTGGCGACGGCTCGCTCCTCGTCAGCGACGATACCGCCGGCATCATCTGGCGTGTCAGCGCGCCCGGCGCGAAGCCGCAGGCTGCGATCGAGCGGGTTACCGGCCGCCGCTTGCCGCCCCAGCGCGAACTCCGCGGGCAGGAGGCGACATTCGGGCGCGACGATTATGCGCGGCAGGTGACCGCCGACTAAAGTTGCGCCGCGCGACTTGCGTCAGCCGAGCAGGGCTTCGGTGTCGATCGCGTAGAGCGCTTCGGCGCCTGCCATGGCCGACGTTCGCAGGCCCGCAGCCTCCGGCACGATCCGGTCGAGGAAGAAACGCACGCTTGCAGGCTTCGTGACGGCAAGCGACGGCGCAGCGCCCGCTTCCACCGCGCGAAGCTGGCGCACCAGCTGCCAGCCTGCGACCGACACGGCGAGCATGGTGGTGAAGGGAACGCTGCCGGCCAGACGGTCGTCGAGGCTGGCTTCATCGCTCATCCAAGCGGCGACGGCAGCGCAATCCTTGGCGAGGGCTGCCAGCGCCGGTTCGTCGGCGCAATCGCGCGCGATGTCCTCTGTCAGCGATACCAGCGACTGTCCGCCGTCGAGTCCAAGCTTGCGGGTGACGAGATCGGCGGCCTGGATGCCGTTGGTACCCTCGTAGATCGGGGCGATGCGCGAATCGCGCCAGTGCTGGGCCGCGCCGGTTTCCTCGACGAAGCCCATGCCGCCGTGGACCTGGATCCCGAGGCTCGCGACCTCGGTTCCGATATCGGTGCCCCATGCCTTGATCAGCGGGGTCAGGACCTCGCCGCGCGCCCTGGCGGCTTCATCGCCCAGCACACCGCGATCGACTTGTCCGGCGGTGTAATAGAGCAACGCGCGCGCACCTTCGGTCAGTGCCTTCATGCGCAGGAGCATGCGGCGCACGTCGGGATGTTCGACGATGGCCACGGGGTTCTTGTCGGGCGAGCCTGCGCGGGCCGACTGCACGCGGTCCCGCGCATAGCCGAGCGCCTGCTGCGTCGCGCGCTCCCCGATCTGGACGCCCTGGTTGCCGACATTGATGCGCGCGTTGTTCATCATCGTGAACATGGCCGCGAGGCCGCGGTTGGGCGCGCCGACCAGTTCACCGATGCACTCGTCATTGTCGCCATAGCTCATGACGCAGGTGGGCGAGGCGTTGATGCCGAGCTTGTGTTCGAGGCTGACGCAGCGCACATCGTTGCGTGGACCGAGCGAACCATCTGAATTCACGTGATATTTCGGCACGACAAAAAGCGAGATGCCGCGGCTGCCCTCGGGCGCGTCGGGCAGGCGCGCAAGGACGAGGTGGATGATGTTCTTCGACAGCTCGTGCTCGCCCCAGGTGATGTAGATCTTCTGGCCCTTGATCCGGTACTTGCCCGAATGCTCGCCTTCTTCGATCGGCATGGCGGTCGCGCGCAGCGCGCCGACATCGCTGCCGGCCTGCGGTTCGGTCAGGTTCATCGTGCCCGACCATTCGCCGCTCACCAGCTTCGGCAGGTACTTGTGCTGCAGGTCCTCCGAACCGTGATGCTCCAGCGCCTCGATCGCGCCCACGCTGAGCATCGGGAGCAGGTTGAACGCCATGTTCGCCGTGCCGAGGTTCTCGAGCACGTTGCAGGCAAGCGTGAAGGGCAGGCCCTGTCCGCCGAATTCCGCAGGCGAGGCAATCGCGTTCCAGCCCTGCTCGACATAGGCTTCGTAGGCTTCGGCATAGCCCTCGGGCAGACGCACGACGCCGTTCTCCAGCTTCGCTCCTTCCAGATCGCCCACGCGGTTGAGCGGCGCGAACTCGCCGGCGGCAAACTGGCCCACGCCCTCGACGATGGCCTCGACCATGTCGGGCTCGGCAGCGGCGAATTTTTCCGTTCTCGCCAGTTCCTCGATCCCGGCATTGACGCGGATGGCGAGCAGCTGGTCCTGGGTGGCTGGAGTGTAAGTCACGGGTGCATTCCTCTTGGCTTTCTGCAGCGTCAGATATAGCGCGCGGGCATGGGCGGCAAATACGCTACGGAAACGCTTCAGGCCGACGAAGGTGGCATCGCCCGCGCGGCTGCGATTCTGCGCGAGGGCGGCCTTGTCGCCGTTCCGACAGAGACGGTTTATG
The DNA here is from genome assembly GCF_020524765.1 of Qipengyuania gaetbuli. Classification (GTDB taxonomy): domain Bacteria; phylum Pseudomonadota; class Alphaproteobacteria; order Sphingomonadales; family Sphingomonadaceae; genus Qipengyuania; species Qipengyuania gaetbuli_A. Next base: position 1,329,251 of record NZ_JAIVLR010000001.1, read on the forward strand.
GTCTTGCTGCACGGGCCGACTGCGACGCGGCGGTGGCGCGGATCTACGAGGCGAAAGGGCGCCCCAGCTTCAATCCACTGATCGTCCATGTCTCGACTATCGAACAGGCAAGGAGGCTGGCGCACTTCAGCGCCGTGGCGGAGGCCTTGGCAGAAGAGCACTGGCCCGGGCCCATGACACTTGTGCTTCCGCGCCGCGAGGATGCGGGACTTGCGGCGGCAGTCAGCGCCCGCCTCCCTACGATTGCGCTGCGCATGCCCGATCACCCTGTCATGCGCGGGGTGTTGCAGCAGGCCGGGGCGCCGATTGCCGCACCTTCGGCCAACCGCAGCGGCTTCATCAGCCCGACCAGCGCGGCCCATGTGCTTGCGTCGCTCGACGGGCGGATCGATGCGGTGCTCGATGGAGGCGAATGTCGTGCCGGACTCGAATCGACCATCGTGGCAGTGCGCGAGGACGGCGTTCTTGAAGAACTGCGACCCGGCCCGGTCAAAGTCGCGCCGCGCGACTCTTCCGCGGACGGCGGCGGTATCGAGGCGCCGGGCCAACTGGCGAGTCATTATGCACCCGGCAAGCCCGTTCGTCTGGAGGCTGTGGACGCACAGCCGGACGAATTCCTGATCGGTTTCGGCGCAATTGCGGGCGATTGCACGCTTTCGGCAAATGGCGACCTGATCGAGGCGGCGTCACGCCTTTATGCCTGTCTTCACGAAGGCGCACGGTCGTATAAGCCGCGCATCGCGGTTGCAGCGGTTCCCCACGATGGGGTGGGCATTGCCATCAACGACCGCCTGAGAAGGGCGGCGACGCCTTCGGACTAATCGTCTTCGGGCTCGACCGGGATGGTGGGCAGGATCTGCTGCATCTGGGCATAGGTGTCGCGCGCATTGCTGCAGGACCGCTGTTTGCCCTTTTCGCATTCGTCGAGCTGCTTCTCGTACTGGCGTTCGAGCTTGGCCAGCTGCTCCTCGCGCCTACGGATTTCCCGGCCGCGCTTCTCGTCCGCCTCCGACTGGCTGGTCGTGGCAAGGTCCACGCCCTTGCTGACGACTCGGACCGGCGCAGTCGCGACGTCGACGAGCGTGCCGACGCAGGCGCTGGTTCCCATGGCGGCGAAGGGGAGCACAAAAAAGGCCAGGCGGCGCATCGAAATTCCTTTCACTGCGCCGCCTAGCCGAATTTCCCTTATCAGGCGATGAATTAGGCTTCCGGAGCCTCCGGTGCTTCCGGAGCTGCCGGCGGTTCGGGTGCCTCGGCCTTGGCCTTGGTGGTGCCGCCCTTGCAGGTCAGCTTGCCCGATCCGACCGACGATACGGTGCAGGTCGCATTGCCGTTCACGGTCACACTGCCTGCGCCGACAATGCTGGCATCGACCGTGCCGTCGGAATCGAATTCCGCATCGCCCGATCCGACCACCGAGATATCGGCGGAGCCGGCCTTGAGGCCGCCCATCTTGCTGCTGCCAGAGCCGGCCACGGTCAGGTCGAGCTTGTCCGTACTGCCGGTCGCCTCGAAATCGCCCGAGCCGGCGATAGTCACGTCGAGGCTGCTGACGTCCATTTTCGCGACCTTGACCGAACCCGATCCGGCTACCGTGACGTCTGCGTTCTCGTCCATGCGATCGGCCTCGATCGTGCCCGAACCGGCCAGGACCATGGCCTTGAGGCTGGGCATGGTGACCCGCACGGTGGCGCGGCCGAGATCCTTGCCGCTGTCCTTGGCGCGCGAGATCGCCAGCGCGTCCTTTTCGATGTGGAAACGCATGGCGTCCACGGCCGCCTGGTCGCCGGTTACGTCGATGTCGAGTGCTGCGCCGTGAGTGACAATCACGTTGTCGGGGGCGGCAAGGACGATTTCGGTCGGCGCGGCTCCGCTCGTGTCGAGTTCCGCCAGCGGCACGCCTTCGCCATCGCCGATCTGGATGTTGACCCCGTCGCAACCTGCAACGAGTGCGCCCGCCGCCAGTGCTGCGAACGGAGCGAGTCCCTTGAGAATCCTGGTAATCATCATGCGGCCTTCCCTCTGCCTGTCCCGCTAGTCCGTATTGGCGATATAATACAGCGAGAGGGTGGGTTCAACCCATACGAAAAGGGCCGCCCCTTGCGGAGCGGCCCCTTCGTCGAAGCAGCAATGGCCTTGGCCGATCAGGCCTCTTCGGTGTTCTCGTAATATTGCGGCGCATGTTCGCGCAGCACGTCGAGGATCTTCTCGAGCGCGGTCGCTTCGTCGGTCTTCTCCATCGCCGCGAGTTCGCGGGCGAGACGGCTCGACGCCGCTTCGAAGATCTGGCGTTCCGAATAGCTCTGTTCCGGCTGGTCGTCCGGGCGGAACAGGTCGCGGGTCACTTCGGCGATCAGGACGATTTCGCCCGAATTGATCTTCGCTTCATATTCCTGGGCCCGGCGCGACCACATGGTGCGCTTGACCTTGGGCTTGCCCTTCAGGGTTTCCATCGCTTCCTTGAGCGTCTTGTCCGACGACAGCTTGCGCATGCCGATCGATTCGACCTTGTTGACCGGAACGCGCAGCGTCATGCGTTCCTTCTCGAAGCGGAGCACGTAGAGGTCGAGCTGCATGCCGGCGATTTCTTCGCTTTGCAGTTCGATGACACGGCCAACGCCGTGCTTGGGATAGACAACGTAGTCGCCAACGTCGAAGGCATCAGCCTTGCTCGCCATGTATCAATCCTTTCTCGGGGTGGAAGGCTTGGCCAAGCGGCAAAAAAGACCTGTCCGCACCCGGGGGGAGGCATGCGGCATAACGGTCAACTTGCGGATTGGTTGCTCTTCCGGCCCTTTCGATTCTCACATCTGGCCGGGAGCACACCGGCGCAGTTGTTGCATTATATAGCACAGCTTGTGGATTATTGCGAGTCTTTGACGCTTTCGGGCCCGGGCAATCGAATCTTCCGATGGCGCACGAGCCATCGCAGCCGGCCGCGGGAAGCCGGCTTCTAAAGTCAGCAGGGAATGCAGCTGCGCCGGAAGGCGGCGGCGGCGATCAGTCGCCTTCGCCGGGTTCGGTGCTGAAGTACTTGTCGAACTTGTCCTCTTCACCCTTGTGATCGTCGGCGTCCGCCGGCGGTTCCTTCTTCTGGGTGATGTTCGGCCATTCGGCGGAATACTTGGTGTTCAGCTCGAGCCACTTCTCGAGATTGTCCTCGGTATCGGGGAGGATCGCCTCGGCCGGGCATTCGGGTTCGCACACGCCACAGTCGATGCATTCCGACGGGTTGATGACGAGCATGTTCTCGCCCTCGTAGAAACAGTCGACGGGACAGACCTCGACGCAATCGGTGTATTTGCATTTGATGCAGGCGTCGGTGACGACGTAGGTCATGGTGCGATAATTCCCTGTCTCGCTATGGCTAAGGTGCTGCTATTCCGCTTTGCCCGCCCGGGTCAAGTTCGCGATAGCAGGCCGCTGCTTCGCGCGGCGGACCGCGGCGCGTCGGCAACTCCACAACCTCGATCAGGCGCACCGCGTTCCCCAGCGGGAGAGTGAGCACATCACCGATGGCAATGTCCCGGCTGGCGCGGGTCACGCGCTCGCCATTACGGCGGATGTGTCCCTCTTCGACCAGCCTTTGAGCCGCGCTTCGTGTGCGCACGAAGCGCAGGAAGCACAGCAGGCGGTCGATCCGCACTCTCAGCCGTGTTTCATGAGGTCGGCAAGGCCGGCAAAAGCACTGCCTTCGCGCGGTTTCGCCGGTGCGGGCGCGGGGCGCCGGTTCTGCTTGCGCCGTGCCGCGGGGCGCCATTCCCACTGGTCGGGACGCGGCGGCCCGAAGGCGCCTTCGGCCAGGGGGCGGGCGCGCTGGACGCGAAAGCCTGCCTGGCCCAGCAGGCGCTCGGCATTCTTTTCCTCCAGCCCGATCGAGATGGGCAGGGCAAGGTCGAGCACGAAGCGCCGCTTGCCGCCAGCCTTGGTCCGCGCATCATGCGCGGCGCGGAAAATCTTTTCCGCCAGGTCCAGCCGGATCGCCTGCGTCCCGGCATGGCGATAGCCCGAGGGCAGCTTCTTCTCATCCGGGATGACCGGCAGCATCGCGTCCTGAAGCGGACGCCGGTCGATGCCGAGTGCTGCGAGCAGCTGGCGCGGGGCGGGCTTGAGCAGCAGCGGCGAATAGATGTCGAGCGCGCCGAAGGTCACGCCGATCTTGCGCAGGAAGGGGCGCATTTCCTTCGGCAGGTGTTCGAGCCCTGCCTGCTCGCGCGTAACGAAGCCGTGCCCGGCGATGAGGTTGAGCAGCAGCGCGCGCGCCTGCGACCCGGCATCGGGATTGGTCGCGGCAACATGCATCCGGTGCAGCGGTTCGAGCGGTTCGAGCTTGCTGTCCAGCCAGGTGCCGAGCGCGGCCATCAGCGCCTTGCGCGATGCCTCGGGCAAGGTCGCGAGTTCGCGGGCAGGCTCGAGCTCCGGCTTCAACTGTCCGTCTCGCGGATTGAGCTTGGCCAGCATGTGGCCCTTCCACCGGATCGCCCCGCGCGACAATTCCACGTCCGCCATATCGGAGGCGGCGAGCGCTTCGGCGCGTTTGCCCAGAATGCGCGGCAGGGCCTTCTCCGCTGCGGCCAGCAACATCTTGCGGTCGGCATGGTTGGCGGCCTGGTCGACGACGAAGCGGAACCCGTCCACATGGCCGAGCGCTTCGTCCTCGACGCGCAGTACGCCTTCTGCGTCCAGCGCGATGGGGAGCAGCCCCGCGTCCTGTCCCAGCGATTTCATCAGGATTGCCGTCCTCCGGTTCACGAATCTTTCGGTCAGCCGCGCATGGAGCGCGTCCGACAGTTTTGCTTCCACGCCTCTTGCCCGTGACGCCATTTCGTCACGCGCCAGCACCCAGTCGGGACGCTGGCAGATATAGGCCCAGCTGCGAATCGCGGCGATCCGCCCCTGGAGCGTATCGATGTCGCCGCTCGTATTGTCGAGTTCCGAGATCCGCGCGGCAACGTAGTCCGCGCCGATATAGCCCTCCTGCAGATCCTGCCACAGCCGTGCGACGAAGCGGGCATGCACGTCGGGCCCGCGCTGGCGGAAATCGGGCAGCGAACAGGCCTCCCAGAAGCGCCTCACCTTGCCGTGCCCGCGGATCGTGGCGGCAAAGGGCTCCTCGGCCAGCCGTTTCAGCGTGGCGAGGTCGATCGCTTCGGGCGCAAGCCGCAAGGCCTCGTGCGATGGAGACGTCTCGAGATCGGCGATAAGCGCCGCGAGCGAATCGAACCGCGGCTCCGCCTCTCGCCAGAACAGCTTGGTGATCGGGGCGAAACGGTGCTCCTCGATCGCGTAGATCTCTTCCTCGGTGAATTCGGGCGAGGGGCCGAACTTGCCGCCCGCCCCGGCAAGCGTGCCGAAAGTGCCGTCGCGCTGGTGGCGCCCGGCGCGCCCGGCGATCTGCGCCATCTCTGCGGGATGCAGCCGCCGCATGCGCACCCCGTCGAACTTGGTGAGGCCGGCAAAGGCGACATGGTTCACGTCGAGGTTGAGGCCCATGCCGATGGCGTCGGTGGCGACGATGTAGTCCACCTCACCATTCTGGAACAATTCGACCTGCTTGTTGCGTGTTTCCGGTGAAAGCGCACCCATGACCACCGCGGCGCCGCCGCGAAAGCGGCGCAGCATCTCGGCAACCGCGTAGACCGCTTCGGAACTGAACGCGACGACGGCGCTGCGCGGCGGCAGGCGCGAAAGCTTGCGCGGGCCGATATGGGTAAGCGTGGAAAAGCGCGGCCTGGCGGAGATTTCCGCCTTGGGCACCAGCGCCCGGACCATCGGCTCCAACGTGGCCGCGCCGAGGATCATCGTTTCCTCGCGCCCGCGCGCATTGAGCAGGCGGTCTGTGAAAACGTGCCCCCGCTCGCGGTCGGCGGACAATTGCGCCTCGTCCAGCGCGACGAAGGCCCGCTCGCCCGCATCGCGCGGCATCGCTTCGACCGTGCAGCACAGATAGCGTGCGCCGGGCGGCTCGATCCGCTGTTCGCCAGTGATGAGCGCGACCGATTTCTCGCCCTTTATCGCCACGACCCTGTCGTAGACCTCGCGCGCGAGCAGGCGCAGCGGGAAACCGATCGCACCGCTCGAATGCGCGCACATGCGCTCGATGGCGAGGTGGGTCTTGCCGGTATTGGTGGGCCCGAGGACCGCCTTGATCGGGGCGTCGTTCACACCCGACTAGGTGGCAGCGCCCCCCGCCATGCGCAACTGCCCGTCGCCCGATACGCGCAATTGACCGCATTCCCGACGAAAAGACGTCGCGGTTAAGGCGATCTTTACCTTGATTCCGCCATGGATTAGGTCGCTTTACGAATGCACGGGCTGGGCGCTGATACGCGCTCGCGACGGAGGGTTTCAGGTGTACGAGTCCGACAAGGACGAGGAACCGCAATCGGTATCGATGCTTGCTGGCGGCTCCGCAGGGGCGGCCGCAATCGCCATGCCCGGCGCGCAGGCGACGTCTTCCGCCTCCCGTTTTTCGCTCGGCACGCTGCGCGACCAGCTGTTCGCGCGGATCGAGACGCTCGATATTGCACCGGATCTCGGCGCCGACATCGGCTCCAAGCGCTGGTTCCGCGGCCTTGGCACATTCGTCGGCCTGTCGGTGGTCGCGCTGGCTTTCTGGCCCGACTTCGCTCCGCTCGAGGCGGCATCGCCGCTGCCCGACGACAAGCCGGTTCTCGACGAATACCACAGTCAGGCGATCCTGCCACTGGCGCTGGGCGCCGATACCGGTCGCCGCATGGGCCCGAGCAACCTCGTGCGACCGCTGGCCGAAGCGCCCGAGCGGCCGCAGCTGCAGATGCTCGCCACGCTATCCTCGCCCGACAGTTTCGAGCGCACGCTGCTGCGCGCAGGGGTAGGCCGTGACGAGGCGCGCCAAGTGCTGTCCATGGTACAGGGTGCCATCCCGCTCGGCGAGCTCGAACCGGGTACGCAGATCGACATCACCTTGGGCCGCCGGCCTGCACCGGGCGTATCGCGCCCGCTCGAAGACCTCACGTTCCGCGCGCGGTTCGACCTCGAACTGTCGGTCTCGCGCCTCGATCCGGGAGCGGAACTGACGCTGGCGAAGAAGGCCATCCGCGTCGACGACACGCCGCTGCGCATCCGCGGCACGGTGGGCGACAGCCTCTACCGCTCCGCCCGCGCGGCCGGTGCACCGTCGAGCGCGATCCAGGCCTATCTCAAGGCTCTGTCGCAGCAGGTGAATCTCGAACGCGACGTGCGCGCCACCGACAGCTTCGACATCATCGTCTCGCATCGCCGAGCCGCCACGGGCGAGCGGCAGGCGGGCCAGTTGATCTTCGCAGGGCTCGAACGCGGCTCGCGCACGCCGATCCAGCTGATGCGCTGGGGCAAGGACGGCCAGTTCTACGAAGCTTCGGGCGTGGGCGAGGAGCGCGGCGGCCTCGTCGCGCCGGTGCCCGGGCGGATGTCCTCCAGCTTCGGCATGCGGCGTCACCCGATCCTCGGCTATCGGCGCATGCATTCGGGAGTCGACTTCAAGGCCGGCCACGGCACGCCGATCGTCGCCGTGACCGACGGGCAGGTGACCGGTGCGGGCCGTATGGGCGGCTGCGGCAATGCGGTGCGCCTGCGCCATGCAGGCGGGATCGACACGCGTTACTGCCACATGAGCCGCATCGCGGTGAACCGCGGGCAATCGGTGCGCCGGGGACAGGTCATCGGCTATGTCGGCTCGACCGGCTTGTCGACCGGCGCGCACCTCCACTACGAAATGTACCGCAGCGGCCGCGCGGTGAACCCGGCCTCGGTCAAGTTCGTGACCCGCGCCCAGCTGTCGGGAGCCGAGCTGCAGCGCTTCCGCGAAACGCTGCGCCGGATCAAGACGGTGGAGGCAGGCGCCGCGCTCGAAGACCTCGCGCCCACGGCCGAGGAAATCGCCAGCGAAACGCCCTTGCGCGAAATCGACAAGCTCGACGCGCCCAAGACGGTCGGCTGACATTGCGCCGTCGCCGCGATTGCGGCAGACGGTGCGCATCATGACCAACGCTTCCTATCCCGCCACGCGGATGCGCCGCACGCGCGCCCACGACTGGAGCCGCAGGATGCACCGCGAAACGGTGCTGACCCCGGCCGATCTCATCTGGCCGCTCTTCGTCACCGAAGGCACGGGGGTGGAAGAGCCCGTCGCCAGCCTGCCGGGCGTCTCGCGCTGGTCGATCGACGGTATCGCCAGGCGCGCGCGGGAAGCGGCCGATCTCGGCATTCCCTGCATCGCGCTGTTCCCGAACACGCCGCAGGGCAAGCGTAGCGACGACGGGGCCGAAGCGCTCAACCCGGATAATCTCATGTGCCGTGCGATCAAGGCGGTGCGCGATGCCTGCGGCGGGGATATCGGTATCCTCACCGATGTCGCGCTCGACCCCTATACCAGCCACGGGCAGGACGGGCTGATCGATGCGAATGGCTATGTCCTCAACGACGAAACTGTCGCGGTGCTGGTCGACCAGGCGGTCACGCAGGCCGAAGCCGGGGCCGACATCGTCGCGCCGTCCGACATGATGGACGGCCGCGTGAAGGCGATCCGCATGGCGCTGGAAATGAACGGGCATCCCAACGTCCAGATCATGAGCTACGCGGCTAAATACGCCTCGGCTTTCTACGGCCCGTTCCGTGACGCCGTGGGGTCCGGCGGCCTGCTGAAGGGCGACAAGAAGAGCTACCAGATGGATCCGGCGAACGGCGACGAGGCCCTGCGAGAAATCGCGCTCGACATCGCCGAAGGTGCTGACAGCATCATGGTCAAGCCGGGCCTTGCCTATCTCGACGTGATCTGGCGCGCCAAACAGCAGTTCGGCGTGCCCGTCTTTGCCTACCAGGTCAGCGGTGAATACGCGCTGATCGAAGCAGGCGCGGCAGCCGGTGTCGGTGATCGCGAGGCGCTGCTCATGGAAAAGCTGGTCGCCTTCAAGCGCGCGGGCTGTTCGGGCGTGCTGACCTACCATGCACCGCTGGCAGCCCGACTGCTGAATGGCTGAGTTCCGGCACGAGACCGACCGGCTGGTCCTGCGCGACTGGCGCGATGAGGACTGGGGGCCGTTCTGGGCCGCCACCAACACGCCTGCAGTCATGCGCTGGTTGGGCGGCGTTGCCGACGATGCCAAGCGGCAGGGCGCACAGGACCGCCTGCTGTCCTACACCCGCGACCACGGTCACACCTTCTGGGTGGTCGAGCGCAAGGACGATGGCGCAATCCTGGGCTTTTGCGGGCTCAAGCGCTGCAACCAGCAGGGCGGTCCGATCGGCATGATGGAAGTTGGCTGGCGCCTGCGCGAAGATGCCTGGGGCAAGGGCTATGCGAAGGAAGCGGCCAAGGCCTCGCTCGACCTCGCCTTCGAGCGCTTCGGCGCGGACGAGGTCGTTGCGCTCACAGTCATGGGCAACGAGGGCAGCTGGGGGCTGATGAAACGGCTCGGCATGCGCCGGCGCGAGGATCTCGATTTCGCGAACGCCGATTTCGACAAGGATAACCCTGTCATCATCGTCTATTCCATCGCGCGCGGCGATTGGCATGGCTGACATCATCGCCGAAACCGACCGCCTGATCCTGCGCACCATCGAAGAAAGCGATGCGGCCGAGCAATACCGCCTGCTCAACACGCCGGCCGTCATGGCCCGGCTGGGCGGCCCCAAGGAACTGCACGAGATCGAGGCGAAGCACGCCAAGGCCATGCAGTGGTACGCCACGCGCGGCTTCAGCTTCCTGATGCTGGTCGAGAAAGACACTGGCGAGCTGGTCGGCCATGCCGGCATCAAGCTGGTCGACAACCCGCTGGCGAAGAACCAGGGCGATCACGAGATCGGCTGGCTTATCCGCGAGGACCGCTGGCGGCGGGGCTATGCCGAAGAGGCGGTGCGCGCCATCGTCGACTGGGCCCTCGGGCGCGTGGGTGCACCGCATGTCGTCGCGCTGACGAGCGACCTCAACGTGGCCAGCTGGAAGCTGATGGAAAAGCTCGGCATGGTTCGCCGCGAGGATCTCGATTTCGAGGACCCGAACTTTCCGCCAGAGGACCGCAAGACCATCCTTTACAGCATGACAAGAGACCAATGGGAGAAGGCCCAGTGACCAGGCCCGGCGTCAATATCGTACCGATCCACGGCAAGGTGCCGAACATCCACGAGAGCGCGTTCATCGCACCCGGCTGCACCATCATCGGGGACGTGACGATCGGGGCGGAAAGCTCGATCTGGTACAATTGCGTGCTGCGCGCCGATGTGAGCCGCATCGTCATTGGTGAGCGGACCAATGTGCAGGACGGCAGCGTACTCCATTGCGATCCGCCGCGCCCGGGCGACCCCGATGGCTCGCCGCTCATCATCGGCGACGACGTCCTGATCGGGCACATGGCAATGGTCCACGGCTGCCGGATCGAGGACCGCGGCTTCGTCGGCCTCGGCGCGATTGCCATGAACAAGGCCGTCATCGGCAGCGACGCCATGCTGGCAGCAGGCGCCATGCTCACAGAAGGCAAGGTCATGGGCGCGCGCGAGCTGTGGGGCGGTCGCCCGGCGCGCAAGATGCGCGATCTCGACGACATGGCCGTGGCCGGCATGCGCATGGGCACGGCCCATTATGCGGAGAACGCGAAGCACCACGCTGCCGCCGTCGATGAAGCGCTCAAAGGCTGACCTTCCAGAAGCCGGCGAATTGCTCGCCCTGCTCGATGACCGCCAGCGTATCGCCGTCCGGGTCACGCCCGGCGCACGGAGCGAGGCGGTCACTATCGAGGAGGGCCGCGTGCTCGTGAAAGTGCGCGCCAAGCCGCAGGACGGTGCGGCGAACGAGGCCGTTATCCGCCTCCTCGCCCACGCACTCGGCATCGCGCCGTCGCGCATCGCGATGTTGCGCGGCGCGACTTCGCGCGAGAAGCTCTTTCGGGTCGAGGCCTAGCCCGCAGGCCGCGCATAGCGCGCGAGGAAGCCGACGAAATCGATCTTGCCCAGATCCACGCCTTCCTTGCGCAGGATGGCGTAGGCGGTTGCGGCGTGGAAGTAGAAGTTGGGCATCGTCCAGTCGCGCAAATACTCATGCGCGGCCATCACGAAGCGCATGCCGTTGGGCAGGGTCATGTCGATTTCCGCGTCATGCGCCGCGGCTTCGCGTTCACCGGCAGAACCCACATGCTCGCGTGCCCTGGCCAGCATGGCGCGGACCTCGTCGAAGCTGGCAAGGGCTGTCTCTTCGTGCGGAATGTCCATGCCCCACACCCGGCCGAGCGCCATGTAGACCTGGTTCACCGCGATGCGGAATTGCGATTCCAGCGGGAGCATGTCCTCGGCGAGCCGGCCCTCGACCAATCGCTCGTCGGACACTCCCGCCTTCTGGGCCTTGGCCGCGAGATGGTCGAGCGTGCCGAGGATGTTGCCGAAAGTGGCGATTGCGGCGGACGAATAGGACATGGTTCTCTCCCGTGAGGCCCATACCAGCTAGGTCGGCGCCGACCCCATATCAATAGGGTTGGCCCGTTCGATCAGAAAGGCCGCACCGAAGAGAATGACGGCCAGAGCGCACAACAGCGGCGGCGCAATGACCTGATTGTGGGCGTACACCCAACCTCCTCCAAAAGCACCTATCGCCAGGGCAAGCCACAGCAGACCGTATCCGCGCATGCTTGGTGCGGTCCGGCCCGTCAGCCTTGCCGCAATCCCTTGTCCGAAGCGCACGAGCGCGCCCGTCATATATGTAACGCCGACCGTGACCTCGCCATCCTTGGAAAAGACGTTGTTGGCGAGGCCCATCGCGCAGGCCGCCGGAACGAGGAAGCCGAGGGTGTAACCACCTGAATGGGCCAAAGCGCCTAGGCCCAGCAGTGCGGACACGCCCATCAAGAGCAAGCGTTTGCGACACGCAGGCCATCGCCCGGCGACAATTGCGCCCATGATCACGCCCCCGATGAAACTGCCGATGATCGTCAGCGGCAAGAGGACCGTACCCGCGGCTGTGGCGAAGTCCACGCCCAGCCTTGTCGTATTGCCCGACATGAACGATGCAAAATAGCCACCCGTGGCGAGGAACCCTGTCGCGTCGACCGCACCAGCAAGGAAGGCGAGGCCGATGGCCAGCTTCTGGCGGGCGGGGTCGTAGCGATGCACGGCAACAGCTTGCCCTGAATCGCCCCGAAATCAATCCCTGATCAACAACCGCAGCGCCTCGATCCGGTCCGCTTCGTGCGGCGGCTTGTCCCAGCGGATGCGGCGGATGCGCGGGAAGCGCATGGCGAGCCCGGACTTGTGGCGCCTGCTCTCGTGCACGCTGTCGAAAGCGACCTCGAACACCAGGCTCCGGTCGGTCTCGCGCACCGGGCCGAAGCGGTTGACCGTGTTCTGGCGCACGTGGCGGTCGAGCTTCTTCAGCTCCTCGTCGGTGAAGCCCGAATAGGCCTTGCCCACCGGCAGCAGGTCCGCGCCCTGGTCGGGATCGCCGTCCCAGCAGCCGAAGGTGTAGTCGGAATAGAAGCTCGACCGCTTGCCGCTGCCGCGCTGGGCATACATCAGCACGCAATCGACCAGCAGCGGGTCGCGCTTCCACTTGTACCAGTATCCCACGCGCCGCCCGGCGATATAAGGACTGTCCTTGCGCTTGAGCATCAGCCCCTCGATCGCATCGTCGCGGCTGCCTTCGCGGATCTGCGCGAGGTGCTCGAAGTCGCGCGCCTCGACCACGCTGCTGATATCGAAATGGCTGTCCGGCAGGCGCGCCATCAGCGCCTCGAGCCGGGAGCGCCGCGCGGTCCATGCGCGTTCGCGCAAGTCATCGCCTTCGACGATCAGCGCGTCATAGAGGCGCACGAAAGCCGGGTATTCGGTGAGCATCTTCTTCGAGACTGTCTTGCGGCCGAGCCGTTGCTGCAGCGCATTGAAGCTGGCCGCCCCGCCTTCTTCACCGCCCTGCACGCTGCCGCGCACGAGCAGTTCGCCGTCGAGCACCGCGTTGAAGGGCAGCACGTCGAGCAATTCGGGGAAGGTCGCGGAAATATCGTCGCCCGAGCGCGAGTAGAGCCGCGTCTCGCCGCCTGCGCGCACCAGCTGCACGCGGATGCCGTCCCATTTCCACTCTGCCGCATAGTCTGCAAGGTCGACCACCGTGTCCTCGAGCGGGTGGGCCAGCATGAAAGGGCGGAAGGTCGGCAGGTTCTCTGTATCCGGCGGGGGTTTGCCGTGCGCAGCCCAGTCGAACAGTTCCGCATAGGGCGGCTGGAGCCCGTGCCAGTACTCCTCCACCTCGTCGACCGACACGTCGAAAGCCTGCGCGAAGGCGGTCTTGGCGAGCCGACTCGATACGCCGATGCGCATCCCGCCGGTCGCCAGCTTCAGCAGCGCATAACGGCCCGAGGCATCGAGCCGGTCGAGCAGCCTGGGAAGCTCCGTCACCACGCTTTTGCGCGTCATGGCCGAAAGCAGCTCGACCGTTTCGCTGACACTTGGCGGAGAGGGCGGATCGGCGGGGGCGGGCCACAGCAGGCTCGCCGTTTCCGCCGTATCGCCGACAAAGTCGCGGCTCAGTGTCCACAACACCGGATCGACCCGCTCCTGCATCAGATTGCGGATCGTCGAGCTTTTGACGGCCGGAAAATCGAGCCCGTCGGACAGCGCTGCCAGCGCCCAGCCGCGGTCGGGATCGGGCGTCGCGCGCAAGTACTCGGCAATCAGCCGCAGCTTTTCGTTGCGCGAGCGCGTGTAGACCAGCGCATCGACCAGGGCGGCGAATTCTTCCACGCCTAGTCGTCCTCGTCCTCGTAACCGGCCAGCGCCAGCGCGCGGGCGCGGCGCTGGTGGAGCTGGCACCAGCGCAGCAGTGCGTCCTCGCGGCCGTGGGTGATCCAGTTTTCCTGTGCGGCGACTTCCTCGATCGTGCGGGTCAGCTCGCCCCAGTCGGCGTGATCGGAGATGACCAGCGGCAGCTCGACATTGCGCTGCCGGGCGCGCTGGCGCACGCGCATCCACCCGCTCGCCATGGCAGTGATGGGATCGGGCAGGCGGCGGCTCCACCGGTCGTTGAGGGCGCTGGGCGGGCACACGACGACGGCGCCGCGCATGTCGTCCTTGGAATAGTCCGCAACGAGCCGGAGTTCGCCGAGGTCCACGCCGTGTTCTTCGTAGAGGCGGCACATCTTCTCCATTGCACCGTGGAGGTAAATCGGGTCGCGGTGCCCTGCGCGCCGCAGTTCGGCGATCACGCGCTGTGCCTTGCCCAGCGCATAGGCGCCGACCAGCACGCAGCGGTCGGGATGCGCGGCGAGCCGTTCGAGCAGCTTGGCCATCTCCTCTTCGATCGGCGGGTGGGTGAACAGCGGCAGGCCGAAGGTCGCCTCGGTGATGAAGATGTCGCACTTCGTCACCTCGAAGGGCGCACAGGTGGGATCGGCGCGGCGCTTGTAGTCGCCCGTCACCACCACGCGCTCGCCCGCGTGCTCGAGCAGGATCTGCGCGCTGCCCAAGACGTGGCCTGCGGGCACATAGGTCGCATCGACACCGCCGGGCAGGCGGATCGTCTCGCCATAGGCGACCGGGGTCGCGCCGGCAGAAGTCGCGTAGCGCAACTTCATGATCGCCAGCGTCTCTGGCGTGGCGACCGTCTGGTCGTGCCCGCCGCGCGCATGGTCGGCATGGCCGTGCGTCACCAGGGCCTTGTCGACCGCGCGCGAGGGATCGACCCAGCAGTCTGCGGGGACGATGTGGATGCCGTGCGGCTCGGGTCGGATCCAGGAAAAGGAGGCGGCCATCCCCGCACCAACGGCAGGGAGGCGCGCCGGTTTCCTTATTTGTCCCTGTACTTGTCGAACCAGGCGATGACTGCCGCGCCCTTGGCCGCCTGCTGGCTCGGGCTCATGGTCAGATCGCTGTGGCTTGCGCCGGGCATCACGACCAGCGCAGTGTCGACACCCAGCACCTTCAGCGCGCCGTAGAACTGCTCTGCCTCGCTTCGCGGGGTGCGATAGTCCTCCTCGCCCACCAGCATCAGCGTCGGGGTCTTGATGTTGGCCGCATTCGCAAGCGGCGAACGGCGCCAGTAGTCCTCGGGCCGCTCCCACGGCTGGCCCTTCATCCAGTACTTGCCGAAGAAGGCGTAGCCGTCGCTCATCAGGGCCATGTTGGTCCAGTTGATGACCGGCTTGTAGGAGGCGGCCGCGGCGAAGCGGTCGGTCTTGCCGACGATCCACGCGGTCAGGATGCCGCCGCCCGATCCGCCGGTGACGAAGAGGTTGCCTGCATCGGCATAGCCCGCGGCCACCGCTGCATCGACTGCCGCCATCAGCTCGTCATGGTTGGAGATCGGGTAATTGCCCTCGATCCGGTCGGCAAAAGCCTGGCCGTAGCCGGTCGAACCGCCCGGATTGGTGTAGAGCGTGGCATAACCGGCTGAGGCGTAGATCTGGTAGTCCGAGGAGAAGCTCGGGCCGTAACCGGCATAGGGGCCGCCGTGGATTTCGAGGATCATCGGCAGCGGCTTGCCTTCCTGCCAGTCGGCGGGAAGCACGATCCAGCTGGGGATCTTCGTCCCGTCGGCCGCCGTTACCTGCAGTTCCCGCACCTGTGCGAGGCGCTTGCCCGACAGTTTCAGGTCGTTGAGCGAGGTCAGGCGCGTGGCCTTGCCGCCGCGCAGCACCGATACGTCGGAGGGCCTCAAAGTGCTGCCGCTGGTGTAGGCGAGCACGCCGCCATCGGACACGCTCCACTGCCCGCCCGCATAGGGGCGCGTGTAATAGGTATCGACCAGCTCCGCGCCGAGCGGGCTGACGCTGCCGCCCAGCGATACCTTGGCGACCTTGTAGGTGCCTTGGTCCTCGTAGCCTGCGAAGAGGCCTGCGGCGTTCCATTCGAGCGAGGTCACGTCGCGGTCGAAACCGCTGGCGATCCGGCGCTTGTTCGACCCGTCGCGGTCCATCACGTAGATGCCGTTCTGGACATAGGCCATCGCCTGGTCGTCATAGCCAAGGTAGGCGATCTGCCGTCCGTCGGGCGAAACTTGCGGATTGGCATCGGGACCGTCGCGGTCGGTCAGCGCGGTAATCGCGCCAGAGGTCACGTCGATCGCATAGACCTCGCTGTCGACGCCGCTCAGCTCCCAGTCCTCGTCGCGATTGCCGCTGATAAGGATGGTGCGCCCGTCGGGCGTCCATTCGAGGCCGCCGCCGTGATTGCGGTCGCCATGGGTCAGCTGGCGCGGCGCGCCGCCGACTGCATCGACGAGGAAGACCTGCGTGAAGCCCGGCGTGAGATAGCCGGCCCCGTCATAGCGATAGGTAACGCGGTCGATAATCTGCGGCCCCGGTTTCCACTTGGCGCCTTCGGGCGGCGAAAGCGGCGAGCCGAGCTTGAGCGGTTCGGACGGGATATCGGCCGAATAGGCGATGCGCTTGCCATCGGGCGACCATGCCAGCGATTGCGGCGCGCCGGGCAGGGCCGTGATGTTCGCGCTCTGCCCGCTGGCCATCCAGCGCACGTGCAGTTCAGGCCCGCCGCCGCTGTGGGTCGAGACATAGGCGAGGCGATCGCCGCCCGGTGACCAGCGCGGGCTGGAGTGCGAGCCTTCTCCCGTTACCAGCGGCGTTTCCGCCCCGCTCGCCACGTCGATCATCCAGATCGAGGAAACCGCGGCATCGGTCATGATATCGTTGGTCCGGCGCACATAGGCGATGCGCTTGCCATCCGGGCTGATCTGCGGATCGGCCGCCACGCTGAGGCCGAACAGGTCCTCTGCGGTAAAGGCCGGGCTGGGCGCATCCTGCGCATAGGCCGGTGCGGCTAGCGCGAGGCCGAGCGCGGCGAAACAGGCGTATCTCATGAAAAAACCTCCCCTGCGGCAACAGGGGAGGTTCAATCACACGGAAGCGATTCTGGCTAGAGCGGGCGGGCCGCTCAGCTTTCGCCCTTGGTTTCGCTGGCGTCGGCCTCGGGCTTCTTCTTGGGCGCGGCCTTCTTCTTGGCAGCAGGCTTGCGCTTGGGCTTGGCCTTGGCCTTGGGCGGTGCCGGGGTCAGTTCGAAGCTCGGCCTGCCTTCCTTCAGCGTCACCGCGACCTCGCCGCCGTCGGCCAGCTTGCCGAACAGCAGTTCCTCGGC
The DNA here is from genome assembly GCF_020524765.1 of Qipengyuania gaetbuli. Taxonomy (GTDB): domain Bacteria; phylum Pseudomonadota; class Alphaproteobacteria; order Sphingomonadales; family Sphingomonadaceae; genus Qipengyuania; species Qipengyuania gaetbuli_A. The sequence continues at coordinate 1,346,336 of NZ_JAIVLR010000001.1, forward strand.
CAGCGGCTGCTTGATCTTTTCCTGGATCAGGCGGCCCATCGGGCGCGCGCCGTAGAGCTTGTCGTAACCCTTGTCGGCGAGCCAGGCGCGGCTTTCCTTGTCGAACTGGATGTCGACGTTCTGTTCGGCCAGCTGCAGCTCGAGCTGGAGGATGAACTTGTCGACCACGCGCGCGACGGTCTGCTTGCCGAGATAGGCAAACGGCACGATCGCATCGAGACGGTTGCGGAATTCGGGGGTGAACATGCGTTTCACCGCCTCTTCGCTCGCATCTTCCTTGCTTACGTCGCCGAAGCCGATGCCCTGCCGTGCCATGTCGGACGCGCCGGCATTGGTCGTCATGATGAGCACCACGTTGCGGAAATCGACCGTCTTGCCGTGATGGTCGGTCAGGCGGCCGTTATCCATCACCTGCAGCAGGATGTTGAACAGGTCCGGATGTGCCTTCTCGATTTCGTCGAGCAGGAGGACGCAGTGCGGGTTCTGGTCAACCGCATCGGTTAAAAGACCGCCCTGGTCGTAACCAACATAGCCCGGAGGCGCACCGATCAGGCGGCTCACCGAGTGGCGTTCCATGTATTCCGACATGTCGAAGCGCTTGAGCTCGATGCCCATGATGCTGGCGAGCTGGCGGGCGACTTCGGTCTTGCCGACGCCGGTCGGGCCGGAGAACAGGAACGAGCCGATCGGCTTGTCCGGATCGCGCAGGCCCGCGCGGCTCAGCTTCATCGCCGTCGACAGCCTCTCGACCGCGGCATCCTGGCCGAAGACCACGTGCTTCAGGTCGCGCTCGAGGTTTTCGAGTGCCTTCTTGTCGTCGCTCGACACCGACTTGGGCGGGATGCGCGCCATGGTCGCGATCACGGCCTCGATTTCCTTGGCGGTGATCTTCTTCTTGCGGCGGCTGGGCGGCACCAGCATCTGCATCGCGCCGACCTCGTCGATCACGTCGATCGCCTTGTCGGGCAGCTTGCGGTCGTTGATGTAGCGCGCCGACAGCTCGACCGCGGTCTTGATCGCATCGGGCGTGTACTTGACCTTGTGGTGGTCTTCGAACGCGCTGCGCAGGCCCTGAAGGATCTTGATCGTATCCTCGATGGTGGGCTCGTTCACGTCGATCTTCTGGAACCGGCGCAGCAGCGCGCGATCCTTTTCGAAGTGGTTGCGGAATTCCTTGTAGGTGGTCGAACCAATGCAGCGGATCGCGCCGCTCGACAGCGCAGGCTTGAGGAGGTTCGAGGCGTCCATCGCCCCGCCGCTGGTCGCACCTGCGCCGATCACCGTGTGGATTTCGTCGATGAAGAGGATCGCGTCGGGCATGCCCTCGAGCTCGTTCACGACCTGCTTCAGCCGCTCCTCGAAATCGCCGCGATAGCGCGTGCCGGCCAGGAGCGCGCCCATGTCGAGCGAGTAGATCACTGCATCGAGCAGCACTTCGGGCACGTCGCCTTCGACGATCTTGCGTGCAAGACCTTCGGCAATGGCGGTCTTGCCGACGCCCGGATCGCCCACGTAGAGCGGGTTGTTCTTCGACCGGCGGCACAGGATCTGCACGGTGCGATCGACTTCCGGCCCGCGGCCGATCAGAGGATCGATGCGCCCGTCCTCGGCCTTCTTGTTGAGGTTGACGGTGAACTGGTCGAGCGCGGTTTCCTTCTTGTCGGCGGGCTTGGCCTGTTCGGCTGCCTCGTTGCCCTGCGCTTCTTCCGCGCCCTGCGGCGGGCGCGCCTCGACCTGCTTGCCGCCCTTGCCGATGCCGTGGCTGATAAAGCTCACCGCGTCGAGGCGGCTCATGTCCTGTTGCTGCAGGAAATAGACGGCATAGCTGTCGCGTTCGGAGAACAGCGCCACCAGCACGTTGGCGCCGGTCACCGTGTCCTTGCCCGAAGACTGGACGTGGAGGATGGCGCGCTGGATCACGCGCTGGAAACCGGCGGTCGGCTGCGGGTCGGCGCCGTCGTCGGACTTCAGCGACTGGTATTCCTGTTCCAGGTACTGGGTCACCACTGCCGTCAGCTCGCCCAGGTCGACACCGCAGGCGGTCATGACCTGCGCTGCGTCCTCGTCGCCGATCAGCGCCAGCAGCAGGTGTTCGAGCGTCGCATATTCATGGCGACGTTCGCCCGCATCGCTCAGCGCGGCGTGGAGGGTCTTTTCGAGATTGGCAGCGAAACTTGGCATTCGGATCCTACTTTCGAGGGACTCGCAGAAGGGCGAGACAGGGTGAGCCTAGGGTATCAAGCTTGACGAATGCTGACCGGACGGCAGCGTGGGAAAGCGATATGGGAAGCGGGCGGCGCAATTTCAGCCCCCCGCGCACGCCCTAGCCCTTTCGCCCGAACAGGGCGTCGGCCGCATCGCGGTGTGCGGCGGCTTTCAGGCGGTGTTTCTCGACGCGGGCGATTTCGTCCTCGAGCAGGCGGATCCGCTCTTCCAGTTCGTCGATCGAATAGGGGGACAGGTCCTCTGCGGCGAGCTTGCTCGCGGCGTCGCCCTTGGGGCGCGGACGGTCGTCGTCATCCATGCGGCCATGCTCTTCCTTTGGGCGGTTGCTGTCAACACGCCCAGACGGTAATGCACCGCCGCGTGGCGCAGGGGCCACGATTTTGCGACGGGGGCGATACTTGGCCGACAATCCGCCGGAAACGATGACCGCGATGGGTTTCGATGCACCCGGCGGGCCGGAGGTCTTCCGCCCCGAAACGCTGCCCGTACCGGTCCCCGGTCCGATGCAAGTGCTGATCAAGGTCGACCATGCCGGTGTGAACCGCCCCGACGTGATCCAGCGGCAGGGCTTCTACCCGCCGCCGCCGGGCGCCTCGCCCATTCCCGGGCTCGAGGTGTCGGGCACCGTCGTCGCCATCGGCGAGGGCGCTGCCCCCGAAATGCTCAACCGGCGCGTCTGCGCACTGGTGTCGGGAGGGGGCTATGCCGAATACTGCCTCGCCCATGCCGGCCACTGCCTCCATGTCCCGCACGGCATGGACATGGCCGCCGCGGCCGCCATTCCCGAAACGCTGTTCACCGTGTGGCACAATGTGTTCGAGCGCGGCTGGGCGCGCGATGGCGAGACCCTGCTGGTTCATGGCGGGACCAGCGGCATCGGCACCATGGCGATCCAGCTGGCCAAGGAATTCGGCCTCAGCGTAGTCACTACCGCCGGCAGCGAGGACAAGTGCGAGGCTGCCCGCCGGATCGGAGCGGACCTTGCGATCAATTACAAGACCGAGGATTTCGTCGAGCAGGTCAATGCCTTTACCGACGGGCGCGGTGCCGACGTGGTGCTCGACATGGTTTCGGGCGACTACGTGCAGCGCAATCTCGACTGCCTCGCAGTGGACGGGCGGCACGTGACCATCGCTGTGCTCCGCGGGCTCAAGGCCGAAATCAACATGGCCAAGCTGATGAGCAAGCGGCAGACCATGACCGGCTCGACGCTGCGCCCGCGTTCGGACGAGTTCAAGGCGCTTCTCGCCGACGAGATCTACAACCACGCCTGGCCGCTGTTCGAGGACGGAACCATCGCGCCGGTGATGGACGAGATTTTCCCGCTGGCCGAGGTCTCCGCTGCCCATGCGCGGATGGAAGCGGGCGATCACATCGGCAAGATCGTCCTCAAGGTCGGCAATGGCTGAGTACACGCTCCACGAGGATCCGCGCAGCGGCAATTGCTACAAGATCAAGCTGACCGCCGCGCTGGTGGGCGTGCCGCTGGCCCTGCGCCAATACGACATCATGGCAGGCGAAACGCGCACCGCTGAATTCCTCGAACAGGTCAATCCCAACGGGCGCATCCCGGTGCTCCAGGTGGACGATCGCTTCCTGCCCGAAAGCAATGCCGCCTGCTGGTACCTCGCCGAAGGCAGCGCGCTGGTTCCCGAAACGCGGTTCGAACGTGCCGACATGCTGCGCTGGATGTTCTTCGAACAGTACAGCCACGAACCCAATATCGCGACCTTGCGCTTCTGGCTTCATTTCGTGGGCGAGGACAAGCTGACCGAACAGCAGGATGCGCAAATCATGGCCAAGCGTATCGCCGGATGCGAGGCGCTGGCGCTGATGGACGCACATCTCGCCGCGCGCGACTGGTTCGTGGGCGACAGCGTCACGCTCGCCGACATCGCGCTCTATGCCTATACCCATGTCGCGGGCGACGGCGGCTTCAAGCTGGACGAATACCCGGCGATCCGCGCATGGCTGGCACGGGTAGAGGGTTTGCCCGGCTACATCGCGATGGCCTGACTCCGAACGGTAGCAAAGACGCGCAAGTGTAACCGCGCTGCGATGCCGGTGTCATAATGGAATGGCATGGAGCTTCCCGAACAGGGGAGGCCTTGCATGACCGAACTGACGCCCGATCTCACCGCTTTTGCCAATGTTTCCAGCTTCCTGCCCGTCCGGCCGAAGGTGCCCGAGCGCACCAGCCTCGACGAGCGGCGGCGCTTCCGCACGATCTGGATCAGCGACATCCACCTCGGCACCAAGGGCTGCAATGCAGAGCTGCTGATCGACTTCCTCGACCACACCGACAGCGACACACTCTACCTCGTCGGCGACATCATCGACGGCTGGCGGCTGAAGAAGAAGTTCTACTGGCCGGCTGAGCACAACGACATCGTCTGGCGCATCCTCAAGCGCGCGCATCGCGGCACGCGGATCGTCTATATCCCGGGCAATCACGACGAGATGGTCCGCCCCTTTGCGGGGATGAATTTCGGCGGAGTGGAGATTGCGCGTGCCGCGTTCCACGACACGGCCGACGGGCGCCGCCTGATGGTGCTGCACGGGGACGAGTTCGACACGATCATGCTGGCGCACCGCTGGCTCGCCTTCGTGGGCGACGCGCTCTACCACGCGATGATGCGGCTCAACACATGGGTCGCCTCGGTCCGCAAGCTGTTCGGCCTACCCTACTGGTCGATTTCCAAGGCAGCCAAGCACAAGGTCAAGAACGCCGTCGAGTTCATCTCGAAATTCGAAGCGATCGTCGCCCGCGCGGCTGGCGAGCGCGGGGTGGACGGCGTCGTGTGCGGCCACATCCACACTGCCGATATCCGCGACTTCGACCACGGCGGGACTTCGATCGCCTATTATAACGACGGCGACTGGGTCGAAGGCTGCACCGCGCTGGTCGAGCATTTCGACGGCAGCATGGAAATCCTCCACTGGCCGGAAGAGATCGCGAAACGCGAGGCGGAAAAGGCGGCCGTGATGGAGGCCGGGACCGCGCTGGAGGCTGCGTGAACGCGCACATCGCTCTCGATCCCTTGGCGGCGACCGGCACGGGCAAGGCCTTGCGCATTGCCATCGTGACCGATGCCTGGCTGCCGCAGATGAACGGGGTCGTGCGCACGCTGACCACGACCTGCGACCTGCTGCGCGCAAGCGGGCACGAGGTGATGGTGATCTCGCCTGACCTGTTCGCCAGCATTCCGTGCCCGACCTATCCGGAAATCCGCCTGGCGCTCGCAAGGCCCGGCGTGGTTGCGCGGATGCTGCGCGAGTTTTCCCCCGGGGCCATCCATGTCGCGACCGAAGGCCCGCTGGGGCTTGCCGCACGCCGCTATTGCGCGTCTGCAGGAGTGAGCTTCACCACCGCCTATCACACGCAGTTTCCCGATTACGTCGCCCGGCGGACCAGCCTGCCGAGCGAATGGTTCTGGCGCTACATCAGCTGGTTCCACCGCCCCGCCAGCAGGGTGCTGGTCGCGACCGGCAGCATCCGCGAGGAACTGCGCGCTCATGGCCTCGAAAAGCTGCACCACTGGAGCCGCGGCGTGGACCTTGCTTGCTTCACGCCCGACGCGCCCGTTCCTGCCGAATTCGCCCACCTGCCGCGGCCGGTCCAGCTTTACGTCGGCCGGGTCGCAGTGGAGAAAAATCTCGAGGCGTTCCTCGATTGCGCGCATCCGGGCAGCAAGGTCGTGGTGGGCGACGGGCCTGCGCTGGCAGGTTTGCGCGCCCGCTATCCCGATGCCCTTTTCCTCGGCCGCAAGAGCGGGCGCGAGCTGGCTGGATGCTATGCCGGCGCAGACGTGTTCGTCTTTCCCAGCCTCACCGACACTTTCGGACTGGTCATGATCGAGGCGCTGGCCTGCGGCACGCCCGTCGCCGCTTTCCCGGTTGCGGGCCCGCGCGATATCGTGACGGACGAGGTGGGTGCGCTCTCTTTCCAGCTCGACCGGGCGATCGACGCGGCGCTCTATTGCGAGAGCGCGGCCTGCGTGGCACTCGCCCGGCGGTATTCGTGGGAAGCGGCGACCGCGCAATTCCTCGACGGGCTCGCCGCACTGCCGCCCGACGCGCTGCCTGCCGCCTGAGCCGGCGGGCGCGCGTTGCGCCTTGCCGAATCCGCGCCTCTCGCCTACATGGGCGGGGCAATGGCCGCTCCGCGAGGGGCGGCCCTTCTATTTTCAAGTCTGAGAAAAGGCGCTTTCATGGCCGACCAACCCACTCCGCTGATGCCGCACGCGACCGCCACCTGGCTGGTCGACAACACCGGCCTCTCGTTCGAGCAGATCGCCGAATTCTGCGGCCTCCACATCCTCGAAGTGCAGGCCATGGCCGACGACCTGGCAGGCAGCAAGTACACCGGCCGCGACCCGCTCCACTCGGGCGAACTGACGCAGGCCGAAATCGACCGCGGCCAGGCCGATCCGGAATACCGCCTCAAGATGCAGCGCGCACCCGTCGCCGTCAGCCGCACCAAGGGCCCGCGCTACACGCCGGTGTCCAAGCGCCAGGACAAGCCGGACGGCATCGCCTGGATCCTGCGCAACCACCCCGAAGTCTCGGACGCGCAGGTGTCCAAGCTGATCGGTACCACGCGCAACACGATCACCGCGATCCGCGAGCGTAGCCACTGGAACATCCAGAACATCAATCCCAAGGACCCGGTCACGCTGGGACTGTGTTCGCAGCGCGAACTCGACGCCGTTGTCGCCAAGGCCGCCAAGAAGGCCGGCATCGAAGGCGCTGCAGCCGTGGCGGATTCGGGCAGCGACCGCGAAAAGCTGATCGAGGAACTGCGTGCCGAACGCGACGCCAATGAAAAGGCCGCCGCCGAAGCCGCACAGGAAGCCGAGGCCGAGGAATGGCTCCGCGCCAAGCGTGCCGCCGAGGAAGAAGGCGAAGCACCCGCCGAAGAAGCCTGACGGCACAAGGCATAGCCAATTCGAAGGGCGGGCGAGGCAGATGGCTTCGCCCGCCCTTTTTGCTTGCGTTTAGGGGCAGATAGGCCATGCTACTGACATGGATGTAAGCAAGCTGCCCAATTACCATCCCGTCCCCTGGGACACGCGTTTCGAAGCCATCGCGCTGCCCGACATGTTCGCGCGCACGGCGACCGCCGCGCCGGATGCCCCGCTGCTGCATTTCCTCGGCCGCACCTATCCCTATTCCGAACTGCACGAGCAGGCCCGCCGGTTCGCGCTCGGCCTGATCGCCCGCGGCATTGCGCCCGGCGACCGGGTCGGCCTGTTCCTGCCCAACGTGCCGAGCTACGTCGCCGCCTATTACGGCGCGATGCTGGCAGGCGCCGTCGTGGTGAATTTCTCGCCGCTCTACTCGGTCGACGAACTCAGCACGCAGGTCGCCGACAGCGGCACGCGCCTGCTGGTGACGGTGGACGTGCCCGAACTCTACGGCACGGCGGAAAAGGTGCTCCACGCCTCGCAGCTCGAAACGCTGGTGGTGAGCTCGCTTTCGGGCATGCTGCCGAAGCTCAAGGGCCTCGCGCTCAAGCTGTTCGCGCGCAGCAAGATCGCGAAGGTCGCTTATGGCGACGGGGTGATCGCGTGGGACGATCTCCTTTCGCAAGGTGCTGCCAGCAAGGCCGCATTGCCTCCGCTCGATCCGCAAGGCCTCGCCCTGCTGCAATATACCGGCGGGACCACGGGCACGCCCAAGGGCGCGATGCTGACCCATGCGAACTTGTCGATCAATGCGCAGCAGACCGCGGGCCTCAACCCCTTCGGCGACCCCGCGGGCGAGGTCTTCATGGGTGCGCTGCCGTTCTTCCATGTCTTCGCCAACACCGCGCTGCTCAATCACGCGGTGGTGACCGGCGCATCGATCGCCATGGTCCCGCGCTTCGATACGAAGCAGGTGCTGCAGACGATCGAGAAATACGGGGCCACCGGCTTCCCAGGCGTGCCGACCATGTTCCAGGCGCTGCTCGACCATCCCGATCTTGCGAAGACCGACCTCTCGACGCTCAAGGTCTGTATTTCGGGCGGAGCGCCGCTGCCCGGCCCCTTGCGCGAGAAGTTCGAGGCAGCCACCGGCGTGCGATTGGTAGAGGGCTACGGCCTCACCGAAAGTTCGGGCGTGGTCTCGGCCAACCCCTACGAAGGCAAGCGCAAGCCCGGCACCATCGGGCAGGTCGTCATGGGGACCGAAGTCCTGCTGCTCGACAAGGAGAATCCCGAGGTGATCGCCCCGGGCGGCGAACCGGGCGAACTGGCGCTGCACGGCCCGCAGGTCATGCAGGGCTACTGGAACAGGCCCGACGCGGCGAAGGACGTGTTCTTCGAACATTTCGGCAAGCGCTGGCTGCGCACCGGCGACGTTGCCACGGTGGACGAGGAAGGCTTCCTCGCCATCGTCGACCGGATCAAGGACATGATCGCGGTGGGCGGGTTCAAGGTCTTCCCCAGCCAGGTGGAAGACGTGCTGCTCGAACACGAGGCGGTCAAGGAAGCGCTCGTGATCGGCGTTCCGGATGAATACCTCGGCGAATGCCCCAAGGCCTATGTCACGCTGAACGCCGGTGAAGGCGCCACCGGCGATGCCCTGCGCGAATGGCTCAACGCCCGCATCGGCAAGCACGAGCGCGTGTGCGACGTCGTCATCCGCGAAGAGCTGCCCAAGACCATGATCGGCAAGCTCGACCGTAAGGCCCTGCGCGCCGAAGTCCTCGACTGAGGCGCACACAAGAAGAAGGCCGCCCTGCGCCATGCGCAGGACGACCTTCGTCCTCTCCTAGCTTGTCAGACGCGCCGCTCAGTTGGCGACGGTAAGCTCCGGCTGCTTGGCCTGCTGCGCGGGGGCGGCGGCCTTCACCGACTTGTCGCGGTGGGCGAAGCGGCCTTCGACCTGTGCGCCCTGTTCGATGGTCAGCGCGTCGTAATAGACGTCGCCGGTAATCTTCGCGCTCTTCAGGATGACCAGTTCGCGGGCCGTGATCGAGCCGTTGACCGTGCCGGCCAGGCGAGCGGTTTCTGCCTTCACGCCGCCGGTGATCGTGCTGGTTTCGCCCTGCACGAGGCTGGAGCAGGCGATGTCGCCTTCCACGCTGCCGTCGATGTGCAGGTCGGCCGAAGCCTTGATATCGCCCTTGATGGCGAGATCGGAACCGAGAACGGAGAAGGTCGAGTTGCTCTTGCTGGCCATGGGAATGCTGCGTCCGGAATTAGTTGGCGTCGGCGAGCTCAGGGGCTCGGCGGATTTCTTCGAGAACATGGGGGGCGGTCTCCAGGAAAGTACGCGGGTTGACCGCGCGATTGTTGATCCGGACCTCGAAGTGGAGGTGCGGACCGGTCGAGCGACCCGTGCTGCCGATGGCACCGATGGTCTGGCCCGGCAAAACCTGCTGGCCGACCTTGGCATTGAACTTCGACATGTGCGCATAGCGCGTCATCAGGCCGTTGCCGTGGGTGATTTCGACCGTGTTGCCGTAGCCGCCCTTGCGGCCGACGAAAGTGACGCGGCCCTTGGCGGCGGCGTAGATCGGGGTGCCGGTGGCGCCCTTGAAGTCGAGGCCGCTGTGCATTGCGGCGCGGCCGTTGAACGGGTCGCGGCGATAGCCGAAGCCCGACGAGATCAGGTCCTTGCGGGCCGGGGCGAACTGCGGGACGCCTTCGAGCGCCTGTTCGAGCGCGGCCATGCGCGCCATCGACAGGCCGAGGCGTTCGAAGCGCGGATCGATCGAGCCGTCGGCATCGGTGGCAAGCCCTTCGAGCGGACCACCCATCGCCTGGTTGCGGCTGGAACGGATGACCTGGGCGGGATTGAGCTGGAGCTGCTTGAGCGCTTCGGCGGCACGCTGGGCGCGCCAGTCGGCATAGCGGGTGAGGCCTTCGACCACGGCCAGCTGGCGGGCTTCGATGCGGGCGAGTTCTGCGGCCTGCGGGAAGGCGGCGCTGACCTTCTCGACCGTGGCGGCGGCTTCGCCGGTGCTGTCGGACACGGCGGTGTCGACCTTCATTTCCTCGGGCAGCAGTTCGGCCACGCCCTCGATGAATTCCATGCGGCGGTCGAGGTCGGCGCTGACTTCCTCGAGATTGTCGCCATAGGCGGCGAGGCGTTCTTCCGAGGTCGCGACCTTGGCTTCGCGGTCGAGCAGCGAGAGGCGGTCCGAAGCGGCACGGTACTGCGCCCAGCCGGCGACCGCCATCGACACCGCCCACACGAACAGCACCGCCACGGCGATTGCCGCAGCGGTCATCTGCACACGCGAGGAGATGGTGATGAAGCGGACCTGGCCTTCGGAGCGCATGAAGAACTCGCGATCCGGGAACCAGCTCTTGATACGGGCGATGCGACCGCCCTGTGCGATGTTGTTATCCAAAACGACCCGTCCCTTGGTCTTTGACCCTTGGGTGGGATCGCTAACAACAGTTCCCGGCAAAGGCGAATCCTGACCCCACCGAATCCACGAGTCGAAGAGTAAGCGGGACGAGTCGTTTCATCTGCGCGAAATTTCCGAACTTTTGCGGGAACCATTCCCTAAGTCGTTGTTTACCATGCGTCCACCGATTCGGCCCGATTCCGTCCCAATGACAAGGGTTTATGCGCCTGCTAGGGCCGATTCATGAGCGGCTCGGGAACAGCGTGGCGAATCGGTCTGTTGGGTGGCAGTTTCAACCCGGCCCATGGCGGGCACCGGCGCATCTCGCTGTTCGCGCTCGAAGCGCTCGGCCTCGACGAGGTGTGGTGGCTGGTTTCGCCGGGTAACCCGTTGAAACCCAAGGCGGGCATGGCCCCGCTCTCCGCGCGGCTCGCCTCTGCGGCGCAGCAGGCGAGGCGCGCCCCGATCCGCGCCACCGCGATCGAGCGCGAGCTTGGCACGCGCTACACGGTGGACACGCTGGGCGCGATCCAGCGGCGCTATCCCAAGTTCGAATTCGTCTGGCTGATGGGGTCGGACAATCTCGCCCAGTTCCACCTGTGGCGCGACTGGCGGCGAATTGCACGCAGGATGCCGATTGCGGTGATCGCGCGGCCCGGCTATGATGCGGATGCTGTCGCGAGCCCCGCGATGGCCTGGCTGAGGCGCTACCGCGTCCCGCTCGCCAGCTTTGCAAATGGGGGCGAATGGAGCGCACCGGCACTGGTGACATTGCGTTTCGATCCCGACCCGCGTTCGGCAACGGCCATCCGCCGCGCCGACCCCGACTGGGCATCGCACCACGCCGGTTTTTCCCCGCGAGACCAGGTGACACACCGCCTCATTCCTCACGAGGAGGAAACGACTGCGCCATGATGCGCGTTGTCCTTTCCATGGCCTCAGCCCCTGCATCTTGGAGTACAGTGCACGCCTATGACACAGGCGCATACCGACCCGGCGCGTACCGGGACCGACACGGCGAAGGTCGTCCGCATGGCTGATGCCGGCGACGCCCTGCTTTCGCTCGTGCTCAAGCAGCTCGACGACGACCAGGCCCAGGAGGTCGTGACCATCGACCTCGAGGGGAAGACCTCGATTGCCGATCACATGGTGATCGCATCGGGCCGTTCGACCCGCCAGGTGGCCTCGATGGCGCAGAAGCTGGCTGAAGAGATCAAGAAAAACGGCTTCGGCCCGGTGAAGCTCGAAGGGCTTCCGGCCGCGGACTGGGTCCTGATCGATGCCGGCGATGTCGTGGTGCATCTCTTCCGCCCCGAAGTCCGCAGCTTCTACAACTTGGAGCGCATGTGGGCCTTCGGTGACGCGCCGCCGGTAGCCGGTACGGCCTGACGGTTTCGCGCAGCCGCATCCGCGGCTGCGTCCTCGGCGCTGTTCCTCCGCTGCGCTTCGGGCGCCTGCGGGCGGGCGGTCGCCCTTGCCGGGCCTGCAGCCCGGTCTGTCACTGTCTGTCGAGGTTCGCGCTTTGCTGCTCCACGTCATTGCTCGCGGAAAGATTGCCCGCTCGCCCGAGGCGGAGCTGGTTGCGCGCTATGAGAAGCGGCTCACGTGGCCGGTGAAATTCACCGAGCTGCCCGATACGGGCGGGCGGATTCCCGAACCCCAGACCCCGTGCAAGACCGTCCTGCTCGACGAGCGGGGCAGGGACCTTCCGTCCGAGGAACTGGCCGCGATTCTCGAACGCTGGCGCGACGACGGGATGCGCGAATGCCGCTTCGTGCTCGGCGCGGCGGACGGGCATTCGGAAGAGGAGCGGCGCGAGGCGGACCTGCTGCTTGCTTTCGGCAAGGCGACCTGGCCGCACCTGCTTGCCCGCGCGATGCTGGCCGAACAACTCTACCGTGCGACGACGATCATCGCCGGACACCCCTATCATCGCAGCGGCTGATGCGGCAGGAGTGACGCCATGATCCGTGTCGCCCTCTCGCTCATGGCCGCGTCGCTGGCGCTTGCTGTCGCGCTGCCCGGCATCGCCATGCCCGGAAGCAGCGATGCGGCGCGCTTCGCCGATGCCGCCGATGCGCGCGAGGCGCTGGAAGCCGCCCGCCAGCAGCAGCGCAATGCCCGTGCCCGCGCCGAGCGGCTGGAGCGCCAGTCCGTCCGCTCGGAAGCTACGGCGGAAAAAGCGCAGGCCGATGCCGCCGCGCTGGCCGCGCGCGTGCAGCAGTCCGAAGCGGCTATCACTGCCGCCGAGGCGGAGCTGGCGCTGGTGGAAGGCCAGCGGCTCGCACTCGACCGCCAGCTGGCCCGCAAGCGCGAACCGCTGATGCGCCTGACCGCCGCGCTCCAGACCATGGCGCGCCGTCCGCTGGCGCTGGCGGCCTTGCAGCCCGGTTCCCTCGAGGACGTCGTCCACACCCGCGCCGCGCTGGCGTCTGCCATGCCGGTGGTGAGGGAGCGGACCCGCGCGCTGCGGGGCGATCTCGACCGGGCCCGCGCGCTCGAGAAAAGCCGCGCCGACACGCTCGGCAGCCTCCGTTCGGCGCAGGCAAACCTGACGTCACGCCGCAAGGAACTCGTGGCGCTGGCGGAGAAAGAGCGCGTGCTGGCCCGACGCGCTGCTGGCGGCGCATCGCGCGAGGCGGAACGCGCGCTGGTCCTTTCGGAAGAAGCGCGCGATCTCGACGCGCTGGTCGGCGAGCTCGAACTGGCGGGCGCCCTGCGCGTACGCCTCGCGGCGCTTCCCGGTCCTGTCCTGCGCCCCGAAGAGGGCAAAGTCGCTGCGCCGCAGCCCGTCGCCGTGCCCAGTCCCGATTCGACCGAAGCGCCCTCGCGCTACCTCCTGCCGGTGGCAGGCCGCGTGGTGGCAGGTTTCGGCGAAGCGAGCGTCGCCGGCTCGCGCACCTCGGGCATCGCCATCGCCCCGCGTCCGCGCGCGCAGATCGTGTCGCCGGGTGCCGGGCGCGTCGCTTTTGCGGGGCCCTATCGCGGCTTCGGCTCGATCGTGATCGTCGAGCACGGCAATGGCTGGACCAGCCTCGTCACCGGCCTCGGCAATGTGGCGGTCGAGGTGGGCCAGCAGGTCACAGCCGGTTCGCCATTGGGGCAGGCACCGCTGCGCAGGCCCGAAATCGCGCTGGAATTGCGGCGCGAGGGGGAGCCGGTCAATCCGCTCGACCACCTGCGCTAGGCCGTCGGTCGAAAACCGTGCCTTGAAGCGACACAAAACGGCTCATCTTTCATTCACGCCCCGCGCGCTATAGAATGGTCGCAGCTTGCAAGGATTTGGTTTGATGAAGATTGCCGAACTGGCCCGTTCCGCCGCCCTCGTGACCGCCGTCGCGCTCATTCCCGCGACGACCGCCGGTCTCGCGCAGGTCGATGGCAAGGCAGGCCCCGAATTCGGCAAGCTGTTCGCAGTCTACCAGCGCATCAAGGCAAGCTATGTCGAGCCGGTATCCGACGACGTGCTGATCAACGGCGCGATCGACGGCATGCTCGCCGCGCTCGACCCGCATTCGGCCTATCTCGACGGTTCCGACCTCCAGCGGCTGGAGACGATGATCGACGGCAATTATTCCGGTCTCGGCCTGTCGGTCGTGAGCGAGGATGGTGCGGTCAAGGTCATCTCGCCCTTCCGCGGCAGCCCGGCCGACCAGATGGGCGTGAAGGCGGGCGACTACATCACCCACCTCGACGGCGAGCTGATCTACGGCCTCGAACTCGACGAGGCAGTGGCGCGCATGCGCGGCAAGGCCGGCACCGCGATCAAGCTAACCATCTTCCGCCCGGGCCGCGAAGAGCCGTTCGACGTCAGCGTGACGCGCGGCGTGATCGAGCTCGAACCGGTCACCTGGGAGCTGGAAGACGGCCGGATCGGCCACATCATGGTCAACGAATTCTCGCGCGATGTCGGCGCCGACGTCTACGGCGCGTGGAAGGATTTGCAGAAGCAGGCCGCCGGCCGCCTCAACGGCCTCGTGCTCGACCTGCGTTCGAATCCCGGCGGCTCGCTCGACGAAGCGGTGGCGCTGTCCGACCTGTTCCTCTCGCAGGGGCAGATCGTGTCGCAGCGCGGCCGTGCCCGCGGCGAATCGATCAGCTATGACGCGGAAACCGTGTTCCGCGGCGATATCGCGGAAGGCATCCCGATCGTGGTGCTTATCGACGCAGGCTCGGCCTCGGCCAGCGAAATCGTCGCCGGCGCGCTGCAGGACCATCGCCGCGCGGTGGTCATGGGCGAACGCAGCTTCGGCAAGGGCAGCGTCCAGTCGCTGCTCCCGCTCGGCCGCGAAGCCGCGCTGAAGCTGACGACGGCGCGCTATTACACGCCCAAGGGCCATTCGGTGCAGGAAGGCGGCATCAACCCCGACATCACCGTGCCCCAGCTGTCCGATCCCGACCTTGCCAAGCGCAACAAGTTCATCATGCGCGAAAGCGATTTGCGCGGCCACCTGATCAACGAGCTCGGCCTCAAGGACGAGGACCTGGAAAGCGACAAGCGCGCCGATCCGCGCTTCCAGCAGACCGCTGCCGAGCTTGAAGAGCAGGGCATCAAGGACTTCCAGCTGCACTATGCGCTGCAGACGCTGCGCCGGACCTCGCCGAGCTCGGTTGCCGTGCGCAAGAAGTAGGGCTAGCACCCGCCCGGTATGACCGACACGTCCCCGACGCAGCTGGCCCAGCGGCTGGCGCTGGCGATCCCCGCAGCCCTGCTGGCAGGCGCCTATATCTCGCAATACGGCTTCGGCCTGTTCCCGTGCGAAATGTGCTGGTGGCAGCGCTGGCCGCACTTCGCCGCGCTCGCGCTGGCGCTGGTGTCCTTTGTCGCCCCGCCGAAGAAGCTCTGGATCGCGCTGGCGGCAGGCGGCATCCTCACCTCGGGCGCCATCGGCTTCTTCCATGCCGGCGTCGAATACGGCTGGTGGGAAGGGGTGACGTCCTGCGCCGCGATCCCGCTACCGGATTCGGGCGAAAGCGCGCTCGATGCGATCATGAATACGCCGATGGTCCGCTGCGACGAGGCACCGTGGACGCTGCTGGGCGTTAGCCTTGCAGGTTTCAACTTCCTCTTCTCGGTACTGGGCGGGCTGTTCATCTTCCGCCTGCTGGCAAAGGACAAGGCGGCATGAGCAAGACACCCGACCACATCGCCCGGATGATCCGCGTCGACCAGGCGGGTGAATTCGGCGCTACCCGCATCTATGCCGGCCAGCTTGCCGTCATGGGCGACCGCGGCCCGCACTCGGCGGAAATCGCCGGAATGGCGGAACAGGAAGCCGGGCACCGCGCGAAGTTCGATGCGCTGATGGCGCGCCGCGGCGTGCGCCCGACCGCGCTGCAGCCGTTCTGGGATCGCGCGGGTTTCGCGCTTGGTGCAGTAACCGCGCTGATCGGTCCGGAAGCGGCGATGGCCTGCACCGCCGCCGTCGAGACGGAAATCGACAAGCATTATTCCGACCAGCTCGACCAGCTCGCCGAAACCAACGAGGATCCCGAACTCGCCGCGATGATCGAGGAATTCCGCGAGGACGAGCGCGAGCATCGCGATGCCGCCCTGGCCGCAGGGGCGGAGCGTGCGCCCGCCTATCCGGTGCTCTCGGGCCTTATCCGGATGGGGTGCCGCGCGGCGATCCGGATTTCGGAACGTATCTGACGCGGTGCGGGCCCGCTCGTGGCCCGCTTCATTGACTATTCACGCGAAGACGCGCCTAATCGCGCCATCCGCATTCCACGAGGTTCCCATGTCGAAGCCCCTTATCGCCCTTGCCGCCACCGCAGCCGCATTCGCCGCGACGCCCGTCGCCGCGCAGCAGCCGGTCGACACCGGTGACGAGCGCTACAACATGGTCGTGGTCTATGGCGACGATGCCTGCCCGCCCAGCGAAGGCGACACGATCATCGTTTGCGCACGCAAGGCGGAAGCCGAACGCTACCGCATCCCCGAGGCTCTGCGCACTTCGGGCAGCCCGGCGAACGAAAGCTGGGCCTCGCGCGTGGAAAGCCTCGAGATGGTCGGCGCATCGGGCATCATGTCCTGCACCCCGACCGGCCCGGCAAACTTCACCGGTTGTACCGAGCAATTCATCAACCAGGCCTATGCCGAAAAGCGCGAAGGCAGCGATGTGCGCTTCTCGCAGATCATCGCCGAACAGCGCGAGGAACGCCTCTCGACCATCGATGCCGATGCCGAACGCACCCAGCGCGACGTCGAGATGATCGAGCGCGAATACATGGAACGCCTCGCCCGCGAACGCGGCGAGCCGCTTCCGGGCGACGAGCCTGCCCCGACCACCGAGCCAACCGTGGTTGCCGAGGTTCCCGACCAGCCCGAATAAGGTCTATGGCCTGTTAACCGTTTCCGGTTACAGCGCAGCCTCATGACTGCGCGTCCCAAGATCCTCACCGTTTTCGGCACCCGTCCCGAAGCGATCAAGCTGTTCCCGCTGGTCCATGCGCTGGAAGCGGACGACCGCTTCGACAGCCGGGTCTGCGTGTCCGCACAGCATCGCGGGATGCTCGACCAGGTGCTCTCGATTGCGGGAGTCGCGCCGGACCACGATCTCGACCTGATGACGCCGGGCCAGTCGCTCGACGAACTGACCGCCCGCGCGCTCACCGGCATCGGCAAGGTGCTGGACGCCGAACAGCCCGACTGGGTGGTGGTGCAGGGCGATACGACCACAGTGATGGCCGGCGGGCTCGCGGCCTATTACCGCCAGATCCGCGTCTGCCATGTCGAGGCGGGCCTGCGCAGCGGCAATATCTACCATCCCTGGCCCGAAGAGGTGAACCGCCGCGTGGTGGGCACCTTTGCCGCGCTCCACTGCGCGCCGACCGAAACCAGCGCTGCGGCCCTGCTGAAAGAGAATGTCGACGCTGCCACCGTCCATGTGACCGGCAATACGGTGATCGACGCGCTCAAATGGGTGACACGGCGGATCGAGGAGCAGCCCGAACTCGCCTCCGGCCTTGCGGGCCTTGAGGCACGCTTTGCGGGCAAGCGGATCATCGGCATGACCAGCCACCGTCGCGAGAATTTCGGCGACGGGATGCAGAATATCGCCGATGCGGTTAAGCGTATTGCCGCTCGTGATGACGTTGCGGTTATTTTTCCGGTCCATCTGAACCCCAACGTGCGCGCCGTGATGAACGAGCAGCTGGCGGGTCTCGACAATGTCGCGCTGATCGAGCCGCTCGACTATCCGCACTTCGCGCGCCTGCTCGACATCAGCACGTTGATGCTGACCGACAGCGGCGGCGTGCAGGAAGAAGCGCCCGCGCTGGGCAAGCCGGTGCTCGTCATGCGCGAGACGACCGAACGGCCCGAAGGCGTGGAAGCAGGCACCGCCAAGCTGGTCGGCACCGATGCCGACACGATCGTGCGCGAGACCACCCGATTGCTCGACGATGCGGAGGCCTACGCCGCCATGGCGCGCGCGCACAATCCGTTCGGTGACGGGCATTCCGCGCAGCGCATCTGCGACCTGCTGGCAAGCGCCTGATTCACCATTACTGGTAAATTTACCTTCGCGCGCTAGGACTGCGGGCGAACTTCTGACGGGACTTTTTCAAGACATGCGTGGCGACATCAAACCCGACGTCTGCGTCATCGGCCTCGGTTACATCGGCCTGCCCACGGCGGCGATCATCGCGCGTGCAGGTTGCCGCGTGCACGGCGTCGATGTGACGCAGACCGTGGTCGACACGATCAATCGCGGCGAAATCCATATCGAGGAAGTCGATCTCGACGGCCTGGTGCAGGCGGTGGTCCAGCGCGGCTTGCTCAAGGCCTCGACCGAGATCGCGCCCGCCGATGTCTTCGTGATTGCTGTGCCGACGCCGTTCGCCAAGGACGGCAACCACACGCCTGACACGTCATATGTCATGGCCGCGGCGGAAAACGTAGCGTCGGTGCTCAAGAAGGGGGACGTGGTGATCCTCGAATCAACCTCGCCTGTCGGCACGACCGAGGCGATGCGCGATGCGATCGCTGCCAAGCGGCCCGATCTCGCCATGCCCGGCCTCACCGACGGCCAGCCGGACATCAGCCTCGCCTATTGTCCCGAGCGCGTGCTGCCCGGCAAGATCCTCGAGGAACTGACACATAACGATCGCTCGATCGGCGGCATCACCCCGCGCTGTGCACGCAAGGCGCTCGCCTTCTACAAGCGCTTCGTGAAGGGCGAGTGCGTCACCACCGATGCCCGCAGCGCGGAAATGACCAAGCTGGTCGAGAACAGCTTCCGCGACGTGAACATCGCCTTCGCCAACGAATTGTCGATGATTGCCGACAAGCAGGGTCTCGACGTGTGGGAGGTGATCCGCCTCGCCAACCGGCACCCGCGCGTGAATATCCTCACGCCCGGCCCCGGCGTCGGCGGCCACTGCATCGCGGTCGACCCGTGGTTCATCGTCCACGGCGCGCCCGAAGAAGCCAAAATCATCCGCCAGGCGCGCGAGACCAACGATGCCAAGATGCACCACGTGCTCGCCCGTGCGAAATCACTGGTGGAGGGCAATCCGGGCGCGAAAATCGCCTGCCTCGGCCTCGCCTTCAAGGCCAACATCGACGACTTCCGCGAAAGCCCGGCACGCTATGTCGCGGCCAGCATCGCCCGAGAATATGGCGAGCGCGTGCAGGTCGTCGAGCCCTATGCCGGCGAACTGCCTAAGGAATTCGACGGTACCGGCGCGGAGCTGGTCGACATCGACACCGCGCTGGAAGAGAGCGACGTGATCATCGTCCTCGTCGATCACGACGTCTTCAAGGTCATTCCGCCCGAAGAGCGCGAGAACAAGGCTGTCTACGACACGCGCGGTATCTGGCCGGACGCCGCCTAGGCCCCCGGCCGGGACATCACGCCTTGTCGAGCGCGATGTCGGGCGCGTCTTCCTGCTTCATGCCGACGACGTGGTAGCCTGCATCGACATGATGCGTTTCGCCGGTCACGCCCGATGAGAGGTCGGACAGGAAATAAAGGCCCGATCCGCCTACGTCCTCGATCGTGACATTGCGGCGCAGGGGCGAATTGTATTCGTTCCACTTCAGGATGTAGCGGAAATCGCCGATGCCGCTGGCTGCGAGCGTCTTGATGGGGCCGGCGCTGATCGCGTTCACGCGGATGTTCTGCGGGCCGAGATCGTTGGCGAGGTACTGGACGCTGGTTTCCAGCGCGGCCTTGGCGACACCCATCACGTTGTAGTGCGGGATGACCTTTTCCGCGCCGTAATAGGTCAGCGTCAGGATGCTGCCGCCATCAGGCATCATCTCTTTCGCTCGCTTCGCCACCGCGACCAGCGAATAGGCCGAGATGTTCATCGTCATCAGGAAGTTGTCGAGGCTGGTGTCGACATACTGCCCGCGCAGCTCGCTCTTGTCGGAGAAGCCGATCGCGTGGACGACGAAATCGATCGTTTCCCAGCGTTCCTTCAGCGTGTCGAAGGCGCGGTCGAGCGCGTCCATGTCCGACACGTCGCATTCGAACACAAAATCGCTGCCGAGCTGTTCGGCCAGCGGGCCGACGCGCTTCTTCAGCGCCTCGCCCTGGTAGGAGAAGGCCATTTCCGCACCCTGTTCGTGCAGCTTCTTGGCAATGCCCCAGGCCAGCGACTTGTCGTTGGCGAGCCCCATGATGAGCCCCCGCTTGCCTGCCATCAGTCCGCCCATCAGTGCATTCCTTCCTTCAGCGTCATTGCGTGTCAGAGACCGCGTCTTCCGTAACGTCCGGCGCCTCGCCCGCCCCCTCTTCTTCCGGGGTTTCGGCCAGCGCCGCGTTGAGTTCCGCGCCGATAACCACACCGAGGCCGACAAGCCAGAAAAAGAACAGCGCGATCATGATCCCGGCAAGGCTGCCGTAGGTGAGGTTATAAGTGAAGAAGCTGCGCAGCACGACCGGCAGCCAGGTGGTGACGAGGATCCACCACAGCGTAGTGAACAACACGCCCGGCCATTTCGGATAGCGCCTGTGGCGATAGCGCGAGGGCGTGAGCGAATAGAACAGCATGTAGAGCGAGCCGAACAGGCCGAGCGCTGGCAGGATGCGCGAGAGCTGCAAATCCACCATGCGGTTCATCAGCTGCGGGAAATAGGCCTCGATCACCTGCTGCGCGGCGCCGATGACGACCTGCGCGAGCAGCGAGAGCATCAGCAGCATCACCGCCGCAAGGATCACGCCGCTGGAGAAGATGCGGTATTTCCAGAAAGCCTTGGTCATGCGTGTACCGTAGGCGCGGCGCAGGATGTCGCGGATCGTCTCGACGAGGCTGCCGACCGTCCACAATCCGACGGCCGCGCCTGCCCAGAGCAGCCAGCCGCTGCGCGCCTCGATCACGTCGCGCGCGACCGGCTCGATCACATTGCCGACCACGGGCGGCAGGGCGACCAGCACGGCGTTGATGGTGGCGGCGCGTTCCGCCTCTTCCCCGAACAGCGAGAACAGCGCCGAGCCGAGGATGAAGAAAGGGAAGATCGACAGCATCGCCAGATAGGCAAGGTTGCCGGCATGGATGAAGCCGTCGTTGAACGTGCCGACGACCGTGCGCTTCACCACTTCGAAGGCCCGCGTGCCCGGACCGACCCTGCGGGCGACTTCCCCGCGCAGCGTCTGGGCTTCCCGCCGCCGCGCCTCGGGTGAGAGCGAGTGGATCTCGCGCTCTTCGGGCTGGGGAAGCGTCGGATGTCTCAAGCGGCCTTACACCCCGAGTTTGCTGCGTGGGTCGCTTTCGTCCTTCCACCCGTCGAGCCGCTTGGCAAGCTCGTCCATGTCGGCAGGCAGCTGGATTTCCAGCGTGACGAGCTGGTCGCCGCGCGTCCCGTCCTTCCTGGTGAAGCCCTTGCCCTTGAGGCGCAGCACGGTGCCGCCGCTGGTCCCGGGCTTGATCGTCATCATCACCGGGCCATCGACCGTGGGCACGCGCACCTTGCCGCCGCCGACCGCCTCGTCGAGCGTGATCGGCAGGTCGAAGCGCACGTCGAAGCCCTCGCGGCGGTAGAGCTTGTGGCTGTCGATGCGGATGGTGACGAGCCCGTCGCCCGCGCCGCCCGGACCCGGTTCACCCTTGCCCTTGAGCCGCATCTGCGTGCCGTCTTCCAACCCCTTGGGCAGCTTCAGGTCGATCGTCTTGCCATCGGCCAGCGTGATGCGTTGGTCGCGCAGCGAAGCCGCGTCGGTGAAGGGTACGCGCAGCGTATAGGCGATGTCGGCGCCCTTGCGCGGCGGCGGGGGCCGCCGTCCGCCGAAGGGATCGGCGCGTCCGCGTGCGCCGGCCCGGCCGCCGCCGAACAGCCCGTCGAAAATATCGCCGAGATCGACGCCGTCATTGCCGAAGCCCTGGAAATCCTCTGCCCGGAAGCCGCGCTGGCCGCCGCCCGGATGGCCGCCGAAGCCGCCGCCGAAGGGATTGGTCGGATTGCCGTCCGCGTCGATTTCGCCGCGGTCGAAACGGGCGCGCTTGTCCTTGTCGGACAGGAGGTCATAGGCATTGGTGACTTCCGAGAACCGCTCGGCAGCCTTGGGATTGTCCTTGTTGCGGTCGGGATGCAGCTCCTTGGCGAGCTTGCGATAGGCGCTCTTGATGTCCTGTTCGGACGCGGAGCGGGTGACGCCAAGGATGGAGTATGGATCGGCCATTGCGTGTTAGCTAGGTGCAACACTCGCGCGGCGCAAGCGGCGAGGCTTTCCTACGCGCGGCACTGGGGTTAGGGAGCAGGTCATGCATGGTCCCAACCCCTTCGCGATGCACGACGTTCCGCCATTTTGCGGGCGAAATGCCGGGGCGGGGCTTTTTGTGCCAGGACCGTGTTCCATCTGTTCCAAGCTGTAGGATTGCCGCCCGATGAGTGAAGCGACCAGCGCCATCCCCGTAACCGACCCCTTCGCCCTGTTCGAGGAATGGTTCGGCGAGGCCAAGGCGAGCGAGCCGAACGATCCCAACGCCATGGCGCTGGCCACGGCGAATGCGGACGGCATGCCATCGGTGCGCATGGTGCTGCTGAAGGGCCACGGCAGCCAGTGGGGTGAAGGCGGCGGCTTCGTGTTCTACACCAATGCCGAAAGCCGCAAGGGCGAGGAAATCCGCGCCAACATGCGCGCCTCGCTGCTGTTCCACTGGAAGAGCCTGCGCCGCCAGATCCGCATCGAAGGCCCGCTGACCGAAGTGACCAGCGAGCAGGCCGATGCCTACTTCCATTCGCGTCCGCGCGTCTCGCAGATCGGTTCGGCCGCCAGCGACCAGTCGCGCCCGCTGGCAGACCGGCAGGTCTATCTCGACCGCGTCGCCGCGCTGGAGGAACGCTATCCCGAAGGCGACATCCCGCGCCCGCCGCACTGGACCGGCTTCCTGCTGACGCCGCTCGCCATCGAGTTCTGGCGCGACCGCGAGTTCCGCCTGCACGACCGCCGCCGCTTCACCCGCGCATCGGCAGGCGAAGCGTGGTCGAACACGCTGCTCTACCCGTGAGCGAGGACCGCGCCCGCCTTGCCCGTTCGGCCGCGCTGGCCTCGATCAGCGTTGCCGTGGTGCTGGTTGCGCTCAAGACCTGGGCGAGCTGGAAGACCGGCTCGACCGCCATGCTCGGCAGCCTTGCCGATTCGGCGCTCGACCTCATCGCCAGCTTCGCCACGCTGACCGGCGTGTGGATCGCCTCGCAGCCGGCGGACGAGGACCACCGCTTTGGGCACGGCAAGGCAGAGGCGCTCGCCGCCATCTTCCAGGTCATGCTGATCGCGCTGTCGGCCTTCGGCATCGCGATCCGGGCGATCATGCAGTTCGCCGGCGGGCAGGGGACCGAGGCCGCGGCAGAGGGTATCGGCGTGTCGCTGGTCGCCATTGCGCTGACCTTCGCGCTGCTCGGCTGGCAGCGCTACGTCATGCGCCGCACGCGCAGCCTCGCGATCCAGACCGACCACCTGCACTACAAGTCCGACCTGTTCCTGAACCTCGCCGTGATCGCGGCCCTGCTGCTCGACCAGATGGCCGGGCTGACGGGTGCGGACCCCGCCTTCGGCCTCGCAATTGCCGCTTGGCTCGGCTGGGGCGCCTTCACTGCCGCTCGCGCCGCGGTGGACGATCTGATGGACCGCGAATGGCCGGAGGAGAAACGCCTCGCCTTCGTGGAGGCGGCGGCTCGGCATCCGGAGCTGTCCAAGCTCCACGATCTGCGCACCCGCACCAGCGGGCACCGCGACTTTGTCCAGTTCCATGTCGACTTGCCGGGCGAGATGACGGTGGAAGAAGCGCACGACATCATCGAGCGGGTGGAAGCGGATCTGTGCCGCCAGTTCCCCGACATGGAGCTGCTCATCCACATCGATCCCGAAGGCCATGTCGACGAGCCGGGCAACCCGCTGGCCGAGGAAAACGAGTTCAAGCGGCTGGAGAACGGCAAGTGACCACCATCCCCTACTGGCATGTCGACGCCTTTGCCGATGCGCCCTTTCGCGGCAACCAGGCCGCGGTGATGCCGCTGGACCAATGGCTGCCCGACGATGTGCTGCAGGCTATCGGCGAAGAGAACGCTTTCGCCGAAACCGCTTTCATCATCCCCGATGCGAGCGGGGCAGCGGATTACGAGCTGCGCTGGTTCACTCCGACGGAAGAGGTCCGCCTGTGCGGCCATGCGACACTCGCCAGCGGTCATGTCGTGCTGTCGCAAAGCGGCGGCGAGCGGGTGACCTTTCGCACGCGCCATGCCGGTATTCTCGAAGTACGCCGGGCAGGGGGCGGTTACGAGCTAGCCTTGCCGCTCATCCGCACCGAGCCCGGCGAATGGGCGGAGGCGGTAGCCTTTCTGGGCGTAGAGCCTGCCGAGGTCTGGCTCAGCCCGGACCGTTACGGCGTCTACCGCTTCGACAGCGAAGAGGCGGTGCGCGCGCTCGATCCCGACATGCGCGGGCTTCGCGCACTGGGGAACGACCAGTTCATCTGCACGGCGCGTGGAGGCGATACCGACATCGTCAGCCGCGTCTTCGTGCCGGGCGGCGGAGTGGACGAGGACAGCTTCACCGGCTCGGCCCATGCGGCGCTGACCTATTACTGGAGCGAGCAGTTGGGCCGCGACAGCTTCACCGCCTTCCAGGCCTCGCAGCGCGGGGGCCATGCGACCTGCCGGCGCGAGGGCGAGCAGGCGTGGCTCGGCGGGACCTGCGTGACAGTGGTGAAGGGCGAGTTCTACCTGCCTTCTGCGGGGTAGAGTTCGATTACGTCGGCCAGCTGCTGCAGCATGGCCTTGCGCTCTTCGGCATTGGAGTGGCCGAGGCGCACCACGGTCAACCCCTGTGCGGGCGACACGAAGACGTATTGGCCCATGTGCCCGATCATCGAAAAGGCGCTGTGCGGCGCGCGGTCGGGGAAGAGCGGGTGCTCCGGCTCGCCATTGGGGCGGTTGAGCCAGGTCTGGAGGCCGTAATGCGGGCTCTTGGGGCTGGGCTTCACCATCTCGGCGACCCAGCTGCGCGGCAGGAGCTGTTCGCCCCGGTGCGAGCCCTTGAGGCGCATCAGCTCGCCCAGCTTGGCCCAGTCGCGGGCCGTCGCGTGCATCAGGCTGCCGCCGATCAGCGTGCCCGAGCGGTCGAATTCGAGGGTCATGGAATCCATGCCCAGCTGGTCGAACAGGCGGGCATGGAGATAGTCGCTGACTGCGCGGCGGCGCGCTTCGGGATCGCTGCTTTCGGTCAGCGTGCGCGCGGCGATGTCGGCGAGGATGACCGTGGTGTTCGAGGAATACTCGAACTTCGCCCCGGGCTCCGCCTCGGGCGGCTGCGCGGTGGCATAGTCCGCCATGTCGTCGCGCCCGTCGAGGAAGAGCATGCGCACCTCGCCGCTCTCGTAGGGCGGGTCGCCGGCCTCGGTATGCTCCAGCCCGCTGCGCATCTGGAGGAGGTGGCGCAGGGTGATGTCGGCGCGCGGGTCGCCGCTGCGCTGCCAGCGCGGGACCGGAGCAGGCGCGTCGAGGCGCAGCAGGCCGTCGCCGACCAGCTGGCCGATCATCATGGCGGTGACCGTCTTGGCCATCGACCAGCTGACGAACCGGGTGTCGGCATCGTAGCCCTCGCCATAGCGTTCGGCCGCGATCTTGCCGTCCTTCATGACGATCAGCGCGCGCGTTTCGCCAAGGCCTTCCATGGTGAAAAGATCGTCCACCTCGCGCGCCAGCGCCTTCGCCGGAGCGCCGGCATTCTCGGTCACGGCGGCCACCGCTTCCTCGCTCAGCGGCGGTTCCTCGGCAGGACCGGGCGAACCGCATGCGGCAAGGCTTGTGGCGGCAAGGGTAAGGACGATAAGGGGGCGCGACCGCAAATTCATGGGTCTGCACTCGCACGGGGAAACCGCTGTCGCAATGGCGAATAAACGCACTTTCATGTCCAGCCGCTGGCTGTGGCTCTTTGTCCTCGTCCTCGCGCTTGGCGGGGCCGCTTGGTTCGCCTGGGGCGAGGGCCTGCGACGCACTTCGGAGGCAGGCACGGCCTATGGCGCGCATGTCGCCTGTTCGTGCCGCTACGTCTCGGGGCGCAGCCTGTCGGACTGCTCCAAGGACAAGTTGGAAGGCATGGAACTGGTCATGCTGAGCGAGGATCCCGCCGAAAAGAGCGTGACCGCGAGCATTCCGCTGATCGCGTCGGACACCGCCACTTACCGCGAAGGCTATGGCTGCGTGCTGAAGGAATGGGAGGGCTGATCAGCCCTCGAAGCCGGTCGTCCCGTCGATCCAGCCGCCGCCGACCACGCGTTCGCCGGCATAGATGACCGCCGCCTGTCCGGGCGCGACGCCGTATTCGGGCTGGGCGAAACGGATGGTCGTCGCCGCCCCGCCGCCAAGCGTGCCTTCGAGCGTGACCGGAACGGGTTTGGCCAGGCTGCGCACCTTGGCCGTCAGCCCGGCGTCGGGCAGCGGGCCGATCCGGTTGGTCTCGATCAGGCGGGCGGCCGAGACGGCCAGCATGGGGCGGGGGCCGACCAGCACCTGCGCCTTGTCCGCATCGATCCCGACCACGTAGAGCGGTTCCGGCTGGCCGCCGATCTCGAGCCCGCGACGCTGGCCGACGGTGTAGTGGATCACGCCCTGGTGGCGGCCGAGCACTTCACCGCTCTGCGCATGGACGATATCGCCCGCGCGCCCGCCCTCGGGCCGCAGCTTCTTTACGATCTTGGCATAGTCGCCATCGGGCACGAAGCAGATGTCCTGGCTATCGGGCTTGGCGGCATTGCGCAGGCCCGCAGCCTCGGCCAGGTCGCGCACCTCGGCCTTGGGCAGCCCGCCGAGCGGGAAGCGCAGATAGTCGAGCTGGTCCTCGGTCGTCGCATAGAGGAAGTAGGACTGGTCGCGCGCCGGATCGAGCGCGCGGTGCAGTTCCACTCCGGCAGGACCCTCGACGCGGCGCACATAGTGGCCGGTGGCAAGGCAGTCGGCACCCAATTCGCGCGCCATGGCGAACAGGTCGGTGAACTTGGGGCCCATGTTGCAGCGGATACAGGGCACAGGGGTGCGGCCGGCGAGGTATTCGTCGGCAAAGGCTTCGACCACGTCCTCGCGGAAGGCGCTTTCATGGTCGTAGACGTAATGCGCGATGCCCAGCCGGTCGGCGACGGCGCGCGCATCGGCGATATCGTCGCCCGCGCAGCAGGCCCCCTTGCGCCCGGTGGCTGCGCCGTAGTCGTAAAGCTGCAGCGTGATGCCGATCACTTCGGCACCACTTTTCGCGGCCAGTGCGGCGACCACGGAGGAATCCACCCCGCCCGACATCGCGACGACGATGCGGCATTCACTTGCCGGGCGCGGCAGGTCGAACAGGCCGGCGGCGGACGCCGGTTCGAGAAGGCGGGATTCGGGCATGGCGCGCCCCATACACGGCTTGGGGGCTTGCCTCCACCATTTACCGATTTGTGCCGCAGGCGATGCTTCACGGGTTCTTTACCATGTAGGCTTATCCACAGAGGCATGTTTGAGGGGCACATCAATCGTCAGGCTTTCGTCGACGGACGTGAAAGCGAGGTTTTGCAGCGGTTTCGCTGGACCGAGCTGGTTGCGCGGCTGGAAGCGACTCGCGAACTGCGCGCGGAACTCGCACGGTCCTCGGCCGGCGGGTTCGAGGCTTTCGGGGAAGTACGCCGCGAAACCTGCGACAAAGGTAAATGCGTCGGTAACCATACTGATTTAGCGCATGGCAAAGGCGAGCCGCTAAACGGGGCAGATGCCGCAGATGGTGCGGCGCATGGCGACGAAGAGAATTAGATGATCGAGAACCAGGACATCCGCCCTGCACAGGTAATCGGCCCGCTCGGCGAGCCGCTGACCCTCAAGGACTTGCCGTCGCCCTCGACGAAGCGCTGGGTCGTGCGTCGCAAGGCCGAGGTCGTGGCTGCCGTCAACGGCGGACTGCTGACGATCGACGAGGTCCTCGAGCGCTATGGCCTTACGCTGGAAGAGTTCGCCTCGTGGCAGCGTGCCGTCGACCGCTCGGGCATGCAAGGCCTTCGCGTCACACGTATCCAGCACTACCGCGACCTGTACGAACGCCAGTTCAAGTACTGAGCCGTAGCCCGGGCCTGCGGGAACCAATCGAGAATCCAGCCGCTTGCTATCTAACCCCGGGGCAGTAGTATCCCGGGTGTTCTCCGTCACTTTGCCTCTGTTTCAGGGGAGGACGACGGCAAAAGCAGGAGGATTATCAATGGGTTGGATTATTGCACTTATCGTTGGCGGTATCGCTGGCTGGCTCGCGAGCCTGGTCATGAACCGCGACGCGTCCATGGGCATTTTCTGGAATATCGTCGTCGGCTGTATCGGCTCGGTGATCGGCAATCTCATCGCCGGTCCGCTGCTCGGCATTTCCGGCAGTGTCCAAGAATTCTCGCTGACCGGTCTCGTCATCGCCATCGTCGGCGCCGTGGTGCTGCTGGGCATCGCGAACCTCGTACAGCGCGGCCGCGTCCGCTAAGCGAGAAGCCGATACGAAATGCGAAGGGGCGGCGGGGCAACCTGCCGCCCTTTTTCGTCCGGCCCATTCGTCAGGTGAGATAGCCCCTTCATAGAGAGCGCCATTGCTCTCGCTCACAGGCAGTTCTAGGGCCGACATGCGCAGTCTTGCGGATTGTGCTTTACTCGACTAATACAGTGGTCGAGAACAGGGCTGCGACCATTCGGGGCAAAACGATGAATTACGAGGCAGGCATCAAATCCAAGATCGACGACGCGTCGACCGTAGAATTCGACGAAGGAGGTAGCGTGTCGCGCCTTGCACGAAACAAGAAGCCCCTGATTATCGGCGCGATTATCCTTCTCGCGGCCGCAATCGGCGCGTACTTCATGCTTTCCTCGGCGCCTGCCGATCCGAACGCCGGCCAGGCGCAGGCCCCTGCCGTCAGCGTCGTCGCGCCCGGGCGCACCACGATTGCAGGTGAAATCACCGCTACCGGCACGCTTGCTGCCCGCCGCGAAATGCCCGTGGGCGTTGTTGGCGAAGGTGGCCGCGTGGTCTCCGTTCCTGTCGAGCAGGGCAGCTGGGTCCAGGCCGGACAGGTTCTCGCCGTGATCGACCGTTCGGTCCAGACGCAGCAAGCGCAGAGCGCTGCTGCCCAGATTCAGGTCGCGCAGGCCGACGCCAATCTCGCGCAGGCCAATCTCGACCGCGCGCTCCAGCTGGTCGAGCGCGGCTTCGTATCCAAGGCCGATGTCGATCGCCTGACCGCGACCCGCGATGCAGCCGTCGCCCGCGTGCGCGTGGCGCAGGCATCGCTCCGCGAACTGCAGGCCCGTAACGCGCGCCTCAACATCGTCGCGCCGGCTGCCGGTCTCGTGCTCGAACGCAATGTCGAACCGGGCCAGACGGTCAGCGGCGGATCGCAGCCGCTGTTCCGCATCGCCAAGGGCGGCGAGATGGAAATGCTCGCCCGCCTCGGCGAAATCGAGCTTTCGCGTCTCACGGCTGGCGAAAGCGCCGAAGTGACGCCGGTGGGTTCGGAAAAGAGCTTCACCGGCCAGATCTGGCAGGTCGCCCCGACCATCAATGCGCAGGACCGCCAGGGTACGGCGCGTATCGCACTGCCCTATGCGCCTGAACTGCGCCCCGGCGGCTTCGCCACGGCTCTGATCAAGAGCGGCACGATCGTCGCCCCGATCCTGCCCGAAAGCGCGATCATGTCGGACGACAGCGAAAGCTATGTCTACATCGTTGGCGACGACAACAAGGTTGCCCGCCGCCCGATCAAGCTGGGCAATGTCACGCCCAACGGCATCGTCATCCGCGAAGGCCTGACCGGCCAGGAACGCGTCGTGCTGCGTGCCGGCGGCTTCCTCAACGAAGGCGAGACGGTGAAGCCGGTCGTCGAAAAGAACTGACGGGGGCCGGCTGGTGAATTTCCGCAACATCTCCGCATGGTCGATCCGGAACCCGATCATTCCGATTATCCTGTTCATCGGGCTGATGCTGGCCGGCATCATGAGCTTTTCGGATATGGAGGTGCAGCAGCAGCCGGACATCGAATTCCCCGGGGTGACCGTGGGCATTTCGCAGCCTGGCGCCGCTCCGACGGAAATCGAGAACCAGATCACCCAGCGCGTGGAATCTGCCGTGCGCGGCGTGGAAGGCGTGAAGAATCTCAACTCCACCGCCAGCGAAGGCTTCTCCTCGACCTTCATCGAATTCGAGATCGGCCACGATATCGGCCAGGCGGTGAACGAGGTCGAAACCGCCATCGGCCAGATCCGCGGCGAATTGCCGGACGGCATTCTCGAACCGCGCGTCCAGCGCGTGCAGACCTCGTCCGAACCGATCGGCTATTTCGCCATCAGCGCGCCCGACATGACGCTCGAGCAGCTCAGCTGGTTCGTCGACGATACGGTCGCCAAGCGGCTGCTCGGCATCGAGGGCATGGCCGAAGTGAGCCGCGGCGGCGGGGTGGAGCGCGAGATCCTCGTGATCCTCGATCCTGCCCGGATGCAGTCGCTCGGCGTGACTGCCAGCCAGGTCAACGGCGCGCTGCGGCAGAACAATCTCAACGCTGCCGGCGGCCAGGCGGAAATCGCCGGATCACGCCAGTCGGTCCGCGTGCTCGGCAATGCCGATACCGCATATGCGCTCTCGCAGGTCCAGGTCGCCATCGGCGGTGGCCGCACGGTCAAGCTCTCCGATGTCGCCGAAGTGCGCGACAGCTTCGGCGAGGTCCGCTCGCTCGGCAAGATCGACGGTCGCCAGGTCGTGACCTTCAGCCTCACCCGCGCCCGCGGCGCATCGGACGTCAGCGTCTATGACAATGCGGTCGAGGAGCTGGAGAAGATCAAGGAAGAGAACCCGGGCATCGAGTTCACCCGCCTGTTCACTTCGGTCGACTACACCAAGGCGCAGTACGACAGCTCGATCGCGGCGATGATCGAAGGCGCGATCCTGGCGGTCGTCGTGGTGTTCTTCTTCCTGCGCGACTGGCGCGCGACCTTCATTTCCGCGCTGGCCATCCCGCTCTCGGCCATCCCGACCTTCTGGGTCATGGACCTGCTCGGCTTCACCCTGAACCAGCTTTCGCTGCTGGCGCTCGGCCTCGTGGCGGGCGTGCTGGTCGACGATGCGATCGTGGAGATCGAGAACATCGTCAGACACATGCGAATGGGCAAGACGGCCTACCAGGCCTCGATCGACGCTGCCGACGAAATCGGCCTGCCGGTGGTCGCCACCACCGCCTCGATCGTCGCTGTCTTCCTGCCGGTCGGCCTGATGCCGGGCGTGTCGGGCCAGTTCTTCAAGAACTTCGGCCTCACCGTCGTCGCATCGGTGACCATGTCGCTGCTCGTCGCGCGTATGATCACGCCGATGGTCGCGGCTTACTTCCTCAAGGCCAAAGGCCACGCCTCGCACGGCGAAGGCCCGATGATGGACCGGTACGAGCGGCTGCTGCGCTGGACGCTCGACCGCAGCGGCGCCGACCGCGCTCGTGCCGGCATCCAGCCCGCCAGCTTCCACTGGTACTATGCATTCGGCGGCCTCGTAATGTTCGGCATTATCGCCGTCGCCTGGCTCGGCGGCCTATTCGGCACGGTCATGGCACTCAATTCCGTGCTCGGCGGGATGACCGACATCGCATTCTGGAAGGGCCATCTCTCGATGCTGCCCGAATGGATCTCGCAGGCGATCGGCTTCTTCATCGCCTTCCCGACCATGCTGTTGTTCCTCGCGCTGGGCTTCTTCATCGGCTTCATTGCCGCAAAGGTCAGTGCGTTGATGCTGGGTTTTGCTTCGCGGCTGTTCGGCAGCGAATATCGCCAGTGGTTCAACATGAGGCTGGACCGCTTCGCGGCGCGCATGCGCGACCACCGTGTGTGGATGCTCGGCGTCGGCTTTGCGGCGCTGATCCTCACCGGCCTCGTCGGTGCGGCGCTGCCCGCCCAGTTCTTCCCCGATTCAGACGGCGACTTCAGCCGCGTGCGTATCGAGATGGTGCCCGGCACCACGCTCGAACAGACCGAGCGCGTGGCCGACCGTGTCGCTGCGATCGTCAACGAAGACTCGGACGTGGAAGCCGCGCTCCAACGCGTGAACGAAGGCAATGCCCGCCTCTTCATCACGCTGAAGGACGACCGCAAGAAAACCCAGCAGGAGTTCGAACGGAACCTGACGCCCGTCTTCCAGGACATCCCGGACGCCCGCGTGACGTTCCAGTCCAACCAGGGCGGCGGCGGTACGGGCCGGCCGATCTCGGTCATGCTCTCGGGTAGCGATCCCAAGACGCTGGATGCGACTGCAGCCACGCTGGTGGAACAGATGAAGGGTGTGAAGGGCCTCGTCGCCCCGCGCATCGAGGCGGACATGCGTCGCCCCGAAATCCTCATCAAGCCGCGCCTCGACCTTGCCGCGCAGCTCGGCGTTACCACCGCCGCGCTCAGCCAGACGATCCGCATCGCGACGCTGGGCGACATCGACCAGAACGCCGCCAAGTTCTCGCTGTCCGACCGCCAGGTGCCGATCCGCGTGCGCCTGCCCGAGGAATCGCGCCAGGACATCGCGACGATCCAGAACCTGCCCGTGCCGACCTCGACCGGCGGTTCGGTGCCGCTCAGCCGCGTTGCCGAAATCAGCTTCGGTTCGGGTCCGACCTCGATCCAGCGTTACAACCAGAACCGCCGCATTTTCGTCGGCGCCGACCTCGAGCCGGACATGGCGAAGGGCGATGCGATGCAGGCCATCAACGCCTTGCCGATCATGGAAGACCTGCCTTCGGGCGTGTCCAACGCGCCGTTCGGCGAGGATGAATGGCAGCAGGAAATGATGGTCAATTTCCAGATCGCCTTGCTCTCGGGCATGCTGCTGGTCTTCGCCGTGCTGGTGCTGCTCTACCACCGCTTCGTGTCGCCGCTGGTCAACATGACCTCGCTGCTGCTCGCGCCGCTGGGCGGGTTGCTCCTGATCTGGGCGATCGGCCAGCCGCTCTCCATGCCAGTCTTCATCGGCATCCTGATGCTGTTCGGCATCGTTGCGAAGAACTCGATCCTCTTGATCGACTTCGCGGTCGAGGAAATGGAACGCGGGGTCGAGAAGTTCGAGGCCATCGTGGATGCCGGCCGCAAGCGCGCACAGCCGATCGTCATGACCACGGTCGCCATGACCGCGGGCATGGTGCCCACCGCGCTCAGCCTTGCCGGTGACGGTGCATGGCGCGCGCCGATGGGCTGGGTCGTGATCGGTGGCCTGATCCTTTCGACGCTGCTGACCCTGCTGATCGTGCCGGCCGGCTTCAGCCTTGCCGACGGCTTCGAAAAGCGCCTTGGTCCGTGGTTGCGCCAGCGGTTCCTGACCTACAAGCCGGGTGACGAGCACAAGCGCTTGCAGCCCCTTGGCGGGGAAGCCGGGATCGATCCGGCCGAGTGATCGTCGCCTGATCATGGCGGGACTTTCCACCAGGACGACCGGCGCGGGAGTGGCTCCACTCCCGCCCGACCGCGCACGCTCCATGCGCCGTGCTGCAACCGGCATGCTGGTGCTGATGGCCGCGATCTTCATTGCATCAAGCCGCTATCTCGATGTGCATCCGGCATGGGGTTACGTCCACGCCTTCGCCGAGGCCGCCATGGTCGGCGGCCTTGCCGACTGGTTTGCCGTGACGGCGCTGTTCCGCCGCCCGCTGGGCCTGCCGATCCCGCACACGGCGATCATTCCAGAGAACAAGGACCGCATCGCCGATACGATGGCGGACTTCCTGCGCAGCAATTTCCTTACCCCCCAGGTCGTCGCGCGGCGCATGGGATCGATGAATCTGGCCGGGGCAGTCGGAAGCTATCTTGCCGATCCCAAGGCCGCACAGGACACGCGTATCAGGGCGGGTGCGGGCGAACTCGCGGTCGAGGTGCTCGAATCGCTCGATCCCGACCGGCTCGGCACGCAGGTGCGCAGCGGTATCGCCGCGCAGCTGGAAAAGCTCGAGATCGCGCCGCTGCTCGGCGGCATGCTGGACGCGATGATTGCCGATGGGCGGCACAAGCCGCTGATCGACAAGATCATCCGTTGGGCGGGGCTGGTGCTGGAGGATAACGAGGCGCTGGTGCGCGACATGGTCCACCGCCGCGCCAATGCCGTGCTGCGCTTTACCGGCCTCGACGAGCGGCTGGCCAATTCGGTCATCGACGGCCTCTACAAGCTGCTGGCCGAAGTGCTGGTGGATCCGCAGCACCCGCTGCGCGACAAGATCGAGGAAGGCCTGCAGGAACTCGCCAAGGGCCTGCGCGAAGATCCCGAAATGCAGGAGCGGGTCGAGCGCATGAAGCGCGAGCTGCTGCACAACCCGGCCATTGCCGACTGGTGGCAAGGCGTGTGGGAGCGCATTCGGGCTCGCCTGATCCGCTCGATCCGCGATTCGGGCGGGACGGGCCCGGGTTATCTGGGCGAAACGCTGGCAGAGCTTGGCGCAGCCCTGCGCGATGACGAGCGGCTACAGATGCAGGTCAACCGCTTCGCCCGCCGCACCGCCGTCGGCATCTCCACCCGCTATGGCGACCAGATCGTGCAGCTGGTTTCGGAAACGGTGCGCCGCTGGGATGCGACCACGCTGACCGACCGGGTGGAAGGCGCCGTGGGCCGCGACCTCCAGTTCATCCGCATCAACGGTACGCTGGTCGGCGGCCTCGTAGGCGTGACGCTTCACTTCCTGCTCGAAACGCTGGGTTAGATTAGCGCTCTCAGTTGAGCCGGTAGGAAATGATGCCTGCGTGATACGATGGGACTTTCGATCCCGCTTGGTCCAATGCGGGCGAGAAACGCGCGAACTCCATGATCACCATGCATGGCTTGTCGTCGAAATTTTCCGCGGCCGTCAGATTGGTCAGTTTGCAGTCGGTCACCTTGCCTTCGGCATCGACCATTACCCGAAAGTGCATGTTGGTCTGTTCGCTATTGGCTATTGCCGACCTCGGATAATGCCGCTGTATCCTTTGTGCGACCGAGACGATGTTTTCGAATTTGGGCATGGTTGCAACAGTCCGCTGGACGGCGGGGTCGACTCCCCAATGCCTGATCAGGTCGTCCATGCACTTGTTCATCCCGCGATAGATTTGCTCGAGGCTGCCCGTCTCCAGCCGGACAATCTTGCCCCCTCTCGAAACATCGATCCACTTGATTGCCGCCCCCTCGGCCGGGTCGAGATCAAAATGGCGCGCCAGGAAATCCGGTTCGGCGGCTTGCTCCGATCTTTCCGCCTTCCGCACGCCGGAGCCGCGGAAAGCCTTGCCATAGCGTTCCATCTTGAGGATCAGGCCGGCGTCGAGCATGAATTCCTCGTTGTCTTCGCCGAAACGGATCAACAGTCTCTTGTTTGATCCGACGTCCTCCAGCGCCTCTCCCGCGATCAGCCACGAAAAGAAGGATGCCGGGTTATGCTGGTCCAGCAGCAAGAGGGTGGGCTTTTCTTCCGTACCGAAGATACGTCCCGCACGGCAGCGTGTGTCGCCATATTCCAGCATCCATTCCGTTGCGGGTTCATAGACGAGCGAGGGCTCCTCACCAGCCATAGCCGCGGTGGAAAGCCCGGCAGCCGAAACCACGGCCAAACCAGCCAGTGCCCGATGTAGTAAACGCATAGAAAAAGACCCCTTGCGCACACTTATGTGCAGAAGGGGTCCATAAAACAAGCCGTTATCATTGGAGTTATTGGAACAGTTCCGGCACGATCTTGTTCAGATCGCCGAAGAGGCAGAACCTAAGGCGGTCTGGTCGCTCTCCAGCCTTGCTCCTTATCCGGTCACGAACAGAACCGTGTTGGCCCAATAGCTGGCGACAGGTTCGCCCGCCGCATTGCGCGCGGGTGTGAAACGGCCCTTGCGGGTGAATTCCTTGCAGACGGTTTCGGGGAAGGCCGGGTCCGAATAGGAGGACTGGATGGTACAGTCGGTAATCTGGCCGGTTTCGTCGATGTCCAGCCTGAAGCGCACCGCGCCCGACAAGTCCTTGCGCAAGGCTTCGGACGGATAGTCGTTGGTATTGAACCACTGCGTGATGCGCCCGACCGGTTCAGGCCCCTGAGCGATCGTGGCGATAATTTCGGGGTCGTAGCCCCAGCTCTTCACCAGGCTCGCAAGGCAATCGTCCATCGCCTTTTTCCCTGCGGCCAGACGACCGGTTTCGAGCTTCACCTTTTTCGAGCTGCCGAGCTTCATGGTGAAACTGTCGGCCGCAGCTGCCGCGTTTTCTTCAGCTGTACGGTATGCACTCGTATCCGCCTCCGCGTGTTCGAGCGCCTTCTGCGTGTCAGGCGGCAGGATACTGCCCGACCACTGCCAGACCCTCTCGCCGTTCTCCAGATCACCGAACAGCGGCCGCTCGACCTCGACTTCGTTTCCTTCGCCAAAGCTGTAATGCAGAGACCTGACGCGCCTGTCGTAAAGAAGCTTGCCCGACGCGATGATCTCGATGTTTGGCCCTGGAGCATATTTGGCCATTACGAGGAGGACCTGGTTCTCGCCTTCGCCGAACTTGCGTCCCAGGCGGCAGGCCTCCTTGCTGTAGTCCAGGTTCCAATTGCTCGCAGGCTTCAGGACGACCGGTTCCGCAGCGGAAACGGGAGTGGCTGCAAGTTGCAGTGCGGCAAGGACAAATAATGGCGTAACGAATTTCATGGATGCGACCCCTCCTGCAAACGCTGGTGGACGCATCATAAGAAAAGGGCGGCAATTCGCAATGGAATTGCCGCCCTTTTTTCGATCGCGTTCTTGTCAGAGCTTCTGGGTCAGCTCGGGCACGATCTTGAACAGGTCGCCGACGAGACCGATGTCCGCGACCTGGAAGATCGGGGCGTCCTCGTCCTTGTTGATTGCGATGATGGTCTTGGAATCCTTCATCCCGGCGAGGTGCTGGATCGCACCCGAAATGCCGATGGCGATGTAGACTTCCGGTGCCACGATCTTGCCGGTCTGGCCGACCTGGTAATCGTTGGGGACATAGCCCGCATCGACCGCGGCGCGCGAGGCGCCGATGCCTGCGCCGAGCTTGTCGGCCAGCGGGGTGATGACTTCCTCGAAGGTCGCCGCGTCCTTGAGCGCGCGGCCACCTGAAACGATGACCTTGGCGCTGGTAAGTTCGGGACGATCGCTTTCGGCGATTTCGGCCGACACGAAGCTCGACAGGCCGGCATCGCCGGGGCCTGCAACGTCTTCGATCGCGGCCGAGCCGCCTTCGGCAGCAGCCTTTTCGAAGGCGGTGCCGCGCACGGTAACGACCAGCTTGGGATCCGAGGATTCGACCGTTGCGATGGCGTTGCCGGCGTAGATCGGGCGGGTGAAGGTCTTAGGACCTTCGACTGAGAGGATGTCCGACACCTGCATCACGTCGAGCAGGGCGGCGACGCGCGGGGCGACGTTCTTTCCGGTGGTGGTGGCCGGAGCGACGAAGGCGTCGTGATGGCCCATGAGGTCGGCCACGAGCGGCGCGACGTTTTCTGCCAGCGCGTGTTCGTAGGCGGCGTTGTCCGCAAGGTGGACCTTGCCGACGCCGGCGACCTTGGCAGCCTGTTCGGCCACTGCGCGGCAGCCCGAGCCTGCAACCAGCAGGTGCACTTCACCCAGCTTGCCGGCAGCGGTGACAGCGGCCAGCGTTGCGTCCTTCATCTCGGCATTGTCGTGTTCGACCCAGACGAGAGTTTTCATAAGTCTATTCCTTTCCTGTCCGGGGTTCAGGCGATGCCGAGGGCTTTGATCTTGGCGACCAGCGCATCGACGTCCTCGACCTTTTCGCCTGCCTGGCGAACCGGCGGTTCGGAGACGTTGGTGGTCTTGAGACGCGGCGCGGTGTCGACGCCGTAATCACCCGGGGTCTTGGTATCGAGCGGCTTCTTCTTGGCCTTCATGATGTTCGGCAGCGAAGCATAGCGCGGCTCGTTCAGGCGCAGGTCGGTGGTGACGATCGCGGGAAGCGTAAGCTTCACGGTCTCGAGGCCGCCATCGACTTCGCGCTTCACGGTGACGCTATCGCCTTCGACTGCGACGGTGTTGGCGAAGGTGCCCTGCGGACGGCCCATCAGGGCGGCGAGCATCTGGCCGGTCTGGTTCGAATCGTCGTCGATCGCCTGCTTGCCGAGCATCACGATGCCGGGCTGTTCTTCCTCGGCGATGGCCTTGAGGATCTTGGCGACGGCAAGCGGTTCGACTTCGTCGTCGGTTTCGACGAGGATCGCGCGGTCCGCACCCATGGCGAGAGCGGTGCGCAGCGTTTCCTGTGCCTTGGCCGGGCCGACGGACACGGCGATGATTTCTTCCGCCTTGCCTGCTTCCTTGATGCGGATGGCCTCTTCGACGGC
This sequence comes from Qipengyuania gaetbuli, assembly GCF_020524765.1. GTDB lineage: Bacteria > Pseudomonadota > Alphaproteobacteria > Sphingomonadales > Sphingomonadaceae > Qipengyuania > Qipengyuania gaetbuli_A. The sequence goes on from NZ_JAIVLR010000001.1 coordinate 1,384,671, forward strand.
GATTTCGTCGAAGGGGTTCATGCTCATCTTGACGTTGGCGAGGTCGACGCCCGACCCGTCCGCCTTCACGCGCGGCTTCACATTGTAGTCGATCACCCGCTTGACGGGCACGAGGATTTTCATGGGTATTCCTTCCTCTGGATGTGTCTGGCGCCCACCTACCTTGCGTTTACGTAAACGTCAAGCTGCGACGGGGTCAGTCCTTGCTTAGACAAGACGGGCGGAGAGCGAGTGTTCCCCGCGCCCTAAACTTGAAGGGCGGACCCTGTCGCCAGAGCCCGCCCTTGGTAATGTTCCAGTGCCTTCAGGCAGACCCTCAGGCGGCCTTCTTCACTTCCGCGACGATCTTCTTCGCCGCGTCGCCGAGGTCGTCGGCGCTCACAATCGGCAGGCCCGAATTCTCGAGGATGTCCTTGCCCTGCTGGACATTGGTGCCTTCGAGGCGGACCACCAGCGGAACCGACAGGTTCACGTCCTTCGCCGCCTGGACGATGCCGTTGGCGATGACGTCGCACTTCATGATGCCGCCGAAGATGTTGACGAGGATGCCCTCGACCGCCGGGTCCTTGAGGATGATCTTGAACGCCGCGGTGACCTTCTCAGTGGTGGCGCCGCCGCCCACGTCGAGGAAGTTGGCCGGGAAGGCGCCGTTCAGCTTGATGATGTCCATCGTCGCCATGGCGAGGCCTGCACCGTTGACCATGCAGCCGATGTTGCCGTCGAGCTTGATGTAGGCGAGGTCGTATTCGCTCGCTTCGACTTCGGCCGGGTCTTCCTCGGTCTCGTCGCGCATCGCTTCCACGTCCTTGTGACGATAGAGCGCGTTGCCGTCGAAGCTCATCTTGGTGTCGAGCACCAGCAGGTCGCCCTTGTCGGTTTCGACCAGCGGGTTGATCTCGAGCATTTCCATGTCGAGGTCCATGAAGGCGGTGTAGAGCTGCTTGGCCAGCTTCTGGCACTGCTTGTTCGTTTCGCCCGTCAGCTTGAGAGCGAAGGCGACCGCGCGGCCGTGGTGGGGCATGAAGCCCTGCGCCGGGTCGATCGTGATGGTGGTGATCTTCTCGGGCGTGTTGTGGGCCACGTCCTCGATGTCCATGCCGCCTTCGGTCGATGCGATCATCGCGACCTGGCCGCTGGCCCGGTCGACCAGCATAGAAAGGTAGTATTCCTTGGCGATGTCGACGCCGTCGGTGACGTAGAGTCGGTTGACCTGCTTGCCTTCTGCGCCGGTCTGGATGGTGACCAGCGTGTTGCCGAGCATTTCCTTCGCGTTGGCTTCGACTTCCTCGATGCTCTTCGACAGGCGGACGCCGCCCTTCGCATCGGGGCCGAGTTCCTTGAACTTGCCCTTGCCGCGGCCACCGGCGTGGATCTGGGCCTTCACCACGTAGAGCGGGCCGGGCAGCTGTTTCGCACCTGCGACCGCTTCTTCGACGGTGAGGGCGGCGTGACCGGCGGGAATCGCAATGCCGTACTTCGCCAGCAGTTCCTTGGCCTGGTATTCGTGAATGTTCATGTCGGGCTTTCGTCCTTCGCGTAATGGCGCGGCTGGAGGGATAGAGAGTCGCGTGGGCGCATAAGCATGTCTGGCGGCGCTTGAAAAGTGCGACTTTCGGGTGCAGGGGCGCACGCCATCCATGATCGACGACAAGCGACTCGAATCGATCGTCTCCGAAGCGGGGCGGATCGCACTCGACCTCTGGCCGGGGGCGGGTGCCGACGTGCGCATCTGGGAGAAGACTCCCGGCAGCCCCGTGTGCGAGGCGGACCTCGCCGTCGACACCTTCCTGAAGCGCGAACTGGGCGCTTTGCTGCCCTCGGCAGGCTGGCTGTCCGAAGAGACGGCGGATGATCCTGCCCGGCTCGAACGCGATCTCATCTGGCTGGTCGACCCGATCGACGGGACCCGCGACTTCATCCGCGGCAGGCCCGGCTGGGCCGTGTCGGTCGCACTGATATCGAACGGCAGGCCGCTGATCGGCTCGCTCTGCGCGCCCGCCCGGGGCGAGGTGTGGCAGGCCGTCGCAGGCAAGGGCGCGACGCGCAATGGCGCGAAGCTGGAAGCATCGAACCGGCTCGAGTTTGCAGGCGCGCGCGTGCCTGCTGCCGACCTGATGAAGCAGGACCGGATACTGACCAAGGTGGACCAGCCCAATTCCATCGCCCTGCGCATCGCCATGGTCGCCGCCGACGAGGCGGATCTCGTGGCGACCCTGCGCTGGGGCTTCGAATGGGACATCGCCGCTGCTGCGCTCGTCGCGCGAGAGGCAGGTGCAGCCGTGTCTGATGCGTTCGGCCGCAAGCTCGATTACAATAAGCGCGACCCGCGCGCCTTCGGTCTCATCGCCAGCGCTCCGGGCATTCACGGCGCCACGGTCGAGCACCTGTCGGACCGCGCCGCGACTTTCTCTCGCGCATAGAACGCGCATAGAAAAAGGGACCGGGTTCGACCCGGCCCCTTCCTCTGCGACACTATCCGAAGGGCTCGGCTCTTCAGTTGCCCTGCTGGGCGGCTTCGACGTCTTGCTGGTCGAAGGGGATGATCTTGATTTCGACGCGGCGGTTCAGCGGCTCGTTGACATTGTCGCCGGTCTGCACCGCGAGGCGCGTTTCGCCGAAACCCATCCAGCGGATGCGCGACGAGCTGACACCGCGCGAGGTCAGGTAGTTGGCAACGGCCTGCGCACGCTGTTCCGAAAGGCGCTGGTTGAAGTCCGAAGCGCCGACCGTGTCGGTATAGCCGTAAACGTCGATCAGGCTGTTGGGATACTGGACCAGGTTCGCTGCGACATTGTCGAGCGTACGGCGGAAGGTCTCGTTGATGTTGGAGCTGCCGGTGGCGAAAGTGACGCCGTTCGGCAGGTTGACGAGAATCGCCTCGCCGCCATCGGTTTCGGTCACGTCCACGCCCGAACCGGCGGTCTGTTCCTTCAGTTCCTTGATCTGCTGGTCCATACGGTAGCCGACGTAACCGCCAGCTGCGCCGCCTGCGACCGCGCCGACGATACGGCCGGTCTTGCCGCCGATAACGCCGCCCAGGAGGCCGCCGGCAACCGCGCCGCCGAGACCGCCGAGGACGGTGCGCGAAACCTTCTGCTCACCCGTGTTCGGGTCGGTAACGCAGGCCGAGGTGCCCATCAGGGCCATTGCCGAGAAACCTGCGAGGAAAATGCGTGATTTTTTCATATGTCGTTCCCCTTGTCAGAGTGCGGCACCGGCCTCTTGTTCTTTCCTGCCGGAACCGCGCATGGCGGGACGCGCCCACCAGCGCCTCTGAAAGCTTCTAACAAGCGAAGCGCCCACGTGTTCCGCGAAGCGCTGGCATGAGCACATATTTGTGCTAGCGCAGCAGCGTGACACCTTTCCCCTGGACCGACCTACTCATTATCGCCGGGCTGATTTTGCTCAACGGCGTCTTTGCCATGAGCGAGCTCGCCATCGTTTCGGCACGCACCGCGCGGCTGCGTTCGGCCGCCCAGCAGGGCAGCGCCGGCGCGAAGGCCGCGCTGGCGCTCGCTGCCGACCCGGGCAAGTTCCTCTCGACCGTGCAGATCGGCATCACGCTGGTCGGCATCATCGCCGGTGCCTATTCGGGTGCGAGCCTGGGTGGGCCGGTCGGAGAACGGTTGGCTGCACTCGGCGTGCCGACCGATTGGGCCAGCGAAGCGGGCTTCGCGCTGGTCATCGCGCTGACCACCTATTTCAGCCTCGTCATCGGGGAACTCGTTCCCAAGCAGGTTGCCCTGCGCGCCGCCGTACCCATCGCGACCGCGATGTCGCTGCCCATGGCCTTGCTGGCGCGCGTGGCAGCGCCGCTGGTCTGGCTGCTCGACACCTCGTCGAGCGTGATCATCCGCGCGCTGGGCGTGCGCCCCGCAGGCCAGAGCTCGGTCACGGCGGAAGAGCTTCACATGCTGTTCGCCGAAGCCACCAAGACCGGCATCATCGAGCACGAACAGCATCAGATGCTGGCTGGCGTGGTTCGTCTCGCCCAGCGCCCCGTGCGCGAGGTGATGACGCCGCGGACCGATGTCGACTGGCTGGATATCTCGGCCGACGAGGAAGCGATTTCGGCTCTGCTGGCGGAAAGCCCGCATTCGGTCTGGCCGGTTGCCGACGGATCGCCGGACAAGGTCGTGGGCCTCGTGCGCGTGCGCGAAATCCTTGCCGCGCAGGTCGCGGGCAAGCCGGTGGTGCTTGCCGACTTGCTGCACCGGGCGGAGGTCGTGCCCGACCAGCTCGATGCGGTCGATGCGCTGCGCGTCCTGCAGCAGGCCGATGTCGCCATGGCCATGGTGCATGACGAATACGGCCATCTCGACGGGATCGTCACGCCGGTGGACCTGCTGACCGCGCTGGTCGGCGATTTCGCCAGCGACCAAGACCCCGGCGATGCGCCGGGCATCGTCGAGCGTGCGGACGGCTCGCTGCTGGTGGCAGGGTCGCTCAGCGCCGATGCGCTCGCCGACCGGCTCGGGCTCGACTACGGCGACGACCGCGAATTCGCGACCGTGGCGGGCTTCGTCCTCGCCGTGCTCAAGAAGCTGCCGGTGGAAGGGGAATGGTTCGAGGAACAGGGCTGGCGGTTCGAAGTGGTCGACCTCGACGAACGGCGGATCGACAAATTGCTCGTCACCTCGCTGGGACCGGCGAAACCGGTCGACCAGGACGACGGCTAGGTCTGCCGCACCCGCCGCCAAGCGGGTGCGCACATCACTGCATCAGCCGGGAATGACGGCCTGTGCCGAAGCGCCGTCGCCTTCGGGGGCGGCGACGATGTCGCGGACCACGGTGCCCTTGGCGACCGTGTTGGTGCCTGCGCTACCGACCGCGCTGCGGATGCCCGGTTCGGGCGTGCCGGCACGATCGAGGACCGAGGTTTCCACGCTGCTGCGCGGTGCCGGGCCGCCGAACAGTGCATCGAGTGCCTGCTCTGCGGCAGTGCCTTCGGCCGGGCGCGGTGCGCCGGGTGCCGGGGGCACGAGGTTGAAGTCCGGCGGCACGACCAGCGGGGCTGCACGCTGCACGGCGAATTCGTCGGGACGGTCGCGGTTTAGGAAACCGCCGCTGCCACAGGCGGCGAGCGTGCTCGCGGCTGCGCTCACGAGGGCGATGCGGGTGATAGTCTTCATGTATTGCTCTCCGCGGCGTCTGCCGGCTTGCCGTCCATCATGTCGTCGACGTCCTTGTCGCGCATGAAGAACGCGCGGGCAAGGATGATAACGACACCGATGGTGATAGCGGCATCGGCGATATTGAAAATGAGGAAGGGGCGGAATTCCCCGATATGGAAATCGGCGAAGTCGAGGACGTAGCCGAGTTCGTAGCGATCCTTGATGTTGCCGAGCGCGCCGCCGAGGATCAGCGACAGGCCGAGAATGTCCCCGAACAGCTTCTCGCGGAACATCCAGACGGTGACCAGCAGCGCGATCAGCCCGGTCACGCCGACCAGCGCCCAGCGCGTTTCGGGGCTGGTCGCCTCGAACATGCCCAGCGAGACGCCGTAATTGTGGACGCGGTAGAAATCGAAGAAGGGCAGGAGGTCGAGCTTGTCGCCTGGCACCTCGAGGCCCAGCGGGCCGTCGACCCACCATTTGGTGATCTGATCCGCGGCATAGATCGCAAAGGCGATGGCGACGCCGATCAGGCGATTGCGCAGGACGGGGGTCATTGGCCCGCACTCCCGGCTGCATCCATCTGTTCGATCACGTCCTCGCACCGGTCGCACAGTGCGCCGTCCTCGGGGACCGAGGGCAGCAGTCGCCAGCAGCGGCCGCATTTGTGTTCGCCGGTTCGCGTGACAGTCACGCTGTCGCTATCGCTGCGTGCGACTGACGCGGTGATGAACAGTTCGGCGAGGTCCTCGTCGCTGAAGCCTTCCGGCACGGCATCGGCGGGCACGACCACGTCGGCCTCGAGGCTCGAACGGATGGTCTTGTCGCGGCGCAGCGGTTCGATCGCTTCGGTGACCTTTTCGCGAAGCGCGCGCAGCTTGTCCCAGCGCGCGCCGTCGGCAGTGACGCCGGGGACCGCCGGCCAGTCGAGCAGGTGCACGCTGCCGCCATCGGGATAGCGCGTGGTCCAGGCCTCTTCCGCCGTGAACACCAGCACCGGCGCGGCATAGCGAACGAGCGCGTGGAACAAGAGGTCGAGCACGGTGCGATAGGCATTGCGCTTCACGCTATCCGGCCCGTCGCAATAGAGGCAGTCCTTGCGGATATCGAAATAGAAGGCCGACAGGTCCTCGTTGCAGAAATCGACCAGCAGGCGCGTGTAGGTGTTGTAGTCGTAGCTTTCGAGCGCGGCCTTCAGCTTGCCGTCGAGATCGGCCAGCAGCGCGAGCACGTAGCGCTCCAGCTCGGGGATTTCGCCCACATCGCCCATGTCGCCGACGAAGCCGTCGAGCGCGCCGAGCAGGTAGCGGAAGGTGTTGCGCAGGCGGCGGTACTGGTCGCCGACGCCCTTGAGGATTTCGTCGCCGATGCGGTGGTCTTCGGTGAAGTCGACGGAAAGCGCCCACAGGCGGATGATGTCCGCGCCGTACTGTTCCATGACCTTGAGCGGGTCGATGGTGTTGCCGAGGCTCTTCGACATCTTCTTGCCGGCCGAATCCATGGTGAAGCCATGGGTCAGCACCGCGTCATAGGGCGCGCGGCCGCGGGTGGCGGAGCTTTCGAGCAGGCTCGACTGGAACCAGCCGCGATGCTGGTCGCTGCCTTCGAGATAGAGGTCTGCGGGCCAGCGCTGGTCGGGCCAGCGGTCGCCTTCCAGCGTGAAAGCGTGGGTGCAGCCCGAATCGAACCATACGTCGAGAATGTCGGTGACCATCTCGAATTCATTGGCGTCGTAATCGGGTCCGAGGAATTCGGCCTTGCGGGCCTCGTCCCAGGCATCGACGCCCTTCTCGCGCACCGCCTCGACCACGCGGGCATTGACCGCAGGGTCCTGCAGATAGGTGCCGTCGCTACGCACGAAGAGCGTGATCGGCACGCCCCAAGCGCGCTGGCGGGACAGCACCCAGTCAGGGCGGCCTTCGACCATGGAGCCGATGCGGCGGCGGCCTTTTTCGGGATAGAACTTCACCCGCTCGATCTCGCGCATGGCGATTTCGCGCAGGGTGGAGTGGTCCTTGCTGGTGAACATCGCGACGGCGGCGCCGAAACCTTCGGGCGCGGCAACGTCGAAGTCGCCGGTGTCGAGCGGCTTGTCCATCGGCACGAACCACTGCGGCGTGCAGCGATAGATGACCTTGGCCTTCGAGCGCCAGCTATGCGGGTAGGAGTGCGCGTAGTCGTCGGAGGCCGAGAGCAGCGCGCCTGCTTCACGCAGGTCCGAACAGATCGGTCCGTCGGGCGCGTTGAAGGCCTTGTTGATGACCGCGCGGCGGCGTTCGTCATTCCCGCCCAGCCATCCCCAGTCGTCGCGATAGCGCCCGTCGCCCATGACTGCGAAGACCGGCTCGATGCCATGCTCGCGGCAGAGCAGGAAGTCGTCTTCGCCATGGTCGGGCGACATGTGGACGAGCCCCGTACCGCTGTCGGTGGTGACGAAATCGCCCGCGAGCAGCGGACGTGGCGCGGCGTAGAACCCTCCGAGATGGTGCATCGGATGGCGGGCAACGGTTCCGGCGAGTGCCGGGCCAAAATAGAACTCGATCGTCTCGTAATTTTGTTGGGGGGCACCTTGCGACCTTACGCGATCGCGGAACGCTTCGGAGAGGTCTCGAGCTACAAGAAACCGACGCCCCGTAGGCTCCGCCATTTCGTCTAGCTCGCCGAGCAGAACGTAATCCACCTCTTCGCCATAAGCCAAAGCCTGGTTCACCGGGATCGTCCAAGGCGTGGTGGTCCAGATCACCGCATGCGCGCCGACCAGTTCCGGAATCGGCGATTCCACGATCTCGAATGCCACGTCGATCTGGGTCGAGGTGATGTCCTCGTACTCGACCTCGGCCTCGGCCAGCGCGGTCTCCTCGACCGGCGACCACATCACCGGCTTCGACCCGCGATAGAGGTTTCCGGCTTCGGCAAACTTCATCAGCTCGGCAACGATGGTCGCCTCGCTGTCGAACTGCATGGTGAGGTACGGATTGTCGAAATCCGCCATCAGCCCCAGGCGCTTCAGCTGTTCGCGCTGCACGTCGACCCAGTGCTGCGCATAGGCGCGGCATTCGGCGCGGAATTCGCTGGCCGGGATTTCGTTCTTGTCGCGCTTCTTCTTGCGGAACTGTTCCTCGACCTTCCATTCGATCGGCAGGCCGTGGCAATCCCAGCCGGGCACGAAGGGCGCGTCCTTGCCGAGCAGCGTCTGCGAGCGCACCACCATGTCTTTCAGGATGCGGTTCAGCGCATGGCCGATATGCATGTCGCCATTGGCATACGGCGGGCCGTCGTGGAGGATGAACTTTTCGCGTCCCGCACGCGCTTCGCGCAGCTGGGCATAGAGGTTTTCTTCCTGCCAGCGCGCAAGGATCTGCGGCTCCTTCTGCGGGAGGCCGGCCTTCATGGGAAAATCGGTCTTGGGAAGGAAGACCGTGTCTTTGTAATCGCGCTGCTCGGACATAGGTGCTGGCCGTTAGGGGATTTGCGCCGCGCGATAAAGCGTCAATCGCGGTTCCTTGCCCGTCGCTGCTTGAGTGCTGCCTCGCTCGCTTCCCATTCCTCCACCGTGCGATCGTCGAAGCTCGGGTAGAGCGCAGGTGCGATGGTGAAGGCATCCTCCACCCAGACGTAGCCGTTGAAGCTGTCGGGGATCTCGGTCAGCTGTTCGGGCAGGGTAAGGCCGCGGAGGCGGTTCTTGCCGATGGGGCCGATCACGATGACCCGCCCGCCATGGGCTTCCATCCGCGCGATCAGGCGGTTGGGCCAGCCCGGAAAGGCCCATTGGTAGTTGAGCGGCACGAATAACGTCTCGCCCCGGCAGCTCTGCGGCAGGTAGCCGGTCCAGCCATAGGCGACATAGTCTTTCGAGCACTGCTTTGCGCGCTCCTGGCTCCACGCCCAGGCATCGGGATAGAATTCACGGATGCGGTCGATCGGGCCCGGATGGCCGTAGAAGCCGTCGCCGGCCTTCACGGGATCGCGCCCCGCCTTGCGCAGTTCAAGGGCGACCAGATCGGCTTCGGCCGGGTCCTTCGACTTGAAGTTGACCATCAGGCGCCCGCGCGGCGGCAGGGCGGCGAGGACTTCGGCGAAAGTGGGCATCGCGCCCTTGAACTTGCCGCGAAACGGATGGGTCTTGCCGCCGTCGGCGGTGTAGCCATGGCCGATGTCGAGTGCCTTCAGTTCGGCCAGCGTCGCATCGCGCACTTCGCCCGTGCCTTCGGTCCGGCAATCGAGCGTCCAGTCGTGGAAGACGACCAGCTCGTCCTCCTTCGTGGGCGCTATGTCGACTTCGACCAGCCACGCGCCCAGCTTCTGTGCGCGCAGCATGCTCTCGATCGTGTTCTCGAGATAGGGATGATAGGGCTCGAAGATCCGGTCTGCCGTGCAGGTGTCGCGCCCCACGCCTGCCTTGTCGTACAACTGGTAGAGCCCTCGATGGGCAATCAGCTTCGGCGCGCCGACGGGGTCGGGGGCCAGCCAGCTCGCATTGACTAGGCTGAGGACCAGCAGGGCAAGCGCGAAGGCGAGGCCGCCCCGCTTGAGGTATTTCCTCATCCGAGCAGGGCCTTCGCCCTCTCGCAGTCCTTGTCCATCTGCGCGACCAGTTCATCCAGGCTGTCGAACTTCGCCTCGCCGCGCAGGAAGTGGTGGAAAGCCACCTCGATTTCCTGCCCATAAAGGTCGCCGGAGAAGTCGAAGAAATAGGGTTCGAGCAATTCCTTGGGCGGTTCGAACTGCGGGCGCACGCCGATATTGGCAGCGCCCTTCAGCACCTCGCCGGTCGACAGGATGCGGCCCGTTACGGCGTAGATGCCGTATTTCGGGCGCAGGTAATGCTCGATCGACAGGTTCGCGGTGGGATAGCCGATCGTCCGCCCGCGCTTGTCGCCGTGCTCGACCACGCCGCGGATCGAGAAGGGGCGGGTGAGCAGGCGCGCGGCTTCCTGCGGGTCGCCATCACGCAAGGCGTCGCGCACACGGCTGGAGGATACGGGTGCGCCCTTGTCCAGGACGGCCGCTACCGCGCGGGCCTCGATACCGACTTCGCGGCCCAGCGTTTCGAGCACTTCGCGGTTGCCCCCGCGGCCCTTGCCGAAGGTGAAATCCTCGCCCGTCACCACGCCTGAGGCGCCGAGGTGTTCGGCCAGCAGGACTTTCACGAAATCCTCCGCCGTGGTGCCGGCAAGCTCCCCGTCGAAGTGGAACACCAGCATCGCGGTGGCCCCGGCGGCGAGGTAGAGCTCCTGCCGCTGTTCCAGCGTGGTCAGGCGAAAGGGCGGGGCATCGGGCCGGAAATGACGCACCGGATGCGGGTCGAACGTGGCGATGATCGAGGGGCGACCTTCTGCACGCGCCCAGTCGATCGCCTCCTGCGCCACGGCCTGATGGCCGAGGTGGAAACCGTCGAAATTGCCGAGCGCGATGATCGCACCGCGCAAGGACTGCGGCAGGGCCTCGCGGTGGTCGAGGAACCTCATTCGCCGGCCCTCCGGTACGTCAGGAAAGAGTAGGCAGGCGTTTCGCCCTCCGCCGCGAAATCCTCGCGTGCCGACAGGTCCCAGTCGGGGCCGAGCGGGGGCATGAAGACGTCGCCCTCGAAATTGCGATGGATCTCGGTCAGCTCGACGCGGGCCGAGTGCGGCAGGAAGACGTCGAAGATCGCCGCGCCGCCGATAACAGCCGCGTCCTCGCCTGCAGCGGCAATCGCTTCCTCGACCGAACGGACCACTTCCGCACCGGTCGAATCCCAGCGCTCGCGCCGGGTGAGGACGATATGGCGGCGGCCCGGCAAGAGGCCGGGCAGGCTCTCGAAGGTCTTGCGGCCCATGATCATCGGCCTGCCCATCGTCAGCGCCTTGAAGCGCTTCAGATCGGCGGGCAGGTGCCACGGCAGCTGGCCGCCCTTGCCGATCGCGCCATTGGCGGCGCGGGCATAGATACAGAACAGGCTCATGCGCGGGTCAGGCGGGTCAGATGGCCCATCTTGCGCCCTTCGCGCACCTCGGCCTTGCCGTAATCGTGGACGTGGCAATCGGGCTCGGCGAGGAAGGCATGTGCGCCCTCGATCTCCTTGCCGATGATGTTCCGCATCTCGATGCCCTCGGCGACCGTGCGCGTGTCGCCGAGCGGCAGGCCGGCGACGGCGCGGATGTGGTTCTCGAACTGGCTCGTCGCCGCGCCCTCGATGGTCCAGTGGCCGGAATTGTGCACGCGCGGCGCCATCTCGTTGAAGATCGGCCCTTCGCGCGTGGCGAAGAATTCGAGCGTCAGCACGCCGACATAGCCAAGCGCGTCGGCAACCTCTCCGGCAAGGCGGCGGGCTTCGGCCACATGCGGTTCGACGATATCGCCGGCAGGCAGCAGCGAGGCGGCAAGGATGCCGTCCTGGTGGACGTTACGGGCGCTGTCCCAGAAGCGGATCTCGCCGTCCTGCCCCCGCACGAGGATGACGGAGAATTCCGCGTCGAACTCGACGAAGCCTTCGTAGATCGCGGGCACGTCGGGCAGCTTGAGCCCTGCGGCATCGCGTCCCGACATGATGCGCCACTGGCCCTTGCCGTCATAGCCGTCGCGGCGGGTCTTGAGGATGCCGGGCGCGCCGAGCCGGTCGGCGGCAGCTTCGAGGTCGGATGGCGAATCGACCTTGGCATAAGCCGCCGGTCGCCCGCCGAGGCCTTCGACGAAGCGCTTCTCGTTCAACCGGTCCTGCGCGGTTTCGAGCGCGCGCGGATCGGGGAAGATGCGGCCAGCGGGAATGGCGCGTGCGGTTTCGACCGGCACGTTCTCGAATTCCCAGGTCACCACGTCGCAGCGGGCGGCGAAAGCGGCCAGCGCGGCCTTGTCGTCCCAGCGGTTGGTGAAGAAATCCTCGCACAGCTCGCCCGCAACATTGTCGCCTTCGGGGGCATAGCCGATGCACTTGTAACCGAGCTGGGTGGCGGCTGCTGCCATCATCCGGCCAAGCTGGCCCCCGCCGAGGATGCCGATGGTGGAGCCGCGTTTCAGCATCAGTCGTGCGGTCGCTCGGTCACGGCGGCGCTGCGTGCTGCGCGCCAGTCCTTGAGGCGGGACTTCAATCCCTCGTCGTGGCTGGCAAGGATCGCGGCGGCGAGCAGGCCCGCATTGGTCGCACCCGCCTCGCCGATGGCCAGCGTGCCGACGGGGATGCCGGCGGGCATCTGCACGATCGAGAGCAGGCTGTCCTCGCCCGAGAGGGCACGCGACTGGACCGGAACGCCGAGCACGGGGACATGGGTCAGGGCAGCGATCATGCCGGGCAGGTGCGCAGCGCCCCCGGCGCCGGCAATGATGACTTCGAAGCCGGCCGCTTCCGCGCCCTTGGCGAAATCGTACATGCGGTCGGGCGTGCGGTGGGCGGAGACGATCCGCACATCGGTTTCGACCCCCAGTTCTTCCAGCACCTGCGCGGCGCAGGTCATGGTCGTCCAGTCCGACTGGCTCCCCATGACGATTGCGACCTTTGCCCCCATATCAGCTGTCCTTCAGGTAATAGCGGTCCCCGACGACCGTGGTGCCGTCGAAGTCGTAGACGATCGGCTGGCCGGTCGGGATCTCCAGTTCGGTGATCTCGTCATCGGAAATGTTCGACAGGTGCTTCACCAGCGCGCGCAGCGAATTGCCGTGGGCGGAGATGATCACGTTCTCGCCCTTGGCCAGCTGCGGCAGGATCGCCTCTTCCCAATAGGGCAGCACGCGCTCGATCGTCAGCTTGAGGCTTTCGGTGCGCGGCACGTCGATCCCGGCGTAACGCGGATCGTCCGACAGGTCGAATTCGCTGCCCGGCTCGAGTTCGGGCGGGGGCACGTCGAAGCTGCGGCGCCAGATGTGCACCTGTTCGTCGCCGTGGCGTTCGCGGGTCTGCTGCTTGTCGAGACCGGTGAGGCCGCCATAGTGGCGCTCGTTGAGATGCCAGTCGCGCGTCACCGGGATCCACAGCCGGTCGCAGGCTTCGAGCGCGAGGTTCATGGTCTTGATCGCGCGCTTCTGCACGGAAGTGAAGGCGACCGTCGGCAGCACGCCCTTGGCTTTCATCAGCTCGCCCGCAGCGCGCGCCTCGGCCTCGCCCTTCTCGGTGAGGTCGACGTCCCACCAGCCGGTGAAGCGGTTGGCGAGGTTCCACTCGCTCTGGCCGTGGCGAACGAGGATCAGCTTGGACATGAAAGCTCCCGATTTCCCTAGGAGCACTGCGCGTTAGCGGTCCGCGTCCGGCTTGGAAACCCCGTCTGCGTCCGATTCGCGCATTTCGCGTCCCTGCGCCTTGCGGCGACGCAGGTTCTCGCGAAGTTTCGCGGCGAGGCGTTCCTCGCGGGTCATCTTTTCGTCTGCAGCGCTCATCGCGCAACCTTTTGCGAAAATCGCCTGCCTCCGCAAGCGAAGGTTGACTTTCCTGCCGGTCCTGCCAATAGCGCGCGCCTCCACCCCGCAAGGCGTCTTGCGGCGGACCAGTGCTGCTGTAGCTCAGTGGTAGAGCGCACCCTTGGTAAGGGTGAGGCCGGGAGTTCAATCCTCCCCAGCAGCACCATTTTTTTGAAAAAATGGTTTCCTATCTGCGCACCGACATCCTTCGGTGCGTCCTCGCTCTGCGTGCAGCAAGCTGCACCCGCTGCGGGCGGGCGGTTGCCCTTTGACTGTCGTGCCCAAGAACCGGGTTGCGTATAGCCACCTATCGCGGCACTCCCTATCGCAAGGGAGAATTTCATGGATTTCCGCCTGACCGAACAGCAGCGCGAACTGCAGGATGCGGCGCGCACGTTTGCGCGCAAGGAATTGCCCGACCTGGCGCGGGAGATGGAGGAGAAGGATTTCTCCGTCCCGGCAGACATGGTGCGCCGCTATGGCGAGATGGGCTTCCTCGGCGTCAACCTGCCGGAGGAATACGGCGGCCTCGGCCTCGGCCATCTCGAGGCGCTGCTGGTGCTCGAACAGTTTGCGATGATTTCGAACGCAGTCGCCTTTCCCGTGTTCGAGGCGCTGGTCGGTCCGGTGCGTACGGTGGAGCGCTTCGCCTCGGATGCGTTGAAGGCGCAGATCGTGCCGCAGGTCGTCTCGGGCGAGGCGACGGTCGCGGTGTCCATGTCGGAACCCGATGCCGGTACCGCGCTGACCGATCTGACGACGCGCGCGCAGGACGCGGGCGACCACTACGTTCTCGACGGCAACAAGCGCTGGACCAGCGGCGCGGGCCATGCCCGCTATTATGTCGTCTACACGCGCCTGTCGGACGAGCCTGGCGCACGCGGCATCGGTGCGCTGCTGGTGGACAAGGAAATGGAGGGCGTCGGCTTCGGCAAGCGGGAGAACCTGATGGGCTTCCGCGGCATCGAGACGCGCGACATCATCTTCGCCGGCGTGCGGGTGCCCAAGGAAAACCGGATCGTACCCGCCGGCGGCTTCGGCAAGCTGATGAGCGCTTTCGGCCTCGAACGCTGCGGCAATGCCACCCAGTCGCTGGGACTTGCGGCCGGCGCGCTGGAGCAGGCGACCGAATACGTCCAGGAACGCAAGGCCTTCGGAAAGCCCATCGTCGATTTCCAGGCGGTCCAGATGCGGCTTGCCGAAATGGCCATGCAGGTCGAGGCGGCGCGGCTGCTGATCTACCGCGCCGCCGCCAATGCCGAGCACTATGAGGGCGGCCTGCCGAGCGTCTATGAAAGTTCCACTGCCAAATGCTTTGCCAACGAGATCGTGCGCAGCGTGACGGCCAACGGCATGCAGGTCATGGGCGGCTACGGCTACCACAAGGACTACGGCATGGAGCAGCGCGTGCGCGACGGTTTCGCCTGGGGCATCGCCGGCGGGACGACCGATGTGCAGAAGACCAATATCGCTGCGGCGATCGTCGGGCGAAGGTTCGATCAAAGGCGTTGATAGGCAACGCTGTATTGCATAGATAGAACGGTATGGACGATACCGCAGACCTCACCCAGCTCGACCCGCGCTACAAGACGATGATGCGTCTCGTCGCGGCGATATTTGCCGCTTTCCTGTTCGTCGCGGCGAGCATTGCCGAAATGGCGATACCTGGCTGGACGGGCATCGTCTGGGTCCCGGCGCTGCTGGTCATCCTCTACGTCGTTATCTGGCTGCCGATGCGGCGTTTTGCGGCGCGCGGCTATTCACTCGCCGAGGAACGGTTGCGGGTAGTGCGCGGCGTACTGTTCCGGTCGGACACGGTCGTGCCCTTCGGCCGGGTCCAGCATATCGATGTCGACCAGGGACCGCTCGAACGCGCCTTTCAGCTCGCAACGCTGACCGTGCACACGGCCGGCAGTCACAATGCCTCCGTATCGCTTCCCGGCCTCGCGCACGAAGACGCCGTCGCCATGCGCGAAGAGATTCGCGCGGCCATCCGGCGCGACACGCGGTAATGCAGCCAGTGCAGTCCCCGCAGCGTACCGATCCGCGCAGTTTCGCCGTGCGCGCGGTAATGATGCTGTTCCAGCTCGTCGTTCCGATGGGTATCGCGGCCGTGACGATATTCGACGAGGGCGAATTCGCCGGGCGGATCGCCTATGCCGTGCCCTTCATCGTCGCGATCATCCTGTTCAACGTGGCGGTCGCCTACCTGCAATGGACGCGGCTGACCTATACGGTGGGCGAGGCCGATATCCGCGTCGAAAGCGGCCTGTTGTCGCGCGCCGCGCGCTCGGTCCCCTACGAACGCATCCAGGACGTGAGCCTCGAACAGAAGCTCCTGCCGCGCCTCTTCGGCCTCGTCGAAGTGAAGTTCGAAACGGGTGCGGGCGGCAAGGAAGACCTCGCGCTGACCTATCTGTCCGAAGCCGAAGGGGAGCGCCTGCGCGAACTGGTGCGCGAACGCCGCGAGGGCGATGCGCCTGCCATGGCAGATACCGTTCCCGCCAAAGCCCCGCCGGAAGCCGCGCCGCTGTTCGCGATGGACGGCAAGCGCGTCCTGACCTTTGGCCTGTTCGAATTCTCGCTCGCCGTAGTGGCGGTGATCGGTGGTCTTGCGCAGCAGTTCGAATTCCTCCTGCCGTTCGACCTGTGGGACATCGACGGCTGGCAGGAGAGGTTGGCCGGGCCGGGCCAGTGGCTCGCAGGGCTGGGCCCGCTGGCACAGGTGGTCGGCATCGTCATGGCGCTCGCCAGCCTCTCGCTGATCGGCTTTGCGACCGGCATCGTCCGCACGGCGCTGCGTGAATGGGACTTCCGGCTCGACCGCACGGCCAAGGGCCTGCGCCGCCGCCGCGGCCTGCTCACCCGCACCGACCTCGTCATGCCCGTGCACCGCGTCCAGGCATTGCGGGTCGAGACGGGTTTCCTGCGCCGCCTGTTCGGCTGGCACAGCCTCAAGGTCGTCAGCCTCGCGAGCGATAGCGGCGCGGCCAATCACGAAGCGGTGCCGTTCGGCCAGATGGACGAAATCGCACCGGTGGTCGCCGAAACCGGCTTCGCCCTGCCGCCGCAGGACACAGGCTGGATGCGCGCGATGGACCGCTATCGCTTCGACAAGATCGTGCTCGCCGCAATCGTACTGCTGCCGGCCACCATCGCTGCCATTTTCATCGCCGACTCGGTCCAGTGGCTGATCCCTGCCGGAGTGCTCGGTGCAGCCGTGGTGCACAACTGGTGGCGCTGGCGCCATGACCGGCACGCGATCGATGCCCGCCAGATCTACAGCCTGCACGGCTGGTTCTCTCCCAGCCTCGCCATCGGTTCGCGGGTGAAGCTGCAGTCGGTCGAAATCCTGCAGGGCCCGATCGCACGCCGCCGCGGCTATGCCAGCCTTCTGCTGGGTCTGGCGGGCGGCAATCTGCGCGTTCATGGAATGCCTGTCGAACGCGCACGCGAATGGCGCGCCGGCATTCTCGACAGCATCGGTAGGACCGATTTTTCAGAACTGGTCGAAGCGCAGGTGGATGCCCGCGCGGCCTAGGCGCGCAAGTCCGACAGCTCCGCATGGCGGCGGAAATAGGTGTCGACATAGGAACAGTCGGGCGCGATCCGGAAACCCTGCTCGCGCGCATCGGCGATCATCGCCTTTACCAGCTTTTCGGCAATACCCTTGCCCCGCGCCGCGGTCGGCACGAAAGTATGCGTCGCATGGCGCACCTTGCCATCCCCGCGCCAGGTCAGTTCGGCATCGCGCGGTGCGCCTTCGACCGCGGCGAAATAACGGCCTGCGGTTTCGCTGCCCTCGTGTTCGATGGTGATCGTATCGCTCACAAAATATCCTTTCTGTGCAAGCAACGCCGTGCGCGCTAGTGGCGTTCCTGACATGAGCCAGGCCCTCTTTCTTTCCGACAATGCCGCGCGCGTCCATCCCAGGGTATGGGCGGCCATGCAGGCGGCCGATGCGCCCGATTCGCCGTATGATGGCGATGCCGTCAGCGCGGCGCTGGACGAGAGGTTTTCCGCCCTGTTCGGCCGCGAGTGTGCCGCGCTCTGGGTGGCGACGGGCACGGCGGCAAACTGCCTTGCGCTTGCCACCATGGTCCAGCCGCATGGCGGCGTGGTCTGCCACGAGGAAGCGCATATCGAGGTGGACGAAGGCGGCGCGCCCGGCTTCTATCTGCACGGTGCCAAGCTGCTGCTGGGGCAGGGCGAGGGTGCCAAATTGACCCCCGATGCAATCCGCGCCGTGATCGACCCGATCCGCGATGACGTCCACCAGGTCCAGCCCCATGCGATCTCGATCACGCAGGCGAGCGAATATGGCCGCAGCTACCGGCCGGACGAGCTCGCGCAGATTTCCGCGCTGGCACGCGAACGCGGGCTGGGGCTCCACATGGACGGTGCGCGCTTCGGCAATGCGGCGGCCTTCCTCGGACTTCCCGCCGCAGAGGTGTCAGGCGATGTCGATGCGCTGAGCTTCGGCTTCGTCAAGAACGGCGGCATGAGCGCGGAAGCGATCGTCTTCTTCGACGCCTCGCTGGCCGATGTCGCTCGCTATCGCCGCAAGCGCGCGGGCCATTTGCAGAGCAAGGGCCGCTACTTGGCAGCCCAGATCCACGCCATGCTGGAGGGCGATCTGTGGCTCGCCAATGCCCGCGCAGCCAATCATGCGGCGCAGGAAATAGCCGGTGCCTGCAGCGACCGGCTGATGCACCCGGTCGAGGCGAACGAGCTGTTCGTGAACTGCACTGCCGCCGAGCGCGAGGTGCTGCGCGGTCAGGGATTCGCTTTCTACGACTGGGGCGATGGCGCGGCCCGCTTCGTCACTGCCTGGAATACGCGCGAGGAAGACGCCCGCGCGCTGGCGACAGCGATCGCCGCTCTATGAGCGCAGCGTCCGGCGACGAGAGCCTGCTCTCCCCGCGCAATCTCGCGGCCTTCCTGCTCGTCAGCGTGATCTGGGGCGGAACATGGCTGGTCATCCGCGACCAGATTTCTTCCGTGCCGCCAAGCTGGTCGATCGCCTACCGCTTCATCGTCGCGGCTGCGGGGATGTTCATCCTCGCCAGGATGCGCGGCGAGCCGCTGGCCCTGCCGCGCGAAGGCTGGGTCTGGGTGCTGGCGCTGGGCCTGTTCCAGTTCTCGCTCAATTTCAGCTTCGTCTACAATGCGGAACACTACATCACCTCCGGCCTCGTGGCGGTGATGTTCGCACTGCTGGTCGTGCCCAATGCCGTGCTCGGCCGCTTCGTATTGGGCCAGCCGATCCGGCGCGAGTTCGTGATCGGATCGGGCATCGCGGCGGTCGGCGTCGCCATGCTGTTCGCGCATGAATACCGCGCGTCCCCGGCAACGCTCGGCGAAGTGCTGCTCGGCGCGGCGCTGACGCTGGGCGGGATATTGTCAGCCAGCGTCGCCAATATCGTGCAGGCGACCGAGGGGGCGAAACGCATCCCGCTGCTCACGCTGCTCGCCTGGGCAATGCTGTGCGGCGTGGCGATCAATTCGATTTTCGCGCTGGTGACTCAGGGCCCGCCGCAATTCGACCCGCGGCCCGAATATGCCCTCGGCATCCTTTATCTTGGCCTCATGGGATCGGTCGTCACCTTCCCGCTCTATTACGGCCTCGTGCGCAAGGTCGGGGCAGGGCAGGCAGCCTACAGTTCGGTCGTGGTGCCGGTGGTGGCGATGATCCTCTCGACCCTGTTCGAAGGGTTCCAGTGGGACTGGCTGCCGGCCGCCGGAGCCGCGATCACGCTCGCCGGCATGGTCGTCGCCATGCGCACCCGCGCCGCGCCGCCGCGCCGCGCTACTCCCGAGCCCTGATCGCCGCCAGCCCTTCGCGGTAGGTCGGGTAGAGCGGCTCCCAGCCAAGCGCCCGCTTCGCCTTGCCGTTCGCCACGCGCCGGTTCTCCGCATAGAAGCCGCGCGCCATGGGCGAGAGATCAGCCTCTTCCATCGATAGCAGCGGTGGCGGCTCCAGCCCGAGCAAACGGCAAGCCTCCTCGATCACGGCGTTCTGGCTGGTCGGCAAATCGTCGGAAAGGTTGTAGGCGCCCTCTGGCGCATCGCTCTCGATTGCCGTGACCACGCCCGTAACGATATCGTCGACATGCACACGGCTGAAGACTTGCTCCGGCAAGTCGATCCGGTGCGCCTTTCCCGCACGCACACGGTCTAGCGCGCTGCGTCCCGGACCATAGATGCCGGGCAGGCGGAACACGCGGGCACCCAGCCGGAGCCAGCGGGAATCGCATTCCGCACGGGCGGTGCGACGGCCGGTTCCGACAGGCGCACTCTCGTCAACCCAGGCCCCCTGTGCATCGCCATAGACGCCGGTCGAAGACAGGTAGCCGAGCCATTTGTCCTCCAGCACTTCGCCGAAACCATCGAGCACCGGATCGCTTTCCTCTGCCGGCGGGACGGAACTCAGCACATGGCTGGCATCATCGAGCGCGGCGAGAACGCCTTGGCGGTCGGCGAAATCGAGATCGCCCGCGCTGCCGGTGGCCCGCACCTCCCAGCCGCGCCCGCGCAGCGCATCGGCGATGCGCGAGGCGGTGTAGCCAAGGCCGAAGATGAGAAGGCGGCTCATTCGGCGTCGAGATAGCCTTCCTCGGGAACGACGACTTGCGGATCGGCCACATTGTCGGCCTTCCACTGCATCGCCATCCGCACGCGGGTCGCCCCGCTCGGGTGGTCGAAGAACAGCATTTCCTCGATCGGGCCCGGTTCGATCTTGCGATATTCGGACAGGCGCATGGCGACCTTGGCGAAACCGTCCGGCTCCTGCGCCGCATCGAGCCCGAAGGCATCCGCCCCGCTCTCCGCCCAGCGGACGAGCGAATTGGTCGCCGGGGTCATCACCAGCATCCACGCGGAAAACAGGATCGTCAGGACCGGCAGCGAAGCGGGATCGGTGATGTCGCGCACATCCCATTTCTGGCCGTGCCGCGCGATCAGCCTGGGTGCGACGCGGCTGATCGTGAACAGCCCGGCGCCGAAGATCGCGAGGTAGATGCCGACGATCCACCAGACGTGGTCGAGCTTGTAGTGACCCATCTCGTGGCCCATCACTGCTAGGATTTCTTCCTCGCTGGTGCGTTCGAGCAGGTTGTCGTTGAGCGAGATGCGGATCGTCGGGCCGAGGCCGGAGACGTTGGCCGAGATGCGCTTGTGCTGTTTCGACTGGTCGAACACGTAAATGTGTTCGGCCGGGATGTCGTACTTCGCGGCCACCGCCTCGATCCGGTCGCGCAGCGGGCCCTGTTCCATTTCCTCGTAGGTGTTGAACAGCGGCGAAACGAACACCGGTGCCAGCACCATGCCGACCAGCATGAACACCCCGATGACGCCGGTCGCCCAGAGCCACCAGCTCTTCGGCGCGCGCCGGATCAGCGCGTAGATCGCTATGATCAGGAGCGGCGCGATGACGAGTTCGATGGCGAGCCCCATCAGCTGTTCACCTGCCCATGTGCCGAAATCCTGCGACATCAGGCCGTACTGCTTCTCGCGGAAGAACTCCGTGTAGATAGTCCAGGGGAGCAGCAAGATCGGCGCCACGATCGAGTAGAGCAGGGCGGTAATGCCGGTGACAACCCAGCGGCGCTTGCTCACCCGCTCGCCGATGTTGCGGAAGGCTGCCGCCAAGCGGAAGCGCAGCAGCAGCCAGTCGGCCAGGATGCTGGCCAGTGCGCCCCACAGGATCAGCCAGTAGCCCCCTTCGAAATAGGCGTCCGACTGTGCGCGGGCCGGGCCCTGCAAGGTATCGAGATAGGCGCGCGTTGCGGTTTCGACATCGAAACCGCCCGCTGCCGTCGCAAGCAGGTCCAGCATGGCAAATTCCCTCCTGCGCGCTGGCTGCGGGAGAGCGGCGAATCTGTCAATCGCACTGCGCTTGCGGTCCGACGAGTGAACGCAAGCCCTCGACGGGCGTTGGTTTGGGTGACACAGAGCACCCGACCCCAGCATTTATCAGGAAAACCATGGATATCGCCCGCACCCCCTCGAACCCCGACGGCAATATCGAGATGGCCGATGCCGCGATGCAGCCGCACGATCCGCCCGAGATCCGGCGCGAGGATTACCGGCCCTTCGCGTGGCTCGTCCCCGAGACCCGGCTGGATTTCGAACTCGGCCTCGACTGCACGCGCGTCCGCTCGCGCCTGACGGTGGTGCGCAATGCAAAGGCGGACAAGTCGCCCACCATTCGCCTGAACGGCGACGGCATCACGGCGACCAGCGTCAAGGTCGATGGCGAGCCGACCAGCGCCTTCACCATGGACGGCGACGATATGGTGCTGACCCTGCCGGGCGATGCGCACGAGATCGCGATCGAGACCGAGATCGATCCGGCATCCAACTCGCAGCTGATGGGTCTCTATGCCTCGAACGGCATGCTTTGCACCCAGTGCGAATCCGAAGGCTTCCGCCGCATAACTTTCTTCCCCGACCGGCCCGACGTGCTGTCGACCTACACCGTCCGCATGAGCGGGCCGAAGGCGCAGTTCCCGATCCTCCTGTGCAACGGCAACCGCGTGGCGACCGGAGAAGAGGGCGGTGACCACTGGGCCGAATGGCACGATCCCTGGCCCAAGCCGTCCTATCTCTTCGCGTTGGTGGCAGGCGACCTCGTCGCCAACTCCGACAGCTTCACCACCATGAACGGCCGCAAGGTCGAACTGAACGTGTGGGTGCGCGAAGGCGATCTCGAACGCACGCAGCACGCCATGGACAGCCTCAAGCGCTCGATGAAATGGGACGAGGAAGCCTTCGGGCGCGAATACGACCTCGACCTGTTCAACATCGTCGCGGTGAGCGATTTCAACATGGGGGCGATGGAGAACAAGGGCCTCAACGTCTTCAACACGAAATACGTGCTGGCCGACCCCGACACCGCGACGGACGGCGATTTCGATGCCGTCGAAGGCGTGATCGGGCACGAGTATTTCCACAACTGGTCGGGCAACCGCATCACTTGCCGCGACTGGTTCCAGCTCTCGCTCAAGGAGGGCTTCACGGTCTTGCGCGACCAGCTGTTCAGCCAGGACATGGGCTCTGCCCCGGTCAAGCGGATCGAGGACGTGCGCATCCTGCGCAGCGCCCAGTTCCCCGAGGACAGCGGCCCGCTGGCGCACCCCATCCGGCCCGACAGCTATCGCGAGATCAGCAATTTCTACACTGCGACGGTTTACAACAAGGGCGCCGAGGTCATTCGCATGATGCGCACCATGGCGGGCGAGGAACGGTTCCGTCAGGGCACCGACCTCTATTTCGACCGCCACGACGGCGAGGCCGCGACCTGCGAGGATTTCGTCAAGTCGATCGAGGACGGCGCGGGTCTCGACCTCACGCAGTTCCGCCTGTGGTATTCGCAGGCCGGCACGCCGAAAGTGACCGTCGACCTGTCGCACGAAGGCGACGAGGCGGTGCTGAAACTCGGCCAGACCGTGCCGGAGACGCCCGGTCAGCCGCTCAAGCAGCCCATGCCCATCCCGCTCACCCTTGCCCTGTTCGACCGGGCCAGCGGAAAGCATTCGGGCGAACAGCTGGTCGTGCTGGACAAGGCGAGCGCCGAATACCGCTTCAAGGGCTTTGCCGAAAAGCCGGTGCTCTCGATCAACCGCGGCTTCTCCGCGCCAGTCACGGTGGAGCGGAGCATTGCGCGCGAGGAGCTCGTGTTCCTCGCCGCGCGCGACGACGATCCCTTCGCCCGCTACGAGGCGATGCAGGACCTTATGGTCGGTCACCTTGTCGCCGCGGTCGGCGGGACGCTTTCGGACCATGAGCGCAAGGGCGGGCGCGCGGATATCGCCGAGGCGATGCGCGCGATCCTTACCGACGCCAAGCTCGACGATCTGATGCGCGGCGAACTGATGACCATGCCGAGCCAGACCTACATCGCCGAGCAGATGGACGTGGCCGACCCGGGCCGCATCCATGCCGAGCGCGAGGCGCTTAAGGCGGAACTGGGCAGCAGGCTGTCGGCAGAAATGCACGCGCTCTACGATCGCGCGGAGAAGATCCCCTTCTCGCTCGAAGCGGAGGCCAAGGGCGCGCGCAAGGTCAAGACGCTGGTGCTGGCCTATGCCGCGGCGAGCGATCCTGAGAAGGCTGCCGAGCTGGCCGCCTACCAATACGAGCGCGCCGACAACATGACCGACCGGCAGGGCGCGCTGATGGTGCTGACCGGCCTCGAAGGGGTGGAGCGGACGAACAAACTGCTCGATTTCTACAACCGCTATCGCGGGAATGCGCTGGTGGTCGACAAGTGGTTCGCGCTGCAGGCTTCCTCGCTGCACCCCGACGTGGTGGAGCACGTGAAGGCGCTGGCTGGCCATCCCGATTTCACCCTGCGCAATCCCAACCGCGTGCGCTCGCTCTACATGGCCTTTGCCGCCAATCCGCACGGGTTCCATGCCGCCGACGGCGAGGGCTATCGCATGATCGGCGACCTGATCCTCGCGCTCGACCCGATCAATGCCCAGACCGCGGCGCGTTTCGTGCCGCCGCTCGGCCGCTGGCGCAGGATCGAACCGGGCCGCGCAGCGATGATGCGCGAGCAGCTGGAACGGATCGCGGAAGCGCCCAAGCTGTCGCGCGATACCTTCGAGCAGGTGACCCGCTCCCTTGGTTGAGATCGTCCGCTCCCCGCTGCTCGAAGGGCTGCCGCATGGCTTCTCGACGCGCGGCGGGCTGACCTCCGAGGATGTCCTGCCCGGCGCGCCCCTGTGCAAGCTGGTGCAAATCCACTCCGCCGACGCGATCAAGTTGCGCGAATTGCCGAGCGAGCCGCGCGAAGGCGATGCGCTGGTGACGGACAGGCCGGGCCTCCTGCTGGGCATTGTCACGGCCGATTGTGCGCCGGTCCTCTTTGCCGACCGCGAGGCCGGCGTGGTCGGCGCGGCGCATGCCGGCTGGCGCGGCGCGCACGGCGGCGTGCTGGAGAACACCATCGAGGCTATGGAATCGCTCGGCGCTTCGGCATCCCGGATCGAGGCTGCCATCGGGCCGACCATCGCGCAGGCCAGCTACGAGGTGGACAGCGGCTTCCGCGACCAGTTCGCGGCGGACGACGGGCGATTCTTTGAAAGCGGGCAGGGAGATCGCCTGCAATTCGACCTGCCCGCCTACGTCGCGCACCGGCTCGGCAAGGCAGGCGTCGGGCGAATCGACGATCTCGCGCTCGACACCTATGCCGAGCCTGCGCGGTTTTATTCCTATCGCCGCGCCACGCACCGACAGGAGCCCACCGAGGGGCGCCAGCTCAGCGTTATCGGGCTTCGTGGATAGTTGCATGTTTGCGAACGCCCGTCGCCAAAATGGCGGTTGGCAAGGAGGCGCAATAAGGCTAGAGGCCCGGACCAAACCGGGACACCGGGGGCTTTCGCGCAGGCTTTTTCGGCACGCCGAAGCTGCACCGGAATCTCCGGCAAACGGATCGCAATTCTTTTGGTCGAACGCCCGTCCTGGGCGTGTGACATGTAAGGCAGGCAAGGCAACGCGCTGATGGCAGACACGACTGCAACCGCTTCCAACGAAACAGTGACCACGACCGAGGACGGTATCCGCCGTCGCGACTTCCTCGACGTGGCAGCAATCGGCGCAGCCGGCGTCGGCGGCCTCGCGGTCGTCTACCCGCTGGTGAGTCAGATGGCGCCCTCCAAGGACGTCCTTGCTGCCAGCACGACCGAAGTCGACGTTTCGGCGATCCAGCCGGGTCAGGCCATCAAGGCCGTGTTCCGCAAGCAGCCGCTGTTCGTGCGCCGCCTCACTCCGGCGGAAGTCGCCGAAGCCAACTCGGCCCCGCTGTCGGCGATGCGCGACCCGCAGACGCTGGAAGAGCGGACCAAGGAAGGCCACAACGACATGCTCGTCACCATGGGCGTTTGCACCCACCTCGGCTGTGTGCCGCTGGGCGCCGCCGAAGGCGAGGTGAAGGGCGAATTCGGCGGCTATTTCTGCCCCTGCCACGGTTCGCACTACGATACGGCCGGCCGCATCCGTAAAGGCCCGGCACCGACCAACCTCGAAGTGCCGGAATACGAGTTCACCTCGGACACGGTCATCCAGGTCGGCTGAGCTAAGAGACGAGAGACAAGATCATGAGCTTTCCCTGGGCACGCGAATACCAGCCGAGCAACGGCTTCACCCGCTTCCTCGACGAGAAGCTGCCGCTTCCGCGCCTCGTCTATAACGCTGTCGGTGCCGGCTACCCGGTTCCGCGCAACCTGTCCTATTTCTGGAACTTCGGCGTGCTCGCCGGTGTGTTCCTCATGGTGCAGATCGTCACCGGCATCGTGCTCGCCATGCACTATGCGGCGAACGCGCAGGTCGCCTTCGCGACGACCGAGCACATCATGCGCAACGTCAACTGGGGCTGGCTGATGCGCTATGCGCACGCCAACGGCGCCAGCTTCTTCTTCATCGTCGTCTACATCCACATCTTCCGCGGCCTCTTCTACTCCTCGTACAAGGCCCCGCGCGAGATGATCTGGCTGCTGGGCGTCGTGATCTTCCTGCTCATGATGGCGACCGCCTTCATGGGTTACGTCCTTCCCTGGGGCCAGATGAGCTTCTGGGGCGCGAAGGTCATCACCGGCCTGTTCGGCGCGATCCCGCTGGTCGGCGAGCCGATCCAGATCTGGCTGCTCGGCGGCTTCGCCCCCGATAACGCTGCGCTTAACCGCTTCTTCTCGTTGCACTTCCTGCTGCCCTTCGTGATCCTCGGCGTGGTGATCCTGCACATCTGGGCGCTGCACATCCCGGGTTCGTCGAACCCGACCGGCGTCGAAGTGAAGAGCGAAAGCGACACCGTTCCCTTCCACCCGTATTACACGGCGAAGGACGGCTTCGGCCTCGGCATCGCCCTGCTGGCCTATTTCGCGCTGGTCTTCTTCCTGCCCAACGCGCTCGGCCACCCGGACAACTACATTGAGGCGAACCCGCTCTCGACCCCGGCGCACATCGTTCCGGAATGGTACTTCTGGCCGTTCTACGCGATCCTGCGTGCTTTCACGGTGGACTTCATCCTGCCGGCGAAGCTGTGGGGCGTGATCGCCATGTTCAGCGCCATCCTGCTGTGGTTCTTCCTGCCCTGGCTCGACAAGTCGCCGGTGCGCAGCGGCCACTACCGCCCGATGTTCCGCAAGTTCTTCTGGTTCGGCCTGATCCCGGCGATGATCGTCCTGTTCATCTGCGGCGGCGCTCCGGCTGAAGAGCCCTACGTGATGCTCAGCCAGATCGCCACGGCGTACTACTTCCTGCACTTCCTGGTGATCCTGCCGATCGTCAGCAGCGTGGAGAAGCCCGAACCGCTGCCCTACTCGATCACCGAAGCGGTGCTGGGTTCGGACAAGAAGGCCGTGCTCGGCGAAAACACGACGCCGGCCGTCTAAGCGATACGAGAAAGATACCAGGTCATGACCAAACTCCTCAGCGTCCGCCTCGTCGCCATTCTCGTCGGCCTCGGCTTCGCCTTCGTTGCTCTCTTCGCCTTCGTGATCGGCGCCTATAACGCCGCGACCGAAGAAGCGCAGGGACACCTGCCCTATGCCAAGCCGGTGGACGTCGACTATTCGTTCGACGGTCCCTTCGGCACCTGGGACAAGGCGCAGCTGCAGCGCGGCCTCAAGGTCTACAGCGAAGTCTGTGCCGCCTGCCACAGCCTCAAGTTCGTTGCCTTCCGTAACCTCGAGGACCTGGGCTATTCCGAAGGCCAGGTGAAGGCATTCGCCGCTTCGAAGCAGGTCCCGGGCATCGACCCGCAGACCGGTGAAGCCAACATGCGTCCGGGCCTGCCGACCGATTACTTCCCGTCGCCCTACCCGAATGCGGTTGCCGCTGCGGCTGCCAACGGCAACGCGATCCCGCCGGATCTCTCGCTGATCACCAAGGCACGCGGCGACGGCACGAACTACGTCGCCTCGCTGCTCCAGGGTTACCAGGAGCCGAGCGCGGAACTGCTGGCAGAACATCCCGAAGCGGCTCCGTCGCCGGGTCTCCACCACAACATCTATTTCCCGAACCTCAACCTCGCCATGGCCCCGCCGCTGACCACTGCTGGCCAGGTCACTTATGACGACGGTACCGAGGCG
Organism: Qipengyuania gaetbuli; assembly: GCF_020524765.1. Classification (GTDB taxonomy): domain Bacteria; phylum Pseudomonadota; class Alphaproteobacteria; order Sphingomonadales; family Sphingomonadaceae; genus Qipengyuania; species Qipengyuania gaetbuli_A. The sequence goes on from NZ_JAIVLR010000001.1 coordinate 1,412,248, forward strand.
ACGGTGAAGCAGATGTCGGAAGACGTCGCTGCTTTCCTCACCTGGACGGCAGAACCGACGCTGGTGAAGCGCAAGCAGACCGGTTGGCCGGTCCTGATCTTCCTGCTGTTCGCGACCATCCTCGCCTACATGTCGAAGAAGCAGATCTGGGCTGCGGTGAAGCCGCGGAAAGACTGATCCCCGCTTCGATCACGATAACAGGGCGCCCCTCCATCCCAGCGATGCGAGGGGCGCTCTGCATTTCAGGAGTAGCGTTTCGATGACCCCGGCCGAGCTCAAGGCACTCGTGCGGACCGTTCCGGACTTTCCCAAGTCCGGCATCCAGTTCCGCGACATCACCACGCTGATCGGGCATGGAGAAGGCTTCCGGGCCAGCGTGGACTGGCTGGTCGAACGGGTTTCCGAATCCGGCGCGCAGGCGATCGCCGGCATGGAAGCGCGCGGGTTCATTTTCGGCGCAGCGAGTGCGGCCGCGCTCGGCCTCCCCTTCATCCCGATCCGCAAGCCGGGCAAGCTGCCGATCGCGACCATCGGTGTCGACTACGCACTGGAATACGGCGCCGACCGGCTGGAGATGGACCCGACCTCGGTCGCGGCAGGCCAGCAGGTCGCGATCGTCGACGACCTGCTCGCCACCGGCGGCACCGCCTGCGCGGCGGCAGAGCTTCTCCGCAAGGCCGGGGCGAGCGTGCCCGTGGCGGCGTTCGTAATCGACCTGCCGGATCTCGGCGGGGCGAAGCGTCTAGAAGCCACCGGTGTCCAGGTGCGCTCGCTGATGGAATTCGAAGGCGACTAGCCGGAAGTCCCGCGAAAACTTGGATATATCGGGCGTTTCGGGCATTGAGGCTGCGTGACGTGCCGCGGGGGCGTCGGCAGTCAGTGCGAGGGGCATGGAACAGACACTTGTCATAGCCTTGGTGGGCATCCTCGGGATCGGCGCGCAATGGCTTGCGTGGCGGACCGGGTGGCCTGCCATCGTCCTGATGCTTGCAGCCGGCTTCCTTGCAGGACCGGTGCTGGGCGTGTTCGACCCCGAACACGCGTTCGGCGAATTGCTCGAACCCATGGTGGCCGTCGGCGTTGCGCTGATCCTGTTCGAAGGCGGGCTGAGCCTCGATTTCCGCGAGCTTCGCCATACGGGCAGCGCGGTCATGCGCCTCGCAACCGTTGGCGTGGTGCTGGGCTGGCTGTTCGGCTCGCTGGCGGGCATCTACATCGCCGGCCTTGCGCCCGAAGTGGCAATCCTGTTCGGCGGCATCCTTGTCGTGACCGGCCCGACCGTCGTGATCCCGCTGCTGCGGCAAAGCTCGGTCAAGTCGCGCCCCGCCTCGATCCTGAAATGGGAAGCGATCGTCAACGATCCGACCGGCGCATTGTGCGCGGTCATTGCCTTCGAATATTTCCGCAAGGTCGCCGAACAGCCGAACGCCACGCTGTTCGAAGTCGTTCCGCCACTCATCATTGCCGCCATCATTGCCGGTATCATCGGCTATGTCGCCGCGCTCGCCATCGCCTGGTCCTTCCCGCGCGGTGCGGTACCCGAATATCTCAAGGTCCCGGTGCTGCTGACCGCAGTGATCGGCGTCTTCGTGATTTCGAACCTGATCGAGCACGAGGCGGGCCTCGTCGCAGTGACCGTGATGGGCGTTGCGCTGGCCAACATGCATGTCTCCAGCCTGCGCTCGATCCATCCGTTCAAGGAAAACATCGCCATCCTGCTGGTGTCGGGCATCTTCATCCTCCTGTCGGCCTCGCTCAGTTTCGAGGACATCAGGCTGATCAACTGGCCCATCGTTGCCTTCCTGCTCGCCCTGCTGTTCGTGGTGCGACCGGCCACCATCCTCCTCAGCCTGCTGGGCACGAATATCCCGTGGAACGAGCGCCTGTTCCTCTCGTGGATCGCCCCGCGCGGCATCGTGCTGGTCGCCATCTCGGGCCTGTTCGCGCTGCGGCTTGCCGAACCACCGCTCGCCTTCAAGGACGCCAACCTGCTCATCGGCCTCAGCTTTGCCGTGGTCGTCGTGACCATCGTGGCGCACGGCTTCACCGTGAACCCCGTCGCCAGGCTGCTCAACGTGAAGGGCGCCACCCGGCCCGGCATCCTGATCGTCGGCAGCACGCCCTGGACCATCGCGTTGGCAGAGCAGGTGCGCGACATGAAGGCGCCGGTCATCATCGTCGATGCCAGCTGGCAGCGCCTTGCACTCGCACGGCAGAAGGGCATCCCCTTCTACCACGGCGAAATTCTCAACGAGGCGACCGAGCACAACCTCGAGCTCGCGCCCTACCAGAACCTCGTCGCGGCGACCGAGAACGAGGCCTACAACGCGCTCGTCTGCAATGAATTCGCCTTCGAGATCGGGCGCGACAAGGTTTTCCAGCTGGGCGAGGCGGCGCAGAGCGACGACCGCCACTCGCTGCCCGAGAGCCTGCGCGGGCGCGCCCTGTTCGAATCCGGCTTCGGCGTGGAGGACGTGTCCGAGCGCCAGCGCCAGGGCTGGGTCTTCCGCAAGACCAAGCTGTCGGACGAGTTCGATTTCGAGGATGCGCGCGAGCGCCTGCCGGACGCCGCCAACATGCTGCTGCTGATCCGCCGCGACGGCACCATCCGCTTCTTCACGCACGCCGCACGGCCCGAACCGCGCGCGGGCGACACGATCCTGAGCTTCCTCCCGCCGCAACCCCGCACCGCGGAAGACAATGCGGCCCGCCGGAAGCCGGGCAAGAAACAGGGAACCCAGACAGCATGACCCGCCAACCGAGGACATGGATCCCCACCATCGCGCTGGCCGTGGCAGTCGCAGGGCTTTCGGCCTGTGGCAGCGGTGACGCGCCCGATCCGGAAACGACGCCCACCGACGGTCCGCGCTCCATCTTCGACAAGGAGGGGGCAGGCCCCAAGGGTTCGGATGCCCCCGAAGCCGTGCTGCCGCCGCTCGTCACCACGCTGGGTTTTCCCGACGGGACGGCGGAACTGACCGAAGCGGCGCTGGCGGAACTGGCGACGGTGCTCGATTCCCCGCAGATGGACCAGGGCGGCCGCATCGTGCTGCGCGGCCATTCCGATTCGGGCGGGACGGATGCAGCGAACCTTGCCGCATCGCTCAAGCGGGCCGAGGCGGTGCAGGCTTTCCTCGTCGAGAACGGCGTCGCCGAAAGCCGGATCAAGGTCATCGCCTTCGGCGAACAGAACCCGATGGAGCCCAATGCGCTGCCCGATGGCCAGCCCAACGAAGTCGGGCGCGCTGCCAATCGCAGGGTGGAAATCACCATCGAGACCACCAGATTGGAACAGGAAGACGCGCGCGAGCCGACGCTGATCGAGACGATCACCAAGGAGCAGGAAGAAGCGCGCGCGCAATCCGAAGTCGCAGGCGAATGACCTGTTGACGGCAGGTATGTCCCGGTGGCATTTGCGCGGCCGCCCGGACGGACACGAGCGGGTATAGCATAGTGGTAATGCTCTAGCCTTCCAAGCTAGCTAGAGGGGTTCGATTCCCCTTACCCGCTCCAGTCCGCAGGCCTTCAAACGACAGCCATGTTGTCGATCAGCCGCGTGCCGCCGATCCGCGCCGCGACAAACAGGCGCGCGTTGCCGTTGTCCGTGTCCAGCGGGACGAGGCTGTCCGCATCGCGGACCTCCGCATAATCGATACTGTCGAATCCGGCTTCGAGGAGCTTGGCGGAAAGCGCAGCGAGTGCATTCTCGACTGCCTGACCGTTACCGATCGCCGCGATTGCTTCGCGCATGGCCTGCGGGATCGCCGCTGCCTGGCTGCGCTGCTCGGCGGAGAGGTAGGCATTGCGGCTGCTCATCGCGAGACCGTCCGCCTCGCGCACGATCGGCACACCGCGAATATTGTCGACATGGGGCAGCGTGAGGTCGAGATCGCGGGCCATCCGGCGGATGACGGCGAGCTGCTGCCAGTCCTTCTCCCCGAAAAAGGCGATGTCGGGCATGACCTGGTTGAAGAGCTTGCACACGACCGTTGCGACGCCGTCGAAATGGCCCGGCCGGTTTCCGCCGCACAGGCCCTCGCTCACCCCGGCGACCGAGATGTTGGTGGCATAGCCTGCCGGATACATGGCTTCGGGCACCGGCGCCCACAGCAGGGCCACGCCTTCCGCTTCCAGCAGTTCGGAATCGCGCGCGAGCTGCCGCGGATAGGCGTCGAGATCCTCGCCCGCTCCGAACTGGCGGGGATTGACGAAGATCGAGGCGACCACATGATCCGCCGCCTCGCGCGCGCGGCGCATCAGCGTCAGATGGCCGTCGTGCAGCGCGCCCATCGTGGGAACGAGCGCAATGGTCCGGCCTCCGCTCCGCAGGGCTCTGACTTTATTCCTCAACACTTCCAGTTCACGGGCCGTTTGCACCTGTGTATCCCCTTGGATAAGGACCGATGCCAAGCCCTAGCGCCGTGCGCGGGGATGCATCAACCATTTGCGAGAACAGCCCCACCGTGCCTACCGACGCGCCCCACTGGATTACCTTCGCCAACGAAAAGGGCGGCACAGGAAAATCGACCACGGCCGTCCATGTCGCGGTTGCGCTGGCCTATCGCGGGGCGGATGTGGTCGCCTTCGATCTCGACCACCGCCAGCGGACCATGTGCCGCTATTTCGAGAACCGCGCGGAGACTGCGGCGCGGCGCGGCATCGAACTGCCGACAGTGCGGTGCCACACCGTCGAAGGCATGGACGAGCAGGAATTCGGCGCCTTCGTGGAAGAGCAGGGCGCGGGCGCAGACTTCGTGGTCGTGGATACGCCCGGGCGCGACGATCCGCTGGCCCGCTTCGCCGCGACGCAGGCGGATACGCTGGTCACGCCGATGAACGACAGCTTCGTCGATTTCGACCTAATCGGCCAGGTCGAGGGCGAGACGTTCAAGGTGAAGAAGCTGTCCTTCTACGCCGAACTGATCTGGGAAGCGCGCATCAAGCGCGGCCGCGCCCAGCTCGAACGCCAGCGCCCGCCGATGGACTGGGTGGTCGTGCGCAACCGCACCGGCCACACCGAGGCGCGCAACATGGCGCGCATCGAGCAGGCGCTGGCGGAAATGTCCAAGCGCGTCGGGTTCCGCACGGCCAAGGGTCTGTCGGAACGCGTGATCTACCGCGAGCTGTTTCCTTCCGGCCTGACCCTGCTCGACAAGGGTCACCTGGGCGATCTGGGGACCAGCCACCTTGTCGCGCGACAGGAATTGCGCGGTCTGGTCGCCTCGCTGCGGCTTCCCGGCAGCGCGACAGGACCGCATGAAGAGGCAGCCGAATGACCCGTTTCATCCTGATCGCCGCAGCGCTTTCGATCTTCTGCCGCTGGGCGCTGGGCAAGTGGCCGTGGGACTATCTGAGGCCCGCCAAGACCCGCGAACAGGCGATCTTCAAGGCCCGCCGGCTGCTCAATGTCTCGGCCAGGGCGAGCCACCGAGAAATCCGCGATGCTCACCGCCAGATGGCCGCGCTGCTCCATCCCGACAGGGGCGGAGACAAGGCCCAGATGCAGGAACTGAACGCGGCACGCGACCTGCTGTTGAACGAACTACCTTACGAGAATCCGGAGCCTCCCCAATGAGCCACGCCTTCGACGCCACCATCCTGCGCGAATACGACATTCGCGGGATCATCGGCGAAACCCTGGGGGCAGACGATGCGCGGGCGATCGGGCGTACCTTCGGTTCGATGCTGCGCGAGGCCGGCGGAAGCCGCGTCGCGGTCGGCTATGACGGGCGGGTCAGCTCGCCGATGCTGGAACACGCCCTCGTGGAAGGCCTCACCGCATCGGGCTGCAATGTCGTGCGCATCGGCCTCGGCGCGACGCCCATGCTATATTATGCCGAGGCTAGCGATCACGACATCCATGGCGGCATCCAGATAACCGGCAGTCACAATCCCCCCAATTACAACGGCTTCAAGATGGTGTTCCAGGGCCGCCCGTTTTTCGGCGCGGACATCCAGGAACTGGGGCGCAGGGCGGCTGCGGGCGAGTGGGCGGATGGTGCAGGCGAGGTCGAGAAACGCGATATCATCGACGAATACGTCCACCGCATGGTGACCGCGCTCGACGCTATCGACAGCGAAGCGCTGGCGGATATGCGGATCGGCTGGGACGCAGGTAACGGGGCCGCCGGTCCGGCGCTCGAAAAGCTGGTCGCGCAGCTGCCCGGCGAACACCACCTGCTCTACACCGACGTCGACGGCACGTTTCCCAATCATCATCCCGATCCTACTGTCGAGGAGAACCTTGCGGATTTGCGAAAACTCGTCTCCGCAAAGTCCCTCGATTTCGGTATCGCTTTCGATGGCGACGGCGACCGCATCGGCGCGATCGATGGCGAAGGCCGGGTGATCTGGGGCGACCAGCTGCTGATGATCTATGCCGAAGACCTGCTGCAGACGCTGGGCGGTGCGACGATCATCGCCGATGTGAAGGCCAGCCGCGCGCTGTTCGACCATGTCACGGCGCATGGCGGCGAGCCGCTCATGTGGAAGACCGGCCACTCGCTGATTAAGTCCAAAATGAAGGAAACCGGTTCGCCGCTCGCCGGCGAGATGAGCGGCCACGTCTTCTTCGCCGACGAATATTACGGTTTCGACGACGCGCTCTATGCCGGCGTGCGCCTGATCGCCGCCTCGGCGCGGCTGGGCAAGTCGGTCACCGAACTGCGCGGCGCCATGCCCCAGCTGGTGAATACGCCCGAGATGCGCTTCCAGGTCGACGAGAGCCGCAAGTTTGCCGCGATCAAGGAGGTAGAGGACCGCCTTGCAGGCACCGATGCCGACGTGAACGGCACCGACGGGGTACGCGTCAGCACGCCCGACGGCTGGTGGCTGCTGCGCGCATCGAACACGCAGGACGTGCTTGTCGCCCGCGCCGAAAGCGACAGCGAGGAAGGCCTTGCCCGCCTGATGGCACAGATCGACGAACAGCTGGCGCTGAGTGGGCTCGAGCGCGGCGAAAGCGTCGGGCACTAGGCGATTTACGGAGAGGGAATGCCGATGACGAGGTGGCTCCTGGCGCTGGGTGCGCCGCTTGCCTTTGCTGCCCAGCCGCTGGCTGCGCAGGACAATTCCGCCAAGGAAGCGGACATGATGGCGGCCATGGCGGAAGTCTTCGCCGCGCCGCCGCTGACCGCCGAACAGCAGGCCCGCCTGCCGCTGGCCACCAGCGTGGTCGACAAGCTCATGCCGCAAGGAACTATGGGCGAGGTCATGGGCTCCATGTTCGAAGGCATGCTCGGCCCGATGATGAAGCTGGCCGAGAAGGCCCCGCCGAACCTGGCCGAACACATCGGCTACGACGCCTCCGAGCTCGATCTCACCGACGAGCAGGTGATCGAGATCGCGGCCATGGTCGATCCCGCCTGGCGCGAGCGGCGCGAACGCGAGGGCGCGCTAATGCAGGAAGTCATGGTCGACCTGATGACGGCGATGGAACCCGCCATCCGCAAGGGGATGAGCGAGGCCTATGCCGCCACCTTCTCGGTCGCGGAATTGAACGACATTTCCGCCTTCTTCTCGACCCCGAGCGGCGCGACCTTCGCACGCAAGTCCTACCAGCTGGCCAATGACCCGCGCATCATGGGTGCGGCCATGGGCAGCCTGCCGGTCATGCTCGAACAGTTCGCCGCGATGGAGGCCAAGATGGCCGCCGTTACCGCTGAACTCGGCGCCAAGCGCACCTATGCGACGCTCACCGCAGCGCAGAAGGAGCGGATCATGGGCCTTGCCGGGCTGAGCGCGGAAGAGCTGGAGCTGGGAATGCAGGTCGCTGCCGAAGCGGCTGCGGAACAGAACCCCTTCTGAGGCGCGCGGGAACGCACTTCCATCCGGCTCGCTCTGACAGCGTGAGCGACGTGTCCATCCCGCCGGAAATCGCAGACTGGTTCGCCGGTCGCGGCTGGCGCGTGCGCCGCCACCAGGCGGAAATGCTTGCGGCGAGCGATGCGGGCGACCATGCCCTGCTGGTGGCGGATACGGGGGCGGGCAAGACGCTGGCGGGGTTCCTGCCGACGCTGGCCGATTTCACGCCATCGCGAATGGCGGGGGCCAAGCCGCACGAGGGGCTGCACACGCTCTACGTCTCGCCGCTGAAGGCGCTGGCCCATGACGTCCAGCGCAACCTCCTGACACCGATCGAGGAGATGGGGCTCCCGATAACGGTCGAGACGCGCAGCGGCGACACGCCGTCGGACCGCAAGCGCCGGCAGCGCCAGAAGCCGCCCAACGTGCTGCTGACGACGCCGGAAAGCCTTTCGCTGCTGCTTTCCTTCCCCGACAGCTTTGCGCTGTTTGCGGGCCTCAAGCGGATCGTCATCGACGAGGTCCACGCCTTTGCCACCGGCAAGCGGGGCGACTTGCTGGCGCTGGCATTGGCGCGGCTGCAGGCCATCGCACCCGCCATGCAGCGCGTGGCCCTGTCGGCCACCGTTGCGAGCCCCGAAGCCTTTCGCGAATGGTTGGCCCCCTGGGGCGATCTCGATTCGGTGCGGCTGGTGGAAGGCGAGGAAGGCGCGCCGTCGGAAGTTGAAATCCTGCTGCCCGATGAAGAGCGCGTGCCATGGGGCGGCCATGCGGCGACCTGGGCGATCCCGCAGCTCTACGAACAGATCCGCAGGAACCGCACCACGCTGGTCTTCACCAACACGCGTTTCCTCGCCGAATACATCTTCCAGAACCTGTGGGACGTTAACGAGGACAAACTGCCCATCGGCATCCACCACGGTTCGCTTTCGCGCGAGGCGCGGCGGAAGGTCGAAGGGGCGATGGCGCGCGGCGAGCTGCGTGCGCTCGTGGCGACGGCCAGCCTCGATCTCGGCGTGGACTGGGGCGATATCGACCTCGTCGTCCAGATGGGCGCGCCCAAGGGCTCCTCGCGCCTGCTCCAGCGTATCGGAAGGGCCAACCACCGGCTCGACCAGCCCAGCCGCGCGCTGCTGGTCCCCGGCAACCGCTTCGAGTTTCTCGAAGCGACCGCGGCCAAGGAAGCGGTGGACGAGGGCCAGCGCGATGGCGAGGACTTCCGCCCCGGCGGTCTCGACGTGCTGGCGCAGCACGTCATGGCTTGCGCCTGCGCCGCCCCGTTCGAGGAGCAAGCGCTGCTGGCGGAAATCCGTTCCAGCCTCGCCTATGCCTGGGTCGACGAGGAGGTGTGGCAGCGCGTGCTGACCTTCGTCGCTACGGGCGGCTATGCGCTGCGGGCCTACGACAAGTTCAAGCGCATCGTGCGCGACCGTGAGGGCGTGTGGCGCCTCAGCCATCCCGAACAGGCGCAGCGGCACCGGATGAACGCCGGGATCATCATCGACAGCGAAATGCTCGACGTGCGCATCAATGCCGGGCGCGGCAGGGGCGGGCGCAGCCTCGGCAAGGTGGAGGAACGCTTCGCAGCCTCGCTCAGCCCGGGCGATACCTTCGCCTTTGCCGGCATGAGCCTCGAAGTGGTCAAGCTGCAGGACATGGAAGTGGTGGTGAAGGCCGCCAAGGCATCTGCCATGATCCCGAGCTATGGCGGGGCGCGCATGCCGCTGACGACCCACCTCGCGGATCGGGTGCGCGAGATGCTGGTGGACCGCGCAGGCTGGGCGCGCTTTCCCGACGACGTGCGCGAATGGCTGGAAGTGCAGGACTGGCGCAGCCGGATGCCGGGGCCGGGCCAGCTGCTGGTCGAAAGCTTCCCGCACGCCAAGCGGCATTACAGCGTCTACTATACGTTCGAAGGCTGGAACGCGAACCAGAGCCTCGGCATGCTGATTACGCGGCGGATGGAGGACAGGGGGCTGATGCCGGGCGGGTTCGTTGCCAACGATTATTCACTCGCGGTCTGGGGGCTGAAGCCCGTCACCGATCCTGCGCCCCTGCTGTCGCCCGATATCCTGCAGGACGAATTCATCGAATGGGTCCAGAATTCGCATCTCTTACGGCGAGCCTTCCGCGAAGTCGCGGTGATCGGCGGGCTGGTCGAACGCCAGCATCCGGGCAAGCGCAAGACCGGCAAGCAGGTCACTTTCTCGACGGACCTCATCTACGACGTGCTGCGCAAGTACGAGCCCGACCATGTCTTGCTCGAGGCGGCTTGGGCCGATGCGCGCACGCGCATGACCGACGTGGGGCGGCTCGGCAATCTGCTCGACCGGTCGGCCGAGCAGCTGGTCCATGTCGAACTCGACCGGGTCAGCCCGCTGGCCGTGCCCGTGATGGTCATGATCGGGCGCGAGGCGACGCCGCAAGGCTCGGTCGACGATGAACTCCTGCTCGAGGCGGAGAGCTTGGCCGGAGCCGCCATGCGGGTCGACGATCTGCCCTAGTTGCCGACTTCGCTGCCGAACTCGCGGTACTTCTCGTTCCCGACGAAAGCGAAGCGGGTGACGCCTGCATCCTTGATCAGGGCGATGGTGCGGGCCGAGGCCTCGTAGCTGGCGAAGGCGTCCGGTTCGAAGCGCAGGAGCGGTTCCTCGCGCATGTCCGCAGCGGCAGCGAGCTGGTTGAGAAGTTCCTGCCGGTCCAGCTCCGCACCGTTCCAGTAGAGGCGGTCCTGCGCGTCGATGGTGACGACGTTCACGTCGCGGATGTCCTCTGTCGCGCGGCCCGTCGGCAAGGGGACCTGCAGAGCATGGGTCGCGATGGGGATCACCATGATGAACATGATCAGCAGGACCAGCATGACATCAATCAGCGGGGTGATGTTCATGTCGCCCAATGGACGGCCGACCGGAGCGAGGGCGCGCGAGGGATAGGGCATGCTTATTCTCCTTTCAAAAAGACAAGATAACATACCATAGATTTACGTGGGAAAAAGTCGATGTCGGGATACCTGCAGGCAAAAGAAAAGGGGCGGATCGCTCCGCCCCTTTCCCATGTTCCGATTGTCCGGCGTTACTGGGCCGAAGCCGCCTTGCCGAAGGTGCGGTAACGTTCGTTACCGACGAAGCCGAACTTGGTCACGCCGCTCGACTTGATGATCTGGAGCACGCGGGCCGAAGCTTCATAGCTGGCCAGGGCTTCCGGTTCGAACTGCAGTTCGGGTTCCGGATTGATCGTCATCGACTGGGCGAGCAGGTTGACCAGATCGCCTTCCTGGATGGTCTGGCCGTTCCAGAGCAGTTCGTCACCCTGCGTGATGACGAGCTTGTTCTTGTCCGGCTCCACCGTCACAGGGGGCGGGTTGGGGTTCGGTTGCGGAAGGTCGATGTCGACCGAGTGGGTCGCCACCGGGATGGTGATGATGAACATGATGAGGAGAACGAGCAGGACGTCGATAAGCGGCGTCATGTTCATTTCCATCATCGGCGCGCCATCATCCTTGCCGCCTGACATTGCCATGAGGGTATCTCCCTAGAAATTCGGGCTCGAAGCCCGGTCAGCCGTTCGGGTCGACCGGGTTCGAGATGAAGCCGACGGTCGGATAACCGGCCGCCTGCACGTTGTAGATCGCCCCTGCGACGCATGACCAGGGAGCATTCACGTCGCCGCGAATGTGGACCTGCGGGATCGCTTCGGGATCTTCCATGATCGCTTCGGGACCACCGTAGCGCTGAACGATCTGGTCGAGGCGCTCGAATGCCTGGTCGTAGAGCTCTTCAGACGTCACCGGAGTGGTGTTGTTGAAGTACACGCGGCATTCGCCGTTGCGTGCAGCCCCTTCGAACCCGGCCTCGCCCGCGCTGCGGCCTGCCGCGTCGGTCGTGCTGACCGTCAGGAGCAGGTTTTCGACCTTATCCTTCGATTCGATCGACTCGAAGATCGGGATCTCGAGCTTCTCGATCGTCTGGATCGCGACCGGGACCGCGATAAGGAAGATGATCAGAAGCACCAGCATCACGTCCACGAGCGGGGTGGTGTTGATGTCCGACATCGGCGTTTCCGCGCTGCCGCCTACTGAAACCGCCATCTTGTGTCCTGTCCGTAGCTAAAACTTATCGACTGCTTGCGGGAATGGCGGGGACCGTCGGGCCCCCGCCGATCCAGCTTACTTCTTGACCGTGGTGCCGGCCGGAGCAGCGGCAGCCTTGCCAGCCTGCTGGGTCGAAGTCGCGGTCATCACTGCCGGGCGGATCTTGCCGTCCGAGCTGATGTTGGCGAGCAGGTCGGTGGTGAAACCGGTCATCAGTTCGGCGATGCGACGGTTACGGCTCTGCAGCCAGTTGTAGGCGAACACGGCCGGAACGGCGACGAGCAGACCGATGGCGGTCATGATCAGTGCTTCACCGACCGGGCCTGCGACCTTGTCGATCGATGCCGAACCGGCAGCGCCGATGTTGATCAGAGCGCGGTAGATACCGATAACCGTACCGAGCAGACCGACGAACGGTGCGGTTGCACCGACGGTCGCGAGGAACGGCAGGCCGCCTGCAAGCTTGGCGTTGATGGTCGCTTCCGAACGGGCGAGCGAACCGTGCAGCCAGTCGTGGGCTTCGAGGCTGTCACCCATCTGGTGGTGGCTGTCGCGAGCCTTGACGGCATCGTCGACCAGCTGGCGCCATGCGCTGTTCTTTTCCAGCTTCTTCGCGCCTTCGTCGAGGGTGCCTGCACGCCAGAAGTTCTGACGCACGCCCTTGAACTGGTTCATCACCTTCTGCTGTTCGAACAGCTTGGTGAAGAGGATGTAGAACGAACCCACCGACATGATGATCATGACGGAGAGAATGAACCAGGCAACGAAGCCGCCCTGTTCCATGGCTTCCCAGAAGCCGAAAGAGGTCTGCGGAGCAGCATCGCCCGCCGCGGCAAGAAGTTCGATAATCATAGCGAGTAATCCTCTTAGGTAATTGCTTTCAGGCCCAAGACCGGGCGGATTCTTAGTTCAAACGGTAGCTGATCGTACGCACGTCGCTGTCGGGAATCGGGTTCCCGTTCTGGTCCAGCGCCGGATCGTAGCGAGCGTAACGGCTCATGCCGTCGCAGGCTGCGGCGTCGAGGTCGGCGTTGCCGCTCGAAGCCGAAACCGCACAGGCCGAGACGCGGCCGTCGGGTCCGACAGTGACGCGGACGGTCACGTTGCCCTCGATGCCATCGCGTTCCGCACGACGCGGATAGTTGCGCTGGATTCGGGCAGCCCAGCCGCTGAGGCCCTTCGGCGTCGCTTCACGCGACTTGTTGACGGGCGGCGGAGCGGGCGGAGCCGGCGGAGCGGGCGGCGGAATCCGGACCGCGGGCGGTGCCGGCGGCGGAATCGTCGTCTGCGTACGGATCGGGGGCGGCGTCGTCGCGATATTGATCGGCGGCGGCGGGGCCACCGGCGGCGGCGGGGCCGTTTCGGGAATATCTTCCGGCGGCGGCGGCTCGTCCTCGGGCTCCGGCGGCGGTGGTTCTTCCACGTCGATCGTGGTCACGCGTTCGACAACCGACTTGGCCACATCGAGTGCCAGGCCGGTGATCAGTGCGTAACCGAGTCCTATGTGGATGAGGGCAACGATGATGATCGCAACGATGCGATTGCCACTCATCTCTTGGTCAGCATAAGCCATTCGGTTGCATCACTCCATCGTGTCTGCCCGATTCGCACCGGGCCGTTCTGGCGCCGTGGGGGGTGGCTTACTCAACCGTAATCCCGACGCCGAATTCCATTTTTCACACGTACGTTACCCTAGGGGCAACGACGGTGCAGGCCTTTGGCTGTTCCCGAAAAAATCCGCAAGTGGACCCAATCAGGCAATATTGTATCATTCGCCCGGCTCTGGCCATCCCCTTAGCTGCGATGCCAGACAGGGGCAAACGCTTTATCGGTTAACGGCGGATTCACGGCACCGCTGGAAGGTATGACCGTTATCGCCGAATCCATGGCATATTGCGACATGCCTGAGAAAAGCGCCCGAGAAATCACGAGGTTCGTCCCGATCATGCTTCCCCGACACATACTTGCCTGCGCCGCCGTCCTCGCGATCGCGACTCCGGCCGCCGCGCAGCAGGCTGCCCCCGCGCCGCTCACCTATGCCGACCTCGTCGACCTCGCCGACGGCACGCCGCTGGTGATCAAGGCGCAGATTCGCAAGCAGGCGACGGTGGAGCCCGAGCGCGCCCGCGGCCTCGCGCCGGGCCATGCCCGCCTCTATATCGAGGCGCGCACATCGGCGCTCATTTCGGGCACCGTGCCCGTGGGCGAGGAGCTGCGCTATCTCGTCGACGTGCCGCTCGATGCGAAGGGCAAGCCGCCCAAGCTGAAGAAGCAGGAAGTGCTGCTGTTCGCGCGCCCCGTCGCCGGTCGCCCGGGCGAAATCCAGCTGGTCGATAGCGGGGCGCAGCTTCCCTATTCGCCGGAGCTCGAGTCGCGCCTGCGGCCGATCCTGACCGACCTGCTCGCATCCGACGCCCCGCCGGCAGTCACCGGCATCAGCGATGCTTTGGCCGTCGAAGGGACGCTGGTGGGCGAATCGGAAACCCAGCTCTTCCTCGACACGGCGAACGACGGGCCGGTGTCCGTCACCATCGTGCGCCGCCCCGGACAGGCCCCGCGCTGGGGCGTGTCCTGGACCGAGATCGTCGACCAGTCCGCTCGCGCTCCGCGTCCGGGCACTATCGCCTGGTATCGCCTCGCCTGCAGCCTGCCCGCCGAACTGCCGGGCAGCGCGAACCTGTCGCGCGATGCGGGCGCAAGGGCGCTGGCCGCGCGCGACTATGCCTTCGTGATCGACCAGCTCGGCCCGTGCGAGCGCACACGGAACTGAAAGCGCGCTTAGGCCTGCCAAAGACAAACTGGTTCACCTCGCCGCCCTGCCTGCGCTAGGCGGGGCGGCATGAAGCCCTTTTCCCATACCTTCCGCGTGCGTTACGCCGAGGTCGACCCGCAGAGCGTCGTCTTCAATTCGCGCTATCTCGAATATGCCGACCTGCTGGTCAGCGAGTTCTTCCGCGAAGCGCGCGAGGAGCGGGGGATGCCCGCCGATGTCGAGTTCCATGTCCGCCGGGCAGAGGTCGATTACCTCGCGCCCATCCGCCTGGAAGAACTGATCGAGGGCCGCCTGACGATCGAACGCATCGGCAATTCCAGCATGGAAACGCTGGTGACGCTGCACGGGGCGCAAGACGGCGACCTGCGCGCTGAAATGCGCCTGCTCACCGTCCATGTCGATTTGCCCGAAGGACGCCCGACCCCGGTTCCCGATGCCGTGCGCACTGCCTTCGGCTTCCCCGCACTGGAGAAAATCGATGGCTGATCCGCTGCGCATCGCGCTTGCCGGCCTCGGCACTGTCGGCACCGGCGTCATCCGCCTGATCGAGACCAATCGCGACATGATCGCGGCGCGTGCCGGCAGGCCGATCGAGATTACCGCGGTGACCGCACGCGATCGAGGCCGCGACCGCGGCGTGGACCTGTCGCCCTATGCCTGGGTCGACGACATGCACGCCATGGCCGAACGCGCCGATGTCGATGTCGTGGTCGAGCTGGTCGGCGGGTCGGACGGTCCGGCCCTGACGCTCGCCCGCGCCGCGCTCGATGCGGGCAAGGGCTTCGTCACCGCGAACAAGGCGATGGTCGCGCACCACGGCCTCGAACTGGCCGAGCTCGCCGCGATCAAGTCCGCACCCTTCGCTTTCGAGGCGGCGGTCGCGGGCGGCATCCCGGTGGTGAAGGGGCTGCGCGAAGGCACGGCGGCCAATGCGCTCAACCGGATTTACGGCATCCTCAACGGCACCTGCAATTACGTGCTCTCGGAAATGGAGCGCACCGGCGCCGATTTCGACGACATGCTCCGCGCCGCGCAGGAAAAGGGCTATGCCGAGGCTGACCCTGCCTTCGACATCGAGGGCGTGGACGCAGCGCACAAGCTCGCCATCCTGGCCGCCATCGGGTTCGGCACGCGGATCGATTTCGACGCCGTACGCACCGAAGGCATTACCAAGGTGCGCGCCTCCGACATCGCGCAGGCCGATGCGCTGGGTTACGTGGTCCGGCTGGTCGGCACTGCTGCCTTCGACGAAAGCGGCGACGAGCCGCGCCTGCTCCAGCGTGTGCGGCCCTGCCTCGTCCCGTTCCGCCACCCGCTGGCCGCCGTGACGGGCCCGACCAATGCGGTCGTGGCGGAAGGCGATTTTTCGGGACGGCTGCTGTTCCAGGGCGCAGGCGCGGGCGACAAGCCGACCGCCAGCGCGGTGGTGGCCGATCTCATCGAGATCGCCCGCGGGCAGAGCGGGGCACCGTTCTCCGTGCCGGTCACGGCGCTGCGCGAATGCGCGCCTGCCGATCCGGGCCAGCGCGTGGGCCGCGACTACATCCGCTTCACCGTGGCCGACCGCCCGGGCGTGCTTGCGGAAATCACCGCCGCGATGCGCGATGCGGGCGTGTCCATCGAAAGCCTGATCCAGCGCGGCCGCGACCACGAAGGCGGCGAGGTGCAGGTGGCGATGGTCACCCACGAGGGACCGGAGCGCTGCGTCGACGAGGCGCTGGCGCTGCTCGACGGCTCGCCTAGTCTGACGGCTCCGCCTCTGGTGATGCCGATCCTGAAGGACTGACCCCTGCCGCCCGCCCCTGCGGGGCTTGGGGAAGGCCGAGCGCATCGGCATTGTCCTGCCGGCCCGGCTCGGTCACGATCTGCGGCTCGCTTAGCTGGCTGACAGGCGTCTCGCGCCCCAGCGGTGCAAGGCCGCGTGCAATCCGGTCGGCATCGGAGCCGGGCGGGGCTTCGGGCAGGGCCTCGATATCGATCAGCACCGCCATCGGCGGCGGGCAGGGCGGGATGAAGCAGCCGCGTGCGACGACCGGGCCGTGGTTCGGGATGCCGAACATCTCCACCGGCTTCTGGCCCTGCGTGCGCTGCGCATGGCGACGCTCGGCCGCTTCCTTGTCGTAGAGGCGGTTCTCGTCGCCGGTCTGGCGGCGGCAGACGATGATTTCGCCGGAGATTTCAGCGGCATCCTGTTCGGCGCTGCAATCCTCGAACTTCGGGCCGTCGTCCTCCGGCTGGACGCGCAAATCGATGCGCTCTGGCGGCGTCGCCGACTGGGGCTGCAGGGCCTCCTGCGCCGAAGCGGCGAACGGGCTTGCGGCAATGAGGACGGGTACGACCGCAAGGACGCGTCTCGACAATGTCATGCTCCTGCGTCTATCGGCGCGGCGCATACGAATTCGCGCACCGCCCACCCGGTCGCTCCCCAAACTGGCTTCAAGGACTGAACCCGCCATGAACTCGCCTTCCGAAAATCCCCTCGACCGCGTTCTCGTGCTCGAAATGGTCCGCGTGACCGAAGCTGCCGCCATCGCTGCCTCCAAGCTGATCGGCCGCGGCGACGAGAAGGCCGCCGACGCCGCGGCCGTGGAAGCCATGCGCCGCGCCTTCGACACGCTGTACATGGACGGCACCGTGGTCATCGGCGAGGGCGAGCGCGACGAGGCACCCATGCTCTTCATCGGCGAAAAGGTCGGCGGCGCGCCGGGCAAGGGCCCGAAGATCGACATCGCGCTGGACCCGCTGGAAGGCACGACCATCACGGCCAAGGCGGGGCCGAACTCGCTTGCAGTGCTCGCGGCGGCGGCAGAGGGCTGCCTGCTCAACGCGCCCGACGTCTACATGGACAAGCTGGCGGTCGGCCCGGGCTATCCCGAAGGCATCATCGACCTCGCCAAGAGCCCGACCGAGAACGTGAAGGCGGTCGCGGCCGCCAAGGGCGTGGAGCCGGGCGACATCATCGTCTGCGTGCTCGACCGCCCGCGCCATGCCGACCTCATCGCCGAACTGCGCAGCCTGGGCTGCGGCGTAGTGCTGATCGGCGACGGCGACGTGGCCGGCGTCATCGCGGTGACCGACGAGGACACCACGATCGACATGTACATGGGCCAGGGCGGCGCACCCGAAGGCGTGCTGGCGGCAGCCGCGCTGCGCTGCGTCGGCGGCCAGTTCAACGGCCGCCTCGTCTTCCGCAACGACGACGAGAAGGCCCGCGCCCGCAAGTGGGGCATCGAAGATCTCAATCGCATCTACACGCGCGACGACCTGGTGAAAGGCGACTGCATCTTCGCTGCGACCGGCGTGACGTCCGGCTCGCTGCTCGAAGGCGTGAAATACCGCCGCGGCGGCGTGATGACGACCGAAAGCGTGGTCATGCGCGCCTCCAGCGGCACGGTGCGCTGGATCAAGGGCGAACACCGCACGAAATAGGTTCCGGGCGGGGAAAGGCCCGCCATGCCATGTTGCAATCCCATGACGTGTCGCTAGGCGGATTGCACAGCCGCTCACGGGGATTCGCACGCATGAAGATCTTGGCCGCCAATTCGAACCTGCCGCTCGCACGCGCGATCGCGGGCTATCTCGAACTGCCGCTCGTCGACGCGCAGGTACGCCGCTTCGCCGACGAGGAGATCTTCGTCGAGATCCATGAGAACGTGCGCGGCGAGGATGTTTTCGTCGTCCAGTCGACCAGCTATCCGGCGAACGACAATCTCATGGAACTGCTGATCTGCATCGATGCGCTGAAGCGCGCCTCGGCGCGGCGCATCACGGCGGTGGTGCCCTATTTCGGCTACGCGAGGCAGGATCGGAAGCCCGGCCCGCGCACGCCGATCTCGGCCAAGCTGGTGGCGAACCTGATCACCGAAGCGGGCGCCGACCGCGTGCTGTCGGTCGATTTGCACGCCGGCCAGATCCAGGGCTTCTTCGATATCCCGACCGACAACCTCTATGCCGCGCCGGTCATGGCGGCCGACATCCAGGCCCGCTACGGCGACCAGGAACTGATGGTCGTCTCGCCCGACGTGGGCGGCGTGGTGCGCGCCCGCGCGCTGGCCAAGCGGCTCGACAACGCCCCGCTGGCGATCGTCGACAAGCGCCGCGACCGTCCGGGCGAGAGCGAGGTGATGAACATCATCGGCGACGTGTCGGGCCGCCACTGCATCCTGATCGACGACATCATCGATTCGGGCGGCACGCTGTGCAACGCGGCGCAGGCGCTGCTCGACGAAGGGGCGGCATCGGTCGCGGCCTATATCACCCACGGCGTGCTCTCGGGCGGAGCAGTGGCCCGTGTCGACGGTTCCGCGCTCAAGGAACTGGTCATCACCGATTCCATCCGCGCAACCGACGCGGCGAGCGATTCCGAGCGTATCCGCATCCTGACCATCGCCCCGCTGATCGGCGAAGCGGTCCGCCGCATTGCCGACGAAAGCTCGGTCAGCTCGCTCTTCGACTAGGTTTCGTCCGAGCCCTCCATTGGTAGTTCCGATGAAGGGTCGCGCCAGCTCGGCGCCCCGCCCTCGTGCGCGACCGCCAGCGCTTCGGCCTTGCGCGCCTGCCGCGCTTCCAGCGTCAGCGTGATGATCGGCTGGGGCGAGCGGGCGAAGACCATCGGCGTCATGCCGAAGAACTCGCCGAAATCGCGGATCATGTGCGACTGGTCGTAATAACGCATCACCGCTTCATCGCCTTCCGCACCTTCGCAAATACCCCGCAATGTCGCGGCGAGGTCGAGCGCGCGGGCGCGGCGCAGCACGTGCTTGGGTGGCAGGCCGTAATCGCGCAGCACCTGCCGGGTCAGCGTGCGCGGGTTGACGCCCAGCTGTTCGGCAAGGTCGCCCACTTGCAGGTTAGGGTCGGCCAGCGTTGCAAGGTCGAACAGGCGGATCGTCTCGCTCGGCTTTTCCGGCTGCATTTTGCGGACGAGGTCGAGCAGGCATTGTTCGACGAAATCGATCCAGTCGCGCGGCGTGCCGTCGAGATCGAATTCGTCGAGCCATTCCTCGCGGATGGCAGGGTAGACTTCCGCCAGCGTCCTGATTTCGTCGACCAGCGGCGCGATCTCCGGACCACCGAGCGCCCCCACTGCTCCGGGATGGAACTGGATCGCCACGGTCGAAAATCCGCCGCGGAAGGTCGCCGGCATGCGCTTCGAATTGGGGCCGTAGAAATAGGCCCCGCGGCCATGCAGGTAGGAGCCTGACGCCGTCTCGCCGTGCAGATCCCCCTTCAGGATGAAGCGGATGATCGGCACGTCGGAAAACACCCCGCAGGACACGAGATTATCCGCCGGAGCCTCGACCTTGGTGGCATAGAGGCGGCACACCCAAGGCTGCAGTTCCTCGCGGGCCGCGCGGTTGAACGACAGCGGATTGCCGTCGCGGGTGGCGCCCGCAAGCGAGTGCAGGCGGTTGTCCGGGGTCAGGGGCTCGTCGGTTTCGTCACGCATGGGCAGGTCAGGCGGTCAATCGGTATCGGGTTCGGCATCGGGGTCGCGCCACGGGGCAGGCTCGTCGGCGGACAGTTTCGCCAGTGCTTCCAGGCGGCGCGACTGGCGGATTTCCATGGTGATGCGCAGGAGCGGGCAATCGCCGACCTGCAGCCCGCGCGGGGTCTGGTCGAAGAAGTGCCGCATCTCGCGCGACAGGTGGGACTGGTCGAAATAGCGCAGGCGAAGCTCGGGCTCCTCGTCCTCGTCCGCCACGCCGAGCAGGGCGGCGGCCATGTCGAGCGCGCGGGCCCGGCGCAGGGCGAACTTGGGCGTTACGCCCCAGTGGCGGTTGATGGTCCGCTCAAGCGTGCGCCGGGTCACGCCGGTCGTGTCGGCGAAATCGGCAAGGCTCGCATTGGGAGCGGTCAGGCACTGCCACTCGAAAGCCTCGAGCAGGCCGTGCGGCTCCTCGAGCCCCGCCTTGCTGATGCGCTCATGCAGATGCGCCTCGCAGGCATCGAGCCAAGCGACGGGATCATCCTGCGGGCGATGCCCTTCGTGCGGGATGCCGTGACCCGTCAACGGGTCGATCGGCAGGATGCGGTCGAGCATTTCGCTCGCCTCGGGCAGGTCGAAGTTATGCGCAAAGCCGGAGGTGCAATTGACCGAGACAACCCGGAAGGAGCCATGCACCTTCAGCTTCATGGCGCGCGTTTCCGGCCCGAAATAGAGCGCCATGCCCTCTTCGCCCGGCTCGAATTCCTGCACCCCGTCTGCGGTCTCGGCGGTCCATTTCGCGCCGTAGATCATCCGCAGGACCGGGTGTTCGCACATGGACGCGCATTCGATCGCGGCGCCTTCGGGCATGTCGACCGACGTTACGCCCACGCGCATCAGCCAGTGGCGCAGGTCAGGGTGCGGCGACCGGTTGAGCGAAAGGGGCATGCCTTTTGGCGTCGATCCCGTGTTGGAGTGGATCGACGAAATGTCGGCTTCGGTGCCACCAGGCCCCGGCCGGTCAGTGGCGTCCTTGGACGTCGTGACGTAATCCCCCTTCGATGCGACCCGAAGGCGGGATGCGTTATCAAGCTATCTTGACCGTATTGTGTAATGCAGCAAATGCACCGCCATGCCAACGCTTTCCGATCTCGCCTTCGCCAACCGTCTCGCCGATGCCGCCGGGGAAGCGATCCGTCCGCTGTTCCGCGGGAGCTGGGAGCAGGAGCAGAAATCGGACTCCACTTTCGTCACCGAAGCCGACCGCGCCGCCGAGGCCGCGATGCGCGCGTTGATCGAGGCGGAACACCCCGACGACGGCATTTTCGGCGAGGAATACGGCATCCGCAACGAGAGCGCTGGGCGCCGCTGGGTGCTCGACCCGATCGACGGCACCACCAGCTTCATCGCCGGACGGCCCATCTTCGGCACGCTGATCGCGCTGCTGCAGGACGGCTTTCCCGTGCTCGGCATCATCGACCAGCCCATCGGGCGCGAACGCTGGGCGGGCTTTTCGGGGCGCGAGACGACTTTCAACGGCAAGCCGGTGCGCAGCGCGCCGTGCCGTGCGCTGGGCGATGCGGTGCTTGCCACCACCACGCCGCACCAGTTCTCCGACCACGAGGCGGACCATTTCATGGGCCTTGCGAAGTCGGTGGCCGAGCGAAAGATCATCTACGGCGGCGATTGCTACAATTACGGCCTCGTCGCGAGCGGCCATGTCGACCTCGTGTGCGAGGCGGGCCTCAAGCTGCACGATTTCGCCGCGCTGGCCCCGGTGGTGGAGGGCGCAGGCGGCCTCATGTGCGACTGGTCGGGCGAGCCGCTCCATGCGGGCAGCGATGGCAATGTGCTGGCCATCGGCGATCCCGCGCGGCTCGAGGACGTGCTCGAGGCCATGGGCCTCGGCGAATAGGCGGGAAAAGCCCGCGCCGTTCACTTTACAATCATTTGGCCGCCTCTAGGGACCCGTTCGCCGTTTGGACGGCATGAACTCAAAAGGGTCTCAGAACACATGAACAAGACGATTATCGCGCTTGCGCTCGCAGGCGTCGCCATGCCCGCAGCGGCACAGGCACAGGATTACGACAGCTCGAACGCAGTTGCCGCCGACAAGGCCGGCGTGCGTGTCGAAGGTCGCGTTTCCTGGGAGCGGATCAACGATCCCGAAGAAGAAGCCGGCATCAATTACGAAGTGGGTTCGGGCATCGCCTATGGCGGCGAAATCGGCGTCGATTTCCCGGTCAGCGAGCGCGTCGTGCTCGGCCCCTACGTCAACTACGAAGCTTCGAGCGTCGAAGATTGCGCCGACGGCCTGTGCGTCGGCTCGGACGGCTTCTGGTCGGCAGGTATCCATGCAGGCCTGATCACCGGCCAGTCGGGCATGGTCTATGCCAAGCTCGGCTACGGCGAGCAGACCATCTACCTCGACGGCGAATTCTACGATGCCGGCACGAACACCACCTTCGTCTTCGACGAGAGCGAAACCGGTGGCGGTTATGCCTTCGCGATGGGCTACGAGCACGGCTTCACCAGCACGCTCTACGGCCGCGCCGAAGTCGGCGTGAGCGAAGCCTCCGACATCTACGGCTTCGATTTCCAGCGCGGCCACATCGGCCTGTCGCTTGGCGCGCGTTTCTAAGCGCGTAGCAGACTGAAGAGCGTAGGGGCGGGTCGCCGGTCGGGTGGCTCGCCCCCTTTGCTGTCCGGGGACCGCCGGACCTCCTGCGAGCCAGGGGCGTTGTCGGGGCATGACGGATAGCAACACAATCCTCGTGACCGGGGCAGGCAACGGCATCGGCCGCGCGGTCACCACCCATTTCCACGGCCGCGGCTGGCGCGTGATCGGCCTCGATACCGACAGCGAGGCGCTGGCCGAACTGCGCAGCGCCATGCCGGCGGACGGGGCCCTGTTCCTCACCTGCAATGTCGGGCGCGAGGGCGAGGTGAGCCGCGCCTTCGACCGGATCGCGCAGTGGCTGGGCGAGGATGCGATCGACTGCCTCGTCAACAACGCCGGGATCGCCGATCCCTATGCGGGCCCGCTGGACCGGCTGTCGCTCGCCGACTGGCAGGCGTGGATCGATGCGAGCCTCACTGCCGCCTTCCTCGTGACGCGCGGCGCCCTGCCGTTCCTCCAGCGCAGCGGGAGCGCGAGCATCGCCAACATCTCATCCACCCGCGCCGTTATGAGCGAGCCGGAAACCTTCGCCTATGCCGCGGCCAAGGGCGGGCTCGACGCGCTGACCCATTCGCTGGCGGTCTCACTCGGCCCGAAGGTGCGCGTCAACGCTATCCGCCCAGGCTGGATCGAGACGGGCCCGTGGCAGCGCAAGGGCAAGCGCACCGATCCCGACCACCGCGCGAAGGACCGCGCCCAACATCCCGCCGGGCGGATCGGGGAGCCGCAGGATATTGCCGGGGCAGTCGAATACCTGCATGGCGCCACCTTCGTCACCGGCCAGCACCTCAATGTGGACGGCGGCATGACCGTGAAGATGATCTACGAGGACTGAGATGCAGGCGAGGGGGCCATTGGAGGGACGCAAGGCGCTGGTGACCGGCGCCGCGCGCGGGCTCGGCTTCGAGATCGCGCAGCGGCTTGCCGCGCGCGGCGCGAAGGTCTGGCTCAACGGGCGCGATGCGGCGGCGCTCGAAGAAGCGGCCTCGCGCATCGGTGGGGGCTGCGAACCCCTCGCCTTCGACATTGCCGAGGATGCGGCCACGGCGGCGGCGTTCGAGCGGCTCTCCGCCGAGGGCGGGCTCGACATCCTGGTCAACAATGTCGGCCAGCGTGACCGGCGCCCGCTGGCAGACCTCAACCGCGAGGACATGCGCGCCATGCTCGACGTGAACCTGACAGCGCCGTTCGACCTCGCCCGCCGCGCGGCCTTGCAAATGGCGCGCAAGGGCAGGGGCCGGATCATCAACATCACCTCGATCGCCGCCGATATCGCGCGCGGCGACGTGCTCTATACTGCGAGCAAGGGCGGACTGGCCGCGCTGACCCGCGCTCTGGCGGCGGAACTCGGCGGGCAGGGCATTACCGTCAATGCCGTGGCGCCGGGCTATTTCGCGACCGAGGCCAACGGCGAGATGGTCGCCGACAAGGACATCGCGGCCCACCTCGCACGGCGCACCTCGCTGGGGCGCTGGGGCCAGCCGGACGAGATCGCGGGTGCAGTGGCCTTCCTCGCCTCGGACGAGGCGAGCTACATCACCGGGCAGACGCTGGCGGTCGACGGGGGCTACCTCACCCAC
This sequence comes from Qipengyuania gaetbuli, assembly GCF_020524765.1. Taxonomy (GTDB): domain Bacteria; phylum Pseudomonadota; class Alphaproteobacteria; order Sphingomonadales; family Sphingomonadaceae; genus Qipengyuania; species Qipengyuania gaetbuli_A. The sequence continues at coordinate 1,436,602 of NZ_JAIVLR010000001.1, forward strand.
TTCTGACTTGCATTCGCCGCCCGAAACGCTATTTGCGCGCCCTTCACCGACACGTGATTCACCGCCGGTCTGGCCACAAGGGCTGCCAGGGCTGGTTGGACGTGTCTCCGAACCGATATCCGTAAAGGAGATGAAAATGCCCAAGCTGAAGACCAAGAGTGGTGTGAAGAAGCGCTTCAAGATCACCGCCACCGGCAAGGTCAAGCACGGCGTCGCTGGCAAGCGTCACCGCCTGATCAGCCACAATGCGAAGTATATCCGCCAGAACCGCGGCACCTCTGTCCTGTCGGAAGCCGACACGAAGACGGTGAAGAAGTGGGCGCCTTACGGCCTCGACTGATCGCGAACTAAGGAGAAACTGATATGCCTCGCATTAAACGCGGCGTTACCACGCGCCAGAAGCACAAGCGGCTCCTAGACCAGGCCAAGGGCTATCGCGGTCGCCGCAAGAACACCATCCGCGTCGCGCGCCAGGCCGTCGAAAAGGCCGGCCAGTACGCTTACCGCGACCGCAAGATCAAGAAGCGCAACTTCCGCGCTCTCTGGATCCAGCGCATCAACGCAGCGGTCCGCGCCGAAGGCCTGACCTATTCGCAGTTCATGCACGGCACCAAGCTGGCCGGCATCGAACTGGACCGCAAGGTGATGGCCGATCTCGCCATGAACGAAGGCGCTGCCTTCAAGGCGATCATCGAGCAGGCGAAGAAGGCACTTCCCGCCTGAACGCCAGCCTGACCGGCCGGACGAAATCAGGAAGGGCGTCTCCTTTTGGGAGGCGCCCTTTCTTTTTGTCTCGGCCCGATTGGCTAAACCCCCGTATTTGCGTTACTCTGTGACGCATGGTGGAAGTGGTCTTTCCCGAGAAATCCGGCCGGCTGGACGTGCGGTTTTTCCGCCTGCCCGACGATCTCGAACCCCTTCTCACCTCGGTCTACCACATGAAGATCGATCTTCGGGAAGGCGAGAAGATCGAGGATTTCCTCCAGCCCGAATGGGCGAACCTGCGCTTTTCCTGCGGAGACACCTTCAGCCGCAAGACGAAGTCGGCGGACCAGGGAAATATCGTTGACGGGGATTACCGCTTCGTCGTGACCGGGCCTCGGGCCAAGCCGGTGCATTTCGAGGTGGGCAGCACCGAAATCTGGGGCATCGGGCTCAAGCCGCTGGGCTGGGCGACCTTCGTCGGCGAAGATGCCAGCGAATACGTCGATTTTGCCGGTGACGGCGAAGCCAATCCTGCCTTTGCGCGCTTCCTGCCCCTGTGCGAAGCCCTGTGCGAACCCGATCCGGCCCAGGATGAAACCTTCGCGGCCCTGGTCGAATTCCTCCGCCGCCAGAGAAGCAAATGCCGCGACGCGGACAGGATCGAGGCGATCCACGCAGCCATGGTCGATCCCTATCTCACCCAGATCGAGGATTTTGCCGATGCAGCGAAGATGCACAAGCGCACGCTGGAGCGGCTCTGCCGCAAGCATTTCGGTTTTTCGCCAAGGTTCATGCTAAGGCGCCAGCGCATGACCCGCTGCCTGATGGCTTTCATGCTGTCAGAGGACAAGAACTGGAGGCAGACGATCGATCTCCATTACCATGACCAGTCGCACTTCTTTCGTGAATTCCAGGTCTTCATGGGGATGAGCCCAAGCGAATATGCCGCCCTGCCGCACCCGGTGATGGGCGCCTTTGCTGCCGAGCGGCAAAGGGTATGGGGAGCGCCCGTCCGGGAAACCGTGGCGGCGCAGGCCGATCAGGCGAACGGGGCCTGACGCGTGGCAAGATCGGATGACCAGGGCGAAGTAACACTCACGTTCTTCCTTCCTCCGCCGGAGCTGAAGCCCTTTATCACCACCGTCTACCACATGAGCGTGGCCTGTTCGGGCCGCGGCCAGAACTCCGCGGTGCGCGACTGGCTGCATCCGGAATGGGCAAACCTGAGGGTAGCAACCAGCGGACAACTCATGGCGGGCATCGGCACAGAAGACCCGCAGCCCATGCCGCGCGTGGTCATGACCGGGCCGACCAGCCGGACGATCAATTTCGTAGCGCCGCCCGGGCGCACCTGGGGCATCGGCATACTGCCGCTCGGCTGGGCGCGGCTGGTCGATGCGGCTGCAAACCTCTACGCCGACCGCTCGGTCGACGTGGAGCGCGACCCTGCGCTCGCGCATCTCAAGCCGCTCGGCAGGCTGGACGACAAGGCACCGCTCGAGGAAGAGCGCGACCGCATCTTCGCCATACTGAAACCGCTGCTGGCAACCCCGCACAAGCGCGAGGACGATATCGTGCGGGCGCAGCAGGCGCTGATCGATCCGGCCTGCGCGACGGTCGCCCAGCTGGCGCAAAGCCTGTCGATGACGACGCGCACGCTGGAACGCTTTTCCTGCGAGGCGTTCGGCTTCTCGCCGCAGCTGCTGCTGCGCCGCCAGCGGTTCCTGCGCAGCCTTGCCCAATTCATGCTCGATCCCTCGATGCACTGGATCGAGACGCTGGACCCGCAATATTACGACCAGTCGCAGTTCACCCGCGATTTCAAGCGGTTCATGGGGATGGCGCCGCGTGAGTATGCCAGGCTCCCCCATCCGGTGCTTGGGGCGGCTGCGCTCGCCCGCAAGGAAGTCGTCGGGGAAGCCGTGCAGGTGCTGCACAAGCCGGAAGGTGCACCGGGCGCGGATTGAACCTTCGGCCGCGAGGGAACTCCTGGCCGCCTCCTGCGCTTGAGGAGGCATCATGTCGGATCGTGTTTTTGCCAATGCCGAGTTTGCGGCAGGTGGACTGCGTTTGCAGGTCGCCGGACCGCCGTCTGATCTCGCTCCCTATATTTCCGCCTACTACCGCACCGAAGTCGCGCCGGGCGCCGTGGTCGAGGACTGGTTGCCGCCCGAGGAGGCCAATTTGCGCTGCGGCAAGGCCGAAGTCTACGAGGCCGCCATCGGCGACAGCGGCCTTGCACAGGTACCCGCCTGCGTCTTGTCCGGTCCGACCGACCGGGTCACGCGCCTCAGGATCGGCGGCGGGCGTTTCTGGGGGATCGGTCTCACGCCTGCTGGCTGGGCGCGCTTCGTGGGCCAGCCCGCCATAGCCATGGCGAACCGCTTCGAACGGGTCGATACGGCAGTGGTCGAGGAAGGCCTCGCTGGTCTTCTGGCAACGCTGTGCCACGAAGTGGACCGGATGGAGGAAGCTGCCGACCTCATCGCCGCGACCTTCCGCTCGCTCGCCGGCGACCCGCTTGCCGAAGTGCAGGCGATCCGCAACGTCCATCTCGCCATCACCTCGAGCGATGTGCACACCGTCACCGAACTGGCCGAAATCGCGGGGATGCAGTCGCGCACCTTCGTGAGGTTCTGTCGGCGCCATTTCGGTTTCACGCCCAGCAATCTGCTGCGCCGCCAGCGTTTCCTGCGCAGCCTCGGCAAGTACATGCTCGACCCTTCCATGAACTGGATCAGCTCGCTCGACACGCATTACTGGGACCAGGCGCAGTTCATCCGCGATTTCCGGTCGGTGATGGGCATGACGCCGGGCGAATATGCCGCCCTGCCGCACCCCATCGTCCATGCCGCCGTGGCGGTGACCAATGCGGGCAGCGGCGTTGCCATGCAGGCACTCTACAATCCCGACCGCGAAAGAGAGTCCGAAACTGGGCTTTAGCATTGCCGCACATCCCGCTAGAGGCTGCGCGCAAGACGAAACCCGAGGATTCAATGACCGATCTGGCAACAATGCGGGACACCGCGCTCGCGCGTATCGAGGAAGCCGGCGATGCCGCTGCACTCGAGGCCCTGCGCGTGGAGTTCCTGGGCAAGCAGGGCTCCATCTCCGCACTGATGAAGACGCTGGGCAAGATGAGCCCGGAAGAACGCCAGAGCGAGGCGCCCAAGATCCAGGCCCTGCGCACCGACGTCGCCGACGCGCTGGCCGCGCGCAAGGACGCGATCGACGGGGCTGCCCTCGAGGCGCGGCTTGCCACCGAGACGCTCGACCTCACCCTGCCTGCGCCGCACGCGCCGCGCGGCAGCGTCCACCCGGTCAGCCAGGTGATGGACGAGCTTGCCGAAATTTTCGCCGACCTCGGCTTCTCGGTCGCCACCGGTCCGGAAATCGAGGACGACTGGCACAATTTCACCGCGCTCAACATGGCCGAAACGCACCCTGCGCGCGCCATGCACGACACGTTCTATTTCCCCGACGTGGATAGCGAAGGCCGCCGGATGCTGCTGCGCACGCATACCTCGCCGGTGCAGATCCGCTCCATGGTCCAGCAGGGCGCGCCGATCCGCATCATTGCGCCCGGCCGCGTCTATCGCTCCGACAGCGACGCGACGCACACGCCGATGTTCCACCAGGTCGAAGGCCTCGTGATCGACAAGGGCATCCACCTCGGCCACCTCAAGTGGACGCTGGAAACCTTCCTCAAGGCTTTCTTCGAGCGCGACGACATCGTGCTGCGCCTGCGCCCCTCCTACTTCCCCTTCACCGAGCCTTCGGTCGAGGTCGACGTGGGCTGGCAGGACGTGGGCGGCCGCCGCGTGCTCGGCGGGGACGGCGATGCGCCGGGTCACGGCTGGATGGAACTGCTCGGCAGCGGCATGGTCAATGCCCGGGTGATCGAGTTCGCCGGGCTCGACCCCAAGGAATGGCAGGGTTTCGCATTCGGCGTGGGCGTCGACCGCCTCGCCATGCTCAAATACGGGATGGATGATTTGCGCGCGTTCTTCGACGGCGACCAGCGCTGGCTCGACCATTACGGCTTCTCGCCGTTCGACCAGCCGACCCTTTCCGCTGGCGTAGGAGCGAAGGCATGAAGTTCTCGCTCGAATGGCTGAAGTACTTCCTCGACACCGAGGCAAGCGCGGCGGACATCGCGGCTGCGCTCAACCGCATCGGCCACGAAGTCGAGGGGATCGAGGATCCGGCTGAGCGCCTTGCAGGCTTCCGCGTCGCCAAGGTGCTGACCGCGGCCCCGCACCCCGATGCCGACAAGCTGCAGGTGCTCAGTGTCGACACGGGTGACGGCAACCCGCTGCAGGTCGTGTGCGGTGCGCCCAATGCGCGCGCCGGTATGAAGGGCGTGCTCGGCCTGCCCGGTGCGGTGGTTCCGGCAAACGGCATGGAATTGCGCAAGAGCGCGATCCGCGGCGTCGAATCGAACGGCATGATGTGCTCCGTGCGCGAGCTCGAACTGGGCGACGAACACGACGGCATCATCGAGCTGCCGGACGATGCGCCGGTCGGCACCAGCTTTGCCGAATACCATGACGCCTCGCCCGTTTTCGACGTGGCGATCACGCCCAACCGGCCCGACTGCATGGGCGTCTACGGCATCGCGCGCGACCTCGCCGCAGCGGGTGTCGGCACGTTCAAGCCGATCGAGATACCGGCGATCGAAGCGGCTTATCCCTGTGCTGTCGAGATCCGCACCGACGACCCTGAGGGTTGCCCGGCATTCTACGGCCGCACGATCCGCGGCGTGTCGAACGGCTCCAGCCCCGAATGGATGCAGCGCCGCTTGATCGCGGCCGGCCAGCGCCCGATCTCGGCCATCGTCGACATTACCAATTACGTGATGCTCGCCTTCGGCCGTCCGGCGCATGCCTACGACCTTGCCAAGCTGACGGGCGCAGTGGTCGCCCGCCGCGCGACGAACGGCGAACAGGTCGAGGCGCTGAACGAGAAGACCTACACGCTCGACGAGACCATGACCGTCATCGCCGACGATGCGGGCGTGCACGATGTCGCTGGCATCATGGGCGGCGAACATTCGGGCGTCACCGAAGCGACCACCGACGTCCTGCTCGAAATCGCCTATTTCGATCCCGAGCGCATCGGCGTGACGGGCCGCAAGCTCGGCCTCGCCTCGGATGCGCGCACGCGGTTCGAGCGCGGCGTCGACCCCGCCTTCCTCGACGATGGCCTTGCTCTGCTGACCTCGCTGATCCAGCGCATCTGCGGCGGCGAGGCGAGCGAAGTCGTGCGCGCCGGCCAGCCGCCGGTGGAGCCCAAACTCGTCGCTTTCGACCCCGCGCTGACCCGCGATCTCGGCGGCATCGACGTGGCCGAAGACGAACAGCGCCGCATCCTGACCGCGCTCGAATTTGGCGTGGGCAGCGACTGGCAGGTGACCTGCCCGCCGCGCCGCCACGATATCGAAGGGCCGGCGGACCTTGTCGAAGAGGTGGTCCGCATCCACGGCCTCGACAATGTCGCCAGCGTCGCCCTGCCGCGCGCCGACGGCGTGGCGAAGCCGACCGCGACCCCGCTCCAGCAGACGGAGCGGAAAGTTCGCCGCGCAGCCGCCGCGCGCGGCCTGAACGAGGCGGTGACCTGGTCCTTCCTGCCCGCTGCGGAAGCCGAGCACTTCGGCGACGGCGCGCAGCTCTGGGCGCTCGACAACCCGATCAGCGAGGACATGAAGGTCATGCGCCCCTCGCTGTTGCCGGGCCTCGTCATGGCCGCCCGCCGCAATGCCAATCGCGGCGCGGACGCCTCGCGCCTGTTCGAGATCGGCCGCCGCTATTTCCGCGCAGCCGACGGGTCGAGCGACGAGAAGCCGACGCTCGGCTTCGTGCTGGCAGGCGAGCGGACCCCGCGCGGCTGGGCCAATGGCAAGGCGCAAGGGTTCGATGCCTATGACGCCAAGGCCGAAGTCACGGCCCTGCTCGAAGCGGCAGGCGCGCCGGTCGCCAACCTCATGGTGATGGGCGAGGCTGGCGAGCAGTTCCACCCGGGGCAGTCGGCCACGCTGCGGCTCGGCCCCAAGACCGTGCTCGCCCGCTTCGGCGCGCTGCACCCCAATACGCTGAAGGCGCTCGACATCGACGGGCCGGTGGTGGCGGGCGAGATCTTCCTCGACGCCATTCCCGCCAAGCGCGGCGGCGGCGGCTTTGCCCGCGCAGCCTATGCGCCGCCCGCGCTGCAGGCCATCACGCGCGACTTCGCTTTCCTCGTGCCCGCAGGCCTTGCCGCAGGCGACCTCGTGAAGGCGGTGCGCGGCGCGGACAAGAAGTCGATCGTCGATGCCCGCGTGTTCGACGTCTTTGCAGGGCAAGGCGTGCCCGAAGGCAAGAAGTCGGTTGCGGTGGAGGTCATTCTCCAGCCGGGCGACAAGACCTTCACCGACGAGGAGATCAAGGCGATCTCCGACAGCATCGTGGCAAGCGCCGCGAAACAGGGCGCGGAGCTGCGCGGATGAAGACCGCGCTCGTCACCGGAGCCACTTCGGGCATTGGCGAGGCGACCGTTCGTGCGCTGGTCGCCAGCGGCTGGCGCTGCGTGGCGACGGGGCGGCGCAAGGACCGGCTCGATGCCCTCGTGACGGAACTCGGTGCGGACAAGGTCCATGCCGCCAGCTTCGACGTGCGCGAAGAGGCGGCGCGCGATGCGGCGCTCTCCGGCCTTCCCGAAGCGTTTGCGGCCATCGACCTGCTGGTCAACAATGCCGGGCTCGCGCTCGGCACCGCGCCTGCGCAGAGCGCCGATCTCGACCAGTGGAAGACCATGATCGAGACGAACGTCACCGCGCTCGCCTCGATCACGCACAAGCTCCTGCCCGCGCTGATCAAGCGCAAGGGCGCGGTGATCAACGTCTCCAGCGTGGCGGCGACCTATCCCTATCCGGGCGGCAATGCCTATGGCGGGACCAAGGCCTTCGTGCGCCAGTTCAGCCTCGGCCTGCGCGCCGATCTGCACGGCACGGGCGTGCGCGTCTGTTCCATCGAGCCGGGTATGGTGGAGACCGAGTTCACGCTGGTACGCACCGGCGGCAACGAGGATGCGCACCAGGCGCTTTACGGCGGGGCCAACCCGATGACGGCGGACGATATCGCGGAAACGATCCGCTGGGTCGCGGAACTGCCGCCGCACCTCAATATCAACACGCTCGAGCTGATGCCGGTCAGCCAGGATTTTGCCGGCTTCCGGATCGCGCGCGAGGGCTGAGGCGGGCCGGGGTCAGTTGCCCCAGCCGTCGGCGCTCGAACTGCCGCTTTCGCCCCATTCGCTGCCGTAGCTGCTTTCGAACTCGGCTTCCTGTTCGTAGCGCGACATTTCGGCCGCCGCGGCATTGGCGGCATCGACGTGCTGCTTCATTTCAGGGTTCATCGCCATGGCGGCCTTGGCGTTGGGATTGCCCAGCGTCATGTCGAAGGGTCGCCCCTCGATCGCGGCGGCGACGTGTTCCTTGGCCAGCATCTGCATGACGTTCATCGCATGCGCTGCCATCGGGTCCTTCGACACGGCTTCGTCGAGCCGGTCCTTCACGCCTTCAGGCACGCTGAGTTCGGTGGAGACGCGGCTGCCCGACCCGTCCGGCGTGATGGTGGTGACGAAATGCATCATCTCGCGCCCGCCAGCGCCCAGCAGGGTGGTGACCACCGTATCGGGCGAAGACTGCGTGACGCGGCTGCGCTTGATCTGGCTACCGAGCACGTGGGTCGGCAGGTAAGCGCCCTTGATCGCCTTGGCGACATCGGCCGGCGGCTTTTCGTAATAATCGCCCGATGCACCGCAGGCCGCCAGCGAAACGGCCATGAACAGGGCGAGTATTGACTTGGACAGGCTCATTGTAATTCCCCCGAATATTATCGCCTTTTATAAATGCCGAGTGTTTCCATTCACTTAAAGCGTGCCCCTCGGGGCGGCGCGGTTAGCGGTGGACGCGGGGGCGCTTGCGGTCTAGCGGGCGGCGCATGGCGCAAGCGAATACCGATACCACCCAGTCCCGCCGCACTTTCGCGATCATCTCGCACCCTGACGCGGGCAAGACCACGCTGACCGAGAAGCTGCTGCTGACCGGCGGCGCGATCCACCTTGCCGGCGAGGTCAAGGCGCGCGGGGCGGCGCGGCGTGCGCGTTCGGACTGGATGAAGATCGAACAGCAGCGCGGCATCTCGGTCACCTCCAGCGTGATGACCTTCGAGCGCGACGGCATCACCTTCAACCTGCTCGACACGCCGGGGCACGAGGACTTCTCCGAAGATACCTACCGCACGCTCACCGCGGTCGATTCCGCCATCATGGTGATCGACGCGGCCAAGGGGATCGAGCCGCAGACGCGCAAGCTGTTCGAGGTCTGCCGCCTGCGCAGCGTGCCGATCATCACCTTCGTCAACAAGGTCGACCGCGAAGGGCGGCCTGTGTTCGAACTGCTCGACGAGATCGCCGACATGCTCGCGCTCGACGTGTCCCCGCAGATGTACCCGGTCGGCATGGGCGGGGAATTCCAGGGCATCCTCGACTTCGCCAGCGGCGAAGTGGTCGTGCCCGAAGGCCCGTCGAAGGAATTCAAGGGCAAGCGGGTGGCCGGGTTCGACCTGCCCGACGCGATAGCCGAGAATGTCGAGCTGGCGCAGATCGGCTATCCCGAATTCGATCTCGACGCCTATCGCAATGGCGACATGACGCCGGTCTATTTCGGCTCGGCGCTGAAGAACTTCGGCGTCACCGAACTGATCGAGGCGATTGCGAAATACGCCCCGCCGCCGCGCCCGCAGCCGGCCGGCGAGGAGCAGGTTTCGCCAGACCGCGACGAGGTCACCGGCTTCATCTTCAAGGTGCAGGCAAACATGGACCCCAACCACCGCGACCGCATCGCTTTCATGCGGCAGGTGTCGGGCACCTTCAAACGCGGCATGAAGCTGACGCCGTCGGGCCTTGGCAAGCCGATCGCGATCCACTCGCCCATCCTGTTCTTCGCGCAGGACCGCGAACTGGCCGACACGGCGCAAGCCGGCGACATCATCGGCATTCCCAACCACGGCACGCTGCGGGTCGGCGACACCTTGTCGGAAAAGAACCAGATCCGCTTTACCGGCCTGCCCAATTTCGCGCCCGAAATCCTGCGCCGCGTCCAGCTGGAAGACCCGACCAAGACCAAGCAATTGCGCAAGGCACTGGACGATCTGTCCGAAGAGGGCGTGATCCAGGTCTTCTATCCCGAGATCGGCGGCCAGTGGATCGTCGGCGTGGTCGGCCAGCTCCAGCTCGAAGTGCTGATCAGCCGGCTCGAAGCGGAATACAAGGTCGAGGCACGCCTCGAAGCCTCTCCCTTCGCCACTGCCCGCTGGCTCAGGGGCGATGCCAGGGCGATGGACGAATTCGAGAAATACAACCGCGCCAGTCTGGCCAAGGACCGCGACGGCGACCTCGTGTTCATGGCCAAGAGCCCGTGGGACGTGAGCTACCAGCAGGAGAAGAATCCGGAGCTGGTTTTCTCGGCCACGAAGGAAAGGTGAGGTTGAATCAATTGTGGAGGCGTTGCAAAGCGCCTGCATGACGCTCACCGGACCGACTTCGCAGACCTTCATTTCGCAGCGCCTGCGGCTCAACTATCTCGACTGGGGCAACCGCGGCAAGCCGCCGCTGGTGCTCGTCCATGGCGGGCGCGACCATGCCCGCAGCTGGGACTGGGTGGCAGAGGAATTGCGCCAGGACTGGCACGTCGTCGCCATGGACCACCGTGGTCACGGCGATTCCGACTGGGTCAGCGACGGAAATTACCACGTGAACGACATGGTCTACGACCTTGCACAGCTCGTTCACCAGCTGGGCGTCGGACCGGTGACGATCGTCAGCCACTCGATGGGTGGCAATGTCTCGCTGCGCTATGCCGGTACCTTCCCCGACATGGTCACCAAGATCGTCGCGATCGAAGGGCTGGGGCCGAGCCCGAAGCGGCAGTCCGAGATGCGCGAGCGCCCCTATCCCGAACGCATGGCCGAATGGATCGGGCAGAAGCGGCGCGCCTCCGGCCGCATCCCGCGCAAGTACGAGAGCATCGAGACGGCATTCGCCCGAATGATCGAGGAGAACAGCTACCTTACCGAGGAGCAGGCGCGCCATCTCACGATCCACGGGGTCAACCGCAACGAGGACGGCACCTACAGCTGGAAGTTCGATCCGCACCTCAACGTCTGGCCGGTGGAGGATATCGCCGACGAGTTCCTCCACCAGACCTGGGCGGCGATCAAGGCGCCCACGCTGCTGCTGTATGGCGCGGACAGCTGGGCCTCCAACCCCGAAGGCGACGGCAGGCTCGACCATTTCGCCAATGCGCGGGTGATCGAGTTCGAGAACGCAGGTCACTGGCTGCACCACGACCAGTTCGACCGCTTCATGGCGACGCTGGGAGAGTTTCTCTAGTGGCCGACTTTTTCGACGCGCTGGACGAAAAGCACATTGCCATGATCGGCAAGCAGCCGGTCTTTTTCGTCGCCACCGCTGCCGAAGATGCCCGCATCAACCTGAGCCCCAAAGGGTACGACGCCTTCCGCGTGCTCGGCCCGACGCGCGTCGCCTATCTCGACCTTGCCGGCTCGGGCAACGAGACCCACGCCCATTTGTCGAAAGACGGGCGCATCACCGTCATGTTCTGCAATTTCGACCGGCCCGCGCTGATCCTGCGGATCTACGGCACGGGCCGCGCGGTCCTGCCGCAGGATGCGGACTGGGCTGAACTGTCCGCGCATTTCGACCTCTTGCCGGGCACGCGGCAAATCTTCGATATCGCGGTCGAAAGCGTGCAGACCAGCTGCGGCTGGGGTGTACCCTTCATGGAGTTCACGGACGAGCGCGCCACGCTGAAGAAGGCCCATGCGCAATCCGATCCCGAAGAATGGCTTGCACGGGCGCGGGGCCGCGACCGGAGCATCGACGGGATCGAAGTGCGAACGACCGATCGCTACATCTCGGGCGAATAGGACGTCTGTGCGGCTCACCTTCGCCAGCTACAACATCCACAAGGCCGTCGGCCTCGATCGCAAGCGCGATCCCGACCGCATTCTCACGGTCCTGCACGAAATCAATGCCGACATCATCGCGCTGCAGGAAGTCGACCGGCGGATCGGCGACAGGGCGACGACCATTCCCCGCGCCGAGCTGGACGATACGCACTGGCGCGTCGTCGAGGTCGCGCGCAGGCCGCGCTCCATCGGCTGGCACGGCAATGCCCTGCTGGTGCGCCGCGACCTGGAAATCAGCGAAGGCGAGGCACTCGACCTGCCGACGCTGGAGCCTCGTGGAGCGGCCTGCGGCGAATTGATGGTGGAAGGCCATGCCATTCGCGTGATCGGCACTCACCTCGATCTGTCGGGGCTTCGCCGCCGCGAGCAGATTCGCTCGCTGCTCGGCCATGTCGAGGCCTGCAAGCGCAATTTGCCGACCGTGATCATGGGTGATTTCAACCAGTGGGGCCGCGCCACGGGTGCCATGCGCGAGTTCACCAAGGACTGGATGGTCGTGACCCCCGGGCGCAGCTATCCCAGCCGCCAGCCCGTCGCCACGCTCGACCGGATCGTCGCCAGCAAGCACTGGCGCTGCATATCGTCCGAAGTGCACCACACGGCCCTTTCGGCCGTCGCTTCGGACCACCTGCCGGTCGTCGCGACGCTCGAGTTGCACAAAAAATAAACACGCGCACATAAATTAGGCAAACATGGGGCTTGGCCCCCCGTTTTGGTGCCTCCGTCCCCTCTCTACGCAATTTGGCACGCTTCGTGCTGCATGTGCGAAGGCCGGTGCTTGGCCGGTGCGCAGCCAGAGGGGTGAACGCGTGAAATACATCATCGCAGTCATCAAGCCGTTCAAGCTCGACGAGGTGCGCGAAGCCCTCGGCGGCATTGGAGTGGCGGGGATGACCGTGTCCGAGGTGAAAGGCTTCGGACGCCAGAAGGGGCAGACCGAGATTTATCGCGGTGCCGAATATTCCACCAACATGCTTCCCAAGGTGAAGCTGGAAATCGCCGTCGCGGACGGTCTCGCACCGCAGGTGATCGAGACGATCCAGCAGACCGCCAGCACCGAAGCCATCGGCGATGGGAAGATCTTCGTTCTCGATCTCGCCGAAGTCACCCGCATCCGCACCGGCGAAACCGGCGAAACCGCGCTGTGAGCCGCAAGGAGACACTCATGACCATGCGTAAGTTCCTCTCCGGTGCCGCTGTGCTCGGAGCTTCCCTGACTGCCTCTACGGCAGCTTTCGCGCAGGAGGCCGCAGAAGCTGCCGCTGCCGTTCCCAACCCCGGCAACAATGCCTGGATGATGACCGCAACGGTCCTCGTCATGCTGATGATCATCCCCGGCCTGACGCTCTTCTACGGCGGCCTGACCCGCTCGAAGAACATGCTCTCGACCATGACCCAGATCGGCGCCACCGCCGCTCTGGCGATGATCATCTGGGTGATATGGGGCTATTCGCTCGCCTTCGGCGACACCACCTATGAAGGCACGCTGGGCCTGTTCGTCAGCGGGGGCAGCTACTTCCTTGCCGGAACCGATGCGTCCAGCACGGCTGCAACCTTCACCGACGAGGTGATCAGCAAGTACGTCTTCATCAGCTTCCAGATGACCTTTGCGGCCATCACCGCGGCGCTGATCCTGGGCGCGACAGCAGAGCGCATGAAGTTCAACGCCGTCATGCTGTTCGTGCCGATCTGGCTGACGATCGTCTATTTCCCGATCGCCCACATGGTCTGGGCCGGCGGCGGCCTGCTGTTCGAAGACGGCGCGCTCGACTTTGCTGGCGGTACCGTGGTGCACATCAACGCCGGTGTCTCGGGCCTCGTCCTCGCCTACCTGCTCGGCAAACGCCGCGGCTGGCCGCAGGAGCCCATGATGCCGCACAGCCTGACGCTGACCATGGTCGGCACGGGCCTGCTGTGGGTGGGCTGGTTCGGCTTCAACGCCGGTTCGGAACTCGAAGCCGACGGTTCGGCCGGCCTTGCCATGATCAACACCTTCGTCGCGACGGCGGCAGGTGCCCTGACCTGGATGGTGATCGAGCGGATGGCCGGTCACAAGGGCTCGGCCCTGGGCTTCTGTTCGGGCGTGATCGCCGGCCTCGTCGCCGTCACCCCGGCAGCCGGCAACTCGGGCCCCTTCGGCGCGATCCTGCTCGGCATCCTCGCCTCGGCGGTCTGCTACTTCTTCGTTGCCAAGGTGAAGGCCAAGTTTGGCTATGACGACAGCCTCGATGCATTCGGCATCCACGGCATCGGCGGCATCGTCGGCGCCATCGGCACGGCCGTGGTCTACCAGCCGTTCCTCGGCGGCCCCGGCGACGGTTCGACCGCGCTTGGTGCGCAGCTCGGCGTGCAGGTCTTCAGCGTCATCGTCACCATCGCCTGGGCAGGTATCGGCACGCTCATCGCCGGCCTGATCGTCAAGGCTGCAATCGGCCTCCGGGTGACCGAGGAAGACGAAGTCAACGGGCTCGACATCTCCGAACACGGGGAGCGCGCGTACAACTGACAACCGACTCGGCGGGGCCGCCCACTCTCTCCTCTCTCTCCCCGGGCGGCCCCGCCCACCGATGTTCCTCCTGCGAACACAAGACTAGCCACAGGCCGGAGCCCGCGGGTTCCGGCCTTTTTTTGTTGCGCAAATGCCACACGGTTTTCCCGTTTCTTGCGGGCGTTTCGTTGCATTTGTAAAAAATCCGCAATAGACCGGCGTGCATCGCGGCAACACGGTTTGCCGCCGACAACAGGAGGAGGGAAAATATGCTACGGAAAACCCGTTCCCAATTTCGCACGCGCGCCGCGTTCCTGACTGGTGCCGCAGGTATCGCGATGGCGGTTCCGGCCGCTGCGCAGGACGCCCAGACGCAAATTCGTACGGACTCGGTTTCGGATGCGCCGGCCATCATCGTGACCGGTACTCGCCAGTCCGACCGCTCGGCCGCTGACACCGTCGCGCCGGTCGATATCGTTTCCGCAGCCGAGCTGTCGAACAATGCCGATAGCGACATCGGCAACGTGCTCCGCGTTTCGGTTCCTTCCTTCAACGTCGGCACCCAGCCGATCTCCGACGCGGCGACGCTGGTGCGTCCGGCCAACCTTCGCGGCCTTTCGCCCGACAACACCCTCGTCCTTGTCAACGGCAAGCGCCAGCACCGCGCCGCTGTCATCGCCTTCCTCGGCGGCGGCATCTCGGATGGCTCGCAGGGCCCGGACATCTCGGTCATCCCGTCGATCGCCATCAAGCAGCTCGAAGTGCTGCGCGACGGTGCATCCTCGCAATACGGTTCGGACGCCATCGCGGGCGTGCTGAACTTCATCCTCAAGGACAGCCCCGAAGGCGGCACGATTTCCGGCCAGTGGGGTGAAACCTACGAAGGCGACGGTGACACCTACACCATCGCTGCCAATGTTGGCGTTCCGCTCGGTTCGACCGGCTTCCTCAACCTGTCGGCCGAATATGGCGAACAGGACGCAACCGTGCGTTCGGTCCAGCGCGACGATGCCGCAGCCCTGATCGCTGCCGGCAACACCGCCGTTGCCGACCCGGCCCAGATCTGGGGCCAGCCGAACGTCAACGACGACTTCAAGATCTTCGCCAACTTCGGCGTCGACCTGACCGATGCGATCGAACTCTACGCTTTCGGCAACTACGCCGAGCGTAACGTCGATGGCGGGTTCTTTTTCCGCAACCCGACCAATCGCGGCGGCGTCTATGCCGGTCCGACGGTCGATCCGGCCACCGGCCAGCCGCTCGCCGCTTCGGCAGGCGGCGTGCCCTCGGTCCTCGTGGGTGACCTTTCGAACACCACTGCGGGCGACTGCCCGGCGGGTATCCCGCTGACGCAGGGCGGCCTGATCCCCGATCCGACGATCCTCGCGCAGGTCAGCGCCGATGCGAACTGCTTCAGCTTCGTCGAACTGTTCCCGGGCGGCTTCACCCCGCGCTTCGGCGGCGACATCGAGGACTACTCGATCGCGGCCGGTATCCGCGGACAGATCCTTGGCGGGCTCGACTTCGACCTCAGCTATCGTCACGGGCGCAACAAGTCGTCCTTCTCGATCCGCAACACGGTCAACGCCTCGCTTGGCCCGAACACGCCGACCGAATTCAACCCGGGCGGCTATTCGCAGACCGAGAACGTGATCAACCTCGACCTCGGTTATGAAATCCCGGTTGGCGGCGGCAGCGTCTATGTCGCAGCCGGTGCGGAATATCGCGACGAGGAATTCGGTATCACCGCCGGCGATGCGGCTTCGTTCGAACTGGGCCCGCTTGCCCAGCCGACCGCTGCCTATCCGACGGGCCAGGGTTTCTCGACCAGCTCCAACGGCTTCCCGGGCTTCGCCACCAATGCGGCGGGCACCAGCAAGGAAGACAACAAGGCGGCCTATATCGACATCGAAGCCGACCTCATCGACGCGCTGACCCTGCAGGGTGCGGTTCGTTACGAGGACACCAAGAGCTTCGGCGATACGCTGACCTGGAAGCTGGGCGGCCTGTTCAAGGTTTCCGACGCATGGCGCCTTCGCGGTACCTATTCGACCGGCTTCCACGTCCCGACCGCGGGCCAGGCGAACGTCATCAACGTGACCACCCAGTTCTCGAACGGCCAGCTGCAGGATGAAGGCACCTTCCCGCTCTTCAGCCCGGCAGGCCTGATCGCTTCGGACTATATCGCGGATACCGTCGCCAATGGCGGTCTCGGCCTCGACCGCCCGACCCTTGGGCCCGAAAAGGCCGACAGCTTCACGCTGGGTGTCGCGGGTGACCTGGGCGATTTCTCGGTCACGCTCGACTACTTCAACATCAAGCTGAAGGACCGCATCTCGCGTTCCTCGACGATCGATTTCCCGGCAGCGCTTTGCTATCTGGCCGATCGCGAGAACGTGGCGAACAATTGCACGGCAACCTTCACGCCGACCCCGGCCGAACTGCTCACGCAGCTCGACGCGGCAGGCGTGATCGACCGGAACGACTTCACCGGCTTTGAAGACCTGGTGGCCTTCACCTTCTTCAACAACGACTTCGACACCCGCACTCAGGGTCTCGACTTCGTTGCCAACGCCCGGTTCTATCCGATCGAGGGCGGCACCACGCGTGCCACGCTGGCAATCAACTACACCGAGACCGAAGTCACCGACGTTGGCCAGACCATCTCGGCGACCCGTGTCCGCCAGCTCGAAGAAGGCCTGCCCAAGTGGAAGGGCTTCCTCAACATCACCCACGAACAGGGCCGTTTCCGCGGCTTCGTGCGGGCCAACTACTTCGGCAGCTACTACGAGGCCCACCTCGAAGACGAAACGCTGCCGATCGATGCCAATGCCGAACTGACCTTCGATGCCGAACTGGCCTACGAAGCGTTCGACGGCCTCGAACTGGCAGTCGGCGCGCAGAACGTGTTCGACAACTACCCGATCGAGAACCCGTATTCGGGCATCGTCGGTGCCAAGTACGGGGAACGTTCGCCGTTCGGCTTCAACGGCGGTAGCTACTACCTGCGCGCCCGCTTCCAGTGGTAAGCGCATAACAGTCTGGGGAGAGGAGAGGGGCGACCGCGAGGTCGCCCCTTTTTCGGTTGGAGGAACAGGTGCTGACGATCAGGCTCGCCACGCTCGATGATGTCGATGCGATCAGCAGCCTCATGGCGCGCTCGATCGAGGAATTGCAGCACGGCTACCTGACGCCGGAACAGGTGCAGGCTTCCAAGGCGGGCATGGGTCTCGATCGCGTGCTGATCGAGGATGGCACCTATTTCTGCGTGGAGGATGGCGAGGCGCTGGCCGGGTGCGGCGGCTGGTCGCGACGGGCCACGCTATACGGCGGCAACCACTCCGCAGGACGCGATCCCCGCCTGCTCGACCCGGCGAGCGAACGAGCCCGCATCAGGGCGATGTACACCCATCCCGAGCACACCCGCAAAGGGGTGGGCCGGATGATCCTCGAAGCGGGGGAGCAGGCCGCGAGGGCGGAAGGCTTTCGCGAGATAGAGATGGCCGCGACCATGGCGGGCAAGCCCTTCTACGAGCGCTGCGGCTACGTGGTCGAACGCGAATGGTTCGATACCAATGGCGCCGTCCCTGTCCCGCTCGCGACGATGGCGAAGGCGCTCTAGACCTCGCGGATCAGGTACAGGCCGGTGACCGCCGCCAACGCGAACCAAATCGAGAGCACGAGCAGCAGCCCGACCATGGAATTGGGCCGTTCCGCCAACTTTCCCGCACGTTCGCGCAGCTCTGCCATCAGCGGGGCGGGAATGAGCTTCAGCACGAGCCAGATGCCGACCGGGACGATCAGCAGGTCGTCGATCAGGCCCAGCACCGGGATGAAGTCGGGAATCAGGTCGATCGGGCTCAGCGCATAGGCGGCAACCCCTCCGGCAAGCAGCTTGGCGGCCAGCGGCGTGCGATGGTCGCGCGCCGCCAGCCACAATGCCAGCGTGTCCCGCTTGAGCGCCTTCGCCCGGTCGCGCAGGCTAGGCAGCAAGCGCAGCCTTCACGAAATCGGCGCAGCGTTCGCCGATCATGATACTGGGCGCATTGGTGTTGCCCGAGACGAGCCGCGGCATGATCGAGGCATCGGCGATCCACAATCCGTCGATGCCGCGGGCCTTGAGCGTGGGATCGACCACCGCGTCCTCGTCAGCGCCCATGCGGCAGGTGCCGACCGGGTGATAGACCGTGTCGGCGCGGTTGCGGATCAGCTCGTCCAGCTGTGCATCGTCGTCGATGTCGATGGGGTAGCGGTCGCGCGGCTCGAACGCCTGTAGCGAAGGCGACCCGGCGATGCGGTGCGACAGGCGCACGCCTTCGCGCAGCACCGCAAGGTCTCTCTCGTCACCGAGGAAATTGGGGTCGATGACCGGGGCGTCTGCGGCATTGCCGCTGCCCAGCCGCACGGTACCGCGGCTTTCGGGTCTCAGGACGCAGGCATGGAGCGAGAAGCCATGACCCTTTACCTTGGTGCGGCCGTGGTCTTCCAGCATGGCCGGCACGAAATGCCACTGGATGTCGGGCGCGGGTGCATCGGGCATGACGGTCCAGAAGCCGCCGGCCTCGGCATAGGGCGAGGTCCACGGCCCGGTCTTGTGACGACGGTGTTCGATCAGCCCCTTGGCCATGCGGATCGTGCCTTTGAGGCTGTCGCCCAGCAGGTCCTGGTTCGGGCTTTCCCAGCTCGACACGTAATCGAGGTGGTCCTGCAGGTCTGAGCCCACAGCAGCCTTGTCGAGCACAACGTCGATCCCGTGCTCTTTCAGATGCGCGCCCGGGCCGATGCCCGAGAGCATCAGGATCTGCGGCGAATTGAATGCGCCGGCGCTCAGTACCACGCCGCCGCGCGCCTTGACGGTGCGGCTGCGCTTGCCGACCGAATAGGTCACGCCGGTGACGCGCCCATTCTCGATCTCCAGCTTCTGGACGGTCACCCCGATACGCACGTCGAGGTTCCGGCTGCTGCGCAGCGGCTCGACATAGGCGCGCGCTGCGGACCAGCGCTCCCCGTCCTTCTGCGTGACCTGGTAAAGGCCGAAGCCTTCCTGTGTTTCGCCATTGAAATCGGCATTGCGCGGAAGCTGCAGCTCGCTCGCCGCCTCGATGAAGGCGAGGCTGCCGGGGTTGGGGGTCTTCTGGTCGGACACGAACAGCGGACCATCGGCACCGTGATATGCATTCTCGCCGCGCTCGTTCTGCTCGGCGCGTTTGAAATAGGGCAGCACGTCGTCATAGGCCCAGCCGGTGCAGCCGAGGCTCGCCCAGTTGTCGTAATCCCAGCGGTGACCGCGGATATAGACCATGGCATTGATGGCAGAGGATCCGCCGAGCCCCTTGCCGCGCGGCTGGTAACCGATGCGGCCGTTGAGGCCCTTCTGGGGGACGGTCTCGAAGCGGTAATTGATCTTGTCGGTGCTGAAGGCGAGCATGCCCGGGATAGTCACCCTGAACCCGTCGTTCCGCCCGCCAGCCTCAAGCAGGCACACGCTCTTGCCAGCTTCTGCAAGGCGGCCTGCAACCGCGCTCCCGCCGCTGCCGCCACCGACAACCACTACGTCGAATTCGTCCATGGGTACTCCTCTCGATTCGAGAGGTTAGGCAGGCTCGGCCTCGCCCGCAATCGGGTTTTCGGTTGAAACCGATTTTGTCTGCTCGCCCTGCCGTTCCTGCCAGCGCTGGCGGATCATGTCGGAGGTTTCGCGGCTCCCGTCATGGGTCCAGCCGGGTTCGCGTAGCAGGTAGCCGAGCTTGCTGCCCCAGGGCGCGCGCCACATGTCCTGCACAATACCGATCCATTCGTGGAACACGGCCCACAGCAGGTTGAAGCTGCCGAGCTGCTTGACGATACCGTAGCGGATTTTCTCATCGTCCACTTCGGGCTCGAACGTGCCGAACATCCTGTCCCAGACGATGAACACGCCGGCATAATTGCGGTCGAGATAGCGCGGATTGGTGGCATGGTGGACGCGGTGGTGACTGGGCGTGTTCATCACCGCCTCGAACCAGCGCGGCATTCGCCCGATCGCTTCGGTGTGGATCCAGAACTGGTAGATCAGGTTGAAGCCGGCGCAGATGGCGATCATCCCGGGATGGAAGCCGATGAGCACCAGCGGGAGCTTGAATGCGAAGCCCAGCGTCAGGAAGCCGGTCCACGTCTGTCGCAGTGCGGTGCTGAGGTTGTAGTGCTGGCTCGAATGGTGGTTCACATGGCTCGCCCAGAACCAGCGGACGCGGTGGCCGAACCGGTGCACCCAGTAATAGGCGAGGTCGTCCAGCACGAAGCACAGGGCGAAGGCCCACCAGCTCCATGGCACGTCGAACAGCCGGAACTGCCAGGCCCACAGGAACAGTGCCAGGAAAGCGCCGCCGAAGATCAGTCCCGATACGGTGCTGCCGAGGCCGAAAGCGAGGCTGGTCAGCGTGTCTTTCGGTTCATAGGCACGCGGGTTGCGGCGGCGCGCCCAGATCATCTCGATCAGGACGAGGGCCACGAAACCGGGCACGGCAAGTTCGGTGGGCGAGAAATCGGGCATGGCGGATCAGCCTTCTATCGCCTCGATCGCCTGCATCCAAGCATCGGCATCATCGACGCGCAGCCGTGCCGCGCCATAGCGCTTTTCTGCCGTGTCGATCACCAGCGCATCGCCCTCGAGGCGGGCCTTGGCGGCGGCTGTGAGGACGCGGCCCGCAAAATGCGTGCCGTGCGGGCGCAGCAGGAGGATGCGGCCCTGTGCATCGCGCAGCAGCGCGCCGCGACCATCGGCATCAAGCGCGAGAGCGACGGCACCGAAGCCGCTGACCGCTTCTTCTGCCGCTTCCAGTGCCTCTTCGCGCGACTTGAGCCTCCGCTCGGGGCCGAGCTTCATCGCCCACGCTATTGCGGCGAGCGCGAGGATGGCGACGAGCGAGCCGAGAAACTGGAGCAGGGCGGGGGGCAAATCCATGGGAAGGACGGATTGGCATGACGCCAAGTTTGCGGCAAGCAGCAAGCCGAGGAAAGGATGCCCATGAACAGAATCGCTCTCTTTGCAGCCGCCAGCGCCATGCTCGCCGCTCCGCTCGCCGCCCAGACCGCCGACCCGCTTGCCGAAGTTGACGCACAGGGCGATCGCACCGCCCGTGTCGCCCAGCAGATTTGGGATTGGTCGGAACTCGGCTATCTCGAAGCGGGCTCGAGCGGGCTGCTGCAGGACGAACTGCAGAGCGAAGGCTTCAAAGTGGAGGCGGGCGTTGCCGACATTCCCACTGCCTTCATGGCCGAATGGGGCAAGGGCGGTCCGGTCATCGCCATCCTGGCCGAATATGATGCGCTGCCGGGCATCAGCCAGACCTCAGCGCCCACGCGCGAGCAGTCGGAGCTGGGCGCGGGCCATGCCTGCGGGCACAACCTCTTCGGGGCGGGCTCGCTGACGGCGGCGATCGCGGTCAAGCGCTGGCTCGAAAAGACCGGCACGCCCGGACGCATCCGACTGTACGGCACGCCTGCCGAGGAAGGCGGCTCGGGCAAGGTCTACATGACCCGCGCCGGCCTGTTCGAGGATGTCGACATCGCGCTGCACTGGCACGCCGACGACGAGAACAGCGCGGCTGCCCGCACCAGCCTGGCCAACCGTTCGGCCAAGTTCCGCTTCCGCGGCGTTTCTGCCCATGCTGCCGGCGCGCCCGAACGAGGGCGCAGCGCGCTCGACGGGGTCGAGGCAATGAACATGATGGTGAACATGATGCGCGAGCACACCAGCATGGATACGCGCATCCACTACGTCATCACGGAAGGGGGCGCGGCGCCTAACGTCATTCCCGATTTCGCGGAAGTGTTCTATTACGTCCGCCATTCCGATGCGGAAGAAGTGCGCGCCCTGTGGACCCGCCTCGAAGCCGCTGCGAAGGGCGCGGCGATGGGGACGGGCACCGATGTCGACTGGGAAATCATCCACGGCAACAACCCGCTGCTGGTGAACGAGACGCTGGCGAGGGTGATGGACGCGAAGCTGCGCAGCCTCGGCGGTATCGAATACACCGCAGAAGAGAAGGCGTGGGCGGAGAAGATATCGGCCAGCTTCGGCGACAATGCCAAGCCGCTCGAGGAAGCGGCCAAGGTCCAACCCTACGAAAAGACGCTGGGCTATGGCTCGACCGACGTGGGCGACGTGTCCTGGGCCACTCCCACGGTCGGCGTGCGCACGGCGACCTGGGTCCCGGGCACCAGCGCGCATAGCTGGCAGGCGGTCGCTGCAAGCGGCCACTCGATCGGGCACAAGGGCGCGGAACTTGCCGCCAAGGCCCTCACGCTGATGGCGGCGGAACTCTACACCAATCCGCAGCTGCGCGAGGCCGCGCGGGCGGAATTCGTCGAATCGCGGGGCGAGGATTACGAATATGTCTCGCTCGTGGGCGACCGCGCCCCGCCGCTCGACTATCGCAAGTAATCAGCCCCGCGCGCGGGCGGCCAGCGCCTCGATCGTCGGGCCCAGCGGCGTTACGTCGTAGCCGGCCCCCATGGCGAGGGCTGCGATCTCCGAAGGATCGCGGCCCGCAGCAGCCTGGGCGAGCGACCACAGGAAGGTCGAGCGCGTGCCCGACCGGCAGAAGCCGAGGATCGGCCCGTCATTCGCGTCGATTGCGGCCTGCAGCGCCTCGACCTCGGCAGGGCCGAAGCCTCCGGGCGTGATCGGAATCGCGAGATAGCCGATGCCTGCCTCCGCAGCGGCAGCCTCGATTGCGGCACCGTCGGGCTGGCCGGGTTCTTCGCCTTCAGGACGATTGTTGACGATCAGCGTGATGCCGAGCGCTTTCGCAGTGGCGACGTCATCCGGCTGGATCTGCGGGCTGGCGTAAAAGCCGTCGGTGACCTTGCGGAAATCGCTCATGCCGCGCCCCCTTCGCTGGCAGCCGCCGCAAGCCGCGTACGGCGGCGGCGCTGGACGATGTTGAGAATTTCGACACCGACCGAGAAGCCCATCGCGGCGTAGATGTAGCCCTTGGGCACGTGGAAGCCGAAGCCGTCGGCGATCAGCACGAGGCCGATCATCACGAGGAAGGCCAGCGCCAGCATCACCAGCGTCGGGTTCTTCTCGATGAAGCGCGCCAGCGGGTCGGCGGCGACCATCATGATGCCGACGGTGATGACCACGGCCGTGACCATGATCGGGATGTCGTCGGTCATGCCGACAGCGGTCAGGATCGAATCGACCGAGAAGACGAGGTCGATGGCCACGATCTGCGCGATCACAGCGCCGAAAGTCGCCTTCACGGCGGCACCGGTTCCCGGGGTCTTGTCGAGCAGATCGCCGGAATCGTCTTCCGGCTCCATCGAATGGTGGATTTCCTTGGTGGCCTTCCAGAGAAGGAAGAAGCCGCCTGCAAGCAGGATCAGGTCGCGGCCCGAGAATGCCGTTTCGAAGCTGGGTTTCCCATACTCGTTCTCCGCCCCCACGATGCCGAGGTCGAACAGCGGCGTCTGCAGCGTGACCAGCCAGCCGATCAGCATGAGGAGGCCGATGCGCATGATCAGCGCCAGCGCCAGGCCGATTCTTCGGGCCCGCTGCTGCTGGTGCTCGGGCAGCTTGTTCGACAGGATCGCGATGAAGATGAGGTTGTCGACCCCGAGGACGACTTCGAGCGCGATCAGCGTGAGCAGGGCGAGCCAGGCAGCCGGATCGCTCAACAGGGCTATGATATCCATGTGGGCGCGATGGCGAAGGAATGGGCCCGATGCAAGCGAAACGCTGCTGCAATGCGCCATGCGGAAATGTCACAATCGTGCGTGACAAGGGCCTCAAATGCTAAAACATTCGCGTGTCGCGATCTTTCGCGCTATGCGTAGGGTCATGAGGGGTAGGTCTCGCGCGTTTTCGCACGTGCCCGCCCGCGCTCGGCACGTCTTTCAGCCCTCGTGCCGGCGCACTGACTACCGGGCTGAGCACAAGGTATTTCGAGGGTTATGGGTTACGACAGAGGGCGGCGCCGCGGACGGGACAAGCGGGACGGTTTCGGTGAAGACAATTACGATCCGTTCGGTGGCCCCCCGGGTGGCTTCGAACAGCAGGGCGGCGGCTTCGGCGGCGGCGACCGATTCGGTGGCGACCGCGATCGCGGCGGCTACGGCGGTGGTGACCGCGGTGGTTTCGGCGGCGGTGACCGTGGCGGCTTCGGCGGCGGCAACCGTGGCGGTGGCGGCTTCGGCGGCGGCCCGCGCGGCGGCGGTGGCGGCGGCAATCGCATGCCCGCCCAGGTCGTCGGCACCGGCAAGGGTACGGTGAAGTTCTTCAACGCACAGAAGGGCTTCGGCTTCATCCAGCAGGAAACCGGCGGCGAAGACATCTTCGTCCACATCAGTGCTGTCGAACGCGCAGGCCTCGAAGGTCTCGCCGAAGGCCAGGAACTGGAATTCAACCTGGTGGATCGCGGCGGCAAGGTTTCGGCGCAGGATCTCCAGGTCGTTGGTGACGTCATCGAAGTCGAACAGCGCAGCGCCGCACCGCGTCGCGAGCTGACCGGCGAAAAGGCGACGGGCACCGTCAAGTTCTTCAATTCGATGAAGGGCTTCGGCTTCCTGACCCGCGACGATGGCCAGCCGGACGCATTCGTGCACATCAGCGCGGTCGAGCGTTCGGGCCTGTCCGCCATCAACGAGGGCGAACGCTACGAGTTCGATCTCGAGGTCGACCGACGCGGCAAGTACTCGGCGGTCAATCTCGTCCCGGCGGAATAATTCCGCCGGAATCCACCCGCCCGGTTTGACCCGCGGCGAGCGAGGCAATAGATCGTCGATCAACACGCAGATGGCGGTTCCCTGATGGGGCCGCCATTTGTCGTTTCAATTTCGTGAGTGCCGGAGGCCCCATGTCGATTACCCCGTTGATGCCCGTCTATCCCCGTTGCGGCGTGCGCCCCGTTGAAGGCGACCATTGCCACCTGATCGACGAGGACGGTACCCGCTACCTCGACTTCGCCAGCGGCATCGCGGTCAACCTGCTCGGCCACAGCCATGCCGGCCTGATCGGCGCCATCCAGCGCCAAGCCGAAAAGCTGATGCACGTTTCCAACCTCTACGGCAGCCCGCAGGGTGAAGCGCTGGCCCAGCGCCTGGTCGATGCGACTTTCGCGGACACGGTGTTCTTCACCAATTCGGGCGCGGAAGCGGTCGAGGCCGCGATCAAGACCGCGCGCGCGTATCACCAGCACGAAGACGGCAATTCCGACCGCTTCGAACTGATCACCTTCTCCAACGCCTTCCACGGTCGCACGATGGCGACCATCAGCGCGTCCAACCAGGAGAAGATGCACAAGGGGTTCTACCCCATGCTGGCCGGCTTCAAATATGCCGAGTTCGACAATCTCGACAGCGCCAAGGCCCTGATGAGCGACAAGACCGCCGGTTTCCTGGTTGAACCGATCCAGGGCGAGGGCGGCATCCGCCCGGCCTCGGACGAGTTCATGCAGGGCCTGCGCGCCTTGTGCGACGAGCACGACCTGATGCTGGTCCTCGACGAGGTGCAGTGCGGCGTCGCACGCACTGGCAAGCTCTACGGCTACGAGCATTACGGCATCGAGCCTGACATCATGGCGACCGCCAAGGGCATCGGTGGCGGCTTCCCGCTGGGCGCCTGCCTCGCGACCGAAAAGGCTGCGCGCGGCATGGGCTTCGGCACGCATGGTTCGACCTATGGCGGCAACCCGCTTGCGATGGCTGCCGGCATGGCGGTCATGGATGCCGTCGCGAATGACGAATTCCTCGCCGAAGTCACCGAAAAGGGCGAGCGCCTGCGTGCCCGTCTCGAACAGTTCATCGGCAATTACCCCGACCTGTTCGAACTCGTGCGCGGCAAGGGCCTGATGCTCGGCCTCAAGATGA
Source organism: Qipengyuania gaetbuli (assembly GCF_020524765.1). Lineage (GTDB taxonomy): Bacteria > Pseudomonadota > Alphaproteobacteria > Sphingomonadales > Sphingomonadaceae > Qipengyuania > Qipengyuania gaetbuli_A. The sequence continues at coordinate 1,462,678 of NZ_JAIVLR010000001.1, forward strand.
AGGTCGAAAGCCGTCCCTTCTTCGTCCACCTGCGCGACAACCACCAGCTGCTGACGGTGGCCGCAGGCGACAACACGCTGCGCGTCCTGCCCCCGCTGGTGGCAGGCGATGCGGAATTCGATGAATTCATCGAAAAGCTTTCCGCAGGCGCGGCGAGCTTCGAGCCGGAAGACGCCTGATGGCAGGCGGCAGCGCACTCGACCTGGGGCCGGCAGTGAGGAATTTCCTCGACCTGTCGGACGCGGGCGGGGATGCGATTGCCGCCATGCTTGCCGATGCGCAGGACCGCAAGGCGGCGCGGGCGGGCTGGCCCAAGGGCAAGCCCGACGCCGATGCACCGCTCACGGGCCATGTCCTCGGCATGATCTTCGAGAAGAATTCGACCCGCACGCGCGTCAGCTTCGATATCGCGATGCGCCAGCTCGGCGGATCGGCGCTGATCCTCGATTCCGGCACAAGCCAGTTGGGGCGCGGTGAAAGCATCGCCGACACTGCCCGGGTGCTCAGCCGGATGGTCGATGCGATCATGATCCGCACCGACGATCATGCCAAGGCCGAGGAACTGGCGCACCATGCCCACGTGCCGGTGATCAACGGGCTGACCGACCGGTCGCATCCCTGCCAGATCGTTGCCGACCTGCTGACCATGGTGGAACACGGCAAGGCGCTGCCCGGGCTGGAGCTTGCATGGCTGGGCGATGGCAACAACGTGCTCCATTCGATTCTGGAAGCGGCCGGTATCTTCAAATTCAATGTCCGCGTAGGCACGCCGCAGGGCTACGAGCCGGATGCCGAATTCGTGGACATGGCGCGGGCAGGCGGTGCCAATGTCCTGCTGACGAAAGATGCGCAGGAGGCGGCGCGGGGTGCCGATATCATCGTCACCGATACCTGGGTATCGATGGGCCAGCAGCACGCGCACAACAAGCTGGCGGCGATGGCGCCGTTCCAGGTCGACAAGCGCCTGATGGAACTCGCCGCGCAGGATGCCAAATTCCTCCACTGCCTGCCTGCGCATATCGGCGAGGAAGTCACCGAGGACGTCTTCGAAAGCCCGCAATCGGTCGTCTTCGACGAGGCCGAGAACCGGATCCACGCGCAGAAATCCGTCCTGCTGTGGTGCTTCGGCCTGCTTGCCGCAGGTGACTGACCCCTGTTAATCGGGGCATGCCGCCCCATATGGCGCCCATGACGCAGATCCCCGCTTCACCCGAAGAGACCTTCGCCGGTCGCACGCTCGCTTTCGCCATCCCCTCGCGCAATGCGCGCGGCAGGGTGGTGCGCCTTGATAGCACGCTCGACGAAATCCTCGGTGCGCACGACTATCCTGCCCCCGTCACCCACCTGCTGGCAGAAGCGCTGGTGCTCGCAACGCTGATCGGCGGACTGCTCAAGGACGACGCCTCGCAAGTGACCATGCAGGCGCAGACCGAGGCGGGCGCTGTCCGGCTGCTGGTGTGCGACTACAAGGCGGGCGCGCTTCGCGGCTATGTCGATTTCGACGAGGCGAAGCTGGCGGAACTGGGCGCCAATCCGTCGCTCTTCGCCCTGTTCGGCAAGGGCTATCTCGCGATCACCTTCGACATGGCCGACGGGCGCGGGCGGTACCAGGGCATCGTTCCGCTCGAGGGCGATTCGCTGGCCGATGCCTGCCAGAGCTATTTCTTCCAGTCCGAGCAGGTACCGACGCTGATCCGCACGGCCGTCAGGTCGGGCAAGGACGGCAGTCTTGCTGCAGGCATGCTCCTGCAGCACCTGCCCGATGGCGAGGAAGGGCGCGAGCGCCTGCACGCGCGGCTCGACCATCCGGAATGGGAGCATGTGGCTGTCATGGGCGGCTCGCTGCGCCACGACGAACTGCTCGACGAAGCGCTTTCGCTCGAGGCGATCGTCTGGCGCCTGTTCCATGAAGAAGATGAAGTACGCATCATTGCGGGACATGAAGTAACCCGCGGTTGTCGCTGCTCGAAAGAGCATTACGAAATGGTACTTGCGAAGTTTCCTGAAGAGGACCGCGCCGATATGCGCGACGATGACGGGATCATAATGGTCGACTGCGCATTCTGTTCGCGCAAGTTCCCGATCGAGGCGTAAATCCCGCCTGTCGAGGCGGAACCGACAACCGAATGTCGCTGTTCTACAACTGTTCAGCGCGAATTGTTCATAGACTGATGCTAGCGAATCGGCTCGCGAGCACGATGACGAGGTGGATCATGGGACCATTCAAGGCCCGCAAACGCATGGCTGTCCTGGGCGCGATTGTCGCCCTGCCGGCGCTTGGCCTGGCTGCACCTTCGATGGCGCAGGCCTCGCTCGCCATGCTCGCCTCGCTCGATAGTGGTGCATGGGAAGTGCGTTTTCGCGACGGCAGTCCCAGTCGCAAGCTGTGTGTGCGCAGCGGACGCGAATTCATCCAGCTCCGCCATACGGAGAGCGGGTGCAACCGCTTCGTCGTCGAAGATGGCAAGGACGAAGTGACGGTCCAGTACACTTGTCCGGGCAATGGCTACGGCCGCACGAACATCCGCAAGGAAGGGTCTGGCCTCGTCCAGATCGACAGCCAGGGGATTGCCGACGGTCGTCCGTTCCAGTTCTCTGCCGAAGCCCGCCGGACCGGCACCTGCAAGTGAGCATTGCCGAGGCGGCGGCTCTTCGTTAGCTGCCCCTCTCATGCCTGCAACTGACACCCAGCCGAAACCTGTGGCCGTCCTGCTCCTGTCGGGCGGTCTCGATTCCATGGTCACGGCCGCGCTGGCCCAGGAGGCCGGCTTTGGCGTCCATGCGCTGACGATCAACTACGGCCAGCGGCACAGCCGCGAACTCGAATCTGCGCGAGCGATTGCTGAACGTCTCGGCGTAGAGCGTCATGTCGAACTGCCGCTCGATCTCAGGAAATTCGGCGGGTCGGCCCTGACCGACGATATCGATGTGCCGAAAACCGGGGTCGGCGACGATATTCCGGTCACCTATGTCCCCGCGCGCAACCTCGTCTTCCTCGCGTTGACTACGGCGTTTGCGGAAAGCGCCGGCTCGAGCGACATCTTTATCGGCGTGAATGCGCTGGATTACTCGGGCTATCCCGATTGCCGCCCCGAATTCATTGCCAGCTTTGCCGAAACGGCACGGCTCGGCACCAAGCAGGGCGTGGAGGGCAGGCCCTTCCACATCCACGCCCCGCTCCAGCATATGACCAAGGCGGACATCGCGCGCGAATGCCATCGCCTGGGTCTCGATCCGTCATGGAGCTGGTCCTGCTATGACCCGGGCGCAGATGGCCTGGCGTGCGGAGCCTGCGACTCGTGCCGCTTGCGTCGAAAGGGCTTTGCCGAGGCGGGTCTTGTCGATACGACCGCTTACCGGGCCGATGCGCCGGAACTGAGGGAGTGAGAGATTGAGCCAGACTGATGCGAGCAACGAGACAGAGACACAGGCATCGGCTCAAACAGACGCGAAAGTCCCTGCCTACAGTTGGTACGCACTGGGCGTGTTGGTCGTGGTCTACATGCTCAACTTCATCGACCGGCAGATCCTCTCGATCCTGGCCAATGATATCAAGGCCGACCTCGGTGTCGGCGACGACTATCTGGGGTTCCTCTACGGTACCGCCTTCGCGGTTTTCTACGCGCTCTTCGGCATCCCCCTCGGCAAGCTGGCGGATAGCTGGAAGCGCGTCCGGTTGATGGCCATCGGCCTGACGCTGTGGTCGGCCATGACCGCACTGTCGGGCTTTGCGAAGACCGCGGCAGGCCTGACGGTTGCCCGTATCGGCGTGGGGGTCGGGGAAGCGACCGCCAGCCCCTCTGCCTATTCGCTCATTTCGGACTGGTTCCCTGCGCGCCTGCGCGCCACTGCCCTCGCGATCTATTCGTCGGGCCTGTATGTCGGCGGCGGCATCTCGCTGCTGATCGGCGCGATGGTGGTCGAGGCCTGGAACGAGGCATATCCCGGCGGCGGCCCGCTGGGCCTTGTAGGCTGGCAGGCCGCATTCCTCGCGGTCGGCATTCCCGGCCTGCTGCTCGCCATCTGGGTCCTCAGCCTGCGCGAACCCGTGCGCGGCGAGATCGACGGCCTGCCAACGCCGGAAGATCCGGAGCCGTTTCGCGGCTTCATGCGCGAACTCTTCCAGGTCATCCCGCCGTTCACGATTTTCGGCGCGGCCATGCGCGGTACTTCGGCGCTGATGGTCAACCTTGCCGGTCTCGTGGGTTTCGCGGTGCTCGCCTGGGTCATGACCCAGATCGCGCCTGCCAGCGCAGCGCTGCTCCCCGGCATCGTATCCGACCAGTGGCTGTTCCTGGGCATCGGCTATTATGCCGTATTCAGCTGGGCGATGGGGCTGAAGGCGCGTGACCTGCCCACCTTCAAGCTGACCTGGGGGTCGCCGGCCTTCCTGACCGTCATCCTCGGCTACGGTATGGTCGCCTTCATGTCCTATGCCGGATCCTATTGGGGCGCTCCCTACGCAGAGCGTGCATTGGGTGCGGCAAAGTCGGACCTCGGGTGGTTCCTCGGTGCACCGGCCGCAGTTGCAGGCTTCCTCGGGGTGATCCTCGGCGGACGACTTGCCGATTTCCTGCTGGAACGTCGGCCCGAAGGCCGCCTCTACGTGGTGATGTTCGGCCTCGTGGCGCCGATCCCGGCGCTTCTTATCGCCTATACAACGGACATCCTGGTCACGTTCTACATCGCCAGCTTCTTCGCCAATATGTTCTCCGCCTCGGCACTCGGTGCAGCAGCGGCGAGCAGTCAGGCACTGGTCCTGCCGCGCATGCGTGGTCTCGCGACGGCGACCTTCTTCCTGTCGACGACGCTGGTGGGCCTTGGGCTTGGTCCGTTCATGGCCGGATATGTCTCGGCCACCAACGGCGACAACCTGTCCTTCGGTGTGCTGTCGACGCTCGTTGCCGTGCCGATCGGCTTGGTGCTCCTGCTGGCTGCTATGAAGCTCGTGCCTGCAGCCGGAGCGAGCGTTGTGGAGCGTGCCCGGGCTGCAGGGGAAAACGTCTAGGACAGTAGGCGATCAGGCGGGGCGCAATACGCCGCACGCGATCCGCGAACCGGCATCGCCGGCCGGGTCGCTGCGATAATCGTCCGCGCCTGCATGGATCATCACGGCCGCACCGTCTGCGTCGAAGATGTCGGCCAGGACCTGGTCGCGCGGGCCTGAAAGATCGAACTCTGCGGTAGCAGTGCCGTTGGCGCCGACGACAAGGTTGGGCAGGTCCCCGAGGTGCTTGCCGGAAGGGTTCTCGCTTCCGTGCTGGCGACCTGCCGGATTGAGATGGCCGCCTGCGCTCGTGAAGCCGGGTGCTTCGCATTTGCCGGTCGTATGGAGATGGAAGCCGTGAGGGCCCGGTTCGATCCCGGTGACGGCAACGGCGATGCTCACCGTGGTGCCGTCTGACAAGAGCTGTGCCGTCCCCGCTGGGACACCGTTGGCGAGGGTCAGGCTTGCTTGGCCGACGCGCTCTGTCGGCAGGCTGCTCAGGGTGCTGCACCCGCCAAGTGCGAAAGCAAGCAGGGCAGGGGCGGCTAGACTTTTCGAAATCATGTGGTCGATCCTCGCAAGTTTGGTGTCTCTGCAAGGCCCAACGAAAAAGGGGCCGGATTGCTCCGGCCCCTAATCCTGTTTCTACCTTGAAGGGTAGAATTACATGCCCGAACCCGGACCGTAGGTGACTTCCACACGACGGTTCTGGAGTTCGCGGACGCCGTCTGCGGTCGGAACGCGAAGCTGCGTTTCGCCGAAGGCTTCGCTGCTGATCCGGCCATCGGGGATGCCGCGGGCGGTCAGGTAGTCGCGAACCGACGAGTTACGACGCTCTGCCAGGCCCATGTTGTACTGGGCCGAACCCGAGGTGTCGGTGTGGCCAGCGAGCATGACCGAAGCCATACCGCAGTTGGCGTATGCCGAAACCGCGTTGTCGAGGATCGTCGCTGCTTCCGGAGTGATGTCCGACTCGTCCCAGTTGAAGAAGACGATGTACGGGCCCTGCTGGCACACCGGAGCCGGCGGCGGCGGCGGCGGGGGGGGCGGCGGGGGCGGCGGCGGCGGCGGCGGCGGCGGAGGCGGCGGGGGCGGCGGGGTCGGAGCACCGAAGTTGTAGGTCAGGGTGCCCATGAGCGAGTGCGTGCGCCACTTTTCGTCGAGCGAACGACCGCCAAGGTCGACGACTTCCACGTCTTCGGCGGTGAACATGCGATAGCGCAGGCCGACGTCGACATTGTCGCTCAGCGGAGCGTTGATGCCGGCAAGCAGCTGCCATGCAAGGTCAGTGCTCGAATCGTCGATCGACGGGCTGCCAGCGCTGGCAATACGAGCTTCGACGCTGGTGCGAGCAACACCGATACCAGCACCCGCATAGAACTGGAGGCCATCGTCCGAACCGAAGTCGAACAGACCGTTCAGCATGAAGCTGAGCGAGTCGATACCGCCATTGGCAGCATATTCGCCAGCAGGAGCAACCGCGCCAACAGCATTGGCAAGGCTGGCACCGACGTCGACGCTGTCGAGCGAGGCATCGCGGTAGCTGGCTTCTGCTTCGAGGCGGAATGCACCGAAGTCGTAACCGACGTAACCACCGCCATCGAAACCGTAGTCGGTATCGAGGCTGACGATGCTGGTTTCATTGCCGTCGGCATCGCGGACGGCGAGGTCGAGATCTTCCGCAAGCATCGGGCCGAATTCGGCGCCGATGTACCACGAATTATCTCGTGCGAGGGCAGGCGACGCAAGGGCCGTAGAGGCCATCGCCATTCCTAGGACGAAATTCCGCATTATTTATTTCCCCTTTTTGCGAATTTAAGCCACCGAGTGAAACTTATCTAACTTTCCCTCAGCAAGGTGGCAAGCTGCCTTTGAACGGGAACTGTTGCAAGAATGTCGCGATTCCCGTCAGATTATTGGGTTGTCTGGCGGGTTTCCCCGTCCAGCACGCGGCTTTAACGTGACCGCCCGAAACTAGTTCCGACAAATCAGACGAATAGGCCGAACTGTCGCAAAACGGCTACAACTTCCCCAATCGCGGCCCATGCTTCGGTATCGATGGTGCCTCCCCTGGACGGTTCGAACAGGGCGCCAAGGCGCATTCAGCTACTCGAGTATGCCAACGACGAGGCGGCGCTTTAGTCCCTAATGGCCATGCCATCGCACGGTCGACGAAGCTCCAGCTACCCCTGGTCCTCCTAATCGCCTTTGTTTAGCCAATTGAGTTATCTTGAAGTGCTTGTCTACACTGCGAGGCCGGCATAATTGCCGCGCTTCGGACGAGAAGGGTCACACCAGTGCTGCGCAGCCTCTACAACTGGACGATGGACAAGGCCGCGCACCCGCATGCGGTGTGGTGGCTGGCCTTCTTCTGCTTCATCGAATCCTCCTTCTTCCCGATCCCGCCGCACCCGCTGCTGGGCCTCATGTGCCTCGCCGAACCGAAGAAGGCGGTGAAGTTCGCGACTGTCGCGACGCTGTCGTCGGTCGCGGGCGCGCTGCTCGGCTACGCGATCGGCTGGGGGCTGTACGACACGGTCGGCGTGTGGCTGATCTCCAGCCTCGGCCTCAGCGAAGCCTTCCCGGTCGCTGCCTGCCACTTGCGCGAATACGACTTCGAGGCGATCCTGATCGCCGGCGCCACGCCTGTCCCGTTCAAGCTGCTGACGATCACTGCCGGTTTCGTGGGCATGAACCTCGTTACTTTCGTGCTGTCGAGCCTGTTCGCCCGCGCGCTCATCTTCATGACGGTCGGTATCCTGTTCCGCGTTTTCGGTGCGCCGATCAAGCGGCTGATCGACAAGTACCTCGGCCTGTTGACCACGCTGTTCGTCGTGCTGGTGGTGGGCGGCGTGCTGGTGCTCGCCCAGTTCGGCAGCAGCGATGAAGGCAGCGACGACGTCTGCGCCAACGCTCCGGCTATCGAGGCCGGCGCCTAGGCCAGCGCAAAGGCCGCGAGCCGCTCGCGGTCGGGCACCCTGATGCGGCCGTAGCCGCGCTCCACCAGCCGTTTCGCCTGCAGCTCGCGCAGGGCCGCATTGGCGGTCGCGCGCGTCACGCCGAGGAGGTCGGCCAGTTCCTGCTGGGTGATCGCGACAGTCCCGTCCTCTCCCGCCATGTTGGCGAGCAGTTCGGCAAGGCGGGCAGGGTTGGTTCCGCGCCTTACGCTGGCAAGGATCGCGAGGACGTCCTGCAACTGCGCCGACAATGCGCCGAGCAGGGCCTTGCTCGATGCCGGGTAATTGCCCAGCGCATCGAGAAACCGGCGCGCGGCGATGAAGCGGATGCGGCTGGTCCCGCGCGACACGGCATCGACGATGCGCGGGCGGCCGGAGAACACCGCCAGCTCGCCATAGGAATCGCCCGGGCCCAGCAGGGCCATCGCGCGGAACTCGCCATCGGGCAGGAATTGTCCGACCATGACCGAGCCTTCCTCGATCAGCCAGAAACCGTCCGCCTGCGTCCCGCGCTGCTGGATGAGCTGCCCGTCGGCGAATTGCCGGTCGACGCCGCCATTGCGCAAATGCGCCTGGAGCGAGGGATCGAGCGCAGTGAACAGCATGGGTGTCACCAGCGAGCGCCGAGTCGTGCGAGAATGTAAAATATTCGACATTCTTGCGCCTCGGTAAACGCTAGACAGCGAATCGACAAGTTTGTCCGGGGAGAGGACACATGCCTGCATCGACCATCGCCATCGTGGCGATCTATCTCGGTTTCGCGCTGCTGGAGCTGTGGCGCTCCAACCTTTTTTCGAAGGAAGAGCAGTCGCGCGACGACGGGATCGTCGAGGCCATCAGCATGACCATGCTGCTCGCCGTGACCCAGCCGACCGTGCTGCTGCTGGCGGGCAAGGTCGCCGACATGGTCGCGCCGCAATATGCAGGTGCGCTGTCGGGCCTCAACATCTTCGCCGCGATCGCGCTGTTTCTCGTGCTCGACGACATGCTGCAATACTGGTGGCACCGCGCGAGCCATTCGACGCCGTGGCTCTACAACCTCCACCGTGCCCACCACAACGCGCGCTACATGAGCGTGCGGCTCGTCTACCGGAACAACATCATCTACTACGCCATGATGCCCAGCCTGTGGATGTCGGGCATGCTGATCTGGCTCGGCCTCGGCTGGGTCTACGCAGGCTACATCGTGGTGAAGCTGCTGGTCATCACCAGCGCGCATTCGGACGTTGCCTGGGACAAGCCGCTCTATGCGAAGAAGTGGCTCTCGCCCGTCATGTGGGTGGTCGAGCGCACCATCTCGACGCCCGCCACGCACCATGCCCACCACGGCCGCCATGCCGACGATCCGGCGGTCCACTACAAGGGCAATTACGGAAACCTGCTGTTCTTCTGGGACGTGCTGTTCGGCACGGCCAAGATCACCCGCACCTTCCCGGTAAGCTACGGGGTCGAGAACCTCGCACCCGCAACGCTCGGCCAGCAATTGCTGTGGCCGATCTTCCCGGAGAACAAGGTGATGGACGAACCGGTTGGAGAGGGGACGACCGCAAAGGTCGCCTGACGGAAAGGCCGGCCGGTTTTCGCGACCCTCCGGCCGGTCTTTCCATTTCCGCTCAGCCTTCGAAGGCGGTTTCCAGAGTTATCTCGCAATTCAGCAGGCGCGAGATCGGGCAGTTCGCCTTGGCGTCTGCAGCCAGCTCCTCGAACTTCGCCTGGTCCATGCCCGGGACCGATCCCCTGGTCGAAAGGGCCGAGCGGGTCACGGTGAAGCCGCCGTCGAGCTTTTCCAGCGTCACTTTCGCTTCGGTTTCGACCTTGCCGTCGGTGAAGCCGGCTTCGGCCAGCTTGAACGAGAGCGCCATGGTGAAGCAGCTCGCATGGGCTGCGGCCACCAGCTCTTCCGGGTTGGTCCCGGCCGCATCCTCGAAGCGCGTGTTGAAGCCGTAGGGCTGGTCCGACAGCGCGCCCGAGCCGGTCGAGACATGGCCCTTGCCGTCCTTGCCGAGGCCTTCGTAGGTCGCGCTGCCGCTATTGGTCGTCTTCATCGGTGCAATCTCCTTTGCACCGATGAGACGGATGGCCGGACCTGCCGTTCCCGCAGGCTCAGATGATGCCGACGGCCTTGCCCGATTTCTCGAAGATATCGAGGATCTGTCCGACCTCGTCCTCGCTGTGTTCGGCACACAGCGAGCAGCGCAGCAGCGTCATGTTGGCAGGCGTTGCCGGCGGACGCGCGAGGTTCACGTAGAGGCCATTCTTGATCAGCGCTTCCCACATGGCCGCGCCCTGCTGGAGGTCGGGCATGATTACCGCGATGATCGCGCTCTGCGGTTCCTCGGTGCCGAGCTGGAAGCCCAGGTCCTTGAGGCCTTTGTGCAGTGCCTTGGAATTTTCCCAGAGATGCGCGCGCTTGTTCGACCCGTGCATCAGCTTGCGGATCGAGGTGCAGGCTGTCGCCACCACGCTCGGCGGGAGCGAGGCGGTGAAGACATAGGGGCGGCACACAAGGCGCATGATCTCGAACTTGGGGTGGTTGGAGACGCAGAAGCCGCCCACCGTGCCCACGCTCTTGGAGAAGGTGCCGATGATGAAATCGCAATCGTCGATCACGCCGGCCGCTTCGCACACGCCGCGCCCGTGTTCGCCGATGAAGCCCATCGAGTGCGCTTCGTCGACCAGCACCATGGCACCGTATTTCTTGGCGACCGCGACCATTTCCTTCAGCGGCGCGACATCGCCCAGCATCGAGTAGACGCCTTCGAGGATGACCAGCTTGCCGGCCCCTTCGGGAATGCGCTTGAGGCGCTTTTCCATCGCTTCGATGTCGTTGTGCTTGAAGGGCACGACTTCGGCATTGCCCATCGCGCAGCCGTCCCAGATGCTGGCATGGCTGTCGATGTCGAGGATGATGTAATCGCCCTTGCCCGCGATGGTGCTGATGATCCCGAGATTGGCCTGGTAGCCGGTCGAGAAGACCATCGCGTGGTCCATGTCGTAGAAGTCCTTGAGGGCTTCCTCGACGTCCTTGTGACCCTGGTAGGTGCCATTGAGCACGCGGCTGCCGGTGGTGCCCGCACCGAAATCGGTCAGCGCCTGCTTGCCCGCCTCGACCACGTCGGGGTCGAAGGTCATGCCCATGTAGTTGTAGGTGCCGAGCAGGATCGTCTCGCGCCCGTTGCAGATCGCGCGGGTCGGCGAGAGGACCTTTTCCATCACCAGGTTGAAGGGATCCTCGACACCGCTGTCGAGCAGGCCCTGGCGCATGGCGATGATGTCGTCGAACTTGGAGAACAGGTCCTTGCCTTCGCCCTCGCGCTCGATCGGCTGGTCCGGCTGGGAGATGCCCTCGCTCATCAGTCGGCCTGCATCTTGGTCACGGCATCGACGAGCTGGCCGTAGGTTTCGATCTCGGCCTGCTGGTTCATCGAGATGATGATGTCGAACTCGTCCTCGATCTCGGCGACGAAATCCATGACCGTCAGGCTGTCGAATTCCAGGTCGTTCTGGAAGCTCGTGTCTTCGGTGATGGTGACGCCCTTCTTGTTGAAGGGTTCGGCGATCTCGCGAATCTTCGCGTCGACTTCCGCTCGGTCCATGAAGGTCCTGTCCTTGTAATGCGTGGCGAGCCGCAGCTGTTGCGGTTCATGACCATTGGCGCGGCAAAGCGGTTTCCGCAGGGTTTTGTCAAGCGCGGCGGCGCGTTCCTATTCGCCGACCAGGCGGCGCACGGCGGCCATGAAGGGGCCGATAGACACCGGCTTGGCGAGGTAATCCTCTGCCCCGGCACCGCGAATCCGTTCCTCGTCGCCCTTGCCGGCATAGGCAGTCACGGCCAGCACCGGCACTCTCGCCAGTTCGCCGTCGCGCTTGATTTCGGCGATCAGGTCGACCCCGCTCACGCCGGGCAGCTGGATGTCCATGATGACGAGGTCGGGCGAGAACTTGCGCGCGGTCGCCAGCACGTTGTTGCCGTCGGCCACGGGAACGACTTCGTGCCCGTTTGCCTTGAGCACGTCACAGAACAACTTACGATTGAGATCGTTGTCCTCGACAACGAGGATTCTTCTTGCCACGGGCCTGCCGTCTCCTGCGAATGGCGCAAGTACCGGCAGGCGGCATAGGGACAAGCGAAAGGGCTGACAATTCCTGCATCGGACAAAGCTGACGAAACGCGCGCGCCGGAAGTCCTGGCGCTGGAAGCGCTGGGCTGGGCGCTGGTCGACGAGCGCCGGGCAGAGCGCCTCTTGTCGCTGACCGGCCTGACGCCCGAACGCCTGCGCCACGGCATCGCCGAACGCGAAGTGCAGGCCGCGGTGCTCGAATTCCTCGCAAATCACGAACCCGACCTTATCTCGGCAGCCGATGCGCTGGGCACGACGCCCGAAGCGCTGGTCGCTGCCCACAGGAGCCTGTCACAATGAGCCGCCCGCTGATCATCACCGATTGCGACGAAGTCCTGCTCTACATGGTGTCGCCGTTCCGCGACTGGCTGGACGAGACGCAGGGCGTCGACTTCCACATGGGGACGAACGATTTTTCCAAGGCGCTGCGCTGGCAGGAAAACGGCGAATATCTCGCGCCGGACGAAATCTGGCACATGCTGGGCCGCTTCTTCGATACCGAAATGCACCGCCAGTCGCCCATTCCCGGCGCGATCGAGGGCATCAACACGCTGGGCGAGAAAGCCGACGTGGTGGTGCTGACCAACCTCGTCGACAAACGCCAGCAGATGCGCACCGAGCAGCTGGCCGACCACGGTCTTGCCGCGCGGGTCTTCACCAACCAGGGCCCCAAGGGCCCGGCGCTGCAGCGCATCCTCGAAGAATACAATCCGACCAAGGCGATCTTCATCGACGACCTTGCGCAGCACCACCGCTCCGCACGCGAGACGATCGGGACGATCACCACGCTACATTTGTGCGGCGAGCCGATGCTTGCCCCGCATATCGACTGCGCCCACACCTCCGGCCATGCCGATGCCCGCATCGACTGCTGGACCGAGGCGCTGCCCTGGCTGATGGGCGAACTGGAGAGGGAAGAAGCATGAGCATCGAAGCGAAACTGGCCGAACTGGGCCTCACCCTGCCGCAGGCCGCGGCACCGGTCGCCAGCTACCAGGCAGTGGTCGTCACCGGGAACATGGCCTTCCTGTCGGGCCAGCTGCCCTTCGTCGACGGCCAGCTCGTCACCGGCAAGCTGGGCGCGGACGTCTCGCTCGAAACCGGACAGCAGGCCGCGCGAGCCTGCGGGCTGATGATCCTTGCCCAGCTCAAGGCAGCCGGGCTGCTCGAACGCGTGGAACAGGTGGTTAAGCTGGGCGGCTTCGTTGCCAGTACTCCCGATTTCACCGACCAGCCCAAGGTCGTGAACGGCTGCAGCGATTTGATGGCCGAGGTGTTCGGGGATGCCGGCAAGCATGCGCGCAGCGCGGTCGGGGTGCCGGTCCTCCCGCTCGATGCCGCGGTCGAGGTCGATGCGATTGTCGCCCTTCGCCCTCATTGACCGGCTGGTCGTTCCGGCACCCGACCCCGCGCGGGTCGGGTGGCTGCGGACATGGACCTATGCCCACCGCGGCCTTCACGGGCCGGGCCGGATAGAAAACGGGCCGAGCGCCTTTCGCGCCGCGGTGGAAGCGGGCCTCGGGCTCGAATGCGATATTCAGCGCAGTGCCGACGACTGGCCGATGGTCTTCCATGACTGGGATTTCGCCCGGCTGGTCGGGCGACCGGAGAAGACGGAAGCGCTGACCCGCGAAGAATGGCGCGAGCTCGCCTATCTCGAAAGCGAGGACCGGCCGATGGACCTGCCCGAGCTGCTGGCGATGGTCGCAGGCCGGGTGCCGCTGCTGATCGAGATCAAGTCGCGTCGCGGCTACGATGTCGAGCTCACCTGCCGCCGCGTGGCCGATGCGCTGGAAGGCTATGCCGGCCTCCACGGTGTGATGAGCTTCGATCCGCGCGTCTCGCGCTGGTTCGCGAGGCATAATCCGCAAACGGTGCGCGGCCTCGTCATGCGCGAGGACGAGCGCGGCTACACGCAGTCGGCCGCCAGCCGCCATCTCGCCCTGTGGGCGGCACGCCCCGAATTCATCGCCTACCATGTCGCGGCCTTGCCGAACCCGATGGTCGCGGAACTGAAGGTGCGCGGGATGCCGGTCCTCACCTGGACCGTGAACTCGCCCGAAAGCCGCGCGGTCGGCGAAGAACATGCCGATGCCCTGATCGCGGAAGGAGCGGGGCTGGCGTGAGCGAGGGCGACCTGGCGGCAAGGGTGGCCGGATCGGTCGGCGCGATCGACCGCGATGCCTGGAATGCGCTTGCCGGGGACAATCCCTTCGTCTCGCACGAATTCCTCACCGCGCTGGAGGATTCGGGCAGTGTCGGACCCGGCACAGGCTGGCAGAGCGCGCCGCTGGTCATTTCTTCGGCAGGCGGTCCGCCGCTTGCTGCCATGCCTGCCTACCTCAAGAGCCACAGCCAGGGCGAATATGTCTTCGATCATGCTTGGGGCGATGCCTACGAACGGGCAGGGGGGCAGTATTACCCCAAGCTCCAGATCGCCGCGCCTTTCACGCCGGCCACGGGCCCGCGCCTGCTGCTGTCGGACGAGAGCCTTGCCGCGCCCCTCCTGAAGGCGGCCGAGCAATTGTGCCTGCAGAACGGCTTTTCGAGCGCGCATGCGACCTTCATCGAACCGGCGCAGGTCGCCCTGTTTGAAAAGGCCGGCTGGCTGATCCGCAAGGACCTCCAGTTCCACTGGCACAATCGCGGGTTTGCAGGTTTCGACGATTTCCTCGCCACGCTCACTTCGCGCAAGCGCAAGGACCTGCGCAAGGAGCGGTGCACGGCGCAGGCAGGGCTGGAGATCGTGAAGCTGCGGGGCGGGGAGATCCGGCCCGAACACTGGGACGCCTTCTGGGTCTTCTACCAGGACACCGGCGCGCGCAAATGGGGTCGGCCCTATTTGACGCGCGAGGCCTTCGACCTCTTCCACGAGCGGATGGGCGAGAAACTGCTTCTCATCCTTGCGCTGGAAGACGGGCTGCCGATTGCCGGCGCGCTCAATTTCATCGGGGGAGATGCGCTCTACGGGCGCTACTGGGGCTGCACGAAGGACGTGCGCTTTCTGCATTTCGAGCTGTGCTATTACCAGGCCATCGATGTCGCCATCGAACTCGGCCTCGACCGGGTCGAAGCCGGCGCGCAGGGCGGGCACAAGCTGGCCCGCGGATATGAACCTGTCGAAACGGTCTCGGCGCACTGGATCGCCGATCCGGGTTTTCGCGAGGCGGTGGCCGATTTCCTGACACGCGAACGCGCCGGAGTGGCGGCCGATCGTAACTACCTCGCGCGCCGCACCCCGTTCAGGCGCGGCGGGTAGGAATCAGGCGACGCGGCGTTCGCCTTCGCACAGCCACTGGCGTGCACGGCGCTGAGCTTCGGAAATTTCGCGGGCGGTCATTTCGTCCGAAATGTCGGCACGGCACCAGGCAGCTTCCTCGTGACCCTTGGATGCGGCGATGTTGAACCACTTGTGCGCCTCGATCATGTCGCAGGCCACGCCGTGGCTGCCGGTCGAGAAAGCAACGCCCAGGTCGTAGAGCGCGTCGATGCTGCCCTTGGCAAACGCACCCAGATATTCAGCGATGGTCGCTTCGCCTTCACCGGTCTGGTCGATGCGGCCGGCGCCCCCTTCGATGCTCGTCAGTACGGTCATTTCGAACTTCCCCCATTGGCCCGGCCCCCCGCCGGGTGAGGACAGTCCTCGCCTGTTATGGTCAATAAAAGGTTAACGCGGTTTTCGTTACCTCGCCGGGGATGCGGTCCATTTGTCACAGGTCGGTGAAAGGATTGGGATTGCGCCTTGTGCCGGAAAGTCGTGCGACCTATAGGCCGCGCCATCGAACAGGCGGCGAGGTACCGGAAAGATCCGGACCAGCAGGGCGACGCGGCATCCGTTCCGATGGGTAGAAGGATTACGAGGTCAATGGCCACTTCGGCTTCGAGTGTTTCCGACAAGCTCGCCAAGGCAAAGGCGGCTGTCGCTCCGGACTATGTTCCGTCCGACGACGAAGAATACATGAGCGACCAGCAGCTCGATTACTTCCGCATGCTCCTGCTCGACTGGAAGAAATCGATCCACGACGCGGCCGGGCTCACTCTCCAGCATTTGCAGGACGGCCCGATCCGCGAGCCCGACCTCAACGACCGCGCATCGTCGGAAACCGATTGGGGCATCGAACTGCGCACCCGCGACCGCCAGCGCAAGCTCATCGCCAAGATCGACGCTGCGCTGCGCCGCATCGACCAGGGCGAATACGGCTATTGCGAGGTCACCGGCGATCCGATCGGCCTGCGCCGTCTCATCGCCCGACCGGTCGCCACCATGACGGTCGAGGCGCAGACCGCGCATGAACGCAAGGAAAAGATCTCGCGCGACGATTGATTTTCCTAGGAAATCTTGCTGCGCGGGTAACCATTTCTTCATCGGTAAATCGCTAGTTTCGGCGGCAGCGCACCCGGTTTTCGGGTCGGCGCGCGAAGCTGCTCGGAGCCCACTCCCTTGTCGATGATAGACACGCGAAACCTGAACCGTGACAGTCTCTTCCTGACTGCAACCCTGCACGCCGGTGCGGCTGGTGAGGCGGTCAGGGTCAAGGTGCGCAATTTGTCGGACGGCGGCATGATGGCAGAAGGGCTGCTGGCCCTCTCCCGCGGGGATCGGGTCACGGTCGAACTGCGCAATACCAAGCCGGTTCGCGGCGTTGTCGCGTGGACGCAGGGCAACCGCTTCGGCATCGCCTTCGAGGAAGAGATCGACGCCAAGGCCGCCCGTGCGGTGATGGCCGTCTCGGAAAGTGTCGCGCCGCGCCACACCAGGCCGATCGGCTTCTACCAGCGCGACCCTTCGCAGCTGCGCAAGCTCTGATTGCCTTGCACGACGGCGGTGCGCTGCTAACCCAGCGCAATGCGCCGCCTCGTCCTCACCCTTGCCGTGCTGGTCCTTGCCGCCTGTTCGGGGCGCGAGGATGACGGTGTGCTCGACGTCGCTTTCATCGGACAACCCGAAGATGCTTTCGAGCAAGGCCTCCGCATCGGTCCGGCCGCACAGCTGGTCCGGGCTTCGACCCAGCAGGGCCTCGTCCGGCTGAATGCCGCCGGCGAGGTCGTTCCCGGCATCGCCGAACGCTGGATCGTCACCGATGACGGTGAAAGCTACATCTTCCGGATCACCGAATTCGACCTGCCGAGCGGCGAGCGCCTGACGGCAACCATGGTGCGCGATTCGCTTCGGCGCACGATCGCGCGGCTGGATGGAACCAGTCTCGGCCTCGACTTGCAGAAGGTCGCAGAGATCAGGGCCATGACCGGGCGCGTGGTGGAAATCCGCCTGAAGAGTCCCATGCCTGGTCTGCTGCAGGTGCTGGCCCAGCCGGAGCTCGGCATCTCGGCAGAAGCCGCCCGCACCGGCCCGATGAGCGCGGCGCGCGACGGCGATGCCTGGCTGCTCGAGGCGATGGCACCCGAACTGCGCGGCCAGCCCTCGCAGCCCGAGTGGGGCGAAGGCATGCGCGCGATCCGCTTCCAGACCGTGCCTGCCGAACAGGCGGCGCAAGGCTTCCAGCAGAACCGCTACGACCTCATCCTTGGCGGGCGGATACAGGACCTCCCGCGCGCCTCGACGAGCACGTTTTCGCGCGCAACCGTCAGGCTCGATTCGGCGATTGGCTTGTTCGGCCTCGACGTCAGGCAGCAGCGCGGCTTCCTTGCGGATGCGGCGAACCGGGAAGCGATTGCCTTGGCCATCGACCGCAATGCCATTGCCAGCGCGCTCGGCATCGGCGGCTGGAGCGCTTCTGCCCGGATCGTCCCTGCGGACCTGCCAGGCGTCGCACCTTCGCCGGAGCGCTGGGAAGGGCTGTCGCTCGACCAGCGCAGGGCGCGCGCGGCACAGCGGGCAGCCGGGTGGCGCGCCTCGAACGGCACCGCGCCGAGCGTCTCCCTCGCTCTACCCGAAGGGCCCGGTTCGGACCTCTTGTTCGCCAGCATTGCCAAGGACCTCTCGGCAGTCGGGATCGTGCTCGAACGCGCCGCTGCTGAATCGCGGGCCGACATGGTCCTGCGCGACCGGGTCGCGCGCTATGCGGGGCCCCGCTGGTTCCTCAACCAGTTCAACTGCAGCATCTCGCCGCGCATCTGCTCCGAGGACGTCGATTTCCTCGTTTCGCTCGCCACCGATGCTGCCAATGCGGAGGAAGAAGCCTCCTATCTGCTCGAGGCCGAGGCCACGCTGGCGGCGACGAACCTCTACATCCCGCTCGGCGCACCCATCCGCTGGACCCAGACCCGTTCGGAAGTCGAGGGCTTTTCGGAGAACCCCTGGGGCTTCCATCCCTTGTTCCCGTTGACCCTCGCGCCCATCTAAAGGGCATGGACGACAATCGCCTGACCCCGATCGATATCTACACCGGTCGCGAGGAGCCCCGTGCCGACCGCGCTTCTGCGCAGGCATTCGGCATCGAACTGCCCATGGGCAACGACCCCCAATCCATCCGCCGCCGGGTGGAAGCGCTGGAGATGATCCTCGAGCGCAGCATGGTCATCCCGGGCACGAACTACCGGATCGGCCTCGATACGATCATCGGCTTCGTGCCGGTACTGGGCGACATCATCACGGCCGCCATGGGCAGCTATATCGTGTGGGAAGCCCGCAATCTCGGCATTCCGAAGTGGAAGCTTTGGCACATGATGGGTCGCATCGGCTTCGACACCGCAGTAGGCGCCGTGCCGCTGCTGGGCGATGCGTTCGACGTGCTCTATCGCTCGAACACCAAGAATCTGAAGACGATCAAGAAGCATCTCGACCGCCACCACCCCGAGACGCGGGTCATCGACCAGTAGTTTTGCCTGCGTCGGGGGCGCGGCCATTGCGCGCCGGTTCCAGCGGCCATAAGGCTGCGCGCATGACGCAGGACGTGACCTATTCCTCCTATCTCGATCTCGACCGCATTCTCACGGCGCAGCACCCCTCGTCGGATGCGCATGACGAGATGCTGTTCATCATCGTCCACCAGGCGAGCGAGCTATGGCTCAAGCTGTGCCTGCACGAACTCTTCGCCGCGCGCGACTGCATCCGCGACGACCGGCTGCGCCCGTCCTTCAAGATGCTCGCCCGCGTCGCCCGCGCACAGGGACAGCTGATCCAGAGCTGGGACGTGCTGAGCACGATGACGCCGCACGACTATTCGACGATCCGGCCGCACCTCGGTTCCTCCAGCGGGTTCCAGAGCGCGCAGTATCGGATGATGGAATTCCTTCTCGGCGGCCGGAAGCCGGCGATGGTGAAGATGCACGAGACCACGCCCGAGGTGGCGGGGCAGCTACGGGCCGAGCTTGGTCGCAAGAGCATCTACGCCGAAACGGTCGCCCTGCTCGCGCGGCGCGGCTCCGCCATTCCTGTGGCGGTCCTAGACCGCGATGTCGGGGAACCGTGGGCGCATTCGCCCGAGGTCGAGGCGGCATGGGCCGAAATCTACCGCGATCCCAAGGCGCACTGGGACCTTTACGAGCTGGCGGAGAAGCTGGTCGACCTCGAGTATCACTTCCAGCGCTGGCGCTTCGGTCATTTGAAGACGGTGGAACGGATCATCGGCTTCAAGACCGGCACCGGCGGCACGCCCGGCGTGCCCTACCTCGCCGGTGTCTTGCAGCAGGCCTTCTTCCCCGAGCTGCTGAGCGTGAGGACCGCGATATGAGTTCCTGGCGCAGCTCGCGGCGGATCTGGGATATCAGCCAGGTGCTGCGCCCCGGACTGCCCGTCTGGCCGGGCGATACCGCCTTCGAGTTCGAGCGCACATGGCGAATGGAGGACGGCTCGCCGGTCAATGTCGGCCGGATGGTGATGAGCACGCATTCGGGCACCCATGCCGACGCGCCGCTGCACTATGACGCCGCCGGTATGGACGCGGCGCAGATGGAACTCGATCCCTTCATCGGCGAGTGCCTTGTGGTGGATGCACGCGGCGTTTCCGGAGAGATCGACGTCGCCGACCTGCCGCACCTTGGCAGCGCGGACAGGGTGCTGTTCCGCACCTGGGATGCATTCCCGCATGACGAATGGCGCAGCGACTGGAAGCCTATCGCCGCGGAGACGATCGAGTGGCTCGCGCTGCAGGGTGTAAAGTTGGTGGGCACAGACGCCCCCAGCGTCGATCCGCAGGATTCCAAGACCATGGATGCCCACAAGGCCGTGGCGAGAAACGACATGCGCATCCTCGAAGGTCTTGTGCTCGATGATGTGGCCGAGGGCCGCTATGAGCTTATTGCACTGCCACTCAAGGTGGGCGGCGGCGATGCCGGCCTGACACGCGCGATCCTCAGGGAACTTCGCGATGCTTGAGCGCGCACGCAGCCTCGACGCGGCGGACCCGCTGGCAAGTTTCCGCGACCGTTTCGACGTGCCCGAGGGCGTCATCTACCTCGACGGCAATTCCCTCGGCTGCCTGCCCAAGGACACGCCGGCGCGTCTCGAACAGGTCGTCCGGGGCGAGTGGGGCAATGATCTCATCCGCAGCTGGAACAACGCGGACTGGATCCACCTGCCGCAGCGCGTCGGGGCGAAGATCGCCCCGCTCATCGGCGCGCAGCCGCACGAGGTCATCGCCTGCGACAGCGTCTCGGTGAACCTTTACAAGCTCATCTCCGCCGCGCTTGGCATGCAGCCGGGGCGCAAGACCGTGCTGAGCGAGCCGGGCAATTTCCCGACCGATGTCTATATGATCGAAGGCCTCGAAAAGCAGGGGTTGGCGCAGCGTAGGCTGGTCGCCCGCGAGGAACTGGCCGATGCGCTGGACGATGATGTCGCGCTGCTGCTCCTCACTCACGCGCATTACAAGACGGGGGAGCTGTTCGACATGGAGGCACTCACCCGCGTGGCGCACGAGGCGGGCGCGCTGGTGCTGTGGGACCTGTCGCATTCGGGCGGTGCGCTGCCGGTGAACCTCGAGGCCTGCCGGGCCGATTTCGCGGTCGGGTGCGGCTACAAGTACCTGAATGGAGGCCCGGGCGCACCGGCTTACGCTTTCGTCGCTAAGCGGCATCACGAGGCCATCGCGCAGCCGCTGAGTGGCTGGATGGGGCACGCGAAACCGTTCGAGTTCAGCGACGATTATACGCCTGCTGCAGGCGTTGATCGCCTGCTGTGCGGCACGCCCGGCATCCTTGGCCTCGCCGCGCTGGAAGTGGGCGTCGACCTCATTGCCGAGATCGGGGTGGAGCGGCTTTATGCCAAGTCGCAGAAGCTGTCGGAATTTTTCCGCCAATGCCTTTTCGAAGCGGGTGTCCAACTGGAACTCGTCAGCACGGCAGATCCCGCGCAGCGCGGCAGCCAGCTCTCGTTCCGCCACGGCGATGCCTACGCCATCTGCCAGGCGCTGATCGCGCGCGGCGTGATCGGCGACTTCCGCGATCCCGACATCCTGCGTTTCGGGTTCGCGCCTGCCTACTTGCGTTTCGCAGACATGGCCGAGGCCGTGAGGCACCTCGCCGAGGTGCTCGAGACCGGCGAATGGCAGCGCAGCGAGTTTCGCGAGCGAGCGGCCGTCACCTGACAGGCTGGGCCTTGTGCCCTTACTGCGGCCGCTTGCCCAGGCTGGCGCGATATTCCTCGATCGTCATGGCGTCCTCGTAACCCTCGTCGCCGGGGGAGACGCAATCGCCGGTGACGACGACATTGCCGAACATCCCGCCCTGAGATTCCGCGGTGGGAGATGCGATCCGCGTGTTCGGTCCGTTGGATTCGCACAGATCGGCCAGCTTGTTGCCTGCCTGGTCGATGGCCGTCGACACGCAACCGCCAAGGACTGCCGCCAGCGGCAGGAGGAAAGCGACACCAGTAATTCTCATGATCGTTCAATTCCTTGCGCCAAGATTGGCGTCAACGATTGAATAATTTACGGAGTTTTCTTGGACAAGCGAATAATCGGGTCGCTGTAACTACGGGTACTGCCCGCTATGACGCTTTACTGCCGCCCTAACTAGAGTGCGCGGCGCATCAGGATATCGCGCTGCACATCGTCCCCGATCGTGAATTCGTGTTCGCCGAAAGCCTTGAAGCCCTGCCGCGAATAGAACTCGATCGCCTTGGGATTTTCTTCCCACACCCCGAGCCACACGGCGTCGGCCGCCATCGCTTCGGCCTGCCCGACGGCATGCTGGAAAAGCGCCTTGCCGACGCCCGTGCCCTGCATCGTTTCATCGACGTAAATGCGCTCGATTTCCAATGTACGGCCTTCGACTGCCTCGGTTTGGGCACTCCCGGTGTTGGTCTTGAGATACCCGCCGATCTCGTCCCCGATCCGCGCAAAATAGAAGTGGGAATCCGGATTCTGCAGTTCCTGTTCGAGCTGCTCCTGCGAAAACGCCCGGTCGAGGTAGACGGCAAAATCGTCGGGATTGTTTCCGGCAGCGAAAGTCTGCTCGAAGGTCCGGCGCCCGATCGCGGCCAAGATAGAAACCTCGTCAGGCTGGACCGGCAGGATCGAAATAGCTGTCATCGATGCGGGCTAACCGCTGCCTTGCGCGGCGGTCAAGCGAATGTCCGCACCCTTACTCTTCCAGCTCGATGTCCCAGTAGAGCCAGTCGCGCCAGGTTTCGTGGAGGTAGTTGGGCGGAAACATCTTGCCATGCTGCTGCAGCTGCCAGTGCGTCGGGCGGATCGGCTCGTTGTAAAGCTGCATCCCTGCCTGCTTCGGCGTGCGGCCGCCCTTCTTCATGTTGCAGGGCGCGCAGGCGGTGGCGATGTTTTCCCAAGTCGTCTTGCCGCCCAGCCGGCGCGGAATGACATGATCGAAAGTGAGATGGTTCATGTCCCCGCAGAACTGGCAGGAAAACCGGTCGCGCAGGAACAGGTTGAAGCGGGTGAAGGCGGGAAATTCGCTTGGGCGCACATATTGCTTTAGCGCGATCACGCTGGGGATCTTCATGTCGAGATTGGGGGAATGGACCTCGCGGTCGTAGGTGGCGATGACGTCCACCCGGTCGAGGAAGATGGCCTTGATCGCGGTCTGCCATGGCCAGAGGCTGAGCGGGTAATAGGAAAGCGGGGTGTAATCGGCATTCAGGACGAGTGACGGACACGACTGCAGATTGCGGGTCGGATCCCCGTCCGTACTTCGGAACCTTGCGGCCCGTTCAAGCAGTTCGGCCCTGAACACTTCGGCGTTCCTCCCCGATGGCTGTGAGAATGCACTTGCACAGATACGGGTCAAGACTGTTACAGACAGGCTTTCCACAGGCTTATCCAGCGAGTCCGGTCATTTGGTAGTCACGCGCTTCGCCCCAAGTCCCAATGGTTCGCTCCACCTGGGGCACGCCTATTCGGCCGTGGTGGCACACGACATTGCCAGGGAACGGGGCGGGAAATTCCTCCTGCGGATCGAGGATATCGACGGGGTGCGCTCGCTCCCCGAAAAGCCCGACGAATTCCGCGAGGACCTCGCCTGGCTCGGCCTGGAGTGGGAGGAAGTGCCCGCCCAGTCCAAACGCCTCGCCAATTACGAGGAGGTGGCCCAGTTCCTCCTCCACGAGGGCCTGCTGTATCCCTGCACCTGCACGCGGGCCGAAATCGCCGCGCTCGAACCGCGCCTGGGGCCGGAAGGGGCCGTCTATCCCGGCACCTGCAAGGGACAGAATTTCGATCCCGAAAAGCCCGTTTCGCTGCGGTTGGATGTTGACAAGGCGCTGGCGCGGGTGGGCGAGGTCATCTGGGAAGACGAGACGAACGGCGTGATGGTGGCGGACCCGCGGGTCTTCGGCGATGTCGTGCTGGTCAGGAAGGATGCGCCGGCGAGCTACCACCTTGCCGCCACGCTGGACGATGCTGCAGACGGTGTGACGCTGGTGACGCGCGGGCAGGACCTTTTCGCCATGACGCATATCCACCGGGTCCTCCAGGAATTGCTGGGCCTGCCGGTGCCCGAATACCATCACCATCCCATCCTGCTGGACGACACCGGGCAGAAACTTGCCAAGCGCCGCAACTCCCCCAGCCTTGCCCAGAGGCGCAAGGATGGCGAGGACGGACGGGAACTTGCAGCCCGCCTGCGCGCTGGAGAGTTTCCGGCTGGAATTTCTCTCGCCAATGCCTAGGTAATCCCCATGAACACGTTCTTCGTCATCCTGCTCATCGCGGCCATGGTCATGGTCGTCGTTTCACTCGTGCGCGGCGTGGTCGCTTTCCTGCAAAGCACCAAGATCGACCTCGAGAGCGGCGAGCAGGTCGATGCGACCGAGATGCAGCTCAAGCAGAACCGCGCCATGATGGCGCGCGTGAAGTGGCAGGCGGTGGCGATCATCATCATCGCGATCATGCTCGCAGTCGCCAGCTAGGCGGGCTGCGGGGGTGGTAAAGCTCAACAAGATTTATACTCGCACGGGCGACGACGGGACCACCGGTCTTGTCGACGGTTCGCGCCTTGCCAAACACGCTCCGCGCATGGAAGCGATCGGCGCGGTGGACGAGGCGAATTCCGCCCTCGGCCTTGCGGCGGTGGTGCTGGCGGGTAGCGCGCCGGGCGATACGCTCTACCGCATCCAGAACGACATGTTCGACCTCGGTGCCGACCTCGCCACGCCTGCTGGCGAGGGCGAGGATTTCGCACCGTCCGAAATGGTCCTGCGCATCGTTGCCGGCCAGGTCGCCTGGCTCGAACAGGCCATCGACGCGGCCAACGAACAGCTCGAGCCGCTGACCAGCTTCGTGCTGCCCGGCGGAAGCGAGGCCGCGGCGCGCCTCCATGTCGCCCGCGCGTCCGCCCGCCGTGCCGAACGCGCTATGACCGCCATGGCTGCGGCAGAGCCGGTCAACCCGCAGGCGCTCGCCTATATCAACCGGCTGTCGGACTATCTCTTCGTCCTTGCACGGTTGGCCAATGACGGCGGCAGGGCGGACGTAAAGTGGATTCCGGGCCAAAACCGCTAACTGGCCGCTAGCCAGCCCCCGCCACCTTCGCTAGACCGCGCGCTTTGCTGCACGTGCGAAGGAATTTCCAAGTGACCAAGACGATCGCGATCATCGGTGCGGGCCAGATGGGTTCGGGCATCGCGCAGACCATTGCCCAGCACGGCATGCAGGTGCTGCTGGCCGACGTCAGCCTCGAAGTCGCGGCGAAAGCGCACGCAGGCATCGACAAGGCGCTGGGCAAGCTGGTCGGCCGCGGCAAGATCGAGATCGCCGATGCCGAAGCGGCGCTGTCGCGCATCACCCCGGTGGGCGACTATGCCCGCATGGACGAAGCCGAGATGATCATCGAGGCGGCGACCGAGAAGGAAGAAATCAAGAAGGCCATTTTCGAAAAGGCGGGCGATAAGCTGGGCGCCGGTGCGATCATGGCTTCCAACACCAGCTCCATCCCGATCACGCGCATGGCGAATTACTCGCCCGATCCGGCGCGCTTCATCGGCCTGCATTTCTTCAACCCCGTGCCGGTGATGGGCCTGATCGAAGTCATTCCCGGCCTCGCCACCAGCGAAGAAACGACCGCTCGCACCAAGGCATTTGCCGAGGCTTTGGGCAAGGAAGTCGTGCTGTCGCAGGACGAGCCGGGCTTCGTCGTGAACCGCATCTTGCTGCCGATGATCAACGAGGCGATCTTCGTCCTTGGCCAGTCGACGGCCGGCATCGAGGATATCGACAAGGGCTGCCGCCTTGGTCTCAACCACCCGATGGGCCCGCTCCAGCTGGCCGATTTCGTCGGGCTCGACACCTGCCTCGACATCCTGATGGTGCTGTATCGGACCACGCGTGACAGCAAGTACCGTCCCGCGCCGCTGCTGGTGAAATATGTCGAGGCCGGCTGGCTTGGCCGCAAGACCGGTCGCGGCTTCTACGACTACTCGGGCGAGGTGCCGGCCCCCACGCGTTAGGAACCGCGCAGGCCGCCCGCCCGTTGGTCATGCAAAGGAGATCTTGCATGACCGACACCAAGGCAGAGAGCCAGGAAATGCGCCAGTCGGGCCTCGCGCCCGAGACGCATAATGACGAGCAGGACGATCACCGCTCGCAGGCACAGGAAGTGGCCGAGCAGGCCCGTTCGCTGACTTCGGAAACGCTTTCGCCGACCGAAAGTACAAAGGGTCCGCATTCCTCGGGTCTGATGGGCGATTCCACGCAGGACACCGTCGATCACATGCGCGACATGGAAAGCTCGGGCCGGATCGACATGGGCGCATTTCGCGGCGAACCCAACATGGACGACAATGCCGGCAAGTATGGCGAAGGCCATGATGCCGAATTCGAAGAGGACGACAGCTAGCCGCCCAGATTGCCGTCGTTGAGGATCCAGAGGCCTGCAGTCAGCACTAGCGAACCTGCGGCGACCGAATAGGCGAGGGCGCGGAAGTTCGGTGTCGAAATGGCTTCGAACTTGTGCGCGTCGAGCCGTTCCAGCGTGCGACAAGCGCGTTTCTGGGCGGTGATCGCCAACCAGCCACCTGCAAGTATGAAGACCGTGGCGATGGCCTTCGCCAGCCACGGCGGGTCGAATGCGCCGAACACGGCCTTGAAGCCAAGGCCGATGCCGATAGCGGCGAAGGATGTCCGTATCCAGCCGGCAAAGGTCCGCTCCATCGCCATGATGTTGCGGTCTTCGGCAAGGTCGGTGCGCAGTTCAGCCCACTGGGTGCTCTTGTCGGGTTTCTCGGGCGGATCGTCCTGGGCCATGCCCTAGAAGCGAGCGAGGAAGGCAGGCGTTCCGGATTACTGGGCCGCGACGGGGTCGGTCGAGACCAGCGGCTCGGTATCGTTGACCAGCCAGCTCTGGTCTTCCGGCGTCGTTTCGGCGGGCGCATCCAGGCTACCGGCTTCGGAATACCAGCTGTCGAGTTCGGGCGAGGCCTGCTGGCGCGGTTGCGCCTGTGCCTGCGCCGGGGCTGCGGCTGGCGCAGCCACTACGGGGCGCGCAGTGGCTTCGGCCGACTGGTCGGCAAGGCTCTGCAACATGCCCGGGTCTTCCTCGCGCCCTACCATCGCCACGACAGCGAGAAGGAACAGGCCGATCATCACGAGCTTCTTGCGCTGGGTGGTAAACAGGCTGGTTTCCATGACGCGCAACTATATGCGCGGCGCGGTTAAGCCTTCGTTGATCCGGCTTCGGCCTTGAGTTCGTAGAGTTTTTCCAGCGCCTCGCGCGGGCTGAGCGTGTCGACGTCAAGCGCTTCGAGCATCTTGCGCAAGCCGTCGTCGGCCGCTTCCGGCGCTTCGAGGCTGGCAGCGAACAGGGGCAAATCGCCAAGCCCGGCAGCAAGTCCGCCGGTTTCCGCGCGGCCCTTTTCCAGCTTGTCGAGCACCGCCTTGGCCCGCCGGATGATCGGCGCAGGCACGCCAGCCAATTTGGCGACCGACAGGCCATAGCTGCGATCCGCCGCGCCCTTTGCGAGCTCGTGGAGCAGGACGAGGTCGCCCTTCCACTCGCGCGCCCGCACATGGTGGAGCGAAAGCGCATCGCAGGTGTCGGCGAGCCGGGACAGCTCGTGGTAGTGCGTTGCGAACAGGCAGCGACACTTCAGCTGCTCGTGCACGGCCTCCACCACCGCCCAGGCCAGCGCCATACCATCATAGGTCGACGTGCCGCGCCCCACTTCGTCGAGAATGACGAAACTGCGCTCGGTCGCCTGCGACAGGATGGCGGCGGTTTCCACCATCTCGACCATGAAGGTGGAGCGTCCGCGGGCAAGGTTGTCCGATGCCCCCACGCGGCTGAACAGGCGGTCGGCAAGGCCGATCCGCGCCGAGGAGGCAGGGACGAAGCTGCCGGCCTGCGCCAGCAACAGGATCAGCGCGTTCTGGCGCAGGAAGGTCGACTTGCCGCCCATGTTCGGGCCGCCGATGAGCCACAGGCGATCATCCGGCCCCAAGGCGCAATCGTTGGCGACGAAGCGTTCGCCTGCCTTGGCCAATGCCTGCTCCACGACCGGGTGACGCCCGCCGGTCACTTCGAGGCAAGGCTCGTCGAGCATCTCGGGCCGCGACCAGTCGCCTTCCACTGCCCGTTCGGCGAGCGCTGCGGACACGTCGATGCGGGCAAGCGCGGCAGCAGTGGCTGCGATTGCCTCGCGCGCGGCCACGACTTCGCTGAGCAGGACCTCGAAATGCGCGTCCTCGGTGGCGAGTGCATGGCCGCCCGCTTCGGCGATCCGGGTCGCTTCCTCGTGCAGGCCGACCGAATTGAACCGCACCGCGCCGGCCATGGTCTGGCGATGGGTGAAGCCGCTGTCGGCTGCCATCAACTTGTCGCCGTGCTTGGCAGGAACTTCGATGAAATAGCCGAGCACCTTGTTGTGCTTGATCTTGAGCGAGGGCGTCCCGGTCTCTTCGCGGTATTTCGCTTCCAGCGCGGCGATGGCCTTGCGGGCATTGCCCGAAGCTTCCCGCAGTGCGTCGAGCGAGTGGTCATAGCCGGCTGCAATGAAGCCGCCCTGACTACGCTCGGTTGGCGGGGAGGGAACGAGCGCGCGGGCGAGGTGGTCGACCAGGGCCGCATGGCCGCCGAGGGCGCCCGTCATCCGCTGGAGCAGCGCTGGCAGGTCAGGGCTTGCGGCCAGCATGTCCCGAACGCGCCGCGCTTCCGACAGGCCGTCGCGGATCTGGCCCAGATCGCGCGGGCTGCCGCGCCCCGCGACGAGGCGACCCAGAGCGCGGCCGATGTCCGGCGCCTGCCGCAACACTGCGCGCAGGTCGGCGCGCAGCAGGGGATCGGTGTGGAAATGCTGGACTGCGGCCAGCCGCTCCTCGATCGCACCCCGGTCGGCGAGCGGGGCGGAAAGGTCTTCGGCCAGTTGGCGAGCCCCTGCTCCCGTCGAACATCGATCGACACAGGCGATGAGCGAACCGGTCCGTCCGCCGCCTTGCGCCTCGAGGATTTCGAGGCTGGCGCGCGTCGCTGCGTCCATGGCGAGATGCGCGCCGCTGCCGCGGGCGACGGGAGGCAGCAGGAACGGCAGCGTGCCGCGCCCGGCATGGGCGAGATAGGCGACCAGTCCGCCTGCAGCCGCCAGCATGGGCCGCGTGAAATCGCCGAGCCCGTCAAGCGTCGCCACGCCGTGGACCGCCTTCAGCCGCGCTTCGCCTTCCTCGCTCCGGAAATCGGGACGCGGGCGGGGGATGACATCGGCAGGCGCATCCTCCCAGTCATCGGGCGCGACGATCTCGCTTGCCCCAAGCCGCGCAAGGGCCGCATCGAGCGCCTGCGGCGCGCATTCTTCCAGTTCCATCCGCCCGGTCGAGATGTCGCAGGAAGCAAGGCCCACGCCGTCGCGTACCGGCGCGATGGCGACCAGCAGGTTGGCCCGGCGCGGCTCGAGCAGCGCCTCTTCGGTCAGCGTGCCGGCAGTGACGAAGCGCACGATATCGCGGGCGACCAGCGCCTTCGACGTCGGGGTGCCTTCGCGCTTCGCCCGCTCCTTGGCCTCGTCGGGCGTTTCAGTCTGTTCGGCGATGGCAACGCGGCAACCCGCCTTGATCAGCCGGGCGAGATAGCCTTCCGCCGCATGCACCGGTACGCCGCACATGGGCACAGGCTCGCCCCCGTGCTCGCCGCGGCTGGTCAGCGCGATGTCGAGCACTCCCGAGGCTACTTTCGCATCCTCGAAAAACAGCTCGAAGAAGTCGCCCATCCGGTAGAACAGCAGCGCATTGCCGGCCTCGCGTTTCAGCGCGAGATATTGCTGCATCATCGGGGTAGGCTTGCCGGACATGGGACCGGCCTAGCGAGGGGCTTGGCGATTCGGGAGTCGGCGGGAGGCGCCTTTCCCCTATGACTTCGCGGAAAATGCCCTTAGGGCGGGGCCGGATAGAGACAAGGACGCACATGGACGACGAGAAACCGACCGCATTCACCACGCGCGAGGCGCTGTTCTACCACGAGACCATCCGTCCCGGTAAGATCGAGATCATCGCATCGAAGCCGATGGCGAGCCAGCGCGACCTGTCGCTTGCCTATTCGCCGGGCGTCGCCGCGCCGGTCGAAGCGATTGCAGCCAATCCGCAGGATGCGGCGAAATACACCGCGCGCTCGAACCTCGTCGCGGTGATCTCCAACGGCACCGCCATTCTTGGCCTCGGCAATCTGGGCGCACTCGCGTCGAAGCCGGTGATGGAAGGCAAGGCCGTCCTGTTCAAGCGCTTCGCCGATGTCGATTCCATCGATCTCGAACTCGACACCGAAGATCCCGACAAGTTCATCGAGGCGGTCGCGCTGATGGAGCCGAGCTTCGGCGGCATCAACCTCGAAGACATCGCTGCGCCGGAATGCTTCATCATCGAGCAGGCGCTGCGCGAACGCATGAACATCCCGGTCATGCATGACGACCAGCACGGCACCGCGATCATTTCCGCCGCTGGCCTGATCAATGCCTGCCACCTGACCGGCCGCAAGCTCGAAGACGTGAAGATGGTGGTCAACGGGGCAGGGGCATCGGCGCTCGCCTGCACCGCGCTCATCAAGTCGGTCGGCGTGCGCCACGAGAACGTTATCGTGTGCGATCGCACGGGCCCGATCTATCCGGGCCGCGATGGCGTCGATCAGTGGAAGAGCGCGCACGCAGTCGAAACCGAGGCCCGCAGCCTCGAAGAAGCGCTCGAAGGTGCCGACGTCTTCCTCGGCCTCTCGGCGGCCGGCGCACTGAAGCCCGAATGGGTCGCCAGGATGGCGGACAAGCCGATCATCTTTGCCATGGCCAATCCGGTGCCCGAAATCATGCCGGAAGATGCCAAGGCTGTGCGCCCCGATGCGATCATCGCCACCGGGCGCAGCGACTATCCCAACCAGGTCAATAACGTGCTGGGCTTCCCCTTCATCTTCCGCGGCGCGCTCGACGTGCAGGCGACAGCGATCAACGAGGAAATGAAGATTGCCGCTGCCCGGGCCATCGCCGAACTGGCGCGCGAGCGCGTGCCCGAGGAAGTGGCCGCCGCCTACGGAGTGACCCACCAGTTCGGCGAGGAATACATCATTCCCGCGCCCTTTGATCCGCGTCTCATGGAAGTCGTCTCCAGCGCGGTCGCGCAGGCGGCGATGGATTCGGGCGTGGCGCAGGCCCCGATCGAGAACATGGAGGAATACCGCCACAAGCTGAAGGCCCGCCTCAACCCGACCACGGCGGCACTGACCAATATTTACGAACTCGCCAAGGCGAATCCCAAGCGCATGGTCTTTGCCGAAGCGGAAGAGGAAGTGGCGCTTCGCGCTGCGATCCAGTTCCGCGATTTTGGCTATGGCGAACCGATCCTTGTCGGTCGCACCGAGAAGGTGCGCGAGAAGCTGGTCGAACTGGCGGTGGAAGATCCCGACGACTGGATCATCGAGAACTCGGCCGTGTCGGACAAGGTCCCGGCCATGGTCGACTATCTCTACAAGCGCATGCAGCGCCGCGGTTATACCGAGCGCGACGTGGGCCGCATGGTCAATCAGGAGCGCAACGTCTTCGCCGCCTTGCTGGTGGCGCTGGGCCATGGCGACGGGATGATTTCGGGCCTTACCCGCACCTTCGCGCAGACCGCGCGTGAGGTCGGCCGCGTGCTTGATGCGAAGCCCGGCGCAGTGCCGTTCGGCATCCACATGATGATCGGCAAGAACCAGACGACCTTCCTTGCCGACACGACCATCAACGAGCGGCCGAGCGCCGAACAGCTGGCCCACATCGCGCGCGAGACGGCTGCCGTCGCGCGCCGCATGGGGCACGAACCGCGCGTCGCCTTCATGTCCTATTCCACTTTCGGCAATCCGTCGGGCCAGTGGCTGGCCAATATCCGCGATGCGGTGGCGCTGCTCGATGCCGACCCGAACGTGAACTTCGAATACGAGGGCGAAATGGCGCCCGATGCCGCGCTCAACCCCAAGGTCATGGCGCTTTATCCCTTCAGTCGCCTGTCGGGTCCGGCCAACGTGCTGATCATGCCCGGCCTGCAATCGGCGAACCTGTCGGCCAAGCTGCTGCGCGAACTCGGCGGCGAGACCACGGTCGGGCCGATGATGATCGGGATGGAAAAGCCGGTGCAGATCGCGCCGATGACCTCGATTGCGCCCGATATCCTGACGCTGGCGGTGCTGGCGAGTGCGGGCGTGCTGGGCTGACGCCTTGATCGGCTCGCAGCGCCACCTGTTCTCGATCCCGCGGGAGGTTCACTATCTCAGCTGCGCCTATATGGCGCCGCACTCGCACGCGGTCACGGCGGCGATGGTGGAAGGCGCGCGGCTGAAGGAGCAGCCGTGGGATTTCCGCCCGCCCGACTTCTTTCGCGTGGTCGAGGATTTCCGGTCCAAGGC
The DNA here is from genome assembly GCF_020524765.1 of Qipengyuania gaetbuli. GTDB lineage: Bacteria > Pseudomonadota > Alphaproteobacteria > Sphingomonadales > Sphingomonadaceae > Qipengyuania > Qipengyuania gaetbuli_A. Next base: position 1,494,945 of record NZ_JAIVLR010000001.1, read on the forward strand.
GGCGGGACTGGCCGGGGTCGATGCCGATTGCATCGCCGTGGTGCCGTCCGTCAGCTATGCGATTTCCGTGGCGGCGAAGAACCTCTCGCTGGGGCCGGGCCGCAAGGTGGTGACGCTGGGCGACCAGTTTCCTTCCAACGTCTATCCCTGGCAGGAGAAGGCCAAGCGCGAAGGCGGCGAGGTGATTGCGGTGCAGCGCCCGTCGCAGGATTGCTGGACCGGCGCAGTCCTCGACGCGATCGGCGAGGATACCGCCATCGTTGCCGTGCCAAACTGCCACTGGGCAGACGGACGCGTGGTCGATCTGGTGAGGGTCGGCGAAAGGTGCCGCCAAACCGGCGCCGCGCTGGTGCTGGATCTGACCCAGTCGCTGGGCGCAATGCCGCTCGATTTCGCGGCGGTGAAGCCCGATTTCGCGGTTGCCGCCTGCTACAAGTGGCTGATGGGGCCCTATGGCATCGGGATGCTCTACGTCGATCCGAAGCATCACGGGGGCGAGCCGATCGAGCACAATTGGATCAACCGCGCCGGATCGGAGGATTTTGCCCGGCTGGTCGACTATCGCGACGATTTCCAGCCTGGCGCACGGCGTTTCGACATGGGTGAGAAATCCAATGCCCCGCTGTTGATGGGGGCGGGCGCAGCGCTCGATTTCCTGACCGGTCACGGGGTCGACGCGATCGCCGAGACACTTGCCGCGAAGACGCAGGCGATCGCCGAGGAGGCGGCGACCCTCGGCCTGGGGGCAGCGCCGCTCGGCACGCGCGCGGCGCATTTCCTCGGGCTCGAATTCCCCGGCGGCCTGCCTGCGGGGCTGCCCGAGAAACTGGCGGAGGCGCAGGTGTTCGTTTCGGCCCGCGGCCAGTCGCTGCGCGTCACTCCGCATCTCTACAATGACGAGGAAGATTCGGCGGCGCTGCTGGACACGCTCCGGCAGGTTCTCGCCTAGCTTCCCGCACGGCTCGTCGAGCGGTTCTGCAAGCTGGCCGCGCGGTTAAGCCGCGCGCAAGGCGGCCTTGCGCAAAGGCCGCGCCCCAACGGGGAAAGCAGAACAAGGAATACCCACAACATGAAGAAAATCATCGCGCTCGCCGCCATCGGTGCAGGCTTCGCTGCCGCGCCGGCCATGGCGCAGGACCAGAACGCCGCTCCCGGCGGACTCCATATCGGCGTGATCGGCGGCTACCAGGGCCTTGACGTGGATGCGGCCGACGGCAGCGCCACCGCCAGCGCCGACAGCGCCGTCTACGGCATCACGGCAGGCTACGACCTCAGCCTCGGAAGCGCCTTCGTCGGCCTCGAGGGCGAGCTGTCGACTAGCGACGGTTCGACCAGCTTCCCGGACAGCTTCGGCGGTGCGCGTGAAGGCCTTGAAGCCAACGGCCAGTATTATGTCGGCGCGCGCGCCGGCTTCGCCATCACGCCTGGCATCGCGGCTTACGGCAAGGCCGGTTACACCGCGCTCGACACCAAGGCCTTCACCGAAAGCGGTTCGCTGTCCGATCTCGACGAGAATGCCGACGGCTTCCGCTACGGCGCGGGCCTGCAGTTCCAGCTGCCCGGCGCGCTGGAAGCGAAGGTCGAATACCGCCGTTCGAAGTACAATGACCTGGCCGATCTCGACCAGGGCGATGCCACGACCGACCAGCTGGTTGCAGGCGTCGGTTTCCGGTTCTGACCGGGCAAACCTTCTGGCGCCCGTGAGGCGCTAGAACGGCAGGTCCTTGCCGGTGTAGTCGACGTAGCGAAACTCTCCTCCCCCCGCGCTCTCGACTACATCGGCAAGGCCCTTCACGCTTTCATCGACGCTGGTCGGCGCATTTGGCCCGCCCATGTCGGTCTGGACCCAGCCGGGATGGAGCGCCAGCGTCGCGATGTTGCGCGGTCCGGCATCCTGTTCCGCCACGCCCTTGGCCAGCATGTTGAGCGCGCACTTGCTGGTGCGGTAAAGTTCGTACCCGCCCGAGCTGTCCTCGATCGAGCCCATCAGCGAGGTCATGAAGGCGATGGTCCCGCCATCCGCCACGCGGGGCAGCAGCGTCTTGGCCAGCCGCACCGGGCCGAAGGCGTTGGTCATCATGACCTCTGCCACTTCCTCGCCCGTAGCCTGCTCGGCCGACTGGTGCCTTGCGCCGGTGATGCCAGCGTTGACGATCAGCGCATCGAGCGGGGTGTCGAAGCCTTCGAAACTGTCCGGATCGGTCACGTCCATCGTCTGGATCGTCACACCGCCAAGGGCATGAAGTTCGTCGCTGTGCGAGCGTTCGGTCGCGATCACGTTCCAGCCGCGCGCTTTGAATTCGCGTGCGAGGCCGAGGCCGATGCCGCGCGATGCGCCGACGATGAGGATGGTCTTGCTCATGCGGATTGTCCTTCTGCCGGGTAGACCAGCGTCTTGAGGTTCATGAATTCATGCAGGCCGTGGTGTGACAATTCGCGCCCGAAGCCCGATTTCTTGATGCCGCCGAAGGGCGCTTCGATCTTCGATCCGTTGACCGCGTTGAAGGTCGTCATGCCCGCCTCGATGCGGTTGGCGAAGATCTCGCGCTCTTCCTCGTCGCGGGTCCAGACGGCAGAACCCAGACCGAAAGGAATGGCATTGGCGATGGCGATCGCCTCCTCGATGTCCTTCGCCTTGTAGATCTGGCCCACGGGTCCGAAGATTTCGTCCGTTCCGGTATCGCTGGCGAGCGGGACATCGGTGAGCAGGCCAGCGGTCATCCATGCCCCGGCGCGATCGAGTTTCTCCGCGCCGAACAGGAGCGCGCAGCCTTCCTGCTTCGCCTTGTCGACCTGTTCGAGGACGGTATCGCGCTGCCCCTCGCTCGAAAGCGGGCCGAGCCTCGTATCGTCGTCCATCGGATCGCCCGGCTCGATGGCCTTCAGTGCCGTGATGAACTTGTCGGCAAAGGCATCGTGGATGTCGGTATGGACGATGGTCCGCTTGCCGCAGATGCAGGACTGGCCGTTGTTCTGGATGCGCGCGAAAACCGCGTCCTCGACTGCCTTGTCGAGATCGGCGGACGGCATGACGATGAAGGGGTCCGATCCGCCGAGTTCCAGCACGACCTTCTTCAGGTGCTTCCCCGCCTGCGCGGCGACCGCGCTGCCCGCGCCTTCGCTCCCCGTGAGCGTGGCCGCGACTATGCGCGTGTCGGCAATGACATCGGAAATCGGGTCGGACGAAACGCACAGGTTCTGGAACAGGCCTTCGGGCGCGCCGGCTTCCAGCACCAGCTCTTCCATCTTGTGCGCGACGCCCTGCACGATGCTGGCGTGTTTCAGCACGCCGACGTTACCGGCAAGGATGGTGGGGGCGAGGAAGCGGACCACCTGCCAATAGGGGAAGTTCCACGGCATGACCGCCAGCACCGGCCCCTGCGGCAGCCACCGCCCTTCGGCCCTGCCGCCATCGCCCAGTTCCCAGAATTCCGATTCCAGCATGGGCGGGCCGTGTTCGGCGAGATAGGCGAACAGGCTGGCGCATTTTTCGACTTCGGAGCGCGCCTGCGTGATCGGCTTGCCCATCTCGGTCACCGCGAGCCTTGCGAGCTCTTCCTTGCGTTCGAGATAAAGCTCCGACAGCCGCGCCAGCAGCTGCGTGCGCTGCTCAACGGGGCTGGTGCGCCAGTCGCGATAGGCCCGCGTTGCCACCTCCAGCTTCGCATCGATGCCGTTCGCATCGAGCGTTTCGTATTCCGCGATGGTTTCGCCGGTGGCGGGGTTGGTGGTGGTAATCAAGAACGCGCTCCTGTGCGGGGTATGCTCCACCAATGGCTGCCCCCGCCAGGCGTTCCGGCCCTATTTGCGGCGGAAGCGGAAATACCAGACCTCGTGGCCGTAGGTGTTGCGCGCCTTGTGCTCGTAGCGCGTCTCGCACCAGCCCGACGGGCGGTTTTCCCAGCTCTGCCGGCCATCGACCAGCCATTCGAACTCGTCCGTGAAGCGGCGCATCACCATCAGCGCGTGGCGCAGGTAAATCGGGTGGTCGGTGCCGAAGCGGAATTCTCCACCCGGTTTCAGCTTGTCGGCGATCATCCGCACCGGACCGTCGTTCATCATCCGGCGCTTGGCGTGCTTGGCCTTGGGCCAGGGGTCGGGATGAAGGAGGTAGAGCATCGTCAGCCCGCCGTCGGGCACGCGGGCGAGGGCCTGTAGCGCATCGCCGTGCTGGATGCGGACATTGGCAAGCCCGCCGTCGCGCACATGCGTCAGCGCCTGCGCCACCCCGTTGAGGAAGGGCTCTGCGCCGATGAAGCCATGGTCGGGCAGCAGGTCGGCCCGGTAGGCGAGGTGTTCGCCCGCGCCGAAGCCGATTTCGAAATGGAGCGGGCGATCGAATCCGAACAGGCGCTCGGCGGTGACCGGGCCTTCCTCGGGCACCGCGATCTGCGGCAGCAGCTTGTCGACCAGCTCCTGCTGGGCCGCGCGCAGGGGTTTGCCCTGGCTACGCCCGTAGAGCCGGTTCAGCGTGGTCGGATCGCCTTCCTTGTGTGCAGACATGGCGCGCCCGTTAGCCGTGCCGGACGCTGCGGTCCAGCGTGTGCGCTCAGGTGAAGAGCATCCAGATGGCGACCGAGGTGGCCAGCCCCACGCCGATGTTCATCGGGACGCCGATCTTCACGAAATCCCCGAAGCGGTAATTGGCCGCGCCGTAGACCAGCGTGTTGGTCTGGTAGCCGATGGGTGTGGCGAAGCTCGCGCTGGCGCCGAACATCACTGCCACGATCAGCGGGCGCGGATCGATCCCTGCCGCCTGCGCAAGGCCGATGGCGATCGGGGTCATGATGACCGCGATGGCATTGTTGGTCACTGCCTCGGTCATCACGCTGGTCACGGCATAGACCAGCAGGATCAGCAGGAAGGGTGAGCTCGCGCCCATGAACGGCTGGATGGCCTGTACGATCAGCTCGATCGTGCCTGCATTGTCGAGCCCCTTGCCGAAGGCGAGCATCGCGAAGATCAGCACCAGCGTATTGCCATCGAGGCTCGCCCAGGCGTCGGTCGGCTCGATGCAGCGCGTTGCCAGCGCAACGGCCACGCCAGCCACCGCCAGCGCCTCGATCGGCAGGCCGAAGAGAGCTGCCCCGACGACCACGGCGGCAAGGGTGGCGATGGCGATGGGCGCCTTGTCACGGCGGAAAGGGCGGACAGCAGTTTCGCCCACACCTGCTAGCTGGATATTGTCCTGGAGCGATTGCAGCGCTTCCGTGCCGCTCGCGATCAGCAGGCGGTCACCCGGTCGCACGCGGACCTCGGCCAGCGAAGGCCCGGCAAGATGGCGCGGCCGCGAGAGGCCGAGCACACGGACCTTGAGCCGCGACAGCATGGGTATTTCGGCCAGCCGCTGCCCGACCACGGGGTGCGATGCGGCGACCATCGCCTCGACGATCCGCAGGTCGCGCGGCCGGTCGGGCGCGGCGGTCGCCACTCCGCCGCCCACACCGACGAGGCCGGTGCGGAAATCGCGCGCCTCGGCGAGCGAGGCGATCTCTTCCGGGCTTCCGGCCACGACAAGCTGGTCGCCCGCTGCAAGGACGGCTTCGCCCACGTCCTTTCGCACCGGCTTGCCGCCGCGCATAATCGCCTGCACCTTGAGCCCAGGACGGCGCGAGAAGGCGGCATCCTTGATGCGCTGGCCGACATAGCGGCTCTCGGGGTTCAGGATCAGGTGCGTGAGGTAGAGGTCGTCCTCGCGTTCCTCGTCGCCTACCCGCGGTCCGCGGTCGGGCAGGAGGAAGGGGCCGAACACCAGCAGCACCACCAAGCCCGCCAGCACGGCGACCGCGCCCACGGCCGATATCTCGAAGATGCCGAAAGCGGCCTGCCCCTGTTCCTGCGCCACGCCGTCGACCAGCAGGTTTGTCGAGGTGCCGATCAGCGTCATCGTGCCGCCGAGGATGGTCAGGTAGGACAGCGGGATCAGCAGGCGCGTCGCCGAGATCCTCAGCGCGCGGGCGAGGCGCTTGACCACCGGGATCATGACGATAACCACCGGCGTGTTGTTCATGAAGGCCGAAGCGGCGAGCGTGCCGACCCCGATCTCGCCCACTGCCAGCCGGGGCTTGCGCAAGGTGCGCCGGACGACCCAGCCCGATATCGCCTCCAGCGACCCGGTCCGTAGCAGTGCGCCCGAAAGGATGAACATCGCCGCGATCGTGATCGGCGCGGAATTGGAGAAGGTCTCCAGCATCTGCTTGGGCGAGAGATAGCCGAGCGGCAGCATCAGCACGGCCGAGACGACGGCGATGACGACCGGCGGCCTGCGCTCGAGCACGAAGGCGGCAAATGTCGCGGCCAGCAGCAGGAGCCCTATCTGGGCCGAATAGTCCGAGAGAAACGACATAGGGCCCGATCGAATTGTCTGGTTTGCAGGCCATCAAATTCGCAGATCGCGTGGCGGGTTCCAAGCAAGATGGGCAATCGGGCAAGAAAGCGGATCCATCGGGCGCGGCGTAGGGGCAGGGCACCACGCAAAACGCCCGCAAGCCGGTGGCCTGCGGGCGTCTCGCTGTCCCGTCCAGGAGTAATCAGGTCAGGCGGCTTCCGCCTCTTCGTTCGGGTCGCGCAGCACGTAGCCGCGGCCCCATACGGTTTCGATGTAATTGTCGCCGCCGCACGCATGGCTGAGCTTCTTGCGCAGCTTGCAGATGAACACGTCGATGATCTTGAGTTCGGGTTCGTCCATGCCGCCGTAGAGGTGGTTGAGGAACATTTCCTTGGTCAGCGTGGTGCCCTTGCGGAGCGAGAGGAGCTCCAGCATGGCGTATTCCTTGCCGGTCAGGTGGACGCGGGCGCCGTCGACTTCGACAGTCTTCGCATCGAGGTTCACGGCCAGCTTGCCGGTGCGGATGATCGACTGGCTGTGGCCCTTCGACCGGCGCACCACGGCGTGGATGCGGGCGATCAGTTCCTCGCGGTGGAACGGCTTGGTGACGTAATCGTCGGCGCCGAAACCGAAGCTGCGGATCTTGCTGTCCATCTCGGCAATGCCCGAGAGGATGAGAACCGGCGTCTGCACCTTGGCGACGCGCAGCTTCTTCAGCACGTCGTAGCCGTGCATGTCCGGCAGGTTCAGGTCGAGCAGGATGATGTCGTAATCATAGAGCTTGCCGAGATCCAAACCCTCTTCGCCCAGGTCGGTCGAATAGACGTTGAACCCTTCGGTCGTAAGCATGAGCTCGATCGCCTTGGCGGTTGTCGGCTCGTCTTCGATCAGCAGTACACGCATGGGTCTGGTCCCCCGTTGCCCCAGTTCGCGGTAACGCCCCGTCAAGAGGTGTTGCCCGTTGTTAACCACAGGAGGTCTGAACGGAAAAGGTTAACGTGAGGTAAAGTGCGTTAAGATTTTTCGGTGTTGCAGAAGAGACTCACAATGATTTCAGCTTCTTCTGTCGGCGCCGTTCCGCGCTCGACCCGATACCGATGGCTTCGCGGTACTTGGCGACGGTCCGCCGGGCGAGGTCGAACCCCTCCTTGTTGAGGAGGTCGGCAAGCGCCTGGTCGGACAGGACCTTCTTGGGATCTTCGCCATCGCACAGGGCGCGGATGCGGGCCTTGATCGCTTCGGACGAAGCGCCTTCGCCGTCGGCGGCGGCCACCCCGCTGGAGAAGAAGTACTTCATCTCGAAGGTGCCGCGCGGGCAGTGCAGGTACTTGTTGCTGGTAACGCGGCTGACCGTGCTTTCGTGCATCTCGATGGCTTCGGCCACTTCGCGCAAAGTCAGCGGTCGCATGGCCGAAACGCCTTCGCGGAAGAAGCCTTCCTGCCGCTTCACGATCTCGCTCGCGGTCTTGAGGATGGTCTTCTGGCGCTGGTCCAGTGCGCGGATCAGCCAGTCGGCTTCGCCAAGCTGTTCGTTAAGCCATTTGCGCGAAGCCTTGTCCCGCGCCCCGGCTTCCAGTTCCACGTAGTATTCCCGATTGACGACCAGACGCGGCAGGCTCGCCTCATTGATGCGGATCGTCCAGCTGTCCTTCCCGCTCGGGCTGACGAGAACATCGGGTACGACCGCCGCCTCCGCAGTGCCACCATAGCGGCAACCGGGCTTTGGATCGTAGCTGCGCAATTCGGAGAGCATGTCGGCGAAGTCTTCATCGTCGACATCGCACAGCCGCTTGAGGCGCGCGATCTCGCCGCGCGCGAGCAGCTCCAGATTGTCGATCAGCCGCGCCATGCATGGATCGTAGCGGTCGGCTTCCTTCGCCTGCAGTGCGAGGCATTCGGCCACGCTGCGCGCACCGATGCCGGTGGGATCGAGCGACTGGACCAGCATGAGGCCGCGCTCGACCTCGGCCAGCGAAGTGCCGAGTTCCTCGGCGAGGTGGCGCAATTCGGTATGGAGGTAGCCCGCCTCGTCCAGCTCGTGGACGATCCGCGTCGCGATCAGCGCTTCGCGCCCGTCATGCGCCTGCGCGCCGACCTGGTCGAGCAAATGTTCGGCCAGCGTCGGGCCGTCCGAGCTGCGGTTCTCGAAATCGGGCAGGTCGCCTTCGCCGGCGCCGCTCGCGCCTGCGCGGCCCCAGTCGCCCATGTCGCCGGGCGCTGCATCGGGATCGAGTGCGTGCTGCGCGATATCGAGCGCCCCTTCGCCATCAGGGCCGGGAGCGCTGTCGTGTTCGCCGGCCGGCTCGGGCGCATCCGGCTCGCCCGCTTCGCGGCGCGTCTCGCCGATTTCTAGCAGCGGATTGCTCTCCAGAGCTTCGGCCACGAAGCTTTCGATTTCCAGATTGGACAGCGCCAGCAGCTTGATCGCCTGCTGCAACTGCGGCGTCATCACCAGCGATTGGGTTTGCCGGAGGTCTAGCCTCGGACCAAGCGCCATGGGTCAGCTCCGGGCGCGCGCCGTCGTCACAGCGTGAAGTTCTCGCCGAGGTAGAGGCGCTTGACGTTCTCGTCCGCCACCAGCGCCTCTGGTGTGCCGGCGAAAAGCACCTGCCCGCCGTATATGATGCAGGCGCGGTCGACGATTTCCAGCGTCTCGCGCACGTTATGGTCGGTGATGAGCACGCCGATGCCGCGGGTCTTCAAATCCTTCACCAGGTCGCGGATGTCGCTGATCGAGAGCGGGTCGATCCCGGCGAAGGGTTCGTCGAGCAGCATGATCGAAGGCTTGGCCGCCAGTGCGCGGGCGATTTCCGCGCGGCGGCGTTCGCCGCCCGACAGCGCCATGGCCGGGCTGGTCCGCAGCCGCTGCAGGCCGAATTCGTCGAGCAGGCGGTCGAGTTCCTTCTCGCGCGTGTCGGCATCGGGCTCGACCATTTCGAGCACGCAGTTGATGTTCTGCTCCACCGTCATGCCGCGAAAGATGCTGGTTTCCTGCGGCAGGTAGCCGAGACCGAGGATCGCGCGCCGGTACATCGGCAGCTTGGTCACGTCCTCGCCGTCCATCAGGATGCGGCCTGCATCGGGGCGCACGAGCCCCATGATCGAATAGAAGCAGGTCGTCTTGCCGGCACCGTTGGGGCCCAGCAGGCCGAGCACTTCGCCCTTGCCCACGGTCAGCGAGATATCGGTAAGGACCGCCCGCTTGTCGTAGCTCTTGGCGATGGAAATGACTTCCAGCCCGCCCTGCGGGATGGGCGGGGCGGCATCGTGCACCGCTTCGTTTTCAGGGCTCATGCTGACATCTGCCATGGGCCGCGCCATAGCATGGCAGGCCTTGCTGGAAACCCCCGAGGACGCCTCTTTCGACGAACTGGCAGGATTCCTGCATGGACTACATTGGAACAGTCCCGCGCAATGTCGCGCGCCATGCTTGCCAGCCTGCCGCAATTTTGAAACAATGCGAGTCGGAGAGAGAACGGGGAGAATGCCGATGGGCAAGGCGATCGAGGACAGTGCGGTGTCGGGGGCCGAACCTCGCGTTCACCGCAGGGACCTGCGAAAATCGATGAGCGACAATGTCGCGATCGCGCTGATCGTCTACACCGGTCTGCACATCTTTTTCACGGTCCACGCGATGAAGGAAGGCGTGTCTTCAACCGCCCCCTATTTCGCACTGGCGATCCTCGTCGCGCTTATCATCCCGGCCTGCCGCTGGTTCGAGAAGCGCTGGGCCAGTCTCACCGACGAAGAAGCGCATGGTTCGGAACTGCTCGGCGCGTTCCGCCGCGACCTCGTGCTGCTGTGGGGCCTCGCCATCGGGCTGCCGATGGTCCTGACCGGCCTGTTCAAGCTCGCCTACGCCGCTTTCGGCTGACCTTGCGGGGACGCCTCCCGCGCTCTAGCCGGACCCCGAACAGGTCCAGCGGAGTTACATTTACATGATCGATACCGACACCGCGCTCGCGCGCTGCCAGGACCTCGTCGCGCTGGCCCGAAGGATGGGCGCCGATGCTGCCGATGCCGTGGCGCGTGCCGATTCCTCCGAAAGCGTCAGCGTCAGACTGGGCGTGCTGGAAGAGGTGGAGCGGTCCGAAGGCGAGGAGATCGGCCTGCGCGTATTCGTCGGCAAGCGCTCGGCCTCGATCCACACCAGCGATTTCGCGCCCGAGGGCCTGCGCGCACTGGCCGAACGTGCGGTCGAAATGGCGCGCCACGCGCCGGAAGACGCCTATGCCGGGCTTGCCGGGGCCGACGCGCTGATGACCGGCGATCTGCCCGACCTCGACCTTTCCGACGATAGCGAACCCGGCCCGGAAAAGCTGCGTGAGATGGCGCTGGCGGTGGAAGATGCCGCGCGCGCTGTCGAAGGCGTGACGAACAGCAATGGCGGGGGCGCCAGCAGCGGCCGTTCGCTGGTGGCACTGGTCACCTCGGAAGGTTTCGCACGCGGCTATTCGGGCAGCGGCTTCTCGCTCTCTGCCAATGTCATCGCGGGCGAAGGCAGCACGATGCAGACCGATTACGCCACCCGCAGCGCGCGGCATCTCGCCGACCTGCCATCCGCCGCCGAAATCGGGCGCGAGGCGGGCGAGCGGGCGGTGGCGAAGGTCGGTCCCGGATCGCTGCCCAGCGGGCCGATGCCGGTGGTCTTCGATCCGCGTATCGGTGCAGGCCTGCTCGGCCACCTCGCCGGTGCGATGAGCGGACCGGCCATTGCGCGCAAATCCAGCTTCCTTTTCGGGCGCGAGGACGTGGCCCTGTTCGATAGCGCGATCCGCATCGTCGAAGACCCGCTTCGCGCGCGGGGGCTGCGCTCTCGTCCTTTCGACGGCGAGGGTGTCGCCTGCACGCCGCGCAACCTCGTCGAAGGCGGACGCATCACCGGCTGGCTGACGAACGTCGCCTCTGCCCGGCAACTGGGGCTCGGGCTGACGGGTCATGCTGCCCGGTCGAGCGGCGGGGCGCCCGGTGTCAGCCTTGCCAACGGTCACCTCGAGGCGGGCAGCGTCACGCCAGCCGAACTCATGACCGATATTGCGGACGGGCTTTATGTCACCGGACTGTTCGGGCAGGGTGTGAACATGGTAACGGGCGATTACAGTCGCGGCGCGACGGGCTTCCGCATTCGCAATGGCGAGATTGCCGGGCCGGTTGCCGAAATCACCATCGCCGGCAATCTGCTCGACATGTTCCGTGCAATGATCCCGGCAAACGATCTCGAAATGGACCGCGCGATCAACGTGCCGACAATCCGCATCGACGGCATGACGGTGGCCGGCGAATGAGGGCGCTCCTCGCCTCGCTCGTGTTGCTTGCGGCGACGCCAGCGAGTGCGATCCTGCCTGAGCTTTCACAGGAAGGCAGCGAGGCCTCCGCCCCTGTCGAGGTGCCCGTCCAGCAGATCGACGACACCATCGACGAGGGTGCGGACGACAGAATTGCAGAGCGAATCCGAGGCATTTTCGCAGAACTGCCGGCCTTTGCGGAGGTCGAGGTGTCGGTCAGCCAGGGCGTCGTCTCGCTGGGCGGCACGGTGCCGCGACAGGAAGACATCGCCCGCGCCGAAGCGATCGCCGGGCGCGTCTCGGGCGTGGTGACGGTCGAGAACGATTTGCAGCGCGACCTGTCCATCTCCTCGCAGGGCGAAGGGCTGTCGAGCCTTGCCGACCGCTGGTCCGGCTTCGTCGCGATGCTGCCGCTGATTGCGCTGGCGCTTGCCGTGTGGGGCGTGATCGCGCTGGTCGGCTACATCATCGCCGGGCTGGGCGTGCTGTGGCACAAGCTCGCGCCCAACAGCTTTCTTGCCGAACTCATCGCCAGCGCCATCCGCTTCGTCTTCATAGTGGGCGGCCTCGTGGTGGCGCTCGACATGGTCGGGGCGGGCGCACTGCTCGGCGCGGTGCTGGGCGGGGCGGGGGTCATTGGCCTCGCGCTCGGCTTTGCGCTGCGCGATACGATCGAGAACTACGTCGCCTCGCTGATGCTGTCCCTGCGCCAGCCCTTCCGCGCCAACGACTGGGTGCAGATCGACCAGCTGGAAGGCCGCGTCATTCGCCTCACCAGCCGCGCGACGATCCTCATGACGCTCGACGGCAATCACTTGCGCATCCCCAACAGCCAGGTGTTCAAGGCAGTCATCACCAATTTCACCCGCAATCCGAACCGGCGCTTCGAATTCGATCTCGGCGTGGATGCGGATGACGATGCCCGCGCGGCGCGGCAGCTGGGCCGCGATACGCTGGCGGCGCTCGACTTCGTGCTCGACGACCCGCCTGCCGAGGCGCGGATTGTCGAAGTGGGCGATTCGAACGTGGTGATCCGTGTCCTCGGCTGGATCGACCAGACGAAGACCGATTGGTGGAAGGCGCAAAGCCAGGCGATCCCGGCGGTCAAGGAAGCGCTGGAAGAGGCCGGTTTCGGCCTGCCGGAGCCGATTTACCGCCTGCGCTTCGACCCGCGTTCGGCCACCCTGCCGTTCGAAAACCGTGCGGAGGGCACCAGCGAGAAGGAACAGCAGGCGGCGAAGAAAGTGCGGCAGGTCAGCGCCGCGCCGCCTGAAGAGGACGTGCGACCGGTCGATGAAATCGTCGAGATGGTCGAGCAGGAACGTCGCCAGGCGGGCGGCGAGCAGGACAAGGACCTGCTCGACCGCTCACGCCCGGTGGAATGAGCCTTGCTGTCTCGCACCGACCTTCGTCGGTGCATCCTCGCTAGACGCTCAGCAAGCTGCGCCGCCTGCGGGCGGGCGGTCGCCCTTGCCGTGCCCGACCGGGCACGGATCGGGTTCCTACTTGCCCGCCTCGTAGCGCTCGATCGCTTCGATCACGATCTTGCGCGCTTCTGCGGCATCGCCCCAGGCGCCGACACGGACCCACTTTTCGGCTTCCAGGTCCTTGTAGTGGGTGAAGAAGTGCTCGATCTGCTGGAAGATGATGGACGGAAGGTCCTTCGTCTCGCCGACGTCCGAGTAATAGGGGAACGTCGTGTCGACCGGCACGCAGATCAGCTTTTCATCGCCGCCGTGCTCGTCTTCGAGGTTAAGCACGCCGATCGGGCGGGCGCGCACCACGCAGCCCGCGATGAAGGGCGAGCGCGAGATGACCAGCGCGTCCAGCGGGTCGCCATCGGGCGACAGCGTGTGGGGCACGAAGCCGTAATTCGCCGGATAGCGCATCGGCGTGTGCAGGATGCGGTCGACGAACAGCGCGCCGCTTTCCTTGTCGAATTCGTACTTCACCGGTTCGCCGCCGGTGGGCACTTCGATGATGACGTTGAGGCTCTCGGGCGGATTGTCGCCAACGGGGATCTTGTCGATGCGCATGCGCTACTCTTCTAACTAAGTTTAGGTTCGCCCCTCTCCCCAGAAAGACTTCGCGGCGCGCCCTAGCGCCTTGCGAAGGATTGCGGAAGGGGGACGATAGTCCTAATCGCGGCGCCCATGTCGAAAACACCACAGGCCATTCGCGGCACGCAGGATATCTTCGGTCCCGATGCGGAAGCATTCGCTTTCGTCGTCGAAACCTTCGAGCGCGTGCGCAAGCTCTACCGCTTCCGCCGGGTCGAAATGCCCGTGTTCGAGAAGACCGAGGTGTTCAGCCGCGCGATCGGCGAGACGACCGACGTCGTCTCGAAGGAAATGTATTCCTTCGATGACCGCGGCGGGGAATCGCTCACCCTGCGCCCCGAATTCACCGCCGGCATCGCGCGCGCCTATCTGTCGAACGGCTGGCAGCAGCACGCGCCGCTCAAAGTCGCCACCCACGGCCCGCTGTTCCGCTACGAGCGCCCGCAGAAGGGCCGCTACCGCCAGTTCCACCAGATCGACGCCGAAATTCTCGGTGCGGCCGAACCGCAGGCGGATGTCGAACTGCTCGCCATGGCCGACCAGATCATTCGCGAACTGGGGATCGAGGGCGTGACGCTCCACCTCAACACGCTAGGCGACGGCGACAGCCGCGAAGCCTGGCGCGGCGCGCTGGTCGAACATTTCCGCGCCGTGAAGGACGAACTGAGCGAAGATTCGCAGGAACGGCTCGAAAAGAACCCACTGCGCATTCTCGACAGCAAGGACCCGCGCGACAGGCGGTTCGTGGCCGATGCGCCGAAGATCGATGCTTACCTGTCGGACGACGCGCGCGCTTTCTTCGACGCGGTGACCGCGGGCCTCGATGCGGCGGGCGTGAAGTGGACGCGCGCGGAAAGCCTCGTGCGCGGCCTCGACTACTATCGCCACACCGCCTTCGAGTTCATTCCCGACGAGGGTAGCGAGGCTGCCGGGAAGCTCGGCAGCCAAAGCACCATCCTTGGCGGCGGACGCTATGACGGCCTGATGGAAAGCCTCGGCGGAGCGCCCACGCCTGCGGTCGGCTGGGCTGCCGGGATCGAGCGCCTCGCGATGATTGTAGGTGACAAAACCCCTCGCCAACAAACTGCGGCGGTCGTGATAGAGTCTGCCGAGGATCAGATTACCAACATTGCCATGATGTATGTGCGCGCAATGCGACATAACGGCGTACCCGTCTTAGTCTATCGAACCGGAAGCGTTAAAAAGCGCTTCGATAAGGCTCTCAAAGACGATCCGGCGATAATGTTCGTATTCAAGAATCCGCGAACTGAAGGTGAGGCGGCGCGGATTGACGTTCGCGTGGCTGCCCACAAGACCGGCGAATTGAACAAAGGGTTGGAAGCAAGGCCCGCGACGCTATCTCAGAATCTATTTTTGGTTGACCGTAGTATCTGGGGGAATGCGATCCGTAAGGGATCGGAATTGTCTCTCTTTTCCAAACAATGACGATCCCAGCCGAACGCCTTGACCAGATTGCCAACCGCTTCGCCGAACTCGAAGCGCGCATGGCTTCGGGCCAGCTGGAAGGCGATGCCTTCGTCCAGGCGAGCCGCGACTATGCCGAGCTCGAACCGGTGGCGAAGATCGCTGCCGAGGTGAAAGCCGCGCGCGAGGAGATCGAGAGCCTCGAGGAGATGCTGACCGATCCCGAGATGAAGGCGATGGCGGAAGAAGAACTGGCCACGCTTAGGAAGCGGCTGCCCGAGGCAGAGCGCCAGCTGGCGATCGCCATGCTGCCGCGCGACAGTGCCGACAACAAGCCCGCCATGCTGGAAATCCGCGCGGGGACCGGCGGCGACGAGGCAGCACTATTCGCCGGTGACCTCTACCGCATGTACGAGCGCTATGCCGCCGAGCAGGGCTGGAAGGTCGAGCCGGTCAGCATCAGCGCGTCCGAAGTCGGCGGTTTCAAGGAAATCGTCGCCAACGTGACCGGCACGGGCGTGTTCGCCAAATTGAAGTTCGAAAGCGGCGTGCACCGCGTCCAGCGCGTGCCCGAGACGGAGAGCGGGGGACGCATCCATACCTCCGCGGCAACGGTCGCCGTTCTGCCCGAGCCGGACGAGGTCGATGTCCAGATCGATCCGGGCGACCTCAAGATCGACACGTACCGCGCCAGCGGGGCGGGCGGCCAGCACGTCAATACGACCGACAGTGCGATCCGCATCACGCACTTGCCCACCGGCACGGTCGTCACCTGCCAGGACGGGCGCAGCCAGCACAAGAACCGCGAACAGGCGATGCAGGTGCTGCGCACCCGCCTCTACGATGCCCAGCGCGAGGCGACGCAGGGCGCCGAGGCAGAGGCCCGCAAGGCCATGGTCGGCAGCGGGGACCGGTCGGAACGCATCCGGACCTATAACTACCCGCAAGGCCGCGTGACCGATCACCGCATCGGCTTGACCCTGCAGAAGCTGCCCCAGATCATCGCCGGACCGGGTCTTGGCGAATTGGTCGACGCGCTGATCGCCGAGGACGAAGCCAAGCGGCTCGCCGCGATGAATGACTGACACGATCGCGGAAGCAATCCGCACTGCTGCGGAAAGGCTATCCGCGACCAGCGATACCGCGCGTCTCGATGCGGAATTGCTGATGGCGCACGCGCTGGGCATATCGCGCTCGCGGATGCTGATCACCATGATGCGCGAGGCACCTCCACCCGCTTTTGCCGAACTCGTCGAACGCCGTGCCGCGCGCAAACCAATCGCACATATCACGGGCGAGCAGGAATTCTTCGGCCTGCCATTGCGTGTCACTCCGGACACGCTGGTGCCGCGCGGGGATAGCGAGGTGCTGGTCGAGGCGGCGCTGGAGTTGAAACCAGATGCCGCGCGCGTGCTCGACCTTGGCACGGGGACGGGCGCGCTGCTGCTCGCCATCCTGTCCCACTGCACGGCGGAAGGGGTCGCGACCGACCGTTCTTCGGGCGCCCTTGCCGTGGCGCGCGACAATGCGGAGCGGCTAGGGCTTTCCGCGCGCACCCGCTTCGTGGAGCGCGACTGGACGCAAGAGGGCTGGAGCGACGGGCTCGGCCAGTTCGACCTCGTCGTGTCGAACCCGCCCTATGTGGAGAGCGATGCCGCGCTCGAACCCGATGTGCGGGATTACGAGCCGGCCTCCGCCCTGTTTTCCGGGCCGGAAGGACTTGACGACTATCGCGTGATTGTCCCTCAGCTTGGCAAGCTATTAATTCCGGGCGGGGTGGCAGTGCTCGAAATCGGCGCGACTCAAGCGGATAGCGTGTCTGCCATCGCCCGCGACTCGGGCTTCGATGTGACCTTGCGCCACGACCTTGCCGGACGGCCCCGGGCACTGATTCTCAGATAAGGCTTGGCAAAGGCGATTCGACGCTTTACCTCTGGCCACAGGCCAGTGGTGTGCGAAGGACTTCGTCCCACCGGTTCCAGCTCCGACATTGCAGTTTTGGTGCGAGGCTCCGGCCCCGCATACCATGCACGAACGGGGGCACGCAGGTCGCCATAGGTCGCGTCCTGCGCAAGGGGATACGCGGCTGTAGGTGGATCACAGGATTCGCGCCGCGCCAGTGATGAGGACGAATATCCTTGAACAACAATCGCAATAACCGTCGTCGCGGTCGCGGCAACAACCGGAACCAGGGCGGGGCAAATTCCGCCAACCGGATCGACAGCCGCGCCAGGGGCAATGCGCCCCAGCTGCTCGACAAGTACAAGAAGCTTGCCCAGGACGCCCAGCACAATGGCGACCGCGTGCAGGCCGAATACTACCTGCAGTTCGCCGACCACTACTTCCGCGTGATCGCCGACAACAAGGCACGCCAGGAAGAGTCCAAGGGCAAGCGTGACGACCGCTCCTCCGACGACGAGGATGATGGCGAAGACGAGGGTGACGACCACCGCGGCAACCGCCGCCAGCGTTCGCGCCGCGACGACGACCAGCAGGGCGGCCGCGGACGCAAGCAGCGCGACGGCAATGACGACGGCCGCGATGACCGGGACAATGACGTCGAAGCCGATGAAAAGCCCAAGAAGCGCCGCGGCCCCAAGAAGGCGCCGCGCGCCGTCGAGGGTGAACCGGGTGTCGAAGGCGAAATCGACGTGGCGGTCCTGCCGCCGGCTTTCGGCTCCAACGACGACGACAGCGACGAGAGCCCGGCTCCGCGCCGCCGTCGCCGCAAGAACGAAGACGCCGAAAGCGCCGTCGGCTGATCGCTCCGCGACCGGCTGACGCTTTCGCTTGCCATCGCCGCGCTTGTTCGTAACAGGCGCGGCAATGGATCGTCTTACCGGATTGCTCACCCGCTACCCGCTCCGCAGCGCCTTTGTGCTCGGGCTGGTCGCCGCGCTCGGCTATCCGCCGCTGCATCTCTGGCCGCTGGCGCTGGCCGGCATGGCGTTCTTCGTGAAGCTGCTGATCGAGCGGGACACGGCGCGCGGTGCGTTCCTCGCGGGCTGGTTGTTCGGCCTTGCGCATTTCACGCTGACCAACAACTGGATCGCGACTGCCTTCACCTTCCAGGCTGAAATGCCGGCCTGGCTGGGCTGGCTCGCGGTGCCGCTGCTCTGTCTCTATCTCGCTGTCTGGCCGGGGCTGGCCTCGCTCGGGGCATGGTTGCTCGCGCGGCGCGGCGGAACGGTGGCCTTTGCGCTCGCTTTCGGCGCGTTCTGGATTGCGGGCGAATGGTTCAAGAGCTGGATGTTCACCGGCTATGCCTGGGGGCCCTTTTCGCTCGCCCTGCTTGGCGGGTGGAGCACGCCCGGCGCGGCGATCGCACTGCCATTCACGGGGACCTACGCCCTTTCGGGCATTGCCGTGGCGCTGAGCGGATTGCTTACATGGATGGTCGCGGGCCGGCGGTGGGCCGTGCTTGGCGGTACACTGGCCATCCTTACCTTCGCCATGTTCCTGCCTGCCGGCGAAGAGCGTGAAGGCACGCTGCCACTCACGCTTGTCCAGCCGGATCTGAAGCAGGAGGATATCGACGATCCGTCCAAGTTCGAGGCCCAGTTCCGCACCATAGCCAGCCTCAGCCTGCCGCAGCGCGATGTCGAGAGGCGGCTCGTGCTATGGCCCGAAAGCGGTGTGCCCGACTACCTGCGAGAAGGCTATCCGCAGCGCTATTATGACCGCATGACTGCCGCCGGGGACCCGGCCTTCGCGCGGTTCCGCATTGGGCAGGCGATCGGCGAGGGCTCGCTATTGCTGACCGGCGCCACCGATCTCGAGATTGGCGAGGTTGATGGATACCGCCGGGCAACCGGTGCCTACAACACCATCACGCCGATCGAGGCGGACGGCACGCTGGGGCCGCGTTACGCCAAAGCGCATCTGGTGCCCTATGGCGAATATCTGCCGATGCGCGAAATTCTCGAGCCGCTCGGCCTTTCGCGCCTGGTGGCCGGGACGATCGACTTCATTCCCGGACCCGGGCCGCGAACCATCGACCTGCGCCAATACGGCAAGGCAGGCATGCAGATCTGCTACGAAATCGTCTTCAGCGGCGAAGTGGCGGAGCGGGGCGAGCGGCCCGATTATATCTTCAACCCGTCCAACGACGGCTGGTTCGGCAACTGGGGCCCGCCGCAGCATCTTGCGCAGGCGCGTATGCGCGCGATCGAGGAAGGCCTTCCGGTGCTCCGCTCGACGACCACCGGCATCAGCGCGGTGATCGATGCGCGCGGCGTGGTGCGCGATTACATCGGCCGCGGAGAGGCCGATCGCATCGACGGCTACGTGCCGCCCGCCGCCGCGCCGACCCCGTTTTCGCAGCTCGGGCACTGGCTCACCCTCGTCTGGGCGATCGTACTTCTGGGCGGATCGCTTGTTGCCATGCGCGCCAAGGGTCGTTACCTGTCGCAAGACACATAAAGATTTCTTTATATCCAGATTCCGGGGTCTCAATGCGCGCCAATTACCTGTTCACGTCGGAAAGCGTTTCCGAAGGCCATCCGGACAAGGTTTCCGACCAGATCAGCGATGCCATCGTCGACCTGATGCTGGCAAAAGATCCGGAATCGCGCGTCGCCTGCGAAACCATGACGACGACGCAGCGCGTCATCCTGTCCGGCGAGATCCGCTGCGCGCCGATGTACGACAAGCACAATCCTGATTGGGCCGACAATGGCGGCTGGGCTCCGGGCGCAAAGGACGAAATCGAACAGGCGGTTCGCCGCACCGTGCGCGAAATCGGCTACGAGCAGGAAGGTTTCCACTGGCAGACGCTCGAGTTCGAGAACCATCTGCATGGCCAGTCGGATCACATCGCGCAGGGCGTCGATGCTAGCGGCAACAAGGACGAGGGCGCGGGCGACCAGGGCATCATGTTTGGCTTCGCCTGCGATGAAACGCCCGATTACATGCCTGCTACGCTCGACTACAGCCACAAGATTCTCGAACGGCTGGCTGCCGACCGCAAGAGCGGTGCCGCACCCTTCCTCGAACCCGATGCGAAGAGCCAGGTCACGCTGCGCTATGAAAACGGCAAGCCGGTGGAATGCACCGCGGTGGTCGTCTCGACCCAGCACGGCAAGGGCTACCACGAGGGCGAAAAGGAAGCCGAGCTCAAGGCCTATGTGAAGCAGGTCGTGTCCGACGTCCTGCCCGCCGGCTGGCTGACCGATGCGACGGAATGGCACATCAATCCCACCGGTGCGTTCGAGATCGGCGGGCCCGACGGCGATGCCGGTCTCACGGGCCGCAAGATCATCGTCGATACCTATGGCGGCGCGGCACCGCACGGCGGCGGCGCTTTCAGCGGCAAGGACCCGACCAAGGTCGACCGTTCAGCTGCCTACGTCACCCGCTACCTCGCCAAGAACATCGTGGCGGCAGGACTGGCGACGCGTTGCACGATCCAGCTGTCCTATGCGATCGGCGTGTCGAAGCCGCTGTCGCTCTATGTCGACACGCATGGCACCAGTGCTGCAGGCGTAACCGACGAGAAGCTCGAAACCGCGATTTCAAACATCGAGAAGCTGGGCGGCCTGACACCGCGCGGTATCCGCACGCACCTCGGGCTCAACAAGCCGATCTACCGCCAGACCGCAGCCTATGGCCACTTCGGGCGGCAGGCGGACGGCGATGCTTTCCCGTGGGAACGCACCGACCTGGTCGACGAGCTGAGAGCGGCGCTCGCCTGACAGCAAAAGGGCGGCACGCGAAGAGCCGCCCAGTTGCATTCTTCGATCACTTCTAACGCAGCACAACGCTCTCGCGCGGTGCTTCGACGGGATTGCCGAAGCTATCCTCGCGCAGCCACTGCCCGACCTTGCGACCGAATTTCGCAATCGCGTTCATGTTGAAGAAGTGCATGAACCCGAGCGCGACCACGACCAGCCCGATCTTGCCCGAGAGGAACTGGATCATGTCGGCAATGTCGCCGGGCGCGCTGCCGAACCGCAGCGTGAGCAGGATCCACCCCAGATTGACGAGATAGAACCCGACCACAAGCAGGTGATTGGTGCTTCGCGCCAGCTGATCGTCATGCCCGAAGCATTCGACCAGAAAGATAATGCCGTTCTTCGACAGCGTGCGGGCCACCCAGACCGTGAGGGCGATGCTGACGACAAGATAGATGATGTAGGCAGGTACGAGATACATGAGGGTTCCTCCTCGGTTTTGGGTGTGTCTTGCAAAGGTCGCGTGCGTGGCGGGCCTGTCTCCTTTCAGTGGATGAGATCGTGGATGGGATTGGAGCGCTTGTTCGGCTGCGCCTCCTGCTCGGCCAGCCGCTGGCGATAGCGTGCGACCGCCTCGCGCCAGCGGCCCCAACGCAGCGCGGCCGCGAAGCCTGCGAGCCCGCCTGCGAGGAGGAAGATCACGGCCTCAGGCTCGTACCGCCACGACACGCCCAGAACTACCGCCTGAAAGCTGGACCCGGCGAAGAAGCCTATCCCGGCGTAGAGATAGCGATGTTCAGCGTGGGCGAACTTCAGAAGGGCCGTGACGGGGAGGCCAATGGCCAGCATCCCGATCAGGGTGAAAAGGCTGGTGCCAATTGTCATGAAAAAAAGGCCAGCAAACAGTGTCACAGCAGCATTCTGCGGGGTCGAGATCGCCAGAGGAACGACCACCGTCACTGCTCCGGTCAACGCGCCCCACAGGAGAGCGGCGCCAAAGTGTACGGCAGCCGACTCTTTCGCCAAATCTGGAATTTCTGAAATTTCAGAAACGGATCTCCGCAGTTCGTTGTCCATGGTCCGAAGCTCCTCGGTTTTCGATCAGTCCTTGGGTTTTCCGCCGCCGGGCAGCAGGCGTGCGACACGGCTGCCCAGCTTCATCAGCGTGACGAGAGTCGCTTTGGGCAGGCGCCGCACGTCGGCGTACCAGCCTGCCAGATTGCCGATGAAATCATGCATCCGGCCGATCCGCTCGCGCACATGCGCGGGCACGTCGCCGCGGCCTTCTAGGCTTTCGGACAATTCGCCGAGCAGCTGGATCGTCGGGTCGATCTCGCGCCGTTTGCGCTCGGCGGTGATCTTCATGAGCATGTCCCACAGGTCGCTCTCGGCCACGAAGTGGTCGCGGCGATCGCCCTCGACATGGACGCGGCGCACGATCTGGTAGCTCTGCAATTCCTTGAGGCCGTTCGACACGTTCGAGCGGGCGAGGCCCAGCTTCTCGCAAATGTCCTCCGCATGGCGCGGGCGATCGGAAAGATAGAGCAGCGCATGAACCTGAGCGACCGAGCGGTTGACGCCCCATTGGCTGCCCATCTCCCCCCAATGGAGGATGAAGGCGCGCGCTTCGGGAATGTCCATGATGTCGGCCACGACTCAGCTCCTGTGCGGTAATTTCTGAAATTACAGAAATAACGGGATGCGTCAAGTGGGCTTGGAAATTTGCGGACTATTTGATGGCCTTAGCCGTCGCCGCCCTTGCGCGGGCTGGGCCGGTCGAGCGCAAGTTCGGCGTCCGAGAAGGTGAACGGGCTGCGCACGCCCGGCACTCCGTCCAGATCGACGCGCATCCCCCGTGCAACCACTTGTCGGTCGGCAAAGACCTGGTCGACGGGGTTGATCGGACCGGCGGGAATCCCGGCCTCGCCGCACTTGGCGAGGAGGTCGTCCTTCTGCCACGTGGCAGTTTCGCCAGCGATCAGCGCATCGAGCTCGGCGCGGTTTGCAAGGCGCGCCTCGTTCGAGGCGAAGCGTTCATCGGACAAGAGGTCGTCCCGGCCCAGCAGCTTCAACAGGCGGCGGAACAGCCCATCATTTGCTGGCGCCAGCACCACCTCGCCATCGGCCACCGGAAACACGCCATAGGCGCTGACCTGTGCGTGCTCGTTGCCCATCCGCGGCGGGTTGGAGCCAGTGGTAAGGAAATGAAGCGCCTGGCTCGCGAGCAGGCCGACCGAACAGTCGAGCAGCGCCATGTCGACGTGTTGTCCGCGTCCCGTACGCTCGCGCATGGCGAGGGCAGCCTGAATCCCGATGACCGAATAAAGGCCGCAGGTGAGGTCCGATATCGACACACCCATTTTCATCGGCTGGCCCTGCGGTTGCCCGGTCAAAGCCATGAAGCCGCTCATCCCCTGGATGACGAAATCATACCCCGCCTCGTGCGCACGGGGGCCGGTCTGGCCGAAGCCGGTGATCGAGCAGTACACGAGGCCCGCGTTCGCTTTTGCCAGCGTTTCGTAGTCGAGCCCGAATTTCGCCAACGTCCCAGTCTTGAAGTTTTCGAGCACCACATCCGCACTCGCGGCAAGTTCGCGCACCCGGTCGAGGTCGCCGGGGTCCTTGAAATCGGCGACGATGCTGCGCTTGCCGCGATTGGTCGCGTGGTAATAGGCGGCCGAACGCTCGCCCTCGTGCTGGACCCAAGGCGGCCCCCACAGCCGGGTCCCGTCGCCTTCCGGGCTTTCCACCTTGATGACATCCGCGCCGAGATCGGCGAGGATCTGTCCCGCCCATGGCCCGGCGAGCACGCGGGCGAGTTCAAGCACCTTGAGGCCGGCAAGCGGGGCCTTGGGATTGCGCGGTGTATCGAGCCACATGCGATGCGCAGTGCTTGGCGCGCGCGCGGCGGTCAAGTCACTCCATGCCTACCGATGCGGCAAGGCTGCCTACGGCTTCGAGGAATTCCTCGCGGAAGTCCTGCACGACTTGGCGGCTGGAACGGACCTGTTCGACCAGCCCGACGCCCTGGCCGACGAAATAGCTCACCAGCTCGTGCGCTTGCGCATTGCCTGCCGCGGCCTCGCGCTCGATGCGGGCGAAGGCGGGTTCGGAGACCATGCCCATCAGCGGCATCGGTAGGGTCCCGGGGCCGTCTGCCGAATCCCACGCATCATGCCATGCGGTCTTCAACTGGCGTGCGGGCTTTCCGGTGCGGCTTTTGGAACGGACGGTATCGCGGCTGCGCGCGGCGATCATCCGGGTGCGGAAGGCTTCGGAGGTTTCAGACTCGGGCGTGGCGAGCCAGATCGAGCCGGTCCATGCGCCTTGCGCCCCGGCTGCCATCATTCCGGCCATCTGCCCGCCGGTCATGATGCCGCCTGCTGCCAGCACGGGGATGTCGTGCCCGGCCCGCCTGAGCTCGCGCACGACCTCGGGGATCAGGACGAGAGTCGACACCTCGCCGCAATGACCGCCGGCTTCCGTGCCCTGCGCGACGATGATGTCGACGCCGGCCTCGGCCTGGCGGATCGCATGTTCCTTTGCCCCGACGAGAGCCGCCACAGGCACGCCGCGCTTCTTGCCTTCCTCGATCATCGCGGGCGGCGCGATGCCGAGCGCATTCGCGATCAGCCTGATGGGGTGGCGGAAGGCGACCTCCATCAAGGCGAGCCCGTTCTCAGGCGTAATGCCCATGCGTTCGCGCAGGATCGGCATCTCGGCCTCGGGCGCGATGCCGTAATGACCGAGCACCTCGTTCACGAAGCCCTGGTAAGCTGGATCGATTGCTGCCGCACGGGACTGGTTGTCGCCAAGGTCGCGTACGCGCGGATCGACAATCTCCGGCACGAGGACATCGACGCCGTAAGGCGCGCCGTCGACATGGGCGTCGATCCAGGCAAGCTCTTCCTCGAGCTGGTCGGGGCTGAACCGCGTGGCGCCCAGCACGCCGAACCCGCCTGCCTTGCTCACTGCGGCGACGACGTCGCGGCAATGGCTGAAAGCGAATAGCGGGAACTCCGCCCCGGTCAGCTCGCAGACGCGGTTCATCGGCATCGCACTCTCCCCTCGATTACTCCCTCGCAGCATGGTGAGGGGCGAATCGAGGGGTGGCAATACCCGCCGTGTCAGGAAACGTAATTCGCGGTGGTCTTGGCGGCGATTTCGTCCGCCGTGATGCCCGGTGCCATCTCGATGAGGCGGAAAGGGCTGTCGTGGTCGGGCCGTTGGAATACGGCCAGATCGGTGATGATCATGTCGACGACGTTGCGGCCCGTCAGCGGCAGCGTGCATTCGGGAATGAACTTGGGGCTGCCGTCCTTGGCCGTGTGTTCCATCACCACGATGATCTTCTTCACGCCGGCGACGAGGTCCATCGCGCCGCCCATGCCCTTGATCATCTTGCCCGGGATCATCCAGTTGGCGATGTCGCCGTTTGCGGCCACTTCCATCGCGCCCAGCACGGTGAGGTCGATGTGCCCGCCGCGGATCATGGCGAAGCTGGCAGCGCTATCGAAATAGGCCGAATGGGCCAATTCGCTGATGGTCTGCTTGCCTGCATTGATGAGATCGGCGTCTTCCTCCCCTTCATAGGGGAAGGGGCCGATGCCCAGCATGCCGTTCTCACTCTGCAGCGTGACGTGCATGCCTTCGGGGATGTGGTTGGCCACCAGCGTCGGGATGCCGATGCCGAGGTTGACGTAATAGCCGTCCTTCAGCTCGCGCGCCGCGCGGGCGGCCATCTGGTTGCGATCCCAACCGGTCTTTTCTGCCGTGTCGCTCATCTCAATTGCCTTCGCTCATGATTGCAGGCGCGTTCGATCGCGCGGTATCGGGGTTCCAGCGCTGGTCTTCGGCAAAGACCTCGCCGATCGTGCCCTTGATGGAATCGCCGTAGACTGGGTTGGGGAGGGCGAACCACCCGTTGCCCCACAGCTGCGCATAGTCGCCGCGTGCGACCAGCTGGCGGCGCGCGGCAGGCGCACGGCCTTCCTCGTTGAAGACGTCGGCGAAGTCGCCGAGGTTATCACCTGCCAGAGCGATGACGCAGTACTTGGCCGCGATCATCTTGCGGCGACCGTCCTTGCCGCCTCCGCCGCCATCGTCGCCGCGCAGGTACAGCGTGTCGAGGTGGACTGCCTTGCCGAGCCCGGCGACCTCGATTGCGCGCGCCGCGCCTTCGGGGCTGTGCTGGCGGTTGGTGTTGAACACCGGCGTGATGCCCGCCTCGCGCAGGCGGCGGATTCCGGTGACGGCACCGGGCACAGGGCGCGCGAGCGATGCGGCGCTTTCTTCCCACTTCCGCCAGCTTTCGCTGGTGTAGCGATTGCCCTGTGCCAGCCAGTATTCGTAGCCCTGGTTGAGCAGCACGGTCTCGTCCACGTCGAAGACCACCGCCAGCGGCTTGACCCGGTCCCCGTCCATGCAGGACGGTGCGGAGACGCCGCCGTCGATACCCATCGGCACGGCCTCGGGAATGCGGCGCTCGCGGGCGCGGGCGGTCGCGTAATCGGCCAGCATGCGCCAGCTCTGGATGGAAACGGCCGCAGCTTCGCCCGAGCCGTAGAGCCAGCGCATCGTGTCGGGCGCGTCGCTGTCGAGCGTGACGGCGGGCGCACTGGCGACAGGAGCTTCGGGCGCGGCGCCGGTCGTGGCGCAGGCCGAGAGGAGCATTGTCGAGGCGGCGATTGTGAGGCGGAGCTTCATCATTTGCCTTCCATGTCTGCGGGAAGCGAGTTGGCGGGTGTTTCGGCCTGCCAGTAGATTGACTGCACCAGCCAGCGCCCGTCGTCCTGGCGCATCAGCTGGAACGAGTTGATGCCGCGCACAGAACCGGCGCTGCCATCCTCGTTGGTCCAGGTCCCGGCATAGGAGGACCAGGCGTGGGCGATGTCGCCATAGACCTCGATCCGGTTGACCAGCGCGCTTTCGGTAAAGCCGCGATCGATCAGGAACGGGCCGCTGCGTTCGATATAGTCCTCGACCGATCCGCTCCAGAAGCCATCGACCCGCAAGGCGGTCATCTTCGCGTCGGGCAGGAACAGGGCGCGCATCGCATCCCAGTCGCGCGGCTGGCCCACGGGGCCGGAAATGACGGCGTAAACCGCGTCCACCGTTGCATTGATGGCAGCCTTGTCTTGAATGTTCTCGCTCATCGCGCTCTCCCCGTGATGCCCCGCAGATGCTGCTCCCGGAACTGCCAGCAGCAGGGCTGCCGCAAGCGACCTCATGCGGTTTCCCGCGGGCGCGTGGTCACGAATTCGATCTTCTTGTCGTAGGGCGCACCGATGATCATGCGCTGGACGTAGACGCCCGGCAGGTGAATGCAGTCGGGATCGAGGCTGCCGGCCGGGACCACTTCTTCCACCTCGACGACGCAGACCTTGCCGCAGGTCGCTGCCGGCAGGTTGAAGTTGCGCGCGGTCTTGCGGAACACGAGGTTGCCGGTCTCGTCGGCCTTCCACGCCTTCACAATGGCAAGGTCGGCGAAGATGCCGCGCTCGAGGATATATTCCTCGCCGTCGAAAACCTTGGTTTCCTTGCCTTCGGCGACCTGCGTACCGACGCCGGTCTTGGTGTAAAAGCCGGGAATGCCCGCGCCACCGGCGCGCATACGTTCGGCGAGCGTGCCTTGGGGGCAGAACTCGACTTCCAGCTCGCCGGAGAGGAACTGGCGCTCGAACTCCTTGTTCTCGCCAACATAGGAAGAGATCATCTTCTTCACCTGCTGCGTGCGCAGCAGCATCCCGATGCCCTCGTTGTCGATCCCGGCATTGTTGCTCGCGAAGGTTAGGCCCTTCACCCCGCTCTCGCGGATCGCTTCCAGCAGGCGTTCGGGAATGCCGCACAGGCCGAAGCCCCCGCTGGCGATCAGCATGTCGTCTTTCAGGATGCCCTCGAGGGCGCTGGCGGCGTCGGGATAAAGCTTGTTCATCAATCCTCCGTTACGGCATGGCTGCTAGCCTTGGACCGGTCGCCTGTCACCCCTGAAGAATGGCCAAAGCGCGCGAAGCGATTGGAGAATTCGCCAGTGCAGCATGGGATGCACGCCTGAGCCGAATCCCCTCGCCGTGTGTAGCAAATTGTGCTGCGCTTGCGAAAAGCGCGGGGAATCCAGCTGTTGTTAATTCAGTTATTTGCTCCATTATGTTGCGCCCTACGCAACAATCGATGTGCTTTTCGCACTTGCACAAAATGTGTCCGGAAAGCATATGTGGGCCTGCCTTTCAGGCATCCTCTCCCAAGACTTTCCAAGCCCGGCTGGACTTCCAGCCGGGCTTTTTTCTTGCCTGCAGGGGGCTTTTCTCCGGACCCCTCGCGCCTCTCGCTCATTGCAACCTTGCACGGTGACCCCATTTGGGGGGCAACCGGATACGAGTTGACGGAAGGGAGACTACCCAGATGGCCGATGCCGATGCAGCGACTGCCGTGGAAGACAAGACGGTGCGGCTCCAGGTCGCCGCTGCCCGCCAGGAAGAAAGCGGCCAGGGGATCGCCCGCATGCCGCGTTCGGCGTTCCAGGCACTTGGCATCACCGAAGGCGATACCGTCCAGATTACCGGCAAGCGCGACACGGTGGCGATTGCCATGTCCGCCTATGACGAAGACCAGACGCTCGACGTCATCCGCCTCGACGGCCTCCAGCGCGGCAATGCCGAGGTCGGCTCGGGCGAGCACGTCAAGGTCGTGGCTGCCGAATCGCGGCCCGCCACCCGCGTGGTCTTCGCACCCGCTACCCGCGAAATGCGCCTGCAGGGACCGGCACAGGCCCTGAAGCGCAATTTCTTCCGCAAGCCCATTATGGCCGGCGACCTCGTCGCCACCACCGGCCAGCAGCCGGTTCAGAACCTTCCGCCTAACGTGCGCGGGATGTTCAATGCACCGGCCTATGCGCTGACCCAGATCCGCCTCTCGGTCGTGTCGACCAGCCCCAAGGGCATCGTCCACATCGACGAGAAGACCGAGGTCGAACTGCGTGCCGAGTTCGAAGAACCGCGCGATGCCCGCGCCGTCGTCAATTACGATGATGTGGGCGGCATGGGTGACACCATCCAGGCGCTGCGCGAGATGGTCGAACTCCCGCTGCGCTACCCCGAGTTGTTCACCCGCCTCGGCGTCGATCCGCCCAAGGGCGTGCTGCTCCACGGTCCGCCCGGCACCGGCAAGACGCGCCTCGCGCAGGCGGTAGCCAACGAGAGCGACGCGAACTTCTTCACCATCAACGGCCCGGAAATCATGGGCTCGGGCTATGGCGAGAGCGAGAAGGCCCTGCGCCAGGTGTTCGAGGAGGCGAGCAAGTCCTCGCCTGCCATCGTCTTCATCGACGAGATCGATTCGATTGCGCCCAAGCGCGACCGTGTGCCGGGCGAGGCGGAAAAGCGCCTCGTTGCGCAATTGCTCACGCTGATGGACGGGCTGGAGGCG
The DNA here is from genome assembly GCF_020524765.1 of Qipengyuania gaetbuli. Taxonomy (GTDB): domain Bacteria; phylum Pseudomonadota; class Alphaproteobacteria; order Sphingomonadales; family Sphingomonadaceae; genus Qipengyuania; species Qipengyuania gaetbuli_A. The sequence goes on from NZ_JAIVLR010000001.1 coordinate 1,524,139, forward strand.
CGCTCCAACCTCGTGGTCATCGCGGCGACCAACCGCCCCGACGCCATTGACGAGGCATTGCGCCGTCCCGGTCGTTTCGACCGCGAAATCGTCATCGGCGTGCCAGACGAAAAGGGCCGGCGCGAGATTCTCGGCATCCACACCCGCGGCATGCCGCTGGGTGACAAGGTGGACCTCAACGAACTGGCCAAGGCAACCTACGGCTTCGTAGGTGCGGACATTGCCGCCCTGTCGCGCGAGGCCGCGATCGACGCGGTGCGCCGGATCATGCCCAAGCTCGATCTCGACGAACGCACGGTCCCGCCCGAGGTGCTCGACGAGCTGTTCGTCAGCCGCGAGGATTTCCTTTCCGCGCTCAAGCGCATCCAGCCTTCCGCCATGCGCGAAGTCATGGTCCAGGTGCCCAATGTCGGCTGGTCCGACATCGGCGGCGTGGGCGATGCGATCGAGAAGCTGAAAGAAGGCATTGAGCTGCCGCTCAAGAACCCCGACGCGTTCCACCGGCTCGGTATCCGTCCGGCCAAGGGCTTCCTGCTCTATGGCCCGCCCGGTACCGGCAAGACGCTGCTGGCCAAGGCCGTCGCCAAGGAGGCGGAGGCGAACTTCATCTCGATGAAGAGTTCGGACCTCCTGTCAAAATGGTACGGCGAGAGCGAGCAGCAGATCGCCCGCATGTTCAAGCGCGCCCGCGCGGTCGCACCCTGCGTGGTCTTTATCGACGAGATCGACAGCCTCGTCCCGGCGCGCGGCAGCGGGCAGGGCGAACCGCAGGTCACCGGCCGGGTCGTCAATACCATCCTTGCCGAGATGGACGGGCTTGAAGAACTCCAGTCGGTCGTCGTGATCGGCGCGACCAACCGTCCCACTCTGGTCGACCCAGCACTGCTACGGCCCGGCCGTTTCGACGAGCTGGTCTATGTCGGCACGCCCGACAGGGCCGGGCGCGAGCAGATTCTCGGCATCCACACGGAGAACATGCCATTGGCGACCGATGTGTCGCTGGCCGATGTGGCAGGCAAGACCGAGCGCTTCACCGGCGCGGACCTCGAAGACGTGGTGCGCCGCGCTGGCCTCAACGCCCTGCAGCGGGCAGGCGGCGACGTGCAGGAAGTGGCGGCGGTCGATTTCGAGGAAGCCTTGAAGGACAGCCGCGCGACCGTCACTTCGCAGATGGAAGCCGAATACCAGAAGATGCGCGGCGAACTGAAGAAGCGGGCGGCGGAAATCCAGCCGATCGGCTTCATTCACGAAGGCATGGTGGAAAGCACGCGCGACCAGAAGCATTGAACCGCAGCGGGTGGAAGGGTCAGGCCTCTTTCGCCCGCGCGTTGGCTGCTTCCACTTCGAGGCGGTGGCGGATCAGCGCATCCGGCTGGTTTTCGCGCAGCCACTTCACCATGTGCTCGCGCACGGCGCAGCGCAGGTTGAAGAGATCGCCGATGGTCTCCGCGCTCATCGACAGGCGCAGCTCGATGCTTTCCGGATAGGCTTCTGTCATGACGAGCGCGAGATTGCGGCCGTCCCACAGGGGATGGGCCTTCACGAAGGCTTCGAATTCTTCGCGGATCGGCTCGACTTCGCTTGCCGGGTCGAGATGGAGCATGACCGGGCCGGTCAGCTTCTCGCTCACCCGTGACCAGTTCTCGAACGTGTTGTCGAGGAAGCGTGCGGTCGGCACCACAAGCACGCGCTCGTCCCAGGTGCGCACTGTCACGAAGCTCATGCGGATCTCTTCCACGCGCCCGGCCTGGCCGTCCACCTTGACGAGGTCCCCGATGCGCAGGGGCTGGGTCAGCGCCATCTGCAGGCCTGCAATCAGCGACTTCAGCGCCGGCTGGGCGGCAGCGCCGATGGCCAGTGCGGCAAGACCGGCAGAGGCGAGCATCGTCGTGCCGACCTTGGCGACACCCGGAATGCTCAGCATGATCAGCGAGACGGTGATGATGACGATGGCGAAGGTCGCCGTGCGCGACAGGATCGCAATGCGGGTGCGCAGCGAACGGGTCGCCACCTCGTCGCCGGCCAGCTCCACCTGCCGTTCGTATCCGGCTGCGAAACCCTTGACCACGGCATAGGCGACCCAGCCGAGAACGAAGGGCTGGAGGAATTTCGCCAGAACGTCCCAGCCGTCACCGACGAGGTGGTCGTTTTCCGCTGCAATGGAGATCGCAAATCCGATCATGGCCCAGCGCAGCGGCTTGCGTACGCGCTGGACGATCACGTCGTCGATCTGGCTTTCCGATGCGCGGGTGAACCGCCGCAGCAGGGCAAAGGCGATATAATGGACAATCAGCGCGAGGACGATCGAGCTGCCCAGCGCAACTGCGGTTTCAATCAGGCCTTCGTAGGAAATCGGCCAGTTGCGTGGATCGTAGCGTTCTAGCATCGGCAGAGGCGACTAGGGTTTGGCGCTATCGGTTGCAAGCGAAGCGGGGCCTTCGTCGGCAGGCAGGTCGATAGTCACGACGAGCCCGTCGGGCGTGAAATCCCGCGTGACCGACCCGCCGAACTGGCGCGCGGCGGAGTTCATCAGCAGGCTGCCGAAGCCCTGCCGCTCGGGCTCTCCGTCGAGCGGGACGCCGCTTTCCTTCCACACCAGCACGACGCGATCGTCCTTGCGGTCCCAGGATACGTCGATGGTACCACCATTCGCCCAGGCACCGTACTTCACCGCATTGGTGGTCAGTTCATGGAACACGAGGCCGAGCGGCGTGATCCGCTTGGCAGGGACAAGTACTTCGGGGCCGCCGATGGTCGCGGTCTGCGAAGCCGAGCGGTAAGGTGCAAGCGAGGTATCCACCAGCGCCTCGAGCGAGGCGACCTGCGTCTCCAGCGCGCCCTGACTTACTTCGTGCGCGGTCAGGAGAGCGCGAATACGCTCCGAAATACTGTCCGTGACAGGCTTCGCTTCCGGTTTGTCGCGCGCGCTCATCTGCACGATCGCGAGGACCACCGCGAAGAGGTTCTTCACGCGGTGGTTGAGTTCGCGCGCAAGCAGGTCTGCACGGTCGCGGGCCTCGACCACGGCAGCGGCCTGCGCGGCTTCCGCTTCGGCCCGGGCTGCGCGCGATACCAGCCTTGCGCCCAGCAGGATGGCGATCAGGATAAGGATAATGAGGCCGCCGAGCAGCGGCAGGATGCGCGCCTCCAGCCGGGCGGTTTCCGCAGCCTGTGCGGCCAAGATGTCGCGTTCGATCAGGCGCATTTCCTCGATCGCGCGGCGCAGGCGCTCCATCGCTTCCTGTCCTTCGTCGGACAGGACCGCGCGGCGCGCATCGAGCAGGCGGCCGTCCTGCACCAGCAGCACGCTGCGTTCCATCTCGTCGAACTTGGCGCGCGCGAGGGCATCGATCTGGTCGAGCAGTTCTTCCTGCCGGACCGTGGTCTGTCCCTTGAGCAGCGCACGCAGGCGGCGCAGCGTCGGTTCGATCTGCTCGCTGCCTTCTTCGTAGGATGCGAGGTAACGGCGATCGAGCGTGATGAGATAGCCGCGCTGGCCGGTTTCCGCATTGAGCGCGGCAACTTCGACCTGCTGCAGTTCGGCAAGTACGCTGGCGGTCAGGCGCGACTGTTCGCGTTCGTCCCGCTCCCCGCCAAGGGTCTGGTAGACGAGGAAGACCACCGCGATCATCGCGCCGAAGATGACCAGCGACAGCGCCGCATTGGGCCATCGGCGCGTCGTGCGCACAGCGGCGATCATGTCCTTCAATGCGCGGCCCCCCAGCTCTTGCCGGTCCCGATTTCGACGCCGAGCGGAACATCGAGGCTGACCGCGGGGCCGGCCGCACCGGCCATGACCTCCTCGATCACCTTCGAAGCGCGTTCGACGTCCCCTTCGGGCAGTTCGAAAACGAGTTCGTCGTGCACTTGGAGCAGCATGCGCACCTTGTCGAGCCCTGCGTTTACAAGGGCTTCGTCCATGCGGATCATGGCGCGCTTGATGATGTCGGCGCTGGTGCCCTGGATCGGCGCGTTGATCGCCGCGCGCTCGCTGCCCTGGCGTTCGGCCTGGTTCTTGGACGAGATGCGCGGGAACCACGTCTTGCGGCCGAACAGTGTCTCCGAATAGCCGCGCTCGCGCACCCGCTCGAGCGTTTCGAGGATGTAGCGCTGGATGCCCGGGAAGCGCTGGAAATAGGTGTCGATCATGGCCTGCGCCTCGTCCGGCTCGACCTTGAGGCGGCCGGCAAGACCCCAGCGCGAGATGCCGTAGAGGATGGCGAAGTTGATCGTCTTGGCCCGGGCGCGGGTATCGCGCGTCACTTCGCCGAACATCTCGGTCGCCGTGCGGGCGTGGATGTCCTCGCCATTGGCGAAGGCTTCCTTTAGCGGGCCGACATCGGCCATGTGCGCGGCGAGCCGCAGCTCGATCTGCGAATAGTCGGCAGCGAGCAGCACATTGCCCTCTTCCGCCACGAAGGCCTCGCGGATCTGGCGGCCGATTTCGGTGCGGATCGGGATGTTCTGCAGATTCGGGTCGGTCGAGGACAAGCGCCCGGTCTGCGCCCCCACGAGGCTGTAGCTCGTGTGCACCCGGCCGGTCTTAGGGTTGATCGCGTCCTGCAGGGCGTCGGTATAGGTCGACTTCAACTTGCTGAGCTGACGCCATTCCAGCACCTTGTCGGCGATTTCCGCGCCTTCGCCCGACAGGCGTTCGAGCACCGACTGGTCGGTCGAATACTGGCCGCTCTTGCCCTTCTTGCCGCCTTTGTAGCCGAGCGTGTCGAATAGGACGTCGCCCAGCTGCTTGGGGCTGCCAACGGTGAATTCTGCGCCGGCGAGCGCATGGATTTCCTTTTCCAGCCGTCCGGTCTCGGTCGCGAATTCTTCCGACAGCTTGGCCAGCCGCGCCCGGTCGACCTTGATTCCGCGCTGTTCCATACGCGCGACTACGGGCACGAGCGGCCGGTCGACACGCTCGTAAATTGCCGCACCGCCTTCATCCGGCAGGCGGCGCTTCAGGTGCTGGTAGAGCCGCCTGGTAACGTCGGCATCCTCGGCGGCATATTCGGTCGCCTTGTCGAGCGGGACCTCGCCGAAGGGGATGGCCTTCTTGCCGGTGCCGCAGACTTCCTTGAACGCGATGCAGGTGTGGCCGAGGTGTCGTTCGGCAAGCTCGTCCATGCCGTGGCCGCCGCCGATCCCGTCAAGGCCGCGCCCAGCATCGAGGTCGAAGCTGATGACCATCGTATCCTCGACCGGCGTGACCTCGACGTCGTAACGCGAAAGGACGTTGAGATCGTATTTGCCGTTGTGCAGGACCTTGATCACCGCATCGGAGGCCAGCAGCGGGCGCAGCGCGGCAAGCGCGGCATCCAGCGGCACCTGGTCGGGCTTTTCGGCGAACATGTCGGTCCCGCCGTGGGCGAGCGGAATGTAGCACGCATCGTTGGGACCGAGTGCGAGGCTGATGCCGACGAGGTCCGCCGCCATGCTGTCGAGCGCGCTCGTCTCGGTATCTATGGCGACCAGCCGTGCGGCCTTGGCGCGCTCGATCCAGTGCTCGAGGCGCTCGATCGACTGGACGCATTCATAGGCGCTCCGGTCGACCTTCGGCATGTCGGGCAGCGGCTGCCGGCTACCCTCGGCATTGGCGGGCGCGCTGGCGTTTTCCTGCTTGACGGGATTGAGCTCGGTCGGCTTGCCGGGGCTCCCGGCACCGGCATCGAGGCGGCGCAGCAGGCTGGTGAAGCCGTGCTTTTCGAGGAACTGGGCGAGCGGTCCGGGCGGCACGCCGTCGAGCTTCATGTCCTCGAGCGAGACGGGCAGGGGGCAGTCTTCCTTGAGCGTCACGAGGATGCGGCTCAGTTCCGCGTCCGCGCGGTGTTCCAGCAGCCGCTCCTTGAGCTTGGACTTCTTCATGTCCCCTGCCGAATCGAGCGCGGCGGTCAGGTCGCCATGCTCGGCAATGAGCTTGCTTGCGGTCTTGGGGCCGACGCCGAAGATGCCCGGGATATTGTCGACCGAATCGCCCATCAGCGCGAGCACGTCGCCGACCTTTTCCGGCGGGACGCCGAACTTTTCCTCGACCTCCTCGATATAGATGCGCGCGCTCTTCATCGTGTCGAGCATGTCGATGCGCGCGCCGTCCTTCTCGCCGACGAGCTGCATCAGGTCCTTGTCGGAAGACACGATGGTCACGTCCCAGCCCTGTGCCTGTGCAGCCCGGGCATAGGAGGCGATCATGTCGTCGGCCTCGACATCGGGCTCTTCGATGCAGGGCAGCGAGAAAGCGCGCGTCGCATCGCGGATCAGCGGGAACTGGGGCACGAGGTCTTCGGGCGGAGCGGGCCTATTCGCCTTGTACTGGTCGTAGATCTCGTTGCGGAAGGAATGGCTCGACTTGTCGAGAATCACCGCGAGGTGAGTCGGGCCTTCCGCCTTGTCGAGGTCTTCGGCCAGCTTCCACAGCATGGTGGTATAGCCGTAGACCGCGCCGACCGGCGTGCCTTCGGGGTCAGTGAGGGGAGGCAGCCTGTGATAGGCACGGAAAATGTAGGCGGACCCGTCGACGAGATAGAGGTGGTTTTTATCGGCCATCATGGCGTTGCCTAGCAGCGGTTAGGGGACTTTGGGAGCGGAAAGGCCTCGAAAAAATGTGGCCGACAAATGGCGGAAATCCGGCAATTTGGGGGCAAATGAGGCGAAATTGGGCATGAATGTGGCGAAATCGCTTGCAGTGCCACAATCCGGCCATTATTTAGGGCCTCGTAAGGCCTCGAAAGGGTCTTGCGCGGAGGAGGCGGATCATCGCCGAATTCGCACTCAAACTCGCTGTTTAAGGATTTATCTTATGCGCAAGATCGCTCTCGTTGCTGCCGCTTCGGCCGCTGCTCTCTCGCTCGCCGCTTGCTCGGAAGCCACCGAAGACGCTGCTGAAGCCACCACCGAAGCTGCTGCTGCTGACGCAGAAGCAAACATGGAAGCTGCTGGCGAAGCCGTCGAAGCAGCCGGTGCTGAAGTTGCCGCTGAAGGCGAAGAAGCTGCTGCCGAAGTCGAAGCAGCTGTCGAAGGCGAAACCACCGAAGAAGCTGCTGCCGAGTAATCGCGCACTCTTCGCTGGCTAAAGCCAACGAAATAGAAGGGCGGTACCGCAAGGTGCCGCCCTTTTCGTTTGTCCGGTGGTGAACCCCCGAAGGAGTGGGCGCTTACTTCCCGCCGAAATCGGCGTTGGTCCACACCCGCTTGGGATTGGAAGTCTGCGCCGAATAGCCATCGTGAATGGCCCGCGCGATCTGCGCGATCTTGGCTTCGCGATTGAGGCGCGAACCCTGTCCCGTGACATAAATGGCAACCGCCACGGCGCGGCCGTCCGGCGTCTCGAGAATGCCGACATCGCTCGACGTGTTGTTGAGCGAGCCGGTCTTGTGGCTCACTCGCACACTATCCGGCATCAGCGCCGGGATACGACGCTTGCCCGTACGCGTGCGGCTCATCGCGCCGAGCAGCACGCGGCGGCTTTCGGGTTTCAGGAACTTGCCCTGGTAGAGGCCGCTCAGCAGATCGAGCATCGCCTTGGGCGTGGCGCTGTCGCGCTTGTCGATGTGCTGGGCAGGATCGTATTCGCCGTCGTCACGCACGAGCGTGGCGATGTCGCGGTCGATGCTGAAATCCCGGATGCCCTGGCGGCGCACCCAGTCGTTCACCGCGTCCGGCCCGCCGACGACACGCAGGAGCGCGTCCGTGGCAGGGTTGCTCGATCGGGTGATCATGATTTCGATCAGGTCGATCGCCTTCATGTACTCGCCCTCATAGACCGGGGCGACCTTGCTGGAGAAGCGGGCCGACTTGCGCGGCAGCAGCAGCGGGAATTCGCTGGTGAGGCTCCACTTCCCCTTTTCGACACCTTCGAGGAAGGTCGCGGCCACGGCGATCTTGCTGGTGCTCGCCATGGGGAAGCGCTGGTCGCCAAGGACGGTAACCATCTGGCCGCTCGTCAGGTCGATGGCGGCAACGCCGATACGTCCGTTCGAACCGTCGGCCAGTTCGGCCAGACGCTGTTCGAAGGCATTGTCGTATATCGCATCGAAGCTCTGCGGCGCGCGCAGTTCCGTGCCGAGCGCCGTATCGAACTGCTTGAGGTATGAATTGTCCTGCGCGCTAAGCGTGGTCGGGGCTGCGAAGGCCAGCGTCGCTGCCAGGATTGTCTTGCCGAGGTTCTTCATTCGCATACCGTTACGTATAGCACAGTTTGGTTAGGGCCGGCTTAACGTAACGGAATCGAGCAAATCAAGCGCGCCCGCGACAGAATGTGTCGCAGGCACGCCCGATGCTTGTTTATCGGCGTCAGGACGCGTTACGCGGACGCAATCACCTTCTCGATGCGGTCGGTGCTTTGGCCGGTCACGGTCTTGTCGATCTCGCCCACCAGCCTGCTCTGCAGTTCGGAATGATAATGCTTGCGCATTTCGCCCAGCGTCTTCGGATCGGCGATGATCAGCACATCCGTGATCTCGCCGGAGATCGCCTTGGCGTTCAACCATTCGGCTGCCGCGGCACCGTGGGCGAGTTCTTCGAGGTCGGTGCGGCCAAGCTGGCGACCGATATTGTCCTGGTGTCGCACGCCGGCGCTAAAATTGCTCGGGCTGAGGTCCGGCTTCTCCGCATCCGAAAGCCGCGGCTCGAAGGGCTTGCCGGTATTGCGCATCACGGTGAAGCTTTCACCGTCGACGATGGCGACATGCGCCTTGTGCGGCACTTTCATGGGATATCTCCTCTGGCTCGTTCGATGTCTCATCCTGTCAACGGACGAGCGAGCGATCCGGTCCGCCGATCCGGCGTGCTGCGCGCTCGCCCTGCCTTTCATGGTTCGACGAATTGCCAACCATCACGGGCCAACGACTTGAGCCTATCGCTTTCCGGCTTGACCGGCCTTGATCCATGACAACTATGTGCCCCGCCAAGGTTTGGGTTGCCCCGGGGGACTGACATGAAATCGATTATCCGCGTAACGGCTGCTGGCCTGTTGCTTTCCTCTTCGCACGCGGTGCTGGCACAGGAAGTGCCCATCGTGCTGCCCGGTGCGCCGGGCGAAGCGCCGCGCGTCATTGACAAGACTGAAGCCGTGGCGCTTTCGGACACGTCCTATTCGCCCGCCGACGTCGCCTTCATGCAGGGCATGATCGTCCATCACCAGCAGGCCGTCGACATGGCTGCCCTGGTGAAGGAACGTACCAATAACGACGCCATCCTGAAGACCGCCGACCGTATCGAGGCGGGCCAGAAGGACGAAATGAAGTTCATGCGGGAATGGCTGGAAGCGCGCGGGGAAGCGGTCACCATGCCTCATTCGGCGCATATGGGTCACGCCGGTCACGGCGGCATGAAAGGCATGGCCAGCGGCGAGCAGATGACGGCGCTGGCTGCCGCTCGCGGGACCGAATTCGACCGCCAGTTCCTGATGCTCATGGTCGCACACCACCAGGGCGCACTCGACATGGTCGAGGCCCTGCACGATGCCCCCGGCAGCGCTTACGAACCGGTGATGTTCGAATTCACGAACGAGGTCGTCAGCGACCAGCAGGCCGAGATCGAGCGCATGAACGCCGTGCTCGCCGAACTGTCGACCGACCCGCGCGCCACGCTCGCCGCCGGTTTCCGCGACGCTGGCGAGGCGATTTCCGGCCTGCGCCTGGTCGTCGCGCAGCCCAAGCCCACCGGCTTCTTCGATCCTGCCAACCCCGCCGGCCTCCAGCCGCGCATCGAGAAAGACAAGGACGAGAAGGACGAAGAGGACAAGAAGGCCAAGCCGGCCAAGAAGGCTGCGAGCGAAGACGAGGACGGCGAGGAAGAGAAGCCGCGCTTCGGCAAGCGAGGTTCGCTGCTCGACTTCGCCAATACCGACATGGCCTTTTCCGGCGACCTGATGGTGGCCGGCAATTATCACGGCTTCAACGCCTATCGCCTTGGCGAAGACGGCGTGCCGCAGCTGGTCAGCTCGGTCGTCTGCCCCGGCGGTCAGGGCGACGTCTCGATCGTCGGCAACCTGCTCGTGATGAGCGTGCAGGACAGCCGCGCGCGCGTCGATTGCGGTCTGCAGGGCGTCAATGGCAAGGTGAGCGAGGAGCGCTTCCGCGGCCTGCGCATCTTCGACATCTCGGACATCACCCGCCCGCGCCAGGTCGGCCAGGTGCAGACCTGCCGCGGCAGCCACACCCACTCCATCGTCACAGCCGACGACAAGACCATCGTCGTCTACAATTCGGGCACGTCCTATGTGCGCGACGAGAAGGAAATGGCGGGCTGTTTCAACACCGCCGGTGACGAAACCGCGCTCTTCAGCATCGACGTCATCGAGATCCCGGTCGCCAATCCCGCGGCGGCCCGCATCGTCGACAGCCCGCGCGTGTTTGCCAAGGATGGCCAGATCGCCGGCCTGTGGCGCGGCGGCGACCATGGCGAAGGCACGCAGGACACCAATGTCACGAACCAGTGCCACGACATCACGGTCTTCCCGTCGAAGAAGATCGCGGCCGGCGCTTGCTCGGGCAATGGCATCGTGCTCGACATCTCGAACCCGCTGAAGCCCACGCGTATCGCCGATGTGACTGACAAAGGCTTCGCCTACTGGCACTCGGCCACCTTCAACAATGACGGCACCAAAGTGCTGTTCACCGACGAATGGGGCGGCGGCGGTCGTCCGCGTTGCCAGGCGGGCGATCCCGTGACCTGGGGTGCCGACGCCTTCTATGCGCTCAATGGCGACAAGCTTGAATACCGCGGCGTCTTCAAGCTTCCCGCTCCGCAGAGCGACAAGGAGAACTGCGTCGCGCACAACGGTTCGATCATCCCGGTACCGGGCCGCGATATCTTCGTGCAGGCATGGTACCAGGGCGGCATTTCGGTGATCGATTTCACCGATGCGACCAATCCGGTCGAGATCGCCTATTTCGACCGTGGCCCGATCGACAAGGACCAGCTGATTACCGGCGGTTATTGGTCGGCTTACTGGTACAACGGCCGTATCTATGCGACCGAGATCAGCCGCGGCCTCGACGTCTTCGCGCTCGAGCCCAGCGAATTCCTCACTGCCGAGGAAATCGCGGCAGCCGAAGCGGCGCAGTATTCGGGCGGCGTCTTCAATCCGCAGACACAGACCGAAGTGACCTGGCCCGCCGATGTCATCGCGGCGGTGGAAGCCAGCCGCAAGGGCGGCTGACCGGAGCCGCCGGTAGCAGGAGCCATCCGTCAATCGGGGCGAGAGCAGAACTCGCCCCCATAGTGCAGGGAGCCGATTTTGGGCTGGGTCGCAACCGCTCGTCTCGTCGAGGCGATCTATGACGCCGAAGCATTCACCGACGTCGTCGGTGAACTTGCGCAGAGCATCGGTGCGCGATCCTTCTTCGGCGGCTTCGGGCTGGAGGGCGGCCTCAGCGATTTCGCGATCGACAGCGGTTGGTGGTCGGCGGAGCAGATCGCGCTCTACGGCAGCGCCTATATCGAGCACGACCCCTGTGTCGGCGCGATGCTGTCGAACTGGCACCCGCAAAAGGTGCTCGACCTCGAACGGCTGATCGGCGGGCGCGAGTTCGAACACAGCCTGCTCTACCAGGACTTCATCCGCCCGATGGGGGATGACACGTTCCGTGCGCTTGGGGTTCCGTTCGAACTCGCTGGCGGCAAGGGCGCAGTGACCTTCCAGCGGGGGATCGGCCAGGCGAAATTCTCGGAGGAGGAGAAGGCCGCGCTTGAACGGTTTGCACCTGCCTTGGCGCAGCTGTTCGCAGCACGCGGAAAGATCGTCGCGCTGGAAAATACGGCGCAGCGTCACCGCGGCCTTGCCGACAGTTTCGGGCGACCCATGATGAACCTGACGTCTGCAGGCAGGCTGGTGGAAGCCAATGCAGCTGGCAGCGCGCTGCTGAAGGCCGGACAGGTGCTGGAACTCCACGAAGGCTTCGTGCGCCCGCCTGCAATCCGGATGCGCCAACCGTTCAAGGATGCGCTTTCAGCGATGGCGGAGCGGCCCGGCGCGGGAATGTCCGGCCTTCGCCTGACCCGGCCCGACGCGCCGCCGGATGAGGCGATCGCATTGCCGCAAATGGACGGTACTATCCTGCTCGAGATCATGCCTGCCGCAGCGCCCGACCTGTCGGCCGACCTGCAGCGGATCTATGGCCTGTCCCCGTCCGAAAGCCAGGTCGCTACATTGCTCTGCGACGGGCATTCGATCGGCGAGATTGCCGAATTACGGAACGTCAGCATCCATACCGTGCGCCTGCAGGTGCGCTCTGTCGCGGCGAAGATGGGCTGTTCGCGGCAGGTCGACATCGTCCGGCGAATAGCTGCCCTGCCGCGATATCATTCGTCCCAAATACAGTAATATAGCGCGTTTGCGTTATTCTCCCGGCAAGTCGTGTCGTTTATCAGCGACTTGCGACCCGAAGGGAGCCTGTTAGACAACAAGCTTTCTCGACTTTGCACCCGGCGGGCCCATGCTCGCCGGGTCTTTTTTTGGCGTTTTCCGGCCGCACAATTGGTTCAACCGACGAAAAAGGCCCGGCGGATCGCTCCGCCGGGCCTCTTTTCGTTCGGCTGTGGTGCCGGGCTTAGAAGCCCATGCCGCCCATACCGCCCATGCCGCCCATGTCGGGCATGCCGCCGGCCGGCTTGTCTTCCGGCTTGTCGACGATGGCGGCTTCGGTCGTGATCAGCAGGCCGGCAACCGAGGCTGCGTCCTGCAGTGCGGTGCGAACGACCTTGGTCGGGTCGATGACGCCGGCAGCCACGAGGTTTTCGTAGGTGTCGGTCGCGGCGTTGAAGCCGAGCGTTTCGTCATTGGCGTCGACCAGCTTGCCGGCGACAACCGCGCCGTCATGGCCGGCGTTGGTCGCGATCTGGCGAACCGGTGCCTGCAGCGCACGGCGGACGATGTCCACGCCGCGGGTCTGGTCGTCGTTCGCGCCTTCGAGGCCGTCGAGAGCCTTGGTGGCGTAGAGCAGGGCGGTACCGCCGCCCGGGACGATGCCTTCTTCAACGGCTGCGCGGGTTGCGTGCAGCGCGTCGTCGACGCGGTCCTTGCGCTCCTTCACTTCGACTTCGGTGGCACCGCCGACCTTGATCACGGCTACACCGCCAGCAAGCTTGGCAAGGCGTTCCTGCAGCTTTTCACGGTCGTAGTCCGACGAGGTGTTGTCGATCTGCGTGCGGATTTCCGAGACGCGGGCCTTGATGTCGGCTTCGTCACCGGCACCGTCGACGATGGTGGTGTTGTCCTTGTCGATGGTGACGCGCTTGGCCTGGCCGAGCATGCCCAGCGTGACGTTTTCCAGCTTGATGCCGAGGTCTTCGCTGATCATTTCGCCCTTGGTCAGGATCGCGATGTCCTGCAGCATGGCCTTGCGACGATCGCCGAAGCCCGGAGCCTTGACCGCTGCAACCTTGAGGCCGCCGCGCAGCTTGTTGACCACGAGGGTCGCCAGCGCTTCGCCTTCGATGTCTTCCGCGATGATCAGCAGCGGACGGCCCGACTGGACAGCCGCTTCGAGAACCGGAAGCATCGCCTGCAGGTTCGACAGCTTCTTTTCGTGGATCAGGATGTACGGGTTTTCGAGTTCGACCGTCATCTTTTCCGGGTTGGTGATGAAGTAGGGCGACAGGTAGCCGCGGTCAAACTGCATGCCTTCGACGGTTTCGAGCTCGAATTCAAGGCCCTTGCTCTCGTCGACGGTGATCACGCCTTCCTTGCCGACCTTGTCCATGGCTTCGGCGATCTTCTCGCCGACTTCACGGTCGCCATTGGCCGAGATGATGCCGACCTGTGCGATTTCGTTCGAGCCGGACACGTCCTTCGAACGGCCCTTGAGGTCTTCGACGACCTTGGTCACAGCGAGGTCGATGCCGCGCTTGAGGTCCATCGGGTTCATGCCGGCGGCAACCGACTTCATGCCTTCGGTCACGATCGCCTGGGCAAGCACGGTGGCAGTGGTGGTGCCGTCACCGGCGGCGTCGTTCGCCTTCGATGCGACTTCCTTGATCATCTGCGCGCCCATGTTCTCGAACTTGTCCTTCAGTTCGATTTCCTTGGCGACGGAAACGCCGTCCTTGGTGATGCGGGGTGCGCCGAAGCTCTTGTCGATCACGACGTTGCGGCCCTTGGGGCCCAGCGTGACCTTCACGGCGTTGGCGAGGGTGTCGACGCCGCGCAGGATGCCTTCGCGCGCGTCGCGGCCGAACTTAACGTCCTTGGCTGCCATTGGTGTTTCTCCTGGAATTCTGTCTGGTGGTTGGAAGCGTCAGAGGATCGGGCTCAGCCGATGATCCCCATGATGTCGCTTTCCTTCATGATCAGCAGGTCTTCGCCGTCGAGCTTGACCTCGGTGCCCGACCACTTGCCGAACAGCACGCGGTCGCCGGCCTTCACGTCCAGCGGAGTGACGGTGCCGTCTTCGGCCTTCGAGCCGTTGCCCACGGCCACGACTTCGCCTTCGCTCGGCTTTTCCTTGGCGCTGTCGGGAATGATGATCCCGCCGGCGGTCTTTTCTTCTGCTTCGATGCGACGCACGAGCACACGGTCGTGCAGCGGACGAAATGCCATGTTGATGACCTTTCTACTGAGAGTGGATGTCTGGATTGGCACTCCCACCCGGAGAGTGCCAGCGGGTGCGCATTTGGTAGCGCCCCGGCGCGGAGTCAACGGGTCGGCGAGGAAAAAATTTGCCCCGTGCGGGCCGCGGCGCTCGCGTTCCTAGAAGGCGTGGTGCGGCTCTGCCGTGAGGCCGAGCGTTTCGCGCCTCGCCCAGCGCCAGGTCAGCAGTCCGGCCGAGAAAACCAGCCCGATGGCCAGACCGATCCACACTCCGGTACCCTCCAGCGGTGTATAGAAGCCGAGCCAGATTGCCGTGCCGAAGCCGGGCACCCAGTAGCTGAAGACCGCGATCAGCATCGGCATGCGGGTGTCCTGCAGGCCGCGCAGGGCGCCTGCCGCGACCGCCTGCACGCCGTCGAACAGCTGGAAGGCCGCGGCGACCTTCATGTAGCGCACGGCAAAGACGACCATGGCGGCGTTCGCGGCGAGGGTCGGATCGATATAGATGCGCAGGAGCAGCATCGGCGCGGCGAGCATCAGGATTGCGGTGATGCACATGAAGGCGCCGCCCATGGCGATACCGACCCAGCCTGCCCGGCCCATCGCCGCGCGGTCGCGCGCGCCAAAGTGATAGCCGACCCGGATGGTCGCCGCCTGCCCGAGGCCGAACGGGATCTGGAAGGCAAGCGCTGCAATCTGCAGGGCGATCGTGTGGCCCGCCAGCTCGGCCGGTCCGATCCGCCCCATGAGCAGTGCGGCACCGCTGAACAGACCGGCTTCCGCGATGATGATGATCATCACCGGCGTGCCCAGGATTACCAGCTCGCGCATTCTCGGCCATTCGGGCCGCCACCAGTTGCCAAGGATGCGGTAGCGACGCAGGCGCCGGTCGAGGCGGATCGCAACGAGGTAGCTGGCAAGCTGGACGAACGAGGTCAGCACGCTCGCCAGTGCCGAGCCTTCGAGGCCAAGCGCCGGGGCACCGAGATTGCCGAACACGAAGGCGTAGTTGAACACCACGCTGGCAACCAGCGCGACGCCCGTGATGGCAGTGGCGAAAACCGGACGGCCGAGCGCGGAAACGAAATTGCGCAGGACGCTAGAGGCGATCATCGGCCACATGGCAAACATGATGATGACCAGGAAGTCGCCTGCCCGCTCGGACAGCGCGTCGTCCTGGCCGGTCAGCCGCATCAGCGCCTCGCCCTGCCAGCAGATCGCCATCCCGACGAGCGCTGCGACGACCGAGAGCCACATGGCCATTCGCACCGAGCGGCGAACCTCGCGGACCGAATGGCGGCGGCGGCCCAGTTCCTCGGCGATGAGTGCAGCGACCATCCCGACCAGACCGGTGAAGGCCCACATCGTCAGGCCGAACAGCGCGATGCCCAGAGCGGAGGCCGCCAGTTCGCGCTCGCCCAGCCGTGCGACGAATATCACGTCGACTGCATGGACCAGCATCTGCAGCAGGTTGGCGAGCGCCAGTGGCCAGGCCAGCCGGAAGGTCGCGGCGATTTCCTCGCGCCAGCCGTCACCGCCCGCGGGCGTGGGCGCAAGCGGGCGATCACTGCGCATGGCCCGCTCGATAGGCCAGCCGGGGACACTTACCAATCCCGCGCCGGTTTCTGGGCCTTACACGGTGACAAACTGGCACCGCTTTGCCACAGTGCTCTTCGTGATGACGCAGCATCGCACGCGACCGGGACGGATAGGTGAAAGAGACGAGGACCGAGGAAACCTCAGCTGACGAGGCCGACCGGCGGCGCCGGAAACCCCGCCTCGTGCTCCGTCTCAATACCGGCGTGGGCCAGTCGGGCCGCGCCTTCGACGCGGAAATCATGAATTTGTCGCACAGCGGCATGCTGGTGAAGACGCAGGCGACGCTTGCTTTCGACGCCCCGCTCGAAGTGGTGCTGCCCAAGGTCGGGCCCACCGTGGCGAAAGTCGTCTGGTTCGACGACCAGCTCTATGGCTGCAGCTTTTCGACGCCGCTCACGCCGGAACAACTGGATGCAGCCAATGAGGCGGCGTCCGACCCGGATGAAACGCACGGCGTCGACCACGCTACGCTGGGGGCGCGCATCCGCCACCTGCGCAATCGGAGGGGCATGACCATGCGGGGTCTCGCCGCAGCCGTCGGGGTCAGCAAGCCGACCTTGTGGAAGTGGGAAAGCGACCAGGTGCGGCCGCGGCACAAGACCATGCAGCGCCTCGCCGACGAGCTGGGCGTGAGCGAACTGGAACTGGTCTACGGTACGCCCGACCTCGGCGAACCGGACGAGACCGTGCAGGGCTCGCTGGCCGAAATCGTGCGCGATGCGAAAAAGCGTATCGCCGAGGCGGCCGGTGTCGACGAAGCCAGGGTCGATGTGTCGATCGACTGGGGCGACGGCGAATAGGCCAGCGCCCGGCTCAGTCCATCAATACGAGCCGGTCCCTGATCGCGTCGTAGCGCAGGTCCAGTCCTGCCCGGCGGACGGCATCGAGCGACAGGCGGTCGCCCTGCGGAAGCTTCGCGTCGTCCATCGCCAGCCCGAGCCGTTCGAGCGCGGACAGGAGTTCTGCGCGCCCGATCTCGATACGGGTCGCGTCGACCAGGATGATGGGTAGCTCGGTCTGCGCGCCCTTTTCCCGCGCCAGTGCCTTGGTCACCCGCATGCCGTCCGGCCCGGGATTGAAGTTGGGCTTGAGCGAGAAATCGAGCGCGAGGATGTTCCTGTCGGAAGATCCGCGCGGTGCGGGACCCATGCTGGACGGCTCCGGCGCGCCGGGCGTGTGCGGGGCAACTTCGGCAAGATTGGCCGCCGGTTCGCCAGTGTCGGCGCGCTGCGCCCCGTGGCCGAAGTCGACCACGCTCTCGGCAGGGGCGGGTTCGAGCGCGACGCGCAGAATATCGCGCGAGGGATCATGGGGATGGACTGCCGCCGTCGAGGCGAAGGCAAGGAAGACGACGAGGAACGTTACCGCCACGGTCGCGGCGATGACCCCCAGTTGCATGACCTTGGTCCTGCGCGGTTGGGGAGGAGCAGGGCGCATGTCAGACCGCAAGTCGCAATCCGGCGAGGACAACCGCTCCCGCCGCGATAGCGAGACCGTAAGGCATCTTGGCAAAGTCGTCCTTGCGGGCGCGAAGCTGGGGATTGGACTTTTTCGCCATCAGCCAGAAGATGGCCATCACGCCTCCCAGCAGCACGATGGCAAGGGCCAGCGCGGGTGCGAGCTGGATCGGGAAGAAGGCCGCCACGCCGGCATAGAACTTGCCATCGCCCGCTCCGAACATGCCGCCGGCGAACAGTCCGTAGCCGAGCAGGAAGGCGACGACGACATGGGCGAAATGCAGGCCAAGGCCGACCCATCCTGCCGCAGCGAAGGCAAAGCCAAGACCGGCGATGGCAATCGCAAGCGACAGGTAATTGGGCAGTTTGCGCTTAAGCACATCGATGAGGGCACCGATGGTCGATAGCGCCGCGAGAACCCCGAAGGACAAGGAGGCGAGGGCCATTTCGAGCGATTATTTCTTTTCTTGCTCGACCTTGGGCGCATTAAGGCTGACCCGCACCGGATAGCCCTTGGCAGGCGTGGCAGACACGCGCGCTTCTTTCCCGATGCGCACCCGCATGGGATAGCCGGAGGTGGCACCGACACGGATTTCGGCCGGACGGGCGGCCGTGCTGGTGCGCATCTGCTGGCCGTTCACGCTCACGCGCACGGCCGGCTTGGTGGGTGCGTCAGCCACTTCGGCCACCGACACGCGCACGCGCTCTGGCGCGGCGAGAGGCTGGGGCGCACCGAGCGCGATCCGCGAAGACGTCGCGCCGCGGGCCAGGGTGATGCGGCGTTCCTGCCCTCCACTGACGACCACACGTTCCTGTTCGGCCGGGATATCGGGGCGCACGGCCTCGTCGGACTTGGCGAAGTCGGTGTAGGCTTTGCGAGCCTCCTCGTTCTGGGCGTAGAGCGTGCGCAGGTCCTGCCCGAGGTCGCTGGCATAGAAGCGGTCGAGATTGGCAGCGAACTTCGTCTCTTCCGGCGCCAGGGTGACGGCAGCGCGGAAATAGCGTTCGGCCAGGTCGCCGCGGCCGAGGCGGGCGTATGCCACGCCGAGAGCGTTCGCGGCTTCGGGCGCGGTTTCGCGGTTGAGCGCGGCGCGCTGCAAGGCGGGCAGGGCGTTGCCGATCTGGCCTTCGGCCAGCAGCCGGCGACCTTCCTCGAGGTCCGCCTCGCCGAAGACCGGCTGGCTCGCCCGCGAATGCTTGCCGAGATCGAAGGTGCTGAGGAAGCTCTGGCAACCGGACAGCGGCATTACCACCGCCAGGGCTGCAAGGGTTGCGGGGACTTTCTTCATCTTATCCTCCTGCTAGGGCGGGCGCGACTTCACGAATAAAGCCGACGATTGCGGGTAGTGCGAGCACACCGATCATCACGGGAAGCATGCAAACGACGAGCGGAATGGATATGAGTACGGGGATACGGTGAGCGCGCTCTTCTGCGCGCATGCGTCGCGCTTCGCGCATTTCGGCTGCGTAGACGCGCAATGTCGTGGCCACACTTGTGCCAAGCTTGTCTGACTGGATGAGCAGGGTCGAGAACGAGCGGATCTCGTCGACCGCGGAACTCTCGGCCAGCTGCCGCAGGGCCATGTCCCGCGGTGCACCGGCGCGCATCATCAAAGTACATTCGATCAAAAGGCGCGCGATCAGCGGATGAGTGCGGATCATCTCACGGCCGACGCGGTCTAGGGCAGATTCTAGCCCGAGGCCGGCCTCCACGCTGACCAGGATCAGGTCGAGAGAGTCAGGAAAGCCATTGATGATCTGCTCCTTGCGCCGGTCGGCCTTCGCTCGCACGAATAGGGTGGGGAAATAGAGCCCCAGTGCCGCAAGCAGGGTACAAATGAGATACATCTGCATCGTCTTCGGGAGGTCTGGATCGAAATAGACCGACAGCAGGTAGATACCGGGCAGGACGAACACCATGACGATGCGCACGAGGGTGTAGACGCGCGGGGCGGATGGGCTGTGATACCCTGCAAGCTTAAGCTGCTTTTCCAGCTTGAGGTCGGACTTGTCGGTCAGGTTGATGCCGGTCTTCTCGATGGCATCGGCAACCTTGGCCCACGGGCTTTCCTCGCTGTCGCGCACCAAATTGGCCTTCGGCATGCCGGCCATGGAGGTGTCGAGCCGGGCAATCTGGCGGGACGCCCGGCGGCGGGCCTCGATCCCGTTAACGATCATCATGATCACGCCCGTCACCAGCGCGAACACCAGCGCGAGGAGAAGGAGGCGGATTGCGGGACTGTTGGCAGCAAGCTCGATCATGTCAAACCTTCAAGTCGATCATTTTGCGCATCACGAAGACACCGACCACGTAGAGCGTGAGAAGGAACACCCAGCCCCAGATGAAGATCGGGTCGTCGGCGACGTCGAGGTAGAACTCGGGTGAGCCGAGGAAGGTCATCACGAATGCGAACACCGGCAGGACGCTGAGCATCCATGCGGTCATTCGGCCTTCCGAGCTCAGCGCGCGGACTTTCATGTAGAGCGCGGCGCGCTCGCGAATGACGCCCGAGAGGTTCTCCAGGATTTCGGCGAGATTGCCGCCTGTTTCCTGCTGCACGGTCAGGGAGACGACAAACATCCGCAGGTCATCGAGTTGC
Organism: Qipengyuania gaetbuli; assembly: GCF_020524765.1. Taxonomy (GTDB): domain Bacteria; phylum Pseudomonadota; class Alphaproteobacteria; order Sphingomonadales; family Sphingomonadaceae; genus Qipengyuania; species Qipengyuania gaetbuli_A. The sequence goes on from NZ_JAIVLR010000001.1 coordinate 1,544,322, forward strand.
CAGCGTTCGGCCATCGCCGCGAGCGCGTCCGTCAGGCTCGCGCCATAGGTGACTTCGTCGCTGACGACGCCGAATTCCGACCCAATCGGGTCTTCCATCTCTTGCGTCAGGAGGTCGATCGCCGCTGCAACTGGATGGCCTGCCCGCAGCGCACGAACGAAGATATCTAGCGCTACGGGGAACTGCTTTTCCATCGTTTTGCGCCGATTTGCGGCAAGGCGCTGGAGGACGAGGAATGGCAGCAATGCACCCGCGGCGAGCGCAAAGATGAAGCAGATCTGCACGGTTCCGAAATTGAGCGCAGCGCCCGTTCCCAGCGCGAGGGCGAGGGCGATGACCATGAGGATGCCGACCCCTACTGCCATCGCGGTAAGGACCTGCGAGATGCTCCAGCTGATCCCCGAAGCATAGACGCTGTGCTCGAAACCCAGCACGATGCTGCGCAGAAACCCGGGGAGAGCTTCGTGCTCGCGCGGACGGTTCTTCACCAGTTCTCCGTACAGCTCTTCGCGTTCCGCGCCCATCTGGATCATCGTCATACGGCGGTTGGTGGCGACGATATGCGCACGCCGCTCTGCCACGACGCGTCCAACGGTCTGGAATAGCAGGAATGCTGCGGCGAAGATCGCCAGCAGGAAGCCGATGCGGATGAATTCTGTCGCCATCAGCCGACCTTCATATCCGGACGGAAAAGGTCCGACGGCAGGCTGATACCATGCGCTTCGGCATCCTGAAGGAATTTGGGCCGAATACCGGTCGCCTCGAAGTGGCCGAGAACGCTGCCGTCCTCGCCGCGACCTGTCATCTTGAAGCGGAAGATCTCCTGCATCGTGATGGTGTCACCTTCCATCCCGGTCAGCTCTGAGAGGCTCTTGATCTTGCGGCGGCCGTCCGACAGGCGGCCAACCTGAACCACGACGTTGAGCGCCGAGGCGATCTGCGCGCGCGACGATTTCGAAGTGATATCAATGCCGCTCATGCCGATCATCTGCTCGACGCGGCTCAGCGCATCGCGCGGGGTGTTGGCGTGGACGGTGGTCATCGACCCGTCGTGACCCGTGTTCATGGCCTGGAGCATGTCGAACGCTTCGCCGGCACGGACTTCGCCCACGATGATCCGGTCAGGGCGCATGCGCAGCGCGTTTTTGACGAGATCGCGCTGGGTGACTTCCCCGCGGCCCTCGATATTGGGCGGGCGCGTCTCGAGCCGCGCGACGTGGGTTTGCTGCAGCTGAAGTTCGGCCGAGTCCTCGATCGTGACGATGCGCTCCTGCTCGTCGATGTAGGTGGACATCGCGTTGAGCAGCGTCGTCTTGCCCGAACCGGTGCCACCCGAGATCAGCACGTTGCGACGCGAGCGGACGATCGCCTCCAGAACCGGGGCCATCTGCTCGGGAACGCTGCCGAGGCCGATCATCTTCTCGATGCTGATCGGCTTCTTCGCAAACTTGCGGATCGAGAGGAGCGAGCCGTCGAGCGCCAGCGGCGCGACGATTGCATTGACACGCGAGCCGTCGGCAAGGCGGGCGTCGACGAAGGGCGAGCTTTCGTCGACCCGGCGGCCGACGGCGCTCACGATCTTCTGGATCACGCGCATGAGGTGCTTCTCGTCTTGGAAACGGGTCGCCACGCGTTCCAGTTTGCCACGCTTTTCCACGAACACGGTTTCAGCGCCGTTCACGAGAATATCGGTGATGGTGTCATCGGCCAGAAGCGGCTCTAGCGGGCCCAGCCCCATCAGTTCGTCGACCAGTTCTTGGACCAGCTGGTTGCGTTCCTCGCGGTTGAGCGGCTCGTCGAACTCGGCCAACATCTCGGGCAGCAACGCCGCGATCTGCGACTTTATCTGCTCGACCGGTGCCTGGTCGAGCATCGCGAGGTTGAGGCGATCGAGGAGACTGCGGTGAAGCGACAGCTTGAGGCTGAGCATCTTCTCGGTGTGTTCATCCTTCCGGCCGAAGAGGATGCGTTGCTCTTCCTCCTGCGAAATCGGCTCGGCCGATCCGGCCTGGTCGTTATCGTGCTCGGGAGTGTCGTCTACCCTGATCTTCCACATCTCAACTGTCCTTCCCGATCTTCTCGCCGAGCGAGGCCGCCAGTTCGGCAAACTGCTTGGAGAGGCGTGAACGGCGCTGAATGTCCGCTACCTGGCATCCCTGGAGCTGGGCTTCCTCGACGAGGGCCACGTCCTCTTCGAGCATCTGCTCGACCGAATGGTGCAGCACCTCTTCCATTTGCGAGGCATCGGCCCGCTTGAACAACCCGCTTGCGCAGCGATTGAATACGATCGCGATCGAATCGCGCGGCCGTCCCAGCATCTGCAGCAGTGCCAGCTTGCGTTTCACGTGGCGCAGCGCCGACAGCTTGCCGTGGCCGACCAGGACCACGAGGTCGGCCGACAGGAGCAGGGGCATGGCCCAGTTGGTGATGGTCGATGGCAGGTCGAGGATGACGGCATCATAGCGCTTGCGCGTCTCGCGCAGCACACGGTTCACAGCTTCGGCGGAAGTGCTCTCGATAGGCTCGATATCCTCCGGCGCGGCGAACAAGTCGGACCGTTCGCCGAAGGGAATGGCGACCGAACGCATCAATTCGTCGTCAATCCGCTCGACCGAGCCGAGCAGATGATTGATGGTCATCTTGCCGCGCTTGTCGAGATAGGCTGCCGCATCGCCGCTCTGCAGAGACAGGTCGATGAGGGCCGTGCGCGCCTTCTCGCCGAGATGAGCGGAGAGCAGAGGCGCCACCTGCGTGGCCACGGTGGTCGCACCGACGCCGCCGGCCGCCCCGAGGACCGCGATGACAGGTGCCAGGGTGACCGGCTTTTCTGGCTTGATGCGCGCTTTGGCGACATCGACGATCGCGGCTACCAGTTCCTCGCTGGAAAACGGCAGTTCGAGCACGTCCGACACGCCCTTGCGCAGCAGCGAACGCACGGTAGCGACCGGCGCGGCGCGCAGCCCGGCGATTACCGGCAACCCTGGGCGCAGCGCGCGCAGGCTTTCGAGCCGAGCGAGCGAAGCCGGATTTTCGGAATCGATTTCGATGACAGCGATCGTAGCTTTTTCGAGGGCTTGGGCCGGCAGATCGTCGGCCAGTTCGATGCAGTGCATCGTCAGCGCATCCGCGAGCACGGCGATATTGCCAAGCGCTTCGTCGCGAGCGAACACATGCACGCCGTCAGGAAGTGTCATGCCCTTGCCCGTTTCGTAGATTTCTGAAAAATCTGTCATTTCCAATTCAGTTCGAAAAAGTGCCGATGCTGTCTTCGGCTGTGAGAGAATAGGCGAAGGTCGGCAGATTGGTCGTGCCGAACAGGATGGAAGTGATCGGCGTATGGGTCAGGCCGGTAAGCTTCACCGTGACGATGGGGGCCACGTCTGGCCCGTTCGGATCGCCGGCATAGCCGAGGCCCGACCACTCGTACTCCACGGTCAGGTTGCTGGCCGCGACGCCGGTCTTGATCTGCTGCAGCCGAGTAAGGATCGAGTTGAACGCTGTGGTGCTGTGGCCCCATTGGCCGGTGCAACTCGTCGAGGTGCAGGTAACCTTGGGGAAAGAAGCCTCGGGGACCACGGTACCCTGCTCGATCCCGCCCGATACGGCGAAGCTGTAATTACGCAGATTGGCGGGTACCATATCGGTCGCGACGGCCCAGCGTGCACCGATCTGCACGGCCTTTTCGGCGCGGTTCAATTGCCACATGTAATAGCCGGCATCGATGATGCCGATGAAAAACAGGATCATCAGCGGGAGCACGAGAGCGAATTCGGCAGCCGAGGCCGCGGTCGTGTCGCTCCCGAACCGGCGGAGGAGGCTGATGTGCTTCCTCATATGCCGTTCACTACTGCCTGGGAGGACGAACGCACCCTGATGCCATTGGCGAAGACGCCGAGCGAGCTGAACAGGGTCGGATAGGTGGCGGTTGCCGTTAAGGTAACGATCGGTGCACCGCCGCTATTGCCCTTGAAAATCCCCTGCGTGGCATAGCTTGCATTGCAGGTGTAGGTCACGGTTATGTCGCTTGCGAGCCAGTTCCGGATCCGCGGCGTCATCCCGGTCAGCGTGCCGGTCAGCGTGACGTTCTTGATCGCCGTCTCGGCGGCAGGATTGATGGAACCGCCACAGGGGAAGTCGGCGAAAGGCCGGCGGCCTGCGTAGCGCGCGCCTTCGCGCACGGCCTGGACGATCTTCTGCTCGTTGTAGAGATAGTGCCCGGCCTCGAAACCACCGAACAGGAGCGCTATCAGCAGCGGCAGCATCAACGCCATTTCCGCTGCGGCGGCACCCTCTGTCTGCTTGATCAAGGCACGCAGAGTCGTCATTCGATCAGATACGGCACGTCCTTGCGGACCTGCTGCCCTGCGGTGCCACCGCCGCCAACTGTCGTGGCGCCGATGACCTCTACATAGACATCGCTGTTGTTGGTGTATTTCGTGCCGTCCGGAGCGACGCGGCGCGCGGTCGGTTCGACCAGGAAAACGTCCACGAACTTCTCGATGTCGGCATCGGTCGTGTTGGCGCCAAGCCCCTCGGCCGTGCAGTTGATGATCGCGATGCTGAGCACCCGGCGATCCGGCGTCGAGCCTGCTGGGACCTGACCCGCCGCTGTGCATAGCGGCGTACCCTGCTGTTTGAAATCGACATTGTTGCCAGGCGGGTTGCTAATGTTCTTGGGGGCAAGCAGCGAAGGATTGGCCGCTTCCCAGCGATACTGCTGGTAGCGGGTAGGCAGTGTTCGGTTTTCGAGTTCGGGATAACCGTAGGTCTGCGCTGCCACATCAGAGGGAGTGACCGTGCCCGAGTAGTTATTGGTAGCGTAGTAGGCGGTGCGATCCCAATTGCCGTCGCCTACGCGTGCATTGCCATTGCCGGAACAAACGCCTGCAAGGCTCACAGCATGGCACTTGTCCCGCGGATAACCCATCGGCTGGATGTTCGACGAATCGGTCAGGTCGTCCGTCGGTGACGTGGGGCGATAGGGACGCTCTCCAACCTGAAAACCTTGCGACGAAACCCTGCAGCTCGCGCCGTTCGACGCGCTGCGAACGAGGTCGATGCGCGAATTGGCCGCGGCGGGACAAAGCGCGTCGTTGGTGCCGCACACATTGTTGAGGCCGTTCTCATAAATGCCGAAGCGGGTGTTGAGCGCATCGAGCACGCTGACCTGCTGGCCGGGCTTCACGTCCGCGCCGTCGAGCGCGACACAATTGCCCGGCAGGGCCTGACGGCCCAGCGTCCTTGCAGTGTCGATGGCACCAGGGCCCGCATTGGTTTCCAGAAAGCCGAAGACACCCGGTCCATAGCTGCCTGCCACTTCGTCGGCATCATCGCCGCCGCCATTCTTGCCGTTCACATTGGCGATCAGGCGAATGCCCTTGCCGACGTAATTGGCAACGATGAACTCGGGATCGGTCCCTTCGTTGGGATTGCACATCATCACCGGCGGCACTTTGCAGATGGCCGATCCGAGGCCGGCCACTGCCAGCGCCACGCCATCGGCATTGGCAACGCCCGCCACGGCAACCAGCGAATAGGTCACTCGCCGCCCATCGAGTGTAACCTCGACATAGTTCGCATCCTCGTCAGTGGTGGCGAGGGTGAAATTGGTCCTGCTTTCGTATTCATCGAAAAACCGGATGTCTGCAAAGACGCCGCACTGGTCGTTGGCAACCGTGATGGCCGTTCCCACGGAGAGGGCGCCGCCGCCATCGGCCAGCAAGGTGCTGTTCGAAACCAGTCCGATCGCCGCATTGCCGGCGCGGGCGCAGGCTCCGTCCTTGCCGTCGAGCTGCGTGGCTGCGGCAAGAGCGGCCTGGTCCGCGCCGTTCTGAAGTTCGGAATCCATGCCCGCCATTCGCGCATAGTCGTAGCCGAGACCGGCCATGGCGATCAGCGGGACGAGAGCCAGCGCATAGGTCGCAGCGACGGCGCCGCCCTGTTCCTTGCGGAACCGATTTATGCGTTTTAATGCGCTAGCCATCTCTTGGTCATCCTATCAACCAGGCTCTTCCGTGGTCGAAACACGCTCGGGTTCCTTGACCTGGTCGTTGCGCAGCCGGTCGATCGCATCGACGGCGTTGTCGGCCGAGGTCGGCGGGATCGGGTCCTCGTAAACCGGGTTCGGATCGATCACCTGGGCTGCCATGGTCTGGCGGTTGGCATTACCGAAACCGGTGTCGCCAAGGCCACTGATCCCGTCATCGGTTACGCAGCCGGCCAGCGCCAGGGCGCCGGTGCCCACGAAGAGGATGCGAAGCTTAAAATTCATAGCCATCGGTTGCCTCCTGTGCGGCAGTTTCGCTCGCTTGCGCGGTGTTGGCGGGCGTGGGCCCCTGGATCGGCTCGAGTTCGACCGGCCGTCCGGTTGCCCCGTTAAGCAGGACGTCGACTGCCACCGGATCGGCGATGCGGTCGGTCGGCAGGCGGACCTGCTCGGGCCGGATCGGTGCGACGAGGCGCGGCGTGACGATGATCAGCAGTTCGGTCTCGCCTTTCTGGAAACCGCTGGAGCGGAACAGCGTGCCGATGATCGGGATCGATCCCAGGATCGGGATCTGTTCGACCGTGGTCTGGAAGTCGCGCTGCAGCAGGCCGGCGATTGCAAAGCTTTCGCCGTCGCGCAGTTCCAGCACCGTGCTGGCACGGCGAGTTTGCAGCCCGGGAATGCGGATCCCGTTGAGCTGGATCGACGCGTTCTCGTCGATTGAGCTCACCTCCGGCTCGACGATCAGGTTGATGACCTTGTTCGAGAGTACAGTCGGCGTGAAGCCGAGGCCGACGCCGAAAGACTTGAACTCCACGGTGATACCGTTCTGTCCGCCGGCTCCGCCGCCGCCCTGGACGACCGGGATCGGGAACTCGCCGCCGGCAAGAAACGAGGCGCGCTGGCCCGAGAGGGCCACCAGCGTCGGTTCTGCGAGCGTCTTGGCCAGACCCTTTTCCTCGAGCGCATCGATTGCGATGTCGACATCGAGCCCGAGGACATCGGTGAAGGAGCGGGTTACCACGCCAAACGCGTCGGTGATATCGGCGACCTCAAGATCGCCATTGCCGAAATTGCTCGTTCCGGCCCCGGGACGCAGGGCGGAGCCCGGGCCCGTTACGCCGGAGAAGCGGCCGCTGTTGAAGAAGGTGCGGACACCCAATTCCTTGCCGACCGTGCGGCTGACTTCTGCAAACCGCACTTCGAGCATGACCTGCTGGCTGCCGCCGAGCGTCATCAGATTGACGACCTTGTCCGGTGCGCCGGCATAGGCCTTGGCGAGCTGGACAGCCCGGTCGGCGGTGCCTGCATCGCTGACCGTGCCGGACAGGACGATGGAACCGCCGGACATGCGCGCATCCACGCCTTCGCCGGGAAGCAGGTCGCTCATGTGTTCGCGCAGGCTGACCACGTCGGGGCCAACGGCGATGTCCATCACCGCGATCACCTGGTTCGAACGGTCGTAAAGGGTCAACGAAGTCGTGCCGATTGCCTTGCCGAGCACATAGACCGAACGGTCCGACACCGGCAGGATATCGGCGATTTCCTCGTTCCCGATCATGGCCCGGTCGATCGGCACGTCGGCGGTGACGACCTGGCTCTTGTTGATCGGGATCTCGACCGTCCCGGCGTGCATGGACGCGCCGGAATACTGGGCCTGTGCCAATGCGGTCTGGGGAAGGGCCGCCGCGGCGAGCGCGGTGGTCAGGGTGAGTGCCGCGAGGGCTGCTTTCTTAGTAACCACGGAGCGCCTCCACTGCATAGGTTTCAGCATCTGTGCCGCGTACGACACTCATCGTCGGTCCGCGGGGGCGTGCCGGAGCACTCGCCTGTCGCGGACCAGGAGTAACGCTTGCCGGGGCAGGTGAATAGGATGGCCCCGCCACGGCCGGGCCGGTCGGTCCGGTACGGCGGTAGATGTAGCGCCCTGCGCCTCCCAGATCGTTAGCAACTACGGTTTCCGTAGCTCCAACTTCCTGGTTCTCGACATTGCGAAGCGCGAGGCTGAGCGTGCCGATTTCGCGGGCGAGAGCCAGCTTCTGCGCGCCGAAGATATCGGTCTGTAGGGTGGCGGTCTTGCTGACCACGGGCTGGGTGTTGTTCTCGTCGGCCACTTGGTCGATGCCAAGGACGAGCACGTTCTCGAGCGCGACGGTGGTCATCTTGTCGAACTGCTGCGTGCCTTCGCCGGGGATCTGGCGGGTCAGCATGACGTCCACAACGTCGCCGGGCCGCACGAAACCGCCCACACCCGATACTTCGTTGATCGGGATTGACACGGCACGCATGTCTTCGGGAAGAATGGATGCCAGGGTCGCGCGGCCGTTTTCGCCGCTGACCTTGGAGGCGAGGATCGGCTCGCCGGGCACGATCGGCCGGAGCGCCACGCGCCCGCCCATCATGGCTTGTTCAAGAGAGGTAAAGGCGCCCTGCGGCACCGCATCGGCGGGCCAGTTGGCGAGGCGGATGTTGGTATTGGTCAGCGGCTGGCCGAACCCGACGTCCTGGGTAGCTACTACGATTCGCGCGAGCTGCTGCTCTTCCGCGATCGCTTCCTGCTGGTCTTCAAGTCCGGTAAAATAGGCGTTTGCCAGATACACGGCGATTAGGCCGAGAAAGACGGCAACCCCGACTATAAGCAGATTCCTGCCCTGCATGGCACTTCCCCCCGTCGCTGATCCAAGCGAAAAGGCCCCGCCGGTTCGCCGGCGGGGCCCCTTGTGCGATTACACGTTGATGGTGTTCGCAGTGTTGGTCATTGCGCCGGAAATCGCGCCTTGGAGAAGGCCAGCAGCGGTAACGATGCCAATGCCGATAATGGCGAGAATGAGAGCGTATTCAGCAGCCGAAGCACCGGCTTCTTCACGGATGTAGTTCTTGAACATGATATTACCCCAAGTCTTGAATGACATTTCGCCAGGAGAGCGACGTGTCGTCTTCTAAACAGGACCCCGGCATCTATTTCCGGATGGCCCGCCCGAGGGGGTAAGGTGTTGGAACCGGCGCGACCTTTTATTGTTTAATCGGCATGCGCCGATCCGTTTCACGCTGGCTCCCTCGGAGCAATTACAAGTTCCCGTAAACAGCCGTTACGGTCAACTTTGGTGCAATGATTTAACAATTTCTCGGATTCTCAGCAAGATAATTCGGGGAAAAGTTAATTCTGCTAGTTAACAGGCGGTAGAAGTTGCGGCTTTATCGCGCTGCTCGAATCGGGAAATTGCTGATTCGACGAGGAGTTTGAAATGATTCGCAGGCCAGCGAATGCCGGGGGGAAATTAACGGTTTCGCCGTTTCCCGCTTTGGCCGCCTGGTTCGCGCGCTGGAAGGATGATCTCCACCGGCGCAGCGTTGCGCTGACCTCCTGGATCGAAAACCACCTGGGTTTGCTTGCTTTTGCCTGGCTCGCGCTGATGGCAAGCCTGCTCGCTTACAAGGTAAGCCGCCTGATGGTGCCCGTGCATGGTGCCTTCGACATGGTGCAGCTGGTGCTGCCGTATGTCTTCATAGCGCTGGCCCCGATCGCGGGCTTCATGATCGGCCGCGCTGCCTTCCTTGGAAATCGCACGCAGCCGGAATACCGCTTCGCCCTTTTTGGACGGTGGCGGGAAGTCGACCGCATCCAGGCCGAAGCGCATCCCAGTTTCGGACCGACCGGCTTCCTGACCTCATTGATCGTGGGAATGATGTTCGGCGTGGTGATGCGTACCGGCGAATTCGTCATGATCCAGCCCGCCCTGAACGAACACGCGCCTGCATGGGCCTATACGCTGTTCCTCGCGATGAGTGTGGAAATCGCCGTGATGAATTTCTTCTACATGATCTGCTTCGTCATGGCGCTGCGCAGCGTGCCGCTGTTTCCGCGCATGCTGCTTTACGTCTGGATTCTCGACGTGCTGTGCCAGCTCTCAATCGCGCGCGCGCTGGCGGGGAAGGATTTGCCGCCTTCCATCGGAGAGCCGCTGTCGACGCTACTCACCGCGAATCTCAATACGGTCCTCATCAGTGCGGCCATCTGGCTGCCCTACCTGATTCTCTCGGAACGTGTGAACGTTACCTTCCGTCACCGGGTGTCGTCGGAAGCCTCTCAAACCTGACTCACTGGCCTGCGGTCCCGATTTCGGACAGCCTGCAAGTTTCCCAAAGATTCATACGGTTAGATGTGATTTTCGACCGATTCCGGGCCCGAATGGCGTTTTTTTGCTATCCATCAACTGGTTAACAACATTGAAAGATCAGGTTTGACCTGTTTCACCTAATGCAACGACACGTCCCGCAGGCGCCTCGATTCGCCTTTGTGAGGACGACAAGTCGGGCCGCGGAAATTGCTGGACGGGCACCTGCCCCGATCTCGCTCGAACAATTCTTGGGGGGTGGTCCTCCGGAGATTCGCAGCCCGTATCGTTCCCGGCAACTTCCGCGTCATAGGGGGGGAATTCGCTCCTCCTCCCGGCTGCAGGAAGGACCGATACGATGGACAGTTTCGAGCAGAATGGTGAATTCACCGGCGCACAGGACAGCCAGGACACCGGCGACACCCCGCGTGTCGAACGGGCCCCTGCCCAGCGCAGTGCACGCGGCGATATCGTGCTCACGCCCGATGAAAACGGCGTCGTGGTCCTGCCCGAGGGAGCATCGCTCGAAAACCTGGCCGCTTCCGGCCGCGACCTCGTCCTCGTCCTCGACGACGGCACGCGCATCATCATTCCCGAAGGCGCCATCATCGTCCCGCAGATCGTGGTCGACGGCGTCACGGTCCCTGCCGCCAACCTTGCAGCCCTGCTGACCGGCAACGAGCCGCAGCCCGCCGCCGGCGACCCGCAGAGCTCGGGCGGCAATTTCGAAGTCGACCCGGGTGCCATCCAGGCCGCCTACGACCTCGGCGACCTGCTGCCCTATACCGAGCTGCAGTTCCCGCAGCCCGAAGAGCGGGAGATCATCCCGAATGCGCCGGACCAGGATCCGGACATCATCATCGAAACGCCGGACAACCCGGCAGGCGTGATCAACGCCATCGCGACCGTTGCCGAATCGGGCCTGCCCGAACGCACGATCAACGGCGTCGATGAAAGCGAAGGCACGCAGAGCGAGACCAATGGCGAAACCGCCGCGGGCACCATCGTCTTCAACGCGCCCGACGGCGTGGGCTCGGTTGCGATCAACGGCGTTGCCATCACCGCGGTCGGCCAGACCTTCGTGGGCGAATACGGCATCCTGACGATCACCAGCATCGACTTCGCCGGTGGCCAGATCGGCTTCAGCTTCACGCTCAACGACAACCTCGTGGGCGAGACCGTCGACGGTTCGTATTCGATGACGGTCACCGACACCGACGGCGATACCGCGACGGCTACCCTGCAGATCATCGTCATCGACGATGCGCCGATCGCGCAGGACGACACGGGCTCGGTCCCGGGCGGCAGCCACGCGACGATTTCGGGCAGCGTGCTCGTCAACGACGAATCGGGCGCCGACAACTATGCCGCCAGCGGCGCGGTCAACGACTTCGCCAATGCCGGCGGTAGCGCTGCGCCCGGTGCGACCCTGGCCGGCACCTATGGCGAGCTGACGCTGAATGCGGACGGCACCTACGAATATACCCGCTTCGTCAACACGCCCGGCGGCGTGTCCGAGCAGTTCACCTATACGATCGTCGATGCCGACGGCAGCACCAGCACTGCCACGCTGACGATCAACATCGGCGATGCGCCCAACGTCATCACCAACGTCCCCGAGGGCGACGATGCAACGGTGGTCGACGAAGGACAGCTGCCGCCGAACACCGGTACGCGCACCGACGAGCCTGAAGGTTCGGACTTCGACGGCGACGACGAAACCGCGACCGGCACGATCACCTTCAACTCGCCCGACGGTGTCGGCAGCGTGTCGATCGGTGGCACAGTCATCACGCCCGGCAGCCTGCCGCAGGTCGTTTTCTCCGACGAAACGGGCACGCTGACGGTCACCGGCTACACCTATGACCCGGTGACGGGCGCAGGCACGATCACCTATGTCTACGAGCTGACCGACAACACCGGCGATGCCGACACGACCACGGTCACCTTCCCGATCGTCATCACCGATCTCGACGGCGATACGGCATCCGACGATCTCGAGATTACCATCGTCGACGACACGCCGACCGCACTCGACGACAGTGCGACCGAGGGTAGCGAGAACGCACCGGTTTCGGTGAACGTGATCGCCAACGATACGCCCGGCGCCGACGGCGTCGACCTGGCGACCGGCGTTGCCGCTGTCGACGGAACGCTGAGCGGTGGCGGCAGCCTTGCCTACAATGGCGACGGCACCTTCACCTACACTCCCGCTGCCGGCGAAACCGGCACGGTCACTTTCGATTATGCCATCACCGATGGCGACGGCGACGTGTCCACCGCGACCGTCACCATCACCCTTTCGGACGATTCGACCCCGCAAATCGCGGTCGAAGGCGATGACGACGTCGAAGAAGCCGCCCTGGCTGCCCGTGATGGCGAGCCGGCCGGTTCGAACGAAGCCAGCACCGGTGAAACCGCCTCGGGCGTGATCGCGATCAGCACCGGCAACGACACCGTGGCCTCGCTCGTCGTGAACGGCGTGAATGTCACCGGCGGCGGCACGGTAACCACGGCTGCGGGCGTGCTCACCATCTCGGTGAACAACGGTGCCTACAGCTACAGCTACGAGCTGAAGGACAACACGCTGTCAGATCCCGACAGCGAAAGCTTCACCCTGACGGTGACCGACAGCGACGGCGACACCGCCTCCACAACGCTGGTCATCGCCATCATCGACGATGCGCCGACGGCCAATGACGATGCGAACGCGCTCGGCGCCGGCACCTATGGTCCGGTCGGCGGCAACGTGCTGTCGAACGACGTGCAGGGCGCGGACAGCGCCGATGTCACCTCCTATTCGAGCGCGAGCGACAGCGGAGTGGCCGGCGAGACCATCCAGGGCCTTTACGGTACGCTGACCATCGCTGCCGATGGTACCTACAGCTACACCCGCGATGCGGGCACGCCGGGCGGCGTGGAAGACAGCTTCGACTACGTCATCACCGATGACGACGGCGATACCTCCACCGCGACGCTGGTCATCTCGATCGCCGACAGCCCCGTCACGCTCGACCTGCCGGTTGCAGGCGGCGAGACGACGCAGGTGGACGAGGCTGGCCTTGCTGCCGGTTCGGATGCTGCGAGCAACAGCGAATTCACCAGCGGCACCTTCACCTTCACCGCGCCCGACGGCCCGGCGGTCCTGACTATCGACGGCGCTCCGCTGGTCGCCGGCCAGACCTACACCGGTAGCTTCGGAACGCTGACCATCACTTCGGTCGGTAGCGGCACGGTCGGCTACACCTACGAGCTGACCACCAATACCAACGGCGACACCACGTCCGACAGCTTCGCGATCGTCGTGACCGACCAGGACGGCGATTCGATCAGCGGCGACCTCGAGATCGCCATCGTCGACGACGTGCCCACTGCGCGTCCGGACACCGACAGCGTCACCGAAGACGGCCCGCTGCTGGCCAGCGGTAATGTCATCACCGATGCTGAGGCCAATGGCGACAACGGCGGCGACACGCGCGGTGCCGACGGCGCCGCTGTCACCGACGTCGATTTCGGCGCGACCGACGGTACGCCGGGTACTCCGCTTCAGGGTCTCTACGGCACGCTGACGCTCAACGCGGACGGCAGCTACAGCTACGAGCTCGACAACACGAACGAGACTGTCCAGGGCCTCGACGAGACCGAGAGCCTGACGGAGGTCTTTACCTATACGCTGACCGACGGCGACGGCGATGACAGCGTCACCACGCTGACGATCACCATCAACGGTGCCGACGATCCGGTCGTCATCAACGACCTGTCGCTGACGGCTCCGGAAGGCCTCGTCGACGAAGACGACCTTGCCGACGGTTCGGACACGACCAAGGAAAGCCTCGTCACGAACGGCACCTTCTCGGTCGATGCACAGGACGGGCTTGAAACGCTGACCATCGGTGGCGCTGCCGTCTTCGGTGCAGGCGTGACCTATCCGGTCGTCCTCACCGGCGATTACGGCACGCTGCGCATCACCGGCGTAACGCCGGTGACCGATGCGGATGGCGATACGGTTTCGCTGACCGTGGCCTGGGAATACGAACTCAGCCAGAACACGCTCGATCACCCAATCGCGGACTCGCAGGACTCGCTCTTCGACGCCTTCGACGTGGTGGCCACCGACAGCGACGGTTCGAGCGCGAGCTCCGTGCTCGATATCGAAGTGGTCGACGACGTTCCCACTGCCAATGACGACGGCGTCGTCCAGGCGAACGAGAACCAGGCTTTCACCATCGATGCGCTCGATAACGACGTGTTCGGTGCCGACGGCGTCGACACCGCCGATGTCGCAAGCGTCGAAGTGACCACGCAGGCTGCGCAGGGCACCGTTACCTACGATCCGGCGACCGGCCTGTTCACCTACACGCCCGCACCGGGCGCAGGCAGCAACGGCAATCTGACCGACAGCTTCACCTACACCATCACCGACAATGACGGCGACACCTCGACCGCGACGGTGGAAGTCACGCTGAAGCCGGATTCCGAGCCTCAGGGCGGCGAGCGCACCGCGAGCGTCGACGATGACGGCCTGGCCGGCGGCAATGCCACGTCGACCACCGGCGATCTCGACGCCAACAATGGCGACGATCCGGCCGACACCAGCGAGGCCAGCTTCACCGGCACGCTGTTCTTCAATGTCGGCAACGACACCCCCGCAGCAATTGCTTTCGACCCGGCGCTGGAAGGTGCTTCGGCCTCGCTCGGCACCGAGACGGTGAGCTACTCGATCAGCGGCAATACGCTGACTGCGAGCAGTGCGCGCGGCGCGGTCTTCACCGTGGAGATCACCGACAGCGCGACCGGCGAATACACCGTCACCCTACTGCAGAACGTGCTGCACGCAGCCGGTAGCGACGAGAACGACGCCTCGGTCTCGATCGACTTCACCGTCACCGACAGCGACGGCGACCAGACGTCGACAAATCTCGGCATCGTGTTCGACGATGATGCGCCCTCTGCCTACGACAATGCCAACGACGTGAGCGAAGGCGGCTCGACCGCCGGCAACGTGCTGACCGATAGCGACGGCTTCGGCCTCGATGCGGCCGGTGCGGACGGGTTTGCGGCTGGCGGCGGCATCGTCTCCATCAGCAGCGTCAACGACACCATCACCCAGACCACCGTCGACGTCGACGGCAACCTGGTCATCGTGACCACGCTGGGCACGCTCACGCTCAATGCGACCACGGGTGCCTACACCTACGAATCCAAGGTGGACTCGACCAATGCCGACGTGGCGGACGTCTTCACCTACACCATCCGTGACGGCGACGGCGATGAAGCCACCGCGACGCTGACGATCGATATCGACAACGTGGCCGGCCAGGTCTTCGACGATGACGCCATCGTCAACGAAAAGGGCCTGCCGACCGGTTCGGGCGAACTGGCTGACGGCATTGGCGGCAACAACAGCGATCCGAGCGAAGTCGATGCCAATGGCCAGATCACGGTCAGCGGCGCCACCGGCACGTTGGTCTACACCCTGCTCGACCCGGCGACCGGCAGCTACGGCACGCTCACGCTCGACAGCGATACGGGTGAATACACCTACACGCTGGCCAGTGCGGTGGACGGCGACACGCTGGTCCCCGACCAAGGCGGCAACAACAGCACCAACACGGTCACCGGCTTCGAAACCTTCGACTACGAAGTGCGCGACACGCTCGGTAACCTCATCGGCACGGGTACCATCTCGGTCTCGATCGTCGACGATGTCCCGACCGCGCGCGACGAGACGCTGCAGAGCGTGGCGGAAGATGCAGTCGGAACCATTGGCGGCGACGTCATGGCCAACGACACCGAAGGGGCCGACGGCGCGACCGTGACCTCCATCACTGTCGGCGCGCAGACCTTCGCGGTCCCGCAGGACGGCACCGATGCCACGGTCATCACGGCCAACGGCACCTACACCATCGACATGGACGGCAACTGGACGTTCGACCCGAACACCGGCCTCGACCAGAGCGGCGGCGATATCGTGGCCGACTTCAGCTACACGCTGACCGACGGTGACGGTGACATCTCCACCGCCACCCAGCCGATCCGCATCGAGGACGGCGCCCTGCCGCAGGCTCCGCAGCCCGGCTCGGTCACCGTGGACGACCAGAACCTGGCCGATGGCAGCACGCCGGCAGGCCCAGATTCCGCCAGCCACGTCCTGAGCTTTACCGAAGGTTCGGACGCTTTTGCCGGCTTCGTCTTCGGCGATACGTCGGGCCTGCTCGGCGGGCTTACCTGGGTGCGTGTCGACGACAACACGATCACCGGTTCCGACGGTGGCCGCCTCGTTATCACGCTGGAACTCAGCGTTTCGGGGAATGACGCGACGGTTACGGCGACGCTCGAGGACAATTATCTCGGCCACCCGAACCCGTTGCTCGACGATCTCAGCCTGCTGGGTTCGGTCGACGTGATCGCGACCGATATCGACGGCGACACCGCGACCGGCAGCGTGCTGGTGCGCGTGTCCGACGACCGTCCCACGCTCGAAGCTGCAGCACCTGCCGCGGACTCGATCGAGGTCGATGAAACCGATCTCGGCGTTCCGGCCGATGCCGACTTCTCCGGCCTGTTCACGCCCGACTATAATGCGGACGGTCCGGGCAGCGTGGGCGGCTACGTCCTCGGCCTGACCGGCTCGGCGACCAGCCTGGTGGACACTGCCACCGGCGAAGCGGTCGAAGTGTCGATGAACGGCACGGCCATCGAAGGCCGCACGGCGACCAGCGACGACCTCGTCTTCACGATCACCGTCGCCAGCGACGGCACCGTGACCCTGACCCAGCTGCGCGCCGTGGTGCACGCCGACGACACCGATCCCGACGACGCCACCGGCGGCCTTGCCGACGTTCTCGTCACGCTGACGGCAACCGTCACCGACGGCGACGGCGATACCGCCAACGCCACGGCCAATATCGGCGGCGCCTTCAGTTTCCGCGACGACGGGCCGAGCATCGATGCGGCCGTGGTCGACCTCGACACCGTCACCCTGACGACCGAGGACGGGGCCACCATCGGCACGGACTTCGATGTCGACATTTCGAGCGCGAACTTCGGCAGTGCGTTCTCCGTTGCCAGCTCTTCGTACGGCTCTGACGGCGCAGGCACGACCACCTGGGCGTTCTCGCTGGATATCGTCGGCACCTCCGGCGTCGACAGCGGGCTGACCCAGAACGGCACCACCATCTACCTCTACAAGGTCGGTGCCGAGGTCATCGGTTCGACCCAGACGCCGGGCGGCGGGGTGATCGACGGCTCGAACATCGTCTTCAAGATTGCCGTCACCGAAACGACCGGTGTGGTCACTCTCTCCCAGTACCAGGAAATCGACCACGATCTTCCGGGCGACAGCAGCGGTTATGAAAACCAGCTGGAGGCTCTGGGCACCAATCTCGTCATCCTCTCGGGCACTGCCACTATCGAAGACCGCGACGGCGACAAGGCCAGCGAGACGGTGACGCTCGACCTCGGCGGCAATATCCGCTTTGCCGACCACGGTCCGGACGTGACCGTGACCGGTGCCATCCCGACGCTCATCACCGATGAAAGCTTCCTGCCGGACGGCGCGAACGCCACGTTCGCGGATGTGTTCAGCTTCGATTTCGGGGCCGACGGCGCAGGCGCAGTCAACGGTGGCAAGGCTTACACCCTCGGTATCTCGGCCACCGGCGCCGACAGCGGTCTCGACGACACGCTGACCGGCAACAACGTCTACCTCTTCCTCGAGGGCGGCGTGGTCGTCGGCCGTGAAGGCACCGACGCTCTCGATGCTGCCACGGGCGAGCAGGTCTTCACCCTGTCGGTCGACGCGAACGGCTTCGTGAACCTCACCCAGCTCCGCTCGGTCGAGCATTCCGATCCGAACAACGCCAACGAACCGGCGTTCCTTGCATCGGACGACCTGATCACGCTGACGGCGACCGCCACCGACGGTGACGGCGATACCGACAGCGCGACGATCGAGATCGGCCGAGACATCCAGCTGCGCGACGACAATCCCGCTGCCGGCAGCAGGACCGTCCAGCTCGACGACGACACCGAGACCGGAGGCAATCCGGGCGGTACGGGCGATGTGGATCCCGACACCGAACTCACCAGCAATACTCTTCCGCATTCTTTCGGCAGCGACGGCGGCACCATCGCCTTCCTGACCACCGGTGCGCCTGCCGGCTTCCAGTATGTGGCGAGCGGCAACGATATCCTGATCCAGCAGGACCAGGGCGGTTCGTGGGTGACCGTCGTGACCGTCACCCTTGTCCCGACCACCGGTGCCTACACCGTGACGCAGAACGCAAATGTGCTGCACGCGGCAGGCGGCGACGAGAACGACCTGAGCCTGCAGCTCACCTACCGGGTGACCGATGGCGATCTCGACACGGACGACGGCACGCTGACGATCAATATCGACGACGATACGCCGACGGCGAATGCCGTGCTTGTCGCCGGTATCGTCGATGAAGACGCCCTCCCGGGCGGCATCGAAGGCGGTCCGTCGGATGCAGACAATGGCGCAGGCACCTATACGGACACGGCCAGCGGCAGCGCTGCGGCCCTGTTCAATGCAGGTGCCGATGGCCCGCTGACCTACGGCTTCGATGTCGCAGGAGCACAAGCCTACCTGACCAGTCTCGGCCTGACTTCAGGCGGCGATCCGCTGGCATTCCTCGTCAGCGCCAACTCGATCACCGCGACGGCGGACGGCTCGCCCGTGTTCACCTTCTTCCTCGCGACGAACGGTGACTGGCAGTTCGACCTCGTCGGTCCGCTCGACCACCAGCAGAACAACCAGGAAGACGATATCGGCATCGACTTCGGTCCGCTGGTGCAGGCAACCGATGCGGACGGCGACACTGTCGACGCCACCGGCAACTTGGTTGTCTTCGTCGACGATGACACGCCTGTGATCGTCTCAGGACCGACCAGCGTCACGCTGAATGGTACGACTTCCAGCACCGGCACATTCGAATATGCCATTGGTGCGGACCAAAACCCGGAAGGCGGCGTCTACTCGGCACTCACCTCCGATCTGGCAGTGTCGTTGACCGGTGCGGTCGGCGGGATTGCGATCTCGAATGTGGCCGTGAGCTGGACCAGCGAAGATGACAGCTCTGCGGTCTTCGATTTCAGCTTCGACTACGATGCCAACCCGAATTCGAATACCAACCCGCTGTCGCAGGGATCGGGTACGATCACCTTCGACAAGGATCTTGGCGAGTATGTCGTCACGCTCGATGCGCCGATCGAATCCTATTCGATCAGCCAGACGAGCGATGCGGTAGCTCAATTCGATTACAACCTGACCGGGCCCGCTTCTCAGGCCGAATATACAGTCCTGCAACTGGGTGCGACGGATCCGATTTACGTCCGCTTCGTCGGGGTGTCGGGTGCGGACAATTTGAACAACGCAACGCCTACCGATACGGTCTTCAATAACGGGGACTTCTTCTTCGGTGATCTGGATTACGTAACAATCTCTGGTGACTTCAATGGCGTGTCGGGTGACACGATCCAGGGCCAGGGTGGCGAGGTACTGAACCTGCAGTTCTTCACCGATAATCCGGGCACATACGACAATGGCGGCGGTTCCCCGCAAGATGGGCTCAATCAGTCTCCGACCGCCTTCGCCACTGGCCTGACATTGCGCCTGGACCTGGTCGGCAACGCGACTGATTTCATTGTCGTCCTCCAGCTTGCCGATCCGAACGATCCGTCGGTAACTCTGACGACAAGGGCAATCGTCGTCGATAACGCGGACATCTTCCGCAATGGCGATACTTTACCAGATGGCTACACTCTGAGCTCGCCGCTCGACAGTAATGACGGCTTCGTTGTCATCGAGGCAAACGACTACCTGCTGGGCGGTGAAACGAGCGATGATTATGTCATTACCGGCGCTCAACTTGTTCCGTCGACGGAAGGTGTCACGGGCACTGGCCTCGCCTTCAACCGGGCGACGGGTGATGCAGGCGGCACTACGGGTGCTCCCCAATCTTTCGCCGGTCATGATGACAATGACGTGATCAAGATCAGCGATATCGGCGTGATCCGTACGGTTACGAACTCGGAGACCCTCACGCTTGATTTCGGTGTCACCGTTCGCGACAGCGATGGCGACGAGACGGCAACGCAGCACCTGCTGGTGAACCCGTCGATGGTCACTCCGGTGGTGCTCGATCTCGGCACCGAAGGCGATGCGCCGATCTTCTCCGGCCTGTCTTCCAACGTATCCTACGATTACGATGGCGACGGTGTCCGCACGAAGACGGCGTGGATTGCTGCCGGTGCAGCAATCCTTGCCTACGACATGAATTCCGACGGAATTGTCACCAATGCTTCGGAATTCGTGTTCGGAAACGACACCATGACCGATCTCGAAGCCATTGCTGCCAAGTACGACAGCGACGGTAACGGCAAGCTCGACGCTTCCGACGATGCTTATGGTAAATTTGGAGTGTGGATCGACGGCGATCTCGACGGCGTGTCCGACGATGGCGAATTCGTCTCGCTCTCCGACATGGGCATCGTGTCCATCGACCTCGTTTCCGACGGCATCCAGACGATCGAGGCTGACGGCTACGTCAATGTCTTCGGCAAGTCCGCCTTCACCTGGGCCGATGGCACCACGGGCGAGGTTTCGGACACGGCGTTTGTCACCGGCGGCGCGGTCGATAGCTCGATGGAAGCGCTGCTGCAGATGACCGCGGACCTGCCCGGCACGAAGGCTCCGGCGGCCGACTTCCTCGGCGATGCGGCGCTTGCCAGCACGCTGGGCGATGCGATCTCGGACGTGGTGGCGGAAGCCGGTGTGGATGCGCTGGTGGCCCAGTTCGATGTCCGCACGACGGGCGAGGGTGGCGGCAACCACAGCCACTTCGCTGCCGAAGGCCTGCTCGATGCCATGGTCCATCCGGGCCTGGCCCAGTCGCTGGCCAGCGGCATGACGGTCGACAATCTCGATGAAGCTGCAGCCCAAGCGGGGGCGGCAGCATGAGGATCCAAGAAACCTTGCAACAGGGGAACTTGCAATGAAGAAAATAACAGCGGTGTTCACGCTGGCAGGAGCTGCGGTGGGTCTATGCCCTACCGCGGCTTTTGCGCAGGATGACTTGATGGCGATGGAGAAGGGCCAGCTGCGGCCCGAAGTCCAGCGACGGTACGACGCGGCGCTTGCGCTGACGAGAGATGCCTCGGTGGTTTCGGCCAATGACCCCCGCTACATCTGGGCGAGCGAGGCAAAGGCGCAGTGCGGTATCGCGCTCGGCTTCCTCAAGTCCAACACGCGGGACGAGACCAGCCTGCGGCGTTGCGGTATGGCCTATGCGATGATGCAGCGCATGCCGCAGACGCGGGTAGAGCCGGCTCCGGTCGCGCCGCCGCCGGCACAATGCGGTGTCGAGGCACCGGGCCTGATCTTCTTCGAATTCGATTCCGCCACGCCGCAGGACGACGCGATCCAGACCGTCGAATACGTCGTGCAGAACGCACCCGCCTGTAACTGGCGCAGCTTCACCGTGATCGGTCACACCGACCGCGCGGGCAGCAACGCCTACAACCAGGGCCTGTCTCAGCGGCGCGCCGAAGCGGTTGCGAACCTGATGTCCAGCCGCGGTATTCCCGCAGCGAGCATCTCTACCGACGCCAAGGGCGAAGAAACGCCCCGGGTGCCGACTGCCGATGGCGTGCGCGAGTTGCAGAACCGTCGCGTCGAAATCCAGGTCAGCGAATAAGAGGGGGGACGAGAAATGCGTACGACAACCCTGGCAATGACCGCAGCGCTCCTGCTTGCAGGTGCGGCTCCGGCAGCAATGGCCCAAGAGGCCGCCGATCCGGTGACCATGCAGGAGGCGATCACCATCGCCATGCAGTCCAACCCGGAAATCCTGCAGGCGCAGTACAACAAGGAGGCGATCGAGTTCGAACGCCGCCAGGCGCAGGGCCTCTATATGCCCCGCGTCAATATCGAAGCCAGTGCGGGTATCCGCCGGCTCGAGAACAATACCCGCCGCACGCTCGGTATCGCCGATGACGAGCTCTATCCGCTCGAAGCCGGAATCACCGGCGAATGGACGGTCATCGACTTCGGTCGCCGTCGCGGCGAACTGCTGCGTCAGGCCGCCCGCGTCGACGGCGCCTCGCTCCGCGTGCTCGAACGCTCGGAGTTCGTCGCGCTCCAGATCGCGCGCCAGTACCTCGACGTCCTGCTCCAGCAGCGCGTCGTGGCAGCAGCTCGCGACAATGCGGCCTTCCACCAGTCGCTGGTGGGCGACCTGTCGCGCGGCGTCGATGAAGGCTCGATCTCCATCGCCGACCAGCAGCAGGCCGAGGAACGGCTCCAGTCCGCCCTGGTCCGCAGCGAAGAAGCCAATCTCGAGCTCGAGAATGCCTATATCTCGCTGCGCCGCCTGACCGGCCTTGACCTGTCGGCAGCGACCCTGCCGCCGAACCTTGCCAGCGCGATGCCGCCGGATCTTCCGAGCGCTGTCGGCATGGCACGGCTCAACAACCCGCTGGTCCGCGAGGCGCAGGCCGATGTCGATGCGGCGAATGCCGTGGTCAAGTCGGCCGAAGGCGACCTGTGGCCCACGATCGGTATCGAAGCCCGCGGCCGCGTGGGCGAGGATATCGACGGGTTTGCCGGCGAGACCAACGACGTGCAGGCCCGCGTGGTGCTGCGCTGGGACGTGTTCACCGGCGGCATTAACCAGGCCCGCCTGCAGGAAACGGTCCGCCAGGCCAGCCTTGCACGCTATGCGCTGCATGACCGCCAGCGCGCCGCGGAAGAGGATGTCAGGCTTGCCTGGCAGCAGCTCGACACGCAGCGTCGCATCACCGAACAGCTTGCCCGGCAGAGCCAGGTGAGCGACGATCTGCTGCTGTCCTACCGCAGCCAGTTCAACATCGGACGCCGTTCGTTGCTCGATGTTCTCGATGCTCAGAATACTAGGTTTAACACCCAGGTTCGTCTCGAAACGGCACGCTTCTCCCAATTGTTCGCCCAGTACCAGACACTTGCTGCTACAAACCAGTTTCTGGACGCGCTGAGCATTGCACCGGGAGCCGGTGCCAACGAGCGGGAACGCGAGCGGTTCGATTACGGACCGCCGGTCGAAGCCGAACTGCAAAGGCGCGTTGACGGAGACTGAAACGCGTAGAGGCTCGTGACGGGCATGGAACAGACAAGTGCAGACCAGATCGACGGGCGGGTCCTGGACCCGCTCGTCGAGTGCATCGCGGAAGGGGCGCGCCGCTACGGCCTGCCCTTTGCGCGCGGCCTGCTTGCGCAATTGCCGCGCAATGCCGAAGGGCTGCTTCCCGTCCACCAGGCTCCGGCAGCGCTGGAGCTTGCGGGCCTCAACTATGACGTGGTGCCGCGTCGCCGTCTGCCCAATGGCGCAGGCGACCTGCCGGCGATCATCACGCTGGCCAATCGCGGCGTCGCCCTGCTGCTCGATGCGCAGGAAGAGGAGCTGCTGCTGTGGCATCCCGAAAGCGGCAACGAGCTGTGGGAGCCGCGCGGCGATGTCGAGCAGGCCTATTCCGGCACGCTCATCTCCATCTACGGCGATCCCGACAAGATGCGCGCCAACGAGGCGCCGTGGCACGCCAAGGCGCGCCAGCACTGGTTCTGGGGCGAACTGCGCCGGGAACGCCGCGCTTTCCTGCCGGTCATTCTCGGTTCGCTGCTGATCAACCTGCTGGCGATCGCGCTGCCGATCTTCACCATGAACGTCTACGACCGGGTGATTCCCAACCAGGCGCAGGAAACGCTCTGGGTGCTGGGCATCGGCGTGCTGCTGGCATTCGCGCTGGAATTCGCGCTGCGCCGCGCGCGCACCTCGATCGTCGACGAGATCGCCCAGCGACTAGACCTCAAGCTTAGCCAGAAGATATTTTCGCGCCTGCTCGCCGTGCCGCTGGCAGAGCGCAAGGGCCACACCGGCTCGCTTGCCGCGCGCGTCTCCGAATATGCCGTGGTGCGCGATTTCTTCGCCTCGACATCGGTCGTGCTGCTGGTGGACGTCGCCTTCCTGGTGGTATTCGTGGCGGTCATCGCCATCATTGCCGGCTGGCTGGCGCTGGTGCCGCTGACGATCATCCTGGCGATGATGGTGGCCGGTTACGTGCTCCAGAAGAAGGTCGTCGAAGCCTCGCAGGATGCGCAGGCCGACTACGGCCTCCAGCAGACGCTGCTGGTCGAATCGCTGACCGGCGCTGAAACGCTGAAAGCCATGGGCGGCGAGGGCGGGATGCTGTCGCGCTGGCACCAGCTGGCCGAAATCGGCGGCCATTCGCAGCTTCGCCTGCGCTCGATCAACTCGCTCGCCGTGGGGCTGGCGCAGGTCTTCCAGCAGATCTCGACCGTCTCGCTGATAATCGGCGGCTATTATCTCTTCGCCGCCGGTGACATCACCATGGGTGCGATCATCGCCATCGTGATGCTCGCTTCGCGCTCGCTCGCCCCGGCCGGCCAGATCGCATTCCTGCTGACCCGCGGGCGGCAGGCGCAGGAAACGCTCGGCAGTATCGAGCGCCTGTTCGAAGGCGGGGACGAACGGCGCGAGGGCGCCAGCGTGGCCCCGACCGCGATCGCCCGCCCGAAGATCGAATTCCACGACGCCGAGTTCGCCTATGGCGAGAACATGCAGCCGGCGCTTTCGGGCCTCAACCTGACCATCGAGCCGGGCGAGCGCGTGGCGCTGGTGGGCCGTGTCGCATCGGGCAAATCGACGCTGGGACGCCTGCTGTGCGGCCTCTACCGCCCGACCGGCGGCGCGATGCTGGTCAACGGCATCGATGTCCACCAGTACCGCCCGCAGCAGCTGCGCGAGGCGCTCGGCTTCGTCGGGCAGGATGCGGCGCTGTTCTCCGGTTCGGTGCGCGACAATCTCACGCTCGGCCGGCTGGGAATTTCGGAAGAAGACCTGCTGGCCGCGATGCGCGCCACCGGGGCCGACACCTACCTGTCGCGCGATGCCGGCGGTTTCGACCGTCCGGTGGGCGAGGATGGCCGCCAGCTTTCGGGCGGGCAACGCAGCTTCCTCGCGCTCGCCCGCGCCATGGTCGAACCGCGCGAACTCCTGTTCCTCGACGAGCCGACCGGCGCGATGGA
Source organism: Qipengyuania gaetbuli (assembly GCF_020524765.1). Classification (GTDB taxonomy): domain Bacteria; phylum Pseudomonadota; class Alphaproteobacteria; order Sphingomonadales; family Sphingomonadaceae; genus Qipengyuania; species Qipengyuania gaetbuli_A. The sequence goes on from NZ_JAIVLR010000001.1 coordinate 1,569,526, forward strand.
CAGCGAGACCGAAAAGATGTTCGTCGAGCGCCTGTCGACTGCGCTCAAGCCCGAACAGACGCTCGTCATCGCGACGCATCGTCCGGCGCTGTTCGCCATTTGCGACCGCCTGATCTTGCTCGACCGGGGCCGCGTTGCTGCCGACGGCCCGATCAAGGAAGTGCTGGCCAAGGCCGGCGCGCCGCGCGGAGTGGTGTCATGAGCGCCGCCTCCGTCACCCGCGTCCGCCGCTTCGGCGCGCTGATGATGCTGGCGCTGGCCAGCCTGCTGGTCGGCACCTCCTCGCTGCTCGCTCCGCAGGAAGCGGCGCGGGCCATGGCGCGGCTCGATCCCGAAATGCAGGCCGGACTGGTCGCCATGACCACCGGCAGCCAGGATATCGCCGAACTCGCCGTGGAAGACGTGGACAGCGCGCGCAGCCGCAACCTTGCCATTCCGCTCAGCGGCCTGCGGCTGGAAAAGACCGGTCGGTTCAGCGGCATCCCGCTTTCGTCCGTCTATTTCGGCACGGCGCGCGAATGCCTTGCCCAAGCGATCTATTACGAAGCCGCGCTCGAACCTGAATCGGGCCAGCGCGCCGTGGCGCAGGTTGTCCTCAACCGCGTGCGCCACCCCGCCTATCCGAACACGGTCTGCGGCGTGGTCTACCAGGGCTACAACCAGCGCGTGTGCCAGTTCAGCTTCACTTGCGACGGTGCGCTGCTGCGCCGTCCGCAGGCCAATCTGTGGAAGCGCGCGCAGGCCCTCGCGAAGGACGCGCTGGCCGGCTACGTCATGCCCGATGTGGGCACGGCAACGCACTACCATGCCGATTACGTGGTGCCGAAATGGGCCTATACCCTTGGCAAGATCACGCAGATCGGCCGCCATATCTTCTATCGCTTCCCGGGTTCGCCGGGCATGTCTGCCAGCTTCTATCGCGGCTGGGGCGGGCGCGAGGTGCTGCCTCAGGTCGACTACACGCGCTTCCTCCTCGCCGAGGCCGAGGGCGCGGAGGAGATGGCGATCGACACCGGATACACGCCGGGCCTGACTGTCGTCCCCGACGTCAAGGACCGCCACGCCGCTGCCGACGTCGGCGGGCGTATCGACACGACCAAGACCTGGCGCCTGTCGATCCCCGATCCCGTCGAACTGAGCGCCGGTTACCGCTCGACCCTGGCAGGACAGGGCGAGGCCGGCGGGGTCGCAACCGATGGTTCCACGGAGACGAAACAATGACGCTCGCCGCACGCTGGCGGACAATGCCTGCCGCCCAGCGCCTGATCGTCACCGCCGCTCTCGGCATGGCGCTGCTGTTCGTCTGGGCCGCTTTCGCACAGGTTGACCAGATCACGCGCGGCACGGGCAAGGTGATCCCGTCGAGCAAGGCACAATTGGTGCAACCGGCCGAACCTTCCGTCATCGCCGAGATTCTCGTGCGCAACGGGCAGAGCGTGAAGAAGGGCGACCTCCTGGTCCGCCTCGACGATACGCAATCTTCCGCAGCGCTGGGCGAGCTCGAAACCGAGAACCAGCGGCTGGCCGTTCGTGCCCAGCGCCTCGACCAGGAAGCGTCGGGCGGCAGCATCGGCTGCGAGGCCGGCAGTGCCTGCGCCGAGGAAGCCCGCCTTGCCCAAGCGCGCCGTGCGACCGCCCAGGCGCGCGAGACTTCGCTGGCTTCTGCGGTCGAGCAGCGTCGCCGCGACCTTTCGGAAGCCGAAGCGACTGCCAGCAGCCTCGAGAGCAGCTTGCGCCTTGCCCGCGAGCAGGTGGACATGCTCCGCCCGCTGGCGGCCAAGAACATCGTCCCGCAGACCGACCTGCTGCAGGCCCAGCGCGAAGTCGTCGACCTGCAGGGCCGCCTTGCCGCCGCGCGGCAGGCAGCGGGCCGCGCTTCGGCCTCGATCATGCAGGCGCAGGCCGATCTCAGTCAGGCGCGCGCCGATTTCCGCCAGCAGGCGCTAGCCGAGCGGAGCGAGATCGCCACGCGCATTGCCGTCAATCAGGAAAGTATCCGCGGTGCATCCGCACGCCGCGACCGCAATGAACTGCGCGCGCCTTCCGACGGCGTGGTCAACGATCTGCAGGTCAGCACGCAGGGCGGCTTCGTCAATGCCGGCGAGCAGATCATGCAGATCGTCCCTGTGGGCGACAAGCTGCTGATCGAGGCGCGCATCTCGCCTGCCGACCGCGCTTTCGTGAAGGTCGGCGATGCGGCGAACGTGAAGGTCACCGCCTACGACTTTTCGATCTACGGCGGGATCAAGGGCCGCGTGGCACAGGTCAGCGCCGACAGCATCTTCGACGAGGTCGAGCGCGAGGCCTATTACGCAGTGGTCATCGAGACCGATCGCGCATTCATCGAGAAGGGCGGGGTCCGCCTGCCGATCGTGCCCGGCATGGTCTGCGATGTCGAGATCATGACCGCCCGCCGCAGCGTGCTGTCCTATCTCTTCAAGCCGGTGAACCGCGCTTTCGACAGGGCAATGACCGAGCGCTGACCAGCGACGGGGCGCGGCTCAATAGCCGTGCAGCCAACTCTGTTTCGCCCCCAGGCTCATGACCGGGCGGTAGCCGTGGTCGGAGCGCGCATCGAGCGGGGCATCGCCGACATTGTCGAGCATCATCATGCCGTGATCGGTCTTCACCAGCAGCACGGCATGGTCGCGCCGGCGGATGAGATCGCGGGCGAGCGTCAGCATCATGTCCTCGCGCGCGACACCGGCGGCGGCGAGCAATTCCATTTTGAGCAGTGCGAAATCCTCGCAATCGCCCTTGCCGAGACGCAGCGTGGTCGCGGCATCGGCCCAGTAGTCTGCGCGGCCATAAAGGTCGCGGTCTTCCGCGTGGCGGATGCTGCGGTTGACCCAGCGGTTGACCGAGGCGACCAGTGCCGACTTTTCGGCCTTGGCTGTGCCGATAGCGGCCAGCGTCGGGCCGAGATTGCTGCGGGTGCGGCTGACGCGGGCAAAAGCCCCGTCGAAGCTGGTCTGGCCCACGGGCACCATCTTGCTGCCGAGAACGAGATTGGCATCGGAGCGGCGAGGGCCGGGGGCCGGTGCCAGTGCAGGCTGCGCTTGCGGGCGCGGCACGAAGGACAGCGGCTTCACAGGATCGAAAGCGGGGCGCGCAGCGAAGGGGCTGGTCACGCTGCAACCGGCGCTGCGTGCGGGCGAGGGCGCGGCGGCAGGTTCCAGCGGCTTGGCCGGCACACCTGCAAACAGCGGGTGATCGTCCCTGGCGCCTTCCTGCTGTGCGCGGATCGCATCGAGCGCGCTCGATCCGCCTAGGATGGCGGCGGCCTTGCTCTGCGCGGCAGGGGCGAGGTCGGCGGGCACCGAAGCGGTGCCTGTGCTGGCCGCGCAATCCTCTGCCGGCGCAAGGCCCGGCGCGGCCCGCATCAGCACTTCCGCGCTCGCTGCAGAGGCGCTGGCCGGCAGCATGGCTGCAAGGGCCGCACCCGCCAAGGCGAGGGAAATGCCGTGCTTACCGCGGCGCAGGGAGATTGGTGCATCGACCATGCCCCCCTGCTAGTGGGTCGCGGTCAAGACGAGGTTTCGCGCTCTGGTTAACGGCGAGGAAACGCTTCGGCGCTTCATCGGTGCGAAAGCGTGGGTTGATCAGGAGAGGGCTTCTCCCCCAATTCCATCAAAGGTCGCGCGCTGTATGTCGATCCTCAAACAGGCTATCGCCCCGATCTCGGCAGCCGCGTGCTGTTCGAGCCCGAACTGGCTATCGGCACGTGCCTGGACCATCGATGCCCGGCTGTTCACTTCTCAGCAGAACCCCGGCATCGGCATGATGGGCCAGCGAGTGAATTACCGTATCCGGGCTATCCCGCGATCAGCTGCGGCCACGCCTGCGCCTGCCGGAACCACCGTAACCGAAATAGGCGGATCGCGCGTTCATCAGCTTGTGGCCCGACAGGAGCTCGAAACTGCTGCGCACACCCTGTAGCATGATTCCGAAGAAGACCGACAATACTGCCGACAGTTCGATCAGGACGAGCGCAGGCAGAAGGCCCGCAAGGAAGAGGTGCCTTCTCAAGCGGATGCCGATGCGGGACTTCGGGAAAGCGCGCACGATCGCGGCGCTCAGCAGGAAACAGGCGAGGAAATACGAGAGAGGAACTGCGAACCCGAGCATGATGACTTTTGACGACCCCCTAGGAAGAGGCGGGGCATTGGCAATGCAGGCAGGGCGGCGCAACGGAAACCGTATATCCTTATTACACGGACCTCGCGGACGGGATCGCGTGCGGACGGCACCAGCTTATTTGGCAGCGGCATCGTGCCCGGTCAGGTGTGGCTCGTCGCGGTGCAAATGCGTTTGGCGGACCTCTTCCTTGAAGTCGTATCCGACCCATTCGACGCAGTCGGGCCATGCCCCGCTCGCAAGCCAGTATTCGTTGAGGCCCAGCCGTTCGCACAGTTCGATGAAGCGCGGCTGCTGGATGACCTCGCTCCACTTGCCCAGGATCGTGCCGGGGTAATAGACGCTCGGCCGGTCGCCCTTGGGATCGAAGATGTAATCGTAGGACGCCTTCTCGGCGAGATCGAGCGCCTCGTCGGCCAGCCCGAACGCGGCGATGGACAGCACGAGGTTGAGCGGCAGCGTGCCGGTGGTCTCGATCAGCTGGGCATAGCGATCGGTACGCGTGCGGACGAGCTGCGGGTCCTTGTGGCGCAGCGCTTCGTTGAAGGCCTTGGCCGCTTTCATGTCGCGCGCGGGCCAGCCGTCGAACTGGTCGATCGCGCAGACCTGTTCGTCGTACACGTCCCAGAAGCCGAGGAAGCCGGAGGTGTTGATCACCCACAGCATGATGCCCGGATTGGCCGGCCAGCGCTCGCGCAGCTTGCGCGCCATCTTCACTCCGCCCTCGTAATCGCAGGTGTAGATCAGCATCTGCGCGAGGTGCAGCTGGGCGGACGGCATGATCGGATTGAGTTCGCAGGCGCGCTTTGCAAAACCCAGCGCATCGTGGAACCGGCCCACACTCCAGCAGAAATTGCTCATGTCGGTCAGGATCGCCGGATCGTTGGGCGAGACTTCCAGCGCTTTCAGCAGCCGCTTCTCGCGCGCGGCATAGGCGCCCCATGGCTCGAGCATGGCAAGCGCGAGGTGCGCGCCGCCGCGCTTTGGATCAAGCGCGAGTGCCGCATGGGCCGCCTCGATCACCGCATCGCGGGCCGGGGCGTAGTCGCCTTCGAAATGGCCGGAACGCAGGAAGGATGCGCGGGCGACGGCGAGCATTTCCCATGCGGGGGCGAAATCGGGAGCTTCGCGCGTGACCTTTTCGAGCTTGGGAATGGCCTGCTGGGCGGAATCGTCGAAGGTCGCATCACCGTCTGCCAGGTGGCGCCGGGCGCGCAGGAAGGTATCGTAGAGGTCCGATGGCAGCGAGCTGGCGCTGCTCGAGGAGGATGGCGCAAGCGCGATCCTCAGCGCTGCGGCGACCTGGCCGGCGATCTTTTCCTGCAGATCGAAGACGTCGTCGAGCGTGCCGTCGAAACGGTCGCCCCAGATGGCGTTGCGGCTGGCGCAGTCGACCAGTTCGGCGCTGATCCGGACCCTGTCCCCGCTGCGCCTGACCGACCCGTCGAGGACGTGGGTGGTGCCGAGGGCTGCGGCGACCTTGGATATTTCCTTGTCGGCCCCGCGAAACTGGAAGGCAGAGGATCGCGCCACGACCTTCAGCGTGCTGCCGTCCGACACGGTGCGCTGGATTTCCTCGGAAATGCCGTCGCAGAAATAGGCCAGCTCGCTGTCGGAGGAGAGATTGTCGAAGGGCAGGATCGCGACCAGCGGCTCGCGGCCGGGGACGGGGCCGGGATGGACTGGTGGGGCCTTGCTGCCCGTGCCGGTCAGTTCCGCGATGCTGGCGACCAGCTTGTGCCAGGTCGGCGCATCGGGTTCGCCGTTCCAGCTGGCCGCGGTTTCGCACTGGATGCGGTTGAAGGGCAGGGGCGGCAGCACCCCGTCGAGGCTCAGCTGGACGAGCTTGTCGGCTTCGAAGGCCATGCCCGCCTCGGCCGGCACCCAGCGCGATGCGCGCGCCTGTTCCGACCACAGGACGAGTACGGCCCGGGCCGCCTTCAGCTGTTCCTCGATGAGCGTGGAAAATGCACCGTGCGCGGGCAGGTCGTCGTCGATCCAGACTTCGTATCCGGCATCGCAGATGGCATCCGCGATAACGCGCGCCTTGGCATAGTCGGCGCGGGCATAGGATATGAAGACATCGGTCAAGGGCGAGTCCTTGCAGCGAAGTCTTCTGTCTACGCCAGCCTAGAGGGCGACTCAATCATTTGGGCGCATACGAAAAGGGCGGCACCTTTCGGTACCGCCCTTTCCGTGATCAGCGAAAGCTGTTCGAAGCGTAAGCGAAAAGCTTACTTCAGTTCGACGGTGCCGCCGGCTGCTTCGATCTTGGCCTTCACTTCTTCGGCTTCGGCCTTGTTCACGCCTTCCTTGAGCGCCTTCGGGGCGCCTTCGACGAGAGCCTTGGCTTCGGTCAGGCCCAGGCCGGTGATGGCACGGACTTCCTTGATGACCTGGATCTTCTTGCCACCGTCGCCGGTGAGAATGACGTCGAATTCGTCCTTCTCTTCAGCAGCGGCGCCAGCGTCGCCACCACCAGCAGGTGCGGCAACGGCAACAGCAGCGGCGGCGCTAACGCCCCACTCTTCTTCGAGCGCCTTGGCAAGCTCAGCGGCTTCCATGACGGTCAGCTTCGACAGTTCTTCAACAAGCTTGGCGATATCGGCCATGATGTTTCACTCCAAATAATAGGCCGGGGTGCCGGATAGGCTCTGCCCCGATGAATATGTGTTCTAAGCGAGAACCAGCTCTTACGCGGCTTCCGTGGCGGCATATGCGCCGAAGACACGAGCGAGCTTGCTTGCGGGTGCGTTGACGAGCTGGACAACCTTGGTTGCCGGCGCGTTGACGAGGCCCACGATCTTGCCACGCAGCTCGTCGAGGCTCGGCATCGAGGCGAGTGCCTTGACCCCTGCTTCGTCGAGCACGGTCGCGCCCATCGATCCACCGACGATTTCAATCTTGTCGGTGGTCTTGGCGAAGTCCACCACGGCCTTGGCCGCAGCGACCGGATCCTCGGAATATCCGAGGGCGGTCGGACCCGACAGGTACTCTTCGAGACCTGCGTAGTCGGTGTCCTTCAGCGCGAGCTTGGCGAGACGGTTCTTCGCAACCTTGTAGGACGCACCGGCTTCACGCATCTTCGTGCGCAGTTCGGTCGACTGGGCGACCGAAAGGCCCAGGTTGCGGGTCACGACGACCACGCCAGCCTGGTTGAAGACTTCGCTGAGCTGGGCGACCGAATCGGCTTTCTGCGAACGATCCATGCCATACTCCTTCACTATGACCCCGCCGGAATGGACCGGCGAAATCGGCTACGTTTGTCCATGCTGCAAACTGCAACACGGGCGAGTCCGTTGAGGGGGAAGGAGTGCGCCAATTGGCGCGAAACAACGGCTTACCCATGGCTGGGCGTACCGCCGGAAAATCTCTGTTCCCCGTCTAGGCTGGAAATTAAGGTCGGGCAGATCCCGGCCACCAACTGTCTCGGACGGATGATCGGCAGTGCCTTGCGGCCTTACCGAGCGGGGCGGCCTTTAGCGTTTCCCGGCCGGGAGTCAAGCATTCGCGAGGCCGCCCGCAAGTCCTCACATGGCGGATAGACGTGCCCTGACGCCTTCAATCGCCTCCGCCAGTTGGGGATCGGGGAAGTGCGGCTGGGCCAGTTCCATGATCCGCAGCGCCGATGCCAGCATCGCTTGGTCCTCGCCCGCCTCGATCGAGCGGTAATAGCCCCAGATCGCCACCAGCGGCACATCGAGGCGCGGGTCCTTTGCCGCAAGGGCTGCCGCAAGCGGTGCCTCGTCGCCTGCGATCGCGCGGGCGACCAGCATGACGCTGCGCTCGTCGGCCCACGCTTCGCGGTGGGCGGGGGTCTTGCCCATGGCTTGCACCAGCGCATCGCTCGCCGCGCCGACCGAGAACGGGTTCTGGCCGGTGACCACCCTGCCGTCGACTTCGACATGGGGCAGCATCATCGGTGCCTCGCCGAAGCGCGCACCGACCGAGCGCAGCTCGCTTTCGAGCAGGAAGGGGAAGTGTTTGACCCAGCGCTTGCCGAACAGGACCTCCTCCTCGTCGGTGAAGCCCGCCAGCCTGCGGCCTTTCGCCCATGGCGTCCCGTCGTCGCGGACCATGCGGGCGAAGACCGCCGGGCCGTGACAGACCGCCGCCACCACGCCGCCGCGGCTTTCGGTGTCGGCGAGGAGGCCCTGCAACACCTGCGAAAATGGCAAGTCGAACATCGCGCCCTTGCCGCCGATCACCATGACGGCGCCGTATCGGCCGGCCATCGCCGGATCGAGCCGCAGGGTCTGGCCGAGCTTCGCGCTCGCCTCGGCATCGGCGAGGAAGGCGGCATTATAGGACTTGGCGGGATCGAAGCCGTCGGGTTCCACCGCGCCTCCCGCGGGGCTGGCGATATCGACGGCAAGCCCGTTCGCTTTCAGGACCAGCCAGGCCTGCGCCAGCTCGTCCATTTCGAAACCGGGCTGGACCTGCCCCTTCTCTTCGCCCGCGCTGCGGCCATGGCTGCTGACGACGAGCAGCACGTGCTGGGGCAGTTCTGCTGGGGAGGCGGCTTCGGCAGGCTGCCGGGCGGCAGCCTGTCCGGGGGCGGCAAGGGAAACGAGGGCGCAGGCAAGGGCTGTGGAAAGGCGAAGGGTCATCGGGAAGTCCTTTTCGGTAGGGCGCAAGACAGCTGCCGGCGCCGCGGGGGCGCCGGGCTTTGCTGTCTTCCTGTGTCGGGTTCGGGGGGGGCTTAGTCCTGCCGGTAGGCGAGCAAGTCGCCCGGCTGGCAGTCGAGTTCGCGGCAGATCGCCTCCAGCGTGGAGAAGCGGATCGCCTTGGCCTTGCCGGTCTTGAGGATCGACAGATTGGCGAGGGTGAGGCCGACGCGTTCCGCCAGTTCGGTCAGCGTCATGCGGCGGTCGTGGAGCAGGTCGTCGAGCTTGACGATGATTGCGGTTCCTTCTGAATCAGCGCCCATCACACGGTCCCTTCCAGGTCGGCGCGCATTTCGGTTCCCTTGCGGAAGACGCGGGCGAGGATGAAGAGGACCAGGACCATCACCGGGCCCGTCAGGTCGTAAATGCTGAAACCGAGCCGGTCGCCGCCCCCGCTAGCAAGGTTGGCGAGGTAAAGGCGCACAAGTCCGACCAGCACGGCCAATACCTCCACACCGAGCAGTAGCCAGGCCATCGAGCCGAGCCGCTGGGCGTTCTCGGCGATGAACGGGTCGCCTTCACCGACACTCACGATGATTGCGCGCATCTTGCCGAAGAAGGCGAACAGGGCGGCAACAATTGCCGAAAGCATTACCAGGATGGCGATGTACGAGACGAGAGAGTTATCGATGAGTTCGAACTCGTTCGCGTTGACGATCCCGTCCGCCAGGTCCTGGCTTATCAGCACCAGGAGCAGCATGACCGCGAACAGGATAACTCCCGCCAGGGCACACAGGCCCTGTAATATCAGCGCAAGAACTTTTCCCGTGGCGAGCAGCGGGTCGTTGGGAATGATGCGGGCCATGGCTGGTCCTTTCTCTACCGGGTCAGGCGATGAGCGGAGCGGACACCACCGCCATCTGGGCGGACGGCACGGTCACGACCGTCTGGACCGAAACGAGGGTGATGACGATGGCGGCAAGCGCCGCGGCGAAGTGGGACTGGAAACGGGACATTTATCGATCTCCTTGCATCTCAATATCGATAATCAATAATCCGAGTCGCACTTATTGTCAATCGATAATATCGAAAAACAATATATGACTTAGCGAGAGGCGATAAATGGGCCTTGGGCAGGCTCCCAGCGCAGGGTTTGGCAGCCGCCCCGCTTCTCTCTATAAGGGGCGCAGGGGGAGGGCTGGTCTTCATGGTTTTCCGGATGCTGTTCGTCAGGCTGACGGTGTTCTACCTCGTCGTGACCGGCGCGGTGCTGGGCGTGGTGGCGCTCGATCCGTCGCTGTCCCATTTCCTGCCCATCGGCGGCGCGCAGACGCTGCTCAGCGCAACCTCCGGCGATCCGCTCGGCGGGGTGCAGATCGGGGCGGAAAAGGTCGCCAACCTCGGCAGTTCGATCCTCTGGCTGTTCGTCGCCGTGGCCGGGGCGATGCTGACGACGATCCCGGTCACCTGGACCTACATGGCCAGCCGCAACCGCGCGGAATATGATCAGGCGCTGGTCGAGACGATGATCGTCCTGCCCATCGCCGTGACCGCGATCGTGGTGATGGTCCACAACTCGCTGGCGCTGGCCTTCTCGCTGGCAGGGATCGTGGGCGGCGTGCGCTTCCGCAACACGCTGAAGAGTTCGGGCGATGCGATCTACATCCTGCTTGCCATCGGCATAGGGCTGGCCGCCGGTATCGGCGCGCTGGAGATCGCGCTCGTGATGACGGTGATGTTCAACTACGCCTTCGCGCTGCTTTGGATGGCGGATTACGGGGCCAAGGACGGCACCCACCGCTACCTGCGTTCGCCCGAGGCTTCTGCCGGCGGCAAGGATGCGGACACCGACCGCCACGACCAGTCGGGCGAAGGCAGCGAGGTAGGCTGACCGCCCGTGCTCAGCGGCACTTCTTCAGCAGCTTCTTCCCGATCGATTCCTCGTCCCCGATGTCCTCGTAGAAGCTCGCGAGGTATTTCGTCATGGCGGCCACGGTCCCCGCATCGGCTTCGGGCGTTGCAGCCAGGCTCGCTTCGAACTGGCTGCGCAAGGCGCGCATCCGTGCCGCTGCCGCAGGGACGAGGTCGTTGAACGAACAGAAACCGCGATAGACGCGGGTGCGCACCGAATAGGTGCCGAGTTCCGGATTGGGCACGGCATAGCCTGCATCCACCAGCCCCGAATTGTCGAAATCATAGGGCACGGGGACCAGCGCGCTGCGGGCCTCCTTGCTCGCTCCGAACAGGCGCGAGTTGTGGCAGCAGTCGGTCTTCGTCGGGCCGAGTACCATGGCCCAGTCGGTATTGCCGATCATGTACTGGAACAGCGCGTAGCGGGCCGCATCCTCGCGGTCGACCTGCGCCAGCGGTGTGTCGCCGACATCCAGCTCCTTCAGGCCCAGCCGCCGTGCCGCATCGTCCCCGTCCTCGATGAAGAAGGCCAGCCGGCGGGCATATTCCCTGTCGCCGTCGCGGTAGCTGACGCGGACCAGCCGGACCCTGAAGCTTTCCGGTGTCAGGACGTTGTAGAGCCGGTAGGCGGCATATTCACGCAGCATGGTCTGTTCGGCACTGTCGCTGTCGCGGCAATGGGTGACCAGCTTGATGCTGCCCTGCCGGTGGAACAGCGAAGCCTCGTCCGGCTTGCCATCGAAGCGCACCCTCAATGGCGGGAAGCGGCACAGTTCCTTCAGGCGCCGCGAATTGCCGCGGGCGGACAGCTGGATGGCATGGCTCTCGCCGGCGGCCGACAAGGTGGCGGGGTGGGGGTCGGTCGATTTCTCGCCCCGCGCGACGATCTCGCGAATGGGCCCGTCAAGCGTGAGTTCGAGGATTTCATCGGAGGCGAAGAGCGGGGTGGCCTCGCCCTGTGCGAAGGCAGGTGGGGCAGCGCAGGCAAGGGCAAGGGTGAGAGCGAGGCGCTTCATCGGGGCGCTCCTTCGGACAATATCCGGCTGGTCCACGAGCCGTCGGATTCTCGCTGGTGTGCGGTGATGCGATCGCCTGCGATTTCGAGATAGGAGGCGGGGCCACCGTAATGGCGGGAAATGCCGGTATCGATGCGCAGCAACCTGCCGCCGAGGTCGTCGGCGATACCGTCTCGCGAGGGCGTATGGGCGACGACCAGCCGCTGTGCGCCATAACGGGCGAGGACCGTTGCCAGCTCTTCTTCGCGCGATAGCCTGGCGGACTGGGGCTCGGTGTCATCGGCCTCGCGCACCACATTGCCGCGATACCATATCGGCCCCAGCGGATCGTCGAGCACGCTCCGGTCGACCTCGTCCCCGGGGGCGAGCGCCGCTTGGTGGCGGCGGTTGATCGTCGCGATCTCCTCTGCCGACCGTTCCGCGCTGAGGCCGCCATGCGCGAAGAGGGTCGGCCCCAGTTGCACCACGGCAGGCAGGGTCGCCGCCCACAGGCCCAGATCGCCCCCGGCGCGCCAGCTGCGCCGGTGCTCGATCATGCCGAGCGGCGTTTCGGCCAGCCAGCGCCGCTTGATCTCGTCGATGGGCAGGCCGGGCTTGTCCGCCCGGTAGAGCTCTGCCAGCCGGTCGCGCTGGGTGGCCCAGACATCAAGCCGCACCGCGCGCGAGCGGCGGTCGCGGAAGGCCTCGTATTCGCCGGGGTGAACGTAGCGCAGGTCGCCCGTGACGTTCATCGCCTCGTGATTGCCGAGCAGGACGATGACCTGCCCGCCGGCGGCAGTCGCTTCGCCGGCCAGCCGTTGCAGCTGGCGGATGATCCTGAGCGAATCCGGTCCGCGGTCGGTGATGTCGCCCATCTGGACCAGCGCAGTCCCGCCTCCCGACCAGCCGCCCTTTGTATCGACGATGCCGGCGGCGCGGGCGATCTCCTCCCATGCCTCGTAATCGCCGTGCAGGTCGCCCACCGCCACGATGCGTGCAGGCGCGGCGCCCTGCGCTGCCAGCGCGAATGGCGCGAGCAGCAGGCTTGCCAGCAGGACCAGCAGTCGCAGCATGCGTCCTCCCCCTTGCGAAGCCCTGCCCATAGCATATTTTTGCCACCTGCGATGCCTGCCTGTCGTTACGTCGCAGGGCGTTTGACAAAGCCCCCGCGCCTTCCTAAATGCCTCTCGACCGCACGCTTCGAGCGAGTCCGATTCATGCGCGGGTTTCGGACACAGGATGGAAGCGGCGTTTCCATATCGCGACGCTTTTTAACGAGCTGCAGCCGCCGCCCCCACGGGCGTGTCATCGCTGCGGCCTTTTTGCGTCTCGCGATACGGTTCTCACGCGCATGAGACATCTGATTGGCAGTCCTGTCCGCGCGGGGCTGCAAGGACACGAAAAGAGGCACGAGCTCCTTTATGGCTACCAAGGCGAAGGCACCCCGCAACACGTCGTCGGGCACCGCTAAGCGGCGCATCCGCAAGATTTTCGGCGACATCCACGAAGTCGTCGACATGCCCAACCTCATCGAGGTGCAGCGTGAAAGCTACGAGCAGTTCCTGCGCTCGAACAAGCAGATCGACTACGTCTCGGGCCTCGAAAAGACGCTGCGTTCGGTCTTCCCGATCCGCGACTTCGCCGGCACCGCCGAGCTCGACTTCGTGCATTACGAGCTCGAAGCGCCGAAGTACGACATCGTCGAATGCCGCCAGCGCGGCATCACCTACGCCGCCCCGATGAAGGTCACCCTTCGCCTGATCGTGTTCGAGGTGGACCAGGAAACCGAAACCCGCTCCGTCCTCGATATCAAGGAACAGGACGTCTACATGGGCGACATGCCGCTCATGACGGATAACGGCACCTTCGTCATCAACGGTACCGAGCGCGTTATCGTGTCGCAGATGCACCGTTCGCCGGGTGTGCTGTTTGACCATGACCGCGGCAAGACGCACTCCTCGGGCAAGCTGCTGTTCGCAGCCCGCATCATTCCTTACCGCGGTTCGTGGCTCGACTTCGAGTTCGACGCGAAGGACGTGGTCAACGTGCGTATCGACCGCAAGCGCAAGCTGCCGGTCACCGCGCTGCTCTATGCCCTTGGCCTCGACGCCGAGGACATCCTCGCCCATTTCTACGACACCGTCACCTGGAAGCGTGCCAAGGACGGCTGGGAAATCCCGTTCGTCGCCGAAAACTGGCGCGGCCGTAAGCCGGCGTTCCCGCTGGTGGACGCCAAGACCGGCGAGGAAGTCTTCCCCGCCGGCCAGAAGATCAGCCCGCGTGCTGCCAACAAGGCTGCCAAGGACGGTCTCGAAACCCTGCTGCTTCCGACCGAGGAAATCTTCGGCCGCTATGCCTCGGCCGACATGATCGACGAAAGCACGGGCCGCATCTACATCGAAGCTGGTGACGAAGTCTCGGCCGAGAACCTCGAAGCGCTCGACAATGCGGGCGTCGACAGCCTCGTCCTGCTCGACATCGACCACATCAATACGGGTCCCTGGATCCGCAACACGATGAAGGTCGACAAGGCGGAGAACCGCGACGAAGGCCTCGAGGCCATCTACAAGGTCATGCGCCCGGGCGAACCGCCGACCAAGGAAACCGCCGAAGCGCTGTTCGAAGGCCTGTTCTTCGACGCCGAGCGTTACGACCTGTCGGCCGTCGGCCGCGTCAAGCTCAACATGCGTCTCGACCTCGATGCCGAAGACACCGTCACCACGCTGCGCAAGGAAGACATCCTCGCCGTGGTCAAGGAACTGGTCGACCTCAAGGACGGCAAGGGCGAAGTCGACGACATCGACAACCTCGGCAATCGCCGTGTCCGTTCGGTCGGCGAACTGCTCGAAAACCAGTACCGCGTCGGCCTGCTGCGCATGGAACGCGCGGTGAAGGAGCGCATGAGCTCGGTCGACGTGTCGACCGTCATGCCGAACGACCTGATCAACGCGAAGCCGGCCGTTGCCGCCGTGCGCGAGTTCTTCGGCTCCTCGCAGCTCTCGCAGTTCATGGACCAGACCAACCCGCTGTCCGAAGTCACCCACAAGCGCCGCGTTTCGGCGCTTGGCCCGGGCGGCCTTACCCGTGAGCGCGCCGGCTTCGAAGTCCGCGACGTTCACCCGACCCACTATGGCCGCATCTGCCCGATCGAAACGCCGGAAGGCCCGAACATCGGCCTGATCAACTCGCTCTCGACCTTCGCGCGCGTCAACAAGTACGGCTTCATCGAAACGCCGTACCGCGTGGTGAAGGACAACAAGGTCACCGACGAGGTGATCTACCTGTCCGCCATGGAAGAGCAGAAGCACACCGTCGCACAGGCTTCGGCCGAACTCGACGCCAACGGCGGCTTCGTGGAAGAGCTCGTCTCGGCCCGCCAGGCCGGCGACAACCTGATGGCCCCGCGTGAAACCATCACGCTGATGGACGTCAGCCCCAAGCAGCTCGTCTCGGTCGGTGCATCGCTCATTCCGTTCCTGGAAAACGACGACGCCAACCGCGCACTGATGGGCGCCAACATGCAGCGCCAGGCCGTTCCGCTCGTGAAGGCGGAAGCGCCCTGGGTCGGCACCGGCATGGAAGAAACCGTCGCCCGCGATTCCGGCGCGGCCATCACCGCCAAGCGTGGCGGCGTGGTCGACCAGGTCGACGCGACGCGTATCGTGATCCGCGCGATCGGCGATGTCGAACCCGGCCAGTCGGGCGTGGACATCTACACGCTGCAGAAGTTCCAGCGTTCGAACCAGAACACCTGCATCAACCAGCGTCCGCTGGTGAAGGTCGGTGAGACGGTCGAAGCCGGCGACGTGATCGCCGACGGTCCTTCGACCGACCTCGGCGAACTGGCACTGGGCCGCAACAGCCTCGTCGCCTTCATGCCCTGGAACGGCTACAACTACGAGGACTCCATCCTCATCTCCGAGCGTATCGTGAAGGACGACGTCTTCACCTCGATCCACATCGAGGAATTCGAAGTCATGGCTCGCGACACCAAGCTCGGGCCGGAAGACATCACCCGCGACATCCCGAACGTAGGCGAGGAAGCGCTGCGCAACCTCGACGAGGCGGGCATCGTCTACATCGGTGCCGAAGTGCACCCGGGCGATATCCTGTGCGGCAAGATCACGCCGAAGGGTGAAAGCCCGATGACGCCGGAAGAAAAGCTCCTGCGCGCCATCTTCGGCGAAAAGGCCAGCGACGTGCGCGACACCTCGCTCCGCCTGCCGCCGGGCGTTGCCGGTACCGTCGTGGAAGTCCGCGTCTTCAACCGTCACGGTATCGAGATCGACGACCGTACCCGCGCGATCCAGAACGAGGAAATCGAGCGCCTGCGCAAGGACGCGCAGGACGAGCGCGCGATCCTCAACCGTGCGACCTACAACCGCCTGCGCGACATGCTGCTCGGCCAGACCGCTTCGGCCGCCCCCAAGGGCGTCAAGAAGGGTTCGGAAATCACCGAGGAACTGCTGGAAAGCGTCGATCGCCACGAATGGTTCAAGTTCGCGGTCGCCGACGACAACCGCCAGGCCCAGCTCGAAGCGGTGAAGTCGCAGTACGATGAGAGCGTCAAGTTCATCGACGAGAAGTTCGAAGACCGTAAGGAAAAGCTCGAACGCGGCGACGAACTCGCCCCGGGCGTGCTGAAGATGGTCAAGGTCTTCGTTGCCGTGAAGCGCAAGCTTCAGCCGGGCGACAAGATGGCCGGCCGTCACGGTAACAAGGGTGTGATTTCGCGCATCCTGCCGGTCGAGGACATGCCGTTCCTCGAAGACGGTACGCCGGTCGACATCGTGCTGAACCCGCTGGGCGTGCCTTCGCGCATGAACGTCGGTCAGATCTTCGAAACGCACCTCGGCATGGCAGCCCGCAACCTGGGCATGCAGATCGGCCAGCAGCTCGACGAATGGAAGGCTGCCAACCCGAATGCAGAGGAAGATTACGCCAAGGCCAAGCCGCCGGCAGCAGTGATCGACCGCCTCAAGGAGGTCTACGGCGAACAGTATGTCGAGGCGATCGACAGCCGTTCGACCGAAGAGATCGTCGAGCTGGCAAGCAACCTGCGCTACGGCGTCCCGATGGGCACCCCGGTGTTCGACGGCGCCCGCGAAGGCGACGTGACCGTGGAACTGGAAAAGGCCGGCCTCGATGCGGACGGCCAGTCCGTCCTCTACGACGGCCGCACCGGCGAAGCGTTCGACCGCAAGGTGACCGTGGGCATCATCTACATGCTCAAGCTGCACCACCTGGTCGACGACAAGATCCACGCACGTTCGATCGGCCCCTACAGCCTCGTTACCCAGCAGCCGCTGGGCGGTAAGGCGCAGTTCGGCGGCCAGCGCTTCGGGGAAATGGAGGTCTGGGCACTCCAGGCCTACGGTGCAGCCTACACGCTGCAGGAAATCCTCACCGTGAAGTCGGACGACGTGATCGGCCGTACCAAGGTCTACGAAGCCATCGTCAAGGGCGACGATACCTTCGAGGCCGGCATTCCCGAGAGCTTCAACGTGCTCGTCAAGGAAATGCGCAGCCTGGGTCTCAACGTCGAACTCAAGTCGCTTACCGACGACGAAGACGACGACGGCCTCGCGATCGCGGCGGAATAGGGGGGCGTTTCGCTCCCCACCGCTTCCGCCCGAAAGAATTAACCCGACAGGGATTTAAGTCATGAACGAACTGACCAAATTCACCAACCAGCTCGCGAAGCCCGAGACTTTCGACGAGATCCAGATCGGCATCGCCAGCCCCGAGCGCATCCGCTCGTGGTCCTTCGGCGAAATCAAGAAGCCGGAAACGATCAACTACCGCACGTTCAAGCCCGAACGTGACGGCCTGTTCTGCGCGCGCATCTTCGGTCCGGTGAAGGACTACGAATGCCTTTGCGGCAAGTACAAACGCATGAAGTACAAGGGCGTCGTCTGCGAAAAGTGCGGCGTCGAAGTGACCGTGACCAAGGTCCGCCGCGAGCGCATGGGCCACATCGAACTGGCCGCGCCGGTCGCGCACATCTGGTTCCTGAAGTCGCTGCCTTCGCGCATCGGCCTGCTGCTCGACATGCAGCTCAAGCAGCTCGAGCGCGTGCTGTACTTCGAAAGCTACATCGTCGTCGAACCGGGTCTCACGCCGCTGGACAAGTTCCAGCTGCTGACCGAAGACGAACTGCTCGAAGCGCAGGACGAGTATGGTGAAGACGCCTTCTCGGCCAGCATCGGCGCAGAAGCCGTCAAGATGATGCTGATGGACCTCGATCTCGAACAGGAGAAAGAGGACCTCTTGGAAGAGCTCGCAACCACCAAGTCGAAGCTCAAGCCCGCCAAGATCATCAAGCGCCTGAAGGTCGTCGAAAGCTTCATCGAGAGCGGCAACCGTCCCGAGTGGATGATCCTCGAAGTCGTGCCGGTCATTCCGCCGGAACTGCGCCCGCTCGTCCCGCTGGACGGTGGCCGCTTCGCGACGTCGGACCTCAACGACCTCTACCGCCGCGTGATCAACCGTAACAACCGCTTGAAGCGCCTCATGGAGCTGCGCGCGCCGGACATCATCGTCCGCAATGAAAAGCGCATGCTGCAGGAAGCCGTCGACGCGCTGTTCGACAACGGCCGCCGCGGCCGCGTGATCACCGGTGCCAACAAGCGTCCGCTCAAGTCGCTGTCCGACATGCTCAAGGGCAAGCAGGGCCGCTTCCGCCAGAACCTTCTGGGTAAGCGCGTCGACTATTCGGGCCGTTCGGTCATCGTGACCGGTCCGGAACTCAAGCTGCACCAGTGCGGCCTGCCCAAGAAGATGGCGCTCGAGCTGTTCAAGCCGTTCATCTACGCCCGTCTCGACGCCAAGGGTCTTTCGATGACCCTCAAGCAGGCGAAGAAGTGGGTCGAGAAGGAGCGCAAGGAAGTCTGGGACATCCTGGATGAAGTCATCCGCGAACACCCGGTCCTCCTGAACCGCGCACCGACGCTCCACCGTCTCGGCATCCAGGCCTTCGAGCCCGTGCTGATCGAGGGCAAGGCGATCCAGCTTCACCCGCTGGTCTGCGCCGCGTTCAACGCCGACTTCGACGGCGACCAGATGGCCGTGCACGTCCCGCTGAGCCTCGAGGCCCAGCTGGAAGCGCGCGTCCTGATGATGTCGACCAACAACATCCTCTCGCCCGCCAACGGCAAGCCGATCATCGTGCCTTCGCAGGACATGGTGCTGGGTCTCTACTACCTGTCGATGGAACGTCAGGAGAAGAAGCCCGAGTTCACCGAAGACAGCGACGGCAACAAGGTCGAGAAGCTGCCCCTGTTCTCGGACATGGCGGAAGTGCACCAGGCGCTGGAAATCAAGTCGGTCACGCTGCACTCGAAGATCATGGCCCGCGTGCCCCAGGCGGACGAGGACGGCAACGTTTCGATGAAGCGTTTCGTCACCACCCCGGGCCGCATGCTGATCGGCGAATGCCTGCCGAAGAACCACAAGGTTCCCTTCGACATCGTCAACCGCCTGCTGACGAAGAAGGACATCGCCGACGTGATCGACGAGGTCTACCGCCACACCGGCCAGAAGGACACCGTGCTGTTCGCCGACGCCATCATGGCGCTGGGCTTCCGCCACGCGTTCAAGGCCGGCATCTCCTTCGGCAAGGACGACATGATCATCCCCGATGCCAAGGTTGAACTGGTCGAAGCCACCAAGGCACTGGTTGCTGATTACGAGCAGCAGTACCAGGACGGTCTCATCACCCAGCAGGAAAAGTACAACAAGGTCATCGACGCCTGGAGCCAGTGCGGCGACAAGGTGGCCGATGCCATGATGGAAGAGATCAAGTCGCAGCCGATCGACAAGGACGGCAAGGAAGCGCAGATCAACTCGATCTACATGATGAGCCACTCCGGCGCCCGTGGTAGCCCGGCCCAGATGAAGCAGCTGGCCGGTATGCGCGGCCTGATGGCCAAGCCGTCGGGCGAGATCATCGAGAACCCGATCATCTCGAACTTCAAGGAAGGCCTGAACGTCCTAGAGTACTTCAACTCGACCCACGGCGCCCGTAAGGGTCTCGCGGATACGGCGCTCAAGACGGCGAACTCGGGTTACCTGACCCGCCGTCTGGTCGACGTGTCGCAGGACTGCGTCATCGTCGAAGAGGACTGCAAGACCGACAACGCGCTCGAAATGCGTGCCATCGTCCAGGGCGGTAGCGTGATCGCATCGATCGGCGAACGTATCCTCGGCCGCACGCTGGCCGAAGACATCGTCAACGCATCGACCGACGAAGTCATCGCCAAGGCCGGCACGCTGGTCGACGAACCGCTGGTGAAGGCGATCGAGGAGGCCGAAACGCAGGTCGCCAAGATCCGTTCGCCGCTGGTCTGCGAAGCCAAGCAGGGCGTTTGCGCGACCTGCTACGGCCGTGACCTTGCCCGCGGTACGCCGGTCAACATCGGTGAAGCTGTCGGCGTCATCGCCGCCCAGTCGATCGGTGAACCGGGTACCCAGCTGACCATGCGTACCTTCCACATCGGCGGTGCTGCGCAGCTCAACGAAACCTCGCACCTCGAAGCGGTGTCGGACGGTAAGGTCGTCTATCGCGACATGCCGACCATCACCGACAAGAAGGGTCGTATCCTGTCGCTCGCCCGCAACGGCGAACTGGCCGTGATCGACGCCGAAGGCCGCGAGCGCGAAATCCACAAGGTGCCTTACGGTACGGTGCTGATGCACAAGGATGGCGCGAAGGTGAAGGAAGGCGATCGCCTTGCGGAATGGGATCCGTTCTCGCTGCCGATCATCACCGAAACTTCGGGTGTGGTGAAGTTCCAGGACCTCATCGACGGTACCTCGATGGAAGAACGCGTCGACGATGCCACCGGTATCGCCCAGCGCGTCGTCACCGAGATCCGCACCAGCGGCCGTGCGAAGAAGGAAGACCTGCGTCCGCGGCTTACCCTCTTCAACGAGGCCGGCGACGAGAACGAGGCCGCGCGCTACATGCTGGCGCCCGGTACCGCGCTCTCGGTCGAGGACGGTGCACAGGTGCAGGCAGGTGACATTCTCGCCCGTGCCAGCCGCGAAGCTGCCAAGACCCGCGACATCACTGGTGGTCTGCCGCGCGTCGCCGAACTGTTCGAGGCCCGCGTGCCGAAGGACAATGCGATCATCGCCAAGATTTCGGGCAAGATCGAATTCGTCCGCGAATACAAGGCCAAGCGCAAGATCGCGATCGTGCCCGAGGAAGGTGATGCGGTTGAATACCTCATCCCCAAGACCAAGGTTATCGACGTCCAGGAAGGCGACTTCGTCAAGAAGGGCGACACGCTGATCTCGGGCTCGCCGAACCCGCACGACATCCTCGATGTCCTCGGGGTCGAGGCGCTGGCCGAGTACCTCGTGAACGAGATCCAGGAAGTCTACCGACTCCAGGGCGTGAAGATCAACGACAAGCACATCGAGGTGATCGTTCGCCAGATGCTGCAGAAGGTCGAGATCACCGATGGCGGCGACACCACGCTGCTGCCGGGCGAACAGGTCGACCTTGAGGAACTCAACGAGACCAACGCCAAGCTGCCGAAGAACAAGGAACCCGCACAGGGCACCCCGATCCTCCTCGGCATCACCAAGGCCTCGCTGCAGACCCGCTCGTTCATCTCTGCCGCCTCGTTCCAGGAAACGACCCGCGTGCTCACGCAGGCCGCTGTCGAGGGCAAGAAGGACACGCTGATCGGCCTCAAGGAAAACGTGATCGTCGGCCGTCTCATCCCCGCCGGTACCGGCGCGGGCATGAACCGCATGCGCGTCACTGCCTCCAGCCGCGACGCCGCCCTGCGCGCTTCGTGGAAGAAGGCCCAGGAGGCGATCATCGCTGCCAATACCGCAGAAGAAGAGCACGCGGCGGAACTCGCCCAGGGCCCCGAAGCTGCGATCGGCGACGATCCGCTGGCGGTGATGGAAGGTGAAACCCACGGCACCGATGCCGATGCAGGCGATTACCTCAACGAAGAGGCGAAGGACGGCGAATAAGCCCCCGTTCATCGCAACAAATTGAAAAGGCCCCGGAAGTCATCGCTTCCGGGGCCTTTTCCCATGCGCGCTCCGGATGGTTCGGGGAGTGTCCGATGCGAGTAGCTGCTGTACTTGCCGCCCTTGGCCTCCTGACCTGTTCGCCCGCACCCGAAGATGCGCCGGCCAGCGCTGCACCTGCCATCGACGGCGAATATGTCGTCACTTTGGTCAATGAAGAAACCCCGCTGATCGGCATCGAGGGCTACGAGCCGACGATCACCTTTTCGGGCAACCGGATCCATTTCCAGTCGCAGTGCATCTACGACGACTGGACCTTCGACCGCACGGGCGAGGGTATCGAGACCGGCGAATGGGACTATGCCGAACCGCCTGCCATGTGCGCGCGCAGCTATGCGCCGGGCGAGGAGGCGATCATCACCGCTATCGACAAGGCGACGACCATCAGGCCGGTGCGGGGCGGACTCTGGCTGTCGGGACCGGGCGGGACGGTCCAGCTCGAACGCATTCCCGATCCCGCGCAGGTCGCCGCGCGCGCGGTGGACGTTCGCGGATCGTGGGATCTCGTCAGCCTCGACGGCAAATCCCTTGCGGAACCGATCCCGCTGGAGGCGAATTTCGATCAGGTCTGGTGGGAGCCCGGCTGTGCCGGCCAGTCGGTCAATTACATGATCGACGGCGCGCGGTTCGACCTCATGGACCACAAGTCGCCGGAGATGGTCTGCGACATCGGATTCCCCGAGGAATTGCCCGCGCTCTGGCAGGCGATGGACATGGCCGAGACCGTGCGCGCGGACGGGAACGACCGCGCCATCCTGTCGGGCAAAGGACACGAGGTGGTGTTGCAGCGCCGCTGACAAGCGAGCGGACAATCCCCCGATCCGGAGCAGAAAGCTATACAGCGGACCGGAAATTCGGTTACACTTGAGCAGGATGCGCGCGATCCTGCGCACAACCGGGGGCCGCATGGGAAGACCGAGCGCGAATAGCGAAGAGGTGCGCCGCCTGCTGCTGGTGCGGCGCCTGCGGGCAGTGACCGCGGGCAATACGCTCGCGACCCTTTCGGCCATCGCCTCCATTTTCGTGCTCGTCATCGCTTTCGACGAAGCCAAGTTGGAAGTACCGATCCTGACTTGGGCGGGCGCGGCCATCGGCCTGTTCTGCCTCAGGGCGTTCTATTTCGCCTCGCTCGATCCCGAGATCGGCGATGCCGCCTCGTTGCGCCGCGATTACCGCCGCGTGACCGGTGCGATGATGGCCTCGAGCGTGATCTGGGCAGTCGGTTTCGTACTCCTTGCCCTGATTGCGCAGGGGCTGGAAATCGCGACGCTCGCAGTCGTGGGTACCGCGATGATGGTCGGCGTGCTGCTGATCCACCGCGCCGCCCCGCAGGCTGGCTATGTCCATATCGTCATGCTGCTGGGCGGGCTCCTCGCTGCTGCATGGCTTGCCATCGGTATCGAGGCGACGCCGGTGGCAGCGCTGCTGGTAGTCTACGGCCTCACCCTGTGGCGGGCGGTCGGGCGCATGGATGCAGCCTTCGAGGCGGCTGTGGTGGCCGATATCGAGCGCGAGGATGCCGCCGCGACGGTTGCCATGCTGCTGCATGATTACGAAGAGCAGTCAACCGACTGGCTGTGGATCGTCGATAACGATGCGCGCCTGCGCGAAACCAGCGAACGCTTTGCCAAGGTGCTCGGCCTTGATGCAGAAACGCTCGAGGGCATGTCGCTGCTCGATCTCGTCGAACCGGGGGAAGAGCGGGAAGGGCTCTCGCGCTTCCTCGTCGAACAGCGGGCCTTCCGCGACCTGCCGGTGACCATCGCAGTCGAAGGGGAACGGCGCTTCTGGCAATTGTCGGGCCGTCCGCGGATGGACGGCACGATGAGCGGGATCGGCCGCGACGTCACGTCCGCGCGGCTGATCGAACAGCGCGTCACCTTCATGGCGCATTACGACAATCTGACGAACCTCGCCAACCGCTACCTCTTCAACGAGCGGCTGCGCGAACTGCTGGGCGACAGCCATTCGCGCGGGGCTAATATCGCGCTGTTCTATCTCGACCTCGACGATTTCAAGGCGATCAACGACACGCGCGGCCACCTTGTCGGGGACCGGCTTCTGCGCGAAGTCGGCGAACGGCTTGCAGGCGAAGTCCGCCAGCAGGATCTCGTCGCCCGGCTCGGCGGGGACGAGTTTGCCGTGCTGATCGAAACGCGCGCAGGCGACGGCCTGCTGATCGAACGGGCGCACCGTTTCCTGTCGGTCGTGCGCGCGCCCTACGAGATTGACGGGCACAGCTACCGTGTCTCCACCAGCGTGGGCGTGGCGCGCTGTCTGGAGGGCGATTGCGATGCCGAGGAATTGATGCGCCGCGCAGACCTTGCGCTCTATGCAGCCAAGAACAAGGGGCGCGACAACCTTGCCCTGTTCGAGCCGCGTCTCGACCAGGAAGCGCGCGAGCGGCGTGATATCGAGGCTGACCTGCGCGAGGCGCTGGCGCGCGACCAGATGCAGCTGCATTTCCAGCCGATCATCGAACTCGATACCGGCCAGACCACGGGCTACGAGGCGCTGCTGCGCTGGTACCACCCGACCCGCGGCGTGCTGGGACCGGCGGATTTCCTGCCCGTGGCAGAAGATACCGGCCTGATCACGTCGATCGGCGAATGGGTCATCCGCCGCGCGCTGGAAGAAACGGTCGGCTGGGACGGCGATTTCCGCATCGCGATCAACCTGTCGACCACGCAGGTCGCCGATGCGAAACTGGTTGCCGCCGTGTCGCAGGCCCTGCGCGCCACCGATTTCCCGCCCGAACGGGTCGAGCTGGAAATCACCGAGCACGTGCTGATGGATACCAGCGATGCCAATCGCGAGACGCTTCTGGCCCTGCGCGAGCTGGGCGTACGCATCGCGCTCGACGATTTCGGGACCGGCTATTCCTCGCTCGCCTACCTGCGCCGTTTCCCCTTCAACCGGATCAAGATCGAC
The DNA here is from genome assembly GCF_020524765.1 of Qipengyuania gaetbuli. Taxonomy (GTDB): domain Bacteria; phylum Pseudomonadota; class Alphaproteobacteria; order Sphingomonadales; family Sphingomonadaceae; genus Qipengyuania; species Qipengyuania gaetbuli_A. The sequence continues at coordinate 1,594,160 of NZ_JAIVLR010000001.1, forward strand.
CGCGCCTTCGTGCGCGACGTGACGCATGATCTCGGCAGCCAGGCGATCATCTCGACCATCACGCGCCTTGCCGAGGCGATGGACATGGAGACGACCGCCGAAGGTATCGAGGACCGCGAGCAGCTCGACCTTCTGCGCAAGCTCGGGGTGAAGGAGGCGCAGGGTTTCCTCATCTGCAAGCCGATGCTGGCCGAAACACTGGCGCAGGAAGACCCGGAACACGGCGCGAAAATCAGCCCGCCGGTCGACAAGGCGGTGATCGACTACCGCGCTGCACGCAAGGCGGCCCTGAAGCGCCGGGGAGGCCAGGCCGCGTGAGGGCGGCGCTACTGCTGGCGGCAATGCTTGCCGCATGTGCGCCGGCCGCCGACGAGCCGACGGCAGAGCCTTCGCCCGCAGCGGCCGATACGGGAATCGTCCCGGCCAGCATCGTGGGGGAATACCGCGTCGCCGGGATCGACGGAGAGCCGCTGGAGACCGACTTCGGCATCGCGCTTTCGATCACGGAGGAGACGATCGGTTACGAACCGCGCTGCCTCGGCTTTGCCTGGACCTACGGCCTCGAAGACGGGCGCGTCGAAATACAGCGCGATCCTGCCTACGGGCCGCAACCTGCGCCCGGCGGCGGGACGGTGACCTGCCTGCCCGCCGTATCGCCGCAGCATCGCGCGCTGGCGGTTGCCATCGATGCCGCAGAGGAGGTGCGCCGCACTCCCGCCAATGCGGTGGAACTGCGCGGCGGCGGACATTCGGTCACGCTCTTCTCGCAATAGGCTGCGCGCTGCGCTATCGGCGCGGCCATGACCACCATTACGCGTTTCGCGCCGTCTCCGACCGGGCGTCTCCATGTCGGCAATATCCGCACCGCGCTCCACAACTGGATGCTCGCGCGAAAGGCCGGCGGGCGCTTCATGCTGCGCATCGACGACACCGATGCGGAGCGCAGCCGCGAGGAATATGTCGACGCGATCCGCGCCGATCTTGCCTGGCTGGGGCTAGAGCCCGATGGCGAGGAGCGCCAGTCGCTGCGCCTTGCCAAGTACGAGGCCGCATTCGAGGCGCTGAGGGCCGCAGGCCGGGTCTATCCCGCCTACGAGACCGCGCAGGAACTCGAACTCAAGCGCAAGATCCAGCTGGGCCGCGGTCTGCCGCCGATCTACGACCGCGGCGCGCTCAAGCTCACGCAGGAAGAACGCGCTGCGAAGGAGTCGGAAGGCATCGCTCCGCACTGGCGCTTCAAGCTCGATCACGACGAGCCGATTACTTGGGGCGACGGCGTGCGCGGGGTGCAGAAATTCGACGCTGCCCAGCTTTCCGATCCGGTCATCCGGCGCGCCGACGGCAGCTGGCTCTACATGCTTCCGAGCGCAATCGACGATTTGGACATGGGCGTCACCGACGTGCTGCGGGGCGAAGACCATGTCAGCAATACTGCCGTTCAAATTCAGATGTTTACCGCGCTTATTGCTGCACAATATGCTGCAGCAAAAATTCCGCGGTTCGCGCATGAGGCTTTGCTGGTCGGGCGTGAGGGCAAGCTGTCGAAACGCCTCGGTTCGCTGGGCTGCGATGCCTTCCGCGAGAAAGGCATCGAGCCGCAGGCGCTTGTGGCGCTGCTTGCCCGTCTCGGCACCAGCCAGCCGGTCGAACCGATCGCCGATCGCAGCGTGCTGGTCGACAGCTTCGACCTGTCCACTTTCGGCCGGGCGCCTGCGAAATTCGACGATGCGGAACTGGAGCGGATCAATGCCGCGCTGGTCCACCAGATGAATTTTGCATCCGTCGAGCATCGCTTGCCCGAAGGCATGGACGAAGCCGGCTGGCACGCCATCCGCCCGAACCTTTCGCACGTGCACGAGGTGGCCGACTGGTGGCAGCTCGTCACCGGCCCGATCGCCCAGCCGGACTTTGCCGATCACGACCGCGCTTACCTTGAAGAGGCTGCGCGCCTTCTCACCTGGGGCGATGATCCCTGGCACGCGCTCACCAATGCGCTGAAGGAGGCGACGGGGCGCAAGGGCAAGTCGCTGTTCCTGCCGCTGCGGCAGGCACTGACCGGTATGGACCACGGCCCCGACATGGCGGAACTCCTGCCGCTGATCGGCGAGGCGGAGGCGCGCGCGCGGCTGGAACGGGCAGCCGCCTAGGCCCGCTGCAATTCGTGCGGGCTTGTGCCGGACTGGACCGCGCTCTAGCGTGAGCCGATAACAAGCCAATTACGGTCGCAGGGTGCGCAGCTCTTCTAGGGAGGGAGACTATGCCTGCATTTTCACGCCGTAATTTCATCGTCGCTGGGGGCGCTGCCACCATCGCGGCACCCGTAGCCGGACAGGACCTGCTCGAAGTCCTCGGCAAATCGACCCCGCCGCAGCAACTCGGCCCGTTCTATCCGACCGTAAGGCCGCTCGACCAGGATTCCGACCTGACCCATGTGCAGGGCGTTCATGGGACGGCGCAGGGCGATCTCCTCGATGTCTTCGGCGTGGTGACCAACCACGACGGCTCGCCGCTTGCCGGCGTGACGCTGGACCTGTGGCAAGCCAATGCGGTGGGCCGGTACATGCACGGCGGCGACCAGCGCGAGGAACTGCCGCTCGACCCCTATTTCCAGGGCTCTGCCGTGCTGGTGACCGATGCGCAAGGGCGCTACCGTTTCCGCACCATCCGCCCCGGCATCTATGCCTTCGGCGGCACCCCGCGGCCCCGCCACATCCATTTCGACATCAAGAGCCGGCAGGCGCGCCTGACCACTCAGATGTATTTCCCGGGCGAGAAGGAGAACGCGATCGAGGATATCGCGGACGAATCGCTCCTCGTCGCACGCGCAGCGGATGCACTCGATGCGGGCGGTGTAGAAGCGCTGCGCTGGGACGTGAGATTGCCCTACGGCTGAGCCAGCCGCGGACGATCACCGGCCTTCGTATTTTTCCAGCTCGTCGCCGCTGACGGTGACGACGTGCATGAGATTGGTCGAGCCGGGCGTGCCGAAGGGAACGCCTGCGAGCGCGACCAGCTTGCTGCCCGCTCCGGCAAAGCCGTGGCGCAGCGCCATGCGCTTGCCCTTGGCGATCATCTCTTCGAAGCTGCCGATGTCCTTGGTCGCCACGGCGTGCGCGCCCCACAGCAGGGCAAGGCGGCGGGCGGTCTTCATGCTGGGCGTGAGGACCAGCATGGGCACGCTCGGGCGTTCGCGCGCCACGCGGCGAGCGGTGCTGCCCGAACCCGTGAAGACGGTGATCGCGGCGATCGAGACGGTGTCGGCCACGGTCATGCAGGCATGGGCCAGCGCGTCGGCGGTGGTCTTGTCCGGCGGCGTGTCGAGAAAGCGCACGCGGGGGAGATAGGCCTCGTCCCGTTCGACCTGGTGGGCGATGCGGTGCATGATGGTGACGGCCTCTTCCGGCCAGTCGCCGGCGGCGGTTTCCGCCGACAGCATCACGGCATCGGCACCGTCGTAGACGGCATTGGCGACGTCGGAGACCTCGGCGCGGGTCGGCGCGGGGCTCTCGATCATGCTTTCGAGCATCTGGGTGGCTACGATCACCGGCTTGCCGGCGGTGCGCGCCTTGTTGACGATCTGCTTCTGGAGCGGCGGGACTTCCTGCGGCTCCAGCTCCACGCCGAGGTCGCCGCGGGCGACCATGATGCCGTCGGACAGTTCGATGATCTCGTCGAGCCGGCGGACGGCCATGGGCTTTTCGATCTTGGCGCACAGCGCACCATACCCGCCCATCAACTTGCGCGCCTCGGCAAGGTCTTCGGGACGCTGCACGAAGCTGAGGCCGATCCAGTCGACGCCCTGCTGCATCGCGAATGCCAGGTCCTTGCGGTCCTTGTCGGTCAGTGCGGGGATCGGCACTTCGGCATCGGGTACGTTGACGCCCTTGCGGTCGGAAATGACGCCGCCGACTTCGGCCGAACAAAGGATCTCGTTCTCGTCGGCACGGATCACGCGCAGGCGGATCTTGCCGTCGTTGATCAGCAGGCGCTGGCCCTTTTCGAGCAGGCCGAACAGCTCGGGATGCGGCAATTCGACGCGGGTTTCGTCGCCCGGCTCGGGATTGCGGTCGAGCGTGAAATGGCCCGAATGGCGGATGACCGCCTTGCCGTCCTTGAACTTGCCCACGCGCAGCTTCGGGCCCTGCAAATCGGCCAGGATCGCGATGGGGCGGTGGAACTGCTTTTCCAGCGCGCGGATCGCGGCGATCGTTTCGCCATGGGTCTCGTGCTCGCCATGGCTCATGTTGACGCGGAAGGCATCGACCCCGGCCTTGAACAGGCGGGCGAGCATTTCGGGAGATCGGCTGGCCGGACCCACGGTCGCGAGAATTTTGACCTTGCGGCCACGGGGATCGAGCTTGGGTGCGCCTTCGCGCTCTTTGTCGGGCTTTGCCATGAACCAGCGCTATGGCAGGGCGGTGAGACATTTCAAGGACGATGACATGGTTACGAATGCACCCGACCCGCTCGACCGACTGCCCGATGACGTAGCGGCAGCAGCCTTCAGGCGCCTGGTCCGGCACCTGCGTCACCGCCACGATGCCCAGAATATCGACCTGATGGGGCTGGCCGGTTTCTGCCGCAATTGCCTCGCCGACTGGATCATCGATGCCGGTTATGAAGGCGACAAGGCGCAGGCGCGCGAACTGGTCCACGGAATGCCGCAGGACGAATGGAAGGCGACCCGCCAGACGCCTGCCACGCCAGAGCAGCTGGAGCGCATGGAAGCCAGCATCGCGAAAAATCGCGTGGAGTAGCGAGTCGCCGCCTTCACCCCGCGCGGCTGGGTGGCTATTCGCACCGGCCAACCGATTCTCAAGATCACCGGAGTTACCTTCACATGGCCGAAGCCACCGACGACCGCCTGCGCCTTCTCATCGAGCGCATCGAACGCCTCGAAGAAGAGAAGAAGGGCATCGCCGACGATATCCGCGACGTTTACGCCGAATCCAAGGCGGTGGGCTACGACACCAAGATCATGCGCCAGATCATCAAGCTTCGCAAAATGAAGCCAGACGAGCGCAGCGAGCAGGAAACCATCCTCGATACCTACAAGGCCGCGCTCGGAATGGGTTGATTTGCTTGACTTTCCTTGCGTATTGGTGAAGTAATACACCAAATCAACAAGGAGAGCGGTATGTCGGAAGTAAATCGCGGGGCAGGACTGGTCGGGCTGGTCCTGCTGGGGCCGGTCTTCATCGCCATCGTATCGCTGGTGGCGATGCTGTTCGGGGCGGCGGCCGGCTGGGCAGGTGGCCTTATCTTCCCGCAGGTTTTCGACCGGCTGACCACGCTGATCTTCGGTGAGGCGATACCCGCATGGCAGCTCGGCGCGATGCTGGGTTTCCTTGCGACCTTCCTTCGCGCATCCTTCCCAAAGCGCAAGTAGGAGAGCAGTCATGGCAGGACCCTGGAAAGACGCCCGCGGCGTCATCGTCACCACCACGCCCACGATCGAGGGCAGGCCGATCCAGGAATACCTGGGCATCGTGACCGGCGAGGTGATCGTGGGCGCCAACATCTTCCGCGACCTGTTCGCCAATATCCGCGACATCGTCGGCGGGCGTTCGGGCAGCTACGAACGCATCCTTGCCGATGCGCGCAACCAGGCGATCGAGGAATTGCAGGCCGAAGCGGCCACGCGCGGCGGCAATGCGGTGGTCGGCATCGACCTCGATTACGAGGTGATCGGCGACACCGGTTCGATGCTGATGGTCAGCGCCAGCGGTACGGCGGTGAAGATCTGACCTAGCCGCGCACGAGGCCGAGCGCCTCGTAGGTGGCGTCGAGCGTGGGCACGGCGATCTCGCGTGCCTGCGCCGCGCCGCGCGCGAGGATCGCGTCCAATGCCTCGCGGTCTTCGAGCAGTTCGGTGAACCGCGCCGAGATCGGGCGCAGCGTTTCCACCAGCAGTTCGCCCAGCGCGGGCTTGAACTTGCCGAAGCCTTCGCCGCCGAAGTCCTTCAGCACACCTTCCACGCTGCCGTCGGTCAGCGCGGCGTAGATCGTCACGAGGTTCAGCGCCTCGGGACGGTCCTCCAGCCCCTTTTCCTCGCTTGGCAGGGGTTCGGGGTCGGTCTTGGCCTTCTTGATCTTCTTCATCACCTCGTCCGGATCGTCGGCAAGGTTGATGCGGCTCATGTCGGAAGGGTCCGACTTGCTCATCTTGGCCGCGCCGTTGCGCAGGCTCATGATGCGCGCAGCCTGCGGCGGCACGATCGGATCGGGCAGGGTGAAGACCGGCGCTTCCTCGGACGCGAAGTCGTTGTTGAACTTCTGCGCGATGTCGCGCGCCAGTTCGAGATGCTGCTTCTGGTCCTCGCCCACCGGCACGTGGGTCGCCTGGTAGAGCAGCACGTCGGCGGCCTGCAGGACGGGGTAGGTAAACAGCGCGACCGACTGGCCTTCGCGGTTCTTGCCTGCCTTGTCCTTCCACTGCGTCATGCGGTTGAGCCAGCCCATGCGCGCCGTGCCGCCCAGCAGCCACTGCAGTTCCGCGTGCTGCGGGACCTGTGCCTGGTTGAACAGCACGCTGCGCTGCGGATCGATCCCGCAGGCGACCAGCGCGGCGGCCATTTCCAGCGTGCCCTTGCGCAGCTCGGCCGGATCGTGCGGCATCGAGATCGCGTGCAGGTCGGCCAGGAAGAACAAGCACTGGTGACCGTCACCCATCTCGTCCTGCATGCGCACCCAGTTGCGGATCGCCCCCAGGTAATTGCCGAGGTGGAGATTGCCAGTGGGTTGGATGCCGGAAACAACGCGCATGACGGGTTACGAAGCTTTCTTCCTGGTGAGGGCAGCGATGCGCTGCCGGTCGATGGCGCCGACTGCGAACGCCACCCCGAAATAGACCACCGCCGAACAGGCGACGAGGACGATGAGTGCACCCAGCCGTTCGAACAGGCCGGCCGAATACCAGCCGGTTAGCAAATCGCGCGCGAACCACAAGGCTGCGCCCATGGCTGCGGCGGCGACCAGCTGGCGAGCGACACGCGCGACCAGCGACAGCGGGATCTCGTAATACCCGCGCCTGAGCAGGACGATGTAGAGATAGACGACGTTGATCCAGGCGCCGATGACGCTGGCATAGGCGACCCCGACCACGCCAAACCGCTGGAGGAAGGCGATGTTGAAGCCGACGAAAACCGCAAGCGAGATGAAGGCTGCATAGACCGGCGTCTTGGTGTCCGACCGGGCGTAGAAATTGGGCACCAGCACCTTGACCAGCACATAGGCGGGCAGGCCGAGGACGAGCGCGGCCAGCACCTCGCCCGTGACTGCCGCATCGGCCATGTCGAAGCGGCCCCCCTGGAAGATCATGGTGATGAACGGGGTGGCGCAAATCGCCATCGCCACGGCTGCCGGAATGGTCAGCAGCATCGACAGCTCGATCGCGTCCGACTGGATCCGGTCCGCGCCTTCCTTGTTGTTGCCGCCCACGAATTTCGACAGCGTCGGCAGGATGGCGGTCGACAGGGCTATGCCGATGATGCCGAGCGGCAGCTGGTTCAGCCGGTCGGCATAATTCATGTAGCTCACCGAGCCGGTTTCGAGCTGGTTGAGGAAATAGAGCTGGACCAGCGTGTTGATCTGGTAGGCGCCGCCGCCGATCGCGGCCGGCAGGGCGATGATGGACAGCCGCTTCACTTCGGGCGTGATGCGCGGCCACAATATCTTGGGCCGAAAGCCTTCGACCCGCACCCAGTAGAGCAGCCAGAGCAGCTGGATCACGCCGCCCGCGGTCACGGTCCACGCGATGCCGTAAGTGACCTGTTCCAGGCTCGCGCCAGCCTCCATCCACCGCTCTCCCAGCAGCAGGGCGGCGATCAGCAGGATATTCAGGATGATCGGAAAACTGGCGCCCGGCGCGAAGCGCGAGACCGAATTGAGCATCCCGGTGAACAGCGTCACCAGGCTCACCAGCAGGATGTAGGGAAACATGATCCGCGCAAAATCGACCGCAAGGTCGAATTCGCCCGGGTCGACTGGCTTGTCCGCCAGCAGCCAGATGACGCCCGGCATCGCCAGTTCGAAGACGATGCACAACGCGATCAGTACCGGCAGGAAGACGCTGAGCACGTCGGCGGAGAAGCTGCGCGCTTCTTCCAGCCCGCCGTCGCCGTGGAGCCGCTTGGAAAACATCGGCACGAAGGCGGCCGAAAACGCGCCTTCCGCGAACAGGCGGCGGAAGACGTTGGGGATGATGAAGGCCTGGAACCAGGCATCGGTCACCGCATTTGCGCCGAGGACGCGCGAGAAGATCATCTCGCGCGCCATTCCGGCGATGCGGCTCACCATGGTGAGCGAGCCGATCGTGCCGACGTGCTTGAGCAGGCTCATGCGCGAGCCTCCATCAGAGTTCCGCCCCTCAGGCGTTCCCGGTCGGAGCCGGGGTGCCCTGCGCCTGCTGCGCGGCGCGGGCCTGCAGCTGCTGCTGGTAAAGCGTGCCGAAATCCATCGGATCGAGCATCAGCGGCGGGTAGCCGAGATCGCGCACCGCTTCGGCGATGATGCCGCGCGCGAAGGGGAAGAGGAGGCGGGGCGTTTCGGCAAACAGGAAGGCGTGCGCGTGTTCTTCGGGCACGTTGCGGATGCCGACGAGGCCGCAGTAAGCCAGCTCGACGATGTACATCGCGCCCTGGTCCGCGTCCGCGCGCACGGTCATCTTCAGTTCGACTTCGTGCACTTCGTCGGTGATCTTGTTGGCCGCGATGTTGACCTGCACGTCGATGCGCGGCTGTTCCGACCACTGGTAGGCAGCCGGCGCATTCGGGTTCTCGACCGAGAGGTCCTTCACATACTGGTTGAGGACGCCGACCGTGGGGCGGTTGTCCGCGCCGTTGGCACCGGCTGCAGGGTCCGCGTTGAGATCGGTCAGTACGTCGTTTTCATCGGCCATCGGGCAAGCTTTCTCTAGACTGGCAATTCGGGATCGGTCGCCGGACGCGCACGCGCCCCGCATTTCAGGGCGCGCGCCTAGCACCGTGCAGGGCGCGGGGCAATGCGCGAGGAAGGCGACGGTCCGGTGCCTGATAGGGGTGTCTGGACCCGGCAGCGCCCATTGTGCGTTTGTAATTGGTCCCTATCTAGGGCAGTAGGGAGACAGGGCCGGTAACCTGCCTCCCCCCGCAGATTTGCCAAGTCGACCAGAACGGAATTTCGCCAGTGATCTACGAGATCGTCATCCTTGCCGCCATCGCCGCCTTCCTCGGCCTGCGCCTCTATTCGGTGCTCGGCCAGCGGTCGGAGCAGGAAGAGGACCCGATCCGCCGCAGCTACGGCCCGCGCGAACAGAATGCGCCTCCGCCGCCGGTCGCTGGCAGCGCCGATGCGGTTCCCGCCGCCCGCCCGACCGTGACGCTGCGCAGCGTGGACAATGCCACCAGCGCCAACGAAACCGCGATCCGCGCGATTGCCGCGTCCGATTCGCGGTTCGACCTGCTGTCGTTCCTCGAAGGGGCGAAGGCAGCCTATGCGATGATCCTCGAAGCCTTCTGGAAGGGCGACCGTGAAACCCTGCGCGAACTGACTGACGACGATGTCTACGCCAGCTTCGCTGCCGCGATCGACGCGCGCGAGGCAGCGGGCGAAACGCTCGACAACCGCCTGATCCGGATCGAGGACGCGACTGTCCATTCGGCCGAACTCGCGGGCAAGGATGCGCGCATCGCCGTGCGCTTCGTCGCCGATATCGCGGCCGTTACCCGCGACAAGGACGGCAATGTCGTTGCCGGTTCGCTCGACGATGCCGTGGAAAGCCGGGACATCTGGACCTTCCGCCGCCATGTCGACGCGATGGACCCGAACTGGGTCCTCGACGAAACCGACCAGGACTGATCACCGCCAGCACAGGAGACGGATGGATGCGAAGCGCGCTCATAGCAGGGGCGGCTTTGCTGCTGTCCGCCTGCGCCGTGGTTCCCGATGCAAGGCCGCCGATGGACACGGGCGTGGTCCCGCCGCCGCCCGCGACGCTGGCCGACAACGCCCTGTCGGCAGGGCTGACTGCGGGGCCTGACATCGCCAGCCTGCCGATCGGGTCGCAGGATGCTGCCGCGGCCCTGTCCGCGTTTCGCGCCTCGTGCGACAAGATCCTGTTCCGCGACGATGCGAGCGGCCTCACCAGCCGGCTCGACTGGCAGGGCCCGTGCCTTGCCGCGACCAACTGGTCGAGCGAGCCGCGCCTGTTCTTCACCAGCCAGTTCGAAACCGCAGTCGTGGGTGAGGGCAAGGCCTTCGCCACCGGCTATTTCGAGCCGGAAATCCTCGGCAGCCGTACCCGCGCGCCGGGATACGACGTGCCGGTCTATGCCATGCCGACCGACCTCGTGCGCGCATGGCCCGACGACACGCCCGAAGCCGAACGAACCGGTCGCCCCCCGCTCGGCCGGTATGACGAGAGCGGCAAGTTCGTGCCCTATTTCGAGCGGGCCGAAATCGTCGCAGGCGCGCTCGAAGGCAAGGTGCCGGTCATCGCCTGGGCCGCCGATCCGGTCGAATTCTTCTTCCTCCAGATCCAGGGTTCGGGCCTGCTGCGCCAGCCCGACGGCAGCGTCATGCGCATCGGCTATGCCGGGCAAAACGGGCGCGAATATGTCGGCGTCGGTTCGATCATGCGCGAACGCGGGCTGATCGGCGACGGGCCGGGCCAGTATCCCGGGTCGATGCAGGGCATCATCCAGTACATCCGCGACAACCCTGAAGAGGGCGAGGCGCTGATGAACCTCAACAAGAGCTGGATCTTCTTCCGCGAGCTGACGACCGATGGCCCGCTCGGCTCGCTCGAAGTGCCGGTGCGAGGCCGCGACAGCGTGGCGGTGGACCCCAAGTTCGTGCCCTATGGCGCGCCCGTCTGGCTCGATCTCGACCGCGACGTCGCCGATGGGCTTTGGGTGGCGCAGGACACGGGCGGCGCGATCAAGGGTGCCAACCGCTTCGACACGTTCTGGGGCAATGGTGCCGATGCACGCGAGATCGCCGGCGGCATGAGCGGGCGCGGCAAGGCCTACATCCTCCTGCCCAAGGGAACGCTCGCGCGTCTCAAACCGTGACTGCGCCGCGTGGCCTGACGGCAGAAGAAGCAGCGGCCTGGGAAAAGGTCGCGGCGACGGTCGATCCGCTGCACCCTCCGGTAAAGCGGCCAGTGGCGCTTGCACCGGCTGCCGTGACAGCGCCTGCTCCTCCCAAGCCCCTGCCGAAGGTCCGCAAGGCGGTAGCGCCGCCGAAGAAGGCACCGCCCCCGCCGCCGCCGCAAACCAATTCGCTCGATTCCCACTGGGACCGCAGGCTCAAGTCGGGTTCTATCCAGCCCGATGTGACGCTCGACCTGCACGACCACGGGCTCGATGCGGCCTACGACCGGCTGATGAGCGGCATCGCGCAGGCCCGCGCCATCGGTGCGCGCACGGTGCTGCTAATCACCGGCAAGCCGCGTCCCGTCGCGCCTGCCGACCGGGCGGAGCGGCGCGGGGCGATCAGGGCCAAGGTGCTGGACTGGCTGGCGGCCTCCAGCCACCATTCCGCCATCGCCGCGGTCCGCCGCGCGCACCAGCGCCATGGCGGAGACGGCGCGCTCTACATCGTGCTCAGGCGCGAGCGCTGACAAGCCGGCGCAGACCGAGCAGCAGCGCACCGAACAGCATGAACACCAGCGCAAGCCCCGCGATATTCGCGAAGACCCGGCCATATCCGTACTGCGGCACGTCGAGGAAGAAATAGGCGTAGAAACCGCTCATTTCGCCATAAACCAGTGCGAAGACGGTGTAGGTCACCGGCGCGATCATCACCAGCGGCAGGTCCTTCCAGCCATTGTCGGCCGGACGGGTGAAGGCCAGCCACCAGCCGACCGTCGCGGCGGGAATGATCGTGTGGTGCATCTGGTTGGTATACCAGTCCAGCCCGACCGGGTGGTGATCTGCCGCCAGCAGAGTGTGATAGACGATGGCCACGATCGTGATTGCGGTCGCAAGCGCAAAAGGCACGGCGCGGTGGATCGATCCCTTCGCTGCGATCCAGGCGAACAGCACGGCGGCAGCCAGATTGCTCCAGATCGTGAAGAAACGCAGCAGCAGGGCGAAGGAGACGAGCGGGCTGCCGTCCCGTTCGAGATTGAGCGTGGACTGGACCGCGAGGCCGATGAAGGCTGCCAGCGAGATGATGCCGGCGAGAACGCGGGCCCGTTGCGAAAATGCGATGCTCATGCCCGTTGCGTAGCGGGTGGCGGCGTGCAGTAAAGCACGAAAAAGCCCCCGACATTGCTGCCGGGGGCTTCTTCTGCGGCCCAGTGGGCTCGGGTATGACCCGTTATTTGTGGTACTTGGCGTAGGTCAGGTCGAAACGGTCCGCGTCCATGACCTTGGTCCAGGCCTTGACGAAGTCGCGCACGAACTTCTCCTCGTTACCGTTCTCGGCATAGACTTCGGCCACGGCGCGCAGGCGCGAGTTCGAACCGAAGACGAGGTCGGTGCGCGTGGCGCGCCATTTTTCGGCACCCTTCAGGCGGCAGCGACCGACGAATTCCTCGTCGCCGCTCTCGTCGACCACTTCCCACACCGTGCCCATTTCGAGCAGGTTCACGAAGAAGGAATTGTCGAGCTTGCCCGGGGTGTCGGTGAGAACGCCCAGCGGCTTGTCGCCATAGACCGCGCCCATTGCGCGCAGCCCGCCGACCAGCACGGTCATCTCGGGGATCGAGAGGCCGAGCAGGTGTGCCTTGTCGACCAGCATGTCCTCGGTCTTCACCGAAGCCTTGGTCTTGAGGTAGTTGCGGAAGCCGTCGGCGAAGGGCTCGAGCGGCTCGAAGCTCTCGGCGTCGGTCTGCTCCTGGCTGGCATCGCCGCGGCCGGTGGTAACCGGGACCGCGACGTCGAAGCCGGCATCCTTGGCTGCCTTCTCGACTGCAGCCGAACCGGCGATCACGATGGCATCGGCCATCGAGAGGTCGCCGCGCAGTTCGTCGAGCTTGGCCAGGACCTTGGCGAGCTTGTCGGGCTCGTTCGCTTTCCAGTCCTTCATCGGCGAGAGGCGGATGCGGGCACCGTTGGCGCCGCCCCGGTGGTCCGAATTGCGGTAGGTCGAGGCCGAGGCCCAGGCCGTCTTGACCAGTTCGGCAATTGACAGGCCGCTGGCGAGGACCTTGGCCTTGAAGTCCGCAACCGCCGCGTCCGAGGCCTGCTTGCCGGCGGGGACGGGGTCCTGCCAGATCAGGTCTTCAGCCGGGACTTCCGGGCCGAGGTAACGGACCTTGGGACCCATGTCGCGGTGGCACAGCTTGAACCATGCGCGGGCGAAGGCATCGTCCAGCGCCGCCTGGTCGTCGCGGAAGCGTTCGGAAATCTTGCGATAATCCGGGTCACGCTTCAGCGCCATGTCGGCGGTGGTCATCATGGTCGGGACCTTCTTGCTCGGGTCCCGCGCATCGGGTGCCATGTCTTCCGGATCGGGATTGATCGGCTGCCACTGGTTCGCGCCGGCCGGGCTCTGGACGAGCTCGTAATCGTACTTGAACAGAAGGCGGAAGTAGTCGCCACCCCACTGCGTCGGATTGGGCGTCCAGGCACCTTCGATACCCGAGGTGGTGATGTGGCCCTTCTCGATTTCTTCCGGATCGGTCAGCCAGCCGAAGCCCATGCGATGCAGGGTTTCGCCTTCCGGCGCGCCCGAGAACGTGTCCGAAGGCTTGGCACCGTGGGCCTTGCCGAAAGCGTGGCCACCGGCGGTCAGCGCAACGGTTTCCTCGTCGTTCATGGCCATGCGCGCGAAGGTTTCCTTCATGTCGCGCGCCATGCCTTCCCAGTCGTTGGGATTGCCGCCCGGACCTTCGGGATTGACGTAGATGAGGCCCATCTGGATCGCTGCCAGCGGGTTTTCGAGCGCCTTGCCCTCGTCGGGCAGGATGCGGGTTTCCGCACCGGTGTCGACCCACTGTTCTTCCGTGCCCCAATAGACGGTTTCCGGATCGTACACGTCCTTGCGGCCGCCGCCGAAGCCGAAGACGGGACCACCCATCGATTCAATGGCGACGTTGCCGGTGAGGATGAACAGGTCGGCCCAGCTGATGTGCTTGCCGTACTTCTGCTTGATCGGCCACAGCAGGCGGCGGGCCTTGTCGAGGTTGCCGTTGTCCGGCCAGCTGTTGAGCGGAGCGAAGCGCTGCTGGCCGCTGCCGCCGCCGCCGCGCCCATCGCCCGTGCGATAGGTACCGGCTGCGTGCCAGGCCATGCGGATGAAGAAGGGGCCGTAGTGACCATAGTCTGCCGGCCACCAGGGCTGGCTGTCGGTCATGAGGTCGGTGAGATCCTTCTTGAGCGCGTTGTAGTCGAGCGCGTTGAAGGCTTCGCAATAGTCGAAATCCTCGCCCATCGGATCGGCCGCGCGGCCGCCTTCGGTCAGGATTTCAAGGTCGAGCTGGTCGGGCCACCAGTCGCGGTTGGTACGGCCGAACAGCGAGCGCGTGCCGGCGTTGCCGTGGAAAGGACAACCGCTGATATCTCCGGTCTTGGCGTCCATTGAACTCTCTCCTTCGAAAAAAGACTCGGTCTCCCGCCCGAGAACCGAAGGACGATGAACGGCGCCCGTTAATTCGTCCAATCGATTAAACGGTTCAAATTGATTGCCATAAGCGATTGAGCGGCGAAGCGTGCCCCAGTTGCGAAAAGCGCCGCCATCCCGCTGGAATGACGACGCTTTCGTAACTGATCTGGGTCAATTTCAGGCGGCCTGGGCGATGTCCTCCACCGGCTCCGTGCGGATCAGGTAATCGAAGGCGGACAGGCCCGCCTTCGAGCCTTCGCCCATGGCGACGACGATCTGCTTGTAAGGCACGTCGGTCACATCGCCTGCACCGAAGATGCCGGGCACATTGGTGCGGCCTTCCTCATCGGTGACGATTTCGCCGAACTTCGTCAGTTCGAGGCCCGAGCCCTGCAGCCATTCGGTGTTCGGCACGAGGCCGATCTGGACGAACACGCCTTCGAGCGCGATGCGGCGTTCGGAACCCGACTTGCGGTCTTTGAGGACGAGGCCGTTGACCTTGCCGTTCTCGCCGGTGATCTCGGTCGTCTGGCCGCTGGTGACGATCTCGACATTGGGGAGGCTGCGCAGCTTGGCCTGCAGCACTTCGTCGGCGCGCAGCTTCTCGTCATATTCGACCAGCGTGACGTGGCCGACGATCTTGGCGAGGTCGATCGCCGCCTCGACGCCGGAATTGCCGCCGCCGATCACCGCGATGCGCTTGCCCTTGAACAGCGGCCCGTCGCAGTGCGGGCAATAGGCGACACCCTTGTTGCGGTATTCCGCCTCGCCCGGCACGCCGAGATTGCGCCAGCGCGCACCCGTCGCGAGGATCAGGCTGCGCGCCTTGAGGCTTGCGCCATTGCCCAGTTCGACCGTGTGAAAGCCGCCTTCCTTAGTGGCTGGGACAAGCTTCACGGCCTTGGCGAGATCCATCAGGTCGATGTCGTATTCGCCCACGTGGCGTTTGAGTTCACCAGCCAGCTTCGGCCCTTCGGTATAGGGCGTGCCGGGCAGGTTCTCGATGCCGAGCGTGTCGTGCAGCTGGCCGCCGAAGCGTTCCGCCGCGATACCGGTGCGAAAGCCCTTGCGCGCAGTGTAGATTGCGGTTGCCGCGCCTGCCGGACCGCCGCCGATGACGAGCACTTCGAACGGGTCCTTGGCCGACAGCTTTTCTGCCGCCTTCTCCTCGCTGCCCGTGTCGAGCTTGGCGAGGATTTCGGCCAATTCCATCTTGCCGTTGTAGAAGGGCTCGCCGTTGAGGAAGGTCGCGGGGACCGCCATGATCTCGCGTGCCTCGACTTCGTCCTTGTGCGTGCCGCCTTCGATCAGCGTGGCGGTGATGCGCGGGTTTTCCAGCGCCATCAGCGTCAGCGCCTGCACCACGTCGGGGCAGTTGTGGCAGGACAGCGAGAAATACATCTCGAAATTGTAATCGCCCTCGAGGCCGCGGACCTGTTCGATGAGGTCGGCATCGACCTTGGGCGGATGGCCGCCGGCCCACAGCAGGGCGAGGACGAGGCTGGTGAACTCGTGGCCCATCGGCAGGCCCGCGAAGCGCACCCACTTTTCCGCATCGCTGGCGCGGCGGATGACGAAGCTGGGCTTGCGCGCGTCGGTCCCGTCGAAGCTCGCGTTGACGAGATCGTGCAGCGCGGCGATTTCCTCCAGCAGTTCGCGCGTTTGCGCGGACTTGGCGTCATCGCCCAGCGAGGCGACGAGTTCGATCGGCTCGCGCAGATTGGCGAGATAGGTCGAAAGCTGCTGCTTCATCGCGGTGTCGAGCATGAAAGTCTCCGAAGGGATGGAAGATGGGAAAAGGCCCGGGGCGGGGGGGAGGCAAGTGCCCCGGGCCTTCCAGCGACCCGAGTCCAGTCAGGCTCGGGCTCTTGGGCGGCACCCGGAGAAGATGGGCGCCGCCGGTCTTGTCGCGCTTAGATCTTGCCGACGAGGTCGAGCGAAGGAGCGAGGGTTTCGCTGCCTTCTTCCCAGGCTGCCGGGCAGACCTGGCCGGGGTTGTTGCGCACGTACTGGGCGGCGCGGATCTTGCGGACCAGTTCGTTGGCATTGCGGCCGACGCCTTCGCAGGTCTGCTCGACCAGCTGGATCACGCCGTCAGGGTCGACGACGAAGGTGGCGCGATCGGCCAGGCCCACGCCTTCACGCAGCACGTCGAAGTTCTTGGCCAGCTCGTGGTTCTGGTCGCCCAGGAACGGGAAGTTCAGCTTGCCGATCTTTTCCGAGGTGTCGTGCCAGGCCTTGTGGCTGAAGTGGGTGTCGGTCGACACGCCGTAGACTTCGACGTCCAGCTTCTGGAGCATTTCGTAGTGCTCGCCGAGGTCTTCGAGCTCGGTCGGGCAGACGAAGGTGAAGTCGGCCGGATAGAAGAAGAACACGGCCCACTTGCCGCGCACGTCTTCGTCGGTGACGTCGTAGAAGTCCTTGCCGGCCTGGAAGGCGGTGGCCTTGAACGGTTTGATCTGGCTTCCGATGATACCCATGGTTGTTATTCTCCGTATGTTCGGGTTGGAATTCGTGCCCTCCAGATAGGGTTCGCTGCGATGCACAAAAGCGATTTTGTGCGATTGCGAGCATCGAAATAATCAATCAATCGATTAGAACTTTCGATAAGTGCAACTGTCGGGCGATTTCGTTGCGTCTGGCGCAAGAGAGGGGTGTGGCAAGCCGGTTCGCGAAATCCGGATTTTCGTGCTAGGTGAAGGGGATGGGAGCTGTCCTCGCAGACCGATCCCCGCGCTCCGCGGCAGGCAACAGGCGCCTCGACTGGCGCAGCGCCGGCATTGCGGCCGGCCTGACGATCTCGCAATTCGCGCTCCTGCTGATAGCCCTCCAGATGCGTGCGGCAGTGCCCGAACCGCCGCAGCCGCTGCCGGTGATCCTGCTACCCAAAGCTGCGCCCGAACCACCGCCGCCGGTGCCCGATCCGCCTGCGGCAGAGCCGGACATCGCGGGCGGCGCACCTGCCCCCGAAGTAGCGCGCAGCCTGCCGCTGGCCCCGATCGTCCTGACCGAGCCGGAACCGGTGATGGTCGCTGTCGAGCGGCCTGATCTCGCCCTTGTACCGCCATCCGCCATAACCGGGCCGGGCGGGACCGGGCTGGGCGGCATCGGAACGGGCACGGGGTCGGGCGTAGGCAGCGGCAAGGGCGGTGGCGGCGAGGCGGCCGCGCCCAAGCGGCTGGTCCGGCTGAGCTGGGCTCCGTCGATGCGGTTCGAGCGGTTGCACCGCTACTATCCGGACGCAGCAAAGTTCGAACGGATTGCAGGCGTGGCTCGCCTCGATTGCGAGATCATCCGCCGCGACCGGGTGCGCGATTGCCGCCTGCTTGGAGAAGCGCCTGCAAATTACGGCTTCGGCGAAGCGGCTTTGCAGGCAGAGGGCGTCTATCGCCTGCAACTGCGCGAGCGCAACGGTACGCGCATCTATGGCGAACGGATCATCCTGAACGCGCATTTCAAGCCCCCGCCCGGAGGCAAGAAGCCCTAGGTCAGCGGCCCGTCTGTCCGCGGTGGAGCAGCTTGTGGTCCGCCAGCACCAGCGCCATCATCGCTTCGACCACCGGCGTCCCGCGAATGCCCACGCAAGGGTCGTGGCGGCCCTTGGTGCGCACTTGTGTCGCTTCGCCCTGCCGGTCGATACTGGCGACGGGGGTGAGGATCGAACTGGTCGGCTTGAAAGCGACGCGGCAGACCACCGGTTGGCCGGTCGAGATACCGCCCGCGATGCCGCCGGCATGGTTGGCGGCGAATTCGGGGCCGTTTTCGCCCGGCGACATGGCATCGGCGTTCTGTTCGCCGGTCAGGCGCGCAGCTTCGAAGCCGTCGCCGATCTCCACGCCCTTGACCGCATTGATGCTCATCATGCCGCTCGCCAAATCGCTGTCGAGCTTGGCATAGATCGGCGCGCCCCAGCCCGCCGGAACGCCGGTGGCGACGCATTCGACCACCGCGCCGAGCGATGATCCGGCCTTCCGCGCCTCGTCGACCAGCGCTTCCCAGCGCTTGGCGGCGGCTGCATCCGGGCACCAGAAGGGATTGCGGCCGATCTCGGCGGCATCGAAATTCGCCGGATCGATCCGGTCGCCGCCGATTTCGGCGACGTAAGCAATGATTGCGACTTCGGGGATGACCTTTCGCGCCACCGCGCCTGCTGCCACGCGCATCGCCGTCTCGCGCGCGCTGGACCGCCCGCCGCCGCGATAGTCGCGGAAACCGTATTTCGCGTCATAGGCATAGTCGGCATGGCCGGGGCGATAGGTGTTCGCGATCTCGGAATAGTCTTTCGAGCGCTGGTCGGTGTTCTCGATCAGCAGGCTGATCGGCGTGCCCGTGGTCTTGCCTTCGAACACGCCCGACAGGATGCGGACCTCGTCCGCCTCCTTGCGCTGCGTGGTGAACTTGTTCTGCCCTGGCTTGCGCGCATCCAGGAAGGGCTGGAGGTCGCCTTCGGCCAGCGCGATGCCCGGCGGGCACCCGTCGACGACCGCGCCGATGGCGGGGCCATGGCTTTCCCCCCAGGTGGTGAAGCGAAGCACGCGTCCGAAAGTGTTCCAGCTCATGGTGAGCCTTCCTGTCGCAACTGTGGGCGCGTGTCCATTCGTGCTGGACCAAATCCTTCTTGGGGGGCAAGAACAAAACGCGCTCATGCAGCGAAGCGTAGCGCGGAAAGAGACTTATGATTGCAAAGCTCAAGGGCCTGCTCGACGATACCGGTGCCGACTGGGCGGTGATCGACGTCTCGGGCGTCGGCTATCTCGTCCACTGTTCGACCAAGACGCTCGCCGCGCTGGGCGAGAAGGGCGAGGCCTGCACGCTCTATACCGACCTGCAGGTGTCGGAAAACGACATGCGGCTGCTCGGTTTCGCCGAAGCGGCCGAACGCGACTGGTTCCGCCTGCTCACCCAGGTGCAGGGCGTGGGCAGCAAGGTGGCGCTGGCGATCCTGTCCGCGCTCTCGACCGCAGAGGTGCAGCAGGCCTGCGCCAGCGGCGATGCGGCGACGGTCGCCCGCGCGAACGGCGTGGGCCCGAAACTGGCCGGACGCATCGTCAACGAACTGAAGGACAAGGCGGGCGCGCTGCCTTCCTCGGGCGGCGGCGCGGCGATGGCGGCGACCCCGGCGGGCGGGGCCAGCGCCGATGCGGTGAGCGCGCTCGAGAACCTGGGTTTCAAGCCCGCCGTCGCGGCGCGGGCGGTAGCCGCCGCGCAAGGAGAACTGGGCGAAGGCGCGAGCGAGGGTGACCTCATCCGCGTCGCCCTGAAGCGGGCAGCGGGATAAGGGGGATGACCATGCGTATCACGATAGCAATGGCGGCAGCCGCGCTGATGGCGACCGGCGCTTCGGCACAGGACATGAGCGCATTCAAGCCCGGCCCGGTCTTCCCGCAGTTCGGTCCGCACGCGCCGGTCGCGGGGATCGGGCAGGTGCCCGCCGATACCGAGTTCGCCATCGCCTTCGACGTGGCCAAGCCGGCGGACGAAGGCACGGTGAACCGCGGCTTCGAAAGCGCGGCGCGCTTCATCAACATGCACGTCGCCCACGGCGTTCCGGAAGACAACATCCGCATCGCCGTGGTCGTCCACGGCAAGGCAGTGATGGATTTGCTGGCCAGGCCCGACAATACCTCCGCCGACATGGTGCAGGTCATGCTGGGCGAGGGCGTGCGCTTCATCGTCTGCGGCCAGAGCGCCGCTGCCTATGGCGTGACACAGGAGGACCTGCTGCCGGGCGTAGAAATGGCGCTCTCCGCCATGACCGCCCACGCATTGCTGCAACAGCGCGGCTACACGGTGAACCCGTTTTGAGATGACCGAACCCGTCCCCCTCCATTCGCCCGAGCGGCAGCCGGAAGACCCGGATGCGGCACTGCGGCCCAAGAGCCTGTCCGAATTCGTCGGGCAGAAGGCGGCGCGCGAAAACCTTCGCGTCTTCATCGAGGCGGCCAAGAACCGCGGCGAGGCGATGGACCATGTGCTGTTCTTCGGCCCTCCGGGCCTTGGCAAGACCACGCTGGCGCAGATCGTGTCGAAGGAACTCGGCGTCGGTTTCCGTGCCACCAGCGGGCCGGTGATCGCCAAGGCGGGCGACCTTGCCGCGCTGCTCACCAATCTCGAACCCAACGACGTCCTTTTCATCGACGAGATCCACCGGCTCAATCCGGTGGTCGAGGAGGTGCTCTATCCCGCGATGGAGGACCGCGCGCTCGACATCATCATCGGCGAGGGGCCTAGCGCGCGCAGCGTGAGGATCGACTTGCCGCCCTTCACGCTGGTGGGCGCGACGACGCGGCAGGGCTTGCTGACCACGCCGCTGCGCGACCGTTTCGGCATCCCGGTGCGGCTCAATTTCTACACCGAGGACGAGCTGCTCAAGGTCGTGACTCGCGGGGCAGGCCTCATCGGCATGGGCATCGACGAAGGCGGCGCGCGCGAGATCGCCCGCCGTTCGCGCGGCACGCCTCGTGTTGCAGGCCGCCTGATGCGCCGCGTGCGCGATTTCGCCAGCGTGCTGGGCGAAGCGGTGGTGACCACCCGGGTGGCCGACGAGGCGCTGACCCGGCTCGAAGTCGACAGCCTCGGCCTCGATGCGATGGACCGGCGCTATCTCACCATGATCGCGACAACCTACAAGGGCGGTCCGGTGGGCGTGGAGACGCTGGCTGCGGGCCTCAGCGAGCCGCGCGACACGGTGGAAGAAGTGATCGAGCCCTATCTCATCCAGCTCGGCCTGATTGCCCGTACCGCGCGCGGGCGAATGCTCAACGATGGCGGCTGGCAGCATCTCGGCATGAGCGCGCCGCGCGCCGCGGGGCAGTCAGACATGTTCGACAAATAGGCTGAATCGTCCGGTAACATCCCGCGATTTTCCGGTCCCATAGCGGGACAGGCGTTGCGCAACGCTCGCGCCGGTCAGGAAAATTTAGTTTTGTGGCCTCATAAGGACGTGTAAATTCGTCGGTCGGGGGATTCGCGAAAATCCGGCTTTTCCGATCGATGCGGGGTAGCCCTCCGCGCAGCAGGAAGTGCATCATATGTCGGTCAAAGCAGCGCTTGCCAAATTGTCAGCCATCGCCGCCGGCGGTGCGCTCGTCGCTGGCGGCGCGGTCCACGTGGCCGAACGCCCGATCACCGATGCGCCAAGCTACAAATCCAAGAGCATCAAGCAGGCCAAGGCCAAGCCGGTTCCGATCAAGCGGGCCAAGCCGCCGGTCCGCGCCGCGCGCACCATTCCGCAGCGCGTGCTCGAATGCGTTCCCGCCGATTCGCCCGAAGCGGCCTATGATCCGAACAATGTCTGCCCGCCGGTGCAGCGCGTGGTGATGGCCCCCGTGCCGCTGCCCCCGCTGCCGCAGGCGGCCCCGCCTTCGGGCGGCGGCGGCTCGCGCTCGATCCCGGGCGGTTACGGTGGCGGATACGGCGGCGGCTTCGGCGGCGGTTTCTTCGGCGGTTTCTTCGGCGGCGGGTCGAGCGGCGGCAGCGTTGTCGTCAATTCGACCACCACCACGGGCGGCGACCTGCCCCCGATCACCGTGACCACATCGACCAGCAGCGGTGGCAGCTCGACCAGCACGTCGACCGGCGGAATCAGCACCTCCACGGGCGAGGTCAGCACCTCCAGTTCGACCTCCACCTCGACCAGCACCGGCAGCGTTTCGAGCTCGACGGGCGAAGTCTCCTCGACCTCGACCTCCTCCACCTCGGGCGATGTCACCAGCTCGACGTCCAGCTCGACCTCGGGCGACGTGTCGAGTTCGACGTCGACCTCGTCCTCGACTTCGGGCGATGTAAGCAGCTCGACCTCGACCTCCAGTTCGACGTCCACCTCGACTTCGGGTGACATCACCAGCTCGACTTCGACCAGCGGCGACCTGAGCTCGAGCACGAGTTCCTCGACCAGCACGAGCACCAGCACTTCGACATCCGGCGGCACCACCACTGGCGGCACGACGACGGGTGGCCCGCCTCCTCCTCCTCCTCCTCCTCCTCCTCCTCCGCCGCCGCCTCCGCCTCCTCCCCCGCCTCCGCCGCCGTCGAGCACGAGCAGCGGAACGGAAGTGCCCGCTCCGCCGATGATGGCGCTGTTCGGGCTGGGCGCGGCCGCGATCCTTGGCCGGCGACGCCTGCGCCAGGTGCGCGGCGCGAAGGGCGCGAAGGCCTGAATTCGAGCACCGCAGGGCCGGCATTGCCGGCTCCGCCTCAGGCCCGCCCGGCACACGTGCCGCGGCGGGCTTTTTCGTGGTCAGGGGCTGCTTGCAGCACCCACGAAAAAGGGCGCCGGCCCGAAGGCGGCGCCCTGTGTAATTCGTTGGCTTAGGAGATTAGTTGCCCGGTTCGACGCCCCGTCCGCGGGTCTGGAATTCGCGCGTCGCGTCCTTGGCGTTCTGCGCCATCCGGTCCCAATATTCCTTGGTTCCGCACAGCTTCTTCTTGAACTTCGAACCGACGATCGCGGTGCGCTTGCAGATCATGCGCTCGTCGTCGCTGTCCTCGCTCGCTGCGGCGGCGGTTTCGCCCGCAGCGGGCTGGGCGTCCTGCGCGCTCATGGTAACGGGAGCAACCAGCAGGCTTGCTGCCAGGACGATTGCGGTCTTCTTCATGTCTCTTCCTTCCGGGCCAATCGGACGGCCAAATCTGTCTCAACATTCATGGAGATAGAACTGTATTATGCACCTAGCATGACTGGATGGCAAAGCCGCTCGTCGAATAGGCTCGGCAGGTCGTAGTCCTGCAGGCCGGTTATTCAGCGGTAATTGCGGCTCCATTCTTCCTGCCGGTACCACTGCGTGATCACGTATTTCTCGCCGCTGACGACAGGCAGTGCGGCGTGGCGGGTATTTCGGTTGGGCCGCCCGCTGCGGTCCATATTGTCCCATGCGATCAAGAGGCCGGGTTTGGGCGTGACGGTCAGGCCGAGTTCGGGAAATTCTGTTTCGCCGCCTGCCTCCACCGCGTTGAGGTAGACCATTGCGGTCCAGCTGCGCTGCCCGCCGCGCCGCCGCTCGTTCTGCCAGTGGTCGCGTTCCTCGCGGAAATAGTCGCGGTGGTGGCGGTATTCCTCGCCCACGCGGTAACGCTGGCCCTGGATCGTCTCCGCATGGCTGCGAGCAATGCCGGTGACTTCGTCGATCTTGTGTCCCAGCGCGAGCGTTTCCGGCGCTTCCTGCGCAAAGAAATGCGTCGAGCTGGTGCGCGCGTTCGGCACCTTGCGCTCATTGAACAGCTTCGAGGGCTGGATGCGACTTTCGATGATGGCGATCAGCCGTTCGCACTCTGCAGGTGCGAGGAAGCCGGGCAGCAGGAACAGGTCGGCCTTGGAGCCGCCACGCTCCTGCGCGCGCGGGTCGGCAAGCAGTCGCTCGCGGACGCTGTTGCCGATGGCGGAAAGGACTTGCGGGTCGGCCATGGGGTCGACCGGACGTGGGCGCAGCAGTCCCGACAGGCGGCCGAGCAGCGTCACGCCGCCTCAGTCACGCTCGACCGGAAGGCCCGCCTTTTCCCAGGCGAGGATGCCGCCTTCAAGATGCACCGCATCGCGCCCGGTCGCATCGGCCAGCTTCTCCGCCGCCTCGGCAGAACGGCGTGCGGAACGGCAGTAGAGCACTCGCTCGGCCCCGCCCGTATCGGGCAACGCGGCGGGGTCGAAGCTGTCGAGCGGCACGTTGATCGCGCCCTCCAGGTGCCCTTCGGCGAATTCTTCGGGCGTGCGCACGTCGATCAGCTGGATCTGCTCGCCCGCCTCGATGCGTGTGGCGAGCGCCTTGGCCTCGATGGTCAGCGCGCCGGCAAGGTGCGGCGCGGCGACATCGTCGTCCGCGGTGGTCGCACCTGCCGAGCAGGCGGCGAGCAGGCCCGCCGCCGCAAGGGCAAGGAGCGACCGCAGCATCATACGGCCAGCTTGCGCAGCACGTAGTGGAGGATGCCGCCGTTGCGGTAATACTCCATCTCGTTGGCCGTATCGATGCGGCAGAGCGCGGTGAAGGTGAAGGTCGAGCCGTCTGCGCGGGTGACTTCGACTTCCAGGTCCTGGCCGGGCGTCAGGTCGGCAAGGCCGCGAATGGTGAAGCTGTCGGTCGCCGTGAGGCCGAGGCTGTTGCGCGTCTCGCCGTCCTTGAACTGGACCGGCAGCACGCCCATGCCGACGAGGTTCGAGCGGTGGATACGCTCGAAGCTTTCGACGATGACCGCGCGAACGCCCAGCAGGATCGTACCCTTGGCCGCCCAGTCGCGGCTGGAGCCGGTGCCGTATTCCTTGCCCGCGACGACGACCAGCGGCGTGCCGTCGGCCTTGTGCTTCATCGCGGCGTCGTAGATCGCCATCTGCTCGCCATTGTAGGTGGTGACGCCGCCTTCGACGCCCGGGACCATCTCGTTCTTGATGCGGATGTTGGCGAAAGTGCCGCGCATCATGACTTCGTGGTTGCCGCGGCGCGAGCCGTAGGAGTTGAAGTCCGCCTTCGAGACCTGGTGGCTCTTGAGGTATTCACCTGCGGGTGAGTCTTCCTTGATCGAACCGGCGGGCGAGATGTGGTCGGTGGTGACCGAATCGCCGAGGATGGCGAGCGGCTTTGCACCTTCGATGTCGGTGACCGGTGCCGGTTCCATGCCCATGCCTTCGAAATAGGGCGGGCTGGCGACGTAGGTGCTGACCGGGTTCCAGCGATAGGTGTCCGATGCCTCGACCTTGATCGCCTGCCAGTGCTCGTCGCCCTTGTAGACGTCGGCATAGCGGGTTTCGAACATGTTGCGGTCGATATTGGCGATGCGGTGTGCGCGCACTTCCTCGTTCGACGGCCAGATGTCGGCCAGCATCACGTCGTTGCCGTCCTGGTCCTGGCCGATCGGGGTCTGCGTGATGTCCTCGGTCACCGTGCCCTTCAATGCGTAGGCGACCACCAGCGGCGGGCTGGCGAGGAAGTTGGCGCGCACGTCGGGCGACACGCGGCCTTCGAAGTTGCGGTTACCCGACAGGACGCTGGCCGCGACGATGTCGTTGCCGTTTATTGCCTTGCTGATCGGCGGGGCGAGCGGGCCCGAGTTGCCGATGCAGGTGGTGCAGCCATAGCCGACGAGGTCGAAGCCCAGCGCGTCGAGATCGTCCTGCAGGCCGCTCTTCTCGAGGTAGTCGGTGACGACCTGCGAGCCCGGTGCGAGGCTGGTCTTGACCCACGGCTTGGGCTTGAGGCCGCGCGCGTTCGCCTTCTTGGCGACGAGGCCGGCGGCGATCAGCACGTCGGGGTTGGAGGTGTTGGTGCAACTGGTGATGGCCGCGATCACGACGTCGCCGTCACCGATGTCGTGGTCCTTGCCCTCGACGCCGACGCGTGCCGGGGCGGCCTTCTTGTAGACCTTCTCAAGGTCGGTGTTGAACAGCTCGTCCACCTGCGGCAGCGCAACGCGGTCCTGCGGGCGCTTGGGGCCGGCAAGGCTGGGGACGACCTTCGACACGTCGAGTTCGAGGGTCTTGGTGAAGACCGGCTCGTTCTCGGGCGTGAACCACATGCCCTGTTCCTTCGAATAGGCTTCGACGAGAGCGATGGTGTCCTCGTCGCGGCCGGTCAGGCGCATGTATTCGAGCGTCTTGTCGTCGATGCCGAAGAAGCCGCAGGTCGCGCCGTATTCGGGCGCCATGTTGGCGATCGTCGCGCGGTCGGCGAGGGTCAGGTTGGCGACGCCTTCGCCGTAGAATTCGACGAAGCGGCCCACCACGCCGACTTCGCGCAGCATCTGCACGCAGGTCAGCACGAGGTCGGTGGCGGTCACGCCTTCGGCCATCGCGCCGGTCAGCTTGAAGCCGACGACTTCGGGGATCAGCATCGAAACCGGCTGGCCGAGCATGGCCGCTTCGGCTTCGATCCCGCCGACGCCCCAGCCCAGCACGCCGAGGCCGTTGATCATGGTGGTGTGGCTGTCGGTGCCGACGCAGGTGTCGGGATAGGCGACCAACTGGCCGTCATCGCCAGCGGAGGACCACACGCCCTTGCCGAGGTATTCGAGGTTCACCTGGTGGCAGATGCCGGTGCCCGGGGGCACTGCGGTGAAGTTCTGGAAGCTCTTCGAGCCCCACTTGAGGAAGTCGTAGCGTTCCGCGTTGCGGGCGTATTCGAGTTCCACGTTCTTCTCGAACGCCTTGGGGTGGCCGAATTCGTCGACCATGACCGAGTGGTCGATCACGAGGTTCACGGGAACCTGCGGGTTGATCTTGGCGGTATCGCCGCCGAGCTTCGAAATCGCATCGCGCATCGCGGCAAGGTCGACCACGCAGGGCACGCCGGTGAAGTCCTGCAGCAGCACGCGCGCCGGGCGGTACTGGATTTCCTTGCCGGTGGCGGGGTTCTTCTGCCAGTCGGCAATCGCCTGCGCATCGTCGGTCGAAACGGTGAAGCCGCCGTCTTCGAAGCGCAGCATGTTTTCCAGCAGCACCTTCAGGCTGAACGGCAATTTCGACACGTCGCCGATCGTTTTCTCCGCCTTGGCGAAGGAGTAGTAGGCATAGTCCTTGCCGTTGACAGTGAGGGTGGAGCGGGTTCCGAGCGTATCCTTGCCGACCTGGGTCATGCGCGCATTCGTCCTTGATCTAGAATGGGGCCTTTCGCGCCTGTGCGGGCGGGCGGGCACAATGTGCCGCGCACCTGCGCCGAGACGGGCGAAAAATCAAGGCCCGCCGCCTAGGCAAAACGTCTCATCGGGAACAAAAGCGCCGCTTCATGGCTTATTAAGGCAAAATTGGGGCAACGGCGCCGGATGGCCAGTCCAGTCGAGGCGCGGCCCGCCAGAGGAGCATGACATGACTGCCCAGTCGCAGGCGCACACCCGTTCGCGCCGCACCCTTCGTATCGCCGTAACTGCAGCCGCACTTGGCGTGATCGGCTGCTTCAGCGCCGCCTTCACCTGCGCTGGAAACACCGCGCAGGCTAGCGAACAGCCCGATACGCTGATCGCCGCTGCCCGCTAAAGCGCGGTCTGTTCGGTCCGGCGGCGGGTCGCAATCCAGCAGCCGATGACGATCAGTACTGCCCCGGCCACGGTCAGGGGGCGGATCGGTTCGGCGAAGAACAGCCAGCCGAATAGCGATGCCCATAGGAAGCCGGTGTATTCGATCGGCACCAGCCGCTGCGTTTCGCTGCGGGCATAGGCCCAGATGAACAGCATAGCGGCAAGGATCGCCAGCACGGCGGCAAGGCCGAGCAGCATCACCGTCTCGCGGTCCGGCAGAACCAGCAGGAAGGGCGCGCCGACGCCGAGCACCAGCGTCACCATCCCGTTCTGGAAGGTGCTCGCCTCGAGCGGCGAGGACACCAGCGCCTGTTGCCGCTGGAGGATGAGGTTCCAGGCGAACAGGACGGCGGATACCAGCACCAGCGCGATGCCGAAGGCGGCATCGCCGTCCAGCCGTTCGCGCCCGATACGGCCCGCCACGATCACGATCACGCCCACCAGCCCGAGGATCGTCCCGGCAACGGCGCGCGGGCGGATGACCTCGCCCAGCAAAAGCCGCGCGAGATAAAGCGCGATCAGCGGCGCGACGAAGCTGATGGCGATGGCTTCGGCGAGCGGGAGGTACACCAGCGAGGCGAAGAAGCTCCAGCCCATGAAGGCGATGACCGTGCCGCGCACCAAATGGATGCGTAGCACGCGGCCCCTCGGGAAGACCCTTGTGCGCCACCACCATATCGGCGCCAGCAGCAAGCTGCCCATCAGGCAGCGCAGCAGGAAGGCGCTATAGGCCCCGATCGCCAGCGCGCCGCCCTTCATTACGGCGTCCATCGCCGCGAACAGCGCGATTCCCAGCGTTGCCGCCAGTACCGGGCGGATCGAGTTGTCCTGCGCGCTCATGTGCGCCGGGCATATTACGGGCAGGCGAGAAGGTCACGCCGGTTCATCCTTGTGCAAGCCGCACACGTGGATAAAGGGCCAAACAATTGCTAATGAAGGCCGATCCGAAACGGACGGCATCCGGTGGGCTGAATGACTATCAAGACTCTTCTTCTTTCCGGCGCGGCTGGCGCCATTCTTCTTGCAGGCACTGCGCAGGCGCAGAACAGCGCGCCCGAAAGCCTCCTGCCGGCCACCAAGGCACAGCCGGCCAAACCCGCCCCTGCAAAGCAGCAGAGCGTCGATGAAGCCTTCGGCGATATCCGCATGGAAAGCGGCGAAGTCGTGCAGGAAGTGCCCTCGCTGGAAGGCGAATGGTCGGTCGAACAGGTCGAGGCGCTGCTCGCTTATATCCCGACCGTTGCCGCCGAAGGGCTGAACCCGGCCGATTACCGCGCCGACGAGCTCAGCGAACTGCTGACCGTCAAGGGGCCGGGCGGCGAGGTGAACCGCATGGCGAGTGAAATCTTCGTCTGGCTGGTCGAGGATTTGCGCGACGGGCGCACGCCGATGGAATCGCGCCGCCAGTGGTTCGTCGTCGATCCCGATGCGGACCGCCTGCCGACCTGGAAGCTGCTGGAAGAAGCGCTGGCGAGCGGCGACATCGCCGGCACGCTCGATTCGCTCGACCCCGTGCACCCCGATTACGACAGGCTGCGCACCGAGCTGGCGTCGGCCAAGGATCCTGCCAAGCGCAAGCTGATCCGCGCCAATATGGACCGCTGGCGCTGGCTGCCGCAGGACCTCGGCAAGCAGTACCTGCTAACCAACGTGCCCGAATACAAGCTGCGGCTGACCGTCAATGGCCGCATCATCAAGAGCTACCGCACCATCGTCGGCAAGCCGGGCCGCACCGCGACCCCGCAGCTGGCCGAAATGGTCGAGGCAGTCATCTACAACCCGACCTGGACCGTCCCGCAGTCGATCGTGAAAGGCGAAGGCCTGGGCGCGAAAGTGCTGGGCAATCCCGGCTGGGCCAAGGCCGCCGGCTACAAGGCGACCAAGGGCGCCAATGGCTGGGTCACCGTGGTTCAGCAGCCGGGGCCGCAGAACGCGCTCGGCCTGATGAAGCTCGACATGCCCAATCCGCACGCGATCTTCCTGCACGATACGCCCAGCCGCAATCTGTTCGCGCAGGACAACCGCGCGCTCAGCCACGGCTGCATCCGCGTGCAGGGTGCACGCGAACTGGCCATGACGATGTCGCTGCTCGGCAATGCGGAAAACAAGGACGAATTCCCCGCCATCATCGAGGAAGTCTCGCAGATCACCGCGAGCGGCGAGTACACGCGCTATGCGATGGAGAAGCAGTGGCCGGTCTACATCACCTATTTCACCATGGCGAGCGACGTCGACGGGGTGATGAAGACCTTCGGCGACATCTACGACCGCGATGCGCCGGTTCTTGCCGCGCTCGATGCGCCGCGCCAGTCCAACCGCGCCCGCGAAACGAGCGAGGAAGTCGTCGAGATCGTCGACGACATGCAGACCTGAGCCATTAGGGAATAAGGCCTAGTAAAGGCCGGGATTGGTGCGCTCGAACGTGCCGCCCCCCGGCCGCAGGAGCAGGTCCATCTGCGCCATCGGCGGGGGCAGCTGGCTGCCGTCCGCTTCGAGGCCGAGGCTTTCGGCAAACAGCAGGCGCCCGCCGCTCAGCTTCAGAAGCACCTTGTCGAACTGGTCGGGGCCGAGCGCGAAGCACCCGTTCGACCGGCCGAGCCGCCCGTAGCGCGAGATATGTTCGGGCCGTGCATATTCGGCCGGATGCATCACGATGGCGCGCGGCAGGGCGTTGGAGTTGGTCGGGTCCAGCCCGTCCAGCCTGATCGAGGTGCCGTAGCGCCCGCGATACCAGCTGCGCGTCATATAGGCACCGCGGCTGGTCGCCTCGCTGCCTTCGATGTTGGAATAGCGCTTCAGCCAACCGTCGTGCTCGCCGTCGGAACCCGTGCCGTGAGTGACGAAGAAGCTTTCAACCCGCTCGTTCTCGAGATCGACGAAGTGGAAGCGTTCCTTGGCCGAATGGAGGCCGAAATCGGCAATGCCGACGATATCCTTCTTCCAGATATCCGC
The DNA here is from genome assembly GCF_020524765.1 of Qipengyuania gaetbuli. GTDB lineage: Bacteria > Pseudomonadota > Alphaproteobacteria > Sphingomonadales > Sphingomonadaceae > Qipengyuania > Qipengyuania gaetbuli_A. The sequence goes on from NZ_JAIVLR010000001.1 coordinate 1,624,637, forward strand.
GCCAACGCGGTCCAGCTGGCGGCGGGCGATCTCGATCAGCTTGCGGTCGCGCGAGGAGGTCGGATTGACCTGCGCAAAGACGCGCGCGGGCAGCGCGGCAGCGGTTGCGGCTGCAATGGTACCCTTGATGAGATCGCGACGCTTCATGGTTTCTGGCTTATAACATAGGACGTGCTGCGCGAAAATGAATGGTCGAATGCGACATTCGCCTGCGCGCAGGTAAGCATGGAACGCGCGTGCCGCCGTGCGACTTCCAGCGGATCGGTCCCGTATCCGCCACCAAGCGCACTTGCGAGCGGGAGTCCACGCCCGCGCACCGCGTTCACGACGAAGCGGTCGCGCGCCGCGATACCTTCATCGCTCAGGGCCAGCCGGCCTAGCCGGTCGTCCGCATGGACGTCCACACCGGCTTGGTACAACACGATATCCGGCGCGAAGCTGTCGAGGACCTGCGGCAGGTGGCGTTCCAGCGCTTCCAGATAGCCGTCGTCGTCCGTCCCGTCGGCCAGCGGCACGTCGAGGCTGGAGCGCGCCTTGCGCACCGGGAAGTTCTTTTCCGCGTGGAGCGACAGGGTGAAAATGTCGTCGCGCCCGGCCGTTAGGCTGGCGGTCCCGTCGCCCTGGTGCACGTCGAGGTCGACCACCAGCACGCGCGCCGCATCGCCTTGTGCAATCAGGCGGTTGGCGCAGACGGCAAGGTCGTTGAACACGCAGTAACCCGCACCGGTATCGTGCAGCGCGTGGTGGCTGCCGGCCGCGGAATTGGCGGCATAGCCATGCTCGAAGGCAAGCTGCGCTGCGAGCCACGTGCCGCCATTGGTATGCGTTACGCGGCTGGCGATATGCGGGGTGACGGGAAAGCCGATGCGGCGTTCCTTGTCGGGCGGGACCGCGGCGCTCAGCACTTCCTCGACGTAAGCGGGGCAATGGACCGCCTCTAGCCACTGGCGCGGGCAGGGCGGGGGCGCGTGTTCGGTAATCGGCTCGCCGCTTTCGCGCAGCACCTGCATGACCGCCCGGTACTTGTCGAAACGGAAGGTCCCGCGCGCGGGCGCGGGCGCCATGTAATCGACGTGGTGGACGACGTGGAGGATGGCGCGCCCTCTAGCCTGCCTGCGCTTCTGCCGCAGCCTTGGCCGCCAGCTTCTGGAGGTTCGGCATGGCCGCCATCACCGCCCCCTGCATCTCGGCAATGATGCCGAGCCGCTCCGGCGCGGTCTCGCGCAACTGGCGGATCGTCGGGGCCGAGGGATCGAGCCGCGATGCCGCGAGGAACTCGGACACCTTCGGGTTCTGCGCCCAGGTGAATCGGTTGATGCCGGTGCCGAGGATGATGCCGGCATAGCCGTCGATATTGTCGATGAAGGACACCGGGCGGCAGAGCGCGTTCTTTTCCTCGTCCGTGTCGAAATTCGCTTCGATGAAGGCGCTGACCGCGGAATTGAGCGTCACCAGCGGGACATGCAGCAATTGCAGCACGATGCGGTCACCCTGCCACTGCGGCGCGACCGGCTTGGGCCGGACGGCCGAAGCGGTGCAGTCGATGTAGAGCGTGCCTTCGGGCATCGCGACATCGCCACCTTGCAAGATCATGCGCCCATGCTCGACCGCCTCGACGCGGCCCATGCGCACGACATTGCCGATGCCGCGCAGCCGGTCGACTTCGCCCTGCGAGATCGTGGCGTAGTGGAACATTTCCGGCTCCACGTCGCGGTCGATGCGCAGCATCACGCCGTCGCGTTCCAGCTGGTGGAAGATCTCCGCCCCGCTGGTGGCAGTGGCGGCGGCCTTCATGATGGCGATCTGGCCGCCGATGGTGCTGTCGAAGAACTGTTCGCCCGGTTGGACGGTAGCGCGGTTGATCAGCCAGCTTTCGCGCGGTTTCACCCAGGTGATGCTGTCGGCCGGGATGCCCGCCTCCAGCAGCCAGACGCCGGTGTCCATCGCGGTCTTGCCCGCGCCGAGAATGCAGTAATGCGGCGGCAGCGGCCCGCTCTTCCAGAGGTCCGGCAGCGCGCCGGGCACGACGACACGCACGCCGTCGGTGACCGTGAAGGCCCGCTTGTGGGTCGAGGGGACGGAGGTTTCGAAATAGGTCGTGTCGACCAGTTTGCGGCGGACCGTCACCTGCGTTTCCTCGCCCGAGAAGATGTTCCGGAAGCCTCGCTCGCCATGATATTCGCTGTTCGGGAAGTACTGCACTCGGCCCGTGGGCAGCAGGTGGTCGCGCATGACGGACTGGAAATAGGCGAGGACTTCGGCCCCGCTCGCCAGTTCGAAAAAGCCCTTGTTGGGACCGGCCTCGTCGATCCGGTCCTGCCCCAGCGGCACCCGGTTGACCCCGTAGGACGAACTCGGCTGGTGCAGCGCGACGAAGGAATAGGCATCGTTCCAGTGCCCGCCGGGCGCCGAATGACGGTCGACCATGACCACCGTCGCCTGTTCGTCCTGATCGAGCAGCGTGTCGACGAAGGAGAGCGCGGTCGCACCCGCGCCGATGACCAAGTAATCCGCTTCGAGAGCCATTGCGCCGTATCTCCTATCCGGCGAGGCCGACCAGTTCCTCGTAGATTGCATCCTCGCTGCGACTCGCAGCATTGCGCCACGTCGTTGCCGTGTCCGCATTGACCAGTGTGCCGTCAGCAGTGACGACCAGCAAGTTCGGCGTGCCGGGCAGTTCTTCGAGGCCAAAGCGTTGCGCGATGTCGAGATTGTGCCCGTCGCCCGTCTGCGGAAGGCCGACGTTGACGTAGACGAGTTCGTACTTGCTCTCGACCAGTTCGGCGAACCGCGGCGTTTCCAGCCAGCCTGCCAGCGCGCGGCTGTCGTGGCACCAGTTCCCGCCCATCACCAGCAGCAGGCGGGTGCCGCGCTCGGACGCGCGGGCCAGCGCCGCATCGACTTCGCCCATCGGGTTCTTTGTCACCGCATAGGGCCGTGCCTCGGGATGGGCCGGTGCGGCGGTTTCGGGAACGGTGGCGCAGGCAGCGAGCGAGAGGCTGGCGAGCAGGAGGAGCGGTGTGCGGTGCATCACCGGTTCTTAGCGAGCGTCATGCCGGGCCGAAAGCCCCGCCTTCGCAATCACATGTTGGACAGCACCATCTGCCCGCCGCGGATTTCCACGCTGCGGACATGGGCGAGGTAGCTCTGGCCGAGCAGGGAGACGTCCAGTCCTTCGGGAATGATGATCGCCTCGACATTGCGGGCGGTGATGCCGCCGACATCGATTTCGGGAATGCGCCGGATGACGCCGTGCACATCGCCGCTCGCACCGCGGCCGACGACGGCGACTTCGTGCTGTTCCCAGCTCAGACCAGCCGCGCGGGCATCGTCCCCGGTCAGCGCCACGACCGATGCGCCGGTGTCGACGATCACGTTGAACTTTGCCGCACCCACGCTGGCGCTGGAATAATAGTGGCCGTCGCCCGCGCGTTCGAGGCGCACCTCGCCGTACCATTCGCCGCCCTGCTGGGCTTCGATCACGGCATCGCTCGACCACGGGTTGGGCGAGGAGTTGAAGCGTTTCACCTCTCCCGGCTCCTCTGCGGCCACGCCCGGATGGTCGCGCACGGCGAACGCGGCGAGGCCCGAAATGGCGGCAACGATGAAGAGCAGCGGCCTGATCATGGCCGCAAACCTAGCGGGAAGGGATTAAACCGCCGTAAAGCCCGCGTCGTCGCCCTTGTCGAGCGGTTCGGACAACGGACGGTAGCCGTGGTGGATAGCGGTGCCCCATGCGCCCGCCAGCAGGCCGACGACGAGGCTGTCGAAGACCATCAGCGCCCAGACCAGAGCCTTGTCCGCGCCCATCGCCCAGACGTGGTTCTGCGAATGCAGCCACATCAGCGGGACGAGGACGATGGCCGAGAAGATCACGATGCGCAGCGCTGCGCCCCAGCCAGAGCGATAGACGGAGGCAAGCGTTGCAGACCGGTCGCCGACCAGTCCTGCGATGAGCATGACGAAGATCGGCAGGGTAATGATGCTGAAGGCAATCGAGATCGCTTGGACGGTCGTTTCGCCGTAGTGCGCGGCACCGATTTCGAGGCCCGTGCTGGCCAGCCCCACCACGATGTTGGCGACCAGCGCTATGCCGAAGACCTTCCACGCGATCCCCTTGATCGACCACCAGGGCAACCCTTCGCGCCGCGCCGCCCAGAAGCGGATCGCGGCGAGGATGGCGATCAGGTAGCCGGCGAGCTTGGCATAGCCGAAGGCCCAGCGCGTCTCGCCGTTCGATACCGCGCGTGCGGTCTCGATATCGTCGAACATGCCAAGGTTTATCTCGGCCACGTGCTGGATGAAATCCGGCACGATCGCGATGAGGGGGATGACCGGCGCAAGCAGCCAGATACGGCCGCTGTCGCGCAGGACATCAACGATGCGGCGCGCGAATGCCTTGATCACTCGGCGGCGACCGCGTGCGGATCGAAAGCGACCGCGTCACCGGCCTCGATGGCGGCGGCCTTTTCCTCCACCAGCCGGACGATGTGGTCGAGCATGTCCTCGTTCTCGATATGGTGATCCTTCACGCCCGAGAGATAGACCATGTGCTTGCCATTGCCGCCGCCGGTCAGGCCGATGTCGGTCTCGCGCGCTTCGCCCGGACCGTTGACGACGCAGCCGAGAACCGAAAGGCTCATGGGCGTCTTGATGTGTTCGAGCCGCTTTTCCAGCGCCTCGACCGTGCGGATGACGTCGAAGCCCTGGCGCGAGCAGCTGGGGCAGGAGACGACGCGCACGCCGCGGGTCCTGAGGCCCAGCGCCTTCAGCATCTCGAAGCCGACTTTCACTTCCTGCTCCGGCTCGGCCGACAGCGACACGCGGATCGTGTCGCCGATGCCGGCCCACAGCAGGCTGCCGATGCCGATGGAGGACTTGACCGTCCCGCCGATGAGGCCGCCCGCTTCGGTGATACCTAGATGCAGCGGGCAGTCCACCGCTTCGGCAAGGCCGTGATAGGCCGCAACCGCGAGGAACACGTCGGACGCCTTCACCGCGACCTTGTATTCGTGGAAATCATGGTCCTGCAGCAGCTTGATGTGGTCGAGCGCGCTCTCGATCAGTGCCTCGGGGCACGGCTCGCCGTATTTTTCGAGCAGGTCCTTCTCGAGGCTGCCCGCGTTCACGCCGATGCGGATCGCGCAGCCGTTCGCCTTGGCGGCGCGCACGACTTCGGCAACGCGTTCGGACGAGCCGATATTGCCCGGATTGATGCGCAGGCAGGCCGCGCCCTTGTCGGCGGCCTCCAGCGCGCGCTTGTAGTGGAAGTGGATGTCCGCAACGATCGGGACATTCGCCGCCTTGGTGATCTTGTCGAAATTCGCAGTCGCTTCCTCGGTCGGGCAGGACACGCGAATGATGTCGGCGCCCACATCCTCGCAGCGGCGGATCTGGTCGATCGTCGCCCCCACGTCTTCGGTGGGCGTATTGGTCATGGTCTGCACGGTAATCGGCGCATCGCCCCCGACAGGGACATTGCCGACCATGATCTGGCGGGACTGGCGGCGCTCGATAGTGCGCCAGGGACGTACGGATGACATGGGGGCGATATAGAGGCGCTTCGATGAAGGGGCAATGACAGGCCGCACGACTTGGGGCATGAGACGCGCATGAGCGAAGCGACCGACGAAATCTCGACCCAGACCCCGCTGTTGTTCGGGCGCGTGATGGACGGCAAGGGCGGGGCCCGGCCCATCGGCTGGGACGAGGCGCAGGGATGGACGCCGCAGTCGGCGGACGAAGTGCTGTGGCTGCACCTGCGCCGCGATTTTGCAGGCACGCGCCTGTGGCTCGAAAACGAGCTCCGCATGCCCGAGCCCACTGCCGAACTGCTGACCAGCGACCAGACACGGCCGCGCGCCTTTCGCGAGGACGATACGCTGGTGGCGACATTGCGAGGCATCAATTTCAATCCGGGCGCAGAACCGGAAGACATGATCTCGATGCAGCTGTGGAGCGACGGGCAGCGCCTCATCACCCTGCGCCGCGCGCCGATGCAGACCCCGCGCGAGGTGATGGGTATGCTCGACCGCGGCGACGGCCCGCTCGATGCAGGTGGCACCATCACGCTGCTGGCGGAACTGCTCATCACCCGCATGAGCCAGTCGATCGTCGACATGAACCAGGTGCTCGACGAACTGGAAGACGAGGACCCGGAGAAAGACCCCGAAGGGATGCTGAAGCGCATCTCCACCATCCGGCGCAACTGCCTCAGCCTCAAGCGCCACATGGCCCCGCAGCACGAGGCGCTGGAGCAGATCAGCCGCGATTCGCCCGACTGGTTCGAGGAAGAGGACCGCCGCGAGATCGCGGAAAGCATCGCGCGCCTGCGGCGCTATCTCGACGATATCGACATCAGCAAGGAAAGCGCCGTCGTGCTGCAGGACGAACTGCGCGCCCGCAGCCTCGCCAGCAGCGAACATGCGACCTACATGCTGACCATCGTGGCAGGTATCTTCCTGCCGCTGTCGTTCCTTACCGGCCTGCTCGGCATCAATGTCGGCGGCATGCCGGGGGCCGACAATCCCGAGGCGTTCTGGGTAGTGGTGACCGCCTGCCTTGCGGTTTTCGTCACGCTGATCGTGGTCTTCCGCCGCCTGCGCTGGCTCTAGGCCCTACCAGCGCACCAGCGGGGGCACGGCGATCCGGCCGACGAGCCCCATCAGCGCGACCGGCGCGACATGCCAGATGCCGAGGTGGTCGATGGTGTCGATCGGGCAGGCAAGGCCGTAGGCGAAGCTGCCGATGGCGCCTGCTGCAATGCCGGTGAACAGCCCTGCCGCACCTAGCGAGACAGGCGCGCCGCGCCGCAGCCACAGCACCAGCGCTGTCGCCGTCACGAGGCCGAAGCCTGCGCCGGCAAGGAAGCACTCGAAGCCGTAGCGATCGCTCGACACTGCCGCGTAAAACCCGCCTGCACCCAGCGCGAGCAGTGCGGTCAGGGGCAGCAGGCCGAGCATGGCCGCCGACCAGCGCGCGCCTTCGTGGCGGTTGCCGACGCGCGGGCTCGCCATGGAGATGACCGCGCCTGCCGCTGCCACGCCGAGCAGGCCCAGCATGCCGTTGGCGATAAAGAAAATGCTCGACGCAGCGCCGGTGGCGATGCCGCGCCACAGCCCGTCGACCAGTTCGACCAGCACCACTGTGGCAAGCGCCGACAGCGCGACCAGCAGCGCACCGTGCCAGGGGCGGATCGGGGCGACGGGGGCGAGATCGGCCGCCAGTTCGTCGATCAGCGGATTGGGGACCCGGTTCATTGTCATTCGGCCTTTTCTACGAGCGCGGACAGCTTCTTCAGCCCGCGATGGATGTTCACCTTGACCAGGCTTTCGCTCTGCCCGGTCCGTTCTGCGGCTTCCGCTATGGAGAGCCCCTCTATCTTCACCAGTTCGATGACCTCCACCTGCCGGTCGGGCAGGTGCACGAACAACCTCTCGAGGCTCATTCGGGCCATCACGGCTTCTTCCTCGCTGTCTTCGGCGGCATCGTGGTCGCCCAGCTCGTCTTCCGCGCTGCGATAGACCTTGCGCAGGTGATCGACCCAGCGATAGCGCGCGATGGCTGCCAGCCAGGGGTAGAAGGCGCGGGTGGGGTCCCAGGTGGCGCGCTTGGCATGCACTGCCATCATCACCTCCTGCACCAAATCGTCGAGCTGGGCGGGCGGTACGCGTTTCCTGAAATAGCGCGCCAGCCACAGCTGCACTTCGCCCAGCAGGACGCGGTACATCTCGCGGTCGCCGCTCTGCGCGGCCGCCATCATGTGCGCCATGCTGGCTTCGTCGGCGATCATCGCTGCCCCTCCGCAAGCATGGCTATCACGCCGCCCGCCGCGAGGCGAGGAGCGCGTCGAGCGACAGCGCCCCGCCGCCGCGCGAAACGAGAATCGCAGCCATGGCAACCCAGACGATATGCGTGCTCCACCAGGCCTCCGGATAAACGAAGAGCTGGATCACCAGCGTCATTCCCAGCAGCGACAGCGCGGCAAAGCGCGTGAACAATCCGGCGACCAGAAGGGCGGGAAACAGGTGCTCGGCATAGGTGGCCAGCGGTGCCGCGATGTCGGCGGGCAGGGGCAGGCCGGTATATTCGTATTCGAACAGGAAGACGGCATTGTCGCTGACAGTCAGCGCCGTGCCGTCCTCCACCTTGGTGCGGCCCGAGCGCCAGAAAATCCCGGCCAGCGCCACGCGGGTGAGAAGCAGTGCGAGGCTTTCCGGCCCGCGCGATGCGAGCCAGGCGGCCAGGCGGTCGTAGGGGGTCAGTACTCGCTGCATGTCTCACCTCGTCATGGGCTGGCCGGGCAGGCGGGAGGGACGCGTGGCTCAGCGCTTCACGGGCGTGAGCGAACCCTTGCCCTTGGGCGTGGAGATGGTTTCGCAGCTGCCCTTCTTGACCAGCTTCCAGGCATCGCCCTGCCAGTCGCGGGTGGACGTGCCTGCGCAGCTGGTGCCGGGGCCGGCGGCGCAGTCGTTCTCGCCTGCCTTGGCGACGCCGTAGCACTTCTCCATCGCCGGTTTCTTCTGCGCGGCGGCAGGGCTGGCGGCGAGCGTGGCGGCGATGCCGGCAGTGAGGGCAAGACCCGCAAGGCGGGCGATCGATTGATTGTGCATGGCAAGTCTCTCTTGTTCTCGAATGCTGTGTCGGGGCGGGGGCGCCGCAACTGGCAGGTCATTCGGGGCGAGAGGCGGGGCGGTTACGCCGGCTTGTGAAAAAATTGCCTGTAACCGGTCGCTTGCCGGGGGCGAAGGATGCCGGGTGCACCGACGCACGCATCAGATCACAAGGAATGGATGCCATGAACCTCGCTACCCGCAAGACAGCCACCGCCGCCGCCGCCGCGGCCTTTGCCCTTTCGTCGATGAGCGCGCTTGCCGCGCCTGCCCCCGCCGGCAGCAGCGGCGCGGCGATCGCCGCTGACGATACCGTCCATTGCTACGGCGTGCACAGCTGCAAGGGCCAGGCCGACTGCGCCACCAGCGAGAACGCCTGCAAGGGCCAGAACGAATGCAAGGGCCACGGCTTCAAGGCAATGAAGGCGGGCGAATGCCTGACCAAGGGCGGGACGATCGGCGACATCGGCTGATCTCACTGCCCCAAGCGGGCGGCCCGGCGTGCGGGGGATCCTCCCCCTTCGTATCCCCCAACGTCCCTCGCCGGGTCGCCTTTTCCCATGCTGCCGGAGACAACCATGACGAGCATCGCGCCCTTCCACGGCTTCGGCCTCGGCCTCAGGCGGACGCATTATGCGGACTTCCTCGAAGGCGACGTGCCGGTCGATTTCGTCGAGGTGATCTCGGAAAACTACATGGTGGAAGGCGGCAAGCCGCTGCGCATCCTGGAACAGGTGCGCGCGAAGCATCCGGTGATCCTCCACGGCGTTTCGCTGTCGATCGGCTCGGCCCACGGGATGGACCACGATTACCTTGCGAAGCTGAAGGCGCTGATCGACCGGATCGAGCCGCTCTGGGCGTCCGACCATTTGTGCTGGACGCACAACAGCGCCCATAATTCGCACGACCTCCTGCCCCTGCCGCTCACGCGCGAGGCGCTGGAGGTAGTGTGTGAGAATATCGACCGTGCGCAGACCGCGCTCGGCCGCGTAATGCTGTTCGAGAACCCGTCTAGCTATCTCACCTTTCCGGAGGACGAGATGGCGGAATGGGAGTTTCTGTCCGAAATGGCGCGGCGCACGGGGTGCTACCTGCTGCTCGACGTGAACAACGTCCATGTCAGCGCGCAGAACCATGGCTTCTCGGCGCAGGACTACATCGCCGGCCTGCCGCTCGACCGCGTGCGCCAGATCCACCTTGCCGGACACACGCCGGGCGAGATCGTCATCGACACGCACGACCGTGAGGTCTGCGGCGAGGTGTGGGCGCTTTACGCGGAAACCGTGGCCCGCACCGGTCCCGTCGCCACCATGATCGAACGCGACGACAAGATCCCCCCGCTGGCCGAATTGCTCGGCGAACTCGACCACGCCCGCGCACTGGCGGCGCAGCGGATCGCGGCATGAGTGCGCTTGCCCAGGTGCAGGACGCGATGCTGGCGCGTATCCTCGACGAGGACCTGCCGCTTCTGCCTGGCTGGACCCCGCGCCATGCAGCGGGGCTTGCGGTCTATCGCAACAATTATCGCTCCGCGCTGGTCGAGGCGCTGCGATCCACTTTCGAGCGGACCGCGCGGCTGGTCGGCGAGGACAGTTTCGAGCGCGCCGCCGCGCATCACGTGATTACCCATCCTCCAACCAGTTGGACCCTCGACCTTGCAGGCGAGGGGTTCGATGCGACCTGCGCGCAGCTGTTCGCGCAGGACCCCGAAGTTGCCGAGCTCGCCTGGCTGGAATGGGCCATGCACCGCGCCTTCGTCGCGCGCGATGCGGCAAGGCTCGACGGGGCGGGGTTTGCTGCAGCGACGGCGAGCTACGGCGATGCGGACTGGGCCGGATTGCGGCTGCGCTTCGTGCCCGGCATCGCTCTACGCACGCTCCGTCACGACGTGAAACGTCTCTGGTCAGACAGGGACGCGCACCTTCTGGAAGAGGTCGCCTGCTGCATCGTCTGGCGCGAGGGTGAGCGGCCGGTTTTCCAGCAGGTACCCTTGCCCGAGGGGGAGGCCCTGTCCGCCATGGAGCGGGGCGCAAGTTTCGCCGAAGCCTGCGAGCTGTTGTCCGGCCTGCTGGGCGAGGACGAGGCACCGGCCGCCGCCGGGGCCATGCTCGCACGCTGGCTGGCAGAAGGGCTGGTGGAAACCCTCGCTCAGTAAGCGAAGGTTTCGCCCACCATTTCCTCGCTTATCGCCCACAGGCGGTCGGCATTGCCCTTGTCGATGGCATAGCTGCGCACGCCGCCGCCGGGGCTTTCGTCGTCCTGGTCGGCCACGTGGCAATTCTCGCAATAGAGCCCGCCTGCGCCTTCCAGCTCTTCCGCCGTGGCTGCCCAGCAAGTCGTCGCCGCGCCTTGCGGGATGGACTTGAAGGGTTCGGGCGTCTGGCCCGATGCTTCCGCGTTCTTGCGGATACGCTCGACCAGATCGGCCATGTCCTGTTCGGTCATGTGACGGCTGAGATTGGTCATGATGCCGCCCGGGTGCAGCGAATAGGCATGGATGCCCTTGTCGGCGAGACGGTCCTCGAGGCCCACGGCGAAGAGCACGTTGGCGGTCTTGGACTGTCCGTAGCTCTGCCATTTCTCGTATTCGCGGCGCTCGAAATTGGGATCGTCGAAATCGACCGGCGCGATGTGATGGCCGCGGCTCGACAGGTTTACGATGCGCGGACGCTCGCCCTGCTCGAGCAGCGGGACGAGGTGATTGGTCAGCACGAAATGCCCGAGGTGGTTGGTGCCGAACTGCATCTCGAACCCGTCGGCGGTCTTGGCCTCGTCGCAGGCCATGACGCCTGCGTTGTTGATCAGGAGATCGATCTTGTCGAACCGCTCGTTCGCTTCCTTCGCAGCCGCCCGCACACTGTCGAGCGAAGCGAGATCGCAGACCAGCGTTTCCACGCTGGCGCCGGTTTCCTGCGAAATTTCCGATGCGGCTTCGGCCAGCTTGGCTTCGTCGCGGCCGGACAGGATCAAATGCGCGCCTTTCGCGCCCATGGCCCGTGCCGTTTCGCGTCCGAGGCCGGAATAGGCGCCGGTAATCAGCACCGTCCTGCCGGTCAGATCCTTGCCTTCGAGGACTTCGTCCGCCGTGCTTTCATAACCGAACTTGCTCATCATCCTGTCTCCCCTTGGGCAGGGTGCGGCTTAGCACAAAGGAAAGGGGGCGCGAGACCTTATCGTCCCGCGCCCCCTCCTTGCGTCCCCTTGGGGTCTCGTTATGCGCCCGGCGGCAGCGGGTCGTTGGCCGTGCCCGCCTTGCGCTTCTTCGGCTTCGGAGCAGCGCCTGCAGCACCGGCGAGGTCGCTGTCCATCTGGTCGAGCTTGCGTGCCGCCCAGTCGCGTCCGCCGAGGCCGAAGGCGAGTGCGCCTGCGACCGCGACACCCGCGATCAGGATGGTCAGCGCATTGGCCGGGATCATCCCGCCGATGCCGGTGAACTGCAGGCCCATGAAGACGAACAGGATGATCGTCGCCCAGCGCACGATGGTCGCCGCGGTCGCGTTCTCCCCGTCGCCCGAGATGAGCCGGGCCAGCAAATTGGCGATGAAGAAGCCGAAGGCGATCACCACCGCACCGAAGATCACCTTGCCGCCCAGTTCGAGCACGGCATCGAGGATCGCGGTCAGTTCGGGAAAGCCCAGCAACCTGGTCGCCGCGATGGCGAAGAACAGGATGATGGCCACCTGCACGACGCGGGCGATGATGGTGGATGCGCGGGCATTTTCGCCCATCATCCCGCTTTCCGCCAGCGCCCTGTCGACGCCGAGGCCGGGCAGGACTTCCTTCAGCACCTGCACCACGAACTTGCTGATCAGGTAGCCGATGCCCAGCAGCACCGCGGCAGCGATGATGTTCGGGATGGCGTTGAAGATCAGCTGCAGCATGGAACTGGCAGGCCGTGAGATGCTCTCGATATTGAGCGCATCGAGCGCCATGATCGCCACGAAGATCACGATCACCGCATAGACGATGGTCGCGATCGTATTGCTGATCGCGGTGTTGCCGGTGACATTGTCGACCCCGCCGCGATTGGCCCATTTGTCGAAATCGACCGTCTGCAGCGTGGTGACGATGAGATCGCGCACGATCCGCGCCACCATCAGGCCGATGAAGAAGATCAGCCCTGCACCCACCAGGTTCGGGATGAACGCGACCACGTTTTCGAGCAGGCTGTCGACCGGCCCTGCCACGGCGCCGAGGCCCAGTACCTGCAGGATCACCAGCAGGCCGAACAGCCAGATCAGCAGCGAGACGATCTTGCCGAGCGATGCCCCCAGCGACGAACCGCTGCCGGTGCCCCGCTGGAAGAAGGATATGTTGTCGACCAGCTTGGCGAATGCCCACTTGGCCGCTTTCGCCGCAGCCCAGGTTATGAGCAGGACGATAAGTGCAAGTCCGACCTTTTCGATGACGGTCATCGCCACCTCTTCGTCGAAGCGATATCTACCGATTTGCATGAAACCTCTCCCCATTGGTTCCCCTACGGCATGGCCTATCACGCTGTCGGAAATATCCAAAAATCCACGAAACACTGGAGTGGATAACTTTGGCTGCTATCACGCTCGCATGAGAGGATTTTCCACCCGCTTCGCCTTCGCGGCCACGGGCTTCGCGCTCGCCGTTTCGTACCCCGTCTCGGCGCAGGACCATGCGCAGGCCGGATGGTCGCTCGCCATCCATGGCGGCGCCGGCACCATCGCGCGCGACAGCATGACGCCCGAAGAGGACGCCGCGCATCGCGCTGCCTTGCAGGCCGCGCTCGATGCTGGCGCGAAAGTGCTGGCCGAAGGCGGCAGCGCGCTCGATGCGATCGAGGCGGCGATCCTGATCATGGAAGACGAGCCGCGCTTCAACGCGGGCAAGGGCGCGGTCTACACCTGGGACGCGACGCACGAACTCGATGCCTCCATCATGGACGGCCGCACGCGCGATGCCGGCGCGGTCGCAGGCGTCACCACCGTACGCAATCCCATCCTGCTCGCGCGCAAGGTGATGACCGACAGCCCCCACGTGATGCTGTCGGGCAAAGGCGCGGAAAGCTTCGCCGCGGAACAGGGCATCGAGCTCGTCCCGCCGAGCTATTTCGATACCGAGTTCCGCCTGAAAGCGCTGGAACGGATGAAGGCGAAGCAGCTGTCCGCGCTCGATGTGGACGTGAAATTCGGCACGGTCGGCGCAGTGGCTCTCGACAGGCACGGCAACCTGGCCGCAGGCACTTCTACCGGCGGCATGACCGGCAAGCGCTGGGGCCGCGTGGGCGATGCGCCGATCATCGGGGCCGGCACCTATGCCGACGACCGCGCCTGCGCCGTGTCGGCGACCGGCTGGGGCGAGTTTTTCATCCGCGTGGGCGTCGCCCGCTCGATCTGCGCACTCATGGAATACGAGGATCAAAGTGCGCAGGCTGCCAGCGACGCGGTCATGGACGACGTGAAGGCGCTGGGCGGCGATGGCGGCGTAATCGTCGTCTCACCGTCGGGCGAGGCTGTCTTCAGCTTCAACACCGCCGGCATGTACCGTGGCCGCGCCACCAGTGCAGGCGTCAACGAAGTCGCGATATACGGGGACGAATAGCTCCGAGTCGCGAGGCGGCGGCGGGTCGCGAAAGCCGCGATCTGGCCTGCTTTTCAGGCGTTTGCGCCCCTCTTTTGACTCTCGGGACGGCAAGGCGCAGCCTGCCGCCAGCGTTGGGGGACGAAAATCCATCACAACGGGCCGCGTAAGGTCCTGACGCCGAAGTCACGGGTCGTTCAACTCGTCACCTAGGAGTCACAACCATGAAATCACTTACCAAATCCGTGCTCGCCGCGGGCGCGCTGCTTGTCGCCATGCCGCAGACTGCCGTGGCGCAGGACCAGTACCCGCTCAAGGGCGCGGAATGGATCGAGGTCACCGGCATCAGCCTTGAGGACGGCGGGGGCCTCCAATATGCCAACTGGCTGGCAGGCGAATGGCGCAAGCGCATGGACTATGCCGTCTCGCAGGGCTGGATCGAAAGTTACGAGATCTGGTCGAACGCCTATGCGCGCCAGGGCGAGCCCGACATGTGGCTCCTCACGCGCTTCGACGATCTCGCAAGCAACGAGGAATTCGAAGAGCGCGGCAAGAAGATGCGCGCCTACATGCAGCGCAACATCCAGCAGCTGCAGTCCGAAAGCGGCGACCGGGCGAAATACCGCACCGTGCTCGGCGATGTGCTGATCAAGCGCCTCGTCTGGCGCGACTGACGATTGCCCCCCGGGAGAAGGCGGGTCGCCCTGCGGCCCGTCTTCTCTTGGTCTGCGCCTACCCGCGCTTGCGCGCGCGCGGATAGCTGCCGAGCAGGCGGACCTCGTTGGTCTGGAATGCCAGTTCCTCCAGCGCGGTGTCGACCCGCGCATCGCCCGGCGCGCCTTCGATATCGGCGAAGAACATGGTCGCTGCGAAGCTCGCGCCCTTCTGGTAGCTTTCCAGCTTGGTCATGTTGACGCCGTTCGTGGCAAAGCAGCCCAGCGCCTTGTAAAGCGCGGCGGGGATGTTCTTCACCTCGAAGATGAAGGTCGTCATCGCATCGACACCGGCCAGCGCGCCCGGCGCGAGCGGTTCCTTCGCCAGCACGACGAAGCGCGTGGTGTTGTCATGCGCGTCCTCGACCGCGTCTTCCACGATCCTGAGGCCGTAGAGATCGGCAGCAAGCGGCGGGGCGATGGCGGCGATATTCGCCTCGCCCGTCTCCGCCACATAGGCCGCTGCGCCCGCCGTATCGGCATAGCTCATGCCGGTGATGCCCCGCGCGCGCAGGAATTCGCGCGACTGGCCGAGCGCTTGCGGATGGCTGTAGGCCGCCTCGAACGGACCGTCGCCGACCGCCATCAGCGCATGGGTGATGCGCATGAAATGTTCGGCCACGATCGCCAGCCCGCTTTCGGGCAGCAGGAAGTGGATATCCGCCACGCGGCCGTGCTGGCTGTTCTCGATCGGGATCATCGCGCAGCCGGCCGCGCCGCTCTTCACGGCATCGAGCGCATCCTCGAAACTGAAACAGGGCAGGGGCAGCGCTTCGGGCGCGAACTGCATCGCCGCCTGGTGCGAATTGGAACCGGGCGCACCGCCGAAAGCGATGGCGCGCGCGGGTTCCTCGGCGGCGGCGGCGCGCATGGAATCGACCATGGCGAGGGCGGGCTTGGCGAAATTACGCATGGGATGCCGCTGCTAGGCACCACTTGCACCCATCGCAAGCGCTATTGCACAGGGCGGACTTGCACGAAGGCGCGCACGGCACTAGAGCGGCGCGCAACCATAGATCACACGGATTCTCGCAGGTTCTCACGCAATGGACGACCGTTTCAACACCACCGCCGGCTGGGTACTCTTCTCCGGCATCGTGGCCCTCGGGGCATCGATCGCTTCGGGCATGTACTTCCATGCCGACAGCCATGACTATCCCGAAGGCAAGGATTTCGGCTTCTTCATCGAAGGTGAAGCCGAAGAAGGCGGCGCCGATTCCGGTCCCGATCTCGGCACGCTGCTCGCTGCTGCGGACGCGACTGCCGGCGAAGCCGTCTTCGCCAAGTGCAGCGCCTGTCACACGATCAACCAGGGCGGCGCCAACGGCATCGGCCCGAACCTGTGGGGCGTCCTCGGCACCCCGATCGGCGCACATGCTGCTGGTTTCGCCTACAGCTCGGCGCTGAAGGACAAGGGCGGCACCTGGGACTATGCGGCAATGGACGCATGGCTCGCCAACCCGCGCGGTTTCGCCAATGGTACCAAGATGAGCTTTGCCGGCCTGTCGAAGCCGGAAGACCGCGCCAATGTCATCGCCTACATGAAGGCGAACGGCGGCGGCCCCGACTATCCGGCCCCGGCCGCTCCGGCCGAAGAAGCCGCGGCTGACGCACCGGGCGCGGGCGAAGGTCCGGTCGAAGGCGCACCGGTCGACGGCGCGGAAGCTGCCGGCGCGATGAGCGCGGACCAGCCCGTCGCTGCGGCCAATGCAGCCACCGACACCGGCGGCGCGACCAAGGTCGACTGAGCCACACGGCTTCAGGCAGATTTGACGAAAGGCCCCGCTTCGGCGGGGTTTTTCTTTGCCCTCAGGCCTCGCCCTTGAAGCCTTGGGCGATGACGTACCACTCGCTCGAGCCCTTGCGGCTGGCTGGCGGCTTGGCGTGCTTGACCGTCTTGAAGTGCTTCTTGAGCAGGGCGAGCAGGTCCGCATCGGTCCCGCCGGCCAGCACCTTGGCAAGGAAGGTGCCGCCCTTGTCGAGGTTCTCGACCGCGAACCAAGCGCCGGCTTCGACCAGGCCCATGGTGCGCAGATGGTCGGTCTGCTTGTGGCCGACGGTGTTGGCGGCCATGTCGCTCATCACGAGGTCCGCCTTGCCGCCCAGCGCCTCTTCCAAGACGCGCGGCGCATCGTCGTCCATGAAATCCATCTGGAAGATCGTCACGCCCTCGATCGGTTCGACTTCGAGCAGGTCGATGCCGACCACCTGCGCCTTGGGCCGCAGTTTGCGCACCACCTGGCTCCAGCCGCCCGGCGCGATGCCGAGATCGACCACGCGTTCGACGCCTTTGAGCAGGCCGAATTTCTCGTCCAGCTCGATCAGCTTGTAGGCCGCGCGGCTGCGATACCCCTCGGCCTTCGCCTGCTTCACGTAAGGGTCGTTCAGCTGCCGCTGCAGCCAGCGCGTCGACGACGCGGTGCGCTTCTTGGCGGTGCGAACCCGCGTGTCCCGATCCTTGCCCGACCTAGACATCCTGTTCCCTCATCCTTTGCAGCGCGGCGCGGCTGCGCTCGCCATCGGCATCGGCGGCCATCAGGCTGCGCAAGATGCCTTCGCGGATCCCGCGGTCGGCCACGCCCAGCGTCTGCGACGGCCATATGTCGAGGATCGATTCGAGGATGGCGCAGCCCGCCACCACCAGGTTTGCCCGATCATCGCCGATGCAGGGCAATTCCTGCCGTTCCGCCCCGCTCATGCGGGACAGGCGCGTGGAGATATCGCGCATGGCAATCGATTGGAGGATCAGCCCGTCGACCGCGCGGCGGTCGTATTGCGGGAGTTCGAGGTGCAGGCTGGCAAGCGTGGTCACCGTCCCGCTGGTGCCCAGCAGGCGGATCGGATGCTTGCCCCGCGCGTGCTCGGCAATGCGCTTGGCGAAGGGCTTGAAACTGTCGCCCACGGTGCGGCGCATGCGCGTGTAGCGGTCGAGCCGGGTTTCCAGGCTCTCGTCCGATCCGGTCACTGTGTCGGTCAGCGAAACGACGCCCCAGGGCACGCTCATCCAGTCGAGGATGCGCGGGACCGCGCCGCTCGGCTCCACCAGCACCAGTTCGGTCGATCCGCCGCCGATGTCGAAGATCACCGCCGGGCCGGGGCCGTCTTCGAGCAGGATGTGGCAGCCCAGCACGGCGAGGCGCGCTTCTTCCTGTGCGGAGATGATGTCGAGCACGATGCCCGTTTCCTGCCGCACGCGTTCGATGAACTCCTCGCCGTTGGAGGCGCGGCGGCAGGCTTCGGTCGCGACCGAGCGGGCAAGGTGGACGTGGCGGCGGCGCAGCTTTTCGGCGCAGACGTGCAGCGCGGCCAGCGTGCGCTCCATCGCGGCGTCCGACAGGCGGCCGCTGGCGGCCAGCCCTTCGCCAAGGCGCACCACGCGGCTGAAAGCGTCGATGACCGTGAAATTCTCGCCCGAGGGGCGGGCGATCAGGAGGCGGCAATTGTTAGTGCCGAGGTCGAGCGCGGCATAGGCCTGCCGCCGCTGGAAACCGCGTTCCGCGGGCGCTGTCTGCCGGTTGTTGTCGATCGGGTTGGCCTGCTTGTCCGCCGCGCGCGGTTTCGCAGGGCGCGGGGCCGGCTTTCTGCCGGGCTTGCCATCGGGCCGGGAGGGGCGCTTGTAGCGGAAATCGGCTACCTTGCCGGACGTGCCGCCCCTGTTCTTACCAGGCCCCCTTTTACTGTCCGGCGGAGAATGATCCGCCATGGGGTGTCTTCTTTCTATCCTCCCGCACGAACCAACGCGCACGGGGACTTGCCGCCGACGCTAGCGACCTAGAACCGAGGCGTAAAGTGGGAGCAGACCCAGCCTAGGCGTGCGGGCGTGTGTCGGGCAGGGGCAAGTTATAGGGCGGAGGGCGCAACCAAGCGGGCGTTCCCCTGTGTTTGATCAAAAGCCGGAGCTTGTCGAAGCGCCCGCTGAGGCCGAGGGGCGGATTGAGGATGGGATAACCGAGCCTGTGCAGCGCAATCGCGCCATATTCCTCGAAAAGGGAAATTTCCGCTGGGCTCAATTCACGCAGCCAGCGTTCGCTTTTCGACGGGTCGGGCGGGGACATTGCAGAGGTGTGATACTGCATCGAGCCGCTCGGTACCTCCTTTGCGGCCCGCGAATGGAAATCCAGCATGAGCGGATCGAAAGGCACCCCCAGGAATTCCGCTACGCGCTCCAGTTCATCTCGCGGGTGGCGGATCAGCTGTTCGTACCGCAGGGACAGGAACCGCGACCCCAGGGCCGACCCGACTTCCTCGGCGATGAGCGAAGCTGTCGCCCATGCGACCGACAAGGCACCCGGGCTTCGCGTTCCCCAATCCACTCGCTTGTGGGACAGCATGCAGGCCCGTCCGTCGCGAACCAGGTGGATGAACCGCGCCCTCGGGAACAATCGGGCGAGCCGCGCAATCTCGAATGTCTGATTGGGCGATTTGTCGCCCCAGATGCGCGAGCCCCGGCTTTCGGCATGGCCTTCGAAAAGCGCAGCAATCAACTGCGGCAGGGTTGTCGCTTGCCTTGCGGCCGCGATGCCGCGCTCGGTCAACAGATTGCCCTTGCGGACAAACGGATAGTTGCGGATCAGCTCGACAATGGTTTCGGCATCCTCGCGCTCGAGCGCGCCCTGCGCGAAGGGGAGGCGTGCAATTTCCGGAATGAACGCGGTTTCGTGCGGCACGCTGATGTCCGGATGCGCATCCAGCATCAGCCTCAGCATGGTGGTACCCGATCTTTGGAAGCCGAGTATGAAGAAGTTTTCCATCTGGCCGGCACCTCCTTCGCGGCTAGCTTGCTGGATTAGCCTTGCGGTATAGCAAAAACTAGCTTGCCCGGGCGGCACAAGCTTGACCTTGTCCCAATGCGAAACTAAGTGCGCCCCCTCTCCCGGAGGCATGCGCGATTCTCGCCGCCGCCCGGTGAGGCTGATGCCCCGTCGTCTAATGGTAAGACTACGGACTCTGACTCCGTCAATTGAGGTTCGAATCCTCACGGGGCATCCAATTTTTTCCAAGGAATTACAAAGGCTTATTTGTCGGAATAGGCCAGTTCCCGTGCTGCACGGTGCTGCACCTCTAACCCCTTGTAATTCCTTCCATTCCCCTCCTGTCCCGGCGGCTCCTTGCAGCATGGATGCAGCATGGGATGAGCGCCGAGGAGCTGATTCGGCGCTCTAATTTGCTGGGCTTGTTGCTCCTGATCAGTTGCCAAAGGCCAAATCGGCACATCCCCGAACCGTAGTTTTCCGCATGAGTGCAGCGAGGGAATTGCACCCACTGCTCGATTGGTAATTGGGGCTGGAATTGTCCTGTGGCTTCAAGGGCGCGGTCCCAGGCCATCGCTCAACCGACATGACGGGATTGAACCGCGATTGGAGTTACCGCGACTTTCGACCTTGCGAAGTTGTCCCACTAGCCGTCGCAGTCGTAAGCTTGATTGCAGGCACTACTAATCGATGAAGCTCAACCAGCCTACTCTGAGCTTACAGCTGTGGCACTCGCTCACCAGCCATTTCAGATCACCGGGCTCCTTCCGGGAAAGCCACTTTCGCTGTCGCTTCGGGGAAGTCGAACTCAATCCAAGCCTGGTCCAGCCTTCTTTCACCGTAAATCAGGAAGCTGCAGACAGCGTCTTCGTACAGGGAGGCGTATAGGACATTAAGATCTGGTGGCGGAGTGGCCCCGCTTTCGACCCACCGGTGAATCTGATCAACATGCGCAGTGATTTTCCTATCCTCCGAGTTCCGAAGGAATTCCGATCGCGCTAGCCCTCGCGCGGCCGCCGCTTGGAAGTTAGGAGAGTCCTTCCGTTCGTTGGCCAAGATCGGCAAAATCCTGCGAAGGTGTACGAAGCTTTCTTCCGAATAGTCCAAGGGGTCGGGAAGCCCTTGAAACGCGCTAAACCCGTCCAAGCCTCGATACCCACGTGCCTGCAAATCGCTGGCGAGCACCTTCGCATCCTCAGTCGCCTGTTCCCTCGGTCCGAGGCTGAAAGACCTGCCTTGTTCGGCGGCCATAGTCTCGAAGCCTAAGCTATTGAGGAGTTGGGACCGATAGGTTTCAGCAGGTTGCAGGATGGCCCGCGCTTCTTCCTCCGACGGTTCATGAAAAAGGCTCGCCTCGTGCAGGGTCCGGGTTGAAGGTTCGAGTCCATCGAGTTCCTGGTCAATCCAATCTTCGAGAATCCCCCCGAGGCGGTCGCGCAGGAAATCGATGAAGGCGGGTTCTTCTGAGAAGAGGGCTAACAGCTTTCGTTGCCGAACTCCGAAGCGCTTGTCTTTTACGGCGACCATGAGTGGCCAGGCAATCCATAGGGCTGCCTTGGCCGCGACCCCAACTCTCATTTCCTTGAGGACCAGGCTTGCGATGATAAGGCGCATCGCATCTTCATATGCATTCCGCCACTCGGCAGCTTCGGCCGGGCTCAGATTTTCATTCGCTATGCGATCGATGCGTCTTTGCTGATCTTGGAAGAACCGAGCCGGTTGCATTCCGCGCTGTCCATGGTTCGCATACCGTACATTCTCTCGCAGCTCGTATGAGCCAATCGCGAAAGACTCCATCCAGGCATCAAAATCGGGTTTTTCGCCCACCAGTAAAAGCACGAGCTTAGCGATCTCAGCTTCTCTCTCTTCCGGAGTGGTGAGAATTCGAACGATGTCCCTCGCGTCGCCTCCTGCAATTTCAGGATCCGTTGCCCAGCGCTCCCTAAACGCTTTCAGATGCTCGGGTCTGAATAGCTCTTCCAATCCGAGTTCCAACATAAATGCGACGCCTTCTAGTTGCAGTTTCGAGGCGCAGGCAGCGCATCGAACTAAAGATTTGGTGATCGAGAGATGCCATGACAAAGCCCGTCATCACTCGCTGATAACCCATGACATTTGACCATCGGAATGTTCAAACTTAGGCGGATGTCACGTGACATCCGCTTTGGCGCAATACCGTAAAAGTGGGGCACCCACTTTTACCTTTGCGGCCTCTGGAGAGGCTGTGCCGACAACGTCAGCAGGGCCACCGCACCCGCTTCGACGGGTGCTCCGGCAGGCGGGGGCATCACTATGTGATGCCCCCAAGGATGTCGATTAGTTCCCAGCATAAAATTCCGGGACAACCGTACGGTGACGATCGAGGACGATAGCAGCGATCGCCTGGTAGTCTTCGGCCTCAAGGGTCGAAAGGGCACTGCCGTCAATCCCGAATTCAGAGAACAAGCAGTCGACAAAATCGTATGTCAATTCGGACAGTTGTCGCTGGTCACGCTCTGATCGATCCCGCCGAATTTTCCGCTCGTGGGAGCGGTACTGGTGCAGCTCATGCCTGGCGATCTCGATCTTGATGATCCGACAGGCTGCATCTTCGAGGATCGGTTTCAGCTGCTCTGTTTCTTGGAGGATCAGGGCATGCCTGGTGGCGATCGGTCCCGCATTGGGGGTGGTCATGAGTTTGGCGCTGAAAGTGCGCTTCCTCGCATCCTCATTCCGTGTCTTCTTGGCATGAATCTGTGCGACGGTCTTCTGCAAATCCCCAACCTGACCAAAGTATCGCTCCAACACAGACGTCGCGAAGGAAAACAGGCCAGTCCTGCTCAGGAGCCCAGATTTGGTGCGGCGGTAGTTGTCATTTTCGTGGTCCATTGGTTCTCCAATACAGAATAAAAGCATCGCATTGCGATGCCTTGGCTTGACGCCGATGGAGCAGAGAATGGATCGGATGCCGCTCGTACAGCATCCATTCGGTCCTCTGCCGGGCGTAATTCTCTTGTAGGAAGAACGGAGGGCGAAAATTTCGAGATCGGGATATTTTTTTAATCGTGGCCGATCTTGTGGTAGCGAATTCCTGGGCTCACCTTCAGTAAGATGCTGACAAAGGCTTTAGTTCAGCCCAGAGGGGGTGGGTGCAGAGCATTTCGCAAGTCTAGCACCTCTCTGTTTAGGGTGACTGGCGGGCGAGCACTGCTTGCAATACGCTAGCCTGAGACGCTGGCATCAACATGGTTCGCTTTAGCCTGCACGACGAAGGCGGGCCGGCACATTTCATGGCCCAGCGCTTCGACCGCACGCCAGACGGCAAGGAGCCTAGATGCAGTCACTGCACGCAATGCGGCATTTCGATTTCGACCTGGCCCGTGCCTGCAGCTACGATCAGGTGATCGAGGCCATGCGCATGCTCAAGTTCGGAAGAGTTGCTGACCTGAAATCTGCTGAGACCCGGTCAATAATCGAAATAATCCGGGCTGCGATCAGCAGCTGGGACAGGTACTGAAATACCGCTGGAGTGGAAGCCGACACGGCACGGATGGCTAGGCGCGGTTCCAGATTATTTTAGCAGGTCAGTATGGCAGTCCGATAGACAACCGCTACCTCCTTTACCGTCAGCAGCTTCAGGGGATTTGAGAAATTATCGGACCAATTACGATCCTCGCCGGAAACGCACAATCACCATCAGCGCGAGAATTCTCTTCCGGTCATGCGATCCGCTTAATGAAACCTGCACCTCATGCCATGACCTTTGACGTGCTCCCCTGAAATGTGACCGGTTTTTGGTAGAGTCCGACGCGAAGGAGTTGGATTCGAATGAAGCGAAGCAGGTTCAGCGAAGAGCAGATCATCGCGGTTTTGAAGGAGCAGGAGGCTGGGATGCCGACGGCAGAAGTGTGCCGCCGTCACGGAATCAGCTCCGCCACGTTCTACAAGTGGAAGTCGAAGTTCGGCGGTCTGGAAGTGTCTGATGCCCGTCGGCTGCGGACGCTCGAGCAGGAGAACAGCCGGCTGAAGAAGCTGCTGGCAGAGGCGATGCTCGACAACGTCGTGCTGAAGGATCTGGCATCAAAAAATGGTAACGCCCGGCGCGAAGCGGGAAGCCGTTGCCCATGCCCGTGAACAGCACGGGCTGAGCGAGCGTCGGGCGTGTAGTCTGGTTGGCGTGAGCCGCAGAGTGATCCGTTACGAGCCGACAAGGCCGGATGACGCGGCGTTGCGACAACGGTTGCGCGAACTGGCAGCGGAACGTCGCCGGTTCGGCTATCGCCGTCTGGGCTACCTGCTGGCGCGGGAAGGCATGACGCCCAACCACAAGAAGCTGCTGCGCATCTACCGCGAGGAAGGGTTGCGCGTGCGCCGCCGTGATGGCCGTAAGCGGGCGCTGGGCACGCGCAGGCCAATGGTGCTGCCGGATGGTCCGAACCAGAGGTGGAGCCTCGACTTCGTCTCCGACAGCCTGATCTGTGGCCGACGCTTCCGCATCCTGTGCGTGGTCGACGACTACACGCGGGAATGCCTGGCGCTGGTGGCCGATACATCACTGACTGGGGCACGCGTGGCCCGGGAGTTGACCAGCCTGATAGGGATGCGCGGCAAGCCGCATACGGTGGTCAGCGACAATGGCACCGAACTGACCTCATCGGCCATCCTGCACTGGTCGCAGGAGCGGCGGGTCGAGTGGCATTACATCGCGCCGGGCAAGCCGATGCAGAACGGCTTCGTGGAAAGCTTCAATGGCCGTCTGCGCGACGAGTGCCTCAACGAGACGCTGTTCACCTCGCTGGCCCATGCCCGGTTCGTGCTCGCTGCATGGCGGCACGACTACAACACGGTCAGGCCACACTCGAAACTGGGTGGGAAGACCCCCGCCGAGATCGCCGGCGAACGTGTCTGGGGGCATGCCCCCAGACACGTTGCCATCCCATCAAACATCAATCATGAAGGAGCGAGACTCTACCTCTGAATGGTAACAATCAGGGGAGCACGTCACCTTCATTCGATCAGTAGCTTCAGCGAAGAACTGTAGCGCCACCTCGATCTCGCCCTTGCAGGTCGTCGGGGCTGTACTCAGACGAACGACCTCGGCAGTTTCATTAGTATCGAGTCCCATTGCACGCAGAACGTGGCTTGGTTCGGGAATTCCGGATGTACAGGCCGAACCTCGCGCCAAGGCGACGTCAGGCTGCAGGAGGGCAACGAGCCTCATCCAGCGTGAGCTCCACGATGTGTGGGTGGTACTCGTATGGGGTGAGAACGTCGTCCTCGATCGCCTGCCGCAAGGTGTAGCTGAAGACTATGTCGCCATAGTATTCCGTGAGGCGCCGGTTATCCCATAGGCACCTTCCTCGCCTAACAGCAGTCGAACAGAATCCGTCATATCTGCTTGCGCTCGACGATGAGCGATTCAACGTCGGCTCTTGCGAAAACGGCGAGAGAGGGCGAATGGCTGAGTTTAGGAGGTGAAACCGACATTGATTGAGGTTGTAGTTCGAAGCTGGAAATTCAATTTTGAGTCCTGAAAAAGGCATCGAACCAATGCATTAGACGGTTTTTGCGGGCCTTTTGCGGGCTCTTTGCATAAACCGAATTATCTAAATATCTGAAAATAGATGGAAAAAGAGGCCGAATGTGATGCCTCTTCTGGGCACCAGTATCTTAAATCACTGAAATATAATGATAAAATGATACGAATGTGGGTCCTTGTTTAGGATCCAATGTCATTGTCTCTGTTCGTCTTTCTCATTCCTTGGCGAACCCAGGTAATATCGGATCGAATCGTCCCAAGACAAGCCAACTAAAAATTTCTGCGGGCCTATTTCCAAAGCCCGCAGGTTTTCGCTTCATATCGCATCACGCACCTTGCATAAGCATGCGCGAGACAGCCTTGCGAGCTGGCGCAAGCCGTGCTGTCCGTATTCCCAACTGGCGGACTATTCGACCCGGGAGCCGATCGTCGGTGTACAAGCCGACAATCGCATTCGTGGCGGCATACAGGGGCCAGGTCGCTGAACGGTGTCCCGCTTGGAACCTTTTAAGAACAATCGGATGCCCCGGATCGCCTGTTTTCGCGATTCCCGACCGGACAAGGCGAACCAGACGTTCCGTTCCCGCCAAACCCAGATTGAAACCATGAGCGGTTACCGGATGCATACCCACAGCCGCATCACCAATCAGTGCTGCGCGCTCGGCCATGAAGCGATGAGCGTATGTCGTCGTCAACGGATAGCAGTGCAGTGAGGTGATCGCGCGCATCGCGCCGAACCGTCGATCAAATCGTCGGGTGAGCTCTTGTCCAAGCGCCACGGTGTCCAGTGCCGCCAGTCTGGTGGCTTCACCATCGGGCAGCGTGACCACAGCCGAGGCCTGCTTCGGAGCAAGTGGCAATAACGCAAGTGTTTGTCCGTTGTCGAACCATTCGGTCGCTATGCCTCCGTGATCTTCTTCTATCTTCACGCGTCCGACCAGCATCGACTTTCCGAGACGGTTCATGCGTGCGGAAATCCCTAGCAACCCTCTTATTGACGAAAAGCGCGAGTCGGCGGCCACCAACAGGCTCCCGCAGTGCTCAGATCCGTCGCTCAGGGTAACCTGCGCCTGATGCGGGTTCGTCCTCACCGCTTCGATACGCACGTCATCAAGCAAGCGAATATTTCGCTGTTCGGAAGCTGTGGCGAAGAGCGCCCTGCGGATATCGCAGTTGGAAACGAGCGAACCAAGCTGCCTTGAATTGGCAGAACCGGCATCGAACGATAAAGCCAGCGAGGATTTGCCATTGAGGACCCGCGCTTCGACCAAAGGAAAAACGTTCTCGGCCGGAATCTTGTCCCACGCTCCGAGACGCCTCAGCGCCGCGATCGAGCTATGGGTGAGCGCGATCTCGCGCCCGTCGAAGACTGGCTCGGCCAGTCGGTGTTTGTCCTGAGGCTCGATCAACACGACCTCAAGTCCAGCTTTCGCAAGCCCGATGGCCAGCGCTAGTCCTGCAGGTCCGGCGCCGCCTATCAGTACGGGATTGGTCATATCGAAGCTTCCTTTTTCGTCTGCAACGGCTAGCGGAATTCGAGTGTTATCGGGCTTTGCGCGGCCAGCCTCGTTTGATCGATAGCGCGCCTGTTCTCAGGAAGATTACCCAGCGTCGGACAATCTTTTCCGGTAATCGCCTGTTGGATCGCGAATGTGCCTTCGTAGCCACGTGAGGCGAGGTCATGGGCCATGGCGAGCACGTCTTGCTCGCCGAGCAGATCGGTGTGGACGGTCGTGCGTACTTCGACGGGCACTTCGCTTTGGGCGCACAGCAAAGTGAGCGTTTGCTTGAACCGATTGAATGCGGTGACGGTGGTGACCTTGCGAAACAGGGCCCGCGGAGCCTTGTAGTCGAGCGCGACCCGGTCGAGCAGATCTTGATCGAGCAGACGCTTGACCACGTCCGGCCGCAGGCCGTTGGTGTCCAGCTTGATGGCAAAACCGAGCTGTTTGATCTGCGCCATAAACCGCGCGAGACCCGGCCATGTCGTCGCTTCGCCGCCCGAGAAAACAACACCGTCGAGCAGCCCGCGGCGCTTGCCTAGAAACTCCAGGACTTGGTCTTCTCCGATTGTGCCTTTGCCAAGCACGATCTGCGGATTGTGGCAGTATCCGCAGCGCATGTTGCACCCGGCGATCCAGAGTATGCAGGCCGTCTGGCCGGGAAAGTCCAGCATTGTAAAGGGAGTGAGCGCGTAGAAGGGGGCGACCGAAGCCTTCGTTTCTCGCCGCCCCGGCCGCGTGGACATAGCGTCCGACATCTCGCGATCAATCCTGCCGCGCGAACAGGTCGCCCACCATCGCCGCATCCTCGGTGAAATGCCGTCGTTGCCGGTGTTCGCCCTGCTTCCCGCGATTGAAGCTGTCGACCGGGCGGAAATATCCCATGACCCGTGTCCAGACCTTGGTTCGTTCGCCGCATGTCGGACACTCGGGCTGCTCGCCGTCGAGATAGCCATGGGTGTCGCAGACCGAGAAAACGGGCGTGAGGGTTACGTAAGGCAGGCGGTAATTGCTAAGAACCTTGTGGAGGAAGTTGCGTGCCGCATCCGCGCTCGACAATTGCTCGCTCATATAGAGATGCAGCACCGTACCGCCGGTATATTTGCACTGAAGATCATTCTGGAGTTCCAGCGCCTCGAACGGATCATCGGTCAGGTCGACCGGGATCTGTGACGAGTTGGTGTAGTAGATGTTCTCACCGCTTCCTGCCTGGAGGATGTCGGGGAAACGCTTCGCATCTTCTTTTGCAAACCGATAGGTCGTGCCCTCTGCTGGGGTTGCTTCGAGATTATACAGATTGCCCGTTTGCTCCTGATAGCCGACCATTCTCTGGCGCATGTGCTCCAGGATATCGAGCGCCATGGAAATTCCGTCGTGGTCGGCTAGATCGAAGGTGTCATCGGTGAAATTGCGCACCATCTCGTTCATGCCGTTGACCCCGATGGTCGAAAAGTGATTGCGAAGGAATGGCAGGTAACGCGCCGTGTAGGGGTAGAGGCCGCGGTCATACATCTGCTGGACGAAGGCACGCTTCTTCTCCAGCGTTGAACTGGCGAGGTCCATCAGCCGGTCGAGCTCGTTCATGAGGCCCGTAAGATCGCCTTTGAAGCGATAACCCAGTGCCGCCATGTTGATGGTGACCACCCCCAAAGAGCCGGTCATTTCGGCAGAGCCGAACAATCCGTTTCCGCGCTTGAGAAGCTCACGCAAGTCGAGCTGGAGCCGGCAGCACATCGAGCGCACCGCGCCTGGCTGGTAGGCCTCTGGGTTGCGGCGTTTCTCGCCTGTCTCCGGATCGCGAATGAACTGGCTGCCGATGAAGTTCTGGAAATAGGAGGATCCAACTTTCGCCGCGTTTTCGAAAATTGCGGTCGCGACCTTGCTGTCCCATTCGAAATCCTCGGTGATATTCACGGTGGGAATAGGGAATGTGAAGGGTTGACCCGTCGCATCACCCTCGGTCATGACCTCGTAATAGGCGATGTTGATCATTTCCATTTCAGCAGCAAAATGGGGAAATCTCAGGTCCTCGAGACCGCGTATTCCCATGTCACGGGCCTGGGCTCGCGCAAGCAGCGTGTCATTTTCGATGCCGTGAAAAAGATGGCGGTCGCGATAGGTCGGATAGAGTTCGCGCAGATCTTCAGGCACCACAATGTCGAGCGTAATATTGGTGAAGGGCGATTGTCCCCACCGGGCTGGAACATTGAGGTTGTAGACAAACTGCCGGATGGCTTTTTTTACCTCGGAGAAGGTAAGGTTGTCATAGAAGACATAGGGCGCGAGATAGGTATCGAAGCTTGAGAAGGCCTGGGCACCGGCCCATTCGGACTGAAGGATACCGAGGAAATTGCTCATCTGGCCGAGCGCTTCGCGGAAGTGGCGTGGCGGCCTTGATGACACCCGCCCGGCGACGCCGTTGAAGCCGTCATTCAGGAGCGCGCGAAGCGACCACCCGGCACAATACCCGGTCAGACAGTCGAGATCGTGGATATGGATGTCCGCTTGGCGGTGCGCGTTGCCCTCCGCGGGAGAATAGATTTCATCGAGCCAGAAATTGGCGATGACCTTCCCTGCTACATTGCTGACTAGACCCGCATGCGAATACCCGACATTGGCGTTGGCCTTGATGCGCCAATCGGCTCCCGAAATATACTCGCCAACGGTCTCGGAACAATCGATGGAACGCCCGCTCCACAAGGATTCACCCAGTCGATCAAACGGCTCTGCCCGATCGTTCGCAGCCTTGATTTCGTCTGTGAGCTTGCCCCTCGGTTCAGCGGTCATGGTCGTTCATCCTCCTGCGCGTGGCTCAGCCGCTGCACAGCTTGAGCACAACATGTTGTATGGAGGAGTTTCGATATACCCAATATGGAGATTCTCATTTGATAAATATCAAATGGGAAACTTTCACGGGTTCCAAATGAGGTGAGAGAAGCCAACGATCCTGCCAATTTGACTTCGATCAAGGCAAGCTGGGCGGCTGTAATCGAGAGCAGCGCCTCGACATGTCATACACGATTTCAACCGCGCTGCTTCATGCGCTGAAAGACCGGGGTGCGGATCGCATCTTCGGGCTTCCCGGCGATTTCGTCCTGCCATTTTTTAGGTCCATCGCCGAGAGTGGAATCCTTCCTCTCCATACGCTCAGCCACGAACCGTCGGTGGGATATGCAGCGGATGCCGCCGCCCGCATAGGCAGTACTCTGGGCGTCGCAACCGTGACTTATGGGGCCGGAGCGCTCAACCTCGTCAATGCTGTTGCGCAAGCCTACGCTGAGAAGTCTCCGTTGGTTGTGATTTCAGGGGGGCCAGGTGCCGACGAAGCAAAGCTGGGTCTCAGCCTGCATCACCAGGTGAAGAGCTTGAGTTCGCAATTCGAGATATTCCGCGAGGTTACCTGCGCGCAATGCATCCTTTGCGACCCAGCAACGGCGCCTGCCGAGATAGCTCGTGTTCTCGATACTGCTGTAAGCCTATCTCGGCCGGTGTATATTGAGATACCGCGCGATATTGCCGATGCAGCGTGCGATCCCGTCCCTGCGTCGGTGCCAGCGGCCACTGACAGCGATGCGGCGCGAGCTTGTGCAGCAGAGGTGCTACACAGATTGTTGTCCGCAAGCTCGCCGGCAATTCTGGTGGGGGTCGAAGCGAGGCGCTACGGGCTGGAAGAAAAGATCAGCGAGCTTTGCAGCGTGCTGGGCTTGCCTGTTGCGACCAGCTTCATGGGCCGCGGCCTGTTTGCAGGAAGGACCCTCCCGCTTCTCGGGACCTATCTCGGATCCGCGGGAGATCCTCATATCTCTACGGTAATCGAGCGAGCGGACTGTCTGTTAATGCTCGGTGCTATTGTCTGCGATACCAATTTCGGTGTCTCCGGCCGCAAGATCGACATGCGCGCCGCGATCCGGGCCCTCGATCGCAGTGTGGTGTTCGGCCATCATCTATATCCAGACATCTCGCTTGAAGCCTTGATCGAGGCCATGCTCGATATCGCCGAGCCTATCGGCAACCCGGTGCCCCAGAAACGCGCAGAATATCCAAGGGGCCTGCCCGACGATGACACGGCGCTGGAACCATCGCATCTGCCGCTTGCCCTTAACGACCTGTTCGATGATCACGGTCCTATGCCAATCGCCGCTGACGTCGGGGATAGTCTCTTCATTGGCCTCGAAATCACCGACACGCAGCTGATCGCGCCCGGTTATTATGCATCAATGGGCATGGCTGTTCCTGCGGGGATGGCGATCAATGCGGTTACGGGTCGCCGCCCAATCGTGCTTGTCGGCGATGGCGCATTCCAGATGACAGGCTGGGAACTGGGTAACTGCCCGACATATGGATGGACACCGATAGTAATCGTTCTCAATAATCGCAGCTGGGAAATGCTACGCAGCTTCCAACCGGAACAGCGTTACCACAATTTGCGAGACTGGCACTTTGCCGATATCGCGCCATCGCTTGGGGGCAAGGGGGCTAGGGTCAAGACCTGCGCGGAATTGAAACACGCACTTGAAGCAGCCCTTGCGGACTGCAGTCGATTTCATCTGATCGAGGTAATGCTTCCTCGCGGCAAGACATCCGGTTCGCTGCGCAAGTTCGCTTCTGCAATCAGGCAGATATCGGTGATGAAAGACGAATAGCGCACTGGGCACAGAAGACGTTCGTTCCAAATACAGCTCGACGCGCTAGTCAACGGCGGGCATTGCCCGTTCGATGATTGACTCGACATCGACATAGGCGTCGGATGCGCCATAGGCAAACGCCGGATGTTGCAGGCGCAGCTTGCAAAACGCTTCGGAAACCGGATTCTCCGCGGCAATCAATGCAGCCCCTTGCGCCGCAAGGGCCAGGCGTTCGACATGATACCGGGCATGTCTTTCGCTCACTGCGGAAAGATCGAGACCATCGACCCAACGGTCATACGCTCTGAGGGTCCCGCGTGCGTCGCTCAAAAAGCTGTGCACCGCTTCAAGCGCTCCCGGTTCGCGGTCAATTGCCCGCAGGAGATCGAGCGCGATGACATTGCCTGAGCCTTCCCATATGGCGTTAAGCGGCGACTGTCGGAAGAGGCGGGCCATGACACCATCCTCGATGTATCCTGAGCCGCCCAGGCATTCCATCGTTTCAAAGACCATTCCCGGTGCACGCCTGCAGACCCAGAACTTGGCAATCGGGGTCAGCAGCCGCGCCAACGGCTCCTGTTCATCGAAGGCATTGGCAACGCGGAAGGCCAATGCCGTCGCAGCTTCGCTTTCGACCGCGAGGTCCGCAAGCACTGCAGCCATCGCTGGCTGATGCGCCAGAACCTTTTGGAAAGCCGTTCGGTGCGATGTGTGCCAGAGCGCTTCGGCAAGCGCAGCACGCATCGTCGCCGCCGACCCGATAACACAGTCGAGCCGCGTGTGCTGAACCATTTGCAGGATAGTTGCCACGCCGCGCCCCTCATCCCCAATTCGCTCGGCGTAAGCCCCGTGATACTCAATCTCGGACGAGGCATTGGAACGATCGCCGAGCTTGTCTTTCAGACGAATGATCTGGAATCCGGCATTGCGCTCGCCGTCGGGTGTCCACCGAGGGACCAGAAAACACGTTAGCCCTCCTTGCGCATAGGCAAGTGTCAGGAACGCATCGCACATTGGCGCTGAGCAGAACCATTTGTGACCGGTGAGCCGGTATCCATCGTCCGTCCGCTCCGCGCGCGTGGTATTCGCCCGGACATCGGAGCCACCTTGTTTCTCGGTCATCGCCATGCCGATGGTCACGCCGACTTTCTCGCCAGCAGGTCGGACGGATGGGTCATATAGTGATGCCGTGACGCCAGCGATCCACTGGTCGCCGACCTCAGGCCCTATGGCGAGCGCCGGGACCGCAGCATATGTCATCGTCATCGGGCAGCTGGTTCCGGCATCGACCTGCCCGGACAAGTAGCTCAAGGCAGCATGCAGCGTGTGTCCTGCCTCGGTGCCGTCCCAGGCCGCCGCCGCGATCCCTTCGTTCAGGCTGAGCGCCATGAGATGATGATAGGCAGGATGAAATTCGACCTCGTCAATCCTTTGGCCAAACCGATCATGAGTGTGAAGCACGGGGGGATTGCGGTTGGCGGCCTCCCCCCAGCCGATCACCTCGGCGCTGCCGGTTTTCTCGCCGAAGCGGGCAAGCTTCTCGCGATGATTTGAGGCCCCCGCGCCTGCCACCGCATCCTGCAATGCCTGATCAGACAGAAATCGATTGAAGCTCGCAAGCGGAGGCGGTTGGTTGATAACCTCATGTGTCCTTAGGGTCGTGACGGGGCGAAGCGGTGTCATGCCTATACGGTCTCCCTTGGCTTAGTCGTGTGTGCCGGCGGGCTTGTCATTGACCTGGCTCAAGGAAGTCGACCTTGCCACTATCGAGATGATAGAATGCGCCGACCACCTTCAAGGCTCCGCTGCGCTGAGGTTCGAGCAGTGCGGGCGGTGACTCTTGCTGCAATTCCCGCACCACGCGGCGCACATTGCTGATTGCGGCCGCATTGGGAAGCTCATCTGCCCAGGGATCGGTTTCCAGCACAGCTGGTAGAAGCGACTGGAGCACCTTGGCGATATTGCCCGAATACTGCGCATCGCCCCGCGCCATCGACACCGCTGCGCGCAAGGCTCCGCATCCCTCGTGCCCCATGACCACTATCAAAGGTACTTTGAGGTGCGTCACGGCGAACTCCAAACTGCCAAGCGCACTCTGACACAGTGTGTTGCCCGCATTGCGGATGATAAACAGTTCGCCCAATCCGCGTTCGAACAGGAGCTCAGGCGGTACTCTCGAGTCCGAACAGCTCAGATAGGCGGCAAAAGGGCGCTGCGCCGCGGCGATCTCCAGCCGTCTGAGCCGATCCATATTCGGCTCGTATGCCACATCCTCAAGGAAGCGACGGTTTCCTTCTATCAGGAGTTCAAGAGCCTCGTCCGGAGTCAGTGGTTCGTTGTCTTCCATTTGCGCTATCCTGGTTTGCCATCTCGCCGGGGCGTCAGGTAAATGACAAGATTGCGCAGCAGCCACGGCAACAAGCCAAAAGCAAACACCGCAGCTGCTGTAACAAGCAAGGCGCCGTTTTCAATTTTGATCGCGGCGAAAACCCGAGCCAAAGTCGCGATCTGGATAGCGCAGAACGCTACCCATGCTGCGACTGGCATAGTAAGCGGGCGCCCCGAATGGCCCTGGGTCACCCGCGTAACCATCGCCACCAATAGACTGCCTGCAAACCCGATCAGCAAAGCATGGTCGGGTCCGCGACCAAGGACATTGGCCGCGCTGTCGATGGCCGCGAGAGCAAAGCCAAGCGGAGCCCAGGCGAACCCCCAGATTAGCACGTTGAGCAAACCGGGCGCTGGTGAACGCGGCCACCACTTCCAGCACATGTATGCCGTGACGACGGCTAAAGCGCCGTTGGCGATAAGCGAGCCGGATAAACTGCCGAACAACTCGCTCGAAAGTCGCGCCGCCAACAACGCCCAGAGGATGGCGAGCAGCCAGTCAGGCCGCCAGCGTACATACTCGTCGACCACGTTTCCGGCGAAAAACGGGATCATGCGGTGCGCTACCGTCAGGAATACAGGCAAGAGCACCCCGGAAATGCCCAGCCGATTGGCGTAGACCATCAATTGTCCATCGCCACTAGCGATGAAGGTTGTGGCGGAGAGCACGCCGATCCATCCGGCCAGGACCCCGAGCAGCGCAGACCACGCATGCCAGCATGGAGGCTTGCCGGTGCGTGAATAGCGCCACAGGACGCCTGCCAGGACGATAATTGCAAGGGTCCAGCTTCCGGCTAGAAGGCCAAAGCCTATCACGACCGCGCTGTCGGCCCCCGACCATATCCCGGCAATGATGATAGAAACCCCGAAGAAAAGCAGTGCTGCAACCGGGCCGAACTGGCTCGCGGTGAGATCTTCCTGGCTCATCCAGCGCGGAAAGACGGTCAACAGGAAGCCGAATATGAACGGTGCGAGCGCAGCGTATATCATGGTCGGTCCATGCAGCAGCGTGCCGGGCAATTCGGTTTGGGCTGGCGAAGGAAAATCGGCGAAAAATGCAAACATTTGCGCCGCCCACCATAGTGCCAATCCGGCTACACCTATGGTCCCAGTCAGAAACGGAAGCCGGTGTGGCGCTGCAATCAAAAGCCGTATCATCTCAACTGTCCGCGCATCCTAGATCAAGCCGTGCGCGCCAGCCATGGCGCCAGCGACCGTAACGAGCGTCGCAAGCGACAGTAGGCGATGCAGGCGCACCATCCGGTCAAAGTCTTTTGCGGGCGTGCTCGAGGTGCTCATTCGTCGATGGAGGAAGAAAGGCTCAATCACGAACAGCATCAGGAAGAATACAAGCCACAAAGCGAGCATCGCATGCATCCACCAGAAGCCTGGCGCTGCAAAACGCGACCACATGTCTGCCCCCCAAGTCATCCAGAACCCTGTTGCGCCAGCAAGTATCACCCAGAATTTGGCCTGGATCGAGAAACCCTGTTCGATCCGGTGAAATGCCTTCAGCCTCTGCTCGGGTGGCTCTGAGCGGGCGATGGCTGGCATCACCACGAATGTCACGAACCAGACACCCCCGATCCAGCCGACAACGGCGACGACGTGCAGCACTCGTGCAAGGGTGAAATCATCCAACGACATGAGCTGCGATGTGCACAAACGAGCATCCAGCGACTTTGACGCAAATCAAATACTCTTTTTGCGCGAACGCTAATTGAGCCGGCATGACCAAATCTGTTCTAACGCTCGCCGCCTCCGCGCTTGCCTTGACCCTTCCTGGCGTGGTGCAGGCTCAAGCCAGTGACCCTCTTCCGGTCGATCCCTATCTCGATATCCTCTACCGGCTCGAGGTCGTCGATCAGGAAGGTCTGACTGAGGATGCGACTGCATCGACCATGCGGATCAAGGCGGGCGTCGAGACCGATGAATGGAATGGCTTCAGCGCGTTGGTCGAAGGCGAGGCGATTGTGCGGCTCGGACCGGAGGACTTCAACGATACGGTCAATGGGCGCACGAGCTTTCCCATCGTCGCAGATCCTTCGGACGTGCTTCTCAATCAGGCTTTCGTAAAATGGCGGCCCATCGAAGAAGCCTCGATCACCGCTGGGCGACAGGCGATCAATCTCGATAATCAGCGTTGGATCGGTTCGGTCGGTTGGCGCCAGAACGACCAGACATTTGACGCGGTTCGCGCAAGCGCGGAGCCTCTTGCCGGTGCATCGATTGACTATTTCCATGCCTGGCGGGTCAATCGCATTTTCGGCCCGGATTCGCCTCAGGGTATCTGGCGTGACAACGATATTCACGGGGCTCGTGCTTCCTACGAGTTCTCGGGCGTCGGCACGATTTCGGCCTATGGCTACTTCCTCGATATTCCCGATGCACCTGCTGCCAGTTCGCAGACGCTCGGCGTTCGTCTATCGGGCAACACCGCACTGAGCGGCGCTGTGAAATTCCTCTATACTGGAGAATACGCGCGCCAACGCGATTTCGGGCCGAACCCTGCCGACTTTTCGCTCGACTACCTGCTCGTCGAACCTGGCGTGTCGGTGGGCGGGTTTATTGCAAAGGTCGGACTGGAGCGACTTGAAGGTAATGGGGTGGTCGCGTTACAAACCCCGCTGGCAACATTGCACGCCTTCAATGGCTGGGCGGACAAATTCCTGGCCACGCCGCCGAATGGCCTACGCGATACTTATGCCGATCTCAGCTACCGTTTTGGTGACGGATCGTCCCTGAAGGGTTTGCTGCTACGCGGGCTTTTTCATGATTTCAATGCGACCGAGGGGAGCATCTCCTACGGCCAGGAGTGGAATGTTCTCGCGGTTTATCCCTTGCGGAGCAACGTGACTCTTCTTGCCAAATTTGCACACTATGAAGCGGACGCCTTCGCCACTGACACGACCAAGGGGTGGCTGTCTGTTCAACTGAAATTCTGATAAAATTCAACACGTGGAGGAGCGATGCGCGAGAAAAAGAACACTGCAATTGTCCGCAGCTTTGTTGCCGCTTGGTCTAGGCTGGATGTCGATGAACTGGTGGGCTTCTTCGCGGTGGACGGGATCTATCACAACATGCCGCTCGCACCCGTTCAGGGTCACGCCGCGCTGAAGAAATTTATCGCAGCTTTCCTGTCGGGATGGAGCCGGACCGAATGGGATATCCTAGCTGTCGCCGTAGCTGGAGACACTGTTTTCGTCGAGCGACTGGACTGCACTGTCGTCGATGGAAAGAAGGTCGACTTGCCGTGCTGCGGGGTCTTCGAGATGGAGAACGGCAAGATCCGGGTCTGGCGCGATTATTTCGATATGGCGACCTATCGCAACGCTGTGGATGCTTGACAGGTCATTGCCTGTCTGATTCAGGACTGCGCCAGTTCTCGCGGGTCATCTCCCAGCAGTGCGAACGGCGAGTTGTGCCGTCTGATCGTTTGCTGTCGTGTATCCCAGTATAGACGAAGCCTGCTGCCTCGATGACCTTGGCTGAGCGCACATTGTCGAGCGCCGCTGTCACTGCGATCAAGCGCACATCGAGTTGTTCGAACATCCACTCGAAACTCCGCGCTGCTCCGGCTTTTCCCATTCCCATGCTCTGAGCATCCCGACGATAGGCGCCGGCGATCTCGGCAGCGGAGAGTTCTGGCCAGACCGTGAAGTAAGAGTAGCTCACGATCTTGCCGCTCTTGTCCTCCATGATTGCCAGCAATGCCTCTCCTTTGCGTTGCCCCTTTTGTGCTGCAAGAATCCAGTGTTTGATCGTCTCGTGGGTTAAGGGCCGCGGAAGATCGTAAATCGGATCGGAAACTTCCGGATCAGCGAGCAAATCGAGCAAAGCTCCAGCGTCCTTTGCTGTCGCCAGCCGATAGCCTGAGCCGAGCAAGGTAACATCCGCCATTCTTACGGCGGCTCGGATTTGCGTCTCTTCTTCGCCGGTCACGCGCAACTGTGTTTGCGGAGGGGTGCTCACTGCAGGTTGTTCCTAAAATCGGTCAGGCGGTACAGGATCCGGGCGCGAAAATGCCGCGAGAGCTTCCTTGTCTTCGATACGCACTTTCGCTCCGGCTACGCTCACGCCGTGCTGCTTCAATGCCCCGAACGCGCGTGAGAGGTTCTCCGGCGTCATACCGAGGAGGGAGGCCAGCACGCGTTTCTCGCCCTTCAGTTCGAACTCCCATTCACCGCCCAAGCGGGTACTATACTCGAGCAAATGGTTTCCGAGCCTTTCTGCCGATTGCCGCGATTTGAGGTCCGTCAGCGCGCGGACGAGATCACGATAGCCGAGCGCCATTTCACGCATGGTTGCCTCCATCAAACCCTCATCGCGGTTCATGGCTTCGCGCAGGTGGACGGCTGGGACCAGCAATATCCTCGAGGAGGCCAGCGTGCGGGCTGACATGAGATAGGGCATGTCGGTGACTACTGCGGCCAAGATGTAACTCGAAACAGGTTCGACAATCCGCATCGTCGTGTCGCGGCCCGCGCCACCGACATAGAGTTCGACCAGTCCATCAACAAGGACATGGAGAAAGTCGGCCTGTTGTCCTGCCTCGAACAGGGTGAGCTGCGGCGGGAAGACCTGCAAATAGGATGCGGAAAAGACTTCTTCGCGTTGCGCCTCATCCATCTCTCTGAACAAAGGCAGACGGGCAATTTCCGGCTTCTCACCGATTCGCATTAAGAGCCTCCATGTGCGGCGGAATTTGCTACGTATCTTCCTGCTTGATGAATATCAATTGCTCGATTGACCTGTTTCGTTCGTGTTGAGCTGCAAAATCAGGTCTCTTCGAATTTTGACTGAACTGCTTCTGTAATTTGACGGAGATCAAAGTGCTTGGCCCAGGCATGGGCAATCCCCCCGATACGCAATCGCTTTAGCGTTAGGACCATGTCATGCCGTCAGGGGAAATCGCCAGCTCAGCCGAACAAAACCGCGCGCTGGGGCTTAGCACCTTCGCATTCACCATCTGCTTTGCGGTTTGGACGATCTTCGCGATCATCGGCATCGAGATAAAGGAAGAATTGGGACTGAGCGATACGCAGTTCGGTCTTCTGGTCGGCACGCCGATATTGACCGGGTCGCTCACACGCCTTTTCCTGGGCGTCTGGGCCGATCAATATGGCGGGCGCGCGGTTTTTCCGCTGACCATGCTGGCATCTGCGGCGGCTACCTTCCTGCTTTCCTATGCGACAAGCTATCCGGTCATGCTGCTGGCAGCGCTCGGCCTGGGTGTTGCCGGAGGCACATTTGCGGTCGGCGTCGCCTATGTTTCCAAATGGTTCCCGCAGGAGCGACAGGGGGCTGCACTCGGATTCTTCGGCATGGGTAACGTCGGCGCGGCCCTGACAAAATTCGTCGCACCATGGGTCATGGTGGCGCTCGGCTGGGAGGCTGTCGCGCAGATCTGGGCCGCAGTGGCCGCCGTAGTAGCTGTCGTCTTCTTCCTGTTTGCGAAGGATGACCCCGAATTTGCCGCGCGCAAAGCAAGCGGTGCCAAGGCCAAGACCCTGAAGGAACAGCTCGAGCCGCTCAAGAACGAGCAAGTCTGGCGTTTCTCACTTTATTATTTCTTCGTATTCGGCGCCTTTGTTGCTCTTGCCTTGTGGCTGCCGCAGTACATGGTCGGTCTGTACGATCTCGATGTGAAGACCGCAGGCATGCTCGCGGCGGCATTTTCACTCTCTGCAAGCGTCTTCCGCGCCTATGGCGGTATTCTTTCCGACCGCTACGGCGCGCGCAAGGTGATGTATGCAACCTTCGGCGTTTCGCTCGTCCTGCTGTTCATGCTGTCCTACCCGGCGACCGATTATGTCATTCACGGAATCGAGGGTGATATCACCTTCTCGACTTCTATGAGCCTTATACCCTTCGTCATCAGTGTCTTCATACTGGGATTCTTCATGTCGCTGGGCAAGGCGGCCGTCTACAAGCACATCCCCGTCTATTACCCGGAACATGTCGGATCGGTAGGCGGCCTGGTTGGCATGGTCGGCGGGCTTGGAGGGTTCATTCTGCCAATCGTGTTTGGTGCGGTCAGCGACCTCACCGGCATCTGGACCAGCTGTTTCATGGTGCTCTTCGCGCTCGTCGCGGTGGCGCTCACCTGGATGCACTTTGCGATCCGGCAAATGGAACAAAAAGCGGCTGGCATCGACACCCGCTCGCTGCCCGAGTTCCCCGAGATGGCAGGGATACACGAAGAGGAAAAGCATGGTGCCGCCAAACCAAGCAAGGTGCTGAGCGAGTGGAAACCGGAAGATTCCGAGTTCTGGGACCAGACCGGCGAAAAAATTGCCCGGCGCAACCTCTACATTTCCATTCCTGCGCTCCTCCTCGCGTTTTCGGTCTGGATGGTCTGGTCGATGGTGGTGGCGAAACTGCCCTCGATCGGGTTCAACTATACCACTGACCAGCTGTTCTGGCTGGCTGCGTTGCCGGGGCTATCGGGGGCGACACTGAGGATATTCTACAGCTTCATGGTGCCGATCTTCGGCGGACGACTGTGGACGACCCTGACCACCGCCTCGTTGCTGATCCCGGCTTTCGGCATCGGCTACGCGGTCCAGAATCCGACTACACCTTACGTGATCTTCCTGGTCCTTGCGCTGCTCTGCGGCTTCGGTGGCGGGAACTTTGCTTCCTCGATGTCCAACATCAGTTTCTTCTTCCCCAAGGCGCAGAAGGGCAACGCGCTGGCGCTTAATGCGGGTCTCGGCAATCTCGGCGTTTCAGTGATGCAGTTCGTCGTTCCACTGGTAATCGTGGCGAGTGTTTTTGGAGCGCTCGGTGGCGAACCCCAGCAGACTGCCGAAGGGGGCCAACTGTGGCTGCAGAATGCCGGCTTTATCTGGGTGCCGTTTATCATGGCCTCCACGCTGCTCGCGTGGTTCGGAATGAACGACATTGCCGACGCGAAGGCGAGCTTCCGTGAGCAGGCAGTGATCTTCCAGCGCAAGCACAACTGGCTTATGTGTTGGCTCTACACCGGCACCTTCGGATCCTTCATCGGCTTTTCTGCTGGGCTGCCGCTGCTTGCGAAACACCAGTTCCCTGATATCGACGTGCTCAAGTTCGTCTTCCTTGGGCCGTTGGTGGGCGCGCTCAGCCGTGCCGCAACCGGTTGGGTATCTGATCGCTGGGGCGGTGCGCGGGTCACCTTTTGGGTCTTTGCCCTGATGATGCTTGGGGTGCTCGGGGTGATGTATTTCCTTCAAGCGGCAAATTGGTGGGGCTTCCTCGCGGCATTCATCTTCATGTTCTTCATGACCGGCGTGGGCAATGCCTCGACCTTCCAGATGATCCCCAACATCATGCGACAGGAAGTGCCTCGCCTGATGCCCGATCTCGATGCGGCAGCCCGTGTCCGTCAGGCCGAAAAGGAATCGGCCGCGATCGTGGGCTTCACCTCGGCTATCGCAGCCTACGGCGCCTTCTTCATCCCGAAGAGCTTCGGTAGTGCGATCGCCGCCACCGGTTCTCCGATGGCTGCCTTGTGGGGCTTCTTCATCTTTTACGCCAGCTGTGCGGCGCTGACCTGGTGGGCCTACACCCGCCGTGGCGGTTTGCTGCACGATATCGAACGCGGCCGGGCGCCAGCCCCGGTTGAATCACCCGCTCAGCTCAAGGGAGCACAAGCATGAGCCATCTTCTCGACCGACTGACCTTCTTCAAACAGGCCAAGCAGCCTTTTTCGAAGGGCCATGGGATCACCACCAACCAGAATCGTGACTGGGAGGATAGCTATCGCAAGCGCTGGCAGCACGACAAGATTGTTCGCTCCACCCATGGCGTGAACTGCACCGGGTCGTGCAGCTGGAAGATCTACGTCAAGGGCGGGATCATCACGTGGGAAACGCAGCAGACCGATTATCCACGCACCCGGCCTGATTTGCCGAACCATGAACCGCGTGGGTGCCCGCGCGGAGCAAGCTACAGCTGGTACATCTATTCGGCCCAGCGACTGAAGTACCCGATGGTGCGTTCGCGTTTGCTCAAACTCTGGCGCGATGCGCGCGCGCTTCGTACTCCGGTCGCGGCCTGGGCTTCGATTGTCGAGGATCCGGTCAAGCGCAAGAGCTACACTGCGATCCGCGGCCATGGCGGCTTTGTTCGCTCGACATGGGACGAGGTCAACGAAATCATCGCGTCGGCTAACGCCTACACTGCCAAGACCTATGGGCCGGACCGTGTGATCGGGTTCAGTCCGATCCCGGCAATGTCGATGGTCAGCTATGCGGCGGGATCGCGCTACCTCTCGCTCCTCGGCGGCACCTGCATGAGCTTCTACGACTGGTATTGCGATCTTCCCCCCGCCAGCCCGATGACCTGGGGCGAGCAGACAGACGTTCCTGAAAGCGCCGACTGGTACAATGCCGGCTTCCTGATGATGTGGGGTTCGAACGTGCCGCAAACGCGTACGCCGGATGCTCACTTCATGACCGAGGCGCGCTATCGCGGCACGAAGACGGCAGTCGTTTCGCCCGACTATGCCGAAGCGACCAAGTTTGCCGATCTGTGGCTCAACCCCAAGCAGGGCACAGACGCCGCGCTCGCCATGGCGATGGGCCATGTGATCCTGCGCGAGTATCACCTTGATCGGCAGGCCGAGTATTTCGAGGACTATTGCCGCAAGTATTCAGACATGCCGATGCTTGTGCGTCTGGTTGAGAAGGATGGCGCCTACATTCCCGAGCGTTTGCTTCGCGCGTCGGACTTCCTCGAGGATCTTGAAGAGGCGAACAACCCTGAATGGAAGACCGTTGCTGTCGACGATACGACCGAAGAGGTGGTGGTGCCCACCGGCTCGGCTGGGTTCCGATGGGGAGAGCAGGGCAAGTGGAACCTTGAAGAAAAGGATGGTCGCGGCAACGATACCGTGCTGCGAATGACCAACATCCTCGAGGGGCAGCATGATGAGGTGATCGAGGTTGCTTTTCCCTATTTCGGCAATCGCGAGCACGACCATTTCGAGGGCACCGATCACCCCGATGTGTTGAATCGTCGGGTCCCGGTGCGTCAGCTGCAACTGAAGGAAGGCAAGGCCTTTGTCGCCACGGTCTTCGACCTGTTCTGCGCCAAT
Source organism: Qipengyuania gaetbuli (assembly GCF_020524765.1). Taxonomy (GTDB): domain Bacteria; phylum Pseudomonadota; class Alphaproteobacteria; order Sphingomonadales; family Sphingomonadaceae; genus Qipengyuania; species Qipengyuania gaetbuli_A. The sequence goes on from NZ_JAIVLR010000001.1 coordinate 1,667,378, forward strand.
TACGGTCTCGATCGCGGTCTGGGCGGCGAGCATGTCGCACGCGATTATTCGGAGATGGTTCCTTACACGCCTGCCTGGGCAGAGAAAATCACCGGGGTTCCCGCCGACAATATCATCACCGTTGCCCGTGAATTTGCGAGCAATGCCGAAGCGACCAATGGCAAGTCGATGGTGATCCTGGGGGCCGGTCTCAACCACTGGTACCACATGGACATGAACTATCGCGGCATCATCAATTTGTTGGTGATGTGCGGCTGCGTCGGCCAGTCAGGCGGCGGCTGGTCGCACTATGTCGGCCAGGAAAAACTGCGGCCACAAACGGGCTGGCTGCCGCTGGCATTTGCGCTGGACTGGAATCGCCCCCCACGTCAGATGAATTCGACCAGCTTCTTCTACGCGCACACTGACCAGTGGCGCTACGAGACGCTCGATATCGGCGAGATCCTCTCGCCGACCGCGCCCGATGATGACTGGGACGCGAGCCTTATCGACTACAATGCGCGGGCTGAGCGCATGGGCTGGCTGCCCAGCGCGCCGCAGCTCAAGACCAATCCGCTGGAAGTGGGCAAGGCGGCTAAGGCTTCAGGCAAGGAAGCTAAGGACTACGTTGCCGAGCAGCTCAAGGCGGGCGAGCTCGAGATGTCCTGCTTCGATCCGGATGATCCCGCCAACTGGCCGCGCAACATGTTTGTCTGGCGCTCCAACTTGCTCGGCTCCTCGGGCAAAGGTCACGAGTATTTCCTCAAACACCTGCTCGGCACCGCGCACGGCGTACAGGGCAAGGATCTGGGTGAAATGGGAGGCCAGAAGCCCAAGGAAGTGAAGTGGCACGACGAAGCGCCGCAAGGAAAGCTCGACCTGCTGGTTACGCTCGATTTCCGCATGTCGACAACCTGCGTCTATTCGGACATCGTTCTTCCTACCGCGAGTTGGTACGAGAAGGATGATCTCAACACGTCCGACATGCACCCATTCATTCACCCGCTCTCGGCTGCGGTGGATCCAGTGTGGGAGTCGCGCAGCGACTGGGACATCTACAAAGGCATCGCGAAGAAGTTCTCCGAAGTCGCGCCCGAAGTGCTGGGTGTGGAGCAGGACGTTGTCATGGTCCCGATCCAGCACGACAGTCCGAATGAAATAGCCCAGCCCTTCGAGGTCGAAGACTGGGGCCGGGGGCAGGCCGAGCCCGTCCCCGGCAAAACCATGGCCAATGTCGCGGTTGTTGAGCGAGATTATCCCAACCTCTACAAGCGTTTCACCGCGCTCGGTCCGCTGATGGACAAGCTTGGCAATGGCGGCAAGGGCATCGCCTGGAACACCGAGCATGAGGTCGAAAATCTGCGCAAGCTTAACGGCGAGGTGCGCGAGGATGGCCCGACCAAGGGCATGGCGAAGATTGAAAGCGCCATCGATGCTGCCGAGGTCATTCTGATGCTAGCGCCAGAAACCAATGGTGAAGTAGCGGTCAAGGCGTGGGATGCGCTGTCAGCGAATACCGGCCGCGATCACAAGCATCTTGCGCTGCCCAAGGAAGAAGAGAAAATCCGCTTCCGAGATATCCAGGCGCAGCCGAGAAAGATCATCTCCTCGCCGACCTGGTCGGGGCTCGAGAGCGAGCATGTCTGCTACAATGCGGGATACACCAACGTCCACGAGTTGATCCCGTGGCGCACGCTGACCGGGAGGCAGCAGCTCTATCAGGATCACAAGTGGATGCGCGCATTCGGCGAAGGCTTTTGCCTCTATCGCCCGCCGATCGATACCAAGGCAGTGAAGCCGATGCTCGACGAGGCGAAGGACGCGCCGCATGTGGTGCTTAACTTCATCACCCCGCACCAGAAATGGGGCATCCATTCGACCTACACAGACAACCTGTTGATGCTGACACTGTCGCGCGGGGGGCCGATTGTCTGGATGAGCGAGGTAGACGCCGCCAAGGCCGGACTGGTCGACAATGACTGGGTCGAAACCTTCAACGCCAACGGCGCGCTGGTGGCGCGCGTGGTCGTGTCGCAGCGGATGAAGGAAGGCACATTGTTCATGTACCATGCGCAGGAGAAGATCGTGAATGTTCCGGGCTCGCCGCTCACCGGCCAGCGTGGCGGCATCCATAACTCGGTCACGCGCGCGGTGCTCAAGCCGACCCATATGATCGGGGGTTATGTCCAGCAGAGCTACGGTTTCAACTATTACGGGACGGTCGGTTCGAACCGTGACGAATACGTCATCGTCCGCAAGCTTCAAAAGGTCGACTGGCTCGAAGAAGCGCTTCCTGAAGGGGAGAATGCAGCATGAAGATCCGCGCTCAGATCGGCAAAGTGCTTAATCTCGACAAATGCATCGGCTGCCACACCTGCTCGGTCACGTGCAAAAACGTGTGGACCAGCCGCGAAGGCATGGAATACGCCTGGTTCAACAATGTCGAAACCAAACCCGGCATCGGCTATCCCAAGGATTGGGAAAACCAGAAGCGCTGGAACGGCGGCTGGGTTCGCACGCCCGGCGGCTCGATCCGCCCCAAGATGGGCGGCAAGTGGCGGGTGCTGGCGAAGATTTTCGCCAATCCCGATTTGCCCGAGATCGACGACTATTATGAACCCTTCACCTTCGATTATGCGCATCTGCAGAAAGCCGGCGAAAGCAAGGCCTTCCCGAGCGCGCGCCCACGCAGTCTCGTGTCGGGCGAGCGGATGGAGAAGATCGAGTGGGGCCCCAACTGGGAGGAAATCCTGGGCGGCGAGTTTTCCAAGCGTTCCGAGGATTACAATTTCGAAGGGGTCCAGAAAGAGATTTACGGCCAGTTCGAAAACACATTCATGATGTATCTGCCGCGGCTGTGCGAGCACTGCCTCAATCCGACCTGTGTCGCCGCCTGCCCATCGGGCGCGATCTACAAGCGTGAGGAAGACGGCATTGTCCTGATCGACCAGGAAGCCTGCCGGGGCTGGCGCATGTGCGTGTCGGGCTGTCCGTACAAAAAGATCTATTACAACTGGAAAACCGGCAAGAGCGAAAAGTGCATCTTCTGCTACCCGCGCATCGAAGCGGGTCAGCCTACGGTCTGCTCGGAAACCTGCGTCGGGCGCATCCGCTATCTCGGTGTGATGCTCTATGATGCGGATCGGATCGAAGAGGCAGCCTCGGCAGAAAGTATCGAGGATCTTTACCAGGCGCAGCTCGACATCTTCCTCGATCCCAACGATCCCGAAGTGATCGAACAGGCGCGCAAGGATGGCGTACCCGAAGCCTGGCTCGAGGCCGCGCGCAAATCGCCGGTGTGGAAGATGGCGATGGAGTGGAAGGTCGCCTTCCCGCTCCACCCGGAATACCGCACCTTGCCCATGGTCTGGTACGTGCCGCCTTTGTCGCCGATCAGCGCAGCGGCCAATGCGGGCAATATCGGCATCAATAACGGCATGCCCGATGTCCGGTCCCTGCGCATTCCGCTCAAATATCTCGCCAACCTGCTGACCGCGGGAGACGAGGAACCGATCGCGCTTTGTCTTGAACGGATGCTGGCCATGCGCGGATATATGCGGGCCAAGACGGTGGAGGGCGTTCACAACGAAGCTATCGCCAGCGATGTCGGCCTGACCGGCGCTCAGATCGAGGAGATGTACAAGGTCATGGCGCTGGCCGATTACGAGGATCGCTTCGTGATTCCGACCGGCCACCGCGAGGATGCCGAAGACATGTACGACGAACGCGGCTCCTGCGGTTTCTCGTTCGGCAATGGATGTTCGGGCGGCAGCGGCGAACCCAACCTGTTCGGCGCGCCTGCCGCGCGCAAAAAACTCCAGACACCGACGGAGGTCTTCTGATGCAATCTCTCCATCTTCTCTCGCTCTTGCTGCAATATCCAAGCAAGGACTTGCAATCAGTGGCTGGAGAGATCCGCCAGCGCCTGCACTTGGATAAAGCGCTGCCTGCCGATGCAGTCGCTGAACTTGACCCGCTCCTTACCCGGCTTGCCACCAGCGACATCTATGAGGCGCAGGAAAACTACGTCGAGCTGTTCGATCGGGGGCGAGCGCATAGCCTGCACCTGTTCGAACATGTTCACGGCGAAAGCCGCGATCGCGGACAGGCCATGGTCGATCTGCGCGAGCGCTATCTCGCCGCAGGCCTGGAACCCACCGGCAACGAACTGCCCGACTACTTGCCGCTGTTTCTCGACTATTGTTCGACGTTGCCCGAAGAGGCCGCGCGCGATATGCTGGCGGAACCCGGCGTAGTCCTTGTCGCGCTGGCTGCGCGATTGGCCGAGAAGCAATCCGACTACGCCCCGCTCTTTGCGCTGCTGTGCGACATTGCCGACGTCGAAATGAACGAAGACGCGATGAACGCGATCCCCCCTGCGGACGATCCGGAAGATCTCGAAGCGCTCGACGCACAATGGGAAGAAGAAGAAATCCGTTTCGGCGCAGAAGCCGCGCCAGACCCGAATGCAGCATGCCCGAAAGTCGGCGAAATGCTTGACCGCATGCGTGATCCCGCTGCCCCCCAAACCCCGGTTAGGAGCTGAGCCATGGGCGATTTCATCCACCACCTGCTCTATGGTATCTATCCATACATCGCGCTTGTCGTACTTGCGGTCGGGTCGATCATTCGTTTCGACCGCGAGCCCTATAGTTGGCGCTCTGGATCAAGCCAGTTGCTGCGCCGAAAGCAGCTGATGGTCGGCTCGGTGCTCTTTCACGTAGGCGTACTGTTTATCTTCGTCGGTCACCTTGTTGGCCTTCTGACACCCATCGCCATTTTTGATGCTCTCGGAATCAGCCACGGCGCCAAGCAGCTTCTGGCGATTGTTGCAGGCGGAATCGCCGGGGTGGCTGCGATAATCGGTGCCACTTTGCTGATCCATCGCCGCTTTTTCGACCCGCGCGTTCGCGCCGCTTCGAACTTCAGCGACAATATGATCATCCTGATTCTCTGGGTGCAGCTCGCCCTCGGCCTTGCGACCATACCGCTCTCGGCTGGCCATCTCGATGGCGAGGAAATGGTCAAGTTCATGAACTGGGCGCAGGGCATCTTCACCTTCCAGGGAGACGCGGCGAGTTACATCACCGACGTGCATATCATCTTCAAACTGCACCTGTTCCTGGGCCTGACCATCTTTGTGCTCTTCCCGTTCACGCGGCTCGTGCACATGCTTTCGGCTCCGGTGCGCTATCTCTGGCGCGACGGATACCAAGTGGTCCGTACACGCAGGGGTTTGAGCCATGGCTGACGTTTTGGAGCATCCGACCGTCCGCGTCGGCGGGGTCGAAATCCCCGCTGGCGCGATCGCTGCCGAGGCGCAGAACCACCCGGCGGGCGATGCAGAAGAAGCATGGTGCGAGGCTGCCAAGGCCCTCGCCGTCCGGCAATTGCTGTTGGCCGAGGCAGACCGACAGGAGATCGTTGCTGAAGAATGCGTCGATGCCGAAGGCCGGAAACTGGTGGACGATGATGCCCGGATCGATGCGCTACTCACCAACAACGTCGATGTACCGACCGCGACCAGCGAAGAGGCGAAGCGTTTCTACGACAATCATACTGAGCGCTTCTGCAGCGAAACCCTGATCGAAGCCGAGCATATCCTGTTCTCCGCCAGTCCGGATGATGCTTTCAACTACAGCCTCGCGGTGGGCGATGCGCGTATGGCTATTCGAGACATTGAGGCCGATCCGACGTGCTTCGCCGAACTCGCAAAGTCCAAATCTGCCTGCCCTTCGAAAGATCAGGGTGGCAATCTAGGCCAGATCGGTAAGGGACAGACGGCGGCTGAGTTCGAACAGGCGCTTTTTGCTTTATCCGCAGGCGAGCTATGCCGCGACCCTGTCAAATCACCGTTCGGCGTCCACGTCATTCGTGCCGGACGGCGGGCCGAAGGCAAGCAATTGCCGTTCGAAGTGGTCGAACAATCAATCCGGAACTATCTCGAAGAAGCCAGTTATCGCAAAGCAGTGTCGCAATATCTGTCGATCCTTGCCAGCGAGACCGATATCGAAGGCGTCGATCTCGCCGCAGCCGAAGGCCCCCTGGTCCAGTGACACACATGCGCAACATCGATGCTGGTAGCGCCCAAAGGCATCCAGACCACTTGTTCGACGGGATCGGACGGCGGTTTGAATATTTGCGCCTCTCACTGACCGATGTCTGCAATTTCCGCTGCACCTATTGCCTGCCCGATGGCTACAAGAAGCCGTGCAATCGCCCGGCAGAGCTCAGTGTCGGTGAAGTGCGCCGCGTAGTCAGCGCTTTTGCCAGACTAGGGCTGTGGAAGGTGCGCTTGACGGGCGGTGAACCGACGCTGCGGCGTGACTTTGATGAGGTCGCCCGCTCTGTTGCAGAAATTCCGGGCATTCGGCGCGTGGCGATGACGACCAACGGATATCGGCTCGCGGAACGGGCTCAGGCATGGCGTAACGCAGGGATCAGCGCGATCAATATCAGCGTGGATTCGCTTGATCCGGCCCGATTTGCCGAGATCACCGGTCATGACAGATTGCGCGAAATCCTAAAGGGTATCGATGCGGCACAGAAAGCGAATTTCGACAGCATCAAGCTCAACGCAGTGCTGATGCGCGGAGTCAATGACCGGGAGCTTGAGGCAATGGTCGATTTCGTATCGTCGCGCGATCTTTCGCTGCGGTTTATCGAAGTCATGCGCACCAACGACAATGCCAAGTTCTTTGCAGAGCGGCACGTGGCGGGACAGTCCGTGATCGATCGGCTACAGGCTCTGGGATGGGCGCGGCTCCCGCGACAGCCCGGCGCCGGGCCCGCAGTCGAATTCGGGCATGACCAGGCGAAAGGGCGGATCGGGATTATCGCGCCGTATTCCAAGGATTTCTGCGCCACGTGCAACCGGCTGCGTGTCTCTTCGCTCGGCAAATTGCATCTGTGTCTGTTCGGCGATGCCGGGATCGATCTGCGTCCCCTGCTTCAGAGCGATGATGACGAACGAGATTTGATCGAACGGATATGCAAACTCACATCCACCAAGGCACCGGCGCATCGTCTGCACCAGGGGAATAGCGGCGCTACTCCTCATTTGGCGTCGATTGGAGGCTGAATTGAACAAGTCAATCGACGTCGAACTCTGCGGGAAGCTGGCCGATAGCTATGGCGGCTCGGTCACTCTCGACATCTCGCAAGATGGCTTGTCCGTCAGGGAGCTGTTTGCCGCAGTGAGCAGCGCCTACCCGCTGCTTGCACCGGTCCTCGCTGGCGGTCGCATAAGAGCCTGCGTCAATGAAGTTATCGTGCCTGACGATGCGATGATCCACCATGGCGACGCGGCGGCCCTCTTCCCGCCTGTTTCAGGCGGATGAACACGCATGTCGAAGTGAAACAGACGGCATTCGATCCGTCTGCATGCCTTGCGGAATTCGTCGGGCGTATTGGGGATGAAGGAGCTGTTGTTAGCTTCACCGGCAGGGCCAGAGGGCACGCCAAGGACGGCGCGCTAATCGAGGCACTGGTGCTGGAAAGCTATCGCGGGGTCACGCTCGCTTCGATGCGGCAAATTGCGGCGGACGCCCACGCGAAATTTCCGATAACCGCCAGCCATGTCATCCACCGCACGGGCCGGATCGCTCCCGAGGAGGCGATTGTCTTCGTGGCAACCGCATCGCCTCACCGCAGAGCAGCGTTTGAGGCTGCCGACTATCTGATGGACAGGCTCAAGACAGAAGCGGTGTTCTGGAAACGCGAGGAACATGCCAGCGGCTCGACCTGGATCGAGCCGACCGATGCCGACCGAAGCGACGCAATGCGTTGGTCCAATTCGCTGTCATGATCCACTCGCAACCCAGCTCTTCTGGATAGGCGCGCGAGGATGTATTGCTTCGGATCGAGTCAGCCCCAAAACGCCTGGGTCACTGCGCGATGATCATCGACAGACTTGACGAACGGGATCGCCGCGACAGCCGTACGCGAAGGCAAGAGTGCGTCCTCGTCTTGCACGGTCCCTGTCAGCGTCACGACGCCTCCCGAGACCGCTACATCCGTTAACCAGGCGCTTGCCCCTTTTATCGTCAAGAGCTTCTCGATCACCCGCGCGCGAATGATGTCATCGTCGTTGGTCATGGGGCCATGAGAGCCGATGGGACGTACGATCAGTGCTCGCACGATATCGGCCCGGCTGACGATCCCAACGAGCTCGTTTTCGCGCAGGACCGGCAAATGCTTGATCCGGTGTTCGTCCATAAGGTTTGCGATTTCGGACAGCGTGGTGTCCTCCTCGACGGTCACGACAACCGGCGTCATCACTTCCCCGACGGTTTGGCCGAACGCCTTGACGCATTCCGGTTCCGGAGAGTCGATATCGCAGGAATCAGGCGGATTGCCCAACTCTTCCCGGTGGAGCAAATCGGTTTCGCTCAGGATTCCTAGGATTTTGCGCCCCGAAACGACCGGGAGCGCGCTGACCCCGTGCTCGATCAGCATTTCCGCAGCGTCATGGATCGACACATCCTCGTGTATCGAAATCACGGAGCCGCTCATGATGTTGCAGGCTTTCAGCTCAGTGTGAGTAGGGGGTCCTGTGCCCTGGTCTGTGCTATTTCGGCGTGTTGCCGCAGACTTCGTATCATTTGCTTTAGTCATGACTGCCTCCTTGTTTGTGGAGGCGTCGCTTCATTCTCAGTGCGTGGCGGAACTGCCGGCCGCTAAGCCCAGGATCCGGGCTGGAGTTTGTAAGGTATCCTCCATTTCATCAGCATGTCATGGAGGCAGCGGCCAGTCATTGATCCGCGTCAAATACGCAGGCGCCAAATCCAGACAATGAGGGGCAACTGAACTGAGGAAATCTTCGTGCCTGGAATAGACGATAGCCTGGAATTTCATCCGCTTAACGTGGCGGTGCTGACGGTATCGGACACCCGAACACCGGATACCGATACATCTGGCGGGCTTCTAGCCGAGCGTCTTCAGGATGCAGGCCACCGACTCGCGGACCGCTGTATCATTCCCGACGAGGTCCGTTCCATTCAGCAGCAGGTATCCGCCTGGGTTGCAGATCCTGAGATCGACATCATCGTCAGCACTGGAGGGACGGGTTTCACCCCGCGCGATGTCACCCCCGAAGCCGTCATCCCCTTACTGCGCCGGGTAATGGATGGCTTCAGCGTGGTATTTCATCAGGTCAGTATGGGCACAATCGGCGTTTCCACACTTCAATCGCGCGCCTTTGCGGGGCAGGCCGAGGACACCTTCATATTTTGCGTCCCCGGCTCGACCGGAGCCTGCCGCGATGCCTGGGATCATATCCTCGCGCTTGAGTTCGACAGCCGATACCGTCCTTGCTCGATCGCCGGGCAGGTGCCTCGCCTGAGGCACCTTTGCGCATGACGGGCCTCACCCACTTGGACCGCGAGGGCCGCGCGAGGATGGTCGATGTCGGAGAAAAGGCACCGACCAGCAGAACTGCCGAGGCGATCGGGCATCTTCGCTGCGCCCCAGAGACACTGATAGCAGTAAAACACGGTAAGACGCCCAAGGGTAGTGTGGCTTCGACTGCCGAACTAGCGGGAATCATGGGAGCCAAACGTACGGCAGACTTGATCCCGCTGTGCCATCCTCTCCCGTTATCGAGTGTCGTTGTAGAGGCCGTTATCGATGAGAGCCTTCCTGGTTTCACCGTCAAGGCCACGACCCGCTGCGAAGGAAAAACCGGCGTAGAAATGGAGGCGCTGACGGCTGTCTCGATCGCCGCCTTGACGCTTTTTGACATGCTGAAGGCGATTGATAGGACCATGCAAATCGAGGGAGTTCGGGTGATTTCAAAAACTGGTGGCAAGTCGGGCTCTTGGCAGGACCGATGATTTCTTTCGAGGACGCCATTGGACTGCTCGACGAAAACGCGACGATGCTTGGCGAGGAAATTATCCCTCTCGAACAAGCCTCTGGCCGGGTACTCGCGGCTTCTCTTTATGCCCCACGCGATGCTCCGAATTGTCCAGTCGCAGCGATGGACGGGTATGCCGTGCTCGATGCATCCACCAAACCCGGTGAGCGATTGCGACTGATCGGGCAGTCGGCCGCCGGGGCTGGGTTTAATGGATGCGTCGGGCCGGGCGAGGCTGTGCGTATCTTTACCGGAGCTCCCATGCCGGAGGGCAGCGACCGTTGCATCATGCAGGAATATGCGGAGCGCGAAGGCGATACTGTGATCTTTAGCGATCGTTACGGTCCTGGATGGCACGTCCGCTCACCGGGCAGTGATTTTTCCGCAGGCGCCCAGCTTGTTCCGGCGGGAACCCGGCTCAATGCTCGCGCTATGGTCGCTGCGGCCGCAGCCGATGCCGCGTCCGTGCGCGTGAGCGTGCGACCGCGCGTTGCAATCGTCGGAACGGGTGATGAACTGATGACGCCGGGGTCCGCACACATGCGAGCTGACGCGATTCCAGAGAGTGTGACCTACGGCGTCGCGGCGATGGTTGCCGATGCAGGCGGCATTGTGGTGGAACGGACCTTGGGCTCTGACGACCTGCCAGCGCTTGAGGAACTGGCCGGCACACTGCTCTCCAAGGCAGATGTGGTCATTGTAACCGGGGGAGCCTCGGTCGGTGAACGTGATTTTGCCAAACCGATGTTTGCGTCTCACGGGTTGGAATCTTTGTTCGAGAAAGTCGCTATCAAACCCGGAAAACCCGTCTGGCTTGGCCGCGCGCAAGGCAAATGGATCCTTGGCCTCCCCGGCAATCCGACCTCGGCAATGGTCACGGGCCGGCTGTTTTTGGTGCCGCTCTTGGCAAAACTTCAAGGGCAGGAGCTCGATCAGGCGCTGGTTTGGCGAACCATGCCATTGGCCGCGCCTCTAAGACAAACAGGTGGCCGCGAAACTTTTGTCCGGGCACTCCTTTCCGAAGACGGTCTCGAACCGCTCGATAATCAGGAGAGCGGCTCTCAGGCCGCCTTGATGCAAGCTGACTGGCTAATACGGTGCCCACCCAATGCGAAGTCTTCCCATGCGGGCGAACGGGTTACTGCGCTTGCTTTCTGAGTCTTCGCTCGGCTTCAGCCAAGGCAATTTCATCGTTGATGTTGGTGAAGATCTCGGAGGAATCAGATCCCCTCCAATGCACCTTCGTGCAACCAACCAATTCAGCGAACCGCCACAGCGAACGGGCCCCGCTTGAGATATACTCATGCAAGGTGGCTCGATCTATTCGCCATAAGGCGACGAGAGGATGTGCTCTGTCCTCGCTATGGGCCATGGCGCATGCACTAGATCCGATTTCGCTTGCCAGGCGCGACACGAGGTCATTGGGCAGGAATGGTTGGTCGCACCCGATCAACAGGACAGCGTCGCAATCGTTTTCCTCGGCAAATCTGAATGCGCTTTGCAAGGCGCTGATCGGCCCGATACCGGGGATTGCGTCGATCAGGATGGGGACGTTATCCAGTGTGCACTGGTCCGGTTGCCGCACAGCCACAGCAACAAGATCCGCCTGTTTCTTGGCCCAATCCAGCGCATGTTCGATAAGTGGTTTGCCAGCAAGAAGCCGCGCTGGCTTGTCTCCGCCAATACGTGTTCCTTCGCCCCCCGCGGCGATGACTATGGCCGGACCGATATCGTTCATGGATAGACCAGGTAGCGCTGCCAAGAGCAATTGTCTTGCAGATCGAACACAGCGCGCTCGTGCAAGCGGAACTCTTTAGCGGTCCAAAACTCGAAGCGGGTTGGCACGATACGAAACCCCGACCAGAAGGGGGGCCTTCCAAGGTCTTTCAGCGAATAGGATGCAGTGTACCGAGCGACCCGCCTCAGCAGTTGCTGCTTGGTTTCAAGCGGACTCGATTGCTTCGATGCCCAGGCTCCGATCCGGCTCGCTAAAGGTCTTGAGGCAAAATAAGCGTCTGCTTCTTCACTCGTGACTGCTTCTACCGAGCCTTCGATCCGTATCTGAAGACCAAGAACGCCCCAGTAGAAACACAAGGCTGCATGAGGATTGTCTGACAGGTCGCATGCCTTGCGACTGCCGAGGTTGGTGTAGAACACGAACCCTTTCCGGCTATGCTCTTTCAGGAGCACCATACGGCTGGATGGTTTTCCTTCGCCTGAAACGGTGGCCAGATTGACCGCAGAGGCTGCCTCTTGGCCAAGCATTTTGGTAGCTTTGGACAACCAGTCGTCGAATATCTCGAAGGGATCCGTTGGCTGTACGGTCAAGGTCCGGTACCATCAGGCCCGTCAGCGATCTCGCCATTCGGCGAGGCGTGTCCCCACCTGCGCTAGCTCTATCCGGGCGATCGATCGCAAGTGCACCTCGTCGGGTCCATCGGCGATCCGCAATGCCCGCATACCGGCATAGACTTCTGCCAGGCCGAAATCGTCAGAGAGGCCGCCCGCGCCGTGGGCCTGCATTGCGTGATCGAGCACCTTCAAGGCCGTTCTCGGTGCAGCGACCTTGATCAGGGCGATTTCCAGCTTGGCGGCCTTGTTGCCTGCCTTGTCCATCATGTCGGCGGCCTTGAGGCAGAGTAGTCTCGTCATTTCGATATCGAGCCGCGCCTCGCCCAGTCTTTGTTCCCAGACGGATTGTTCGGACAAACGTTTGCCGAATGCGATGCGTGACTGGAGCCGTTCGGCCATCTTCTCGATCGCGCGTTCGGCGGCGCCGATAGCACGCATGCAATGGTGAATCCGCCCGGGTCCAAGCCGTCCTTGGGCGATTTCGAAACCACGCCCTTCGCCCAGAATGATATTCCCTGCCGGGACTCTCACGTCTCGTAGGACCACTTCGCCATGCCCGTGCGGGGCTCCATCATAACCGAAAACCGGCAGCATACGCACGATCTCGATGCCGGGGCTATCGAGCGGCACAAGGATCTGCGATTGCTGCTGGTGTGTTTGAGCGTCCGGGTCAGTCTTGCCCATGACGATCGCCAGTTTACAGCGTGGATCACCGACTCCGGACGACCACCACTTGCGCCCGTTGATAACATACTCGTCCCCCTCGCGGCGGATCGAAGTCTGGATATTGGTCGCATCGGAAGATGCGACATCGGGTTCGGTCATCAGGAAGGCAGACCGAATTTCGCCATCAAGCAGAGGACGCAACCATTGCGCCTTTTGCTCGGGGGTTCCGTATCGGTGGAGGACTTCCATGTTGCCCGTATCGGGAGCGGAACAGTTGAACGCTTCAGAAGCGAAGCCGACCCGCCCCATTTCCTCCGCGCACAACGCATAATCAAGGTTGCTAAGCCCTGCGCTCCGATAGTCTTCTTCGTCATGTTCAGACGGCGGCAGGAACAGGTTCCACAGTCCTTCGGAATAGGCTCTAGCCTTCAGTTCTTCGACAATTGGCGGTACCTGCCATCGTTCGTTACCATGCTTACCAAGCTGTGCTTTGTATGTCTCCTCTGCACGATAGACATGCGCGTGCATGAAGTCCCGCACGCGGTCGCGCCAAAATGACTGTTTTTCGGAAAGGCTGAAATCCATCGATAGGCTGCTTTGCTGAAGAGATTTTCTGGAGCCTAAAGATAGCCTCTGGCCGACGATTTGAATTGATCTGGGTCAAGGCTTCGCGATCGGTTCTGTTCTCTAAAAGCCGTCATGGATTGTCGTGAGCACATCGAGTTTGTGCAGTCGCAGTTGCTCCCATGGCAGAGAATTGGGGCGGGACTCGCGCGGCCCGATGCTGAGTACAAGATGCTGAGCCGCGACCCAGACAGCGGTGCTTGCACTGCATTAATGCGTTATCCTCCTGGCTGGTCGCGCGAAGGGCCCGAGTACATCGAAGCGGACGAAGAATTCTTCGTTCTTGATGGCTCACTGGAGATGGGCGGCGAAGTTTATGAGGCTGACGGTTATGCCTTTCTCCCTGCTGGCTGGACGCGTCAGAACATGGCAAGCAACTCTGGAGTTGTTGTGCTGGCGTTCTACAGCTGCGAGCCTGTTCTCGTGGGCAGGGCGGGTGAACGCGACCTGTCTCGCGCAGTTCCCCATCTCAAAACCCGGCAGATGACATGGGACATGACGCTCAATGACCCTAATCTGCGCCATCTGGGGATCTCGCGGAAGGATCTGCGGACGGATCCCGAAACCGGCGAGCGCACATTCCTGTCTTTGATTCTGCCGCAATCAGAGCCGCCAGCTGGCAGAGGGCCGCAGGAAAGCCACCCGGTCATCGAAGAATGCTACATGATTGCCGGTTCGCTCACGGGACCGCCGGGGACGATGCATCCAGGCGCTTATTTCTGGCGGCCGCCTGCTATTCCTCACGGTCCCTACGGCTCGCGCTGGGGTGCGGTCTCGCTTATCCGATTTGTCGGCGGGAAGCATGAGAATATCTGGAGCGAAGACCAGGCGGATTTCTCGTTCAATCAGGTTTACGATCCTATCTTACCCGAGCGACTGAAGCATTTGCGCGATTCTTCGTGGCAAGGCGCGCTCCCCTTTTAGCAGCCGCTTTGTATCCTTCGGCTGCCGGTGACTGTGAAGATAAGAAAGGAGCTCATGCCGAGTAATGCGGAACGTCTTGCATTGCGGCGCCATCGGATGAAACGCGGGCCGCTCATCTTTCGCGGTGCCTATCGCCCCTTCTTCCTCGGCGCAGCGCTTTGGGCCATCGTGGCACTCAGTCTCTGGCTGGGGCATGTTCTTGGTCTAGTTCCCGGCGGTGTCGTCTCGGATGCCTTGGCATGGCATAGACATGAGATGCTGTTCGGGTTCGTTGGAGCGGCAATCGCTGGTTTTGCACTTACGACCGCGCCCAACTGGACTGGGCGGCTGCCCATCGCCGGATGGCCGCTTGCAAGCCTTTTCACCTTCTGGTGTTTGGGGCGCCTATTGCCAGTTGCCCTGCCAGACACGAGCGGGCTGCTTATTACCATGGACGGCGGATTCTACATTTTTCTTTCTTTCCTAATCGGCCGAGAAGCGGCTCAGAGCCGCAAGCAAAATGTAGCAATCGGCTTGGTAATCGCCGCATTCGGGTTAGCCGACATTGTCGACCGCTTGGAGATGGCCCGATTGGTCGATTGCGGCGGCCTCGGCTTGCGAGCGGGAATCGCTCTCGTGACACTTCTTATCAGCTTGGTCGGGGGCCGGATAATTCCCAGCTTCACGCATAACTGGTTGGCAAAGAAAACCAAGATCGGCCCCATTCCAACCCAGCCAAATCGCAAAGATGCGGTGGTTTTGGCAGTGACGTTATGCGGCCTTTTGGCATGGCTTTTGGCCCCCGCGAGCGACGCGTCTGGAACCTTTCTCATGCTTGCAGGCATTGCGAATTTCGCGCGGTTGGCCAGATGGTTCGGTTGGCGGTGCTTGTCCTGTCTATCCGTTTTTATTCTCCACGTCGCATACCTGTGGCTTGCGTTCGGCTTGACGTTGCTTGGAGCGGCGCAATTTGGATGGATAGTCGAGAGCGCTGCAATTCATGCACTTTCGACCGGTGCAATGGCGACGATGATACTGGGCGTGATGAGCCGAACATCCCTTGCATTGAGCGCGCACGAACCAAGGTTTGGTTCAGCCATTGCATCAGCATGCGTTCTGCTTACCCTCGCGGCTGTCGCTCGGGTTGCAGCTGGATTCGGAGTGGGCGAGCCCACAGTTCTACTGGCGGCCGCTGGGGTCGGATGGCTCGCGGCCTTCGGGTTGTTTCTGACGGTCTTCGCGCCGATACTCGGATCGCCCAGAACGACCACGTCGGGCAGAGCGGTGCCCGGAGGCGAGTAGTTTCGCCAACCGCAGGCCATGCGCCATCATAGCCGCAGTGCGCGGTTCCAAATGTCGACCTTCATATGATTCTGGACGAGCGCCTCGCTTGACTTGGCGGACTTTTAAACCGCCGCTATTCTTAAAGACATGGATTCGCTTGAAATCGACACTCCCATGAATTTCTGTCAGGCGTGCGCCGTTCGCAATCGCGCGATCTGTGCCGATCTCGACGACGAAGAGATTGGACTCCTGAACGCGATCGGTCGTCGAAAACGCCTACGCGCCGGTGAGCAGCTGCTCTGGGAAGGCGATGAGGCGATCATCGTGGCCAATGTGGTGGAAGGCGTTCTCAAACTCTCGACGCAGACAGCGGATGGCAAAGAGCAAATTCTGGGGATGGTCTATCCATCGGACTTTCTCGGCCGACCGTTTGGCGAGACCACGCCCTATGGCGTCGAGGCGCTCAGCGATGCACAGGTCTGTGTTTTCAGGCGCGCCGATTTCGACAGATTTGCTCGCGAGCACCCGCGTCTAGAGCACAAGCTCCTAGAACGCACACTTGCCGAATTGGACCGCGCGCGGCGTTGGATGGTCCTGCTTGGGCGGATGAACGCAGAGCAGAAATTGGCCACTTATCTGGTCGAAACAGCGGAGCGGCTGTTGCCCGCTAATTGCGATGAGACGAAGCTCGGCGACGAGCGCACACTGACCTTGCCGCTTTCTCGTCAGCAAATGGCAGACGTTCTTGGTCTGACCATTGAGACGGTCAGTCGGCATATCAGCAAGCTGAAGAAAGAAGGGTTGATCGATCTCCCGGGTCGTAGAGAACTGACAATCAATTCGCTCAAGGCTTTGGCAGAACGAGGCGGTTAGTCCAGCCCATTGCCACGAGGGGCGGTTCTACAGCCCTTATCGAACACGGCCTAGACGACGCTGCTGGGAACCGCATCGACCCGCAGTTCAGACCAAAATTTTTTGGTTTGACCAAAATCAATGACGACCTTCCATCCGTCGTCCAGATTTCTCTGATGCATGCGAAGCAATCAGCTGCGGCATTGCCGAATTCGATCATTTTCCCGGGAGCGAAAGCACCCGTGGCTTCTCTTGGTGCGGAAGAGGCGACACATCTTCGTCTGCAGGCGCTTGCCAGATATGCGGGCGCTCGCTCAAGAGACTCTCGCGTCATCGACAATAGCGTCAGCCAGGTGGTTCTAGTCGTAGAAGGGGCGGTGAAGCTCATTGCCAGCGCTGCGGCTGGACGCACGCAGGTGATGGGCTTCTACTTTAAAGACGACTTCATCTACGTTCCAGCAAGAGATACACACGCCTACAATCTCTGTGCCTTGACGGACTGCGAGCTTGTCGCATTTCCGGCTACGGAGTTCATTCGTCTGGCGCAAAGCGACAAGACCCTCAACAACAATTTCCTGAGCCATCTGCTACGCGCCCTCGGTCGATGTCGCGAGAAGTCGCTTGCTCTTGGTCAGAAAACTGCGCGGGAGCGGGTCGCGACGTTCCTAGTCAGTATGGCAGAGCGGATCGGTGCCCCATTTTCCAATGGAGCGGTGCTCGACCTTCCCATGTCTCGGCGCGATATCGGCGATAATATCGGCCTCACGATCGAAACAGTAAGCCGTCAAATGACAGAGCTTCGGAATGCGGGCATCGTGTCCACTTCAGGACGATCGCAAGTGAAAATCCTCGATCTTGCGGCCCTCAAGCAAGAGGCCGGGCATCTTCCTGTCCCTACCTGAGAACTGCGTCGATAAGGCTTGACAAGAATGGCCTTGGGAAAGCTTGGCTTCCCAAGGTCAGCTTGGGACTGCCTTTTTGATACGGATCAAAGACGCCTGCGCATAGCGCTCGTACCTTTGCACCTGGGGCGAGTTGATTGGAAAGAATGCGCAGATGCCTCCCGACAGCCAGGTGCGGCGGGCGCAATAATCAAATAAGGTGAATGCGCTGAATTGGAGGTGTGAAAGGGAGTTGATCTGCCCCCTTCTGAGTGGCCCATTTTCTATTTTAGAAATGGCCACGAAGGAGGAATGGAATGGCAAGAAAGCACAAGCCGGAGGAGATCATCGCCAAGCTGCGTGAGGCGGAGAT
>NZ_JAIVLR010000002.1:0-205000 GCF_020524765.1 Qipengyuania gaetbuli
AACGGCGACACCGCCATGGCTGCCCTCCGGCTACGCTACGCTCCACCTACGGACAGCCATGGCGTCAGAGGCGGTTCTGCACTAACAATCAACGCGGACCACTCAGTGGGGGCCGGTCAAGCGCCTTAGAGAAGAGAGGTTGGGCAACCTAGATAGGCCTTACCCTGTGAGCTGACGTTGAGAATTTGCGCCCTGAGCTTTGCTCGATAGCCGCAGTTCATCAAGGTAATCACTCCACCATTGAGCCATGCGCACGCGCTCGTCCCAGTGCTTGCCGCGATGATAGATGCCGCGCACTACATTGCTGTCGCCATGCGCCAGGGCACGCTCGATTGCATCCGGATTCCACAGTCCAGATTCGTTCAGGAATGTCGATGCTGTCGCTCGGAGTCCGTGCGCGGTGACTTCTTCCTTCGAGTATCCCATACGACGGAATGCGGCATTGAGCGTGTTTTCACTCATGGGACGCTTGGAGCTGCGCGCAGACGGGAAAACATATCCTTCGCGGCAGAGCATCTCGGCCAGGTCAGTGAGATAGCTTCTAACCTGCTTGGAAAGCGGGACGGCATGCGCTCGGCGCGCTTTCATTTTACCGGCAGGGATCTTCCAGACCCCATCGACGAGGTCGATCTCATGCCATTCTGCGTGCCGGAGTTCGCCGGGGCGCACGAACACATGCGGCGCTATTTGCAAAGCTAACTTCGTCACCATGTAGCCAGTGAAGTCGTCGATTGCGCGCAGCAGTCCACCTAGCTCGCTGGGCTCGAGAATTGCAGCATAATGCGTGGCTCTCGGCGTTACGAGAGCGCCCTTCTCTGAGCTACCGCATTCGCTATTGCTTCCACTTGTTCTTCTTCGAAGCGAAAAGTGCGTACGGGCTGCGCTATCGCCGGTAGCCCGACTGCCGAAGGCATTTGTTTGGTAAGCCTGTGGACCGGCGTGCAAAAGGGACCCCGTTAGCGGGGTGATCGGCGTCTAAAAGGGACCCCTCATTCTGATGGTGTAGCAGGCTGCCTGGTTTTCCAGGTGGTGAGATCGGGATGTTGGTGGTGGAGACGGTTGTTCGGATACGGCGGGAGCACGCGAGCGGGAAGGCGATCAAGGCGATTGCGCGCGATCTGCGGCTGTCGCGCAAGGTGGTTCGCAAGGCGATCCGGGCGCCGGAAGGCGCGTTCGATTATCGCCGCACGGTTCAACCACTGCCCCGGCTTGGGCCGTTCCAGGAGCGGCTCGACGTGCTGCTGACGGAGAACGAGGCCCGGCACAGACGCGATCGACTGCGGATGACGCGGATCCATGACCTGCTTTGCCGTGAGGGGTTCGAGGGATCCTACGACGCGGTCCGGCGCTACGCCCGGCGCTGGACGGAAGCGAGGCGCAAGGATGCGGGTGATGGGGCGCCCGCGTTCATCCCGCTCATGTTCAAGCCAGGCGAGGCCTACCAGTTCGACTGGAGCCACGAGGATGTGGAGATCGCGGGCAAGCCGATGCGGGTGAAGGTGGCGCAGATGCGGTTGTGCGCGTCGCGCGCGGTCTACGTCAGGGCATATCCGCGCGAGACGCAGGAGATGGTGTTCGACGCCCATGCGCGCGGCTTTGCCTTCTTCGGCGGCGTTCCCCTGCGCGGCATCTACGATAACATGAAGACCGCGGTCACCACCGTGTTCGTCGGCAAGGAGCGGGTGTTCAACCGCCGCTTTCTGGTCATGGCCGATCATTACATGGTCGAGCCCACGGCCTGCTCGCCGGCGGCGGGCTGGGAGAAGGGCCAGGTTGAACACCAGGTGCAGACCATCCGGGGCCGCTTCTTCCAGCCTCGCTTGCGCTTTGCCAGCATCGAAGAGCTCAACGGGTGGCTGGAAGCTGAGTGCCTGCGATGGGCCGCAACGCACGCGCATCCCGAGCAGAAGGAGCTGACCGTTGCCGATGCGCTGGCGCTCGAACGGCCAGCCCTGCAGCCGATGCTTGCGCCCTTCGACGGCTTCCACGAGACCACCCATGCCGTGACCGGCACCTGCCTGATCAGCTTCGACCGCAACCGCTACTCGGTCATGGCCAAGGCGGCGCGGCGGGCCGTTCAGGTCCGCGCCTATGCCGACCGCATCGTCGTGCGCCTAGGCGATGAGGTAATCGCCGAGCATGCCCGGCACTTCGGCCGCGACCGGACGATCTATAATCCCTGGCATTACCTGCCAGTGCTGGCGCACAAGCCTGGGGCCTTGCGGAACGGTGCACCCTTCCAGGGGTGGGACCTGCCACCGGCACTGACGCGGTTGCGGCGCAAGCTGGGCGGCGGTGATGACGCCGACCGCCGCTTCGTGCGCGTGCTGGCAGCCGCAATGACCGATGGCCTGGAAGCGGTCGAGGCCGCGATCCGGGAAGCGCTTGATAGCGGTGCCGTCAGCGACGAGGTGATCCTCAACATCCTGGCCCGATACCGGGATCCGCCATCCGCACGCCCCCTCGACGTGGCCGCCGATCTCAAGCTCAGCCACCCGCCGATCGCGGACTGCGCGCGCTACGATACGGTGCGAGGCCTCCGTGCAGCGGCATGAGATGATCGAGGCGATGCGCTCGCTCGGCCTCAAGGGCATGGCCGGCGCGTTCGACGAGGCGGTCACCACCGGGTTGCAGCGCAAGCGCACGACCCACGAGATCCTGACCGACCTGCTGCGCGCCGAAGCCGCGCATCGTCATGCCGCCTCGATCCGCTACCGCATGACCGCAGCCAAGCTGCCGGTAATCAAGGACCTCGACGCCTTCGCGTTCGAGGGCACCCCGATCAACGAAGAGCTGGTGCGCTCCCTGCACGCAGGTTCGTTCCTGCCCGGTCGCCGCAACATCGTGCTCATCGGCGGCACAGGGACGGGAAAGACCCATCTGGCCACTGCGATCACCGCCAGCGTCGTGCGTGCCGGGGCCCGCGGGCGCTACTTCAACACGGTCGATCTCGTCACCAGGCTCGAGGAAGAAGCCCGCATCGGCAAGGCCGGCTCCATCGCCGCCCAGCTCGGCAGGCTCGACCTCGTGGTGCTTGATGAGCTGGGCTATCTGCCGTTCGCCCGATCCGGCGGGCAGCTCTTGTTCCACCTGATCAGCAAGCTCTACGAGCAGACCTCGGTCATCATCACCACCAACCTGGCCTTCGGCGAGTGGCCCACCGTGTTCGGCGATCCGAAGATGACCACGGCGCTGCTCGACCGCATCACGCATCATTGCGATATCGTCGAGACCGGCAACGACAGCTGGCGCTTCAAAAACCGCAGCTGACCCAGCCAGAAAACCGCCTTCGCGCTGCTGACGCCTCCGGTCGGGCTACGCCCTCCCTACGCCGCCAGCAGCGCGAAAACCGCGCCCAGCATCAACCACCCAACATCTCAGCAAGGGGGTCCCTTTTGCGCGCCGATAGGGGGTCCCGATTGAACGCCGATTGACAGGTAAGCCGGTCAAGATCAAGCCTTCGCCACCGGATCGAACTGTCACCCGCCTCAACTGCCGGGATTTTGAAGCGGTTTACGAGCTCAATAAAGAGCGATTCCTCAACCGACAGATATCGAGTCGCCATCTCGGTCGACATAAGGGCTGGCCATCCTTCAACCTGTATCATCGCCGTCTCCTTCTATGCCCCTTCCAACCCGCAGCTTAGCTGTGATTTCAGCTCCTCGGACCACTGGTCTGCCAGCAACACTCGTTGAGCCTAGTGGTCGAGATTTCGCGATCATCGCGGTGAGTAATCGAAACGCGTGCCCAACGTGAGAGAACTTCAGAAATCCGAACTGAGGTGCCAGCGTGTGACGAGTGCCAAGAAACAAATCTGCCCACTCAGGCCGATCCTCAACAAATGCCTATGGCGATCAAATTTCTGTCAGATCAAATTTCGGAGTGCACGAGAGGTCGTGGCTTCGCTCGCCCGTAGGAGTAGAAGTTGCAAATGGAGTTTGAGAATTAGGTGGCTGACGCCGGAAGGTGAAAATTCCACCACAGGTGCGCAGACTGCAGCCAGCTGCGCGCCGCCTAGAGACTCTCATGACAAAGAAACTAGTGAAGGGCACAGCGTGCTATGAAGACGCTCTGCTCATGTGCCAGAACCTCGCCGAACTGACCGCCTACGAAGTCGCAGGTGACCAGTTCCTGATCCCCGATAGTGTCGGCAGCTCATCCGACATCTCACAATCGTTGATCCTTATGGCCGGGGTCAGGCTGACCTCCGCCGAGATGGCAAAAGGCATCGCGATGCTGGGGACGAGTGCCCTTGGCGTGAGATGCCTGCATTATCCTGACGGCGAACGCATCGGCGACCTTACCGTGCTGTTTGCAGAGAACGGCGGCGCCGAGCGTTTTGCAGGTATGCGCGCGTGGGTCGACCAAGATCGTCGCCTCTACCTCATACCTGATAAGGACGCCGCCGAAGCGGGAGAGACCTCCTTCAAGTTCGATCGCGGACTCCGAAAGGTCGGTCAGCCTTGGGCTGACGAGGCCGACCGGCAGCGCGGTCTCTCAACAGCCATGGCCCTGCTCCTAGCTGAAGGGTCCGAGAGCCGGGCCGACTGATCCCGGAATGAAGTGAAGGCTCGGCGTGTAGGCCGAGTGAGTTATGAAAATAGAAGAGGGAGGACGAGCTCGGCCAGGGCGGCCTCCCCCGAAGGAAAAAATCCAATGAATGCGATTTCTTTGCACCGCCCTCTTGAGGGCGAACCCTTGCTGCGGCCTATCACCCATCGCACGGGTAGCCGCTTTGCCTTGTTGCTGATGTCCTGCGGTCTTGTCACCGTTGAAACGGCCCGCTTCGACGAACGTATCAGGGGCGGCTTCTTCGAGAGCGAGGACGCCGGAGTGGTGGTGACCGCTACCAGCTGCGATCGCCCGCTGTTCTATCATGAGTGCGAGGTTCTGGCGCACTTTGCGCAGAAGGATATTGTGCTGTTGCGCTTCGATCCGCTCGAAGGCGCCTCCTTCGATGTCCTGCTCGAAGCTGGCCAGGCCTGGCAGTGCAACTATTTCGCCTGGCGACGCGAAGGTGAAGATCTCTGGCTCGTTCCCGCACACACTGAAGGTCCCTTCTTCCGGCTAAGCGAGAAAGGGCTCGATACTTTCCAGGGGGCTCCCTACGAAAGCGGCTATCAGCGCTATGCTGGCATCATCCGCGCAATTGAAACTCCCTCGTTCGAAGGGAGGTTCTAATCATGGCTCAGGTCACATCACAGACTGGCTTGGATAGCGGATGCGAAGAGGATGCGCCGCGCAACAAGATGAGCGTCTTCGTCCACGGCATGTGCGACGCGCATCCCGATTTCGCCTTCTCCCGGTATTGGTACAAACAGCAGGAGAACAGGGAGGGCGTGCGCTCCTGGCTCGGCAAGAAGCTGTTCCCAGGTGAAGACCCCCGCTTCGGTTACGCGGCCAAATACGATGTACTGCTCCCGCTTACGGCACCTGGCGACCTCGTCAGGGTTGGTGAACTCGTCGACCGGTTCGACGATACTCTTCCGCCTCACGAGCAGCATGCGATGATCCAGGTGAAGATCATGCTCGACCCTGAAGAGGCCTGGCATGTCGGCTTCGAGCGGGTGCGCAGCTATGCGCGGGCCCATTTCGCTCCCCGCTTTGCCACTATCCTGATCGCCCATATCCCCGCGATGGGAGGCCTCAAGGGGCAGGGTAATCACGTTCATTGCGGTGTGCTCTCGCGCGAGCTGAACATCAACGGCTTCGGTGGCGCGTGCACTACCCTTTGCAGCGACCAGGGTTACGAAGCTGCCTTGGCTGCCTGGCGCGAGCACAAGGAACAGTGGGAGCCGGGCAGATGAGCAAGTATGAGCGCGCCACCGTATCCGATCCTCTCGCCCGGCATTGGGCCCGAAAGGGTGCTGCGGAACTCGATATGATCGAAGCTACTCTCGACCTCGCTCGCCAGCTTCTGGCGAGCGGGGAGGTCGAAGCATATGCGGAAGGGGAAAACCCGTTCCATCTAAAGCCTTACCCTTGGGAAACCACAGAGACGCCTGCCGAAGCTCAATGCCGGATCTTTCTTGGGACCGTGAGTGATCTGGCCACGGGTCAGGGTCACACGGCCTGGTTCGCGGCTGGTCTCGCCAAGGATGAGAATGAGTTCCGCAGGAAACTTGCTGCTCATATCGGGCATATTCTGGCCAATGGTGCAGAGGTTTGCGCAGGCTTGGCGGACTTCCCCTTGTCGCGAACCTTCATTTCGCCGCCACTGCGGCAGACATTGGAGAAATTCGACAACGGCAAGGATGCACCATCCTCATTCTTATTCCTCAGTCGATGGCATCAAAATTCATCGTAGAATTTCCTTGGACGCCGACTGTGGAAGTGGAGCGCAACCGCTAGGAGCGGAATGAAGCATCCAGTTCGGATTTCCGAAAATACAGGCACCGACCTTTCCGGATATATGGAATCGTGGCGTCCCGGACCATGTCATAAACGGTCTTGCGCTTCAGCCCGAGATATTTGGCGGCGGCTTCGGCGCCCTTGATAAGATCATCGCTTAGCATTCCATACTCCATCCAAGAACGCCCCCGCCTTGGAAAATCAATTATCATTCACGAGCTTGCGCTCGTCAAGAGATAAGACTAAAGTTTATCTTATGAGTAACGCTATGCGCTTGAGCTTTGGGGAATTAGAAGGTTTCCTCGCCCTTCTTCACGAGGTTGCGCCGGAAAAGCATGGGGCCTTGAAGGCGCGTATGAAACACCTGCAGCGCCTAGGGTGGCCTGTCGGGGCAAACCGTGGGAGGGGGGCGAAAGAGGGCTACGGCGTTGATCAGTCACTGAGCCTTGCGATGGCATTCGAAATGCTAAGGCTAGGAATGACGCCCGAGCGTGTTTTGGCTCAGCTTACGATCGAGCGGGGCTATATGGTTCACGGATTCTTGGACGCACTTGCGCAACCCTCAGTCGATCCTGACCCCGTTTTCTACGTCTTTTCGCCCAACGCTCTGCAATCGCTGCGACCTTCAACAGCCGCTGAGCCCGGCGGATCCAGTATGATGATCTCCAGAAGCGAGATCCCGTCATTGTTACTGTCGGCCCCGGTATTCCAGACGCCTCGATTTGCGGTGATCGATATGCATGCCTTGTTGATGGCCTTCATCGCTTTCGCCCGCGATACGAGGGGAATTAATGGCACATCCGAAATCAAAAAAGCGTTGGAAGACTGGGAGCTGGATCGCGCGAAAGCTGTTCAGAAAGCTAGCCCCAACCCGCCGAGCAATAGCTAATGGCTATCCGTAGGCGAAATTGGACAGCACCGGACGGTGCACCAAAAACTGCCTGGGTGGTGGACTATACCGATCAAGCAGGAAAGCGGCGGAACAAGCAATTTAAGCGTAAGAAGGAAGCCGAAGCGTGGGAGTTGAAGGCGCGGAGTGAAGTCGTGAGTGGCGTCCACACTCCCGACAGTGCTTCAATCGACGTTACATCTGCTGCTAGGCTCTGGCTGGCGACTGTCCGCGATGCCGACCGAGAACCGACGACCGTTGGGTCTTATGATCAGCACATCCGGCTTCACATCCTTCCTAAGTGCGGGAACGTGCGGCTCTCGCAGCTCACGGCTCCGATGGTTAAGGGCTACCTCAATGGGTGGCTGAGAGATCTTTCTCGTCCAATGGCTGTCCGCGTTCTCCGCACATTTAAGGCCATTCTGACGAATGCGAGGGACGAGGGTTTCGTCGCGCAGAATGTTGCCCAAGGAGTTAAGCCGGCGAATGCCCCTCGGGGCAAAAGGAAGGTAAAGCCACCATCCAAGGCGGACCTCAAAGTCATTCTCAAGGCGGTTAAGGACACGGATGACCGAAAAGCAGCAGCAATTGTGTCGCTCACCATCTTCACTGGTATGAGGGCATCAGAATTACGCGGCCTCGCCTGGGATTCGCTTGATCTGAACGGTGGCACGGTCGAGATCGAACAACGAGCGGATGCAAAAGGAACAGTAGGTCCGCCCAAATCGGAAGCGGGCTATCGAACAATTCCTCTGAGTGCCTTGGTTGTTAAGGCTTTGAAGGAGTGGAGGCTCGAGTGCCCGCCGAATGGCAAGAACCTTGTGTTCCCTAGTGAGAGTGGCCGCGTCCTTTCGCATACCGTTCTTATGAAAGACCTCGTCGGCCCACTCCAAGTAGCGGTGGGCATCACATCATCTGATCCTAATAAACCAAGATACACGATGCATGCGTTTCGCCACGCAGCAGCGAGCCTGTGGATCGAGCAAAAGCTGAACGCAAAGAAGATTCAAACTCTGATGGGTCACTCGTCCATTACCGTGACATTCGACACTTACGGGCACCTATTCGAAGATGCGGAAAGTGATGCAGAGGTTGCGAATGCAATCGAGAGGGCGCTCTTTGACGATGCTGCATGAGTGCAGCATGACCCGAATTATTGTTAGATTTCAGACCTGACCTACGGACTCTGACTCCGTCAATTGAGGTTCGAATCCTCACGGGGCATCCATTCCTTCCCGCACCCCCGCGATAGTTCTGGATCGTTTCGTCCCGCGCCTTTTCGTAAGTCGAGCGAGAAGGCATAACGCATTCGCATGAAACGCATCCTCCTCGCGATCTGGTTGCTGGTGGCGTTCGCCGGACCGGCCTTCGCCGCCGACCCTCGGGAAAAGGACATCGCGCTCTACCAGTCGATCGCCGAGCAGGTGGCCGAGGGCACACCCTATCACGAGGCCGCGGTCGAGACGCAGCGCGAGGTCGGATTTCCCCTGCGGCCCTTCTACACGGTGCGCATGCCGCTTCTGGCTTGGTTCAATGCTTGGCTAGGGCCGACTGGGATGACCCTGCTGGCCTATGCGGTTCTCTTCGCCGCGCTCTTCGCCTGGCACCGGACCTTGATCGACGCGCCGCCGCGCGTGCGGCTCGTCTTTCTCGGCAGCCTTGCCTTCGCCGGAGCTATCTTTACCGGCAACGAGGTGTGGTTCATGCACGATGTGGTGGCGGGCTTCCTCGTCACGCTGGCGCTGGGCCTCGGCTGGGCGAGACGCTTGCAGCTGATCGTCGCATTCCTTGCCGTGATGGTGCGCGAACTGGCGATCCCGATCCTCGGCGTCCTGCTCCTGTGGAATTGGCGCAGCCCCTGGCACTGGGCGGCGCTGGTCGCGGCAGCAGCGCTCATCGGGCTGCACGGCTACACGGTGAGCGGGCTGACAACCGCTTCCGACAAGTCATCGATCCCGTGGGACGGGATGCGCGGGCCGCTCGCCTTCGTCGACGATTTGCAATTGCTCGTCCCCATGCTGCCGCGCGGGGCTGCGCTTGCGCTGGCAGTTCTGCCGCTCATCGGTTGGCTGCGCACGCGCGGCGAAGCGCTGCTCTGGATCGTGGGCATTCTCGTGCTCCTGTCGACCTTCGCGCGGGCTGAAAATTACTATTGGGCGTCCCTGCTGCTGCCGCTCTATTTTTCGGGCGCTGCCTTCCTCCTCGCGCCGTGGCAGGGGTGGTGGGTGAAGGGGCCGCGCGAAAGCGAAAGTTCCGCGCTGGATTTGCCCCGCCAGCTCGGCTAAGCCCGTGTCCATCCCCGGGGAGCCGTTTGGCTGAGAGGCAGGAGTAACGCCCTGCGACCCGTCGAACCTGAACCGATTAGCATCGGCGGAGGGAGTGGGCTGGTCACCGCCAGAAGTCCGCTCTCCATCCGCCAAGGAGAGAATTCGCATGGCCGACATCAACAGCAAATTCGACATCGGCGTCACCACCGGCCCGATCCGCGGCAGCCGCAAGGTCCATGTCGGCGCCAAGAGCGGCAGCGGCGTGCGCGTGGCCATGCGCGAGATCGACCTCGAGGGCGGCGAGCCCAGCGTGCGGGTCTACGACACCTCCGGCCCCTACACCGATCCCGATGCGCAGATCGATATCCGCAAGGGGCTGGAGCAGAAGCGCCGTGAGTGGATCCTCGCCCGCGGCGATGTCGAGGAATACGACGCGCGCGAAGTGAAGCCCGAAGACAATGGCCAGCTCGGCCCCGACCGTTCGGGCGGCGTTCCGGCCTTCCCGAACGTGGCGAAGAAGGTGCTGCGCGCGAAGCCCGGCATGAACGTCAGCCAGATGCATTACGCGCGCCGCGGCATCATCACGCCGGAAATGGAATACGTCGCCGAGCGCGAGAACCTCGGGCGCGAAATGCTGCGCGACGAGGCTGCCCGCCTCACCGCGCGCAACGACGGCCAGCCCTGGGGCGCATCGCTCCCCGATTACGTCACGCCCGAATTCGTCCGTGACGAGGTGGCGCGCGGGCGCGCGATCATCCCCTCGAACATCAACCACCCCGAAACCGAGCCGATGGCGATCGGGCGCAACTTCCTCGTCAAGATCAACGCCAATATCGGCAACTCCGCCGTCGCGTCCGACGTGGCCTCCGAGGTCGACAAGATGGTCTGGTCGATCCGCTGGGGTGCGGACACGGTCATGGACCTTTCCACGGGGCGCAACATCCACGACACGCGCGAATGGATTATCCGCAATTCGCCCGTCCCGATCGGCACCGTGCCGATCTACCAGGCGCTCGAAAAGGTCGGCGGCATTGCCGAGGACCTGACCTGGGAAATCTTCCGCGACACGCTGATCGAACAGGCCGAACAAGGCGTCGACTATTTCACCATCCACGCCGGCGTGCGCCTGCCCTATGTGCCCATGACCGCCAAACGCGTCACCGGCATCGTGTCGCGCGGCGGCTCGATCATGGCGAAATGGTGTCTCGCGCATCACAAGGAGAGCTTCCTCTACGAGCGCTTCGACGAAATCACCGAGATCATGAAGGCCTATGACATCGCCTATTCGCTGGGCGACGGCCTGCGCCCCGGCTCCATCGCCGACGCAAACGACGAGGCGCAGTTCGCCGAGCTCTACACACTGGGCGAACTGACCAAGCGCGCCTGGGAACAGGACGTGCAGGTGATGATCGAAGGCCCCGGCCACGTGCCGATGCACAAGATCAAGGAGAACATGGACAAGCAGCTGGAGGCCTGCGGCGAAGCGCCCTTCTACACATTGGGGCCCCTCGTCACCGACATCGCGCCGGGGTACGACCACATCACCAGCGGCATCGGCGCGGCGCAGATAGGCTGGTACGGCACCGCGATGCTCTGCTACGTCACGCCCAAGGAGCACCTTGGCCTGCCCGACCGCGACGATGTGAAGGTGGGCGTGGTGACCTACAAGCTCGCCGCCCACGCCGCCGACCTCGCCAAGGGCCACCCGGCCGCCAAGGTCCGCGACGACGCGCTGAGCAAGGCCCGCTTCGAATTCCGCTGGCGCGACCAGTTCAACCTTTCGCTCGATCCCGACACGGCCGAGCAATACCACGACCAGACCCTGCCCGCAGAAGGCGCCAAGACCGCCCACTTCTGCAGCATGTGCGGCCCAAAATTCTGCTCGATGAAGATCACGCAGGAAGTGCGCGATTTTGCGGCGAAGCAGAACTCGGACAGCTATCTCGCGAGCGAGAACATCAAGCGCGAGACCTCAGCCGAAGAGGCCGCAGAAGCGGAGAAGGGCATGGAGGAGATGAGCGAGGTGTACCGCGAGAAGGGTGAGAAGTTGTATTTGCCGGAGCAATCGTGAGGAAAATCCGCTCTACTATCGCAGCCGCGCTCGCGCTGATCGCGGCTCCGGCTGCAGGTGAGGCTGTGACGGCAGAGCCGCCGAGCTACACCGATCCTCTCCCGTCCGAGCCGAGGGACATCGTGGCCGCCTTCCTTCGCGATCACACCGCATGGAATGCGTTCGCAAGGGAGCACTATGACCGGACGGGCGATTACACTGTGGCCGAAACCGCCTATCGCCGCCTGATCGATCTCTACTGCGGCCCGCAAAAGTCCCACCAAGGAATCGTGTTTAGCAGCAATGCCAGATACGATGCGGAACGGTCCGAAATCCTCGAAGAACGCGAGGAGGATGGCCGCAGCATCGTTACCATCCGGCACACCGGCGCTAACGATTTCGTGACGGTGCACGAATTCGCATTCGTGGCGAGAGACGGGCGCTGGTGGCTCCAAGAGCTCTTTTATTACGACGACTACGGAGACGAATGGCTACCCAGCCTGTGAGGGAGATGGGCCGCGACTTCGCGGCCAAGCAGAACTCGGACAGCTACCTGGCGGCGACCGCTCCGGTGGGAGGTGCGTAAGAAGGCATGAAGGAATCGAGCCGCGTCTACGAGGAAAAGGGCCGCGAACTCTACATGGGCCAGGGGGACCGCGAACACGACTAGGGAGACTGTTTTGGGAGAATCCGCCTTCAAAACCGCCATCATTGCCGCGGCGGCAATCTTCCTCGGAGTTTTCGCGCTAGCCGTGGTGCCCCCGCTGCTGGCCGATCCCGATATACCGGGCGCCTTCGCGGCGGGTTTCGTAAATCCCTATGCCACCGGCTACTCTACCGACGTGGTCGCCTGCTGGGCGATCCTCTCGGCATGGATACTCTACGAGCGCCGCACCCATGGGGTGCGCTACGGCGTCTGGTGCATTGTGCTGGGTATCGTGCCGGGCGTGGCGGTGGGTTTCGCGCTCTACCTTTTCCTGCGCATGCGGCAGATGAGGGAAGTTAGCTAGCTGGTTGCTGTGTCAAGAGGACCAGCCCCCAGTCATAGCCCAGTTCCTTGACCCGCCGCTCCAGCAGGGTGCGGGTCGCCGTGTCGGGCTGCGCCTCGCGCGTGAGCATCCAGAGATAGCGGCCGCTTGGCTCGCCCACGATGGACCAGTCGTAGAGGCCGTCCGCCCCTTCCGGCCCGCGGTCGAGCACCCAGTAGTCGCCGTAGAAGGGACCGAAGAAACTCACCTTCAGCTTTGCGCCCGCGCTGTCCTCGACGATCTTTGCCTTGCCGGTGGATTGCTTGAATTCGCCGTCGAGCGAGCCTTCGTAGCAGGAATTGACGACCTTGATCTTGTCATCGTCACGTAGCGAATATTCCGCCGTCACGCCCTCGCAGCCCTTCTGGAAAGGCGCTTCGTAGCGGCCGTATTCGTACCACTTCCCGAGATAGGCATCGAGCGCGACAGGCTTCGCCGGCTCCGGCACGGCCGTGTTCCCGACAGGGCCTGGCGTACCGACGCAGGCTGCACTGGCAAGGGCGAGCGGGAGGGTGAGGAGCGCAAAGGCGTGCTTGGGTTTCATGGTCGAGACAACCCACCCTCCGAGCGGATGGTTCCGGCTGGCATGCGATGAACCATTCCTGCACCCTACCCCGCCGGATGACACCTTCTCCGTTCCGCCCGCGCTTGACAGTTTCGCCTGCTGCTTCAGTCTGCCAGCGGTCGCGGCCACAGGGGAGGTACCGGTGACACGAACTACAGCATTCGCAGGGGCGTTCGCAGCGCTCGTAATGGCAACCAGCGCGCAGGCGCAGGAGGCGAAGCGCACGCTGATGCCCGAGAACGACGAGGCGCGCGCCTTCCAGGAGGCGGTCGGCTATTCCGATGCGGTCATCCACGGCGACACGGTGATCCTGTCGGGCGTGGTCGCGGTGCCGATGGAGGGCGACGATGGCATGGAGCCGAGCTTCGTGCGCGTGTTCAATTCCATCGGCCGCACGCTGGAGCGCGCCGGGGCGAGCTGGGACGACGTGATCGAAATCGAGACCTTCCACACCGACCTTGCCGGCCAGATCAACGCCTTCGCCGAGGTGAAGAACCGCTTCATCAAGGTGCCATTTCCTGCGTGGACGGCGATCGGCATCAGCGCGCTCTACGAGCCGACGGCATTGGTCGAGGTCAAGGTGACCGCACGGCTGCCGCAGGGCGCGGAGGATTAGGCCATGCGCAGCCTCTTCGCATTCGCACTAGCCGTGATGGCCACGCCCGCGCTGGCGCAGGAAGCCGCGCCGCCGGTCTTCACGCCTTCGGAACTGCCCTATCCCTTCTCCAGCGCAGTGCAGGTGGGCGATGTGCTGTACCTGTCCGGCGACATCGGCGCGGACGAGACGGGCCGCGCCGTCGTGCCCGGCGGGATCGAGGCCGAGACGCGCGCCATGTTCGCGCGCATCGGCAAGACGCTGGAGGCGCATGGCCTGGGCTATGCGGACCTGTTCAAATGCACGGTGATGCTGGCCGACATGGGCGAATGGCCCGCCTTCAACGCGATCTACGCGACCTATTTCGAGAAGGGCCGCTATCCCACGCGCTCCGCCATGGGCGTGAACGGCCTGGCGCTGGGCGCGCGGGTGGAGATGGAATGCTGGGCGTGGAACCCCCAAGGGACTGCGAAGGAGTGATGCGGACGGGCGATGGAAGAATACCTCCTCTTCTTCGCCCTCGTGCTCGGTGTGAACCTGCTGCCCGCCTTCGGGCCGCCGACCTGGTCGATCATCGCGCTCTATGCTTTCAACAGCGACATGGCGCTGGCCCCGCTGGTCGGCCTCGCGGCGCTGGCGGCGGCGAGCGGGCGGTTCCTGCTTGCCCACGCGACGCGCGCGCTGGGGACGCGGTACCTGTCGGCGAAGACCCACGCCAACCTTGCCGCCGCGCGGCAGGCGCTGGAACGGCGGCGGCGCAACAGCCTGTTGGCGCTCGGCCTCTTCGCGCTGTCGCCGGTGCCGTCGGCGCAGCTCTTCGAGGCGGCAGGATTGGCGCGGCTGAAGCTGCTGCCCTTCACGGCGGCCTTCTTTGCAGGGCGCGTGGTGTCCTATACCATCTACGGCCTGACCGCGCAGGGCATCCGGTCGACCAGCATGGGCGAAGTGCTGCGCGAGGAGCTGTCCAGCCCGCTCGGCATTGCGCTGCAGGTGGCGATGCTGGGCGCACTTGTCCTGCTGGCGCGGATCGACTGGTCGCGCCGGCTGGGGCTGGAAGGCGAGGGCGGGCCGGAAGCGACATTTACGCAAGGAGAAAGCGATGAGCGATGACACCGAACGTAACCGTGCTTTGATCACAAAGGCCTATGACGGACTTGCCAAGGGCGATCCAACCCATTTCACCGCCCTGTTCGCGCCGGACATCGAGTGGCGGGTGATGGGCTCTTCCGCCTGGTCGAAGCACCTGAAGGGGCTGGAGGCGGTCCAGCGGGATCTTGTCGGACCGCTCTTTGCGCGGATCGACGGCCCCTATCTGACCACTGCGGAACTGGTCCTTGCCGACGGCGACCGCGTGGCGGTGATAGCCAAGGGCAATGCCGCAACCGTCGACGGCGGGCGTTATGACAATGACTACTGTTTCGTGTTCCGGATGCGCGATGGAATGATTGCGGAGGTGCGCGAGTACATGGACACGATCCTGGCCGACAAGGCTCTCGGCAGCTGATCCGGCGAAGCGGTCCGGGCAAGGGGCGAAATCGCTTTGACATTGCCCTTTCGCACCCCATGTCGGAGTAAGAGAACCACAACCGAGAGGAGCACGCACCATGCAGGTCCAGTTCAATTCCGACAGCAGCGTCATGGGCACGGCAAACGTCGCCGAACGTATCGAGACCAAGGTGCGGGACAAGCTGGCGCGGTTCGAGGAACGGCTCACCCGGATCGAGATCCACGTCCACGACGAAAACGCGCACAAGCACGGCCATGACGACAAGGCCTGCACCATCGAGGCACGTCCGCGCGGCGGTCGCCCGATCGGCGTGACCGAGGGTGCGTCCACGGTGGACGATGCGGCGCGCAGGGCAGCAACGACGCTGGCGCAGCGGCTCGACCGGCATTTCGGCAAGAGCAACCGTCATGGCCACGACCCGCGCCCTGAAAAGGTGATGTAGGCAAAGGCAATCGATCGAGGGGGGAGATCGAGCGATGAATTGGGCAAAGCCGCTGCTGGTCGTGGCAGCACTCTACAATATCGTTATCGGGGCCGGATCGCTGTTCGGCCCCGGAGCGCCCGTTGAAACGCGGGTGGTCGGCCTGCTCGTGCTGTGCTTCGGCGTCGTCTACGCAGTGGTCTCGCGCGATGTGGAGCGGTTCAGGCCGGTCCTGTGGGCAGGCGTGCTGGGAAAGCTGGGCGTGGTGGCGCTGATGGGGCCGGAGGTCGCATCAGGTGCACAACCCTCCGCCGTCGGCTGGATCCTTGCGGGCGACGCGCTCTTCATGCTCGCCTTTCTCGCGATACTGCTGGGGAAGGGGCGCTCCGCCTCGGTCTGAGCCACCCACCCACGTCCTGCCGCGTGCGAATCCCGCTTCGTCACATTTTCGCCGGATTGCGAAACATCCAAACCCGCACTGCGTTCGTATCTTGAAGCACCAGCCGGGTGGGCCGGCTGCGAATATGCTGATTTCACACGCATAAAAGGGTACCAACATGAACAAGCTGACCATTGCGCTCGCCTCTGCCGCATCGCTCGCGATTGCTGCCTGCAGCGATCCCGTCGAGGAAACCGCACCGGCCGAAGACACTGCCATGGCCGACCAGATGGCCAACGACACTGCCGCCGCCGGCACGATCGTCGAAGTCGCGCAGGGCAACCCCGATTTCTCGACGCTCGTGAGCGCCGTTACCGCAGCCAATCTCGGCGAAACGCTGTCTGGCGACGGCCCCTACACCGTCTTCGCTCCGACCAACGATGCCTTCGGCAAGATCCCTGAAGCCACGCTGACCGAGCTGACCACGAACGACACCGAAACGCTCGGCAGCATCCTCACCTATCACGTGGTGCAGGGCAACGTCGACGCCGCCACGCTGACCAAGGCGATCGAGGATGCAGGCGAGGCCGGCTACACGATCACCACCGTCAATGGCGGCACGCTGACCGCCAAGGTCGTCGATGGCAATGTCGTCCTGACCGATGCCGCCGGCGGTACTTCGACCGTCACCGCGACCGATGTCGCAGCATCGAACGGCGTGATCCATGTGATCGATACCGTGCTGATGCCGCAGTAAGCCTCGGGCTATTCGATACGGAAGGGCGGTCCCTAGCGGGCCGCCCTTTTTGCGTCCGCTCTTGTCCGGCGCAAAGCCTGTGGCATGATGCGCAGGCAGTCCACGGGGAGGGCAAGATGAGCGAGAGCGAACTCTTCGACGTGATCGAGGGCGTCCACACGATCTATGCGGCGCTTCTGGGCATGGTGATTACCATCAACTTCGCCATGATCGTGGCGGTGTGGACCTTCCTCCACCGGGCTGCCCTCTCTCTGAGAGTAGCGGCCTTCGTCTTCTACCTCGTGGGCATGGGCCTGCTCACCGCCATGCTGGTGCAACAGGCGCATATCCGCGACCATGCGCTAAGTTCGCTGAGGAACGTGCCCGAAACAGACCACAGCCACTTCATTGCGCTGTTCCTCTCGACGCAGGACGATGTCTGGTTCCGGGTGGTGTGGATCGCGCAGCACATGGCGCCGGCACTGCTCGTGCTGGGTGTCGCCTACCTGCTGTTCGCCTGGAAAGGGCGTCCGGTCGAGTAGCGTCTATCGACCCTGCGCTGCGAGCGCGGCGGCGACGTCGATAGTCTTGGCATTGGCGATCGTTTCCTGCTCTGCGGGACGGGGCGCGGGCGGGGAAGCGGGGCGCTCCGCGAGCGCCATGGGCGCTTCGGCTCGGGTGGACGCTGGCAGCGGCCGGGCTTCCGGCTGGGTGCTAAATGCGATCAGCGCTTCCTCGCGGGCGAGGCGCACAAGATCCTCCTCGCCATATTCGATAGCGTAGTTCGCAGCCGGCCCGCTGGCCTCGCCGCTCTCGCGCCACCAATGGGCATGCGCGGTGTTGCGCAGGCGTCCGCGGAGCGAGAGTTCGGCGACCTCCACCGTGCCTTCGGGCGTTTCGAGTGCATATTGGTCGGGCAGGCGCTTGGTCGAATGCGCGGCCTGGTCGAGCGCTGAAAATGGCTGTGCTTCGGGCAGGCTGTCCTGCGTCTCGCGCTTCAGGATCGGAGCGTCGCCGATCGCTGCGCCGCTGACGGCCCCTGCCACGGCGACCAGTAAGAAGGCTCCGATGATGTGCGGTGCTAACTTCATGCCGGTTGAACGAGAAAGCCCTTGGCGAGGTTCCCTCCCGCCCCCGCGTGGTTAACCGGATGACGCCTTCATGGCTTGTTTAGGACGCACGGTAAGCGGCGCGCAGAGGTTCCTGCCTAGAGTTAACGCCATTGTGAGGTTCCGCAGCTAGGAGAGCCGCGGCATTCGCGAGGACATTGGGGTAGGATATGCATGAACTGGAGCGCCTGTTCGCGGCCGCGGACGGCGAGGCACGCTGGGAAGACGGTCTGCGCGACCTGTTCGAGGCGGGCGATCTCGACAAGGCGCACGACCTGCTCGCGCAGGCCCTGACGGATCTCGATACCGAGCTGACCCGCGAATGCCTCGCGATCACGCCGGAACACGTGTCGCTTTCCGGCTGGTCCGAACTGGTCGAAGCCATCGCGCTGCACGAAGGCGAGCCGATCACCGGCGTGACCCTTGCCATCGCCAACGATGCGGACAGCACCTTCGAGAAGGGCCAGATGCACCGGCCCTACATGATGCTCGGCCTCTATTCGGACGAGGGCTATGCCTTTTCAGCCGCCGATGTCTCCAGCCTCATCGCCGAAACACGGCGCGAGGATGGCCCCGCATGGGCCGGCCATGACGAGGATATCGAAGTCTATCTCGATTGCGAGGGGCTGGACCTCCTCAACACGCGCCTTCTGTTCCACAAGCAGCGCCATTTCTTCCGCGACGATGCGCCCAACAGCGCTCCGCGACGCTATGTGGAATACGTGGTCGCCTGCTGGTGGCGGGCCCTGCTGTTCCAGCAGGCGGTTGCCAGCGAATGCGCCATCCACGGACTGCCCGGCGGGATCCCGGTGATTGCCGGAATGGTGGACCTGCGCCCGGATGTCGTTTGTGTGCACGGTATCGGTGCCCGCAATCCGGCAGCGGACCGCGAGAGCGAGGAAGCCACCGAGCTGGCGGAGATCATCCCGGCCAATTTCATCGCTCGCCGCACCGTCGAGGACGTGAAGGAATTCACCGGCGCCGACCTGCGCCGGAAGGTCGCCGAAACCGGGCAGGAGGACGAGCCGGTGAAGCGCGGCTTCGTGGCGCGTTTCTTCGGCCGCTGAGGCGGAAGCTGCAAACAGTCTTGGAAAGCATGACCGCGCTGCGCTAGCGTCCGCTTCTCGATTGCGGGGAGAGGACATTAGATGATCAGCCTGCGTGCACGCCTTGCCGAACTTGCCTTGCCGCTCCTCGGCATAAAGCGGTTCTTTTCCCAGCCCGACCGAATGGACGAGCGGCTCGCCAAGATGCGCCAGGCCAAATCGCCGCGCCCCGCCGCCAGGTGGCAGAAGCGGTTCACGATCGAGGAAGACACTTCGCGCAGCTACCCGCTGGTCACGCTGATTCCGATCGGCGGGCCGAAGCCGCACGCCCCGCACCTGCTTTACTTCCATGGGGGCGGCTACGTCATGGATATCGCCGCGCTGCACTGGGAGGCCATTGCCTCGCTGTGCGACCGGCTCGGCGCTTCGGCCAGCGTGCCGATCTATCCGCTCGCGCCCGAAGTGACGGTGGCCACCACGCTGCCCGCCATGCGCGCCCTCTATGACGAGCTGGCGGGGGAATTCGGCGCGGAAAACATCGCGGTCGGCGGCGACAGTGCCGGTGGCGGCATGGCGCTGGCACTGGTGCAGGACCTCAAGCAGGACGGCCAGCCATTGCCCGGCAGCCTTGTCCTGTTCTCGCCCTGGCTCGATGCTACCGCGTCGGGCGAGGGGATGGACGCCATCGCCCCGCGCGACAAGATGCTGGCGCCTTCGGGGCTGGAAGCTTGCGGGACGCGCTATGCGGGCGGCCTGCCGCTCGACGATCCGCGGCTGAGCCCGCTGTTCGGCGATCTCACCGGCCTGCCGCCTGTGGCAGTCTTCGCCGGGACCTCCGATATCCTTGTGTCCGACGCGCGGCGCCTGCGCGAAAAGCTGGGTTCGCTGGGAGAGCCGCCGGCGGTGTATCGCGAGGCGGAGCGCATGCAGCACGTCTGGATGCTGTTGCCGATCCCCGAAGGCCGTGCCGCGCTGGACGAGACGGCAGCCTTCCTGCGCCATGTCCATGTGAAGGATACCCTGTGAAACTTGCAGCGATCCTGATGCCGCTCCTCCTGCTCGCCGCCTGCAACGGGACGGAGCAGGGCAATTCGGTCCAGACCGAGGCATTCGACGGCATTGCCGCGAGCGAAACGGTATACCTGACCGGCACCGAACCCTTCTGGAGCGCGGAGCTCGTCAATGGCGAGGCCGTCTACAAGACCCCCGAGAACATCGACGGCCTGCGCTTCCCGACCAGCCGCTTTGCGGGCCTCAACGGGGTGGCCTTTTCCGGCATGGCGGACGGACAACGGTTCGATGCGACCGTGACGCCGGGCGAATGTTCTGACGGGATGAGCGACCGGACCTATCCCTTCACCGTTACGCTCCTGCTTGGCGAAGAGCAGCGCACGGGCTGCGCGTGGACGGACCTCCAGCCCTATTCGGGACCCGAAACACCCTGACGCGGTTTAAGGCGCGAAGGTTCGTTCGCAGCGGAGGGTACGATGAGACAAATTCCCGGTCTTGCACGGGTGCTCGGCCTGTCGGGCCTATTGCCGCAGGCGGCCTGCCTGATCGCGCTGCTGTTGGGACCGCCCGAATGGCGCGAGCCCGCCCTGCGCATCGCGGCAATCTACGCGGCCCTCATCCTCAGCTTCCTCGGCGGGCTGTGGTGGGGCATTGCCGCAGGGGCGCCCGCTGCCGAACGGCGCAGGGCCCTTGGCTGGCTGTGGATCGCGGCTGTCACACCGAGCCTCGTTGCGCTGGCGTGCTTCCTGCCATGGGCATTCGGCTGGCGCTGGCCGGAACCTTCACTGGTCATGCTGGGGGCAGCCTTGCTGATCAGCCTCGGCGTCGATGCGCGCCTCGGCTCGCTCGCGCCGCGTTGGTGGATGGCGCTGCGTGTCCCGCTGTCGGTGGGGCTGGGGGCGATGACCATAGCCATCGCCTTGACCTAGCTAGGCGCGATCAGAAGATACCGGGCACGTCGCGCTGGGCCGCTGTCGGCCAGGCCGGCTGCAGCAGTTCCTTGCGCGTGCCGACCGACTGGACCGAGGGGTCCGAACCGCGACCGGTGATCGCGGTGCAGCTGCGCCCTGCTAGGAAGTCCAGCGCCACGCTGATCGATGCCTCGCTCGGATCGCTGAAGGATTTGAAAATACCGTCGTCCGCGCGGCAGGTGGCGTCCATCACGCCGGCAAGGCCGCTGAAATATTCGCCGTTGCCCGCCGAGTTGACGGTCTTGAACGTAACGGCACGCAGGCGGTCATCGCAGGCCGAACGGTCGAAGGCGAACTGGCCCACGGGCTTGCCGAAAGTGTTGGTGCCGATCAGCGCCAGATTGCCGCCAAGGTAGGGAATGAACGAGTTCGTCACCAGCTCGCTTGCCGAAGCGGTGCCCGCGCGCCCGATGACGGCAAGCTTGGTCACGGCGATCTGTTCGGGCTGGTTCTGGAACAGGTCGGTCGAGTTTTCCGACGATTTGGAATCGCGCAGCACGGTGCGCGAGAAGACCTGACCCTCGCGTCCGTCCGCCATCAGGTCGCCGAGCAGCTCTGCCACCGAGACGAGGCCGCCGCCATTGTAGCGCAGGTCGAGGATAACCTTGGTGATCCCGCGATCGCGGAACTGCTGGAACGCGGCGCGAAGCTGCGGGCCGGCATCGGACACGATGAAAGTGCGAAGGTTGACGTAGCCGACCTCGCCCGTGCCATCGTTCAGGATCTGGACGCCGTAGCGGTCCGAAATCGGATCGAGCGGGTATTCCGTCTTGGTGACCGACACGGTCTGATCGACGTTGCCATTGCGGATGACGAAGGTCCGCGTCACGCCCGGATCGGACGGCCCCAGTGCCTGGCTGACCGCGGTCGGCCCGCCCGATGCCATCAGCGATACGACCGACTGACCGTTGATCGAGATGATCTCGGTACCGCGATCGAAGCCCGCCGGGAAGGCCGGACCTGTTTCGAAGGATTCCGCGACATAGACCCGGTTCTCGCCGGTGTCGTAGATCAGGCGGATGCCGAAGCCGGCGTTCGACCCGTTGTTGATGAGGTCGTTCTCTTCCTTGATCGAGGTCAGGTAGGTGAAGAACCGGTCCTTGTTCTGCGCCCGGGCGGGCGCGACGAGAGCATCGATATACGTCTGGACGTCCGAATAGTTCGCCTTGTTGACCGTGTTGTCGAGCAGCTCGGGGAACAGGTACCATTCGTCGAGCACGCCGCGAACCCAGTCCTGCCGGGCCGAAAGCGAGCAGGTGTCCGTGCCGCCTCCGGAAGGCGGCGGGGTGGGCGTGCCGCCGCCACCGCTGGGGCTGTCCCCGCCGCCGCAAGCGGCAAGCGAGATGGCAAGTACCGAAGAGATAATGGTGCGACCCATGGGCATGCGAAAAATTCCTCCCAGAACGACCCGAATTCGGTCCGTATTTGCAACTGCAAACTGCGCAATTAACCCCTCCTGAGCAAGAGCGCTGCGCGAGTTATCGTCTTTCGGGGGAAAACAAGGCCGTTTTCGCCTGAAAACAGTGCAAATTAGCGCCTGTGTAGTGGCCTTTGCTCCGTCGGTGTGCCTAGTCTTTGTCCTCGATATGCGAATTTGGCAGTAGAAAACGGAGTTGAGGTTGTGAGTACGGGCGTGCCCGCATGGGTTCAGCAGGCGATCGGCAGCGGCGAAGTGAAGGCCGGGCTGACCGCTGCTTTGGTGGCCGAGGAGAAAGCTCTCGGCCGCGGCGGCTTCACCCTGTCCAGCCCGGCTTTCCGCCATGGCGGCGAACTCGACCCCAGCTTCACGGCTTGCGAGGACGATGCCGTTGCACCGCCGCTCGAATGGACCGCGCCGCCTCCCGGCACGCAGGAACTCGTGCTGGTGGTCGAGGACGTGGAGCGCGGCGACGTGCATTGGCTCGTCTGGGGCCTGCCCGGACAGAAGGGCGCGCTCTTCGAAGGCGAGGTGCCGCCGCGCACCGGCAAGAACGCCCGCGGCAATTCGGAATGGCTGCTGCCCGACCCGCCCGTGGGGGTGGAGCATCGTTACGCCTTCCAGCTTTTCGCACTGGACCTGCCGCTGACGCTGATGCCCGGCGCCACGCATGCAGATCTGGTCAGGAACATGGAAAACCATGTCACCGCACTCGCGATCCTCAGTGCCCGGTTCGAAGGTCACGAGGTCGAGGAATGGGATGCCGAGGATGAATTCGACATCTGATAATACCAAGCATAGCCAAGTGAAAGGAACCTGAAATGGCTGGCAAGAACAACGCACTGCAAAAGCCGGTGAACCTGACGCCGGAACTCGAAGCCGTCGTCGGCAAGGGTCCGATGACCCGCGCCCAGGTGACGTCGAAGGTGTGGGACCACATCAAGGCGAACAACCTGCAGGACTCGAAGGACAAGCGCATGATCAATCCCGACGCCAAGCTCGGCGCGGTGATCGGCAAGGACCAGATCTCGATGTTCAAGATGACCGGTGCTGTTTCCAAGCATATGAGCTGATCGCTCGAAGGTCTGACAATGAAGGCGGCGCCGCGACCAGTTCGCGGCGCCGCTTTTCTTTGCGCGCTATTCCTCGTGCACCTCGACGCCCTTCCAGAAGGCGATGCGGTCCTTGATTTCGGCCGCCGCTTCCTTGGGCTCGGGGTAATACCACGCCGCATCCGGGTTGATCGCGCCGCCGGCATTGACCGAATGGTACTGCGCCGTACCCTTCCACGGGCACACGCTGGTCCGCTCGCTCGGCACCAGCGCGCTGCGCGCCACGTCGGAGGCCGGGAAATAGTGGTTCCCCTCGACCACCACCGTATCGTCGCTGCGCGCGATTTCCTCGCCGTTCCAGCTTGCCACAACAGTCATCGCGCAGTCCTTTCCAAACCCTGTTCCATGGGTAATAGAGCCATCGAGAACCCGTTGCGTTCCGAAAGGGAGAATTAGCGTGAACCGCATCGCCGCCGCACTGCTTGCCACCACTGCCGTCCTCGCCATGCCGGCAGCGGCGAAAGAGACCCCGGAACAGGTGGCGGCCGCCGCGCTCGAGGCAGCGCCGGTGTGGGACGGGCACAACGACGTGCCGATCCAGCTGCGCGGACGGTTCGACAATCTCATCAACGATTTCGATTTCGTCGACACGCTCGACACGCAGGACGGCGACCGGGCGGCCATGCACACCGACCTGGTCCGGCTGGAAAAGGGCGATGTCGGTGCGCAGTTCTGGTCGGTCTATGTCAGCGCCGCACTGCCGGAGCCCGAAGCGGTGCAGGCGACCATCGAGCAGATCGACGTGACCAAGCGCCTGATTGCGCGCAATCCGGACAAGCTCGCGCTCGCGCTGACTGCCGACGATGTCGAAAAGGCCATGGCAGAGGGCAAGATCGCCTCGCTGATGGGCATGGAAGGCGGCCATTCGATCGGCAACAGCCTGGCCGTGCTGCGCCAGATGTACGACCTTGGCGCGCGCTACATGACGCTCACGCACTCGACGACGCTCGACTGGGCGGACAGCGCGACCGATGCGCCGCGCCATGACGGGCTCAACGCCTTCGGCAAGGACGTCGTGCGCGAGATGCAGCGCATGGGGATGCTGGTCGACCTCAGCCACGTGAGCGAGGCCGCGATGCACGATGCGCTAGACGTGTCGGGCGCGCCGGTCATCTTCAGCCATTCCGGTGCCCGCGCCATTAATGGTCATTTGCGCAACGTTCCCGACAGCGTGCTTGCCCGCCTGCCGGAAAACGGCGGCGTCCTGATGGTGGTCGCGCTGCCCTGGTTCATCAACGAGGAACTGCGCAACCACTCGGCCAATCGCTCGGCCGAAGAAGCGCGGCTGAAGGCCCTGTTCCCGGGCCTGCCCGACAATGTCGAGGCAGGGCTGGCGAAATGGGACGCCAACAACCGCCCGCCGGTTTCGACCGTGGCCGACATGGCCGATCACATCGACCACATTCGCAAGGTGGCAGGCATCGATCACATCGGCATCGGCGGCGATTATGACGGCATGCCGACCGGCCCGGTGGGCATGGAAGACGTGGCCGGGTATCCGGCGCTGTTCGTCGAACTGGCGAAGCGCGGATATTCGCAGGCGGACCTGGAAAAGATTTCGAGCCGCAACATGATGCGCGCCATGCGCGAGGCAGAGGCTTTCGCCGAAAGCCGCCGCGACATGGCGCCGATCGAATATCCGGTGGGCAAGCCCCGCGACGCGGAGTGAGGGCTGTCCGGGCCCGTCAGTCCTGCGCCTGCAGTTCCGAGCCCAGCTTCAGCACTTCGTCGCCATCTTCCTGCTTGATGAGATAGGCGGGGTTGTCCTCGCTCCCGTCGCGCGTGACTTCGGAGCCTTTGAGGGTGCGGGTGACCTCGCGTTCGAACCGTTCCTAGATCTGGCCCTTGGCGGTACCGTTGCCCCAGCTCCACTTCACGTACTGGTCAGTCCGGAAACTGTTCG
This sequence comes from Qipengyuania gaetbuli, assembly GCF_020524765.1. Lineage (GTDB taxonomy): Bacteria > Pseudomonadota > Alphaproteobacteria > Sphingomonadales > Sphingomonadaceae > Qipengyuania > Qipengyuania gaetbuli_A. The sequence goes on from NZ_JAIVLR010000002.1 coordinate 25,358, forward strand.
AATTGCTCATGAGGTCACCTCGGTATCTTAGTTTTCAATAACTTCGATCCCGTCCTCTTGGGTAACTTCGTCGTCGCCAACCTGTTCCTCGTCGGTGCCGAGGATGCTGTCGGTGCTGTCGCCTTCCTCTTCCATCGAGGAAATCTCGCCGCTGACGGTGGCTTCTTCCTCGACATCACCCTGCGTCATCGCCGGAATGATCCAGACGACCGACATCAGGATGATGGCCAGGATCAGGCCGCCTGCGAGCACGTAGCGCACGACACCTTCCTTGGAGCCGCCGCTGGCTTCCACATCGTCGATATGGATTTCGTCACCTTCCTTGTGCACGTGAATACTCCCTGTTCTCCGCGACCGCGCGGGATTCAGGGGTTTCTACGGTCGGATGTGACGAATGTTCCGCGCCGTCTCAGTCGCGCAGCAGCTCGTTGATGCCGGTTTTCTCGCGGGTCTGGGCATCGACGGTCTTCACGATCACCGCGCAGGCGAGGCCGGGGCCGCCGTCTTTGCCGGGCAGCGTGCCGGGGACGACGACTGAGAACGGCGGCAGGTGGCCGCGAATGACTTCGCCCGTTTCGCGGTAAACAATCTTGGTCGACTGGGTGATGAATACGCCCATCGAAACGACGCAGCCTTCGCCCACGATCACGCCTTCGACGATTTCGGAGCGGGCGCCGATGAAGCAGTTGTCGCCGATGATGGTCGGGTTGGCCTGCATCGGTTCGAGCACGCCGCCGATGCCTGCGCCGGCCGAGATATGGCAGTTCTCGCCGATCTGCGCGCAGCTGCCGATGCTGGCCCAGGTGTCGACCATCGTGCCCTTGCCGACATAGGCGCCGATGTTGACGAAGCTGGGCATCAGCACGCAGCCGGGCGCGATGTAGGCACCTTCGCGGGCCACGGCGCCCGGCACCACGCGGAAGCCTGCCGCGCGGAAACGGGCATCGTCCCAGCCGGCGAACTTGCTCGGCACCTTGTCGAAGGCGGGATGGCCGGCGCTTCCGCCTTCCATCACGCGGTTGTCGTTGAGGCGGAAGGACAGCAGCACCGCCTTCTTGAGCCACTGGTTGACCTGCCAGCCGCCCTTGCCGTCGGGCTGGGCCACGCGGCCTTCACCGCTGTCGAGCAGCTTCAGGGCAGCCTCGACCGCAGCGCGCACGTCCGCGCTCTGCGGCGTGACGTTGGCGCGGTCCTCCCACGCGGCTTCGATGGCGGTTTCTAGCTCGGCGCTCATGCTGGTCTCCGTATGAATATGCGGAGCGGTCGTTAGCAGCCTTGCCGCGCTAGTCCATCCCCGCCGCTTGGGCGAATTCGTAGGCGCGGTCGACCAGCGGACCGACGCGTTCGCTCATCGCCTTGGCATGGGCGGAAGATGCCGTGCCGTCGATGACGCGCTTCTTGATGCCCTGCATGATGCCGGCGAGCCGGAAGAGGTTGTAGGCGAAGTACCAGTCCATCGGCGGCACCGGATAGCCGGTGCGCGCGACATAGCGGTCCACCGCCTCTTCCTGCGTGGGAATGCCGAGTTCGCCAAGGTCGAGCCCCAGCAGGCCCGCACGCCCGTCGGCCGGGTTGTGCCAGTTCAGCATGAGATAGCTGAAATCGGCGATTGGATCGCCGAGCGTCGAAAGCTCCCAGTCGAGCACGGCGAGGACGCGGTTGGCATCCTTTTCGAAGATCATGTTGTCGAGGCGGTAGTCGCCGTGGACCACGCTGCTCTCGTGCTGCGGCGGGATGGTCTGCGGCAGCCATTCGATCAGCCGCTCCATCTTTGCCATGTGCTCGGTTTCGGAGAGCTTGTACTGCTTGGACCAGCGGGCGATCTGGCGCGCGCAATAGTCGGTCGGCTTGCCATAGTCGCCGAGGCCGATTTCCTCCGGCTTCTGGAGGTGCAGGTCGGCCATGGTGTCGATCATGGCATTGTAGATTTCGCGCCGGTCCGACGGGGCGACGCCCGGAAGCGATCCGTTCCACAGCGACCGTCCGTCGGCGAGGCCCATGACGAAGAACTTGGACCCCAGCACTTCGGGATCCTCGCACAGGCCGTAGGTCTTCGGCACGGGAAAGCCGGTCGGCCCGAGCGCGTGCATGGCCTTGTATTCGCGGTCCACGGCGTGCGCGCTCGGCAGCAGCTTGCCGAACGGCTGGCGCCTGAGGACATAGGAGCGTCCCGGGGTATCGATCCGGTAGGTCGGGTTCGATTGGCCGCCCTTGAACTTGGAATAGCTGATCGGCCCTTCGAAGTCGGACACGTTCGCCTCGAACCATGCGGTCAGCGCGTCGAGGTCGAGCCGGTCGCGTTCGGGCACCTCGATGGTGCCGACCATTTCCTTGTCGAAATCGATTTCCGGACCCGTCGCCATCAGTCGAACACCACCACGCTGCGTGCCGAATGCCCGGCCTTCATCTTCTCGAAGCCCTCGTTGATCTTCTCGAGCGGGATACGCTCGGCGATGATCGTGTCGAGGTCGAGCAGGCCGCGCATGTAGAAATCGACGAGGCGCGGCAGGTCCACCGGGAAGTGGTTCATGCCCATGATCGCGCCCTGCAGCTTCTTGCCGGACAAAAGATCCATCGCGCCGAGGCCGACCTTGCAGTCCAGCGGCATCATGCCGAGGATCGTGGCCGTACCGCCGCGGCGCAGCAGCTTGACCGCGAGGTCGGCGGATGCCTGCCGCCCGACCGCCTCGATGGCGTGGTGCACGCCCCCGCCGGTGAGCTTCATCACCTGGTCGACCGCATCGACCGACATGGCGTCGAAGGCGTGGGTTGCGCCCAGGACCATGGCCAGTTCGCGCTTTTCCGCGATCGGGTCGAGCGCGATGACCTTGCCGGCGCCTGCGATCTTGGCGGCATTGATGGCCGCGAGGCCCACGCCGCCGCAGCCGACCACGGCCACGGTTTCACCCGGCACGACCGAGCAGGCGTTGAAGATCGTGCCCGCTCCTGTCGTTACCGCGCAGCCGATCACGGCGGCACGGTCAAGCGGCATGTCCTTGTCGATCGCGACGCAGGCGTGCTCGTGGATCAGCATCTGCTCGCAGAAGGCGGACAGGTTGAGCATTTGCGCAACCGGGCCGCTGCCGTCGGCGCGCATGATGCGCGGGGCCTGGTCCTGTGCGCGGCGCGTGTCGGCACCCATGCACAGCGCCATGCGGCCCGTGACGCAGAATTCGCAGTGGCCGCAGAAGGCCGAAAGGCAGGAGACCACGTGGTCGCCCGGCTTCACGGTCTTCACCTCGCTGCCGACCGCCCGGACCACGCCTGCCGCCTCGTGCCCGGGGATCGCCGGGAGCGGGTGCGGATAGGAGCCTTCGATGAAGTGCAGGTCCGAATGGCACAGGCCGCAGGCCTTGGTGTCGATCAGCACCTCGTGCGGGCCGGGATCGGCGAGTTCCACCTCGCCGATCGTCAGACCGCCCACGGCTTCGAGGATTGCAGCCTTCGCCATCAGCGCGCCACTCCCATGTCGCCCGAGCTGAGGTTGTCATTGCCGGTGGTCGGAGCCTTGCCGTCGCGCAGGGCGTTGGCAGTGGGACCGGCCTTGGGCAGGTGCTTGGCGAACTCCATGCGCGCGATCGAGCGGGCGTGGACCTCGTCCGGACCGTCGGCCAAGCGCAGCGTGCGCTGGTGGGCATAGGCATTGGCAAGGCCGTAATCGTCCGACACGCCGCCGCCGCCATGGGCCTGGATGGCATCGTCGATGATCTTCAGGGCCATGTTCGGCGCCTGCACCTTGATCATGGCGATTTCCTGCTTGGCCGCCTTGTTGCCGACCTTGTCCATCATGTCGGCCGCCTTGAGGCAGAGCAGGCGGGTCATGTCGATATCGATACGGGCACGCGCCACGCGCTCTTCCCAGACCGAGTGTTTGTAGATCGGCTTGCCGAAGGCCTCGCGCTCCTGGAGGCGCTGGCACATCTTATGGAGCGCTTCCTCGGCGACGCCGATGGTGCGCATGCAGTGGTGGATACGGCCCGGCCCGAGGCGGCCCTGCGCGATCTCGAAGCCGCGGCCTTCGCCCAGCAGCATGTTGGTGACAGGGACGCGCACGTCCTTCAGTTCCACTTCCATGTGGCCGTGCGGCGCATCGTCATAGCCGAACACCGGCAGATGGCGCAGGATGGTCACGCCCGGCGCATCCATCGGCATGAGGATCATCGACTGGGCGGCATGGCGGCCGGCCGAAAAATCGGTCTTGCCCATGACGATGGCGACCTTGCAGCGCGGATCGCCCACGCCCGACGACCACCACTTGCGGCCGTTGATGACATATTCGTCGCCGTCACGCTCGATCCGGCATTCGATGTTGGTCGCATCGGACGAAGCGGTGAAGGGTTCGGTCATGAGGAAGGCCGAACGGATTTCGCCGTTCATCAGCGGGGTCAGCCACTGCTCCTTCTGCTCGCGCGTACCATAGCGGTGGAACACTTCCATGTTGCCCGTGTCGGGGGCGGAACAGTTGAACACTTCGGAGGCGAAACCGATGCGGCCCATTTCCTCGGCGCAGAGTGCATATTCGAGGTTGGTGAGGCCGGGGCCTTCGAATTCGAACGTGTCGTCGACATGATGGTGGCTGTCGTTCCGCGGCGGCATGAACAGGTTCCAGATGCCTTCGGCCTTGGCCTTGGCCTTGAGGTCCTCGACCACCTGGATGACCTTCCAGCGCTCGCCCTCGGCATCCTGCGCCTTGTAGGTCGCGACGGCGGGGCGGACATTGGCTTCGATGAAGTTCCTTACCCGGTCGCGCCAGTAGGTTTGCCTTTCGGTGGGTTCGAAATCCATCGTGTAATCCTCTCTTCGAAAAATCCGTTGCGTGATGAAACTGGCAGAGCTTTTCAGCCTCGCCAAGGGGGAAATCAGGGTACCATGGTGCCGCCGTCGATATCGCCGCGTGCGGCAAGGTCGAGCGCGCGCACGCGCGCCTCGTGTTCCTCGCGCCCGATCGGGAAGCGGCCGAGCCAGTAGGCCGCGAACAGGGCGAGGACGACGGTCGCGCCGCCGTAATACAGGATGATGTGCTCCAGCACCTCGGCAGGCACGCTGCCCTGCCTGGCTTCCGATGCGAGGCCCGCTGCAGCGACGATCTGGCCGGTCAGGAAAATGCCGACGCCGGTGGCGCATTTCTGGACAAACCAGTTGCCCGCATAGAACGCACCTTCGGCCCTGCGGCCCTGCCGTTCCTCGAACGCCTCTACGATTTCGGCGATCATCGAGGTGGCCGAGATCATGGTGACGACGCCCAGCATGTTGGCGAAAAACAGGAACAGATAGAACAGGGCGGTCGAGGCGGTACCGCCCGGCTGCGGCCAGGCACCGGCAAGGAACAGGGCGTAGGGCGTAAGGCCCACGACCATGGCGGCAATCGCGCTCCACGCGGCGCTCTTGGGCTTGCCGTAACGGCGGTGCAGCGGCCCGACGACGAAGAACATGACGATGACCGAGAAGAACAGCACGATCGGGTAGAGCTTCAGCGCCAGCCCGTTGAACTGCCACACGAACAGATTGACGTAGTTCGAGATCGAGAAGGTCATGCCCTGGCTGACATAGGCCGCCAGCGCGCCGAGGCCCCAGATGAGGAAGGCGCGTTCGGAAAACGCCTCGATGATCTCGCCGAAAATGCCGCGGAAGGTGAGCGGGGTGGGTTTGACCTCGGGCAGGTGCGCGACGAGTTGGTGCTGCCCCCAGGCCGATCCGACGACGGAAATGACGATCAGTGCCGCGCCGAATATGCCGTAAATCATGTAGCCGTCACGCTGCAGCAGCGCTTCGGGCGTCGGCATGAAGACGTAATAGGCCATCACCATCATCAGCAGCCCGCCGGTCCAGCCCGACAGGAAGCGGTAGCGGAACAGCGTCGTGCGGTCGTCGTAATCGGAGGTGATTTCGGGGACGAGGCTGACCGACGGCACCTCGCAGGCCGACAGGAGGATGCGCACCACCACGGCGATGCCGAACAGGCCCCACCAGCTGGGCGCTTCGCCCGTCGGCGGGGACCACAGCATGATCCAGACGATCGCCAGCGGGATCGGCGCGGCGTAAAGCCAAGGGAGGCGGCGGCCCCAGCGGGTGTAGGTCCGGTCCGACAGCGCGCCGAGCACCGGGTCGACCACTGCATCGACCAGCAGCGCCAGCACCAGCGCAAGGCTGACCATCCCGGCATCCATGCCGAGGACCTGGTTGTAATAGAGCAGCAGGAAGAAGCTGAAGCCCGAATCCTTCACCCCGAAGGCGACCGATCCGAAGCCGTGGATCAGCTTGAGCCGCTGGGGCAGGGGGCCGGTTACGAATGGCATCAGGCGTTTGCTTGCGCCTGTTCCGCCATCGCTTCGAGTGCAGCGAAGAGGCCGGGCTCTTCGGGATCCCAGCTATGCCGCGGGCCCAGCGTGATGCCGCCATCGACGATCATCGATGCGCCGGTCATGAAACCGGCCGCATCGCTCGCCATGAAGGCGACCGCCTCAGCGATATCGCGAGGCTGGCCGCCGCGCGCGACCGGCTGGGCGTTGGACGACATCTGCGCGATCGCCGCATTGGCCTGCCGCCGCAAATCGCCTTCGATCCCCAGCGTTGCCGTGAAGATATTGGTGTTGATGAAGCCGGGCTGCACCGCGTTCACGCGGATACCATGCTGGGCAAGATCGGTGGCCGCGCACTTGGTGAGGTGCAGCACGCCCGCCTTGGCGACGGCATAGGCGGTCGGCGAATAGCCCGGGCCCACGGCTGCCACGCTCGACACGTTGACGATGCTGGCGCCCTTGCGGCCCTTCATGTGCGGGACGGCATAGCGGATGCCGAAGGCGACCGAGCGCAGGAGGAGGTGGAAGGTCCAGTCCCACTCGTCGGGCTCGATCTCGTCGATGGCTGCACGCGCGCCGCCCGCGCCGGCATTGTTGAACACGACATCGATGCCGCCGGTCTCTGCCGCGGCGCCGTCCATCAGCGCCTTGATCGATGCCGGGTCGCACACGTCGCAGTGCCGGTAACGCACATCGCCGCCTGTCGCAGCCTCCAGAGCGCGGCCACCTTCATCGTCGATATCGCTGGCGAAAACGGTCGCGCCCTCGCTTGCGAAAAGGCGCGTCGCTTCGGCGCCGATGCCCGATGCGGCACCGGTAATGATGACGGTCCGGCCCGAGAATCGGTTGGTGTCGGCCATGCTTTCTCTCCCTCGAATCCGAGGCTTTCAGCTTAGGCGCACGGCACCTGCCGTCAACGTAATCCGCCTGACGCTACGGCATGGCGCTCCGCCGCGATGGGCCTTGCGGCGCGAGGCCGAATCACCCTAACGTAAACGTCAAGTCGCAAGACCCGAGAGATTGAAGAGAGGAGCCCCCCGATGTCCGATCCGGATGCATTCCGCGCCGACGTGCGCGCATGGCTGGAAGCCAATTGCCCCCCCGAAATGCGCGAGCCCGTCCGGGACGAGGCCGACGTCTACTGGGGCGGCCGCAACGCCACCTTCAAGAACGATGCGCAGAAGGCATGGTTCGAGGCCTGCCGCGACAAGGGCTACACCGTTCCCGAATGGCCCAAGGCCTATGGCGGTGCCGGACTGACGCCGGCCGAAGGCAAGATCCTGCGCCAGGAAATGTCGCGCATCGGCGCGCGCCCCCCGCTCTCGAGCTTCGGCATCTGGATGCTCGGCCCGGCGCTGCTCCACTTCGGCACCGAAGGCCAGAAGCAGCGCTTCCTCAATGAAATCGCCGCGGGCAAGATCCGCTGGTGCCAGGGCTATTCGGAACCGGGTAGCGGCTCCGACCTCGTGTCGATGCAGACCTTCGGCGAAGACAAGGGCGACCACTGGGTCGTCAATGGCCAGAAGATCTGGACCTCCTATGCAGATGAAGCCGACTGGATCTTCTGCCTCGTCCGCACGGACAAGGAGAACAAGTACCAGGGCATCACCTTCATGCTGTTCGACATGGCGAGCGAAGGCGTCTCGACCAAGCCGATCAAGCTGATTTCGGGCAACAGCCCGTTCTGCGAAACCTTCATGGACGATGTGAAGGTGCCCAAGTCCTATGGCGAGGACATCCCCGGCTATGTCGGCCAGATCAATCGCGGCTGGGACGTGGCGAAGTACCTGCTCGGCCACGAGCGCGAGATGATCTCGGGCGCCGGCGGCGGCGATCGCACCAGCGCCATCGGCGCGGCGATGAAGCGCATGGCGGGCGAACTCGACCCCGTGCTGCGCGCGCAGATCGCCATGTTCGACGTCGATGCGCTGGCCTACAGCGCGATGGGCGAGAAGTTCCTCGACGAAATGAAGTCGGGCAAGGGGCATCCCGCCCAGCCGAACATGATGAAATACGTCGGCACCGAGCTGAACAAGCAGCGCCACGAACTCATGATGTCGGTCGGCGGCAGCCGCGCTCTGGAATGGGAGAGCGAGGACACCGGCGGCGGCAAACCGTCGCGCAACTGGCTTCGCACGAAGGCCAATTCGATCGAGGGCGGCACGAGCGAAGTCATGCTCAACGTCATCTCGAAGCGTATCCTCGACCTGCCGGGAGCCTGATCCATGCCTCTTTATCATGACGACGACCAGGCGATGCTGGCCGAAACCGCCAGCCAGTTCATGGCCGAGGAAGGTGCCATCGCCAAGCAGCTGCGGCACTGGCGCGACCGCAATTGCAAGGACGGCTTCGGCCACGGCCTGTGGAAGCAGTTCGCCGAAATGGGATTCACCGGAATGCTCGTCAGCGAGGATGACGGCGGCCTCGGCATGGGCAGCTACGAAGCGGGCATCGTGCTCGAGGAAATCGGGCGCAACCTGACGCCTTCGCCCTTCCTCGCCAGCTCGGTGCTGGCAGCGACTGCGCTCAAGCACGCCGACGATGCCGCTCGCCAGCGCTGGTTGCCGGGCCTCGTGTCGGGCGACCTCGTCTATTCGGTCGCGATCGACGAAGGTGCCAAGCACCGTCCCGAACGCATCAAGACCCGCGCCGAGAAATCGGGCAACGGCTTCCGCCTGACCGGCCAGAAGGACTTCGTCCTCCACGGTGCCAGCGCGGACATGCTGGTGGTCGCCGCGCGCACGTCTGGCGCCGATGAGGATGCGGACGGCATCACCCTGTTCGCCGTGCCCAAGGATGCAGCCAACATGAGCCACGACGCGGTTCGCCTCGTCGACAGCTCGATGGCCTCGCACACCAAGTTCGAAGGCGTGGAGCTCGACGGCGATGCCGTGATCGGCGAAGTCGACGGCGGGCGCGAAGTGCTCAATGCCATGCTGACCGCCGGCCGTATCGGCGCTGCCGCAGAAGGCGTGGGCGTTGCCCGCGGTGCGATGGACATGACCGTCGACTACCTCAAGCAGCGCAAGCAGTTCGGTAAGCTGATCGGCGAATTCCAGGCGCTGCAGCACCGTGCCGCGCATCTCTATTCCGAAGTCGAGATCGCCCGCGCGGTCACCATGAAGGCAGCCCAGCTGCTCGACGGGGGCAGCGAGAAGGCCGACCTCATGGCCTCGGTCGCCAAGGCCAAGGTCGCCAAGGCCGCAGGGCTTGCGGTGCGTGAAGGCGTGCAGATGCACGGCGGCATCGGCATGACCGACGAATACGACATCGGCCTCTACATGAAGCGCGACCGTGCGCTGCAGGAATTCCTCGGCGACATGTATTACCACGCGAGCCGCGTGGCGGACATGAGCGGCTACTGAGCGGGAGAGACGACATGACACTGGAAGATATGTTCAGCCTCAAGGGCCGTAACGCCCTCGTCACCGGCGGCAGCCGCGGCATCGGCCGGATGATCGTGGAAGGCTTCCTCGCCGCCGGCGCAGAGCGGGTCTACATCACCGCGCGAAAGGGCGGCGAACTGCACGAGACGGCCGCGGAACTGGGCGACAGGGTCGTGCCGATCCAGGGCGACATCTCGACGCTCGAAGGGATCGACGAACTGGTGGCCGAGATTTCCTCGCGCGAGGACCATCTCGACATTCTCGTCAACAATGCGGGCGCGGCATGGGGCGCGGACTACCTCGACTTCCCCGAGGAAGGCTGGGACAAGGTCATGGACCTCAACGTCAAGACGCCCTTCTTCCTCACGCAGAGGCTGCACGGTCTGCTGACCGCCAATGCCAGCCAGGCAAAGCCGGGCAAGGTGATCAACATCGCCAGCATCGACGGCCTGCGCATCAATCCGTGGGAGACCTATTCCTACCAGGCCTCGAAGGCGGCGCTGATTCACCTGACGCGGCGCATGGCGGCGCGGCTGGTCAAGGACCACGTCTACGTCACCGGCATCGCGCCGGGCGCCTTCCCGTCGAACATGAACAAGGTCGCGCGCGACATGGCGGATGAAAGCGCCAAGGGCATCCCGAACAAGCGCGTGGGCGACAAGTTCGACATGGGCGGCAGCGCGGTCTACCTCGCCAGCCGCGCAGGCGACTACACGGTCGGGGAGACCATCGCGGTCGACGGCGGCATCGTGAACGCCCACCTGCCGACCCACTTCGCCGACCCGGCAGGCGGCCGGTAGGCGACATCAAGACCAGGCTCGGGCCCAGGCCCGGCTACGAGAAAGCCCCGCTGCAGTGCGGGGCTTTTTTGTTTCGGCTCCGGTGAGGCGAAGGACCTGTAACGGGTTGCGGTGGACACAAAGCGAGAGGGGGCCGATCATCGCCGACCCCCTCCATCCTTCATTCCGCGGGTTCAGGAACCCGGGCTTCAGCGAAGTGCTTCGCGAAGAAGGATAGTACCTTCTCGGGGTTGCGGCCGAACCAGTTGTAGCCGTCGCGGAACCGGCGCGTGGTATCTTCGATCCAGACCATTTCCTTGTCCTCGCTGCCGAGGCGGTCGAACGTGTACTGCGCGTCCTGCGGGTTCTTCGTCCAGGCATCGTCGCGCACCTGCCACATGAGGACCGGCATCTTTACGGCCGGTGCCCACAAGGCACCCGACATATCCGCCGCCGGGAAGCCGCCCAGCTTGAGCAGTTCGAGGTCGATCAGTTCCTGGTACTGCGCGATCCCCTGCAGTTCGCCGAAAGCCTGGAAAATGGCGGTCATGTTGGGAACGAGCGGGCTGGCCATGCAGAGCACGTTCTCGAACAGTTCGGGATGCTTGGTGATCGCCGCATATTGCGAGACACCGCCGAGGCACTGGCTGAACAGCGCGACCTTCATCTTGCCGAGGCGGGGGTGCGCATCGACATACTGCTTCACGCCCACGCAGTCCTGCCACTCCCACTGGCCGATGCCGGATACGCCGCCATTGGCAGCGCCGCTCTGGCCATGATTGCGGAAGTCGTAGGTCAGCACATTGTAACCCGCGTCGGTCAGGTGCTTGTACTGGATTACGAAATCGATTTCGGAATCGTCGAGCAGGCTCCACGGTTCGCCGAAATGGCCGGGGAAGCCAGCCCGGCACATCGGCAGGGCGTGATTGAAGATGATCAGCTTGTCGCTCTCGCCACCCTTGGCCGGCATGTACCACGCGGCGAGCGGAGTGCCGTCGGCGGAGGGAATGGTCAGGTCATCCCAGCCTTCGATGCCGTAATAGTCGGGGTCCTTGAAGATGAAGCTGCGCGGCGATTTCACGAGTGCGGCAAGCCCCTTCACCTTCTCGTGGTCTTCGGCAGAAATGGATTTTTCCTGCTCGAGGGCGGCTTGCATTCTTTCCTTTGAAATGGCGGTCACTGGTCGTCTCCTTGATGCGATAGCTGGAAGATAGACCGCATGCGCCAATTAGATTAGACGCTTAATTCTTCTTGCCCTTATCAACGAGGTGATAAATGCGCCGCGACGACATGGCCGATCTCGCAGCCTTCGCGGTTGTCGCCGAGGAGCAGAGCTTCACCCGCGCATCCAAGCGGCTGGGCATGTCCCAGTCCGCTCTCAGCCAGATCGTGAGAAGGCTGGAAGAACGGCTAGGCCTGCGGCTCCTTGCACGAACGACCCGCAGTGTCGCGCCGACACAAGTGGGCGAGCAACTTCTCTCGACCCTCACTCCGATGTTGCGCGATCTCGACGCCAGTATCGAGGCGCTGAGCGAAACCAAGGAAAAGCCCGCTGGCACCATCCGCATCACTTCGGTCGAACACGCAGCAAGGCAGTTCCTGATCCCGGCCTTGGCCAAGATCCTGCCGGACAATCCCGACATCAAGGTCGAGATCGAAGTCGACTACGGCCTGAAGGACATTATCGCGTCCCATTTCGACGCCGGGGTCAGGATCGGCGAGCAGGTCGAGAAAGACATGATCGCAGTGAGAATATCGCCACCGGTCCCGATGGCGATCGTCGCCTCGCCCGCTTACTTTGCGCTTAATCCTGCGCCATCGACACCACGTGAACTGAGCAGGCACGTGTGCCTAAATCTGCGGATGCCGACCTCCGGGACATTCTATGAGTGGCGGCTGTCGAAAGATGGCAAGGCAGTCCACGTCCGCCTCGACGGGCAACTGGCATTCAATGCGCTTGGTCCCATCAGGGATGCGGCGCTTGCTGGCCTCGGGATCGCAAACCTGCCGCTGGACCAGGTTGCCGAACTTCTGGCGGCAGGCCGATTGCAGAGAGCCATGACCGATTGGAGCGAGGACTTGCCGCCCTATTACCTCTATTACCCGCACCGCCGTCACGGGTCGGCGGCCTTCAGGCTCGTGATCGACGCCTTGCGATGGCGGGACTAGCAGGCAGAAGGTCGGTCACCGGACGCTCCAGCCCCGCAGTCCTGCCTCAGGTCGCGAAGATCATGTCGTCGCTGGCGAAGGCTTTCATCTCCAGCGCATTGCCGCTGGGATCGCGGAAGAACATCGTCGCCTGTTCGCCCGGCTGGCCCTTGAAGCGGATGGTCGGCTCGATCGCGAACTTCACGCCCGCGGCGGTCAGCCGGTCGGCCAGCGCCTGCCAGTCCTCCATCGTCAGGACCACGCCGAAATGCGGCACCGGCACGTCGTGACCGTCGACCGGATTGCTGGCCCGGTCCCCGCTCTCGCCGCCGGTATGGGCGACGATCTGGTGGCCGTAGAAGTCGAAATCGATCCATTCGTCCGAGCTGCGGCCTTCGCGGCAGCCCATCAGGCCGCCGTAGAAGGCGCGGGCCTCGGCAAGATCGCGGACGGGAAAGGCGAGATGGAAGGGGCGCAGGCTCATGACCTGCATCTAGCACGTCCGTTCAGGCTCGACACTGCCAAAATGAACCTTTACCGGCACTTGCGAAAGGTGGGCGCATGAAAGTCATCATCGGCAACAAGAACTATTCGAGCTGGTCGCTGCGCGGCTGGCTGGCTGCCAAGCAGTCGGGCCTGTCCTTCGAGGAAATCGTGGTGCCGCTGTTCGGCGAGAACTGGGAAGCGACCCGCAAGGGCGGCGAGATCCAGCCCTCCAGCGGCAAGGTGCCGATCCTGTGGGACGGCGACACGGTGGTGTGGGACAGCCTTGCGATCCTCGAATATCTCTCGGACAAGGTCGGGCGCGACCGGTTCTGGCCCAAGGACGATACCGCGCGCGGCATGGCGCGCTCGATGGTCGCGGAAATGCATTCCTCCTTCCAGGCGCTGCGCAGCGAATGCCCGATGAACGTGCGCAAGCGCTTCGACGGGTTCGAGCCGAGCGAGGAATGCACGGCAGACATCCTGCGTATCCTCGGCCTGTGGGCGGAAGCGCGCAGCCGCTTCGGCAGCGGCGGGCCGTTCCTGTTCGGCACTTTCGGTGCGGCGGACGTGTTCTTTGCCCCCGTGGTGTCACGGTTCATCAGCTACCAGATCGCCGTCCCGGGCTTTGCCGCCGCCTATATGCAGGCAGTGTGGGAGCACGAATGGATGCAGGCGTGGATTGCAGCTTCGGAAAGCGAAGAATGGGTCATCGAGCAATACGAAACCGTTTCCTGACCGCACTGGCGGCGCTGCTGGCGCTGCTGCCCGTCCAGGCGAGCGCGTGGGGTTTCTATGCCCACCGCACCACGGCGGACATCGCACTGGAAAACGTGCGCCCCGAAACGCGCGCCGGCATCGCGCGCCTGATGCGCGCCGCGCCGCAGCTGGGCGTGCCGCAATGCGATCTTGCAGACTTGCAGGATGCGAGCGTGTGGCCCGACTGCCTGCGGTCCGAAGGCTGGCGCTGGGGCTATACCTTCGCCTGGCATTACCGCACCGCGCCGGTGTGCGAGGCCTATAACCCGCGCTCCAACTGCTCGGGCGGCAATTGCATCCTCGAGCAGATCGAGCGCAACCAGCGCATCCTTGCCGACGAGAGCCTGCCGGCCAACGTGCGGCTTGAGGCGCTCGCTTTCCTCGTCCACTTCATCGGCGACGTGCACATGCCGCTGCATTCGGGCGACCACGAGGATCGCGGCGGCAACGATATCGACACCGCCTACGGCATCGCGCCGGGATTGAACCTGCACTGGATCTGGGACGGCCCGCTGGCAGAGCGTGCGATCACTTCTGCGCCGAGCCCGCTGGTGCGCCGCTATTCTGCCGAAGAGCGCGCAGAACTTGGCGGGGGCACCCCTGCAGACTGGGGCCGCGAGAGCTGGGAGACGAGCCGCGATTTCGTCTATCCGACTGCTTTCGACCGCCCGCCCTGCGAGGGCGAGGACCTGCCGGACGAAACCGCGCTGACGCAGGAGGATATCGAACGCGCCATCCCCATCGCCCAGCGCCGCGTCACGCAGGCGGGCATCCGCATGGCCGAATTCCTCGATGCCGCCTTCGCGCCGGGACCTCTGCCCGCGCCGGAACGCGACTAGGGCACGCGGCTCGTCGGGTAGGGCGTGCCGTCCTTCCTGAAATAGCCTTCGGGCGTGAACACCATGTCGATATCGGGGTATTCGCCCCGGTCTTCATCCCTGTCGCCGCCGCTGATCGCGACGAATACGCACGGCTCGGCAGAGCGGTTGTGGAGCCTGTGCCCGTCGCGCACGCCTGCAGGCCAGGCGAGGATGTCGCCCGGCACCACCTGTGTCTCGCCCCCGTCCTCGATCAGCACGGCCTCGCCTTCCAGCATGACGACGAGCTCGTCCTGCCCTTCGTGCCAGTGGCGCTGCGAGGAATAGGCGCCGGGTGCCAGCGTCACTTGGCTCGCGCCCAGTTTCGTAAGGCCGGAAGGCGGCGCGAGGCGGCGATACCAGCGCCCCTCCACCTCCGCGTCATAGGGCGGGGGATAGCCCGTCGCATTGGTCTGTGGGATCGCATCGAGATCAAGCTTGGGCATCGGGGCGCACTCCTGCTAGCGCTGCGAACATGACCCAAGTTCTCGACCTCGCCAAGCGGCTCCTCGCTGCGCCCAGCGTGACCCCGGCCACCGGCCCCGTTTTCGACGCGATGGAGGCGATGCTCGTCCCGCTCGGTTTCGAGGTGACGCGGTTCCGGCGCGGCGATGGCGAGCCCGGATCGCCGGAAGAAGCGGTGGAGAACCTCTTCGCCATCCGCCGCGGCCCTGAAGGTTCGCGCCACTTCGCCTTTGCAGGCCACCTCGACGTGGTGCCGCCGGGCGATGGCTGGACCAGCGCGCCGTTCGAGCCGGAAGAACGCGGCGACTTGCTCTATGGCCGCGGGGCTGTGGACATGAAGGGCTCGATCGCCTGCATGGTCGACGCCGTGGCCAATGTGCCTGCAGAGGCCGGCACCATCAGCTTCATCATCACCGGCGACGAGGAAGGCCCCGCGCTCCACGGCACCCGCGCGCTGATCGACTTCATGAAGGCAGAAGGCCACCAGCCCGACCTGTGCCTCGTGGGCGAGCCGACTTCGGTCAACCGGCTGGGCGACATGATGAAGATCGGCCGGCGCGGGTCGGTCAACATCTGGCTGGAGGTCGAGGGGACGCAGGGCCACGTCGCCTATCCGCACCTTGCCGACAACCCGATCCCCAAGCTGGTCGCCATGCTCGCCGAACTCGATGCGCTGGTGCTCGACGAAGGGACCGACTGGTTCCAGCCGAGCAATCTGGAAATTACCGAGATCGACACGCCGAACCGCGCGCACAACGTCATTCCCGCCAAAGCGAAGGCGCGCATCTCGATCCGCTTCAACGACTGCCACTCGGGCGCCTCGCTGTCGGAGATGGTCGGGGCGATCGCGCAAAAGCACGGCGGGCAGGCGCTCCCGATCATCTCGGGCGAGCCGTTCCTGACCCCGCCGGGCGAATTTTCCGACATCATCGCGCGCGCGGTGAAGGCGGAGACGGGCCTCGATCCCGAACCCTCGACCACCGGCGGAACCTCGGACGCGCGGTTCCTGCGCGCCGTGTGCCCGGTGATCGAATTCGGCCTGTGCAACGCAACCATGCACAAGCGGGACGAGGCGGTGGCCATCGAGGACCTTTCCACGCTAAGCCGCATCTACGCAGCAATCGCGAAAGACGCGCTGGCACTGTAAATACTGGAATACGAGGGGATCGCCGTGCTGAGGACCTGGTTTGAAATTCCGCTGTGGCAGCGCGTGCTGACAGCGCTCCTGCTCGGTGTCCTGACCGGCTATTCCTGGGGTCCGGATGCGGAAAGCATCAAGTGGATCGGCGACTTCTTCATCAAGTCGATCAAGATGCTGGTCGTCCCGCTGATCTTCTTCAGCCTCGTGTCGGGCGTCGCCGCCATCGGCGATTTGCGCAAGCTGGGCGCGGTGGGCGGCAGGGCGATGCTGCTGTTCGTCGTGACCGGCCAGATCGCGGTCTGGCTCGGCCTCGGTCTCGGCACCTTCTTCGCGCCCGGCGCAGGCGTCGATACCAGCGCGATCCAGAAGGGCGCGACGCCCGAACCCAATCCCACGACCGCGGTCGACATGATCCTCTCGATCGTGCCCGAAAGCCCCGTGCAGGTGATGGCGGATGTCGCCGTCCTGCCGCTGATCGTCTTCTCGCTGCTGGTCGGCATCGGCATCCTGATGGCCAAGGAAGAGGGCGAGCCGGTCCAGAAGATCTTCGATAGCGGCGCAGTCGTCATGCAGAAGGTGACGATGGTGGTGATGGAACTCACCCCCTTCGGCGTCTTCGCGCTGATGGCCTGGGTCGCCGGCACGCTCGGCATGGACGCGCTGCTCAGCCTCGCGAAGCTGGTGGCGCTCAACTACGCAGGCTGCCTGCTGATCATTTTCGTGATGTATTCGGCGATGATCAAGTTCCTCGCCAGGCTGCCCGTGCGGGACTTCTTCCGCGGAATCATCGACGCGATGGCGGTGAGCTATTCGACCGCCTCGTCCAACGCGACGCTGCCCGTCACGCTGCGCTGTGCGGAACGTAACCTCGGCGTGTCGAATTCGGTCGCCGCCTTCGTCATCAGCCTCGGCGCGACGGTGAATATGAACGGCACGGCGATGTATCTCGGCCTTGCCACGCTGTTCGGCGCGCAGATCTTCGGCGTCGACCTGACGCTGGGCCAGTATTTCCTGATCTCGATCCTGGCGACGCTCGGCGCGGTCGGTGCAGCGGGCATTCCCGGGGCTGGCCTCATCATGATGGCGCTGGTCTTCGGCGCGGTCGGCGTGCCGCTGGAAACGATCGCCTTCGTCGCCGGTGTGGACCGGATCATGGACATGATGCGCACCACCACCAACGTCAGCGGCGATGCCGCCGTCGCGACAACTGTGGCCGTGATGACGGGCGAGATTGACAGACGCGAGATGGTGAGCGCAGACGACGTCTGAACGGGCGATCCAAACGTCCCGAGCTTGTTCTTGAGTGAGGGACCCGGATGGACCGCAAGCTTACGCTCTATATCCTCGTCGGCATGATCCTCGGGGTCATCGTCGGGCAGGCAATGTACCTGACGATGGACCCGGCCGTGGTCGAGGGGCAGGTCGCCCCCTGGCTGAAGCTGCTGTCCGACATCTTCCTCAACCTCATCAAGATGTTGGTCGCACCGCTGGTGCTGTCGACCATCGTCGTGGGCATCGCCCACATGGGCGATTCGGCGGCGCTGGGGCGGATCGGCGTGCGGGCGCTGACGTGGTTCATCCTTGCCAGCCTCGTTTCGATCGGCCTCGGCCTCGTGATGGTGAACCTGTTCCAGCCGGGCGTGGGCGCTCCGATACCCGATGCGGCAGAGGCCGCGGCGGCGGTGGGTGAGGTCAAGGAACTGAAGGCGACCGAATTCATCCTGTCGATCTTCCCCAAGAACGCCTTCGAGGCGCTGGCGACCAACAACATCCTCCAGATCCTCGTCTTCTCGATCTTTGCCGGCGTTGCGCTCTCGGCGATCGGCAAGCGGGGCGAGGCGCTGGTGAAGGGCGCCGATGCGCTGGCGGAAATGATGCTGCAGGTGACCGGCTACGTGATGCGCTACGCCCCCGTCGCGGTGTTCGGGGCGCTGGCCAATGTGGTCGCAGCGAGCGGGCTCGACATCCTCGGCACTTATCTCCAGCTGCTGCTGGAATTCTACTTCAGCCTCGTGCTGCTATGGATCATCCTGCTCGGCATCGGGGCGGCCTTCCTCGGGCGGCGCATCGTCACGCTGGTGCGCTATATCCGCCAGCCGCTGCTGATCGCCTTCTCGACCGCGTCGTCGGAAGCCGCGTTACCCAAGCTGTTCGAACAGCTCGACCGCTTCGGCGTGCCGCGCCGCATTTCGGGCTTCATGTTGCCGCTCGGCTATTCGTTCAATCTCGACGGCAGCATGATGTACATGAGCTTCGCGACGATCTTCATCGCGCAGGCCTATGGCATCGACCTCAGCGTCGGCACGCAGATCATGATCATGCTGACGCTGATGATCTCGTCGAAGGGCATCGCCGCGGTCCCGCGCGCCAGCCTGGTGGTTATCACCGGCACGCTCGCCATGTTCGGCCTGCCGGTCGAAGGCGTGGCGATCATCCTCGCCATCGACCAGTTCCTCGACATGGGCCGCACGGCGACCAACGTCGTCGGCAATGCGGTGGCGACCAGCGTCATCACCAAGTGGGAAGGCATGCTGGAGGTCGAGGAACCGCCCTTCGTCGAGCATCCGCACGCCCCCTCGCATACCGCAGCTGGCGGCAAGGCGGGGCTGGAACTCGATCCGGAGAACTTCGGCTAGGGCAGGGGCGCCTGATCAGTCCGGTTTCGGTGCCGGTTCTTCCAGCGTTTCCGCATCGGCTGGCGGCGTGTCGCAATTCTTCTCGCAACTGGTGGTCCGGGAAGGGCGGAAACTGCCGCTCAGCTTCAGCCGCGCACCGCCTTGGACCTGGTAGGTCTTGGCGTCGCCGTTTTCGAGCGGATCGCCTTCGGGGATGGTGCCTGCATAACCGGTCGTGTTGCCGCGCGACCTTGCTCGCGGCGTGCCTGTCGAACTTGCCGAATTGGCCGAGCGCAGCGCCTGTCCGGCCGAATTGATGCTGCCCGAAATCGCCTCGCCGAGCGAGGATTGCGCCGCTGCCTGCCCCGAACTGCCGGACAGGATCACCGCTTCCTCGGCCGCCACCTGGGCCGATGCCGGAGTGTAGGCGGCCGCGCCGGTGGCGATTACCGCCAACGCTGCAAGGTGTCGTGCGTCCATGTCGGAACCTCCCGCTGCTTGCGCAGATAATGCGCCTTCGCTGCGCGATTGGCAAACGGGGAGGGGTCAGCCCTTGGCGGTGGCGCGACCGGGCTTTTCCAGCACCTTCTTGCGATAGCTGCACAAGTCCACGAGTTTGCATCGCCAGCATTCGGGCCTGCGCGCCTTGCAGACATAGCGGCCGTGCAGGATCAGCCAGTGATGCGCCCCGAGGCGGAAGGGCTGGGGCACGCGCTTTTCCAGCTTGGCCTCGACGTGGTCCGGGGTCTTCCCCTTGGCGAGACCAGTGCGATTGCCGACACGGAAGATGTGCGTGTCGACCGCGAAGGTTTCCTGCCCGAACCAGCAATTGAGCACGACATTGGCGGTCTTGCGCCCGACGCCGGGCAGGCGGACCAGATCCTCGCGCGTGTCGGGCACCTCGCCGCCGTATTCGTCGACCAGCAGCTGGCTCAGCGCGATGACGTTTTTTGCCTTGGAATTGAACAGGCCGATGGTCTTGATGTGGTCCTTGAGACCCTCCTCGCCCAGTTCAATCATTTGTGCAGGCGTTGTGACCTCGCGAAACAGTGCGCGCGTGGCCTTGTTGACGCCGACGTCGGTCGCCTGCGCGGACAGGGCCACTGCCACCACCAACTGGTAGCAATTGCCGTATTCGAGCTCGGTTTCGGGCGAGGGATTGTCCTCCGCCAACCGGCGGAAGAACTCGAAGATCTGGTCTTTTGTCATGCTGTCAGCGGCGCGGCCCCCGTCCGCGTTCGAGCGCGGCGATCTTGGCTTCGATCTTGTCGTCCTCGATATCGAGTTCTTCGAGATGCTTGCGCATGTCCTCGATCAGGTGATCGCGGCGGCGCTGCATGGCATCTGAAAACGCGGCCACGATGATCCCTGTTGGCATTGCGACGAAGGCGATCCCCGACATGGCCAGCCCGGCAGCGAAGAATTTGCCGAGCGGGGTGATCGGGGTCACATCGCCATAGCCGACCGTGGTCAGCGTGATGGTCGCCCAGTAAAGCGCGCGCGGGATCGATCCGAAGGTGTCGGGCTGGATGTCCCCTTCCACGATGTAAAGCGCGGTCGCGCCGAACAGCACCAGCACGAACGCAACGGCAGCGGTGATGATGAGGTCGTCCACCCGGTCGACCACGGCCCCCCACAATTCCTTCACCGCGTAGGAGAAGCGCCCGAACTTGGCGACGGCGAAGACCCGCAGCAGGCGGAAGGTGCGCAGGATCGCGGCATCGGCGACCATCAGCGGAGCAAGCGTTGTCACGACCACGAACAGGTCGATCAACCCGATCGGCGAACGGATGAAGTGCCAGCGCTTGGCCCAGTTGCTTCCGCTCCCCGGCTGTTCCGCCGCAGCATAGATGCGGGCCAGATACTCGAGCAGGAAGACAAAGCCGAAGGCCACTTCGGTGCGCAGCAGCGCGGTGTGCCATTCGGCCGGCAAGCTCGGCTCGGTTGCCAGCGCTGCAGTGATGACGGCCAGAAGGATGGTGAGGATCAGCAGGCGGTTGAGCACTGTCAGCCGCCCGTCGGGATGCGCACCGACGAAGAGCTGCTCATGCAGGAAAGTCCTCAGCCCCGCCATCATCGTTTGCCCGCTAGAGTTCGAGCACGTCCTCCATCCTGTATCGTCCCGGATCGCGCCCCAGTAGCCATTCGGCCGCCTTCAGCGCGCCCCGCGCGAAGATGGCACGGTTTTCCGCGCTGTGCGAGAGGGTCAGCCGCTCCTCATCTCCGGCGAGGATGACGCTGTGTTCGCCTGCCACCGTTCCGCCGCGCAGGGCAGCAAAGCCTATCGCGCCGCGCGCCCGCGCACCTGTGTGCCCGTCGCGCCCGCTTTCGCGGTTGGCGGCAAGGTCGATCCCTCGGCCCTGCGCAGCCGCCTGGCCGAGCAGCAGGGCCGTGCCCGAGGGCGCATCGACCTTGCGGCGGTGATGCATCTCCACGATCTCGATGTCCCAGTCGTCCCCCAGCCTTTGCGCCGCTTCGCGCACGAGGTGGGCGAGCAGAGTTACGCCCAGCGAGGTGTTCCCTGTCTGCAGCACGGGTACCGCGCGGGCTGCGCTGTCGATGGCGGCATGGTGCTGGTCTTCGAGGCCGGTGGTGCCGATAACGATCGGGATGCCTGCGCCGACAGCCGCGTGCAGGTTCGTCTGCAGCGCGCCAGGGGCCGAGAAATCGATCAGCGCGTCGGATGCATCGGCCAGCCCCGCCACATCACCGCCCTTGTCCACGCCGCCCGCCCATTCATGGCCGGAAGCGTCCACCACGCGGTGCAGCGCTTCGCCCATCGCGCCCTTGCTGCCGATAATCCCGAAACTTGGCATTGCCCCTCCTTGGGTTTCCGTGTTCATGGAACCTATGGTCGCTCTGCGCAACATCGTCGTCCTGACCGGCGCCGGGATTTCCGCCGAAAGCGGGATCGACACCTTCCGTTCGGCGGGCGGCCTGTGGGAACGGCACCGGGTCGAGGATGTCGCGACGCCCGAAGGCTTCGCCCGCGATCCCGAACTGGTCCAGCGCTTCTACGATGCCCGGCGCGCAGCGGTGCAGGAGGTCGCGCCCAACGCCGCGCACGAGGCGCTTGCCCGGCTTGATGCGGAGTGGGGCGGGGAGCTGCTCATCGTCACGCAGAATGTCGACGACCTGCACGAACGTGCAGGCGCACGCCGCGTGCTGCACATGCACGGCGAACTGCTGAGCGCGCTGTGCCCCATTTGCGAGCGGCGGCACCGCTGGACCGGGCCGCTGCTCGACCGGCCCGCCTGCCCGACCTGCGAGGCGCATTCCCTGCGCCCCGACGTCGTGTGGTTCGGCGAGATGCCTTACCAGATGGACCGCATCTATGCCGCGCTGCGCCAGGCTGACCTGTTCGTGTCGATCGGCACCAGCGGCGCGGTCTATCCCGCCGCCGGCTTCGTGCGCGATGCCCGCGATCTCGGTGCGCGGACCCTCGAACTCAACCTCGACCGCAGCGAAGGCTCGCACTGGTTCCACGAATCGCGCCAGGGCCGCGCTGGCGACCTCGTTCCGCATTGGGTTAGCGAAATTCTGGGCAGCTAAGGCACTGGTTCAAAAGGCCTGTTTCGCCCATCGGTCTTCCTTCGCCAAATCATCGGCAAAGCATCAGCCTCCCATCATGGGTTCGGCCGGATGACTCGATAAGCTTCTCTCAGCGGCAATCCGCCGTTCGCTTGAAACGAGAGGAGAGCGAAATGAAGAGACTGCTTCTTGCGGCCACTGCGGCGCTGGTGGCGCTTCCCGCACCGGCTTCGGCCAACCACATTCTCAACCTCGGCACGGCGTATGACTCGCGCGGGCAGTGCGAAGCTGCCAGCGCGCGGTTCAGCGTGGAGGACCGGCCGAGCCTGCTCCAGCGCTTCCCCGATACCTTCTCCAATATCGGCGAGGTCGCGGGCCTGCTCGTCCGTGCCTTCCCCTGTGTTTATGACGAGGCGACCGACGCCTGGTACATGGACGACCGCCGCCTGGAAGTGCTGACCAGCGACTGGTTCCAGCGCCGCGGAGACTGAACGGCTTTCCCGCGGCACTGCGACACCGCGGGGGTGCGTGGGCCGGGATTTGCTGCCGAGAGGCGCGTCCCGGCCCACTGTCGCATCTGCGGAAGGTTCGAAATCTTTACTCCACTGCGCTAGCACGCAGGAATGTCACGCCGCGCCGCCATCGTCTGCCTGCTGCTGGTCCTGCCCTATGCCTATGTCGCGTGGTACTGGGCGAGCCTCCTATTCTTCTGCCACGAATGCCGCATTTCCGGCGACATGATCTTCTATACGCTGGTGCTGCTGTTCGCGACGCCGATCGTCCTGATCGCGGTCGGCGGCACGGCCTTCTTCAGCGCGAAAAGGGGTTTCGAGGACAGCCTCGCCCGGCAGGATTACGCCGGGGCCGGAGTGAGCGGCGGCTGCGCCGTGCTGGGGCTGAAGGCGCTGGTGGCAGGCGGAGTCCTGCTCGCGGCATTCCTGTTCTACTGGCTTGATGCGCCCGAACCGGGCCGCGACCGGCTGGGCCGGATCTGCGAGGAAAGTGCTAACGGTTCGCGCATCCACTGCAGGCCGGATCCTTCGCGATCGAAAAAGCCCTGGTCGCTGGACTGAGGCCGTCGAGCAAATAGACCTTGCTCCAGTCGGAGCGGCCGAAGGCGCTTGTCCCGTCGAGCAATATGCGCACCGCCTGCATCGCGGCAAAGGTCGCTACCCAGCCGGCCATGGCGCCCAGCATACCGTCTTCGGCACAGGTGTCGCAATCTTCCGCATCGAAGGCATCGCCCACGAAACAGCGATAGCAGGCCTCTTCGTCGAGATGCCCGGCAAAAGCTCCGACCTGACCCTGGAACCGGCCCACGGCAGCCGACAGCAGGGCGACGCCTGCGCGCACGCAAGCATCCGACACGGCGAGGCGGGTGGCGAAATTGTCAGTCCCGTCGAGCACGAGATCCGCGCCAGCGACGAGGGCGTCGACGTTCTCGGCATCGATCCGGCGATCGCTTATCTCGACGTCGAGCGCCGGGTCGAACAGTTTCACCCAGCGCTTGGCGCAGGTCGCCTTGCCGAAGCCGATGTCGCGTTCGTTGTAGAGCGTCTGGCGCTGGAGATTGCTGGCATCGACCTTGTCGTCATCGACCAGGGTAAGCTTCCCGATCCCCGCTGCGGCCAGATATTGCAGCGCGGGCGAGCCGATCCCGCCCAGCCCGACCAGCACGAGATGCTTTTGCGCCAAGGCCACCTGTCCAGCCCCGCCGATCTCGGGGAGCACGATATGGCGCGCGAATCGCTCCAGCCGGTTCTCGGGCAGGCTCATTCCTGCAGCCCCTCGCGTTCGGGCAGGCGCTCCTTGCGGAAGCCATGCATCCCGTTCCACCACTGAAGGCCGATAACCGCGCCCTTGGAAGGCTGGAGCAGCGCGACCAGCATCACGATTGCCAGCGGAATGATGATGGCCAGCAGGGCTAGCGCGCCCAGCTCCCACTTCGTCACCAGCGCGATGATCACCGGGGCGAGCAGGTGCCCGGTCACGAAGATGCCGATGTAGGCGGGAAGATCGTCCGCCCGCTGGCCCGAGATGTCGAGCGAACAGGCAGAGCACGTGTCGACCGGCTTCAGCCAGCGACGGAAAAGCTTGCCTTCGCCGCAGCGCGGGCAGCGATGGCGCACACCGCGCACCATGGCGGCAAACAGGCTGGCTGGAAGGTCGTAGCCCACGGCACTCGGCAGGTTGGCGTCTGGGGACAGGCTCATGGAAAGCCTGTTGGCAGCATGTGGAGGGACTGTCGACAGGCCTCTGCGACAGTCCCGTCGATCGTCAGCTTTTCCTTTCCCGGGGTGCGATCCGAAGGGTCAGGAAAAAATCAGCTCTCCAGCTGGCGCAGCAGGCTGCGCACATCGCCGTCCATATCGGCATCACGTTCGCGCAGGTCCTCGATCAGGCGGACGGCGTGGATCACGGTGGAGTGATCGCGGCCGCCGAACTTGCGCCCGATTTCCGGATAGCTGCGCGGGGTCAGCACCTTGGAAAGATACATCGCGACCTGTCGCGGACGGACGACCGCGCGCGCACGGCGCTTGGACGACATCTCGCTGCGGTCGATGCGATAGAATTGGCAGACCGTGCGCTGGATCTCGTCGATCGTGATCCGGCGGCGGTTGGCCGACAGGATGTCGGTCAGCTGTTCTTCGGCGAGCTGGAGCGAGACTTCCTGGCCGGTCAGCTGCGCATAGGCGATCAGCTTGTTGAGGCCGCCGACCAGCTCGCGCACGTTGCGCGTGATGGTGCGGGCGAGGAATTCGATCACGTCTTCCGGCACGGCGAGCGGCGCGAACTTGCTCAGCTTGGAATGCAGGATCTTCTTGCGCAGTTCGATGTCGGCGGGCTGGATGTCCGCGACAAGGCCCATCGACAGGCGCGAGAGGAGGCGGGGTTCCACCCCGTCGAGTGCCTGCGGCGCACGGTCGGCAGCGAACACCAGGCGCTTGCCTTCGGCCAGCAGCGCATCGATCGTGTAGAGCAGTTCTTCCTGTGCGGACGCCTTGCCGATGATGAACTGGATGTCGTCCACCAGCAGCAGGTCGAAGCTGCGCAGGCGCGCCTTGAATTCGATCATCCGGTTGGCCTTCAGCGCCTGGACGAATTCGACCATGAAACGCTCGGCACTGCAGTAGAAGATGCGGCTGCGCGTGTGGGCCTTCAGGAAAGCATGGCCGATGGCGTGCAGCAGGTGTGTCTTGCCCTGGCCGGTAGCGGCCTTGAGGTAGAGCGGCGAGAACTGCGGCTTTTCGGTCGCGGCCATGCGCTGTGCTGCATTGAAGGCAAGCACGTTGGCTTCGCCCGTCACGAAGGCAGCGAAGCTGAGCGAGGCGTCGAGGCCCACCGAGGAGGTGAAGCCCTGATCGCCGAGCGTGTCCGCGCCGATCGCCATCATCGAATGATCGCCATCGTTGGCCGGGCGACGGCCGTCGCCGTGCAGGCGCAGGTCGGCGACCTGGCGGCGACCCGGATGGACCGAGATGGCTACGCGGCGCACTTCGCTGCGAGCGATCTTCCATGCCAGGCTCAGCCGGTCGGCAAAGCGGTCCTTGACCCAGTTGGCGCTGAATTCGGTCGGCAGGAACAGGTCCAGCGTACCCGTTTCCGGATCGATCTTGCCGAGCTGGATCGGTTTGATCCACTGGCTGTGCAGTTGATGGCCGAGATCCTTGCGGAGCCCCTGGCTGATGTCAGCCCAATCGGCTGCCAGGTTTACCGCCTCGAGATCCTCCATTTCGTCTTTTGCCTTCCGCTTGTTCGCAAGGTCACCCGTCTTGACCATAGTGAATTCAACCCCCGGTGCCCGGCCTTCGCGACCGGGTGTGCTTTTTATTCGGCGTGGGCGGACGGCACGGCTCCGCCGTTGCCCGGAATCGCAGGATTCCCGGGCGCTTCCCCCATTTGGCCATCGATGTGAAAACTCGGGCTGTCCCCCCCGAGCAGAGCTATTTGATAAGTCGCCGCGGCGATGAGTCGCAAGGGGGATAACTGCAAAAAATCTGAAATAAACTTGTTGACTCGCTGAACCCCGCAGGCCGCCGTTCAAACCCCTGTTTTTCCGTCAATGTGAACATTCACAGGATGCGAATCGTTGGAAACGCTGGGTTTTGATTGCGGGCCGGAGACGGTGCGGCAACGAATTGCGACAACAGTGTGCCGGATATGTCAAAGGGGCCGACACCTGACGTGTCGACCCCTTGTCGATTCCGTGGTCCGGCGTTGCCGCCGGAGGCCGAATCAGAGCGCTGCGACGCGCTTCGACAGGCGGCTCATCTTACGAGCCGCGGTGTTCTTGTGCATGACGCCGCGAGCAACGCCGCGAGCCATTTCCGGCTGCGCGTTGAGCAGGGCGGTCTTGGCCGCTTCCTTGTCGCCGCCTTCGATGGCCAGTTCGACCTTCTTCACGAAGTTGCGGATGCGGCTCATGCGGGCACCGTTGATCTCGGCGCGCTTGTCGTTGCGGCGGATGCGCTTCTTGGCTTGCGGCGTATTGGCCATGTCTGTCCTCGGTCGGGCCGCACGTTACGGGCGGCGAAATCTTGTCTGGTCGTGTCTAAAGAGGCGGATGCCCCGCCGGAAAGCGGCGCACTTAGCGGTGAGGGCCCGAATCGTCAAGCACATCGTCGCATGACATGCTGTCCGCGTCAGGAACCGCGTGCATCGCCTCCTGTTGCACCTATATGGGTAGGCCAGCTGAAAGGACAATGCGTGAGTGACAAGCTGATCAAGAGCGAGGCCGAATGGCGCGAAACGCTCACCCCCGAACAGTACCATATCCTGCGCGAGAAGGGCACGGAACGGGCCTTCACCGGCAAGTATGACAAAAACAGGCAGGAAGGCGAATACCACTGTGCTGCCTGCGGCCAGCTGCTGTTCGAAAGCGACGAGAAATTCGATAGCGGCTGCGGCTGGCCGGCCTTCAGCGCGCCAGCAGACGGCGCGGCGGTCGAAGAGCATCGCGACACCAGCCACGGGATGATTCGCACCGAGGTCGTCTGCTCGAAATGCGACGGCCACCTCGGCCATGTCTTTCCCGATGGCCCCGGCCCGACGGGCCTGCGCTATTGCATCAATTCCGCCGCGCTCGATTTCGAGCCCGAAGACTGACCGGACGTTTCGGGGCGTTCAGC
Organism: Qipengyuania gaetbuli; assembly: GCF_020524765.1. Classification (GTDB taxonomy): domain Bacteria; phylum Pseudomonadota; class Alphaproteobacteria; order Sphingomonadales; family Sphingomonadaceae; genus Qipengyuania; species Qipengyuania gaetbuli_A. The sequence continues at coordinate 52,950 of NZ_JAIVLR010000002.1, forward strand.
GGGGGTTGAGGCTCGCCATGCAAGATTGTGGCATCTATAGGGCACTGCCAGGCCGCATGAGGGATTTTGCGAAGAATGGATAAGAGAGGCAGCCGGCGCAAGAAGGCCGCTCGAGCACAGCGGGCCCAGCGCGCCGAGGCCGACGGTCAACACGAACCCGGCCGGTTCTGGCGGTGGACCAAAAGGCTCTTCGTCTGGGGTGCCGCGCTCGCGCTTGTCGGCGCGCTCTTTCTCGCCATCGCGGTCGGTTTTGCGGCCCGTTCGCTGCCCAGCTTCTACCAGCTGAAGGCCACGCAGAACGCGCAGACCATCGTCGTGCGCGCCCGCGACGGGACCGAGATCGTCGAACTTGGGCCGAGCTACGGCAAGTGGCTGTCGCATGACGAGATCCCGCAGGTCATGAAGGATGCGATGATCGCGGTCGAGGACCGGCGGTTCTATTCGCATCCCGGCGTCGATCCTTACGGCCTGACGCGCGCCGTCTATGTCTGGGCGACGGGCGAGGACCGGCTCGGCGCGACCTCCACGATAACCCAGCAGCTGGCGCGCAACGTGTTCCTGAACTCGAACCGCTCGCTCGACCGCAAGCTGCGCGAGGCAGTGCTGGCGATGGCGCTCGAATGGAAGTTCTCCAAGGAGCAGATCCTCGAGCTCTACCTCAACAAGGTCTATTTCGGCGGCGGTGCCTATGGCATCGATTCGGCCAGCCGGAAGTTCTTCAGCCACCCTGCCAACGAACTCTCGGTCGGGGAGGCAGCGATCATCGCGGGCCTGGTGAAAGCGCCCAGCCGCTATTCGCCCACCGCCGATGTCGATGCTGCCGTCGGCCGCGCCAGCGTGGTGCTGCGCCTGATGAAGGAACAGAACTTCATCCCACAGGACGCGACAGTCGACCCTTCGGAAGTCCGGCTGAAGGAAGAGGCCGCGCAGAATTCGGTGCGCTACTTCACCGACTGGGCGCTACCGCAGCTCGACCTGCTGCTGCCCGAGACGTTCGAGCCAATCGAGGTCTGGACCACGCTTGATGTCGGGATGCAGCGTGCGGCCACCGCCGCGGTCCAGTCGAACGTGCCCGAAGGCTCGCAAGGCGCGCTGGTCAGCCTCGACCGTGACGGCGCGATCCTCGCGCTAGTGGGCGGCACCGATTACGTCGAGACGAATTACAACCGCGCGACCAATGCGCTCCGCCAGCCGGGTTCGAGCTGGAAGCTGTTCGTCTATCTTGCCGCGCTCGAGGCCGGTTACACGCCCGAAGACCGGGTGGTGGACACCCCGGTGACCATCGGCGGGTGGAGCCCGCGCAATTCGACCGGACGCAATATCGGCGAAACGGACCTGCGCACCGCATTTGCCTATTCGGTCAACACCGTGGCCGCGCAGCTCGGCAACGAGGTCGGGTTCGGCTCGGTCGCGTCGATGGCGCGCCGGTTCGGCATCAGTACGCCGATCAACACCTATCCGGCCATGGTGCTGGGATCGAACGAGGTCCGCCTGCTCGACATGACCCGCGCCTTTGCCGCGGTGTCGAACAAGGGGGCTTCGGTCGAACCCTATGGCATCGTCAAGGTGACGACGGCCGATGGCGAGACGCTTTATGAGCACAAGAAGTCGCGCAGTACGCAGCTCGTGCCCGACCACGTGGCGGCAGGCATGACCGACCTGTTGCAGGCGGCCGTCCAGACCGGCACGGGCCGCGCCGCGCAGATCGGACGACCGGTGGCCGGCAAGACGGGGACCACCAGTTCCAACAAGGACGGCTATTTCGTCGGCTTCTCCTCCGGCATCACCACCGGCGTGTGGATGGGCCGAGACGACAACAAGCGCGTCGGCGGGCTGCAGGGCGGTGCCGCCCCGGCCAAGGCCTTCGCTGCCTTCATGCGCTATGCCGTGAAGGATCGACCGGTCGAGGAATTCGAAACCGAACTCAAGCTGCCCGAATGGCAGCTGGAGGAGGATGACGAGTACTTCTTCGGCAGCCCGGACGACTATTACTACATCGACGAGCAGGGCAATCTGATCGAGCCTGGTCGTCCGCCCGAAGGGCCCGACGGGCAGCTACCCTTCCCGGTGGACGGCGAACGCCCGCAACCGGTCCCGACCGATCCTACGCGGCCCCCGCTGCGCGAGCAGCCGCCTGTGCGCGGCCAACCGGGGCGCGGGGCGGACGGTGCACCGCAGGCCATCGGCGACGATTTCCTCGACCGGGCGACGGGGCGCAACGAACAACGCCAGCCCGAACGCCCCCGGCAGTAGGCGGGCAGATCGAGCAAAGAAAAAGCCCTCCCGGCGCGAACCGGGAGGGCTTTTCGTTTCTAGCCTTGGCTATTGCGCTTAGCGGCTCAGGCGAACCGCTACGTACTGAGCCGGGCGGCCGCGGCGCTGGACGCGCAGCAGCACGGCCTCGCGGTTGTCGGCTTGCGCACCGCGCACGGCGGTCTCGAGGTCGGTGACAGCGGTCAACGGGCGATAGTTCGCGGACAGGATGATGTCGCCGCGCTGCAGGCCCTTGCGCGCCGCATCCGAGTTGCGGTTGACCGAAGCGATCACCACGCCGCGCGTATCGGCGCCAGCGCCCAGCTGGCGTGCGATCTGCGGCGTCAGTTCGAGCACCTGCAGGCCGAGGCGTTCCTCGATCACTGCATTGTCGCTCGGCGCCATGTCGTCTTCCTGTTCGGCATCGGGGTCAAACATCTGGCTCTGGCGCAGCTCTTCGTCGGTGGGACGCTTGCCCACGGTGACGTTGATGCGGCGGCGTTCACCGTCGCGCACCACGTCGAGCGGGATGGTCGTGCCCGGCGCGATATTGGCGACGAGATAGGACAGGGTCTGGTCGGGCGTCACGTCGCGGCCGTTAACCTTGAGCACGATGTCGCCCGGCTGCAGGCCCGCACGCTCGGCCGGCTGGCCGGCCTGGACCGACTGCACGAACTCCCCGCGATTGCGCTGGAGGCCCAGCGAGGCTGCAACGTCTTCGGTCACCGGCTGGATCTGGATGCCGAGATAGCCACGTTCGATCTCAACGCCGCGGCGCAACTTGTCGACGATGGGCGCGGCGGTTTCGGCCGGAATTGCGAAGCCGATGCCCACGCTGCCGCCCGAAGGCGAATAGATCGCGTTGTTGATGCCGATGACGTTGCCCTGCATGTCGAACAGCGGGCCGCCCGAATTGCCGCGGTTGATGGCCGCGTCGGTCTGGATGTAGCGGTCGTATGCACCCGCGCCGGTGTTGCGCAGCACGCTGGAGACGATGCCGCTGGTCACCGTACCGCCGAGGCCGAAGGGGTTGCCGATGGCAACGACCCAGTCACCCACGCGCGCCTGGCTCGAATCGCCGAACCTCACGAAGGGGAAGGGCTGGCTGCGGCTGACCTTGAGCACGGCAAGGTCGGACTGGGCGTCGGTGCCGACCAGTTCCGCCTCGTATTCCGTGCCGTCGGGCAGGGTGACGGTGATCTCTTCCACCGTGCCGCGGCCCGAAGGGCTGACGACGTGGTTGTTCGTCACGACATAACCGTCGGCCGAAATGAAGAAGCCCGAACCCAGCGACTGGCCTTCGCGGTACTGCGGTTCTTGCGGCTGCTGGCCACCATTGCGGCGGTTGAACAGGTCTTCGAACGGCGTGCCCGCGAAGGGGTTGCCGCCGTTGCCGTTGGAAATCTCGATCCGCTGGCGGGTAGAGATGTTGACCACGGCAGGCTGCAGCTGGGCCGTCAGGTCGGCGAAGCTTTCGGGGGCCCCGGCACGCGGGACCACGCGGGCCATGTGGGAATCGTCGTTCTGGGCGACCTGCGCTCCGGCGGGGTATCCGGCGAGGGAAAGAGCGGCGCCTCCGGCAAGCAGGGCGGCGGTTACGGAATATGCATATCGCACTGGCTTCACGTCCTTCATTTCCTCTTCGTCTGTGTCTGCACGAAGATCACACCGCTTCTATGCGGGACCCGTGCAGGCGGTTCCTGCTGGCGAGACTGCCAAGGGGCGCTGAATGCCCGTTGAACGCGGTGTTGCGCGTTCGACGAACCGTCAACGCCGCCCGCGGAATTGCCGCAGGTACTCGTTATCCGGCGACAGGATGATGTTGCTTTCCGCATTCCCGTTACCTGGTGCGAAGGTGGCATCATAGCTCTGCATGGCGCGGTAGAAGTCATAGAAGCCCGCGTCCTTGCCGAAGCTTTCGGCGTAGATGCGCGCCGCTTCCGCGTCGGCTTCTGCACGGATGATGCGGGCATCGCGGGCGCCCTGTGCGCGGATCGTGCGCGCTTCGCGCTCGCGGTCCGATTCCATCCGGCGGAAGGCCGATTGCAGCGGCGCTTCGGGCAGGTCGGTGCGGGTGATCTTCACGTCCACCACTTCCGCGCCGTACTGGCGGGCCTGCCGGTCGAGATTGGCGCGCACATTGGCTAGCGCATCGCCGCGTTCGGCGGTCAGCATCGACTGGAAGGTGCGGCGGCCCAGTTCCTGGCGCAGGACCGAGTTCAGGATCGGCTGCAGGGCATTGCGCACGCCGTCGGTCGAACCGGCGCGTTCCACCATGGTCACCGGATCGGTGATGCGGAAGCGGGCATAGGCATTGACGAGCAGGCGCTGCTGGTCGTTCGAAAGGACTTCCTCGTCGCTCATCTCGAGGTCGAGAAGGCGCTTCTCGATGCGCACCACCTTGTCGATGAAGGGCCAGCGGAAGTGGAGGCCGGCCTTCAGATTGCCGCTGGGCGTATTGATCGTGCCGACCGGCTCACCGGTCCGGACGATCACGACCTGCTCTTCTTCGGGTACGACGAAGGCGCTCAGCATGAATGCCACCACCGCGAGGCCAAGGGCGGCGACGGACGCCTTATGATCTTCCCAGATCTGCTGCATGTTCATGGCCATGTTACTGGCCCTCCTGCGTGGTCACGGTGTTCGCCTGCGTCCCCTGCTTGGCCCGAGCACGGATTTCCGGCAGCGGCAGGTAAGGCGTCACATTGTTGGTTTCGACCACGGTCTTGGGCGTCTTGGAGAGCACGCGTTCCATGGTTTCGTAATAAAGGCGCTGGCGCGTCACTTCGGGCGCAAGGCGGTACTGTTCGTAGACCTTGTCGAAAGCTTCCGCCTCACCCTGCGCCTGTGCGAGCACCTGCTGAGCTTCACCGCGAGCCTTGTTGCGCGCGGCATCGGCCTGTTGTTCGGCGACCTGCACGTCGCGGAAGGCCTCGACCACGTCGGACGGCGGGTCGGCCTTTTCGATTTCGACACCGAGCACGCGCACACCGGCCTGGTAGCCGTCGAGCGTGCGCTGCATCCGCTCTCGCACTTCCTGCTCGATCGCCGCACGACCCTGGCCCGAGAAAGTCTCGTCCAGTTCGGTTTCGGCAACCGCGGCGCGCATCGCGGCCTCGGCCACGTCGTTTACCGTTTCCACCGGATCGACGAGGCGGAACTTGAAGTCTTCCAGGTCGGAGATGTTCCAGCGCACGATGAAGCTCAAATCGACGAGGTTCTGGTCGCCCGTCAGGATCAGCTTCACCTGCTGGTTGGAGCCGGGAACACGTTCGATCCGCACGCCCTGCACGTCTTCGACGTCGACCGTTTCGATCGGGAAGGGCAGCGAGAAATTGAGGCCCGGGGTCATCTTGCGGGTGTAATTGCCCAGCGTCTTGACCACGGCTTCCTGCTGCGGTCCGATCAGGTGGACGCTGGTCGCAAGCAGGCCGAGCGTGACAATGCCGGCCACTGCCACGGGGAACCAGCTCTTGCCGCCGGGGCGCTGGGGCATCCGGAAGCCGGGACCACCGGGTCCGCCGGTGCGGCGCGGGCCTTCGGGGCCGCGGCTCTTGAAGATGTCTTCGATATTGGGACCGCGACGGTCGCCGCCGCTGCCGGGCGGCAGCCACGGGTTCTTGGGGCCCTTGGGCTTGCTTGCCTCGGGCTCGTCCTTGTCGCCACCGTCTCCCGATGAACTGCCCCCGCTACCCCAGGGGTTCTTTCCGCCAGCCATTGCGAGGCCGATCCTCCGTCCAAATCCGTCCAGAATTCTCATGAATGTCTTATAGGAAGGGTTTGACGGAAAAACAGGGGTTGCGGTGCGGATTTCGATGCTACAGCAGCCCGCAGCATGGCGACGAGCGAAATTACCGACGATCTACCACCCGAATTTGCCGGACGTGTCAGCGCTGCGACGCTGAAGGACGGACGCGCGCTGATCGTGTTCGATGCGGCCGGCCTCGGCGAAGCCGAACGCGCCGCGATCGAGCGTGACATCACCGCGCGGCTGTCCGCTCGCAGCGATGTGAACGAGGTGCGCGTGGTGATGACGGCAGAGCGCAAGGTGCCCATGCTTATCGCAATCGGATCGGGCAAGGGCGGCGTGGGCAAGTCGACGCTGACCGCCAATCTCGCCATCGCGCTCGCCCGGCAGGGCATTCGCACCGGCCTCGTCGATGCGGACGTATATGGCCCCTCGCAGCAGGTCATCTTCGATGCGGAGGATGCCAAGCCCGACGCCCGCGACAACCGGATGATCCCGGTGGAGACGAAATTCGGCGTGCGCATGCTTTCGATGGGCCAGCTGGTCGCGCCCGGTCGCGCCATCGCCTGGCGCGGACCGATGGTCGGCAATGCGCTGGCGCAGATGATCGATGCGCATTGGGATGCGGAAGATGTCATCCTCATCGACCTGCCGCCGGGCACGGGTGACGTGCAGTTGACTATGGTGCAGAAATACAAGCCGGCAGGCGCGATCCTCGTCTCGACACCGCAGGATCTGGCGCTGATCGACGCGGCGCGCGCCGGGCAGTTCTTCGACGCGGCATCGGTGCCCGTGATCGGGCTGGTAGAGAACATGGCCGGTTATGCCTGCCCGCATTGCGGCGAGGTTTCCGATCCCTTCGGCAAGGGCGGCGTCGAGGCTGCGGCACAGCGGCTGGAGCTACCCTTCCTGGGCCGCATCCCGCTCGACCTTGCAATCAGGCAGGGCAGCGATGCGGGCGAACCGCCGGCGGCGGGCGACAGCGCGCAGGCCGAACCCTTCCTCTCGATTGCCGGAAAGCTGGCGGCATGGATTTCCGCAAGAAGCTGACCGAAGCCGCTGGCCGGGTGAAACTGCCCGATGTCTCGCGCCGGCAATTGCTGGTCGGCGCGGCAGCGGGCGGCGGCCTGCTGCTGGCATGGACGCTCTGGCCACGCACCTACCCGACCTCGCTGGTCCCCGGAGAGGGAGAGGCGGAATTCGGCGGCTGGCTGACCATCGGGCGAGACAGCGTGGTCACGGTCGCCATCCCGCAGCTCGAGATGGGGCAGGGCATCACCACGCTGCTTGCGCAGATCGCGGCAGTCGAACTGGGCGCGGACTGGCGGCAGGTCGGGGCAGAGCCGGTTTCGCCTTCAGGACATTTCCCCAACCTGCCCCTGGCAGCGCAATGGGCGCCGCTATGGGCCAACTTCCCCTCGCTTGCAGGCGAACCCGACGACTGGCTGGTCGAACGCTTCGCCGGCGCAACGGCGTTCGGCGCAACCGTCGGCGGAACTTCGCTTGCCGCTTACGAGGCGCCCTTGCGTGCCGCGGCTGCCAGCGCACGCGACATGCTGGTGCGCGTAGCGGCAGACCGCTGGGACGTCGCGGCCGAGGAGTGCGAGGTAAGCGGCGGTTTCGTGCGACATTCGACCGGCGGCCAGCTGCGCTTCGGCGAACTGGTCGACGATGCACGCGAGCTCGACCCGCCGGACCCGGCGCCGCTCCTGCCGGTCGCGGCCTTCGAGGACCCTGTGTTCGGTGAAGCGGATGCGCAAACCAGTTTCCCGCGCATCGACCTGCCGTCGAAGGTGGACGGCAGCCATTTGTTCGCGGGCGATATCCGCCTGCCCGGTATGGTCTTCGCCTCGATCCGCCACGGCCCGGTGGGCCTGCCCGAACTGTTCCGCTTCGACGAAGGCGCGGTGGCGGGGATGCGCGGGCTCGTGGGCGTTGTGAAGTCGAAGCGCTGGCTGGCGGCGGTGGCCGAAAGCTGGTGGATCGCCGACCAGGCGCTTGCGCGGATGCGCGCCCATTTTACCGGTCCTGGCGCGCTCGAGCAGGCAGTGCTCGATACAGAAATAGAGCGCGCCCACGAACAGCGTGCCGACCTTGGCGAGCGGATTTTCGAACTCGGCAATCCCGACGCCGCGCTGGGCAAGCCTTCGCTCCAGCGCCGTTACGATGTAGCGCCCGCTGTCCACGTTCCGCTCGAAACTGCCAGCGCAACCGCGCGGTTAGTCGACGGGCGGCTCGAATTGTGGATGGCCTCTCAGGCTCCGGCAGCCGCGCGCGAGGCGGCGGCGAAGGCAATCGGCATCTCTCCCGAGGACGTGGTCTTCTACCCCGTTGCGGCAGGCGGCAGCTTCGATGCCCGGATCGAGAAGCAGCACGCGATCGAGGTCGCGCAGATCGCCGCCGAAATCGGCAGGCCGGTCCAGCTCACCTGGTCGCGCGTGCAGGATATCCAGGCCGTGCCGCCGCGCGCTCCGGCAGCGGCGGACATGGCAGCCAGCATGGGGGGCGAAGGCCAGCCGCTCGCGTGGCGGGCGCGGATCACCACGCCGCCCTTCATGCGCGAGATGGGTCACCGCCTGTTCGACAATCTAACGCCCGAGGCCGCACGCGAAGAAAGCCGCGGCAAGGCCGATGCGCTGGCGGTCGCCGGTGCGATTCCCCCCTATGGCATCGGCGAAGTCGCGGTGGACCACGTTCCGGCCAGCATCCGCCTGCCGGTCACGCGGATGCGCGGCGGGGCCGAGGCGTTGAGCGCCTTCTTCACCGAAACCTTCATCGACGAACTGGCCGTGGAGGCCCGGCGCGACCCCTTCCTCTATCGCATGGCGCTGCTCGGCGGCGCGCCGCGCATGGCCGAATGCCTGCGCCGCGCCTCGCGCCTCGGCGAATGGGACGGCGGGCGCTCCGGCAGCGGGCAGGGGATCGCGATGGTGCGCATGGGGCAGGACGCGGCGAGAGCAGGGCATATCGCCTGCGTGGCGCAGGCGGGCATGGGCCCGGGCGGTGCGCGCGTGACGCAGCTGACCGCAGCGGTCGACATCGGGCGGATCGTCAATCTCGATATCGCCCGCCAGCAGATCGAGGGCGGGCTGGTCTACGGCCTGTCGCTGGCGCTAGGCTCCTCGGTGAAATACGAAAGCGGCCATCCGGTCCCGCGCAATCTGCGTGCGCTGGAACTGCCGCGGCTGGCCGATTGTCCGGAGATCGTGGTCGATTTCATCGCCAGCGACGCGGAACCGTTCGATCCCGGCGAACTTGGTGTGGCGGTGGCGGCACCCGCCATCGGCAATGCATTGTTTGCGGCGACGGGCCTGCGCCTGCGCCGCCTCCCGCTTCTTTCGGAGGGTTTATGAGGTTCGCGCAGTGACCTGGCAGGACCAGCAGCTTCCCGCCGATCACCCGCCTGTCAAATCGGGCCGGATCGGCATTCTCATCGTCAATCTCGGCACGCCCGACGCGCCCGAGCGCGGGCCGGTTAAGCGTTATCTCGGCGAATTCCTGTCGGACAAGCGCGTGGTCGAGATCCCCGACATCGTCTGGCAACCGATCCTGCGCGGGATTATCCTCAACACGCGGCCCAAGCGCAGTGCCAAAGCCTATGCCAAGGTCTGGACGCCCGAAGGCTCTCCGCTCGCCGTTATCACCCGCACGCAGGCCGCAGCGATGCAGGAACGGCTGGGGCAGGGCGTGATGGTCGATTATGCCATGCGCTACGGCCAGCCCGCCATTGCCGAGCGGTTGCAGGCGCTGATGGACGCGGGCTGCGACCGGATACTGCTCGCCCCGCTCTATCCGCAATACAGCGGGGCGACGACGGCGACGGTGGTCGACAAGGCCGCCGATGCCCTGCGCAAGATGCGCTGGCAGCCGGCCATTCGCACTTTGCCGCCCTATCACGACGATCCCGCCTATATCGATGCGCTGGAGGCCGACCTTGTCCGCCAGCTCGACGCGCTCGATTTCGCGCCCGAGGTGCTGGTGCTGAGCTTCCATGGAATGCCGCAGCGCACGCTTGAACTGGGCGACCCCTATCATTGCCACTGCCAGAAGACCTCGCGCCTCCTGCAGGAACGGCTCGCCGGTCGCGGGCTCCGGTTCCGCACCAGCTTCCAGTCGCGCTTCGGCCCGGCAAAATGGCTGGAGCCGGCGACGGACACAGTGCTGAAGGAAGAAGCGGCAGCGGGCACGAAGCGTCTCGCGATTGCCGCACCGGGCTTTTCCGCCGATTGCCTGGAAACGCTGGAAGAGCTGGCAATGGAAGGGCGCGACGAGTTTCTCGAAGGTGGCGGCACGCATTTTGCGGCCCTGTCCTGCCTCAATGCCTCCGACGCTGGCCTCGCAATGCTGGAAAGCGTGCTGCGGCGCGAATTGTCGGGCTGGATTTAGGTCCCGGGATTACTTACAAGGAAGTAAGTAGTCAGGAGCAACCTATTTCATGGCCACGCTAGCCGAGCATAAGCCTGTCGAGTTCACCCACTGGAGCGACCGTCTGCCGGACGGCGCGCTGGACCATATTCCGGGCGAGGGCGGCTGGCCGGTTGTCGGCAATACCTTCCGCATGCTGGCCGATCCGCATGGTTTTGCGCGGCGGATGTACGAGACCTACGGGCCGGTCTACAAGAACTGGGCCTTTGGCGGCTGGCAGGTCGCCCTGATCGGTGCCGATGCCAACGAGCTGATGCTGTTCGATCGCGGCAAGTTGTTCTCCAGCGAACAGGGCTGGGGCCCGATCCTCGACCAGCTGTTCCCGCGCGGCCTCATGCTGCTTGATTTCGACCATCATCGGGCCGACCGCCGTGCACTGTCGATCGCTTTCAAGCCCGAACCGATGCGCCATTATTCGGGCAGCCTCAACCGCGGCATCGCCCAGCGCATGGAGCAGTGGGGCGAGGGCGAGATGCGTTTCTACCCCTCGATAAAGGAACTGACGCTCGATCTTGCAGCGGACAGTTTCATCGGCATCGAGTGGGGGCCGGAAGCCGACAAGATCAACACCGCCTTCATCGACATGGTGCAGGCCAGCGTCGCACCGGTGCGTAAGCCGCTGCCCTTCACCCAAATGAAAAAGGGCGTCGACGGGCGCAAATTCCTCGTCGAATACTTCACCAAGGAAACGCATCGCCGCCGCGCGGAAGGCGGCGGGCAGGACATGTTCAGCCAGTTCGCCACCGCCACGCACGAAGACGGCAGCCTGATGCCGGTCGACGAGGTGGTCGACCACATGAACTTCCTCATGATGGCCGCGCACGACACGATCACCAGCTCGGCGACCTCGCTGATCTGGCTGCTGGCGAAGCATCCCGAATGGCAAGAAAAGCTGCGCCAGGAAGTCATTTCGGTGACCGGCGGCGTCGATGCCAAGGGCAAGGTGCGCGATCTTGCCTACGAGGATCTCGGCAAGCTCGAATTGTCGGAAATGGCCTTCAAGGAAGCGCTGCGCATGGTGCCGCCGGTCCCTTCGACCCCGCGCCGCGCGCTGAGGGACTTCGAATACGGCGGCTACACGATCCCGGCCGGCACGCCGGTGGGCATCAACGCCCACATGGTCCACCATATGGCGGAACACTGGGAAACCCCCGACAGCTTCAACCCGATGCACTTCACGCCCGAAGCGGTGAAGGCGCGCCACAAATATGCCTGGGTCCCCTTCGGCGGCGGCGCGCACATGTGTCTCGGCCTGCACTTCGCCTACATGCAGGTGAAGATCCTGCTGGCGCAGATGCTGCCGCGCTACGAGATCGAGCTGGCTGCAGGCGATCCCGAATGGCAGCCCTGGCCGATCCCGAAACCGAAGGATGGCCTGCGGATCAGGCTGAAAAGCATCTAAGCGGGATAATTTCGCGAGCCGCTTGCAGCGCATCTTGCGAGCACGCACGCGCCATGGTGCGCGCGGAATATCAGAAATCTATCGCGATGCCGTCCTTGACCCAATCGCCGTAGCGCGTCGGGCTCAGGTCCTCGTCGACCTCGCCCTTCTTGGGCTTGGGCGGCGGTTCGCTGCTCCAGTGTTCGGGCTTCTCGAATTTCTCGGGCCGCTTGGTCGCGCGTTCGGTCATGCCGTTAGAATGCGCAGGCTGGCGCATGGTTTCAAGTGGGGGTAGGGGCGCAGCACAAATGGCACAGCCTCAGGGAATCCACGCGCGCAAGGCCGCGCTTCGCCTGCTCGACGCGGTTCTTCGCCGGGGCGAGACGCTCGACGTCGCTTTCGGCGCGGCCACCAGCGACGTGCGCAAGTTCGAGGACAAGGCGCTGGCACGCGCCATCGCGGGCGAAGTGCTGCGCTGGCTGGTCGATCTCGACGCGGCCATCGACAGCGCGACGAAGCAGAAGTTGCCCGACGATGCCAAGGTGCGCACCGTATTGCGCATGATGCTGGCCCAGTGGCTGCGCCTCGACACGCCGCCCCATGCGGTGATCGCGACCGGCCTGCCGCTGCTTGCCGGCGGTCCGCGCAGGCTGGCGCACGGGGTCTTCTCCACGCTGACCAAGAGCGAGCTTGCGCTGCCCGATGCGCCAACCCTGCCCGCCGAAGTGGCCGCACGCTGGGGCGAACGGGCATCGGCTATCGCTGCCGGCCTCGCAGAACCGCCGCCGCTCGACCTGACACTGCGCGATCCGGCAGAAACCGAGGTTTGGAAAGCGAAGCTCGCCGCCGACAGCCTGATGCCAGGCCATCTGCGCCTGCCGCGCGGCGAGAGTGTCGAGAAGCTGGCCGGTTTTGCGGACGGGGCTTGGTGGGTTCAGGACCTTGCCGCCTCGATCCCGGCGCGCCTGCTCGGCGCGGGCGAGGGCCGCCACGCGCTCGACCTGTGCGCGGCTCCCGGCGGCAAGACGCTGCAACTGGCCGCGCAAGGGTGGAAGGTGACCGCGCTCGATATTTCCAAGCGCCGCCTCGACCTCCTGAAAGCCAATCTCAAGCGCACCGGCCTTGCCGCAGGAGCCGTGCGCGCCGACGCACTCAGCTGGGAGCCGAAACACCAGTACGACGCGATCCTGCTCGACGCGCCCTGTACAGCGACGGGGACCGCGCGGCGTCACCCCGACGTGCTGCACCGCATCGGCCCGCGCCAGATCGAGGAAATGGCCGAGTTGCAGGCAGCACTCCTCGAGCGCGCGCATGGCTGGCTCAAGCCCGGCGGCACGCTGGTTTACGCGACTTGCTCGTTAGAGCACGAGGAGGGCGAGGCGCAGGCAGCCAAGGTCGGTATGCCGCCGCTTCCCATCGCCAGCGACGAACTGCCAGCGGGCCTGGTCCCCACTGCCGAAGGTTATCTGCGCACCGACCCAGGAATGCTGGGCGATGAAGGCGGCCTGGACGGCTTTTTCATCGCACGATGGCGCAACGACTGATCAGCCGGCTTCTGGCACTGCGCGCGGTGCGGCGGGGCGCGATCCGGCGACCCAGCCGAAATAGGTCACGGCGATCCCGGCCAGCGCACCGGCAGCCAGGGTGATGCTACCCGGTATCTGCGCATAGGCTTTGAACGGTGCGTTGAGGAACGTCATGTCGGGCGCAAACCACGTCACCACTGCCTGCAGCATCACGAACCCTGCGGCCATCAGCCACGGTGCGCCATGCTTCCGGTCGCGGAAATAGAGCACCATTGCAAAGGCCGCGACCAGAGTGTCGCTGATCGCGATCGTGTCGAGCACATTTCGCGGCCCACCGCTCTGGATGAAATTCATCCACGGGAAGAGGTGCTCCATCAGTCGGCTGAACGGAGATTCGAACAGGATCATCGGGGTTGCGAGCATGTATCCCGCATGCAGCTTGATGTTCCGCCGGTATTTGAGCGCGTTGTAGAACAGCGTCAGATAGGCGGCGAGCGCGATAACCATGGCGATCCCGAACGCAGGGCCGAGTTCCATGATGAACGGGCTTTCCTGCGCAAGGTAACGCGATGCGGAAAGGTTGATGATGGCGACAAAGCCCAGCATCAGCAGCGGGAACAGGGCGAAGCTCGCCTGACCCATCGTCTTGTGGAGCGCGTTGCGCCGCGAATGGATGGAAACGCTCTGGACCAGCAGGAATGCAAGCCACGTCATCGCCGTTACCGCGTGGACATGGAACGCAAGCGGCATCGGGCCGCTCGCGGTGAAGTAACTTGCCCAGAAACCGCCGACCGTGATCGCCAGCGTGAAAGCGACGAAATAATGTCCGTATTTGTAAGGCATGCCCGATCCCTCCCCAGCGCGACCCGAGCTTTTGCCGTTCGCGGCAGATATCACGGGTGCGGCGCTCCGCCAAATGCGGTCGGTAATCAGCTGTCGATGCAGTATTCGATCGACGTACAGTCCCTGCCCGACTGGCGGATCTGCATGGTGATGCGAGTCCCTGTGTCGGCAATGCATTCGACCTCGAACGGGACCCCGAGTTCGACGTAGCGGTCGAAGCGCATTTCGGCTTCGCTCACCCTGAACGGATTTCCGCCGCGCAGCAGGCTGGCGAACTGGCGGGCCACTTCGGCAAGGTGCGCCGAGTTCACGTGGTCGCCCGATCCGTCGAGCCAGGGGTGGGCGGGAGGCATGGCATTGGCGGGATCGAGGAGGCCTGCGGCCTGCTTGCCGTCCAGCGGGCCGAGAAAGGGGGATTCGCTATCGCCGAGGCCGAGCATTGACTGGTCGGCATAGGCAAAATCGGCGGAGGAAACCTTGTCGTCCCGTTCCTTGGCTCCGCTGCGCCATTTCTCGAAGTCGCGCGTGCGGAAAACGACGCCGCGCCCGTCCAGGCGGCAGACCAGCGCGCCCGATGCGTCATGAAGATGGATGGAGAAGCTTTCCTTGCCCTCAATCCGCGTGCGTTCGTAGCGCCCACGGGCCATGCGGCCGACGCCGGGCTCGCCGCAGCGCCAGTGCGTCCATGTCAGGGCCGACCACTTGTCGGGGTCCCAGCCGCCCAGAGCCATCGCGCTCTCGACGCTCAGCCAGTAGCTTGCCGCCTGGATCGCTCCGGGATGATGCGGACCGATCCGCAACCACGGCCACAGCGTTTCGTCCTGCGAACAGGCGAATTCGACGCTGCCGTCGGGATTGACGACATGGTCGCTGGTAAAGGCCTTGGTGTGCGCTCCCGGCATCGGCGGGAAGATTGCACCCCAAGGCCCGCGCGACAAGCGTCGCCTGTGGTTCAGGCCTCGGGCTTGAGGTACTGCTGGAAGCTCTTGCGCAGCTTCATCAGCTTGGGCGGGATGACCGCGAGGCAGTAGGGATTGCGCTGGCCTTCGCCTTCCCAATACTCCTGGTGGTAGTCCTCGGCCGGGTACCATTCGCCGGTCTCGATCGTGGTGACCGCACTCTGGCCAGGGTGATCTTCGTTCCAGCGGGCGATGGCCGCCTCGGCCTCGGCGCGCTGGCTATCGTCGAGCGGGAAGATCGCGCTTCGATACTGCGTGCCGATGTCGCCGCCCTGGCGATTGAGCTGGGTCGGATCGTGCGTGCCGAGGAAGACGTCGTAGATCTGGGGCAGGGTGATCGCCTCGTCGTCGAAGGTCACGCGCACGCCTTCGGCATGGCCCGTCTCGCCGGTGCAGACCTCCTTGTAGGTCGGATTGGGCTTGGTCCCGCCGATATAGCCGCTTTCGACCCCGCTCACCCCGATCACGTCCTTCATCACCGCTTCGGTGCACCAGAAGCACCCGCCTGCGACAATCGCCTGTTGCTGCGCCATGTAGTCAGTCTCCTTGTTGGACAGGCAGATAGGAAGCCTGTGGGCGCTTGTCATCTGCCCGATGTGAGGGCAGGAGGCGCGCGGGGAGTTCGAAGGAGACACACGATGCGTTACCTGCTTGCCGCTGCCGCCATCGCGATCGCAGCGCCTGCCGCCGCCCACAATCACGGACAGGGCGAACACAAGAGCGAACATGGGGGCCATCACGGCCAGCACGACATGGCCGAGCATGTCAAAGACACCGCCATGTTCATGAAGCACCACGGCGAAGCGCTGTCGGGTGCCATCAACCATCCGACCCGTGCAGAAGACCGCAAGCGCGACCAGTTCCGCCACCCGGCCGAAACGCTCGCCTTCTTCCACGTCGGCCCGCACATGAAGGTGGGTGAATACGCGCCCGGCGGCGGCTGGTACTCGCGCCTGCTCGGCCACTATCTCGGCGGCGAGGGCAAGCTGGTCGGTATCTATGCCAACCCGCTCAATGCTGCTGCCGATGCAGAGCGGCAGGACCGCATCCGCGCTGCCGCTGCCGGCTTCGGCGCCGAAGTGGCGGGTTACACCGGACTTCCCGCCGACAACTTCTCGGGCATGACGCTGGAGACGATCCCCGATGACCAGAAGGGCACCTTCGATCGTATCCTGGTGATCCGCGGTCTCCACGGCATCACGCGCACGGGCATTGCCGACACCGAGATGCGGGCGATGCGCGAACTGCTCAAGGATGACGGCTACCTCGGCATTGTCCAGCACCGCGCGAAGGCAGATGCGCCGTGGTCCTATGCGAATGGCACCAAGGGCTACTTGCGCCAGCAGGACGTGATCGATTTCATGCGCCTCAACGGCTTCGAGCTCGTCGCTGCGAGCGAGATCAACGCCAATCCGAACGATACCGCCGACCATGAAGGCGGCGTGTGGGAAATGCCGCCTGTCCAGAGCACCAAGCGCGCCGACCTCGCCGACAAGGGCGAAAGCGACCGTATGACGCTTCTCTTCAAGAAGCGGCCCTGAGACCCGGCATGCGCGAACTGACCGTCGCAGTCCTCCAGCTTACCCTCGCCCGAAAGGACGAGAGCGAGAACGTGGCCGCAGTGGCCGCCCTCGTGGAGGAGGCGGCGGGCAGGGGCGCGCAGGTCATCCTGCCGCCCGAGCTGTTTTCGGGCGAATATTTCTGTCGCGAGGAGGACGAGGCACTGTTCAGCCTCGCCCGTCCGACGGCAGAGCACCCCTCGGTGCTCGCCATGCAGGAACTGGCAGCGAAACATTCGGTGGCGATCCCGACCAGCTTTTTCGAGCGGGACGGGCACCACTATTACAACACGCTCGCCATGATCGGGCCCGACGGCGCGATCATGGGGACCTATCGTAAGAGCCACATTCCCGACGGTCCGGGTTACGAGGAAAAGTACTATTTCCGCCCCGGGAACGACGGTTTCAAAGTCTGGGACGTGCCCTGCACGGGTGGCACCGCGCGCATCGGGATCGGCATTTGCTGGGACCAGTGGTATCCCGAATGCGCCCGCGTGATGGCGCTGAAGGGTGCCGAAGTGCTGTTCTACCCGACGGCCATCGGTTCCGAACCCTATGACGCCGATCTCGATACCAGCCGGATGTGGCGCCGCGCCATGATCGGGCACGCAGTCTCGAACTGCATGCCTGTCGCGGCTGCCAACCGCATCGGCCATGAAGGTCCAGCCGACCGGCAGCAGAGCTTCTACGGCCACAGCTTCATCTCCGACGAATGGGGCGACCTCGTCGAAGAATACGGGCGCGAGGAAACCGGAGTGCTGGTGACCACGCTCGACCTCGACCGTGCCGCCACGCACCGCGCGGGGATGGGCTTCTTCCGCGACCGCCGCCCGCAGCTCTACGGCAGGATCTGCGAGGACAGCTGACGGTGACCGGCACCGGCGGAGGGATCGACCAGGGCCAGCTGGACCAGCTGTTCACTGCCGCGCTCGAAGCCGGAATCGCGCGGATCGAGAAAGACGGGCACTTTTTCCCGCTCGTCTTCGAACTGCGGTCCAACGGGGTGATCCACAATGTCGCCGTCCTCGACGCGGCACCGATCAGCGGGAGCGAGGGCGTACTCGGCCGGCTGTCCGACCTTCTGCGCAGCCGGGCGCAGGACGGCCTCATTCGCGCCGCCGCCATCGTCAGGCATTGCACGGAGACGGCCCGGCTGTTCGTCCAGCTGAGAGCGCCGAACTACAGCCAGGACGTGGAAGTGCCCTTTGCGCTTTCCTCCGAAGGCCTCATCCGGCGTCGCCGCCGCCTGTCGCTGGGAGAATTCACCTCAAGCCCGGCAGAGAACACGATCTTCTAGCTGCCGGCGAGTTCCTTCAGGATAATCGTCCAGTGGTCGAGCCCTGCATAGAAGGCATCGACCCGCATCCGTTCGTTGAGGCCGTGGGCGTAGATGTCCTGCGGCCTGCTCGCGCCTGCACCGATGGCGACGGTGTCATAGCCGAGCGTGCGGTAATGCATGCCGTCCGTGCCGCCCGACGACATGTGCGGCAGCATCGGGATGGGCTTGCCGAAGCGTGCGACGAGCGCCTTGGACAGGGCATCGCGAACCTCGTCCGGAAACTCGCTGACGCCGCTTTCGGTCGCTTCGGCGCGCTGGACGATGGCGATCTCGGGATTGCCGATCGCTGCGGCGAGCTGGGCCTTCACATTGTCGACCCCGTCACCCGGGAAGACGCGGCAATTGACTGCCGCGCTGGCCGATTGGGGGAGCGCGTTCTGGGCATGCCCGCCCTTCAGCATGGTCGCCACGCAGGTGGTGCCGAGCGTGCCCACCAGGCTCGGATCGGCGCGGATGATCTCGATGGCCGAGGCATCCGACGGGTCGGCAGCGAAGCGTTTCAGTGCCTCGCCAAGCTCGCCGGGCATGCTCTGGCCGAGCGCGCCGAGATAGGTGCGGGTCAGCTGCGTATCGCGCACGGGGAACCGGTATTCGGCGATTTTCAGCAGTGCCGCGGCCAGGTCGTAGATCGCGTTGTCGCTGCGCGGGCGGGAAGAATGGCCGCCCTGGTTGGTCGCGGTCAGGTCGAAAGTGACGTAGGTCTTCTCGGCCATTTGGACTTGCTGGGCGAGCGGCGAGAAATCGTCGGCCAGCCCGATGCCGCCGGCGTCCGAATTGAGGACGTAGGCAGGGTCCACGTTTTCCGCGATCCATTTCGCTTGCGCGCGGGTCGAGACCATGCCCGTCTCCTCGTCTCCCGAGAACACGAGATAGAGATCGCGGTTCGGCGTCCAGCCTTCCTCCTTCAACCGGATGAAGGTGCTCGTGAGGTTCATCACCCCGTATTTGTTGTCCTGCGTGCCGCGCGCGTAGAAATAGCCGTCGGCCTCGGTCAGGGTGAAGGGATCGCGCTCCCAGTCCTCGGGCAGGGCATCGACCACGTCCATATGGGCGAGCAGCGCGATCGGCTTTTCACCCGAGGATCCATCGCCGCGATACCGTACGATCAGGCCCTGCGTGGGATCGCCTTCGCTGTCGTAGTCGGTGACCATGATGTCCCCGGCAGCAAAGCCTGCTTTCGACAGGCGGCCTGCGAGATAGGCGACCATGTCGTCCACCTGACCGTGCCCGCGAGCGGTGCGGAAGGCGATGATGTCGCGGTAGATTTCGTAGCTGCGCTGCTCATGCGCACTGCGTTCATGCCCGTCCGCTGCAAGCGGCGCCGCGCCTGCCAGCAACGCGAAGCCGATGGCTGCCCCGATCCCCTTCATCGCAATCTCCCTTGCCTTGTCGTGCCGGCACGCTAGGCGCAGGCCATGGGGCAGGCAAGCAGCCACCGTTACGTTATCGCGCTCGGCTCGAACATGCGCGTGCCGGGTGTCGGCGCACCGCGGGCTGTGCTGCTGACAGCCTTGGAGCGGCTGGCTGATCGCGGGGTAGAGGTCGAAATCGCCTCGCACATCCGGGCCAGCCACCCGGTCGGCCCCTCGCTCAGGACCTATGCCAATGGCGCGGCAATCGTGTCCGCCCCGCTCGATCCGCCGACGATGCTCGCCCTGCTGCAGTCGGTGGAGAGCGAATTCGGGCGCGAGAGGCGCGGCGCGCGCTGGCGGGCACGCAGCCTCGATCTCGATATCGTGCTGTGGAGCGGCGGGGCCTGGTTCGCGCCGGACCTAGTCATTCCGCACCTCCTGTTTCGCGAGCGCGACTTCGTGCTGCTTCCCGCTGCCGAGATCGCACCCGACTGGCGCGATGCCGTGACGGGCCTTACTCTCCGGCAGCTGGCTGGGCGCGCGGCTTTAGCGCGATAGCGGGATTGCCGCGATAGACCGTCCAGGCTTCTGCGTCCGAGAACAGGGCACCGCGCGCAGATAGGACAGCCCCTTCGCCCATGGTGACGCCCGGGCCGACGAAAGCTTCGGCAGCCACCCAGCAAGAGCGGCCGATGGTCACCGGGTCGAGCACCAGCTGGAAATGCGGATCGGCGATATCGTGCGAACTGGCGCACAGGTGCGAGCGCTGCGAAATCACGCTGTCGTTGCCCACGCTGATATGTCCCTGGTTGTAGAGGAGCGCCCCCGGACCGATCAGCACGTTGTCGCCCAGCTCGAGATTGCCGGGCCACCAGACGCGCGCACTCGCATGGACGCGGCAATTGCTGCCGAGCCGCGCACCGAAAGCCTTGAGGATCAGCGCGCGCCACGGGTGGAGGAGCGGCGGCGTCCAGCGAGCGAGCAGCAACCAGGCGATCATCCACAATGTCCGTGCAATTCGCGAGCCGAGCGGGAAGGACGGCCCTCCGCTGCGGCTTTGCGCAGTGCGTGCATCGAGTGGTTGCAACCCCGTCCCTTCCTTGTCGCGGCCCCGTGCCAAACTAAATTGCCGGGCTGCCCGAAAGCAACCCAAACCACGCTTGACCACCCGCCATCGCATGCCTAGGTGCCCCTCGTGGTCGGGCCCTTAGCTCAGTCGGTAGAGCAACTGACTTTTAATCAGTAGGTCGCTGGTTCGAACCCAGCAGGGCTCACCACCTTTTCCCTCAGGATTGTCCGGCAGAACACGCAATCAGCGTGCGCGCCGCCGTGCCGAATTCGACCTCGTCGATGTTCGATGCCATTGCGCTCGACCCGGGCGCTATGCGCGCGTCCGACACCGCGACATCTCCGGAAAGCGGCAAGACCTGCATCGGGCCCTGCAACCGGCCGAGCATGTCCGCCGAAGGCTCTCCATGGAGCTGGAACAGGCGGAAGTGCGGACCGTCCACCAGCACCGCTTCCGCATCGGGCGCCACCTTCCGGTGCAATCCCGCAGGATAGGGCTTGCCGGAAGCCACTGCGATGGCTGCATCCAGATGCAGTTCTCGCGGGCGGTCATAGTCGTAAAGGCGATAAGTGATGTCGGTGTTCTGCTGCACTTCGAGCAGCGTCAGTCCTTGCCCGATCGCATGAACCGTCCCGGCCGGGATGTAAAAGAAGTCGCCCGGCTCGACCGTCCGCCATTCGAGCAGGTCCTCGATTGATCCGTCGAGCGCAGCAGCGCGCATGGCTTCGGCATCGAGCGACTGCGTGAAGCCCATCGCCAGCCTTGCACCCGGCTCTGCAGCCAGGATCAGCCAGCATTCCTCCTTGCCGCGGCCGGTCGGGCTGGCGGCACCGGAAGGGTGCACCTGGACCGAGAGCTTTTCGCTGGTGAAGAGATATTTGACGAGAACGTCCGGCATCGCATCGGACGGCTCGAACCAGATTTCCCCGATCCGCTCTGCGTCTCCGGGAAGTGCGAAGGGTGGCGGCAAGGGGCTGCGACCCCAGACCTTTTCCACCCGCTTGGTCGGCAAGATCCGGGAGTTCATTGATTGGCGGCCCCGTCCAGCTTGCCGACGCTCTGCGCATGGTCGCGCGAGAGGACGAGGATTTCGTCGCCATCGACGACCACGATCACGTCGCTCAGGCCGACGATGGACACGCGCGGGCCATCGGTGTCGACCATCACGCCGCGGCAACCCATGGCTTCGGTTCGGCCCGACAGGACATTGCCGTCTTCGTCCGCCTGGCGAGCTTCCATCAACGCGCTCCAGTCGCCGATATCGGACCAGCCGATATCCGCCGACACGACAGCAGCGTGCGAGGTGTTTTCCATTACCGCGAAGTCGACGCTTTCCCCGGCGATGCGCGCAAATGCAGCCGCCTCGGGATCGAAACGCGAACCGTCCCATTCACCTGATGCAACCGAAGCTTCGACCGCTTCGGCCATTTCGGGGCGATAGGTCTCAAGCTCGTCGAGCAACCTTCCCGCCGGAAAGGCGAAGATGCCGCCGTTCCAGACGAAGCCCCCGTCATCAAGGAACTGCTGCGCGCGCTCGAGGTCGGGTTTTTCGACGAACCGTTCGATCCGGTGTCCAGCCCCGACGGTCTGGCCGCGCTTGATGTAGCCGTATCCGGTGGCCGGACGGTCGGGTGCGATGCCGAAGGAGACGAGGTAACCCTCCCGCGCGAGCGAGGCGGCGGTGCGCACTCCGTCGAGGAAGGCGGCCTCATCGGCGATGTGGTGGTCGCTCGGGCAGACGAGCATCACCGCATCGCGGGGAAGCAGCCGTGCCGCCAGCGCGATTGCAGGGGCGGTATTCTTGGCCGCCGGTTCGACGACCAGGCGGTGCTCGCCGGCCTGTTCTGCGATGAAGCTGGTGTGCGCCTCTCCGGCTACCACGATCGGGGCCTCGAAAAGCCCGGAATCCGATACGCGGTCCAGCGCCTGCTGGAACAGGGTCCGGTCGCCCAAGAGCGGAAGGAAAGGTTTCGGCTTCACGCGGCGGCTGCGCGGCCAGAGGCGCGTCCCGCTGCCGCCGCAAAGGATAACTGGATAGACCTTTGTCATGACAAGCAGCCGCCTAGCAGCCGTTTCCATGCGCGTCATGGCCTGCTTGCACCTGCCTGCGATTTTTCGTTACGAGACAGCGATGAACGCTCCGCGCCTGTCCGTTTTCGCCCGCCTGCCCGTGCCCGGAAAGGTCAAGACGCGGCTGATCCCCGCTCTCGGGGAAGAGGGGGCGGCACGCCTCTATGCGCGCCTTCTGGCCCATACGGTCGAGGTTGCGAAAGCGAGCGGCCTGGAATTCGAGCTGCGGGTGACAGGGGGCGAGGAAGCAGCGTTTCACGAACTCTTCGGCGCCGATGTGAGCGTCGTCGACCAGGGCGAGGGCGATCTGGGGGCGCGGATGGCAGGCGTGGCTGCGCCCTGCCTCATCATCGGGAGCGACTGTCCGGCCATCTCCGTGCCGCTCCTGCAAGCGGCGGCAGGTGCGCTGGCGGACCGCAAGGTGGTGCTCGGTCCCGCCAATGACGGGGGCTACTACCTCGTGGGGCTGGCCGAGCCGATGCCTTTCCTGTTCGAGGCGATGGAGTGGAGCACGCCGCAGGTCCTGCCGCAAACGCTCGCGCGGCTGGCAGAGCGCCGGATCGGCCCTGCGATCCTGCCCGAACTGGCTGACATCGATACGGCAGAAGACCTCGCCGCCTGGCCCGAATTCCAATGAGCGTTACGCTGCTGGTTCCTGCGCTGGACGAGGAAAAGGCGCTGCCCAAGCTGGTGGAGCGGCTCGCCAGCCTCGATCCCGCGCCTGCCGAGATCATGCTGGTGGACGGCGGCAGCAGCGATGCGACGGTCGCCATCGCGCGCGATGCGGGATGGCGCATTCTCGAGACGGCGCGGGGCAGGGCGCTCCAGATCAACGCCGGGGTAGAGGACGCGCGCGGGGAGATCGTCTGCGTCCTCCATGCAGACACCTTGCCGCCGACCGACATGGTGCGAGTGATCGAGGACGCGATGCAAGACCGGCGCACCGCGCTTGCCAGTTTCAGCCCCGTCATCCGCGGGCCAGAACGAACGCGCTGGGGGACGACGCTGCATAATTGGGCCAAGACCTGGTACGCGCCGCTCATCACGCGCCCGCACCTCTTCTTTCGCGGTGTGCGCCTGCTGTTCGGCGACCATGCCATGTTCTTCCGCCGCGCCGATTTCCTCCGCGTCGGCGGGTGCACGCCGGGCGATGCGGTGATGGAGGAAGCCGATCTGTGCGTGAAGCTGGCGCGGCTGGGCTGGGTGCGGATGCTGCCGCAGCGGGTCTACACTTCCGACCGGCGGATTGCCGAATGGGGCGCGCTCAAGGCGAACTGGATCTATTTCAAGGTCGGCATGCTCTGGGCCTTCGGCCTGCGCAGCCGGATGGCAAAGCACTATCCCGACGTGCGCTAGGCGTCGGCCAGGAAGCCCACGGCAATGCAATGGTCGATGAGGCGCCGGATGTAGTCCTCGCCCGTCACTGCGCATTCGATGCCTGTCACTTCGCGAAAGCGCGTGTCCGAGAAATGCGGGTCGCGCTGGAAATAGCTCGCGTAAAGCCCAGCCACCCGCTTGAACAAGCGCCGCTCCAGCGCGGGGAGCAAGGCGGGATCGAAGCGCTCGGGGGCGACAAGTTCGGGTTCGTGGAAGTGCGGGTAGCCGCCGATTGCCCCGGTGAAACGTTCCACCGGTAGCGGCTGGCCGGAGACGAGATGATAGGTGCCGCCGGCTGCCTCGTCCATGCGTTCGGCCAGCGCGACAATGCCAGCCGCCACGTGGTCGATCGGCACGAAGTCGAGCGTCGCGCCCGGGCGGGCAGGCATGTGCCGCACGCGCCCTTCGGCAATCAGCTTGAAGGCTGCATAGGTGGTGTCGAACTGGCGGATGGCGCCGTCCCCATGCGCGCCCACCACGATCGAAGGGCGGCCGATCGCCCATCTGGCAGTGCTTTGCCGGACGAGCCGCTCGCCCGCAGCCTTGCTGGCTTCGTAACCATTGGCAAAGCCGTCCTCTGGCAGGGCATCGTCCTCCGCGATCGGCCCGTTGCGCGTCCCGCAGACATAGGCCGTCGAGACGTGCAGGAAGCCCATGCCGCCGGCCTCCGCCAGCTCCAGCGCATGGCGCACGCCATCGACATTGGCAGCGCGGTAATCCTCTTCTTCAAGGTCGAAGCGCACGCTGGCAGCGCAGTGCACGACCAGGTCGTGCGCGTCCGCCAGCCCGGCGAAACGCTCGGGGGACAGGCCCAGGCGCGCTTGCGAGATGTCGCCCTTCACAGTGGGGATGTCGACAGCGGCGCCGTCGTTCGCGCGCACTTCCGGATTGCGGTGGACGAGGCCGGTCACCTCGTGGCCGCGCGCGAGCAGCCTCGCGCAGATCTCGCCGCCCACCAGTCCGGCAGCCCCCGTCACCAGCACCTTCACGCGGCGCGCCTTTGCGTCATGTAACCGATGGGACCTGTCCGTCGAAGGGGCGGGGGAATTCGATAGAGTTCGCATCTTGAGCAATTTCGGTTACGGGACAAGCGATGAAATTCACCCATGACGTAATCGTGATCGGCGGCGGGGCCGCAGGACTTGTCGCTGCCGGCGGCTGCGCGCTCTTCGGCCTCGAAGTCGCCCTGATCGAGGGGCGCAAGATGGGCGGCGAGTGCCTGAACGATGGCTGCGTGCCGTCGAAAGCGCTGATTACGGCAGCGAAACGTGCGGCAGAGGCGCGGGAAGCCACGCGCTACGGGGTGACGCTCGATCAGCCAAAGGTCGACTGGCTCGGCGTGCGCCAGCACATTCGCGATGCCATCGCCGCGATCGAGCCGCACGACAGCGAAGAGCGGTTCGAGGAAATGGGCTGCGAGGTCATCCGCGACTGGGCGAAAGTCACCGGTCCCCAGTCGGTCGAGGTTGGCGGAAGGACCCTGCGCGCACCGCGCATCGTCATCGCCACCGGCTCGAAGCCGGCCATCCCGCCGATCGAGGGCGTGGAAAATGTCCCCTATCTCACCAATGAGACCATCTTCGACATCGAAGCACTGCCCGATCACCTCGTGATCGTCGGCGGCGGGGTGATCGGCATGGAAATGGCGCAGGCCTTCCGCCGTCTCGGCAGCGCCGTCACCGTGGTCGAGCCGGACGAGCTGATGGCCCGTGACGACCGCGAGAGCGTGGCGCTGGTGCGCGAAGTGATGGAGTGCGAGGGCGTCCGCTTCGTCAAGGGGCTCGCCAGCAAGGTCGAGGGCCGCGAAGGCGCTGTCCGCCTGCATGTCGGCGAGGAGGTTATCGACGGATCGCATCTGCTGATCGCCACCGGCCGCAAGGCCCGGTGCGAAGGCTTCGGCCTGGAAGACATCGGCGTGAAGATGGGCCGCGGCGGTATCGTGACCGACGCACGCCGCCGCACCTCCGTGAAAGGCATCTACGCTATCGGCGACTGCCGCGACGGGCCGCGCCTGACCCACGTGTCGGGCTACGAAGGCTCCAACGTCGCCCTCGAAATCACCCTCGGCCTGCCCGCCAAGGTAGATTATTCGGCTTTGCCCTGGTGCACCTATACCGAGCCGGAAGTTGCCCAGATCGGCCTGACCGAACAGGAAGCACGCGAGAAATTCGGCGAGAAGCTGCGGGTCGTCACCGAAAGCTTCCACGACAACGAACGCGCGCTGACCGAAGGCAATGACAAGGGCCAGGCGAAGGTGATGCTCAAGGGCACCAAGGTCGTCGGCGCCAGCCTGGTGGGCAAGAATGTCGGCGAATTGCTGCTGCCCTACACGCAGACGATCACCGGCAAGAGCAGCACCTTCGCGCTAGGCTCGGCGGTCATCGCCTATCCCACCCGCAGCGAGATCACCAAGGCGACTGCCTTTGCCGCATGGGAGCCGACCGTGTTCGGGCCGCTGCCGAAGAAATGGGCCGGGTTCCTTGCCCAGATGAGGCGGCGGTTTTCGTGAACGCGCGTTCGGCTTCCCGCAACGCACCGGCTGGCCCGTCGCCCTTCGCGGTCGAGGCGGCAGCACTTCCGCGCGAAAAATTCGCAGATCCAGCCATCACGGCCAAGGGTGAGCCGCGCGCGAGCGTGCCGCTGGTCCGGCTCGATACGCTGTGGCTCAACACCGGCACGCTGTGCAATCTGGCCTGCGCCACATGCTACATCGAAAGCAGCCCGACCAATGATGCGCTGGTCTATCTGCGTAGCCACGATGCGGGCCGCTTCCTCGATGAAGCGGCAAGCATGGGGACCCGCGAGATCGGCTTCACAGGTGGCGAGCCTTTCATGAACCCCGATATGCTCGCGATGCTGGAGGACTGCCTTGCGCGCGGATTCGAGGTCCTGGTCCTGACCAATGCCATGCGGCCGATGCGCAGGCACGAGCGCGCGCTGCTCACCTTGCGCGAAAGGTTCGGCGAGCGGCTGACCCTGCGTGTGAGCCTCGACCACCATTCGCGGCCCGTCCACGAGGCGGAGCGGGGTGCCAACAGCTGGGTTCCCGCGATGGACGGGCTGCGCTGGCTGTCGGACCATGGCTTTTCGATCGCCGTTGCCGGACGCCTCTTGCCGGGCGAGGGCGAGCAGGAGGCGCGCCGCGCCTATGCCGCGCTGTTCGCTGCCGAAGGGATCGCAATCGATGCACATGACCCTGTGCGGCTGGTGCTGTTTCCCGAAATGGACGCAGGCAAGGACATCGCGGAGATCACCACCGCGTGCTGGGACATTCTCGGCAAGTCACCTTCCGACATCATGTGCGCATCGAGCCGCATGGTCGTGCACCGCAAGGGCGAGCCGGGCCCACGCGTCGCGGCCTGCACGCTCATTCCCTATGACGCGGGGTTCGACCTCGGTGCAACGCTGGCAGAGGCGAGCGGAGAGGTGGCCCTGAACCACCCGCATTGCGCGCGCTTCTGCGTGCTGGGCGGGGCCAGCTGCTCGGCCTAGGCGCGTTTGCGGCTGTCCAGCCACTTCGCCAGCGCGACGCCGCCCGTGATGAGGAAGGGCACCAGCACGATGCTGAGCGTCACCTTGGCGATGACCTGTCCGATGAGGAGGTTGGTGATCGGGAACTGGCCGTAGAAGGCCAGCGTGATGAAGATCACCGAATCGATTGCCTGGCTCAGCGCCGACGCGACCGCGCCGCGTGCCATCAGTGAAAACGCGCCGCCGCCTTCGGCATTGCCGCGCAGGCGCGAGAAGATCCACACGTTGAGCAGCAGCGAGACGATGTAGGCCGCAGGTCCGGCCGCCCAGACGCGCCAGATCGTCGCATGGACCCGCTCGAACGCCGCCAGGTCCTCTGCCCGTCCGCCGATCATTTCGGGCGATGCGGGAAGGTTCAGCACGAGCTGCATCAGCAAGCCGGAAATCAGCAGCGGGACGAACCCGAACCACACGATCCGGTTGGCGAGTTTTTCTCCGTAGAGCTGGGCGATGGTGCTGGAAATCACCACCAGCAAGAGGAAGGCGAAGATGCCCGATTCCACCGCGAGGTCGGTCGGCCACAGCTGCACCTGCTTGAACGCGAGCACGCC
Source organism: Qipengyuania gaetbuli (assembly GCF_020524765.1). Classification (GTDB taxonomy): domain Bacteria; phylum Pseudomonadota; class Alphaproteobacteria; order Sphingomonadales; family Sphingomonadaceae; genus Qipengyuania; species Qipengyuania gaetbuli_A. The sequence goes on from NZ_JAIVLR010000002.1 coordinate 80,933, forward strand.
CGCGAGCACGGTCATGCCCCCGTAGAGCAGGATATAGACGAACAGGCCGAGCGGCATGGCAGCTGCGGCAAGGCGGGTTTCGTTGGCCGGGCTTTCGGTCATGACGGGGTAGGACAATCTTTCAAACTGGTGACAGCGCGCGCTGGCGGAGGGCGCAGAAATTGACTAAGCGGACCCGCCGCGCAAGGTAGCGGCTGATTTCATCCGCAACTTGTCGCATCGCGAAGGGGTCCGCAATGCCGCCTTTCATTGTCAATATCGCCGGTATCCTCGCGATCCTCCTGATCGCCTTCCTGCTGTCCACCGGCAAGCGCCGCATCAAGCTGCGTGTCGTGGGTGCGGCTTTCGCATTGCAGGCCCTGATGGCGCTGCTCGTCCTGCGCACGCCCTGGGGTGTCGAGGCGATCCTGGCGATGTCGAACGGCGTCATTGCCCTGCTCGACTATTCCAAGGCCGGTATCACCGCGATCTTCGGTCCGATGGAAGGCAATCCCTTCACCAATACCTTCGTGATCGCCGCCCTGCCGGTGATCATCTTCTTCGCCGCGCTCGTCTCGATCCTCTACCACTGGGGCATCATGCAGCGGCTGGTGCGCTGGGTCGGCGGTGCGATCGGCTGGATTACGGGCATCTCCAAGGTCGAGGCGCTCGGCAGCGCGGCCAATATCTTCGTCGGCCAGTCGGAAAGCCCGCTGGTCGTGCGCCCCTATCTCGCAGCGCTCACGCCCAGCCGCCTGTTCACCCTGATGAGCGTCGGCATGGCCGGCGTGGCGGGCACGATCCTGGCTGCATACGCCAGCTTCATCGGCGCAGAAGCCGTGCCGTTCCTGCTGGCAGCCGCCTTCATGTCGGCACCCGGCGGTATCCTGATGGCCAAGATCATCATGCCCGACGACGAGAGCGATCTCGCGCGTGACGCGGCCGAGATGGCCGAGGTCAAGCTGCCTGATGCCCGCATCAGCGGCGACGGGCCGGCGGCGCTCACCGAAAGCGGCAAACCGCACGAGGTCGAGGTGGCCGAGACTTTCGAGGAAGGCCACAAGCCTGCCAATGTCATCGAGGCAGCGGCCCAAGGCACCCAGACCGGCGTGAAGCTGGCGGTTGCCGTCGGCGCCATGGTCATGGTCTTCGTTGCGCTGGTCGCGCTCGCCAACGGCATACTCGGCGGCATCGGCGGCTGGTTCGGCTATCCCGACATCAGCTTCCAGCAGCTGCTCGGCTATGTATTCGCGCCGGTCATGTACCTCATCGGCATTCCGTGGGAGCAGGCCGGCGCTGCCGGCGGGCTGTTCGGCACCAAGATCGTGCTCAACGAATTCGTCGCCTTCATCGAACTGGGCGCCATGGACGCGGCTGTCCTTACCGAACGCAGCCGGGCGATCATCACTTTCGCGCTCTGCGGCTTTGCGAATTTCAGCTCGATCGCCATCCAGATGGCGGTGACGGGCGGCCTTGCGCCAAATCAAAGACCGGTCATCGCCAAGCTCGGTATCCGCGCCCTGGCTGCCGGTAGCCTCGCCAACCTGATGAGCGCGGCACTGGCGGGACTCTTCCTACCGTATTAAGGGCCGCTTCCATTATGACCGATTCCAACACCGATATCGCGGTTGTGTCGCTGGCACAGCCGCTCGAAAACATCGCCGACGAGCTTGGCCGCAGCTTCCAGGAATACGGCTTTGCCGTAATTCGCGACCATGGCATCCCGCAGGAACTGATCGACCGCGCCGAAGCGCTGTCGAAGGAATTCTTCGCGCTGCCGGACGAAGCCAAGCGCGCCTACCACATCCCGGGCGGGGGCGGCGCACGCGGCTACACGCCGTTCGGGACCGAGAAGGCCAAGGACGCCAAGGTCCACGACCTCAAGGAATTCTGGCACGTCGGGCGCGAACTTCCCGAAGGGCACGAGCTGGCCGAATACATGGCCGCCAATGTCTGGCCGGACGAGGTCGACGGTTTCCGCGAGACCTTCACCGAACTCTACACGGCCTTCGAGGAAGCCGGCGGCCGCGTGCTGGAGGCGATCGCGCTCCATCTCGGCCTGCCGCGCGAGTTCTTCGCCGCCACCGTCAAGGACGGCAATTCGGTCATGCGCCTGCTGCGCTACCCGCCGCTCGAAGGCGCGGAAGCCGAAGGAGCCATCCGTGCCGCAGCGCATGGCGACATCAACACGATCACGCTGCTGCTGGGCGCGGAAGAGGCCGGTCTCGAACTGCTGACCAAGCAGGATGAATGGAAGGCCGTGGACGTGCCGGAAGGCGCGCTGGTCATCAATGTCGGCGACATGCTCGACCGGCTGACCAACGGCAAGCTGCGTTCGACCACGCACCGCGTCGTAAATCCGCGCGGCGAGGCGGCATATCGGGCGCGCTATTCCATGCCCTTCTTCCTGCACTTCCGCCCGGACTACACGATCGAGACGCTGGAAAGCTGCATCGATCCGGCGCGTCCGGACGACCATCCGGCGCCGATTTCCAGCCACGATTTCCTGCTGCAGCGCCTGCGCGAGATCAATCTCGCCTGATCCGGACAACCCCGATCCGCCGTGGGCCCAAATCCGCGGCGGAACCCGGCCGGCAAGATAAATTCCAAATGGTGCAATTTTGCAACTTATCTAAGTTGCTGAATTACTTGAATTTATCCCTTTGTGTGGCGCAATTGATTCACAGCCCCCGGTGGCTGTCTTGACTCTGTCACAAAAGCATCGCTTTGCCGAAACATGCACGGCCTAGCGGGGCTGCGCTTCCGTAAAGCATCAAGTATTCACCCGAAGAGACGAAGGGGTCTTCTCGATGAAGTTCAAATATCTCCTGGCCACGTCGGTGGCTGGTATCGCAGCTGCAGGCGCAATGCCCGCCGCAGCCCAGTCGACCGGTTCGATCGACTTCGATGACGATGTGATCATCGTTACCGGCACCACCGACAATGGTGTCGGCGGCGTCGAAATCCCGAACACCACCAAGGCGAAGCAGGTTCTCAACGAAGAGATCATCCGTCGCCAGCGTCCGGGCCAGACGGTCAACGACATCGTGAACCTGGTTCCCGGCGTCAGCTTCCAGAACAACGACCCCTGGGGTTCGTCGGGCGGTGGCTTCACCATCCGCGGCTTCAGCTCGGACCGCGTTTCGCAGACCCTCGACGGCCTGCCGCTGAACGATTCGGGTAACTACGCCCTCTACACCAACCAGCAGGTCGACCCGGAAGTCCTCGAAGAGGTCAACGTCAACCTCGGCACCACCGACGTCGACAGCCCGACCGCTTCGGCAACCGGCGGCACGATCAACATCCGTACGCGTGAGCCCAGCGACGATGCCGGCATCACCGCGACGATGACCTTCGGCGACGTCCTTTCGAAGGGCGCCGAAGACACCGTCTACATGCGCGGCTTCCTGATGCTCGACACCGGCGACATCACCGGCAACGGCCTCAAGATGTTCGGTTCGGCCAGCTACACCAGCTACGGCGTTCCCTATAACCCGTACGGCAAGATCGATAAGAAGCAGTTCAACGCCCGCATCTGGCAGGACCTGGGTTCGAACGGCGACTTCGTGGCGGTTTCGGGCCACTACAACGAGAACCGCAACAACTTCGCCGGTTCGGAAAGCCTGCGCTTCCTCCTGCCGATGGCTGAAGATGGCGAAGTCGAAATCAACGGCGTCACCTACAACGACAAGGAAGGCCGTTTCTCGATCTACGAGACCAACGGCGAATATCCCTGCAGCATCGCGGCCGACGAACTGGTCGGCGGCGTGGGCAACCCCGGCGTCAGCGACCGCTACGACGACCGCAACGGTTGCGGCGCGGCATTCTACCGTCGCTACAACCCGTCGAACACGGGCAACATCCGCGGCGCCTCGCGTTTCAGCATCGGTGACAGCCTGACCTTCACGTTCGATCCGAGCTACCAGTACGTCAAGGCGAACGGTGGCGGCCCCGACGATCTGCGTGAATCGTTCTTCACCGTAAACGGCGGCTCCTACACGGGTGCATTCAACGGCGGTTACTACTTCGGACGCGACCTCAACGGCGACGGCGACCTGCTCGACCGCCTGGCAGGTACCGACCCGAGCCAGACGACCACCGACCGTTACGGCGTCATTGCCAACCTGATCTACGACATCGCCGACAACCATCGTGCGCGTCTGACCTACACCTGGGACCGTGCACGTCACCGTCAGACGGGTGAAATCAGCGGCATGTACGAAAACGGTGAACCGTGGAACGTGTTCGCGATCGATGAGCCGGTGCTCGACGTCAACGGCAACCCGGTCCAGAAGCGTGACCGTCTGTCGTACGCCATCCTGCACCAGGTTTCGGCAGAGTACACCGGCCAGTTCGGCGACCTCACCGCGAAGCTCGCACTGCGTGCTCCGTTCTTCACCCGTGAGCTGAACCAGAACTGCTTCACCACCTCGGCTGGCGGCTTCGTCGACTGTCCGAACCCGGGTGCAGACCTGTCGAACTACGTGAACGCCTCGTTCAACGACGATCACGCCGCACCGCAGTCGCGTACCTACAAGTACGACGAGCTGCTGCCGAACGTCGGCTTCACCTACGACATCAGCGACGCGATGTCGGTGTTCGGTAACTACGCCAAGGGCCTCTCGGTCCCCGGTACCGACCCGCTGTACGATTCGCTGTACTTCGCCGATGAAGACGTCGCTCGCCCGGTTCCGGAAACGACCGACAGCTTCGACCTCGGCATGCGTTACCAGACCGGAGACGTGGAAGCCCAGCTTGGTGCCTACTACACCAAGTACAACAACCGCCTGGCGGTTGCGTTCGACCCGACTGCCAATGACGGCGAAGGCGAATTCGTCTTCCGTAACCTCGGCAAGGTCGACAAGTGGGGCATCGACGGCTCGATCGCCTACCGTCCGTCGCGCAACTCGCTCCTGTATGTCTTCGGCTCGTACAACGACTCCGAAATCCAGGACGACGTGCTTGACCGCGGTGGCTTCATCCCGACCGCCGGCAAGCAGGAATCGGGTACGCCGACCTACTCGTTCGGTGGCCGTGGCCAGATCGCCTTCGGTGACTTCGAACTGGGCGCACAGGTGAAGCACACCGGTCCGCGGTGGATCAACGACACCAACGAAGACAAGGCTCCGTCCTACACCGTTGTCGACCTCGACGCGCGTATCACGCTCGGCGAATTCGCAACCGGCGGCGACGCAGCCATCCAGCTGAACCTCACCAACCTGTTCGATGAATATTACATCGGCTTCTTCGGTGGCTCGCTGGACGACTTCGGCTTCGCACAGATCGGTGCTCCGCGCGCCGGCAGCATCTCGCTGATCATCGGCTACTAAGCCAGATCGCGAACCGAAAAGAAGAGGGCGGCTCCCATGCGGGGCCGCCCTTTTTCTTTGCCCGAAACCAGGATCAGGCGGCCGCGAGCAATTCCTCGGCCAGCTTGCGGCGCACCAGCGGCTCCACATTCGAGCGCAGGGCGCGTTCCAGCGCAGCCGCTTTTTCGCCGAGGCTCTCTTCGCCGAACATCCCCGCAGTGCCGGCAAGCTTGTGCACCGTGCGCGCCAGTTCCTCGACCCGGACGCCTTCGAGAACATCCTCCTCGACCGCGGCAACGACTGCCTCGATCGCTTCGCTGCGGCGCGCGAGCCAGCGCTCCTGCATTTCGGGTGAGTGCCCGGTCGTGGCCTCGGTGTTGTCGGGCTGGCCGGTGATGGCCAAAGCGTCAGGTACGATGCTTACCGGCAGCCAGCGCGCAAGCGATGCGGCCAGTTCCTCGAAGACGAGCGGTTTTGCAAGGTGGGCCTGCATACCCGCTTCCAGCGCTGCGGCGATGTCCTCGGGAAAAGCGTTTGCGGTGAGCGCGATGATCGGCAGGTCGCTCGGGGTGATCCCGCTCCTGCGGATTTCGCGCGTGGCGGTGTAGCCGTCGCAGCCCGGCATCTGGATATCCATCAGCACGATGTCGAAGGGATCGCCCCTGTCCGCTGCATCGAGCACGGCCGCGATGGCCTCTGCCCCGTCATGTGCAATGCGCACTCGCTGTCCCAGGTCTTCGAGCATGGCCGTCACGAGCATCCGGTTGATGTCGTGATCTTCCGCCAGCAGGATGCGGCCGTTTGCCTTCGGGGCAGCCATGTGGCCGGCCCGCCTTTCCTGCTTACCCGGCGCGGGCACTGCGCCCTTGGCCTGTTCAAGCGGCACCCGCAGCGAAAAGCGCGAGCCGACACCCGGCATCGAATCCACTCCCAGCGATCCGCCGAGAATTTCGGCGAGTTGCCGCGAAATGGCGAGGCCAAGGCCGGTCCCGCCGAACCTGCGGGTCGTGCTGGCCTCCTCCTGGACGAAAGGATCGAAGATATTGTCGATCCGGTTGGGGGCGATCCCTATCCCGCTGTCCTCGACATCGATCACGAGGTTCGAACCTTCGACGCGGACCGAGATATCCACCCGCCCTTTTTCGGTGAATTTCACCGCATTGCCGACGAGGTTGAGCAAGATCTGCCGCAACCGCAGCGCGTCTCCGCGCAGGAGGTGCGGGATTTCCGGGGGACAGGACAAGGTCAGCGCGATGCCTTTTTCGTCTGCGACCGACATATGCAGCCTGACGCAATCGTCGATCAGGACCGGCAGGTCGAAATCCTCGTAATTGATGACCAGCTGTCCGGATTCGATCTTCGAGATATCCAGGATATCGTTCAGCAGCATCATCATGGAGCGGCCGGAACGCGAAATGAGATCCGCATAGCGGGCCGCTTCCGGATCGAGCTCCATGCGGGTCAGGAGATCCGCGAAACCCAGCACCCCGTTCATCGGAGTGCGGATTTCGTGGCTCATATTGGCAAGGAACTGCGCTTTTGCCCGTGCAGCGTTTTCCGCATGGCGGGTCGCCCGATTGAGTTTCCTCTCCAGCGCGACACGCTTGGTCACGTCGCGGGCAGACACGATGATGCCTTCGCGTTCCCCCGTCGCGCCGTCCAGTGCGAGAGCGCAGTCCGCTTCGATGTAAACCGCCTCTCCTGCCGCATCGTCGAGGAAGCGGCGGTAGGTAAATCGCTCGCTCTTGCTGCGACCCGACAGCAGCCTTTCCTGCGCTGCAGCGATGGCCTTGCGCGCTTCGGGATGGACCCGGTCCGACGTGCGGCGTCCGACGAATTCGCGCGGCTCCGCGCCGAGCACGTGGCGGGTCGAGGGAGAGGCGTAGGTGCATACGCCCTCCAAGTCGTATCGCAGGATCGCGTCGGTGATGTTGTCCGCCAGCAGTGCCATCTGCTTTTTGCCCTCGCGCACCTCGCGCAGCAGCCGTTCGCGGGTCGAAAGGATGGCGGCGACCGGGAATCCAACGAGCACCGAGGAGGCGAGAAATGCCTCGAACACCAGCAACTGGGCGTGCAGCGGCATGGGCAGGAGGTTGATCGGGCCCGTGCCTGCCTGCGTGCAGATCAACGCGATGGTGGCCACTTTCAGAACCGAGAATGCCGTGCCGAGGACCCCAAGGCGGAAAGCATGGCAGACGATGACCGGCGGTACGAGGAACAGCAGCGGGTAGGCGGTCTGGAGGAAGACCACCAGCGTCACGCCGGTGCCGACCGTGGTCAGGACAGACCATTCCAGGACTTCGCGGGCAGTGGGCCAGCGCGGCCTTTGCAGCGCGTCCCAGAAAACGAGCACGGATGGCGCGACGATGATCATAGACAGCGCATCGGATGCGGCCCACTGGAGCAGGCCCGCCAGCGATGCCTCTCCACCTGACAGGACCAGCGAGGCGATTGTCGCCGAAGCCAGTGGCGCGACCAGGCATGCGCCGAAGACGAAGCGCATCAGTTCGCCTGCGTCACCCATGCAGGGGCGGGGGCCGGCCAGTTTGCGGACGACCTCCACCGCAATCCGGATTTCGACGATATTGGCGAGGGACAGCGTCAGCGCGGTAAAGGTATCGTCACCGACGAGCCGGTTCGCCACGAAATTGCCCGCAAACAATGCGAGGAGGAATAATCGCTCGCTCGATAGCCGGGCCCGAAGCAGGATTGCGACGGCTATTGCATTCGGTAGCCAGACGACCGCGATCCGGCCGGACCCGCGCGTCAGGTCGATGCTGGCGTAGGCGAGCAGGGCGAAACCCGCGAAGCCAAGCAGGGCGGCGAAGACCATGCGCAAGTCGAGGCGCCTGCTCCAACCCGGCAGCGAGGGGCGCAATGGTTGCGTTGCCATGGACGATCTCCTAGCCATGACCCGAGCGGCGGGCGGGTCGGAACAGGTGCGCCCCCTTTCCCGTTGGGGTGCAATGACCGAAAGCGAAACCCGGTTCAGCACGGCTAGGAGGCGGCCCAACGCTTGGGTTATCCTCCTCATACTGTTGATTCATTTGGGAATCTTCTACGCATTAATACGTGCCCTGGCCCCGGGCGTCGTCGCCACGGTGGAGCGCGAGGTCGTCTCTGCGTTCTCGGTCACGGTCACTACGCCGGAACAGGAGACACCCGAGGTCGAGCCCGAGCCCGACGAGGGCGCGCAGGGCGATCCGGGGCGCGAAGCGGTGCCGCAGCCGGTGACAGCCCCTACGCCGCGCCGGCAGGTGCGCGAGGACCGGCCGGTGCCGCGCGCCTCCTCGACCGGAACAGCGACCGATTCAGGGGCAACCCAATCGGGCGATGGCACGGGTGCTGCCGGAAGCGGTCTTGGCACGGGTGCGGGACGCGGCGGCGGCGGGCAGGGCGGCGTCGCTGCGACGAAGCCGGTGCTCATCCGGGCGATTACGGACGCCAGTGCCTTTCCCGTCCCGCCGGGCGGACGTGAAGCGCGGATCGGGAAGTCCGTGATCGTGAAGCTGACCGTTTCGGCCGAAGGCCGCGCGGTGACCTGCTCGATCTACCGCGCCAGTCCGTTCCCCGAAACGGATGCGACAGTGTGTCGCCTGGCGCTGGACCAGCTGCGGTTCGAACCCGCGCGCAATGCAGAAGGCCAGCCGGTATCGGCGCCCTTCTATTACCAGCAGCGGTTCTTCAACTAGGGGTCGGGTGTCAGGCCTTTGGCGGGGCGAGCAGCTTCTCGCCCTTGCTCTTGATGGCGCCCTTGATCATCGGTTCGACGAAGGACAGCGCGAGCGGGATATCCACTTCGAACACGACCTGGGAATCTTCCACCAGCACGCGTGACTTGAGCGTCTGGCCCATGGTGGTGACATCGACGTTCATCGTGTCCTCGCTGGCCCAGGACACGGCCACGTCGGCCATACCGCCGGGCACGACCTCGGCGATCTCGTGACTGTGGTCGGACAGGCGGCGGCGGACCTCTTCCTTGGGAAGTTCGTGGGCGATCGGGACGCGCATCAGCTCTTGTGCTCCAGTTGCGGGCTGGTCTCGGCACCGCTGCCGAACTTGTAATCGAGGTACCGGTGCTTGATCGCCAAATCGTCGAGCGATCCTTCGGCCAACTGGCGCGTGATCGAATCGATTTCGCCGCTGATCTTGGAAAGGCTGTCGGTCAGCTGCTCGTCAGGCGTCACGCCGGCGCGCTTTTCGGTGCGCAGATGCGCGGGGATCTTGCGATAACTGTCGACCATCTCGGGCAATTGCTCGCCCACCAGGCTGCGGATTTCGCGCGCCTTGGGGTGGTTCTGGTCGAGCCCGTCGAGCTGGTAGCCGAGCCCGTCGAGCTGCACGCCGATCTGGTCGACGAGGTTGACCGCCGGCGGGGGCAGGGCTGGGCGCTGGTGTTCGAGCCACAACTCGGTACGCGCGACCATCTGCTGGACATTGCCCTTGTTGATCTCGGCGCGCTTGGGGACTTTCATCTTGGGATAATTGCCGAAGATGCCGACCGCGACGACGCTGGCAACGATCAGGGCCATGATGCCGGCAAAACCGATGCCGTCGACGATCAGGCCCAGCACGCCCATGCCGACCCACAGGGCGAACAGGGCGATGACCACGTTGCGCACCTTGCTCATCAGGTGCTTGCGCTTTGCCCTGGCCGAGCCTTCGCCAATCGAGACCGAGCGGCGATGACGCCCGCCGGAACGGTTGTCATCGCGCAGGCGCCGGCCTTCTTCGATCAGGCGCTGGCTTTCGCGGGTAAGGTCGCCCAAGGTTCGCTCCTCAGCCCTCGATGCTCAGCAGACCGCTTTCGGCGACCTGCTTCTGCGCCTGGGCCTGCCCTTCGGCGCGGGCGATGTAGCCCTTCGACTTCTCGACCTCGCTCGTAAGCAGGGTCACGGTCTGCTTCATGCTGTCGAGTGCGCGCAGCTTGAAGGCGTCGACCTCGTCCATCGTGTCGTAGATGTTCTGGAATGCGCGCTGGAGCGTTTCCAGCGGGATCGTACTGGCGGCGGCCTGTTCGTGGATCTTGCCGGTCTGGTCGCGCAGCATGGTGCTGGTGGAATCGATGATCCCGGCGGTCGTTTCGTTGAGCGCCGTGATCTGGCCCAGCACGAGGCGCTGGTTGGTCATCGCTTCGGCAACCGTCACTGCCGTGCGCAGGGCGCCGACGGTGGTGGTGCTGGCGCGATCGACGCCCTTCACCAGCTCGACATTGTTCTTTTTGACCAGGTCGAGAGCAAGATAGCCCTGCACGCTCACTGCCATCTGCGTGAGCAGGTCCTGCGTGCGCTGGCGGACATAGAACAGCGCGGTCTCGCGCACGGCCTTGGCCTTTGCCGGATCGGTCGCGTCGAGTTCGGCGGCCTTTTCTTCCAGCTTCTGGTCCAGCGTGTTGGAGATGTGGATCATCTGTTCCAGATTGCCCATCGCTTCCCACAGCTTCTGCCGTTCGACGTCGATCGCGGCATTGTCCATGATCAGCTCGTCCTTGCCGCTGGCAAGGTTCAGGAGGATCGACTGGATGTGCGTTTGCGCGCTCTGGTAGCTGCGGAAATAGTTCGTCAGCTTGTTGCCGAAGGGAATGATGCCGAGGAACTTGCGGGTGCCCGACAGCTTGCCGCGCTTGCCCGGATCGAGATCCTCCACCACGCGGCGCAGTTCGGCGAGGTTGGCACCGACGCCTTCGTCCTTGTCCATCGCGCGCACAGGGCGGTCGAGGAAGCGGTTGGACATGCCGGCGGCCGCCATGATTTCCTTGCGGCCCATGTTGGTCAGCTGGTCGACCTTCTTGCCGAATTCGGGCGAATTGGCGTCCTGCGCGATGAGGTCGGCGACGAAGCCGTCGACCTTGGTTTCCAGCTTGCTCTTCACCTCGTCCGACACGGGAACGAGCCCGGCGGCCTTCTCGGGCGCGACGGCGGGCACCGGATCGGGCGGCGTCAGGTCGAATTCGGGCGGAGCCATGGTCGCCGTGGCGGCGGGCTTGGCTGCGGACGGAGCGGCGGCTGCCTGAGGTTTTTCGTCACTCATGGAACTACAAGAGGCCTCCCAGAAGATTTCCTTCTGTATTAGGTCTCTATAACACGAGTTTCAAGGTGCCATCGCAGGACAGCACGTTGAATTGCGACGGATCGCCTTGAATCAGGCCGCCAGGTCGAGCGGCTGGATTTCGCCGGCGAGGTAAAGCCGCTTGGCTTTCGCACGGCTGAGCTTGCCCGAGCTGGTGCGCGGCAGGGTGCGCGGCGGAACCAGTTCGACGACGCAGCTCATGCCCGTGACCCCGCGGACCTTGTCGGCGATCTGGTCGCGCAGGCGCAGCTGCTCTTCCGGATCGGACACGCGGCAATGGACCAGCACGGCAGGCGCTTCCTCGCCGTTCTCGGTCTCGATCGAGAAGGCGGCGATATCGCCGTGGTTGAAGCCGGGCAGCTGTTCGACCGCCCATTCGATATCCTGCGGCCAGAGGTTCTTGCCGTTGATGATGATCATGTCCTTCGCGCGGCCGACGATGAACAGGTAGCCATCGGCAAGATAGCCCATGTCGCCCGTGTCGAGCCAGCCGTCGACGAGGCATTCATTGGTCGCTTCCTCGTTGCGGAAGTAGGAATGCATGACGCTGGTTCCGCGGCACCAGACCTTGCCGATCTGGTGGTCGCCCTTGGCCTTGCCGCTTTCGTCGCGGATTTCGACTTCCATGCCGGGCAGGGCCTTGCCGCAATTGACGATGGCCCGATAGCGCGCCGGATTGTCGAGATTGCGCGGACGGCCCGACAGGCGTTCCTCCTCCACCAGTTCGACGCGGATACCTTCGCCGGGCGGCATGACGGTGACCGCCAGTGTCGCTTCGGCAAGGCCGTAGCTGGGGGTGAAGGCGCTGGCCTTGAAGCCTGCCTGCGCAAAGGCATTGACGAAGCTCTGCATAACGTCGGGGCGGATCATGTCCGCGCCATTGCCTGCCGTGCGCCAGCGCGACAGGTCGAAGCGTTCGTCGACATGGCTCTGGCTGGAGATGCGGCGTGCGCAGATGTCGTAGCCGAAGGTCGGCGAATAGCTGAGCGTATTGCCCTTGTTGCGGCTGATAAGGTCGAGCCACGCCAGGGGGCGGCGGGCGAAGTGTTCGGTCTTGAGATAGTCGACCGATGCCTGGTTCGCGATCGGGGAGAGCAGGCAGCCGACGAGACCCATGTCATGGTACCACGGCAGCCAGCTGACCACGCGGTCGTTGACGCCCAGGTCCACGCCGGTCGAATGGCCGAAGAGGTTGTGCAGCAGCGCGCGGTGGGTGACCGCAACCCCGGTGGGGAAGCGGGTCGAACCGGACGAATACTGCAGATAGCAGATATCGTCGGGCCGGGCTTCGGGCAATTCGCATTCCGGGTCGGGGCGCTGGCTGAAATCCTGCCAGCTCTGGCCTTCGCAGCCCTGCCGTTCGGCAGCGGCCTGCGCCATCTCCTCGATCTCGCCGGGATAGATCAGCATCTTGGGATCGCTGCTCTGCAGCTGGACTGACAGCTGGTCGATATAGCCTTCCTTGCCGCCGAAGCCGGTGGGCAGGGGCAGCGGGACCGGCCAGGCGCCGACATAGGTGCAGGCGCAGAACAGCGCGGCGAATTCGGGGCAGGTTTCGGCGATCAGCGCGACGCGGTCTTCCTTGCCGATTCCGGCAGCAACCAGCTGGCGCGCGAACTTCAGGGCGTCCTCACGCATCTCGCTGAACGGATAGGGGCGCACGAGGTCGCCACGCATATCGTGAAAATTGAGTCCTTTTTCGCTGCGCGCAGCGTAATCGACCGCCTCGTTGAAGGTGTCGAAGTCGGCCCTGCGCCTCGGCAGGTCGCAGTCATTGGGCGTCGGCGTCAATGCGGCGTCGGTCATTTTTGTTACGATTCCCGTGAAAAGTCAGAACCTTGCGGCCATCCCCATTGTCCCGTACGCCGTGCAACCCGAGCCGGCGCGTTATCGAGCTTTCCCATTCGATAAGGAGTGTGGCACGAATATGGCCGATGGTTGAACGTAACGCAACATCGCGGCGAAGCCGTCGCACGCCCAAACCGCTCGACCGCACGCGCCTGAACGATCTCGCGCTGGCCTATGTCGCGCGGTTCGCCACCAGCGCGGGCAAGCTGCGCACCTATCTCAATCGCAAGCTGCGCGAACGCGGCTGGGACGGCGAGGAGGGCCCCGATGTCGATGGCCTGGTCGGGAAATTCGTCGATCGCGGCTATGTCGACGATCGCGGCTTCGGGCGGATGAAAGCCAGCGGCCTGCTGGCCCGCGGCTATGGTGCGCGGCGGGTGGACGAGACACTGCGGTCGGCGGGGCTGGACGAGGGGCTGCGCGACGAGCTCGCCCCGGCCGAACGCGAGGCGCGGCAGGCGGCCGTATCGCTTGCCCGGCGGCGCCGATTCGGACCTTTCGGCACCGGGCAGGAAGACGAACCGGTGGAAGAGCGCCACAAGCGGCGCGAAAAGCAGCTTGCGGCGATGGTCCGTGCAGGCCACACCTTCGCCCATGCGCAGGCGGTACTGTCCGCCCGCGACGAAAGCGCTCTCGACGAATGGCTCGAAGAGGGCGATTAACCGGGCCCAACTACAGGAAATACGGCATGAAATTCCGCTCCGCGCTGATCTGTGCACTCCCGCTGGCCTTGATGGCCTGCGCCCAGCAGGGCACGGCGAACGAGCCGGCACCTTCCGCCTCGCAGCAGGCGCAGGACGAGGTGCATCCGATCTCCGGCCTCAAGATCATCCCGGTCACCGTCACCGCGGGCAAGGTGAAGCACGTCTTCCGCGCCGAACTGGCCGATTCGCGAGAGGCGCAGGGCAAGGGACTGATGTTCCGCACCGAACTGCCCGACGATGCTGCGATGATCTTTCCCAGCGTGCCGCAGACCGCGCGCAGCTTCTGGATGAAGAACACGCCGCTGCCGCTCGACATCATTTTCATCGGCACGGACGGGCGTATCCTCAACATCGCCGCCATGACCGAACCCTACTCGCTCGAATCGGTCTATTCGGACGGGCTCACCAGCGGCGTGCTCGAAATCCGCGGCGGCCTGGCGGCCGAACTCGGCATCGGGCCGGGCGATCTCGTCGAATGGTAGGCGATTTCCCGCATGCGCGCGCTTGGCGCACGCGCGGGAATCGGCTAGGCGCGCGGCCATGAGCGTACTCGGAAAGATCTTCACCTGGTGGGACGGTGCCACCATCGGCACCATGCTGTGGTCCTCGCGCAACGGCGAACACGTCGGTACCGACGCACAGGGCAACAAGTACTACCGTTCGAAGAAGCGCGGCGAAGGCCAGCGCGAACGCCGCTGGGTGATTTACGACGGCACCAACGATGCCAGCCGCGTGCCGGCCGAATGGCACGGCTGGCTGCACGGCTCGGGTGACGACGTGCCCGAAAGCTTCCTGCCCGCGCCGCGCATCTGGGAAGCCGATTACACGCCGAATGCCACCGGCACCGCCTCTGCCTACCGTCCGCAGGGCGCGCTCGAACGCGGGGGCAAGCGCGCCGCCGCCGTCGGCGATTACGAAGCCTGGTCGCCGGACGCCTGATCGTGCTCCGCGCCGGTGCGATCCTTTGCAGCCTGGCCTTGCTGGCTGCCTGTTCGCAGGACCCGCCCGAGCCGGAAGCCGTCAGCACCGAAATTCCCGACGAGCTGAAGCGCGTCGAATTGCCCAAGGTCGAAGCCGCCGCGGAAGCCGCGATCGGCACGCCGATGGAAGACCGGGTCGCGACGATCGGCCTGCTCAACAAGCGTAACAACGAGACCCGCGAGCTCGAACTGAAGCCCGGCCAGCAGCAACGCGTCGGCAGCGTGATCGTGCGCCTTTCGGCTTGCGAGCGCACCGCGCCGTGGGAAATGCCGCAGGAAACCGGCGCTTTCGTGCAGGTCCTCGTCCTCGACCGGGGCAGCGAGAACCAGTTCCGCAAGATCTTTTCCGGATGGCTGTTCAAGAATTCGCCCAGCCTGAACGTGGTCGAGCACCCGATCTACGATATCTGGGTCAAGGACTGCGCGATGGAATTCCCGGGCGAGGAATGAGCGTTCGCCGCGGCCACGGCCTGCGGTATCGATCCTGACGCCGGACCGCGTGCCTCGCGCAATTTCTCCAGATAGGCCGACTGCGGCAGGGCCACCGCGCCCATGGTCGCCAGGTGGTCGGTCATGAACTGGCAGTCGAGCAGTGCGTACCCCGCCTCGCGCATTGCGGCGACCAGCCAGGCCAGCGCGGTCTTGCTGGCATTGTCGGTGCGGCTGAACATGCTTTCGCCGCAGAACACCCGGTCGAAGGCCACGCCGTAGAGCCCGCCGACCAGCTCGCCGTCGTCCCACACCTCGATCGAATGGGCATGGCCCGCCTCGTGCAGCGCGATGTAGCTCGATTCGATCTGGTAGCTGATCCAGCTTTCCGCATGTTCCTCGCGCGGTTCGGCGCAGGCGGCGATGACCGCGCGAAAATCGCGGTCGCAGGTCACGCGGAAGCGGTCCTGTTTCACCACCTTGCGCAGGCTCTTGGAGAAGCGGAACCCGTCGAGCGGGATGATCGCCCGCTCGCGCGGTTCGACCCAGTAAACCTCGCGGTCCCCGCGGTGGTCGGCCATGGGGAAGATGCCGCTGCGATAGGCGTGCAGCAGCAGGTCGACAGGGATCAGATCGGGCACGGGGGCATGCATGGCAGGGACCATCCTAGCAGTTTGCATTTCCACGCGATACGCGGCTTGCCAGCAGCGCACAGAGCGACTAATGCGCGCCCTCGGCTGCAGGGGTGTAGCTCAGCTGGTAGAGCATCGGTCTCCAAAACCGAGGGCCACGGGTTCGAATCCTGTCACCCCTGCCATTTCCTTTCTTCAATGACTTGTCGCTTTCATCGGCGGGGCCTACTGCGCCCGTCATGACAGAAGAAGAAAAGCAAAAGCGCGGCATCCAGGACCGCAAGTTCTACGCGGCCGAACAGGAAGCCAAGTTCGAGAAGAAGGGCCTCGCGGTCCACACGCCGCAGACCGAACATCCCAGTTACAAGCTCGCCTTCCAGGACAAGGACTTCCTGCTGCGCGAGGAATTGCGGCCGGTCCGCTTCCAGCTCGAACTGCTCAAGCCCGAGATGATTCTCGACGAAGCCGGCGTCGGCTCGACGCTGGTGATGTACGGCAGCGCCCGCATTCCCCCGCCGGAAGCCGCCGAAACCGCGCTTGAAGGCGCGAAGGACCTGCCCGAGGAAGACCGCAAGGTGGTCGAGAGCCTCGTGGCCAAGTCCAAATATTATGCCGAGGCGCTGAAGCTGGCGAAGCTGGCGACGGAAAAGTCGATCATCGAGAACGGCAAGCGCCAGTTCGTCGTCTGCTCGGGCGGTGGCCCCTCGATCATGGAAGCTGCCAATCGCGGTGCGAGCGAGGCGGGCGGGGAATCCATCGGCCTCAACATCATCCTGCCGCACGAACAGGCGCCCAACCAGTATGTGACGCCCTATTTGTCCCTGAACTTCCACTATTTCGCGCTGCGCAAGATGCACTTCCTGCTGCGTGCGCGGGCGGTGGCCGTGTTCCCGGGCGGATTCGGCACGTTCGACGAGTTCTTCGAGCTGCTGACCCTGATCCAGACCGGCAAGATGAAGCCGATCCCGATTCTGCTGTTCGGCAAGGATTTCTGGACGCGGGTGGTGAACTTCGAAGCCATCGCGGAAGAAGGCACGATCTCGAAGAAGGATCTCGAACTGTTCCGCTGGTGCGAAACCGCGGAAGAGGCGTGGGAATACCTCTGCGACTTCTACAACCTCGGCTGCTGAGGCAGGCGCCTAGCCCAGCTTGCGAACCGCCTGGTGCCCGAGCGGGCCGGAGCCTGCGCCGAAGCCCGGTGCATTCTCGATCGCCGCATAGACGAAGCCGCGCGCCAGCCTGATGGCGTGCGTCGTCGGCTGGCCATAGGCGAGGAAGGTCGCAAGCGCCGCCGACAGCGTGCAGCCCGTGCCGTGGGTGTGCGGCGTATCAATGCGCGCGTGGCCGAAGCTCGCCAGCTTGCCGGTCGAGGACACGGCGCGGTCGAGCACCTCGTCGCCTTCGCCGTGGCCGCCCTTGGCCAGCACCACCGTATCGTGCTTTTCCGCCAGGACGCGCGCCGCGTCGAAGACCTCGTCGTCGGGAATGTCCGCGCGGCCCGTCAGCGCCGCGAGTTCGGGCAGGTTGGGCGTGACGACGGTGGCGATATCCATCAGCGCGCCGAACGCGGCCACGGTGTCAGCGCTCGCCAGTTCGGACCCGCTGGTCGCCACCATGACGGGATCGAAAACGATCGGGCCGGGAAAGGTGTCGAGCCGTTCGGCAAGGCGCAGGGCGATTTTGGGTGAGCCGAGCATGCCGATCTTGATCGCATTGGCACCGATGTCGGACAGGCAGCTTTCCACCTGCTGCATCACGAAACCGGGCGAGAAAACCTCCACGCCCTGCACGCCGGTAGTGTTCTGGGCCGTCACGGCGGTGATCGCGCTCATGGCGTAGCCGCCGAGCATTGTGATCGTCTTGATGTCGGCCTGAATGCCGGCGCCTCCGGAGGAATCGGAGCCGGCGATGGTCAGCACGCGCGGCGGGGCGCCGCTCATCCTTCGAACTTCCGCTCGGTCGAGGCGGGAAACTTGTCGAGTAATTTGCGCGCGCGGGTCGGGCGATCCATCAGTTCGCCCCCGCAATTGGGGCACAAATCGTCGAGCGCCTCGGCGCAGTCCGCGCAAAAGGTGCATTCGAAGCTGCAGATGAAGGCGCCGGGCGCATCGGCCGGCGTATCGGCGCCGCAGCGTTCGCAATCGGGGCGCATTTCCAGCATCAGACGGCCTCCCTCACTGCATCGCAGATCCGGTCCACGATCCGTTCGACCTGCGCCGCATCGTCGCCTTCCGCCATGACGCGGATGACCGGTTCTGTGCCGGAGGGGCGGATGACGAGGCGGCCGGTGCCTTCCAGCTCCTTTTCCGCATCGGCGATGACCTGCTTGACGCTGTCGGTCTCCAGCGGCTTGCCGCCGGAATAGCGCACGTTCTTGAGCAGCTGGGGCACGGGATCGAAGACGTGCAGTAGCTCGCTCGCCGGTTTGCCCGAGCGCACTAGGCTGGCGAGCACGCGCAGCGCGGCAACGGTGCCGTCGCCGGTGGTGCCGTGATCGAGCAGGATCATGTGGCCCGACTGTTCGCCGCCCACGTTGAAGCCGCCGGCCTTCATCTTTTCGAGCACATAGCGGTCGCCGACCTTGGCGCGTTCCAGCGTGAGGCCCTGCGATTCGAGATAGCGTTCAAGGCCGAGATTGCTCATCACCGTCGCCACCACGCCGCCGCCCTTGAGGTCGCCGCGCGCCTGGAGGCGGGTCGCGATCAGCGCCATGATCTGGTCGCCGTCGACAGCCTGGCCCTTCTCGTCGATCACGATCAGCCGGTCGGCATCGCCGTCGAGCGCGATGCCGATGTCGGCGCCTTCCTCGACCACGCGGGACTTGATCGCATCGAGCGAGGTCGAGCCGACGTCCTTGTTGATGTTGGTGCCATTGGGTTCGACCCCCATGGCAATCACGTCCGCGCCCAGTTCCCAGATGGCCGAGGGTGCCACCTGGTAGGCCGCGCCATTGGCGCAATCGACCACGACCTTCAGTCCGTCGAAACGGATGTCGGAGGCGACCGACTGCTTGATCGCGTGGATGTACCGGCCGCGCGCATCGTCGATCCGGCGGGCACGACCGATGCGGTCGGCCTGGACCAGCAGCGGTTCCTGTTCGAGCAAGATCTCGATCGCCGCCTCGGCCTCGTCGGACAGTTTGAAGCCGTCGGGACCGAACAGTTTGATGCCATTGTCCTCGTAAGGATTGTGGCTGGCCGAGATCATCACGCCCAGATCGGCGCGCATTTCGCGGGTCAGCAGGGCAATGGCGGGCGTGGGCAGCGGTCCCGTCATAACCACATCCATGCCCACGCTGGTGAAGCCGGCCACCATCGCGCTTTCCATCATGTAGCCGGACAGGCGCGTGTCCTTGCCGATCACCACCCGGTGCCGGTGCCCGCCGCGCAGGAAGTGCGTGCCTGCCGCCTGGCCCACGCGCATGGCGGTGGCTGCGGTCATCACGCCTTCATTGGTGCGACCGCGGATACCGTCGGTGCCGAAGAACTTGCGTGCCATCGATTATGCGCTCCGTCTCTTTGCGCTAACGTCTTGGCCGCGATTGGCGCGGAATAAAAGCCATGGCGCGGATTTTCCCAGCCGCTATGCAACCACCCGCGCGCCCATGCGTTGGCTGGGTAAATCGCGAAACGAACACGGACACCAAAAGGGGAACCATCCATGGCTTTTGAGCTGATCGACCTGCCTTACGACGACACCGCGCTGGAACCGGCGGTTTCGGCCCGCACCCTGTCGTACCACCACGGCAAGCACCACAAGGCCTATATCGACAAGACCAACGCGGCGATCGAAGGCACCGATCTTGCCGGCAAGAGCCTCGAAGACGTCATCGCTGCCGCGCGCGGCAGCAACCAGGGCCTGTTCAACAATGCCGCGCAGAGCTGGAACCACGGCTTCTACTGGCATTCGATGGCCGCATCGGAAACCTCGATTTCCGACGAACTGAAGAGCATGATCGAAGCCGCTTTCGGCTCGGTTGCCGACCTCAAGGCCAAGCTCAAGGAACGCGGCACCGGCCACTTCGCCAGCGGCTGGGTCTGGCTGGCCGAAAAGGACGGCAAGCTGACGATCGAGGAAACCCATGACGGCGACACGCTGGCCGACCTCGACGGCGTAAACCCGCTGCTCGTGATCGACCTGTGGGAACACGCCTATTACCTCGATCACCAGAACGCGCGTCCGGAATACCTCGAGGCCGTCAACGGCAAGCTCAACTGGAGCTTCGCGCACGACAATCTGTCGCGCGGCAGCACCTGGAAGTATCCTTCCTGATCACAGCCACCAGGCTCGAACGGATGGCCCGCTGCGCTGACTATGCGCGGCGGGCCTTTCAGTTTTCGGGGGTGTGTTCTTCCTCGCCCAATATGCTGCCCGGGAACAAAGGCTCGCCGAAGATGAAGCCGACGAGGTTCGGGCGGCCGACATGGTCGAACAAAGCGGTCAGCATCAGCAGGATCGGCACCGACAGCAGCGCGCCGAATGCACCCCAGATCCAGGTGAAATAGGACAGGGCGATCAGGATCAGCACCGGGTTCATCGTGAACCGCGCGCCGAGGATCGACGGGGTCACGACATTGGCCTCGATGGTGTGCAGGCCGAGATAGGCGATGGCAGGGACGAGGCCGAGAAGTACCGTGTCCGCCGTGCCGATGCCGAACAGGGCAAGCAGGCCGACCATCACGGTGGGCCCGATATAGGGCAGGAAGTTGAGGATCGCGGCAAGGCCGCCCCACATGATCGGCGCATCGACGCCCAGTGCCCATGCCCCGAGCGCTACGATCACGCCGACCAGCGCGTTGATCCAGCCAACAGTCAATATGTAGGCGGCGACCCGGTCCTGCACTTCGCGGATGACGCGTGCGGCCTTGATGCTCGACCCGAAGCTGGTGCGGCCGAACAGCAGTTTCTGGCGCAGGCGAACGCGCGCCTCGATCATGAAATAGGCCATCAGCAGCGTCAGGATCGCCTCGATGATGACGGTCGGCGTCGCAAAGGCCAGTTCTTCGAGGTAGCTGGGCGTTGCCAGCACCACTTCGCGTGGCTGGCCGTCACGCTCGACCAGTTCGACCAGCTGGCGGTTGATCTGCTCGATCCAGGAAAACCGCTCGCGCAGCTCGAGGAAGCGTTCGCCCACGCGCTGGACCAGTGCGGGAAGTTCGTCGAACAGCGTGATGGCTGGTTGCAGGATCAGCGCGAGCGCGAGCAGCAGGATCGCAAAGAATACGACCAGCGAAACCAGCGATGCGAGCGCGTTGGGCAGGCCCCAGCCGTTCAGCTTGTCCGCCAGCGGGGACAGGATGACGGTCAGGATCACCGCGGTGACCACCGGCAGGAACACGACCGACCCGATCGAGAGGACGAAGGGCAGGGCGAGGAACAGGCCTGCGCCAAGGATCAGCACCAGCGCCGAAATCAGGCGCAGTTCCTGCTGCGCGAACGCGTAACGCGGCATGTGGTGCGGCGTTGCAGGCCCTTCTTGCGGCCGCTTGTCGGGTTCGCTCTCGCTCATCGCCTGTCTATCTGCCGCGACGCGGGTTGCCGGGCAAGCGGGACGTTAGGCGAGTTCAGCTGCGCGCCGCTACGCCGAGCCCGGCGGCGACATCGTCGAGTTCCTCGAGGATGGCGCGGTGCGCGGTATCGTCGTCGAGCGAGCGCCTCGGGATCGAGCCTTCCTGCAGCATCGAATTGAGCGTCGCGCGGGCGCGGCCCACGCGGCTCTTGATGGTGCCTACGGCGCAGCCGCAGATATTGGCCGCTTCCTCGTAGGAGAAGCCGCCGGCACCGACCAGCAGCAGCGCCTCGCGCCGTTCCGGCGGCAGGGTCAGCAGCGCACGGTGCATGTCGGCGAGGTGGATCGGCTCTTCCTGTCCGGCAGGGGCGGTCAGGACACGTTCGGCGACCGTCTCGTCATATTCGCCGCGGAAGCGGTTGCGGCGCATGTCGGTGAGATAGGCATTGCGCAGGATCACGAAGGTCCATGCGCGCATGCTGGTGCCGGGCTGGAAGCGGTCCTGCGCGGCCCATGCCTTGAGCAGCGTTTCCTGGACGAGGTCGTCGGCCATGTCGGCGCGCCCGCACAGGCCGCGGGCGAAGGCACGCAAGTGCGGAACGACCTCGGTCAGTTCGCGCTTGAAGTCGGCCTTTTCGGAGGCCGTGCGTTGCTCGGCCCCCATCAGTCCTTCGAGTCCAGTTTGGAAAGCAGGTCCTTGAACGCGTCAGGCAGGGGCTCGTCGACGACGGAATCATACAGCTTGCGCAGGCCGTTTGCCCACTCGGGCTGCTTTTCGCCCTGCGGCTTCGCCTTCCCGCCCTGATTGTCGGAAGATGCTGAAGAGGTCATCGTGTCTAAAATACGTCCTTGCCTTGCCCTATCGCGTGCCGGGTCGCGCCCGGCCGGATAAGCTTAACGATCCCTTTGGTGCACCGCTAACGCAGCGGAGGCGCGGGGGTTCCAGCTATGTAGTGCTTTTTTGCTGGAATTCTCCTTCGGCGGAACCTTACAGCGGCCCACGGATATAGAGCATCACAGGTTGTGAGCCTTCGGGGACGGATGCTGGAAGAGAACAGGATTCTGCGCAGGGGACGGCGCCGGCGGTGGCTGGTCGATTACCCGCGCGTGGTGCCGCTGGCCATCTTCCTGCTGGTCGCGGCCGTCACCTTCGTCAGCGTCGTCGCGATCGAGAGCGGGCAGGCCGTGCGCGAAGAGGCGGAACTCAACCGCAAGGCGCAGTCGATGGTTTCCGCGATCGAGCGACGCGCTTATTCGAATTCCGCCTTCCTGCGCGCCGCGGCTGCCCTTTTCAGCTCGCAAGGCGAGGTCAGCAGCGACAGCTTCCGGCAATTCGTCACCGAACTGCGGCTCGATGCGGATTACCGCGGGGCAGAGGGTATCGGCTGGGCCCCGGCGATCTCTTCCGGCGAAATCGTGAGGACCGAGGACCTCCTGAGCGAGGGGCGCGTCAGCCGCGTCAGGATTACGCCCAGCATCGTCGACCAGCCGCGCTCGCAGCTCGTCCCTGTGCTCTATCTCCAGCCCGACACGCTGAGAAACCGCCGCGCGCTCGGGTTCGACATGTATTCCGAGCCAGTCCGGCGCGAAGCGCTGGATGAGGCGACCAAGTCCGCGCGGCCTACCTCGACCGGCAAGGTGGTGCTGGTCCAGGAGGGCGGCGTGGAGGAGCCGGGCTTCCTCATCTACATGCCCGTCTTCGACGGCGGCATCACCGACCGCGTCCTCAAGGGCTTCGTCTACAGCCCGTTCAATGCGGGCGAATTCCTTGCCTCGGCGGGTGATCTCGTCGGCGATGACGAAACGGGGGTCCGGCTCTACGACATCGGTGACGACAAGCGCGACCTGATGGCGGAACTGCCGGGCTGGAAGCCGGACGTTCCCTATGTCGAGCGCGAGGTCGACATGGCCAACCGCAAGATGCTGCTGGTCGTCCAGTCCAGCGCGGTGGAAGTCCTTTCGCCGCTTTCGATGATCACGCTGCTGTTCGGCCTGGCGGTTGCAAGCCTCCTCCTGGTGGTCGCCCGCCTGCTGACCCAGCAGGCGCAGGAAGACAGCCGTTCGCTCGAATGGTTCGCTGAACAGAACTCGATCCGCAATTCGCTCACCCGCGAGCTGAACCACCGCGTCAAGAACACGCTCGCCAATGTGCTGTCGATCGTGTCGCTGACCCGGCGGCGGGCGGACAATCTGGACGAGTTCGCGCAAGGCATCGACAGCCGCATCCGCGCCCTGTCGGCAACCCACGACCTGCTCACCCAGTCCGAATGGGGCACCACGCCGATCCGTTCGGTGATCGAGGTCGAACTGGCACCCTATGCCAATGCAGAAGACCACACGGTCGTGATGGAAGGGCCGGATGTCGAACTGGCGCCCAACGATGCGCTCTCGATGGGGCTGGCGATCCACGAACTGGCGACCAATGCCGCCAAATTCGGCGCTTTGAGCCGGGCAGGCGGCAAGGTCACCGTCATCTGGACGCTGGTGAACGAAGGGCTTGCCCGGATCGACTGGTCCGAAAGCGGCGGTCCGCGCGTGACCGAGCCGCAGAAGCGCGGGTTCGGCACCGACCTCATCGAAAAGATCGTCGCCCACGAACTGCGCCATCCGGTGGAGCTGGAATTCCTGCCGACGGGCGTGCGGTGCAAGCTGCTGGTCCCTGTGCGCGAACCCAACGAGTTCATGCTGCGCAGCGGCCCGCCCCCGCAAAAGGGCCACTGATCAAGCCAGTCACCAGATTGCAGGCACGAAAAAGGCCGCCGGGACCATAGTCCGGGCGGCCCTTTTGTAGAGGTCTGGCAGCTCAGCCCAGCGGGCGGCTTGATCCGAAGAACAGGGCCTGGCTGATGGCCGCACGCACCGTCTGTTCCTGGAACGGCTTGGTCACCAGGTACGTCGGTTCGGGACGGTCGCCGGTCAGCAGGCGCTCGGGATAGGCAGTGATGAAGATCACCGGCACGCTGTCGATGGCGAGGATATCGTCGACCGCATCGAGGCCTGAGGAGCCGTCGGCCAGCTGGATATCGGCCAGCACGAGGCCCGGCGTCTTCTGGGCGACGACTTCCTGTGCCTGCGTGCGCGTGGCAGCGGTGCCGCACACTTCGTGGCCGAGCGAGGTCACGAGGTCTTCAAGCTGCATGGAGATCAGCGGCTCGTCCTCGATGATGAGCACGCTGGTCGCGCTTTCGCGGTCGATTTCGCTGACCGCTTCCTGCACCAGCCGTTCGATCTGGTCGGGAGCGAGGTCCATGATCTCGCCGGCCTGTTCGACCGAGAAGTCCTCCAGCGTCGTCAGCAGCAATGCCTGGCGGTTGAGCGGGGTGATCGACTTGAGCCGGTCCTGCGCAGCGCCTTCATGGCCTTCGCCGACAGGCTCGGGCACGTCCATGTATGCGCTGGCCCAGACCTTGTTGAATGCGCGGTAGAGCGGCACGCGGCCACCTTCCAGCGAAGCCTTCAGCTGGTCGTCGGCCAGGGCGGCTTCCAGCGTGGCACGGACGAATGCGTCCCCCGTTGCCTGCGAGCCGGTCAGCGCGCGCGCATAGCGGCGCAGGTAAGGCAGATTTTTCGCGATTTGATCACCAAGCGACATATAACCCCTTCCGTGGTTTGCGCGCATGGAACGTCCCATCGCGACGGTGGTTCCTATCCCGACGCAGGAAAATCCGCGTTGTTTGTAAAAAGCACCGAGCCGGGAAATCAACGAACCGCGGTCGCTCGATGGAATTCTGGTTGCTGGGGAGAGCCGGGATGTTTGAAGTAGCGAAACCTTATGCGTGCAGGGAGTGCCCCCTGCAGCATTGTCCGGGCCTGCGACCGCTGGAAGAGCGGCAGCTGGACTATATCCAGACCATCAAGACCGGGGAATACCGTTTCGAGCGCGGGGACACCGTGCTGCAGGAACAGGAAAGCTGCGATTACCTCTTCACGATCCTCGAAGGGGTGGCGATCCGTTTCCTCACCCTCGACGACGGGCGCCGGCAGATCGTCAACTTCATGTTCCCCGGTGACCTTATCGGCCTGCAGGGCGCATTCGACGATGTCGTGAGCCATTCGGTCGAGGCGATCCTGCCGCTGCGCCTTTGCCGTTTCCGTCGCAACGACTTCGTCGCGCTGATCAAGGAGCATCCCCGGCTCGGCTACGACATCACCTGGCTGGCTGCCAAAGAGGAAAGCGCGCTGGAGGGGCACTTGGTCTCGCTCGGGCAGCGCAGCGCGCGCGAGCGTGTCGTGTTCCTTGCCGTCTGGCTGCTCGACCGCGCACTGGCGACAGGCCTCGCTCGCGAGGGCAACAAGTTCGCCATGCCGATTACCCAGTCCCAGATCGCCGACATGCTCGGGCTGTCGCTCGTCCATACCAATCGCACCATCCGCGCGCTGGACCGCGACGGGCTGGTCCAGTGGACCTCGCGCGAGATCTGCGTGCCGGACATGGATAAGGCTGCCGAATTCGCCGATTTCGACTTGTCCGGAAAGACTGTCAGACCCTTCATCTGACAGGCGAAAAAAATTTTTTCGTCGCAGGGAACTACCTTCCCGTCCGGACATTTCCCCTATGTCACCGCCGAGACCCCCCTCCCGTCCAAGCGGCTGGTGATACGATCCCGAAAGGCCTTCGCTCCCCGTGAGCGGAGGCCTTTTTTCTTGCCCGTAAGAGCGAGCGGGACTTGCGCAGAGGGAATGCCGGGCGGGGTCGGCGGGTCAGCCGGGACGCAAGGCGCCGCGCAGGCGCGAGATAACGCCGCGCCTTTCGGGCTGCGAGAGCAGGTCGACCAGCACCGCCGGTTCGTAGGGTTTCTCGAGCACGCTCCCCATCTCGGCGATGTTGGCCGGAATGTCCTCCGGCTGGCCGGTCGAAAAGATGATGCGCGGGCTGTCGGGGCCCAGCGTCTTGACCAGTTCCGCGATCGCCCAGCCGTCGTCCCGGTCGGCGAGGTGCACGTCGAGCACGATCGCATCGGGCTGCTTGCGCCTGAGCGCGGCGAGGGCGCTGTCGGTGGTGGAGCAGGTATCGACTTCCGCCACGCCGGCGGCACGCAGGGCGTCCTCGATCAGCATGCCGAGCACGGCCTCGTCCTCCACCAGCAACACGTGGGCGGGCAGGGACTTCCTCGATGGCTTGGTGCGGGCGATTGCAGTCGATCCTGTAGGCAAGGCGCAATGATCGCGCCTTTCGGAATCAACGGAAGCGCGGGGGCGTGAGTTCCCGCTGTCCGACCATTCTTCGCCCGCGTTGCCCGATTGCAACGCGGGACAGGTTCAGAGGGCCTTTTCGTAGATCACGTATTCGCGATTGATCTTGCTCTCGATCGCATCGGCGATGGCGATCATGCCCTTGTTGTCGTCGAGGATCCAGCCGATCTCGCCGCGGGTCGAGCCGTACAGGCTGTTGGCGTTCTCGCGGATCTTGCTGATCAGCATGAAGGCCAGCTGGCTGGCGAGGCGCGAGCTCTGGAATTCCTTGAGCACGCCCATCAGCGGTACGCGCATGCCCAGGCCCTTCGGATTGCCGAGCGCGCGTAGCAGGTGGAACCAGCCGAAGGGGAAGAGCTTGCCGCCCGTCCGCATCAGCACTTCGTTGATGTCGGGCAGCACGACCATGAAGGCGACGGGGCGCCCGTCGAGTTCGGCCAGCATGTTGAGTTCGGGTTTGATGACCGGCTTCAGCTTCTTGGCCGCATAGGCGATCTCGTCCTCGGTGAAGGGGACGAAGCCCCAATTGTCCGACCAGGCATCATTGAGGATTTCGAGGACCTGCCGGATTTCCTCCTGCCAGCGCGACTTGTCGACCGGGCGGATGCGGATGCGTTCGTTACGCTCGCCCGACTGGACGATGCGCTGGATCAGCGGCGGGAAGGGCTTCGAGATGTCGAGATCGTAGGTCAGCAGGCTCTTGGCACGGCCATAGCCCGCACCCTCGATCCACGGCTGGTAGTGCGCCGGGTCGTGGCCCATCATGATCATCGGTGAATGGTCGTGGCCCTTGACCAGGAGGCCGGGTTCTTCCCAGATCGACAGCGAGATCGGGCCGATAACGCGCGTCATGCCCTTGTCGCGCAGCCATGCCTCCGCCCGTGCCAGCAGCGCGTTGGCGACCGCCTCGTCCTCGGCATCGAAATAGCCGAACATGCCCGTGCCCGGGCCCATGCCCTGTTCCACGGGAAGTTCCAGCGCCAGATGGTCGATATGCGCCGCGATGCGACCCACCGGCTTGCCGGCGCGGTAGGCGATGAACAGCTGCACGCTGGCATGGCCGAAGAAGGGGTTCTTGCCCGGGTCGATCAGTTCCAGCTGTTCCGAGCGGATCTGCGGCACGGAATGCGGCACACTGGCCGCGAATTCCCGCCCAAGGTCGACGAAGGCTGCCCGCCCCGCCTTGCCATTCGCTTCCTCGATCACGATATTCTGGTCTGCCACGCATCAGGTCCCTTGTTCAGCGGGGGTTAGCCCTGCGTATGGCATATGATCTTTGTCAAGGAATCGCGCGCGCCCGATCACTATGATCGAGAGGTGAGACTGTCATTTTTCGCGCCATTCGACTAAGGGCACCCCCAGGAAAACCGATCATGAACGCCGAACAGACCATTTCTGCCGATAGTGCCGCGCCCTTGCACGATGGCCGCGGCTGGCATTCGCAAATCGCCGACGACAAGGCGATGCTGCGCGCAGCGCGCGACCTGACCAAGGATATCGCCGATCACCGCGCCGCCATCTACTGGACCGACATGGTCGGCTCGGCACTGGCGGGCTATGCCGCGCTGGCAGGGGCGATCCTGGTGGACAATACCGCGCTGGCCGTCGCGCTGGCCGTAGTTTCCGTTCTCGCGCTCTACCGCGCGCTGCTGTTCATCCACGAAATTTCCCATTTCCGGAACGGTGCGCTGCCCGGCTTCCGTGCGGCGTGGAACCTCTTCGTCGGCATTCCCATGCTGACGCCGTCCTTCATGTACGAACAGGTGCACACGCTGCACCACAAGCGCACGCAGTACGGCACGATCGAGGATCCGGAGTACCTGCCGCTCGCCCTCATGAAGCCGTGGAGCCTGCCGCTCTTCGTGATCATCGCCATCCTTGCGCCGGTCGCCCTGCTGATCCGCTTTGCGGTCCTGGTACCGCTTGGTGCGATCATCCCTGCGATCCGCCGCCTGACCTGGCAGAGGGCCAGTGCGCTCGCCATCAATCCCGACTTCCGCCGCCGCGCGCCCGAAGGCGATCTTGCACCTCGCGTCCTGCTGCAGGAGGCAGGCGGGTTCCTCTGGTCCTGGCTGCTGATCGGCAGCGTTTTCGCATTCGGCTGGAAGCCGCTGCTGATTGCGCTGGGCGTGGCCTCGGCCGTCGCGCTGTTGAACCAATTGCGGACGCTTGTGGCGCACTTGTGGGAGAACGAAGGCGAGGCGATGACCGTCACGGCCCAATTCCTCGACAGCGTCAACGTGCCGCCGCCCGGCTTCATTGCAGAGATCTGGGCGCCGGTGGGCTTGCGCTATCACGCGCTGCACCACCTGATGCCCTCGATGCCCTACCATTCACTGCCCGAGGCGCATCGCCGCCTTGCGCGCGAACTGGGCGAAAGCTCGACCTATCACGGTGCCAACCATTCCGGCATGGGCGTGCTCGTGGCCCGCATCGCCCGCAGCACGATGGGCCGCCGCTAGGCGCAATCCTTCACGAGACAAAACAAAAGGGCCGCCCCACTCGGTGGATGGGGGCGGCCCTTCGCTATCACGGGTCTGCGACCCTTAGTGAAACGCTTAGTTGGCGTCGATTTCGGCCTTCACACCGTCTTCGCTGACAGTGGCGTCGACATCGGCGCCGTCGATGGTCAGGCTCGAGCCTTCTTCACCTTCGACCGGCTCTGCCACGACGGTCTCGGTCGCGGTCGGCTGGATGACCGTGGTGTCGGTGCCTTCCGCAGCGGCAGTGTCTTCGGCTTCCGGCGCATTGGCTTCGGCGCACGCGCCGAGGGCGAGGGCGGCGGCGAGGGCGGGGATTGCGAACTTCTTCATGTCACATCTCCTTTGTGGCGACATTCGGGCATCAATGCGCCGGAAATGTGGCGGTTCCCGCCTATCCGAGAAACCGTATCATCGCGCAGCGACGCTCGCGCGGGAGGCCGTGGGCGACTTCCTGCTCGATATCCGCCTTGAGCCTGGGGTGTGCATCGAGGTCGCTGACCGTCTCGAACCCGTGGCGGGCGTAGAAGGGGGCATTCCACGGCACGTCCACGAAGGTGGTGAGCGTCAGCGAGGCAAAACCGCTGTTATGTGCGTCGATACCAAGCGCCCGTAGCAGGACCGAGCCGACGCCCTTGCGCTGCATGTCCGGATGGACCGAGAATTCGCGGATATGCAGTTCGCGGCGGAACGGTTCGGTGGAGATGAAGCCGACCAGGCGGCCTTCGGTCTCAGCGACCAGCGAGTGCCCCTTGCGGATCAGCGAAGCCTGTCTCTCCGCAGGAATGGCATGCATTCCCGCGACGCCCGACAATCCCTCGATGTCCAGGAAAAGCCTGCCGGCCGCCAGTTCGATCTCGGGAAGATGTGCCGCATCCTCGACCCGCGCGAGCCTGATCGAGAAATCGCTCATTCCTCGGTGCGGATCAGCACGGTCTCGCCGATCAGCAGAAACAGGAAGAACGGTGCCCAGGCGGCAAGGAAAGGCGGGTAGCCGCCAAAGCTGCCCATCGCCAATGCGGCATTGTCGACCACGAAATAGGCAAAGCCCAGCGCCATGCCGATGATCGCGCGCAGGAACAGCTGGCCCGATCGCGCAAGGCCGAACGCGGCCACCGCGCCCAGCAGCGGCATCAGGAAGGACGACAGCGGGCCGGAAAGCTTGTGCCACCACTTGGCGCGCAATTCGCCGGTGCGGCGTCCCGCCTCTTCGTAGGCGTCGATCGAGGCGCCCAGTTCCCAGAAGGGGACCGCGTCGGGGTCGATCCGCGCGAGGTCGATCTGGTCAGGCGTGAGGCCTTCGCCGACGAGCAATTCGTCTTCCTTGCGCGAGGTCGCGGTCGCCACTTCGAAGCGTTCCACATCCTCCAGCTTCCAGCCGGGGGCGGCATAGGTCGCGCGGTCGGCGACGACCTGTTCCATGATCGCGCCTTCGGGGCTGCGGCGGTACCAGGTGACCTTGCGCATGGCGATGGCATTGCCGGAACCAGCCAGCTGCGCTGCGGTGAGGACATTCTCGCCGTCGGTCAGATAGACGTTGGCGCGGACGTTCGATTCCTCGGGGATCGGGCCGTATTCCGCCGCCTCCCATGCCTTGAGCGTGGCCGTTGCGCGGGTCACGACGCGCTCGTTGAAGACGAAACTGGCTCCGCCCACGATCGCAGCGGTCAGCAGCAGCGGGGCCAGCACTTGGTGGGCCGACAGGCCCGCCGCCTTCATCGCGATGACCTCGCTGTTCTGGTTGAGCGTGACGAGGCTGATCAGCGTCGCGAGCAGAACCGAATAAGGCAGGAAGCGCTGGATCAACTGCGGTATTCTGAGCCCGGCATAGGTGAGAAGTTCGCCTTGCCCGTTCCCCTCCACCGCCAGGATCTTCCCGCTGTTCGACAACAGGTCGAGCATCATGAGAACAAGCACGAGCATGATCAGCACCGCAAGAATGCGGACCACGAAGAGCTTGGCCAGATAGGTCGTCAGCGTACGCGAGGGAAAGAATGCGAGTTGCATGGTCTCAGCCCTCCGCCGTCATGGGATCGTCGATCAGCGGCCTCCGCCGCCTGCGGAACAGCTTGCCGATGCGCTTGGATATCTTGGCGAACCAGTTCTCCAGCGCGCCGATGGCCTGCCCGCCCGGGACATGCGCCACGCGCCAGTACATCCACAATATCAGCGCGGCGAAGACGACGAATGGCCCCCACAGCGCCAGTATCGGATCGGCAAGTCCCAGAGCGGCGACGTCCTCCCCGTACTGGTTTATCTTGTGATAGGCGACGACCATGATGATCGACAGGAAGACGCCCAGCGCGCTCGTCGATCGCTTGGGCGGAATGCCCAGCGACACCGCCAGCAAGGGCATCAACGCCATCATGACCACTTCGACAAGGCGGAAATTGAAGCTTGCCTGGCTGGCATCGCGCTTGGTCTCCGTCTGGTTGTCGGCCCAGCCGATACGGAGCAGCTCGGGCAGGATATATTCGCGCTCGTCCTCGCCGCGGTCGCGGAATTCCTCGATTGCGGGGAGGTCGATGGGCAGGTCGTGGCGGGTGAAGGTGAGCACGCGGGGCGTCTGGCTGCCGGTGTCCTGCACGATCGTGCCGTTGGTCAGGCGCAGGATGATCGTGTCCGGATCGTCGGTGGTTGCCAGGAAAGCGCCTTCCTGCGCGGAGATCGAGAGAACCTGCCCCTTGGTGTTGGCAACGCGGGCGAAGATGCCCATCAGCTTGCGCCCGTCGTCCTCGCTCTGCTCGATCCGCAGGGCCATGCGATCGGCAAGGGTGGTAAACTCGCCCACCTTGATCGATGCGCCCAGCGCGCCCGAACGCAGTTCGTATTCGAGCCGTTCGTAAGTGAAGCGGCTCACCGGCTGGACGAAGAACACCAGCGCCACGTTCACCGCCATCAGGAAGGCGGTGATGAGAAAGGGGATGCGCAGCAGGCGGCCGTAGCTGAGGCCGACGGCGCGGAAGACGTCGAGCTCGCTCGTCGTCGCCAGCTTGCGGAATGCCAGAAGGATGCCGAGCAGCAGGCCCAGCGGGATCGCGAGGCTGGCGTATTCGGGCACCAGCGTCGCCAGCATCTTGAACACCACGCCGATCGGGCCGCCTTCCACCGCGACGAAGTCGAGCAGGCGAAGCATCTTGTCGAGCGTGAGCAGCGAGGCGGCAAGCGCGAACACGCCCAGCATCGGCACGACTACCAGCCGGAAAATGTAGCGGTCGATGGCGGGGATGAAATTGAACACGCGCGGTCCGTCTGCTTGGCGGGTCGGGCGGCTCTAGCGGGAAAAATCGCGCTCGTCATGCCCCCGTGCGCGGGAAGGGCGGATCACGCCTTCTCGAGCGTGCACTGGAGCGGGTGCTGGTTCTCGCGGGCGAAATCCATCACCTGGTTCACCTTGGTTTCGGCGACCTCGTACGGGAAGATGCCGCATACGCCCACGCCCTTCTGGTGGACGTGCAGCATCACGCGGGTCGCCTCTTCCATGTCCATGCGGAAGAAACGTTTCAGCACGATCACGACGAATTCCATCGGCGTGTAGTCGTCGTTGAGCAGCAGCACCTTGTACTGGCTGGGTTTCTTCGGCTTGGCGCGGGTCTTGGTCGCGATGCCGACCTGTCCGTCACCCTCGCGCGGGTCATCGCCGTCCTGTGCGGCGAAAATCGGTAAGGTGAGGATCGGTTTGGTCATGGTCGAGCGGCAATATCGTATCGATTGGCGTATTCGCAAGGCGCGAGCATGCCTGTGCGTTCCCGCGGGTTAAGAAAACGTCGAAATGCGGCCTTCGGGCATCGCAAAAAAGGAAACGGGCCGGACGACAGTGATGTCGTCCGACCCGTCCTGTCCAACCACCGGGCGAGGGAGAGAGGAGAGAGTGCCCGGCGGGTTGAAGTCCGTATGCCTTAGGCGGCCTTGCGAACCTTTTCGGCTGCGAGGCTGAAGCGGCTCGACAGCGGAGCGAAAGCTTCGTTGGCCAGCTTGACCATGGCTTCCGTGTTCTTCGAGGTGGTCGAAACCATGGCGTCGAAGTTGCGGCGAGCGATTTCACCCTGGAGCTGGAACAGCTCGGTCGGCGACTTCACGGCGGCGAACTTCTTGACGTCGGCCTGGACGGTCTCGGCAGCCGACTTGGCTTCCTCGACATAGGTGCGGCCCATGTCCTGCATGCCCGAAGCAAGAATCTTGCCCGAAGCAACGAGAGCTTCGAGGTTGCCCTTCTGGAATTCGACGACGTCCTGGGTCATTTCTGCACCCTTGTCGTAGGCAGCCTTGGCGCGGGTCTGCACGTCGGCAGCCAATTCCTTCGCCTTGGCGGTATAGTCGGTGGTCTTTGCGGTCTTGGCAGTAGCCATGATGGTATCCTTCAACTTGGAAATCGGGGTGGTCTTGGTGGTCGCGGGCTTCTTGGCAGCGGCCGTCTTCTTCGGTGCAGCCTTCTTGGCGGCAACCTTCTTCACAGCGGCCTTCTTTGCCGGAGCCTTCTTGGCAGCGACCTTCTTGGCCTTGGCCGGAACGGCCTTCTTCTTGGCAACCGGAGCCTTTTTCGCCGGAGCGGCAACCGCCTTGGCGACCGCTTCGGTCTTCACCGGAGCAGGCTTGTCGGCCTCGACCGCCTTTTCGACGGCCTTGGTGTTCACTGCTTCCGCAGTCTTCTTCTCCGCAGCTTCGGCAAACGCCTTCTCGGCAGCGGCATCGATCTTGCTCTGGCTGTCAGCCATGGGAAACCTCGCTTTGTTGCACTGCACAAAATAGGCATTGCAAGTGCGAAGTCAAGGATATTTTTGTGCACTGCACAATAATGCGGTTAGCGCCGCATTTACAAATGCTTAGCGCGTGGCGACGTAGCGTCCCGGGGCGTCCTCGATCACCTTGTCGCCCTTGCCGCCGGGCTTTCGCTTGCCGGTTGCGGGCACGGTTTCGCTGTCCTGTTCGCGCAGCCAGTCGATCCAGTCGGGCCACCAGCTGCCCGGATGCTCCACCGCGCCTTCGCGGAATTCGGCCAGACTGCGGGGCGATCCGTCATTGGTCCAGTACTGGTACTTCCCCGCTTCGGGCGGATTGACCACGCCTGCAATATGCCCCGATCCTGCAAGGACGAACTTTATCGGCCCCTTGAAGTGTTCGGTGATGCGCCAGACGCTTTCGGCAGGGGCGATATGGTCTTCCTTGCCTGCCTGGACATAGGTCGGCGTGGCAACCCGGCCGAGGTCGACGGGCGTGTTGTCGACGGTGAGCGCATCGCCTTCGACAAGGCGGTTGTCGCGGTAGAGGTCGCGCAAATACTGCTGGTGCCACTTGGCCGGAAGATTGGTGACGTCGCCGTTCCAGTGGAGCAGGTCGAAGGCCGGATAGTCTTGGCCCAGCAGGTAGTTGTTGACGACGTAGTTCCAGATCAGGTCCGTGCCGCGCAGCAGGTTGAAGGTCGCTGCCATGTAGCGCCCGTCGAGATAGCCGTCGGGCGACAGCGCCTTGATCGCGCCAAGTTGCTGGTCGTCGATGAAGTTGAGCAGTTCGCCTGCCTTCTCGAAATCGACCTGCGCAGTGAAGAAGGTCGCGCTCTTCACCTTGTCCTGCTGTTCGCGCCGGTGGAGGATGGCGAGGGTCGCGGCCAGCGTGGTGCCGGCGACGCAATATCCGATCGCGTGGACGCTGGGCACATCGAGCCGATCGCGCACATGGTCGATGGCGTCCATCTGGGCGCGGACGTAATCGTCCCAGACCACATCCTTCATGCTGGCATCGGCGGATTTCCAGCTGACCATGAACACGGTCACACCCTGCTCGACGGCCCATTTCACGAAGCTCTTCTTCGCGTTGAGGTCGAGGATGTAGAACCGGTTGATCCACGGCGGGAAGATGATCAGCGGCGTCTTCATGACCTTGTCGGTCACAGGCGCGTACTGGATCAACTGGTAGAGCGGCGTTTCGTGAACCACCTTGCCCGGCGTGGTCGCGATATTCTCGCCGAGCCGGAAAGCGCTCGCATCGGTGTGAGACAACTGGCCGCGGCGCATGTCGGCGAGCAGGTGCTCCATACCCTTAACGAGGTTTTCGCCCCGGGTTTCCAGCGTGCGTTCCATGACCACCGGATTGGTCAGCGGGAAGTTCGCGGGACTGGCCGCCTCGGTGATCGCGCGCGTCGTGAAGCGAAGCTGTTCGCGCTGCTGCGGATTGAGCCCTTCGGCCTTGTCGACCATCTCGGCCACCCGTTCGGCGAGGAACAGGTAGGTCTGGTGGATCAGCGCGAAGGCCGGATGGGCGCGCCATTTCTCGTCGGCGAAACGGCGGTCCTTGCGCGGCAGCTGGACATCGCCGCCCGCGTGTTCGGCAGCCTTCGGGCCGAGACCGTATTGCCCCAACACGTCTTCCCAAAGCTTCATGCCCTCTTCCATGAGGGCCTTCTGCTGGTCGGCCTGGGCCAGCGGCATCTGGCGGTACCAGTCGGTCGCCAGCGCCATCCAGCGCGCCGGGTCGAAATAGGGCACAAGCGCCTGCGGGCTGGCGAGCTGTTCGGCCTGGTATTGCGCCCACATGCCCTGCAGTTTGGCTGCGACTTCGCCCCAGTGGCGCGCATCCTCGGGCGTCATCACGCCTTGCGCGGCCGCCCCTGCATCCATCGTCCCCATCATCGGCGCGAAGAGTGCGCGCGCGAGCTTGGCGGGGGCTTCGTACATGTTGGTGAAGGGGTCGGGCGTCTCGGTCATGATCGGTCTTTCCGGGCGTTGTAGCGCCTCTTTAGCCACTTACACGATAATTCGCACAAGAGTGTTAGCGAGCCACTTTGCGCTTGCACGGTGAATAGGTAATCAATGTGACCGCGCAGCCGAATTCCCGTGCCCGCGCTTTGGAGCCGAAATGTCCGACGAATTCTACCGCATCAAACGCATGCCTCCCTATGTCATCGCCGAAGTGAACGCGATGCGGCATGCCGCGCGGCAGGCGGGGCGCGACATCATCGACCTTGGCATGGGCAATCCCGACCAGCCTCCGCCGCAGCACGTGATCGACAAATTGTGCGAAGTGGCGAACAAGCCCGATGCGCATGGCTATTCGCAGTCGAAGGGCATTCCGGGGCTGCGCCGCGCGCAGGCGAACTATTACAAGCGCCGCTTCGGTGTAGACCTTGATCCGGCAAGCGAGGTCGTGGTGACGATGGGGTCAAAGGAAGGCCTGTCGTCGATGGCCACCGCGATCAGCGCGCCGGGCGATGTTATCCTCGCTCCGAGCCCCGCCTATCCTATCCATACCTATGGCTTCATGATCGCCGGTGCCACGATCCGCAGCGTGCCCACCACGCCCGACGAACGCTACTGGCGCGCGCTGGACAACGCGATGCTCTACACCGTCCCGCGCCCGACGGTGCTGGTGGTGAACTACCCGAGCAATCCGACCGCCGAGACGGTCGACCTCGCCTTCTACGAGCGGCTGGTCGACTGGGCGAGAGACAACAAGGTCTGGGTACTGTCCGACCTCGCCTATTCCGAACTCTACTACGACGGCAAGCCGACCCGCTCGATCCTCGAGGTGCCGGGGGCGAAGGATGTGGCAGTGGAATTCACCTCCATGTCCAAGACCTTCTCGATGGCCGGCTGGCGGATCGGCTTCTGCGTCGGCAACCAGCAACTGGTCGCCGCGCTGACGCGGGTGAAGAGCTATCTCGACTATGGCGCATTCACGCCGATCCAGGCCGCTGCCTGCGCCGCTCTCAATGGCCCGCAGGATGTGGTCGAGGAAAACCGCTTGCGCTACCAGCACCGCCGCGACGTGATGGTCGAAAGCTTCACCAGGGCGGGCTGGGCCATCCCCAATCCGCCTGCCAGCATGTTCACCTGGGCCAAGCTGCCGCCGGGTTTCGAGGACATGGGAAGCCTCGAATTCTCCAAGCAATTGCTGGAGCACGCCGGTGTCGCAGTGGCGGCGGGTGTCGGCTTCGGCGAAGAGGGCGAAGGCCATGTCCGCATCGCTATGGTCGAGAATGAACAGCGCATCCGGCAGGCCGCGCGCAACATCAAGAAGTTCCTCGCTGATCGGGGGAAGTGATCGGTAGCCAGTACCTAGGTATTCTTGCGAATACTGACGCTTAGCCAAATTGAATATTGGGTAGCGCGACGGGAGAGCCTAGGAGAAGGCTTGTGTCGCAACCTCAATTTTTCTGGCTGTCCGTGGCTGCCAGCCCGCCCGGACGTTGGGATCTTCGCCTGCTAGACTGGCGGATGACCCCGGCCTTCCGTTCGTCCGATATTTCGCCTGCCACGCCGGTCATGCTCGACTGGCGGATCGGCGGAAGGTGCCCCGACTGGGCTGACATGGCGGAAAGGCGGCACGCCATCGTGGTCGGTGTCGAAGAGGCTCAGGCGCGGGCCGATCTCATCCGCAGCGGGTTTGCCGATGCGCTCCCGAGCCAGGTCGCATTGGTCGAACTTGCGGCCCGCATGGTGAAGCTCGAAGGCTTGCGCAAGATGATCCCCCGCCACCGGACTGTGGGCCCGCTGCGCCTCGACCTGTTCTACCGCGACGCCCAGGCCGACGGGCGCTGGATCGGCCTGCATCCGCGTGAATTCGCGCTGATGTGGCGGCTCGCCGAATGCCCAGGCGAACAGGTCAGCAAGGAAGCGCTGTTGACCGATGTCTGGCGGCTGCGGCACGAGCCGGAGACGAATTCGCTTGAGGTGCATGTCTCGCGCCTGCGGGCCAAGCTGGCGGTGTCCGGCCTCGCCTGGCTTGTCCAGACGCACCCCGACGGCGGCTATTGCCTGAGCACGGAAGGGGGCGCGAGCTTCAAGGCCTTTGCACGCGACAGGCGTGCGGCGCTGGACAGCGGGGCGATGATAACGCAGGAACGCAGGCTCTCGAGAGAAAGCACTGTGGAGTCCCATGTCCAGCAACCGCGTTACGATTGAGCTTGCCGACAACGGCGTTGCCCAGGTCCGGCTGAACCGTCCCGACAAGATGAACGCGCTAGACCCGGCGATGTTCGATGCCATCATCGACGCCGGTGAACAGCTGCGCACCATGAAGGGTCTGCGCGCCGTGGTTCTGGCGGGCGAGGGGCGCAGCTTCTGTGCCGGGCTCGACGTTTCCAGCTTTACTGCTTCGCCCGATGGCGAGCGCAAGCCGCTGACCGAACGCACGCACGGAAACGCGAACAAGTTCCAGGAAGTCGCCATGACCTGGCGCAAGTGCCCGGTGCCCGTGATCGCTGCGGTCCACGGCGTCTGTTTCGGCGGCGGCCTGCAGATCGCCAGCGGGGCCGACATCCGCGTGGTGCATCCGGCCAGCCGCATGGCGATCATGGAGATGAAATGGGGCCTGGTGCCCGACATGGGTGGCTATGCCCTGTGGCGCGGGCTGGTCCGTGACGATGTCCTGCGCGAATTGGTCTTCACCAATCGCGAATTCTCGGGCGAGGATGCCAAGGAATATGGCCTCGCGACCTTCGTGAGCGAGGACCCGCTTGGCAAGGCGAACGACATCGCTACCGAGATTGCCAACCGCAATCCCGAAGCCATTCGCGGTGCCAAGCGCCTGTCGGAAGCGATGGTCGAACAGTCGGGCGATGAAATCCTGATGGCGGAAAGCGTCGAGCAGGCAGCCGTCATGCGCAGGCCGAACCAGGTCGAGGCGGTCATGGCAGGGATGCAGAAAAGGGCGCCGAACTTCACGGATGCCTGATCGCAGGGCCGGCTCTCAATCGCCCGAGCGCGGGGATCAGCCGGCCGGCTTGCCGTAGGTCCAAACGAAAGCCCCGGAATAACTCATGATGGGCGTGTAGTCCTCGATCCGCTCGGCGGGGAGGACCTTGTCCGTCCGGTTGTCGAGGACGTGGAAGCGGCCATGCAGTCTCACGGCAAGCACAGCGTGTTCGTCCTGTGCGCGATCGCGCAACAGCACCAGGAACATATCGTCCGAAGGAATGCCGAGCTCTTGCAGCAGGGCCATCTTGGCGAGGGCAAAATCCTCGCAATCGCCATAGCCGCGGGCAAGGGTGGCGGCGGCGGCGGACCATTCGTCACCGCGCTTGTCGTCGACATAACGAACGCGCCAATTTACCCAGCGATTGACAGTTCCCAGCGGGTTGTCCGCGCCAATCCGGTCGCCTTGCGCCAGCAATTCATTCCAAGGCCCTGCCTGTTCGCCGATCGCAATCATGCGCGCGGCTTCCCATTTGCCCATGGGCGCTGCGGCGCTGCCGACCGGCAGGGCTACCATCCGGAAGAGGCTGGGTGCGGCCGGCCGGATCGGCATCGGCGGCTCAGGTGGTTCGCAAGGCTGCGCTGCAGCGGCGGTGTCCAGTGGGGGGAGGGTAAACGCAAAGCCGGTAGCAGGCATGACGAATGCCTCGCCTGCCTGACACTCCTCAATGGGATCGGGCGCGGCAATCGGGCTGGGTAGGGGCAGGACCGGGGACTCCGATCCGGCCACAAGCACCGAGGAACAAGCGAGGCACGCGCCTGTCGTTGCAGCCAGCGCCGCGTATCGCTTCGATTTCTTGCGCTTGTCCATGTCGATCCCGTGGGGATGGAAAATGCCAGCCACGGCCATGTACGGCAATCGGACAACCTCTCTGCCCGACTCGCGCCGGGCACTGCATGTCGCATTTCAGGTGGAGTTGGTGCGCGTCAGCCGAAGATCGCGACGCTCTGCATCCCGTCGAGCACTTGCTTGCCGTCGGCATTCCAGAGCCGCAGCCGCTCCGACGAATAACCACCGTCGGCATGCTGGCTGGCATTTTCCGACAGCCACCAGCCATCGTGCGTCGTCGGCTCGGTTTCGAGCAGGTTGAAGGACCAGTTGATCGAGCTGATCGGACCCTGCCGCTTCATCGCCCGCATTGCGCCGGGAGGCAGGACATCGCCCAGCAAGATAAGTTCGCTGACCGCGTCGAGACCCTCGCGGTCGTTGAGCCGTGCCCAGCGCCGCACGACGGGGTCACCCGGACCGCGAGCATCCTGGGCGCGGCGGATCTCGAAATTGTGCTGGATGAAGGCGGGGCCCTTTCCGGCCATGGCCGGCTCGGCATCTTCGGGGGAACCCGGCCAGTCGGCGACAGGCGCTGCGGGATGCTGCGCATTGGCCTCGCGCGAGGTGCCGAACAGCCAGAAAGCAGTCAGCGTGCACTTGCCCTCGCACCAGATCTCGCTGCGCACCTGCGCAACATTGCGACCCTGGCGCACGATTTCGCGGCGCAATTCCGCTTCGGGAGCGGTCGGTGCCACGAAGGCAACCTGGGCGGCCCGGAGCGGAGGCAGGTCGGGGAAGGCCCGTATGGCGGCAGTATAGGCGACCAGCGCCGACGCGCCGCCATAAAGCGTGCGACCCTGCAACCAGTGGTCGAGATTGTCGAAACGGACATGTCCGCCCTCGGCGGGGATCGGGTCGATCAGGCTGGCAATGCTCATCGCACCTCCATTGCTGCTTGCGCAGGCTTCGTCCAGACTGACGTAACGGAAGGGGAAGGCTTGCAAAGCCGATTGCAATGGCCGGACAGAATCGCTAGTGCGCCGCTTCCCGTCCGAGAGGTCGGGCGAGGCCCGATGGCGGAGTGGTTACGCAGAGGACTGCAAATCCTTGCACGCCGGTTCGATTCCGGCTCGGGCCTCCACTTCCCTCAGATGGGAATGTGCCGCTTTAGCTCAGTTGGTAGAGCACATCATTCGTAATGATGGGGTCACGTGTTCGAGTCACGTAAGCGGCACCACATATTTCAGTAGGCAAATCCCGATAATCGAGATGAACAGCAGCTCGGCGGGTCGCGCGCTTGGGCACTGCTTGGGGCGCATTTGTGCAGGAATTTCGCTTTGCCTAGGCAAGACCACCATACTCACATTCATGCGGTGTATGTGAAACGAAGTGACGCAATACCTTGATTTATTCCTGTTGGGAATAGAACTGGGCCCCAATGTTGCGCACCAGTGCAGATGAAGCGTTGGACATCACTGCGGGCAGGAGTTCTCTTTACGATTTCGAGAAGTTCGGGGGCAGACCAATGGGTCACCCCGCACTAGCGCATGAGCAAAATTTGCGAGATTTTTTCGGCAGCCCGCTGCCCGTATATCGCATGTCCTGTCGCCACTGGGTGGGGTCCATTCTTGATGCCGTCGAAAACGGCGTCTCGGTTCTCTGCCGTCACCCAGTCGGATACGTCGACGGTGTATGTATCGTCAACTTGCCGTGCGGCCGTGAAAATCGCGTCTCGGCAGGCGTACAGAGTGGGGGAATAATTCGGGTTATTGTAGTCCGTGAAGGGGCCAAGGA
Organism: Qipengyuania gaetbuli; assembly: GCF_020524765.1. GTDB lineage: Bacteria > Pseudomonadota > Alphaproteobacteria > Sphingomonadales > Sphingomonadaceae > Qipengyuania > Qipengyuania gaetbuli_A. The sequence continues at coordinate 122,317 of NZ_JAIVLR010000002.1, forward strand.
CAAAGATGGCCATTTTCGGCGCTGCTGCGCGAAGCTGCTGAAAATAGCCGAGGGCTTCGTTGCCGACCTGCTCGGCTGTGTACGGCCCCCCGGGAGCGACGCTGCAATCATTTATTCCTCCGGCCACGACGACTGCATCAGGCGGTCCGCCATCGACAGCGGTCAAAACGTCGCTGATCCGATCCCTAAAATTGTAGCCCGTGTCGGAGGGATTGCGGTTTAGATACCCCGATCCACCAACGCCGGATACGATCGGATTCGAAATGCCAAGGCGGTAGGACGCTTGCATTGGCCAAGCCCTGTTTGACATCGGAGAAACGGCGCCCTCGGTGATGCTGTCGCCTATGAAGACGACGCTCGCGGGAGTGGCGGGTAGTGCCGGCGCCGCAACTGTTTCACCTTGGGGCAAGCGAAGCCCGATGTAAGGACGAAACCCGAAGTGAAGTGTGATTGTCCGCGCAGAACTGGCTTGAGGCAGGGAGAAGCGTGTATACTTCGCATTGCCAGTTTGCGATTGATCCCCATCGTAGCCCAGCGCGCTTGTGGCGACGCCGTTAATCATCAGATCAATCGGTTGCCTGCTCCCCGAGTCCAGCAGGACGATTTCAAAGGCATTCTGGTTCGCGGGCAGGACAAAGCGAACACCGTTGTTATTTCCCGCCCTGTAGGCTGGTAGCCCGGTCGTTTGGGAAATTGTCGACGGGTCTCGATAGGTCGTCGATTGGCCGAGTTTTGCGATGGTGTATGGAAAAACAGATCCTTGGCCCCATCGTCCACCGAGCCACTCCACGCGAGTATCATTATATTCAATCACTGACGGTGACGGAAATGAGGACTCGTTCGTAACCGTTGTTGCCGCGATTACAGTATCTGGCGCGATCACAAACGCGGAACCATGTGCCAGCGCCAGCTGCAAATTTCTGAACCCTTCGCTCACTGATGGAGGCGGCGACGGGCTGGGTGATGGGCTTGGAGTCGGCACGGAACCTGAAGGCGATCGTGGGTCACCTTCTCCGCAGGCCGTCAAAATCAAGAATAGAGGAGGGAGTAGATAGCTTATTCGCGCGCGGCTCGAATTCATGGACGGTCGTTTAAGGCGCTCAACTATGTAAACAAAGGGGGGGGCGATATGGGTTCCGGCTTTTCCCCAGCTAGGATTATAGCTCAACGCTTATTAGCCGCTTTGTAGGCGCCAGTTTTCATTGGACTAACAGCGGGGTTTGAACTCAAAACGGACTGTTGAAAGTGGGGCATTCGACACGGAACAGCGGCCTAAATGGGGAGGAGAATGGGGCGCGGCTGACGATTCCACCGGGTCAACGTCAATTCACTTGATCAAACTCGGGTTTCCCTCCTGAGGCGCTTTGGGAACTAGCTGGGTCGCTAGGCGAAATGGATGATTTCGCGGAGATAAGGCTTTGTAAAATATGCCGGGTTCGAGCTTTCTCTAAGGATTTCGTAATGATGGGGTCACGTGTTCGAGTCACGTAAGCGGCACCACCATTCTCCAAATTGTCAGCGAACAGTCGGGTGTATCGTCATGTCGGAACCGGAGGCCGTCATTGGGCCGCCGGTCCCGCATGCGGTGCCGCGTTTCTGGACGAAGGCTCCCGTCAATGCTGTCAGGACCCCTCGGGAATTCTGCTGACCGGATTGCCTTCGCTATCGAGCTCGATGAACTTACCGGGCAGGCTGGCGGCGAATTCCTGTACGGCCGACCGCTGGGTTTCCCCGTCGCCGACCACGACCCAGATCATTTCTTCCGGATCGAACCATTCCTGCGCCGTTTTGCGGAAATCTTCCACGGACATGGCGAGCAGCCGCTCCTGACGTTCTTCGACCAAGCGGTTCGAGAGGTCGTATTTGGCCATCTCGGCAATGAGCCCGAGCTTGGCGCCCAGGCTTTCCTGCGATCGTGCCGTGTCCTTGATGATCTGGTTGCGCGTGAGGTCGGCTTCCGCTTCGCCGAAGTTCTGGCCGTAGGCGGAAACCATGTCGCGAATGATTTCGAGCGACGGGCCGGTCGCGTTTGCGCGCACGCTGGTCTGCACGCCCCATGGCTGAGTGACGCGGCCGCCGCTCACGGCAGAATAGGCGCCGTAAGTGTAACCCTTCTCGATGCGCAGCATCTGCGCCAGGTCGCCGCCGATGGAGCCGCCGAGCTTCTGGTTCGCGAACTCGATCCGTTCGTGCTCTGGACTGTCGGACGCGACCGTCAGACGTCCGGCGCGGATGACGCTCTGCTTGGAGCCCGGCACGTCGATGAAATAGACGTTGCCTGCCACGCCCGTATCCGCAGCAAGCGCCAGTTCGATTGGTGCTGCGTCCCGCGCGAGCGAGCGTGCCAGCGGCGCGAACGCCGCGGTCGCTGCAGCTTCGCTCACATCGCCTGCGACGTGTATGCGGACGCCGTTCGAGCCGAGTGCGGCGTGGCGATCGCGCAGAGCCTGGAGGTCGATCCCCTCGACCGTCTCGATGGTTCCGATCGCGCGGCGCCCTTCCGGATGGTCGCCGTATGCCAGGGCGTCGAAAGCAAGTGCGGCGATCGCGGCCGGATTGGCCTGCGCGTTACGGATGGCAGACAACTGCTTGTCGCGCGCTCGCGACAAGGCATCAGGGGTAAAGCGCGGTGTCGCGATGATTTCCGACAACACCTCGACCACCTCGGGCAGGTTGCGGGCGAGCGTCGTGCCGCTGATGGAAACTCCGTCGGAGTTCGCACCTACCGAATAGCCTGCACCGAGGCGCCCCAGGGCCTGCTCGATTTCCGCAGCACTGCGCGTGGCGGAGCCTTCTTGCATCAGCGAGGTGAGCAGGGCGGTCGTCCCGAGGCCTGCGTCCGTGTCGAGCCGGGTCCCTCCTTCGAACGTGATGATGAAGGACGCCACGGGGGTTTCGTCGAAGGTCGTGCCGATAAGCGAGACGTTCTCCGCAAGATCGGCTTTCCAGATCGGAACTGTCTTCGACAGTGGCAATTCGCCGAAAGCCGGCTCGGACCTGTCGTACTTGGTGGGCGTCTTTACGAACTCTGCCGCTTCACCCTGGCTCACTTCCTCGTCGGCGCTGCCTTCGCCAACCTCTTCGATCCAGACCTTGGCGACTTCGCTCTTGTCGACGGCGAGCGCGGCTTCGCCCTTGGGCACGAAGCTGGTGATGACGCGCGGCTGTCGGGCGACGTGCGTCGCAAATGCACGCTCGACATCGGATGTGTCGAGGGACCGGACATCGGCCAGGGTCTTCAGGATATATGCCGGATCTCCGGCAAATTCGTTGCCGATAGCCAGCGCCTCGGCCTTGCCGCGCACGGTCGAGAGCTGGTTGTAGAGGCCGGTCTCGGATTCGGCCTGGATTCGAAGCAGCTCGCCTTCGGGAATCCCTTGGGCTGCGACTTCGGCAAGCCCGGCGTCGACCGCTGCCAGGACGGCATCGAGGTCAGTGCCGGCATTGGCGCGAACCAGGATGGCCAGTTCCCCGGCCAGTTCCTCGGCCCGGTGGAACGAGAATACGTTGGCAGCCAGTCCGCCTTCGACAACCTCGCGGTAAAGCGGGGACGCTTTCGAGCCGAGATAGTTGGCGAGGACGTTCAATGCCATTTCGTCGCCGTCGAATTGCGCCGGGGTGGGGTAGACGAGACGCAGTTCGGGAAGCTTGGCGAAATTGTCCTCGAACATCAGGCGTGCATCGGCATCGAGCTCTACCGGACGGGGAGTGGCATCGGGAACCTCTGGCCCGCGGGCAATCTCGCCGAACCAGCGTTCGACCTTGGCCTTGGTCTCGGCAATGTCGATGTCGCCCACGATCGCGAGCGTCGTATTGTTCGGGCCGTAGTAAGCATCGTAGAACTCGCGCACGTCGGCCAGCGTTGCTGCCTGCAGGTCCGGCAAGGAGCCAATGACTGTCCAGTTGTAGGGGTGGTCTGCCGGATAGAGCGCGCCGGCGACCACTTCCCCGACATAGCCGTAAGGCGCGTTGTCGACCCGCTGGCGCTTCTCGTTCTTTACGACCTGCTTTTCGCGCTCGAGCGCGTCCTCCGTGACAGTATTGATCATGAAGCCGAGGCGGTCGGAATCGATCCACAGCAGCTTGTCGAACGCGTCGATCGGGACGGTCTCGTAGTACACGGTGCGGTCGCGGGTGGTGTAGCCGTTGCGATCGCCGCCCCAGGCAGGGATATCGCGGCGATTTGCGCCCTGCGGCACGTTTTCGGAATCGTTGAACGCCATGTGTTCGAAGAAATGCGCAAAGCCCGTGCGACCAGGCTTTTCGCGAGCGGAGCCTACATGGGCCACGGTCATCAGCGAGACGATCGGATCGGAATCGTCCACCGCGAGGATGACCTCCAGCCCGTTGCCCAGAACGAACTTCTCATAGTCCAGTCGCACTTCGGCGGCGGCATTTGCAGGAGCCGCTTGTTGCGATGTGTCGGGCGCTCCTGCGCTCTCCTGTGCATTGGCCTGGCTGGCCGCCAGAGCGATGGCGGAAACGGCGAGAACGAGTCTGTTGCGCATGAAAATCCCTTCTGTTGTCAGAAGGCTAACCGAATGAATCGCGCTTTGCGAGGCGCTGGATTGGTTTTTCCAATCCCCGGCCTGAAAGAAATTCGCGCGGCGCGAAGAACAGGCCGAGCAAAGCATCACATGAGCGGCAAAGGCTTGCCTCGCTTTATTCGTCGCACAGCCCAAAGGGGGCTCACCGGGCATTGGTCCGATGGCCCCATTGGCTGGTTTAGACGCTTTCCGGAACCGAAGGCCTGAAAGCCTTCAGCGGATTCAGGCCAGCGAGACGTGCCGCTTAAGGTGATGGTCGACGTTGCCGAATTCCGATTCGAAGATCGTCAGGCGCTTGAAGTAATGGCCGATCGCATATTCGTCGGTCACACCGTTGCCGCCGTGGATCTGGATCGATTCCTGTCCGACGAGACGGGCTGCCTGGCCGACGCCGACCTTGGCGGCGGACACCGCGCGCTTGCGCTCCCTTTCGCCTGCTTCCAGCTTCAGCGTCGCGAGATAGGTCAGCGAAACCGACTGCTCGTAAGCGGTGTACATGTCGACCATGCGGTGCTGGAGAACCTGGAACTTGCCGATCGGAACGCCGAACTGCTTGCGCTGGCGGGAATATTCGACGGTCATGGCGTGGGCGACCTTCATGGCGCCGCAAGCCTCGGCGCATTGCGCGGCGATCGCCTCGTCGGTGACTAGCTCGATCAGGGGAAGGGCAGCGCCTTCTTCGCCGATCAGGGCATCACCGGGCACCGAGACGTTTTCGAAGTAGACTTCCGATGCGCGGCGGCCGTCGACTGTCTCGTAGTCCCTCGTCACGATGCCGTCGGCCGATTTATCGACGATGAAAACGCTCACGCCTTCGCGGTCGCGGCGGTCACCGCCGGTGCGGGCAGTCACGACGAGGTGGCTCGCCCAAGGTGCGCCGATGACGACGGCCTTGTGACCGTTGAGGACATAGCCGTCCCCGTCCTTTTTCGCGGTGGTTTCAAGGTCGGCATAATCATATCGCCCGCGCGGTTCGGCATAGGCGAAGGCGAAAACGCGGCTGCCGTCGATGATGGCCGACAGGTGCTCCTCGCGCTGCGCCTCGCTTCCGGCATGCTTCAGGAAGCCGCCGGCGCAAACCACTGTGGGAACGAAGGGCTCGACCACGAGGCCCTTGCCGAACTCTTCCATCACGATCATCGCATCGACCGCGCCGCCGCCGAAACCGCCGACGTCCTCGCTGAAGGGCATGCCGAGGATGCCGAGTTCGGCAAGCTGGGCCCAGACTTCAGGCCGCCAGCCCGCATCGCTCGCAATGGCCGCGCGGCGGCTTTCCCAGTCGTATTGTTCGCGGACCATGCGCGAAAGTCCGTCGCGCACCATGTCCTGTTCTTCGGTGAAGTTGAAATCCACGGGTCTCTCTCCGCTGGTGCCCCGCGCCTTACAGGCCGAGGATCATTTTCGTGATGATGTTGCGCTGGATCTCGTTCGATCCGCCATAAATGGAGGTCTTGCGCATGTTGAAATAGGTCGCGGCAGAGTGGTGCGCATACTCCGGCCCGATCGGATATTCGTTCGATCCGGTGTCGTTGGCGATGCTGCCGTAATAGGGCGTGCCGTAGCTGCCGACCGCCTCGAGCGTGAGTTCGGTCAAACGCTGCTGGATTTCGGTACCCTTGATCTTGAGGATCGAGCTTTCGGGCCCCGGTCCCTTGCCAGCCTGTTCCCCGGCCAGCGTGCGCAGTTCGGTGATCTCGAGCGCGGCGAGATCGATTTCCAGCTGGCTGACCTTGCGCGCGAAATCGAAGTCCTCGATCAGCGGCTGGCCGTCGAGCGTTTCCTTCGCCGCGATTTCGCGCAGTTTTTCGACGCCGCGCTTCGAACGGGCGACACCGGCAATCCCGCTGCGTTCGTGGGCGAGCAGGAACTTGGCGTAGGTCCAGCCCTTGTTCTCCTGGCCGACGAGGTTCTCGACAGGCACGCGCACGTCGGTCAGCCAGGTCTCGTTGACCTCGTAGCCCCCGTCGAGAAGCTTGATCGGCTTCACTTCGACGCCGGGCGTCTTCATGTCGACGAGGATGAAGCTGATGCCTTCCTGCGGCTTGTCGGCATCGGGGTCGGTCCGGCACAGGAAGAAGCCCCAGTCCGCATATTGGGCCAGCGTGGTCCAGGTCTTCTGGCCGTTGATGACGTAGTGGTCACCGTCGCGGACCGCGGTGGTCTTCAGCGAGGCGAGGTCCGAACCGGCGCCCGGTTCGGAATAGCCCTGGCACCACCACACATCGCCGCTGCGGATGCCGGGCAGGTGCTTCGCCTTCTGCTCTTCATTGCCGAAGGTGTAGATGACCGGGCCGACCATCGCCACGCCGAACGGGAGCGGCATGAACGCGTTCACGCGGGCATTTTCTTCCGACCAGATATAGCGCTGGGTCGGCGTCCAGCCGGTGCCGCCATATTCCACCGGCCATGCAGGTACGGACCAGCCTTTTTCGCCCAGGATCTTGTGCCAGGCGACCATGTCTTCGGGCGACATGTCCTCGCGCATTCCGAAATCGGCAAGATGGGCGGGATAGTTCTGCGAGATGAAGGCGCGCACTTCGTCGCGGAAGGCTTTTTCCTCGGGGGTGAATTCGAGATTCATTGGCTCAGGCTCCGATATCCGTTCTGTCCGGCCAGCCCTGGTAGGGCCAGCTCCTGCCGGCTTTCGAATCTCACGTAATGGAAGGTTCGAGCGAATCGCAACCGTTACGCAACGGAAGGTGCCAGATTCCTTCCCGGTTTCGGTTGTCGGGAACCGGATTCGTGCGGATCAGGCGCCTGCGGGGGAGGGCAGCGATTTAACGTGAACGTCCTGCTGCGGATAGGGCATCGTGAGGCCGCGCTGCTCGAATGCTTCCTTCACGCTGCGCGTCAGGTCGCAATGCACGTCCCAGTAATCCTCTGCCGCCACCCACGGCCTGCAGACGAAAGTCACCGCGCTCGCGCCCAGTTCGGTCGGGCGGATTTCCGGCGCAGGATCGGCAAGGACCTTGGGATGGGCAGCGACCTGCTGCTGCAGGACGTCGAGCACGTCCTGGATGGGGTCGCCATATGATGCGCCGAATACCAGGTCCACGCGCCGTGTCTCGCTCGCCGTCGCATTCACGATGACGTTGCCCCAGACGTTCTTGTTGGGGACGATGACGATACGGTTGTCCGGTGTGGCCACAGTGGTGCCCACCATGCTCACGTTCCTGACCGTTCCGCCGACTCCTCCGACCTCGATGTAATCGCCTTCGTCGAAAGGCTGGTTGATCATGATCATCAGGCCGCTTGCGAGATTGCCGAGCGTATCCTGGAAGGCGAAGGCGAGGATGAAGGAAGCACCCCCGATCAGCGCGAAGACAGGCGTGATGTCGACATCGATTGAAGCGAGGACGATCACGATGCCGGCCAGTATGAACAGCCAGAAGAAGGCCCCGACGATGAAGGCCTGCAGGAGTTTCGACAGACTGGTGAAGCGTCCGATCCAGAGCCGGACGAAACCTTTCGCCACCCGTGCCGCCAGCACGATCGCTCCGAGGGCCAAAAGGGCGACCAACACTCTTTTCAGCAAGGCTATACCGCCATCCGGCCTGCCGAGCCACTCGACCATCGAACCGAACAGGGCCTTGGCGCTCGCCTGCGAGGTTTCTTCGAACAGGATGCCGTTCCGGTAAGCCCTCAGGCGGGCGACCTGGTCTGGATCACCGCCCTTCCTTTCGAGGGAATCGACCACCAACGTGAACTTCTCGAGCAGCTTTGCGCGCTGTTCGACGAGAGTGATGATCCTGGCGATCTTCCCCTCGTCGGCGGGGTCGGCCCCGCCAATGCGGTCAGCCTGGGCGCGTGCGATCTCCTCGGTCTTGGTGCGGACGAGAACCAGCCAGGCCTCGCTGGCCTGCTGCAGTTCATCCGCAGTCAGCGGTACGAGCAGGTGCGCCAGTTCCGGATTGGATATCTCTGACCGGGTGACCATGGAGACGAGGTCCTCCTCGCCTGCATCCGCCGCGGTTTCTTCGACAGCCGGTGTTGCAGTTTCCTCCGCGGCGTCCTGGGCGTTCGCCACATGGGCGAACGCAAGCGTCCAGAACGCTGCGAAGCACAGCGCGATTATCTTTGAAACAGCCAATCCGGCCTCCTCGTCTCGGGCGGCCTCAATCCTTTGCCATCAGGTATTCGGCCACCGCCTGGTAGGCGGGCAGCGAGGTAGGATCGATCCTGCCGTTCGCTGCTGTCGGGAACGAAGCGAAGCGCACCAGCACCATCTCTGCCGTCGGGTCGACATAGATGGTCTGGCCATGCACACCGCGAGCGGCATAGGCGCCGTGATCGTTGTGGAAGACCCACCACTGGCTGGTGTAGCTGCCGTTCGGAATGGTCGGGAAGCCAGCGAATTTCGACGGATCGCCGCCTTGCCGGATTCGCTGCGCTACCTCTGCAGGGAAGAGCCTGCGGCCGTTGATGACCCCCTCGTCGAGCATGAGTTGGCCAAGCCGGCCGAGATCCCTCAGGCTCGCGGTGAGACCGCCACCGGCGAAGGGCACACCCTTGCCGTCGACCGTCTGGTAGGCGGCCTGTTCCGCGCCCATTTTCGACCACAGCCGTTCGGATGCGAGCTGCGTCACTTCCTTTCCGGTCACCCGGGTGATGATCCAGCCGAGCATGTCGGAATTGATCGTCTTGTAGTGGAACTCGTCGCCGTGACGCCCATCGGGCTGCACCTGCTGTAGGTATTCCCAGTAGCCGTTCGGGCCCTTGTAGCCTTCGGGCTTGGGCAGCGGGCTGGCTGCACGGGAATAAACCCAGATATCGGCGTTGGGATCGGCGTAATTCTCCGAATATTTCACCCCGGTAGTCATATCCATGACCTCGCGCACGGTCGCCGTGGCGAAAGCGCTACCCTTGATTTCGGGAATGATGTCGATGACGCGCTTGGTTTCATCGAGCGTGCCCTCGGTCACCAGGATCTGGGCGAGAAGGCCGGTCAGCGACTTGGTCATCGACATGGCGGCGTGCTTGCCGTCCTCGGTCAGGCAGCCCGAGTATTTCTCGTACACGACCCGGCCCTTGTGCATGATCAGCATGCCGTCGGTGTAATTGGCGCCGAGCGAATCCTTCCACGTCATCAGCCCGTCCGAATTCATCGGCGTGAAAGTCAGCGCGTCGATTTCTTCCGCATACTGCGTGAGCTCGTCGGGCGTCAGGTAGGACAGCGGAACCGGCGCGCCGAGTCCGCGGCTGATTTCTTCGGTCGGGAGGAATTCACGCAGGTGGCAAACGCTCCACCGCAGGCGAGGGAAGCTGAAATAGACCGAATCGGGCTGGGTGATGATCTTGTCGGCAGGCGGCGGCGAACCGATCATCCAGCCGAGCACGCGCGGATCGGATTCCTCTGCCGAAAGGGGCGGCTGGCCCTGCTGGGCCGATGCCGATGCCGAAAGGCCTGCGGCGACAGCAAGCGAAAGCCCCATCGCGGGGAGTCTGGAAATGAAACGCATGGAATTACTCCCTGTTCGAGGCCTCAATCGTCATCCGTGACAGCAGCGATCACGCCGATCACGGCCGCTCCGACGAGCACGCCCGTCAGGACATCCGCCCCGTCATTGTCGCTGCGCTTGTAGTACCGGCGAAGATAGTCATCGCGGTTCCAGTACCGTCCGTCGCGCCACCAGCGGCCGTTTCCGCGGTAGAACCGGTCGTAATAATCCTCGCGGATTTCGCGGCTCACTTCGCGCCGTGCCTCGCGGCGTTCGCGGGCGACTTCGCGATTGGCCTTGCGGTATTCGCGCTCGACGCATTCGCGGTCCTTGCAGCGCCTGATGCGTTCGTCCGCTTCCCGCCTCTCGCGATTGACCTCGCGGTTGGCTTCGCGGATTTCCCGGCGCACTTCCCAGCTCTGTGCCTGCACTTCGGACGGGATAGCCGCGAGAACGGTGACCGTGCCGAGCGCCATCAATATTTTGGCGTACATGGCTCAGCCCTCCTGTGCCGCGCCGCGGAATTTCGCCGCGCGCCGTTCGTACTGCTTGAGGACTTCGGCGCAGTTCTCGGTCTCGACGGCAACACTGGTGCCGTAACCGAAGGCGGAGGAGAACAGGAAGGCGCGGTCGACACCGAGCAGCCGGGCGATGGAGGCGTTCATGTCCAGCACGTCCCGCTCGAAAGCGACCTGCTGGCTTTCGGCGACGCACCCGCGCGAGAGACCAGCGATGTAGCCGAAATTCTTGAGGCCGTTATCGACCTGCTCTTCCTGGCTGAGCGTTTCGCCGGCATCGTCCTGCGCTACTGCAGGCGACAGGCCCATGGCGGCCACGGCAAGGGCGCCAGCGCCGAGAGATTTTCCAAGAAGCTTTTTCATCACTGTCTCTCCTCAATTCGAAAGTCGCTGTCCGGGTAAGGCGCGACTTCATTGGGCCCGACGGCCCGATCCGGTCACATATTGACGACGAGATTCACAAAGCCACCCGTCCACGCGGGCGCATCACCACCGAAGGCATTCTCGATCCCCTTGCCGGGAATGGAGATGCTGAACCCTCCGGTCAGGAAGGCATTGGGCGTCAGTACGCGGGTGTATTCGATGAAGAAATCGTCCGCGAGATGGTTGGCGGTGACGCCGGCGATCACAGCGCCCAGGTCGTCGGTGATCTCGAGCCTGGTCGCCTGGCCGAACTGGATCGGGCTGCGCTGCTCGTTCACCCGGATGTGTGCGGCCCTCAGCGTCAGGAAGTCACGCGGGCTGGGCATGGTCTTGAGCGTCAGCTGGTGCGACTGCACGTTCGAGTTGATGAAGACGAGCGCCGCCTTCGAACCCGTGGCCCAGCTTGCGGGCGAGCCTTCGTAGTTGAGCGGGTCGAACCGCTCCAGCTCGGGCGTGTCGGGATCGTCGCCCGAGAAGGTCTGGTAGGAATAGAACAGGTCGGGGCGCCACGGCTTGTCGTTCCAGGCATGGCCGATCTTGATGCGTCCACCCCACGCGTCGAGGCTGACGCGGTCGTTCCATTCATAGGCACCGTCGAGGCCGACATAGAAGCCGGGCAGCGCACCCTTGGCCGGGTGGAACATGCCGTAGAATGACAGCGCGTTGAGGCCCTCGCGCCCGCCGTCGAGGAATGCGGGCGGACCGTTGCCGCCCGGCGCTGCCTGCGGATACGGAGCGCCCGATTGCAGGACGTTGACGTAGCTGACGCCGGCGAAATCGGTCTTGTCGAAATCGTAGCGGATGTCGCCGCCGACGCTGTGCGTCTTGGTGTTGTTGGAGGCGAGCTCGTTCGGGTCGATGAAGAATCCGGTCGCGGTAAGGCCCTGGTAGCGGAAGCGACCGATGATGGTGCGCTCCCACGCCTTGCGCGGGCCAAGCTTTACGGCGCCGCGTTCAAAACCATTGGAGGCACCGTTGGAAATCAGCATGCCCGTGCCGAGCTTCAGTTCCTGCGCGCCGGCCGACAGGTCGAACTGGCCGGTTTCGACCGAGCCCGTGCGGAAGCCGACATAGGCCTCTTCGATGGTTACGCGGCTGGTGTTCTGCTGGTCGAAGGCGTCAGTGCCGAGCGTCGCCGAGGCGACCATGGAAAAGCCGCCGTAGAACTGGATGTCCGAGCTTGCGTCATGGGTGATCTCGACGCCCGGCTTCACATAGAATTCGAGCCATTGCGTGTCCGAATCGAAACCGGCCGAGGGAGCGAACTTGTCCGCCAGGTTCCAGTAGAGATTTTCTTCGGCGACGGCGTTTACGCCGCCTTCGAACGTATACTTGATCTGGGTCGGGCCTTGGTCGGCGGCGGGTTCGGCATCCTGCGCGAATGCGGGCGATCCGAAGGCGAGTGGCGAAACAGCGGCGGCCAGCAACACGAGGGGTCTGACGCGCATCGCGCGAAACCCACGAACGGTAGAACTGTCACCTTCTGCTTGCATACGCCAGCCTCCCTGAAAGGAATGAATGGCGACCCGACTGGCCCTATGCGCCTCAAATGATGCGATTTACCAGCTATCAATTACCCAAAATGGGCACTAAACGCAATTTTCCTGCCGGACGTTTCAATGGGGGTTCGTTTGCCGAATATCGCTGAAGAACATTTTTCCCTCCTCTGGCCGCGCCATGTCGAAGGCATGATCGCCCTCTTGTCCGAGTTGAGGGATGCATTCGACGGCGATCTCGATGCCGCACTGATCATGGCGGTTGTGGGTGCAGCCCTGCTGCCGGCTGACAGATTACCCGTCTCGTTCAGCTATGCCGATTTGCTCGCGCGCAAGAACATCGATTTCCGCAAGCCCTTGAACACGCTCTCGATCGCGCAAGTGACAGGGATTCCCCGCGAGACAGTCAGGCGCAAGATCGCGAAGATGGAAAAGAAGAACTGGATTGCTCGCGACACCAAGGGGCACTGGCAAATCGGATCGCGCGGGTCGGAAGATCTTCGGCCGATGACGGAACTGTCGCTCAAATACGTCTCCAGCATTGCCGAGGGCCTCGACCTCGCGAGGGGCGAGAAGTCCGGCGCCTTGCAGCTTGTCTGATTTCGGCGAGGCGCTCGCTATTCCATAACCTGCGCGAGCATCGCTTGCATCGAAGCGCGCTGGTCGGGGTCCTGAACGACCGCCAGCGATCGTTCGATCACCGATGGCGGATCGAGCCTGCGGGCCATGGTCCGGGCTTCCTCGGGCCTGCCCATCGCCGCCAAGCACAAGGTCAGGCCGAAAATGCCGGGACTGTGATCGGGGGCAAGGTGCAGCGATTCCGACAGCACCATATGCGCTTCGTCCAGCCGTCCCAGCCCGACGAGGCACAGGCCCTTGCCCGAAAGCAGGCCGTAGCGGCGCGCGGAATGGGGATCGAGCCTGAGAGACTCCTCGAAATGCTCGATGCCTTCTTCCGGTCGACCTGCGGCCAGCGCAGTCCATCCGGCGTAAAGGCGGGTGAGGGCCGAGCCGGGGTTTACCTCTAGCGCGCGACCGATGAGGCGCTCCGCCGTCGGCAGGTCTTCGCCGAGCGCCACGAGCACGCCGGCACCGTGGGCGAGCACATAGGTGTCCTCTCCCCGCAGGCGCAGGGCGAGGTCGAGGTAACGATGCGCCTTATCGCGGTGCTCCTCGCCGTTCTCGTCCCACTGTGAATTGTAATAGACCGCATGGCTCATCGCGAGAATGACGGCGGCCCAAGCGAATTTCGGGTCGAGGCGCAGCGCTTCCTCGGCGGCCTCGATCGCGACTTCCATGTCTTCGCGATCCCAGCTCATGGTGGCAGCGTTGGCCCGGAGGAAGAGCTCGTAGGCACCGGGTGAACTGGTCGGCCGCTCCACCGCGCGGCGGGTTTCGAGCGCCTCGATCGTCGCATCGATCGCGCTGGCGACCGAATTGGCGATCCGGTCCTGCAATTCGAAGACATCTTCGAGCTCGTCGTCGAAACGGCCGGCCCAGACCTGCGCGCCGCCTTCGCCGTCGATCAGCGAGACAGCGATGCGAACCCGTCCGCTGGCCCTGCGCACGCTGCCGACAAGGAGGTAACGCACCCCCAGTTCGAGCGCGATTTCCGGCAGGGGCAAAGTGCTGTCGCGGTAGACCCTGCTCGTGGACGCCCCCAGGACGAAGAGGACATTGAACCGCGAGAGGACGGTGGCGATTTCCTCGACGATGCCGTCGGCGAAATATTCGTCGCTCTCTTGCGGCGAAAGATCCTTGAACGGAAGGACGGCGATGCTCGGGATGGTTGCCTTCTGGGTGCCCATGGCAGGCCGGGGTGAGGCCTTGGGCACCGGCTCGCCGGCTTCGGCCAGTTCCTCGATCGTTGCCAGCAGGCGGTGCCAGGCAGGGCTTTCCTTGCCGTCCCACCCGCTCATGTCGAGGCAGTGGATCTGGTTGAAGGGGAGTGGAGGCTGCGCTCCGTCGAGCGTGACCTGGACCAGCTTGCCATCCTGCCGGGCCGTATCCGCTTCCGCCCGCACCCATTGCGAGCGTGCGGCTGCCGATGACCAGAGGGCCACGACCGCTTCTGCATCGCGCAGGCGTTCCTCGATCACTTCGGCATAGGCGCGGTGCGCAGGAAGCTGGTCGTCGCGCCAGACCTTGTAGCCGTGGAGGCGCAGCATCTCCGCCAGCAAGCGCGCCTTGCGCTCGTCCGCCCGGGCATAGGAAATGAAGATCCCGCTCATGGAATGCGGACCTATAACGCCTCCCTGTTTCGACCAAGCCCTTTGTTCTCCGCACGGGGCACGGCGGTCAACCGCCGATTGACTGGCGCGAATCCTGCTGACAGACTTTGCATCATGGGGGACACGGCAACACTACCGCAGCACGACCCTGATCGGCAGAAACGATCTGCCGACCTTGCTGTCGCGCAGGCTCGCTATGCGATATCCTATGATATCGTGCCCGGAATTCCGATGGTGGCGCAGGTGCCCGAGGAGGCGACGCCCAGCAAGGAATGGACGCTGCGCACGCTCCTTCCGCTCAAGAACATCCTCGCCAACGTGGTGGCCAACCGCTGCATCGAAGAAGAGCACATCGTCGAGAACGCGTTCGAAAAGCAGGTCGCCAAGGGCCTGACTTTCACCAGCCTGATCAAGGGGTTCGGGGCTGGCATCGAGCAGGTCGGCGAATTGCTCGACCACCTCGGCGAAGACGCCAGCCATTCGCTGATGAAGAAGGTGCTGCGCGGCCAGCACATTACCGGCCATCACGATGCCACGGCCAGCAGCCCATGGATGTCGCCTCTGACGCCGCACGGCCGACCGAAGTCCATCCAGTGCTATGACGACCTCTACCGCGAGGTCGAACGCCCGCCGGTCATGGAACTTTGGCAGGACGACAACTGGTTCGCCCAGATGCGAGTCGCCGGCCAGAACCCGATGCTGATCAAGGGCATCGATACCTTGCCCGCCAAGTTTCCGGTCACCGAAGACCATTATGCGGTGAATGCCGAGGCTGGTGACACGCTGGCTGCGGCCCTGAAGGACGGTCGCCTCTTCCTGCTCGATTACGAGCTGATCGGCGATACGGTCGAGGATAACACCAACCCCATACTCGGGGAGCGCAAGTACACACCGGCCCCGATTGCCCTGTTCGCTGTGCCGCCAACCGGCGGGTCCCTGCGTCCTGTCGCGATCCAGGTCGGGCAGGATCCTGAAAGCTTCTCGATTTCCACCCCAGCCGACGGGTGGGCATGGCAGAAGGCGAAGACCGCAGTGCAGGTCGCCGACGCGAATTACCACGAGCTGGTCTGCCATCTCGGCCAGACGCACCTCATCATGGAGGCGGCGGCACTGGCCACGAAGCGCAATTTGTCCGCGCGCCATCCGCTCTACAAGCTGCTGATGCCGCATTTCGAAGGCACCCTGGCGATCAACAATTCGGCCGCCCATTCCATGCTGGCGCCGGGCGGCGTGATCGACCTGTCCTTCGGAGGCACGCTGGAAAGCATGATCCGGCTCGCCGGGCGGGCCGTGTCGGAATACGACTTCCATGCCGCCATGCCGCCGGCCGATTTCGCGCGGCGCAAAATCGGTCCGGAAGGGCGGCTCGTCGACTACCCCTACCGTGACGATGCGCTGCGCCTGTGGGATGCCATCGGCGACTGGGCGCGGTCCTATGTCGATTATTACTATCGCAGCGATGCGGACATTGCTGCCGACGACGAACTCGGGGCTTGGTCGAAGACGCTTTCATCGCCCCCTTCGGAGGGCGGGATCGGGGGCTTCACGCCGATCAGCAACCGTGCCGACCTGCGCAAGGCGCTGGCCATGATCATGTTCACCGCCAGCGCACAGCACGCGGCGGTCAATTTCACGCAGTGGGCGGACATGTCTTATTCCCCCGCGCTTGCCGGTGCGCTGTGGGCGGAATGGAAGGAAGGGGATGCGACCGAGCAGGACTGGCTAGACCTCCTGCCCCCGCTCCAGTTCGGGGAGTTGCAGGCCGAGTTCCTTTCGCTTCTCGGCGGCGTCCACCACACGCATCTGGGCGAATACAAGTCCAACAGCTTCCCCTATTCCGACATGATCACCGAACCGGAGATCGTCGAAGGTGCTCTCGCCGTGTTCCAGGCGCGCCTGAAGGAGATCGAGATACAGATCACCCGTGAAAACCGTGACCTCGTCACGCGCTCCGCACCCTATGTCTACCTGCTTCCGTCCAAAGTCCCGGCGAGCATCAACATATGACGGGCAAGGGTGCAGGCCATCAGCCGTCGATCGACGACCTTCCCTCGCCCAAGGGCCTGCCGATACTCGGCGACATGCTCGATTTCGTGGATGGTCAGCCGCCGTGGAACGTGATGCTCCACTATGCGCGCGACGTGGGAGCCTTGTCGCGGGTCGACCTGCCGGGGGCGGACATCGTGCTGGTCAGCGATCCGGAAGCGATCACCCAGATTATGGTCACAGACACGGCCGACTTCTACAAGAAAACGCCGACTGCCGCGCTGCGCCCGGTTTCGACTGACGAAGGCGACGTTTTCACCCAGCCGGGCGGCAAGGTCTGGGCGGAACGCATGGCGTCCAATCCCATGGTTCTCGCCCTGCGCGATGGCTGGCTCGATACCGCCCTGCCGCGCATGCACGAGCAGCTCAGGAAGCGGATTTCGGGCTTCGTCGGGAAGAGTTTCGAGCACACTTACGACACGCTGCTGCATATGGCGTTCGATGCGTTCTCGGTGATGCTTTATGGCGAGGAATTCGGGGAAAGCGCTTTCCGCGACTGGGTCATCGTTGCCAGCGAACTCGACCGGCGGATGAAGAGCAAGATGCCTTTCCTCTTCGATACGCTTCCCGAAGAGGCGCAGGCGGCGCAGGATCGCAACCATGCGGCCTTCGTCGGGGCAGTGCGCAAGGCACGGGCCGAGACCAACCCTACGGGCACCGATCTCCTGCGCCATGCGATCAGGGCGGGCTGCGACCACGATGATGACCTGCTCGCCACCGAACTGGCCAACATGTATTACGGCGGCATCGTTTCGAGCTCGAGCGCGGTAACCTGTACCCTCTACCTTCTCGGCAAGTCCGACACCGAAATGGAGCGTGTGTGCAATGCACTCGCTGGCCTAGGCCCCGATGCTACCCACGCCCAGATCAGGGCCTGCGAGGAATTGCAGGCCGCAGTGCTCGAGACCTTGCGGCTGTTGCCGCCCGTTTCGCTCTGGACGCGCAATGTCCGGACGGATGCCGACGTGGTGGTCGCAGGATACCGGATGCCGGCGGATACCAGCCTGCTCATCGGCAATCGCCATGCGCATACCCATGCCGATCATTGGAAAGATGCCGACCATTACAAGCCGGGCCGCTGGACCGCTGAAAGGCGGGCGAGCGATCCGCTCGGCAGTGACTATTTCTTCCCCTTCGGCAGGGGAGAGCGTACCTGCCTCGCGCAGGACGTGGGCCTCGCCTATATCCAGCTCGCGGTTGGAACCGCGCTGATGCACAGCGACCCGAACGTCGGGCTGGGCGAGAAACTGGACCAGGATTTCTGGTTCGGCTGCATGGTGCCGAAGGACCTGAGTTCGAACTTCGATCGCAAGCGGACCCCGATAGATGGCGCTCGCTGAGCGTAGTGCCGATATCCGAGCGGAGGCAGACCTCCGGGCGACTTCGCGGCAGGCCGGTGACCTGAGGTCGGTCCTTTTCCTGACACCCGTCAGCACCGCAGTCTGGCTCGGCATGATCGCGGTTGCCGGCGCAATCTGCCTTGTTTCGGGTCTCTCGTGGTGGTGGCTGCCCGTTTTTGCTTATGCGGTGCTGGCCTTGCAGGAGCTGCTGGCCTTTACCGTGTTCCACCGCGGGCTGTTCCCTTCGACCGAACGCGTCGCGCGGGTCTATCAGTGGTTCACGATCTTCCTCGGCGACCGGGCCGACCTGGCGGCTCGCGGAGACCTTACAGAAGGCCTGTTCGACGGCGATTTCGACAAGAGCATCGAGCAGGCGACGCGCGACAAGTATCGCCGGATCGTCGAACTGCTTGGCCTGAAGCCGGGCATGCGCGTGCTCGACGTGGGATGCGGACTGGGCGACTTTCTCGCCTATCTGAAATCGGTCGGCATCGACGGGACCGGCCTCACCCTGTCACCTGACCAGCAACGGATCGTCGAGGCGCGGGGGATCGAGGCGCATGTGCTCGATTTCCGCAAACCCCTGCCGGCAAAGCTTGCAGGAAGGTTCGATGCGGTCACGTTGATCGGCTCGCTCGAACACTTCTGCACCTCTTACCAGATGCGCGACCGGCGCGGCACCGACGAGGTCTATGCCAATGTCTTCCGTTCGGCATCCGAGGCGCTCAAAGCCGACACGGCATCGGGCAAGGTCTTTTCCGCCACGCTGCACAGTTCGGCCTCGGGAGGATGGACAGCGTCGGACTGGCTGCATGCCTATTCGTTTCATGCCCATTATTCCGGCCTCTATCCGCGGATCGGAGATTTCGACCGGTTATGCGCGCCCTGGTTCGAGGTGGAGCACCTGCAGGACACGACGGTCGACTACCAGTACAGCTCGATCGCCTCGAGCCGGCACTTCGGTAATTTCACCGTCCGCTGGACAGCGCGCAAGATCGTTGCCGCGCTGCTGTTGCTTGTCGTGAACCCGTTCGCGCCATGGTCGTGGATCTACCACCTGCGCCGTTCGTGGATGTGGCAATTCGGCGGGATGGATCTGGAGCCGAGGAAGGCGCGGCCTGCGCACGCGCTCTGGTATGTCCACGCGCGCCGGGAAACCGCCCGGCCCTAGCTGGCCAGCGCTTCCAGCCCAGCGCGGTCGATGATCCGAACGTCCCTGCGCGACGGCAGGTCGATCAGGCCTTCCTTGCGCAGCTTCGTGAACTGGCGGCTGACCGTCTCGATCGTCAGGCCGAGGACGTCGGCAATCTGCTGCCGGGTCAGCGGCAATTCCATGACCTCGTTGCTTTCCGGCATCGGTGCGCAGGTGGCGGGCACGAGCCGGTCAGCCATGTCGAGCAGGAATGTCGCCATCTTCTGCTCCGCATTCATACGGCCGAGCAGCAGCATCCAGCGGCGCGTGCGGTCCAGTTCGGACAACGTGCGTTCAAGCAGCTTGTGTTCCAGTCGCGGGTGTTCGCGAGCGAAATGGTCGAAATCCGACCGCTGGAACGTGCACACGAGAGCAGGGGTCAGCGCCTCGACACCGTAAGGTGTGGTTTCGCCAAAAGGCCGACCGAGGAAGTCGGACGGATAGGCGATGCCGAGGATCTGTTCCTTGCCTTCGCTCGTCTGGGTCGAAAGCTTCAGAAGCCCCTCGATCACGTTCGCCACGACGACCGCGTCGTCGCCTTCCCAGAGCACTTGCTCGCCCGCTTCGACCCAACGGCGTCGCCCGATCTTGTTCAGGACGTTGATTTCATCGTCGTGCAGGTCGCCGCAGATCGCGCGGTTGCGCACCGTGCAGGACTGGCAGAAGTTCGTGAGGGCTTCGGGCATCGACATTTCCACCAAGCAGATACCCATGGCGGCATGGTCTGCCAAGCGCGCTTGCGCCTTTTGTCCCGACAAGGGCCGACATCATGGCGGCTCTCGTTGCGCGAGCACGGCGCGCGACGAGGCAAGAGGGTGAATTCGCACGGCTTTTTTCCCGCGCCAGCGAAGAGCGAGGGAGAGCCCAATTCGCGCAACACTGCTTCATTTCGGGCAGCGTGTGGGCTGTCCCTGCCCAAATCGTAGGGCATCTGACCTATTGCTCAAAGTCGCCTTACCGCGATCATTCCCTTCAGATCTTGCTGTGCGCAAACGCATTGAAGGAACGGAATGATGGCTGAAATCCAAGGTACTCGCAAAGACGACAAATTGGTCGGAACGGCAGGGGAAGACACCATCTTCGGTGGGTCCGGTGCAGATACCATCCTTGGCGAAGAAGGCGACGACCGGATTTTCGGCGAGCATGGCACAGACACGCTCTTTGGCGGAGACGGCGATGACTTCCTCGATGGCGGAGCGGGAACCGACACTCTCTTTGGCGGTGGAGGTAACGACCATCTTGTCGGCGACGCCGGATCCGATGTGATCGATGGCGGGGATGGCTACGACACTGCCTACTACGGCGGGAACGCCTCCGATTACGAAATCCGTCATGAAGACGGGAAAGTGTACATCAGCGATACGCGCAAGCGCGGTCCGGATGGCGACGATGTGCTGATCGATGTCGAACGTATCGTTTTCGGGGACGGTTCATCGATCGACCTGTCGGGTGGCAATACCGATCCGACCGCCGAGGAAGATAGCGGCGCGATAGCCGCCGACGCTATCCTTTCTTCCCCGGACAGTCTTCTGGACAACGACAGTGATGTCGACGGAGACCCACTGACCGTGGCAGCGGTCAACGGCGATGCCGCTGCGGTAGGTCAGGCAATCACACTTGCTTCGGGGGCTACGCTCAAGGTCGAAGCAGACGGTTCCTATGTCTACGATCCCAACTCCGCCTTCGACACCCTGCCCCTGGGGCAGACCACCGACGACAGCTTCAGCTACACGATTGACGACGGGCAAGGTGGACGATCGACTGCGACTGTGACGATCACTGTCACGGGCACTTTCCAGGGCGGCGGCAATACAGCTCCGGCTTCCGGCGACGACAGCTACGAAGTGGGTGAAGACGGTTCGCTGATTATCGGACCTGACACCGGCGTCCTGGGCAACGACTTAGACGTCGATGGGGATGCTCTGTCCGCCAGCCTGGTGGATGGGCCGAACAACGGAACGCTTTCCTTCAACGCGGACGGCAGCTTTACCTACACGCCGGACCCTGATTTCTCGGGCAGCGATACATTCACCTACTTCGCCAATGACGGATTGCAGGATGGGAATGTTGCCCTGGTTTCGATCGAGGTAACGAGTTCGAACGATGATCCGCAGGTGACAGCGGCGATCGAGGCCGGCGCCGGCGAGGATGACGCCGGGTTCGATGTGAACCTGCTGGCGGGCGCGAGCGACCCCGATGCTGGCGATACTCTGTCGGTGGCGAACTTCACGCTGGTGGATGGCGACGCGGATGGCATGGTGCGTTCGGGCGGCGCGCTGTCGGTCGATCCCTCGGCCTATGAATACCTCGCCATTGGCGAGAGCGTGGTGGTCAGCTTCAGCTATGACGTGATCGACGGCAATGGCGGTAGCGCGGCGCAGACGGCAACGGTCACGATCACCGGGGCGAACGATGGTCCGCAGGTGACAGCGGCGATCGAGGCCGGTGCCAGCGAGGACGACGCCGGGTTCGATGTGGACCTGCTGGCGGGCGCGAGCGACCCCGATGCTGGCGACACTCTGTCGGTGGCGAACTTCACGCTGGTGGATGGCGACGCGGACGGCATGGTGCGTTCGGGCAGCACGCTGTCGGTCGACCCCTCGGCCTATGATTACCTCGCCATTGGCGAGAGCGTGGTGGTCAGCTTCAGCTATGACGTGATCGACGGCAATGGCGGTAGCGCGGCGCAGACGGCAACGGTCACGATCACCGGGGCGAACGATGGGCCGGCCATCACCGGCGGCGTGTTCGACAGCGCCGTCACCGCCAACGGTTCAATTCCGGAATATCCGATCATCAGCGGATCGGTGCTGAACGATTATCCGCGTTCGATGCTGATCGATTCACAGGATCGCATCGTGGTCGGCGGCCATGTGGACCAGGGGTTCTGGGCGCCCATGATTGCCCGATATAATCCTGACGGCACACTGGACCAGACGTTCGGAGATGGCGGAATAGTCGTCGATGACCTCAATCCCGTTCGCAATGAATCCTTCTATGGCCTGGCTTTCGACGGAACAGGTGGCATCGTCGCCGCGACGAGCCTGACCGATCCGTCAAGCGGCCACGCATACACGGATATGGCCCTGGTTCGGTATGACGAGAACGGTCAGCGCGACATGGATTTCGGCGGGGGCGATGGCCTCGCGACTGCCGACTTTGGCGATGGCGCGCGGGTAGAAGGCGTGATCCTCGATAGCCAGGGCGGCTTTATTGTGGGCGGTTGGTCGTACCAGCAAAGCAGCAATGGCCTAATCACCGTTGCATCGGCGGCACGTTTCAGCGCCGATGGTACTCTCGACACCTCATTCGGCTCGGGCGGCATCGCCCAATACAACGTCGCGGGGTTGAGCAACCTAAGCATTCGGGATGTCGTCGCGGACACAGGCGCCAGCGGAACGCAACCGGCATTCTATCTGATCGGGTTTGGTGCCTCGAACATCCAGGTCTTCCGGGTGTTGGAAGACGGCAGCCCCGATACCGCTTTCGGAGGGGGCGATGGTCACCTCCAGATCGACCTCGGCGGTGCCGAATACGCATGGTCCGGCATTGTCGACGAGCAGGGCAATCTCGTTATCGGCGGCTACGGCTATGACCCTGCGACCGGCACCGGTTACGACGCGCTCGTCATCCGCCTGCTGCCCGACGGCAGTTTCGACACCAGTTTCGGGGGCGGCGACGGTGTCGCACGGCACGACATAAGCCTGGATTACGACGCGGGATATACCGTTGCCATCGATGGTGACGGCAGGATCGTGCTCTCCGGGACCACGCAAACAGACACCGGACAATTGCTGGCCGTCACCCGTTTCCTCGCCGATGGCGAGGTCGACAGCACATTCGGCGACAACGGAACGATGATGCTCACCCGCTATGCCGGCGATGTCCCGCAAATCGGAGTCGATTCATCTGGTCGCGTGCTGGTGACTGCACAGACTGTGGAACCTTCGGGATCGTATGGCTTCGGCCTCACGATACTCGATGATTCAGGCCAGACGTGGACGCCCGATCCCGTGTTGCGTGCGGACGGAACCATAAACTTCGCCGAAGTCGATCTGGCGGATGTGCACGCACTGTCGGTCGAACCCGACGCCAATAACGGCTTGGGCGGCACTGTAACGGCCCTGATTGCGGACCCTTCGACCGGTGATGGCTCGGGCTCGGTCACCTGGCATTACGCGTTGCCGAACGAGATGGCATTGCATCTTGCGGAAGGCGAAACCGCTGAAGAACGGTTCGCGATTACTGTCGACGACGGCAATAGCGGGACCGCGACCCAATGGGTCAGCGTCGTGGTAACAGGACGCAATGATGCCCCCGCAGCAATCGAGATTACCACTTCCGATGACAAGCTGACGCTCGAGGGTCAGTCCTATTTCCATGTAATAGAGGACCAAAAAGAGACCGCCTTCGGGACGATCTCGGCGACAGATCCCGATAATGACGCGGTAATCACCTATTCGCTTGCTGGTTCTGGCAGCTACCTGGGATCGATCCAGCTCGATTCCGCGACTGGCGAGTGGGTTTTCCAGCTGAATGAAGCCGATGCACAGGCCTTGGCCGAGGACGGGCAATATTTCAGCGCCGGCGAATACCTGTTCCAGGCGACGGACGAATTCGGGGCCGTAGTCAAATCCGAGTGGGTGACCATCGTCGTTACCGGCACCAATGACGCGCCCTATTTCGTTCAGGGCTCCGGGGTGGCCGACGAATATGCCGTTCTGCAACTCGTCGGCGACACGTCGAACTATGCCCTGCTGGCCGACGGGACCGTGGCTTTCAGCGATCCGGATCTGGAGGACGCGGGCTATCTCGATGAGAAATACAACTGGATTGCGACCCCCGTTCATTCGGTCTCTGCCCTGGTCAGCGCTGAAAACACCCTGGGCGGAGTGCTGACGACGTCTATCGTGACGCCGAAGACTTACAATGCCGATGGTCTGATCGACTGGCATTACAGCCTGAGCGAGGCCGCCTTCATTCCGCTGGCGCAAGGCGAAGAGGTCACCGAGAGCTTTACCCTCACGGTGACGGATATTCACGGCGCCACCGCAGATCATGTGGTCAACGTGAAGGTGATGGGGGTGAACGACACGCCTGAAGTTGGCGCACCGGTCGAGGCGAGCGGCGACCAGAACGATGCAAACTTCGTCGTGGACCTTCTTGATGGCGCGTCCGACCCTGACAGGGGCGACGTGCTGTCGGTGGCCAATTTCGCGGTGGTCGGCGGCAATGGCACCGGAATGGCGCTCGTCGGCAATTCGCTGTCCGTCGATCCATCCGCCTATGACTACCTGGCGCTGGGCGAAAGCGAGACCGTCGATTTCACCTACGAGGTCGTGGATGCCTATGGTGCGAGTGTAGCCCAGACGGCAAGCGTGACCATCACGGGCAGCAACGATGCACCGGTCTCGCTGGGTGGTGACCTCTCGGGCAGCGTTTTCGGTCAGGCCGACTACCAGGGGCTGGTCGGAAACCCGATCCTGACGGACCTCGGCTTTGCCATGGGCGTGACAAGCACCATCGATACGCCAAGTGCGGTCATTGTCGACGATGCCGGGCGGATGATCGTGGTCGGAAACGCCAGGATCGGAACCACCGGCACCCAGCAGATCATGGTGGTGCGCTACAATCCGGACGGAACGCTCGACACCACCTTCTCCGGCGACGGGGCCTATGTCTCGACGTTTTCCGCTCATCACGGAGCAAATGGCGTTGCGATTGATGCGAACGGAAAGATCGTCGTCGTCGGTTACGGCCTGAGCTCGTCAGCAGGCACGCAGGACCTTGTGGTCATGCGTTTCAACGAGGATGGAACGCCGGACACCAGCTTCAGCGGGGATGGATATTACCGGCTTGGCGGCGCCGCCACCGAGACGGCTTCGACCATTACATTCGATGCGAACGGGAATTTGCTGGTCGGAGGCTCGGACGGATCCGATTTCTACATCGTCAAGTTCACGCCGGATGGAAGTCTCGACACGAGCTTCAGCGGGGACGGCAAGGTTTCGACCAACATCGTCCAGTCGGACGGAACCCGCGACCTGTTCGTCGACGCAGAGGGCAATGTCTTCGCAGCCGGGTGGACCAATGCGAGCAATGGCGATTTCGTCGTTGCCAAGTACGACGCCGATGGCAACCTCGACACCGGCTATGCGGCAGGTGTCGGTTTTGCCAGGCTCGACATCTCGGGCGGAAGCTCGTTCGAGGGCTATAGCGGCTCCGCTCTCGACGATCAGGGACGCCTGCTGGTGGCAGGGACGACCCGGGTAAACACCGGTCCATCCGATTTCGTAGTGGTGCGCTACACGGCCGATGGCCTGTTGGATCAGAGCTTTGGAACCGGAGGCATTGCGCTTGTCGACATCGGCAATGACACGCTGGGCGGCATCCTGGTAGACGGGCAGGGCCGGATCTATCTGTCCGGAATGACGCAGGATGCAAGCCTTGCCCGGACCGTCTCCGTGGTCAGGTTGACCGCAGACGGCCAGCTCGACACCAGCTTCGGTGACGGCGCCGGGTTCGTGACCGGCCTTGTCCCTAACACCGTCGCCGATATCAAGGACATGGCTTTCGATAGTACCGGCAACCTCGTCGTGATGTTCTCCGGAGCAGCGAATGTCGGCCTGCTGTTTATCGACACGGACGGCAATCTTGTCGGCCCGGGCACGGCGCCCCCGCTGACGTTGAATGGTTTCGTCTTGTTCGCCGATGCCGATCTTGCCGACGTCCATGCGATTTCCGTGAGCGCCGACAGCGGCAATGCGATCGGTGGCACGCTGGAGATTACCGGGACCGACCCGGCAACAGGCGATGGAGCCGGAAGCGTGAACTGGCGCTACGTGGTCGATAACGATGCCGCGGTCGCGCTCGGCCAGGGCGGCTGGGCCGAGGAGCGCTTCGATATAACAATCGATGACGGAAAAGGCGGCCTCTTGGTGCAGACCGTGACGATCACCGTCAACGGGTCGGGGACAGCCCAGCAGTCATCCATGCTGATGGCCATGGCCATGGAGCCCGAAATGACGGCCGGTATCTATGACTTGGGCGAATCCCAGACATCGGTCGGTGGTTCGCCCGCTGCGAGCAACGATATGCAGATCGTCGGCGATGTCATTGGTGACATGTGGCAGTCCAACCTGATGGACGCCGTCATCGAAAACCTCGCGCCAAATTCGGAGCCGCTGCATTTCGCCGCAATGGGGGATACTTTGGATGACCAAACTTTCTTGCTCGAGACCGAAATCGCCGGAGTAACGCATGATGCAATGTGGGTATCCACTACTGACACCGACCAGCTGGTCGTGGATAATTACGTGTGATTTCAATTTGTAATTCTTTCGCGCGAGCCCTCGCAATGCGGTGACTTGTCATTCTTCGAAGCGAAGGGTTAGAAATGGATGCCTTCAACTGACCGATGTCAGGCTGCGGCGGGGGGACAGATCGTGGAATTGAACGAGAGCCAGATGGAGGCGCTGCTGTCGATCCAGCAGAAACTCCACGCCTTGCCCGATGCGATGACTGTCGGCGCCATTCGCGATATCCTCGAGGAGACGGCCAAGCTGATCGGTGCCTCGCGGGGGTTCTCCTGCAACTGGTTCGACGGCCAGCTGGTCTGGGTGCCCTATGAAATCGGCCCCCAGATCGAGGATTTCATCAACGAGAACTTCATCGGCATCGAAGAGGACGGCAACTTCATCCTGCGTGATCCGGATTACGACCTGGTGAACCGGTTGCGCCGGCAGATGGGCGGGGGCGTCGTTCCCGATTGGGAGCTCTATACCGAAGACACAGGCCCTGCATCGGAGTGGCACCGCGATATCTATGTTCCAGCGGGCATGGGGCAGATCATCGGCATGAACGTGGTCTTGCCGGTGGGGGAATCCGTCATGGCGTTCGGGTTCAACGGGCCGGATGATCCGCATTACCGCAATGATACGACGGTCAATCTGCTGAAGCTGATCCACCCCTCTTATAGTTCCGCTTTCCAGCGGCTCTACGCCAAGAGCTTTGATCGACCCAGTTTCCTGGCTCTTCTCGATGCGCTCCCCTATCCGACCATCCTCAGAGCCAACGATGGCGAAATCTCTTCGGCGAATGCCGCGGCAGACGGGCTGGATTGGACAGATATCGCGACGCTGGACGACGAGCTGGTGTTTCATCTTCCAGGACCGAACCTGCCCGACATGCGGTGCACGGAGATCGTGATCGATATGCGCGAAGCATCGATCAATTTCGAAGACCTGGCGGTGCGTCGTGGCCTTACCGATCGCCAAGCGGAAGTGGCCGAATGCATCGCCAAAGGGGCTTCGGACAAGGAGATCGCCCTACAACTGCAGATCAGCGTCAACACGGCACGACGGCATTGCGAAGCCGTACTCGACAGGCTCGGGGTCAATTCGCGCAGCGGCGTCCTGTTCACGCTGATCACCGGCCGAACCGCTCGCGGGGTCCTGCCGGTCGCCGCCTGACGACAGGCTGCCCCGGGAGGGGGAGCCCGGCTTTTGCCAGCGGTCTTTTGAGAACCAGTGGCGGAGACGGAGGGAGCCACATATTTCGCCATGAGCCCAGTAGCACGGGCATTTACAGAGTCGTGTCTCACTCCATGCCCCCAAGGGTGCCCCCAGTCTCACTGGGATTCTCCGCCGAAATCGGAAAGCGTGGGTAAGGGACTTTTTCTCGGCGGGTGCCCCCAGTGCGTTTCCATCAGTTTGGAAGCCAGACGCAATGCATCCTCAGCTGCACGATGCGGTGGAGCATCCTTCCTTAGCAAATACGCCAAGTGGCGATGCTGATCAGCGCTGAAGTCTCGCGTCAGCACCTGAAAGTCGAAAATCCTGAACTTCTGGTGGCGCCCCGCAGCAGCGAACAACGTATCGAGCCAATCTTGGTCGTATCTGGGAGCATCTGTGGCAAGAATGGTGTCTGTACCGAGCAAACCGTTAAGCCAGTCACAAACCGCTTCAACAGGTTCACCCTCACGCTGCACGCGCTCGAGCGAAAGGCCGTGTACAGCCTCGGAGGACTTTGACCACAAACCGGTCTTGAGCCAGTCGGCGGTTGGCCGGATGAGTTTAGCGCCGACACCAATCGGCTCTGAAGGTCCGCGAACGAGCGCCACACCCACTTCGATCGGGTAGCTTCCCGTCTCTAGGGCTGATGCTTCGACGTCGAGGAACGCAATGCGCCGGTCGCTTCGGTTCAGGATGTTCTTCATCTCTATTGGTCTCTATTTCATCTCACGGAAATGAGTGGGGGCCGTCGCCCGGTTTTGCTGGACCAGGCAAGCCTTCACGAGCAATTATCGTGCCACTGACTGAGGTAGAAGAACCCCGCTGGCGCATTCCGGCCTTGGTCGAACTTCCGAAGCATCTTTCGAAGTGAGGGTGAGATGAAGGTCTTCGCGAACGGAAAGTCCTCAATGCCCGCTTTTACCGTCGCGCCATTGGCTAGAATGTGCCCAATATGAGCTGCCATTAGTCGACGGAACTCATCTTCATCCCGAGCGAGGCCAGCGGCAAACCACACCGTATGCCCCAGCCCCGTGGCGAGATCACTTACCGTCCCTAGGAATATGCGCCGCGGAATGTTCGGTGGGACCTCGGTGGTTTCCCAAAGATAGGGTACCGGTTCGAACGGATTTTCACCTTCACTGTATGGCTGAACCTTCCCGCCCGCCAAAAGTTTGCGAGCGAGGTTCAAGGTCACCTGCACTTTTTCGACTTCACCGGGCCCCTTTCGGGCCCAGTGCTCTGCCAAGGCATAGACGGGCTCATAGCTCTCTTCTCCACTCATGCCGTGACGTCCCAGTTATCCTTATGCTCCTGCCATGCAGCGACCGCCGCTTCGTAGCCGCGATCGCTGCACAGAGCCGTGCAGGCACTGCCAAACCCATTGATGTTGATCGTCCTGGAGAGGACCGCGCAATGGATGTGATTGCCCTGCCCCTTGAGGCCTACTGTCCCGGGGATATGCGCTATCAAAATGACCACAAACCGGTGTGCGAAGTGGGACCGAGCAAAGCTGCGAACCCGCTCATAGCCGATGTGCCAGGCTTCATCGTCGTCGAGCAGGATCTTCGCCTGCACCAGCGCGTGCTTCTCGAAGGGCGGCAAGGTCTCGTCGAAGCGCCGGGTTAGGAACTCGATGCTCGTGTAGTCGGCCGGCGCGCTGGCCGGGAGCAGGACCTCGACCCGCGCCGCACGACCGAACTTCGGATCGTCGCCGGGCGAGCCCTTTTTCTCGATCCAGTCGGTGACGGTCGGCCGGTCAAACTCGGTTTCGTACCAGTAGCGGAACCAGCCGAAGTCCGGATGCTCGCTGCACGGCTCGTGAGTAAAGACCTTCATCCTGACCTTGGACTGTACTTCTGCGCCTCTAGCGACTTCAATCTTCTTGGATTTTGCCTTCGGCATGATCAGAACCTCCCGTCAAACGAAGCGGTTTCGATGGCGCGGATAATCCCTGCATAGCGCTGGTAGCCGCTTTCGTAAGGAGCCCCCTGAAAGGTCTCGAGCCCCTTCTCGCTCAGCCGGAAGAAAGGGCCTTCGGTGTGAGCGGGAATGAGCCAAAGACCGTCGCCTTCGCGGCGCCAGGCGAAATAGTTGCACTGCCACGTCTGGCTCCCTTCGAGCAGGACATCGAAGGAGGCCCCTTCGAGTGGATCGAAACGAAACAGGACAAGGTCCTTGTGGGAGAAGTGCGCCAGTACCTCGCACTCGTGATAGAGAAGTGGGCGATCGCAGCTGGTGGCGATCACCACCACTTCGGCCTCTTCGTTCTCGAAGAAGCCGCTCCTGATGCGCTCATCGATGCGGGCGGTCTCAACAGTGGCGAGACCGCAGGTGATCAGGAGCGAGGCGAAACGGCTACCCGTCCGATGGGTAATAGGCCGCAGCAAGGGTTCGCCCTCAAGAGGACGGTGCAAAGATATCGCGTTCATTGGAATTCCTTGGAGGGAGGCCGCCCTGGCCGAGCGCGACCTCTCCCTTCTGTTTTCATAACTCTCTCGGCCTACATGCCGAGCCTTCACTTCATTCCGGGATCAGCCGGCCCGGCTTTCGGGCCCTTCAGCCAGGAGGAGGGCTAACGCTTCGGCGAGACCGCGCTGTCGGTCGGCCTCGTCAGCCCAAGGTTGATCGACCTTTCGAAGGCCGCGATCGAGCTTGAAGGCGGTCTCTCCCGCGTCAGCGGCGTCCTCATCGGGTATGAGGTAGAGCCCGCGATCTTGATCGACCCATGCGCGCATTGCTGCGAAGCGCTCGGCACTGCCGTTCTCTGCGAAAAGCACGGTGAAGTCGCCGATGCGTTCGCCGTCAGGATACTCCAGGCATCTCACGCCCAGTGCGCTCGTACCCAGCATCGCAATGCCTCTTGTCGTGTCGGTGGAGGCCAGCCTGACCCCGGGCATGAGGATTAGCGATCGCGAAATGTCCGATGTGCTGCCGCCACTATCGGGAATCAGGACTTGGTCACCTGCGAGTTCGTAGGCGGTCAGTTCGGCAAGGTTCTGACAGATGAGCAGAGCGCCTTCATAGGACGCTGTGCCTCTTACTTGTTTCTTTGTCATGAGAGTCTCTAGGCGGCGCACAGCTGGCTGCAGTCTGCGCACCTGTGGTGGAATTTTCACCTTCCGGCGTCAGCCACCAAACTTCTCAGATGACATTTCTACTATCCTTCACAGTGGAGAGCAGCCGCGAATTCAACGAGCGTCCTCCGGCAGCATTGCGCCCCCATGTCGGCCATTCCATTGCTTCTCTGGGTCACCCATAAGCAGACGGTCATCAAGGTCTCACATGACGCTTTGGCGCCCTAGGCTGCCGATGATTTGGCACTCACCGATCTTATCCGCCTGGCAGGACCGTAACATTTGTCCCAGCTCGTCTCGTAGCGCGTTTAGATCGGCGATCTTGCGCTCAACCTCGGTCAGCTGCAGCTGAACCAGTCGATCAACATCCTGACACGGGTTGTCCTCATGGTTGGAGAGCGCGAGAAGTTCTCGCACCTGCGCCATGCTGAAGCCGAGCTGGCGCGCGCGGCGAACGAATGTAAGCGCTGCCAAGTGATTGTCCGAATAGTCGCGGTAATTGCTGTCCCTGCGATCCGCAGCAGGCAAGATGCCTTCTCGTTCATAATAGCGGATCGTCTCCGCTTTTGTGCCGGTGGCTTTTGCAAGTTCTCCGATACGCATCGCTTGACCTTGTAGTTGCTACAAGGTGCATATGTTCTTGCGACTCGAACGTTGCAAGGAGAGTGGCATGGCGAAGTCCTGCTGCCAGACACCGGAGCCTGATGCCGCCGCGCACAACAATCCTCGCTGGCGCCGCGTCCTGTGGATCGCGCTTACCGTCAATGCAGCCATGTTCGTGGTGGAAATGGTGGCTGGTGTCGCTGCTGATTCCCGTTCGCTCCAGGCCGATGCGCTCGATTTCTTCGGCGATGCCGCAAACTATGCGATCAGTCTTGGCGTCGCCGGGATGGCGCTCGCATGGCGGGCCAGAGCTGCCTTGGTAAAGGCTACGTCCATGCTCGCCTTTGGCATCTGGGTGATCGGCTATGCGATCTATGGATTGATGGAGGGTGCCAATCCGGAGCCGGCTACAATGGGAGTGGTCGGCACGCTGGCTCTGACGACTAATGTGATCGTCGCGCTCATGCTCTTCCGTTTCCGAAAAGGCGATGCGAACATGCGATCGGTATGGATTTGCTCCCGCAACGACGCGATCGGTAATATTGCGGTTCTCGGCGCCGCCCTCGGCGTGTTCGGAACGGGCGACGCGTGGCCCGACCTGCTCGTCGCCTCGATCATGGCCGGACTAGCCCTGTGGGGCAGTGCGGAGGTGTTCGGCCAGGCACGCAAGGAGCTGTCCCATGGATAGCAATACCATTCCCAGCAGGGATGCATTTCTCGCAGAAGAATACCGACGCGCAGCGAAGGCTGCGGACGAGCAGAATTTCGAGGAAGCCTGGCACCATCTCGAACGGGCCCACGTAGTTGCTCAGGACCGCTTGGGACCGCACTGCGTCTCGCATTGGCGTATGCTGGAGCTTGCGTGGAGAACGCGTGATCGGCGCGAACTTCTAGGTCAGATATTCCGACTTTCCCTTGCCCCCATAGGCAACCTCACCGGGAGACTTCCAATAGGAAACAGTGGTCGTTCGAATGTAAGCGCATTCGCTCGGTTGGAAATAGAACCGGAGATCAGTCGTGTGCTTGGTCAATCGCCAGTTCAAGATGTTCGTGGCTCGAAGTAGATCGATGGTTTTGTTATGAAATCACATTCCGTCTCGCGAGATAGTTCTTTCGCAGCCGAGCCTCCGCTGCTACCGGACGCGCGATGACCCGGCTCTTCGCCCGCTCCCTTTTGCTACAGCTCATCACGCTGTGCACCGCATTCGGTGTCCTGTGGGCTCCGGTGGCGGAAGCGGCCGAATGCGCGGGAGAGCCTCCGGTAGCATCCCAACTCGAGCAGCACGACGAGCCCGGCGATGATGACCGTGGCCCGGAGAAGCACGGCGCATGTGCGCATGGCCATTGTCATCATGCTTCGCAGGCCGTCGGACGGTCGTCTGACGCCGTCACCTTGGGCTCGGTGATGAGTGCCCTGCGCGCTGGCGACCAGCCCTCTTTTGCGTCCAATCTGACCGAACTGGCAACGCCCCCTCCTCGCGGCTGACGTTCGCCGCGCGTCGGACCTGTTTTCCGACGCTGACTGAACGTCACCAGAGGAATACCCATCAATGTTCGCCATATCGTGGCGAGCAGCCCCCGTCTGGGGGCTGATACTCGCCCTGTCCACGGGACCTGCCAGCGCGCAGGACCCGCGTGTCGTCACGCTCGACGACGCCCTCGAACTCAGCGGGGTCGCCGCTGAGGCCGATACCGCCACCACCAACCCTCGCCTCGTGGGTCCCCGCGCGGAATCCGAGGCGGCAGCGGCGCTTGTCGATCAGGCTCGCCTCCGGCCTAATCCCGAAGTGTCCTTCGAGGTCGAGAACCTCGCTGGCAGCGGGGCTTTTTCCGGCCTTCAGGCGACCGAGTATACACTCTCTGTAGGACAGCGTCTCGAACTAGGCGGCAAACGCTCCGCCCGTGTCAGTGCGGCTGAAGCCCAGGCGGGACTCGCATCCCTCAGGGCCGATCTGACCACGGTCGAACTCGGCCAACTGGTGCGCGAGCGATACCTCACGGCTGTTGCCGCAGCTGCCAGGGTCGAACTTGCGCAGGATGTGGTCGCGCGCAATGAAGAACTGGCGCGTATAGCTGGCGTCCTTGTGGAAGTCGGCCGCGAGCCGCCTCTGCGCGCGCTGAGAGCGGATGCAGCCCTCGCCGAAGCGCGCGCACATCTGGTCGAGGCCGAGGCGGAGAGCCTGTCGGCTCGAACAGCGCTTGCAACTCTGTGGGCCGGCGGCGAAGCGCCGCTCGTTCCGGCGCAATTTCCGGATATACTTCCGCCCGCTTCGCTGATGTCCGAGGCGCAGGAAAGCCTCACCTATAGGGTCGCGCGAGCCGAGAGCACTGCGGCTGCGGCGGAGATCGAGCGGCAGCGAAGTTTGCGTATTCCCGATCCGACGGTCTCTGCGGGCGTGCGGCGCTTCGGGGAAAGCGGCGACAATGCTTTCCTTGTCGGCGTATCAATCCCCCTTCCTTTTCGCGACCGGAACCAGGGCAACATCGCCGCTGCCGAGGCTCGGTTGCGGGCAGCGAATGCCCGCGAAGCGGTGGCTCTCGCGGATTACGAGCAGGCGGTCGCCACGGCCCGGGCAAGGTATCTTGGTGCCGAAGCGCGCGTCGAGACCCTTTCACAGACATCGCTCCCGCAGGCGGAGGAGGCGCTGCGCCTCGTTCGCATCGGATATCGCAACGGACGTTTTCCCCTGATCGAAGTTCTCGCAGCCGCAGAGGCACGCGACACGATCCGCGAGGCGCTCATCGCCGCCCGAGAACAGAGGGGCCTGGCCGCAGCCGAACTGATCGGGCTGGCCGCCCAATGAAGGATACATCAATGACACGCAGAAAACTGGCTATCCTCGTCGGTATCGTGATCGCGGTTGGCACTATGGCGCTGATATTCTGGCCGACCTCCGAAGTCGGCGACCATGCACAGGAGGAATCGGCGGTCGAGACACCCGAAGGGGTGATCACCCTTAGCGAAGAGCAGATTGGCGAGGCTGGGATACAGCTTGCCGCCGTCCGGTCTGGGGCCGCTGTCGAGCTCGTCTTTCCGGCAACGGTCGCGGCGAGCCCCACCGCCTCCGCTCGTATCGATGCCCGGGCCTCGGGGGTCGTCCGCTCCGTCGGCAAGACGCTGGGCGACTATGTGTCGCGCGGGGAAACCGTCGCCCGCATCGAAAGCGCGGACGCTGCGGCTCTCGCCTCGCAGCTCAGTGCCGCGCGTGCGCGGGTGGGCGAGCTGTCGGCCGCCTACGAACGCGAACGGCGGTTGTTCGAAGCAAATGTCACCGCCCGCCAGGACCTGGAAGCCGCGCAGGCCAATCTCAGCGTAGCGCGTTCGGAATTGCAACGGGCGCAGGCGGCAGTAGCAGCAGCCGGTGTCAGCGGCGACGGGCGTTCGCTGGCAGTCACCTCACCCCTCGCTGGCAGGATCACCGCGGTACCGATTGTGCTGGGGGCCTTCGTGGATGCCGGCGAAGAACTCTACCGCGTGGTCGATCCCAATGGACTCCAGATCGAGGTGGCACTGCCTTCGGCTGAAGCCTCACGCATCCAACCTGGTGACGAGGCGGTGCTGGTCGTCGGCGATGGCCGCGAAATCGGCGCCCGGGTTCGTTCGGTCACGCCTTCTCTCGATCCGGAAAGCCGCAGTGCCACTGCGGTCCTGTCTTTGTCGCGCGGTGTTCCTGGCCTTCAGCCGGGCGCGTTTCTCCAGGCGCGGATCAGACCTTCGGGTGAGATCGACCGCGACCGCATCGCGGTGCCGGAAGACGCCATCCAGGTGGTCGAGGGGCGCGATGTCGTCTTTGTCCGGACGAAGACCGGGTTCCAGGCCCGCGAGGTCCAAGTCGGAACTCGGTCTGCGGGCATGGTGACAATTCTCTCCGGCCTCCAGGAGGGATGGCGGATCGCTGTCGCCAACGCCTTCCTGCTCAAGGCCGAACTCGGGAAGGAGGGCGCCGAACATGGTCACTGAGACACGGCCCACGCCCGAGGTGGGAAACCACACCGGTTCGGCCAGCCATCGCCACGGTTTGATCGGGGCCATCCTCGACATCGCCGTGCGGTTCCGCTGGGCGGTCATCGTCCTCACCGTCTTCGCCGCGATCTACGGCGCCATGAACCTTTTGCGCCTGCCGATCGATGCGGTGCCGGACATCACCAACACGCAGGTGCAGATCAACACCAGCGCGCCCGCGCTCTCCCCGTCGCAGGTGGAGACGCAGGTGACATTTCCCATCGAGACCGGGCTTGCCGGGATCGAGGGGCTCGAGAAGACCCGCTCGATCTCGCGCAACGGCTTCAGCCAGGTCACGGCGATCTTCGAAGAAGGCACCGATATCTACTTCGCACGCAGCCAGGTGAACGAACGGCTCGCCCCGATCGGCGCCTCCCTGCCGGAAGGCGCCGAGCCTACGATGGGGCCGATCTCGACGGGCTTGGGCGAAGTGCTCATGTATACGATCGAATACGAGTATCCGGGAGGTCGCGATGCGCCCAAGGGTGGTCGAACCGGCTGGCAGGCGGACGGGAGCTTCATCACCGAACGCGGCGAGCGCCTCGGTACCGAAGTCGCCAAGGCAGCCTATCTTCGCACGGTGCAGGACTGGGTGGTGGCTCCGCTCATGCGCTCCATCGACGGGGTGGCGGGCGTGGACTCGATCGGTGGCTACGAGAAGCAGTTCCTCGTCCAGCCCGATCCTGCTCGTCTGACCGGCTACGGTCTGTCGTTCGTCTCCCTGATCGATGCTCTGGAAGCGGCGAACCTCGCCGAAGGCGCAAACTTCGTCGATCGTGCAGGAGAGGCTCTGCTCGTCCGCGTCGATGCGCGGCTTGGGGGCACACAGGACATCGAACAGGCAGTGGTCGCGACCCGCGAGGGCGTTCCTATCCGGATCGGAGATGTCGCCTCGGTTCGCATCGGCGGCGACCTCAGAACCGGTGCTGCCTCGCTCAATGGCGAGGAAGCGGTCGTTGGCACGGTCCTTATGCGCAGCGGCGAGAACAGCCGCACCGTGGCTGCCGCCTCGGCCGAGCGACTGGAAGAAGTCCGCGCCTCGCTCCCTGACGGAGTGGTCGCCGAGATCGTCTACAACCGCTCGTCGCTCGTCGATGCGACCATTGCCACGGTCGAAAAGAACCTCGTCGAGGGCGCTCTTCTGGTGATCGCCGTCCTGTTCCTGATGCTCGGCAATATCCGGGCAGCGATCATCGCCGCATTGGTCATTCCGATATCCATGCTGATGGCAGCGGTGGGAATGAATAGGCTTGGTGTCTCGGGCAACCTGATGAGCCTCGGGGCACTGGACTTCGGACTAATCGTCGATGGCGCAGTCATAATCGTTGAGAACAGCGT
Source organism: Qipengyuania gaetbuli (assembly GCF_020524765.1). Taxonomy (GTDB): domain Bacteria; phylum Pseudomonadota; class Alphaproteobacteria; order Sphingomonadales; family Sphingomonadaceae; genus Qipengyuania; species Qipengyuania gaetbuli_A. The sequence goes on from NZ_JAIVLR010000002.1 coordinate 159,079, forward strand.
CGCGCGGCTCGCTGCGAGGCAGCACCGCGAAGGTAGATTGCTCAGCCTCGACGAACGACTGACGGAGACACGGCTGGCTGCGCAAGAGATGATCAAGCCGACCGTCTACGGTCAGGCGATCATCCTCTTGGTCTATGCGCCGCTTCTCACCTTCACGGGGGTCGAGGGCAAGACGTTCTCGCCAATGGCCATCACGGTCATGCTGGCACTCGCCTCCGCCTTCGTGCTGTCCCTGACCTTTGTCCCGGCGATGATCGCGGTGCTCCTCAATCGCAAGCTGACCGAGAAGGACGTCAAGCCGGTCCGGATCGCGAAGGAACGCTATGGCCCGGCCCTGCGCCGTGCCATCGCACGCCCATGGCCGGTGATCGGGGCGGGTGCCGGGATGTTTGCCGTAGCAGCTTTGATGTTTACCTTTCTCGGCAGCGAGTTCACGCCGCAGCTCGACGAGCGGGACATCGCGGTTCAGTCGCTGCGGATACCGTCGACCTCGCTCGAACGCTCGCTCGCCATGCAGAGACAGGTGGAGGACAAGCTCGAGGCTTTCCCACAAGTAGAACTGGTTTTCTCGCGCACCGGCACGGCCGAGGTCGCGAGCGATCCGATGCCGCCGAACGCGTCCGATGCCTACGTCATCCTGAAGCCGCGCGAAGAGTGGCCCGATCCCGACCTGTCGAAGGACGAACTCGTCGCCGAGATGGAGGAATCGCTCAGCGGTCTGGTCGGCAACCTCTACGAGTTCAGCCAACCCATCGAACTGCGCTTCAACGAGCTGATCGCGGGTGTTCGCGGCGACGTAGCGGTCAAGCTCTACGGAGACGACCTCACGGCGCTGACCCGGTCAGCCGGAGAAGTGGCCGGGGTGCTTCGCGGCGTCGAGGGTGCTGCCGACGTCAAGGTCCAGCAGGTCACCGGCTTCCCCACGCTCGACATCGCCTTCGATCGACCGACGATTGCCCGCTATGGTCTGACCGTGGAGGAGGTCGCGCAGTCCGTGGCCATCGCGCTGGGCGGCAGGCCTGCGGGACTGGTGTTCGAAGGCGATCGCCGGTTCGATGTGGTCGTGCGCCTGCCGGATGCCACGCGCAACGATTTCGACCAGCTCGGCGCCTTGCCGGTGCTGCTCGACAACGGCGTGAGCGTGCCCTTGCGACAGCTTGCCAGCTTCCGCGTGGTGGATGGGCTGGCCGAGGTGCGGCGTGAGCAGGGGCGGCGGCTGGTGATCGTCAGCGCCAATGTGCGCGAGCGCGATCTGGGCTCTTTCGTGGAGGAAGCGCAGGGCAAGGTGGCCGAAGGCGTCACCCTGCCCCCGGCCTCCTTCATCGAATGGGGCGGTCAGTACCAGAACCTACAGGAGGCGCAGGCGCGGCTCTCGCTGGTGGTGCCGCTGTGCTTCGCGCTGGTGCTGCTGCTGCTGTTCATGGCGCTGGGCGGCTGGGTTCCCGCGCTGGCGGTGTTCAGTGCCATTCCGATGGCGCTGGCGGGCGGCGTGTTTGCCCTTGCCTTGCGGGGGATGCCGTTCTCGGTTTCGGCGGCGGTCGGCTTCATCGCCCTGTCGGGTGTGGCGGTGCTCAACGGGCTCGTGATGATGACGGCGATCCGACAGCGTTTGGCCGATGGCCTGCCGCTGGAGGAGGCGATCGCCGACGGCGCGCTCGCCCGGCTGAGGCCGGTGCTGATGACCGCGCTGGTCGCCTCGCTCGGCTTCGTGCCGATGGCGATTGCGACCGGCACGGGTGCGGAGGTGCAACGCCCGCTCGCCACCGTGGTCATCGGCGGGCTCATCACCGCCACCGCGCTCACCCTGTTCGTGCTACCCGCCATCGCCCGGCTGGTGCTGCGCGGGCGGGACGACATTCCCGAAACAGAAACTGCTATCGAAGGAGCACCGCAACATGGCGGATGATTATAACCACACCGACGGGCACAACCACGCCCATGGGGACGCCAAACTGTTTGGCGTGCCGCTAGAACTGGCCTTCGCGATCCTGTCCGGCGTGACGCTGGTGGCAGGCTTCGCTGTGGAGAAGCTGGTTCCCTCGGCGTCCGACTGGCTCCCGCTGGCGGGCTATGTCGCGGCCTATTTCTTCGGCGGGTTTTTTACCCTGCGCGAAGCGGTGCAGAACGCGCTGGCGCGGCAATTCAAGATCGATTCCCTGATGCTGGTGGCGGCAACCGGGGCCGCGATCCTGGGCGAATTTGCCGAAGGGGCGCTGCTGCTGTTTCTCTTCAGCCTCGGCCACGCGCTGGAAAGCTACGCGATGGGCCGGGCCAAACGGGCGATCGACGCGCTCGCCGAATTGGCCCCCGATCACGCCACCGTCCTGCGCGATGGCACCGCAACCGAGGTGCCGGTCGAAGAGCTGGTCGTCGGCGATGTCGTGCTCGTGCGTCCCAACGAACGGCTGGCGGCGGACGGCTTCGTGATCAAGGGCCGATCAGCGATCGATCAGGCCCCGGTCACGGGCGAGAGCATTCCGGTCGACAAGGCCCCCGTCGCGGATCGCGCGGCGGCCCGGGCGCAGCCGCAGGATTTGAAGAACGAGGAGCGCGTGTTCGCCGGGACGATCAACGGCAGCGGCGCGCTGGAAATCGAAGTCACGCGCATCGCGTCCGAAAGCACGCTCAGCAAGGTCGCCGAGCTGGTCGCCGCGGCCGAGACGGGCCGCTCCCCCACCCAGCGCATGACCGACAAGTTCGAGCGTATCTTCGTGCCCGCCGTGCTGGCGCTGGCCGTGCTGCTGCTGTTTGCGTGGGTGGTGGTGGACGAGCCGTTCCGCGACAGTTTCTATCGCTCGATGGCGGTGCTGGTGGCGGCAAGCCCCTGCGCGCTCGCCATCGCTACGCCCAGCGCGGTGCTCTCGGGCATCGGACGCGCGGCGCGCGGCGGCGTGCTGATCAAGGGCGGCGCGGCGCTGGAAGACTTCGGCACGCTGACGGCAATGGCCTTCGACAAGACCGGCACGCTGACCGAAGGCGAGCCGCGCATCACCGACGTGGTGGCGGTGGACGGCGTTGAAGAGGCCGAACTTCTGCAAGTGGCCATCGCGGTCGAGGCACTGAGCGATCACCCGCTGGCCCAGGCCGTGGTGCGAGACGGTCGTGCACGGCTCGGCGATGCGGCGATCCCTGCGGCGGGTGGGCTCGAAAGCCTGACCGGACGCGGTGTGCGCGCGAGCCTCGAGGGCGAAACCGTGCTGATCGGCAAGGCGGAGATGTTCGGTGCCGATGGCATTGCTCCGCTAAATGAGCAGGCCTCCGCGCTGATCGAGCGCCTGCGCGCCGAGGGCCGCACGACGATGGTGGTGCGCCATGGTGCGCGCGACCTCGGCGTGATCGGCATGATGGACACGCCGCGCGAAGGCGCGCGCGAGGCGCTCGCCGAATTGCGCGCGCTGGGAATCGAGCGGATGGTGATGATCTCAGGCGATCATACCGGCGTCGCCCAGGCCATCGCCCGCGAAGTGGGACTCGACGAGGCACGCGGCGATTTGATGCCGCAGGACAAGGTCGACACCATCGCCGCGCTGAGCGAAGAGGGGATGGTCGCAATGGTCGGCGACGGCGTGAACGACGCCCCCGCGATGGCCAGCGCCACCGTGGGCATCGCGATGGGCGCGGCAGGTTCTGACGTGGCGCTGGAAACCGCCGATGTCGCCCTGATGGCGGACGATCTGCGGCATCTGCCCTTTGCCGTCGGCCTGTCACGCAAGTCACGCGCGATCATCCGCCAGAACGTCTATGTCAGCCTGGGAGTGGTGGCGCTGCTGGTCCCCGCGACGATCTTCGGCCTCGGCATCGGCCCGGCAGTGATCGCGCACGAAGGCTCGACCCTGCTGGTGGTGTTCAACGCGTTGCGCTTGCTGCGATACGAGCGATGACTGCAGAACCGTTTTTGGGGCCCGCAGGCAAACAATCGAATTTTGTCGGTGTCGGTTTCGGTTTCGACATTAAGACCGACAGATGAGCGTGCTTCGCTTTGGGATTGTCCGGCACCTGCGAAGGTGGCCATCACAATCGCATTCACATGACGACGGCGTAATTTTTCTCCAAGGTCTGCTTGGCTGCCTGTATTGCCAACACCTGCCAGTCCGCTAACGGCCCCCTTTGCGTCATCAGCGGGTGTCTTTGCTATTCACCCTGTCTACCCTGACGAGTTCACGAGCCAAGTCGCCCGTGCCCGTCAATTGAACGCGTAGGCATCCATCCGAAGGACGCCATAGGTCGTGCTCGAATGGATACGCTGGGCTTTGGCTTGTGGTCCAGCGGCTCCCAGCGCGACGAAAAGCGGCAGAAAATGTTCCTCCGTAGGGTGATTCCGCTCTGCGAAGGGCGCAGCATTGCGATAGGCCAAGAGGTCACAGGTCCGATTTTCACGGAGCGCTGCGTCGGTCCAATCTGCAAAGTCAGTTACCCAATCAGGTTCTTCCTTATCGGTCGCGCCTCTCCAGCTTGAAAGATCGTGGGTCATGCTTCCGCTTGCCATTATGAGGATGTCATCTTCGGGCAGCGCCGAGAGCGCTCGGCCCAGCTCCAGATGGTGGCCAGGGCCGAGATGACTTTGCAATGACAATTGGACGACTGGGATATCAGCTGCTGGATAGGCAAGCGATAGCGGCACCCAAGCTCCATGATCGAGGCCGCGGTAGCGGTCGATACCGACAGTCATGCCGGCGTCGGAAAGCAAGTCGACGATCCGTTCTGCTAGCAACGGAGAACCGGGCGCCGGATAGGACATCTCGTAGAGCTCGGACGGGAACCCATAGAAGTCGTGGATTGTGCCATTGCGCTCCACCGCATTGACCATCGGAATACGCGTCTCCCAATGCGCGGAAACTGCAACAATAGCTTTGGGCCGAGGATTAGCTGTGCCCAAGCCTTTGAGGAAGCGCCGCGCTGCGACGTCCTCGAAAGGCAGGGTGGGAGCTCCATGTGAGATAAACACGCTCTTCATGATTTTAGGTCCGTGCCGCAGTAGAGCTCTTGCGCATCGCAAGAGCGCCGTCTCCGAGAAGGGCCTGCACGATAAGGACCAAGGACCAGAAGACGGGATATTCCCAGCCACCGCCCGGGTTCGAAAAAGAAAACCCCGCGCTTGCGTGAGGAATGATCGCGCCCACCATGATCGGCACCGCCGCGAGCGCTGCAAGCCTCGAATAGACACCAAGGATCATCGCGAGCCCAAGAACGATTTCACCAGCCATTACCGGATAGGCCAGAAAGCCCGGGAAGCCGATGCTCTCGAAGAAGCCTGCTGTGCCAGCTGGTGTGAATACCAGGAGTTTAGTGAGGCCGTGGACCAGAAGCATCGATCCGCTTGTGACCCGCAGCAGTGTTGTCGCAATCTGTGTGTTCGTGAAATTCATTGGTAGCTCCATCGCTGTTACGAGGAGCAAATATGCTCACAGAAGAACGAATGGAATTCCCAGAAATTGACTAGTGGGTATGCGTTTTCGTATAGCGAGTTGATGAACTGGGATGATCTTCGCGTTTTTCTCGCCGTAGCTCGGCAAGGCACTCTATCTGGCGCCGCGCGCGCCTTGGGACTTACCCAGCCTACGGTAGGCAGGCGATTGACGGCGATGGAAGAAACTTCTGGAGCCAGACTGCTGCAAAAGACCCCCGGTCGCTACGTCCTTACCCCGGTGGGCGAGGCCATTCTGGGAAATGCTGAGCGCGCAGAGGCAGAGATGTTGGCTGCGGAACGTACCATTTCAGGCAAGGATGTTCGCCTCGAAGGCGAGGTCCGCCTCACGACAGTAGATACCCTCGCTGCCAGAATTGTTACTCCTGCCTTGGCACGGCTGCAGGCTCGCCATCCAGATATCCTCGTAGAACTTGTGCCGGATACTCGCTCGCTTAGTCTCTCGAAGCGCGAGGCAGACATCGCATTGAGAATGGCACGCTTCGAAAGTCACGAGATTATCGCTCGAAAAGTGGGGCAGATGGCCCTCGCTCTTTACGCGTCAAAGGGATGGGATGAGCCAGAAGGAGCGGAGGATGTCGGTATAATCACAGTGCTTGATGACCAAGCTCATTTGCCTGAAGCAAAATGGCTGAGAGAGGCGTATCCGAAGGCCAAACTCGCTTTCCGCACCAACAGTCGGGAGGTCCAAGTCTGGGCAGCAAAGTCTGGCGTTGGTGTCGGGGCCCTCGCTCGCTACCGGGCCGATTCCGAGCCCGACCTAGTTCGCATCCGCCCAGAGATGCCCGACCTTGTGCGTGACATCTGGCTCGGAGTGCACGGAGATATGCAGCAGATGCCGCGGGTAAGAGCGGTTATCGATGAATTACTACGTACTCTTCGCGAGCATGCGAAGCACTTGAATCCTAACTCAGGCTAGAGCTCGGTGTTGCCGAGAGCCTGTTGTGCGAAACACCTTGGGCAACGCCGTTGAACGTGGGTCATCAAGGTGATCCCCGCAGTCAGGTCGTTAACCGACCGACCTTCGCATTACCGAGCCGTAAGCAGACTGTCTGCTTCCGGCCCCATTTCAGTCATTCACGTCGAAGGACCTCGATCGGCAGGTTTGGGGCCGGAAGCGGAAAGGCAGCTTTTATATCTTTGAGCGGATTAAGCGGACAGCGACTGCTGACCGAATCGCAAGCCGGTGCATTAGACAATGATCTGGAGAAACCCCTCTTGGTATAGACCTTTGCCGTCGTTAAAACGCCCTTGCAGGACAGCCAACACGGAGCCGAGAGCCACAAACTAAATCGGTTTACTATTTTGCGCGCCTTTCCTACCATCCAGAGATGGCGAGAGAAACCTTTACGATTGAGGGCGCAGGCGCGATTTCTCTTACAGCCGAGGCTGAGGGGGATGCCTACGCTAAACCCGTCCTTCTTGCGCACGGCGGCGGGCAGACACGGCGCGCGTGGAGAAGGGTGGTCAGCGAACTGGCTCAAGCCGGCTTTCGCGCAATCGCCTTCGACATGCGCGGTCACGGAGACAGCGATTGGTCGCCATGCGGAGCTTATGAAATGCGCGACTTCGCGGCGGATCTGGTCGCTGCAGCGTCGCGCCTGGACCAGAAGCCAGCGCTGGTCGGCGCTTCACTGGGCGGGCTCGCTGGACTGATTGCCGCAGGGGAGCTTGCTCCAGGTAGCTTTGCTTCACTCACATTGGTCGACATTGCCCCGCGCATGGAGCCCAGCGGTGTGATGCGCGTGGTTGGTTTCATGGAAGAGCATGTCGATAGCGGCTTCGCCTCACCAGAGGAGGCGGCCGACGTGATCGCTCGCTACATGCCGCATCGTCCTAGGCGGGGCGCGAGCGATGGTCTGAAAAACTATCTGCGGCAGAAGTCGGATGGGCGCTTCTATTGGCACTGGGACCCGGTGTTTATCCGTAATATAATGTCAGCCAGACAAGGCGACCCAGACAGCCAAGAACGTCAATCGGCAATGCTGAGCCAAGCTGCGGCGAATCTCACGCTTCCGCTTCACCTCATCCGAGGCGGCTCTAGCGATCTTGTTTCCGAAGAGGCCGTTTTGCATCTGCGACAACTCGCCCCCCATGCAGAATACACCGATATTGCCGATGCCACGCACATGGTCGTGGGCGATGCGAACGATGCCTTTTCCGCCGCTATCGTCGATTTCCTAGGGCGCCATCACTCTCGCGATACGGCTCAGCCACAGGGGACAAGGGAGCTATGATCGATCGAGAGCGCTTGCAGGAAATGCTGCATATCGCGCCGTTTCACCGATGGCTTGGGCTTGAGATTGCGACATGCTCCGACCAGGGAATCGCGATCACCATGCCATGGCGCGAAGAGATCGTGTCGAACCCTATGATTGGGTCGGCGCATGGAGGGATCCTGGCTTCACTGGTCGACCTCACCGGGCTTTATACTCTGCTTGCGGGGGGCGTCGCGGCGAGAGCGACGGCCGATCTGCATGTCGATTACCACCGTCCTGCAACCTCAGGACCTCTCACTGCTCACGGACAGATCGTGAAGATCGGGCGACAGATTTCGGTGGCGGAAACCCGGGTTCTCGAGCCCGACGGCAAGTTGGTCGCCAGCGGCAGGGGCGCCTACTTCTCGTCAACCGGATCACTTGATCATCGCGGCGGGACTATTGATCTCGAACAGGCTCTTGCCACCCAAGGCCCAGCGACTTCTGCAGCGCGATCCACGCCAGCGTAAGGGCGCCTTTTGCCCGGACGAGGTCTGCTGAGGCCTGCTGCTGTTCTCGCAGGGCCCGGTTGAGGTCAGCCTTCGAGATCGCTCCTGCGGCAAAACGTTGGCGGTTCAGATCGGCGGCGCTATCCGCCTGGCTCTTGATCTGCGCGCTGGCTGCCAGCGCGACGCGTTGTTGGCCAAATCGTGCCAGAGCGCGCTCGGCATCCCGTAGCGCCGCGAGGACGGTTTGACGATAGTTGGCGACAGCTTCGTCGCGAACCGCCCCGGCGCGATCGACCGACGCGTCGACCCTTCCAAAATCGAGGAAGTTCCATTCCAGGCGGGGTATCGCCAATGCCGAAAATTCGCCTACATCGAAGATATCGTCGGGGGAAGATCCGCCAAGGCCCAGAATCCCCATAAAGGACAGCTTCGGGAACCTTGCCGCTTCGGCCACCCCGATCCTGGCCGTTGCAGCGGCGAGAGTGCGCTCAGCCGCCCTGATGTCGGGCCGACGCGCGATCAGACTCGCCGGATCGCCGACAGTAACCTCATCCGGGGGCAAAGGGATATCTCGCGGCGTCGAAAGGTCTTCGGCCGTCGATCCAGGAATCCGTCCCGACAGGATCGCAAGCGCGTCTAGCAGGACGGCTTTATCGGCCTCCGCCTCGGCGAATCGGGACTTGAGCACCTCCAGCTCCGCGTTCGCATTGCCCACCGGGAACAGCGGCAGCGCGCCTTGCTGATACCGCTGATAAGTTAGGGCCAGGACTTCTTCCTGCAGCTTGATCTGCGTCCGGTATTGGTCAGCGCGGAACTGGGCCTCCCGCAAGTTGACGTAGTTATTGGCAACTTCGGCGGTCAGCTGAACCTTTGCGTCCTCCGCATTGGCGACCGTTGCCGCAGCCTGCGCGTTGCCGGCCTCGATACGCCTCCGGGAGCCGCCCGCGAACTCCAGCTCCCAGTTGGCATTGAGACCAACATTGTAAAAGCTGAGGGCATCGTCGCTTCCCGCCTCCGGATCGGGTTGCTGTGAGGACGGGGGTGACCCCTCCTGAATTTCAAGGCCGGGAAGCTGGCCCTGAATAATGGTGGCCTGGGTTCCGAGTGTCGGCATTCTGCCGGCCCGATCCTGCCTGACCGATGCCCGGGCCTGCGCGATGCGCGCCTGCGCTGCCTGGAGCGACGGATTTTCGGACAACGCAGTTTCGACCAGCCGGGTCAGTTCAGGATCGTCGAGCAGCACCCACCATTCGGCAAGGGCCGGGTCCATGACGCCTACATCCTCGCCAGCGCGGACAAACCGATGGCCCGTATCCGCCGACAATATTTCCGGAGGGCCTGCGTAGTCCGGCCCGGCCGTACAGCCAGCCAGCAGGCCGATGAGGAGAAGCGATGGTATCGAACGGCGCATCATATAGGGCTCAGTGCATCGAAAGGGAGACATTTTTTGGAAGCGGCCTCAGGAAGAGGACCAGCGGAACCGTCGCGAGGGTCAGAATCCCCATAACCAGGAACACGTCATTGTAGGTCATTATGAACGCCTCGCGTTGGAGGGTGCGGCTCAGGACGGCCATCGCCCCCTCCATGCCGCCGAAGTTTCGCGCCAGCCCTTCGAGATAGTCCTGTAGCGAAACGCTGTTCGCATTCAGGGTCTCTTCCATCCGCCGGCTATGATGCCAGATCCGCTGGTCCTGGAACGAAGCGAGGGCCGAGAGGGCGAATGATCCGCCAAGATTGCGGGCCGCGTTGAAAATGCCCGAGGCATCGCCCGCGTCTTCCTTGGCCACCGAAGCCACCGTTGCCTGATTCAGGAACATCATCGCAAGGATCATGCCGACACCGCGCAAGAGCTGGCTCTCGGTAAAAACGGCACCACCGGATTCTGCTGTAAGGCTGGTGCTGACAAAGCAGCTGACCGCCATCAGCAACATGCCGGCGCCGACGGCGATGCGAATGTCGATCTTCCGGATCATCAAGGGAAGCACAGGCATCAACAGGAAGGCCGGGACGCCCATCCAGAAGATCACCAGCCCGGTCTGAAGCGCGTTATAATCAGAAATGATCGCGAGGAACTGCGGGATGACGTAGGTCGAACCATACATCACCATACCCAGGGCGAGCGCCATGATCGCGACGCTGGCGAACTGTCGATTGAACAAGAGCTGCAACTTCAAGACTGGCTTGCGTGCCTTCACCTGTCCGTAGATCAGCGAGGCAAATCCGACGACTGTGATGATTGTGAGCCAGCGAATGAGAGAGGATTCAAACCATTCCTCGCGGTGGCCCTCCTCAAGGACGACCGTAAGTCCGCCCAGCCCCAAGATGAGCCCGACAATGCCCGCCCAATCCGCGTCAGTGAGATAATCCCACTTTGGCTTTTCGTGGGGCAAGCCAACGAACAGCAGGAGCAGCAGCAGGCCGCAGACCGGCACATTGACAAAGAAGGCATAGTGCCAGCTCAGATTCTCGGTCAGCCAACCCCCGATCAAAGGCCCCATCACGGGGCCGAGGATCACTGTCATGCCGAACAGGGCCATTCCGATGGGCTGCTGATGTGGCGGCAGCCTTTTGGCCACGATGGTCATTGCCGTCGGAATGAGCACGCCGCCCGTGAAGCCCTGACCCGTGCGGCCGATGATCATTGTCGTAAGGTCGGTTGCAATCCCGCACAGCACCGAAAAGGCGGTGAACGCGCTGACCGCGATGATGAGGAGGGTTCGCAGACCGAACAGCCGTTCCAGCCAAGCGCTCAGCGGAATGACGACAATCTCAGCAACGAGAAATGACGTAGCAATCCAGGTGCCTTCGGCGCCTGTGGCACCGATCTCGCCCTGAATGACGGGGAGTGCGGAATTGACGATTGATATGTCCAGCGTCGCGAGCATGGCGCCAAGCGCGCCCGCGGCCACAGCGACCCAGGCAGTAACGTCTGCGTTCTTTCGGCTCCCGGCCGGCCCGATCGAAGTGTCCTGCGCTGCCAGTATCTCGGTCATTGAGTCCGACTCGAGATCTCTTCCAATTCGCCGGCAGCATTCCGAGTGTCGACCGTAGCCACTACCGACATGCCGGGAACGAGCAGACGCCGCACTTCAGGGGGAGCATCGATAGCGATGCGGACGGGTATCCGTTGAACGATCTTGGTAAAGTTGCCGGTGGCATTTTCGGGGGGGAGGATGGAAAATTCCGCGCCCGTTCCCGGCGATATGCTGTCCACTCGTCCCGCGATCTCAAGGTCTGGCAGGGCGTCAACTTCGAGCCTGACGCTCTGGCCGGCCCGGATGAGGCCGACCTGCGTTTCTTTGAAGTTCGCGGTCACGTAGATCGCGCTCACCGGAACCACCGTCATCAAACGTTGACCCGGTTGCACGAACTGGCCCACCCTGACCGAGAGATCGCCGACGCGGCCGGCCTTGCTGGCGCGCAGCAAGGTCGATTCAACCGTAAGGTCGGCTGTTTCCAGCTGAGCGCGAGCAGCGTCCGCCTGCGCCTGGGTCTGGCTGATCTGCTCGAACAGTGTCCCCCGGCGAGCGGTCGCGGCAGCCACCGCCGCCTGCGCAGCGGCGAATTCGGCCCGCGCCTGCCGCGCCTGCGCCTCATACTGGTCTAGCTTTTCCCGCGGTTCGGCTCCTGTCGCGGCAAGGGGCCGATATCGCGCCACCTGGTCGTTCGCGAGGTCCAGTGCCGCGCTCGCGGCGGCGAGTTGGGCCCGCGCCTGGCGAATGGCTGCATCCTGTTCGGATACCTGAGAACGGATTGTGTCGGCACCGGCCAGGGTCGCAGCGATCTGTGCGCGCGCCTGCTGCGCTTGCGCCTGATAATCCCGCAGATCCAGTTGTACGAGGGCTCCGCCGCGAGCTACTTGCTCGTTCTCCCCTACGAAGACCTCTTCGACGTATCCCGCTACCTTGGAAGAGATAACGACGCTGTCGGCAGCGACATAGGCGTTATCGGTCGACTGCATGTACTGTCCGTAGGTTACGTGCCGGTAGTACCACCAGATCCCGCCAAGCAGCACGGCAAGACCAACGATGATTAGCACGATGCGCAAGCTACGCCGCGATTGCGGTTTCGTTGGGGTTGTGCCCTCCTGCTCCGGTTGGTTGGAGTTATCGGTCATCTGACTCTTTCGGCAGCCTCAGTAAAAGGTGAACGCGTCTCACGCCCTATGAGCCGTGAGTCAGATAGTAAAGGCATTTAGCAGTTTGCATTTGGGCATCCGAGGCTATCCGACTACACAGCCCTATGGATGAAAAACCAGATACCATGTCACGGTCTCAGCGTCGGCAGAAGGTCATCACCGATGATGACCGCATTCTCTATCTTATGGACGAGATCAGTCGCGGCGCGCGCAGAGTGTACGATGCGAGGGTCGCCAGGATCGGTCTCAATCAGACACAGTGGAGGATCATCGGACAACTTCTTCGCGATCCTGCCCTTACGCAGGCTGAAATCGCCAAGAAACTGGAACTGGAATCGGCGACCATCGGCCAGGCGGTTGCAGGTCTTTGCGCACGCGGGCTGATGAAAAGGCTTCGAGCTGAGACGGATCGGCGAGCGTGGCAGCTCATCCTCACGGAGCAGCTAGATGATATGCTGCCCGAACTGAGAGGCTCCGCGGATAGGCTTCATGATCTGCTTTGGCGCGACATTGCCGCCGACGAGAAGCAAACGTTGCAGCAGATTCTTGCAAGGGTATCGGAAAATCTGGACCAACTCCGGGCCGAGGCTGAGTAATATCATGGCATCGCCCCCGGAAAAGCCTATCAGCAGCATCGCTCGCGCCGCGGAGATTGGCCGAATCTTAATGAGGCACGGTGCGAAGACTCTCGCCGGAGCCCTCGGATTTATTCCCTCTTCGAGCAATGTCATCGATCCTCGCGAATTTCGTCCGGCCGCAGTTGTCGCGTTCCTCCGTGACATCGGGCCAGTCGGCATAAAGCTGGGGCAGCTCCTCGCCACCCGAAGCGATCTGTTTACCGAACACTGGATCACTGCATTCTCAACCCTGCACGATCAGGTGTCGCCGGTGCGCTTCGCAGATATCGAGCCCGTACTTGCTTCAAGCTGGGGTGAGGACTGGCGGACCGACTTTGCGCAGTTCGACGAACAGCCTCTGGCGTCCGCCTCGATTGCACAAACCTATTCCGCCAAGCTACGGGACGGTAGCGAGGTCATCGTGAAAGTTCGCCGCCCGGGCACCGCCGCGCGCATGGAAGCCGATGTGCGCCTGCTTGTGCGTCTTGCCGAGATCGCGGAAGCACGCTCGCCTGACATCGCGCGTTACCGGCCAGTCGAGTTTCTGCGGACCTTCGGCCGCAATCTTGCCTGGGAGATGGACCTCGCTGCGGAATCCCGAGCCTGCGAGCGGATCGGCGCATATCTCGAAACCATCGGCGTCAGGACCCCGGCCATCCATTGGGAACTGACCGGGCTGCGGGTGAACGTTCAGGAACGCCTGTACGGCAGGCCCGCGTCTTCGCTGGGCGCCTCATCGGGCGATCCGGAGGTGGCGGCGTTCGCCAAGTGCTATGCCAACGCAGTCCTGCGCATGATCATTCTGAACGGCGAATTCCACGGCGACCCTCATCCCGGCAATGTTTTCCTGATCGGCGAGCAGGATGTCGGCTTCATCGACTTCGGATCGGTCGGGACGCTCACCAAGGCCAGGCGCGACGAGATCGTCCGCCTCGTGCTTGCGATTGCTGGTGAGGAAACCAGCGATGTCGCGGATGTCCTGCTCGCATGGGCGGGGGAGCCGAAGGTGGATCGCGATGCGCTCGCGGTGGATCTGGATCAGTTGATTGGAGAGTTCAGGGGGACCGTGCTATCTGGCATCGAGTTCTCGCAGATTTTTTCCCGCGTTTTCGATCTGTTGCGGGATTATCGACTGGTTCTGCCACCTGATCTGGCCATTCTTCTGCGTACCTTGTTGACTGCAGAGGGCTTCGTCCGATCGCTGGCACCGGACTACAACATCGCCGAAGAGACCCGGCCGATCATGACGGAGCTTCTCGCCGAGCGGTTCTCGCTCGGCAGCGCTCGGTCGGGTTTGAAGAGACTTCGCGGTCAGCTGCTGGGGTTGTCGGCGTCCTTGCCCGACATACTTGCCACTGCGAACTCGATCGCAAAGTCAGGATATGTGCCGGTTCAGCTCGATCCGCTCAGTATCGAGCAGCTCGCTGGACTTCGCAATGAGCGTCAGTCCTTGAAAGGCCCTCTAGCTGCCGCATTGATCATAGCTAGCGCGTTGCTTGTCGATCAATCCTGGCTTCTGGCTGGCGGCGCGCTTGTGATTGCTGGGGTGGTGCTCATCCGAAAGTCATAATGAAGGAGCAACTTAATTCGTGCACGGTCACGATACGGCAAAGCCGAACTTAACGAGGATTTGATGCGCCTCACTTCAGCGACCAAAACGCATCGCGAAGAAAATTTTTCGACCTATTGCGATTGAAGGCTTATTTTCCTCAATCAGACGAAACTTTGGAACGGCAGCTTTCAGGCTTGTCCTCGCCTGACTTTATGGCCGCTATGGGGGCGCGAAGCTGCCAATCAAAGGCAGCGAGCCGAACCCTCAAGACAGACCTTGGCCACCCTTATTACGCTGCCAATACGCGGCCAAATGCTTGGGCATTTCGGTGTTTCCTTGATTTCGACCAGAGGGAAAAGGCTTTGATCTTGGGGTGCGCGTTGTCGGTTGGTTAGCTGGTTGCTGATCCTTGGAATGCTCCTTGTTCGGAACCGGCAATCGCTTCTTCGGACCAGCTGCTGCGACCGGCTTCTTGACTGTTTGGACAGGCCGCGTCGCTGCCAGAACCACGCCTGCTTTTTGACAACCAGCATCGGCACGAGCCGTTATAAACTGGTGCCATGTTGGCATTCGTGTGCGCCTTAGTGGCGATCTCTCAGCTCGGTGGCGAGCTTCCAATTCTGCTAGCTCGCGATTGCGGACTTGTTGCGAAAATCGCGAATAAAATTCTCGACGTTCCGCCGGCTTCAACATGCTAGCCTCGACTTTGCGCTGTCGCATCAGTGCGCGCCGTTTCGCGTGCAACTCACGGGTCTGACGGATGCGCAGATCCGCTAGCTCGTGACGGCGTTCTTCCTGAGCGAGCTTGTGTTGAGCGACTTCCAGATCATAGTCTTTCTTGAGCTCCGACCGCGCATCTGGAGTTAGATGAGGCTCAACAGAGAACGAGATCTTTCGTTCTGGCCACCATGCTTCGAAGTCTGGCGTGCCCTTGATTATGTGTTTGTCCAGTGATCCCAAACCAAACTTCTGACCGCCAGTGTCCAGATCAGAGGCTTTCAGCTTGTTACCCGGATCCTTGATATCGGCGATAGTGAGACCGCGAAGCCGCTTCGCTTTGGTGCCAGCGAAGACAGGTACAAGCTGCAAACCCATGGCTGCGAGTGCATCGCTTCTTGATTGCCAAGTTTGCTGCTCTAGAGCCTCACGAATTTGTTCAGCTCGTTCATTCAGCGGGACCGAACCCGTGCGCTCTGCACGCTTTCTCTGACCAGGTTCGGCTTCCCTATCCAACGCTTTCAAACGCTGCGCCTTGGCCTCCTGTGGCGTATTTAGTCGGCGCAGGTTCAGCTCGCGCTCGATGCGGCGACAGACATCTTGCACCCTTGCCAACGCGCGAAAGTCGAAGCTTCGCAGAGCGCGATGGGCCTCTGGAACTCGCTCGACCTGGTCAGGAGTTAGGTATTGGGGGCCGATATTCTCAATCGCGCAGCCCTTCATAAGGAACCACATCTTACGCGGCGTCATTCCCGTTTCCGGCGAGATGGTTGACCAGAAGACGTGCACGTGGTCGTGCTCAGTATCTTCATGACGCACAACGACGAATGGATGTCCGTCAAGGCCAAGGGCCTTTTGCTGCTGCCTTACGATGTAAAGCCATTTGTCATGAGAAAGCCGACCATCTTCATGGGCAGCTGATATCGAAAGGTGAAGAAGCTTTCTCTTTGCCCGACTGTTCAGCGATGCGACGGCTTCCATTTCCGCGGCGGCATTTTCGACGGACGAGACCCCTTCGATATGGAGGACCTGATGGTCGCGATTCTCGACGAGATAATCCATCAAGCCTTGGAAGTTTGCGCCCCAAATGGGTTTGGCAATCATGACTTGGCAATATTCACGGCAGCAAGAAGCTGCTGATATGCGGCTTTCAGTTCATCCGCAGAAACCGGATATCCGGAGTTGAGCTGCTTCGCGATCTGATTGACGTTTGTGCCAACCCGCGTGACCTGATTTACAAGGTCACGTGAGATGACGATCTGGCGATTGGCACGGCAGACCAGGCGGCGAAGCAACTCCGGGACCGAGCATCCGGAGTAATGGGCGAGCTCAGTCAGGTAGGCGAGCTCCTCGTCGCTCCATCGGGTGGTGCGAACGTGGTTGCGATAGCGGGTCTTGGATCCGGGTCGTCCAGGCATTTTCATTCCTTCAGCTTGCTAAGCATTAGTGGTTCAGTGTGGGGGTCTGGGGGCAGGCGAAACTGCCCCCAGCAAGGTCAGGTCACACGCAGGCTGCGCGACAGAGTGAAACGACAGAGTGCAGCCTCCGCGGCGTCGAAGGACGGGCGCGGTAGTCGTTGGCCAGCCCTTGCTCATTTCCTCACTATTCCGTTTAAGGAACCCATTAAGGGGGGCAGCCGACCGCGAATGCGGTCGCACTCCTTCAGTCTTCGATTGTATTGCTAGAGCGCGGTGCGCCTTTGGTCGTATTCTGCGGCGCAACGCTGGGTAAGATCGCGCAATGCTTGTGAAGCATCTCCCGGAACTTTTCCGGAGCGAATCTGCGACGCCTGTTGGGCTGCATCGTTCACACAGAAGGCGAACTCGGTTTCGGTTAACGCCCTCAGACTTTCACTGGCCGTTTCGAAGCGTTCTGCGGACATGATCCAGCCAAAAGCGAATGATATCGTACAGACAACTACGACCATCAAAAGGGCCCAGAAGACTTTCGAAGAGGCGCTGGGAGGAAGCTGTGCTTCGACGTGGCGCCAAACCCGATTGGCAGCATCCATGGCCCACTTCTCCCCGTCGATTTCGACCTTGCGCCTGGCGACATTGCCCGCATTATTGACAACGTTCTCAAGCTCCCGAATGTGATTGGCGCGAATGACGATTTCGGTCTTAATACCGACATCGTCTCGCAATTCGGGCGGGAGATCGACGGCAAGTTTATCGAACAGTTCCAAGTTCTGTTTGTCGGGCTCACGGAGGTAAAACCTCCGAAAAATATCGGTCATGTTAGTCACGAACTCATCTCCTCGATCAATTTGATGAGAGGCGCCTGCTCCTTTTCGAGCGCAGCTTTGAACGAGAGGAAGGTGAACCAGTCGCCGCGCGCCCAATTGACGGGCCGCTCAGTCGGGAACGGCAAACGCTCTGCGGCGATCTTGTCGTGAACGCGCAGGTTCAGTCTCGGCAACGTGATCTCAGTACCGCCGTCGGCAATAAACTGGGCGCGCGTATGCGAATTCATCCAGATGCCAAAACGGTCGAGCGATGCGTCGTCCTTCATGTTCATTACGAACACGGTTTGTTTCGCTGGTGCGATCGGCAAGAGATCGCGAAACAATCTGACGGAGTCTTCGGAGGCATCAGCCATCCAAACATGGATGAGAGGCATGCCGAACTCTTGGTTGGCTAAGAGGCGTGCCGCCTCGTTATGAAGGTGCGCTCCAGCGCCTGCGCACAGATCAACCAATGCGACCTGATTGGGCTCCAGCTGGTCAAGGCCGTTGAACAATTCAGTCCACCCGGCTTCGCTTCGCGCGTCGAACCGTGTCGTAACCAGTTGTTGCCCGCAAAAGCGTTGAAGATGTGCATTGCGTTCATCGCCGTCGAACAACGCCAGCGGAACTCCGCGTGAACTCAGTTGGTAGGTCAGTGCTCTGGCTTGGATACTCTTGCCTTGGCCACCCTTGTCGCTGTCGATTAAGACCAACGATCCGCATGCGCGCAGTTTGCGCGCGCGAAATTCTTTAGTTGTCATCTTGATAGTCCTCGATTGAGGGCGAAATAAGTTCGGATTGAAAGGTGTAGAGCCGCACCAGCGCAGTCCGGGCTGAGCCTCTTCTCGAACTCACTCGCAGATTGCGAAATTAAAGGTCGTCGATATTTCCGTTTTCGATCCGACCACTGGGCGAAGGGGAATTCGCGCTTACGCTGGCCAGCAGATCTGGAGAGGAATGCATCGACGTTGAGCCCTCCTCCTTCGCTTTGCTGCGGCGTTTCCGCTTAGGAATTTTGACAGCCGGTTTAGGCTCTTCGGCCTTCCGCTTTGCCCGTGCTTCCGTCAGGGCAGTCGCAAGCATATTCTTGCTGACCGCATATTGCTTCATCAGCTGTTCGGTTTCGGGCAAGGCAAGCAACTGCGGCAGCTTCACCTTCGCATGCTGATCGAGAACCGCTTCGACATACAGTCGCGCCGCGATTTTGCTTTCGTTCTGTTTGAGAAGCTTCTGATCGAGCTTCCCTGAAGCGGCCTTGGCCAGCTCAACGATATCTTTACTCACTTGTTTCAACTCCTGATTTGATCGGCTTTCGACCGACATCAGGGTTTCACCACAGATCGCAGTTCGATGGGCGGGGGGCACCCCACCCACCCTTGTTTGTCCTGCGCAAATCAGCGCCTTATCAGGCGCATTACAAATACATCAGGAGCTTCAATTGAGTGCCTTTTTCTCCAAAATCGATGTCGGGTCAGATTTCAGTGAAGAGGGTGTTCGCAATGCGATTGACAGCAATATCGATACCATTCTTCGAAAGAACATGAGCCGCTTTCAATATGCTCACGCTACCCTCGCGTTTGACATACCACAGCGACTTCCATTGCTGCATTTAATGGATCATCGCGTCCGGATGCCACGCTTGCACGTTAGCGCTGAAGCTGCAGATCAAGTTCAAATCGATTCAGTTGTAGATCGGCTAAATCGGATGCTGTGTGTCCGCGCACATCCAGGTGCTCGTGAGCTCCTCGCAGATGCGCTCGATCTCGATCCCGTGCAGGACGCAAAAGATCTCGTTCGGATCATGAAGATCAGCCCGACGTCTTTCCATCTGCTGATCCGAGGGAGACTCGGCAAAGCGATCAAGGTTTCTAGAGGGCGAACGACAGCGAGAGAAACTCGCGAACTTATGCAATCATTGATCGCTCGACTTCTGGTTTACCATTGCGCGCACCAAGTGCAGATGATTGCTGCGCGCGGTAATGTCATAGACCGATTCCCAATCCGACTGACGATCTCTGAACGAGAGCAAATGCTCAGCGGGCTCTACGCCGACGCCCATAAACTGCTCAGTGCACTTGAGTTGATCTCAAAGAAAGTGATGGGAGAATCGAAACAATGGCCACAGCGTGATTTCGTCAAGGACCTCAAGCCAAAGGCCGAAGAGATTGTGGCTCGACTTACCTTTTCAGAGGAAGAGCTGCTTGTCATCCTGCAGGGTGCTTGCGCTAGTCGTCGAAGTGCGCTCAAGCAGGCTCTCACATTTTTTGACTTCCTTCGAAACCAACCAGCCGACTCGCTCCACAAGGAGATTTTCGGCATGACATCGTTCGAAACGCTCATCTTTGCGGTCACGCGCTTGGTGCAGCTGAAGGACAATGCGTCGAAGATCGTAGGGAAGGGCGTTCTCGTGCGTCCTCGGATGATTCCATTCTCACCGGTAAACCTTCCGCGTGTAAACGATGCGGCAGTTTCAAAGGCCTTTCTCGTCTATCGTTCGATTTTGCTGCGCGATGATAAAGCTGAAGAGATCTTCAATGATACAAAACCCATCAACCTGCAGGACATCTGGTCCAACTGGCAAGCAAAAGGCGACGACTATGGAGTGGGCGCCTTCTCAGAGATTAGACCCTGTTTCCATTTTCTGAATAGAGAGCAATTGAGTTTGCCCATGGCGGAACGGTTGGAAATTGGTCAGCAAGTCGATGTTTTAGCAGAGTTTCTTCTACAGCAATGGGCACCAAAGAGAAGGGTTGGTGGGGTGCCCCATGCGCGGCTCGCCTTGGACATGGGTAGAAACGCCCATGCCCAAAAACAATCGCATCGACCGCCGAATGTCCGCCGAGCGTCTGGAAAACGATGAAGAGATACCACTGTGCCCGCTCGACAGCGGCACCCAACCGCCTTCTGTCGGCAACTACGCGCGTTTGGATCGGTTCATGCGTGTCGAAGAGGTTCTCTATGTGACGGGTATGAGCTGCTCCACCCTATACCGAAAAATCGGGAGGGGCACTTTCCCCCGCCAAGTTAATCTCGGCGTAAACATGGTTGCTTGGCGTGAGTCCCAAATCGCCGATTGGATGCAAAATCCAACCTAGCGAGACTTGGATAGTGGTCGCCTTGGCCCTTCAAGCAACTCGGTGCTGCTCATCTGCTCGTCCATGATCCAGTCGGCCCAGAGCTGCGCGATTTCGCGACGACGATCCATATATCCTGCTCGATTATATCGGCGTTCGGTTTCTGACATTCCAGCGGGCGTATGCGCGAGCATCAAGTCGACAATCAGACGCTCAAGTACGAGGCGCTGATCGGCTCCCACGTGTTGGCGCGCAAAATGCTCGTTCATGTTGGTCGAAAATGACGACCTCCAACCATGGCTGACGTGGCGGCCTTTGTAACCAAGGCGATGATACATATAGTTGACCGCATTCTCGCTCAAAGGACTAAACGAGGAGCGATTGCCCGGAAAAACCAGAGTTCCGTGACCAGTCAGTCGCCTAACCGCTTTGAGTACTTCGACGGACTGGCGAGCCAGCGGGACCTTGTGGTCGAAAGCGTCATCGCCTTTCAATTCAAGTACCAACTTCAGGCGTTCCGATGGAATGAGCCAGTAAGCATTCTCATCGACTGCGCCGTGATTGTCCCATGAAATCTCGTGGAATTCGCTCCACGGAGCAGTCCTTATCATCCCGGGACGCTGAGCGGTCAGAGCCATGAACCGTGATGCCAAGCGGGTGACTGGATTGGCGCCGGCACGGTCGACTGCAGCGATCAGGCCACGTATTTCGTCCAGATCGAGAAGTGCCGGCCACCGCTTGCCTCGGGGCACGGGCTTCAAGAGCTCGCCTATATCGGCAGGATTGTGTGTTACGACCTGCTTAAAGCGAGCAAACTTGAAAACACTCGCAATGCGTTGGCGAAGTCGGTGTGCGGTCTCGATCGCTCCCCTCGCCTCGACTACTTGAAGAGTCGATAGAACGAGATGCTCATCGATGTCTGCCATCGCCAGGTCACCCAAAACCGGGAAAAGGTCCCGCTCCATACTGCTGATGACATCGTCTGCATGAACTTCCGTCCAGCGGTCCTTCTGCACACCGTGCCATTCGCGCGCCAACGCTTCAAACGTGTGCTCGTGACGCTGCGTGTTAGCCAGTTTCGCGAGTTTGGCTTCGTAATTCGGATCGCGACCTTCTCGAAGAAGCCGTTTCGCGTCGTCGCGCATAATGCGCGCCTGGGCTAGCGACACTTCCGGGTATGGTCCGAAGACAACTCGTCTTTCCTTGCCGCCGAATCTGTATTTCAGCCTCCAGGACCGATGACCCGCTTTCGTGACAAAGAGATGCAAGCCGCCTGAATCGGCCAGCTTATAGTCTTTCTCGCGCGCTTTCGCTTTTCTGACTGCTGCGTCGGTCAGCATGCCCCCACCTCACTTATCTCGTGCCCCCAAAGTGCCCCCATATCATCTGGCATTAGGTGGCATTGGGTGACAACGCTTAGGACACCGAACACCGCCAAATGCAAGCGATTACAGTCGAATAGGCAAGGAGTGAGAAGCCTTGGGAAAGATAGGTGGCGGAGACGGAGGGATTCGAACCCTCGATACCCGTTACCAGGTATGGCTCCTTAGCAGGGAGCTGGTTTCAGCCACTCACCCACGTCTCCGCATCGCAAGCCTCGGCTGCGAGGGGCGCGCTATAGCTAGGGGGGCACCGGCCATCAAGTGCAATTCCTCCCTCCACGATTCACCGCTTCCCGGACTCGGTTCGGCGCGAATCCGATTCGGTTCATCGCCCTGTCATTGCCCGCCTGCTTGAAAGCGATTCTCCTGTCGCACGTGACCTTCGTTGGCGCGCCTGCGGGCAGGGTCACGGGAAGGGAATATCGAGATGAATACGGCACGCAGCATCCTTGTCAGCCTGGCCGCAGGGCTCGGCCTGCTTGCGACGCCCCTTTCGGCACAGGTCGAAACGGTCGACCCCGATGCCGCCTATGAAGCAGTCATCGACGGCGATCTGGAAGAGGCGCCGGGCGAGCCTTCGCCTTACGCGGACCCCGAAACGCAGCCGGCCATCGAGCTGCCCGAATTCGAAGACGAGGCTGCTCCGGCCGAATCCGGCACCCCGCCGGTCTGGTCCGAACAGTCCGCCGAAGAGGCAGCGTCCGCCCGCGTCGCGAGCGCCAATATCGACGATCCTGCCACCACCTACCGCGAGGATGACCTCATCGGTGCGGCAGAAGGCGTGTTCGGCAAGGGCGCCGAAGGCCTGGCGCAGATGATCAAGAAACTGCTCGCCGACCAGGGCGAACCCAACGGCTACATCGTCGGTCGCGAGGCAGGCGGGGCTTTCGTCGTCGGCGCGCGCTACGGTTCGGGCACGCTGTTCCACAAGGTGGAAGGCGAAATGCCGGTCTACTGGACCGGCCCCTCGATCGGCTTCGATGCAGGGGCGAACGCGGGCAGCACTTTCGTGCTCGTCTACAACCTTTACGACACGGAAGAGCTTTACGAGCGCTTCCCCGCCGCGGAAGGCCAGGCCTATCTGATCGGCGGCCTCACCGCGAGTTACGTCCGCAAGGGCGACGTAGTCCTCATACCGATCCGCATGGGTGCCGGGCTCCGGCTCGGCGTCAACGCGGGCTACATGCGTTTTTCCAAGAAGCAGCGCTGGCTGCCGTTCTGAGCCTCCAAAGGGCTGCCCCGAGCAGAGGTCGCACTCACAACAAGGGCTCCTATACGGGCCGCAACCGAATTCCGGTTGCGGCCCTTCGTTTGTTGGGCGAAAGGGGCGCCCATGCTCGATACACTTGACGCCCAGCCGCCAGACGCCCTCCTTGCCCTGATCAAGATGTACGCCGCCGACGAGCGCGCGGACAAGATCGACCTCGGCGTTGGGGTCTATCGCACCAATGAAGGCGCGACCCCGGTTTTCCGGGCGATCAAGCAAGCCGAACAGCGCCTGATCGACGAGCAGGACAGCAAGTCCTACCTCGGCCCCGAAGGCGATACCGGCTTCGTGGAGGTGCTGCGCCCCTACATCTTCGGCAAGGACTGCCAGCTGACCGACCGGATCGGCGGCATGCAGACGCCGGGCGGCACGGGCGCCGTCCGGCTTGCCGTCGCGCTTGCCGCCAAGGCGGGCGTCACGCGCATCCATCTCGGCATGCCCAGCTGGCCGAACCATGCCCAGATCCTCGACGACGTGGGCGTCGAAACCGTGCCCTTCCGCCATGCAACGCCCGATGGCACCGCCGATCTCGATGCCGTGCTCGGCGCGATCCGCAATGCCGGGCCCAAGGACGCGGTCCTGCTGCACGGCTGCTGCCACAACCCGACCGGCATCGACTACACCGATGCGGAGTGGGGCGAGATTGCGAAGGCCTTCGCCGAAACCGGCGTGCTGCCGATCCTCGACATCGCCTACCAGGGCCTTGGCCACGGTATGGAAGAAGACGTCACCGGCGTGCGCATCGTGCTGGATACCGTGCCCGAAGCGCTGGTCGCCTACAGCTGCGACAAGAACTTCGGCCTCTACCGCGACCGCGTGGGTGCCTTCTATATGATGGCGAAGGAACCGGCGCAGTTGGCGGCCATCGTGTCCAATGCCAATGCGCTGGCCCGTGCGAACTGGTCGATGCCGCCCGATCACGGCGGCGCAGCGGTTCGCGTTGCGCTGAGCGACGCGGGCATGACGCAGGTCTGGCTGGACGAGCTCGACGAGATGCGCGCCCGCATGCGCCGCGTCCGCGACCGGCTGGCCGCAGCCGACAACGAAGTGCCGGGCCTCGGCCTTGCCGCACTCGCCCAGCAGAACGGCCTGTTCGCCATGCTGCCGCTGTCGAAGGAGCAGATCACGAGCCTGCGCGAAGATCACGCCATCTACATGGCAGGATCGGGCCGGATCAACGTGGCCGGTCTCCACGCGGGCAATACCGACAAGTTCATCGCCGCGCTGGCCGACGTCACCAAGGGCTGAAGGCACATGGACCGGCAGCCGACCCTCGAGACCGAGCGGCTGCTGATCCGGCCGATGGCGGAAGACGACCGCGAGGCGCTGTTCGCGGTCGCCTCCGATCCGATGGTGTGGGAACAGCATCCCATCCACGACCGCTGGCGGCGCGAGGTCTTCGACCGCTTCTTCGACGAATGCCTTGCCAGCGGCGGCGGCCTTGCTGTCGTCCGCAAGGACACCGGCCGCGTGGTCGGCGCATCGCGCTATGACGGGTACGACCCCGAAGAGGGCGGCGTGGTCGAGATCGGCTGGACCTACCTCGAACGCGCCTGCTGGGGGAAGGGCATCAACACCGAGATGAAGCGGGCCATGCTCGCTCACGCGCTGGCGCAGGTGGCGGTGGTCGAGTTCCGCGTCGGCGATACCAACTACCGTTCGCGCAACGCGCTTGAGGCCATCGGGGCGGAGCGCACGCGCCGCTACGAAGTCGATCGCTACCAGGGCAAGCGCGTGGTCCATCTGGTCTACGAGATCACCGGCGAAAGCTTCGCATCCGGCCCGCTGGCCTGATGTAGGAGCGCGGCAGGACTTGCCGCAGGCGGCCTCCTACAGGTTGGAACACTTGGAACACGGTCTTTACGGGAAAAACCTGCGGACTGTGCAAATTGCCGGTGTTGGCCGGTTTCTGGGCGGAATGTGGGGGACGACATGGCGCGGCATCGTGCAGATTCGCGCTCGGTAGGAAACCCGCGCGCAACCTGCGAAAAACCGTCCACGGCTCGGTTCACCGCAGACTGTGCCCGAACCGCCCCCTGTGGTAACGGGGTATGCGAGGCTGTTAATAGGCTCGCAAGGTAGGCTTGCGCACGGGCTTCGCGGGCGGCGGATCGTCTGTCCGTCCCAACCAAAGCGATAAGAACCTACCAATTAGACACGAAGGGGCTCTGACGGCCGGCGGGAATATCAGGGGAGCAGCGGTGCCAGCGGTACCGGACCTGCGTCGCCGGACGGTCAATCGAAGGAGCAAGATTATGAAGTTCATTTCCAAGAGCGCTGTCGCCATTGCCGCGGTCAGCATGCTTGCCGTGCCGGTCGCCGGCGTTTCGGCACAGGGTTACGACCAGCAGGAAGGCGAAGTGCTGACGACCGTTTACGGCGCAGCCCCGGCCGACCTCTCGGACATGCCGAAAGGCCCGGAAGTCGAAGGCATCATCTCGGCCCGCAAGGACGACAAGATCCAGGTGACCACCGCCGACGGCAATCGCACCGTGGTGACGATCAGCGCGGCTACCGAAGTGCGTAGCAGCGGCGGCTTCCTCGGCCTCAACCGTGACAAGCTGGGCGCCGAAGCCCTGCTCAACGGCCTGCCGGTCACCGTGGAAACCGTCCAGTGGGGCGACCGCGGGCTGATCGCAGCCAAGGTCGCGGTCAAGAACAAGGACCTCAAGACCGCGCAGATGATCCAGAACGGCACCGACCAGCGCTTCACCGCCAATGAAGCGGCCACCGACGCGCTGCGCAGCCGTGTCGCGGACATCGACCAGTATAACGTCAAGGGCACGACCAACGTCTATTTCGACACCGGCAAGTATGCCCTGTCGGACGATGCGCGCCGTGACCTGTGCGATGCCGCCAACCAGGCGAATGCAACGGACAACGCGCTGCTGCTCGTGGTCGGCTACACCGATTCGACCGGCGATTACGAGTTCAACCAGGAACTTAGCGAAAAGCGCGCCAGCCGCGTCGTGAACTACCTGCAGCAGCAGTGCGGCTGGAAGCCGTATCGCATGCTGACGCCGACGGGCATGGCCGAAGCCGACCCGGCAGCGGACAATTCGACCGAGGAAGGCAAGGCGCAGAACCGTCGCGTTGCCGTCAACATCCTCGTCAGCAAGAGCGTCGACGGCCTCTAAGGCCCAAGCGCACAGCTGCGACTTTCGAGCGGGGCGGGCCATTGCGGCCTGCCCCGCTTTTTCTTTGTGCCGCCACCCCATTGCGCAGCCCGGCTCGGGTGTTAGTCTCGCCCACGATCACAGGGGAGACGATTATGGTTCGGCTGACGACTTCATTCGGCGCGGTGGCGCTGCTGGCCTTTGCGGCCATTCCGGCGAATGCCGAAACGCCCGACCGTGACGAAATCCTCGGCACCGTGGTCGAACAGCGCTCGGCGACCGTGCAGGCGCTGCGCGACTGGATCGCGCTGCCGACCATCGCGGCGGAAAAGCGCAACACTGCCGAGGGCGCGGAATACATGCGCAAGCTCGCGCTCGATGCCGGGTTCCAGCACGCCGAGATCATTCCCACCGACGGCGTGCCGGGCGTTTTCGCCACGCTCGATGCGGGGGCCGACACCACGCTCGGCATCTATTTCATGTACGACGTGAAGCAGTACGATCCTGCGGAATGGAGCTCGCCCCCGCTCGAAGGCAGGCTGGTCGACCGTCCGGGCGAAGGAAAGGCCATCATGGGCCGCGGCGCGGTCAACCAGAAGGGGCCGCAGACGGCCTTCCTCGCCGCGATCAAGGCGATCCAGGCCAGCGGACGCAAGCTGCCCGTCAACCTCGTGCTCGTGGCCGAAGGCGAGGAAGAGGTCGCCTCGACCAATTTCCACCAGGTCGTTGCCGTGCCGCAGGTGCGCGAAGCCCTGTCCAAGACGATCGGCGTCTTCATCCCTTCTGCCGCGCAGAGCAAGGACGGCAGCGCCAACATCACGCTGGGCGCCAAGGGCGCGATCGAGTTCCAGTTGGTCGTGGGCGGCGAGACGTCGGACAAATATCCCAAGACCGACATCCACTCCTCCAACCATGCGCGCATCGAAAGCCCAGTCTGGCGGCTGGTGAAGGCGCTCGACACGCTGGTCGCGGATGACGGGCACACGCCCGCCATCGACGGCTGGTTCGAAAACGTGCGGCCGCTTACCGAACGGCAGAAGGAACTGATCGCGCAAGGCGCCAAGCTCAATCCCGAATCGGAAGTGAAGGCGCTCTTGGGCGTGGGCCGGTGGATCGACGACGAACCCTATGTCACCAGTCTCGAGCGGCTGGTTTCGCAGCCCACGGTCAATATCCAGGGGCTGGTCGCCGGTTACATGGGGCCGGGCGGCAAGACCGTGCTGCCGGGCCGCGCAGAAGCGAAGCTGGAGTTCCGCCTGGTGCCCGCGATGACCAAGGACGAGGCCGTGAGCAAGCTCAAGGCCCACCTTGCCAAGCGCGGCTTCGACGATGTGCAGGTGACGATTTCGGGCGGCTATGGCCCCAACGAGACCGACGAGGACAGCACGCTGATCCGCGCGCAGAAGAAGCTCTTCGAACAGTCGGGCATTCCCTATTCGATCACGCCGCGCAGCGCGGGCAGCTGGCCGGGGGTCATCTTCAACGGTGCGCCGCTCAACCTGCCGGCCTCGCAGTTCGGCCTGAGCCGCGGGGGTGGGGCCCATGCGCCGAACGAATGGTTCCTGATCGACAGCAGCGACCCGAAGGTAAACGGCATCGACGGGGCCACAATGGCCTATGTCGATTATCTCTACGTGGTGGCGGAAGAGGCCGAAAGCGCTGCCGACTGACGGCTGCGCGCAGGGTCAGCCTTGCAGGCTCTGCATCCGCTTGAGGTAGCGGGCGAGCACGTCGATCTCGAGATTGACGGTATCGCCTTCGCTCAAGTCGCCCAGCGTGGTGACTTCGCCCGTGTGCGGGATGATGTTGAGCGCGAAATCGCACGTCCCGTCGGTCCGGTCGCGCACGTCGTTCACGGTCAGCGACACGCCGTCGACGGTGATCGAGCCTTTTTCCGCCACGAAGGGCGCGAATTCGCGCCCGATACGGATGGCGAGCATGGTCGAACCGCCTGCATCGCGCACTGCGACCACCTGCCCGACCGTGTCGACGTGGCCGGTCACGAGATGCCCGCCAAGCTCGTCGCCGAGGCGCAGCGCAGGTTCGAGATTGAGCTTGCGCCCTTCGGCCCACATGCCCGGGACGGTGCGGCGGATCGTTTCGCCCGATACGTCGAAGCCGATGCGCGCCGCGCCTGCTTCACCCGCCAGTTCCACCACGGTCAGGCACACGCCCGAACAGGCGATCGATGCGCCGATGTCGATGGTGGCCGGGTCGAAAGGGCAGGCCACGGTCACGCGCGTGTCGCGCCGCGTCTCGACGCTTTCGATGGTGCCGATGGCGGTGACGATACCGGTGAACATGCGTGACGGGCCCCTTGCTTAGCGCGTGCGGCGATAGGCGGTGAATTGGTCGCTGCCAAGGCGGCGGTGTTCGGTTTCCGCCCAGCGCCCGTGCGCATCCGCCAGCGAACCGATAGCAATGTCGCCGATGCCGGGGCGCCCTCCGCCGATGACGATCGGGGCGCGATAGATTTCGAGCCGGTCGACGAGGTCTTCGGCAAGGAAGCTGGCCGCCGTCTGCGCGCCGCCTTCGACATAGAGATATTGCACGCCGTCGAGGCCCGCGATCTGGGCAGGGTGGTTGATGATCGTCGCGCCTTCCTGCGGAACGCCGCGAGTGAGCACGACCCGGCGGAGCGTGCGCCCTTCGAGACCCGGCAGGCGCACGTCGAGACGCGGGCGGTCCGCGCGCCAAGTGCCGCCGCCGACGAGGATCGCATCCTGCATGGCGCGGCGCAAATGGACATGGGCGCGCGCTTCCTCGCCGGTGATCCACTGGCTCTCGCCATCCGCCTTCGCGATGCAGCCGTCGAGCGAGAGCGCGAGCTTGAGCGTCACGAAAGGCCGGCCTTCGGCAGCGCGCATGAGATAGCCTGCAAGGCTGTCCTGCGACGCGCGCGATGCCATGAGTACGGCTTCGATGCCTGCGTCCTTCAGTCGCGCGATGCCGCCACCCGCAGTGCGCGGGTCCGGATCTCCGGCACCGATCACCACGCGGGCGAGGCCCGAACCTCCCAGCAGGTCCGCGCAGGCGGGGCCGCGCTCGGACTTGTGGGCGCAGGGCTCCAGCGTGACATAGGCAGTGGCACCGCGCGCCCGGTTGCCGGCCTGTGCCAGTGCTACGGCCTCGGCATGGGGGCGGCCGCCCTCTGCGGTCCAGCCGCGCCCGACGACAATGCCGTCGTTCACGATAAGGCATCCGACCGCGGGATTGGGGCGCGACAGGGGCCGGCCGCGCGCGGCGAGGCGCGCTGCGGCGTCGAGCCAGTGCGCGTCAGTCGGCGGTGTCTGCAACCGGCTTGTCCGTGGCCTGCTGGCGTTCCCCGAAGAGCCGCTCGAGCCGTTCGCGCTCGGCCTTTTCGGCGGCGGCGCGCTCGGCCTCGGCCTTGGCTTCGGCGGCGGTCGTATCGACTCCGGTGGCGGCGCCAACGCGGCGATAGAGATCACGCTTTTCCTGCTCGATCCGGTCGAGTTCCGCCTGGCGCTCTTCCTTGCGGCGCTGGTTCTCTATGTTGGACTGGCGGATTTCCTCGTCGGTCCGGCCTTCGGCAAAGGTGCGGATGTATTCGACGTCATATTCCTCGGGCGGCATGAACACACGCTCGTGCGTCAGGATGGAAATCAGGCCGAGGCAGAAGGCGACCGACAGCGCCAGGAACGCCCAGCGATGGGGCTGGGGCTGGCGGATATAGGTCCAGAAGTCGGCCACACCCCCGACCGGGTTCACTCGTCTGAAGTAGCGCATGGGGCCGAGATAGTAGACGCAGCGGCTTTCCGCTAGCTGAAGCTGGCGTAGAGCTTGCGGCCGTGGCGCGAGAGCCAGGCGTTCGCGTCCTCCACCTCCCCCTCGAACAGGCTGTCGAGCAGCGCGTGGAAAGCCGGGCTGTGGTCGAAATGGACGAGGTGTGCGACCTCGTGCGCAACCACCGAACGGCGCACGTGGTCGGGGGCCATCACCAGCCGCCAGTTGAGGCGCAGCACGCCTTCGCTCGAACAGCTGCCCCAGCGCCGCTTGGCGCGGGTCAGGCGGACAGGCGCCGCGGCGAGGCCGGCACGGGCGCAATATTGCGCGGCATCGTCGGCAAAGTGCCGCTCCGCCTCGGCTTCGAGCCAGCGCTGCAGGCGCCGCGCCAGCGTATCCTCCGGCCCGCCGAGCGTGAGCCTGCCGTCGGCCAGCACCGGCCTGCGCGGAGCATCGGCGCGCCAGTCGATGGCGATTTCCTCCCCGCGATAGGGCAGGGTGCCGCTGGCGACCGGGTCATGCGTTTCGGGCACCTTGGCCAACTGGGCTTCGAGCCATGCGGCGCGCGCATGGGCAAACGCGATGGCTTCCTTGCTGGCGCACCAGCGCGGCAGGGTGATGCGCACTGCGCTGCCGTCGGGGGCAAGCCGCAAGGTCAGGCGCCGCGCACGCGGATGGCGCTTTATCTCGATCGGGAGCGAACGGCCGGCGATGGTGATTTCCGGCTCCAGCGCCTCGCCCCGCAGCCACTCGATCATGCCGCCGCCTCTTCCCACCCGTCCTCGCCGTCACCCCATTCGACGATGTGGTGCTCGAGCGGGCCTGCCTCGTCTTCGCTGATCACGCGCCCGGCGACGGATACGCCGGCGCGGATCACCGCCTCGCGGTCGCCGGTGAGCAGGTAATGCCAGCCCGGCAGCGGGCGGTCGTCGGCACGGCGGCGATAGGCACAGGTATCGGGCAGCCATGGCACCTTGTCGACCAGCTTCAGCGTCAGGCGAAGGCAGTCGGGCACGAAGGCCTTGCGGTTCTTGTAGTCCTTGCAGCGCGCGGTCTGGCAATCGAGCAGGGTGCAGGCGACGTTCGTCTCTTCGATCTCGCCCGTGTCCTCGTATTCGACCTTGTGGAGGCAGCAGCGGCCGCAGCCGTCGCACAGCGCCTCCCATTCCTCCTGGTTGAGCTTCGCCAGTGGCAGCTCCCAGAAGCGGTCCCTTAGCGCACCCATTTGCCCAGTTCCGCCTTCACCGCTTCCGGCCCCTGATCGGTCGGAAGCATGGCCAGCGGCGAGCCGTCCGGCGCAAAGAGATAGGTGATGTTCGAATGGTCCATCAGATAGCCGCCGGCCTCGCTGTCGGCGCCGCGGGTGAAATAGACCGCGAACTTGTCCGCCGTGGCCTTGATATCCGCTTCGCTGCCGGTGAGGCCGATCAGGCGCGGATGGAAGGCGTCGGTGAATTCCGCGACCACTTCCGGCGTATCGCGCGCAGGGTCGACCGTGACGAAGAGCGGCTGGATCTTCGCGCCGAGATCGGGCGAATCCTTCTCGAACTGCTTGAGGCCCGCCATCGCGCGCTGGACGTCGGTCGGGCAGATATCGGGGCAGAAGGCATAGCCGAAATAGACGATGCGGTATTTGCCCGAAAAATCGCTCCACGAAACTTCGCTGCCGTCTTCGCCGATGAGGGTGAAATCGCCCCCGATGGCAGCGCCGGCCAGCGGCGGTTCCTCTGCCGGTGCGGCATTGCAGGAGGCGAGAAGGAGAGCGGTCAGGGCAACAGTGAATTTGTGGGGCATGACAGCATGGTTCATGGTCTGCTAAGCGCCCGTATTCAAGGGCAGGCCAACTGTTCTCAGACGTAAATTCCGCAAGGAGAAAGTCCAAGGTGCGCGTAAATCCGGTATCCCGTTTCCTGGCCCTGGCATTCGGCATGGTCGCCCTGGTGGCCACACCGGTGGCGGCGCAGCAACGCTCGGACGGCTCGAAATTCCTCGAGGCGGTCCGCAAGCGCGACGGAGACACTGCCACGCAGCTGCTGGACGAACCGGGCTCGACCATCGTCAATGCGCGCGACATTACCACGGGCGAGACTGGCCTGCATGCCGTGGCCGAACGCCGCGACCTGACTTGGGTGCGCTTCCTGCTGCAGCGCGGGGCCAATCCGAACATCGCCGACCGCAACGGCGTCACCCCCTTGCAGATTGCCGCACAGCTCGGCTTCGTCGAAGGCGTCGAACGGCTGGCCCAGGGCGGGGCGGACGTGGACGTGCGCAATGTCGCCGGTGAAACCCCGCTGATCAGCGCGATCCACCGCCGCGACGTGGCCATGATCGAAGTGCTCATCAAGGCCGGAGCCAGTCTCGACCGGACCGACAATTCGGGCCGCACGGCGCGCGACTATGCCAAGCTGATGGGCGACGACAGCAAGGTCATGGCGGCGATCACTGCCGCCGAAGAGGCGCGCGGCAAGCAGGCCGAAACCTACGGACCGAACTGATGGCTGAAACCGCCGCTCCCGATATTGCCGACCTGACGCTCGACGAACTGCGCCTTGCGCTGGCCCCCGCCATCGCCGATGCGGCGATTTTCGACGGGTGGAGCGATGCCGCGCTCGAAGTGGCGGCGGACCAGCTGGGCGCGGACATCGATGTCGCGCGCCTTGCCTTCAAGGGCGGTGCGATCGACATTGTCTTCGCCTGGATCGAGGCGGTGGACCTGGCCATGGCCGCTGCCTTCCCCGAAGACGTCATCGGCCCGATGAAGATCCGCGAGCGCATCCGCAGCCTCGTCCAGTTCCGCCTCGACGCTGTGGCAGGACAGGAAGAGGCGCTGCGCCGCGCGCTCGCCATCATGGCCATGCCGCAGAACGCGCCTGCTTCGGCGAAGCGTGGTTGGCAGACCGCCGACCTGATGTGGCGGCTCGCCGGCGATACGGCGACCGACTACAACCACTATACCAAGCGCGCGATCCTCGCCTCGATCTACGGTGCGACGCTGGCCGTGTTCGTCGAGGACGAAAGCGAGGGCAAGGCAGAGACGCGTGCCTTCCTCGACCGGCGCATCGAAGGCGTGATGAAGTTCGAGAAGGTGAAGGCCAAGTGGCTCAACCCCGAAAGAGAGACCTTCAGCCTGTCGCGCTTCCTTGGCCGTTTGCGCTATCCGGCGCGCTAATCGCCGCTATTGATAACCAGTTGCAATAAGCGCAGCGATCTGACAGGGCGGCCCGCATGACTCTGGACGCTCTCGAAAGCGGGAAGCCGGCGCGTATCACCGGCGTGGACTGGGCCAGCCTGGCCGAGGACGAAGGCAAGCGCCTCAAGGCGCTGGGCGTGGACGAAGGCGCGGAAATCGCCGTGATCCACCGCGGCGTGTTCGGCACGCGCGACCCGCTGGCGCTGCGCCTCGGCAACATGACCATCGCCATCCGCCGCGTCCACGCGAAGGCGATCGAGGTGGAAGCAGCATGAGCCGCAAGCGCACCGCAGCCCTCGTCGGCAATCCAAATTCGGGCAAGTCCGCGCTCTTCAACGCGCTGACCGGCGCGCGCCAGAAGATCGCGAATTATGCGGGCGTCACGGTGGAACGCAAGGCGGGCCGCCTGGTCCTGCCGAGCGGCGAGCCGGTCGAACTGCTCGACTTGCCCGGCTCCTACAGCTTCGATGCCGCCAGCCCGGACGAGGCGGTGACCCGCGACGTGGTCAAGGGTACGTTCGAGGGCGAGGCCGTCCCCGATGTCATCATCCTGGTGCTCGACGCGGCCAATCTCGAACAGCATCTCGTTTTCGCGCAGGAAGTGCTCGAACTGGGGCGGCCCACGGTGGTCGCGCTCAACATGATCGACCTTGCCGAACGTGACGGTCTGACGCTCGACCCGGCGGCGCTGTCGCAGGCGCTGGGCGTGCCGGTGATCCCGACCGTGGCCGTGCGCCGCAAGGGCCTTGCCGAACTGACCGACGCCATCGCCGAGGCGGAAACGCATGCGGACGAGGAAGCGCACACGCGCTGGCACGTCACGCTGCCCGAACGGCGCCTGTCGGCCAAGCACATGGCCCGCGCCGCGATCCTGTCGAAATCGACCCGTCACACGATCGAGAACGGCGTCGACCGCGTACTGCTCAATCCGTGGATCGGGCCGGTCATCCTGTTCGGCCTGCTGTTCGTGGTGTTCCAGGCCGTCTTCGCCTGGGCGACGCCCTTTGCCGATGCGCTGGAAGGCGGGGTGGGCGTCATCTCGCAAGGCGTCTCCGATACGCTACCCGAAGGACTGCTGCGCGATTTCCTGACCGAAGGCGTGCTGGCAGGCGTTGGCTCGGTCGTGGTCTTCCTGCCGCAGATCATCATCCTGTTCTTCTTCATCCTGGTCATGGAAGCGAGCGGCTACATGGCGCGCGCGGCCTTCCTGATGGACCGGCTGATGGCGAGCGTCGGCCTGTCGGGCCGCAGCTTCATTCCGCTGCTGTCGAGCTTTGCCTGCGCCATTCCCGGCATCATGGCGACGCGCTCGATCTCCGATCCCAAGGACCGGCTGACCACCATCCTGATCGCCCCGCTGATGACCTGTTCGGCGCGCCTGCCGGTCTATGCCGTGGTCATCGCAGCTGTGATCCCGCAGACCAGCGTCGGACCGGGCGTGGGCCTCCAGGGCCTTGTCCTGTTCGCGCTCTACGTCGCCGGTATCGTCGGAGCCATGGCGGTCGCGCTGGTGCTGCGCCGCACGGTCACCAAGGGCGCGGCCTCGGGCTTCATCATGGAACTGCCGCGCTACCAGCTGCCGCGCCTTAAGGACCTCCTCATCGGCCTGTGGCAGCGCGCCTGGGTCTTCCTGCGCCGCGCCGGTACGATCATCTTCGTCGCCACGATCGCGCTGTGGGTGCTCCTCAGTTTCCCCAAGGCGGAACCCGGCGAAAGCCAGCTCGATGCGAGCTTTGCTGGCGCCATCGCCGATACGCTGCACCCGGTGCTCGCGCCCGTAGGCTTCAACCGCGAGATGAGCCTGGCGATCGTGCCCGCCATCGCCGCGCGCGAAGTTGCGGTCTCCGCGCTTGCCACGACCTATGCCGTCGATGCTGAGGACGAGGAACTCGCCGCGCAGGGCGTGACCGCCCAGATCGCCGCCCTGTGGAGCCTGCCGACCGCGCTGGCCTTCCTTGCGTGGTTCGTTTTCGCCCCGCAGTGCCTGTCGACCATCGCGGTCGCCCGGCGCGAGACGAACGGGTGGAAATGGCCCGCCGTCATGGTCGGCTATCTCTTCGCGCTCGCATGGCTGGCGGCGGGGGCGACTTACTGGATCGCGGTGAGCCTCGGGCTTTAGCTCCGCTTCGGTGGAAAGCTTGTTCGCGCCCTAGAACCGACTCGCTCGCTTCGTTAGGCCACGTGCCAACAAGTTACGAAGGAACGATTCGATGGCCGGTAGCCTCAACAAAGTCATGCTGATCGGAAACCTGGGCGCAGACCCGGAAATCCGCAGCTTCCAGAACGGCGGCAAGGTCGCGAACCTGCGCGTAGCCACCACCGAAACCTGGAAGGACCGCAACACCGGCGAACGTCAGGAACGGACCGAATGGCACACCGTCGCGATCTTCTCCGAAGGTCTCGTCGGCGTGGTCGAACGCTTCCTGCGCAAGGGTTCCAAGGTCTACATCGAAGGCCAGCTGCAGACCCGCAAGTGGCAGGACCAGTCGGGCAATGACCGCTATTCGACCGAAGTCGTGATCCGCGGCATGAACGGCACGCTGACCATGCTCGATGGCGCCCAGGGTGGCGGCGGCGGCAATCGCGGCGGCGGTGGCGGCGGTGGCAATTGGGACCAGGGCGGCGGTTCGTCGGGCGGTGGCTCGGGCGGCGGCTGGAACCAGGGCGGCGGATCGTCCGGTGGCGGCCAGTCGGGTGGCGGTTCGAACTACGACGATCTCGACGACGACATCCCGTTCTGATCGCCAGCAGATAGACGAAAGAGGGCCGCCATTGCGCGGCCCTTTTCTTTTGCGCTCTCTATTTCTTCAGCTTCGCCAGCACTTCTGCCAGCGGGCCGCTGGGCTTGCGGTCTTCGTCGCTTTCGATGCCCTTTTCCGCGCGCACGCGGTCAGCCTCGGGGCCTTCGCGATAGGGATCGACGGCAAGGCCGAGTTCCTGCGCGATTGCCTCGCCGATATCGAAGGCTTCGCCCTCGTATTCGATCTCGTCGAGATCGTCGGAACTCAACTCGAATTCCTCGTCCGGTTCGTGCGCCGCGGGCGCGCTTTCGGGGACGAAGCGCAGTTCGAACTCCTCGGCGACCTCGTAAGTGAAATCCTCGCGGCTGACCGCGCAGGGCTGTTCGACGCTCGCGGCAAGGTTGCCGCGAGCAATCACCGCCTCGCCCTTGGGTTCGAAGGTCACGCGGGCCGACAGGGCGGGCAGGGAGGTGATGCCGAAACGGGCGGCAAGTGCAGCGCGCTCCGCCTCGTTCGCCTCGATAGCCATTTCGCCGGGGGGAAGCGCGCGCGGCTTGATCATGCGCGAGAGTTCTGACGCGCTCATGCGGCGAACTCGCCCTTGCGCAGTTGGTCGGCGCTGGTCCGCGAAAGGCGCTTGTCGAGGCGGATCATGCGTTCCGCCAGCGCCTCGGCCTCATCCTCCTGCGCCATGGTCACATTGCGGCGCACCGCATCGGCCAGCGCCGCGCGGTCTTCGTCGGCCAGCGCCTTGCGATAGGCGCCGAGGCGCCCGCCCATGGTGCTCATGAGAGTGCCGATTTTCTTGCCTACCGTGGGGTCGCCGATGCCCGCTTCGCGCAGTTGGCCTTCCATGTCTTCGACGAACAGTTCGGTCAGTAGGGCGGTGTGGGGTGCGAGGTCCGCATCCTTTTCCATCCGCAGCAAGGCGAGGCTCAGCGAGAGCGTAACCATGTCGAAGCGGCCTTCGATCGTGTCGGCAACGCCGCACATCCGGTACCAGTCGGGATCGCGCGCTTCTTCCACGACGCGGTGCCACAGGGGGCGCCACTGTTCGCGCGGGTCGGCTTGCGTTCCGAAAAGGCGGGATAGGAAGGACATCTAATGCTTCTTTCTGTTCAATCGTTCAGCGGCAATTCAAGCCGCCATCCCCACCGCAGCACGACACGCACGTTGCAAGCTACGTCCCAGCGGTTTAGGGCGTGGGCCGCATATAGGATGCGCTGGCGACAAGGCCAAGCGCGCCGCCAGGATGGAGACACGCTGTTCCCATGAACAGGTCCAAGATTTTCGGTATCGCCGCGATCCTCGCGGCAGGCCTCGCCACCACCGCCTGCAGCTCGATCAAGGAATCGCGCGGCTATATCGTCGACAGCATCCTGGTCGGTACGGTCCAGCCGGGGATCGACAACGAGCGCAGCGTGGCCGCCACGCTTGGCCGCCCCACCTTCACCAGCCAGTTCGGCGATCCGACCTGGTATTACGTGTCGAGCACGACGGGACGTAAGCCCTTCGTGCGCCCGAGCATCCGCGAACACCAGGTGCTGGCGGTCAAGTTCGATGCGTCCGGTAACGTGATCTCCGCCGACCGCACGGGCCTCGAAAAGGTCGTCTATCTCTCGCCCGATGGCGACGAGACGCCGACGCTCGGCCGCGAGCGCGGTTTCCTCGAAGACCTGTTCGGAAATATCGGCACCGTAGGCCAGCCGGGCCTCGGCGGACAGCAGGGCCCGGGAAGCTGATCGCTTGACCCTGTTGCGGCGCACCCCATATCGCGCCGCATGGACGATAGAGAAAACCGCCACAGCCTGACCAAGTGGCACGGCACCACCATCATCGGGGTACGCAAGGGCGATCGCATCGTCGTTGCCGGGGACGGACAGGTCTCCATGGGCAACACGGTCATGAAGCCCAATGCTCGCAAGGTTCGCCGGATCGGTGAAGGCGGCAAGGTCGTCGCCGGTTTCGCCGGTGCCACTGCCGATGCCTTCACCCTGTTCGAACGGCTGGAAAAGAAGCTGGAACAGTACAGCGGCCAGCTGCTGCGCGCCGCGGTCGAGCTGACCAAGGATTGGCGCACCGACAAGTACCTGCGCAATCTCGAAGCGCTGATGATCGTGGCGGACAAGGACAACCTCCTCGTCCTCACCGGCAATGGCGACGTGCTGGAACCGGAAGGCGGCATCACCGCCATCGGCTCGGGCGGGAATTACGCGCTCGCCGCGGCGAAGGCGATCGCCGAATATGAAGACGACCCCGAAGTCATCGCGCGCAAGGCCATGAAGGTCGCCGCCGACATCTGCGTCTTCACCAATGGCAATGTGACCCTCGAAGAGGTCTGACACTTACATGGACAATCTGACACCCAAGGCGATCGTCGCCGCGCTCGACGAGCATATCATCGGGCAGAAAGA
The DNA here is from genome assembly GCF_020524765.1 of Qipengyuania gaetbuli. Lineage (GTDB taxonomy): Bacteria > Pseudomonadota > Alphaproteobacteria > Sphingomonadales > Sphingomonadaceae > Qipengyuania > Qipengyuania gaetbuli_A. Next base: position 197,387 of record NZ_JAIVLR010000002.1, read on the forward strand.
CGCCAAGCGCGCCGTTGCCGTGGCGCTGCGCAACCGCTGGCGCCGCCAGCGCCTTGCTGCGGACCTGCGCGACGAGGTGACGCCCAAGAACATCCTCATGATCGGCCCCACCGGCTGCGGCAAGACCGAGATCAGCCGCCGCTTGGCCAAGTTGGCCGAGGCACCGTTCGTGAAGGTCGAAGCGACCAAGTTCACCGAAGTCGGCTATGTCGGCCGCGACGTCGAACAGATCGCTCGCGACCTCGTCGAAGAAGCCATCCGGCTGGAAAAGGAACGCCGCCGCGAAGCCGTGCGTGAAGCTGCCAGCCAGGCGGCGATGGACCGCCTGCTCAACGCGCTCGTCGGCGAGAATGCCAGCGAAGCGACGCGCGAGGCTTTCCGCGAACGAATCGTCCAGAACGCGATGAACGAGACCGAGGTCGAGATCGACGTGAAGGACCAGCCGGCCAGCAACATGGAAATTCCCGGCATGCCCGGCAATGTCGGCATGATCGACCTGTCCGACATGCTCGGCAAGGCGATGGGCCGTACGCCGACCAAGCGGCGCAAGCTCAAGGTACCCGATGCGTGGGACAAGCTGGTCGAGGAAGAGGCCGAGAAGCGCATGGACCAGGACGACGTGCACCGCGTCGCACTGGAGAATGCCGAGACCAACGGCATCGTTTTCCTGGACGAGATCGACAAGATCGCGGTCAGCGACGTACGCGGTGGTTCCGTGTCCCGCGAAGGCGTGCAGCGCGACCTGCTGCCGCTGATCGAGGGCACGACGGTTGCCACCAAGTACGGGCCGATGAAGACCGATCACGTGCTCTTCATCGCCTCGGGCGCGTTCCATGTCGCCAAGCCGTCGGACATGCTGCCCGAATTGCAGGGCCGCTTGCCGATCCGCGTCGAACTGCGCGCGCTGACGGAAGAAGACTTCGTGCGCATCCTCACAGAGACGCGCGCCAACCTCGTCGAACAATACCGCGCCCTCATCGGGACCGAAGAGGTCACGCTCGAGATCACCGACGATGCCATTGCCGAAGTCGCCAAGATCGCGGCGCGGGTGAACGAAAGCGTCGAGAATATCGGTGCCCGGCGCCTGCAGACCGTGATGGAACGCCTGCTTGAAGACATCAGCTTCGAGGCGGAAGAGCACAAGGGCGAGACGGTGACCGTTGATGCGGCCTACGTCCGCGAACGGCTCGACGACCTTGCAGGCGACGCCGATCTGAGCAAGTACATCCTCTGATGCCCGAAACCATCCTCCAGACCCAAGCGATGATCGCGGGCATGGCGCCGCGGCTCGACACACAGCTCTGGAGGTTCGTGACCGTAACGCCCGACAAGGCGCCCGAATTGCTGGGCGCCGCCATCGGCACTTTCCGCGAGGACGAAGGTGTGACCGCCATCGTCCCGGCAGAGCTGGCGGACGAGGCAGGGCTGGGAGGACCCGATTTCGCGCGCATCACGCTGATGGTGCATTCCGACCTCGAAGGCGTAGGGCTGACCGCGGCGGTTTCCACCGCGCTCGCCGATGCGGGCATTGCCTGCAACATGGTCGCAGCCTTCCATCACGACCACGCCTTCGTGCCCGCCGCGCACAGCAAGCGCGCGATGACGGTCCTCAAGATCCTGCAGGACAGCGCCGACCTCTAGGCGCGGCCGGGAGCCGTCCCGGGGGCTCCTTGCCACTTCCACCAATTCAGGTCACACTTCCTCCGGGTTCGGGGGGACTTGCGATGTGGGACCGGCTGAAGACGCTTTCGCTTTCAATCAGGATCCTGCTGGGGCTGGCACTGGGGGCGGTGATCGGCCTCGCATTGCCATCGACCGGCCGGAACGAGGGTGTGGACCAGTTCGTCGAGGCAGCCGCAATCGGCGGCAAGCTCTGGCTCCAGGCGCTCCAGATGACGATCCTGCCGCTCGTCTTCGGCCTCGTCGCAACGCTCTTCATCAGGTCGAAGGGCGTGTCGAAGGGGACGGGAGCAGCGCGCCGGGCTTTTTACGTAATGATGGCGCTCTACGTGCTTTCAGTGCCGGTCGGTGCCTTGACCACCGAGGTTTTTCTGAGTGCTTTTCCGGTCACTCAGGACATGGCGCAAGCCATGCGTGCGATGGCCGGAGAGAGTGTTTCTGCCGAGAGCCTGCACTGGCAGGACACTTTGCTGGCCATCGTGCCGGTGAACATTATCGAAGCCATGGCCGGGCCAAGCCTCTTGCCCGTGCTCTTCTTCGCTCTGGTATTCGGTGCCGCTCTCGCAAGCATGCCTACCTCTGCGGGCAAACAGGTATTGTCCGATGCACTCACCGGGCTCGTTGATGTAGCTTTCGTGATCGTGGAATGGGTCCTGCGCCTAGCTCCCATCGGGGTCCTGTTGCTCATCTTGCCAACGACACAACGCTTCGGAGCAGATATTTTCGCTGGCTTGGCGCACTGGGTAGCCTTCTCCTGCGCGAGCCTGCTCTTCGCATTCCTTGTCGTTTATGTGGTTGTGGCCCTCACAACGAGAGTTGGGGTCATGACGTTCGCCAAGGCTATCCTGCCTGCCCAGTCTGTTGCTGCCGGTACCCAGAGCTCTACGGGTACCATGCCGATAACGATCGAATCATGCCGCCGGATGGGACTGGCCGAAGAATCGATTAGCGCGACCATGCCGCTTGTCGCTGTGGCTTTCCGTTTCATTGGCCCGCCGTCCTTCATGATGACCAGCGCATACGCTGCAGCAGTCTATGGTATTTCCTCCTTCGGTATCGCGATGTTGATCGCTGTCGGCCTGCTCGGCATCCTGATGGAAATGGGCACGATTGGGATACCCAACACTGCGACTGCAGTGGCCCAGACCACGCCATTTGCCGCATTGGTCGGATTTCCGATCGAGTTCATCGTAGTCTTGCTTGTGGTCGAGATAATCCCCGACATCTTCAAGACCGTCACAAACGTCACGGCTCACGCGGCCGCGACGGCGATTGTGGATCGCAGCACCAATTCGGAGCCGGTCGCCGCCGAATAGATTGTCAGGGGTGCGGTGCCAGGCCGATCTCCACACCGGTCTTGTCGGTCAGGGCGAACTTGTCGACCAGATCGGCGCTTGCACGATTGAGGCCGACGACCTGCACACTGCGACCGTTCCGGCGCATGCGTTCGACCACCTTGTCGAGCGCGCCCACGGCCGAGATGTCCCAGAAGTGCGCCTTGCTGACGTCGATGATCACGTGGTCTGCCGGGTCGGGCATCTGGCTCTCGGGGCCTAGCGCGGCTTCGAAGCGCTCGACGCTGGCGTAGAAGATCTGGCCCTTGGCCCAATAGGTCGCGGTGTCTCCCTCGCGGGTACGCACGACATCGAACATGGTCATCACCTTGTGGGTGAAGAACACACCCGACAGGACGACGCCGGCCAGCACGCCGAGCGCCAAATTGTGCGTTGCCACCACGACCACGACAGTGGTGACCATCACCACGCTCGACTGCCACGGGTGCTTGCCGATGTTGGGGATCGAGTTCCACGAGAAGGTGCCGATCGACACCATGATCATGATCGCCACCAGCGCGGGCATCGGCACCTGCCCGACAAGGTCGCCCAGCACGGCCAGCAGGACCAGCAGCGAAAAACCTGCGGTAAAGGTCGAAAGGCGCGTGCGCCCGCCGCTCGTCACGTTGATGACCGACTGCCCGATCATCGCGCAGCCGCCCATGCCGCCGAACATGGCGGCCACGATATTGGCGACGCCTTGGCCTGCGCTTTCGCGGCGCTTGTTCGAGCCGGTGTGCGTCATGTCGTCGACGATCTGCGCAGTCAGGAGCGATTCGAGCAGGCCGACCGCGGCCATGGTCGCCGAATAGGGAGCGATGATGGCCAGCGTTTCCCACGTCAGCGGCACGTCGGGCAGCATGAAATAGGGCAGGCCTTCGGGCAGTTCGCCCATGTCGGCGACCGTGTTGACCGGCGCATTGATGTAGATGCTCAGCGCGGTGAGCACGATGATCGCTACCAGCGGGCTCGGCACGGCGGTGGTCAGCTTGGGGAAGAGATAGATGATCGCCAGCGCGGCGGCGACCATGGCATAGGTTTCCCAGCCCACGTTGGTCAGCTGCGGCAGCTGCGCCATGAAGATCAGGATGGCGAGCGCATTGACGAAGCCGGTGATGACCGAGCGCGAGACGAACTGCATCAGCAGGTCGAGGCGGAGGAGGGCGGCAATGCCCTGGAACACGCCCATAAGGATGGTCGCGGCGAAGAGATATTCGACCCCGTGATCGCGTACCAGCGGCACGACGACGACCGCCACTGCGGCCGTCGCGGCGCTGATCATGCCGGGCCGCCCGCCGGTAAAGGCGATGACCATGGCGATCGCGACCGAGGCATAGAGGCCTACGCGCGGATCGACGCCCGCAATGATCGAAAATCCGATCGCTTCCGGGATGAGGGCCAGCGCGACGACGATACCTGCCAGCACGTCGGCGCGGATGTTGGAGAGCCAGTCGCGGCGAAGCGCGCTGCGGTCGAGCATGACGAATATCCGTTCGTGTCAGGATTGGGCGCGCACGGGCGCGCGCGAAGAATGTTGCTCGCCCGTTTAAGGATGTTGCAGTGCAACACAACCCCGCGGGGGCAGAATTCCTATTCCGCCGCCTCGCTCTCGGCTTCGCTTTCGGCCTGCTGGCGTGCCCACATCTCGGAATAGAGGCCGCCTTGGCGTAGCAACTGCGCGTGCGTCCCGCTCTCTGCAAGGCGCCCCTGGTCGAGCACCAGGATGCGGTCGGCATCGGCGATGGTCGAGAGGCGGTGCGCGATGGCGAGCGTGGTCCGATCCTCGCTCACCCGGTGCAGCGTGCGCAGGATGTCCTGTTCGGTCCGGCTGTCGAGCGCACTTGTCGCTTCGTCCAGCAGCAGGATCGGCGGGTTCTTCACCAGCGTGCGCGCGATGGCGACGCGCTGCTTCTCGCCGCCCGACAGCTTGAGGCCGCGTTCGCCCACCTCGGTATCGAAACCCTGCGGCAGGCGTTCGATGAAAGGCAGGATGGCCGAAGCCTGCGCCGCGGCGATGACTTCTTCCTCGGTCGCGCCCTCGCGCCCGTAGGCGATGTTGTAGCCGATCGTCTCGTTGAACAGCACGCTGTCCTGCGGGACGATACCGATCTGGGCGCGCAGGCTCTTCTGGGTGACCTGGGCAATATCCTGCCCGTCGATCAGGATCCGCCCCGACTGCGGGTCGTAGAAGCGGAACAGCAGGCGCGCGATGGTGCTTTTGCCCGCGCCCGAGGGACCGACGATGGCGACATGGCTGCCCGCCGGCACTTCGAAGCTGAGGCCCTTGAGGATCGTACGATCCGGCTCATAGCCGAAGACGACATTCTCGAAGGCGATAGTCGGGCGCTTCACCACGAGGGCAGGGGCGCCGGGTGCATCGCGCACCTCCACGTCGGTATCGATCAGGTCGAACATGGCGGCCATGTCGATGATGCCTTGCCTGACCGTACGATAGACCATGCCCAGCATGTCGAGCGGGCGGAAGAGCTGGATGAGATAGGTGTTCACCAGCACGAGGTCGCCCGTGGTCAGCTGGCCCTTGCTCCAGCCCCAGACCGTAAAGGCCATGGCGCCGCCCATCAGCAGGTTCATGATCATGGCCTGGCTGATGTTGAGGAGGCCCAGCGAGTTTTCGGACCTGATGGCAGCCTCGGCCCAGGCATGGGTCGCCTCGCCATAGCGGGCGCGCTCGCGCTCTTCGGCGGAGAAGTATTTGACCGTCTCGTAATTGAGCAGGCTGTCGACCGAGCGCGACAGCGCCGTCCCGTCGAGCTCGTTCATCCGGCGCCGCAACTCGTTGCGCCACTCGGTGATCTTGCGGGTGACGATGATATAGGCGGCCACGGTCACGCCGGTCGCGGCCACCAGTTCCCAGCCGAAATTGATGTAGAAGATCACACCGACCGCCAGCAGCTCGATTGCCGTCGGCGCGATGTTGAACAGCAGGAAGTAGAGCATGACATCAATGCTCTTGGTGCCGCGCTCGATGGTCTTGGTGATCTCGCCGGTCCGGCGCGAGAGGTGAAAGCGGAGCGACAGCTGGTGCAGCCGCGCAAAGACGTCCTCGGCCAGCTGGCGCGTCGCGTCCTGTCCGACGCGCTCGAAAGTGATGTTGCGCAGATTGTCGAATGCCACCCCGGCAAAGCGCCCGGCGGCATAGGCAATGACGAAGGCGAGAGCGACCATCGCCGCCTCGTTGGCCGGCGTGGTCATGGAATCGACTGCACGCTTGTAGGCAAAGGGCAGGGCGAGCGTCGTCGCCTTGGCCGCCAGCACGAATACCATCGCGCCGATGATGCGCCGCTTCAGGCGCGGATTATCCTTTGGCCAGAGATAGGGCAGGAAACGCCGCAGCGTCGCCCAGCTTTCGGCGTCGGCGGTCTCGTCCTGCGGTTTCGTCTCGGGCGGCATGGCGCGCTATGTGGGGCGCGCAGCGCTCGCGGGCAAGTTCAGGTCCCCATCCGGGTGGCGTTGAACCTGCGGTTGAGGATCGAATTGGGCGTCGCATCGCGCGGCAGGTCGAACAGGACGCGCCGGGTCGAGAAGTCGATCGCCACGCGTTCGAACAGGGCAAGGTTGTGCATCCCGAGGATCAGTGCCGGCTTGTCGGTATAGCCCAGCGCCTTAAACGCCGGGCTGTCGGCAAAGCCGATGGTCGCATTGGTGATGGTTGCCCCGCCGATGATGATCTCCTTGGCGAAAGCGAGATTACTGCGCAGCATCTCGCCGTGGACGTCCGACGTCACCAGCTCGTTGCGGTCGCCCGCGCGCGAGCGTTTCATCATCTTGCGCAGCAGCGCCGGGTTGCCGAAGGAATACTGTGCGCCGGTGTCGAGGATGACTGCAGTGCGGATCCCGTCGATTTCCGCATCGGTGATGATCATCCGCCCGAGCTTGTTACGCGCGCGCACGACGATGTCGTATCCGCGATTGCCGCCCAGAGCATCGGCATCGGCGACTGCGATGCGGTCTTCCTTGAAGTCCATTGCGACGCGCAGGTCCTGCAGGCTGTCGAGGCCGAGGATCCCGTCCGCCCCTATATGGTGGCTGTCGAGCAGGGGGGTGACGAGCCCGCTGAAGACGCGGTCGGCGAATTCGAGTTCGTCGATCTCCACCGTCTGGACCATGCGGGCCGATCCCATGGCGACCAGCATGGCCTCGCCGTTGGGCTCGATCTCCAATGCTTCCGTTACGCGGCGCGTGATCACGGTGGCTTGGGCGCCAGTGTCGATGAAGAAGCGGAAGGGCCCCTTGCCGTCGATCATGACGGGGACGGTGAGGCGTTCGTAGCGGTCGCGGTCGAGCTGGAGCTCGTCGACCGGCATATCGGTGTCGGCGGTTGACGGGGCTTGTGTGCCTGTGACCTGCGGCTCCGGCGCGAGCGGGGCGGTCGCTGCCAGCAACAGCGCTGCGGGAAGGACGAGGTTTGCGGCCATGGCCTGTCTCCAATCTTGGACAAAGGTAACACGCGCGCACGTGAGAGCCAAAGTCGCTGGTGGATTCGTGTCGGCCGCGAATCCCGATGGCCGATTCACCGGATTCGGGCCCGATTCCGCTGAATCGCGATTCAACCCGGGCCGATTCAGGGATCTGAATCGGG
>NZ_JAIVLR010000002.1:212500-966973 GCF_020524765.1 Qipengyuania gaetbuli
TGGAGGTGCACGGCATCGGGCAAGAGCTCGATTTCGATGGCGATCCGTTCTCCGAAGTCGGTCGCATCCAGGGCGTTCTGGAGCAGGTTGACCAAGACCTGTTCCAGGCGGACGTGTTCGGCCTCAACCGTGACCCTGCGCAGATCCTCCTCGGGAAGATCGATATCCCGCCCGTGCGAATGGATGCGGTCGCGCAGCAGCAGCAGCGCACCGTCGATTATCTCGCCGATCGCGACGATCCGTTTCTCGCCGGGCTGGCGGCGGCCGAAGCGCCGAAGCTCGCTCGTGATCGCCCCGATCCGGTCGGCAAGGGAGACGATTTCGCCAAAGTTCTGCACTGCCTGACCGGTCTTGCCGGCGGCGACCAGCTTTGATCCGCTTTCCGCAAACACGCGGATTGCCGAGACAGGTTGGCCGATTTCGTGATTCACTCCGGCAGAGATCTGGCCGAGTGTCGCGAGACGATTTGCCTGTGACAATTGCTCGCGCAGCGTACGCGTGCGCTGCGCGACAACCGCTTCCTCGTGCGCACGCCGCCGTCGATTGGCCGCGAACAGGGCAAAGACAATGGCGAGCACGACGACCGCAATCGAGACGAGTATCAGGCGTCCTGTTGCCAAGGCCGCAGCCACGCGCGGCCCCGGATCGACGATGAGGTGGATATCCCAACCGGCAGGCCCGATGGCCTGCTGCGCTTCGACCAGCGGAACCTGCACGATCTCGCCGGACGCACCTGCAAGGGGCAGCTCGAGCCGCGGCAATTCGGCGATCCCGAACTGCCGGAGGTCTTCTGCCGGGTCGCGGGGAGCGGCAGGGCCGCTCCCGGTGAGATGAAAGCGCCAGGCTTCCTCGCTGGTCAGCAGTACCACGCCCTCGCGGTCGGTCACGTAGACCCCGCGCGTTGCGCGGCGCCAGTTCTCTTCCGTGCGATCGAACTCGACCTTAACCGCGACAACGCCTGAAGGAGCATTCGAAGGGCCGACGCGCGCAGCGATATAGAGCCCCGGCTTGCGGCTGACCGTGCCGAGCGCGAACTGGGTCGACGACCCCTTGTCCATCGCCTCGCGGAAATAACTGCGGAAGGCGTAGTTGGAGTTCACGAAGCTGGTGGGCAGGGCATGATTGCTTGCCGCCAGGGTCAGCCCTTGCGCATCCATCACGTAGATCGCAGCCGCATCGGATTGCGATGCCAGGGTTTCCAGTCTGCGGTCGAGCGCGCGCGCTGCGTCGCGGTCGCCTGCCACCAGCGCCTTCACCTGCGGATCTTCTGCCAGTGCAAGAGGGAGCAGGCTGAACTTGTCGAGTTCGCTGGAAAGGCTCGATGCAAGAATTGCCGCGCCGTCCATGGCAGCTTCTTCTTCGGCTACGAGCGCGTTGGCGCGCATCACGTCGTCGGTCTTGATGATGGCAAAGAGAGCAAGCGCCACCAGCAGCGCTATGGCAGCCAGCCTGCCCGGTTGTGCCCTCCACCCCTTCATGCATGAGAGTTGTGCGAGTTTTCGCACAAACTGCAACCATCGTGTGTGAAAAACCGCACAAATTTCGGGCCAACAATCGGTAACGCCATGATTTTACAACAGTAACATAATTGCATTCTCGTGATTGCTGCTCTCCGCGCTGCGCGCAATTATTTCGCCCGAGCGGTGAAGACCGCCGATTTGGGGAGAAGATTATTGGTCGCAGCTGAGCTGGTCGCGGATTCGGGCGGGACGCCGGATCGCAAGGTGCCGATCTACCGCAAGCTCTATGCGCAGGTTCTGGCGGCCATCGTCGTCGGGGCCTTGGTTGGCCATTTCTATCCGGAATTCGGCGCTTCGCTGAAACCGCTCGGCGATGCCTTCATCAATCTGGTGAAAATGATCATCGCGCCGGTTATCTTCGTAACCGTGGCCACCGGTATCGCAGGCATGAAGGACATGTCTTCCGTTGGCAGTGTGGCCTGGAAGGCCTTCGCCTATTTCCTGTTCTTCTCGACCCTTGCGCTGATCATCGGCCTGATCGTTGCGAACGTGGTCCAGCCGGGTGCCGGGCTCAACATCGATCCGGCCACGCTCGATACCGAGGCAGTGTCCAATTACGCAAGCACTGCCGAAGAGCAGACCCTTAGCGGCTTCCTGCTCGGCATCATCCCGACCACCCTGTTCAGCGCGGTAACGAGCGGATCGATCCTCCAAGTCTTGCTGGTCGCCATCCTCAGCGGTGTCGCCATTGCCGCGACGCGCCCGCACAGCGATCTCGTGTTCGACGTGCTGAGCTCTTTCGGCCAGGTCATCTTCAAGCTGGTGCACATGCTGATGAAGCTGGCGCCCATCGGGGCGTTCGGCGCAATCGCCTTCACCATCGGGGAATTCGGCATCGGCTCGCTCGCCAGCCTCGCGAAGCTGGTGGCGACATTCTACATCACCTCGCTCCTCTTCGTCCTCGTCGTGCTGGGCGTGGTGGCATGGGCCACCGGCTTCTCAATCTTCGCACTCATCAAGTACCTGCGCGAAGAACTGCTACTGGTGCTCGGTACGTCCTCCTCGGAAGCGGCGCTGCCCAGCCTGATGGAGAAGATGGAAATCGCCGGATGCCGCAAGCCGGTGGTCGGGCTGGTCGTACCGACGGGCTATTCCTTTAACCTCGACGGCACGAACATCTACATGACGCTGGCGGCACTGTTCATCGCGCAGGCCGTGGGTATCGACCTGTCGCTGGGCGAGCAGGTCGCGCTGGTGCTCGTCGCCATGGTCAGTTCCAAGGGCGCGGCGGGCGTTACCGGGGCAGGCTTCGTCATCCTCGCCGCAACGCTTTCGGTCGTGCCGTCGGTGCCGGTCGCCGGCATGGCGCTGATCCTCGGCATCGACCGCTTCATGAGCGAATGCCGGGCGCTGACCAATTTCGTCGGCAACGCCGTTGCCACCATCGTCGTGGCGAAGTGGGAAAACGCGCTCGACACCGACCGGCTTGCCGCCGCCATGGCGGGCAATCCGATGCCGCTGCCCGAAGAGGACATCGAGCGGCACGAACGCAGCGGCCCCCACAGCGAGGCGATCAGCGAATCCCTCGGAGGAGCGGTATGATCAACCGGCGCGGGTTTCTCTCCTCGAGCGCGCTGGTGGCGGGTGCGGCGGGCCTGGCGATGTCCGGCACGCGCGCACTCGCCCACCCCTACGAGGAAATCATGCTCTGGCCGGGTTCGCCGCCGGGCAGGGGAGGACCCACGGGTCCGGAAAAGATTGGCACGGAAGGTGCGGGCTACGGTGCGGTATCGAATATCTCGACCCCGCGCATGCGCGTCTACCGGCCCAACCACCCCAACGGCATGGCGGTGATGATCTGCGGCGGGGGCGGCTATTTTCGCATCCAGCTGTGGAAGGAAAGCGAGCCTGCGGCGCGCTGGCTGCAGGACCGCGGCTTTACCGTCTTCGACCTTATCTACCGCCTGCCGAACGATGGCTGGGACGCGAGCGCGCCTTTCGCCGATGCGCAGCGCGCGATGAAGATCATCCGCTCGCGCGCGAAGGAATTCGGCATCCGTCCCGACCGGATCGGGGTGATGGGGTTCTCCGCCGGCGGGCACCTTGCAGGCTACACCGCCTACCGGCCCGACCATGCGCTTTACGAAGGCAGCGACCGGTTCGAGACGGCCTGCGCAAAGCCCGATTTCGCAGCGCTGCTGTTCCCTGTCGTGTCGCTGCGCAAGCCCTACGACACCACGCGCACGCGGCGCGAGATCATCGGCGAGAACCCGACCAGCGCGGCTGAAGATGCCTGGTCGCTCGATACCCATGCGAGCAAGGACGCGCCGCCGACCATCATCTTTGCTTCCGCCGACGATCCTATCACGCCCCCGGGACATGGCATCACCCTGTTCCAGGCCCTGAAGGCAAAGGGCGCGGCGGCGGAACTGCATATTTTCGAGGACGGAGGCCACGGTTGGGGCCTCGGTTCGAGCGACCAGATCCTGAACCAGTGGCCGGGTATTTTCGAAACCTGGCTCACCAGGCGGACATTCGAGGAATAACGGGGAGAATTCCATGCGTATCAAGACCATTGCCCGGATCGGCCTGCTGGGAGGCACCAGCCTCCTTGCTGCCACCACCGCACAGGCGCAGAGCACCGCGTCCGCACCGGCCGCTGCCGTTGAGCAGCCCGTGACCGAGGAGGACGAGCAGGTCATCGTCGTCACCGGCTCGCAGATCCAGGGTGCGCAGATCAACGATGTGCTGCCGGTCACCGTGCTCGACGAGCAGGCGATCGAGAACACCGGTGCATCTTCGGGCGACGAACTGTTCCGCGCCATTCCGCAGGCCGGTACGGTCGCTTTCAACGAACAGAACGCTACCACGCAGAACAGCGCGCGCGGCGACGTCGGCTCGATCAATTTGCGCGACCTTGGCACGGGCAACACGCTGCTGCTGATCAACGGTCGCCGGATGACGCTGCACCCGGGTTTCCAGACCGAACTGCTGGTCCCGGTTGTCAGCTCCGACACCAACGAAATCGCGCCCGGCAGCATCCGGCGGATCGAGGTCCTGCGTGACGGCGCATCGGCCATCTACGGCGCCGACGCGGTCGCCGGTGTCATCAACACGGTGCTGAAGGGCAATCTCAACGGCGGTTTCGTCGAAGGGGACTGGCGCGCTTCGGACGGCACCAGCCTTTACAGCTATCGCTTGAGCGGCGGCCTCGGCTTCGATTTCGCCGGCGGACGGGGCAACATGACCGTCTACGGCGGCTATTACTATGAAAACGGCATGCCGACTTCGGAACGCGAATATGCGGCGGACGAGAACCGCCTGCCGCTGGTCGAAGGCACCGATTTCGAAGGCGATGCCTCGTTCAACAACCGCAACACTTTCGGCCCGTTCGGCCAGTTCGATATCCAAGCGCCTTCGAGCCGCACGCCGATCGGCGATGACGATTTCTACCTGCAGCCGGACTATTTCCCGGGTTGCCGCCTCGATTTCGGCAATGGCGTTTGCGCGCGTAACGGCACCACGCCGACCACCGCCGTGCGCTACAACCAGAACTATGACGGCACTCTGATCAGCGAGAAGAAGCGCTACAACGCGATGGCGCTGCTCAATTACGAGCTGACCAGCAGCCTCGAGGCCTATTTCGAAGGCAGCTTCTACCGTTCCGAAAGCCGCCGCAACAACGAGGCCTCGGCGATCCTCGGCGCAGTGCCGATCGGCATTTCGCGCAATGCCTACTGGAACCCCTTCGGTCCCGTCGGCAGCCCGAACCGCCTGCCGGGCACGACCATCGCTTCTGGCGGTGCGGACGTCATCATGGAGCGTTACCGCTTCGTCGATGTCGGTAGCCGCGACGTGTCGGTCGACAAGGACGTCTATCGCCTGGTCGGCGGCCTGCGCGGCAATTTCGGCTCGTGGGACTTCGACACCGGCGTGCTCTATTCGGAAGCCAAGACCAACGACCTTGCGCGCAATCGCGTGTCGCTGACGCTGGCGCAGGAAGCCATCAACCGCACCGGTCCCGATGCCTACAACCCGTTCAACGGCGGGTGCCTGGGCGATCCGGGCGAGGGCGACTGCACGCCCAATCCGGAATCGGTGATGGATTCCATGCGGATCGACGTCTTCCGCAAGGGCGGCACCAGCCTTGCGCTGGCCGACTTCAAGGTCAGCCGTGACGACCTGTTCTCGCTTCCGGGCGGAAACCTGGGCGTGGCGGCAGGCGTCGAATGGCGCCGCGAGACTTTCTTCGACGACCGTGACCCGCGCCTCGACGGCACGATCACCTTCACGGACAGCGTGACGGGCGACTTCAACGGCAGCGACGTCGTCGGCACCAGCCCTTCGCCCGACACCAGCGGCGAGCGCGAGGTCTATTCGGCCTTCGCCGAAGTCTTCGTGCCGCTCGTCAGCCCCGACATGAACATCCCGCTGGTCGAGGAATTCAACGTCCAGCTGGCCGGCCGCATCGAGCGCTTCACCGATATCGACGAGACCGCAATGGTCCCGCGTATCGCGGCCTCGTGGACGACTTTCCCCGGCGTCACGCTGCGTGGTGCCTGGTCGGAAGGCTTCCGTGCGCCAAACCTGGTGCAGGTGAACGACGAGGGCACCACCCGCGTCAACACCCGCGACGACTTCGTCTTCTGCCAGGCGCAGGTCGAGAAGGGCCTGCTCGCCAATCTGGGCGCCTGCCCGGGGGCGAGTACCGTCAGCTTCCGTTCGGGTACCGAGAACCTCGTTCCCGAAGACAGCGAAAGCATCAACCTGGGCATCGTGCTGGAGCCGGAATTCATTCCCGGCTTGACGCTGACCGCGGACTACTGGCGCGTGAAGCAGACCGGGCTCGTCGGCACCTTCGGCGACGACAACGCCATCGCGCTCGACCTGCTGCGCCGCCTCAATGGCGACACGAACCCGAACGTGATCCGCGCCGATCCGACAGCCGAGGACATCGCGCTGTTCGCAGGCACGAGCCTTGCTCCGGCCGGTTCTATCATCCAGGTGCTCGACCCCTATCTCAACCTCGACAGCCGTGTTTCAAAGGGCTGGGACTTCGGCCTTTTCTACCGCGTGCCCGATTTCGGGCTCGGCAAGTTCCGCCTGCGCTTCAACGCGGCGCGCCTGAACAGCTTCGTGCAGTCGGCCGGCCCCGACAGCCAGGAACTGCTGGAGGGCATTGCCAATGGCGAGCTTCCGACCGACGTGACGGTGGGCGGCCTTGGCGAACTGCTCGAGGTCGACGGGCGTCCCAAGTGGCGCTTCAGCGGTTCGGTCAACTGGGAAAGCGGTCCGGTGGATGTCGGCCTCTTCACCAATTATGTTGGCGAGGTCTGGGACACGAGCGTCACGCGCGACGTCCTGCTGGACACGGACGATCCCAACGGGAACTTCTTCCGTGTCAAGGACCAGATGACCGTCAATCTATCGATCGCCTATTCGATCGACAACGACACCGCGCTGGACGGCACCCGCCTCCGGTTTGCCATCAACAACCTCTTCGACAAGGATCCCCCGCTGGCGGACGAGCAGTTCGGCTATTACAGCGAACTGCACAGTGCGCGCGGCCGGGTGTTCCACATCGAACTGCGCAAGGAGTTCTGACCTGGAGGGTTGCAAGCAGTGAAGATGCGACACCTGATAATCTGGGTCGCATTGGCCACGGGGGCATGCTCGACGAGCGTGCCCCCGTCGGTGCATTCGGGCCCCGTAGCAGCGGCCAGTGGCTGCGCTACCCCGGCGGTCCGGATATATTTCGATTTCGAAGGCGCGCCGCTGTCGCGCTGCGTTATTAACGGCGAGCGCGAATTCACCCTTCTGGTCGCACCAGAGCACGCCCCGCCGATCAACCCGAGCCCGTGGTACGCCTTCCGCTACGAGGCAGGGCAGGGCGCGCCGGTGACGGTCCATCTCGACTATCTCGTCGGTGACCACCGCTATGCTCCCAAGTGGAGCGACGGCAGCACCGATCGGCAGCTCGAGGTGGAGCTCTCACAGGATGGCAAGCGGGCGAGCTTGGTCCTGCCTGTTGGCAACGCGCGTGTCAGTGCACAGGAGGTGCTCGATACACGCTGGCACGGCCGAGCGATGGACCGCTGGCAAAGCGGCGGCGCTAAACGGACCGTGCTCGGCCGGTCGCTCGACGGACGCCCGGTAGAGGCATTGACGCTGGGAAGCGAAAGTGCGGGGCGGCTGGTCGTGCTCCTCGGCCGCCAGCACCCGCCCGAAGTGAGCGGCGCGGTCGCCATGGAAGCATTCGTCAATCGCATCGTCGAACGACTGGCTGAGGACCCTGGCCTGGCGGAGAGACACCGCTTCCTGGTGGTCCCGCTGCTCAATCCCGACGGCGTTGCGCGAGGCCACTGGCGAGCCAATCGCGGCGGGCGCGACCTCAACCGCGACTGGGGCATCTTCTCGCAGCCCGAAACGGCTGCAGTCAAACGCTGGCTGGATATCAACTCCTCAAGGGCGGCGCCTATGGCCATGGTCGATTTCCATTCGACCCGCAGCAATCTCTTCTATGTGCAAGGGGAAGAGGAAACGGGCCCGCTTGAAGAGGCATTTCTCAAGGGATGGCTCGGGGATCTCGAAGGCGCGCTGGAGGGCTACGACTTCACCATCGAGCGCCGGAATGCGAACCCCGGATCGGGGACGTCGAAGAACTGGTTTCACGAGACCTACGACATACCCGCCTATACTTACGAGGTGGGCGACGAGACCGACCGGGCGGCTACTCGGGCCGCTGCGCGCCGCTTTGCCGACGGCTTCCTCGCGGCACTCGACACAATGGCAACATCGGACGCCAATTGAGCCTTGCTGCGGACCAAAATGCCTTTCGCAACAAGGCCTAGCCGCGTTTTCCAGCCTGTTGCTTCTATGTCTCACTGGTCGCCGATTTGGGGATAGGGGGCGATCGCGCCTTGCATCTTGCAGGGGCGTGCAGCACTCCCGTCCAATCCAGAAGAGTTTTGACACGAGGGGTTTGATGCTCAAGACCAAATCGGGTTACGCATTCGCGAGCCGTTCCATCCTTTGCGCAGGGGCGGGCCTTGCCGCCATCGCACTTTCCACCAGCGCCGCGGCGCAGGACACCCAGCAGGAAGAGCCTGTAACCGTCGACACCGCGGAAGAAGAACTTCCGCCGGCAATCGTCGTGACCGGTTCGCGCATCGGCTCGGTCAACCAGTTCAACAGCCCGGACCCGATTGCGATCGTCGACCCGGGGATCGCCCGCCAGGAAGGCAAGCTCAGCCTTGCCGAAGCCCTGCAGAGCTCGCCGATCGCTGCCGGTTCGACCCAGATCACCTCGGCCCTGTCGTCGAACTTCGTGACCAACGGCGGTCCCGGCGCACAGACCATCAACCTGCGCGGCCTCGGTGCGAACCGCACGCTGGTCCTGCTGAACGGCCGCCGTGCCGGCCCGGCCGGTACGCGTGGCGGTGTGTCGTCCTTCGACCTCAACGTCCTGCCCCTGTCGATCATCAACGACATCCAGATCCTGAAGACCGGCGCTTCGTCGGTCTATGGTTCGGACGCGGTCGCCGGCGTGGTCAACATCTTCACCGGCAAGCGTGAAGACGGCCTGACCGTCGACTTCAACGTTTCGGTGCCCTTCGATGGCGGCGGCGAGGAATATCGCGGCAGCATCGCCTACACGAAGAACTTCAGCCGCGGTCACATCACCATCGCCGGCGACTATTCGCGCACCAACGAGCTTGCTCGCGGCGATCGCGACTATCTCGCCTGCCCGGAAGCCTACACTTTCCGCGAAGACGGTTCGCGCGCCGACCTTATCGATCCGCGTACCGGCCAGCCGCACTGTGAAGACCTGCGCTGGGGCCACATCTGGACCTACAACCTGATCGACAACATGCGTCTCGACGGTCCCGGCGGACCCGACACGGGCATCAACACCTCGATCGGCGGCCGTTCGGTCCTGCTGCAGTACCAGTATCCGGACAGCTTCCCCTATTTCGGCGGTGCGCTGAACATCCCGGCCTATGGCGCTCCGGCCTATGTCGGCGACTTCTCGGCTCCTGCCGGCTTCTTCCCGACTGGATATGACGCAGCATCGCTTGCGGTGCAGAACGCCTATCACCCGTTCGTCGAAGAACAGACGATCATTCCCGAAACCGACCTCTACACGGCATACGGCGAAGCTTCGTTCGAACTGTCCGACGCGGTCGAGCTGTTCGGCGAATTCCTGTTCAACCGCCGCGAGACCTACCAGAACGGCTGGCGCCAGTTCTGGAACTTCGGCTGGACCGGCGACATCTATTCGACCGGTGCGGGCAACTACTGGAACTACTGGGCCGACGGCTTCCAGGGCATCAACTTCCTGAGCCCGACGCCGATCACCAACCAGGCCGACAACAGCCAGCGCGTGGATTACTACCGCGGCGTGGGCGGCGTGCGCGGCAACATTTCCGATGCCGGCAACTGGAAGTATGAAATCTACGCCCAGTACAGCCGCAGCGACGGTCGCTACCGCGCGCAGCAGATCCTGCAGGATGCGTACGACAGCGGTTACTTCCAGTACTCGTCCTGCGTCGGCACGACCCTGCCGGTCTCCGGCAAGCAGTGCATCGACATTCCGTGGGCCGATCCGCGCTTCCTGCGCGGCGACCTGACCGCGGAAGAAATCGACTTCCTGTTCGACTGGGAAGAAGGCCGCACGGTCTACACCCAGCTGACCGGTGAAGCAGTGATTTCGGGCGAGCCGATCCAGCTTCCCGCCGGCCCGCTCGGTATCGCTGTCGGTGTGACCGCACGCCGCGACCGCATCAACGACACGCCGGGTGACATCACCCTGGCCGGTAACGCCTGGGGCGCTGCCCTGTCCGGCATCACCGCCGGCAAGAGCGTCACGACCGAAGCGTTCGGCGAAATCAACATCCCGATCCTAGCGGACAAGCCCTTCTTCGAAGAGCTGACCTTCAACGGTGCCGCGCGCGTCACCAATGTGAAGGCTACCCGCGCATCGGATGGTTTCACCGACGAAGACAACGGCAACTTCACCTACAAGCTGGGTGCAAACTGGGCGATGACCGACTGGCTCCGCCTGCGCGGCAGCTACGGCACGTCCTATCGTGCTCCGGCGCTGTTCGAGCAGTTCCTGGCCGATGAAACGGGCTTCGTGTCGCAGCGCTTCGACATCTGCGGCGGCTATGCCGGCGCATTTGCCGCAGGCGACATCTCGCAGCGCATCTACGACAACTGCCTCGCCGACGGCATCCCGCTGGACTACCAGGCCGGCGCGATCACCTTCGGTTCGCTATCGTCGGGCGGTATCGGCTTCCTCGAAGCGGAAACCTCCGAAGCTGCGGTCGTCGGTGTCATCCTGACGCCCGACCTATTCGCCGACACGCGTCTCAGCCTTGCGGTCGATTACTTCAAGATCAAGGTGAAGGACGAAATCGACCAGCTCGGTGCAGGCACGATCATCTTCGGCTGCTACGATTCGGAAGATTTCGCCAACGAGCCGCTGTGCGACCTCATCACGCGTAACCGTGATCCGAACTCGACCACTGCGTTCGAAATCCAGACCGTGCAGGATCCCTACATCAACATCTCGCAGCAGGAAAACGAGGGCATCGACCTCGCGCTGCGTGTCGAGCAGGGCCTTGGTTCGTGGGGCGACCTCAGCTTCACCGCCGACATGACCTGGCAGCTGAAGGACGACACGCGTCTGCTCCCGACCTCGCCGGTGGAAAGCGACAACGGAGAAGCCGGTTCGCCCAAGTGGGTCGGCGACTTCCGCGCCAACTGGCGTCTGCCGTCCGACCTGACGCTGTTCTACGGCATCAACGTCATCGGCGGTACGTCGAACCGCGCCGAACTCGAAGCGGCCTTCGACGGTCCCTGCATCGACTCGATCAACCCGAACGACGGCAACCCGGTCCCGATCCGCGGCACCTACTGCCCGGTCGTGGAAACCGACGCGGTGTTCTACCACAACTTCTCGCTGACGAAGGAAATCGCGGACGGCCGCGCTACCTTCACCGCGGGTCTCAGCAACATCTTCGACACGCGCCCGCCGCGCGTCTCGGTGCTGAACGGTGGCCAGATCTCGATGCTCGGCCCGGTGGTTGCTGCCTCGCAGTATCCGTTCGTCGGACGCCGCGCATTCATCAACGTGTCGATGAACTTCTGATCGGCGACACATTGGGCGGTTGAACGCCCGAAATGACGGGGCGGCATGGCAACATGTCGCCCCTTCTGTTAGGGCCTCCCCCAAGGAGCAAAAATGCCGGAAATTCTGGTTCAGCGAGACAATCTGGACGAAGCGAGCAGGCGGTTCGAGCAGGCGCGGCTGGAACGCCCCGTCTTCCTCAATTCCATCCCCAAGAGCGGTAGCCACCTGCTGCGCAACATCATGCGGATGTTCGTGCCGGTGGAGCAGACCTACCCGGCGGATTTCATCCAGTGGGGCAATCTGCAGGCGCACCGCCAGGCCTTCGATCCGGCCACCCCCAAACTGAGCTGGGGTCATTTGTTCTACGCCGATGCCTCGGCCATCGAGACTGCGCCCGCACACCGCATCCTGCTCTACCGCGATCCCTACGACTGGGTCATCGCCCGTGCGCGCTTCATCCTGTCGGACCAGTTCCAGGGCAATGTCGACCATCTGAGCAGCGGCGCCCTGTCGGGTGACGAGCTGCTGACGATGATGATTTTCGGCCTGCCGCAGAAGCTTCCTTCGCTCAATGACATCTACGAGCTCAACGCCGCCGCATGGCTTGGCGCGCGCTGCCATGTCGTCAAATACGAAGACCTCATGCGCCACTTGGCCGACCTTGACAGCGACGCGGCGGAAACCTTCTTTTCCGACCTCCTCGAGGCTTCGGGTATCGCCAAGCCTGGCGACTGGCGCGAGCGCGTCCGCACTGGCTCCGCACGCGAGGAAAGCGCTACAGCGCGGGAAAATCTTACCGGTGTAGGTATCGAATTGCCCAAGGAACTTGGCGAACGTCACCGCGCGCTCGTCGACTATCAGGCTCCGGGCCTGCGCAAGGTATTGGGCTACGCATGAACGGCAATGTGACCAACGCGCCGGGTGCCGGCACGATCTCCATCCATCCGCGACTGTTCCCTGCGCGGGAAATGATCGAGGACGGCAAGTACGAGCAGGCCGCGCAATATCTTATCGGTTTCCTGCGCCAGAATCCCGACAATGCGGATGCGCTGGCGATGCTGGGACAAACAGCAAACCGGCTCGGCGCGCTGGGCCAGGCCGAACACTTCATGCGCAAGGCCATCCAGATGGGCGCGCGCGCCTACGACAACCGGTTCCAGCTGGCGACGATCCTCAACCAGCAGGCCCGGCCGGTCCCTTCGGCACGGATGCTGGAAGCGCTCCAGCAGGAACGCCCCGATCCCAACACCCGCCTGCTCCTCGCCTCGATCTACGAGAAGATCGGCGAGAGCGAACGGGCGCGCGAGATGTATGGCGAACTGGCGCAGCAGAACCCCAATCATGCACCGACCCTCATCGCCTATGGCCACAGCCTGCGTTCGGCGGGCCAGGTCGACGAAGCAGTCGCGGCATACCGGCAGGCGATCGCTGCCGACGACGGGTTCGGCGATGCCTGGTGGGGGCTGGCCAGCATCAAGGCGAAGATCCTCACCGACGAGGATATCGAGACGATGCGCGCGGCGCTGGCAATCGCCATCGACGAACGCAATATCGCACCGCTCCATTTCGCCCTTGCGCGGGCATTCCACGACCGCAAGCAGCACGCCGAGGCGTTCGGGCATTACAAGCTGGGCAATGACCTGCGCGCAAAGTCGCTCGACTACAATGCCGAGGAACTGAGCGGCGAGGTCGCGGAAACCGCGCGCATGGTCGATGCAGCCTACCTGTCCAAGATGTCGCAGGCGCCGGTGGGGGATGCCGTTCCGGTCTTCATCATCTCGCTGCCCCGTTCGGGGTCGACCCTGCTCGAGCAGATGCTCGGCTCGCATTCGCAGATCGAGCCGGTGGGCGAACTGCCCTATGTGCCGGCCATCCTGCGCAGCTACATGGAACTCGCCACGCGCCGCGGGAAGCTGACCGTACCGCAGGCGATTACCGCCCTGCCGGACGAGCAGGCTGCGGCCTTCGGACGCGATTACATGGAGCGGGCAGAGGTGCATCGGACCGAAGGCACCCGCTTCTTCCTCGACAAGCTGCCGCAGAACTGGAGCAATGTGCTCTTCATCCGCAAGATTCTGCCGCAGGCGCGCTTCATCGACATCCGCCGTCCGGCGATGGACTGCTGCTGGTCGAACTTCACCCAGTCCTTCACCAGCGCCCACCCTTCGTCCTTCACGCTGGAGGACATGGGCCGCGCTTATGCCGACAATGTCCGCCTGATGGCGCATTTCGACGCGGTTGCGCCGGGCATGATCCACCATGTCGATTACAGCGCGCTGGTCGAGGACCCGCAAACGCAGATCGGTGCCGCGCTCGATTACCTCGGGCTGGAGTGGGAGGACGATATCCTCCAGTTCCACCAGTCCGACCGCGTCGTGCGCACGCCCAGTAGCGAGCAGGTTCGCCGTCCGCTCAACCGCGACGGGATGGAGGTCTGGAGGCCTTACGCCGAATACCTCGGTCCCTTGCGCGACACGCTTGGCGATCTGGCCGAGGCATAGCGATGCGGCGGTCGAGCATCCCTTGACCCGCCGTGCCGCCTCGCCGAAAGCGTCGGCGATGAAAAACCTCTCGCGAATTGGGACCCTTCTAGTCTCTTCCATGGCGCTGTGCGCCCCGCTCAGCGCGCAAGACAGCGGCGAGGAGGATACGGGCGTAATCGTCGTGACAGGCGAGGGACTTTCCGAAACGCCCGCAGCACCCGCCTATTCGACGCAGGCGATTTCGCGCGAGGAGATCGTCTCAAGCGCCTCGGGCAGGATCGAGGATGTCCTGTCGGGCGTCGCGGGGTTCCAGCAGTTCCGCCGTTCGGACAGCCGCTCGGCCAATCCCAGCGCACAGGGCGCAACCTTGCGGGCGCTGGGCGGCAATGCGACCAGCCGCGCGCTGGTTCTGCTCGACGGTGTGCCGATGGCCGATCCCTTCTTCGGCTTCATTCCGTTCAGCGCCATCGCTCCCGAAACGCTGGGCGAGGTCCGCGTGACGCGTGGCGGCGGGGCAGGGCCCTTCGGCGCGGGCGCGCTGGCCGGCACGATCGAACTATCGAGCGCCGGGCTGGACGATCTCGGCACCTTCGGCGCACAGGCGCTGGTGAACGACCGCGGCGGGACCGAGGCCTCGGCGCATGTCGCTGCAGGCCTGGGCGGCGGCTTCGGCGCATTATCGGCGCGATGGGACCGCGATCCCGGCTTCCAGACCACGCCGGAGCAAGACCGCGTGCCTGCTACCGCGCGCGCGGCCTATGACAGCTATTCGGTGCAGGTGCGCGGCGTCGTCCCGATTGGCGAGACGATGGAATTGCAGGCGAGGGGGCTTGTCTACGACGACCGTCGGACCCTGCGCTTCGACGGGGCGGACAGCTCCAGCACGGGGCAGGATGCCAGCCTGCGCCTGGTCGGTCATGGTGACTGGGCGTTCGAGGCGCTCGCCTATGTGCAGGCGCGCAATTTCACCAATATCGTGATCAGCTCGACGCGGTTCGTGCCTGTGCTCGACCAGCGCAACACTCCCTCCACCGGGCTCGGCGGCAAGCTGGAATTGCGCCCGCCGGTCGGCGAGGACCACGTCCTGCGGATCGGTGCGGACTACCGCCGCTCGGACGGCGAGCTCTACGAGACGGCAATCAGCGCCTTTTCCGGCAATGTGACCGAGCGGCGCAATGCCGGCGGGACCAACAGCGACCTCGGCCTATTCATCGAACACGACTGGACGCTCGGCGCGCTGACGCTGACGGGCGGCGCGCGCATCGACCGCTACGCGATTTCGCAAGGCTTCTACGAAGCGCGCAATGCGGGCGGCATCCTGGTGCGGCGCGACGATTTCGCGGACAGGTCGGGCTGGGAGGAATCTTTCCGCGGCGGGCTGCTTTACCGCCTGGGCGACACTGCGCGGCTGCGAGCGGCGGCCTATACCGGCCTGCGCTTGCCGACGCTCAACGAGCTCTACCGTCCCTTCGTGGTCTTTCCGGTCACCACCAATGCCAACGCCGAGCTGAAGAACGAGCGCCTTGTCGGATACGAGGTGGGCGTAGACCTTGAGCCGGCGGAAGGCGTGGAGCTGTCCGCGACCGTGTTCGAGAACCGCGTCGAGGATGCTATCGCCAATGTGACGCTGGACGCAGTGACCCGCCAGCGCCGCAACATCGAGGAAATCCGCGCGCGCGGGGCAGAAGTCTCGGTCGGGATCACCTTCGGCCAGCTGCGCTTCGACGGCTCGCTCGCCTATACCGATGCGAAGGCAACCCAGCCCGGTGCGGATTTCGACGGCAATCGCCCGTCGCAGACACCGCGCTGGGCGGGCAGCGCGACACTCGGCTGGCGACCGGCGGAAGGCTGGCTGCTGGCCGCCACGCTGCGCCATGTCGGGGACCAGTTCGAAGATGACCTGGAAAGTGACGTGCTGCCTGCTGCGACGACTCTGGGCGTGTTTGCGGAAATACCCTTCAGCGACCGCTTCGCGCTCGTCCTGCGCGGCGAGAACCTGACCGACGAGACAATCGTCACCCGCAACCAGGGCGGATCGATCGACCTCGGCACACCGCGCACCGTGTGGGCCGGCGTGCGGCTGGGCCTGTAAATTGAGGATGGCTGACTTGACCGATACCCCCGTTCTGACCCCGCGTTTTCGCTCCTGGCTGTTCGCGCCCGGAGATAGCGAGCGCAAGATGGCTAAGGCGACCGAAGGCGAGGCCGACATCGTCATCTTCGACCTCGAAGATGCCGTGGCCGAGGAAGCCAAACCCGCCGCTCGCGAAGGCATTCGCGCGTTTCTACTCGCACAGAGTGAAGAGGCGCGTGCCCGCTTGTGGGTGCGCGTGAACCCGCTGGATGGTCCGCATGCGGCAGACGACCTTGCGGCGATCATGGCGGGCAGGCCGGGGGGCATCATGCTGCCCAAATCGCGCGGGCGTCACGACGTCGAGGAACTGGACCGACTGATAACGTCGCTCGAGGTCGAACTCGGCATTGCACCCGGCTCCACCCCGGTCATCGCGCTGGTGACCGAAGTCGCCGCCGCCATGTTCACCACGGGCGATTACGCGGGTGCCCCGCGGCTTGCTGCCATGACCTGGGGGGCGGAAGACCTGGCCGATTCCATCGGCGCCCTGTCCAATAAAGGCGAGGACGGCGAATACACCTTCACCTACGAACTGGCGCGCAGCCTAACCCTGCTCGGCGCGGCTGCGGCAGGCGTTCCGGCAATCGAGACCATCGACGGGGATTTCCGCAATCTCGAGGGCTTGAAGAAGCGCGCTGAACGGGTCCGCCGCGACGGCTATCGCGGGATGCTGGCCATCCATCCGGCACAGGTTCCGGTCATCAATGCTGCGTTCTCGCCGAGCAACGAGGAAGTGGCCGAAGCGCGCGAAATCGTGGCCCTGTTCGACGCCAACCCGGGCGCGGGCACGATCGGACACAATGGCCGGATGCTCGACCGGCCGCACCTGTCACGGGCGCGGCAATTGCTGGCGCAGGTCGAAGGCTAGGCTGAAACGCGCGCCACTTCGGACAGCACCTGCTCGGCATATTCGGGCCGGCAGATAAGCAGGTCCGGCATGTAGCTGTCCGCCTGGTTGTAGACCAGCGGGCTGCCGTCGATGCGGCTGGCGTGCAGGCCATGGGCGAGCGCGACCGCGACCGGCGCGGCGCTGTCCCATTCGTACTGGCCGCCGGTGTGGAGGTAGATTTCCGCCTCGCCGCGCACGACTGCCATCGCCTTGGCCCCTGCCGAGCCCATGGGCACGAGCTGCGCACCGATCGCGTCGGCGACTGCCACGGCCTCTGTTGCGGGACGGGTGCGGCTCACCACCATGCGGGGCGGTGCAGCCGCAGCGGCCAGCGGAGCGGGCGCATCGCTGCGCAGCACCAGGTCGAGGCCGGGAAGGGCTACCGCGCCGACTTCGGGCCGGCCCTCGATGCACAGCGCCACATGGACTGCCCAGTCGGACCGTTCCTCGCCATATTCGTGCGTCCCGTCCACCGGATCGACGATCCACACGCGGTCCTTCGACAGGCGTTCGTCCGTGTCCTTGCGCTCTTCGGAAAGGAGGCCGTCATCGGGGCGCTGCTGGCGAAGCGCGTGGCAGAGGAACTGATTGGCCGTCTCGTCGCCCGCCCGGCCCAGCGCCTTGCCTTCGAACATGCCGCTCGCGCGCACTTCCAGCAGGATGCGGCCCGCGGTGGCGGCAAGATGTGCAGCAAGGTCGGCGTCGGTCATGGCGATTGCATCGGGTCCAAAAGCTAGGGGGCCCGCATGGCAGACCGAAGTCGCCATGCGAACCCCCGAATTTGCACCCCGGACGGATCAGGCGACGGCAGGCCGCCGCGCGTAGATACCAAAGGCGGCGATAATGCCGTAGCAGATCACCGGGATCACCATGGCGAGTGCGAGGTTGCCGCCGGTGGCATCCGCCACCACGCCGTAGAGCAGGGGGACCACCGCGCCGCCGAAGATGGCGACGTTGATGATACCCGAACCGTCTGCCGCACGCGGGCCCAGCTTCTCACAGGCGAGCGAGAAGATCGTCGGGAACATGATGGAGTTCATCAGGCCCACGGCCAGCAGCGAATAGGCAGCCACCTGGCCTGCGGTATTGGCCGAGATGACGATCAGCAGGATCGCGCCGATGGCGTTGAAGGCCAGGATCTTGCCCGGGCTGAAGACGCGCAGCAGGCCCGAACCGATGAAGCGGCCGATCATGGCACCGCCCCAGTAGAGGCCGATCATCCAGCCGATCACGCTTTCCGGCTCGCCCAGCACGCGCTCGGTCGAGAGGTAGTTGATGATGATCGAACCGATGGCGACTTCCGCGCCGACGTATAGGAAGATGCACAGCGCGCCGAAGCTGAAGCGGGTGCGCCGCAGCAGGGCGTTGTCGTACAGCCAGACCACCGGTGCGGCGAGGATGAAGAGCACGCCGAGCCAGCCGCTCACGTTGAGAGCGAGGAATGCGCCTGCTGCCGCCAGCGCCAGGCCGACGAGATAGCGGCCGTTCGACACCAGTTCGCCGTCGCCCATGATCTTCTCGTCATGTGGGAGGCGGTTGCGGAACATCCAGACGGCTGCGGCAACAAGCGCGATCAGCGCGGCAACGCCGAGGTAGCCCTGCCAGATCGCTTCGCTCTCCGCGGCGCGATAGGCTTGCAGCTCGGCGCCCGACAGCTGGTCTGCCGACATGTTTGCAAGGCTGCCGAGGATCACGGCCGCCCCGACAATCGGGAAGACCGTGGTGCCCAGCGAATTGAACGCCTGTGCAAAGGTCAGGCGGCTGTGGGTGGTGGACGGCGGCCCGAGCAGGCTGATGAGCGGGTTGGCCACCACCTGGACGATCACCACGCCGCTGGCGAGGATGAACAAGGCGCCGAGGAAAATAGCATAGGTTGCCGTCTGGCTCGCCGGGATGAACAGCAGGCAGCCCAGGATCATTGTGGCAAGGCCTGCCACCGCGCCGCGCATGTAGCCGATTTTCTTGACTAGCTTCGCCCCGGGAATTCCGATCACGAGGTAGGCGGCGAAGAAGCAGAACTGCACCAGCATCGCTTCGGTGTAGCTGAGCGTGAACAACTCTTTCAGCTTGGGAATGATCACATCGTTCAGCGAGGTGATCCCGCCGAAGATGAAGAACAGGCCCATTACGAAATACTGCAGGCCCGGTGCATTTACCGGCGGCGTGTCGTCGTCGACGACCGGTGCCGGATCGGTGCTCGACGCAACGTCAGGTGCCAATGCCATTCAGTTTACCCTCCCAATGGCCGGCGACCCGATGAATTGCCGGCATTCCTAATCTGTCCGGTTTGCCAGCCTTACGGGCTCAGGCAAAGCGAATACGAATGTCCTTCAGAACGTGCATTCCGTGCCTTCCGGCAAATCCTCGCGCGATACGGACGCGATGCCGAAGGTCAGCCTGGACCCGGTCGCAAATTCGATCCGGTTGCCGAGCGTCGCTGCACAGGCCGCGGTGACGACCATTTCGCGCCATCCCTTGTCGCCCGCGTGCTGGAATTCGCGCGTCACGTCGATCGTGGTGGTCTGGTCGCCATTTGCGACGGTCAGGCTGACCGGACCGGTCGGGCGGCCCTGCACCTGGTAAGTGATGCGATAGGCGCCGCTGCCGCCTTCGGGCTGCAGGATGCCGAAGCGCGAGCCCGGCTGCATGGTGATCTCACGCGCATCTTCCTGCGCATTGCGATCGACCCCGCGAACGGCGACGCCCGCCGCGCTGGAGGTGCCGCGCATCTGCGCGAGCATGTCGCTCGCCATGGAGAGGTTTCCGCCTGCGGCATAGGCTACCACGCCCGAGGCGAGGCGACCCGAGCCGAACAGTTCGGAACTGTCGAAGCTCTCGAGCGCAAGGCAGCTCTCGTCGAGCTGGCCGAGCGGCGAGGTGTCCTCGAGGCTGCGGCCATAGCCGAAAGCAAACAACGCGCCTTCAGGGCCGTTCACGGGCTTGCCGTTACAATCGGCGGGCCAGGAGAACGACAGGCGGCCGGATGCAGGGCGGGCGCCGGTCAGCACGTCGGCCACGCCGGCGCCTTCGCTACCCGGCAGCCACGATGCGACGAAGGCATCAGCGGCGTTCAGCTCGCGGTTCATCCACATGGGACGGCCCGAAAGGAAGACAGCAACGGTCGGAATGCCCTTTTCTCGGAAAGAGCGGAGCAGTTTCAGCCCCTCCTCGTCGCGGAAGACCATGTCGCCCTGGTCGCCGGCAAATTCGGCATAGGGCTTCTCGCCGAAGACGACGATGGCAACGTCCGGACGGGCGCTAAAGCTGCCGTCGAGCGAAAGGGTCGCGCTGCCGCCCCTGGCGGTCACCGCTTCCTTCAGCCCGTCCCAGATGGAACTGGCGTTGGGGAACAACGCGCCGTTCTTTCCGGCATCGCCGCCCATCACGTATTCGCTGCCGCCCTGCCATTCGAGCGTCCAGCCGCCCGACGCCTGGCCGATATCGTCTGCGGCAGTGCCGGCAACGAGCACTTTTGCGCCGCTGCGCAGCGGCAGGACGCCGTTGTTCTTCAGGATGACCTGCGAACGGGCCACGGCCTCGCGCGCGATGGCGCGGTGTTCGCTCGAAGCGAGCTTGTCGAACTGTCCGGCATAGCCGCGTTCCGACGGACGCTTGGCATCCGCGCCGAGCAGGCCGGCGCGGTACTTGACCTTGAGGACCCGCGTCACCGCCTCATCGAGACGCGACATCGGGATGGTGCCGTCCTTGACCTGCGCGACCAGCGTTTCCATCAGCGCCTTCCAGTCGTCGGGCACCATGTAGATGTCGAGGCCGGCAAGCAGCGACTGCGCGCAATCCGTGACAGTGCAGCCCGCGACCTGGCCGTGACCGTTCCAGTCGCCCACCACCAGACCGTCGAAGTCCATGCGATTGCGCAGGACGCCGGTCAGCAGGGCCTCGTTGCCGTGCATCTTGCGCCCGTTGATCGAGTTGAAGCTGGCCATCACGGATTCGACGCCGGCGGCGATGGTCGCGGGGTAGGGGCGGCCGTGCAGCGCGATGAGCTGCTCGATATCGCCGTTTACTTCGCCTTGGTCGACGCCATTGGCCGTGCCGCCATCGCCGAAGAAGTGCTTGGCCGTGGCAATCACGTGGCCGTCGCCGAGGAAATCGGGATCGCCCTTGCGGCCCTGCAGTCCCTCGACAAGTGCGGCGCCCAGCTTGGCGACGAGATCGGGATTTTCGGAATAGCTTTCGTAGGTCCGGCCCCAGCGGTCGTCCTGTGCGACGGCAACGGTGGGCGAGAAGTTCCAGTCGATACCGGTGACCTCGATTTCGACCGCAGTGGCCTTGCCGATGCGTCGGACGAGGTCCGCATCGCCCGCCGCGCCGAGCGCGATATTATGCGGGAAGATCGTCGCGCCCACGACATTGGTGTGGCCGTGAACGGCATCCGTGCCCCACATGGTCGGGATTGCCGGTTCGCCGTTGGCGAGCGGCTCCACCGAGGCATCGTACATTTCGTCGGCAAGGCGCAGCCATTCGGAAGCGGGGGCGAATTCGTCGCCATAGGGGCCGCCATTGCCGCCATTGAGATAGCTGCCGAACCGGTAGCGGCGCATGTCTTCGGCGGTGAAGGAATTGATCTGCGGCTGGATGAGCTGTGCGACCTTGCGCTCCAGGCTCATGCGCGAAACGAGGTCGGAAACGACGGCGTCTTCGGCCGAAACTGCGGTTGCGGCCGGTGCGCTCTCGACGTCGCCCGGAACAGTGGTGCACCCCGCCGCGGCAAGGGCCGCTGCCGTTGCCAACCAATACGCTTTCATTATCCTATCCCTCCCGCTCTCGGTTGATTGAGAACGTTATCAATCTCGAGAAGTGACATGCTTCGACAGCAAAATCAAGCGGTCAGATTTTGCGGGTCAGGGTTATCAGCAGGAGCATGGCCAGGGCTGCAAGTGCGGCCAGGACGAGGAACAGCGCATCGAAGCCGAACACCGGTACGAGCGCCAGCGTCAGCCAGGGCATGATGAGGCTCGGAACGGTGTTGGTGAGGTTGAACAGGCCGAGATCGCGTCCGCGCGTGGCGGGCCTGGGCAGGAAACGCAGTGTCTGGCTGGTGTGCAATGCCAGGAACACGCTGGTGGCGAGGCCGAAAACGACATAGCCCGCGATGGCCGGCACAAGTCCGTCGGCAAGACCCATGATCACGAGGCCCGCCGCTCCGACACCTGCTCCCCATGCAAGCGGGACGATCGGGCGGTCTGTCCGGTCCGACCATTTGCCTGCCAGCATGGCAGCGGGAATGGACAGGGCCAGCACGACTGTAAAAACGGTCGCCGTCTGGTTGTCGCCGAACGTGGGATCGATCGTCGCGAACCAGACGAGAAGATAAGCGAAGAGCGCGGCTTCGGCGATCTGGACCAGCAGCCGCGCGAACCACATCCGGGCCACCGTGCGGTCGATCCGGGGCAGGACCGACGCTCTCAGCGGCGTTTGGATTTCCGGCGCTTCCATGAGGTGCGGCATCGGGCGCGGTCGGCCGAACAGGAGGACGGGCGCAACCATCAGCGCCACGATGACCGCGACGATCAACAGGCGCGCATCGGGTTCCGCGACGCCGGGCAGGGTGATCACTGCACCGGAGAGCGCACCCAGGGCCGGGGCGCAGGCCAGAAGTCCTCCCAGTCGCCCCTTTTGGCCATCGGGTACGCAATCTCCGGCCCAGGCGGCCAGCGGGGCCAGCATCATGTTGAGTGCGATTTGCCAGACTACGATGAGGGCAAGCAGTTCTGTCGGATTGCTGGTGCGGCTGACCGACACCAACAACAGGCACGACAATCCGAGGCCGGCTGCGATCCAGATGCGGCGATTGTTCGTGCGGTCGCTCGCCCAGCCGAAGAAGATATTGGCAAGGCTCGCGGAAATCGCGCCGGCAAAGGCGATATATGCGAGCACGCCGACCGTGTCCGAGCCTTCCATCGCGGTAACGCGAAGGGGAAGGAGCAATGTCAGGAACGGGACGTAGGCGACCGCGCCGCCGGCGGCCGCCAGTGCGTAAAGATACAGGAACCGGCGCGATTGCTCCGCCTGCGATCCGGCCTCAGGCGGCATTGGGGCCGGGAGCCGGCGCGGTCGAATCGCGGACCACCAGCTCGCCCTTCACGCGAACCGGCTCGGTGGGAGGAGGGGTGTCGCGCGCCGCAATCAGCAATTCGACCGCCCGCGAAGCCGTGGCCGCAATCGGCTGGTCGATGGCAGTAAGGGCGGGCTGCGTGAACCGCACGATCGGCGAATTGTCGAAGCTGATGACCGACAGGTCGCGGGGGACTTCGAGGCCGTACTCCTTGGCCGCTTCGAGCACGGCAATGCTCATCTGGTCGCTGCTGGCGATGATGGCGGTCGGGCGATTGGCGGCGCCCAGCAGCTTGCGCGTTGCGGCGAGGCCGGTCTCGAACCCGAAATCGCCCTTTTCGAGCAGTCCCTCGGTCGAAAGTCCGGCCGCGAACATCGCTTCCTGC
Organism: Qipengyuania gaetbuli; assembly: GCF_020524765.1. Taxonomy (GTDB): domain Bacteria; phylum Pseudomonadota; class Alphaproteobacteria; order Sphingomonadales; family Sphingomonadaceae; genus Qipengyuania; species Qipengyuania gaetbuli_A. Next base: position 236,063 of record NZ_JAIVLR010000002.1, read on the forward strand.
CAGCCGGCCACGCGCCAGCCGCTGAGGCTGAATTCCGCAGGCCCGGCGATGAAGCCGATGGCTGTATGGCCGAGCCCGAGCAGGTGTTCGGTCGCGATCCGCGCATTGTGCGTATCGCCCATCGTCATAGCGATGCCCGGCCCCGGCTGGGTCGAGCCGATCCGGGCGAAGGGAATGTTCCGTTCCGCCAGAAGGCCCGTAATGAGCGGGTTTTCCGAGTGGGGCGGGGTGAGGATGACGCCGTCGGGCTGCAGCGCCGAAATGGCAGCGCCCAGCTCGCGCTCGACATGGTCGGTATGCGTGTCAACCAGTTCGATCATCATGCGATAGCCGTGCTCAGCACAGGTCAGCATGCCGCCGAACATCATCTGGTCGACCCAGTCGCGGCCCTCGCGGGCCTTCCAGTCGGCAATCGTGAGGTCGCGGTCGTTGATCGCGAGGATGAGATACGAACGCGATCCGCTCATCTGCTGGGCGGCCTTGGACGGCACGTAACCCAGCTTGTCGATGCTGGCCTGCACCCGCTCCTTCATGACGGGGCGGACGTTGGGTTCATTGTTGATGACACGGCTGACGGTCTGGAGCGAAACGCCCGCATCTGCCGCCACATGCTTGATGGTCACCGCCTGGCGCCTGCGCCCCATCGTCTAAAACCCCCCTCGTTCTTTCCATCCCTGCGGTCCGGCTCCTGCGATCCCGCGCAGGAATAGGCCGCACTCTGTCTACGTCGTCAGGCCGCTTCGGCCTGGTTGGCCCCGCAATACCGTGCCACATAGGCATGATGTTCGGGTAATCCTGCAACCGTTCGCGCCACGTTTTCCCTGATCGTGGCAAGGAAGCGGGTCAGTTCCTCTTCGCTCATCTTGGTCGCCACAGGGTGATAGGTCTTGGGCATGATGCCTTGGCCCATCATGACCTGAACCCAGCTGTTCTCGGCGAAAAGTTCCTCGTCGCGGCGGAAAACGCGCCCGGTTTCGCGGAAAAGCTCGATCTTGTGCGCCAGGCTTTCGGGAATCTCCATGTCCGCACACTGGCGCCAGAAGGGCGAGTCCCGCCGCTCGGTCGCCTTGTAGTGGAGGATAAGGAAATCGCGGATCTGGACCATGTCGGTCAACTGCTGGTCATTGAACTCGTCGATATCGGCCTGGGCGATCTCTCCGAACGGTATCATGCGGATAATCCGCAGTACCGCGCGCTGGATGAGGTGGATCGAGGTCGATTCCAGCGGCTCCATGAATCCGCTCGAAAGACCGACCGCGACACAATTGCGGTGCCACTGCTTGCGGCGCGCGCCGGTGACGAAGCGGATGCGGTTGGGCTTGCTGCAGGTCTCGCCTTCGACCGACGAAAGCAGGCGAGCCTCGGCCTCGTCGTCGGAGAGATAGCGGCTGCAGTAAACTATGCCGTTGCCCTGGCGGTGCTGGAGCGGGATGCGCCACTGCCAGCCTGAATCATGTGCGATGGCACGCGTATAGGGGATCGGCGGACGAACGCTCTCGGTCTGGACCGCGATGGCGCGGTCGCAGGGCAACTGGTGGCTCCAATCGTCGAAGCCGACGTGCAGCGCGCCTTCGATCAGCAGGGCTCGGAAGCCGGTGCAGTCGACGAACAGGTCGCCTTCTATGCGCGAACCGTCTTCGAGGTGCAGGGCAGCGATATTGCCGTTTTCCCCATCAAGCTCGACGCGCGCGATCTTGCCTTCCTTGCGCATGGCGCCATGCGCCTCGGCTTCACGCCGCAGGTAGGCGGCATAGCGGGTGGCATCGAGCTGGTAGGCGTAGTTGATCCGGTTTTCCGGCAGGTGGGCGAACTTGCCGGCATAGGCTGCCTTGAGTTCGAGGCAGTAGTCGTCGAAGCTTTCGGTGTGACCCTTGGTCAGGCCGTGGAGCCAGAAATGCTGGAAGCCTGCCGACCAGTGGTCGCGGCCGGTTGCGCCGAAGGAGTGGAAGTACTTTTCGCCATCGACCTTCCAGTTCTCGAACTCGATGCCGAGTTTGAAGGTCGCCTGCGTCTCGCGCATGAAGGTGTTTTCGTCGATGCCGATCAGCTGATTGTATTTCACCAGCGGCGGGATCGTGCTCTCGCCCACGCCGACCGTACCGATCGCGTCGCTTTCCACCAGCGTCAGTTCGATCGTCTTGCCCATCGTGCGGGCGAGCGCACACGCCGCCATCCATCCGGCAGTGCCGCCCCCGGCAATGACGATGCGGCGAGGAGTGTAATCGGTCTTCATGAGTTCAGCATCCTGAGGAGAAATGAGCGCAGGCGCGAGGCGGCAGGTGCATCGAGCGGGTCGAGGACACCCCTTTTCCCGGCGGGAATGTGCGCATGGTTCGCAGGTTCATGGGAAAACACATAGTGGTCGAACAGGTCGCGCCAGATCTCGCGGTCGGCCTGCGGAAGGTCACGCAATGCAAGTATCGCGTGGTTCAGCGCCACCTGCGGATCGCCGCCCCAGGCTGCGCCATCGCGCCACCAGTAATTCACGAGGACGTTGAAGTCCGAAAGCCCTTCGACATGGTGCCACCACATGGAAGGAACGAACAGCGCGTCCCCCGGCTCCATGTTCGCCACCTGCGCATGGCCCAGAGCCTCGGCGAAGCGCGGGAAACGATCGAGGTCCGGGGCATGGAAATCGACCATGCTGATGGGCCTGCCCGCAGGAGTGTTGTCCAGCGGCCCCAGGTAGAGGTTGCGGAACTGGTCGGGCGGAAACAGCGTGAACCGCCGCTTTCCGACAGCGCAACAGGCCAGGTTGTCGGGAAAGTCGCTATGGGCAGCGACCCTGGTCGCATTGCCTATCCAGATACTGTGTCGCGGGTTGCGTTCGCCCAGCGGAGGCGGATTTTCCTCCGCCACGCCATCGAAATGGCTCTTGATGTCGATGGAGCCAAGATAGGCTGTCGGTGCATCGGGCTGGCCTTCGTGCTTTTCGAAGCCGGCGAATATCTCCGCCAGCTTTCCTTTGCCCATGCGGAAATTCATCGACATGTCGTCGTCGTAGAACATGCGACCGCCCTGGGCTGGCGGACCCAACGAGATCGCGAATTGTACCGGGCGCGCCCGCTCCACGAGATAGGCACGGGCTGCATTGTTCGATTCCAGCCCGGCCTGGACCAGCGGCCAATCCTTCACCAGTCCGCGCACGAGAAACGGTTCGCGCGCGTCCTTCAGCAGCGCATCCAGCGCCGCTTCATCCCGAACTTCGCGTTCGGGTACCGCCTTCATGGCGGCGAAGATGGAAGGGTCGGCTTCAGCCATTCCGGACCTTGGCATCCTTGCGTTCGACGAGATCGGAGAAATGCGACAGCGAGGCCAGCGCCATGAATACGGGCATCAGGTGGCCGCTTCCATGCAAGTCGGCGAGGGCATCGCCATCGAGGCTCTGGAGCTTGCTTTCATTGACGATGTGAAAGCCGACGAGCGAATGCTTCGAGCCGTCCGACAAGGGCACTTCCAGCGTGAACGGCTCGAGCAGATCGTGCCGCTTCAGGGCGTCGAAGAAGCCGGCGCTGTCGCGGTGGCCCTGGTCGAGTTCGCCCAGCATGCCTGCAATATCCTCGAGGAACGGCGTGGTCCCTCCATCCTCGTCGAAAACGCGGGTGCCTTCGCCGTTTTTCGAGACGCGCGGATGGTCCATGTCGATGTGCACCTGGCCCACACCTTCGCCGTTCTGCGTCCGCCCGATGAGGAACGGCTGGATGGCAAGGCTGAGCGGGCGGTAACGCGCGTCCCAGTTTCCGTCCTTCAGGAACAGGTTCTCGCCGTTCTCGAACCCGAACAGGGCAAGCGCGGTGAAGCTGTCATCTTCCTGGTTCTTGCGGAACACGATCGGATATTCCGCCTGCACGCGCCGGAATTCGATCGGCGTGACCAGCGTGCCCATGACGGCGTCGCCGCGCTCCGCACTAGGCTCGAGCAGGACCCGCAGATCGCGGTGATCGGCATTGTTCAGGACTTGGTGGTTGCTCATTTCAGGCAATTTCTCCCTCGCGCGCATCCGGCGCAGCGGTTGTGTTCACAGCGTCGAGATAGACGCGATTTGTCGGTAATGCAGCAGCCAAGCCGCGCGCACGTTCGCGCACTTCGGCAAGGCGGCGCTGCGCAAGTTCGAGATCCGCGCCCGGCGCAGTTTCGGGCGCCGGGAAGCCCATGCCGTAAAGCACGTAGTGCTGGCTGTAGGCGGAGAATATCTCGTCGATCTGCGGAAAGTCCCATTGCGAGGGCGGCTGGTCACGCCACAGCACCAGCTGTTCGCCCAGCGAGGCGGGGACAGTTTCGGGGGCGCGCTGGGCTCGCCAGTAGGGTTCTGTTCTTTCGCTCAGCACGTAGTGGAGCTTGAGAAAGTCCACGATCCGGTTCCAGCGGTAGCGGAACAGCGTGTTGAACCGCGCCGCGTGGGCGGGCAGCGCCGCCCGGCTCGCGGGGAAGTTTTCCGCCAGTGCCTTCAGCGACAGTTCGATCAGCACGATGGCAGAAGCTTCGAGCGGCTCGATGAACCCTGCCGAAAGACCGACGGCAAGGCAATTGCCCTGCCAGAACCGTTCGCGGTGCCCGGTCCTGAAGGACAGCTTGCGCGGGGCGAGGCTGTCGAGGTCGGCTCCGGCGACATTGGCAGCGATGTACGTGCGCAAGGTAGCCTCCGCCTGTGCATCGTCGCAGAAGCGGGAGGAATAGACGCAGCCGATCCCGCGGCGGGTCGGTAGTGCAATGTCCCACAGCCAGCCCGCTTCGTGCGCGGTGCCGATGGTCTGCGAGGCGATCGGCGCGTCGGGGAGGGTGGGGACCTGTACGGCGAGCGCGCGGTCGTTGAACGACACGTCGGACCGGTCGACCCATCCCCCTTCGAGGTGTCCATCCGCAAGCACCGCGGCCATGCCGGTGCAGTCGAGGAAGAAATCGCCTTCCAGCCTGCCGTTTTCGCGCAAGACCAGCGCATCCACCAGCCCGTCTGCACCGACTTCGACACCGGAAATATGATCGGCAAGATGAGTAACGCCGAGCCGCGCGGTCGCGTGGCGTTCGAGCAGGCGTGCGAATTTGCCCGCGTCGAGGTGATAGCCGTAATTCAGCGCGCCCGCGTAATCCGGCATGGAACGCTGTCGCGGGGCAAGGTTGCGAACGCAGGCATCGGCCTGCGGCGTCACTGCGGAGGCGAAGGCAACGCCCGGCGCATGCTGCTGCCATGCCGACAGGAGTGCCCGCATATCGCCGGGAGCGGGGGCCGTGAACGGGTGGAGATAGCTGTCGCCGGCCTTTCCGGTGCGCCAGCCGTCGAAACGCGAGCCCTGTTTGAAGCTGGCATCGCATTCGCGCAGGAATTCCGCTTCGGGGATGCCGATGGTGCGCAGCGTGTCGCGCATGGTCGGCCAGGTGCCCTCTCCCACACCGATGGTCGGGATGTCCGGTGCCTCGACCAGGGTAATCGACAGGTCGGGACGACGTGCGGCGAGATAGGCGGCGGAAAGCCACCCCGCGGTGCCTCCACCGGCAATCACCACATTTTGCATCTGTCGCGCCATGTCCTGAACTCTGCCCCTACATGCCCGATGCATGGGGCAAAAGGAAAGGGCCGCGCCAGCCTTTCGGCAGCGCGGCCCTTCGTTTCCAAGCGAAGGGGGGCGGACGGATCCGCCCCCGGCTGCCTCTTAGAAGCTGAAGCGAACACCCGCCGCGTAGCGCGGTGCACCACGATAGGCGAAGAAGGTGTTGTTCTCGCTGCGGCGGTAACCCTTCAGGTTCTCGCCGGTCAGGTTGATCGCTTCCGCGAACACCGTCAGCCCGTTGTCGAACTCGTACGAGGCGCTGGCGTCGATCTGCCAGTACTCGTCACGATAGAACGGGTTGGTCGGGTTCTGGCTGTAACCGGCCAGGAAGTCGTCACGCCAGTTCCACGCCGCACGAGCCTGGAACGGACCCTTGTCGTAGAACAGGACGGCGTTGGCGCTATCCGAAAGACCGACCAGCGCGAACTGCGGGATTCGGTAGGGCTGGGTGTTGTCGAACTCGGCATCGCCGTTGACGATGGTGTAGTTCAGGATGACACCGAAGCCGGTTTCCCAGAAGTTGTGCTGGAGCGCGAATTCCCAACCGTCGATCGTTGCCTTCTGGTCCGAGTTGATCGGAACGGAGATGTTGAACTCGAGCAGCGGATCGCCCGGAACGCCGAGGATGGCGGTCTGGCCGGTGACCGGGTTGAACGAGGTCGTCTCGGGGTAGTTGGCAATGATGTAGGCGCGGATGTCGTCGTTCGAGATGGCACCGCCGCCAAGGGCTGCACGCGCTTCTGCAGCACGCGGACCATTGTAGGGCTGGTAGACACCTTCGAAGAACTGCTGGATCCCGCCGACCGTGATGTAGTTCTCCACGTTCTTGCGGAAGTAGCCGACCGACATGTAGCTGGCGTTGCCGTAGTACCATTCGACCGAAGCGTCGAAGTTCTCCGACTTGAACGGCAGCAGGTTCGGGTTGCCCTGGTTACCGTCGCCACCGTCCACGCGGAACAGCGGGTTCAGGCTCAGGCCACCCTGCAGGTTGTCGTAGGTCGGGCGGGTGATCGTGTGGCTGTAGGAAGCACGGAAGATCACATCCTGGATCGGCTCGATGTCGAAGTCGATGTTCGGCAGCCAGAAGTCGTAGCTACCCTTGGCACGGGTGAAGTCACGAGCATCTGCGTAGCTGAGGTTGAACTCGTTCGCCGCAACCCAGGCCGAACCGTCGGGGATCAGCGAAAGAGCCCGCGAATCGACATCGGTCACTTCGTAACGAAGGCCCGTGATGAGGTGTGCCTCACCAGCGCCGACGTCGAACGAGAATGCCGCCTCGGCGTAAGGAGCCAGGGTCTTTTCCGTGATGCGACGGTCGATGTCCTGGACAGCAAGGCAGGTGCCGGGCTGTGCAGCGCCGGTTGCCGGGCTCGAGCAGATGCCGAACTGGCTTTCCAGCAGGTCGACCATGCGTTCCACGTCGAAGCCGTAGAAGCTCTGGATGATGTTCGGGTTATCGACACCTTCAAGGCCGCGGAACGCATCGGTCACGCTGATCGGGAAGAAGATGTCGTCCGGAATATCAGCCGGAGTGCCGAGGCCGCCCCAGGTATCGTTCTGGATGAAGCCGTAGGCCGACTGGACGCGGTTGTTGGTGTAGGTCACGCCGAAGTCGAGCGACTGCAGGAAGGAATCTGCTTCCGGCGTGTAGTTGCCGCTCAGCTGGACCTGATCGATCTCGTCCTTGAAGTAGGCATTGCGGAACGCGTTACCCGTGGCAAAGCGCTGCGCCACGTCGTTGCCGTCCGTACCGGTCGCATTCGTGTAGGAAATGACCGGCAGGTAGGACGTGTAGTCGATGGTCTGCGTCTGCACGTTGAACACGGCGGTGCCGACCGACAGGTTCGAACCGTACGGCAGCGTCGGCTTCGATTCTGCGCTCGAGCTGTGCGCGTCGAGCGTGAAGGTAAAGCCGTTGGGCGCTTCCCATTCGATGTTGCCACCCAGCGAGTGGTTGATCGAGCGGTTGGCCGTGAGCGAGCCGCTGTAGGAAAGGTCGGACGGTGCGCCGCCGAAGTTTTCCGAGTAGAACAGGATGTCCGCAACCGGGCCGTCACCCCACGCACTCGAAGTCGTGACGTGGTTGAACCAGATGCCGACCGAGCTCTGCGCGGCTTCGACAGTGTTCTGCGAGAAGGTGTAGTCGAGCGTCGCGGTGACGTTGTCGCCCAGCTTCGCCTGCAGCACGGCCTGGCCGTTGATGCGCTCGCGGTCGATGTTGGTGACGTTGTACGAACCGTTCTGCGGAACCGCGTAGACGGTGTTGGCGTCGGGGCGGTTTTCCTGGAGGTTGTAGTTACCACGCCAGTCGTTGCCCGGATCGCAGGGGATAGCGCCCCACTCGTTTTCGTAGCCGCTGCCGCAACCAAGGTAACCGTCGCGGAATTCGCTGAAGAACTGGTTGAAGCCCGATTTGCGCTTCTGGTAGCTGCCGGTGACAGCGATACCGATGCGGTCTTCGGCGAAGGTCTTGCTGATGACGCCCGAAACTTCCGGCGTGATGCTCACATCGTCGTTTTCGGATTCGTCATAGACGCCCTTGACGGCAAAGCTGCCGCTGAAGCCCGGATTGTTGAGCGGGCGCGGGGTGCGGATGTTGATCGACGAACCGATACCGCCCGAAGGAACGGTCGCGCGGCCGGTCTTGTAGACCTCGACGGCGACGACTGCTTCGGAAGCGAGGTTGCCGAAGTCGAACGAACGCGACGAAGGCGCGCTGGCGCCGTCACCGAGAGTCGAAGTCGGCATCTGGCGGCCGTTGAGCGTGACGAGGTTGTATTCCGGACCGAAGCCGCGAACCGTGACGCGGGCGCCTTCGCCGTTTTCACGGTCGATCGACACGCCGGTGATACGCTGCAGCGATTCGGCCAGGTTGGTATCGGGGAATTTGCCGATATCTTCTGCCGAAATCGCATCGACGACACCCTGCGCGTTGCGCTTGATGTTCATGGCATCGCGCAGCGAAGCGCGAATACCGGTGACGACGATAACGTCGTCTTCTGCGACGACTTCTTCAGCCGCCTCCTCGCCGGCAGTGGCGTCTTGCGCCATTGCCTGGGTGGCGCTGAGTCCCATTGCCACCACCGATGCCCCCGCCATGAATTTGGCAAAAGAGGGCTTACGTCCAAAAGCCATCTGTGATTCTCCTCCCAAGACATGCGCTTGGCGCGCACGCAAAGCTAAATGTGAACGTTCACCTATTTGATAACGTTCACTCGGTCAATTCCAGTGGATTCGTTTGCACAGAAATTGCGCGAAGTGTGACATTCCTGTTTCAGCTATTGCGCGCAACGCCCCCATTGCTCTCTTCGGCGCGTGGCGTTAGCGCCGCTGGCGATGTTCGACCCGCAGGCCTTCCGCAGCGCACTTGGCTCATTCGTGACCGGCGTCACCATCGTGACGACGCGCGATGCCGACGGGCGTCCGGTGGGCCTGACTGCCAACAGCTTCAATTCGGTGAGCCTCGACCCGCCGATGGTGCTGTGGAGCCTCTCGCTCCATTCGGGCAGCCTGCCGGTCTTTCGCGAGGCGCAGAGCTGGGCGGTCCACGTGCTGGCCGCAGACCAGCAGGCCATGTCCGACCGCTTTGCGCAGCCGGGCAACGACAAGTTTGCCGGGCTCGACGTGGTCGACGGGCCGGAAGGCGCGCCGCTGCTGGCAGGATACGCTGCGCGGTTCGGTTGCCGCGCCCGCTTCGAATACGAAGGCGGCGACCATGCGATCTTCCTCGGCGAAGTGGTCGAATTCGAGCGCCGCGATGCCGAACCGCTGATCTATCATTCCGGCCGGTACGGGCGTCTGATGCGCGCGCCGACCGGCGAGGATCTGGAGCACGAGGGCCTCGCGGAGAAATCGGGCGAGGGACTTGCCCTTACGGAACGCGGCCTTGAACTGCTGCGGGCGCTAGAAGGCATCGCGAAGCGCTAGACTCTCTCCTGCCCGCCCGATACCGGTTGCGAAAAGCAACCAGCAGGAGAGGCAGGCCATGAAGACTCGCATCACCGAAATGTTCGGCATCGAGCATCCGATCATCCAGGGCGGCATGCATTATGTCGGTTTCGCCGAAATGGCGGCAGCCGTGTCCAATGCCGGCGGTCTCGGCATCATCACCGGCCTGACGCAGGGCACGCCCGAAAAGCTCGCCAACGAGATCGCGCGCTGCAAGGACATGACCGACAAGCCCTTCGGCGTGAACCTGACCTTCCTGCCCACCGTCAACGCGCCCGATTATCCGGGGCTGGTGCGCGTGATCATCGAAGGCGGGGTGAAGATCGTGGAGACGGCGGGCAACAATCCCGCACAGGTCCTGCCCTATTTCAAGGATGCGGGCGTCAAGGTCATCCACAAGTGCACCAGCGTGCGCCACAGCCTCAAGGCCCAGTCGATCGGCTGCGACGCGGTTTCGGTCGACGGCTTCGAATGCGGCGGGCACCCGGGCGAGGACGACATCCCCAACATGATCCTGCTGCCCCGCGCGGCGGACGAGCTGGAAATCCCCTTCGTCGCCAGCGGCGGCATGGCCGATGGCCGCAGCCTCGTCGCCAGCCTCGCGATGGGCGCGGACGGCATCAACATGGGCACGCGCTTCATCGCCACCAAGGAAGCGCCGGTGCACGAGAACGTGAAGAAGGCGATCGTCGCGGCTTCCGAACTCGACACGCGCCTCGTCATGCGCCCGCTGCGAAACACCGAGCGCGTGATGACCAATGACGCAGTGGAGGAACTGCTCCGCATCGAGAAGGAAAAGGGCTCGGACCTCAAGTTCGAGGATATCATCGAACAGGTCGCCGGCGTTTATCCGCGCATCATGACCGAAGGCGACATGGATGCAGGCGCATGGTCCTGCGGCATGGTTGCAGGCCTCATCCACGACATCCCGACCTGCAAGGAGCTGATCGACGGCATCATGGCTCAGGCCGAGGAGATCATCACCAAGCGGCTTGCAGGTTTCCAGAACGCATAAGGTCCCCCCAGATGCTCGATACGTCCAAACGCTTCGCCTATTCCGAAGACCACGAGGCTTTCCGCGACACGGTGCGCAAGGTCTTTGCCGAACACATGACGCCCTATCTCGACCAGCACGAGGAAGAGGGCATCGTCCCGCGCAGCGCGTGGAAAGCGCTGGGCGAGGCGGGGATGCTGTGCCCCACGGTCGCGGAAGAGAACGGCGGGCTCGGCCTCGATTTCGGCTTCAATTGCGTGATCGCGGAAGAACTGAGCTACCTTGGCTCGTCTGCCGGATTCACGCTGCAGAACGACATCACGGTCAATTACTTCGAGCGGCTCGGCACCGAGGAGCAGAAGTCGAAATACCTGCCCGGCATGATCAGCGGCGATGTCATCACCGCCATCGCCATGACCGAGCCGGGTGCGGGCTCCGACCTGCAGGGCGTGCGCACCACCGCGACGCTCGACGGCGACGAATGGGTTATCAACGGCTCGAAGACCTACATCACCAACGGCCAGAATGCGGACGTGGTTATAGTGGTCGCCAAGACCGACCCCTCGCAGGGCGCCAAGGGCACCTCGCTCATCCTGGTCGATGCCGGCACGCCCGGTTTCGAGCGTGGGCGCAATCTCGACAAGATCGGTCAGCACGCCGCCGATACGTCCGAGCTTTTCTTCAACGACTGCCGCGTGCCGAAGGACAATCTGCTCGGCGGCGAAGGGCGGGGCTTCATCCATTTGATGGAGGAACTGCCGCAGGAACGCCTGTCGATCGCCGTCGGTGCGCAGGCCGGCGCCCAGCGCGCTTTCGACGAGGCGGTGAAGTTCACCAAGGACCGCAAGGCCTTCGGACGCACCGTGTTCGAATTCCAGAACACCAAGTTCGTGCTCGCAGACCTCGCCGCCAAGCTGCAGGTCGGCTGGGCGCATCTCGACTGGGCGATCCAGCGCCACCTCAAGGGCGAACTGACCACCGACGAGGCAAGCGCCGCCAAGCTGTGGCACACCGAACTGCAGTGGGAATGCTGCGACAAATCGCTGCAGCTGCATGGCGGGGCAGGCTACATGAACGAATATCCCATTGCCCGCCTGTGGCGCGATGCCCGCGTCCAGCGCATCTATGGCGGCACGAACGAGATCATGAAGGAAGTCGTCAGCCGCGCGATCTGAGGAGACAGACATGGCCAATCCGCTCGATTTTACCGGCAAGACCGTCCTCGTCGTCGGAGGGACGAGCGGAATCGGCAACGGCATCGCCCACGGCTTCCGCGAACAGGGGGCCGAGGTCCACGTGACCGGCACCAGGCCCAGCGCGGACGACTATTCGCCCGAAGACGGCAGCGTCCTCGAAGGGCTGACCTTCCATTCGCTCGACGTGGCGGACCGCGCGGCGCTCGATGCCTTCGCATGGCCCGAACGGCTCGACGTGGTGGTGCTGTGCCAGGGCATCGCCCGCTACAACCGCGACGAATTCAACCGCGAAGGCTGGGACGCGGTCATGGCGGTCAATCTCGATTCGCTGCTCGATTGTTCCAATGCCGTGCGCCCCAAGCTGGCGGATACCGGCGGATCGCTGATCATCATCAGCTCGATCGGCGGTTATCGCGGCCTGATCGGCAACCCGGCCTATGGCGCCAGCAAGGCGGCCGCGATCAGCATGGTCCGCTCGCTCAGCCTCGCCTTTGCGGCAGAAGGCATCCGCGTGAACGGCATTGCGCCGGGATACGTCCACACCAAGATCAACGACGCCTTTCTCGGCAACGAGAAGTTCCGCGATGCTACCATCGCAAGCACCCCGCGGGGCCGTCTCGGCCTGCCGCAGGACATGGCGGGCGCGGCGCTGTTCCTTGCCTCGCCGCTGGCCGATTACGTGGTCGGCCAGACAATCAGCGTCGATGGCGGCCTGAGCGTAGGGAACTGACACGGTGGAATACGTCAATCTCGGCCCTTCGGGCCTAAAGGTCTCGCGCCTGTGCCTCGGGTGCATGAGCTATGGCGACACCAGCAAAGGCTGGCATGGCGAGTGGGTGCTGTCGGAAGAGGACAGCCGCCCCTTCATCCGCGAGGCAGTGGAAGCGGGCATCAACTTCTTCGACACGGCCAACATGTACTCGATGGGCGCATCGGAAGAGGTCGTGGGCCGCCTGCTCCCCCAGTTCGCAAAGCGCGACGAGATCGTGCTGGCGACCAAGGCCTTCCTGCCCTGGCGGCAGGCGCCCAATACCGGCGGCAATTCGCGCAAGAGCCTGTTCCAGGCGATCGACGACAGCCTGGCGCGGCTCGGCATGGAATATGTCGACCTGTTCCAGATCCACCGCTGGGACGACACCACTCCGATCGAAGAAACGATGGAGGCGCTGCACGACATCGTGAAGGCGGGCAAGGCGCGCTACATCGGCGCATCCTCCATGGCCGCGTGGCAGTTCGCCAAGGCGCAGGAGGTAGCCCGCGCTAACGGCTGGACGCGCTTCATCTCGATGCAGAACCACGTCAACCTGCTCTACCGCGAGGAAGAGCGCGAGATGATCCCGCTCTGCCGCGACCAGGGCGTCGGCATCATTCCCTGGTCCCCGCTCGCGCGTGGCAAGCTCGCCCGCGCATGGGACGAGGCCACCGTGCGCAGCGAGACCGACGGGTTCGGCAAGCTGCTCTACACGCAGAACGTGGATGCGGATCGCGAGGTGATCGAGGCAGTCGGCCGGATCGCTGCCGATCGCGGCGTTTCGCGCGCGACCGTGGCGCTCGCATGGCATTTCGCCACGCCGGGCATCACTGCGCCGATTATCGGGGCGACCAAGCCGGGCCATATCGGCGCGGCGGTAGAGGCCATGGCGCTCGGTCTCACCCCCGACGAGGTCGACCGGCTGGAGAAGCCCTATCGCCCCAAGACGCCGGTGGGCGTCGCATCGACCGCGCCGCAGAACTGGTCGCTCACGCTCAAGGCCTCAAACCGGACATGAAAAATCCCGCCCGGCGCTACGCAAGCCGGGCGGGACAAGTTGACACCGCCTTTCGAGGGGGAAGGCTAAGTGGCGGTGCCTTGCAACCTTCAGGCGCTCGGAAGGAAGACGCCGTCCGTGACGTGGATCACGCCGTTGGTGGTCTTCACATCGGCCTGCACGACCTTGGTTTCGCGACCCAGGGCGTCGGTGACGACGATGGTGTGCCCATCGAAGCTGGCGGTCAGCGTCTCGCCCGCGACCGTTTCGAATTCATAGCTGCCACCGGCCTGCTTGATCGCGGCCGAAAGCTGGGCTGCCGGGATACGGCCCGAGACGACGTGATAGGTCAGCACGGTCTGCAGCTTGCCCTTGTTGGCCGGCTGCAGCAGCGCATCGACGGTGCCGGCCGGCAGTTCGCCGAATGCATCGTCGGTCGGCGCGAAGACGGTGAAGGGGCCGGGCGAAGACAGCGTGTCGACGAGGTCGGCGGCCTTGACGGCGGCGACCAGCCTGTCGTGCACACCGGTGCCCATGGCGGCCTCGACGATGTTGGGCTGGCTCTTCATCGAATGCTTGCCAAGGTTGTGCGCGACAGCCGGCGTCGCGGCGGCGAGCGCAAACCCGCCCATGGCAAGTACGGACGCCGCTGCTGCGGCCTTGAGCTGGTTCGAAATCGGCATTGAAACTCTCCTTTTCGTGCAAGCCCGTCCTTCTTGCGTGGGAGAGTTACGGAGCGTGTTGCCCCGCGGATGCATGCGGCCTCAGATTTTTTTCAGCTGGCCTTCCGCGACCACCGGCCCGGCATCGACGCCTTCCGGCTTGCCGCCCAGCGGCTCGCGCGTGAGGAGCAGCGGCGCACCGTCGGCCATCTTCGCCGCGACTGCCGGTTCCAGCGTCACGCGGCGTTCCTCGCCGGGCGCTACCACGCCTAGCGAGAGGAGCGGCGTATCGTCCTGCGGGACGAGCCACAGCTCGTGGTCGTGGACCCCATCGGCGGTCAGGCCGCTTGCCGAAACGAGCAGTTCGCCGCGGTCGGGCAGGTAGGTGACGGCCAGCCTAAGGTCGGTGTCCGCAATCGGCACCGATGCGACCAGCGGTGCTTCCGCCTGTGGCTGCACCTGAGGTGTGGTGGGCAGGGTCATGAACGTGAAGGCGAAGACGGCAATCGCTGCGGCAGCGGCGGCACTCACCGTGCCGAAGACCTGCCAGCGGCGCATCCGGTTCCTGAGATCGATGACCTCAGCCGACGGGGCAGCACCGTCCAGCGCCTCCTCGATGCGGCGCCAGACCTCTGCGCGCGGTGTCGCAGGCGAAATCTCGTCGAGCATCGGGGCCAGCCGGTCCTGCCACCAGGCAACCGCTGCCGCAAAGCTGGGATCGCTTGCCTCGCGGCCGCGCGCGGCCAGCAGTTCCTCGCCCTCCAGCAGGCCGAGCGCATATTCCGCGGTAAGCGTGTCGTCGTCGGGGCGGGGCGCATCGGTCATTCCCCCTTCTCCAGGCAAGTCTTCAGACGCGCAAGGGCGCGGCGGATCCGGCTCTTCATCGTCCCCAGCGGCGTTCCGCTGCTTTCTGCGAGGTCGGCGTAAGTGCGGCCTTCGAAGAAAGCGGAGCGGATGGCGCTACGCGGCTCGTCTTCCAGCTTTTCGATGCACTGGTGGACACGGGCCTCGCGCTCGGCGTCGATGAGCAGGTCTTCGGCGAGCGGAGATGCGTCCGCTATCGGCGCGGCCTCTTCCTCGCCGACGCTCGCCTGGCGCAGCTTGCCGGCGCGCAGGCGGTCGACCGCGCGGTTGCGGGCGAAGGTTGCCAGCCACGCAATCGGGCTCGCTCGGCCGGGATCGTACCGGTCGGCCCTGCGCCAGAGATTGATGTAGACGTCCTGCAACGCGTCCTCGGCTTCCTTCTCGTCCCCCAAGATACGCAGGCAGATGCCGAAAAGCTTCGCCGAGGTGGCGCGATAAATTTCCTCCAGCGCGCCGCGGTCCCCGCCTGCAAGGCGTGCCATGGCCGCCTTCAGCCTTTCGCGGGCCGCTGCGCTTGCCGGTTTCACGGGCAGCCGACCCCGCATTGCTTGCTGGTCGTCTCCACCTGGATGGTCGCGTGATTGATCCGGTGATGGTGCTCCAGCTCGTGCGCGGCTTCGCGCAGGAAGGCATCGCCCGGATGCCCGCCGGGCATGACGAGATGCGCGGTCAGCGCGGTTTCGGTGGTCGACATGGGCCAGATATGGAGGTCGTGCACCTCGCTCACCCCGTCCAGCGAGGCGAGATAGCCGCGGACGGCTTTTTCGGAGATACCCTTGGGCACGGCAAGCAAGCTCATGGCTAAGCTATCCTTGAGCAGCCCCCATGTTCCCCAGGCAATGACGGCCACGATGATCAGGCTGACCACCGGATCGATCCAGAGCGCCCCGGTATAAAGGATGGCGATCCCCGCCAGCACCACGCCGAGACTGACCAGCGCGTCGGCCGCCATGTGCAGGAAGGCGCCGCGGATATTGAGGTCATGCTCGCGCCCGCGAAGGAAAAGCAGGGCGGTGCCGGTGTTGATCGCGATGCCGATGCCGGCGACGATGATCATGGTCGTTCCGTCGACCGGCAGCGGATCGGTCATCCGGTGCGCGGTCTCGAACGCGATTGCACCAATTGCGACGAGCAAAAGCGCCGCATTGGCGAGCGCGGCGAGGATGGTCGAGCTCTTGTAGCCGTAGGTGAAACGCTCGTTCGGCGGACGCTTGGCAGCCACGCTGGCTCCCCAGGCCAGCAGCAGGGCAAGAACATCGGAAAGATTGTGCCCGGCGTCCGCGATCAGCGCCATCGAACCGGAAATCCATCCGTATGCAGCCTCGATGATCACGAAACCGCTGTTGAGGATGATGCCGATCAGGAATGCGCGGCCGAAATCCTTCGGTGCATGCGAGTGGCCATGGCCTCCATGGCCGTGCCCGTCATGACCGTGCCCCGCGTGCGCGTGATGGTGGCCGTGGCCTGTTCCCAATTTCGCCGGCTCCCCATGCCCCTAATCCCGCCCGACTGCCGTTTTTCCGGACATCCTTCAAGGAAAAACGCTGGAATACAGCGGGATACGAAATATCGCATCTGCAATGATATAACATACACCTACGGTGTTGCAGGGTAAAGGTCTGCTGTGCCGAACGCTGCCTATTCGTAAATGCAGGTGTCGAGACCGTCGCGGCCGACGACGCCGATACGGGCGGAAATGGTATTGCCGTGGCGCCGCAGCCAGCCGCCCGGGTTCTTGACCGACCGTTCCTTCGGCAAGGGGAGGGCTGCCGCCATGCGCGCCGCCTCCAGCGGGGTCAGCCGTGTTGCCGACTTGCCGAAATATCGCTGCGCCCCGGCTTCCGCGCCATAAGTGCCGATCCCCGTTTCCGCGACATTGAGATAGACCTCCATGATCCGCCGTTTGCCCCAGATATTCTCGATGAGAACGGTGAAATAGGCCTCCAGACCTTTGCGAAAATAGCCTCCGCCCTGCCACAGAAAGACGTTCTTCGCGGTCTGCTGGCTCACGGTCGAACCGCCGCGGATTCGCCCGCCCTTGGCATTCTGCTGGATGGCATTTTCGATGGCTTCGCGGTCGAAACCATCGTGCGTGCAGAATTTTCCGTCCTCTGCCGCGATGACGGCGCGCACCATGTTGCGGTCGATGTTCGACAGCGGTTCCCAATCCTTGGTGATACCGTTGCCGTCCATGATCATGGTCGCAGTCACCGGCACGGGCACGAATTTGAACAGCACGACCAGCGCGATGCTCAGGCCCAGGAAACCGACGAGGAAGCGGAAGAGGAAACGCACGACGACACGCATGCCAGCGCGTCTACTGTGCACGGACGCACCGCGCAATCGCGCTTGTTGATAGCGCGGCGGCATGCTCTGTTCCAATCCGCAACAGGGGAGAAGGACATGCGAGTCGACAGCAAATGGATCGGCGCCGCCGCAGTGGCGCTGGCAATGGGGGCAAGCCACGCGAGTGCCGATACCGGCGAAATCGCCAAGGCCGTGGAGGCAGACTATGCCGACCACCTGGGCGCGCTGTTCAGGCACTTCCACGAAAATCCCGAACTGTCCTTCCTCGAAACCAACACCGCCAAACGGATGGCAGCCGAATTGCGTGCGACCGGCATGGAGGTAACCGAAGGCGTCGGCGGGACCGGCGTCGTGGGCATGGTCCGCAACGGTCCGGGTCCGCTGGTCATGCTGCGTGCGGACATGGACGGCCTGCCTTTGCCGGAGAAATCCGGCCTGCCCTATGCATCCAAGGCCGTCCAGGTCGCGCAGGACGGCGTTGAATACCCCGTGATGCACGCCTGCGGGCATGATGTTCACATCACCTCCATGGTCGGCACCGCGCGGCAACTGATGGAGATGAAGGACCAGTGGTCCGGCACGCTGATGTTCGTCGTCCAGCCTGCGGAAGAGCGAGTGGGCGGGGCGGAGCTGATGCTCAAGGATGGCCTCTACGAACGCTTCGGCAAGCCCGATTACGCGGTCGCCTTCCATGTCGATGCGGACCTGTCGACCGGCAAGGTTTCGGGGTCGGAAGACATCGTCGGCTCGAGCGCGGATTCGGTGGACATCGTCGTGCCCGGTATCGGCGCGCATGGCGCATCGCCCCACCAGGGCCGCGATCCCGTCTATATCGGAGCGCAGATCGTGACGGCGCTCCAGTCGATCGACAGCCGCGAAGTGGGGCCGCTGTCACCGGTGGTCGTCACCGTGGGTTCATTCCATTCGGGCACCAAGCACAACATCATCTCCGACGAAGCGCGGCTTCAGCTCACGGTGCGCGCCAATGACGAGGAGGTGCGGGCCCAGGTCCACGAGGCGATCGAGCGGATCGCCGTCAATATCGGCCGCGCGCACGGCCTTCCCGAAGACCTGCTGCCGCGCGTCACCCGCACAGAAGGGACGCCGGTCACGGCAAACGATCCTGCGCTTGCGCGCCGACTTAATGCGGTGATGATCGACGCATTCGGCGAAGACGGCTTCCTGCCTGCGGTCCAGACCGGCATGGGGGCGGAAGATTTCGCCTATTTCGTCACCAAGGAACAGGGCGTGCCGGGCTATTACTTCGCGGTCGGGGGCACTCCGCCCGAAGACTTCGAGGCGGCCGCCAATGGCGGGCCGCCGGTCCCTTCGCATCACTCGCCGCTGTTCAAGATCTCGCCGCGCGAGAGCGTGACGCTGGGGACGCGTGCGATGATTGCCGCGGTGCTCGACCTGGCGCCTCCGAAATAGCGGGAGGCGCGCGCTCAGCGCTCGGCGGGGCGCCAGTCGATGGCTGACGTCAGGTCCAGCGGGTCCGGGAAATTTTCCGCCGTCCCGCCGAACCAGGTGGCGCGATATTTGACCAGCCAATCGCCCTTGGCCGGGCAGTAGAGATACAGGTCGGAAAGCGATGCCTGATGACCTTCGCCGGTGGAGTTTTCCGGCACATCGAACCGGATGGAAAGCGCTGCGGATGAGCGCGAACGGTCGGGCGAAGGCGAAATCCAGAAGCGGTTTTCCTGCGCACCCGGATACTTCGCGATCAGGCCTGCGCCGTCGGCAAAATTCTCGGCGCAGTTTACGCCTTTGATTTTGGGGTAGAGAAAGATGGTGACTGACAGCGTCCCGCCGTCGTTGACGAGCTTGTAGCGCACACCGGCATCTCGCCCGTCGGACGAAAACTCGGTGATCGAGGTTCGCTCGAACTGACCGACCTTGTCCGGGAAGACCACGCCTGCGCCCCTGTGCTTCCACGGGCCGGTTTGCTGCTCGATCCGTTTCTGCGCTTGGCCTTCGGACGGGAAAGACACTGCAATCCCTGCAATGGCCAGTGGAAGGCCAGTCGTCAAAGTGGTGAATTTCATCGGTCCCCCCTGGCTACCTCGAACCCACGCGACCTATGGCGATCGCTACCCACCTTTATTGAAGCGACCGGGGGACCGGAATGCAACCGCAAGGCAATGCCAATCCCAAGCACGCCTGGCAGTCACAGACGAAAAAGGGGCGGCACATGGCCGCCCCTTCCGTGTCTGTACTCAGGCGCGGATGCCTCAGGCGACGCCTGGCAGCAGCCTTTCGCCGGCAATACGCTGCATAGCCTTCTGGAGCTTCTCGAAGGCGCGCACCTCGATCTGGCGAATGCGTTCGCGGCTGACCGAATAAACCTGGCTGAGCTCTTCGAGCGTCTGCGGATTGTCCGTCAGGCGGCGTTCGGTGAGAATGTGCTTCTCGCGGTCGTTGAGGCTGTCCATCGCTTCCACGAGCATTTCGTGGCGGACTTCCTTTTCTTCCGCTTCGGCAACGGTTTCGTCCTGCAGCGGACGGTCGTCCGTCAGCCAGTCCTGCCATTCGCCCGAACCTTCTTCGCCGTTGCGCATCGGCGTGTTGAGCGAGCCGTCGCCGCCCATCATCATCCGGCGGTTCATGTTGACGACTTCCTGCTCCGGCACGCCGAGATCGGTCGCGATCTTCGTGACGTCGTCGGGGTGGAGGTCGGTGTCCTCGTAGGCGTCGAGATTCTTCTTCATGCGGCGCAGATTGAAGAACAGCTTCTTCTGCGCAGCGGTGGTGCCCATCTTCACGAGGCTCCACGAACGCAGGATGTATTCCTGGATCGAAGCCTTGATCCACCACATGGCATAGGTGGCGAGACGGAAGCCGCGATCGGCCTCGAACTTCTTTACGCCCTGCATAAGGCCGACATTGCCTTCGGAAATGAGGTCCGAGACGGGCAGGCCATAGCCGCGGTAGCCCATGGCGATTTTGGCTACGAGTCGCAGGTGCGAGGTCACGAGCTGCGCCGCAGCTTCGGGATCCTCGTGTTCCTCGAAACGCTTGGCGAGCATGTATTCCTGCTCAGCCGTCAGCACCGGGAACTTCTTGATTTCAGAGAGATAGCGGTTGAGGCTCTGCTCACCGCCGAGCGCCGGGACGCTCAAAGATTTTGCGTTAGACACTAATATCCTGACCTTTCTTGCGTCGACCTCTCTTGCCGGACCCCTGATGGGCATCCGGTCATTCGGGCCACTCGGTTACTTATACAGTAGCGGGCGCCGGATTGCACGGCCCTTTCGTCGATTTCAACGAGCGGTTTCGTCGATCAGTTCCCGCATATCGGCAGGCAATTCGGCGCAGAAATCCAAGGTTTCACCGGTGATAGGATGTCTGAATCCGAGCCTCGCGGCGTGCAGCGCCTGGCGGCGGAAATCGAGCCGTTCGAGAAGGGTCCGGAGGGCCTTGGGAGTGCGTCCATAGACAGGGTCTCCCAATAGCGCATGACCGATTGACGCACAGTGAACGCGGACCTGGTGCGTGCGGCCCGTTTCCAGCCTGCATTCGATCAGCGATGCACCTTCGAGCCGCTCCAGCGTCTCGAAATGCGTGACCGCGTGCTTCCCGCGCGAAGAGGTGTCGGGGAGGATCGTCATCTTCTTGCGATCCTTGTCCGACCGCCCGATGCGGCCCGAAACCGTGCCCGATGGAGGGTTCGGATGTCCGGCGCAGACCGCGAGGTAGCGGCGCGTTATCGAATGGTCGGCGAACTGCTTGGCAAGACCCTCGTGCGCTGCATCGGACTTGGCGACAACCAGCAGCCCGCTCGTGTCCTTGTCGATGCGGTGGACGATGCCGGGACGCTCGACCCCGTTGATGCCCGACAGCTTGCCGCGGCAGTGGTGGAGCAGGGCATTGACCAGCGTGCCTTCCAGATTGCCGGCAGCCGGGTGCACGACCATTCCGGCGGGTTTGTTGACCACCAGGAGGTCGTCGTCCTCGAACACGATGTCGAGCGGGATGTCCTGCGCGGGCGTGTCGAGCGGCTGGGGCGGGGGCAAGGCGATGCGCCAGTTTTCCTCGCCCCTGACCTTGGCGGACGCCGATTTCGCCACGGTCTTGCCGATCGTCACCGCGCCTTGGGCGATCAGCGTCTTGACCCGTTCGCGCGACAGGCCGCTGGCCTCGGCAAGCACCTTGTCGAGGCGACCGCCCTCTGACAGCGTTCCGGAGAGGATTTCTGGCTCGGCCATGCTAGGGCCATGCGCGATGACGCTCGAACTCTCAAGTGACGTGATGCAGCGCCTGCTGGATGAAGCGGCGAATGCCCACCCGCGCGAATGCTGCGGCGTGTTGCTCGGCGCCGATTCGCGGATCGAGGAAATTGTGCCCGCCGCCAACGTCCATGAGGAACCCGGGCACCATTTCGAGATCGATCCGCAGACCCTGATCGATGCCCACCGCGCTGCCCGCGCGGGCGGCCCGCAGGTGCTCGGCTATTACCACTCGCATCCCAACGGCCGCATCGGTCCGTCGCCCCGCGATGCCGAACTGGCGGCAGGCGACGGGGCGGTCTGGGCGATTATCGCGGCAGGCGGAGTCACCTTCTGGCGCTCGGGGGATGGCGGTTTCCATGCGCTTCCCTATGTGATCCGCGAACGCTAGAAGGCGCTTAATATATCGTACCCGACGGGATCTTCATGACTGACAGTACTTCCACCGATCTTGCGGCAATGCTCTGCTCGCGCCTGTGCCACGACATGCTCAGCCCGGTCGGCGCGCTCAGCAACGGGCTTGAACTGCTGGCGATGGAAACCGACCCCGAAATGCGTGCCAACGTGGTCGCGCTGCTGGAACAGAGCGCGGCGATTTCCACCAACAAGCTCAAGTTCTTCCGTCTCGCCTTCGGTGCGGCTGGCGGTTTCGGCGACCGCGTCGACGTGGCTGAACCGCGCGCGCTGATCGAGGCGCTGGTCGCGGACAAGAACAAGATCGAGATAAACTGGGCCATCGAGACCGCGAACCTCGGCAAGCCGGCGGTCAAGGTGCTCCTCAACTTCGCCCAGATCGCGATCGACGCGCTGGTGCGCGGCGGCACGCTGGATGTCGGCGCCGAAATCCGCGAAGGCAATTGCGAGATCGTGGTTCGCGCCAGCGGCCCCAAGATCGCGTTCGACGACACCATCGGCAAGGCGCTCGACGGCAGCCTGCCGGCCCACGAACTCTCCAGCCGCACTGCGGCGGCCCACATGATTGCCCTGCTGGCAGAGCAGACCGGCGGCGGTCTGCAATACGCCCGCACCGACGATACGCTGGTGATGGGCGCGGTCATGCCCGAAGGCGAAGGGCTCATCGGTTGAGCGCGGAGGGGAGCCGGGACGAACTCGTCCACCGCGAGGCGCTGTCACCCAATTTCGACGAGCGCGCGCTCCCCATCACCATGGTGGTCATCCATTATACCGAAATGCTCGGCGCGGAGGCCGCGCTGGAGCGTATGTGCGATCCCGAAACCAAGGTTTCCGCGCACTACCTCATCAGCGAGGAAGGCGAGGTCATCCGCCTCGTGCCCGAGGAAAAGCGCGCCTGGCATGCGGGCCTGTCCTACTGGCGCGGGCACAAAGACGTGAATTCGGCCAGCATCGGGATCGAGCTCGATCATCCCGGCCATCTCAACGGCTATCGCGACTTCTCCGAAGCGCAGTTCGAGGCTCTGGTGCCGCTGCTGGCGCGCATGGTGAAGCAATACGATATTCCGCGCGCCAACGTGGTCGGCCATTCCGACGTGGCACCGGCGCGCAAGATCGATCCGGGCGAACTGTTTCCGTGGGAACGGCTGGCGGAATACGGCCTGTGCCTTTCCACCCCGAAGATCGAACTGGGCGACCCGTTCGACAACGACGGGGCGTTCTATCTCGCGCTGGAGCGCTACGGCTACGACATCACCAACGGGCACAAGGCCGTGGAAGCGTTCCAGCGCCGCTGGCGCCCGCGCAAGATCGATGGCGAGATCGACGGCGAAATCCGTGCGATCCTGTTCCAGCTCCTGCTCGACCGGGACCGCGGCGCGCATCGGTAGCTTGCTGTTTCATCCGGCCGCGATGGCAGGGGTGTAGAAAACCCGTGCATGCGGCTGGCGGCCAAAGCGGTTAGGAGGGATGCTTCCCGACCAGCACGATGAAGGCCGCCGCTTGAACAAGACCAACCACGCATGGGCACTCGATGTCGCGATATTCCTCATCGCGACCGCGGGAACCTATGTTGCCCAATGGGCCGACCGCCCGATTACTGCCGTGCTGGTATATCTGAGCGGCGTTATCCTGATCGCAGTGCATTCGGGCCTCTTTGCTGCGCTGGGTTCGGCGATTGCCGCGTCGCTGGTCTACAATTTCTTCCTCAGCGAGCCGGTGTTCGAATTCGGGGTCACCACGGCGGACGAGGCCGTGCCGCTGATCGCTTTCAACGTCACCGCGCTCATCACCGGCCTGCTGGTCGGCAGGCTGCGCGACTCCGTCGACCGCGCGTCCCAGGCGCAGTTCAAGACCGCCTTCCTGCTGACCGTGAGCGACCGTCTCCAGCGCGCGCTCAAGGTGGAGGAAGTAGAGGCCGTCATGCGCGACCTCCTGCCGCGTCAGGGGGTAAGGTCGGTGAAGATATTCCTGTCCCAGGGCGACCTGTTCCTGCGTCCGAGTACGGGCGAAATCGTGACCTACCCGATAGGGCAGGAGCCGATGACGCCCGCTTCTGCCGGCACGCTGGATCCAATCGTGCTCGAATTGACCGGCGCACGGGGTGTGATCGGGATTGCCCAGTTCCACCTTGCCGAGGCGGGCAGTGACCGTCCGGGCATCCCCGACCTCAATTCGATTTCCGCACTCATTGCGCTGGCGATCGAGCGCTGCGTCCTGCTCGACGAAGTAGCCGAGGCGAGAGCGCAGGCGCGTAGCGAGGCGCTGAAGGATTCGCTGCTGTCTTCGGTTTCGCACGACCTGCGGACGCCCATAACGGTCATCGAGGCGGCAGCCGGGGCCCTGTCCTCGCCCGCTATCCGCCTGCCCGAGGAAGAGCGCGCAGCACTGCTCGCCTCGATCATAGAGCAGTGCCACCGGCTCGACCGCTATACCAGCGAACTGCTCGACGTGGGCCGGATCGAGGCCGGCGTCTCGCCCAAGGCGATGCAGGTCGTCGACCTCGGTGAACTGGCCAATCTCGCCTTACGGCAGGCTCGCACACTGTACCCGGATGTGGTGTTCGAACGCAGGCTGGGCGATGGTCCGGTGGTGATTTCGGCGAACCCGGCCATGGTCGAGCAGGCCATTTTCAACGTGCTCGACAATGCCGGCAAATACGGCGCGGGCGCTCCCGTCTCGATCGAGGTCGAAGCAAGTGACGGCGTCGCGCAGCTGTCCGTGACAGACCAGGGAGACGGTATCGACGGACCCGATCTCAAGCGGGTTTTCGAGCGGTTCTACAAGGGTAGCGCCCGTCGTGCCTCAGAAGGGTCCGGACTTGGCCTGTTCATCGCCAAGGGCTTCGTCGAAGGCTGCGGAGGCAGCATATCGGTGGAATCCCCGGCCAGCGAGGGCAGGGGGGCGCGGGTTTCGCTGCGGTTTCCCCTGCTCCAGCGCGACGAACGCAATAACGAGGCGCGGCCATGAAGATACTCATCGTCGATGACGAACCCTCCATCATCCGCACACTGAGGCCGGTCCTGTCCGCTCTCGGGCATGACGTGCTCGAGGCGGTGGATGCGAAAACCGCACTGGCCGCCGTAGGCGTCTCTGAGCTCGATCTCGTCCTGCTCGACCTGGGCCTACCCGATGCGGACGGGTCGGACCTTATCTCGACCTTCAAGAAGAAGGCCGAGGCGTCGGTGATCGTCGTTTCGGCCCGTCACATGGAAACGGACAAGGTCCGCGCTCTCGACCAAGGCGCGGACGACTACATCGACAAGCCGTTCGGCATGGAAGAGCTGCTTGCGCGGATTCGCGTGGTCGAACGGCGGCGCAACGAGGCGCGGGGCAAGGAACCCAAGGTCCTGCAATCGGACCTGTTGCGGGTCGATCTGAAAACGCGCGAGGTCGTCCTCATGGGCGAGCCGATCCATTTTTCGCCCAAGGAATTCGCCATTTTCGAAACCCTGGCGCGCAACGCGGGGCAGGTCGTGACGCAGCGGCGCCTGATGATCGCGGGTTGGGATGATCCGGTCGTCGATGGACAGTACCTGCGCAGCTATATCGCCATGCTCAGAGACAAGCTGGAGGTCGATCCGTCGGACCCGGAGCTTATCGTTACGGAGAGCGGGGTAGGCTATCGATTGACGGAGCCTCTCGTCCAGGTCGACTGAGCTTGCCCTCGCGTCCCGAGGCCGACTGGCTCGCCTTGGAAAAAGGCGTAGCCGGCGGTTGTGATCGAAGGTGTGAGGGGACTTCCGCCGGCTACGTGCGCCGAGATCGCTTGGGCGCTGAGTCGGCTTAGCCCAGATCCTGCAATCCCGTTCCCACGGCTTTTTAACGCAGGCATAAAAACGGCGTACGAACGGTTCTTTGCCAACCGCGCTATCCATCAGTCGAACGGCCCGGCAGCGGGCTTCCTGATGGAGCGAATAATCCGATGTCTCCCAATCTTACTTCCGTCCTCGTCCTCACGCTTGCGCTTGGCCTGTCGGCCTGCGGCAAGAAGAAGGTCGAGGATCTTCCGCCCGCTCCCGGTGCGGCGGTTTCGGCCCCCACCGCTTCTGGCAACTCGATGATACCGGGCAGCCAGGCCGACTTCCTCAGCCAGATGGCGGGCCAGGACGTGATCTTCTTCGATACCGATCGCTTCAATATCGACGATATCGATGCTGCCGCCCTTCGGTCGCAAGCGGCATGGCTCTCGAAATATCCGGGCAAACCTGCCCGTATCGAGGGCCATGCCGACGAACGCGGTACGCGCGAATACAACCTCGCGCTGGGCGAGCGGCGTGCAAATGCCGCTCGCAACTACCTTATCTCCCTCGGGATCGACGAGCGGCGACTGACTGCCGTCAGCTACGGCAAGGAACGCCCCGTGGAACTGGGTAGCAATGAAGCCGCATGGGCCAAGAACAGGCGCGCCGTCACCATCACGATCGACGCGCAGTAAACGGGGGTGATCCAAGGGGGGCAGGGAGAATGACGCGATGAAACTGGTGTCCTTGCAACTCGGCTCCGAACAGGACGAATTCTACGACCGGCAGGATGCTTTCGTGCGCAAGTATTCGTTGTTGCTCGGAGCGGTCTTCCTTGCCAGCATCGCGGCCGGTCTCTTCGTCGGCTGAGCTTCGCGCTTGGATAAATCGGCGGGGCGCATTATCTGCACCCTTGCCAGGGGGCCGGGCAGCCGCGGATGCTTGCATCCGAGGAAAGTCCGGGCTCCACGAAACGAGGGTGGCGGGTAACGCCCGCCGGGGGCGACCCCAGGGAAAGTGCCGCAGAAAGCAAACCGCCGATGGCCCGCTTGCGGGATCAGGCAAGGATGAAAGGGTGCGGTAAGAGCGCACCGGGGCGCTGGCAACAGGGCTCGCACGGTAAACCCCACCCGGAGCAAGGCCGAATAGGGGCGGCACGTTCCCGCAAGGGAGCAGATGCGTTTCGCATCGACCGCCCGGGTTGGCTGCTTGAGCCATGGGGCAACCCATGGCCCAGACGAATGGCTGCCGCCACAGATACGGTCCGGTCTTCCGGATACCGTCTGCGGAGACAGAACCCGGCTTACAGGCCCCCTGGCATCACTATCGGGAAATCAGTCCTGCTTGCGGACGGCGATGCTGCCGTCTTCGGCCTCGAACGCCTGGATCCGGCGTCGGCTGTCGCCTTCAAGCACCAGCGCGGTAAGTACCCCGGTGCGGAAGGCGCCGGTGTCGATCCCGACGCGGTCGCCCGTGTCCTCGACTTCCTCGAAGATCGTATGCCCGTGGACGACGACGTGGCTGAAAGGCTCGGCGTGATCGAGGAAACGCTCACGGATCCACAGGAGGTCCTTGCGCTTCTGTTCCTCGACCGGGCGCTTGGGATTGATGCCGGCATGGACGAGGACATAGTCGCCGACCACGATCATGTCCTCGAAGGCCGCGAGGAAATCGCGGTGCTTCTGCGGAACGATCTTGTGCATTGCCTTCTGCACCTCGGCAATCTGCATGCGATTGTATTCCTTGCGCTTGAGCCCGTAGCTCAGCACCGTCTCGCGGCCACCGTGGCGCAGGAAATGGCGGAGCACTTCCTTGTCCTCGAAGCTTTCGAGGAACATTTCCTCGTGATTGCCGGCCAGATAGCGAACCTTGCGCGTCTTGCCCCAGCTGCGCGCCAGCTTGATGACACCTGCACTGTCCGGCCCGCGGTCGACGAGGTCGCCGAGGAATACCACGGTGGAATTTGCCGGGGCACAGGCCGCATCGTCCGCCTCGATCGCCTCCTGCAGGGCCTGAAGCAGGTCGAGCCGGCCATGGATATCGCCGATAACGTACCAGCGCTCACCCTGCGGGACGTGCGCGATGCGGCCCACCTTTTCTGGCTTGCGGAAAATCTGGCGAAGAGCGTTGAGCATGGTTCGAAGCGGTTACCTGTTGCGGGCGCATTTAGGGGTTAGCCGTCATGGCAGCAAGCGATGAGCGAGGGGTGAATGCGTTCGCAGTTGCACAATAGACACGCTTCACGCTGCGATAGCGAAAAGATGAAGCAGCTATCTTGCGCAGATGAAGAGGATATTGCACCTTTATTTCGATTTCGCCCGAGGAGCTCTTTCAAGAATCGGGACCCGGCGAAAACGCAGGTGGGACGAAGCACCAATCCGAACCCAAGGAGTTCGAAATGCTCACGTCCTTTCGCGGCCGTCTGGCCGTATCCCTCGCCGCCCTTGCATGCGGCATCTCCTCCCCGGCGCTTGCGCAGGACGAAGAAGAATCCGGCCCGATCACCGTATCGGCCAATGCTGCCCTGACCACCGACTACCGTTTCCGCGGCGTATCGCTTTCGGGCGGTGACCCGGCGATCCAGGGCGGCGTCGACGTCGCGCACGAAAGCGGCTTCTACGTCGGCGTATGGGCATCCTCCATCGATGGCGGAGATGTCTACGGCGAGATGGAATTCGACATTTACGGCGGCTGGTCGGGCCAGTTGACCGACGCGGTCAGTCTCGATGTCGGCCTGCTCTATTACGCCTATCCGACCGAGGAACTGGGCCTCGATACCGATTATTGGGAGCCTTACGCCTCCGTCGGCTTCAACCTCGGCCCGGCAGAGGCGACCGTTGGCGTTGCCTACGCCTTCGAACAGGATTCGCTCGGCGGCGACGACAACCTCTATGTCTACACCGATCTCAGTGCCGGCCTGCCGGGCACGCCGGTCACGGTGACCGGACACCTCGGCTATACCGATGGCGCACTGGCTCCGCCGCTGCTTGCCGGCGATGCAGACGACAGCGGCATGGACTGGTCGATCGGCGCGAGCGTGACGGCCGGTATTCTCGAAGTGGGCGTGTCCTACGTCGGCGTCGAGGGCCCCTCGATCGATGGCTTCACCGACGATGCGCTGGTCGGGACGATCACAGCCAGCTTCTGATTTCGCACGAGGTCAACCGGAGGGGGCTCGTCCTTGTGACGGGCCCCCTTTCGCTTGGAGGCCAAGATGCCTAGTTGCGGTTCATGACCAAATATCTCCACACGATGATCCGTGTCACCGATCCCGAAGCGACGGTGGCGTTCTTCGAGCTGATCGGCCTGAAGGAAGTCCGCCGGGCGGATAGCGAGCAGGGCCGCTTCACGCTTATCTTCCTGGCCGCACCCGGGCAGGAAGGCGTGGCCGAGGTGGAACTCACCTATAACTGGCCGCCCGAAGACGGGAGCGATGGCGAGGTTTATTCTGGCGGCCGCAATTTCGGCCATCTCGCCTACCGCGTCGACAATATCTACGAGACCTGCCAGCGGCTGATGGACGCCGGACACACGATCAACCGTCCGCCGCGCGACGGGCACATGGCTTTCGTGCGGACACCCGACGGAATTTCCATCGAGCTCTTGCAGGAAGGCTACCTCGAGCCGCAGGAACCCTGGGCCAGCATGCAGAATACCGGAAGCTGGTAAGCACCCCTACCTAGCGTTCGTCTTCCTCGAGATAGGGCGAGCGCTGGTCGTCGGGGTGGTCGGTCGTCATGCGAAGGATCGTGTAGCCGACCACTGCGGAGATGAGGGAGCCCATCAGGATGCCGATCTTGGCTTCCTCGATCAGCAGGCTGTTGCCGGCGAATGCCAGGCTGGAAATGAACAGCGACATGGTGAAGCCGATCCCGCACAGGATCGATACGCCCCAGATTTCCGCCCAGTTCGCCCCTTCCGGACGCGGTGCGAAACCGACTTTGTCGGCGATCCAGATGGCCGAGAAAATACCGACCTGCTTGCCCACGAACAGGCCAGCGGCAATCGCCAGCGGGAGCGGGGCAAGGATGCCCGCAAGGCCCAGTGCGCCCAGCTCGACGCCGGCATTCGCGAAACCGAACACGGGCACGATGAGATAGGCGCTCCACGGTGCGAGGTTGTGCTCGAGATGTTCGAGCATGGTGTCGTCGTCCTTGCCGACCATGGGAATGGTAAGCGCCGCCACGACGCCAGCGATAGTGGCATGGACGCCGGAATTCAGCACCAGGAACCACAGCAGGAGGGCCATCAGGATGAAAGGCGTATAAGCGCTCACGCGCGCGCGGTTCATCGCCATCATGATGCCGGTCACGATTACTGCGCCGACCAGCCAGCTGAACTTGAGGTTGGCCGTATAGAACAAGGCGATCACCAGCACTGCGCCGATATCGTCGACGATGGCGACAGTGAGCAGGAACAGGCGCAGCGAAGCGGGAACGCGGTTACCCAGCAGACCCAGCACGCCCATGGCGAAGGCGATGTCGGTGGCGGCCGGGATAGCCCAGCCGCGCGTCAGGTCCTGCGCGCCTTCGGCATTGACGAAGAAGAGGTACACCAGCGCAGGCAGGATCATGCCTGCCGCCGCCGCGAGAACCGGCATCTTGCGCTGGTCGTTGTCGGACAACTGGCCCTCGATCCACTCGCGTTTCACCTCGAGGCCCACGACGAAGAAGAAAATCGCCATAAGGCCGTCATTGATCCACAGGTGCAGCGTGTTGAGCTTGAACGCCTCGGCAGAGAACAGCTCACCGTGGAAGAGGTGGTGATACTCGTTCGCCAGGGGCGAGTTAGCCGCGATCATCGCAGCGAGTGCAACCAGGATCAGCAGGATGCCCGCAGAAGCGTCGCTGACGAAGAGGGCGCGAACCGGGGCGAACACGAGACGGATGGGATTTTGCCTGTCAGTCATATCGGGGTGCTCTCTTTCGCAAAGCATCGCTCGTTGCAAGGGTCGATTCCCTGCGTTAGGTAACTCACTGGGGGGAAACGGTTTGTTGGTCGCACAATTTACCGCCGGCGAATGGCTGGCGCTCATTCAGCATGAACTCTTGCTCATGGCAGCGGTGTTTTTCGGCATCGGATTGCTGGACGAGCTGGCGATGGACGCTGCCTATGTCTGGCTGCGCCTGACAGGCCGCGCGAAGACCGAAAGGCTCCCCGGAACAGATCTTCGGGACGAGGAACTGACGGGCATGGCCGCCGTGTTCATTCCCGCCTGGCGGGAAGACGCGGTTATCGGTCCGACTCTGACCCATGCGCTTGCATCATGGCCGCAAGAGGACCTGCGGATCTATGTCGGCTGCTATCGCAACGATCCTGAAACGCAGGCCTCTATCGCCGTTGCCGCGCGAACGGATCGGCGGGTGCGCATGGTCATCGTCGGGGAGGATGGGCCGACCAGCAAGGCGCACTGCCTGAACCGTCTCTATCTTGCGCTGCGGGATGACGAGGCGCGGATGTGCTGCAAAGCGCATATGGTCGTGCTGCACGATGCAGAGGACATGGTCGATCCCGCAGCGCTCGTACTGCTCGACCGTGCAGTCTGGCATAGCGATTTCGTGCAATTGCCGGTCATGGCACTGCCGCCATCGGATTCTCGCTGGATCGCGAGCCACTATTCCGACGAGTTTGCGGAATCCCATGCCAAGGTGATGGTCGTGCGCAATGCCCTCGGCTGCGCCATCCCGGGAGCGGGGGTCGGCTCTGCCATTGCCCGCCCGATGCTGGACCGGCTGGCGCGCGCCCACCAGGGCGAACCTTTCGCACGCTATTCGCTGACGGAGGATTACGAGCTTGGCCAGAGGGTGGTCGCGCTGGGCGGGGCAGGGCGGTTCCTGCGCGTGCGAACAGAAGGCGGCAGGTTGGTCGCGACGCGCGCCTATTTCCCGTCCTCGCTGGAAACCTCGGTCCGCCAGAAGACCCGCTGGGTGCATGGCATCGCGCTACAGGGCTGGGACCGGCTCGGGTGGGGCGGGTCGGTGCTGAACCGGTGGATGACCCTGCGCGACCGGCGCGGCCCGCTGGCGGCTCTGGTGCTCGCCTGTGCCTATTTGCTCGTTGCCGCATCCTTCGTTTCGGGGCTGGCGGTCGAATTCGGCCTTGTCGCTGCGCTCGAACCATCGCCCATGCTTCGTGCATTGCTCCTGTTCACGTTTGCGGGTCTGTTCTGGCGGTGGGCGGCAAGAGCGGTCTTCACGGCACGCGAATACGGGGCCGCCGAAGGTCTGCGCGCCGTTCCGCGCGTGTTCGTTTCGAACATTATCGCGATCATGAGCGGGAGGAGGGCGCTCGCCGCCTACTTCGGAACGCTGTGCGGCGCGCCGGTCGTCTGGGACAAGACGGAACATAGCGACCATCCGGCCATGGCGCTGCAAAAGGAATTACCGGCATGATTTCCGCCGGGGTCGAGCGGCGCGGACGTCCGCTCATCTTCCTCCTCGTCGTGCTGGGCGGCTGGACCATGCTGCGCATGGCGACGTGGGAGAACCCCTTTCCCCACCAGCTTGTGCCGCAATGGGTAGCACCCGCCGTGGAGCGCTTCGTCCTAGAAGTAGCCCCGGCGAGGACGACTAATGAGCTTGCAGCCAGCGCCGTACTGGCAGGTCCTGCCCAAAAAAGGCTCGCCAAGCGCGTTTCGCATGGAAGGGACCTCAATGCCGCCTACGACATCGCTACGCTTCCAGCTCCCTTCTCCGAGGGACGGACCCTCGCTGGGCACAATCTGCTGCTCATGGCAGCGATGGCGCGCCTTCCCATGCCTTCCAGCATCGCAGACGTGCTCCCCAGGGACGATATGGCCGGGACGGTGGCTCCTCTTCCCGCTGCTTCCGAGGAAGTTCCGCAGCGCCGCTGGCGGTTCGACGGGTGGCTGATGCTGCGCGGCGGGAACGAGGGCGAGGTTGGCACTGGTCCGGCACCCCCTGCCTATGGAGGCAGCCAGGCAGGTGCATTGCTTGCCTATTCGCTCGCCCCGGGATCGCGGCGCGATCCGGCAATCTACTTGCGAGCAAGTGCTGCCCTGCGCGAACCCGGCCAGCGCGAAGCGGCCCTGGGACTGCGCGTGCGGCCACTGGGTAACAAGCGGCTTGCGATCCACGTGGAAGTTCGCGCCGCGCACGCCGGCTCCGGTACACAGGTACGCCCCGCAGCTTTCGCCACCTACGGCTATGAAAATCGCGACCTGCCGCAAGCGCTGGGTGCGCGCGCCTATGCGCAAGCCGGTTACGTCGGCGGCGATTTCGCGACCGGCTTCGCCGATGGCCAGCTGGTCGTGGATCGCGAAGTCGCAAAGTTCGATCTGGCGCGCCTGCGTATCGGAGCAGGAGCATGGGGCGGGATCCAGAAAGGCGCCGGGCGAATCGATGTCGGTCCGTCAGCCACCCTCGAGATGGAGATCGGCGATGTCCCGGCGCGCATCGGGCTCGACTATCGCATCCGGATTGCCGGCGATGCGGAGCCGGGTGACGGGCCTGCGCTGACCCTTTCGACGGGCTTTTGACACGGTTCAGCTTTTATCGACGGTGCGCCTGCGATAGGGCACCGCAATGGACGTCTACCTGCCAATCGCGAACCTGTCGGTCGATGGCCTCGTCATCGTCGCGCTGGGTGCGCTGACGGGCGTGCTGTCGGGCCTGTTCGGCGTCGGTGGCGGCTTCCTGACAACTCCGCTGCTCATTTTCTACGGCATCCCTCCCACGGTAGCGGCAGCCTCGGCCTCGACTCAGGTCACCGGCGCAAGCGTTTCGGGAGTGATCGCCCATTCGAAGCGTCGCGGCGTGGATTACCGCATGGGTGCGGTCCTGATCGGGGGCGGCGTGATCGGTTCTGGTTTCGGAGCCCTGCTGTTCAATTTCTTCCGCGCGATCGGCCAGATCGACGTGGTCATCAACGCGCTCTACGTCGTTCTGCTTGGCTCGATCGGCATCCTGATGGCCAAGGAAGCCCTGCAGACGCTGCGCGGTGCCGCCGGCAAGCAGGCCCCGCGCCGGCGCCACCATCCGCTGGTGGCCAGCCTTCCGTTCCGCTGGCGGTTCTACGCCTCGGGCCTCTACATCTCGCCGCTGGCCCCGCTTCTGGTCGGAGTGGTCGTCGGAATGCTGACCATGCTGATGGGCGTGGGCGGCGGCTTTATCCTCGTCCCCGCCATGCTCTACATTCTCGGCATGAGTGCGAACGTCGTGGTGGGCACGAGCCTGTTCAACATCCTCTTCGTGACCATCGCGACGACACTCATGCATTCGCTGACCACGCGCGCTGTCGACATCGTGCTGGTCGCATTGCTGCTGCTCGGTTCGGTGTCGGGTGCGCAGTTCGGATCGCAATTCGCGGTCAAGGCCAAGCCGGAAGTACTGCGCCTCGTGCTTGCCGGCATCGTGCTGCTCGTGGCCTTCAACATGTTCCTTCGCCTGTTCTACCGGCCGGACGAGATCTTCACGGTGTCGCCGCTGTGATCCGCGCGATACTCCTCACGATCGCCGCCTTCGTGCTGATGGGACAGCGCGATCCGGTGCTGGTGCCCGAAGTGTCGCAGCACGAGGTGCAGGTGCGCCAGGGCTTCGTGGGGCAGGAGCTGCTCCTGTTCGGCGCAATCCTCGACCCCTCGGGTGGCCCGGGCGAGGAATATGATATCGTCGTTGTCCTGAAAGGCCCGAGCGAACCGATCCGCCTGCGAGAAAAAGAACGTTTCGCAGGCGTCTGGATCAATGCGGAAAGCAGCGATTTCCGCTCCGTGCCCAGCTATTTCGCGGTCGCGTCATCGCGTCCCATCAACGAGATCGTCGACGACAAGACGGCCGCCATCTACGAATTCGGCACCGACTATATCCAGCTGTCGCCAAGCGGGTCGATCGAACCGGCGGTGGAGCGGCGTTTTGCTGCGGGCCTCGTCGATCTCAAGCGTCGGCAAGGCCTTTACCGGGAAGATTTCGGCGGCGTGCAGATAAACGAGGGCGTGCTTTACCAAGCGCGCATCGAGCTACCCTCGAACGTGACCACCGGGACCTATTCGGCAGAAACCTTTGCCGTGACCCGCGGCCGCGTCATCGCCTCCGCAATATCGGAAGTGGAGGTGCGCAAGGTAGGCTTCGAACGCGTGGTCGAGAACGGGGCAAACAATTGGGGCCTTGCCTACGGTCTGCTTGCCGTGATGCTTTCGGTCGGTATGGGCTGGGGTGCAGGGCGC
The DNA here is from genome assembly GCF_020524765.1 of Qipengyuania gaetbuli. Classification (GTDB taxonomy): domain Bacteria; phylum Pseudomonadota; class Alphaproteobacteria; order Sphingomonadales; family Sphingomonadaceae; genus Qipengyuania; species Qipengyuania gaetbuli_A. The sequence goes on from NZ_JAIVLR010000002.1 coordinate 270,889, forward strand.
CTCTTCGCCAGGCTCTGACAAGCGCCAAAAAGCGTCATCGTTGACGCGATTTTAACCCTTCTGCGTCATCCCCGTCATGCAATTCTGCGTGATGTGCATTGGGGGCTTGCGCCAGTTATGAACGACATGGGTAGCGGAAACTTTCGGACCTTCGATCCGGCCAAGGAAGAAGGCGCGGAGCCGCCGCAGCCGCGCGGCAATTCGCTGCGCGACCGTATCCGGCGCTCCGAGCAGGCACAGGCTCCGGCCGCCGCCGTGTCGCGTTCGGGCTATGTCCACCAGCCGCAGCAGGTTTCGGAGGCCTCGCCCGAACCGCAATATGAAGCGCCCGTGGCAGAACAGGCCGCGCCGTTAGTTCCGCCGCAGGACTACGCGCCCCAGCAGCCGCAGGCCGAAGCACCCGTCGCGCCGGTCGAGGCCGAAGCGCCTGCACCCGTAAAATCCGAGCCGCCGACCCCGGTTGCCGAGCTGGAGGCGGACCCGGTTGCCGACGGCGTTTCCGATAACGGCCTTCAGCCCATCGGCGTCGTGCTCGAAATCTCCGGTTCCGGTTCGATGATCGCCATCGACGTCCAGCGACTGACTGAGTGTGCCGACGATGCCGACCCTTCCATCGCGATGGCCGGCCAGGTCGGTTCACAGATCAAGATTCGCGTCGGCAACAGCTGGCTCCTAGCCAGTGTTCGCAACCAGAAGCAGGACCGCCGCGCAGGCAGCATCCTCGCCAATATCGACTTCCTTGGCGAGGGCGTGGAAGAAAAGCTCACCGGCAGGCTGCACGGCTTCCGCCGCGGTGTGACGCGCTATCCGGTTCCGGGTGCGATGGTCTATCCGGCCAGCACCGCCGACCTGAAACAAGTTTACGCCAGCGACGGCCGCAGCGCCGTCACCATCGGCCGCGTCTATCCGACCAAGGACATCCGCGCAGGCCTCTATGTCGACGCCATGCTCGGCAAGCACTTCGCGCTGCTCGGTTCGACCGGTACCGGTAAATCGACCAGCGCCGCGCTGATCCTGCACCGGATCTGCGAGGCGGCGCCCGAAGGTCACATCGTCATGATCGACCCGCACGGCGAATATTCGGCGGCCTTCCGCACGACCGGGGTGATCCTCGACGTATCGAACCTGCAGATGCCGTACTGGATCATGAACTTCGAGGAGCACTGCGAAGTGCTGCTCACCAGCAATGGCAATGACCGCCAGATCGATGCGGACATTCTGGCCAAGTGCCTGTTGCTGGCCCGCCAGAAGAGCCGCCTTGCCGAACAGATGGGCAAGATCACGGTTGATTCGCCGATCCCCTACCTGCTGTCCGACCTGTCGAACGCCATCCAGGACGCGATGGGCAAGCTCGACAAGGCGACCAATTCCGCACCTTACATGCGCATCAAGAACAAGCTGGACGAACTGAAGGCCGACCCGCGCTACCAGTTCATGTTCTCCGGCATGCTGGTGGCCGACACCATGGCCGAATTCGTCTCCAAGATTTTCCGCATGCCTGCCAACGGCAAGCCGATCTCGATCATCGACGTCTCGGGCGTGCCTTCGGACATCACCTCGACCGTGGTCGCGGTGCTCAGCCGCCTCGTGTTCGACTTCGCCATCTGGGGCCGCGAGGAAAAGACCACGCCGATCCTGCTGGTCTGCGAAGAAGCCCACCGTTACGTGCCGAGCGAAAAGAACGCCGACGGCAACTCGGTCGGCACGATCCTTTCGCGTATCGCCAAGGAAGGCCGTAAATACGGTATTTCGCTGGGCCTGATCACGCAGCGTCCGTCCGACCTTGCGGAAGGCGTGCTGTCGCAGTGCGGTACTATCATCTCGATGCGCCTCAACAACGACCGCGACCAGGACTTCGTCCGCGCGGCCATGCCCGAAGGCGCGCGCGGCTTCCTCGATGCCATCCCGGCGCTGCGCAACCGCGAGTGCATCATCTGCGGCGAAGGTGTCGCCATCCCGATCCGCGTGAGCTTCGACAATCTCGAGGAAATCAAGCGTCCGGCATCGGAAGACCCGAGCTTCGTCGAACTGTGGAGCCAGAGCGGCGGCGAAGAGGACATCGTCCAGCGCACTGTCCAAAGGTGGCGTAGCCAGGGATAAGGGGTCTCGGTTGCGGCCTACCGAGCCGCAGGCGAGGCAAGGGCGACCGCCCGCCCGCAGCGGGCGCAGCTTGCTGCGCGTCTAGCGAGGACGCTCGCGCGGAGGCGCGAGCGAAACGCAATCACGTTCCGCGGGTATCGCCGAACAGGTGGATATGCAGGCGGTCACTCATGCGGAAGCCGTGTTCCAGGCACAGGTCCGCGAGCCATTTTTCGCGCGTCCGCAGCGTATCGCTATCGGTACCTTCCGGCATCAGGAAAACGTGGCCGGGACGGAAGCGATAGCGTTCGTGCAGGGCTATTACCTCGTCCACGTCCGAAGGTTCTGCGATCACGAACTTGAAGAAGGCGCGAGGATCGGTGGCGTAGGCGTCGAGCCGTTCGGGGATCAGCGCCAGGTCTGCCGGATTGCCGCTATGCGCCAGCTTCGGGCTGACGTTGAACTGGTCGATCCGGATATCGAGCGCAGTCGTGGCCTTGGTAGTGCCGTTGGTTTCCACTTCGACCGACATATCGGGCAGCAGGTCGAGCAGCTTCGCAAGCGCAGGGGCCTGCAGCAGCGGCTCACCGCCAGTGATCACGAGGCGGTTCTGGCCGAGCGCGAGGATGCGCTCCGCCACCTCCGCCTCCTCCAGCGTCACCTGATTGCCCTTTCGGTCGAAGAATTCGCCAGAGCGGTGAGGGCGGTTATCGCCCTCGAAATACCAGGTGTAGGCCGTGTCGCACCACACGCACGCAAGGTTGCAGCGCGACAGCCGCATGAAGGCGACCGGCATACCCATGCTCGGCCCTTCGCCCTGGACCGAAGCGAAAATCTCCGGCCCGCCCGTGTCGTCGGTGGCGAGGACGAGGCTCACGTCACCCCAGCCGCGCCAGCGCCGCTTCGAGCCGTTCGATTTCGGCCGTGTGGTGCGCATGGTCGGCGCGCGCCTTCTCGACCGCTTCGGGCTTGGCACGCTCGACGAAGTTCGGATTGCCGAGGCGCCCCTCGAGCGACTTGGCTTCCTTGGCAGAGGCTTCGAGTGCCTTCGACAGGCGGGCCTTCTCGGCCTCAATGTCGATCACGCCTTCGAGCGGCACGATGAAAGCATCCTCGCCCGCCGCAACCTGCATCGCCGCGCCCGCAGGAGCATCGGCGAAGTGGACGGGCGTCAAGCGCGCAAGGCGTTCGATCGCGGCAGCGTTCTCTTCCACCACCTTGCGGCCGAGCGCCGACGGGGCGGGGCAATAGGCTGCCAGCTTCGCGCCCGGCGCAATGCCGAGTTCGTTTTTCGCCGTGCGCACCGCGCTGGTGAGCGCGATCAGCCAGTCGATTTCGGCCTTGGCCGCGGCATCCACGTCCGCCTGCGGATCGGGCCACTTGGCAGTGATCAGCGGGTAGTTCGCACGGTCGCCCTGCTTGGACCACAGTTCTTCCGTGATGAAGGGCATGAAGGGGTGCAGCATGACGAAGATCTGGTCGAGCGCCCAGCCGGCGACCGCCCTGGTTTCCTCGTCGATATTGCCCTTGATGAGTTCCAGGTACCAGTCGCAGAACCGGTCCCACACGAAGTGGTAGATCGTGTTCGCCGCGGCATCGAAGCGCAGGTCCGCCAGCGCCTTGTCGAGCGCGTCCTTGGTCTCGACGACCTCGCCGATGATCCACTTGTTGACCGCCAGCGTGGCAGCGGGCGCGGCGATGCTCGTGCTCGCCCCGATGCCGTTCGACTGGCAGAAGCGGGTCGCGTTCCACAGCTTGGTCGCGAAGTTGCGATACCCTTCGACGCGCTTCTCATCCATCTTGATGTCGCGGCCCTGGCTTTCCATCGCCGCCATGAAGAACCTGAGCGCGTCGGCACCATACTGGTCGATAAGGCCCAGCGGATCGACGACATTGCCCTTGGACTTGGACATCTTCGCCCCGTCGGCCGCGCGTACGAGGCCGTGGAGATAGAGCCGCTTCCACGGCACATCGCCCATGAATTTCATGCCCTGCATCGCCATGCGCGCATCCCAGAAGAACAGGATATCGAAGCCGGAAATCAGCAGGTCGTTGGGATAATGCTTCGCCAGAAGGTCGGTGTTCTCCGGCCAGCCGAGCGTGGCGAAGGGCCACAGCGCGGAAGAGAACCACGTGTCCAGCACGTCCTCGTCGCGGGTCAGTTCGACGCCGGCCCCTGCCTGCGCCTGCGCCTCGTCCTCGGTCATCGCGACATAGGCGTTGCCCTCGGCATCGTACCACGCGGGAATCCGGTGGCCCCACCACAGCTGGCGGCTGACGCACCAGGGCTGGATGTTTTCCATCCAGTTGAAGAAGGTCTTTTCCCAGCTTTTCGGGACGATCTCGATCGCGCCCGAACGCACTGCCTCGATAGGGGCCTGCGCGAGCTTTTCGGCATCGACGTACCACTGGTCGGTCAGCCAGGGTTCGATCACCACGCCGCCGCGGTCGCCGAAGGGCGTCGCGATGGTACGCGGTTCGGCATCGTGTTCGGTCTCGTTGCCGTCCTTGTCCTTGGTGACGTGCGGGATCAGGAAGCCCAGCTCCTTCATCCGCGCGACAACCAATTCGCGCGCGCCATCGACACCGTCGCGGCGGAAGCGGTGCAGGCCGATGAACTCGTCGGGGACCAGACCGTCGGCCGTCTGGCAGACGTTCGCTTCGGCATCGAGCATGTTGAGCATTTCGCCCGGGGCGAAGCCGGCGCGCTTGCCCACGTCGAAGTCGTTGAAGTCGTGCCCCGGCGTGATCTTCACACAGCCAGAACCGAGTTCGGGATCGGCATGTTCGTCGGCCACGACCTTGAAGCGCCGCCCGGTGATCGGCTGGAGAATGTCCTTGCCCACCACCGACTTGTAGCGTTCGTCGTCGGGATGCACGGCGACGGCCATGTCGGCCAGCATCGTCTCGGGCCGGGTCGTCGCCACGACGAGGTAATCCTTGCCTTCCGACGTCGTGACGCCGTCAGCCAGCGGATAGCGGAAGTGCCAGAAGCTGCCCTTGACGTCCTGCGTCTCGACTTCGAGGTCTGAAATCGCGGTCTTGAGCTTGGGGTCCCAGTTCACCAGACGCTTGTCGCGGTAGATCAGCCCGTCCCGATAAAGGTCAACGAAGACCTTGAGCACGGCCTCGGTGAAATGCGGATCCATGGTGAACTGTTCGCGGCTCCAGTCCATCGAACAGCCGAGGCGGCGCAGCTGGCGCGTGATCGTGCCGCCGCTTTCCTCTTTCCATTCCCACACCTTGTCGACGAAATCCTCGCGCGAATAATTGGTGCGCTTGTCCTGTTTCGCCTCCATCTGGCGCTCGACCACCATCTGCGTGGCGATACCCGCATGGTCGGTCCCGACTACCCACAGCGCGTCCTTGCCGCGCAGGCGCTCGTAGCGGATCACCACGTCCTGCAGCGTGTTGTCGAGCGCGTGCCCGATATGGAGCGAGCCGGTGACGTTCGGCGGCGGGTTCACGATGGTGAAGGGCTGCGCGTCCTTGCGCTCGGGCCGGAACAGGCCGTTGTCCTCCCAGTGCGCATACCAGCGCTGCTCGATTTCGGCCGGGTCGAAAGTCTTGGATAGCTCGGTGCTCATGGGACCGGCCTTTGCCAGCCGTCATGCTGCGATGCAACGCCGGAGACGGCATTGGGGCGCTGCGCATTGCTAACGTGCTTGTTTGATGCGGCAATTCCGCCCATACGCAGGGGTCAATGACAGGGCTTGCCGAATATGAGGTCGTCGAAGGGGAGGGCGGCAGCACGCTGGTGCTGACCGGGCCCTATCTCGTATCGACCATCGGCGCAGCCGACGACGACCTGCGCGGCATCGACGGTGCGATCGCGCGGGTCGATATCTCGGGGGTGACCGAGATCGACACCACGGGCGCCTGGCTCGCCTGCACGATCTCCACCGAACACGACGCGGAAATCCACGGCGCGGACGAACGCGCCCAGCGCCTGCTCGAAGCCATTTCCGGCCTTGGCGGCGAAGAGAAGCTGTCCGCGCCCCGCCTCCCGTTCTGGAGCCGCGTGCCCGAGGCGATGGGCGAGAAGATGTTCAATGCCCGCACCGGTATCATCGGTGTCGTCAGTTTCCTCGGTGCGCTGCTGATCTCCTGCGGTTCGCTCCTGCGCAATCCCTCGCGCTTCCGCATGGTCGCGCTGGTCCGGCAGGTCGAATACGTCGGCGTTTCGGCGCTGCCCATCATCGGCTTGATGAGCTTCCTCATCGGTGTCGTGATCGCCCAGCAGGGCGCGGTGCAGCTGGCACAGTTCGGGGCAGAGACGCTGACGGTGAACCTCGTCGGCCGCATCACCTTGCGCGAACTGGGCGTGCTGATGACCGCGATCATGGTCGCAGGCCGGTCGGGCAGTGCCTTTGCCGCCGAAATCGGCACGATGAAGCTGACCGAGGAAATCGACGCCATGCGTACGATCGGCATCTCCCCGATGGAAGCGCTGGTCATCCCGCGCATCATGGCGGCGGTCGTCATGATGCCGCTGCTCGGTTTCTACGCTTCCTGCATGGCGATCCTCGGCGGTGCGGTGATCGGCGAAACGATGCTCGGCATTCCGTTCTGGACGTTCCTGTCTCGCATCCAGGAAGTCGTGCCGACCTACGACTTGTGGGTCGGCCTCATCAAGGCGCCGGTCTTCGGCCTGATCGTCGGCCTTGCAGGCTGTTACAACGGGATGCAGGTGAAGGGTAATTCCGAAGAGGTCGGCAGGCGTACGACCATGTCGGTCGTTTCCGCCATCTTTGCGGTCATCGTGCTCGATGCCTTCTTCGCCGTGTTCTTCACCGAGCTGGGGTGGGGCTGATGAGCGATCCGCACAAGGCCCGCCGCCACGAGCGATACAAGGGCGAGTTCCCGATCGTGGTCGAGGGCCTCGAAAACCGGTTCGGCGAACACGTCGTCCACCAGAACCTCGACCTCAAGGTCCGGCGTGGCGAAATCATCGGCGTGGTCGGCGGATCGGGCACCGGCAAGTCGGTGCTCATGCGCTCGATCATCGGCCTCCAGCCGCCGACCGCGGGCGATGTCCATGTCTTCGGCCGATCAATTATCGATGCCGAGCCGGACGAGGAAATCGGCGTGCGCGACCGCTGGGGCGTGCTGTTCCAGGGCGGCGCCCTCTTCTCGACGCTGACGGTGGGCGAAAACGTCGAAGTTCCGCTCAAGCAGTTCTATCCCGACATTTCGGACGAGCTGCGGCACGAGATCGCCCGCTACAAGGTCATGCTTTCCGGTCTGCCGGAGAACGCCGTCAACAAGTACCCGAGTGAGCTTTCGGGCGGCATGAAAAAGCGCGCAGGCCTTGCCCGTGCCCTGTCGCTCGATCCCGAACTGCTGTTCCTCGACGAACCGACCGCGGGTCTCGACCCGATCGGCGCGGCGGCATTCGACAACCTGACGCGCGAACTGAAGGAAACGCTGGGGCTGACGGTTTTCCTGATCACCCACGACCTCGATACGCTGCACGAGATTTGCGACCGGGTGGCGGTGCTGGCGGACAAGCGGGTTATCGCGGTCGATACCGTTCCGAACCTCATGGAACTCGATCATCCCTGGATACAGGAATACTTCAACGGCCCGCGCGGACGGGCAGCGCTGACCGCGCAGGCGCTCGACGAATTGCGCCGCCACATGGACATGCCGGTCGCCGCGCACGCGGTCAAAGCGTTGGACAAAGCCGAAAAAGGCAAGGCATAAGCGAGGATAGATGGAAACGCGGGCAAATTACATCTGGGTGGGGGCCGTCACGCTGGCTGTGCTGGCGGCGCTCGCGCTGTTCATCGTCTGGCTGGCTCGCTGGGGCGAAGGCGCCCAGAAGGAATACGACATATTCTTCAAGCAGTCGGTGGCGGGCCTCGCCAACGGCAGCCAGGTGAGCTTTGCCGGCGTTCCTGTGGGCCAGGTCAGCCAGATCGTGTTGTGGGACAAGGACCCCGAATTTGTCCGCGTGCGCATTTCCGTGAAGGAAGAAGTGCCGATCCTCGTCGGGACCACTGCCACCATCCAGGGCAGCTTCACCGGCGTTTCGACCATCCTGCTTGACGGTGCGCGCAGCGGCGCTCCGCCGATTTCCTGCGAGACGACGGCCTGCACCGAAGGCGTGCCGATCATCCCGCCGCAGGACGGCGGGCTCAATGCGCTGTTGTCGAACGCCCCGCTGCTGCTGGAACGGCTGGCGACGCTGACCGAGCGCCTCACGCAATTGCTCGATGACGAGAACCAAGGCGAGATTGCCGGTATCCTCGCCAATACGAACGACATGACCCGCAGTCTTGCCGCCACCGCCCCGCAGATCGAGCGCACGATGGCCGAGCTGCAGGTTACCTTGCGCGAGGCGAGCGAGGCGCTCGACGAATTCGAGAAGGTGACGGCCTCTACCGACCGCCTGATCAACACCGAAGGCGAACAGCTGGCTGCCGAACTGCGCAAGACGCTGGCGTCTGCCGGCGGCGCTGCAAGGGCGCTTGAACAGACGCTCGAGGAAGCGCGGCCTGCGACCAAGCAGCTCACCGAAAGCACGTTGCCCGCTGCCGAGGCGACGCTGCGCGACCTGCGTGCGACCAGCAAGGCACTGCGCAGCGTGACCGAGAAAATCGAAGAGAAGGGCGCGGGCTCGCTGCTTTCCAGCCAGCCGCTGCCCGAATACGAACCCTAAGAGGCGATACCGCGATGAACCCGACCAAGACCCTCGCGATCCTCGCCCCCGCGCTCCTGCTGGGCGGCTGCATCAGCTTCGGCGCCGAACCGCCCGAAAGCCTGCTCACCCTGACGCCGAGCGCCAGTGCGCCTGCCGGAACCGGCGGCTCCAGCGCATCGGGCACGGCGATCGCACTCGTGGACTTCGATGCGCCCGCCGCGCTCGACGTGACCCGTGTGCCCGTCCAGGTGACCGCGACCGAGCTGGCCTATCTCAAGGATGCCGTCTGGGTCGAAAAGCCTGCCCGCCTGTTCCGCCGCCTTGTCGCCGAAACCATCCGTACCCAGTCGGGCCGCGTGGTAATCGACGGTGACGACCCGGGCGCGCTGGCAACCAACCGCCTGACCGGCACGCTGCGCCAGTTCGGCTATGACGCCACGACGTCGAGCGTGGTGGTGGTCTTCGATGCCGTGCGTCCCGGCGAGGGCCAGGCAGTCGAAACCCGCCGTTTCCAGGCGGTCGTGCCCGGCGTGACTCCCGACGTGCAGGGCGTCGGCCCCGCGCTCAACCGCGCCGCGAACGATGTCGCAGCACAGGTCGCGGAGTGGGTCGGCTAGTCTTGCTGCAGTCCGCCAACGATCCGAAAGCGGACATTCCCACGCAAACGTAAAAGCGCGTTTGGAGCGGAAATCTCAGCCCGCCCTGAGACGTTTGTACAAGATGCGTGTCTCGAGCAGGTTGGCAATGCGAAGGCCGACCTCGATCACGTCGAAAGGCTTGGCGACGAAATCCTTCGCTCCCAGCGAAAGGGCTCGCCGCCGTGCCTGCAGGGTCGTGTCGGCCGTCAGGACGAGGATCGGTCGGAACTCTTCCGCCCGATCATGACGCGAGAAAGATTCGAGCAGTTCGAAGCCATCGATTTCAGGCATCATCAAATCCAGCAGGACGATATCCGGCTCGAGATCAATATAGGCCCGCATCGCCTTCTTGGGGTCGGTCAGGCAATGGATGTCCGTGTATCCTTCGCGTTCGAGCACGCTTCGCAGCAAGAGGACGTTGGCCTCTTCATCATCGATCGCAAGAATGCGGCAGGAGGTGATTTCGGCAGGCGCCACGAGTTGCATGGTCATGATCCTTGGGGAATTCTGGCGGCATCGTCGGCCTCGTCTTCCGGCGATGAACCCTCAAGAGGCAGGGAAAACCAGAAGCGCGCGCCAGACTGTGCGCCGGAGGCCGTCAGCGGTTGATACCCGATTTCGCCCTTCATGGATTCCACCAGGCTCTTCGAAAGCGCCAGTCCCAAGCCTGTACCTTCGGTGGCTGACCGGCTCTGCTCGCCCAATCGGTCGAATGCCGTGAAGAGCCGCGGGACGTTGTCAGGTTCGATACCGGGCCCGTCGTCTTCCACTTCGATTATCGCAGTCGAACCCTCGATGCGGCCGGACAGGCGTACGGTCTTTCCGGTGCGATTGTACTTTGCCGAATTGCCGATGAGGTTGAGGGCAACCTGTAAGGCGCGCCGTTTGTCGGCCAGCACGGTCACTTCTCCCTCTGGTACGTCGAGTGTGAAGGCAAGCCCGGCCTGTTCGACCAGCGGCAGGCCGATCGCGTGCGCTTCGGTCAGCAGTTCGCGCAGGCCGATCGGCTCGATTGCCAACTCGTTGGCACCTGCTTCGATGCTCGAGATGTCGAGCAGGTCATTGATCAGCGATAGCAGGTGGCGCCCCGCCTTCATGATCTGCGTCACGGCGGAGCGGTGTTGCGTTGCGAGATGCTCCTCGTCGATCTCGAGCAATTGCCCGAAGCCGAGAATGGCGTTCATCGGGGTCCGCAATTCGTGGCTGGTTCGCGAAAGGAAGGCGGTCTTGGCGCGGCTGGCCGCGATGGCTTCCTCGCGGGCGCTGCGCAGTTCCTCTTCCGTGCGGCGGCGCTCGGACATGTCCCGCGTGACCTTGGCAAAGCCGCGCAAGGTGCCTTCTCCATCACGCAGGGCGGTGATGACCACATTGGCCCAGAAGCGCGTCCCGTCGCGGCGGACACGCCAGCCTTCGTCCTCGGCAGAGCCGTCCCGTATCGCGCGCTCTATCATCCGCTGCGGCAGGAATTCGCGGGTCTCGGGCGGATAGAACGAGCTGAAATGGCGACCCAGAATTTCGCTTGCCCGCCACCCCTTGATACGCTCGGCGCCGAGGTTCCAGGTGGCTACGTTGCCCTCTGTATCGAGCGCGAAAATGCCGTAGTCGCTGACGCGGTCGACAACGAGACGGAAGCGTTCCTCACTCTCGCTCAGGTCCTTCTCCCGGGCGCGTAGCAGGGCGCTGGCACGCCCGAGCCGCTGCGCAAGCCGCCCGATCTCGTCGGCCTCTTCCGGCAGATCGTCCAGCTCTGCACCCTGCGCCAAGCGCTCGGCATTGCCTTCGAGGACCCGCACGCGCCGCACGATCCCGGTGGAGAAAAGATAGACCGCCGCGACGCTGCCAAGCAGGCCGAGCAGCGCACTGATGCCGGTCAATGCCAGAAAGCGTGAGCGCACGTCATCCACCCGCTCCCTGCGCTGGTCGAGCAGGACCGCCTCCTTGCGCTGGATGACGTCGACCTGGTTCCCGAGGCGTTCGAGCACGTCGCGGTTTGCGTTCAGTTCTTGCTCCAGCGCTTGCCGGGACGAGGCAAGATCCGCGCCGCCCCGAGACACCCGCACAATGTCGCCCAGCCCCTGGCGTTTCGCATCGACCAGCTGTTCGAGGACGACGAATTCCTTCCGCACGCCGGGATCCTCGATCGCCTCGTCCAGCCGTTCCATGGTGGGGGGCAATTCCCGCTCCGCCACGGAGAACGGTTCGAGGAACCGGTCCTGCCCTGTCAGCGCATACCCACGAACCCCGGCCGCAGCCTGTGAAAGCAGCGCATGGACCTGATAGGTGTCGCGCTGGATCGCGAATGCCCGGCGGACGTCGGCCTCGGCCCTTTCTTCGGCAGTGCTCGCAAAATAGAGCGAGGCGAGCGCACTGAACAGGATGGCGAGAGGGATGGCGATAAACACCAAGCCCTTGATCGCCAGAGGACGATCCGCCCAGAATCGCATGGGGGCTGTCTGTGGTCTCACCGCCTGCCCAGCCTACCCGTCTTCGCGCCGCATCTGGGTTATCAGAACGGCAGCCTGCGTACGGTCGGCGACGCCGAGTTTGCCGATGATCCTCTCGACATGCACCTTCACGGTCGCCGGGCTGATTTCGAGCCGGCGACCGATTTCCTTGTTGGTCAGCCCTTCCGCGACCAGCGCCACTACATCGCGCTCCCGGCCGGTCAGCATGCGGGAAAGGTCGGCTTCACGGCCCGGAAGTGGCGCCGCGCGCATCGCGGCGTTCACGAGGTCTAGCGATACGGCCGACTGGCCCGCCCGAACCTGCGCGATAGCAGCCTTGAGTTCCGCAATTGCGGCGTCCTTGAGGATATAACCGGCTGCCCCTGCGGCCAGCGCTTCGCGAACATAGGCCGGCATTTCGTGCAAGGTCAGCATAAGCACGCGTGTTCCTAGGCCCAGCGCCACAATCTGCCGCGTCGCCTCCAGGCCATCGATTCCCGCACCCAGCCGGATGTCCATCAGGACGATTTCCGGCTGGTGCTGGCGCACCTGCTCCACCGCCTCTTCGCCGGTCGACGCCATGTCGACGATTTCGATGTCGGGACCGGCGAGAACTGCCTTGAGACCTTCGCGGGCCAGCTGGTGGTCATCGACGATCAGGACGCGGGTTGCTGCAGTCATGGAGCCGGCACCTCGGGGAGATAGGCAGTAACGACAACGCCTCCGCGTTCGCCTGCCCGCCAGTCGAGCCTGCCGCCGACGGCCGTCATGCGCTCCGACATGACCCCAATGCCGATGTGCTTGCCCGAATCTTCCTGGGGCAGGCAATCACCGGGCGGGCCGCGACCGGTATCCGCAATGCGCAAGAAGCCGCTGCGGCCCTCTTTTGGAAGTGCAAGCTCCAGCCCGACGGCGCAGGGCCCTCCGGCGTGCTTGCGGATGTTCGCGATTGCTTCCTGGGCGACGCGAAACAGGGCGGTTTCCAGGATCCTCGGGAGGCGATCGGCCGAGCCTGAAAGGCTGACCGAAACCCTGTAGCCTTCGTCTTCCAGACCATCGGCGAGGGCGCGTATGGCCGCTTCAAGCCCGAGATCGTCGAGCAGTGTCGGGCGCAAGCCGCCGATGACTGCCCTCAGCTCCCGCACCAGGCCTCGGGCGATATCAGCGAGCCGTGCCCGCTCTGCCGCTGGCAAGTCCGGAGCCTCCGAACCCGGCCCTTCGATCAGCCTCGCGAGGGCTGTCGCGGTTTGCGCGACGCCGTCGTGCAATTCCTGCGAAACGCGTAGGCGTTCGCTTTCCTGCGCCGAGAACATGCGTTCGACCAGCATTTCAAGCCGCTTTTCGCGATCCAGCAAGGTTTCGACAAGTCGCTGGCGCTCTCCGTCGCGCCGGTTGCGGTCGATGGCCGCGCCCATGAGCTCGAGATAGAGACGAAACGTCTCCCGGTCTTCCTCGTCCCGGATGTCCCGTTCGCCAGCAAGGCCTTCAATAGCGATAAAGCCGAGCGGCTGATCGCTGCCGACCGCGCGGATCGCGATCCCCGATCCCTCGCCGCCAGGGGTGAAGCGCGCGCTGCGATATCCAAGAAAGAAAGCCAGCCTCTCCGCGCATTGGTCGAGCACCTCGCTCAAGGCTTCGGGGCTGGCTTCGGACAGGGTCTTCGCGACGCTCGACAGCAAACGCATACGTGCGGCACGCGCCTCTGCTGCGCGATATAGTTCGCGCAGTTCCGCAACCGTTTCGAGCGGTGGGGGAGAGGAGGGCACCTGCTGCCGCATTCGTCGATCTTTAGAGGAATTGGCGCAAAGCGCATAGGCCATCCGGCCTACGCCGCGCGGTTAGCCGCCCGGCAGATTTGGACCGTGTCCCGTCCGCCTAGATGAGCTCCGTCGGGTTGATCCCCGCAAACGGTTCAGCGCCATCGCAAGAAGATCGCGCAGGCTAACAGGAGACGAAACATGAAGCTTACCCGTATCAAGGCCCTCGGCCTCGCCGCCGCCCTTCCGCTCGCTGCCATCGCTGCACCTGTCGCAGCACATGACCATGGTGCCAAGAAGACCGTATCGACCGCAACCTACGCACCGATCACGGAAGCCGAAGTCATTGCCGCGCAGCAGGCCTGGGGCAACGCTCTGGTCGCCATCGCAACCGAATACGACAACAAGGGCCACGCAGCCGCCAAGAAGCTGGCAGGCGAGATCATCGACAGCGCTTACGGCTACAATCTCGGCCCCGTGCTGTTCAAGCCGACCCTTGCCAACGGCGAAGGCGAACAGACCTTCCGTACGTCGCGTGACGGCGCTGTGTCCTACTTCGTGGGCGGCGATCCGAAGTTCGCCCAGGACGGCGGCTTCGCGCTCAAGGGCTGGCGTTCGTTCGAAATCGACAATGCCGGCATCCTCATCACTGGCAACTCGGCCACTTCGATGGGCCACGTGACGGTGATCGACGCCAAGGGCAATCGCACCACGGTCGACAAGACCTGGGGCTATGTCCGCGGTCCGGACGGCAAGCTGCGCATCGTGGTCCACCACTCCTCGCTGCCGTATTCGGCTGACTAAGCGAGCCAACCCGGCTCCGGCGCGCGCTAACTCCCCTCCCCAAGGGCGCGCCGGGGCCACCCCCCCAAGCAAGAGAGCCAGGGCCCCATCCGCACAGCTCGCGGATCGGGCAAAGGCCGCATCAGGACCTCCCCCATGTTCAAGACCCGTTACCTTCTCGCATGCGCCGCAGTTGCGCTGCCTTTCGCAACGCCTGCCGCCGCTCAGGAAGCCGGCGATATCCAGATCAAGGGTTTCGTCACGGGCGTTCTGCCCGATGGTGCCATCACCGAGGTCGAGACCGACCTCATCGGCTTGCCCGCGGATTCGCAGACCGAAGCTTCGGATTCGGTCGTGCCGACCGTCGCGATCGAGTACTTCGTGTCGCCCAACTTCTCGCTCGAGACGATCTGCTGCGTCACGCCGCACGACGTCACCGGGGCGGGCGCTCTGGAAGGCGCGGAACTGATCGACGATGCGATCATCCTGCCTGCAAGCCTGACGGCGAAGTATCACTTCAACCTCGGCGGCGGGATCAAGCCCTACCTCGGCGCCGGCGCCACCTACTTCATGATCTTTTCGGAAGATGTCGGCGCTGACGCTGCTGCACTCGGCGCGACCGATGTCGACCTGTCGGACGAATTCGGCTTCCTGCTGCAGGGCGGTGTCGACATCGCGCTGAACGATCGCGGACTCGGCCTCTCGCTCGACGCCAAGCGCTACTTCGTCGGCACGACAGCCACTTTCAGTGCGGGTCAGACCGTTGCGCTGCAGAGCGAACACGATCTTGATCCGTGGGTTCTCAGTGCCGGCCTCGCCTATCGCTTCTGACAATCTTAATCCTCCCGACAAGGACACCGTGCAAATCCGCGCGGTGTCCTTTCGGTCCTCGGCCTTAGCGCCTTCCAGTCATCGAGCCGGGGCCATCTCCCAACATGTTCGAAACAATTACCTTCCTTGTCGTCGGCCTGGCCGGATTGCTGATCGGGGGCGAACTGCTCGTGCGCGGCGCTGTCCGGCTCGCCGAAAAAGCAGGTGTAACGCCGCTCATTGTGGGGCTGGTGATTGTCGGGTTCGGCACCTCGACGCCCGAATTGATGACCAGCGTGGAAGCGGCCATGGCAGGCTCGCCCGCAATTGCGTGGGGCAACATCGTGGGCTCGAATATCGTCAACGTACTGGTGATATTGGGCTTTGCGGCCCTGATTACCCCAATCTTCTTGCGCGGCGGGAACCTGCTTCGCGATACCGGCGTGTGTGTCGCGGCATCGCTGGGGCTTCTGGGTCTGGCTGCGACCGGTTGGCACGGGGCATGGATCGGCCTTGCAATGGTGGCCGGCCTCTTCGTCTATATCGTGCGCTGCTACCGCGACGAGCGTGTGGTGCCAGCCGACGCCGTCCACTCGGCGGCTTTCGACCGCCAGCAGGCGCTGGAAATCACCGATACTGCCCTGCACCAGAAGGGGGAAAGCTGGTGGAAGGCCGCTCTGCTCCTACTGGCCGGACTGGCTCTGCTGATGCTGGGTGCGCGCTTCCTGGTGAGCGGAGCGATCGACCTGGCCCGGATCGCCGGCCTCAGCGAGGCGGTGATCGGCCTCACGATAGTGGCGATCGGAACCTCGCTCCCGGAACTCGTTACCTCGGTCGTAGCTGCGCGCAGAGGCGAAGCCGAAATCGCTTTCGGAAACGTTGTCGGTTCCTGCATCTACAATATTCTCGGGATCGGGGGCGTCACGATGGTTGTTAGTCCGGCTGCCATTCCGGCGACGCTCTTTCCCTTCGATCTCGGCGTAATGGCAGCGACTGCGATCGCGGTCCTGGTCGTGAGCCTCACCTGGAAGCGTTTCGGCCGGCCGGCCGGTATCGTCCTGATCGTGGGGTACGCGGCCTATGTCGCAGCATTGCTTGCCGCTCCTGCGGTTCACGACCCCATCAAAACGCAGGCGCCGCTGCCGGCGTCGCAAGCCTCACAGCATCTCCTGATCCCGACCCAAGCATAATCGAAGGATACCCAAGGTGAGAAAACAAGGCATTATGCTTGCATCGGTGGCATTGGCGGCAACCCCGTCGACCGCTTACGCCAGCGATGACGCCGCGGAACTATGGCTCAACCCTTCGGTCGAAGTCGGACTGGATAACGACACGGCTTTCGAGCTCGAAACCGCCCAGCGCTTCCGTTCGGAAGGCGACGGCCGGGTGGACACTTACTTCTTCCGCGGCTGGGTCAAGCAGGACATTGCCGACAACGCCACCCTGGCCGGTGCGGTCGAGTACCGCATCAACGACGGCGGATCGAACGAAGTTCGCACGATGCAGCAGCTTTCCACCAGTCACGGCATCCTGAAGACACGGCTACGACTGGAGCAGCGCTTCGTCGACGGAGCCGATCGGATGGGCTTGCGCCTTCGGCCCCGGCTTGGCGTGGGGTTCGACCTGACCGCCGACGGCCGCTGGTCCGCAGGAGCCGATGCCGAACTCTTCTGGGTACTGCGGGGCAACAATGTCGATAGCGATACGGGCATCACGGGCCTGCGTACGACAGTCGGCGTGGAGTACGAGGTCAACGAGAACCTTACGCTCGGCCTGTCGTACTTGCGCCAACAGGATTTCGAGGATGAAGGGCCGGATGAAATCGGCCATGCGCCCCTGATCGGCATTGAATACACATTCTAGCGAGCAGATCGGCGCGCCGATGCTGGCGGGTGGGCTCGAGCTTCCGTCGAAGGTGCAGGGCCGGGGCGGCCTTCACGCGGATGCTAGGTTGACCGGTCGGAATGGCCGCAAGCCGGGTCGGCAAGCCTCAGCCAGCGACCCGCGCAAACTCGACAGCGGCCAGGAAATCGCGCTTCCGCTTGGCGCGGCGCTTTTCCGCTTCTTCTTCGCGGCCCCATAAATCTGCCTGCCATTCTTCTTCGAGATTGGCGGCGGCCCACAGCGCTTCCGCATCCGAGTTCCCCTCGAGCGCGCCGAGCCCGATGAAGAGCGAGGCCGCAAGAGAGGTAAGCTGTTCAAGTGCGGCAAGATCGAACGCGCCGAGCCCTGCCAGTCGTTCGCGCAGCCGTGCCAGCGAAGCTGCAGCCTGCGGCTTGTGCAGCACGCCGCTGACGCGATGCAAGGTCACTCCCTCGCGCGCCTCGAAAGCGGTCAGCAGCGGCTCCCAGATTTCCTGCTGCCGGTGGTAGAGCGGGTCTTCCGGATCGGCGCGGTAGCAAAGCGTATCGGTTTCCGCATAGCCGAGCAGCTTCTCGACCACCGGTTGGGGATCGCTTGCCACCACGTCGAGCGCATAGTCCGCCATATCGCGGAACGGGAAAGTCGAGGGATCGATCGTCTCGCCCTGCGAACGCCATTCGGCTGCGAGCATTTCCGCCAAGGTCTCGCTTGGCAGAACCTGCGGCTTGCCGCCCTGCGTCTTGATCGGTCGGCCATCCAGTTGGACCGTCCAGCCAAGGTCAGTCCGGACGACGGTCACGTCCTTGTAGAAGCGTTTCATCCGTGCTGCTTCCAGTGCTTGGCAAGGAGGACCGGAATGAAGAAGAAGTCCACTGCGCCGCCCACCAGCAGCACCACACCGACCATCTGCGGCCAGGGCAGTGCGCCTGCGATGGCCATTACGCCAAGCAGGACCATCACGGCGCCCGACAGGCGGATGATTTGAAGCAGCCAGAACCGCTGCGCGGCCTTGTCTTCGTCACTCACGGATCAGTTTCTCCAGTTCGTCCATGGTCTGCGCGACGCCAACGGCGCCTGCCCCGAGCAACTCCTCGGCGTCGTGATAGCCCCAGTCGACCCCTATGGCGCGCACGCCGATATCGCAGGCCATGTGGATGTCGAAGACCGTGTCGCCGATCATCACCGCATCGCCCGCATCGACACCCGTTTCAGCGAGCGCGGCCTCCAGCATGGCGGGATGCGGCTTGGAGGGATAGCGGTCCGCGCCGTGCAGCGTGGCGAAGCGGTGCTTGATGCCGTGGGTATCGAGGCAGGAATGCAGGCCACGGTCGCTCTTTCCCGTGGCTACACCGAGCAGCCAGCCATCTGCGTGTAGCCGCTCGAGCAGGTCGGCCATGCCGTCGAACAGCGGTTCGTGCAGGGCGCCCGAAAGGCGCGTTTCGCGGAACAGCCGCTTGTACGCCTCGACCACCTGCAGCCGGTCGACCTCGCGACCGTCCATCATCAGCTGGCGTACGGCGAGGGGCAGGCTGAGGCCGACGGTGCGCCGGATGGCGTTGCGGTCGGGAGGCGGCGCGCCGATCGCCCCGAAGGCACGCTCCATCGTCTCGCACACGGCGGCCTGGCCGTCGACCAGCGTGCCATCACAATCGAAGACGGCAAGCCGCGTCATGCCGCAAAGCTCCGCATCAGCTGGGCAAGGTTGGGGCTGCCGCTCGTTTCAAGGCCCGTGGCAATCCGTTCGCGCTCGGCCGGAGTGCGTTTTTGCGACAGCTTCAAGGTCGGGCGCCAGGCGAGAACTTCCATTTCGAAGCCCACGATGCCCTTGAACAGGCGCGACCATGTGGTCTCGCTCGATTCGTCCGCCGACCAGCCTTCGCCATCAAGCCGTCCCTCGAATTTCTGGATGACAGCGTGGAGCAGGGCTTCGAGGCCCTCGTCGTCCATGCGCCGCACGCGGCCTTCCATTTCCAGCGCGACGTAATCCCAGGTGGGGACGGTGTCGCGCTCGTCATACCAGCGCGGGCTGATGTAGGCATCGGGGCCGTTGACGGTAACCAGCGCGGTCGCCTGGTCGAGGTGGCGGGTAAGCGCATTGCCGCGCGCGAGGTGGAACTGCACCGCGCCGTCGCCGGTGGACAGCAGCGGGACATGCGCCACGCGCGGCCCGTCCGGAGTGGTGTGGAAGACCATGCCGAACCCGATTTCGTCGATCAGCGCCTCGAACAGGGCCCTGTCCTCGCTCCGGAACAGCGGGTTTGGATGCATCAGCGCTTGCCCTTGGGCGGTTTGGCCGGCTTCGCCCGCGGCTTGGGCTTGCTGGCCGTAGCGGCGCCGCGTCCGCGCCGCTCGCCCTTGCGCGCCTTGCGATAGTTCTTGGCGTGCTGGCGGGCCTGCTGCTTCTTTTCCTCGCGCGACTTGGGCGGCGGGTCGTCGCGCATCGGCGTCGCGTCGCTGGCTTTCTCGTCGAAGCCGATCTGCTCCATGCTGGCGGCGAAATGTTCGGGCAGTTCCGCCGTCACGTCCAGCTTTCCGCCGTCGGGACTGTCGATGATCAGGCGGCGGGCGTGGAGGTGCATCTTGCGGCTGATCGAGCCGGTCAGGAAGGCCTCCTTGCCGCCGTACTTGCCGTCGCCGACGATCGGGTGGCCCATCGCCGCACAGTGGACGCGCAGCTGATGGGTGCGGCCCGTCATCGGCTGCAATTCGAGCCACGCGGCCTTCTTGCCCGCGCTCTCGACCACGCGGTACTTGGTCTTGGCAGGCGCACCGCCTTCGTGGTCGACATGCATCTTCTCGCCGCCCGATCCGGGCTGCTTGGCAAGCGGGGCCTCGATCACGCCTTCGCGGATGTCCGGCACGCCGACCACCAGCGCCCAGTAGATCTTCTTGGCGCTGCGACCGGAGAACCGCTTGGAAAAGAATGCCGCGCTGCCGGGCGTGCGCGCCACCAGCAGGACGCCGGACGTATCCTTGTCGAGCCGGTGGACGAGGCGCGGCCGCTGGTCGTCGCCATCTTCCATATAGGCGTCGAGCAGGCCGTCGATGTGGTTGAAGGTGTTGGTGCCGCCCTGCGTGGCAAGGCCCGGCGGCTTGTTCAGGACGAGCGCCGACTTGGTCTTCTCGATCACCATTTCCGCCGCCTGTTCGATCTCGGCGGGCTTGAGTTCGCGGCGCGCCTTTGCCTTCTTGTGCGGTGCATTGCCGCCCGGAGGGACGCGGATCTGCTGACCCTGTTCGAGCCGGTCGTCGGGCTTCACGCGTTTGCCGTCGACGCGGATCTGGCCGGTGCGCGCCCACTTGCTGACCGTGCCGAAGCCGATCTGCGGCAGGTGGCGCTTGAACCAGCGGTCCACGCGGATGCCGTCATCGTCGGGTGCGACAGTGAACTGGCGAACTTCGTCGGCGGTATTCATGCCGTCATCCTCATTAGCGCAAGGCCTACCATCAGGCCGGAAATGCCGAGCGCAAAGGACAGGACGGCATAGAGCGTTGCGAACAGGTACTGGCCGCGCTCGATCAAAAGGACCATCTCGAGGCTGAAGGCGCTGAAGGTGGTGAAACCGCCCAGCACGCCCACGCCGAGCAGCAGGCGGGCCTGTTCGCTCATCGCGCCGCCGCTCCTGACCAGCCAGCCGGCCAGCAGGCCCATCAGGAGGCTGCCGACTGCGTTCACGGCGAGGGTGGCGAAGGGGAAGGCGCCCATGATCGGCGCGCCGAGCCACTGCGTCATGGCGCGGCCGGTCTGGTAACGCAGCGCGGCACCGACTCCGCCGCCTAGGGCGACGTAGAGCGTGGCGATGGATGGGGAGAGGGTCGACATTGCGCGCAGCCCTAGCGCCTCGCGCGGGTTTGCGAAAGGCGGCACTGCAGGCTTGCCATTTGTAGGAAGAATCCGTATGTGCGCGCCGTTCGAGCCGGTCCGAAAGGGATTCGGCGCGCTTTTCGTTGAAAGAGCGAAACCCTATTCAAGGAGGCAAACCCCGCAAATGCGGGCTCTGGCCCGATAGTCGAGGTATTGAAGTTTATGCAGATCATGGTTCGCGATAACAATGTCGACCAGGCCCTCCGCGCGCTCAAGAAGAAGCTGCAGCGTGAAGGCGTGTATCGCGAAATGAAGCTGCGTCGCCACTACGAAAAGCCGAGCGAAAAGCGCGCCCGCGAAAAGGCTGCTGCCGTTCGCCGCGCCCGCAAGCTCGAGCGCAAGCGCATGGAGCGTGACGGCATCAAGTAAGCCGTTGCCTTAGCTTCCAAGCCAAGCCATGAGGGCGCGGAGAAATCCGCGCCCTTTGCGTATCAGGACGAATTTTCCATGACCGAGATCACCCGCGTTCCCCTCCAGCCCATCGCCAAGGGCTCGCTCACCAAGCTGTGGCTGGGCGTCATCGTGGCCATACTGATCGGCGGCGGCCTTGCCTGGGCCGCTATGCCCAAGGGTCTCGATGTGGAAGTGATTACCGAAGGCACCGGTCCTTCGCCGCAGATCGGCGACGTGGTCTTCGCGAAATATGTCGGCACGCTGACCGACGGCACCGAATTCGATCGGTCGCAGCCCAGCCCGTTCCCGCCGGGCGTGTTCCCTGACGGTACGCCGTTCCCGCTCGAGGAAAATGGCGGCCTGATCCAGGGCTTCGTCGACGGACTGCTGCAGACCAAGGAAGGCGGCAAGTACCGCATCGAGATCCCGGCCGACCAGGCCTACGGCGCGAATCCCCCCGCGGGATCGCCGATTCCGCCGGATGCCGACCTCGTGTTCGAAGTCGAAATCATCGACATCATGCCGCTGCCCGAAGCGCAGCAGCGCCTGATGCAGCTCCAGCAGCAGATGCAGGCACAGCAGGGCCAGGCCGCTCCCGAGGGTGCGCCCGTCGAATAAGGGCACATTGGCCGCTTGAAGCGCGCCGCTCTCGCGGCTAACGCGCGGCCATGTCCGTTACCCGAGAAGAAGTGGCGAAAATCGCCTCGCTGGCACGCATTCGCATGGCGGATGCGGAGCTCGATCGCATGGTCCCCGAACTCAACGGCATTCTCGACTGGGTCGAGCAGCTGGGCGAGGTCGATACTGCAGGCGTGGAGCCGATGACCGCGGTCATCCCCAACACGCTGCGCCTGCGCGACGACGTGGTCGATGCCGACCCGCACACTGCCGGCGGTCGCCGCGACGACGTGCTGGCCAATGCCCCTGCCGCCGAACACGGTTTCTTCGGCGTGCCCAAGGTGATCGAATAATGACCGATTTTACGCAGCTTGGCGTCAAGCAGATCCGCGACGGCGTGGCCGGCGGCGACTTCACCGCGCGCGAAGTAGCCGAAGCCTTCAACGCGGCCGTGGCCGAAGCGGCCGAACTCAACGCCTTCATCGTTACCACGCCCGACCACGCGCTGGCTGCTGCCGACGCGACCGACGCGAAGCGTGCGAAGGGCGAAGAGCTGGGCAAGATGGGCGGCGTGCCGATCGGCATGAAGGACCTGTTCGCCACCAAGGGCGTCCAGACCACCGCGGCCAGCCACATCCTCGAAGGGTTCGAGCCCGAGTATGAAAGCACCGTCTCGCAGAACCTGTGGGACGCAGGCGCTGGCATGCTGGGCAAGCTCAACCTCGACCAGTTCGCCATGGGTTCGTCCAACGAGACGAGCTATTTCGGCAACGTCAATTCGCCGTGGAAGAAAGATGGCACCAATGCCGCGATGAGCCCGGGCGGCTCCTCGGGCGGTTCGTCCTCCGCGGTCGCCGCGCGCATTGCGCCGGCTGCCACCGGCACCGATACCGGCGGTTCGATCCGCCAGCCCGCCGCTTTCACCGGCATCTGCGGCATCAAGCCGACCTACGGCCGCTGCAGCCGCTGGGGCGTCGTCGCCTTCGCGAGCTCGCTCGACCAGGCCGGCCCAATGGCCCGCAGCGTCGAGGATTGCGCGATCATGCTCGAAGCCATGGCCGGTTTCGACCCGAAGGACGCGACCAGCCTCGACATGCCCGTGCCCAATTGGGAAGCCGCGCTGTCGGCGGACCTCAAGGGCAAGAAGGTCGGCATCCCGCGCGAATACCGCATGGACGGCACCGACGAGGAAATCCTCAAGAGCTGGGAACAGGGCAAGGAATGGCTACGCGATGCAGGCGCCGAGATCGTCGACGTCTCGCTGCCGCATACCAAGTATGCGCTGCCCGCCTATTACATCGTCGCCCCGGCAGAAGCCTCGTCGAACCTCGCGCGCTATGACGGCGTGCGCTACGGCCTGCGCGAACTGCCCGAGGGTGCAGGCCTGCAGGACATGTATGCCGCCACCCGCGCCGCCGGTTTCGGCGACGAGGTGAAGCGCCGCATCCTCATCGGTACCTATGTGCTCAGCGCCGGTTTCTACGACGCCTATTACACGCAGGCCCAGAAGATCCGCACGCTGGTCGCCCGCGATTTCGAGCAGGGGTTCACCCAGTGCGACGTGATCCTCGCGCCGACCACGCCGACCGCCAGCTTCCCGCTGGGTTCGCTCAACGAAGACCCGCTGACGATGTACCTGAACGACGTCTTCGCGGTGCCGGCCTCGCTTGCAGGCCTCCCGGCGATGAGCGTGCCCGCCATGCTCAATTCCGATGGCTTGCCGCTCGGCCTCCAGCTGGTCGGCAAGCCGTTCGACGAACAGGGCGTGCTGAACGCAGGTCTTGCGATCCAGAACCGCGCAAACTTCAACGCTCAGCCGGAGAAATGGTGGTGAGCACTTACCGTATCCAGGGCGCAACCGGCGAATGGGAGGTCGTGATCGGCCTCGAAGTCCACGCGCAGGTCACTTCGAACGCC
Source organism: Qipengyuania gaetbuli (assembly GCF_020524765.1). Taxonomy (GTDB): domain Bacteria; phylum Pseudomonadota; class Alphaproteobacteria; order Sphingomonadales; family Sphingomonadaceae; genus Qipengyuania; species Qipengyuania gaetbuli_A. Next base: position 294,702 of record NZ_JAIVLR010000002.1, read on the forward strand.
AAGCTGTTTTCGGGCGCAAGCACCGCCTTCGGTGCCGAGCCGAATACGCAGGTCAGCCTCGTCGACGCGGCGATGCCGGGCATGCTGCCCGTGCCGAACCGCGAATGCATCCGCCAGGCGGTGCGCACGGGCATGGCGATCGAGGCGCAGATCAACAAGTGGTCGCGTTTCGATCGCAAGAACTACTTCTACGCCGACCTGCCGCAGGGCTACCAGATCAGCCAGCTCTACCACCCGCTGGTGGGCGAGGGCTCGCTGCTGATCGAGGCAGACGAGAAGGCCGGCATTCCCGAAGACAAGGTCATCGGCATCGAGCGCATCCACGTCGAACAGGACGCGGGCAAGCTGATGCACGACCAGCATCCGACCATGTCCTATGTCGACCTCAATCGCGTCGGCATCGCGCTGATGGAAATCGTGTCGAAGCCCGACATGCGCAGCCCTGCCGAAGCGGGCGCCTATGTCCGCAAGCTGCGCTCGATCCTGCGTTATGTCGGTTCCTGCGACGGCAACATGGAAGAAGGCTCCATGCGCGCCGACGTGAACGTGTCGGTCCGCCGCCCGGGCGAGGAATTCGGCACGCGCACCGAGACCAAGAACGTGAACTCGGTCCGCTTCGTGATGCAGGTCATCGAATACGAGGCGAACCGCCAGGTCGACGTGATCGAGAACGGCGGCACGGTCGACCAGGAAACGCGCCTGTTCGACCCGAACACCGGCACCACGCGGACCATGCGTTCCAAGGAAGATGCGCATGACTACCGCTACTTCCCCGATCCGGACCTGCTTCCGCTCGAACTGGAAGACAGCTTCCTCGAGGAATGCCGCGCTTCGCTGCCCGAGCTACCGGATGCCAAGCGCACCCGCTACGAAAACGATCTGGGCCTGACGCCCTACAATGCCCGCGAACTGACCGCAGAGGTCGAAACCTTCGCGCGCTTCGAAACGCTGCTGGCCGAAACCGCCAAGCAGATCGGCAAGCCCGAGGCCAAGGTCGCTACGCAGGTCGCCAACTGGGCGCTCTCGGTCGCACCCGGCGTCCTGAAATCGCTGGGCGACGAAGCCGATCCGGCCAACGCCACCGCCGAAGCGCAGGCCAAGATCCTCGCCATGCAGGACAAAGGCGACATCTCCGGCGGCCAGGCCAAGGAGATCTACGAGATCGTCCTCAAGACCGGGGGCGATCCGGAGACGATTGCCGACGAGAAGGGCCTAAAGCAGGTCAGCGACACCGGCGCCATCGAGGCGGCGATCGACGCGATCATCGCGGCCAATGGCGACAAGGTGGACGAATACCGCGGCGGCAAGGATAAGCTGTTCGGCTTCTTCGTCGGCCAGACGATGAAGGCGATGCAGGGCAAGGCCAATCCGGCGGTGGTGAACCAGATCCTGAAGGACAAGCTCGACGGTTGAGCGCAAGGCGATGACCTCCATCGTCCTCGTCCAGCCCGAGATACCCGGCAACACCGGGGCGGTGGGGCGCACTTGCGTCGCGCTCGACATGGAACTGATCCTGATCCACCCGCTCGGCTTCGAGATTTCGGACAAGCGGGTGAAGCGCTCCGGCCTCGACTACTGGCCGCATATCCGGCTGGTCGAATTCGGCAGCTGGTCGGACTTCATTGCCGAACGGGCTCCGCGCAGCGACCAGATGTTCCTGTTCGAGGAATATGCCCCGCGCAATTTCTACGAACCGGATTACCCCGATGATGCCTATCTCGTCTTCGGGCGCGAGACGAAGGGCATTCCGGGCGAAATCGTCGAGGCGCACCGCGACCAGATGGTCAGCCTGCCGATGCGCTCGGACAAGGTCCGTTCGCTCAATCTGGCCAATACCGTTGCTGCAGCGGCCTACCAGGCGGTGCGCAAGCACATCATTTGATGCGCCGCCGCCCGTTCGTCGGGCGCATATGTCATTCGGCGAGCCCGCGCTTGCTCCAAGCCTCTGGAAAGCATAGCCCCTTTGCCGTTCTTGCGCCGTTCGTGCGCACAATTGAGGGGACTGTAACTACATGCGTAAGACCGCAACGATTGCGGCGCTGCTTGCCTGCACCGCAACCGCACCGCTTGCCGCCAAGGAAGGGATGTTCACGCCCGGCCAGCTGCCCGAAATCGCCAAGGACCTGAAGGAAACGGGTCTGGAAATCGATCCCGAAGCCCTGTCGGACCTGACCGGCTTCCCCATGGGCGCGATCGTGTCGCTCGGCGGCTGCTCGGCCAGCTTCGTCTCGCCGCAAGGCCTCGTCGTCACCAACCACCACTGCGCGCGCGGTTCGGTGCAGTACAATTCGACGGCCGAGAACAACTATCTCGAAAACGGCTTCCTTGCGAAGGCGTTCAAGGATGAACTGCCTGCCGCTCCCGGCTCGCGCATCTACGTGACGACCGAGATCACCGACGTGACCGGCCGCATGCGCGACGGCGTCGACGCCATGTCCGCGACCGAGCGTTACGAGACGCTCGAGCAGCGGATGAAGGACATCACCGCCGAATGCGAGGCCGAGGCCGGCTATCGCTGCCAGGTCGCTAGCTTCTACGGCGGTGCGGAATACACGCTGATCAAGCGCCTCGAAGTGCGCGACGTGCGCCTCGTCTACGCTCCGGCGGATTCGATCGGCAAGTACGGCGGCGACATCGACAACTGGATGTGGCCGCGCCACACGGGCGACTTCGCCTTCTACCGCGCCTATGTCGCGCCCGACGGTTCGGCGGCCGACTATTCCGAAAACAACGTGCCCTACGCGCCGGAGCATCACCTGAAGGTGAGCGCTGCCGGGCTCGAGGACGGCGATTTCGTCATGGCTGCGGGCTACCCCGGCTCAACCCAGCGCTATGCGACGCTGGCCGAGGTGGAGAACACCTTCGACTGGTCCTACCCGACCTTCGTCACGCTGCTGAACGACTGGATCGACACGATCGAGGAAGCCGCACCCGAAGGGTCGGACGCGCGCGTGAAGTACGAATCGCGCCTCGCCGGTCTCAACAACAGCGAGAAGAACCTGCGCGGCCAGATCGAAGGTGCGCGCCGTGTCGGCCTCGTCGATCGCCGCCGCGAGCGTGAGGAAGCGCTGGCTGCATGGATTGCCGCCGACAAGTCGCGCGCCGGTTACGGCGAGGCGATCTCGGGCCTTCAGGCTCTCACGGTCGAAAGCGCTGCCGAAGCGCGCAAGAGCTTCTGGTACAACAACGCCACGCGTCCTGCGCTGCTGTCGGCAGCCCAGCGTCTCTATCGCCTGTCGAAGGAACGCGAGAAGGAAAACGCCCTGCGCGATCCGGGCTACCAGGACCGCGACATGACCTTCTTCCGCCAGGGCCTGCAGGCGCTCGATCGCCGCTACGAGGCCTCGGTCGACAAGGCGGAATGGCTGATGTTCCTGAGCACCTACATCAAGCAGCCCGAGGAAAACCGTGTGGCTGTCTTCGACAAGGCGCTCGGCCTGACGCCGGGCATGACCACGCAGCAGCTGTCGGACAAGCTGGACGCCTATTACGCCGGCACCACGCTGGACGAGACGGCAACCCGCCTGTCGCTGATGGAAGCCGATGCGGCGACCTTCGAGGCCAGCAACGATCCCTTCGTCAAGCTGGCCGTAGCGCTCTATCCATACGAGCGCGCCAAGGAAGCCGAGGGCGAGGAGCGTGCAGGCCGTGCACAGGCGCTGCGTCCGGCCTACATGGACGCGATCATGCAGTGGCAGCGTTCGCAGGGCATCACGACCTATCCCGATGCCAACTCCACCCTGCGCGTCACCTACGGCACCGTGCTCGGCGGTTCGCCGCGTGACGGCATGGCCTACCTGCCGTTCACCACGCTGGAAGGCATCCTCGAAAAGGACACGGGCATCGATCCCTTCAACGCTCCGGAAAAGCAGCTGAAGGAAATCCGCGAGAAGGATTACGGCAAGTACAAGCTCGACAGTATCGGTTCGGTGCCGGTCAACTTCCTGTCCGATCTCGACAGCACCGGTGGCAACAGCGGCTCGGCCACGCTCAACGCGCGCGCAGAGCTGGTCGGCCTGCTGTTCGACGGCACCTTCGAAAGCGTCAATTCCGACTGGGACTTCGATCCGCGCACCACGCGCACGATCCATGTCGACACCCGCTACATGCTGTGGGTGATGGACAAGGTCGACGGTGCGCAGGGCCTGATCGAGGAAATGGACATCGTCGACTAACGACCGTCCTTCCGTAAACGACAGAGGCCCGCCGGAGCGATCCGGCGGGCCTTTTCATTGCTGCGCGAATGACATAGCTTCATGCCACTTCGGGGAGGGCGGTTTCATGAAGTGGGTCTTCATCGTTTTCGTGGTGCTTTACGTGGTGGCGCTGTTCCTGCTGGCGGTCGGCACCTTCGGCTGGTTCGGGCAGGAGCAGGATCCGCTTTCGGGTGTCTTCCTGATGCCGCTGGGGCTGCCGTGGAATATCCTCGGCGACAAGATCGGGCTGACCGGCGCATGGCTCGCCATCCTCGCCCCGGCGATCAACGCCGCGATCCTGTACTGGCTCTGGAAACGCTGAGGATTGTCAGCCGCCTTCGGGCGGCTCCACTCGGCTGACAGGTGCAGCCTTGCCGAGCGCGCGCATATGCTCGTCCGCTTCGCGCAAGATGCCCATGAAATCCTGGTAATCGTCGTCGAGACAGCCTTCGTTCCACGCGATCTCGGTCGTGGTGGCTCCGCGCGTCAGGCGTAGCGTGCCATAGGCCATGTCGTTCATACGATTGTCGCAGTCGTTGAAATCGGGTGCCGGGCTCGGGAGCTTGCGCAGGATTGACTCCAGCTTGATGTAATTGGCCGCCTCGGGCTCGATCTCGTGCCAGGCCTGCGAAGCGGGCGCGGTCGGTGGCTGACCTTCGGGACGGATAGCCTCGGTCCAGCTGCCCCCGCCATTGGGCAGGATACGCCACGATGTGATCGGACCGCCCCAGCTCTTCACCTCGAAGACGACGAAATCCCAGTCGGGCGCAGGTGGCGGCGAAGGGCTTTCCGCACGCGCCTGGGTGCAGGATGCAAGGAAGAGGGCGGATACCGCCAGCACGGTGGCATGTCTGGTTCGCATCCGCCCTCTGTTCTTCATAGCCGTCAGTTTCGCTCGAAAGCGTAAACGATCCGCGCAGTGCGGATCACGAGGCCTCGCCCGTCGGGCGTCAGCGTGTAGGCGCTGGAACTCGGCAGATCCGCAGCCAGCGCTTCCCCGAATGTCGGGTCAGGGCAGAAAGCGCGGGTCGCGGCGACCTGCGAGATGCTGATCGAACCGTTATAGGTCTGGGGCAGCGTAGCCTCCCAACTGGCCGACCCGCGGTTGCAATCCAATTGCATATTCACCCTTCCGCCGCGCTCGAACGTCAGCGTGTGGCGTGCCTGGAGCTCCGGGTTGAGGCGCGTGGACGTGCCCGAAGTTTCAACATCGACGAGACGCCATGTCGTGCCGTTCAACGGGTGGTAGACATTACCCGGCAAGGATTCGCAGCCGGCAAGGGCCAGCCCAGCCGCCCCGAGCGCTGCCATGCGGTAAAGATGCGAATGCGTCATCGCTCATCCTTCCTTCGATTTTGCGAGTTCGGCCATGACCTTTTCGCAGGCCGCTGCACTGTTGGCGACTTCTTCGCCTTCCGGAATTTCGGTCTTGCCCGAAACGTCCATGGCAGCCTTGTTGAGCACCTCGTCTAGCTGCTCTGGCGTCAGATAGCCGAGTTCCTGTGCCGCCTGGGCGGTCGAGCATATCCCTGTGGCGATTCCAACGCCTGCGCCAACTCCGGCCATCGTTCCTCCAACCAGCGGCGCGGCGAGAAAGACGCCACCCAGGATGCCCACTATGAAGGCGATAATTCCGACTACAGTCTTGCTCATGATTTCCTCCGCTTGGTCGCTTATCCGCCCGTCACCATCGCATCGACGAGCACGTAGGTTTCCGGCCCGAACTTGACCGTCACCATGTCTCCGTCACGCGTGGTTGCGAAGTCCCATCCGGCCGAACCGTCCGCTTGCGCGCTGTCTGCGCCATAGGGTTCGGTGCCGCGCAGGAAGATCGCCCGCTTGAAACCGTCGGGCTTCGACACCTCGATCAGGTGCTGGCCTTCCTCGCCCCAGTTGCGCTTGATGCCCGCCTCGCAGGTCTGCTCGGGCGCGGCATTGTCGAAGCCGCACTTGAGGAGGGTGGTGGCATTGTAATCGGTCCCGGCGACGAGCGCATCGCCTTCGCCATAGGCCGGCTGCGCAGCTTCGCTGCCGGCGTCCGCAGCGATCTCGGTCTCCGCCGGGGCTGCATCTTCCGTTTCTGCCGCGCCTCCGCATGCGGCCAGCACAATGGCAAGCGCGCCGGTTACGATGAATCTACGCATGGTTTCCCTCCGCTGGGCCGGGGCGGGGTGCGTAAACCGCCCGCCGCCCCGTCACCCGATTACATGGCGCCTTCGCTGCCCGTGTACATGATGTCGCCGATCGTCCCGTCGCGATAGGCGAGGCATTGCCACGGCGCTTCGCCGCCCTGCACGTTGATGTAGATGGCGATGGCCGCTTCCGATTCCTCGATCCGGTTGGTCCCGATCACGGGCGCACCCGTTTCGCGGCCGACCTTGGCAGCGCACTTGCTTTCGAGGCTGTTCGCGCCGCGGATCTTGACCTCGGCAGCCTTGGCCGGAGCAGGCGCTTCCGCGGGGCCGTTTTCACCGACCGGTGACACCATGCCAGCATTGGCATCGCCCATCGGTACGCTGACCAGCCTCACGCCTTCGACATTGCCGACGATTTCCCCGCCCACGGCTTCCGCCGCCGCTTCGCTGGGGCAGCCGACGAGGACGGCGCTGTCGTCGAGATAGTTCGAGGTCGCTTCGCTTTCGCCCAGTCGGACGCAAGGATCGCCCGGGTTGGGATACCCGTCGCCGAAGGGGGCGAGGGTTTCGGGGATCACCGCGAGCTCTTCGGCCGGCGCTTCGGCTTCGGAAGTGTCTTCGGCCGCGCCGCCACAAGCGGAGAGGGCGAGCGCCGAAGCGCCCGCCACGATGAATGCATACCGCATCGTCTGCTCTCCCGTCAGATCAGCGGCACTGCGGATGGCGGCCGATGTCGCGCAGGTCGTAGAAGTGACCGTCGGCGATCGTCACCTGCACGCACTGGCGCGTGTCGCGGTTCCACTGGATCGAATAGCGCGTGTTGCCGCTGGTGAAATTGTCCACCTGGCGGAAACCGCGCCGCTCCAGCGTGTCCATGCCGCCTGCCGCGCGTGCGCCCTGCAGGTCATCGAAACGCGCGGTCTGGACATAGCCCCCACGGTTATAGTGGTGGCTCAAGTTAGCTTCGCGTTCCTCGACACCCTTCGAGTAACCGTGGGAGTAGGCGTCGTTGCGGTTATAATTGTGGTACGCGCCGTTGTAGAGGCCGTCCTTGTAGCCGCGCTCGAATTCGGGCGTCTGTGTCTCGTCGTACTGCTTGCCTTCGCGGTGGTGCGACTTGTGGCTCAGCAGGGCGCCTAGGATCGCAGCTCCTGCCACGGCGGCAACGGCAGCACCGGCATCGCTACCCTTATGATGGCCGCAATCCTGATCGGTCGCGTCGTTCACGGTCATGACCTGGCCGTCGCGCGATTCGACAACCACGCAGTTGTCGCCGCGTTCGTTCCACCAGTAGCTGTTGACGAAGCCCCCAGAGCCCCTGTGGCTGGAGATGTTCTTGAACCCGAGACTTCTCAGTTCGTTTTCGGCATTCGCAGCGGGTGCGCCATTGAGCCCGACCAGGGCGCTTGCCTTTTGGGCCAGAACCGGCGTGGCCACGAGCGCCGTGCTTGCTGCCAATGCGACAGCTGTCGCGATACGGGTTTTCATAACGATCTCCTGAGTTTCTTTTTTTGCGATCCGAAGGGCTCGTGAGACGTAAAATTTCCCTGTCTTTTTCTAACCCTTTCCGAGTCTTGCGCAGCGTATCAGAGGTTTTTCCGACTTCCTATTGACCCTTCCTGCCAATCGATTGACATTTTCTGCCATTGCGGCACTCTCTTATTCCTGACGAGGGAAGGGGGACGATGAACCGGTTGCAGGAGTCGATCGAAAGGCTGGAGACGCTGCGGCCCGATCTTGCGGCCGCTCCCGTGCCGGTCGGCCTTACCCGCTATTGGGCAGCGAGCTTCGGCTGGCCCGAAGACTTGTGGCGCGGGACGAGCCTGACCGCGGAGACCTATTCGACGGAAAATGTATCGGTCGCCGACGACCTGCGGATGGTCGGCAATTTGATGGAATTACACGGCGAGGAAGCGCTCATCCGCAAATTCCTCGACTGGCCTTACGTTCCGCACGAGACGGTTGTGTTCAGCGCTCCGGACCTGGGTGCTGCGCTCGAAGCCGTTGCGCGGATCATCAATCGCACCAATCCGCAGCTCGACCTGCAACTCGTCGACGACGGGACGTGGTGCGATTTCGTCATTTCGGCCGATCCTGCGCTCGGGCAGTTCCGAGGTTTCGTCGAAGTCATGACGACGCTGTTCGTGCTGCGCATTGCCGATTCCTTTGCGCGCTTCGGACCGCCCGGTGAGGGCCTGGCAAGCTCGCCCTATGTGGAAGCGGTGCATGTGGACCCGCTCTTGCTGCAAGCCGTCAACGGGCTGCTTCCTGTCACCATCAGCAGAGGGGCGGACAGAACATTCGTCCGGCTGGAAGCGCAGACCCTCAGGCTGGCGAACCCTGGGTACCGCGCGTCGACTTGGCAGAACCTGATGCGCGACCTCGGCGGTAACGCAGCGGGGGCGAACCGGCAGGGCGGCAATCTCGAGGGCGAGATTACCACGCTTGTGCTGGCGTCGTTGCGCGAACGCGGCCGCGCACCGCAGATGACGGAACTTGCGAAGGCGCGAGGGACCTCGGTCCGGTCGCTTGCCCGGCAATTGGCTGCCGACGGAATATCCCTGCGCGACCTGTCGGGCCACGCGCTGGTGCAGGTGGCGGCGGAAAAGCTGCGCTCGACCGACCTTCCGGTATCCGAGATCGCGCTGGGCCTTGGTTATTCGGAGCCGTCCAGCTTCGTTCGGGCCTTCCGCAAGGTGGCAGGTATGACGCCGGGCAAGTGGCGTGCGCTGGCTTATGCGGCCGGGGACCAAGATGCCTCGCCCTTGCGGCGGGCGGGGTAGGCCGAAAAGGAAAAGGGCCGCCGGATCGCTCCGACGGCCCCTTTCGAAAGCAATTGCCTGAGGGGATCAGCCCTGGCGCTCGCCGGTCAGCGGCATGTCGCCGAATGCGCCGGCGTTGACCTTGCCGGTCAGCTGGCTGCCGTCCACCGTGGCGGTGCAGGTCAGCGTCATCGGCATGGGCACGGTCATGTCCATCTTCCAGTTCAGCGTGTTGCCGTCGATGGTGCCGTCCTTGACGTCCATCGAGCCCATGCCGCCGGCCATCGAGCCGGTGAAGCTGGAGCCATCGTCACCCGGAACGACGGTGAAGGTGCCCTTCTGGTCGCCCATCGGGCTCTTGACGATGGTGTCATAGGTACCGGCTACGGACATGCGTATTCTCCTCAATTGGCTGGCCCGCACCTGCGGACCGAAACGGTGGTGGTGACATCGGCGCTACTTACACCGATGTCAACAAGGGCTTACTCCTGCGGCTCGATGACTTCGACCTTGAGGCCGAGGCTTTCGAGCTGCGGTTCGACGACCTTGGCGTCACCGACCACGATATAGACCATGTCGCCTTCGTCCAGGTTCCGGCGCGCTTCTGCATCGAGTTCGGCAGCGGTCAGCTTGCTGAAGAACTGCGCCCGGGTCTCGTAGTAATTGTCCGGACGGTTGTAGCGCACGATGTTCACGAGGCCGCCGAGCACGTCGCCCGCCGTCTCGAACTGGCCGGGCAGCTCGCGCATGTTGGAGTTCACGATCCGCTCCAGCTCGTTCGGCTGCACACCGCGGGCATCGACGAATTCGTTGATCTCCTTGCGGATCTCGCTGATCGAATCGCCGGTCCTGTCCGACTGCACCGGTGCACGCACGCCGTAATAGACGCGGTCGAAGGCGTTGCCGACGCCGCTGCCGGCGCCATAGGACCAGCCCTTGGCTTCGCGCAGGTTCATGTTGATGCGGGCCAGGAAGCCGCCGCCCAGCGCCTCGTTCGCAGCCGACAGGAGCGTGATGTCCTGGTCACGGCCGCGCAGGTCGAGGACCTGTGCGCCGTAGATCACCGACTGCGGCGAATTGGGGCGGTTGACCAGCACGATGCGCTGTTCCGGTGCCGGAATGGCAACGTTGTAGAGCCGCTCCGGCTTGGCCGTAGCCGGCGCTTTCCAGTCCCCGAAGCTCGCTTCGAGCAGGCGGGTCACTTCGGCCAGCGAGGTGTCGCCCACCACGTAGATGCGGGCATTGTCGGGACGCAGCCAGGTCGCGTGGAACTGGCGCAGGTCGGCTTCGGTCAGCGCCTTAAGGCGATCGGCAGAGCCGAGACCCGATGCCGGCAGGCCGTAGGGGTGCGAACCGAAGACCACCTGCCGCGCGGTGCGGTCGGCGATCGAGTTCGGATCCTTCAGTTCCGACGACAGGCCGTTGAGCAGGCGGGCCCGCTCGCGCTCGATCACATTGGCACGCAGGCCCGGCGAACGGATAGTTTCCGCCAGCAGTTCGAGCGAGGGAGCCAGGTTCGGAGCCAGCGCGGCGACACCGAAATTGGTGAAGTCGGCATCGAAGCCTTCGTAGATCGAGGCACCGAGGCGTTCCTGCGCAATGGCATATTCGGTCGCGTCGAGACGCTCCGTGCCTTCGCCCATCACCGCCAGCAGCAGGCGCTGCGTGCCGAGCGTGGCAGCGGTTTCGGCTGCACGACCGGCATCAAACTCGACTTGGACCTGCACGGTCGGGACTGCATCGCGGTGGGCGAAATAGACTTCCATCCCGTTCGACAGCGTGGCGCGTTCGATATCGGGGAAGTCGAGACCGGCCAGCGGTGCCAGTTCGGGCAGCGTGTCGCGATCGGCCTGCATCGTGGTGGCGATGCCCGACAGTTCGCAGCTTTCCTCGGCACAGTAATTGGCCTGCGCGATGTCGGCCAGCGAATCCGGACCGGTGATCGCGCCGCCGCGGTTTTCGCCGCCTTCGGTGCGCTCGCCCGGGTTGTAGACGAGGTTGAAGACCGGGCGGGTCAGCCACTTCTGCATCAGGCCCTGGACCACTTCGGGAGTGGTGGCGGCCATCTGCTCCAGCTGCTTCTCGACATAGCCCGCGTCGTTCATGAACAGTTCGCCCGAGGCTAGCTGCGGGGCCTTGCCGCCGAAGCCGCCGACCGATTCAAGGCCGCGGATGACGCCCGCCATGGTCGAGACCTTGGCACGCTCCAGTTCGTCGGCCGTCGGGCCGGTGGCGATGTAGCTGGCGATCTGCGCATCGAGCTTTGCAGCCACTTCCGCCGGATCGACACCCGGCTTCACGTCGGCTTGGACAATGAAGACGCCGGCATCTTCGAGCGTGAAGTTGAAGCTGCTGACCGACACGGCGACCGGGTCTTCACGGACCAGCGCATTGTCGAGACGCGAGCTCGACAGGCCGCCGAGCACGGAGGAGGCGAGGTTCATCGGAACCGATTCAGCCGAGTTCGAACCCGGCACCGTCCACATGCGATAAAGGCGCGTGGTCGAAATCTGGTCGGTGACCGTTTTGGTTTTCGATTCCGCCAGAGTGGGGACAGTGACGGTCGGATGGCTCACTTCGGGGCCGCGCTCGATATCGCCGAACCACTTTTCGACCTTGGCGCGGGCGGTCGCTGTGTCGATGTCGCCGGCCAGCACGAGGACGGCGTTGTTCGGGCCGTAGTGGTCGGTGAACCAGCTGCGCACGTCATCCATGGACGCGGCATCGAGGTCACCCATCGAACCGATGGTCGAGTGGTGGTAGCGGTGGCCCTTGGGGAAGAGGTTCTCGAAGATTTCGTAACGCAGCAGGCCGAAGGGGTTGTTGTCGCCCTGGCGCTTTTCGTTCTGGACGACGCCGCGCTGGTTATCGAGCTTCTCCTGCGTGACCGCGCCAAGCAGGTGGCCCATGCGGTCGCTTTCGAGCATCAGCACGCGGTCGAGCGCGCCGGTCGGTACGGTCTGGAAATAGTTGGTGCGGTCGGGGTTCGTGGTCCCGTTCACATCGGTGCCACCCATCTGCTGGATGTATTCGAACCAGTCGGCGGGCGCGTTTTCGGTGCCGTTGAACATGAGGTGTTCGAACAGGTGGGCAAAGCCGGTCTTGCCGGCCGGTTCGTGCTTCGAACCGACGTCGTACCACACCGATACGCCGACCAGCGGCGCCTTGCGGTCTTCATGGACGATGACGGTCAGGCCATTGTCGAGGACGAACTTTTCGTACGGAAGGTCGACTTCCGCGACCAGCGCCGACAGCGGGGCCGGCTCGAAGGCAGCGGCTTCTGCTGCGGGAGCGGCCGCCGATTCCACGGCCGTGTCCGAATAGGTCGAGCAGGCCGATACGGCGAGCGCGATGATGCTGGTCGAAATAACGCGTTTCATGTTGCAGTCCCCTGGAAATTCCTAAGTGTTCGTAATCTATTAGCGGCGATTAGTCACCGTCTTGCGACTCTTGGCATTTTGCAACACGTCCTCGCGCCAGAAGTGCACCGGCTTCAAGCGGTGCTGGACGAACAGCGTAGATTGGTCTGCGTAATGCGGTGAGAGAGGGCGCGTGGTTGCCGCGCCATAGGGCTGGATGGAGCGGGAGCGGACCCGCTTGCCCGGTTCCCATTCGACCCATTGGATGAAACTGTCGCCGTGCTTAACCGACAGGCGCCCGTCCTCCTCCACGTTCCACAGCGTCGAGGCACGCAGCGTGTCCGAACCCCCGTCGAGCGGCAGGTCGACTTCGCCCTGTCGCAGCCGCAGCACTTCGCCCATCGGCGGGTCGATCCGCCCGAAATGGGTGGTGAGGTGGGCAACCGCCTCTTCCAGTTCGGCGCGGACATCGGGCCACGGCTTGTTCTGGTAGGACGAGGACATGAATTCGCGGATTATCAGCAGCGCCAGCGCATCGGCGCGGCCCACGTTGTCGGCGGTGAAGTCCCATTGCATCAGCAGGGCACGCGCACGCGCCAGCGCGGGATCGCCCGACAGGTCGAGCTCTTCCAGGTCGTCCCACAGCCGCGCGACGTAATCCTCGCGGGCATAACCGGTGTCGTACTTGATCCGCTCCAGATTGGCGCGGTCTAGCACGTCTGCCTCGCTCAGCAGCTTCCATGCCCGGCGCGAACGGTTGGTCTGTTTCAGTTCCACGCCCAGTTCGGGCGCGAAGTCGCCGGGCGACAGGTCGCTGCCGGGGCCCGCAGCGGTGAAGGGCGCGTTGTTCGCATTGTAGAGCCAGCCCGACGCAGGGTTCACAAGCCGCGGCAGCTCCTCGTAATCGACAGGGCCGTCCCACAGGAGCTCGGGATCGTCGCCTGCCAGGATGCCGCGCCAGTTCGGTCCAGGCCGGCGGTCGGGCAGGGCGGCGTTATAGACATAGGCGATATTGCCTTCGCGATCGGCGTAGATGAAGTTGGTCGAGGGGATGTCCATCCGTGCAAGGATGCTCTCCCATTCGGCAAGGTCCTTCGCCTTGTTTAGCCGGTAATAGGCGTCCAGCTGGCCGAGATTGTCGATCCCGCCATAGCGGAAGGCAAAGGCGCCGTTCTCGTTCTTGATCACCGGCCCGTGGATCGAGCGGAACACCTCGCGCTGGATCGGCAGGACAATCGGGCCGAGGCGGACAGGCAGGGTGACCGTGCGGCTTTCAAGGTCGCGCCATGCGCCGGCGAAGCGGTAGCGCGTGCCGGTCTCGTCGAGTTCAAGCCGGTAGACGTCGACCATGTCAGGCGTGTTGACCGTGTTGGTCCAGCCGAGGTCCTCGTTATGACCAAGGAACGGGAAGGGCGAGCCGGGGAAATTGGCCCCGGCATAGTGCCAGCCTTCCTCGCTCTCCACGACCAGTTCGTACCAGGCGACGCCGCCGCGCCAAGGCTGGTGGCTGTTGGAGATCAGCGTGGTGGGGCCACCGGATTTTGCGGGCGTGACGGCAAAGGCATTGGAGCCGTTGTGCGCGCCGTCGGGACCGAAGGGAGAATAGGCGACCTTGTCGGCGCTTTCCTCGGCCTGCTGGTCCGTCGACCCCCGCGGGAAACCGGGAATGTCGGGGCCGAATTCGGGACGCAGGTCGTCGCCTGCCACCAGCGGCTCGATCACGCCGTTGAGACCGAAGAAGAACGGCTGGCGCAGCGCAAAGCCCGCAGCCACGTCCATGCCCGCAACCGGGAAGAGATTGCCGAGCTTGATCTCGTCGGGGTTCTGCTCGGCATAGTCGTTGAGGCCCGCGGCATAGGCTTCGAACAGCGCCCGCGTATCGGCGGGCAGTTCGGGATAGCGGCGTTCTGCCGTGCCGCGCGCGTCGAGCAGGTGGTAGACGTAGTCGACCGCCGCGCCTTCCTGTCCCGCAATCGCGCCGTAGCGGCCGCGCGCCATCGCGATCACGTCCTGTAGGGTCGAGAAATCATCTTCCGAATGGGCGATGGCGACACCATAGGCCACGTCGCGGTCGCGCTTGCCGTAGATGTGCGGCACGCCGAACTCGCTGCGAATGATTTCCGCCGTGTAGACCTCGTCCGGCGGGTCGACTTCGGCCCCGCGTGCCCAGAACGGCTCCCAGGTCGCCAGCGTGATGAATACGGCGACGACGATGAACAGAAGGGCAAATCCGATCCGCCCGACCCATTTGGCCATGAATGACAATCCTCTCTCGGCCCTTCGCCTAGCGGCCTGCGACGAACGGTGCAATCTCGCTGGGCAAAACCGCCGCGCGGCTATTTCGTTAACGGGATTCGGCTGGCTAGCCAGAGCCTTGTGACCACCAGCATCACCATCGGCCATGAATCGTCCGGCAAGCCGGTCCTCTTCGATATCGAGGAGCTGCTTGCCACGCGCCTGCTCGTCCAGGGCAATTCCGGCAGCGGCAAGTCGCACCTGCTGCGCCGCCTGCTCGAGGAAAGCGCCGGCATGGTGCAGCAGGTCGTGATCGACCCGGAAGGCGACTTTCCCTCGCTCGCGGAAGAATTCGGCCACGTGGTCATCGACGGCTCGGCCTATTCGCCCGCAGAGATCGAGGCGCTTGCCCGCCGCATCCGCGAACACCGCGCCAGCGTGGTGCTCGACCTCGACGGGCTGGAGGTTGAACAGCAGATCCGCTGCGCCGCCCAGTTCCTGACCGCGCTGTTCGATGCCCCGCGCGAGCATTGGTATCCGGTGCTGGTGGTGGTGGACGAAGCGCAGATGTTCGCGCCTGCCGTGGCGGGCGAGATCGCCGAGGACACGCGCCGCATGACGCTGTCTGCCATGACCAACCTCATGTGCCGCGGGCGCAAGCGCGGTCTGGCCGGCGTGGTGGCGACGCAGCGGCTGGCGAAGCTGGCGAAGAACGTCGCGGCCGAAGCGTCGAACTTCCTCATGGGGCGCACCTTCCTCGATATCGACATGGTCCGAGCCGCCGACCTGCTCGGGATGGAACGGCGGCAGGCGGAACGCATCCGCGAGCTGGAGCGCGGGCATTTCCTCGCGCTCGGCCCGGCGATCACTCGCCTGCCGGTGGCGGTGAAGATCGGACCGGTGAAAACGGGGCTGAAGGCCCGCGCCGAAGGGCTGATGGCGCTGCCCGACACGGCCCCTGCCGACATGGCCGACCTCCTCACCCGCGACCTTGCCAGCGATGTCGCCAAGGCGCCGCCACCTCCCGCACCGCCGCCCGCGCCGCGCGTGGAGGAGATGGAGGACAGCATCGCCCGTGCTGAGGAGCGCCAGCTGGATGCTCCTAAACCGAGAGTAGACACTTCGGCGGTCGTCTCGCGCATAGCGGAGATCATCGCCGAACTGGCCGCAGAGGAAGGCATCGCCTTCCAGTCCGCCAGCGCGCAGTACCAGACCTTTCTGACCCGCTGCCGCCGCGAGCGGCTGATCGGCCCGATGCCCGACATGCAGGCCTTCCGCCGCAAGTTCGCGGTTGCAGGGGCAGGGCTGGCCGAACTGGACGAAGCGACACAGGCGCAGATCATGCACCTGTCGGGCATGGTCGACGACGATTTGCTCGGTCCCTTCCTCGTCATCGCCAAGGCCGCCCATGCGGGCGAGACCGAAGTGGACGAGGACGCGCTTGCCCGCGCCTATGGCACCAGCTCGCCGGGCCGCATCCGCCGCCTGCTCGACCATCTCGAGCGCCAGGGCCTGATCGTGGTGCGCGAGGATTTCGGCGGCAGCCGCACCGTCATGGTGCCGGGGCTGGAAGGCCAGCCGGCGGAATAATTTTCGCCTTGCCTCTCGCCAAGCGAAGAGGCACCCCTATATTCGAGTAACACACCTCGTGATTTTTGCGGGGGAGGGCTTGTGTTGCATAATCGCAACACCATATTCGAGCGGTAATTCTTACTGAGGGACCAGCATGAATCTCGAGAAGTTCACCGATCGCGCCAAGGGTTTCCTTCAAAGCGCGCAGACCGTGGCCATCCGCATGAGCCACCAGCGCATCTCGCCGCTGCACCTGCTGAAGGCTCTGCTGGAAGACAGCGAGGGCATGGCTGCGCAGCTGATCCAGCGCGCCGGCGGCAACCCCGGCGTGGCCATCACCGAAGTCGACACCGCGCTCGGCAAGGTGCCGTCCGTGTCGGGCGGCGGGGCGCAGCAGACGCCCGGCCTCGACAATGATGCCGTGCGGGTGCTCGACCAGGCCGAACAGCTGGCCGAGAAGGCCGGTGACAGCTTCGTGCCCGTGCAACGCCTGCTGCAGGCGCTTGCGCTGGCGGACAATGATGCCGGCCGCGCGCTGAAGTCGGCGGGTGTGGATGCCAAGTCGCTCGAAGCGGCCATCCAAGAAGCGACCAAGGGCCGCGCCGCGCACAGCGCCAGCGCCGAAGAAAGCTATGACGCGATGAAGAAGTACGCGCGCGACCTCACGCAGGCGGCGCGCGACGGCAAGCTCGATCCGGTGATCGGCCGTGACGAGGAAATCCGCCGCACGGTGCAGATCCTCGCCCGCCGGACCAAGAATAACCCCGCTCTCATCGGCGAACCCGGCACCGGCAAGACCGCGATTGCCGAAGGCCTCGCGCTGCGCATCGCAAATGGCGACGTACCCGACAGCCTCAAGGGCCGCACGCTGATGGCGCTGGACATGGGCGCGCTGATTGCAGGCGCGAAGTATCGCGGCGAGTTCGAGGAACGCCTCAAGGCGGTGCTCGATGAGGTGAAGGGCGCCGAAGGCCAGATCATCCTGTTCATCGACGAGATGCACACGCTGATTGGCGCGGGCGCGTCCGAAGGTAGCATGGATGCAGGCAATTTGCTCAAGCCCGCCCTGTCGCGCGGCGAACTCCACTGCATCGGCGCGACCACGCTCGACGAATACCAGAAGTATGTCGAGAAGGACCCGGCACTGCAGCGGCGCTTCCAGCCCGTCTATATCGACGAGCCCACGGTCGAGGACACGATCTCGATCCTGCGCGGCATCAAGGACAAGTACGAGCTGCACCACGGCGTGCGCATCACCGACGGTGCGATTGTCGCGGCGGCGCAGCTGTCGAACCGCTACATCCAGAACCGCTTCCTGCCCGACAAGGCCATCGACCTGATGGACGAGGCGGCCTCGCGCATCCGCATGGAAGTGGAGAGCAAGCCCGAGGAAATCGAGGGCCTCGATCGCCGCATCATCCAGCTGCGGATCGAAGAGCAGGCGCTGCAGAAGGAGACCGACAGCGCCTCCAAGGATCGCCTCGAGGCGCTGCGCAAGGAGCTGTCCGAACTCGAACAGCAGTCCTCGGAACTCACCACCCGCTGGCAGAACGAGCGCGACAAGATCCACGCCGAGGCGCGGGTCAAGGAAGAGCTCGACCAAGCACGGCTGGAACTGGAACAGGCACAACGCGCGGGCGATCTCGCCAAGGCGGGCGAGCTCCAATACGGCCGCATTCCCGAGCTCGAGAAGAAGCTAGAGGAGGCAAGCGGCCACACCGACAACGCCCTGCTCAAGGAAGAAGTCACCGAAGACGACATCGCGGGTGTGGTGTCGCGCTGGACCGGCATTCCGGTCGACCGGATGATGGAAGGCGAGCGCGAGAAGCTGCTCGACATGGAAAACATCCTCGGCAAGCGCGTCATCGGCCAGAGCCAGGCGATCGATGCCGTGTCCAAGGCAGTGCGCCGTGCGCGCGCCGGCCTGCAGGACCCGGGCCGTCCGCTGGGCAGCTTCCTGTTCCTGGGCCCCACCGGCGTCGGCAAGACCGAACTGACCAAGGCGCTAGCCGGCTTCCTGTTCGACGACGACAGCGCGATGGTGCGCATCGACATGAGCGAATTCATGGAGAAGCACGCGGTCGCCCGCCTGATCGGCGCTCCTCCGGGTTATGTCGGTTACGAGGAAGGCGGCGTGCTGACCGAGGCAGTGCGGCGCAGGCCTTACCAGGTGGTGCTGTTCGACGAGGTCGAGAAGGCCCACACCGACGTCTTCAACGTGCTGTTGCAGGTGCTCGATGACGGGCGGCTGACCGACGGGCAAGGCAGGGTGGTGGATTTCAGCAACACGCTGATCATCCTCACCTCCAACCTCGGCAGCCAGTACCTCGCCAATCTCGACGATGGCCAGAAGGTCGAGGATGTCGAGCCGCAGGTCATGGACGTGGTGCGCGGTCATTTCCGGCCCGAATTCCTCAACCGGCTGGACGAGATAATCCTGTTCCATCGCCTTGCGCAGGAGCACATGGCGCCGATCGTCGACATCCAGGTCGCGCGGGTGCAGAAGCTGCTCAAGGACCGCAAGATCGTGCTCGACCTGACGGACGGCGCGAAGAAGTGGCTGGGCCGCGTCGGCTACGACCCGGTCTACGGCGCAAGGCCGCTCAAGCGGGCCGTTCAGCGCTATGTTCAGGACCCGCTGGCCGACATGATCCTGTCGGGCAAGGTGCCCGATGGATCGATAGTCCGGATCGACGAGGGTGACGGCCAGCTGGACATGAAGGTGAGCTGATTTCGAGGGGCGGGGCGCACCAGTCCCGCCCCGTCATGAAGCTGCAAAATCCGCAGTGATTCGCGGCTTTTGCTCAATTCGCGAAAACCGGCTGCACTCTCTCACGAAAGAAAATTCCAGATCAGTTGCAATAATTAGACTGATAATTGCGCATAGGTTTGCACGGTTTCCCCTGACCGCCAGATTAATGTGGGATTTACGCAACATCCGCCCCAAATCCGCGTGGGCGCTTTGACACTTGCGGGGCGTTCACGCAGAACCACCCTTAGTTGGGACTGGGGGCTTTCAAAGTCCCGGGCATGATCATGACGGAACCGGACGCCACTAGGGGTGTGTCCGGTTTTGTTGTCCGGGGACACGGGGGCGCAGTTCCAGTTGTCGCGACTGGAGTATTCAATGCGAAAAATTCACACGAAAACCATCAAGGGTCTCGCCTTCTCGGCGTCGGCAATTGCGCTGACCGTCGGAAGCCAGGCTTTCGCTCAGGACGCCGATTGTCCTGAAGGCCAGGAAGAAGTGGGTGGCGAATGCGTCGCCGAAACCGTCGACGTAACCGACGCCAGCACGGAAGCCGTGCCGGGCGCGATCGTCGTTACCGGTTCGCGCATTCAGCGCAACGACACCTACAACAGCATCTCGCCGCTGCAGGTTCTCGAAACCGAAACGCTGCAGGACACCGGCCAGTTCGATACCGCCGCGATCCTCCAGCAGAGCGAATCCGCTGCCGGTATCCAGATCGATGCCACCTTCCAGGGCTTCGTGCTCAACAACGGCCCGGGCTCGCAGACCCTCGACCTTCGTGGTCTTGGTGCCGACCGCACCCTGCTGCTCGTCAACGGCCGCCGTCTTGCACCGGCCGGTGTCGAAGGCGCACCGAGCAACCCGTCGATCAACCTCATCCCGTCGTCGCTCGTGGCGCGTTACGACCTGCTGCTCGACGGTGCATCGTCGGTCTACGGTTCGGACGCAGTTGCCGGCGTGGGTAACATCGTCCTGCGCAAGGACTTCGACGGCCTCGAACTGTTTGCCAGCGGCGACGTGAACGAACAGGGCGCGGGCAACGATTACCGCATCAGCGCTGCCTGGGGTAAGTACGGCAGCAACTGGAACTTCGGTATCGGCTTCGAATACCAGAAGCGCGACGAGATCAAGATCGGCGACCGCGACTTCCTGTCGGGTTGTAACACCCACTACGAAATCACCGACAGCGGTGAAATCCGTACGCTGGGCATCTCGGACAATGCCAACACGCTGGCCGACAGCAACGGCACGATCGGTGAAATCCCGACCGAATGTACGATCGACGCAGCGGTCCGCCGCATCATCCCGAACAGCCCGCTGTTCTTCAGCTCGATCTACTACGACGAGACCGTTTACCCGACCACCGGCCAGGCCGGTAACACGGGTATCCCGTTCTTCAGCGACGCCTTCGACGCATTCGGCAACCCTGTCGACCGCAACGGCGACGGCCTGCTGGACGTCAACTTCGCCGAAGTGACGCGTAACGGTACCGACCTCAGCCCCTCGTTCGTGAGCCCGCAGGACACGTACAACGTGATGGCTTACGGTGAGTACAGCTTCGGCGGCGACTACAACATCACGCCGTACTTCGAAGCGAACTACAGCCGCGCAGAAGTGACTGCACGCAGCACCCAGCCGCAGCTGTTCCCTTACGTTCAGGGCAGCAACCCGTTCAACCCGTGTAACATCGCCAACAACGACTGCGGCGACGACAACAACACCTTCGACGGTCTCTACACCTTCGCTGGTGGTGCTTTCGCTCGTCCGACCGGCCGTTCCTACACGGTCCGCCCGGTTGTCGGCGTGGACGGCGACCGCAACGTGGTCGAGACGGTGCAGGAGCAGTATCGCGGTGTCTTCGGCATCCGCGGCGACCTGCCCTTCATCAACTTCGGCCCGGGCAACGACTGGACCTTCGACATCTCGGGTGTGTACTCGCGTTCGGAAGGTACCTCGTCGCGCGCCGGTATCCGTCAGGACCGCCTGGCCCTGGCCCTCGGCCTCGACCCGACGGTCGACAGCGCGGTTCGCTTCGCGACCCCGCCGGTCCTCTCGAGCGGTGCTTGCGGTACCACGGGCTTCCGTAACCCCGACAATCTCCGCGACGATGTGGTTGCAGGCTGTGTGCCCGTGAACCTCTTCGCGCCGAGCCTTTACCAGACCGCGGTTGGCGACTTCGCCACCCAGGCCGAACGCGACTACCTGTTCGACACGCGTGACTTCGACACGACCTACGAACAGACCATCGTCTCGGCTTACCTGCAGGGTAGCGTTTTCGAACTGCCCGGCGGCACCGCGAAGATGGTGATCGGTGGTGAATACCGTAACGACTCGCTCGCCTCGATCCCCGACGAAGTTGCTTCGGAAGGCCTGTTCTTCGGCTTCTTCGCCGACCAGGGCGCGACCGGCAGCAAGGAAATCTGGGAAGCCTTCGGCGAAATCGATCTTCCGCTCATGTCGGGTGAAACGCTGGTCGAAGACCTGCGCGTCAACCTGTCGGGCCGTGTGACCGAAGACGAGTTCTACGGCACCAACGGTACCTACTCGCTGAAGTTCGGCTGGCGTCCGATCGAGCAGCTGCTCGTGAAGTTCTCCTACGGTACGTCGTTCCGTTCGCCGAACCTGCGCGAACTGTTCCTGGCCGGTCAGTCGGGCTTCGGTGGCATCACCGACCCCTGCGCCGTCCCGGCGAACGCCTACGCACCGCTGGCTGGTGGCTATCAGCCGGGCAACGACACGCGTGATGCTTCGGTTCTCGACAACTGCCGCCGTGAAGGCCGCGATCCGACCCGCGTCGGTACCGACGGTGCGAACACGGTCACCGTGCCGAGCGTCGAAATCACCTCGGGTGGTAGCTTCGCGCTGGATCCGGAAACCTCGACCTCGATCACGACCGGCTTCGCTTTCGAAGAGTCGTTCGGCCCGATCGATTTCGGCTTCAACTTCAACTACTACGACATCAACGTGAAGGGTGCGATCGCAGAACCGACCGGCCAGTTCATCGTCAACCAGTGCTTCCTGCGCGACGATGGCCAGCGTTCGAACTTCTGTGACTTCATCCAGTACGACACCGACCCGGCTTCGCGTCAGCTGATCACGGACGTCTTCGCAGGCTTCGTGAACATCAACGAAGAAGCGGTCCGCGGTATCGACCTGAACGCCAACTTCGGTGCTGATGTCGCTGCCTTCGGCAAGGACATCCGTCTCGGCCTGAACCTGCGTGCCAACCACCTGATCCAGCGTGACTCGGTCTTCCTGACCGACACCGGTGAACCGACGGTGGACAGCGACGCCGGTGAGTTCGGCTTCCCGTCCTGGACGGGTCGCGCGATCTTCAGCGCCCAGGTCGACAACGTGACCTTCACCTGGCAAACCCGCTACATCGGCGAGACCGAGCAGCAGGAAGACGGTATCGACCCGCTGTCGGATGCCTTCGGACGTGGTCCGGACGGCCAGCCGACCGGCTTCATCGGTAACACCTGCCTTGGTAACGGTTCGGGCAGCAACGATCCGGTCACCGGCGCGTTCATCCCCGACGGCATCGTCGCGGGTGACGGCGTGTTCTGCCGCGACATCGGCTACGCCGACGATTACTTCGTCAGCAACGCCTCGCTGCGCTTCGACTTCGACAGCTTCGACATCCGCGTGGGTGTTTCGAACATCTTCGACAAGAAGCCGCCGCTGGTGGACACCAACGAAGTGCTCGGCATCTCGAACACTCCGATCGGTAACGGTTACGACCTCAACGGTCGTGAGTACTTCGCCTCGATCGGCGTGAAGTTCTAATCCGATCTGGCCGGTAACGGCCGACAGGACGGCCCCGTACTTCGGTACGGGGCCGTTTTTGTATCTGACGCCCACGTGGACGGCGACGCTGGTTCGCGCGGTGGCGAGGCAGGCAGTGACTGCCTCGTGATCGAGCGCTGCGGAATGTTTGCTGGATGTGAGTGAGACCGCCAGCAGGACCATGGGCAGAAAACTCGCCTCCCCGATGCCGCGCCCTTGCGGCCAGACCGAACCTGTCACCTCGGCGAGCAGACAGGTCCCGCTTGGCCGCCGGGCCGAGCGTGCGCGGCACACATTCCCGGCAGGCCAATTCACGAACTGTGCTGCGCGAGCCGGTGCCGGAGTGACTTGCCTCAGGGGATTGCCCTAGCGCGCTCTGAAGCGCGAAGGTGAAGGCTATCAGGGACCCGCGGCCGCATTCGTCGCCGAAGTCCGGTGCGGCACGGCTCGCGATCTGCGTTACGATGCCTGTTTCAGCACCTTGTGGGCGGTCTGAGCCTCAATCATCGGCTCCGAGGGGGGGGGGGAGACAGTGGTGCACCGCCTTGCTGGCGAGGCTCTACCCATTGGGACGGTCCGGACCTGGCGTCGGACACCAAGGGGACACGCACTCCAGCGGCGCCCTATCCAGAGCAGCGGTCTGCCACGACGGATCGCAAAAGCCGAAGCCGCGCATTGCCCAGCAGGGAGCTGACGCACGTGAGGAAGCGGGGAGGGCGGCGTGCGAAGGGGCGGGTACCAGGGGTGGGAGCGGCGCAGGGTCTCCCGGGTCCGAACCACCACCCATCGCCCATCTGCAGCAGGCAAAGAAAAAGCCGCGGACCTTTCGGTCCGCGGCTCCTTCGTAGCGTTTAGCTTCTTCTTATTCGCCGAAACGGATGTTCAGGCCTGCGAAGAAGGTCCGACCGGTGTCGTAGATGGTCGGATAGGTGTTACCGTTACCCAGCGGCGGGCCCGACGATGCACTGACCGGCGGGTTTGCGTTGAGGATGTTGTTCACACCGAAGCGCAGGGTGATCGACTCCGTCACGTCGTAGAACATCGACAGGTCGACGTAGTTACGAGCGGGCAGGTTGTCGTCGATCAGCGACTCGTTCGGACCCACATCTTCACCACCGAAGGCATCGACTTCGCTGTAGTGACGCCACGCGACGGTAGCATCCAGGTTGAAGTCGCTTTCCCAGGTGACAGCGAGACGGTGACGGTACTGCGCGTTAACGGGCTGGAGACAGCCGTTATCCGAGTAACCGGCACAAACGATCGGATCACCACCCGGGAACGGGATGAAGTCAGCCGTATCGAGATAGGTCGCTGCGTAGTTGAAGTTCAGGCCGCCCAGGCTACCGAGGTTGGTACGGTAGCTGATCTGGCCGTCGATGCCCGACGTGGTCAGTTCTGCGATGTTGATGTTGGTCTGCTGGAAGCCGACGCCCTGCGGACCAGCTGCAAGCGTACCGCCCGGACCACGGGTGATCAGGTCACAGAACGTCGGATCGCCCGTTGCAAGGCAGTTATCCAGCGAAACCTGAGCCGCGATACCGGCACTGATGTAATCTTCGACGGTGATGTCGAAGTAGTCCACCGAGATCGACA
The DNA here is from genome assembly GCF_020524765.1 of Qipengyuania gaetbuli. Classification (GTDB taxonomy): domain Bacteria; phylum Pseudomonadota; class Alphaproteobacteria; order Sphingomonadales; family Sphingomonadaceae; genus Qipengyuania; species Qipengyuania gaetbuli_A. Next base: position 319,092 of record NZ_JAIVLR010000002.1, read on the forward strand.
GACCCGGGACGAAGGTCGGTTCGAAAACCGCACCGAAGGTCCAGGTGTCCGAGCTTTCCGGCTGCAGCTGCGGGTTACCACCCGTTAGTGCCTGGGTCTGGCCCGAGATCACGTCGAGGATGGTGCCGTACTGTGCTGCAGTCACGCCGGTGTTGGCGCAAGCTGCGAGCGAAGCAATCGGAGCGCTGGTGGCGCAGGGGTCATAGACCTGCACGCCGTTGCTGTTGGTGCCGGCAACGTTCAGGTTCGGCAGACCGGTGTTCTGGCCCGTGTAGAGCTCGATAACGTTCGGTGCGCGAACTGCACGCTGGAAGTTGGCACGCAGCGTCAGGCTGTCGACCGGCGACCAGCTCAGCTGGGCGCCGAAAGCGTCCGTGCCGAAGCTGTTCGTGGTGTCGTTACCCGAAGCTTCATACTCCGAGTGACGGTACTGACCGGCGAGGACCAGTTCGTTGAAGAACGGACGATCGGTGATCAGCGGGATCTGGAGTTCGCTGTAGAACTCGTGGACGTCCACACGACCCGAAACCGGCAGGGTTGCACCGCCGACGCCCGTGAAGCCGCCGCCCGGAACCTGGCTGATTTCGTCAGGGATCGCGTTCAGCTTGTCCTGGCGATATTCCACACCCACGAGGAAGGCGACGCCTTCTTCGGAGAGCGGCGACTTGAAGCCGTAATCACCAAGGTCTGCCTGCAGGTTGGCGCCGAGCACCAGCTGCGAGGTTTCACCGATGACGATGCCGACACCCTGGATGAAGTTGTACTGGTCCGGGGTGATGGCGGTGGTGCCATCGGGGTTACGCTGGAACGGGTTGTAGGGAACACAGCCGCCCGACGGATCGACGCAGACCACGTTGCCGTTTGCATCGGTCGTTGCGAAGAACGCCTGCTGCAGCTTGGAAACGACGAAGTCGTTGGTCGAGGTCGAGGTGTCGGAGGTTTCGGCGTACTGACCGAAAGCTTCCCAGTCCCAGATGTCGCCGAACGTGCCGCGGAAACCGCCCACGATACGGAACGCCGAGTTTTCGAGGCGCGAGTTACGCGGACCACCTTCGACGTTACGGTGCGAAGCGGTGATGCCGCTCACGATCGTGCCGTCGATGATGTCCTGAGCCGAACAGCCGAAGATGTCGGTCAGCTGGAGGCCGGGCGTGTTCTGGATGTACGGGTTGTCGCAGTTGATCGAGTACGAACCGATACCGAACGAAGCGGTTTCTGCGATCTGTGCATCCGAGAAGTTGTCGACATAGCTGATGTCGGCGAAAGCTTCGACGTTGTCGGAGATTTCGTAATACGCCTTACCGTAAAGCGTGAAACGCTCCGACGGACGCTGGAAGAAGTTGCGCTGGCCGAAGTTGTAGGTCTGCTGCGGGCCACCAGCGTAGGGGATGATGGTGCCGTTTTCCTGCTGGAAAGCGAAGCCACCCGGGCCACCGAACAGGCGGAAGTTACCCGAACCGACGCAGCCGACGCCTTCGAAGCCACGGCTCGAGGGGCCTACCGTACAGGCAGAGAATGCGCGGTTGTTCTGGGTAACGGCTTCACGCTTTTCGTAGTTGGCGTAAATGGTGACGTTACCACGGCCGTCGGCAGTGTTCGTGCCGAAGATGCCGGTGAAGGCATATTCTGCGCCGTCCACGATCGGACCCGGCTTCGGCTGGCTGGCGCTGTCAAGGACGCCTTCCCAGAAGTCGATGTCGTTGCCGTGCTGCTGGAAGCCGCCCTGGAAGTCCAGTTCGACGCCTTCGAAGTCACGCTTGAGGATGAAGTTGGCAACACCGCCGACTGCGTCCGAACCGTAAACTGCCGATGCACCACCCGTCAGGATGTCGACGCGCTCGATCAGCTGGGTCGGGATAAGGTCGAGGTTGGCCGACGAGATCTGCGACGAACCGTAGGGCAGGCGACGACCGTCGATCAGGACGAGCGTACGGACCGAGCCGAGGCCGCGAAGGTCGAGGGTTGCAGTACCCGAAGCGCCGTTCGAGACTTCACCGGCCTGGCCGGCGAAAACCTGCGGCAGCTGGTTCACGAGGTCTTCGATACGAACCGTACCGGTCGACTGGATCTGCTCGCTCGAAACCGAGAGGACGGGAGCAGCGCTCTCGAGGTTCGGGTTTGCGTTGAGGCGCGTACCCGTCACGATAATGGCCGGTGCGGCTTCTTCCGAGGCTGCGGTGTCGGTGACATCCGCATCCTGGGCGAAGGCCGGAGCCGCCACCATGGCCAGAGCGACGGACAGCGATCCGGCGCTAAGGCGAAGTTGCGTAGATTTTTTCATCTGGTTTCATACCCTTATGAAGTGCCCGCACCGCCGAAGCGGCGAAGGCGTTGCAGGTTGGGTAGCCCAGACGCCGTGCCGAAGCGCAGCCCATGGTCCCCCAACCAAATGCGGTGGGTGAAGGCCTTGGAGCCACTGGTCTTCATGCCAGATTCTCCCCTCGTCCATTCCCTGCGCGACGGACTACGCCTTATGACGGTTTGATGAAAAGGACTGCGCACCCATGCGGGCAATTTGCATCCTATGGTGTATCATTGCTGCAACACCGTTTTTTTGGCCGTTTTCCGCGATTTTCGGGTGATAACGTTCTTTTGTCGCAACCATGCAACGCACACCCGCACCCGCCGCTTTTCGCAGTTGACGTAAACGGAAAGCGATCCTAGCCCGTAGCAAATCGAAACCAACTTTTACCGGAGAGAGCAATGCCCGAAGCCTATATCGTCGAAGCCGTCCGTACTGCCGGGGGCCGTCGCGGAGGGCGCCTTGCCGGAATCCACCCCGTCGACCTCGCTGCAAGGTCGCTCGATGCGATCATGGAACGTTCGGGGCTCGAGGCGAAAGCGATCGACGATGTGGTGATGGGCTGTGTCAGCCAGGGCGGCGAACAGGCCATGCAGGTCGGCCGCAATGCCGTGCTGGCAGCCAAGCGCCTCGGCGAAGGCGTGCCGGCCGTCACCATCGATCGCCAGTGCGGTTCCTCGCAGCAGGCGATCCAGTTCGCCGCGCAGGCCGTGATGAGCGGAACGCAGGACGTGGTGATCGCCAGCGGCGTCGAAAGCATGACCCGCGTGCCGATGGGCTCGACCGCCATGTTCCACATGAAAGAGGGGCTGGGGAACTACAAGTCGCCCGGGCTCGAGGAGAAATACCCCGGTATCCAGTGGTCGCAGTTCATGGGCGCCGAGATGATCGTCAAGAAGCACGGCTTCACCAAGGACGATCTCGACCGTTTCGCCCTGTCGAGCCACCAGAAGGCGATCGAGGCGACCCGTTCGGGCGCATTCAATGCCGAGATCGTGCCGGTCGAGGTGGAAACGCCCGAAGGCACCGAAATGCACACGGTCGATGAAGGCATCCGCTTCGATGCGACGCTGGAATCGATTTCCTCGGTCAAGCTGCTCAGCCCCGAAGGCACCATCACCGCAGCCACCAGCAGCCAGATCTGCGACGGGTCGAGCGCGGTGCTGGTCGTCAGCGAGAAGGCGCTGAAGGAATACGGCCTCACCCCGATGGCGCGCATCCACAACCTGACCGTCACGGCAGGCGATCCGGTGATCATGCTGGAAGAACCGCTGTTCGCCACCGACCGTGCGCTGCAGCGCGCCGGCATGAAGATCGAGGACATCGACCTGTTCGAGGTCAACGAGGCCTTCGCCCCGGTCCCGCTCGCCTGGCTCAAGCACACCGGTGCCGATCCCGACCGCCTCAACGTCAACGGCGGCGCGATTGCGCTCGGCCACCCGCTTGGTGCAAGCGGCACCAAGCTGATGGCAACGCTCGTCCATGCGCTGAAGGCGCGCGGCAAGAAATACGGCCTGCAGACGATGTGCGAAGGCGGCGGCGTTGCCAATGTCACCATCGTTGAATCGCTCTAATCACCCCCATTTGGAGAGGACATTCCATGCAAGTTTCAGCCAATACCCCCGCAGTCGTCACCGGCGGCGCATCGGGCCTCGGTGAAGCCACCGCCCGCGCGCTCGCGGCCAAGGGCGCCAAGGTCGCCATCTTCGACATGAACGAACAGAAGGGCGAAGCGGTCGCCAAGGACATCGGCGGCATCTTCTGCAAGGTCAACGTCATGAGCGACGAAGATGTCGATGCCGGTTTCGCCAAGGCCCGCGCAGCCCACGGCCAGGAACGCATCCTCGTCAACTGCGCCGGTATCGGCAATGCGATGAAGACCGCCAGCCGCGACAAGCAGACGGGCGAGATCAAGCACTTCCCGCTGTCCGCCTTCGAGTTCATCATCCAGGTGAACCTCATCGGCACCTTCCGCTGCATCGCCAAGTCGGCTGCCGGCATGATGACGCTCGACCCGCTGTCGGAAGACGGCGATCGCGGCGCGATCGTCAACACGGCATCGGTTGCCGGTGAAGACGGCCAGATCGGCCAGGCCGCCTATTCCGCCTCGAAGGGCGGCGTCATCGGCATGACCCTGCCGATCGCACGCGACCTGATGCAGGAAGGCATCCGGGTGAACACCATCCTGCCGGGTATCTTCAACACCCCGCTGATGAACGCCGCCCCGCCGCAGGTGAAGGAAGCGCTGGCCGCTTCGGTCCCGTTCCCCAAGCGTCTCGGCAACCCGGAAGAATACGCCATGCTTGCCATGACCATGATCGAGTGCGGCTATTTCAACGGCGAGGACGTGCGCCTCGACGGTGCGATCCGCATGGCGCCGCGCTAAGCGCGTTTCCGGTCACAGGCCGCATCCAGTGCCGCTCGTCCCGCAAGGGGCGGGCGGCACTTGCTTTTCAGGGGATGGCCGCGCCGTCTAATCGCTTGCTTTTTCTTCGCGAAAGGCGATCACTTCGCGCCGGGACTCGGCACGAGGGGGATTTCGATGAAGAAGGCATTTCTGTTCCTGGGCACTGCCCTGCTTGCAACCGGTACGGCACAGGCCAAGGACAAGGACGAAGCCAAGGAAAAAGGCGGCGAAGAAGCGGCCAAGACGCTCGCCCAGTTCGTCGAAGGTTTCCGCAAGACCGACGGCCTCTTCCCGCTTTATCGCGACCCCAAGACCGGCGAGGTCTATCTCGAACTCGATGCCGACCAACTGGGCAGCGAGTTCATCTATTTCACCTACACCGAAAACGGCCCGGTCGAGGCCAACCATTTCCGCGGCAATTTCCGCGACAACCGGATCGTCACCTTCAACAAGAAGTACGACCGCGTCGAAGTGGAAGCGGTCAACACGAGCTTCTATTTCGATCCCGACAGCGCGCTCGCCCGCGCTTCGGAAGCGAACATCGCCCGCGCGCCCATCGGCAACGTCAAGATTGCCGCCACCAGCGAAGATGGCCGCAAGTTCCTGATTTCCGCCGACGCGCTGCTGGAAAAGGAAGCGCTCTCGCAGATCAGGCCGTGGCAATCGCCCGACGACAAGCCCGGCTCCGCCTTCGCGCTGGGCGAATTGTCCGAAGACAAGACGCAGATTTCCACCTTCGCCAACTTCCCCGACAACACCGATATCCGCGTCGAATACGTCTTCGACAATCCCAAGCCGTTCCATTTCGGCGGAGCAGACATCACCGATGCGCGGTCGGTCGCGATCCTGGTGCAGCATTCCTTCCTCAAGATGCCTGCCCCCGGTTTCGAACCGCGCGCCGACGATTTCCGCGTGGGCTATTTCACCAACCAAAAGACCGATCTGACATCGATCGAGCATGCGCCCTACCGCGACGTGATCAACCGCTGGCGGCTGGAAAAGAAGGATCCGTCTGCGGCGGTGTCCGACCCGGTCAAGCCGATCACCTTCTGGATCGAGAATACCACGCCGATGGAGCTGCGCGGCACGATCCGCGACGCGACGCTGGCTTGGAACGAGGCGTTCGAGGCAGCCGGCATCTCCAACGCGATCGAGGTGCAGATCCAGCCCGACGATGCCAGCTGGGACGCAGGCGATGTCCGCTACAACGTGATGCGCTGGACGTCTTCGCCCACGCCCCCCTTCGGCGGATACGGCCCCAGCTTCACCAATCCGCGCACTGGCGAGATCATCGGCGCGGATATCATGCTGGAATTCATCTATCTGAAGAGCCGGATATGGCAGTCGGAAATTTTCGATACGGCGGGCCTGCCTTCCTACGGCAAGCCCCTTGCGGGCATGGGACGTCATGCCGCCAACTGCACGCTGGCCGCCGATTTGCAGACCAAGATGATGGCCGCACGTTCAGTCTTCGCGGCGCGCGGGGCGACCGATGACCAACTGGACGAGCTGCTGAGGCAGGAACTGGCCTATCTCGTCCTGCACGAGGTCGGCCACACGCTGGGCCTGACGCACAACATGCGCTCCTCGCATTCGGTGCCGCTGTCCTCGCTTGGATCGGGCTCGGCGCTGCCGACCAATTCGGTGATGGATTATACCGAGATCAACATCGCGCCTTCGGGCCAGCCGCAGGGCCAGTTCGCCATCGCGCGGCCCGGCCCCTACGACGTCTGGGCCATCCAGTACGGCTATACGCCCGAAGAAAGCCTGCTGCCCGGCATCGTGGCGCGCTCGACCGAACCGGCGCTGGTCTATGGCAATGATGCCGACGACATGCGCTCGCCCGGAACCCATATCGATCCGCGCGTGATGATCGACGATCTGTCGGACGATCCGATCGGCTGGGCAACGCAGCGCGCCGCGCTGGTCGACCAGACGCTCGCCGTGCTCGCCGACCGCGTGGTCGACAGCGGCGATACCTACCAGGCGCTGGTGAACAGCTATTACGGCCTGACGGGCCAGAAGGCGCGCGCGGCGAATATCGCCTCGCGCTGGATCGCGGGCGTCTACAACAACCGTTCGGTTGTCGGTCAGCCGGGCGCCCAGCAGCCGCTGGTGCCCGTGTCCGTGGCCGAACAGCGCCGCGCGCTCGGCGTGGTCAGCAAACTTGCGTTCGCGCCCGATGCCTTTTCGGCTGGCGAGAGCCTGCTGAACCGCCTGCAGGTCGAACGCCGCGGCTTCGACATGTACGGCACCAATGTGGATCCGCGCCCGCACGCCCGGGCGCTGCAGGTCCAGCAGTCGCTGCTCGACCATCTGCTGCATCCCAATGTGCTTGCGCGCCTTACCGATACGCGCCGCTATGGCGGGGCCTATCCGGTCAGCACCTACATGGCGGAACTGACCGGCGTGATGTTCGACGCTGACCGCGTCGGCGCGGTGAACACCTATCGCCAGAACCTTCAGGTGGAATATCTCACCCGCCTGATCGGCATCGCTTCGGGTGCTGGCGGCGGGATGGAGCCGACCCCCATGGGACCGCGGCCATTGCCGACCTACGACTATGTCTCGCGCTCTGCTGCATTGGCAGGGATCGCGCGGATCAAGGCGATAGCGGCAGGACCTGCGGCGGATGCGGAAACGCGCGCCCACCGCGCCCACCTTGCCTCGCTGATCGCGGCGTTCGAGCGGCGGTGAGGTAAGGGCACGCTTTCCTACCACTTGTCTTCGCAGCTAGGCGTGGTGCATGGAAAGCAGCGAGAAAAAGCGCCTCGGAACCCGGCTGGGCGGGAGGGGAAGTATTTCCTCCCAGGACCCTGTTCCATGTGTTCCATCCTGTAGGCGCTAAAGGAGAGGGAATCCGAATGAGCGCCTACACGCAGATCAAGCTCGACATCGCCGATGGCGTGGCCATCGTCACGCTGCACCGGCCGGAGAAGATGAACGCCTTCACCCGCGTGATGATGGACGAGTTCATCGATGCGCTCGACGTGACCGATGCCGATGACAGCGTGCGCGCAGTGATCGTAACGGGGCATGGCGACCGCGCGTTCTGCGCCGGGGCCGACCTCACGCCGGAGGGCGGGGGGCACGTCTTCTCCGATCCCAACCCGGTGGACAGCCTGTCCGACGAACGCGTGCGCGATGGCGGCGGGCGGCTGACGCTGCGCCTGTTCAACTCGCAGAAGCCGCTGATCGGCGCTTGCAACGGCGTGGCCGTGGGCGTGGGCGCGACCATGCAGCTGCCCTTCGATATCCGGTTGGCGAGCGACAATGCGCGGTTCGGCTTCGTCTTCGCGCGGCGCGGGATCACGCCGGAAGCGGCCTCGAGCTGGTTCCTGCCCCGCCTCGTCGGGATGCAAACCGCGCTCGAATGGTGCATGACGGGCCGCGTGTTCGACGCGCAGGAAGCGCTCGATCGCGGTCTGGTCCGCTCGCTCCACCCGCAAGCAGAGCTGATGGATGCCGCCATGGGTATCGCGCGCGAGATTGCCGACAACACCTCGGCCGTGTCGGTCGCCATGACCCGCGCGATGCTGTGGCGTCTCTCGCCGCTCGAACATCCGATGATGGCGCACCGCGTGGACAGCCGTGCGATCTACCGCCTCAGCCGCAGTGCGGATGCGAAGGAGGGCATCGCCAGCTTCCTCGAGAAGCGTGCGCCTGCCTATCCCGACACGGTCAGCGGCAACATGCCCGACTTCTACCCCTGGTGGGACGAACCGGGGTACGAATAGTAACGCTTGTGACGGTTACAAACGCAACGGCCTTGCCAAGGCGCGCCGCCTTCGCAAGGGTGGCGTCATGTCGAAACGCCAACCTGCCAAGCGCCTAGCGGACTTCCTGCCGTACCAGCTGTCGGTCGCCTCCAACGCGGTCTCGACCCGCATTGCGGAGCAGTATCGCAAGCGGTTCGCGCTCAAGACTACCGAATGGCGCATCATGGCGGTGCTCGGCGACAGCGGGCCGCTGACCCAGCGCGAGCTTTCGCAGCTCACGCTGATGGACAAGGTGCCGGTCAATCGCGCCTGCAAGACGCTGGAAAGCCGGGGGCTGGCCGAACGCACGCCCAATGCCAAGGATGGGCGCTCGCACCTGCTGGCGCTGACGGCGGAGGGCAGGGCGGTTCATGCCGGCATCATGCCGCTGGCCCTGACGATCGAGCGGGAGATGTTCTCGGTGCTCGACGAGAGCGAGCAGGCGGCGCTGCGCGACATGCTCGCCCGTGTGCGCGACAATGCGGGGGACTTCGATGCAGAAAGCCTGGCCGACTAGGTAGTCGACCAGGCTCTCGATAACGACCCGCTTTTCTGCCGGGTAGCCGGGTTATCCGATACCGCCACTGAAGGCGTCGGAGATCGAACAGGCTGCCGGGCCGAGAATGACGATGAACAGCACCGGCAGGATGAACATGATCAGCGGCACGGTCATGATCGCCGGAAGGCGCGCGGCCTTCTCTTCGGCGCGCATCATGCGCTCGTTGCGGAATTCCGCCGACAGCACGCGCAGCGCACTGGCGAGCGGCGTACCGTAGCGTTCGGTCTGGATCATGGTGGTGACCACGCCCTGCACCGCTTCCAGGTTCACGCGATAGGCAAGGTGGTCGAAGGCCTGCTTGCGCTCGTTGAGGAAGGACAGCTCGATCGCGGTCAGGGCGAATTCGTCGCCCAGTTCCGGATAGGCGCGGCCCAGTTCCTTGGCGACGCGGTTGAAAGCGGCGTCGACGGTCAGACCGGCTTCGGCGCAGATGACCAGGAGGTCGAGCGCGTCGGGCAGGCCCTTGCGGATCGCGTCGGTGCGCTTGGTGGCCTTGTTCTTGAGGACGATTTCCGGGCCCTTGTAGCCAAGGAAGGTCGCCAGTGCGAGCGCGGCCACGCGCTTGAACTGCCAGTCGGGATAGATCTCGACGCCGTAGAGCAGGATCGCGGCAATGCCGCCGAGAAGGATCGGCAGCACCATCCGCAGGCCGATGAGTAGGACCGCGACTTCCTTGTTGCGGTGACCGGCCCAGGCCAGCTTCTGCTGCATGTCCTCGACCTGGCTCTGCTGCAGCACCTTGAGGTTGCCGAGCGTGTCCTTGACCTTGTCCGCCGTGTCATTCTTGCGCACGAGGCTCTGGCGCTTCTTGGCGCTGGTCGTGATCAGGCCGAGCTTGAGCTCTTCACGGCGGCCTTCGAGCGCTTTCACGCGCTTGGCCATCGGGTCCTTGATCGTGACGGCCGAATAGATCGCCACGAACACCGCCAGTGCCGCGATCCCGGCAAGGATCGAGCCGACGAGGATGACGTCGAAGCCGAGGAGGGTGGGGCCGCTTGCGGGTTCCATGATTGCTCTTCCCTGCTTCCTTAGATTTCGAAACTGACCATCTTGGCCATGATGAAGCCGCCGATGCTCATCCACACGAGGCCGCCGAGGCCGGCCACGATCAGGCGGTCATCTTCGAAGAAGGCGCCGATGTAGCTCGGGTTGATCCACCAGATCATGCCGAACACGATGAAGGGCAGGGCGCCGACGATATAGGCCGAGGCCTTCGATTCCGAGCTCATCGCCCTGATCTTGAGCTTCATCTGCGCACGCTTGCGAAGCACATCCGAAAGGTTGGACAGCGTTTCAGCGAGGTTACCGCCCGTTTCGCGCTGGATGGCCAGCGTGATGCAGAAGAAGTTGAATTCGGGAATGCCCAGGCGATCGGCAGTCTGCTGGAGGGCATCCTCCATGGTCCGGCCGATCTTGATGCGCTCGACGATGCCCTTGAATTCCGCGCCCACGGGGCCCGGTACTTCCTGGGCGACGACGGCCAGCGTCTCGGTCACGGGAAGACCCGAGCGAAGGCCGCGAACGAGCAGTTCGATGGCGTCGGGAAACTTCACGTTGAACTGGTTGGTACGCTTCTTGATCGCGCGGCCGACGATGAAATGCGGGATGCCTGCACCTGCGAACAGGCCGACACCGATCGAGAGGAGGAACGCGCCGCTCTTCAAGAAGATGAGCAGCGTGAGGACCAGCGCGATGCCGAGCGAGGCATAGGCATACTGGCTCAGCGTCCAGCCCTTGCCCGTCCGGTCGAGCCGGATGGCGAGAGCTTCCACGCGCGAGCCGGATCCGGCCTGCTTGAACTGCTTGGGCTTGCGGGCAGCGATCGCCTTTTTCAGCTGCGATTCCACCTTGGCATCGGTGCTTTCCGAATGCCGGAAGCGGAGCTGCTGCAGGCGGCGCTGGCTGTTCTTGCCGGCGTCGGGACCTGCGAAAGCCACGTAACCGAGCACGAGCAGCGTGAAGAGCCCGCCGGTAACCAGCAAGAGCTGGATCAAGTTCATCGTGTCTCTCCGTCCCGTCCCGTGATTACTAGGTCAGTCCGGGAGGCGGGGGCGCTGGGGCCAACCCGCCTCCGGGATAGTTATTCGCCCGCGTTCTCGAACTGGGCCTTGTCCTTCTTGGCCAGCAGCGACTTGATGTCGAAGCTGCCCAGCAGCGACTTCTTGTTGCCGCCGACGTCCAGCGCCTCGTCGCTTTCCTCGTCGCCGAGGCCGATGATGCGCGAGGACAGCTGCTTGATCGCGCCGGTCGCCTTGCTCGAGCCGTTCGCATCCACGAAGGTCTTGCCAAGCTTGGCGGCGTTCACTGCGGCCTTCGCATCGTACGGGATCGAGACGTCGATCGAGCGTTCGATGGAAGCCTCGAAGTCGGCCTTGCTGATTTCCTGCATGCCCGGCTGGACCTTGTTGGCCACGATCACCGGAGTGGCATGCGCGGCATTGGTCTTGAGCCAGGACAGGATGCGGATCGTGTCGCGCGCCGAGGCGAGCGTCATTTCCGTGACCAGCGTCACGACATTCACGTCGTTCAGCAGGTGCGGGAAGTTGATCAGCATGTTGCGCGGCATGTCGACGAGCGTCATCTCGAAGGCGTGACGGAACTCTTCCTGCAGCTGCAGGAAGGCCGAGCCATCGGTCATCAGCGGCGAGTTGATCGGCGCTTCTGCCGACAGGATCGCCAGGTTGTCGTTGGCGCGGATCATGGCGCGTTCGATGAACAGGCCGTCGATGCGGCTCGGGTTGTCGATCGCGTCGGTCAGGCCGCGGCCCGGCTCGAGGTCGAGCGTGAGTGCGCCGACACCGAAGTGCACGTCGAGGTCGAGCAGCGCGGTCGGCATGTGCTTTTCCGCGTAGATCCAGGCGAGCGAGGTCGCGAGGGTCGAGGCACCGACGCCGCCACGCGTACCCACGACCGCAGTCGAGATATGACGCTTGACCTGGTCGGCCTCGCCGCCGCGCGGGGCCATGAAGACCGCCTGTGCAGCGTTGAGCGAATCGCGCAGGACCGAGGCCGAGAGCGGCTTCAGCAGGTAGTCGTGGATGCCGCTCGCAAGCAGGTCGCGATAAAGGCGCACGTCGTTGACCTGGCCGATCGCGATCACCACCGTGCCGGGTTCGCATACCTCGGCGAGGGCGTTGATGTCGTTCAGCGGGTCACCGCTTTCCGACAGGTCGACCATCAGGATGTTCGGGCTGGCCGACACCGACAGCGACTGGATCGCGTTGCGCAGGCCGCCCTTGTTGCACTTTTCAGGCTGCCAACCGAGCTCGATCACCACCGGGCGCAGGACATCCAGCGCGGTTTCGTCGCAGATGAAAGCTGCAAACGGATCGCGATTTCCGGGCATTCCGGATTTCCAGGAAGCGCTCATGAATTAATCCCCTTCAGTGGTGCTGACTTCGGGCAGGCCGCCCTTTCCGGTCGGCTCCATCTCGCGATAGGCCTTGATGGCCTTGGTCGAAGTGGTGACGACGGTTTCACCGCTGCCCTGCTGGCCGCGGATCAGATCTTCGGGATTGGCGACCATCGCGGCGAGGTTGCCGTTGATGGCGCAGCCGTAGTTCGGGTTGGTCGCATTGCTGCTATTGCCCTCGGCCGTGTGCGACCAGTCCGGGCAACCCGGGACCGATGCAGTCGAACGGGTGATGACCACGCGTGCCTGGCCGGGCTGGGCGTATCCGGCAGTGACCGGCACACCTTCGGCGAGCAGCAGGCCATAGCGGCCGGCGAGCACGGCGACGTCTTCGCGGACAGCGGCCGAACCGGTCGCGTCCTCGATGGCGACGCGGTCACCGTAGCGCAGGTCCATGCTTTCGAACCATTCGGCCAGGCGCTGCTGTTCGGACACGGGCAGGCCGTCGGCATTCGTGTTCACGTCCAGCACGAAGTTGGAGCGTTCCACCACCGGCTGCTTCACGCTGTAAAGCGTCCGGTTTTCCATGTTCGAGCTGCCGCAGGCGCCCAGTGCGAGGGCGAGCGAGGCTGCGATCGAAGCGGTAAGCTTGCGGTTGATTGCGTTAGTCACGTCTCGTCCCCTCATTCAAAGCTGAAGCCGGGCTTTGCAGCGGCGGTCTTCTCTTCGCGGCGGGCTTCGCCCTTGTTTGCCACGCGCTTGTTATCGCCCGAGGTCTCGTAGGAGATCTGCGGATCGGCGCTGCCTGCATCGCGCACGGTCGGAACCGGGCGGGCGGGGCCTTCGCTGTTGCTGTCGCCTTCGCGGAAGCCCAGCAGGCGCTGGAATTCTGTCGGCTTCTGATAGCCGTCGGTCGGCAGGCGAATGTCGTTCGCATTGACCGGCTTCACCAGGTACGGCGTAATCACGATGACCAGCTCGGTCTCGCCGCGACGATAGTCGGTCGATCGGAACAGGTTGCCGAGGATCGGGATGTCACCGAGACCCGGTGCCTTCTCGATCTGGTTGGACTGGTTGTTCGACAGCAGGCCGGCGATCATGAAGCTCTGGCCGGAGCCGAGTTCCACGGTCGTTTCCGCACGGCGCGTGATAAGCGCGGGGATACGGAAGCCTTCGAACTCGATCGCGCCCTGGGCCGACAGTTCCGATACTTCCGGACGCACGCGGATCGAGATCCGGCCGTTCGAAAGCACTGTCGGGGTGTAGGCGAGGCTGACGCCGTAGTTCTTGTATTCGATGGTTGTGTTGCCGAGGCCCTGGTTGAGCGGGATCGGGAATTCGCCACCGGCGAGGAATTCTGCCGTTTCGCCCGAAAGGGCGGTCAGGTTCGGCTGCGACAGCGTGGTTACCAGGCCCTGCGTTTCCGCAAGGTCGAGCGCGCCGCCGATGTCGAGGCCGAGGAACTTGCCGGCAAAGCCGAGCGTGCTGCCAAGGTCGGCACCCATGATCGAGGTCGCCGGAACGATGACGTCTTCACCGGTGATCGGGTTGGTGCCGACATCGTTGGTGCGGGCGTTCATGCCGAGCGACTGGCCGGGTGCGAACAGCGTGGCCGGACGACCCTGGCCGATGCCGATCTTGAAGCCGCTGGAGCTGTCGATCGACTGGAGGTTCACGCCCAGCGTGCGAACCAGCGAACGGCTGACTTCCGCGATGCGGACCTGCAGGTTGACCTGCAGCGGGGTCGCCATGCGCAGGCGGCTGATGACATTGGTGTCTTCACCCACGAAGGCTTCCACGAGGGCCTGTGCCTCTGCCGCGTCTTCCGGAGCTGCCACCGTGCCGGTCAGGAGAACCACGTTGGTGCCCATGGTCGCCACGTTGATCTGCGCTTCGGGCATCGCCAGGGCGAGCATCTGGTCGATGCTGCCGATGTTCGAACCAACGCGGACGTTGGCCGACCAGATGATGTCGCCTGCCGCGTTGCTGGCATAGACCGTGGTCTCGCCGCCGGACTTGCCGAACAGGTAGAGCTGGCGCTGCGACTTGACCTGCACATCCGCGACGTTCTCGTTCGAGATGAACACGTCGGTCATTGCGCCGGGCACGTTGACCAGTTCGCCGCGACCGATCGAGAGGACGATGTCCTGGCTCGGGCGGACAACCGACTGGGCCGTGGCCGTAGTCGTCGGTGCGGCTGCCAGCGGCGCCATCGCCAGGCCGGCAAGCAGCAGTTTGGTGGAAAGACGACGTTTCATGGAATTGCCCCCTGAATGGCTTCCTGAGCTTGTTTGATCTTAGCGAAGGGTCTTGAGCGCGACCGGAACAGTGTCCGCTGCCTTGCCCGCACCGTCGCCAATGGCCTTGTTCATGCTGTGGATCGAACCCTGCATCGCGACCGGAACGGCCTCGGTGCTCTTGCCACGGGTCACGCGGACCATCGGACCACGCACGACCGGAGCCGACGGGGCCGAACTGCGCGGCGAAGTGTTGGAGAACGTACCATCTTCATTGTCCGAGGTGCGGCCACGCGATCCCTGCGGCGGCATCGTGGTGCGCTGGAAGCGCGAGACGTCACCGCCCGTCACATAGGTGCCGCGGGCATCGTCCGGACGGCTCATGGCCGTGCGCAGGATACGCTCTTCCTCTTCGGGCGTGGCATCGTCGGGGATGCTCACGTCGCCCGAGGCGAGGGCACGTTCGAGTTCGCCTTCGCTGTCGGCGATGGCGCGCAGCGCGAGGCTGAGCGTGCCGATCGTCTGGGCGACGGCCACCTTCTCGGCGATCACCGGGGTCACTTCGAGCGTAACCGTACGGAACGCCTTGACCTGGGTAACGCCATCGATGGTTTCCTGCGTGGTCGACTGGTCGGTCGCCAGCACACGAAGGTTACGAAGGATGGTTTCCGATGCTTTCAGCGCCATGCCGTCATTGCCGGTCACCGTCTGGGTGAGGACCATGTCGACGCGGTCGCCCGGGAAGACGAAGCCGGCAACGCCGCTCTTCGCATCGACCGGAACCGTGATGGCGCGCATGCCCGGAGTAAGAGCTGCGGCAAGGAAGCCGCGGTCGCCGGGGCTCACGAGCGAACCCTGGGTCACCGGCTCGCCGGCCGTGATCGGATGACGCACGACAGTGCCGATCAGCTTGCTGATGTCGGCCTCGCCGTCGAGGAAGTAGGCATCCTGCACCAGCTCTTCCGGCCACAGCTGGTAGCCGATGGCGTCAGCAGTGATGATGGTGCCGGTGGGCAGGGCACGCTGCGCGACCAGGACCTTGGGTCCGGCGGCTTCGACCTGCGCTGCGGCGTTGGCATCCGGAGCCGCGGCTCCTGCGAACATGCTGCGGGCAACAAGTGCCGTGCCGATCGCAACGACCAGCGCACCAACCAGCAGAACCAGCTTCTTCCTATCCATGGCTTTTAAGCCCCCTCATAAGGCCCGCGTGAATCGATGGCGGGCTGCTATGGTTTCCGTCTCTACGATCCGATTGGTTAAAATCGGGTTGTCAGCCCAAAGAGGTCTGAGAAAAGTCTGCAACGAGATCACCGCCCGCGACCCACAGGCCGGCGATTGCGATGGCGAGTCCGTAAGGAATGCGCGGCTGCTGGTCGTGCCGGCGGATGATCCGGATCGAGGCCAGCGTAACGAACGAAAGAATGGCAACCGGCACCAGCGCGACCAGGATCGACGCGGCCCCGTTCGAGGCCAGCGGTTCCATGATCGCATCGGGCAGGGCCAGCTTGGGACCACCCAGGACGGCGCTGGCGAAATTCGCCGCGACCAGCGTGCAGGCACCCAGCAGCAGCGTATCGCGGACAGGACGTCCGCCCACGACGCGCGAATGCGCAACGCCCCACATGCCCATGGCCAGGGTCAGTACCCAGCCGGCCATGGCCATGATGATGACCAGCACCATGAAGTTGGTCGGCGGGAACCACAGCGCCAGCGCGGTCAGCAGCTTTACGTCGCCGCCGCCCATCTGGCGGATGGCGAAGAACAGACAGCAGACCGCGAAGGTCACGACTGCGATAACGAGTTGAATGGCAACGCCGGGCCACAGCGAAAGTCCGCTGGCCCACCAGAACAGCGGCGCGCCGGCGGCGATCGCCAGGTTAAGGCGATTGCCGATGGTGCGGCTCTTGAGATCGGTCACCGCTGCCCACAGCAGGCCGATTGCCAAGGCGGCAAGCAAAACGTAGGTGAAAATCTGGTCGTGCATCACGCCCCCGGAACTGATCTCAGGGGGTGGTGCTACCGAAACATGCTTACCAAATAGTAACCATGCCATCGACGCGCATGCCGGAGGACATCATTCCCGACGCCACCGAAAAAACCGCCCGGACAGCAATCGATCGCCGCGCCATCCCGGCCCATGCGAGCGAGGGCGTGTGGATGGCCGCAGACGGCCATGCGTTGCGCCGGATCGACTGGCCGGGCGCGCAGGGCTCGCCGCGCGGCTCGATCCTGTTCCTGCCGGGGCGCGGCGACTTCTACGAGAAATACCTCGAGACGCTTGAGGAATGGCATCGGGCAGGCTGGGGGGTGACCGCGGCCGACTGGCGCGGTCAGGCAGGCTCGGGCCGTTTGGGCGACGATGCGATCACCGGCCATGTCGGCGACTTCTCCGACTGGGTGGACGATCTTGCGCACCTGTGGCGCGAGTGGGCGGCACAGACCCCGGGCCCGCATGTCCTCGCCGCGCATTCCATGGGCGGGCATATCGTCATGCGCGCCCTCGTGGACGGTGCCGTATCGCCCGATGCGGTGGTCCTGTCCGCTCCGATGCTCGGCATGAGCGGCCCGCCTCTGCCGCTGCCGCTGCTTCACGGCGTCGCCAAGGTCATGACCAAGGTCGGCGAACCGACGCGGCCTGCGTGGAAGTGGAGCGAGAAGCCCGGCGAAATCCCTGCACGCCGCCGCGACCTGCTCACTCATGACGGTGAACGCTATGCCGATGAACTCTGGTGGCGCGAGAAGCGCCCGGAGCTGGTCATGGGCCCGGGCAGCTGGGGCTGGGTCGAGCGTGCCTATGCCTCGACCCGCGCGATCGAGGCTGCGGGCGCGATGGAGGGAATCGACGTGCCAGTGCTGATCGTCTCCACCACGAACGACAAGCTGGTCAGCCACGCTGCGGCCAAACGCGCGGCCGAACGCCTGCCGCACGGCGAGCTGGTCGAGTTCGGCGCGGAAGCCCATCACGAGATTTTCCGCGAGGTGCCAGCCGTACGTAATCGCGCACTAGGCGCCGTGACCGATTTCCTTGACCGGGTGGCACCCGCCGCATCGTGACGACATACGATTTTGCCATTGTCGGGGCCGGTATCGCCGGAGCCAGCCTTGCCGCCGAACTAGCAGAGGCCGGTTCGAGCGTGCTTGTGCTCGAGGCGGAGGACCAGCCGGGCTACCATTCGACGGGCAGGTCCGCCGCTTTCTGGGAGGAATGCTACGGCGGACCCGAGATCGTCCCGCTGACGATCGCATCGGGTGCATACCTGCGGGAGCACGGCTTTCTGACTCCGCGCGGCGCGCTGTATATCGGGCGGGAAAGCGACGCCGGTGAACTCGACGCCTTCATGTCCCGCTTCGCCGATAGCGGCGCGACGATCGAACGCATCGGCCGGGACGAGCTGGAGGGCCGTGTCCCAGGCCTGCGCGAAAGCTGGACCTCGGCCATCTGGGAACCTGCCTGTGCCGACATCGACGTGGCAGGGCTCCATGCGCATTATCTCGGCCGTGCTCGCCAGCTTGGCGTAGGCATCGCGTGCCGCGCGCGGCTGGCTGCCGCTTCCCGCACCGACGGTGTGTGGACGCTGGCGGACACGAAGGGCGAAACCTATCGCGCCACAGTGCTGGTCAATGCTGCGGGTGCCTGGGCGGACGACGTGGCAAGGCTTGCCGGGGTAAAGGCCCTGGGCATCCAGCCTTATCGGCGCACCGTTGCCCAATTGCGCACCGATCCTGCACCGGACGCGGACCTGCCGCTCGTGCTCGACATCGCGGGGAGCTTCTACTTCAAGCCGGAGACGGGCCGGGTGTGGCTCAGCCCGCATGACGAGGATCCGGTCGAGGCCTGCGATGCCGCGCCGGAGGAACTGGCAGTCGCCGAAGCGATCGACCGGTTCGAACAGGTCGTCGACTGGAAGGTGCTTGCGCTGGAGCGAAAGTGGGCGGGACTCAGGAGCTTCGCGCCGGACCGGTTGCCGGTCTACGGCTTCGATCCGCAGGTCGAGGGATTTGCCTGGTTCGCGGGGCAGGGGGGCTTCGGCATCCAGACGTCACCGGCGGCGGCGCGGCTTGCAGCACAGCTGCTGACAGGCGCCGCAAGCGATGAAATGACCCGCACAATTGATGCAACCCTCTATTCGCCGGCCCGCTTCCCCTAGCCAAGCGCATATCATTTGTTAGTGTGGGGCATCCGAAGCCGCAAAAACGGGAGAAAATCGATGGCTCACCATTTCAAGATCAAGAAGAACAAGGCCGGCGAGTTCGTCGCCTACTTCATGTACAATTCGGAAGCGATCTTCTGGACCGAGGGTTACAGCTCGAAGGCCAGCGCCAAGAACGCGATTGAATCGATCAAGAAGAACGGCCCGGGCGCCGAAACGGTCGACGAAAGCTGACCCTATGATCCCTCGCCGACCGCCGCCCTGTCGGCGGCCTGGTTGGCGAGGGCATCCACCCGTTCGTTTTCCGGGTGGCCCGAATGGCCGCGGACCCAGTGCCATTCGACATGATGACGCGCCGTCACCTCGATGAGGTCGTGCCACAGTTCGGCATTCATGACGGGCTTCTTGCTGGCATTGACCCAGCCGCGCTTCTTCCAGCCGTGCACCCACTTGGTAATGCCGTCGATCAGGTACTTGCTGTCGGTATAGATATCGACCTTGCAGGGCTCGATCAGGGCGGACAGGCCGCGGATCGCTGCGGTCATTTCCATCCGGTTGTTGGTCGTGTGAGGCTCGCCCCCCGACATTTCCTTTTCGTGGCGTCCCATGCGCAGCAGCGCGGCCCAGCCGCCGGGGCCCGGGTTGCCCTTGCACGAACCGTCGGTGAAGAGTTCTACGTGTTTCATCGTCGCGCGCCCTAGCTGCCCGATCCGCTCAGGCGAAGACCCGCGCGCCGTTTTCGACGTAGAAATCCCACCGCCGCACGAAATCCATCGGATCCTTGCGCGTCACCAGCGCGTCGGCCGGCGTATCGAGCCAGTCTTCGGCCCGGCTGGCAACGAAGCGCAGGCACGCCCCTTGCGCCAGCAGCGGCAGGGCCGCCCGTTCGGCACCGCCGAGTGGCCGGACACCGCAATAGCCGTCCATCAGGGCCTGTCCGATGGCCGCGTCAAACCGCTCGCCGCGCTTGTCGAAGCACCATGCCGCATGCGTGACGGCAAGGTCGTAGGCCATCGACCCGTTGCAGGCGAAATAGAAGTCGATCATCCCCGTCACCTGCTCGCCCAGCATCAGGACATTGTCCGGGAAGAGGTCCGAATGGATGACCGAGGAGGGCAGGTCGCCCGGCCACGCGGCCACTACCTCGCGGCCCTTTTCGAGGGCGCGCGGAAGGTCGGCATCGATGGAGGCGAGCGCGCTGCTGCCGCACCGCTCCAGTATTGCCAGCGTATTGCGCGGAGCGAGCTCGTCGGTCCGGTCGAGCGGGAAATCGCGCGCGGCAAGATGCACTTCGGCAAGGGCAGCGCCGACCGCGTGGGCCTGCGCCGGCGTGGGAGCATTGGGCGAAACGCCCGGCAGGAATTCGATCAGCGCCACCGCCTTGCCGTCGATCAGCCGGTAAAGGCCGCCGCTGCGATCATGGATCGTTGCCGGTACCTGGCAATCGCGTTCGGCAAGGTGGTCGAGCAGGCCGAGGAAGAAGGGCAGGTCGCCCGTGTCGATCCGCCGCTCGTACATGGTCAGGATGAATCGGCCTTGCGTCGTTTCGACCAGCCAGTTCGAATTGGAGACGCCTTCCGCGATGCCCTTGGCCGACACTAGCTGGCCGACGTCGTATTCGGCGATCAGCCGGGCAAGCTCCTCGGCACCGAGATGGGTGTAGACCGCCAAGCTACTCGGTCAGCTGCCGGGGCAGCTTGAACACCATGTTTTCCTCGGCGGTGGTGATGATCTCCTCGCTCACCTGTCGCCAGTCGGACAAGCGGTCGACCACTTCGCGCACGAGCTTTTCGGGTGCGGACGCGCCTGCCGTCAGACCCAGCGTGGCCACGCCTTCGAGCCATTCGGGCTCGATATCCTCGGCCCGCTGGATGAGGCGGGAATCGGTGCCCATGCGTTCGGCAACCTCGACGAGGCGCAGCGAGTTCGACGAATTCGGCGCACCGATGACGAGGACGAGATCGCAGCCGCCGGCGATTTCCTTCACTGCCGCCTGCCGGTTGCTGGTGGCGTAACAGATGTCTTCGGCCTTGGGCGCGACGATCTGCGGATAGCGGTCCTGCAGCGCCTCGATGATTTCGCGCGTGTCGTCGACCGACAGCGTGGTCTGGCTGAGGAACGACAGGTCGTCATCCTGCGTGAAGGGCAGGGCGGCGACATCCTCGACCGTTTCGACGAGCGTGATCTGGCCTTCGGGGACCTGCCCCATGGTGCCGATCACCTCGGGGTGGCCGGCATGGCCGATGAAGAGGATATGCTGCCCCTTTTCGATCTGGCGCTCGGCCTGGCGGTGCACCTTGCTCACCAGCGGGCAGGTGGCATCGACATAAAGCAGCTTGCGCCGCTCGGCCTCGGCCGGGACCGATTTCGGGACGCCGTGCGCGGAAAAGACGACCGGTGCATCGTCGGGCACCTCGTCCAGTTCCTCGACGAAAATCGCGCCCTTGGCCTTCAGGGAATCGACCACGTAGCGGTTGTGGACGATCTCGTGCCGCACATAGACGGGCGAGCCGTATTTCTGGAGCGCACGCTCCACGATCTCGATCGCACGGTCGACGCCGGCGCAAAATCCGCGGGGTGCCGCAATCAGCAGCTTCAGGGGCAGCCGGGGGTCATTGCCCGCAGCGGTGGATGGAAAGGGGGCGTTCATGCGCGCCCCTCTAGCGCTTTGCATCGCGCCAAGCTAGGGCACGCTCGCCCCGGTCGGGTCTTTGAATACGAACTTACGAGGAATGCCGCAGACATGACCAATCGCTTTCGCCTCCTGACCGCACTTGGAATGGGTCTCGCACTGGCGGGATGCAAGAGCGATGGTGAACTGGTCGTGTCCGGAAACGCGG
Organism: Qipengyuania gaetbuli; assembly: GCF_020524765.1. GTDB lineage: Bacteria > Pseudomonadota > Alphaproteobacteria > Sphingomonadales > Sphingomonadaceae > Qipengyuania > Qipengyuania gaetbuli_A. Next base: position 340,698 of record NZ_JAIVLR010000002.1, read on the forward strand.
TCGGCATTACCGCAGTGCGCACGGCCTGCCCCGCCGTCGGTATTCCCGATTACACCGGCGATATCACCGTGTTCCGCAACACGGGCACCAAGACGCAGGCCGATCTCGACGTGACCGCCGCGATCACCAATCTGACCTCGACCTGCTCGGAAGACGTGGAGCGCGTCTATTCCGAAGCGAGCTTCGACGTGGTCGCCCGCCGCAGCGATGTGCGCGGCGCGCGCACGGTCGAATTGCCCTATTTCTCCACCGTCCTGCGCGGTGGCAGCGCGGTTGTCACCAAGCGTGTCGGCACCGTGACGCTCAACTTTGCCGATGGCCAGGAACGCGCCAGCGCCTCGGCCAAGGCGGGTGCCTTCGTCAACCGCGCCGATGCGACGCTGCCCGCCGATGTGCGCGAGCGCATCACCCGCAAGCGCGAGCCGGGCGATCCCGATGCCGCGCTCGATCCGCTGGCCGATCCCGAAGTGCGTGCCGCCGTCCAGCGCGCGACCTTCGAACTGCTCGTCGGCTTCCAGCTGACCGAAGACCAGCTGCGCTACAACGTCACCCGTTGACCGGGCGGGCGCCGGCGCCCCTCGCATCTTGCCATTTCGCCCGATTCGTCTAGGCGCGCGGGCATGGCTGACATGCAGACACTCCACGCCTCTTTCGCGGCGAAAATCGACGCTGTTCTCAATGCTCTCGAGATGGAAGGACAGCTTCCGTCCGGGACCGACCGATCGAACGTCACGGTGGAACCGCCGCGCGATCCCTCGCATGGCGACCTTGCGACCAATGCCGCCATGGTGCTGGCCAAGCAGGCGAAGACCAATCCGCGCGCGCTGGCCGAACTGATCGTCGATCACCTCACGCGCGAGCCCGATATCGTCGAGGCCAGCATTGCCGGCCCGGGTTTCATCAACCTGCGCCTTGCCGACACGGCGTGGCTGCGCGAACTCTCGGCGATTGCCGCCATGGGCGCAGACTATGGCCGTTCCGCGATGGGCGGGGGCCAGAAGGTCAATGTCGAATATGTCTCGGCCAACCCGACCGGCCCGATGCACATGGGCCACTGCCGCGGCGCGGTGGTGGGCGATGCGCTGGCCGGCCTGCTCGAATTTTCCGGTCACGAGGTGATCCGCGAATATTACGTCAACGATGCGGGCGGTCAGGTGGACGTGCTCGCCCGCTCGGCACACCTTCGCTACCGCGAGGCGCTTGGCGAAGACATCGGCGAAATCCCCGAAGGCCTCTACCCGGGCGAATATCTGAAGCCGGTCGGCAAGACGCTGGCTGCCGAATTCGGCGACAAGTACGCCGCTGCGCCTGAAAGCGAATGGCTGGTGCTGTTCCGCCAGAAGGCGGTCGCGGCGATGATGGACATGATCCGCGCCGACCTCGCGCTGCTCGGCATCAATCACGATACCTTCGCCTCCGAGGCCGAATTGCAGGCTGCCGGAAAGCCGGAAGAAGCCGAAAAGTGGCTGCGCGAACACGGCTTCGTCTATGACGGCGTGCTCGAAGCGCCCAAGGGCAAGGCCCCGCCCGAAGACTGGGAGCCGGTCGAACTGCCGCTGTTCCGCTCGACCAAGTTCGGCGACGACCAGGACCGCCCGATCAAGAAATCGAACGGGGCCTGGACCTATTTCGGGGCCGACCTTGCCTATCACCTGCAGAAGGCGGAAAAGGCCGACGCGCTGATCGATATCTGGGGCGCCGACCATGCCGGTACGGTGAAGCGGATCAAGGCGGCTGTCGCCGCGCTTTCCGAAGGGCAGGGCCAGCCGATCCCCTTCGACGTGAAGCTGGTGCAGATGGTCAACCTGATGCGCGACGGCGAACCGGTGAAGATGTCCAAGCGTTCGGGCACGTTCGTGACGCTGGCCGACGTGGTCGAGGAAGTGGGCAAGGACGTGGTCCGCTTCACCATGCTGACCCGCAAGCCCGAAGCACAGATGGAATTCGACTTCGCCAAGGTGGTCGAAGCCAGCAAGGACAACCCGGTATTCTACCTCCAGTACGCCCATGCGCGTATCCGCTCGACGCTGCGCAAGGCCGGTGTCGAGCCGAGCGATGCGCATCTCAATCGCCTCGGCGCGGACGAGCTGGCGCTGGTGCACGAAGCTGCGCAATTCCCGCGTATCGTCGAGGCCGCCGCGCGTGCCCGCGAACCGCACCGCATCGCCTTTTTCCTCGGCGATCTCGCCGCCGCCTTCCACAGCTACTGGAATGCGGGTAACGATGATCCGGCAAAGCGCATCATCCAGGAGGGGGATGCCGAATTGACCGGAGCGCGGCTGTTCGTCGCTTCGCAGATCGGGCAGGTAATCCGCAACGGCCTCGGCATTCTCGGGGTCGAGGCGGTCGAGGAGATGTAGGAATGGCCGCAGGCGGCTACGACCAGGGCGCAGACTGGGACGAAGGCGAAGATCTCGAGCTGATCGACAGCGACGAGCGCTTGCCGTGGCTGGAAGCCGACGAGGAAGAAGGCGACGAAGGTGGCTATGCGACCTCGCGCATCGTCCTCATTGGCGTGCTTGCCGTCGTCCTGATCGGTGCGATCCTCGGCGGTGCCTGGTACTTTCTCGGCGGCGCGGCCAGCGAACCGCCTGCCGACGGCAGCCTGATTGCCGCTCCCGACGAGCCCTACAAGTCGCGGCCCGAAAACCCGGGCGGCAAGACCTATGCCGGCACGGGCGACACCAGCTTTGCCGTGGGCGAAGGGCAGACCCGCGAAGGTCGTCTCGCCGACAGGCCCGGCAACGCTGCCGCCCCGTCGCTCGCCACGACGCTCAATGCCGGGGACGAGCCCGCAGCCGCGCCTGCACCGAAGCCGGAACCGCGTTCGGGCGTCGGTGTCCAGGTCGGCGCATTCCCGAGCCGCGAGGAAGCGGAAGCGGCCTGGGCTCGCCTCATCCGCCAGACCGAGGCGCTGAGCGGGGTAAGCCACCGCGTGGTCGAGGCGCAGGTCGATATCGGCAAGGTCTACCGCCTCCAGGCCGTCGCGGGCGATCGCGGTTCGGCCAATGCGCTGTGCGGCCGGCTGAAGTCCGACGGCCTGCCCTGTTTCGTGAAATAGCGCCCGGCCGGCCAGATAGGGCGCGCTTTCCACATCTCCCGTCGGCAACCCGCTTGCCTGCGAGGGGCAAGCGGCGCAAATTCCTCGCATGTTGCCCGTAATCTTCGGCATTTCCGGCCGCGAACTGACGGCCGAGGAACGCGCCTTTTTCAAGGACGCCGATCCGGCGGGCTACATCCTGTTCGCGCGCAATTGCGAAAACCGCGAGCAGATGCGGCGCCTGACCGACGATTTGCGGGCCATCCATGGCCGCGACCGCCTGATCGTCTCTATCGACCAGGAGGGCGGGCGCGTTTCGCGCATGAAGCCCCCGGAATGGCCGAAATTCCCTGCTGGCGAGGCATTCGCGCGCCTGTTCGAAATCGCCCCGGCATCCGCGATCGAGGCGGCCCGCGTGAATGCGGAGGCAATCGCCCGCGAACTCGCCCGCGTCGGCGTCAGCGTGGATTTCCATGCCCCCTTCGACGTGCGGCGGCCCGAAACGGACAATGTCATCGGCGACCGGGCCTTGGGCAGCGACCCGATGCAGGTGGCGGCACTCGGCCGCGCCGTGCTCGACGGCATGGGTCATGCAGGCGTGGTCGGCTGCCTCAAGCATATGCCGGGCCATGGCCGCGCCACGGTCGACAGCCACAAGGAACTCCCCCGCGTCGATGCGAGCGAGGCGGAACTGGAGGTCGATATCGAACCGTTCCGCTCGCTTGCCAGCCACCCGCTCGGCATGAGCGCACACATCGTTTTCACCGCCTGGGACGAGCATCGCCCGGCAACGCTTTCGCCCGATGTGATCGGCCATGTCATTCGCGGGAAGATCGGCTTCGACGGCCTGCTCCTGTCCGACGATATCGACATGCAGGCGCTCGAAGGCACGATCCCCGAACGCTGCGAGAAGGCGCTGGCCGCCGGCTGCGACATCGCTCTCAACTGCTGGGCGCGCATGGATGACCAGATCGCCATTGCGAATAGGATCGGTGCGATGGGCGATGCAGCGAGCGCGCGCCTCGAACGCGTCCACGCGCTGATGGGCGATCCTGCGGACGAGGTCGAGATAGGCCATCTCCTGGCCAAGCGCGACGCGCTGCTCGCAGTGGCGGAGCATGCGGCATGAGCGACGGGCTGCTCTTTGGCGACGCGCCCGATCAGGCGGACGACTGGGACGGCATTGCCGCTGAGGCACCGGTCGACGACGGCGCGCTCTACCTCGAACTCGACGGGTGGGAAGGGCCGCTCGACCTGCTGCTTGACCTCGCGCGGCGCCAGAAGGTCGACTTGCGCGAGATTTCGATCCTCGCCCTGGTCGAGCAGTATCTCGACTATATCGACAAGGCCGAGGCGCTGAAGCTGGAACTGGCGGCGGACTATCTCGTGATGGCCGCCTGGCTTGCCTACCTCAAGTCCGCGATGCTGCTGCCCAAGGAAGAGCTGGAGGATCCGAGCCCGGAAGAACTGGCGCTCAGGCTCCAGTTGCGCCTCCAGCGGCTTGGCGCGATGCGCGATGCGGCAGCGCGCCTCATGGGCGGCGACCGCATCGGGCGCGACGTATTCCTGCGCGGGGCACCCGAAGGCCTCGCCATTGTCCGCAAGACGCAGTGGCACTGCGACCAGTTCGCGCTGATCGAGGCTTATGGACGGGTCAAGGCGCGCACTGCGCCCGCCATCCACATGGTCCGCGAACGGCCCGTAATGACGCTCGACAGCGCGCTCGAACGCGTGTCGAACATGCTGGGCGTGACGCTGGAATGGATGGAAATCCGCGATTTCCTGCCGCCACATGCCGAACCGCGCCTCAAGCGTTCGGCGCTTGCATCGAGCTTCGTGGCAGCGCTCGAACTCGCCCGGCTCGGCAAGGCCGAGCTTGCGCAGGAGGATATCTTCGGCCCGCTGCGCCTGAGGCGCGTGTCGTGACCGAACTGGAACGGGCAATCGAAGCGGCGCTGTTCGCGGCTGAGGAACCGATGAGCGTGGATGCGCTGGCGGGGTTCCTGGGTGACGCGGCAACGTCGGACGTTCGCGATGCGCTGGCCGTGCTGGCGGAAACTTACTCCGAACGCGGCGTCCACTTGGTCGAGCGCGGCAAGCGCTGGCATTTCGAAACCGCGCCCGATCTTGCCCATTTCCTGCGCAAGGAAAAGGAGCAGGTCCGCCGCCTCAGCCGCGCCGCGACCGAGGTGCTGGCTATCATCGCCTATCACGAGCCGGTCAGCCGCGCCGAAATCGAATCGATCCGCGGGGTCCAGACATCGGGCGGCACGCTGGATGTGCTGATGGAAGCGGGCTGGGTGAAAATCGCCGGCCGGCGGGAAGTGCCCGGGCGCCCCACGATCTACGCGACGACGCCCGAATTCCTCGACCATTTCGGCCTTTCCAGCCGCCGCGACCTGCCCGGAATCGCGGAATTGCGTGCGACCGGCCTGCTCGATCCGGTCGACGACTCGTTCGAGGAACTCACCGCCATGCCGGAAGAGGAAGACGAGAGCGAAGACGCAAGCTGACTGGCATTGCGCCTGCCGAGCGCCTATATCGGCAGAAACCCACTTACAAAGGTAATCCCATGTCGCTCGGCCCCTGGCAGCTCATCATTATCGCCATCGTCATCCTCGTCCTGTTCGGCCGCGGCCGCATTTCCGAGATGATGGGCGATTTCGGCAAGGGCATCAAAAGCTTCAAGCAGGGCATGAACGAGGATGACGCCAAGCCGACCAAGCACCTCGAGCACGAGGCGAAGCCCGCCAGCGAGGGGCTGACCGAAGACCAGGTCAAGTCGACGTCCGACACCAAGTAATCCGCTAGAGGGCGGAGGCACGCATGTTCGATATCGGCGCCAGCGAACTGCTGGTGATTGTCATCGTGGCGATCCTGGTGATCGGCCCGAAGGACATGCCGCGTGCCATGCGTACCGCCGGACGCTGGATCGGCAAGCTGCGCCGCATGTCCACCCATTTCCGCGCCGGCATCGACGAGATGGTCCGGCAGGCGGAAATCGAGGACATGGAAAAGCAGTGGGCCGACCGCAACAAGGAAATCATGGCCAAGTATCCGACCGGCAACGAGCCGGAAGGCGGCGCGCCCGATAGCGAAATGACGCCCATGGCTCCTGCGGCAGACCCGGCGGATGCCGACGCTGCGGCAGAGGCGGCCATCAAGCGGGCCGCGCCGAAGAAAGCACCGGAACATGGCGGCCCCGCCGAGGCGGAACCGGGCCTGCCGCTTGGTGACGTACCGCCCCCTCCGCCGGCCAAGGGCGAGAGCTGACATGGCCTTCGAGATCAAGGACATCGACGAGAGCCAGGCGCCGCTGCTCGACCATTTGATGGAACTGCGCACGCGGCTGGTCCGCTGCGTCGCCGCGCTGGTGGTGGCGTTCGGCGCGTGCCTCTATTTCGCGGACGACATCCTCGGCTTCCTGATACAGCCGCTCAAATCGTCCTTTCCCGACGGCAAGGGGCAGCTGATCTTCACCAAGCTTTACGAGGTGTTCTTCGTCGAGCTGAAAGTGGCGCTGTTCGCAGGCTTCTGCATCGCGTTTCCCTATATCGCAAACCAGCTCTGGGCGTTCATCGCGCCGGGGCTCTATGCGCGCGAAAAGAAGGCTTTCCTGCCTTTCCTGATCGCGACGCCCTTCCTGTTCACTTGCGGCGCGGCACTGGCCTATTACGTCGTGATGCCGACCGCTTTCGAGTGGTTCCTCGGCTTCGAGGGCACTGCAGGCGGGCTCGAAATCAATGCCCTGCCGACGGCGAACGAATACCTCGGCCTCGTCATGCAGTTCATCCTCGCCTTCGGGATGAGCTTCCTGCTCCCCGTCCTGCTGCTGCTGCTGCATCGCGCAGGCATCGTGACGCGCGAACAGCTGGTCAATGCACGGCGCTATGTGATCGTGCTGGTCGTGATCGTGGCGGCGATCATCACGCCGCCCGATCCGGGTTCGCAGCTGTTGCTGGCCATACCGCTGCTGCTGCTGTTCGAAGGCTCGCTCGTGCTGATGCGCATCTTCGACAAGCGCGATGCGAAGGAAAAGGCGGCGGAAGAACCCGCCGCCGATCAGTCCGCGTCGTAGACCTTCCGGCCGCCGACCCAGGTTTCCAGCACCTTGGTCGCGCGGATTTCTTCCGGCGTCGCCATCAGCGGGTCGCGGTCGACCAGGATGAAGTCGGCCCGCTCGCCCGGAAGTAGTCTGCCGAAACGGCCTTCGGCAAATCCGGCATAGGCCGCGTCGGCAGTAAATCCGGCAAGCGCCTCCTCGCGATTGACGCGTTCCTTGGGCAGCCAGCCGCCGAAGGGCTGGCCGTTGGCATCCATGCGGGTGATCGCGGCCGCGTAACCGGCAAAGACGTCCGACGGTTCCACCGGCGCGTCCGAGCCGAAAGCCAGCTTGCCGCCCAGTTGCAGCACGGTGTTCCACGCATAGGCGCCTTCGAGGCGGTCCATGCCCAGCCGCGCCTCCGCCATCAGGCGATCCGACGTCTGGTGGAGCGGCTGCATCGAGGCGATGATGCCGTTCTGCGCGATCTTGGGCAGGTCGACCGGATCGATGATCTGCGCGTGTTCGATCCGCCAACGGCGATCGCCATCGAAGCTTTCCGCGATCTCGTTTACCGCGTTCAGCACTTCCGCATTGGCAGCCGTGCCGATGGCGTGGACTGCCGGCTGGAAGCCGCCCTGTGCGGCACGCACGAGGATGTTGCGAAGCTGCGCAGGCGTCTGCAGCGGGAGGCCGTAATTGCCCGGATCGTCGGCATAGGGGCGCTTCAGCCAGGCCCCGCGGCTGCCCAGCGCGCCATCGAGATAGAGCTTCACGCCGTTCATGCGCAGCTTGTCGTCGTAGAGCCAGGGCGAGGGCCCCGATCCGCCGATCAGCACCATCTGTTCGGGGCCCGAGGCATAGGACATGATGCGCAGGTTCAGCGCGCCCATGTCACCGGCGCGGCGGAAAGCCTGCCAGTCCTCGATCGTGGTGCCCATGTCGGCGACCGCGGTGATGCCGTAACGGTGGAAGACCTTCTGCGCCTCGGCGAGCGCCAGGTCGCGCTCGTTGGCGCGCGGGGCCGGGATGGCCTGGCGCATAAGTTCCTCGGCAGCATCGACGAAGACGCCGCTGGGCTGTTTCGTACCGGGCAGGGTTTCGATCCTGCCGCCTGCAGGCGACTTGCTCTGCGCCGTGATCCCGGCAGCCTGCATGGCGAGGCTGTTGGCCCAGCCGGCATGGCCATCGACGCGCTCGAGATAGACCGGGCGGTCGGCGACGGCGCTGTCGAGTTCGGCAGCGGTCGGGAATCGGCCAAGGCCCCATTTTTCCTGGTTCCAGCCGCGCCCGAGGATCCACGGGCGGGCTTCGTTTTCGGCAGCGAAAGTGCGGATCTTGTCGAGCGCTTCCTCAAGCGAATTCGTTTCCGACAGGTCCAGCGTCAATGCGCCGAAGCCGACGCCCATGACGTGGACGTGCGCATCGATCATGCCCGGCAGCATGACGCGGCCTTTACCATCTTCGCGGTAGTCGGTGCGCGGGCGGTCTTCGCCCCGGCCGATGACCTTCGCCACCTTGCCGTCGTCGTCGATCACCAGCGCCTCGAACCGCTTCACCTTGCCGTCTGCATCCATGGTGATGCCGGTTACGTTGTCGACGAGCACGTCGGCCTGTGCAGGCACGGCGACGGTGGTGGCGAGCAGGGCGGCAACAAGTGTCTTCTTCATCAGGCTTTCCCAATCCGTGTTCGGGGCCTGCGATAAGGCAAAGCTTGGCACGGGCAAACCCTTTCGCTCATTGCGCCACCAAGGTGGGGTCCGTAGTTTCCCCGGCGATGACACAGGCCAATCCCCTGCCGACCGGAGAGAAGGCGACCGATCTCCTGACCCTCGACGATGTGAGGGCTGCTGCTGCGCGTATCGAAGGCGCAGTGGTCAAGACCTCGTTGATGCACTCCATCACCCTGTCGGAGATTACCGGGGCGGACATCTGGCTGAAGTTCGAAAACCACCAATTCACGGCCGCCTACAAGGAACGCGGCGCATTGAACGCGCTGCTCCACCTGTCGGAAGAGCAGCGACGCCGCGGCGTTATCGCGGCGTCCGCAGGCAACCACTCGCAGGGCCTGTCCTATCACGGGCGCAGGCTGGGCGTTCCGGTGACCATCGTGATGCCCTCGACCACGCCCAGCGTGAAAGTGATGCAGACCGAAAGCGTCGGCGGAAAGGTCGAACTGTTCGGCGAGACCTTCGACGAGGCCTATGACCATGCGCGCGAGCTGGAGCGGGAACGCGGCCTCACCTTCGTCCACCCTTTCGACGATCCCAATGTCGCGGCAGGGCAGGGCACGGTCGCGCTCGAGATGCTCGAGGCAAAGGACGATTTCGACTGTCTCGTCGTGCCAATCGGCGGCGGCGGCCTGATGAGCGGCATGGCGACGGTCGCCAAGGCGCTGCGCCCCGATATCGAGATGGTGGGCGTGCAGGCCCAGCTGTTCCCCTCGATGTATTCGGCCGTGACCGGCGAGGAATTGCCCTGCGGCGGCGACACGCTGGCGGAGGGCATTGCGGTCAAGCAGCCCGGTGCCTTTACCAGCCAGGTCATCCGCGAACTGGTCGACGAAGTCCTGCTGGTCGGCGAACCCAAGCTGGAACACGCCGTGTCGCTGCTTCTCCAGATCGAGAAGACCGTCGTGGAGGGTGCTGGCGCTGCGGGTCTTGCCGCCGTCCTGTCCTATCCCGAACGCTTTGCCGGCAAGACCGTCGGCCTCGTGCTGTGTGGCGGCAATATCGACACCCGCCTGCTCGCCAACGTGCTGCTGCGCGACCTTGCCCGCAGCGGGCGACTGGCGCGTCTCAGGATCACGCTGCAGGACCGCCCCGGCGCGCTCTACAAGGTGATGCGCGAGTTCAACGACCACAACGTCAACATCATCGAGATCTACCACCAGCGCATCTTCACCGCGCTTCCCGCCAAGGGCCTGATCACCGAGATCGAGTGCGAGGCGCGCGACGGCAGCCAGATCGACCGCCTGGTCAAGGCGCTGGAAGCCAAGGGCTATTCGGTCGAACTGGCCGAGCTGGAATAGGGCGAACGGTGGGGTCGGAAACGGCCTTGGGTCCACTTTCGTGGTTAAGGCACTTTTAACCCGGGCACCACTCGGGCATAAAGGAGTCGTTAAAGATATAAGTCGCCCGCAACGCAGAGGATGTCATCAACCCGTGACGGCCCCGATCCGCTTTCCCCGCTTTTTCGTGACGAGCCCCGCGCCGTGCCCGTATCTGCCGGGCAAGAGCGAGCGAAAGGTGTTCACCGAATTGCGCGGGCAGAGCGCGGACGAACTCAACGAAGCGCTCGGGCGAATCGGTTTCCGCCGCAGCCAGACGGTCGCCTACCGGCCGTCCTGCCTCGACTGCCAGGCCTGCGTATCGGTCCGCGTCGTCGCCAACGAATTCAAGCCTTCCGGCAGCCAGAAGCGCACGCTGAAGGCGAACAGCGATATCGAAGTCGCGGAATGCCGCCCCTGGGCGACCGACGAACAGTACGAATTGCTCCGCAAGTACCTCTCCCATCGCCACCCCGGAGGCGGCATGGCAGAGATGGACGAATCCGACTTTGCGGATATGGTGGAACACACTCCGGTATCCAGCTATGTCGTTGAATATCGGGAGCCGGGAGTTGGGTCGCAGCCGGGACGGCTGATCGGCGCCTGTCTCACGGACGTGCAGGGTGACGGGCTGTCGATGATCTACAGCTTCTACGACCCTGATATTGAGGATCGTGCCGGGCTTGGAAATTTCATCATCCTCGACCACATCCGCCGGGCAGCCGCGCAGGGCCTGCCCTACGTCTACCTCGGCTATTGGGTCGAAGGGTCGGAGCGGATGCAGTACAAGGTGCGTTACCGCCCGCTCGAACGGCTTACCCGCGGCGGATGGGAACGCATGCCCGAAGACGAGCAGAAGCGCCTTATCACCGCAGCAACCCGGCCACGCGTCGCTCGCACTGCCGAGCCCCTGCCGGCCAAGGACGGAAGCCAGCGCGAATACAAGCTGGCCGACTGAACCGATACGCGCATTCCTGAAAAGCTGTGTTGCCGCGATCGCCCTTGTGGCGGTACCTGCGGCTGCGCAGGACCAGCAGGCGCCCGAACGGCTCGAGGACCTGATCCCCGACAGCGCGCTCGACAATCCCGAGGAGTGGGCGGCGCAGGGCACGGTTGAAGACACAGAAACCACGGGCGACGTCGTTCCCGAACCCGAAACGCCGATCGACGCTCCTCCCGGCTTCGATCTCGCATGGCCAGACGAGCTGGAAATCGACGGTTTCGAGCCGCTGGAGCCGGAAGAGGACATCCAGTTCGCCGATCTCGATACCGGCGCCCCGCAGATCGCGTTCGAAAACGCCGAGACAGAGCAACTTGCCGACAATCTGATCCTCGGTTTCCCGCAAGCGGAACCGCCATTTTCCGAACGAGGCGGCTTCGTTGCGCGATACGAGGCGCTTTCGACCATCGAGGAGCTCGGGTCCGACGATGCCAATGTCGCGCAGATCGCGGCCCGTGCGCGCGAGGACGAGGAGCTGCTCAACAACCTCCTGCGGGTATACGGCTACTATAATGGAGAGATCATCCGCACGATCGGTGCGGTCGAACCGGGCGAGGGCGAGGCAGACGGCAGGCCGGTCGTGCGCTTCGATGTCATCCCGGGCGTGCGCTATCGTTACGGGACCATCGACCTCGGCAATCTGAGGAGCGCGCCGGATTACAACGCACTGCGCGATGTCTTCAACATCCTGCCGGGCGATTACCTCCAGAGCGACACGATCATCCAGGAACAGTTCGACCTCGATCGCGCCCTTGGCGAAAGTGGCTACGCCTTCGCCAGGATCGACGAGCCCGAACTGCTGATCGACCACGACCGGGAGCAAGGCGATCTCACACTGCCGGTAGAGCCGGGCGGCAAGTACGTGTTCGGCGAAGTCACCAGCAACGATCCCGAGTTCCTGTCCAGCCGCCACCTTTCCAGCATCGCGCGTTTCGAGCCGGGCGACACGTACCAGCGCAGCCTGTCGATGGACCTGCGCCGCGCGGTGACCGCGACCGGCCTCGTGTCTTCAGTCGCGATTACGCCGCGCGAGATTACCGCGCCGCAAGGCGACGAGCCGGGCGTGGTGGCGATGGACGTCGAAATGACCCGCGCCAAGCTACGCACCATTGCGGGCGCAATCGGGTACGGTTCGGAAGAGGGCTTCCGCGTCCAGGCAAGTTGGGAGCATCGCAATCTCTTCCCGCCCGAAGGGTCGCTCAAGGTGCGCGGCGTGCTGGGGACGCAGGAACAGCTGGCAGGCGTTACCTTCCGCAAGAACAATTTCGGCGGGCGCGACCAGGTCCTGACGGTCGATGCCTATGTCTCGGCGATCGACACGGTCGCCTATGACGCGAACTCGATTGCCCTGTCCGGCACTTACGAGCGGCTCTCGACCCTCTTGTTCCAGAAGCCCCTCAGCTGGACGCTCGGTGCGCTCATTCTCGCAACGGACGATCGCAACCGGGTGCTGAAGGGTATTCCCCGTCCCCGCCAGACCTACCTTGTCGCTTCGATCTATGGCCGTGCGACTGTCGACACGACGGATTCGCTGCTCGATCCGACCAAGGGTTTCCGTGTCTCGGGCTTCCTGGCCCCGGCAACCTCGCGCACGGCGGGGGAGCAGTTCTACTATCTCGCGAACCAGGCGGATGCTTCCTATTACCAGTCGATCGGGAGCAACATCGTTGCTGCCGGCAGGTTGCGATACGCTAGCATCCTGGGGGCGCCGCTATTCGCGATTGCGCCCTCCCGCCGGCTCTATGCCGGTGGCGGCGGTTCCGTGCGTGGCTACGGCTACCAGGCCGTCGGCCCCAAGAACGACCTCGGCGAACCGACCGGCGGGCGCAGCCTCGTCGAAGCCTCGGTTGAAGCGCGGATCGGGACGGGCTTTTTCGATGGCGCGCTATCGGTGGTCCCGTTCTTCGATATCGGGGCTGTCTCGATCGATACCACCCCCGATTTCCGCTTCGTCAAATACGGTGCGGGCGTCGGTGTGCGATACGATACCGGCTTCGGCCCGTTGCGCCTCGATGTCGGCGTGCCGCTCAACCCCGACGAAGGCGATGCGCCTGTCGCCGTCTACGTATCGCTGGGGCAGGCTTTCTGATGGAAGAGGTTGCCGTGTCCACCGAGGCGCCGAAGCGCAGGTCCATCGCCGGGCGTATCGCCAGATGGACATTCGGTCTGCTGGGCGCTGTCGTCCTGCTGGTCGTGGGCGCGGTTCTGCTTCTCAACACCCCCATCGGGGAGCGTTTCCTTGCCGACCGGATCGCGCGCCATGTCTTTCCCAATGGTCTCAACATCGCCATCGGACGGATCGACGGGAACATCTATGGCGATGCGGTGCTGCACGATGTGCGCGTGTCCGATCCGCAAGGCGTCTTCCTGACGATCCCGCGTGCCGAGATCGACTGGAACCCGCGCGGCTGGCTGCGTAACCGGCTCGACATCGACAGCTTCGTCGCCCGCCGCGGAAATCTCACGCGCATACCCGAATTCTTGCCGAGCGAGGACGACGGGCCGGTGCTGCCCGGTTTCGACATCGCCATAGACCGGTTAGAAATCGACAACCTCATGCTTGCGCCGGGGATTGCCGGCGACGCCTCCCAACGCGTGGACCTTGCTGCCGAAGTGCAGGTCCGTGACAGGCTCCTGTTCGTCGATGGCGACGCGAAGCTCGGCACGGACGATTCGCTGGCCTTGCTGCTGCACGCAGAACCGGACGGGGACGATTTCGACCTCTCCGCCGATATCTCCGCAAGCGAGGGCGGGGCGATTGCCGGCATCCTGGGTGTCGAGGGTCCGTACGAGGCGCGCCTGCGCGGCGATGGCACTTGGTCGGCGTGGAAGGGTGGCTTGCTAGTCCGCAGCGGGGGTGAACGCATTGCAGCGCTCCGCATCATCAATCGCGAGGGCGTTTTTGGTCTGTTGGGCAAATTCGATGCGAGCGATTTCGTTGACGGCCTGCCCGAACGCGCGCTCGGCAATGACACGGCGATCAAGGCAAAGCTGACGATCGACGACCGGAAATTCGACGGGCGAACGATACTCGTCGGGCGCGGCATCCTGCTCGATGGCGACGGCCTGCTCGACCTCGCGGAAAACCGTGTCGAGGATTACCGTCTCGCCGCCAGTCTCCGCGATCCGGCGCTTTTCGATGACGGCTTGCGCCTCAACGGTACGACAGTGACGGCAACGCTGAACGGTGCTTTCGACCAGCTCGACATCGTGCACGAACTGAGAATCGGCGAACTCGTCTCGGGCGAGACACGGGTCGCATCTCTGAGACAGCAAGGAACGGCTCGATACGACGGCCAGACCTGGACTGTCCCGCTGGCAGTCACTGCAGGCCGGGTTTCGACCGGCAATGCGCTGGTCGATCCGCGGCTGGTGGACGGCGTCCTGCGCGGCCAGCTTGCGCTGTCAGGTAACCGGCTGGTTGCCGATGACCTCACTGTCGCCTTCCGCGGCCTCGCAGCCAATCTGGCCTTGCGCGGCGATCTGGATGCCGGTCGCTACCAGTTGCGCGGTCCCGTGCGGGCGGACGGGCTGGTGCTCGACAATGTCGGGCGGGCAGGCGGAACCGCCATGGCCGACTTTGAACTCTTTCCGGGTGGCTGGAGGCTTGGCGCGGACCTCGATGCGCGCGTCTCGCCGGTGACCAATGCGACCCTCGCCAATCTGGCGGGATCGGCGATCCGCGTGCGTGGCGGCATCGCGACCGGCAGCGGGGCGGCGCTCGATTTCAACCGCGTCCGGGTCAGCGCCGAAAAGCTGCAGATGGCGCTCAACGGTTCGGTTTCTGGCGGAACGACCCAGCTGGCAGGGTCCGGCACACATATTGAATACGGCGACTTCACCGTCGAAGCGCGCATCGCGGACGACGGCCCCACCGCGCAATTGGTCTTTGCAAGGCCTTTCACCGGGATCGAGAACGTACGCGTGGCCATCGCTCCGAGCGAAAACGGCTTTGCCATCGACACACAGGGCGATTCCGTGCTCGGCCCGTTTGACGGGATCCTGGCCCTGTTTGCTCCGGCGAATGGCCCGACGCGTATCGACGTCGAACGGCTCACGGTGTCCGAGACCTCGGTTAGCGGCGGCCTGACGCTGGTTGACGGCGGCGTCGACGGGACGCTCGCGCTTACGCGGGGCGGGCTGGAAGGCACCATAGCGCTTGCTCCGCAGGGTGGCCGGCAGGGGCTCGTCATCGACCTCACCGCTCGCGACGCCAGCTTCGGCGGGGATACATCGCTGACCATCGCGCGCGCCGACATCGACGTCGAGGGCCTGCTGGGCGAAGGCAATTCCAGCTTCTCGGGCACGGCGAATGCGCAAGGGGTCCAGTACGGCAGGCTGTTCATTGCCCGGCTCGCGGCGCAGGGTAAGGTGGAAAACGGGGTTGGCAGCGTCGATGCCCGAATAAGCGGCCAGCGCGGGGTCCGATTCGCACTCGACCTCAAGGGACGCTTCCAGCCGGACCGCATCGCTGTCGCCGCGCAGGGCGAATTTTCCGGTCGGTCTATCTACATGCCGCGGCGGGCCTACCTCACCAAGATGGAAGACGGCGGGTGGAGGCTGTCGCCGACGCAATTGTCTTACGGCGATGGCGGAATGGTCGCCTCGGGTGAATTCGGCGGCGGCAATCTTGCGCTCGACGTGAAGCTGGCGCGCATGCCGCTGTCGCTCGGCGATGTCGCCCTGTCGGACCTCGGCCTTGGCGGCACGATCTCCGGTGTGGTCGAGTACCGCAGCCCGGCTGGCGGCCTGCCGACCGGGTTGGCCCGGGTGAAGGTCGACGATCTCACCCGCTCGGGCCTCGTCCTGTCGTCGAAACCGATGGACCTGTCGCTAGTAGCACGTTTGGAAACCGACAGTTTCGAAGCCCGCGCCGTCATGGAAAGCGACGAAATCCGGCGCGGACGCGTGCAGGCCTACATCACGGGCCTGCCGGCAGAGGGCGATTTGACTCGCCGTCTCAGGGCCGGCCGCCTCGATGGCCAGCTGCGGTTCCAGGGTGCGGCCGAAAGCCTCTGGAGGCTCGCTGCGGTGGAGGCGTTCGACCTGACCGGACCTGTATCGATCGCTGCCAATGCCAGCGGTTCGCTTGCCGAACCAAGGGTGCGGGGCACCGTGGCCAGCGATGACCTGCGGGTCCGCAGCGCCCTGTCCGGCACGGACATCAGCGCCGTGACCGTGCGCGGTTCTTTCGCCGGTTCGCGGCTTCGCCTTAGCCGCTTTGCCGGAGCGACCGCCAATGGCGGGACGGTTTCCGGAAGCGGTATCGTCGATCTCGCAGGACTTGGCGAGCGTGTCGAAGGGCGTTTCGTCGAAATTCGCGGCCCGACGCTCGATTTGCGTGCTGCAGCCAGGAACGCCAAGCTGGTGGAAGCGAATGGGCTATCGGCGACGGTCACGGGACCGTTGCGCATCATCTCCAACGGGCTTGGCGGCACGATTGCAGGTCGTCTCCGCGTGGACCGGGCCAGCTGGCGCCTCGGAACGGCGGCCGATGACCTGCGCCTGCCGCGAATCAGCACGCGCGAGATCAACCTGCCTGCGGACAGGCGCCGCCGGGCGGCTTCCGCAAGGCCGTGGCGTTACCTGATCGACGCCAAGGCAGAGAGCCGGATCGATGTCGACGGCATGGGCCTCGACAGCGAGTGGCGCGGCGAAATCATCCTGCGCGGAACCACCGACGATCCGCGCATCGGCGGAACGGCCGAGGTCGTGCGCGGCGATTATACGTTCGCCGGTACGCGCTTCGAACTGACCCGCGGCGAGATCGACTTCGACGAGAACGTGCCGATCAACCCGCGCCTCGACATCAGGGCCGAGACGGAGGCAGGCGACACCAACGTCATCGTCACGATCACCGGCAATGCCGTACAGCCCGAAATCGCCTTTGCCTCCGACCCGTCACTGCCGGAAGAGGAGATCCTTGCGCGCCTGCTGTTCGGCGGTTCGATCACCACGCTGTCCGCCACCGACGCCCTACAGCTCGGCGCGGCTGTCGCCAGCCTGCGCGGTGGCGGAGGCATGGACCCGATCAACCAGCTGCGTTCTGCCATCGGCCTCGATCGCCTGCGCATCGTCAGCGCCGATCCGGCGCTTGGACGGGGCACGGGCATTGCGCTCGGCAAGAACATCGGCCGGCGCTTCTACGTCGAGATCATCACCGACGGGAAAGGCTACAGCGCCACCCAGGTCGAGTTCCGTGTCACGAGCTGGGTGTCGCTGCTGGCGAGTGTCTCGACCATCGGACGCGAGAGCGTCGTGGCCGAGATCAGTCGCGATTACTGAGGCTGGAGAACAGCCCCGATCGGAATGACGACGCCGTTCGATGCGGCGACCGCCTTGCCCGAGAACTGCGCGCTTGCACCGTCCTCGCGCGTGACAGTGATCGTTTCGCCGTCCTTGGTGAAGGTCACATCGTCTCCGCCGAGCGTGGTCATGGTCACTGCGCCATCCTTGGCATCGATCGCCGTGGCGATGTCTTCGGGCTGCAGATAGCCCGGCAGGATGTGATTGCGCAGTACGCCGACCAGGATCGGCTTCTGCTCCTCGGTCATGAGCGCCTGCCCGGCCTCACCGAGAGCCGCGAAGGCCTCGTCGCTCGGGGCGAGCAGCGTGTAGCTGCCGACGCCGTCGAACACGGTGTTGAGATCGGCGGTCACGATTGCCGAGTTCACGGTCGACAGCTCGGGCAGCTTGCCAAGGGCGGCGGCCAGCGTTTCCGTCTCGTCGATCTGCGTCGACCCATCGGCGGCATCGGTTTCCGCGCCGCTGCCGCAGGCGGAGAGGGCGACCAGTCCCACGATTGCGAAGGCGTGGGCGAAGGGCTTGTTCTTTGTCAGCATTGCTCGCGTCTCCTCAGATCAGCAGGTCGATGGCAGCAGCCACGAGCTGCGTTTCCGGGTCGATGCGGTACACATACCCGTCCGAATAGCGGTAATAGGCATCCGGCGTGTCGTAATACCGGTCACGATAGGGCGCGGGGACGTTGTAGACGTCATAGCCCTGCGGCACCGGCTGGCCGACGGCGAACTCGTCACCGGTAATTAGGGCTGCAATCGACATGATCGCCGCATCTTCGGGATCGACCCGGTAGATCACATTATCGGCATAGCGATAGCGGTCGGGCCCGCCGAGACCGTAATAGTCGACGTAATAGTCGGGCACCTGATAGCTGGTGTAGCCGACCGGCCAGAGATTGCCGACGCCCAGCGCGCCGCCGAGCAGCGGGATCCAGCCGGAAATGCCGTCATTGCCGTACCGCACCAGATAGCCGTCCCGATAATAGTAGTCGCCGCGGCCATAGCTGGTGAGGCCGAACAGGCTCGGGCGATAGTCCACGCCGAACAGGCTGCGGCGATAATCGTCCTTGAGCTGGCCCGGCGGGTTGCAGCCATTGCGCTTCTTGGCGAGGCCCGGAGGACAGCCGTCGATCAGGCCTCGCTCACGGTCGCCGGCCAGCCAGAAGCCGCCGCCGTCGTAGCGCACGTTCACGCCCCGCGCATCGCGTCCGCGGTCGTCGTAGCGCACACGCACATCGTTGCGGTCGTTTCCGTTGCCGTTTCCATTGCCGCGGCGTTCGACGACACGGTCATTGCCGTTGCCGTTACCGCGGTTGGCATTGCCGGCCTGTGCGGGACGGCGGTCATTGCCGCGTTCCGCCTTGGCGTTGCCGTTCCCGTTTCCGCGCGCTTCATTGCGCTGCGGACCGCGATCGGCCTTGGCATTGCCGTTACCCTTGGCCTGGGCAGCGGCCGGCTTGTCGCCGCCATTGCCCTTGCCGTTTCCATTACCGTTTCCTTGTGCCGCAGCCCCGCTCGCTGCAAGGGCGAGCGCGGCAGCACCTGCTAGTAGAACTCGCATTTGTTAACTCCTTTGCCTCGGGTAACGGGCCTTGTCCGATTCGGGTTCCGGTTAAGCTGCTGGCAAGGTTGGTAAACCGTCTCGCCTCAGGAACGGTATAGCCGCGCTTCCTCGTTACGCCGCCGCACGAGGCCCTTGAGAACGCGGCCGCCTGCGTATTTCCACCTCGCGAACTCGTTGGCCGCATCCGCATGCCGGCCGGCGCGGTGGAGGCGGGTCAGGCTGGCGCGGCGGATGGCCCCGGTGTTGTAGTGGAAGCTGACGAGCGCATCGAACTGCGCCTGCGTGGTCGGGACATCGCCGATGGCTTCCCGCACGTCGGCGGCATGGCGCTGCAGGTCGGCCTCGAGCCGCGCATCGCATTGCTCGCGGGTCCAGACGGTGGCCGGGCCGATATCCGGCCCCGTGGCGCCCCAGCCGATGGTCCAGGGCGCTTCTCCGGTGCCCGGATCGGGATAGGCTTCGACCAGCCCGTCGGGCCGCAGCCGCGCGCATCCCTCGAACCGCTTCACCAGTTGGATGCCTGCAGGCGAGACACCACAGGATGGAACGGATGGAACACGGTCTTGGGGAAGAATTCCTCCCGCCTCGTCGAGCACGCGGTCGAGCGCCTCGACCTCGCTCTGGCGAAAGCCTCTGCCGAGCAGGCGGCGGACGTGGTCGAAGATGGTCTTGCGGTTCATGGATCGGCACCTCGTGTGGAAAATCGAGGCGGGGGAATTAGGCCCAAGGCGTGCGAGTAGGAAAACCAAAACGCATGGGCACTGCAATCCGACGCAAAAGGGCGCCCGGATCGCTCCGGACGCCCTTTTATTGTTGCCCTACCGCTTCGCTGCTTGAGGGCGTCTTGTCGGCCCTACTGCTTCGCTGCTTGAGGGCTGCAGTGCTTACGCGCTGTAGTACATGTCGAATTCGGCCGGGCAGGGCGTCGTTTCGACACGCAGGACTTCTTCCCACTTCAGTTCGGCATAGGCGTCGATCTGGTCCTTGGTGAAGACATCGCCCTTGAGCAGGAACTCGTGGTCGGCTTCGAGCGATTCCAGCGCTTCGCGCAAGCTGCCGCACACGGTCGGCACGTCGGCCAGTTCGGCCGGCGGCAGGTCGTAGAGGTTCTTGTCCATGGCTTCGCCCGGGTGGATCTTGTTCTGGATCCCGTCGAGGCCGGCCATCAGCAGCGCGGCATAGGCGAGGTAGGGGTTGGCCATCGCGTCGGGGAAGCGGAATTCAACGCGCTTCGCCTTGTCGCCCGTGCCGTAGGGAATACGGCACGATGCCGAGCGGTTGCGGGCCGAATAGGCCAGCAGCACCGGCGCTTCGAAGCCCGGCACCAGGCGCTTGTAGCTGTTGGTGGTCGGGTTGGTGAAGGCGTTGAGGGCCTTGGCGTGCTTGATCACGCCGCCGATGAAATAGAGGCAGTTTTCCGACAGGCCGCCGTACTGGTTGCCGGCGAAGGTCGGCTTCCCGTTGTCCCAGATCGACATGTGGGTGTGCATGCCGCTGCCGTTATCCGCCTTGATCGGCTTGGGCATGAAGGTCGCGGTCTTGCCGTAGATGTGGGCGACCTGGTGCACGACATACTTGTAGATCTGCATGTTGTCGGCGGTTTCGACCAGAGTACCGAAGGTGAGGCCGAGTTCGTGCTGCGCTGCGGCCACCTCGTGGTGGTGCTTGTCGCAGTTGAGGCCCATTTCGATCATGGTCGAGACCATTTCGCCGCGGATGTCGACGGCGCTGTCGACCGGGGCCACGGGGAAGTAGCCGCCCTTGGCGCGCGGACGGTGAGCGAGGTTGCCGCTCTCGTATTCCTTGCCGGTGTTGGTCGGCAGTTCGATGTCGTCGATGGCGTAGCCCGAGCCGGCATAGCCGTCTTCGAAGCGGACATCGTCGAACATGAAGAATTCGGCTTCGGGGCCGACGTAGATGGTGTCGCCGATGCCGGTCGACTTGAGGAAGGCTTCGGCGCGCTTGGCGGTGGTGCGCGGGTCACGGGCATACCATTCGCCGGTCGAGGGTTCGACGATGTCGCAGAAGATGATCATCATCGGCTCGGCGCTGAACGGGTCGATGTAGACGCGCTCGAGGTCGGGCTTCAGGATCATGTCGGATTCGTTGATGACCTTCCAGCCGGCGATCGACGAACCGTCGAACATCAGGCCGTCCTCGAACTCGTCCTCGCCCAGGATCTTGGCGACCATGGTCAGGTGCTGCCACTTGCCCTTGGGATCGGTGAAGCGCAGGTCGACCCACTCGATACCTTCGTCCTTGATGCGCTTGAGGACGTCCTTAGCACTAGCCATTGTATTGCCTCCGTATGGGGTAGTTCGTGTTGCGCCCGGCGGATTGCCGGGCAGGTAGCTCAGATTGCGTCTTCGTCCTTTTCGCCGGTGCGAATGCGCAGCGCGCTTTCGATCGACGAGACGAAAATCTTCCCATCGCCGATGCGGCCGGTCTGCGCGGCGGCAGCGATCGCTTCGACGGTGCGTTCGGCGATGTCGTCGGTCACGACGACTTCGAGTTTCACCTTGGGCAGGAAATCGACGACGTATTCGGCGCCGCGATACAGCTCGGTGTGGCCCTTCTGGCGGCCGAAGCCCTTGGCCTCGGTCACGGTGATGCCGGACACGCCGATTTCGTGCAGAGCTTCCTTCACCTCGTCGAGCTTGAAGGGCTTGATGATCGCTTCGATCTTTTTCACGTGGCCTGTTTCCCGCCTGGTCAGAATTGCGCGCGCCCTGGTGAACGAATGCGCGCTTGCGCGCGGTGTTCCAAGAATCGTGCCAAGCGGCGCGATGGCGGTGCGGGAGGGATTCGGCAAGCCCTGCGGCGGGATTGCGTCATTTTAGGCAAGGGTTTTGCCAAGACTGCGCAATCGGGGCTGATTTGCGCGCTGCCGCTGCCTAAAGCGCAGTCGGGTGGTGCCTAAATTTTAGGCAGGGCTAAAGTTGCAGGCCGGCGGTTTCGGGAAGGCCGCATAGCAGGTTGAGGTTCTGCACCGCAGCCCCGCTCGCACCCTTGCCGAGATTGTCGAGCCGCGCGACCAGCCGCGCGTTCCAGCCGCCCTCATTGCCGAACACCGCAAGCTCGATCCCGTCCCACGGCGCGGCATCCTGTTCCAGCAGCAGTTCGCCCGGCACCCCCGCCTCGCGGACGGTCACGACCTCGGATCCGGCGTAGAACGCCCGCAGCGCATCGCGCAGGGCATCGGCGCCGGGATCGGTGGCCATTGCGCCGAGATGTAGCGGGACTTCCACGATCATGCCGCGATAGGCGGGGACCACGGCAGGGGCGAAGATCACGGGATGCTCGAGCCCGGCGTGGCGCTTCATTTCGGGCAGGTGCTTGTGCGCCATGTCGTAGCCATAGGCGCGGAAGGCGGGCGCGCCTCCGGCCTCGAAGCGTTCGATCAGCGCCTTGCCGCCGCCCGAATATCCGCTGACGGCATTGACCGTATAGGGCCAGTCGGCGGGCAGCAGGCCCTCGCGCACCAGCGGCGCGACAAGGGCGAGGAAGCCCGTGGGGTAGCAGCCCGGATTGCTGATCCGGCGAGCGTCGGCCACGCGGTCGGCGCCGACCAGCTCGGGAAAGCCGTAGCACCAGCCCTCGGCCGTGCGATGCGCGGACGATGCGTCGATCACCCGCGTGCCGCTGGCCGGATCGATCAGCCCGACTGCTTCGCGCGCGGCATCGTCGGGCAGGCAGAGGATGGCGACATCGGCCTCGTTAAGCGCCTCGCGGCGGGCGGAGGCGTCCTTGCGGCGTTCGTTGTCGAGTGTGATCAACGCGAATTCGCTGCGGCCTTCCAGCCGTGCGGCGATTTCGAGGCCGGTGGTCCCGGCCGCGCCGTCGATAAAGACCTTATGCACCGCTTTCGGCAGCCAGCGCGGCGATGTGGACGTAGCCGCTCGGCCCGTCCGGTCCGACCGCGATCCACGCCCAGTTGCCGGCAATGTCGAGCAGTTCGACGTCGCTGCCGGCGGACAGCGTTGCGCCATTGTCGGCATCGTCGCGCATGCCCACTTTCAGGACGACGTCGGCATCGCCGACCCGGCGTTTCACGGGAACGACATAATGCGCTGCCAGATAGCGTCCGGCGAGCGCGATATGCGCCAGATCTCCGCGCAGCGGCAGCGTCCCGGGCGCAGGCCGGGTGACCGGACCTTTCAGTCCGACGATGCCTTCGGGCAGGGAATAGCTGGTATGCTCGCTCACGAAACCGGATGTCATGCTATTGGATACAAGCCCGCGCGCTTAGCCGCGCTTGGCCATTCCCGCAAGACGGCTGCCCCTCATGTCCCCGCATAGCGCGCCTTAAGCATGTGCCACGCGGCGCGCAGGCCATAGGCATCGCCGCCCTTGGGCCGCCCCGGCTTGGGCATCGGACGCCATGCGAAAGTGTCGAAATGCGCCCAGTCGATGCCTTCACCCACGAACTTGTCGAGGAACAGTCCCGCCACGCTCGCCCCGGCAAAGGAATTGGCATGGGCGTTGTTCGTGTCGGCGATGTCGGAGTTGAGCCATTCGCGATAGGCTTCGGGCAGGGGCAGGCGCCACGGCTCGTCATCGTTGGCTTTGCCTGCCTCGATCAGCGCCTGCGCGGTTTCGTCGCGGCGCGTCATCAGGGCAGGGTAGTCGGGGCCGAGGGCCACGCGTGCCGCGCCGGTCAGCGTGGCGAAGTCGATGACGAGGTCGGGCTTCTCCTCGCTCGCACGGGTCAGCGCATCGCCCAGGATCAGGCGGCCTTCGGCATCGGTGTTGCCGATCTCCACGGTCAGCCCCTTGCGCGTCTTGAGCACGTCGCCCGGACGGAAGCTGTTGCCGGAAATGGCGTTCTCCACCGCCGGGACCAGCAGGTGCAGGCGCACCGGCAGCTTGGCACCCATGATCAGCCCGGACAGCGCGATGGCATGGGCCGCGCCGCCCATGTCCTTTTTCATCAGCAGCATGCCGGCAGAGCTTTTCACATCGAGACCGCCGGAATCGAAGCACACGCCCTTGCCGACGATCGCCAGCACGGGATCGCTTTCCTTGCCCCAGGTGAGGTGGATGTGGCGCGGTGCATGGCTGCGAGCCGCAGCGCGCCCGACCGCATGGACCATGGGATAATCCCGCTCCAGCGCGTCGCCCCTGGTCACGCTGACCTTGGCCGAATGGAGCTTGGCCAGCTTTTCCACCTGGTCCTCGAGGTCTGCCGGGCCCATGTCCTCGGCCGGCGTGTTGACGAGATCGCGCACGAGGCAGATCGCCTTCGCTTCTGCGATGGCGCCTTCGATCCTGCCGGCTTCCTTGGTCAGCAGGATACGCGGGCCGACCGGCTGTTCGGGCTTCTTGTAGCGTTCGAAGCGGTATTGCGCGGTCTGCCAGCCGTGCAGCGCCGGGCCGGGCTGGCCTTCGGCGCGGCGATAGGTGCCTTCGGGCAGGACTTCGGCCAGCTTGGCCATGCACCAGCTTGTCAGCTTGTCGGGATTGGCCACGCCGCCGACCGCGAACCAGCCGTCGCCATCGGGCACGATGCCCACCTGGTATCCGCTGCCGTCGAATTTCTGCGCCTTGAGCGCTGCACGCTGGGGTGCGGAGAGCTTCTTCGCAAAGGTTTCGAACCCGTCCTTGTTCACAAGGTGGATAAGCGTTGCGTCCTGGCCCTGGTCGGGCTGGATGAGAGCGGCGGTATCGGCCATGAAGTTCACCCCGTACTAATCTGATCTCGGGCATGGAAATGAGATGCGCACACGCCTGTTCCTGATTTCGCTCGCCCTGTCGAGTGCCGCCTGCTCGCAATCTCCAGGCGAAAACGCGGCGGACGAACCAGCTCCTGCCGCGACTGCGGACGCGGAGGAGGATGCCGGGGCAACGACCGCCGGCACCGCGAAGGCGGTGGACTTAGAGGACAACGACAAGGAAGGCGAGGCGGTACGCGAGTTCGCCTACAAATGGCCGTCTGCCGTGTCGGCTACCCCTGCGCTCGCCCAGCGCCTGACTGCCGAGCGCGACAAGGCGCTGGCCGAACAGAAGGCGGAATGGGCCGAAGCACTGGCCACCTCGCCCGAAGGCTGCATTTCCTGCGTCAACCGGGGCTACGAGGTCGAATGGAAGGTCGTCGCCGACATCCCCGGCTGGCTGAGCCTGTCGCAGGACCTCTACGTTTTCACCGGCGGGGCGCACGGCAATTACGGCCGCAGTTCGCTCGTGTGGAACCGTGAAACTGGCGAGGGCGTGGACGGCATCGCGCTATTCAAGTCGCCTGTCACGCTGGAGAATGCGCTGGGTCGCAAGCTGTGCGACGCGCTCGACCGCCAGCGCGAGCGCAAGCGCGGCATCAAGGTGGACAGGGCAGCCGGGGGCATCTTCGACGATTGCCCGGGCCTCGACGAGGCGAGCGTCTTCGTCGGCTCTTCCGACGGTGAGCATTTCGACCGGATCGGCATCTATTTCGGCCCCTATGTGGCCGGCTCCTATGCCGAGGGAGCCTACGAGCTGAACTTTCCCGTCACCGCCTCCGTCCTCGACGCGGTGAAGCCGGAATTCGCCGAGGCGTTTCGCGTCGCGCGCTGATCCCCTCGCAATTTCGCGCTGGCATCGCTATGTGGCGGCCATGACCGAATACCAGGTGATCGACAGCGAACAGACCGTCTACCGCGACGGGACCATCAAGCTCCACGGGCCGGAAGGCTTCGAAGGCATGCGCAAGGCCGGGAGACTGGCTGCGCAGATCCTCGACGAGCTGACCGATTTCGTGAAGCCGGGCGTGACTACCGGCCAGATCGACGATCTCGTGCGGACCATGACGCTGGATGGCGGCGCGGTGCCCGCGACCATGGGTTATCGTGGCTATGCGCACAGCTGCTGCACCTCAATCAACCACGTGATCTGCCACGGCATCCCGGGCGACAAGGCGCTCAAGGACGGGGACATTATCAATATCGACGTGACCCCGCTGCTCGACGGCTGGCACGGCGATACTAGCCGGATGTATCTCGTCGGCGACGTTCCGCTGAAGGCCAAGCGGCTGGTCGACGTGACCTATGAATGCCTCATGCTCGGCATCGAGGCGGCCTCGCAGCCCGGTGCCCGCCTCGGCGATATCGGCGCGGTTATCGAGGCGCATGCGCGCCAGAACCGTTACGGCGTGGTGCAGGAATTCTGCGGCCACGGGCTCGGTCGCCTGTTCCACGACGCACCCGAAGTGATCCACACCGGCCGCAAGGGCACCGGCCCGCTGCTGAAGCCGGGGATGTTTTTCACTATCGAACCGATGATCAATCTCGGCCGTCCGCACGCCAAGATGCTGAGCGACGGCTGGACCGCCGTGACGCGCGACAAGTCGCTCTCGGCGCAGTTCGAACACTCGATCGGCATCACCGAGAACGGCGTGGAAATCTTCACCGAAAGCCCCAAGGGCCTCCACAAGCCGCCTTATTCGTAAGCGCCCTCAGTCGCCGGGCGGAGTGCGTCCGCACTGCTTGGCTACCTCGCAAAGGCTCGGGCGGGCGGTCGCCCTTGCGACACCGCGTGCCTTAGGTCCCGTCAGCTTTCGCGTGCAGCCCGGATCGCCGCGCCTGCGGCAATCGGGGCAAGGGCGCACAGGCCGAGGCTGATAGCCGCGGTCAGCAGGATCCCGCTCGGATCGGGGCGGGCAAGACTACCGGCTCCGAAAATCAGGATCGGCACGGCGAGCGGGATGACCATCAGTCCGGCAAGGGCCGCGCCGCCGCGCAGGCTGGCTGTCAGCGCCGCGACGGCAAGTCCAACGGCAGCAAGTCCCGGTGTGCCTGCGAGCAGGCCGAGAAGCACCGTCCGCGTCGTCTCGCCGGACAGGCCGAGAAGGGCGGCAGCAGGCAGGGTCGCGACCAGCAGCAACGGCGCAAAGGCGAGCCAGTGCGCGATGAGGCGCGAGGCCATGGCCCATTCCTCGCTCACACCGCGCAGGGCCAGCTGGTCGAACACCCCGGCCTCCAGATCGCCCGACACCAGCTTTTCGAGCGGCAGGATCGCCGCCAGCAGCGCCGCCACCCAGATTACGCCGCCGCCGGTCCGACCGAGCAATTGCGCATCGGGTCCGACCGCGAAGGGGTAGAGCATGGCGACGGCGAGAAAGAACAACAGCGGCAGGACGCCCGCGCCGCCGCGCCCGCCGGGCAATAGCAGGCCAAGATCGCGGCGCAGCAGGGTCGCAAACCCGCTCATGCCGAGAACCTTGCGAGGTCGATCTTCTGCGGGTCGGGCAGCGCCATCGGCTGGTGCGAGGCGACGACCGCGATGCCGCCGCGCCCGCAATGCAGCGCCACCAGTGCCTCCACGCTCTTCATCGCCTGCGTGTCGAGCCCGTTCAGCGGCTCGTCCAGCAGCCAGATCGGGCAGTTGCGATTGAGCAGGCGGGCGAGCGCGGCGCGTTTCTTCTGCCCGGTGGACAGGTAGCGCACGGGCACGTCGAGCAGCGGGTCGAGTTGCAGGACCTCGAACGCGCGGCCCGCATCGCGGCACCCGTCGAGGCTTTCCCAGAATCCGAGTGCCTGCCCCAGCGGCAGGTTCGCATCGAGCGCCAGCCGTTCGTCGACGAGACCCATGGCGCCTTCGCTTTCGACCTGTCCGGCAAACGGGCGCAGCAGGCCCGCAAGGATGCGGATGAGGCTCGACTTGCCGATGCCGTTGGCGCCCGCGACCTGCAGCGCGGCGCCCGGTTCGCAGGAAAAGGACAGCCCACGGAAAAGCAGCCGCTCGCCGCGGCGGCAGGCGAGGTCCATTGCTGCGAGGCGCGCTTGCATGGGCGCGAGCGATAGGCAAAAGCGCCCGCAGCGACAAGCAGGAGAGATTCGCAAATGGCCGCCGTCGAACAATTGACCGAGGAAGAACGCACCACCTGGCTGCGTGCGCTGCCCAAGTGGTCGCTGGCTCGCGACGGCGCTGCGATCGAACGCAAGTTCGAGTTTTCCGACTTCGCCGAGGCTTTTGCCTTCATGACGCGCGTCGCCATCATGGCGGAAAAGCGCGATCACCATCCTGAATGGTTCAACGTCTACAACCGCGTGGAAATCACCCTGACCACACATGACGCGGGCGGCCTGTCCCTGCGCGACGTCAACATGGCCAAGAAGATCGACGCGCTGGTCTAGTCGCCCAGCGTCCCTTCCCGCGGGGCAGGGCCGAGTTCCAGCAGCAGGCAGCGGTAATAGAGCGCCTCGCGCCCGCGTTCGGCGGTGCCCGGCGTCATTGCGCGACTGTTGTCGCGCGTGCATTCGCGCTCGAGCAGCGCCTTTTCCTCTGCCGTTCGCTCGGTAATCGCGGGGCCGCCGATCAGCGGGCTGCCGCGATATTCGCGGCTGGGCGTGCCGTAGAGCGCGCGGAAGGCATCGAGCGCCATCGGGTGGAGGAGGGTGCCGTGCGTCTCGCTCTTGCCTGCGTCCACGAAGGTCCAGCGCAGGCTCTCGGGCGCATCGCTGCGCAGTGCCGCGACCAGCCGTTCGGTCCCTTCGCGGTGCCAGTCGCCCTCGTTCGCGGTGGTGAGGTAGAGCCTGCGCTTACCCGCCGGATGACGCGCGAAATAGCCCGCTGCCTCGCGTCCGTATTTCATCTCCTCCCACCATAGCGAGGGCGAGATCGCGATGTAGTCGTCGAACAGTTCGGGGTCTTCGAGCAGCGTCTCGACCACGAACAGCGCGGCAAGCGATTCCCCGATGATCGTATCGTGACCGTCGGTGCGGAAATTCGCCTCGACCAGCGGCTTCAGCTCCTCGCGCAGGAAGCGGCGGTACGCGGGCGAACCGCCGGGCGTCGCATTGAGGAACTGCTCGTAAGGGCGCGGGTCGGCCACGGGCGGGGCCAGTTCATGCCGCCGGTTCACGCTCTGGATGCCGACCAGGATGAACGGCTCGAACGAATAGTTCATCTCGCGGCTCTGGGCGATGCCGGCGATATGCGCGAAGTCCTGGTCCGGCCCGCCGTCGAGCAGGTAGACGACCGGGAACCGCCGTTCGGGCTCAGCCTCGTATTCCACCGGCAGCCTCACCGTCACCTTGCGGCTCTCGCCTTCGAGGATTTCGGTTGAAACCGTGTAAGTCTGGCCCAGCACGTAAGGTTCGGCCTGCGGAAGCTGCGCGGCACCGGGCACGGCGAGGGCTAGTGCCGCAAGCGGCAGCAGGAGGCGAATTCCCACGGTCGGCTCCCTACTGGCCGAGCGGCCTCAGGCTGGAGCGGGTCTGCTTGCGCACCCGGCCGGGCATCCAGCGCGCCCCGAAGGCGAGGCTGCGCGCGGTCTTGCCGACCAGCGTGTGAAGCTTGTCGCCATGCACCGCGACCCAGGCCGCTTCCGCGACATCGGTGACCGGCGTGATTTCCAGCCCCGCGTCCTTCACGCGCTGGCGGATCGCCTCGTTGCTCTGCGCATTGGGCGCGTGTTCGAGCAGCGGCGTGTCGATGAAACTGGGGCACAGCGAGCGCACGAGGATGCCATCATCCGCCCATTCGCCGTCGAGGCTTTCGGTAATGCCCTTCACCCCGAACTTGGTCGCCGTGTAGACGCTCGCCCCAGGCGTGCCGTAAATGCCCGCGGCGCTCGCGGTGTTGAGCAGGCACGAACCGGGCGCGGTCTTCTTGAGGTGGGGGTAGGCCGCCTGCGCGCCGAACAATACACCCTTGAGGTTGATGTCGAGACAGCGCTCGATTTCCTCGGTGCTGTTCTCGATCAGTGCACCGCCCAGCGGGATGCCGGCATTGTTCGCGAGCACGTCGATGCGCCCGCCTGCCGCGGTGGAGAAGCCGTCCAGCGCCGTGTCCCATGCCGCGCGGTCGCGCACGTCGAACTTGTGCGTGTAGGTGAAGCCGTTCTCGATCAGCTGCAGCGTCTCGTCCATGCCGCGCTGGTCGATATCGCCGAGGCCGACGAACCAGCCTTCCGAGGCAAACTTGAGCGCGATGGCGCGGCCGATACCCGATCCGCCGCCGGTGATGAAAATGGCCTTACGCTGGCTCATCGAATATCTCTCCCCTTGTGCGTCCCTCACAGCGCCGCGTTGTTATAGGTGTGCCAGGTGAAGATGGCCATCGCCCCGCGATAGGGCTTCCACCGATCACCCAGCGTGCGGGTTTCCTTCTCGCTAGGCCGCGCAGGCAGGTCGAGCAGGCGCCCCACCGCTTCCTGCACGGCAAGGTCGCCCGCCGGCCAGATATCCTGCCGCCCTTCGGCAAACAGCAGGTAGATTTCCGCCGACCAGCGCCCGATGCCCTTGATTCGGGTAAGCTCGGCGATGGCTTCCTCGTCGTCTTCAGGCAGGCTGTCGAATTCAAGTTCGCCGCTTGCCACCAGTTCGCACAGGGACCGGGCATAGCCCTGTTTCTGGCGCGAGAGGCCGCAGGCGCGCAGCGTGTCGAAATCGCGGGCAAGCAGTTCGTGGGCGTGCATGTCCTCGCCCAGTTCGGCCTCCAGCTTGTTCCAGACCGAGGCGGCGGCGGCCACGCTGACCTGCTGGCCGACGATGGTGCGCAGCAGGGTGCGATAGCCGGTCGGGCGGATGCGTTCCTCGGGATAGCCGCAGCGCTCCAGCGCGCCGGCCACCACCTTGTCCTGCGCGGCAACGGCATCGAGATGCTCGCGCAATTGCGAATTGGTCAGGCCCACCTTGCGCTCCCGCGTCACTTTGAATAGCAGCACGCGGCATAGGGCCCGCAAGGCGGGCGAGGCAACAAGGATACGCAATCGATGCCCAGGCTGATCGTCACCACCCGCGAAGGCGAGACGAGCGAGATCGAGGTCGAGGACGGCCTCACAGTAATGGAAGCGATCCGCGACAACGGCTTCGACGAGCTGCTGGCGCTGTGCGGTGGCTGCTGTTCGTGTGCGACCTGCCATATCCATGTCGACCCGGCCTTTGCCGACAAGCTCCCCAAGATGAGCGAGGACGAGGACGACTTGCTCGAATCGACCGACCATCGCACCGAAACCTCGCGCCTGTCGTGCCAGATCCCCTTCACCGGCGACCTCGACGGGATGAAGGTTACTATCGCCCCTGAAGATTGATGTTGTTTGCGAGGTAGGGGCCGCGCGCCTACCTCAGCGACCATGACTTCAATTCCCATTCGCGAGCGAACGCTCGACCTGATCGGCAACACGCCGCTCGTCCGCCTCGAAGGGCCGAGCGCGGAAGCCGGCTGCGACATCTATGGCAAGTGCGAATTCGCCAATCCCGGCGCCTCGGTGAAGGACCGCGCCGCGCTCTACATCATCCGCGATGCAGAAGCGCGGGGCGAACTGCAGCCCGGCGGCACCGTGGTCGAAGGCACGGCCGGCAACACCGGCATCGGTATTGCACTGGTCGCCAATGCGCTGGGCTATCGCACGATCATCGTGATGCCCGACAACCAGTCGAAGGAAAAGATGCAGACCCTGCGCGCGCTCGGCGCAGAGCTGGTCCTCGTCCCGCCGACCAAATACGCCGACCCCAACCATTTCCAGCACGTCTCGCGCCGCATGGCCGACGAGATCGAGGGCGCTATCTGGGCGGGCCAGTTCGACAATACCGCCAACCGCAAGGCGCATATCGAAGGCACGGCGAAGGAAATCTGGGACCAGACCGGCGGCCGGATCGACGGCTTCACCTGCGCCGCGGGCACCGGCGGCACGATTGCCGGCGTCGGCATGGGTCTCAAGGAGCTGGACGAGAATGTCGTCATCGCACTGACCGACCCGCACGGCGCGGCGCTGTACAATTACTACGCCAATGGCGAACTCAAGGCCGAAGGGTCTTCGGTTGCAGAAGGCATCGGGCAGGGCCGCATCACCGGCAATCTCGAAGGCGCGCCGATCGACACGCAGTTCCGCGTTTCCGACGAGGAAGGCTTGAAGTGGGTCGCCCGCCTGTTGCGCGAGGAAGGCCTTTGCCTCGGCCTGTCGAGCGGCATCAATGTCGGCGGCGCGGTAGAACTGGGCAAGCGGCTGGTGGCCGAAGGCCGCGAAAACCCGCGCGTGGTCACCATCCTGTGCGACACCGGCTTCCGCTATCTCTCGACGCTCTACAATGCGGACTGGCTGGAGGCGAAGGGCCTGCCGGTGTTCGACTGGCTCGAAGGCACCGATTGACCTCGCGCCCCAAGCAGCGCAGAATCTCCTGAATGCCGCGCTATTTCGATCTGTCGACCAGCAAGCCCGAGCCGGGCGAGCTTCCCGAGGTTCCGCTCGGAGGCACCCGTGCGCAGGCCATTCATCGCATGCAGATCGGCGTGGCCGGCGTGGTGCTGATGGTCCTGCTCGTCGGACTTGCGAGCCTCGTCCAGGAACGTACCCGCGAAGTCGATGCCGCTGCCGTACCGGAAGCTGCCTCCACGACCGAGCCGAGCGCCGGCCCCACGCAGGCCGACCCGCTGGTGGAAGCGGGCGTGGTCCCCGATCTTCCGGCCGGGCCCAGCCCGACCGCATCGCAAAGTCCGGCCCCCGTGCCCGAACAGGGTGTGGGCAATGCCGCGCCTGCGGGCGAATAACCTCCTAGCTCCGCTTGCCGCCCTCCTGCTCGCCGCCTGCGGGGCGGATGGCGGCGCGGCGGACGAGGCAGAGGCCCAAGGGCCGCGAGAGCGGCTGGGGCTGTTCACCACGCTGCCGATCTACTGGAACGAGCAGCAGGACATCGCCGCCATGCTCGAACCCGAGGCGCAGGAGCCTTCCTGGGTTCGTGCCGCGCTGGAGGAACGTCACGAGCTGGTGCCGCTCGACACGCTGGAAGTCGGTGCCATCTCCGGCCTCGACACGCTGCTGATCGCGCAGCCGCGCGCCTTGTCGGCGGAAGAGAACGTCGCGCTCGACGACTGGGTGCGTGGCGGGGGCAGGGCGCTGGTGCTGGCCGACCCCTTCCTCACCCAGCATTCCGATTTCGCGCTGGGCGATCCGCGTCGCCCGTTTGATGTCGTGCTGATCTCGCCCATCCTCGCACGCTGGGGTCTCGCGCTCGAATTTGACGACACGCAGGGCGAGGACGAACGCGTCGTCACGGTCGGCGATGCGGCGGTGCCCGTGCGGCTGGCCGGTCGCTTTGTTACGGCTCAGAACGGTGAAGATGCCGAATGCGCCATAGTGGGCGAGGGCCTGTTGGCCGATTGCAGCGTGGGCGAGGGACGCGTGCTGCTGCTGGCGGATGCCGCCATCCTCGACACCGAAAGCGACGACGCAAACCGCCGTGCCGCAGTCGAGTCGCTGCTGGCGCGACTCCGGAGCCGGTAAGGCTCGGGAAAACCCGGGAGGGATGCCGGGAATTCACGGGACCGCGCCCGATTCTCCGCGGAATTCCGTGACTTGGCTTAAGGATGTGGTAAGATTGCCCACAAGCTTTTTCGGTAAAAACATGTTATAAATCAGTGTATTGCTGGTTTATCCCGTAATTTCCCGCAATTTTCCCTTCCATCCCCGCGTCTCCCGCGATAAATCTACCTGACATCGGACAGCCAGTGTCTTTGCGCGCTCGATCAATGGGTTGGGCGAGCCGGTCGAGCCTTGCTCGCCCGGGACGGGGGAGGTGTGTCCGGGGCCATGTGTCGAACACGAGCCGGGGACGGGGTAGGTGCAATTCGGAGGGTACAGCGGACAAGCCTATTCGCCTGCGGGCGACAAGGGCCGCTTTGTGCTTCCGCCGGTCTTCCGCAAGGCGCTCAAGGAATCCAGCGACGGTCGCGTGCTGTGCCTGATGAAGCACAACAAGTGGGACTGCCTCGTCGGCTTCGGTCTGTCGCGCAAGGAAGAGCTCAACGACCAGCTCGACCGCGAGGAAGAAATGGCCGTGCGCCTCGGCAGGGATTTCGACCGCGACACCCGTGCCAGCCAGCTGTTCGGCTTCATCGAAATGCCCTTCGACGACAGCGGTCGCTTCGTGATGCCGGAGCACCTGCGCGCGCTCGGCAAGATCGAGGACGGGCTCTACTTCCAGGGCGGCGGCCGCTTCTTCACTCTATGGAACCCCGCCGAACTGGCCAAGATGGACGATGAATGGGCGGGCGCGAAGGCAGCCTGCGAAAGCTTCCTCGCCGAAGCGAAGGCGAAGGGCAAATGAGCGCCGCGCCCCATATCCCCGTCCTCCTCGACGAAGTGATCGAGGCTCTCGACCCGCAGCCGGGCGACGTCGTCATCGACGCGACCTTCGGTGCGGGCGGCTATACGCGCGCGCTCCTGGAGCGCGGCGCAACGGTCCATGCCTTCGACCGGGATCCCGACGCAATTGCTGCGGGTCGCACCTGGCGCGAGACGGGGGAAAACCCGCCGCGCCTTATTCTCCATCCGCACCGTTTCTCCGAAATGCTCGACGTCATGACGTCGACCGGGGTGGCGCGAGTCGATGGCGTGGTGATGGATATCGGTGTGTCTTCAATGCAGCTTGACCAGGCGGAGCGCGGCTTCGCCTTTTCCGCGGACGGTCCGCTCGACATGCGCATGAGCCAGGACGGCGAAAGCGCGGCAGATTTTCTCAATACCGCCGACGAAGCGGCGATTGCCGACGTCATCTATCGCTATGGCGAGGAACGCCAGTCGCGCCGCGTGGCCCGCGCCATCGTCGCCGCGCGCCCGCTGGAGACGACCGGCGAACTGGCGCGCGTGGTGCGCAGCGCCTTGGGGCACAAGCCCCATGACAAGAAGGACCCGGCCACCCGCACTTTCCAAGCCATCAGGATTCACGTGAACGGCGAGCTCGACGAACTGTCCCAGGGGCTGTCCGCCGCCGAACACCTGCTGCGCGAAGGGGGCCGCCTCGCGGTGGTCAGCTTCCACAGCCTCGAAGACCGGATCGTCAAGCGCTTCCTGCGCGAGGCATCCTCAACCCCAAGCGCCTCGCGTCACGTCCCACAGGCGGCGCAGCGCGATCCGGTCTTCATCAAGGTTTCCAAGGCAATCAAGCCGACCGATGCCGAGATCGAGCGCAACCCGCGCGCCCGTTCCTCGGTCCTGCGCCATGCCACGCGCACGGCCACAGAAGCGAGGGAGGCGGCATGATGGCCCGGTCTTCCCGCCTGCGCCAGATCGGCTGGCTCCTCTCGCTCGGCGCCTGCCTTGCAGTGCTCCTCGCGCTCACTTTCAAGGTGAACGCGGTGAAGAGCGACGTGCGCCTTGTCGAACGCCAGATCATCGCTGCCGAACGCGCCAAGCTGATGCTCGAAACCGAGTTCCAGACCCGCGCCAGCCAGCAGCAGCTCGCCGCCTGGAACCAGGTCGAGTTCGGATATTCCGCCCCCCGGGCCGACCAGTATGTCGAGCAGGAACGCCAGCTCGCCGCGCTCGGCTCGCCGCGCGGGATGGATGCCCCGGAGCCCATTCGTGTCGCCATGCTCCGCCCTGTCAGCCAGGGTGATAACGAAGAGAGCCTCTTCGGGGACTGGCTCGGCGAGGAGGAACAACCTCCCGCCGGCGCCCGGCGTGAAGTCGCAAACGGCCTCGCCACCACGCTTGCCCAGCGCCTGTCGCAGCCGGGCAATGCCACGCTTGCCGCTGCCGAGGTGGCTCGGTGAACGCTTTTTCCGCCATCCATGGCGGGCCCGGCGCGGTTAGCATGGCGGTTGCAAGCGGGCGGGTGCAGCTCGTCACGCTGCGCCAGCGCTCGCTCGACCTGGCGCGCTGGCGCGTGCTGTGGATCGCGCTGGCCTTCGCGCTGGCCGCAATGGTCGCGCTGATGCGCATTTCCTATCTCGGCATGAACGGCGAGGGCGCCCGCGCCACCTCGCTGGCCGATGCCTTGCTGCCGCCGCGCGGCGAGATCACCGACCGCAACGGCGTGCCGCTGGCCCGCGCTTTCCCGGCCTATGCCCTGTGGTTCAATCCCAAGGCGCTGGGCGAAGACGGCGATCCGCTGGTGCGTTCGCCGCGCGAAGTGGCGCGCAAGCTGGTCGCGATCTTCCCTGACCTCGACGAGAACAAGCTGACCGCGCATCTCGCGTCGGGCAAGCAGGGCTACCTGCGCCGCCGCCTGCTGCCGGAAGAAGCCAATCGCGTGCAGGAAATCGGCGAGCTCGCCCTCGAAGTGCCGATGGAGCAAGACCGCCACTATCCGCAGGGCGCGATGGGCGCGCACGTGCTCGGCTATGTCGCTGCCGACGGCACGGGTCGCGTCGGCATGGAGCAGGTCCTGAACGACCACCTCAGCAATCCCGCCACTCGCGGCACGCCGGTCGCGCTGTCGATCGACGTGCGCGTGCAGGGCGCGCTGGAAGACGAACTGCGCCGCGGCATGAAGCTGACGCAGGCGCAGGGCGGTGCGGGCATCGTGCTCGACGTCGATACGGGCGAAGTGCTCGCGCTGGCCTCGCTTCCCGAATTCGACCCCAACAAGATCGACGAACGCGGCCAGGCGCTGATGTTCAACCGCGTGACCAACCAGGTCTACGAACTGGGATCGACCTTCAAGCCGCTGACCGTGGCGGCCGCGATCGATTCCGGCACGATCCGCGACCTCGGCAAGCGCTACGACGCATCGCCGGTGAAGGTCGGCCGCTTCACCATCAAGGACAGCCACGCGATGGGCCCGACGCTCAACGCGGTGGAAACGCTCATCCATTCGTCCAACACCACTACCGCCCGTATCGCCGACGACATGGGGCCTGAGCGCCTGCGCCAGTACATGATCGACATGGGCATGAACGAGCGTCCGCATATCGAACTGCCGGCCAAGGGCTTCCCGCTCTGGCCGCGCGGCGACTGGGCGCGCCTGACCAACATGACCGTCGGCTTCGGCCACGGTATCGCCGTCACCCCGCTTCACCTCGCCAGCGCCTATGCCGCCATGGTCAACGGCGGTGTCTGGCGTCCCGCCACGCTGAAGAAGCTGGGCGCAGGAGAAGCGCCCAAGGGTCGCCGCGTGTTCAAGGCTTCCACCTCCAGCCGGATGCGCCAGATGATGCGCGCCATCGCCGTCTACGGCACTGGCCGCAATGCCGATGCTCCCGGTTACCGCGTGGGCGGCAAGACCGGCTCTGCCGAAAAGCCCGGCGGTTCGGCCGGCTACCGCAAGACCGCGCTCGTATCGACCTTTGCCGCGGCCTTCCCGATGGACCGCCCGCGCTACGTCATCATCGCCATGCTCGACGAGCCCAAGGGCACTGTCGCCTCCAGCTTCCAGCGAACTGCCGCATGGAATGCAGCGCCCATCGTGGGCCGGCTCGTACCGCGCATCGGGCCGTTGATCGGCGTGCGCCCCGACGATACGCGCGACATCGACATCTCGGCAATCAAGCCGCTGATCCCGGAGGCGCAGGAGTGAAGCTTTCAAGGCTGTGTGAAAAGGCTGGCATGGCGTGTCCCGAAGGGGGCGATGCCAGCGTGACGGGCTTTGCGATCGACAATCGCAAGGTCGCGCCCGGCACGGTCTTCGGCGCGTTTCGCGGTAGCGTTTCCAATGGCGAGGATTACATCCCTGCCGCCATCGAGGCTGGCGCTATCGCAGTCGTCGCGCGGCCCGAGGCAACGGTAGAAGGCGCACTCCACATCGCCGCCGACGAACCGCGCAAGGCCTTCGCCCTGCTGGCCGCACACTTCTTCACCCCCGTGCCCGACCATATCGTTGCGGTCACCGGCACCAACGGCAAGACCTCCACCGTAGAAATGACCCGCCAGATCTGGCGCATGGCGGGCGAGCGTGCGGCCAGCATCGGCACGCTGGGGGTCACGACCCCGGACGAGAGCGTCTCTACCGGCCTCACCACACCCGACATCGTCACTTTCCTGTCGAACATGAGCGGCCTGGCGCGCGAAGGCGTGACGCATGTCGCCTATGAAGCGTCGAGCCACGGCCTGTCCCAATCGCGGAACGAAGGCGTGCCGGTCGAAGCGGCTGCCTTCACCAATTTCAGCCGCGACCATCTCGATTACCACAAGGACATGGAAGACTATTTCGCCGCCAAGATGCGCCTCTTCGACGAGGTTGCATCGGACGGCGCGACCGCGGTGGTGTGGCTCGACGGCAGCGAATGGAATGCGCGCGTGGTCGAACACGCCAAGGCACGCGGCCTTGCGGTCATGACGGTCGGCGAGACGGGCGAGGACATCCGCCTCGTCAAGCGCGAACCCACGCAGCTCGGCCAGTCGCTGACGGTCGAACATGCCGGGGCGCAGCGGACCATCAACCTGCCCCTGATCGGTGCCTACCAGGTCTCGAACGCGCTTGTTGCCGCGGGCCTCGCGCTTGCAACCGGTATCGATGCCGGCCGCGTGTGGGACGGTGTAGCACGCCTGCAGCCCGTGCGCGGGCGGCTGGAACGCGCGGTCATCGCGCCCTCGGGTGCTCCGGTCTATATCGATTACGCCCATACGCCCGACGCGATCGAGGCGGCCATCGCCGCGCTTCGTCCTCATGTCACGGGCCGTCTCATCACGGTTTTCGGTGCTGGCGGCGACCGCGACCACGGCAAGCGCGCACCCATGGGCGAAGCTGCCGCCAAGGCGAGCGACGTGGTCATCGTCACCGACGACAATCCGCGCGGGGAAGACCCGGCGGATATCCGCCGCGCCGTCCTTGAAGGCGCGGTGGGTGCCCGCGAGATAGCAGGCCGCCGAGACGCCATCTGCGCCGCCATCGGCGAGGCCGGTCCCGAGGACATCGTGCTCGTCGCGGGCAAGGGACACGAACAGGGTCAGATCATCGGATTGGGAGAGAACATGAAGGTGCTGCCCTTCGACGATGTGGAAGTCGCGCGCGAATGCGCTGCCGCACTCGCCAGAGGTGACGCGTGAGCGCTGCCATATTGCGCCATCCGGCCTTCATCGACTGGCCTGCCGACCCGCGCGACCGCCTGCCGCTGACGCTGTGGGATGCCCGCGCCATCGCCGAGGCGACGGGCGGCACGGCCAGCTGCGATTTCCAGGTCGCGGGTGTCGAGATGGACAGCCGCGACGTGGTACACGGCGATCTGTTCGTCGCGCTGAAGGGCGAGGCGATGGACGGCCACCGCTTCCTCGACAAGGCCTTCGCCAACGGCGCGGTCGCCGCGCTGGTGGACCGCCCGGTCGACTATCCGCACATCCTGGTCGAGGACACGACCGAGGCGCTGAAAGCGCTGGCCCGCGCTGCCCGCGAACGTACGCAGGCGCGTATCATCGGGGTCACCGGATCGGTCGGCAAGACGGGCGTCAAGGAAGCCATCTTCGCTGCGCTCGAACGCGCCAGCCGCGGGGCGGCGCACCGTTCGACCCGCAGCTACAACAACCATGTCGGCGTGCCGCTCAGCCTAGCGCGCATGGGTGCCCGCAGCCGTTTCGGCGTGTTCGAGATGGGTATGAACCATGCCGGCGAGATCGAGGGCCTGACCACGCAGGTGCGCCCCCATGTCGCGGTCATCACCACGATCGCGCCCGCCCATATCGAGAATTTGGGTTCGATGGAGGCCATCGCCGACGCCAAGGCGGAAATCTTTGCCGGGCTGGAGGCGGGCGGCACGGCGGTCATCCCCGCCGACACGCCCCATTACGAACAATTGCGCGCCGCCGCCGAGCGTCTCGGCGCCAGGATCGTCAGCTTCGGCAAGGCGCGCCATGCGGACATGCGCCTGCTCGATGCCATCCCCAGCGCCAACGGCGGTAGCCTCGTCACCTGTGAATTCGATACCGGCCGCCTGTGCTACACCGTGGCCGAGCCGGGCGAACACTGGATCATCAACTCGCTCGCCGTGATGGCTGCCGTAAGGGCAGCGGGCGGCGACATGGCGGCTGCCGGCCTCGCGCTTGCCGAGATGGGCGGCCTCAAGGGTCGCGGTGCCCGCCACGGGATCGACGCGCCGGGCGGCAAGGCGCTGCTGATCGACGAAAGCTACAACGCCAACCCCGCCAGCATGCGCGCAACGCTCGCACAGCTGGGCGCCACGCCGTCCACCCGCCGCATTGCGGTGCTGGGCGCGATGAAGGAGCTTGGCGACTTCGGCCCGCAGTTCCACGCCGACCTTGCGCAGCACGTGATCGCCGCCGACATCGACTATGCGGTGCTGGTGGGCGACGAGATGCGCGCGCTGGCCCGCGAACTGGGGAAACCGGTGTTGAACTCGCTTGGCAAGCCGCTTGAGTGGGAGCATTGCCAGACCGCCGACGAGGCGATGGAGCTGCTCGAGGATTTCGGCATCGTGTCGGGCGACGCGGTGCTGGTGAAAGGCTCCAATTCGGTCGGTCTCGGCCGGCTCGTGGACCGTTTCACTCGCCCTGAATAGGAGGCCCCGCGCGGCCCGATGCTTTACCTCCTTGCCGAGTACCTGAATTTCGAAGGCCTGTTCAACCTGGTCCGCTACCAGACGGCGCGTGCGGGTGCGACGCTGCTGACCGCGCTGCTTATCGGCCTCGTCATCGGCCCGCGCTTCATCGACATGCTGCGCGTGCGCCAGGGCAAGGGCCAGCCGATCCGCGAAGACGGGCCGCAGACCCACCTCGCCAAGCGCGGCACGCCGACCATGGGCGGCCTGATGATCCTCGTCAGCCTGTTCATTTCCATGCTGCTGTGGATGGACCTGTCGAACCCCTTCATCTGGGCCTGCCTTGCCGTAACCGGCGGGTTCGGCCTGATCGGCTTCCTCGACGATTACGACAAGGTGTCCAAGGCCAGCCACAAGGGCGTGTCGGGCCGTACCCGCCTGTTGTTCGAATTCATCGTGGCAGGCGCTGCCAGCTGGATCATCGTCAGCCAGATCAACACCTTCCTCTACGTGCCGTTCGTCAATGATTTCGGTATCGAGCTGGGTTGGTTCTATTTCGTCTTTGCCGCCTTCGTCATCGTGGGCGCGGGCAATGCGGTGAACCTGACCGACGGGCTGGACGGGCTGGCGACCATGCCGGTGATCATCGCGGCAGGGACCTTCGCCATCATCGCCTATCTTGTCGGCCGCGTGGACTATTCCGCCTATCTCGGCATCCCGCACGTGCCGGGTGCCGGCGAGATGGCCGTGTTCTGCGCTGCGATCATGGGCGCGGGGCTCGCCTTCCTGTGGTTCAACGCGCCGCCGGCTGCGGTCTTCATGGGTGACACGGGTTCACTGGCCCTTGGCGGCGCGCTGGGTGCGATTGCAGTGGCAACGCATCACGAGGTCGTCCTCGCCATCGTCGGCGGGCTGTTCGTGTTCGAGGCATTGAGCGTTATCATCCAGGTCTTCTGGTTCAAACGAACGGGCAAGCGGGTCTTCCGCATGGCGCCTATCCACCACCATTTCGAGCAGCTCGGCTGGTCCGAGAGCAAGGTCGTGATCCGCTTCTGGATTGTTGCCATCGTGCTCGCACTCCTGGGGCTCGCGACGCTCAAGCTACGATGATCACCTCGCCTGCCTGGAAGGACAAAAGATACGCGGTGCTCGGCCTCGCGCGGTCCGGTCGGGCGACGGTCGAAGCGCTGCTTGCCGCCGGAGCCGACGTGCTGGTGTGGGACGACCGCGCCGAGGCACGCGAGCCCTATGCCGGACGCTGCGCCATCGGCGACCCGCTGGAAGCGGACCTGACCGGCTATGCGGGTTTGGTGGTCAGCCCCGGCGTTCCGCTCAACACCCACCCGATCAAGCCGCATGCGGACAGCTTCGGTGTGCCGGTCATCGGCGATATCGAGCTATTCGCGCAGGCGCGGGGTGACCTGCCGCCGCACAAGGTCGTCGGCATCACCGGCACCAACGGCAAGTCGACCACCACCGCGCTGGTCCACCACATCCTCAAGACCGCAGGCGTGCCGACCACCATGGGCGGTAATATCGGCCTCCCGATCCTAGAGCAGGAGCCGCTGCCTAAAGGCGGCGTCTATGTGCTGGAGCTGTCAAGCTACCAGATTGACCTGACCTATTCCCTCGATTGCGATGTGGCAGTGCTGCTCAACGTGACGCCGGACCATCTCGACCGGTACGACGGGTTCGAGGCTTATCGCGCATCGAAGCTGCGCCTGTTCGTCATGCAGTCGGAAGGGCATACCGGCGTCGATGCCAGCTGCGATCCGGACATTGCCGAGGCGATCAGGCAGATCGACGGGCCCGGAGAAGTGACCACGCTTGCAGATGGGACGAAGGACAGCGCGTTTCTCGACCTCGATGATGCCCCGTCGCTGCAGGGTCCGCACAATGCGCAGAACGCCTATGCGGCCTGGGCTGTCGCTTTCGACCTCGGCGTCGACCGACCGACAGTGAATGCTGCGCTCGCCAGTTTCCGCGGCCTTGCCCATCGCATGGAGCGCGTCGCTGAAATCTCCGGCGTCGCCTATGTCAACGACAGCAAGGGCACCAACACTGCCGCCTCTGCCCCCGCGCTGGCGGCCTTCGACAATATCCACTGGATCCTCGGCGGGCTCGCCAAGGAGCCGGGGCTGGGCGAGTGCGAGGCGGAACTCGGCCACGTGAAAGCCGCCTACACTATCGGCAAGGCCGGACCCGACTTCGCCGCATTGCTCGAAGACCGCGTTCCGGTGGAGCAGTGCGAGACGCTCGACCGCGCGGTGAGCGCTGCCGCAGCGAAGGCAGAGGCGGGCGATACCGTCCTGCTCTCGCCCGCCTGCGCCAGCTTCGACCAGTACCGCGATTTCGAAGCGCGCGGCGACCATTTCCGCGCGCTTGTGGAGGGGCTGAAATGAGCACCATGCAGCCCTTCGTCCCCGGCGCGAAACGCAAGCCTGCGCATATGCCAGCGGGCAAGCTGTCGCGCTGGAGCGAACTGAAGATCTGGTGGCGCGAGATCGACCGTGCGCTGCTCGGCCTTGTGCTGCTGATGATGACGCTCGGCACGATTGCGGTCGCTGCGGCCAGTCCCGCGAGTGCGGACCGCCTGTCGACCTCGGCGACCTCGCTCGACCCGCTCTACTTCTTCTACCGCCACCTCGCTTGGCAGGCGATCGCGCTGGCCGTGCTGCTGGGCGTGTCCATGCTCAGCCGCGAGAACGCGCGGCGGCTTGCCCTGCTGCTGGGTGCAGCCATGCTCGCGCTGCTGTTCGTCGTCCCCTTCATCGGGGTGGAGATCAACGGTGCGCGGCGCTGGATCTGGCTCGGCATGCAGTTCCAGCCGTCCGAATTCCTGAAGCCCGCTTTCGCCGTGGGGATGGCGTGGATCCTTGCCTGGCGGATGCGCGATCCGAACCTGCCGGTGCTGGGTATATCCACCGCGCTCACGGGCCTCATCTTCTGCCTGCTGATGCTGCAGCCAAATTTCGGCGAGGCGATCCTGTTTGCCGGGATGTGGCTGGTGATGATCCTGGTCGCGGGCATTCCGGTAAAGCGGCTCGGCGCGGTCATCGGCGGCGGCATCGTCGGCATCACCGCGACCTATTTCCTCTACGACAACGCGCGCCACCGCATCGATTCCTTCTTCGGCGGCGGTACGGCATTCGATCAGGTCGACCTTGCCAGCCGCACGTTGCTGGCTGGCGGGTGGACCGGCGCGGGATACGGCCTCGGCATCCGCAAGATGAGCCTGCCCGAAGCGCACACCGACTACATCTTCTCCGTCATCGGCGAGGAATTCGGCCTGATCGCCTGCGCGGTGATCGTACTGCTCTATCTCGGCATGGTCATTCGCGTGCTGATGCGCCTGATCGACGAGGACGACCTTTTCGCGCTGCTGGCGGGCACCGGCCTTGCCGCGCTGCTTGGCGGGC
This sequence comes from Qipengyuania gaetbuli, assembly GCF_020524765.1. GTDB lineage: Bacteria > Pseudomonadota > Alphaproteobacteria > Sphingomonadales > Sphingomonadaceae > Qipengyuania > Qipengyuania gaetbuli_A. The sequence goes on from NZ_JAIVLR010000002.1 coordinate 384,231, forward strand.
AGGCCTTCATCAACATCCTCGTCAACCTGCAGCTCTTCCCTTCGAAGGGCATGACGCTACCGCTGATCAGCTATGGCGGTTCGTCCACCATCGCAGTGTGTTTCGGCATCGGCCTGCTGATCGCGATTACGCGGCGTAATCCGTTCCTGAAAAGGTCGACCCGGGGGCTTGGCGACCTGCTCGGTTTAGGGCAGGCGGAACCGATGGATACCAAACAGGTGCGTGTGACGCGCGATATCTACCAATGAGTGCTTCCAACCGACATTACGTGCTTGCCGCCGGCGGGACCGGCGGCCACCTGCTGCCCGCTTTCGCCCTTGCTGCCGAACTCGACCGGCGCGGCCATCACGTCGCGCTGATCACCGACGAGCGCGGGGCGGAAATCCCCGGCAAGCCCGATTTCATGCCCGCCCACGTCCTGCCCGCAGGCCGGTTCGGCAAGAACCCGCTGCATTGGCTGAAGGGCGCGCGGGCCGTTGCGCAAGGTCGCAGCATGGCGCTGCGCCTTTACGACAGCTTCCAGCCGAGCGCGGTCGTGGGTTTCGGCGGCTATCCCTCGCTTCCCGCCATCCTCGCCTCGACCTCGGCGGGCATCCCCACCGTGGTGCACGAACAGAATGCCGTGCTTGGCCGCGTGAACCGCCTGCTGTCGGGCCGGGTGGACGCCATCGCCACGGCCTATCCCGACGTGCAGCGCCTCAAGCCGAAGCATGAAGGCAAGGTCCACCTCGTCGGCAATCCGGTGCGCGCAGGCGTGCTGTCGCTGCGTGACGAACCGTTTCCCGCATTCGGCGAAGACGGCTTGCTGCGCGTTCTCGTGACCGGCGGCAGCCAGGGCGCACGCGTGCTGTCCGAAATCGTGCCTGACGGGCTGGCGATGCTGCCCCCTGCCATCCGCGACCGGCTGCAGGTCACCCAGCAGTGCCGCGCCGAAGACCTCGACAATGTCCGCGAGCGCTATCGCAGCCACGGTATTCCGGCAGAACTCGCCACCTATTTCGAGGATATGGCGAGCCGCCTTGCCGATGCGCACCTGTTCATCGGGCGCGCAGGCGCCTCAACCATTGCCGAACTGACCGCCGTGGGCCGGCCCGCGATCCTCGTGCCGCTGCCTATCGCGACAGACGACCACCAGGCCGCCAACACGCGCGAGATGGTCAAGGCAGGCGGTGCGCGCATGATCCGGCAGGACCGTTTCGAGGCGAAGGAACTCGCCAAGCAGATCCGCGTGCTGGCGGACGATCCCAAGGGGCTCGCCAATGCCGCCCATGCGGCGTGGAACTGCGGCAGGCCCAAGGCGGTGGAAGACCTCGCCGACCTCGTCGAAAGCTTCGGCGGGGCGGACATGATGGACGTCATCCGCGTCGGCGGAAACAATGCCCGCGGGGCGTCGCAGGGGATCCCGGCGGGGCAGGGCGCGAACCGGGAGATGGCCGAATGAAGGGCGTACCAACCGACATCGGCACCATCCATTTCGTCGGCATCGGCGGCATCGGCATGTCGGGCATCGCGGAAGTGATGAACAACCTCGGCTACACGGTGCAGGGCTCCGACATCAACGAAAGCCCGGTGGTCGAACGCCTGCGCGAACAGGGCATTGCGGTGAAGATCGGGCACCAGCCCGAAAACGTCGAAGGCGCGGCCGTGGTCGTCACCTCGACCGCCGTGCGCCGGACCAATCCCGAAGTCGCCCATGCGCTGGAAAACCGCATACCCGTGGTGCGCCGCGCCGAAATGCTGGCCGAACTCATGCGTCTCAAGTCGACCATCGCGGTCGCGGGCACGCACGGCAAGACGACCACGACCAGCATGATCGCGGCCCTGCTCGATGCGGGCAATATCGATCCGACCGTCATCAATGGCGGCATCATCGAGCAGTACGGCTCCAACGCGCGCCTCGGCGACAGCGACTGGATGGTGGTCGAAGCGGACGAGAGCGACGGCAGCTTCCTCCGGCTCGACGGGACGATCGCGGTCGTCACCAACATCGATCCCGAACATCTCGACCATTACGGCGATTTCGACGGGGTGAAGGACGCCTTCGTGGAATTCATCCACAACGTGCCCTTCTACGGCGCGGCGGTGATGTGCATCGATCACCCGGAAGTGCAGGCCGTGACCGCCAAGGTCCGCGACCGCCGCGTGATCACCTACGGTTTCAGCCTCCAAGCCGACATCTGCGGCGTCAACGTGCAGCCGCACGAAGGCGGCAACCGCTTCGACGTGATCGTCCGCCAGCGCGGCGAGGAAGATCGCCGGATCCAGAATGTGGCCCTGCCGATGCCGGGCCGCCACAACGTGCAGAACGCGCTCGCCGCGATTGCGGTCGCCATCGAGATGGGCTGCCCCGACGATGTAATCTGCAACGGCTTTTCCAGCTTCGGCGGCGTGCGCCGGCGTTTCACGAAGGTTGGCGAAGTCGCCACGCGCGACGGCAAGGCGACCGTCATCGACGATTACGGCCACCACCCGGTCGAAATCCGCGCCGTGCTGGGCGCCGCGCGCGAAGCGACCGGCAACCGCGTGATCGCGGTGATGCAGCCGCATCGTTACACCCGACTGCGCGATCTGATGGACGACTTCCAGAGCGCCTTCAACGAGGCCGACCTCGTCTACATCACGCCCGTCTATGCCGCGGGCGAGGACCCGATCCCCGGTGTCGATGCCGAAGCGCTTGCCGCCGGCATCAAGTCGCGGGGCCACCGTTCCGTCGCCACGGTGACCGACCGTGATGATCTCGCCCGGCAACTGGCCGGGGAGGTCCAGCAGGGCGATCTCGTCGTGTGCCTTGGCGCGGGCGACATCACGAAATGGGCCGCCGGGCTTGCCGACGCGATCGCCAAGGAGCGCGGCGCGTGATGGAGCAGCCCGACGACGTCTTCAACTGGGACAACGGCATGGCACCCGACTGCGAAGTCGAAGGCGGTGTCGCTACCCCCGTTTCGACGGACGGGTTGCGCGGCAAGCTGACGCCGGACGCGCCGCTTGCAAAGCTGGTGTGGTTCAAGACCGGCGGCAATGCCGACTGGATGTTCGAGCCCGAAGACCTCGACGACTTGCGCCTGTTCCTCGAACGGCTGGAAGGCGAACTTCCGGTGATGGCGCTCGGCCTCGGCTCGAACATGATCGTGCGCGATGGGGGCGTGCCGGGCGTGGTGATTAAGCTGGGCAAGCCCTTCGCCAAGGTTTCGGTCGACGGTCAGGTCGTGACTTGCGGCGGCGGCGCGCACGGCATCCTCGTCGCCAGTGCGGCGCGCGATGCGGGCGTTGCGGGCCTCGAATTCATGCGCGGCATTCCCGGCACCGTGGGCGGCTTCGTGCGCATGAACGGCGGTGCCTACGGGCGCGAGGTGTCGGACTGCCTTATCGACTGCCAGGTGATCCTGCCCGACGGCGCGCTGGTGACGTTGCCTGCGGCGGACCTGCAATATACCTATCGCCATTCCGCCCTGCCCGACGGCGCGGTCGTCGTGTCGGCCCGGTTCGAAGGCACGCCCGGCGACCCCGAAGCCATCGGCGCGGAAATGGACCGCATCGCCGATGCACGCGAGGCCAGCCAGCCGCTGCGCACCAAGACCGGCGGGTCCACGTTCAAGAACCCGCCCGGGATGAAGGCGTGGGAACTGGTCGACAAGGCCGGTTGCCGCGGCCTCACCATGGGCGGCGCGCAGGTGAGCGAGAAGCACACGAACTTCCTCATCAACACCGGCACGGCCACCAGCGCCGATATCGAAGGGCTGGGCGAGGAAGTGCGCCGGCGCGTCTACGAAAACTCGGGCGTCATGCTCGAATGGGAAATCCAGCGGGTTGGAAGGCCCTGATACGATGAGCATTCTAGACGCCAAGATTCACGTCGCCGTCCTGATGGGCGGCTGGGCCAATGAACGGCCCGTTTCGCTGATGTCGGGCGAAGGCGTCGCCAAGGCGCTGGAAGCGCGCGGCCACAAAGTCACGCGCATCGACATGGACCGCCAGGTCGCCGCCCGCATTGCCGAGGCTGCTCCCGATGTGGTGTTCAACGCGCTCCACGGCGTTCCGGGCGAGGATGGCACGGTGCAGGGCATGCTCGACCTGATGGGCGTGACCTATACCCATTCGGGCCTCGTCACCTCGGTCATCGCGATCGACAAGCAGCTGACCAAGCAGGCGCTGGTGCCGCATGGCATTCCCATGCCCGGCGGCCGCATCGTGAAGAGCGCAGAGCTGTTCGAGCGCGATCCCCTGCCGCGCCCCTATGTGCTCAAGCCCGTCAATGAAGGCAGCTCGGTCGGCGTCGCAATCGTCACCGACGAGGGCAATTACGGCAATCCGATTGCGCGCGATGCCAAGGGGCCGTGGCAGGAATTCAAGGAACTGCTCGCCGAACCTTACATCAAGGGGCGCGAGATGACCTCGGCCGTGGTCGATTTCGGGGATGGTCCGCGCGCGCTCGCCGTCACCGAACTCAAGCCCAAGAGCGGCTTCTACGATTTCGACGCGAAATATACCGACGGCATGACCGACCACGTGTGCCCGGCGGACATTCCCGAAAATATCCGCGACCTCTGCCTCGAAATCGCGCTTAAGGCGCACAAGGTGCTGGGCTGCAAGGGCACCAGCCGCACGGACTTCCGCTGGGATGAGGAGCAGGGCGAGGACGGGCTCTTCGTGCTCGAAACCAACACCCAGCCGGGCATGACGCCGCTCAGCCTCGTGCCCGAACAGGCGCGCCACATCGGCATGGACTATGGCGAGCTGGTGGAAACCATCATCGCCGCCGCCCTGCGCGAGAAGGGCCGGCGCGATGGCTAAGGTCACCCGCAAGCCCACCGGCGTCAGGCGCTCGGCTGCGGCGCGCAGCCGCAACCAGAAGGCACGGGCGGCCAAGCGGCATACCAGCGGGATGCTCGACAAGGTGATGGCGGCGCTGCCTTTCACCGAAGAGCAGTGGAACAAGTTCTTCCTTTTCCTGATCGTCGCAGCAGGGCTGGGCATCGCATGGACGGTGGCAAGCTTTGCCGGCGTGCCCGAGCTCGCGCGTGCCGAGCTGGCGAAATCCGCCAGCCGCGCAGGTTACGAGGTACGCACCGTACGCGTCACCGGCGTCGACCGGATGAGCGAACAGCTCGTCTACCAGAAGGTGCTGGGCGAAACCGACCGGCCGATGCCGCTCGTCGAGCTGGAGGAAATCCGCGAGCGCTTGCTCGAACTGCCGTGGGTCAAGGATGCGCGCGTCTCGCGCCAGCTGCCCGACACGCTGCGCATCGATATCGTCGAGCGAGAGCCGCATGCCGTGCTGGCGAAGCCCGACCGGCTGATGCTGGTCGATGACGAGGGGCACGAGCTCGAACCCGTGTCGGCCGATGCTGCCAAGGGCAAGCTGCTGATCTCCGGTCCGGGCGCGCAGAAGCAGGTCGCCGACCTCGGCCGCCTGCTCGATGCAGCGCCGGCGCTGAAGCCGCAGATCGTTGCCGCCGAATGGGTCGGCAATCGCCGCTGGAACCTCACCTTCCGCACCGGCCAGATGCTCGCGCTTCCCGAAGGGGAAATGGGGCCAGCCGCGCTGGTAAAATTCGCCGAGATGGACGGGCGCAACCGGCTCATCGGGGGGCAGGCGGTCGCCATCGACATGCGCGTTCCCGACCGTGCCTACCTGCGCTGCAAGGACGGCCCCTGTCCGCGCGGGATGAGCGCGCAGTAATGGCCACGCAGCTTCCCCTGCCGCGCGTTACCCGCGTCTTCGGCGCGGTAAACATCGGTTCGTTCCGCGTCTCGGCCATGATCATGGGCCAGGCCGAAGACGGCGAGATGGTCGTGCTCGGCTCGTCCCACCGCAAGAGCGAGGGCATCAAGCGCGGCTATGTCACCGACATGCGCCTTGCCACGCACGCCATCCGCAATGCCGTCGAAAAGGCGGAGGCGAACGCCAATACCTCCGTGTCGAGCGTGTGGATCGGCTGTGCGGGCGCAGGCCTGTCGAGCAAGATCGCCAGTGTCGAGATCGCCATCGGCGGGCGCCGCATCGACGAGGACGACCTCGAACACCTGCTTTACGCCGCGCGCGACCATATCCAGCCCGACGGGCGCATGGTCCTGCACGCGCAGCCGGCCCATTACACGCTCGACGGGGCGCACGGCATTGCCAATCCCACCGGCCTCCATGCGGAATCGCTGGGCGTGGATATCCACGTCACGCTCGCCGAAGGCGCGCCGGTCAGGAACCTCATCGAAGCGGTGCAAAGCGCGCATCTCGATGTCGAAGGCGTGGTCGCCAGCCCGCTTGCCGCGGCCTATGCCTGCCTGTCTGCCGAGGAGCGCGAACTTGGGGTGGCGCTGGTCGAAATCGGCGCGCAGGTGACCAATGTCTCGGTCCATGCCGGCGGGATGCTCTTGGGCCTGCGCTCGATCCCGGTCGGCTCCAACGACATCACCGATGCCATCGCCTCTTCGCTGGGCATCCGGCGCAGCCAGGCAGAACGCCTGAAGTGCGTTTCGGGATCGGCCATCGCGACGCCGAGCGACCACCGCGAGATGATTCCGGTGAACGCGCCGGACGAGGAGCCCAGCGGCCAGCCTGCGCGCGGCGCGGACGAACACAACCGCATCCCGCGCGCCGAACTCGTGTCGGTCGTCACCGACCGGCTGGGTGCGATGACCTCCGAAATTGCCAAGGGGCTGAAAGCCATGGGCTTTTCGGGCAGCAGCGGCGGACAGGTCGTCCTCACCGGCGGCGGGGCGGAACTCCACGGCATTGCCGAATTCATGCAGGGTGCGCTCGGCCTGCCCGTGCGGACCGGCAAGCCGCCGGCCTTGCGCGGCCTGCCCGAAGCGCATGCGACACCCGGCTTCGCGACGCTGGCAGGGCTGTGTCTTTATGCCTCGGAAGACCCGGTCGACATCCGGTCCATCGGCCCCAGCTACCAGCCCTCGCGGCGCTATTCGGGCCTCGGCCTGCTCAACCGCGTGGTCCAGGCGGTGAAGGAGTACTTCTGATGGTTGAACACCGAGGTAACACGCGCTTTAGGCCTTGTGGATAAGGCTATTTACCTTTGGCGCGGCGATTCGCTTTATGCCAAAGGTGTGACATAACCGTTTTCAGTCGACTTTTTACTTCGAGGAAAGCTCAATGAGCATCAATATCGGCCCCGCTTCCAGCGATGATTTGCGTCCCAAGATCATGGTGATCGGCGTCGGTGGCGCCGGTGGCAATGCGATCGCGAACATGATGGCGGCCGAGATTGAGGGCGTGGAATTCATCGTGGCCAATACCGATGCGCAGGCACTGTCCAGCTCGTCGGCCGAAAAGCGCATCCAGCTCGGCCCGGATATCACCGGCGGCCTCGGCGCTGGCGCCCGCCCTGAAGTGGGCAAGGCCGCGGCCGAAGAAACGGTCGAGGACATCGAAGACGCGCTCGACGGCTGCAACATGGTCTTCATCGCGGCCGGCATGGGCGGCGGCACCGGCACCGGTGCAGCGCCCGTCATTGCGGAAGCCGCGCGCCGCAAGGGCGTGCTGACTGTCGGCGTCGTGACCAAGCCGTTCCTGTTCGAAGGCACCCGCCGCATGCGCGCTGCGGAAGCCGGTATCGAGGAACTGCAGAAGCACGTCGACACGCTGATCGTCATTCCGAACCAGAACCTGTTCCTGGTCGCCAAGGCGGAAACCACCTTCAAGGAAGCCTTCATGCTCGCCGACGAGGTGCTGCAGCAGGGCGTGCGTTCGATCACCGACCTGATGGTCATGCCGGGCCTCATCAACCTCGACTTCGCCGACGTGCGTTCGGTGATGAGCGAAATGGGCAAGGCCATGATGGGCACCGGCGAGGGCGAGGGCGAAAACCGCGCACTCGAGGCCGCCGAACTGGCGATCGCCAACCCTCTGCTCGACGGCGTTTCGATGGCCGGCGCCAAGGGTGTGATCATCTCGATCATCGGCGGCGAAGACATGAAGCTGCTCGAAGTCGACGAGGCTGCGAACCACATCCGCGAGCTGGTCGACGAAGACGCCAACATCATCTGGGGTAGCGCATTCAACCCCGACCTGCAGGGCAAGATCCGCGTTTCGGTCGTTGCCACCGGCATCGAACAGAGCGGTTCGGCTGCCGCAGCGCCGACGCGCAGCTTCTCCATGTCGGAATCGCGCGCCCCGCAGCGCCCCGTGCTCGACCTGCCGAGCGAGAGCGTGACCGACGACGAACCCTTCGAGCTGAGCGAAGGCCTCTCGGCCGAGCCGGAAGAAGACGTGCTCGACACCATGGCCGAAGACGAGGGCATCTCCTCGCTCGGCCTGTCGTCTGCCAGCGCCGACGATTTCGGTGACGAGGACGAGGAAGACGACGACGTCGACGGCATCGTCGATCCGCTCGCCGGCCTGCGCAACGAAGAGACCGAGCGGTTCGACAATTACGCCGACGATGAAGACGACCTGCCTTCGCCGGCCGACGACACCGGCTTCGGTGACGGCTGGACGGACGATGGCGACGGCGCTGCCGGTTCGCCGCTCGACCTGTCCGACCCGCTCGACGGTGAAGCAGGCCAGGACGAACTGCAGCTCGGCGCGGACCAGTATGCCGACGGGCAAAGCCCGCTCGCCAGCAAGCCCGGCCGCAAGCAGGCGATCCTCGGCGGCGGTGCAGGTGGCGGAAGCGGCGCCGGCGGCGGCGGTGCACCCGCCTCGCAGGGCAGCACGCTGTTCGAACGCATGGCGAACCTGTCGCGCGGCTCCTCCCAGTCGGAAAGCGACGACGATGACGATGGCGACGAGGACGAAGGCAACAGCGGCTCGCTCAACATCCCGCGTTTCCTTGGGCGCCAGAACAACCAGTAAGGTTTCCGAACCCCGCTGCGCCCCGGGCGCGGCAAGGGCAGGCCATGTATCGATCGATGAAAAACAGCAGATGGCGCGGCGCGGCCCTGGTCGCGCTCGCCATCGCCGCGACCCCGCTTGCTGCGCAGGAAGTGGTGCAGCCGCTCCCGCCGGAAGGTTCTGACGACCTCAACTCGGCATTGCAGCGGCTGGCACGCAATTCGGGCGACGTCGCAGCCCTGCTCGACGCTGGCGAAGCGGCGCTCAAGCTTGGCGACATTCCCGCAGCCATCGGTTTCTTCGGCCGCGCCCAGGACATCGCGCCTGCCAATTCGCGCATCACGCTGGGCCTTGCGCGCGCCTATACCTATTCCCGTCGCCCCGTTGAGGCGTTGCAGCTCTTCGCCGAGGCGGAGCGGGCAGGGGTCGCACCTGCACTGATGGCCGCCGATCGCGGGCTCGCCTTCGATCTCGTCGGCGATGCGGCGAGTGCGCAGGCGCTGTACCGGCTGGCGCTGTCGCAGGGCGAGAATTCCGATATCCGTCGCAATCTCGCGCTCAGCCAGGCGATATCCGGTGACAAGGCCGGGTTCGAGGCGACGCTGCTGCCGCTGCTGCAGCAGGGCGACAATGCCGCGTTCCGGACCCGTGCGTTCGGCCTTGCCGTGCTCGGCGAGGTCGAGGCCGCGGTGAAGATCGCGCGCGACATGATGCCCACCCCCATGGCTTCGCGGGTGGAACCTTACCTGCGCTACATGCCGCAGTTGACGCCCGCGCAGCAGGCGGCCGCAGGGACGCTCGGCGTATTCCCGCGCACGGCAGCGATCGGGCGCGACGATCCGGCGATCGCCGGCTTCGACAGTTCCGCCGTGCGCGGAGCAGATGCAGGTCTTGCCCCGCAAGGCCCGCCGATGGGTTCGCAGCTCGAGCGTACCCGCGCGCAGCAGCAGGCACAGGCCCAAAGGCCGGCACCGGCGCCGACGCCTGCCCCATCGCCCGAACCGCGCCGCGCCGCACCGCAGGTGGCGAGCACGATCCCGGCCTTCGAGCGCTCGGTCACGAGCCGGCCGCGCATCGAACCCGTGGTGCAGCGACCTGCGCCGCCGCCGCCACCTCCTCCGGCGCCTGCTCCCGCGCCGACGCCCACGCCTGCACCCACACCGCAGATTGCGTCGACTGTCAGCGAGCCGGTCGTCGTTGCGCGGGGAGAGCTTCCGGCAACGACACCCGTGTCGCAGGCCGCGCCGCCTCCGCCTCCGTCGCCAGCACCGCCGCCTACCGCGCCTGCACCGGCCGAGCCGGAGCCGAGCGTCGCGGATGCTTTCGCCGATTTCGACCTTGCGCAAACCAGCGCCACCCCGCGCGCCGGTGCGGTGGATATCACCCGCATCAAGGCCCCGCGCGAGGTGGAGGCACCGCCTCCGCCGCCCCCGCCGAAACATCCCGCACGCCACTGGGTGCAGGTCGCGACCGGCAAGGATCTGAAGGCGCTGGGCTTCGACTGGCGCCGGATTTCGCGCAAGGCGGATGGCGCGCTCGACAAGAAGGGTCCGTTCACCACGCCTTGGGGCGAAGCGAACCGCCTGCTGGCCGGGCCTTACGAATCGCGCGATGCCGCGCGCGCCATGGTGACCCGCCTGAAAGAGCTGGAAATCGACAGTTTCCCGTTTTCCAGCGACGAGGGCCAGGAGATTGCGCCGCTCGATTGAGCGGGGCTCGCCTATCCGTATCCTGCAGCTTGTGCACAGGGTTTGCACAAGCCGCTTGCGTTCTCCCCAGCACCCTCGCGCAGGCCGATTGCCAAGCCGCCACGCCGTTCTGCAAAAGGCGTCCCATGAGAGCCACGGGATCGCCAGAATGAGAACCTCGGAAAGCCGGTTCGAGGCCGAAGAGGACGCCGCTCCACTCGACATGCTGATGGCCCTGTTCGAGGCCCGCGGCTGGGCCTGCGGGTCGTCGGGCGAGGAAATGAGCGGCGAGGTACCGGGCAGCTGGACCAGTTACCAGCTGCGCGGAATCTGGCGCCCTGAAGACATGGTGCTGCAACTGCTGTGCCTGCCGGAAATCCGCATCCCGGATGAAAAGCGGGCGGTGGCGCAGGAACTGGTGACGCTGGTCAACGAGCAGATGTGGCTCGGCCATTTCGACATCTGGTCGAACGGCGGCGTGCTGCTCTATCGCAATGGCACCATCCTGGGCGACGAAGGGCTGCTCAGCCTGTCGCAGGCGCAGTCGCTGGTCGAAATCGCGGTCGAGGAATGCGACCGGTTCTACCCGGCGTTCCAATTCGTGCTGTGGGGCGACAAGACCCCGCGCGAGGCGCTGAAGGCGGCCATGGTGGATGCGGCCGGAGAAGCCTGACCGCAGGGCCCAAATGGTTGATTTGCGTTAGCCAAGGGCGTTCCGGTTTCGCTTGAAATCGACCGGAGAAACACCGATATTCGTGTCCGGAGCGCCGCACTATTGTGTGAGGCGCGCAGAGGAGTTTTGACAATGTCCGACTGGAACGACACCGACCGTAGGACGGGCGCAACGTCCGTACCGCGCGCGGGCGACGCCGTATCCCGCCAGACCACTTTCGATGCTGGCCTGCGCCAGCACATGCTGTCGATCTACAACATGATGGCATCGGGCGTGCTGCTGACCGGCATCGTCGCGCTGCTGTTCGTCAACACGGCGCTGTTCGAAGCGGCCTACCGGGTCGTGCCGACCGCGGCAGGCAACGCCATCCAGCCGACTATGCTGGGTTGGATCATCTCGCTTTCGCCGCTGGCCTTTATCCTCGTCCTCAGCTTCGGCGGGGTGGCGCGGTTCAGCAAGACGACGCTTCAGGCGATGTTCTGGGGCTTCGCCGTGTTGTTTGGCATGTCGATGTCGACGATTTTCGCCACCTACACGGGTGAATCGATCGCTTCGGCCTTCTTCGCCTCGGCCGCTGCCTTCGCCGGCCTCAGCCTGTTCGGCTACACCACGCAGAAGAACCTGTCTGGTTGGGGCAGCTTCCTGCTGATGGGCCTGATCGGCATCATCGTGGCGATGCTGCTGAACGCATTCTTCTTCCAGTCGGGCGCCATGGGCCTGGTGATCAATATCCTCGGCGTGCTGATCTTCGCCGGCTTCACCGCCTACGACACCCAGCGCCTGAAGAATGAATACAGCTACGTCCGCGGCACCGAATATGCGGGCAAGGCCGTCGTGATGGGCGCTCTCAGCCTCTATCTCGACTTCATCAACCTGTTCATGTTCCTGCTGCAGTTCCTGGGCAACCGCGAGTAATTCGCTCCGCCCGTCGCAGCAGCGACTCTCTTCATCGTGCCCGGGGCGTAACTTGCGCCCCGGGCATTTTCTTTGGTTCTGCTTGCGGCTAGGTTTCGGCCACGCTTCATCGCCGGTCAATGCAGGCAGGCGCATGTTGGGGTCGCACATGCTTGAGGAGGGTCAGCGCGCCGTGAGCCGCCGTTCGAACATCACAATCCGCTTCACCGCCATTGCCGGCGGTCTGCTCGCACTTGCCGCCTGTGCCACTCCGCCGCCGCCCCCGCCTCCGCCGCCGCCTCCGCCGCCCCCTCCGGTGGTGATCCCGCCGCGTCCGGTCCCGCCGATGGGCGCGACTACGGGCATGACGATCCCGCTGGTGGCGAACGGCGTACGCCAGACCGTCAATGCCAACCTCACACCGTCGCAGACGACGTGGAACCTGCGTTCGGCCCTGAACGTGGCTGCGCTCAATTGCCCCGAGCCGATGCGTACCTCGATCGTCGACAATTACGGTGCTTTCCTGAAGCGCAATGCGCGCCAGCTGTCCGCCACCAATCGCGCCCTGCAGAGCGAATTCCGCCAGAAGTACGGCGCGACCTATCGCGACGTGCAGGATTCCTACATGACGCAGGTCTACAACTATTTCGCGTTGCCGCCGGCGCTGAAGAACTTCTGCGACGTGTCCTATTCCGTCAGCCAGGAAGTGCTGCTGGCAGAGCCGAACACGCTCGACAGCTTCGCGGCGGTCGCGCTGCCGCGGATCGAGTCGGTGTTCAACGATTTCTACCGCGCTTACGAGCAGTACCGCGTCGATCTGGCGGCCTGGGATTCGCGATACGGCCCGTCGTCCGTGACCACCACGGTGCAGGGTTACACCAACCCGCTCGATCCAAGGGTCAATGTCGCACCGGGGCAGACGCTGGTGAACTCCATGCCGGCAACCGCGCCGCGTAGCGCCACGGCTTCGACGCAGGTCCCGCCTGCGTCCGCGCAGCAGCCGGTCGTGGTCGCCACGCAGAACCCGGCGACGGGCGAAACCACCACGGCATTGCCGACGCAGGGACCGATCTTCCAGTCGGGCGAAGTCGTGCAGGGCCAGGTCGGCCCGGTCGATACGCCGGACCCGCGTTAAGCGTTCTCAGACGGGCGAATAGTCGGGAAAATTGCGCGCGCAGGCGGCCAGCATCGCGCGGGTCGCCTCCACATCCGCGACATCCAGCCCTGGTGGTGCGGCCTGCATCTTCTCGCGCGGCGGGAAGGTGCCATAGCCTGCGAACAGCGCATACCAGCTCATCGCGGCATAGGCCGGTTCCTGCCCGTAAATGGCAGCATTTGCCTCGATTATGGGCTGTTGCGTGAACCATGCCGTCATCATCGACTTGAGATTGTCGGACAGCGCCTGGTTGGCGGCATTTTCCCGCCAGTAATCCGTGTCGCTGCGCTGGTTCACCCGGTAGTGGGCGACGATGTAGTCGCGGATCCCGTCGTAGCGAGTAGCGATACGCTGGTTGAATTCGTCGCAGTGCCGGTCGGTGAAACCGCCGCTTTCATAGGCACTGGCAAAATCGAGCGCTGTGGCGATGACGATATGCAGCGCAGTCGCCTCGAGCGGTTCAATGAAACCTTGTGAAAGTCCGGCTGCAAGGCAGTTGCGCGTCCAGCTGTTCTCCAGCCGGCCGACCTTCATCTGCAGGAAGCGCGCCTGCGGTTCGTCCGGTCCGAGGCCGAGTGCCGCGCGCAGTTCAGCTTCGGCCTGCTCGTCGGAAATGTGGCGGGAGGAATAGACATAGCCGTTCCCCACGCGAGTCGTCAGCGGGATCGACCAGCGCCAGCCGGCCTTCATCGCGACGCTTTCGGTCTGCGGGACCACAGGGCCGGAATGAGGGGTGGGCAAGACCACCGCGCGGTCGTTGAACAGGTTCTCCGCGAACGGGATGAACCGTTCACCCAGTTTCTGCTGGGCAATCAGCGCGGCGAAGCCCGAACAATCGACGAAGAGATCGCCCTCCACGCGTTCCCCGCCTTCGCACAGGAGTGCAGCCACGTCGCCGCGCGCATCCAGTTCGACGTCCTCAACCTTCAGCGCCCGGTGTTCGACGCCGCGCGGCACGGCCCAGTCGCGCAGGAACGCGCCGAGCTTGTGGGCATCGAAATGGTAGCCGTAGCTTTGCGGGAAGGGAAAGTTGGCGTCCGGCTGCGGCCCCTTGCGGCCCGAAGCGAGCGTCGCTGCAAGAAACCAGTCGTCCGGGTGGGCGGGGACGTCCACCCCGCGGCGCCGCAACGCGCAATTGTGGGTGAAGCCGGGCTCGGTATGCAGGTCGACAGGGCCGGGGAAGGGGTGGAAATAGCTCTCGCAGCCTTCCCGCTCGCTCCAGCCGGTGAAACGGATACCGAGCTTGTAGGTGGCGTCGCAGGCGGCCATCCAGTCCGCCTCGGCGATGCCGAGATGGTCGAAGAACGCCTTGAGCTGCGGTGTCGAGCCTTCGCCCACGCCGATGATGCCGATGGCGGGGCTTTCGACGACAGTGACGCTGCCACCGCGCCCGCCCCATTCGCGGTGCAGCAGGCAGGCGGTAATCCAGCCTGCACTGCCGCCGCCCAGCACGACGACGCGGGGCGGTTTGGCCGCGTCCATCACCCCAGCGGCACGAACTCGATCGCAAAGCCGCCCGCAGGGGCGAGGCGAAGGTCGAGTGTCTTGTCGGAGGTCACGGTCATGGTCTCGACCTCCATCGCATGGCGATCGGCTCCAAGTCCATCGGCCTTTGCCCCGTCGCGCCACACGGTCGCGCGGTAGCTCTTGCCCGGATCGAGGAAACTGAGCGGCACCTTTGCCTGCCGTTCCTTGTCATCGGTCACGGCGCCGACGTACCAGTTCAGCGTGTTGCGATCGCGCCGGGCGATGACCGCGAATTCGCCGACCTTGCCGTCGACCAGCATGCTTTCAGCCCAATCGGCCGGCACACGTTTCACGAAGTCAAGCGCCTGCGGGTATTTCGCGATATTTTCCGGCAAGTCGGCGACCATCTGGATGGGCGAGTAGATCGCCACGTAGAAGGCCAGTTGGCGGGCAAGCGTGCTGGGAATGTCCGCTGCTTCGGCCCCGCGTCCTTCCAGCGAGAAGACGCCCGGCGTATAGTCCATCGGTCCTGCCAGCAGGCGGGTGAAGATCATCTCGGGCACGTGCCCGGCATCGTTCTTGGGCACGCCCCAGGCATCGTATTCTGCACCGCGCGCGCCCTCACGGCTAACCCAGTTGGGATAGGTGCGGCGCAGGCCCGTGTCCTTGATCGGCTCGTGCGGATTGACGGCGATCTTGTGCTCGGCGGCTTCCTTCACGACCTTGAGGTGGTGGCGCGCCATTTCCTGCCCGTCGTGCCAGACCAGGATTTCGCCTTCGCCGTTTTCATCTGCGGGGGCGATCACGCTGCCCGCGTCGGCGACATAGCCGGTTTTGACCGCATCGATGCCGAGCCGCTCGTAGAACGCCATCGCGTCTGCCAGTTGCTCTTCATAGACCTTGATGTTGCCGCCGGTTTCATGGTGGCCGATGATGCGCACGCCCTTTTCGCGGGCATAGGCGGCTACCGCCTCGATATCGAAATCGGGATAGGCGGTGGTGAAATCGAAATCGCGGCCATTGCCGAACCAGTTGCCGTCCCAGCCCAGGTTCCAGCCTTCGATCAGCACGCCGCGAAACCCGTGTTCGGCTGCGAAATCGATATGCTTCATAGCATTCTCGGTGGTCGCGCCATGCTTGGCACCGCTCGCCCAGCTGGTGTTGTCGAGATGCATTTCCCACCAGATGCCGATGTACTTGTGGGGCGTGAACCAGCTGACGTCGCCGAGCTTGTTCGGCTCGTTGAGGTTGAGGATGATATTGCTCTCGAACAGGCCCTTGGGGTTGCTGGCGATCTGGATCGTGCGCCAGGGGGTTGTGAAAGCACCTTCGCGGATGACCTTGGGCCCGCGGGGCGAAGGCGATAGCAGGGCGCGAAAGCGTGTGCTGTCCATGCGCTTGAGCCACATGCCCGAATAATCGACCAGCGCAGCTTCGTGGAAGGAGAGGTGGATGCCATTGTCCATGACCATGGTGACGGGCGTGTGGACCGTCGAAAGCGCGCTGACAGGCGTCTTCTGGTACAGGTACTCGTAGCGGTTCCAGTCACCTGCAGGGATCGACCAGGCAGTGCCGTCGCCCGCAATGTTGAATTCGGTCAGTTCGTCGGCGATCCGGTAGACCGGCTGCGACGCGTTTTCGGGAAATTCGATGCGAAAGCCCATGCCGTCGTCGAACACGCGCATCCGCACCGTGATTTCGCGCGCCGACGTATCGCGCTGGCGGAAGGTCACGGCGAGTTCGTTATGGAAGTCCTGCACCCACTGGCGTTCGCCCCAAGGCTGTTCCCAACTGCTTTGGTGCGCTTCCTCGCGGAAGGAGACGACCTCGAAATTGCGGCGCATGGGATCGGCGTCGGTGAAGTTGAAGCCGAGGTTCGACTTGGTGATCACCGGCACGCCGTCGCGCGTGACCTCGTAGTAGGGAATGCCTTCGCCGTCAGCGTCCAGCGTTACCTTGATCCGGCCGTCGGGCGAGGTCACGGTTTCCGCCTGTGCCGCGCTGATGGGAAGAAGCGATGCGCCCAGCAGCAGGGCAATGTGGCGGATCATGCGGCAGTCTCCAGGATGATGGCGGAGTAGGGGGGAAGGGTGGTCACGCTGGATCCGCCGATGGCGATCAGCGGCTGGCCGTCGCAATCCTCGCAGGCGATCGTGCCCGCGCCGAGGTTGAACCGGCAGCGCAGGCGCTGGCCGCCGGCCTCGCGGACCAGTTCGAGCAGGTCGCCGTCATGCTTGCAGGCGACAACGGGGCCGTGGTGCAGCGCCGGATTGGCCTTGCGCAGGGCAATCGCCTGGCGGGTGAATTCGAGGAGCGAGCCCGCCGCGCCGTCTTGGGCGGATACGGCCTTGCCGAGGTTCTCGTCGCCCACCGGCAGCCAGGGTTCGCTGCTGCCGAAGCCTGCATCTGCGCTGGCATCCCACGGCATGGGGGTGCGCGCACCGTCACGGCTGAGGGTCAGCGGCCAGTTGGCGATGGCTTCGGGATCGTGCAGCTGGTCGAACGGGATATCGACCTGCGTGAGGCCCAGCTCCTCGCCGTAATAGAGGATGGCATTGCCGCGCAGGCTCATCAGCAGGAGCACCTTGAGGCGCGCAAAGGCGTCGCGGTCCTGCGGAGCGCACCAGCGGCTCAGCGCGCGCGGCGCGTCGTGGTTCTCGAAGGCCCAGCTCGGCCAGCCGATACCCTCTTCGTCGGGCCATTCGGCCAGCGCGGAGCAGACCAGCGTCGGCGTCAGCTTCTCGGCATAGAGGAAGTTGAACCCGTAGGCGGAATTGAGATGGCTCTCGCCTTCCGTGAAGGCCTTCATCTCGCGCTCTGCATCGTCCCCGCCGACTTCGGCGACGGTGAACACGCCGTCATATTCGTCGGTCAGGGCGCGAATACGCTCGATAAAGGCGGGAATGTCGGGGTGCGACTGGTTGTATGTCTTGAGCTGGAAATCGAACGGACGCGTTCGCTGCCGGTCGGTCGCCGGGGCAGGCGGGTTGTCGCGCAACTGCGGGTCGTGCATCGCGAAATTGAGCGCATCGATGCGGAAGCCGTCGACGCCCCGCTCCAGCCAGAAGCGCATGACGTCCAGCACCGCCTGCTGCACTTGCGGATTGTGCAGGTTCATCTGCGGCTGGCTGTTGAGGAAATTGTGCAGGTAGTACTGGCCGCGGCGCGCGTCCCACGTCCATGCCGGGCCGCCGAACACCGACTGCCAGTTGGAAGGCGGCGAGCCGTCCGGCTTGGCATCGGCCCAGACATACCAGTCGGCCTTTGCATTATCGCGGCTGGAACGGCTTTCGGCGAACCAGTCATGCTCGTCAGAAGTGTGCGAATAGACCTGGTCGATCAGGACCTTGAGGCCCAGTTCGTGCGCGCGGGCGACCAGCGCGTCGAAATCGGTCAGCGAGCCGAAGATCGGGTCGACATCGCAATAGTCGGACACGTCGTATCCGAAATCCTTCATCGGCGACTTGAAGAAGGGTGAAATCCAGATCGCATCGACACCCAGGCCGGCAATGTGCGGCAGCTTTTCGGTGATGCCCGGAAGGTCACCGATACCGTCCCCGTTCGAATCCCGGAAACTGCGCGGATAGATCTGGTAGATCACCGCGCCCTTCCACCAAGACAGGTTGGCAGCGTCGGTGTGAACGTTCACAATCGGACTTGCGCGGTTCATTTCGAGGTCTCCGAAACGCGGCACACGGCCCAGCCGAAGGCAGGAAGGGTAACGGCGGCGCTGCCCGGCGCGGTTACCGCTGCCGGACAGGTTCCTGCAAGCGTGTCGAGGCGGCGGGCATCGTAACCGAGCATCACGTTGGCGCTGCGCTGGGCACCGGTGGTGTTGAACACGGCGAGATATTCCGTCCCGTCAACGGGATCGAACCTGCTTACGGCGAAAATGCCCGGCTCCTGCTCGTAATGGCGCACTTCCTGGCGCCCGCGGGTGAGGGCGGGGTGCGCGCGCCGGATGGCGGAGAATTCCGCGATCAGGCGGAACAGCGGATGGTTCTCGTCGAAATTGCTGTCGGCAGTGGTCGCGTCCGTGCCGATCAGGTCGTTATCGTTGTAGACCGCGGTGCGCGAAGGGAACATGTCCTCGCGCGCAAGCTGGTCGTTGCCGTCACCGACAAAGCCCTGCTCGTCACCGTAATAGATCACCGGGCTGCCGCGCAGGCTCAGCATCATCGCGTGGCCCAACATGACGCGCTTCAGCAGTTCGTCCTGCGAGATATCGGGCTTGTCCCATTTGATGAGCGTCGAGAAACGCCCCATGTCGTGGTTGCCGAGGAAGGTGGGCAGTTTGCCTGCGGTTTCCTCGCCGCCTTCATACAGCACGTCGCCGTCGAACATATGCGCCAGAACGACCGTTCCCTTGTCCCGCCCGAGCAGTTCGCGCATCGCTGCCTGGAAGGCGAAATCGAGCACGGCGGGCAGTTTGTCGCGGCGCGTGTATTCGGCGATGTAGCCGTTTTCCGGGATGTCCTTGTAGACCTCGCCGAACATGTGGAAGTTCGGGATGCCGTTCTCTTTCGCCACGGCTTCGAGAGCGGGCACGAACTCCTGCCAGAAACCGGGATCGACATGGCGCGCGGTGTCGATGCGGAAGCCGTCGACGCCGGTGTCGCGCACCCAGTCGCCGAAAATCTCGATCATGCCGGCGCGCACGCGCGGGTGCTCGGTGAACAGGTCGTCGAGGCCCGAGAAATCGCCGAAGCGGCTGTCTTCGCCCGTGAACGAGCTGTTGCCGCGGTTGTGGTAATAGATCGGATCGTTGAGCCAAGCGGGGACCTTCACGTCCTTTTCCGCCTCGGGCACGACCGGGATGTAGGCGTAGTTCGGATCGGTCAGCTTGGCGAAATTCGCCTCGCTGCTGTCGGCATCGCCCATGAAACCTTCATTGATGCGAGCACCATCGGGGCCGCCGCGCGTCGAATAGGGATAGTCCCCCTTGCTGCGGTATTCGAAATTGGTCGCTTCGCCATCGGCATAGGTGATGACGTCGGCCGTATGGTTGGTGATGATGTCCATGTAGACCTTCATCCCGCGCGCATGGGCTGCATCGACGAAGGCCTTGAACTCCTCGCGCGTGCCGAAATGGCCGTCGGGGCGAGTGAAATCGGTGACCCAGTACCCGTGGTATCCAGCGCTTTCGTCACCCGAAGGGCCCTGCACCGGCTTGTTCTGGAAGATCGGCGCGAACCAGATGGCGGTGACGCCCAGCTTCTCCAGATAGTCGAGCCGGTCGGTCAGCCCTTTTAGGTCGCCCCCGTGGAAGAAACCCTTGGCCGTGGGGTCGTAACCCGTCTGCAGGCGGTCGCCCGTGAAATCGCCACGATCGTTCGTCGGATCGCCGTTCTCGAACCGGTCGGGCAGGACGAAATAGACGATTTCCTCGCTCGGCAGGCGGTCCCTGAAATTCACCTCCGGCCCGGTCGAAACGGTAGCAGCCGGGGTCTGCGCCGTCGCACAGGCCGCGAGGCCCAAGGCCAGGAGAGGAAGGGACTTGCGGATCATGCGGGGACTTCCTGCTGGGGAGAGGCATTGATGAATTGTTGCACGAAATCGAGATGCCGCGGCATCTGCTTCACCTCTTCGATGAGAGTGAATTCCGTGCCGTCGAGGAGCTGGCGCAGTTCCTCTTCTGCGAGCGTGTCGGCGATCGGGTTGTAGCCCCGCGCTTCCACGCCCTGTCCGACGAGCACCTGGAACCAGCCCACTTCGGTGAACAGTTCCTCGTGCTCGCGGTGAATGAAGCCGGAGGCCCGCCAGTTTTCCAGCTTGGTCTCCAGCGTGTCCGGCAATTCCATGTGCCGGACTGCGTCCCAGAAGGGCTCTCCCTCACGTTCGTTGGCCGTGTAGTGAAGGACGAGAAAATCGCGGATGCGGGTCCATTCGAAGTCGGCCTGGTCGTTGAACCAGTCGACAATGGCCGGGTCGGGCCGGCCGGCGGGAAGAACCGACAGGAACCTGCTGATCGCGCTCTGGATGAGGTGGATGCTGGTCGATTCCAGCGGCTCCATGAAACCGGCTGCGAGGCCGAGAGCAAGGCAGTTGCCCTGCCAGTGTCGACGGCGTTTGCCGGTGGTGAAGCGGATGGGGCGCGGATCGCCTAGCGGTTCGCCATCGAGGTGGGCGAGCAGGGTCGAAGCAGCCTCGTCGTCCGACAGGTGCGCCGAGGAATAGACCATGCCGTTGCCGATGCGGTTCTGCAGCGGGATGCGCCACTGCCAGCCCGCCTTGCGCGCACTGGACCGCGTATAGGGCGTGAAATCGCCGCCATTGGCACATGGGACGGCCATGGCGCGGTCGCAGGGCAGGTAATGCGTCCAGTCGTCGAACCCTGCGCCCAGCGCCTGTTCGATCAGCAGGCCGCGAAAACCGGTGCAGTCGACGAAGAAGTCGCCCTCGATGCGCTCTCCTCCCTCGAGCGAGAGGGCGGCGATGGTGCCGGCCTCGCCGTGCTGTTCGACCTGCGCGACCATGCCTTCTTTGCGCACGACCCCCCGGGCTTCCGAGAAGCGCCGGAGATAGGCGGCATAGAGCCCTGCGTCGAAATGGTAGGCATAGGGCATTTCGGGCGATTGCGGTGTGCGGCGCCCGCGCTGCATCCGCATGGTGCGCGCAGCCAGTTCGTTGAGCGAATAGCGGATCAGCGGCTTGGCCATGCCGAGCTTTGCGGCACGCAGCCAGTAATGCTGGAAAGGGAGCAATCCGACGCCGCGGCCGATGTTGCCGAAAGCGTGCATGTAGCTTTCGCCTTCACGCCGCCAGCCGTCGAATTCGATGCCGAGCTTGAAGCTGCCCTTGGTTTCACGGACGAATTCTGCCTCGTCGAGACCGAGTGCGCCGTTGAAGAGATGGATTTGCGGGATCGTTGCCTCGCCGACGCCGACCGTGCCGATCGCATCGCTTTCGACGAGCGTGATCGAAGTCCCGGGCGGGGCGAAACGGGCAAGGGCCGCCGCGGCCATCCAACCGGCGGTTCCGCCCCCGGCTATCACGTATCTGGAATTGGTGTCCTGGGTCATGGCTCTGGGCTCCCGTCACGCCGGATGCGCGGGCCATAGCATGGCTGCGCATCCGGCGTATCGGGGACGGGGCGATCCGGAGGAGATGTGAACCGCCCCGCCGTCGATAGCCGATCAGAACTTGTAGGAAACGCCGACCAGGTAAGTCCGGCCGTATTCCTCGTAGTCGACAATGAACTCGCGATTGCCGTCGGTGTAGTTGACGAACGGCTCGTTGGTGAGGTTCAGCGCCTGCAGGGTGAAGGCGAGACCGTCGAGCGACGAACCTTCCTGGAAGCGATAGCCGATCTGTGCATCGAAGATCGATTCCGCATAGGTCTGGCGGAACGAACGGCTGGCCGAGATGCCGATGAATTCGGCAAGGAAGCCGGTACGATAGCGGTGGCTGACACGCGCTTCGAAGCCGCTGTTTTCGTAGTAGACGGTCGAGTTGACCACCCACTTCGACAGACCGGGCGTGTCGACGTTGAACGTGTCGCCATTGGACAGGGTCACATCGAGCTTGCTGTCGGTGTAAGAAGCGCTGGACTGGACGCCGAAGCCCGGAAGAATGCCGGTCATTTCGCCCAGCGGAAGCGCGATGCTGCCTTCCACGCCGAAGATGTAGCCTTCGGCTCCGTTGTCCGGACCACCCACGAGGCCCTGCGTCTGGTTGCCGGTGGCAGCGAATGCAAGCTGCTGGGCCGGCGTCAGGGTCGGAACGAGGTAGGAGAAGTCACGCAGGACAGGAGCGTTCGGGTTCACGAAGTCGCTCAGCCACTTGTAGTAGGTCGCAAGCGCCAGGTAGCCTTCGCCGCCGAAATACCATTCGAACGATGCGTCGATGCCGTCTGCGACATAGGGACGCAGCTGCGGGTTGCCGCCGCCACCGCTGAAGATCGAGTTGAAACCGCTCGACGGGGGCTGGTTGGCGATGCTGGCGTTATACGACGCGTTCAGCTGGTCCATGCGCGGACGGGCTAGCGTGCGGGCTGCACCCAAGCGCAGCTTCATGTCCGGCGAGATTTCGAAGTTGAACGTCGCGCTGGGCAGGACGTGGGCGTATTCGTCGCCGCCGGCCACGGGGATCAGCGCAGCGCCGATACCGCCGTTCGACTGGAAGCCGTCCGAGCTCTGGTCGGTGAAGACCAGCTGCACGCCGATGTTGCCTTCGACCGGGATCGCGCCGAGCGAACCTTCGAGGTCGGCACGAAGCCAGCCGTTCCAGACCTTCTCGTTGACGGACCAGTCACCCGGGAACGGCAGGCTGGAGCTCTGCACGTCGGTCAGGACATAGGTGCCGTTGTTGAGCAGCACGAAGGGATCGTAGGCGACCTGCGGACCGAAGCCGAGGAAGTCGAGGCTGGCGATCGGGGTCAGCAGCGCATCGCTGGGGATCGGCAGGCGGGTCACTGCGCCGTTGGCGGCATAGACCGAAGGGCCGCCGGCAAGGCTCAGGAAGTTCTGCACGATGTCACGCGACTTGGTGCGATCGTCGAAGGCGATACCCGCAACCAGGTTCTTGACCCAGCCGCTGTCGACCTTGCCGATCACTTCCGCACGGGCCGACCACAGTTCGTCGTCCGTCGAGGTGTCGTTGATGAAGCCGGCCTGCACGATGCCGCCGGCACCCCAACCACGCGGGTCGGTCAGCTGGATGAGGCTGGTGTCCGAATAATCGATCGTGTTGGTGAAGTTGAACGGGAAGCCGCTCGACGGACGGGTGTAGGTCACCGTGTCCGACGGACCGGAAGCATTGGCCGCATAGGTGAGGCCCGAATAGCTTTCGATCTGCTGCAGGCGGCGGTCCGAGCTCGAGTAGGAGACGTCGAAGTTGAGGATGACGTCGTCGTTCTCGTACTTGGTGTTCCAGCCGGCAGCGAAGGTTTCGGTGTCCTTGCGGTCGTAGTCGTTGCGGACCACGGGCTGGACGCCGGTGAAGGTCACGCTGTTCGGGAAATCGCCGCCGCTATTGTCGGTGATCGTCGCGCCCGAACCCCAGCCGGGGTTGAGCGGGAATTCGATGCCGCGCTGCGGGATACGCTCGCGATAGTCGGCATAGAAGATGTCGATCGTAGTATTCCACTCGAGGCTCGGCTCCCATTCGAGGGTACCGAACACACCCAGGCGATCGAGGTCGACCGACTTGGCGAAGGGCTTCATGCCGCCAAGGACGTTGTAACCGGCGTCGTTGGGATAGCCCCAGGCGTTGAACTTCTTCACCTGGCTCGGGCTCGACTGGTAGGCAACGCCGACCGCGAGGCCGAGCGTGTCGTCGGCGAACTGGTCGACATAGGTGCCGGTGGCGCGATAGCCCCAGCCCTTCACGTCGGGGTTGAGCGAGCCGTCTTCGTTGAACTCGAGGCGACCCGAGAGCGAAACGATACGCTCACCCTTGGCGAGCGGGCGGATGGTGCGAAGGTCGACCGTGCCGGCAAGGCCCTGGCCGATGAGACCGGCGTAAGGCACCTTGTAGATGACGCCCTGGTCGATGAGTTCGGCCGGATACTGGTCGTATTCGACGGCGCGGTTGTCGCCCGAGGAAACGAGCTGGCGGCCGTTCAGCAGCGAGGTCGAATAGTCGGGGCCGAGGCCGCGGATCGAGAGGCTCTGTGCACGACCGTCGATACGCTGGACGGCGAGGCCGGGCAGGCGACCCAGCGTTTCCGCGATCGAGACGTCGGGCAGCTTGCCGATGTCTTCCGAGCTGAATGCTTCTGCGATTACCGGCGCGTCGCGCTTCAGGTTGATCGCGGTTTCGAGTGCCTGGCGATAGCCTTCGACGACGATGATGTTGTCTTCGCCCGGCTCTTCCTGCGAGGCGGTTTCATCGCCCGGCTCGACCGAGGCTTCCTGCGCCATTGCAGGCGTTGCGAATGCGGCCAGTGCGATAGTGACGGCGCCGGCGCTGATGCCCCCGACGAGCTTGGAACGAAATGCCATAATCGTGCTCTCCCTGATGGCCGGCCCCGGCTTTCCTTATGGACCGACTCGATACCCCACAGGCGGCGAAAGCCCGCCCGTATTGCGGCTTGAATACGGGTCAGCAGGCGGGCTCAGGAAGACAGCATACGTATACGCAACCGGTTCGCAGGAGAGCGAGTCGCGGAAATGTCACACAAACGAAAGTCGGTCAGTCGAGGAAGAGATTGAGTGTCAGCCGTCCCCGTTTCGGGTCGGGATCGGGCACGAAATTCGCCCCTAAATCAGCGCAGTGAAGCGTGTTCCCGCGATAGATGACCATGGAGTTGAACGTGTCGGCGACGCGGTGGATCTGCTCGAAAATCGCGGTGTCGCCCGAAATATACGCGGGGCCCGGAAGACCGTGTTCGGCAGTCGCGGCCTCCAATTGCGAACGATAGGTGTCGAACCGCTCGCCATCGACGCTTTCGAAAGCGGTAGCCCGTTGGCGGTAAAAGGCCGTCCCGCCGCGCTGGGCCTTGTCGAGGTAGAGCAGCACCGCGAGCCGCTCGCGCTCGGTACCGTCGAAATGCGGCAGCCGCTGGATGGGGGCGAGCTCCGCAGGTGCGTGGGTAACGACCGAGAGATAGCATTCACGGAAACGGGGTGGCCGCGGCAGTGCGAAGACCTCGGCAAGTCTTTCCAGCAACGGCTCGACCAGGGGCATGCTGATCTTTTCGGATACACCGGCGCGAATGCCGGGATAGAATGCCCCGTGGGTCCCGAACCGGTGCCGGGCGGCGATCTCGACCACCGCATCGGCATCCGCCAGCGCATCGGTCACGCTCACGACCGGCTGCGCTTCGAGGCCGAATGTCTCGACCGAGAGCGTGGCTTGCGGCGAAAGGGCGAGGGGGCTTTCCATCTTCACCACGTCCAATACCGCGTTTTTATTCGCTTTGAAGGGCCTGCCGCTTTGCATGATCGCTTTGTCGCGCTTATGGTCCGGCCGTGGACCGGTTCTCCGGTCCGGAGGAGAGAGATGGGACGCAAGCCGACTGGTCGCCCGACCAGTTTCGACATTGCCTATGCTGCCGGAGTATCGCAGCCGACCGTAAGCCGCGCCCTGCGCGGCGACCGTTCCGTGAGCGCGCAGACGCGAGAGAAAATCCGCCAGATCGCGCAGGATCTCAATTACACGGTCGACAAGAACGCATCCTCGCTCCGCTCGCAGCGCTCCAACACGATCGCCTTGCTCTTCTTCGAGGACCCGACGCCCGACGAGAGCATGATCAACCCGTTCTTCCTCGCGATGCTGGGTTCTATCACGCGGGCCTGTGCGGATCGCGGGCTGGACCTGCTCATTTCGTTCCAGCGCATGGAAGACGACTGGCACGTGAAGTACCAGGATAGCCACCGTGCCGACGGGCTCATCCTGCTCGGCTATGGCGACTACACGCTTTACACGCCCAAGCTGCAGAAGCTGGTGGACCAGGGCACGCATTATGCGCGCTGGGGTTCGGTAAGCCACGATGCCAGCGGCGCCACCGTGGGAACCGACAATGTCGATGCCGGCAGGCAGGTGGCTGCCCATTTCCTCAAGACCGGACGGCGGGACGTGGTCTTCCTCGGCGAGGCGGGGGATACCAGCCCGGAATTCGCCGGTCGCTACGAGGGGCTGCGCTCCGCTCTGGAAGAGGCAGGCCTTGCCGCGCCGCCCTGCTTCGCTGCGATCACCACGGAAGAGGCGGGTTATGCCGCGGCCCGGACCTTGCTTGCCAGCGGCCGGGCCTGCGATGCCATTTTCGCCGCGAGCGACCTCATCGCGATCGGCGCAATGCGCGCGCTTGCCGAAGCGGGCAAGCGTGTGCCCGCGGACATTGCCGTGGTCGGCTTCGACGACATCCCTGCCGCCAGCCTCACCACTCCGCCGCTCACCACCGTGATGCAGGACATCAAGGGGGCCGGGGAAGCGCTAGTCGATGCGCTGCTTGCGCAGATCGAAGGACGCGAAATTCCGCCGCACAAGCTGCCCGGCAAGCTCGTCACGAGGGGCAGCACCGCGCCGGTCTGAGGCGCTACGTATTCGTATACGTGTTTGCGCAAAGGCCCGCTTCGTGCGAGCCACCTTCCGGATAGACCGGGCATGACGACCCGGCCGGGAGAGGACTGTTCGCATGGCGACCACGGGCGCGGCCGAAACCGCACGGTTAGAAACACGCAAGCCGCAGGTCGGCTGGGGCCAGTTGGCCAACATCAGCTTCGGGTTCTTCGGCATCCAGATCGGCTTCGTGCTGCAGAATTCCAACATGAGCCGCATCTTCCAGACGGTGGGCGCCTCGCTCGATGACTTGCCCGCGCTCTGGGTCGCTGCACCGCTTACCGGCCTGATCGTTCAGCCCATCATCGGGCACCTGTCGGACAAGACCTGGAACCGGTTCGGTCGCCGCCGGCCCTACTTCATGACCGGTGCGCTGCTGGCCGCGATCTCGCTCCTGCTCATGCCGCTGGCACCCGCATTCGGCGCGCCGCTGTTGTTTGCGGCAGCGCTACTGTGGGTGCTCGATGCCAGCCTCAACATCTCGATGGAGCCGTTCCGCGCTTTCGTCGGCGACATGCTCGACAAGTCGCAGCACGCGACCGGCTACGCCGTGCAGACCGCCTTCATCGGTGCTGGCGCTGTCGTTGCGGCCATTTTCCCCTGGCTGCTCGAGCAATTCGGCGTGAGCAACGTTGCCCCGGCAGGAGAGATACCCGACACGGTCAAGTGGAGCTTCTGGGCGGGCGCTGCCGCGCTCTTCCTCGCCATCGGCTGGACCGTCGTGACCACCAAGGAATACAGCCCCGAGGAAATGGCTGCTTTCGAAACCGAGCGCGAGGCCGAAGCCGGCCAGAGCGTGCGGGCGCTGGCGGCAAAAACCTATACCTCCGCTGCCGTGTGGATGGCCCTTGGCCTTGCGGTCATCCTGAGCGTGAACACGCTCGGCCTGGAGAAGGAGATCCTCCTGCTCGGCGCATTGCTCGCAGGTTACGGCTTGCTTAGCATGATCGCCATCTCGATGGCGAAGAAGGGCCAGCACGCCAACATGCTGTCGAGCATCGTGGGCGATTTCAGCGGGATGCCCGACACGATGAAGCGGCTGGCCGTGGTCCAGTTCTTCAGCTGGTCGTCGCTCTTCATCATGTGGATCTATTCCGGCCCGATCGTGTCGCAATATTTCTACGGCAGCGCCGATCCCACCACTGCCGCCTATAACGAAGGCGCGAACTGGTGGAACCTGATCTACACCATCCAGAACGGTGTCGCAGCGGTTGCCGCGCTGATCCTGCTGCCCTTCCTGTCCCGCAGGATCGGCAAGGCACGCACCCACATGACGTGCCTCCTGCTCGGCGCCCTCGGGTTCCTTGGCTATTTCGTGCTGCGCGATCCGAACCTGCTGATCATCTGCGAAATCCTGAAAGGCATTGCATGGGCCTCGATCCTTGCCATGCCCTACGCAATCCTCGCGAGCAGCCTGCCGCAGTCGAAGCTCGGCATCTACATGGGCCTGTTCAACATTTTCATCGTGGTCCCCCAATTGCTGGTGGCGACGGTCATGGGCAGCGTGATGAACGCGTTTTTCCCGGCCGATCCCATCTGGACCATGCTTTTCGCCGCCGCGAGCTGGGCGCTCGCCGGCTTTGCTATGCTCCGCGTGAGCGTTCCGGGAGAGACTGCACATGCGTAAGTTCGTAATCGGGGCGTCAGCCGCCGCCGCGCTGGCCGGGGGCGCCTATGCCATGTCTTCGCCGGCCGAAGAGCCAGCGGCCTCGCCTTGGGAACCGCGCGACGTGGTCACTCTCGAGAACCCGGAATGGGCGCGCGACGCGGTGCTCTACCAGATCAACACCCGCCAGTTCACCGAGGAAGGCACCTTCCGCGCCGCGCAGGAGGAACTGCCGCGCCTGAAGGAACTGGGCGTCGACGTGCTGTGGCTCATGCCGATCCACCCGATCGGCAAGGAAAACCGCAAGGGCACGCTCGGCAGTCCCTATGCGGTTCAGGACTATTACGGAGTGAACCCGGAATTCGGCACGAAGGAGGACCTCAAGGCCTTCGTCGATGCCGCGCACGCGCAAGGCTTCAAGGTCATCCTCGACCTCGTCGCCAACCACACCGCGTGGGACAACGCGCTGCGCACCGAACATCCCGATTGGTACGAAAAGAGCTGGGACGGCGATTTCCGCCCCACGCCATGGTGGGACTGGTCGGATATCGTCGATCTCGACTGGTCGAAGCCAGGCGTGCGCGAACACGTCGGCGGGGCGATGGAATACTGGGTGCGCGAATTCGGCATCGACGGTTACCGCGCCGACGTGGCCGGATACGTCCCGCTCGATTTCTGGGAAACCATGCGTCCGCGCCTCGATGCAATCCGGCCTGTTTTCATGCTTGGCGAGGTCCAGCAGACCGCTTGGCACCACAAGGCCTTCGACGCGACCTATGGCTGGGACTGGCACAATACTTCGAAAAACGTGGCGCAGGGCAAGGGCAATGCGACCAGCTTCTACGGCTATTACGCCGAGAACGAGAGCCTGTGGCCGCGCCAGGCCATGCGCATGACCTATATCGAGAACCACGACAGCAACGCCTGGGAAGGCACCATGGCCGAAAACTACGGCCCCGCGCTGAATGCCATGACGGCCCTGTCCTTCACCGGCGAAGGGCTCGCACTGGTGCACAACGGCATGGAGGCCTGCAATGCCAAGCGGCTCGAATTCTTCGAGAAGGACGCGATCGACTGGAGCCAGGGCGAAGGCTGCGACTACGCGGCGCTGGTCAAGGAACTGATCGCCTTCCGCAAGGCGAACCCCGCGCTCGAAAACGGCAAATGGGGTGCGCGCATGCACCAGGTCGTCACCGACCGGCCGCAGGAAGTGCTGGCATGGGCGCGGCAGGAAGAAGGCAACAAGGTCGTCGGCCTGTTCAACTTCTCGGGCTCGGAAGTGACCGCGAAGCTGGCCGACGGGCTGGCCGCCGGCACCTATGACGAGTTCCGCGCTGCGGACAAGGTGACGCTGAAGGCAGGCGACAGCGTGACGCTGCCGGCATGGGGTTTCCGCCTGCTTTCGACCAAGGGCGAATAGGGCCGCACCGGACGCCCGCCGTTTCCGGCTTGAAAACAATCCTATTCCGCAGGCGACCAAATGGCGCTTGCGGGACGGGAGGCTTCTGGCCATCTCACCGGCTCGCCGATTAGAGAATTCGCAGACCCCGGGCCCGACCGTCGATGACCCTTACCCATCTCCAGCGCCTCGAAGCCGAGAGCATCCACATCATGCGCGAAGTGGTGGCGGAGGCGGACAAGCCGGTGATGCTCTATTCGATCGGCAAGGACAGCGCGGTCATGCTGCACCTTGCGAAAAAGGCCTTCTACCCTTCGCCGCCGCCGTTCCCGCTGCTCCATGTCGATACGACGTGGAAATTCCGCGACATGTACGATCTGCGCGAAAAGAGCGCGTGCGATGCGGGCATGGAACTGCTCGTCCACCGCAATCCCGAAGCCGAGGAGCGGGGTATCAACCCCTTCGACCACGGGCCGCTCCACACCGACATGTGGAAGACGCAAGGGCTGAAGCAGGCACTCGACAAATACGGTTTCGATGCCGCTTTCGGCGGCGCGCGCCGCGACGAGGAAAAGAGCCGCGCGAAAGAGCGAATCTTCTCGTTCCGCACCGCCAGCCATGGCTGGGACCCTAAGAACCAGCGCCCCGAACTCTGGAACCTCTACAATGCCCGCAAGGCCAAGGGCGAGAGCATCCGCGTCTTCCCCTTGTCGAACTGGACCGAGCTCGACATCTGGCAATACATCCATCTGGAAAACATCGAGATCGTGCCGCTCTATTTCTCTGCCCGCCGGCCGACCTTCGAATACGAGGGCGGGCTGTTCATGGCGGACGATATCGAACGGCTGGAAAAGGTCATGGGCCGCCGGCCCGAGATCACCGAACGCTCGATCCGCTTCCGCACGCTCGGCTGTTTCCCGCTGACCGGCGCGGTCGAGAGCGAGGCGGCGACGCTGCCCGAAATCATCCAGGAAATGCTACTGACCACCACGTCGGAACGGCAGGGGCGCGTCATCGACAAGGATGGCGGCGATGCCTCGATGGAGAAGAAGAAGCAGGAGGGCTATTTCTGATGACGCAGCCCACCTACCAGACCGACGCGCTGATCGCGGAGGACATCGACGCCTATCTCGACAAGCACCAGCACAAGTCGATGCTGCGCTTCATCACCTGTGGCAGCGTCGATGACGGCAAGTCCACGCTGATCGGACGCCTGCTCTACGACAGCCGCATGATTTTCGAAGACCAGCTCGCCGCGCTGGAAAGCGACAGCAAGCGGGTGGGGACGCAGGGGCAGGAGATCGACTTCGCCCTCCTGGTCGACGGTCTTGCCGCCGAACGCGAGCAGGGCATCACCATCGACGTCGCCTACCGCTTCTTCACGACCGAAAGCCGCAAGTTCATCGTCGCGGACTGCCCGGGCCACGAACAATACACGCGCAACATGGTGACCGGCGCCTCGACCGCCGACCTCGCCGTCATCCTGATCGATGCGCGCAAGGGCGTGCTGACGCAGACGCGGCGCCACAGCTTCCTGTGCCACCAGCTCGGCATCCGCCACCTCGTGCTGGCGGTGAACAAGATGGACCTGATCGGTTACGACCGGGCGGCCTATGACGCGATCGTGGCCGACTATGCGGATTTCGCGCAGAGCATCGGTATCGAAGGCTTCACTGCCATCCCGATCTCGGGCCTCGCGGGCGACAATATCACCGCGCGCTCGGGCAATACCGGCTGGTACGATGGCCCCACGCTGATCGAGTACCTGGAAGCGGTCGAGGTGCGCAGTGACGCCAATCTCGCGCGCCCGTTCCGGATGCCGGTGCAGTGGGTGAACCGCCCGAACCTCGACTTCCGCGGCTTCTCCGGCCTGATTGCCTCGGGCAGCGTGAAGCCGGGCGACGAAGTGCGCTCGCTTCCCTCGAGCAAGACCAGCCGCGTGAAGGCGGTCGTGACGATGGACGGAGACCTCCCCGAAGCGGGCGCGGGCCAGTCGGTCACGCTCACTCTCGAAGACGAGATCGACTGCTCGCGCGGCGATGTCCTGGCCGCTGCCGACAATCCGCCGCAGGTTGCCGACCAGTTCGAAAGCACGATCGTCTGGATGGACGAGGAACCGCTGGTCGTCGGGCGCGGCTACTGGCTCAAGCTCGGCACGCAGACCGTCAGCGTAACCGTGGCCGAACCCAAGTTCGAGATCGACGTCAATTCGATGGACCGCCTCGCAGCCAAGACGCTGCATCTGAACCAGATCGGCGTTGCCGAAATCACCACGGACCGGCGCGTCGTGTTCGAGCCTTACGAGCAGAACCGCACGCTGGGCGGCTATATCCTCGTCGACAAGCTGACCAACCGCACGGTCGGGGCGGGGATGATCCACTTTGCCCTGCGCCGCGCGCAGAACGTGCACTGGCAGGCGACCGACATCACGCGTGACGACCACGCCGCGATGAAGAACCAGAAACCGCGCGTGCTGTGGTTCACGGGGCTGTCCGGCTCGGGCAAGTCGACCATCGCCAACGAGGTGGAAAAGAAGCTGGCGATGATGAACCGCCACACTTTCCTGCTGGACGGCGACAACATCCGTCACGGCCTCAACAAGGACCTCGGCTTTACGGAAAGCGACCGCATCGAGAACATCCGTCGCATCGGCGAAGTCGCCAAGCTGATGACCGATGCAGGCCTTATCGTGCTGACCGCTTTCATCAGCCCGTTCCGTGCCGACCGCCAGCTGGTCCGCGACATGATGGGCGAGGGCGAGTTTATCGAGATCCACGTCGACACCCCGCTCGAAGTGGCGGAAGCGCGCGATGTGAAGGGCCTCTACAAGAAGGCGCGCGAAGGCAAGCTGAAGAACTTTACCGGTATCGACAGCCCTTACGAAGTCCCGGAAAACCCGGAAATCCGCGTGAACACGGTGGAAATGACCCCGGAAGAAGCTGCCGATTACGTGATCTCGAAGATCCTGCCCCTCAAATAGGGGCGGGCCGGATCAGTCGACGAAATCGTCGACCCGCTCGATGATGATCGCCGGGGCCATGCCGCCTGCCGCGCACATGGTGACAAGGCCGTAGCGCTTGTCCTGCCGTTCCAGCTCGTCGACCATCGTGCCGATCAGGATCGAACCGGTCGCCCCGATCGGGTGGCCGAGAGCGATTGAGCCGCCGTTGACGTTGACCTTGTCCCAGTCGAGATCAAGGTCGCGCACGAACTTGGCAGCGACCACGGCAAAGGCCTCGTTGATTTCGTAAAGGTCGATGTCGTCCTTGGTCAGGCCGGCCTTTTCCAGCACCTTCTTCGCGGCGGGGACCGGCGCGTTGAGCATCAGCGTGGGGTCATCGCCCATATTGGCAGTCGCCACGATGCGCGCACGCGGCTTGAGGCCGTGCTTCTGCGCATAATCCTTGCTGGTCACCAGCACGGCGGCGGCGCCGTCTACCACGCCCGAGCTGTTGCCCGCGTGGTGGAAATGCTTGATCTCGAGGTCGGGATACTTGGCATTGACGAGGCCCGCGAAGGTCGTGCCGTTCTTGTCGAGCGGGACATTGGCAATCTTGGCGAAAGCCGGCTCCAGCTGGCCGAGGCCCTCCATAGTGGTTTCGGGGCGCGGGTATTCCTCGCGGTCGAGCACGACATTGCCGTCGTCGTCGACCACCGGCACCACCGACTTTGCAAACCGGTTCTCCGCAATCGCCTGCGCAGCGCGCTGCTGACTGCGATAGCCGACCTCGTCCAGTTCCTCGCGGGTGAAGCCTTCCATCGTGGCGATGGCATCGCCGCACACGCCCTGGTGGCTCTGCGGGTGGGTGCGCATCAGGCGCTCGTTATAGCTGCCCATCATCGGCGGGCGCAGGCCGGCGGCCATCTTTTCCTTCGACATCTGGGCGGTAAGGCTCATCATTTCCGTGCCGCCTGCGACGACGCAGTCTTCCATGCCGCTCATCACCTGCGCTGCAGCGAGGGCGACAGAGGTGATGCCGCCGCCGCAGAAGCGGTCGAGCGTCGTGCCGGAGGAGGTGATGTCGTAGCCTGCATCGAGCGCGGCCATGCGGCCCATGTCGCCCGCCTGCATGCCGTCCTGCGTGCTGACCGACCAGATCACGTCGTCGACGGTCTTGGTGTCGAGGTGGTTGCGGTCCTTGATCGCCTTCAGGCAGGTCGCGGCGAGGTGCTGCGGATGCATTGCGGCCAGCGCGCCCTTGCCCTGCTTGCCGATTCCGCGCGGAGTGCGGACGGCGTCGATGATATAGGCTTCGGACATGGCTTGATCCTCTCTCGTCTTGTCGAATCTTGCG
Organism: Qipengyuania gaetbuli; assembly: GCF_020524765.1. GTDB lineage: Bacteria > Pseudomonadota > Alphaproteobacteria > Sphingomonadales > Sphingomonadaceae > Qipengyuania > Qipengyuania gaetbuli_A. Next base: position 418,197 of record NZ_JAIVLR010000002.1, read on the forward strand.
GCTTTTGCCGGTTGACGTTTGCGTAAACCTCAAGCAGCAAGGGCGCAAGAACAGTTTCAGTTTGCAATGGAGAGAGCGAGATGTCCGAGGAAGTGCTGACCGAGGTCGACAACGGCGTCCTGATTGTCACGATCAACCGTCCCGAAGCCAAGAACGCCATGAACAAGGCCGCTGCCGAGGGAATCGCTGCGGCGATGGACCGTCTCGATGCGGAAGACGACCTGCGTGTCGGCATCCTGACCGGCGCTGGCGGCACCTTCTGTTCGGGCATGGACCTCAAGGGCTTCCTGCGCGGCGAATCGCCCAGCATCGAAGGTCGCGGATTCGGCGGCGTGGTGCAGGCTCCGCCGAAGAAGCCGCTGATTGCCGCCGTCGAAGGCTATGCGCTGGCCGGCGGGCTCGAACTGATGATCGCCTGCGATCTCGTGGTGGCGAACAAGGATGCCAAGTTCGGCATTCCCGAAGCCAAGCGCGGCCTCGTCGCTGCGGCCGGAGGCGTGATGATGCTGCCCGACCAGATCCCCGAGCGCGTTGCCATGGAACTGGCGCTGACCGGCGATTTCATCGGTGCGGACCGCGCCTATGAACTCGGCCTCATCAACCGCGTGGTTGATGGCTCGGCGCTGATCGGTGCGCGTGAGCTGGCCGACCGGATCGTTGCCAACGGCCCGCTTGCGGTGCGCGTGTCCAAGCAGATCATCAAGGAATCGCGCGGCTGGCCGATGGACGAGCGCTACAATCGCCAGGCCCAGCTGATCGCGCCGGTCTTCGTCTCCGAAGACGCACGCGAAGGCGCGGCCGCCTTTGCCGAGAAGCGCAAGCCGAACTGGAAGGGCAAGTAAGACCCTGAATAGCGATAAAAAGTCACGAGAGAGGAACCCCCGGAATGCCCGTCATCGACGTACCCCAGCCCGCTTTCATGGACGACGAGGAAATCTCGATCTTCGCCGATGCCGTGGGCAAGTTCTACCAGCAGCATGCCCCTGAAAAGCGCGTGCTCAAATGGCGCGAGGAAGGCCAGGTCGAACGCGATTTCTGGCGCGAGGCGGGCGAGGCGGGCCTGCTCGGCGTGTCGGTGCCGGAGGAATACGGCGGCCATGGCGGCGACTTCCGTCATGACATGGTGGTGATCGACCAGCAGGCCAAGCACGGCGTCGAAGGCTTTGCCGCCAGCCTGCACAACACTGTCATCCTGCCTTATCTCGTGCGTCACGGCACCGAGGAGCAGAAGAAGAAGTACCTGCCCAAGCTGGTCACCGGCGAACTCGTCAGCGCCATCGCGATGACGGAGCCGGGCGTGGGGTCCGACCTGCAGAGCGTCACAACGACCGCGCTGAAGGACGGCAACGGCTACCGCATCAACGGGGCCAAGACTTATATCTCCAACGGACAGACGGCCGATTTCATCATCGTCGTCGCCAAGACCGACCCTAACGAGCGCGCCAAGGGCATTTCGCTCATGCTGCTCGAGACGGAAGGAGCCGAAGGCTTCCAGCGCGGCAAGAAGCTCGACAAGATCGGGCTCGATGCGGCCGATACCTCCGAACTGTTCTTCGACGACGTCTTCGTCCCGGCGGAAAACGTGCTCGGCGGGGTGGAAGGCAAGGGCTTCTACCAGCTGATGGGCGAACTGCCGCAGGAACGCCTGATCATCGCCATGGGTGCCATGACCGGCATCGAGAAGGCGCTCGAGACCACGATGGAATTCGTCAAGTCGCGCAAGGCTTTCGGCCAGACCATCTGGGACTTCCAGAACACGCAGTTCGTGATGGCCGACCTGAAGGCGCGGGCGACCGCGGCGCGAGTGTTCGTCAACGACTGCATCGAAAAGCACCTCAAGCGCGAACTCAGTGTCGATACGGCCTGCATGGCCAAGTACTGGGTCACCGAATTGCAGGGTGAAGTGGTCGACAAGTGCCTCCAGTTCCATGGCGGTGCAGGCTTCATCAACGACTACCCGATCGCGCGCATGTATCGTGACAGCCGCATCACCCGCATCTTCGGCGGGTCGAACGAAGTCATGAAAATGGTGATTGCGCGCTCGATGTAGTGTTCTGCCTCGATCCTTGGGGCTAGTGATCTGGTCCCAGGGAATTCGGGGAGGGGCTCTTGCGCAGGCGCGCTCCATTATCGGTTTCGCATCACGGCCTGCTGGTCGCCGGCTTTCTTGCCTGGGCCATGGTGCTGGGCGGAGGCGGATCGCCCAGTCCCAAGGCCGAGATTATCGTCCAGATCGGTTTCGTTGGCGCCGCGATCGCCTGGATATGGTGGGCGCGGCGCGGCGAGAGTGCTCCTGCCGGGCAGATACCCCGCCAATTGCTGATCCTCGGCTGCGCGCTGCTCGCCATTCCCATCATCCAGCTCGTGCCTCTGCCGGCTGCGATCTGGCAGGCGCTGCCGGGCCGGGAACTTGAAGCCGCTTCGCTCACGCTGGTGGGGGCGCAGGAAAGCTGGCGACCGCTGACTATCAGCGCGCCGCGCACGCTTGCAGGGCTGCTGGCGTTGGTCCCTGCCGTTTGCCTCATGTGGGCGACAGCGACACTCGGCTCGCGGGACCGCCGGGCCGTGGTGCTGACAATCGCGCTCGTCGCCATCACAAGCGCTGTCTTGGGAGCGCTGCAACTGGCGGGAAGCGACGGCGCTTTCCAGCTCTACGAAAAGAGCCATCGCGGGTGGCTGACAGGCTTCCACGCCAATCGGAACGCTGCCGTCGACGTTCTGCTCATCGGATCGCTGGCCTTGAGCGCGTGGTTTGCGGGCAAGGCCATGCCGCCTGCCATTGCGCGCCGCCGCGTGCCGGTCCTGCTGGCGGGGCAGGCCGTCCTGCTCTTAGCCGCAGTGCTGACCGGCTCGCGCGCAGGAATAATGCTGATCCTGCCGGTGCTGGCGCTGAACGCCGTCATCCTTGGGCCGGTGGGCTTGGGCGGTGCGCCGAAGTGGGCTGCACGGGGTGCTGCCGGTATCGTCCTGCTCTTGCTGGCCCTGCCGCTCGTTCTGGCGGGCAATCAGCGGCTGGCAGGCGTTGCATCGCGCTTCGACGTCACGAGCGACGCGCGGCTGTTCGTATGGAGCGACTCGCTGACCGCGACCCTGGCGTATTTTCCTTTTGGCAGCGGGGTAGGGACCTTCCCCGTTGCGTTCACGCCTTACGAGAGTTTCGAGAGCCTCGCGCCTCCTTCGATCAACCGGGCGCACAACGATTATCTCGAACTTCTGCTCGAGACGGGCATAGGCGCTCCCGTCCTGCTGGTGCTTGGTGCCGTCCTGCTGGTCTCGCTGGCCCGCATAGCCCTGCGCGAGTCGCCCGAAGAGCGCACTCCACAGTTCTTTGCCCTTGGCGTGCTTGGCGTCATTGCGCTGCATTCTCTCGTCGATTACCCCTTGCGAAACATGGCGATCGCCTGCCTTGCAGGGGTGGCGGCCGGGCTTCTTGGCCCTGTCAGGCCGCCCTTCCGGGCCCGACGGGAAACGGAACAGGATTGATGACACGGCTCTTGCAGACGGCAGGTGGACAGCACGCAATCGCGCTTGCCTGCGTGCTGGGCCTTACGGCTTGCCAAGCGCCGCTCGATCCGGTGGTTCCCGCCGGACAGGCCGGGTACGATGCGGTGGCAGTCGAACCCGCCGCGACCCTGCCGAGCCGCTACACCCTTTCGCCCGGCGATGTGGTGTCGGTTCGCGTCTTCGATGAACCCGAACTTTCGGTGGAAGAGGTCGCGCTCGACAATGCGGGCAATGTGACCTTGCCGCTAGTGGGAGAGGTTCGCGCGGTCGGTCTCAGCGCCGCCGAACTCGCTGCCGCGGTAGAGGCCGCCTACGCGACCAATTACCTGCGCGATCCCCGCGTCACTGTCCTCGTCAAGCAGGGGCAAGGCCGCACCATTGCCGTTGAAGGCGAAGTCGAGCAGCCCGGTGTATTCCCCTACGCGGAAGGGCAGACCTTGCTGTCGGCCCTGGCCCTTGCGCGCAGCCCGACGGAAACCGCCAAGCTCGACGAGGTGATGATCTTCCGCACCGTCGACGGGCAGCGGCAGGCAGGCCGCTTCGACCTGCGGGCGATCCGCGGCGGCCGGATGCCCGATGTTGCGCTCGTCCCCGGCGATGTCGTGGTGGTCGGCTATTCCAGCATTCGCGGCGCGTGGCAGGATGTCCTGCGCGCCTTGCCCGTATTCGGCATCTTCAGGCCCATCGGATGACCGACCAGACGCTTTCTGCCATGCCCACCGTGCGTGACCGCTACGCGGCCGCCTATGCCGCATCGGGCGAAAACGGCATCAGCGCGGCGATCCGCGCGGTGCTGGGCGCGATCCGGCGGTATGCCTGGATGGCGGTCGGCATCGTCGGAGCGGCCATAGCGCTGGCGCTGGTGGTCACCATGCTCGACACGCCGCGCTTCACCGCGACGTCCAGCGTCCAGATCAACGACCAGAGCGACGAAGTGCTGGGCGGCGAATTCGAAACGCAGATCGCCCCGCCGTCCGACTGGGACATCGACCGCTTTCTGAATACGCAGCTGGACGTCCTGCGCAGCCGCGCATTGGCAGAGCGGGTAGCCGACGGGCTGGATCTGGCCAATGACGAGCGGTTCTTCGGCGCGATGGAAGTCGCGCCGCAGTCGGTACCGACGGAAGAGCGCGAGAAGCGCAAGCTGGCGATCGACCTGCTGCAGGACAACACGACGGTCGAATTGCGCCGGTCGACGCGCATCGCGCTGGTCGCATTCTCCAGCACCGATGCGGAAATCACCGCGCGCATCGCTAATGCCTTTGCCGAGGAATTCATCCAGCAGAACCTGCAGCGGCGGTTCGACAGTTCGGCCTATGCCCGCAATTTCGTCGCCGAGCAGCTGGAAGAGGCGCGCGCCTCGCTCGAACAGTCGGAGGCAGCGCTCAACGATTACGCGCGCCAGACGGGGCTTATCCGCACGCGCGATGCCTTTGCGCCCACGGGACCTGAACTGGCTACCGGCACGGTCACGTCGTCCAGCCTGCTGCAATACAACCAGGCCGCGATCCGCGCGCGCGAGGCACGCATTGCCGCCCAGTCGCGTTGGGACGCGGTAAGAAACGCCCCGCTCCTGTCGTCGCAGCCGGTTCTGTCCAATCCGACGATCCAGGCGCTGATGACCCGCCGCGCGCAGCTCGAAAGCGAACTGCAGGTCGCGCGCGAACGCTATCTTGCAGGCCATCCCGCGACCTCGCGGCTCGAAGGGGATCTTGCGGCCGTCAACGGCCAACTGACCCGCACCGCCAACGAGGTGCGTCAGTCGATCCGGTCCGAGTACCTCGCTGCGGAAGCTGCCGAAAAGCGGCTGGAAGGGCAGGTCAGCGAGGCGCGCGGTGCAACGCTCGCCGAACAGGACCAGTCGGTGCGCTACAACGTCCTCGCGCGCGAGGCGGATACGGCCCGTTCGATCTATGACGGCCTGCTCCAGCGCTACCGCGAACTGAACGCCTCGGCAGGCATCGCCTCGAGCAACATTACCATTATCGATCGCGCCGAAGTGCCCGGCGATCCATCATCGCCCAGCCTGCCGCGCAATCTCGCCATTGGGCTGCTAATCGGCCTTGCCCTCGCGGGTGTCGCGATCTTCCTGCGCGACCAGTTGGACGACGTGATCCACACACCCGAGGACGTGGAAGAAAAGCTCGGCCTTTCGCTGCTCGGCGTGGTGCCGCGGGCGGAAGACCAGTCCCCGCTCGAAGCCTTGGCGGAACCGAAATCGCCGATTGCGGAAGCCTACAACTCGATGCGCGGGGCACTGCTCTATTCGACGCCCACCGGCCTGCCGAAGGTCATCGTGGTCACCAGTGCGCAGGCGGCCGAAGGCAAGAGCACGACCAGCTTCGCCATCGCCGTTGGCCTCGCGCGCATCGGTATCGCGCCGCTGCTCATAGATGCCGACCTTCGCCGACCTGCGCTGCACAAGCTGGTGGGCATCAGCAGCGAACGCGGCCTGACCGACCTGCTGATCGCGCAGGGCGAGCCAGGCGATGTGGCGACCCGCGTCAAGCATGGCGAGACCGAGTTCGACCTGCTTCCCGCAGGTCCGCTGCCGCCGAGCCCGACGGAGCTCCTGTCCTCCCCGCGCATGGCCCAGCTGCTCGAAAGCTTCAGCCAGCGTTACGGCGTGGTTATCGTCGACAGTCCGCCGATCCTCGGCCTTGCCGATGCGCCGATGCTCGCCGCCATCGCTGATGGCACGATCTTCGTGGTCGAGGCAGAGCGCGGGCATAGCGGCGCCCTGAAGGCGGCGCTGCGGCGCTTGCGCTCGATGGAGCCGACCATCCTCGGCGCGGCGCTGGCCAAGTTCGATCCCAGCCGTTCGGGCAATCGCTATTCGGCCTATTACGGCTACGACTACTATTCCTACACCGACAAACAAGGACGCGGCGCGGCATGACGAAGCTGCGGGGGCGCTGGCCGGCGACGCTCGGCATTGCCCTCTTCGCTGCCCTTGCGCTCTTCTCCGGTTTCGACCGGTTGAGTTCGCACCAGCCCGGCGACGAGCGCCTCGTCCCGGCGCCATTCCGCGCCGATGCCGCCCGTGTGACTGCCGCGCGGCACCTGGTTGCGGGGGAGCTGGACCTTGCGTCGGCCTCGGCGCGCGAGGCGATCCTCGCGGATCCTGCCGATGCGCGCGGTCCGGCCTTCCTTGGCGCGGCAGCCTATGCCAGCGGCGACGAAGCCCTGGGCGGCGAAGCGATGAAGGTCGCGGCCGCAATCAGTGCACGCGAGCCGCTGGCGCAGGGCGCCTTCACGGCGATCGCGATGGACGAGGGCCGTGTGGCAGATGCCGCGCGCCATTTTGACATCCTCTTGAGGGTTCATCCGGAAACCCGCGTCTTGGACGGGCTGTTCGCGATCATGGAATCGCGCGAGGAAGGCAGGGCGGAACTGGCCCGCCGGCTTGGCACGCAGTCGCTCTGGACCGATGCCTATCTGCGAGCCGAAGGGCAGGATGCGGCCATCCTGCGCGAGCGGGCGGCATTCCTGACCCGCAATGCCGGGGCGATCCCGCTCGGCTGTGCGCGGATCGATCCGCTGGTGCGCGAGTTGGCCCGGCGCAATTACCGCGCCGATGCGCAGGCCCTCCAGCGCGTGCAGTGCTCCGGGGCATCCAGTGGCCAACTGCTGGCCGATCCCGCCTTCGACAAGCTGGGCGAGGATGCGCTGTTCGGCTGGCGGCGGCATGGCTCGGGCGGTGTCCGCATCGCGGCAGTGGGCGGGGCGGTGGAGCTGGCCAACCGGACCAGCGTGACGCGGCTCGTCCTGTCGCAGCCGGTGGCCTTGGAAGCGGGCGAGTACCGGGCATTTGCCAGCGTCGCTGGTTCGCAAAGCGATACGCTGCTCGCCTCGCTCGATTGCGGCCAACCCGAAAGACCCTCGCAGGCGGGAGGGGCGCTGGCACGGGGCCAGTTGCTGCGCGCCAAGGGGTGCGAAAACGAGGTTGTCGGCATCTGGCTGCGTCCCGGTAGCGATGCCGTGACGCTGGACAATGTGCGCCTCCAGCGGGTGGGGCAGGGCGACTAGAGCAACGCGGCGTAGCTCCCCTCCCAGCGCTTCGCGACGCTGGCCTGCGAGAACGGACCCGAAGCGAGATTCCGCGCGGCAAGGGACATCGCATCCCATTCGCTATCGGGCATGGCAAAAGCTGCGAGCAGCGCGGCGGCGATCGTGTCGCTGCCGGTACCGCAGTCGATGGCCGCGCCCGCAGCGAAGCCTTCGGGCAAATGGCAGGCCTCGCTCATCAGCGTAGGCACGCCCGCCGCCCATGCTTCGAGCACCGCCATCGGCAGGCCTTCGCTTTGCGAGGGAAGCACGAGGAAACGGGCGAGGTCCAGCAGCGCCGCCTTTTGCGATCCGAAGGCCGTTCCCACGAACTCGATACCTGATGCGCCCCCTTGCGGCATTGCGCTTTCGAGCGCGGCGATCCCTTCATCGTCGCCCCATCCGGCAATCGTCAGCACTGCATCGGCGGGCAGGCGGCCGCGCACCTGTAGCCAAGCGTCGACGAGGGCAGTGATGTTCTTCTTGGGATGGATCCGCCCGAGATAGAGCGCCATCGGCGGGCGCTGGTCCGTTCGCGCCCCCGACAGGGCGGGGGCGGCGTTGGGCACGATATCGATCCGCGAAGCGCCGGTTTCGGCAGCGATGTCGCGGGCTTCCGCTTCGGTGAGGGCGTGGAAAGCGCTGGCCGAAGACCATGCCTCGCGCTCCCACAGGAAGCGGGCTGCGTGCTTCTTCCACGCATTGCGAGAGGTGATCCACGGATCGAGCATGCCGTGCGGACTGATGACCAGCGGCTTTCGCGTTGTGCGTGCGAAGCGGCCCGCCACATGGCTGGGATACTGCCAGATGCCATGCAGGTGAAGGAGGTCGAGTTTCGCTCCCGCAACGAGGGCGTCGAGGTCCGGCGAATAGGCCAGCGCCTGCGGTCCGCGCGGTTCCGCCAGCAGCACTTCGGCATCGCCGAAACGCCAGCGATCCTCTTCGCTCGCTGCATCGCGCACGCCGATGACGACCGGCTCCGCGCCAAGGCCGCGCAGCATCTGCGCCTGCCCGACCACCGCTTCGAACACGCCGCCATTGCGGCGCGAGACCCACGAGGACAGCAGGCCTATCCGCTTGCCCGCGAGGGGGGAGGGGCTATTCAGGCCTCCACCACTTTCTGTTCGATCGCGCCGAAGATGGAGTGCCCTTCGCTGTCGCGCATTTCGACGCGCACCGTGTCGCCCGGCTTCATGAAGGGAGTCTTGGCCTCGCCGTCGGCGATAGTCTCGATCATGCGGATTTCCGCGATGCAGCTGTAGCCGAGGCCGCCCTCGGCCACCGGCTTGCCCGGATCGCCATCGGGGCCCTGGTTCGAAACGGTGCCCGAACCGATGATGCTGCCTGCGCACAGGTTCCGGGTCTTGGCGGCATGGGCCACCAGATCGGCGAGGCTGAAGGTCGCATCGACGCCCGCATTGGCGCGGCCGAAGGGCTGGCCGTTGTAATCGACCATCAGCGGCAAGTGGATGACATTGCCCGACCACGCATCGCCCAGCTCGTCCGGCGTGACGGCGACCGGCGAGAAGGCGCTGGCAGGTTTGGACTGGAAGAAGCCGAAGCCCTTGGCCAGTTCACCCGGGATCAGGCCGCGAAGGGACACGTCGTTGACCAGCATGACCAGCTTGATGTGTCCTGCTGCTTCCTCGGACGTGACGCCCATCGGCACGTCGTCGGTGATGACGGCGACTTCGCCTTCCATGTCGCAGCCCCACTTGGTGTCGCCCAGCGGGATATCGTCGCGCGGGGCGAGGAAGCTGTCGCTGCCGCCCTGGTACATCAGCGGATCGTGGTAGAAGCTCTCCGGCACTTCCGCGCCGCGCGCCTTGCGGACCAGTTCGACGTGGTTGATGTAGGCCGAGCCGTCGGCCCACTGGTAGGCACGCGGCAGCGGCGAATGTGCCTCGCGCTCGTGGAAGCGTTCGCACGGCACGACCTGGTGTTCGACATCGATGTAAAGCGCTTCGAGCTTGGGCGCGATCTCGTCCCAATTGTCGAGCGCGGCCTGCAGCGTCGGGGCGATGTTGTCCGCGGCGCAGTAGCGCGTCAGGTCCTTGGAGACGACCACCAGCTTGCCGTCGCGGGTTCCGTCCTTGATTGTGGCGAGCTTCATGGGGCTATTTCCTCTCGGGGTTGTCTATCTGGTTGTCCGGGTGGGCCCGCTGGAAGGCGGGCAGGGCAAGGCAGGCCTGCTCGATCCGGGTGATGTGGGGCATGGCGCTAAAGTCGAAGGCGAAGCGCTGCGCATTGTAGACCTGCGGCAGCAGGCAGACCTCGAAGAAGCCGGGTTTATCGAACAGGAAGTCGCCGGTGCCCAGCTGCGCAAGCCGCGCTTCGAGCGGTTCGAGCGTGCGGGCGAGCCAGTGGCGGTACCACACGCCGATCTCGTCCTGCGACTTGCCGTATTCATTGGCGAGGTACTTGAGCACCGGCAGGTTCAGCGGCGCGTGCAGTTCTGTGGCGATGGCATAAGCCAGTTCGCGGGCGGTGTAGCGGTCTTCGACGTCCGCCGGCAGCAGCGGGTTTTCGGGATAGGCTTCGTCCAGCCATTCCAGCTGCGCCATCGACTGCGCGCGGTCGCGCCCGTCGGCTTCGAGCAGCGGGACCGAGCCGAACGGATTGCGGCTGGTGAAGGCTTGACCCTTCTGCTCCGAAGTCAGCAGGTTTACCGGCACGTATTCGTAATCCAGCCCCTTCAATTCCAGCGCGATGCGCAGGCGGTAGCTGGTCGACGAGCGGTAGTAGCCATGCAGCTTCATCATGCGGCCTCTCCTACAGCTTGGAACAGATGGAACACGGTCCAGGCGGAAAAAGCGCCGGGCGTGCCCGGGCCTGCTTTTGCGCGGGTTGCTGCGGTTCTCGGCTCTCTCATGAGACCCTGATGCCACCACGCGCAAAAGTAGGAAAGGGCATCAGAACGCAGCGATCCCGGTGATGGCCCGGCCGAGGATCAGCGCATGGACGTCATGCGTGCCTTCGTAGGTGTTGACCGTTTCCAGGTTCACCATGTGACGGATCACCTGGTATTCTTCGGAAATGCCGTTGCCGCCGTGCATGTCGCGGGCCTTGCGCGCGATATCGAGCGCCTTGCCGACATTGTTGCGCTTCACGATCGAGATCATGTCGGGCGAGAATTTGCCTTCGTCCATCAGGCGGCCGACGCGCAAGCTACCCTGCAGGCCGAGCGAGATTTCGGTCATCATGTCGGCAAGCTTCAGCTGGTAGAGCTGCTTCGATGCCAGCGGCACGCCGAACTGGTGACGGTCGAGGCCGTACTGGCGCGCGGCGTGCATGCAGAATTCCGCTGCACCCAGCGCGCCCCAGCTGATGCCGTAGCGTGCGCGGTTGAGGCAGCCGAAGGGACCCTTGAGGCCCTGCACTTCGGGCAGCAGCGCGTCCGCACCCACCTTCACCTCGTCCATGACGATCATGCCGGTGGTCGAGGCGCGCAGCGACAGCTTGCCCTTGATCTTGGGAGCGGAAAGACCCTCCATTCCCTTTTCGAGGATGAAGCCGCGGATGCCGCCGCCATGCGCCTCGCTCTTCGCCCAGACGACGAAGACGTCGGCGAAGGGGGCGTTGGAAATCCAGGTCTTGGAGCCGGAGATTGTGTAGCCGTCGCCGTCCTTCTTCGCGACGGTCTTCATGCCGGCCGGGTCGGAGCCCGCGTCGGGTTCGGTCAGGCCGAAGCAGCCGATCAGTTCGCCGCTGGCGAGGCCGGGGAGGTATTTGCGCTTCTGTTCTTCCGAACCATAGGCGTGGATCGGATACATCACGAGGCTGGACTGGACCGAGGCCATCGAGCGGTAGCCGCTGTCCACGCGCTCGATCTCGCGCGCTATCAGGCCATAGGCGACATAGCTGGCTCCCGCGCCGCCGTATTCCTCGGGCACGGTCGCGCCCAGCAGGCCGGCCTGGCCCATAAGCGGGAAGAGTTCGGGCGCGTCCATTTCTTCACGGTACGCGTCGGTGACGCGCGGCTGCAGCTCGCCCTGTGCAAAGGCATTTGCTGCATCGCGGATCATCCGCTCTTCCTCGGTCAGCTGGTCGTCGAGGTTGAACGGGTCTTCCCAGTCGAAGGGCACCATCCCGCTGTTAGGGCCGGCCATATAGTCTCCTTTGTTACGGGTCGGGCACTGGCACCAAGCGCGGCGCGGTGCAAGGCCGGACAAGCGCCCTTTCAGGCCACTTCCGCATCGCCTGTAGAAAAGAGCGCATATTCGCCCTCGTCGCATACTCCCGTGACCCATTCCTCGCCCACTTTGAGCCACGCGTGGAAGCGCGGGTGGTCGCCCGGTGCGCGCTGGGTGCCGATATAAAGGTCGGAGGCGATCCCGCGCCGCTCCAGCATCCAGCGGGCCGCCAGCGCCTGGGGCAAGCAGTTCGGCGCGCCGGGCACATTGCGCAGCGCGCGCATCACGGCAAGGCGCATGCGCCTGACCGTGCCGAGATCGACCGCCTCGCGTCCGCCTTGGGGCGAAGCGCAGCCGATCGAGCCGAAGCGCGAACGCCAGCGGCGCGGCGGTACCATCGCGACCAGCAGCCTTGCGTAGAGCAGCAGTCCCATCGCCTCGAAAGTGGCGATCCGGTCGGCGCCGTCTAGGGCGAGGAAGGACTGGAGCTTCGACATGAAGCGCCCAGCATATCACGAGCCGGCGCGCTTTGCCTCACTTAACGAGCGGCAGGGCCTTGCGGCAATCCTCGGCGCATTCGCGGCACATGGTGGCGCACAGCTGGCAGTGCGGGTTGTCGTGCTGGCTGCATTCGGCAGCGCAGGTCTCGCAGGCCTTGATGCAGGTTTCGAGCTGGGCGCGCAGGACCTCGATATTCTGCGCGGTGCGGCGCACGGCGAGCCGCGCGGTGGCAGCGCAGACGTCGGCGCAGTCGAGGCAGTTACGGATGCACTGCGCCATGTCCATGTCCTCTGCCACGCAGGCATCGGCGCAGGAGGTGCAGAACAGCGAACACAGCATCGCGTGGCGCGCGGCGAGGACCAGTTCCTCGGTCTCGTCCTGCACCTGCGGATGGGCGGCGATCATCTTGGGAAGGGACATGGCGAACTCCTTGAATTGTCTTGCGTATGACAAGCCAATGGACGGAGCGCGCGGTAGGTTCCGGCAAGCGGAAATCAGTGGGTCAGGGCAGCTTCCTGCACCGAATGGATGACTTCGGCAGGCGGGCAGGGCTTCATCAGTGCGCGGGCACCGGGGAAGCGTTCATGCACCTCGTCGGGTGTCAACTGGCCGGAATGGAAGATGACCGTCACGTCTTCCGCCATCATCTGTTCGGCAAGCGGATAGACGATGCCATCGCCAAGCTGGACGTCGAGAATCGCGATGTCGGGCTTGTTCTTCTGGTAGGCGAGCATGGCCGACGAAAGGTCGTCGAACGGGCCTTCCACGACGTACCCGGCTTCCGCCACGGTATCGCACAGGTCGTAGCCGATAATCAGTTCATCCTCGGCCACGAGAATGCGCAATGGCTGCTGCAATTGTCCCATCCGTGTCTCCTCACGCGCTCTCGACCCAAATGATTAACGCGTGGGGAGGGGATGGTTCCCGGATCAGGCGGTGGCGCCGTATTTCTGCGTAAAGCCCGCCGTGTCGCCCTTGGCGAGGAAGGCGGCCTGGCCGACCCAGTCATCGCGGCGGATGCGGCCTTCGAAGCGGCCGAGCTGCGCGTCGATCCGGTCGATCTCGGCATCGTCCCAGGCGGCGATCTGCTCGAACCGGGTGACACCGAGCGAGGTCAGCGTCGCGGCCAGTTTCGGACCGACGCCCTTGATGCGGGTGAGGTCGTCGCCCCCGGTCGCGGCGGGAGCGGGCGCAGCGGCGTGCGTCGCATCACGGGTGGCGGCGGGCGCACTGTCGATCAGCGCGGCATTGCGCTGCGCTTTTTCCGCGCCTTCATCCAGCACGTCGCTTTTCGCGCCGGTGACGCGGGTGCGCTTGCCTGCGTGGAAGAGGTAGAATGCGACTACCAGCCCGATGACGAGGGCGACGACGACCAGCAGCCACTGTTCGGCGATGAGTTCGCTCATAGCGTATCCTTCTCCTGCATATCTTCCGTATCCGGCGCCGGTGCGCGGCCCCAGATGGTCCAGCCGATGGCGAGGCCGAACCCGTAGGCGGCCAGCATGAGGGCGGTGGTTTCGAGCCAGATGGGCATCAGCGCGGTCCCGGCGTATCGACTGGCGTGGGTTTGAGCGGCTCGATCCGGACGACCGAGAATTCGATGCGGCGATTGGCCGGATCGTTGGGAGCGAGGCCTTCGACCGGCTCGGCCGATCCGACGCCCTGCGCGCGCAGACCATCGCGCGGGATGCCGCGCTGGACCAGCGCTTCGCGCACGGCACGCGCACGGTCCATGCTGAGCGCGATATTGCCCGGCTCGGTGCCCGTGTCGTCGGTATGGCCGGTAATCGCGATGATCGAGCCGAGACAGGGGCGCAGCGCGTCCGCCACCTCGTCGATCAGGATCATGCTGACCGGCAGCAATTCCGCGCTCGCTTCCTCGAAGCGGATGGAGCGGGTGCGCAGCAGCCCTTCGACATCTTCTTGGCAGTGCAGCGGTTCGTACTCGATCGCGCCTGCTGCGGCATTGGCGAAGCCGTCTTCCCAGCTCGTCCCGCCGACGCCGGGGAGCGAGGCGACCAGCCGGGCGGCTTCTGCGCGGCGGCCTTCGTCGAGCTTTTCGCCGCCGGAGAGCATCGGGTGCCGGGTGGGCGCGCCGAAACGGTCGGTGAACTGCGCGCTGACCATGCCGAGGCCGGCTTCCCTCAGGGCTGCATCGGCCTGTTCGGCCAGGCGGGCGCCCATTGCATCGGCGCCCGGTCCGCTCGCCACATAGCCGAGCGCCGCCACGAGGGCGGCACCGAGCGCGATAGTGAGGGCGGGGCGCGACGTCATCGCCCCGCCTTCTAGCCGCGCGCCGCGTGGGTGCAAGACCTGCGGCGCGCGGGGCGGGCTATTACATCTGCGCTTCGGCCGTGCGGGCGAGCTCGACGAACTCCTGCCGCCAGAAATCGGACTGGCTTCCGGCGAGCCTGACAACCTGGTCCCAGCCGAAATCGGCGAGCAGCGCATCGCCGCGCAGCTTCTGGCCATAGGCCGCAACTGCAGTGGCAAAGGCGAAGTCGCCCTGCGGCAGGCGCCGCGTTTCCAGCGCAGTTGCAGGCAGGCGGTACTGGAGCAGCTTCGACTGCGATGCGCCGGGCAGCTTGTAGCGCAGCTGGACGAAGGCGGCTTCGTCGGCGGGGCCGGACGCAGCCTTGCCCTTATTCGCATCGTAGCGGCGTTCGCCGACCCAGCCTTTTGCGCCTGCGGGGATCACCTCGTAGAGCGCGGTGACCTGGTGCCCTGCCCCGATATCGCCGGCATCGACGCGGTCGTTGGCGAAATCCTCTTCGCGAAGCACGCGGTTCTCGTAGCCGATCAGGCGGTACTGGCTGACTGCGGCGGGATTGAATTCGACCTGGATCTTCACGTCCTTGGCGATGGTGAAGAGCGTGGAGCTCATCTCGTCGCGCAGCACTTTCTTCGCTTCCAGCGCGGTGTCGATATAGGCGTAATTGCCGTTACCGTGGTCGGCGATCTGTTCCATCATCGCCTCGTTGTAATTGCCTGTCCCGAAGCCGAGTGTGGTGAGCGTAATGCCGCTGTCGCGCTTCCGCTCGATCATGTCGATCAGCGTGTCGGTATTGGAAATGCCGACGTTGAAATCGCCGTCCGTGGCCAGGATCACGCGGTTGACGCCGCCCTTGATGAAGCCTTGTTCGGCCATGGCATAGGCGAGTTCGAGCCCTGCCGCGCCGGCGGTCGATCCGCCTGCACCGAGCCGGGCGAGGGCGGCACGCACCTTGGCCGGGCTGCTGGTGGGTTCGAGCACGACGCCCGTGCTGCCCGCGTAGACGACGATCGACACCTTGTCCCTGCCGGTCATTTCCCCGGCAAGGCCGGAAAGCGCCTGCTTGACCAGCGGCAGCTTGTCGGGGCTGTCCATCGATCCGGACACATCGACGAGGAAGACAAGGTTCGCCGCCGGACGATCTTCGCGCGGCAAGTCGTATCCGCGCAGGCCCACGCGCACCAGCTTCGCTTGCGCGTTCCACGGGCTGGCTGCCGTGTCGAGCGTGACCGAGAACGGCTTGGAACGGTCCTGCGGCGCGGCATAGTCATAGCGGAAATAGTTGATCATCTCTTCCGTGCGCACCGCATCCTGAGGGGGCAGCTGGCCCATGGTCAGGAAACGGCGGGCATTGGCATAGGCGCCCGTATCGACGTCGACCGAGAAGGTGGATACCGGCTCCACCGCGGCAATCCGGATGGGCGACACCGCCTCCCCGGCATAGCGTTCGCGGTCTTCTTGCGGGATCAGCGCAGGATCGCCGGTCCAGGGAGCCATGACGGGCGAGGGGGCGGCAACGGCCTCGGCCTCGGCGCTTTCGTACATCGGCGCATAGGCCGGTTCGGCAATATCCAGGGTGGTGACGTGTTCGACCTGCTCGTTCCGGTTGGTCGCTTCGCATCCGGCAAGCAGCAGCAAGGCCATGGTGGATGCCAGCGCCATCGAGCCGCCGGCAAGACGTGTCCGATTGTCCATTTTCTTCCTCTCCACGATTCGTTCTCCCAGATGTGATGTTATTACATAAATAATGGCATCAACAAGGCCAAATTGTGGCATAAATAAGGCGAGAGTCAATCGGGCACACGTCGATGCGCGCCGAAACTGGCTGCAATGCGCAGGCAAAATGTTGAATCTATTGTGTTTTAGGAAAACGCGGCAGGACGTGCCCTATTCGGGCGTCTCTGCCTTATTTCGCTGGAAAAGCACCCGGTCTTCGGGGCCGAAGCCCCGTTTCCAGATGATAAAGCCATACGTCAGCAGGATCGCCGGTATGCCGAATGCCAGTTCGGCCCATTCGGGAAGCTGTGTGGCGGCCCAGCCGACCAGCACTGCCGGGGCGACCGCATAGACCAGCGCCCAGCGCCAGTTGTTGATCGGATATCCGAGGATCCGGGTCAGCAGCAGCGCCTTCACGAGACTTGCCACGCCTAGCGCGACCATGAGGGCGATCGCGGCCGCAGCGGCCTTGAACGGCTCGCCGTAACCCAGCCGCTCGACCAGCAGGATCAGCGTGATCGTCAACGCCGCCTGGAAGGCAATCGTGCCGACCGAGATGGCAAGGTTGCGGCCCCGCGCGACGTAGATCAGCACCGCTTCGGACACGACGGCGGTCGCCGCGACCACTTCGGCCGCCAGCAGGAAGGCCAGCGCGCCCGTGCCGCCGACGAATTCCGGCCCGACGAGGCCCATGACCGCTTCGCCCGGAACGCCCAGCGCCAGCGCGATGCCTGCCTGTGCAGCGATGATCCAGAAGCCCACCTGGCAGACCTGCTTGGCGATCGCCTCGTAGTTCTTGGTCTTCAGGTTCTTGGTGATGACGGGCCCGAGGATCGGCTCGAAACTGGTCTTCAGTTTCTGCGGCAGGCTCGCGACCTGCTGGGCGATGTAATAGACGCCGACCGCGGCAGGCGCGGCGAACAGGCCGAGGATGAAAATGTCGAGGCGGCGCGTACCCCATTCGATCGCATCGGCCGTGGCCAGCGGCAGGGCGCGCGCAGTGACCTTGCGCATATAGCCGAATTCGGGTCGCCAGCGGCGCGGCGGGCCATAGCTGCGGAAGAAAGACCACAGGCCAACCGCGAGGCCCGCATAGATCGAGGCGAGATAGGCCAGCGCAAGGCCGCTGTCGGCAAGCGCGGGAATAAAGACGAAAACGCCCGCCATGATCGAGATCGTCCACGGCTCCACCACCGCGCGGGCGCGCACCGTGGTGGCGATGTCATAGCGATAGGCCTGCGCTGCCAGCACGATTTCGGTCAGCGCATAGCCGGGAATGGCAAGGACGATCAGCCGGTCGAACTGGGTGAACTCGCCGCTCGGGAAAAGCGGGGCGGGCACGAACCAGAAGAAAACCGCGGCAATCGCGGAAAAGACGACCGCCAGCAGCATCCCGTCGTAGACGAGGTTTGCAGGGTGTGCGTCCTCCCCTTCGGCAAGACGCTGCGCAAGGCCGCGCTTCTCGCCCATGGAACACAGCAGCGCGACAAGCTCGACCACGACCAGTGCCGAAGCGAAGCGACCCAGCGCATCGGGGCCGTAAAGGCGGCCCGCGATGAACAGGAAGGGCAGGCGCGCCAGCAGGCGCAGCAGGAAGCCGAAGAAATTCTGCCGTCCGCCCTTGGCGAGGGCGGTCAGGTCTTCATCCTGCGCGGCGGCACTCATCCCGCATCGCCCAGTTCGGCCTTGAGCGGGCGGGCGAGGATGCCTTCGACCACAGCCTTGGGATTGCCGCCCTGCAGCAGCGCATAGACCGCGGCGACGATGGGCATGGCGACAGCGTGGCGCGCGGCCAGTTCGACCAGCACGGGCGCGGTATGCGCGCCTTCGGCCACGGTGCGCCGGTCGGCCATCAGCGCTTCGGCGCTCTGGCCTTCGCCCAGCGCCTTGCCGAGCGAGAAATTGCGGCTGGAGGTGGAAGAGCAGGTGAGCACGAGGTCGCCGAGGCCGCATAGGCCCGCCAGCGTTTCCGCCCTTGCGCCCAATGCCTCGCCGAAGCGCAGCATTTCGGCATAACCGCGCGCGATCAGCGCCGCGCGGGCATTCTGGCCGAGGCCGAGGCCGTCTACCACACCGCAGGCGATGGCGAGGACGTTCTTCACCGCGCCGCCGATCTCCGCGCCGGTCACGTCGTCGGAATAATAGGGGCGGAAGGCGGGGCGGGCGACGACGGACGAGAGCCTGTCCCATTGCGCCTCGCCGCCCGCGCAGGCGAGCGTCACGGCGGTCGGCAGCCCTGCGGCCACTTCATGGGCAAAGGTGGGGCCGGACAGCACGGCGATGGCGCTGCCGGGCGCGGCTTCCTTCGCCACGTGGTTCATCAGGCGCCCCGAACCGGCTTCGATACCCTTGGAACACAGGACGAGGTCGCGCGGGTGGGCTGGCATGGCAGCCAGCACGCTGCCCATGTGCTGGGCGGGCGTGACCACCAGCAGCACGTCGAGCGCGGCCATGTCGGCAAGGTCGGATGTGGCGGTAATGCTCTCGGCCAGGCGCGCGCTTGGCAGGAACAGCGAATTGGTGTGCGCGGCGTTGATTTCGGCGACCAGTTCTTCCTCCCGCGCCCAGATGCGCACTGCGCGCCCGTCGCTTGCCAGCATCTGCGCCAGCGCCGTGCCCCATGCACCGGCTCCGAGAACCCCGACGCTCGTCATGCCTTCACTCCTGCACCGCGCACGGGTTCTGCCTCGGGATCGAGCGGCCAGCGCGGGCGGGCCGAAATATCGAGCGGATCGGGCGCGAAGCCGTCCATCAGCAGGCGCTCGACACCGGCCCAGGCGATCATCGCCGCATTATCGGTGCAGAGGCGCGGCGGCGGAGCGGTGAAGCGCATCGAATGCTCGCCCGCGAGGGTTTCGAGCGCGGTGCGCACGGTCGCATTGGCGGCCACGCCGCCTGCCACCACCAGTGTTTCAACGGGTCCCATCGCTGCCAGCGCTATCCGCAGCCGGTCGATGACGCAATCGACAGCGGCCTGCTGGAAGCTCGCCGCAATGTCCTCGGGCGCATATTTCCCGCTCTCGTGAGCACGCATGACGGCGCTTTTCAGGCCGGCAAAGGAGAAATGCGGCTCGCCGCTGCCGACCATTGGGCGGGGAAGCGGGACGGCCTTCGCATCGCCCGTCGCCGCCAGCCGCTCGACCGCAGGACCGCCGGGAAAGCCGAGGCCGAGGATCTTGGCGGTCTTGTCGAACGCCTCGCCCAGCGCATCGTCGATGGTCGTCGCCAGCCGGCGATAGCGGCCCACGCCGTCGACGCGCAGGATCTGGCAGTGTCCGCCAGATACCAGCAGCAGGGCATAGGGGAAGGCGAGGTCCGCATCGGCAAGGCGCGGGCTCAGCGCATGGCCTTCGAGGTGATTGATGGCGATAAGCGGCGTATCGCTCGTCATCGCCAGCGCCTTGGCGCTGACCAGCCCGACCATGACCCCGCCGATGAGGCCGGGGCCGGCAGTGGCCGCAATGGCATCGCAATCGTCCAGCGTGACGCCGGCATCCGTGAGCACGCCCGCAATCATCGGGGCGAGCCGTTCGGCATGGGCACGCGCCGCGATTTCGGGCACGACCCCGCCGAAGGGGGCGTGTTCCTCGTCTTGCGAGGCGATCCTTTGCGCGACGATCCGCCGGTTGCCGTCGACCAGCGCGGCGGCGGTTTCGTCGCAGGAACTTTCGATACCGAGAACAAGCGTCATAACTTCGCTTTCCCTTAGCGGTCTCGCTCGCTAGGGCAAGCGACCGCAATGTCCGACACACCGATCATGCGCCTTGGAACCCGCCGTTCGCCGCTCGCCATGGCGCAGGCCGAAGAGACGCGCGCACGCCTGTGCGCCGCCCACGGCTGGGACGTCGGGGCGGTCGAACTCGTCCCCGTTATCGCCAGCGGCGACCGGATCCAGGACCGCCCGCTCGCCGATATCGGCGGCAAGGCGCTGTGGACCCGCGAACTCGACATCTGGCTGAACGAGGGGCGCATCGACGCCGCGGTCCATTCGATGAAGGACGTGGAGACGATCCGCCCCGATGCGCTGGCCATCGGCGCGATCCTGCCGCGCGCGGACAAGGCCGACGTGCTGCTGGGCGCAGCTTCCATCGCGGCCATCCCGGTAGGCGCGCGGGTGGGCACCAGCGCCCCGCGCCGCGCCGCGCAATTGCTCCATGCCCGCCCCGATCTCCAAGTGGTCGGTATTCGCGGCAATGTCGCCACCCGTATGGCCAAGCTGGAAGCGGGCGAGGCCGACGCGACTTTCCTTGCCGCTGCGGGCCTGATGCGGCTGGGCGAGGACAATACCGGCACTCGGCTCGATCCGCAGGAATGGCTGCCCGCGCCTGCCCAGGCCGCCATCGGTGTCGAATGCCGCACCAGCGACGAACGCACGCGCGAGCTTCTTTCCGCGATCGACCACGAACAGAGCCGGCAGGAAGTGCTGGCCGAGCGAGCCCTGCTCGAAGGGCTGGGCGGGACCTGCCACAGCCCCATCGCCGTGCTCACCACGCAAGAGGGCGAACGCCTGCACATGCGCGCCGCCATCTACAGCCCCGACGGGTCGATCCGCGTCGAAAGCGAAGCGCGCTTCGAGCCGGACGACACGGACGAGGCCATCGCCCTTGCGCGCGACATGCTGCGCGAAGCGCCGAGGGAAGTGTCGGTCAATTTCGGGCAGATGGGGTGAGCCGCCCGGTCTTCGTCTTCCGGCCCGAACCGGGCCTGTCCGTAACGCTGGAAACCGCCCGTGCACTGGGCCTGGACGCGCACGGATGTCCGCTCTTCGCGGTCGAACCGGCCGAATGGGGCGCGCCGACCGCCGATGATTACGACGGCCTGCTGGTCGGCAGCTCCAACGTCTTCCGGCACGGCGGCATCAATCTCGACCGGTTGGTCAAGCTGCCCGTCTATGCCGTGGGCGAAGCGACAGCCGAAGGCGCCCGCGAAAAGGGCTTCATCGTGTCGCGCACCGGTCGCGGCGGCCTGCAGGCGCTGCTCGACGAGGCGAAGCTGGACGGACGTCGTCTGCTGCGGCTGGCCGGCGAGGCGCATGTCGAACTGGACCCGCCCGAAGGCACCCGCATCGACACCCGCGTGGTCTACCGCACCGTGCCGCTCGATATTCCGGAGGACATGGCGGCAGCGCTGGGCAAAGGCGGTATCGTTCTGCTCCATTCGGGCGAGGCCGCAGTGCGCCTGCGCGAGGAGTGCGAGCGGCTGGGCATCGACCGGTCGGCCATCACCGTCGCGGCGCTCGGCCCGCGAATTGCGGGCATGGCAGGCGATGGCTGGCAATCCGTCCACACCTCGAGCCACCCTCGCGATGCCGAGCTACTGGCCTTGGTGGAACAACTGTGCCAGACAGGAGCGGGGTAATCAGGCGTCCGGAAAGTGGCGTCGGGGTCGTGGATTGGAGTATGATGGACGAGTATTCGAGCACTCGGCGGGCCGGGGGCAGCACGCGCTCCTTGTTGCTTGCCGTGACCGGCGCATTCGCGCTGGGGGCTGCCCTGGTGGGCTACGTCGCCTGGCGGATGAACGCCTCGGAAGAGGTGGCGCAAGAACCGGCGCAGATCGCCGCACCCGCTGCCACCGAAACTGCCGCACCAAGCCCCACGCCCAGCGCCAGCGAAAGCGCCGCCGCACAGGCGGTGGAACGTGTCGCCGAGCAACAGGGCGGTATCGACCAGCGCCTTGCCGCTGCCGAACAACGCCTCGCCCGGCTGGATCTCCAGGCCGAAGCTTCGGCAGGCAATGTCGCCCGCGCCGAAGGGCTACTGATCGCCTTCGCCACGCGCCGCGCGATCGATAAGGGGGCCGAGCTCGGCTACCTCGCCGACCAGCTGCGCCTGCGTTTCGGCGACGCGCTGCCCAATGCGGTGAACACCATTCTCACTTTCTCGCGCGAGCCGGTGACGCTCGACCAGCTGATCGCCCGGCTCGACGGGCTCGCCCCGCAATTGCAGACGGGCGAAGGCAAGCCGAGCCTCGAACGCTTTGCCGACGAACTGGGCGCGCTGTTCACCATCCGCCGCGAAAGTGCGCCGTCGCCGCAGCCCGAAAAGCGGCTGGAACGGGCACGGCTGTTCCTGCAGTCGGGCCGCGCGGATGCCGCCGTGGCAGAGGTTCGCAACCTGCCGGGCGCGGTCAATGCCGAAGGCTGGCTGCGCGATGCGGAACGCTATGCCTCCGCGCAGCGTGCGCTGGACCTGATCGAAACCGCAGCCGTGCTCGAACCACGTCGCCTGCGCGACGGGGCAGGCAACCGGATCGAACAGCCGAGCCCGGTGGAGTAGGCGCTCAGGCCTTCATCAGTTCGGGCACGTCGCCCGAAACGCCGCGGGCCTCGTCCATGAAGAACTTCTTGAGCCAGCCTGACCGCTGGACACCCGCCATGCCGAGCCTGCGCACCGCGCTGGCCGCCTTGCCGGGCACGCCGAACAGGCGGGTCAGGCTGTCGGTTGCGCCCATGACCATGATGGAATCGAGCGCGCGCCACTTCTCGTAGCGGTCCAGCACCTGCGCATCGCCGATGTCGAGGCCGAGCCTGCGGGCATCGCCGAGCACTTCGACCAATGCACCGACATCGCGCAGGCCGAGGTTGAGGCCCTGTCCCGCGATCGGATGCATCCCGTGGGCACTGTCGCCGACCAGCGCCATGCGCTCGCCCACGATGCGCGCAGTATGCTGGAAAGTAAGCGGGTAGGAGGTGCGCGGGCTGTTCAGCGTGAGATCGCCGAGCAGGTCGCCCATGCGCTTCTGCACTTCGGCAAGGAAAGCACGCTCGCCCATCTTCAGCACGCCGGCTGCATCTTTCTCGTCAACGGTCCAGACCAGCGCGCTGCGGTGCTGGCCGTCCGGCCCGTCGAGCAGCGGAAGGAGCGCGAAAGGTCCTGCGGGATAGAAAATCTCCCAGGCCACGCCGCCATGCGGTTTCGAGTGGTCGAGCCCGGTGATGATGGCGCGGTGCGAGTAGTCCCAGCTCGCCATCTTGAGCGCGGCATCCTCGCGCGTGGGGGAGCGGCGGCCCTCCGCGCCGACCAGTAAATCGGCCTTGAGCATCTTGCCGTCCGCCAGCGTGGCGGAGACCCCATAGGCATCGCGGTGGCGTTCGGTCACTTCGACCGGCGCATGGAGCGTGATGAGCGGTTCCGCTTTCACCGCATCGAACAGCGCGGTGCGCAGCACGCGGTTGGCGAACATCCGGCCCAACGAGCCTTCGTGTTCCTCGGGCGTGAAGTCGAGGCGGCCCGGCTTCATCTGGTCGAGCACGGCGATGCTTTCGATCGGGCAGCCATGCGGCTCCAGCGTGTCGGCGAGGCCGATATTGCGGAACAGGCGCCAGCTGGCGGTCGAGATGGCGGAAGCCCGCCCGTCGAAGCCTTCTGCGGTGAGTTCTGCCGGATCGGCCCGGTCGACCAGGTGGCTAGTAAAGCCCTGTTTCGCGGCTGCCAGCGCCAGTGTGGAGCCGACGAGTCCGCCGCCGAGAATGAGCAGGTCGCGCTTGTCTGTCATGGGCACCGTCCCTAGAGCGGGCGGCGTGACACTGGCAAGGATTATGGACGTCTGGCGGGTCAGGATGGCAATGATCCTGATCGTTGTCCTGTGCCTGCTGCCGGCGGTGTCCCACGCGCAGGACCGTGCGCCCCGTTATGGCGACGACAATATCGCGGTCCAGCTTTACGCCAATGGTGCGCCCGGAGCGGGCGAGGAATGGTTGCTGGCCCTGCGGTTCACGCCGAGCGCGCCCGAATGGCACGGCTATTGGGCGAACCCGGGCGATGCGGGGCAGGGTATGGACTTGCAGCTCGACCTGCCCGACGGCTGGGTGGTCGGAAAGCCGCTCTACCCCGTGCCGCAGACCCTGCTGATCGGCGGGCTGATGAACCACATTTTCGAGGGCGAGTATGTCGTCCTCGTGCCGATAACGCCGCCCAAGGGTGCCGACGTCGCCGCTCTTGCGCCGGTAACAGGCTATGTCGAATACCTGGCCTGCACCGACCGCGTCTGCGTGCCGCAGGATGCGGCGCTGCGGGCCACGAGTGGCGGCGACTTCGCCGCTTGGCGGGCGGCAGTCGCGCCGCTGCTCGACAGCACGGCAGGCTTCGAGATTACAGGCGAACGCCTGCGCATCGGCATCCCGCTGCCCGCCTCGATGGAACTGGGCGATCTCCACCTCTTCCTCGAGAATGCCGACCTCGGGAACGGCCTCAGGCCGCAATATGCCGCTATCCAGACATGGGTGCGCGAGGGCAATCTCCTCGTTGCCGAACTGCCGCTGACCCGTATCGGGAAAGCGGGCGGGGAAACGCCCGCCCAGGTCGAAGGCATTCTCTCGATGGGCGAAGGGCGCGGCGTGCGCTTCGTCGCCGAACCTGCCGACGTACCGCTCGAAGGGGTGAAGCCCCTGCGCGGCCCGGATGCCGTGCCCGAATTGTGGGTGCTGCTCCTCGCATCGCTGCTCGGCGGGCTGCTGCTCAACGTGATGCCCTGCGTGTTTCCGATCCTCAGCCTCAAGGCTC
Organism: Qipengyuania gaetbuli; assembly: GCF_020524765.1. Taxonomy (GTDB): domain Bacteria; phylum Pseudomonadota; class Alphaproteobacteria; order Sphingomonadales; family Sphingomonadaceae; genus Qipengyuania; species Qipengyuania gaetbuli_A. The sequence goes on from NZ_JAIVLR010000002.1 coordinate 442,874, forward strand.
TCGCGCTGGCGAAGGCGGGCGGCGACGAGGCTGCGGCGCGGCGCGATGCGCTGGCCTATACCGCAGGCGTCGTGCTGGCCTGTGCGGGGCTGGGCGCGCTGATCCTGTTGCTGCGGTCGGCAGGGCAACAGGTGGGCTGGGCGTTCCAGTTGCAGGAGCCTGCGATCATCGCCTCGCTGTTCGTCCTGTCGGCTGCGATCACGGCCAATTTCCTCGGCCTGTTTTCCATTCCGGGGATCGCGATTTCGGGCGGAAAGCCGAGTTCGGGCGGCTCCTTCGCTACCGGCCTGCTCGCCGCATTTGTCGCCACGCCGTGCACCGGTCCTTTCATGGCGTTGGCGCTAGGAGCCGCGCTGGTGCTGCGCCCGGTAGAGGGGCTGGCTATCTTCACTGCGCTCGGCGTGGGTCTTGCGCTGCCTTTCCTGTTGGTCGGCTTCGTGCCGGCGATCCGCAAACGCCTGCCCGCACCGGGGCCATGGATGGAGCGTTTCCGCCGGTGGATGGCGCTGCCGATGGGCCTCACCGCGCTCGCTCTCGCATGGTTGCTCTGGCGCGTGGGCGGGCCGCTGTTCCTCCTTGCCGGAACCGGCGTCGCGGCAGGCATATTGCTGGCGCTTGGCGCTTTCCTGCCCCCGCGCGCCAGAGAAAAGCGCGACGCGCGGCTGGCCGCGGTCGGCCTCGCAATGGCAGCGATATCGGGCCTCGCAATGGCCGAAACTTTCGACCCGCCTGTCGCGGAAGCGGGCGAGAGCCTGCTCGATCCGCGTCCTTTCTCGCAAGACGCGCTGGCCGAAGCGCGGGCGAGCGGGAAGCCGGTCTTCGTCTGGTTCACCGCCGACTGGTGCGTCACCTGCAAGGTCAATGAAAGCGTCGCCATCGAGCGCGAGGAAACGCGCGCTGCCTTCGAACGGGCAGGGGTGATATCGCTACGCGGCGACTGGACGCGCAAGGACGAGGAAATCGCCAGCTTCCTCGCCAGCCAGGGGGCGGCAGGCGTCCCGCTTTACCTGTGGTATCCGGCCGGCGGCGACGCGCAGCAATTGCCGCAGGTGCTTACGCCGGATCTGCTTCCTCAGCTTGCTCGGCCGGAGGCGGAGCGCACTCGGCAATAAATTCGCCCGGCAGGCGGCTGGGATTGAGCTTGAGCGATCCTGCCCCCGGCACGGTCGCCTCCACGCTCCGCGGGCCGGTCAGCACTTCGAGGCGCGGATCGTCGGCGGCAATGCGGCCGCGCCAGACCCATGCTTCCTCCGCTTCTTCCGCATCGATCCACAGACGTTCGACATGACCGTTGCCGATGAGCGCAAGGACCGCCTTCGCATCGGGATCGGCTTCCGCGAAGCGAGTGTAACGGATGCGCCCCTCTTCACAGGCCAGCGCGAAATAGGGTGCAGCGCCGGGCTTGCCGTAGAGCAACCGTTCGCCGTCGGTGCTGCGCGCCCAGACCGCCCCGTCGGGATCGGGCGAGGCTATCGGCGTGCGCGGCGCGCTGCGTTCGCCCGCGATCCGCTCGCGCGTGACGTATTCGTCCGAGGCGGGCGGCTTGCAGGCGGACAGCAGGAGAAGGGCGCAAAGCGCGGGCAGGCGGACCATGGGTGCCAGCTACCCCGTGCGCGCCACGGGCGTCAACGCGCCCGGATGAATGCCCTGAGATCGGCGCTGAGTTTTGCCCGGTCTTCGTCGCGCACATACATCATGTGCCCCGCATCGTAGTAACGGTAGGTCAGCCGATCCTGCGGGATTCCCACCCGGTTGAGCGAATATTCCGCGCCGAAGAAGGGCGTCGCGAAATCATACCAGCCCTGCGCGTTGAACAGGCGAAGCCCTGCGTTTTCGCGCATGGCTTTTCCGACAAAGGGCGCGACGTTGAGGTAGGCATTGCGACCCCATCCGCTGCCCAGCGACCAGTCCCAGTGCTGACCCGGCTCGCGCCCGATCGACTGGTATTCGCGGTTCGTCTCGAAACCAAGGCCGTCGCGCAGCCAGCTGTTGATCGCGGCGGTATAGCCTGCATCGATGCCGTAGAAGCTGGGATCATTGTCCGGCGTCTCGCCCGCATTGTCGTAGTCGCGGCCGGTATAGCGAGCGTCGAGGCGGCCGATGGTGAGGCCGCGGTCGCGCAACAGCTCCTTGTAGAACCGCTCCGACGTCACGCGCAGTTCCGCCTGGTCGAGATAGGCTTCGGAAAGGCCCGTCAGGCGCGACAGTTCCGCCCGCACGGCGGCGCGTTCGGCTGCCGGAAGATCCTGTCCCTTCAGCAGCGCGGTCGCATAGGGACCGATGGCGAATTGGCGCGCTTCTTCCGCGATCGCTTCGACCGACGGTGCTTGCACCTTGCCGTGGTAGAATGCGGCCGCCGCCATGTTCGGCAGGGTGACGATATAGGCCATCTCGTTGCCCGGCGTCGGTTCGCGCCCGGCGAAATCGAGGATCGTCGAGACGAGGATCAGCCCGTTCAGGCCGACATCGTTGAAGGTGCCGCCTTCCAGATCGTCCACCACCATCGCGGTGCGCGTGGTGCCGTAGCTTTCCCCGCCGAGGTACTTGGGGCTGTTCCAGCGGCCGTTGTCGTTGATCCAGCGCCGGATGACCTGCGCCACGGCCTTCGCGTCCTGCCTGAGGCCGTAGTATTTCTTCGGATCGGTTCCGTCGGTGAGGTAGCTGAAGCCCGTGCCCGGGGGATCGATGAAGACGAGGTCGGCGACGTCGATCAGGCTGTCGGGATTGTCGAGCAGCGGGTAGGGCGGCGCCCCGTCGTCGCGCGCGTCGGAGGGGATGGCGACCCGTTTCGGCCCCCATGCGCCCATCTGCAGCCACACCGAACCCGAACCGGGGCCACCATTGTAGATGAAGAACACGGGCCGCGATGTATCGCGCGGGCTCTTCACATAGCTGGTGGTGACGATCACCGCTTCCTGCTTGCCATCGTCGCCGGTGAGGATCGTCTCGCCCACGGTCGCCTTGTAGGCGATGCGCTGCCCGCCGAATGTGCCGGACAACTCGCGGCTCTGGACCTGCGGCGTGATTTCCCTGGCGGATTTCTCGGCCTTTTCGGCCTTGTCCTGCGCAGTGGCGGCTTGCGGGATCATGGCGAAAGCGCTCGCGGCGGCGAGGCCGGCGGCAAGGGTGCGGAATGTCATCGATTGCCCTCTCATCATTGGCCTGCGGTATGCAAAGCCATAGGGCGAGCGTCAATCTAGGGCTTGCCGCCCATCCGCTTGTAGCGCGTCTTGCCGTAGCGGGTCTTGCGGGTGCCGGGGCGGCCTGCATCGCTGCGCCCGACGCGCGGAGCCTTCTTTTCTTCGTCGCCGAGGCCGAGTTCGTCGTTCTCGAGGCGGCGAATCTCGTCGCGCAGGCGCCCGGCTTCCTCGAATTCGAGATCGGCAGCAGCCGCCCGCATGCGCTTTTCAAGGTCTTCGATATAGGCGCGCAGGTTATGGCCGACGAGGTTGTTGCGCTCGTCATCGCCCGTATCGACGGTCACGCCGTCCTGCGCGGCGGTATGCGCGACGATGTCGGCGATCTGGCGCTTGATGGTCTGCGGCGTGATGCCGTGTTCCTCGTTGTAGGCGCGCTGCTTTTCGCGGCGGCGTTCGGTCTCCGCCATGGCGCGCTCCATGCTGCCGGTCACGCGGTCGGCATAAAGAATCACGCGGCCATCGACGTTGCGCGCGGCGCGGCCGATGGTCTGGATCAGCGAGGTTTCCGAACGCAGGAAGCCTTCCTTGTCGGCATCGAGAATGCAGACGAGGCCACATTCGGGGATGTCGAGGCCCTCGCGCAACAGGTTGATGCCCACCAGCACGTCGTAGACGCCAAGGCGAAGGTCGCGGATCAGCTCGATACGCTCCAGCGTCTCCACGTCGGAGTGCATGTAGCGCACGCGCACGCCCGCCTCGTGCATGAATTCGGTGAGGTCTTCCGCCATCCGCTTGGTCAGCGTGGTGACAAGCGTGCGGTAGCCCAGCTTGGCGGTCTTCTTGCATTCCTCGATGCAGTCCTGGACCTGGTCTTCCACCGGCTTGATCTCGACCGGCGGGTCGATGAGGCCGGTAGGGCGGATGACCTGTTCGGCAAAGACGCCGCCGGTCTGCTCCATTTCCCACGAACCGGGAGTGGCCGAGACGGCAAAGGTCTGCGGGCGCATCGCGTCCCATTCGTTGAACCGCAGCGGGCGGTTGTCGATGCAGGAGGGCAGGCGGAAACCGTATTCGGCGAGCGTCAGTTTGCGGCGGTGGTCCCCGCGCGCCATCGCGCCGATCTGCGGCACCGTCTGGTGGCTTTCGTCCACGAACAGCAGCGCATTGTCGGGAAGGTATTCGAACAGCGTCGGCGGCGGCTCGCCCGGCAGGCGGCCGGTGAGGAACCGGCTGTAATTCTCGATCCCGGCGCAGCTACCGGTGGCAGCGATCATCTCGAGGTCGAAATTGGTGCGCTGCTCCAGCCGCTGGGCTTCGAGCAGGCGGCCTTCCTCGTGCAGTTCTTTGAGGCGCTCCTGCAGCTCGAACTTGATGGCCTCGGCGGCCTGTTTCATCGTCGGGCCGGGGGTGACGTAGTGCGAATTCGCATAGACACGCACCTTGTCGAGCGTAGCGCCCTTCTTTCCGGTAAGCGGGTCGAATTCGCTGATCTCCTCGATCTCGTCGCCGAAGAAGCTGATCCGCCAGGCCATGTCCTCGTAGTGCGAGGGGAAAATCTCGAGACTGTCGCCGCGTACGCGGAAATTGCCGCGCGCAAAGGCGGCATCGTTGCGCTTGTATTGCAGCGCCACCAGCTTGCGGATCAGTTCGCGCTGGTCGACCGTTTCGCCGGTCTTGATGTCGAAGATCATCGCCGAATAGGTCTCGACCGAGCCAATACCATAGAGGCACGACACCGAGGCGACGATGATCACGTCGTCACGCTCCAGCAGGGCGCGGGTGGCCGAGTGACGCATCCGGTCGATCGCCTCGTTCACCGAGCTTTCCTTCTCGATGTAGGTGTCGGACCGCGGCACATAGGCTTCGGGCTGGTAGTAGTCGTAATAGCTGACGAAATACTCGACCGCGTTTTCCGGGAAGAAGCTCTTGAACTCCCCGTAAAGCTGCGCGGCGAGGATCTTGTTCGGCGCCAGGATCAGGGCAGGGCGCTGCAGTTCCTCGATCACCTTGGCCATGGTGAAGGTCTTGCCCGAACCGGTCACGCCGAGCAGCACTTGCGTCTGCTCACCGTCCTTCGCCGCGCTGGTCAGTTCCGCGATCGCGGTCGGTTGGTCGCCCGAGGGGGTGTAGTCGGACACGAGCTTGAACGGCCGCCCGCCCATCGACTTTTCCGGACGTGCAGGCTTGTGCGGCACGAACTCGCCGGTGGTGTCGGGTTCTTCGAGTCCGCGTCGGATAACTAGCTCTGCCATGCGCGCACATATGGGGAACGTTATGGCGTGGTGCAACGCCGCTTGCGTCGCGCCCAGCGGCTGCTAGCGTCGCGGACAAATCACTACGGAGCTTTCCATGCGCCTTCCCATTACGCTTGCCATCGCCAGTCTCGCCCTCGCATCCTGCGGGAGCTCCGACGATGCGGATACCGACGGCGACGGCAGCGTCTCGGCCGAAGAGATCAAGGCCGCCACCGCCAAGGTGAAGCCGCTGGAGGCAGGCCAGTACAAGATGAACATGGAACTGGTCGAACTGGTCGATCCGACCATGAGCGAGCAGGAAATCGCGCAGGCGAAGGAATTCATGGGCGCAATGGGCGGCATGGCTCCACCGCGCTGCCTCAATGAAGAGGACGCCAAGAAGGGCATGGTCGGCGTGGCCGAGCAGCTCCAGAACGGCGACTGCAATGTCGACAGCCTGACCTCCAATGCCGACGGCATGCAGGCGGCCATGACCTGCAAGGCGGCAGGCGGCGATGCCAAGGTCTCGCTCGCCAGCACCTCGACCGGTACGGCGTCCGAAATGACCATGACCGCCATCGAACCGTCCGAACAGGGCGAGAAGAAGGTCACGATGAAAGTCTCCATGACGCGGACCGGCGACTGCATCTGACCTGCGCCATACGGCACTTGCGTCCGTGATGTGACGCGGGGCGGTTCAAGGAACCGAAATCCGGCGTGGTGGATTATTACGGAACGATGGCAACGTTACCGTTCTACGAATCACGCCAGGAAATGAGCCGCCGGCTGGCGCTGGCGGCCGAACCGTGCCCCGACGACGCTCGCGGGCCGCGAGCCCTGCTGCTGGCCAAGGAGTTCCTCTGGCCGGTCGAGCCGATCCGGCGCCGGTTCGAGGATTTCACTGTCGAGAAAGCGCGCAATCCGCGCCACGTCATGCTGCTGCCCGGCTTCGGGGCCCATCCGATCCGCATGCGCTGGATGGCGCGCAAGCTGGAAAAGGCAGGCCATACCGCCAAGCGCTGGGGCCTCGGCTATAATTTGGGTGCGACCGCTGACCGTTTCGCCAAGGTGGAGCGCCGCCTGCTCGACCTCCATTCGCGCTATGGCGAGCCGATCGTTCTGGTCGGCTGGAGCCTTGGCGGGGTGATGGCGCGCGAATTGGCCAAGAAGCACCCCGGCAAAGTTGCCAAGGTCGTAACCATGGGATCGCCCTTTTCCGGCTCGCCCCGAGCTAACAATGGCTGGCGCGCCTATCAGGCGATTGCCGGACACCGCGTGGACGAGCCCGAGATCGACACTGTCGTAAGCGAAAAGCCGCCGGTCGAAACGATCGCCTTCTGGTCGCCGCGCGACGGCATCGTCCACCCGCGCTCCGCCTGCGGGCGGCCGGGCGAACGCGACCGTGCCGTGGCGCTGCGCTGTTCGCACATGGGTTTCGTCCTTACGCACGAAGCGATGGGCGCGCTTCTTTCGGAACTGGATCGCGCCTGAGCCTTTAGTCTGTTAAGCAGGACGCCGGGTCCTGCAGCTTCGCGCGTCCTGCGCGGGGGTCAGACAATCGGGGGTTCATGAGCGGCGAGGCCGAATTCTTCAACGAGATGCGCGAACCCGACGGATCGGTTCGCGATGCCTACGCCGACTATTGCGGCTGGTTCAACGACCAAGACAGCAAGCTGCTGAAGCGCAAGCACGCCGAAGCGGAAACCAACTTCCGCAAGACCGGCATCACCTTCAACGTCTACGGCGAAGACGAGGCGGAAGAGCGCCTCATTCCCTTCGACATGGTCCCGCGCATCATCACGGCAGGTGAATGGCGCCGCTTGACGCGCGGCATCGAACAGCGCGTGTCCGCGCTCAATGCCTTCATGCACGATCTCTACCACCGGCAGGAAATCGTGCGCGCCGGCCGACTGCCGCAGAGCCTGCTGCGCGACAACGAGGCGTGGCTGCCCAACATGGTGGGATTCACGCCGCCGGGCGGGGTCTACACCCACATCGTCGGCATCGACCTCGTGCGGACGGGGCCGGACGAGTTCTTCGTGCTGGAAGACAATGCCCGCACGCCCTCGGGCGTCAGCTATATGCTGGAAAATCGCGAAACCATGATGGCGATGTTCCCCGAGTTGTTCCTGCGCGTGCCGATCGAGGCTGTTTCCGATTATCCGCGGCGCCTTGCCAAGAGCCTTGCCGCCTGCGCGCCCGACTGCGCGGGCGACAAGCCGGTGGTCGCGGTCCTGACGCCGGGGATCTACAATTCCGCCTATTTCGAACACGCCTTCCTCGCCGACCAGATGGGCGCGGAACTGGTGGAAGGCAGCGACCTGCGCGTGGTCAACGGCCGCGTCGCGATGCGCACGACCAGCGGCTACAAGGCGGTCGATGTCATCTATCGCCGGGTGGACGATGAATTCCTCGATCCGCTTACGTTCAATCCCAACAGCATGCTGGGCGTGCCGGGGATCATGGACGTCTATCGCGCAGGCGGGGTGACCATTGCCAATGCGCCGGGCACAGGGGTGTGCGACGACAAGGCGATCTATTCCTTCATGCCGGAAATCGTCGAGTTCTACACCGGCGAGAAGCCCCTGTTGCCGAACGTGGAAACTTGGCGCTGCGCCGACGAGGACAGCCTCAAGTATGTCCTCGACAATCTCGGCGAGCTGGTCGTGAAAGAAGTGCACGGTTCGGGCGGTTACGGCATGCTGGTCGGCCCTGCCTCGACCAAGAAGGAAATCGAGGAATTCCGCGCCAAGCTGGTCGATAACCCCTCGAACTACATCGCCCAGCCGACGCTCTCGCTCTCGACCTGCCCGATTTTCACCAAGAAGGGCCTCGCGCCGCGCCACGTGGACCTGCGCCCGTTCGTGCTGGTCTCGCCCGACAAGATCGACATCACACCCGGCGGCCTGACCCGCGTGGCGCTGAAGGAGGGCTCGCTCGTCGTAAATTCGAGCCAGGGTGGCGGCACGAAAGATACCTGGGTGCTCAAGGACTGATGCTGGGAAGAACCGCCAACGGACTGTTCTGGATGTTCCGCTATCTCGAGCGGGCAGAGAATACCGCGCGCCTGATCGATGCAGGCCTACGCATGGCGCTGACCCGCGACCTCGTCACTGCGGAAGAAGAATGGCGCTCGGTCATTGCGACTGCGGGGCAGCGCGCCGGCTACGAGGCCAAGCACGGCACCTACACCGGCAACCAGACGTGGAATTACATGCTGCGCGAGAAGGCCAACCCCTCGTCGGTCCTGTCGATGTTCAGCCTCGTGCGCCAGAATGCTCGGCTGGCGCGCAACGCCATCAGCGGCGAGTTGTGGGAAGCGATCAACGAGAACTGGCTGGTGATCGAGGACCAGCTGTCCAAGCCCGTGGGGGAGAACCGCGTGCTCGATACGGTAGCGACGATCCGCCGCGCCGGTACGCTGGCGCATGGCGCGCTGGCCGGATCGATGCTGCGCGACGAAGGCTATCACTTTGCCCGCGCGGGCACCTTTATCGAGCGGGCCGACAGCATCGCGCGCATTCTGGACATCAAGTATTATCTGCTGCTGCCCTCGCTCTCCTACGTCGGATCCAGCCTTGATACGGGGCAATGGGACCAGGTGCTGCGCTCGGTTTCGGGGGACCGCGCCTATCGCTGGCTCAACGCAGGCCAGATCGATGCACGCGGGATTTGCGAATTCCTGATCCTCGACGAGAGTTTCCCGCGCAGCCTCGCCTTCTGTTACTGCGCCCTGCGGGACGACCTCGCTGCCCTTGCGCGCCTGCACGGCAGCGAAGGTCACAGCAACATGCTGATGCGCGATGCCGATACGCGGCTGACCGAACTGACCATCGACGACATCTTCGATCAGGGCCTGCACGAATTCCTCGTCGAATTTACCGCGAACAATGCCTCGATCGCCGATGCCATTGCCAACGACTACAGGTTCCTTGCCTGATGCGCCTCTCTATCCGCCATACGACCCGCTACCGTTTCGACCAGCCCGTGGTGCACGCATTGCAGCGGTTGCGCCTTGTGCCCAAGCAGACGCAGGGACAGGAAATCCTCGACTGGTCGATGGAATACGAGAACGCCCGCGAGGAGCTTCAGTTCGAGGATCAGCACCATAACACGACCACGCTGGTATCGGTCGATCAGGGGACGCGCGAGGTCACGATTACCTGCAGTGGCAGGGTCGATACGCACGACCATGCCGGCGTTATCGGGAACCATGCCGGCCATTTGCCCCTGTGGAGCTTCCTCACCCAAAGCAAACTGACCCATCCGGGACCGGGGATGCGCAAGTTTATCGGCGAAATGCGCAAGTCCGGCGCGGACCGGCTGAATATGCTGCACGAGCTTTCCCGCGCGATCCTGCACCGGGTAGAATATACGATCGGAGCCACTCATCCCGGCACTTCGGCGGAGGAAAGCTTCGCCGCGCGCGCAGGCGTATGCCAGGACCACGCGCACATTTTCATCGGCAGTGCGCGGGCCATGGACATCCCGGCGCGCTATGTCTCCGGCTACCTTATGATGAACGACCGCGTCGAACAGGACGCGACCCATGCATGGGCCGAAGCCTATGTCGAAGGGCTCGGCTGGGTGGGCTTCGACGTGTCCAACGGAATCTCCCCCGATACGCGCTATGTCAGGGTTGCCACGGGGCGGGATTACCGCGATGCCGCGCCGGTGACGGGCATCAGCTTCGGCAATACGACGCAGGTGCTCGAAGTCGACGTGGCCGTCGAACAGCAGCAAGTGCAGCAATAATCGCGAGAGTGGACCGGGAATGACCTATTGCGTGGGAATGGTGCTCGAAAAGGGCCTCGTCCTGATGAGCGACACCCGCACCAATTCGGGCGTCGACAACATTTCGGTCTTCCGCAAGATGTTCACCTGGCAGGTCCCGGGCGAACGCATCATCACGCTGATGACGGCGGGCAATCTCGCTACTACACAGGCGGTTATCAGCCAGCTTGAAGAGCGCGCCAAGGAACCGGACGAACGCGACAACGCGATCCTAAAGTCGCCGACCATGTTCCAGGTGGCGACCGAAATCGGGCGCCTGCTGCGCGACATCATTTCCGAACGGCAGGGCGTGAACGGCGACCGCGGACATGGCCGCTTCACCGCCTCCATCATCGTGGCAGGCCAGATCAAGGGCATGGAGCCGCGCCTGTTCATGGTCTACCCCGAAGGCAATTTCATCGAGGCCAGCCTCGACACGCCATTTTTCCAGATCGGCGAGACCAAGTATGGTCGTCCCATCATCATTCGCGGCTACGACCGCCAGATGAGCCTGGAGGACGGGGTGAAGCTGCTCATGGTCAGTTTCGATTCCACGCTGAAGGCCAATCTTTCCGTCGGTTTGCCGCTAGACCTGCAGGTCATCGAACGCGACAGCTACGAGGCCAGCCACCAGCACCGCGTCACCCACGACGACCCCTATTTCCAGGCAATTTCGTCGAGCTGGGGCGACGCGCTGAAGAACGCGTTTCACTCGCTGCCCGATTACAGCTTCTACTTCGAAGAGTAATCGCGGGGAACTTCATCCGAAGCGGATGGAATTTTCGGTGAGGAATTCCGCCAGAGTTCCCGGTGTTAAGGCCGAATTCGCTCCGCATCCGTAGTCTTACGGAATGCGCATTCTTCCGTAGGGTGGCAAAGTTCTCCTTATGGAACAGCGACATACCCTTCACATCGTCGACGGATCCAGCAGGGCGCGGGCAGAGCAGGCGCATCTCGGCTTCGACATCGGACACCATTGCGAAGTCTATGCAGATGTCGATGAACTCATCGCCGCCGCGCCGGACAGGGGGGTGGTCATCGCCTGCGACGAAGAGGGGCGCGGCTCGGTCGCCCAAGTGCTGAGGCGGTTGGCGTACGCCGGAATGTGGCTGCCGGTGGTCGCCACCTCGACGGACCCGCGGCCCCGCCGGGTCGTGGCAGCGATAAAGGCTGGCGCACTCGATTACCTTCGCCTCCCGCTGCAGGTCGAACGCCTCGCCGAAACGGTTGTGCGGATTGCAGAGGAAGCGGAAGCCTACGGCATTGCGCGTCGCAAGGTGATCGATGCGCGCAACCGCCTGGCCACACTGTCACCGCGCGAGCGGGAAGTGCTCGACTGGCTGGCGGAAGGGCGAAGCAACAAGATGATCGCGCGGGAGCTCGAAATCAGTCCGCGCACGGTCGAAATCCACCGCGCCAACATGATGAGCAAGCTGGGTGCACATCATGCGGCCGAGGCCGTCAGGCTGAGGATAGAGGCTCACCTCGACAGCGTGCGGGCGAGTTTCGCCTAGGCATAACGAGATAGCCCGCAGGTCGCACCCAGGGCGGCTCAGCGGCAGAAGCTGCCGCTACCGAATTCCAGGTGCAGGTGATCGCGGTGTGCCTCGTTGTAATCCGGGCCGAGCACGGTCCCGAAGCGCTTGCAGGCGCTGGCATGGACGGTGCGCAGGAATTCGCGTTCCTCGCGCGATGCGCTCCACCCTTCCTTGACCGTGATGCGCCGCCCGTCGGCAAGGACGAAGCCTGATACGTCGACGGCGTGGGCGCGCGAGTGGGCGGACAGGCGGTTCGTTCCCGCAACATTGCGGCAGGCGTAGCTGCCGAAAGTCTCGATCCGGGCGAGCCCGCTGCCGAGGATCTGGCGTGCCGCGCGGTCGACGCCGAAACGCGCCCATGCGGCAAAATCGTTGGCGACCGGACAGGCGATGGACGGCAAATTGGTCACGCCGAAGCTTCCGCCGTCGCCTGCCAGTCCGTCGAGGCTGACCGTGTTCGAAGTGGAACAGCCGCCCGCCTGCAACTTGTCGGGCAGGGGCGAGAAACGCGCACCCGACTTGCCCAGGTCGGCCAAGCATTGCCGCCCTTCCGCGGACTGCAGGATCGGGGCAGTCGAAACAGGGCCGGCCTTGACCGGCGCCTCGCTGCGGCCATCGGGCACCATGCCGCAGGACGCGGCAAGCAACGACACGGCGATTGCGGCAAGAGACCCGATCCTCATCGCACCAGAGGATACATCTTGCCCGAATCGCGGGCAAGCGACTGATTATTCGGGTGCGGCGAGCTGTTGCCAGAGTTCGATCTTCACCCCGTTCGGGTCGAGCAGCCAGGCGAACTTGCCGTAACCTTCGTCCACCTCGTCGAGCACGTCGACACCCTTGGCGCGAAGCTGGGCCACGAAGCCGTCGAGATCGTCCACGCGAAGGTTGATCATGAAGCTGGCCGTGCCCGGCTTCAGGTAGCTGTCGTCCTTGAAGTGGCTGATGAGCGAATAGGGCTGCTCGCCGGTTTCCTCGCTCCAGCGGAGCATGGGGCCATAGTCGCCGTCGATACCCAGCGTGTCGCGATACCAGGCGCGTGTCGCCTCGGGGTCATCGACCACGTAGAACACGCCGCCAAGGCCGGTAATCTTCGCCATATCCGTCTCCTTCGTCAGGCCGCCGCCTGCTCGCCTTCCGGCGCCGTCGCCTTGCTGACCAGCCAGATGGCGAGCCATGCCGCAATGAAGCCCGGCACGATTTCATACAGGCCGCCGTCGAAACCGGGAAGCTGCGCATTCCAGCCCAGCGCAATCCACGCCGTGACCACCGCCGCGCCGGTGACGAGACCCGCCACGGCGCCTGAGCCCGTCATGCGGTCCCAGGTCAGCGACAGGATGATGAGCGGACCGAAGGCCGCGCCGAAGCCTGCCCAGGCATTGGACACGAGGCCCAGCACCTGGCTTTCGGGGTCGCGCGCGATCCAGATTGCCGCCAGTGCTACCAGCGCTACGCAGATGCGGCCGACATTGACGCTCTCGCGCTCGCCCGCCTCCTTGCGGAAGAACAGCTTGTAGAAATCCTCCGTCAGCGACGAGGAGGCGACCAGCAATTGCGAGCTGATCGTCGACATGATCGCGGCCAGCAGCGCTGCCAACAGGAAGCCGGTGACCAGCGGGTGGAACAGCAGGTTTGCAAGGACGATGAAGATCGTTTCCGGATCGTCGATCACCAGCCCGTTACGCTCGACATAGGCGCGGCCCGCGATGCCGATGCCGATCGCCCCGATCAGCGCGACGCCCATCCAGGTCATGCCGATATTGCGCGCGGTTTTGACCTCTTCCACCGAGCGGACGGCCATGAAGCGCACGATGATGTGCGGCTGGCCGAAATAGCCGAGACCCCAGGTCACCGCGCTGATGAAGCCAAGGACGGTGAGGCCCTGCGTCAGGCTGAGGAAGCCCTCGACCGGCACCTTCGTCAATGATCCGCCCGCGCTGCCGCCGGGACCGAACATGATCACGAGCGGCATGATGACGAGCGCGGTCACCATTATGAGGCCCTGCACGAAATCGGTCAGGCTGACGGCGAGGAAACCGCCGACCATGGTATAGGCCAGCACGACCAGGCAGGTGATCCAGATGCCGAGCATGTAATCGCTCATCCCCACATCGGGCAGCAGGCCGGCAAAGCTCGTCTCGAACAGCTTGCCGCCGCCGACGAGGCCGGCGGCCGTGTAGACGGAGAAGAAGACCACCACGATCAGCGCGGAAATGACGCGCAATGCGACCGCCTTGTCTGGGAAGCGATTGGCGAGGAATTCGGGAATGGTCAGGGCATTGCCGAGGTCCTGCGTCTGCTTGCGCAAGCGCGGCGCGACGATCAGCCAGTTGAAATAGGCGCCCACGAACAGGCCGATCCCGATCCATGCCTCGACGAGCCCTGCAGCATAAAGTGCGCCGGGCAGGCCGAGCAGCAGCCAGCCGCTCATGTCGGATGCGCCCGCGGACAGCGCCGCCACCGATGGCGGGAGGTTGCGTCCGGCGAGAAGATATCCCTCGCTCGTGTCGGTCGAACGCCGCCAGGCCCACAGGCCGATGGCAAGCATCAGGATGAAGTAGAGGGCGAGAGAAATCAGTGTTCCAGTTTGCATGGCGCGGGAGGTAACAAATGCAACCGGTGCTGGCTAGGGAACCGTGTCGGCAGCCCTCAGCACCGCTTGAGGCTTGGCGTGATGCCGCTTCGCCTCTAGCACCATGCGCAATCAGCCAGAGAGGAACCCGCCATATGACCCAGCCCGCACGCTTTACCGGCAAGACTGTCATCGTCACCGGCTCGTCGATGGGGATAGGCGAAGCTATCGCCCGGCGCTTTCATGCGGAGGGCGCCAATGTCGTCCTCAATTCGCGAAAGGCCGAGGACTGCGAAAAGGTCGCAGCATCGCTGGGCGGTGAGCGGGTGCTCGTAGCTGCGGGTGACGTGTCTTCTTCCGCCTTCGCCAGGGAGATGGTCGAGAAGACGGTGGCGGCCTTCGGCGGCATCGATGTACTGGTGAACAATGCCGGCGTCGGACGTGCCGGGCGCCTGAGCGATGCATCGGACGAGTTCATCGACACGATCATCGACATCAACCTCAAGGGCATCCTCTACCTGACGCGCGAGGCTTTTCCCCACCTGCTGGCGGCCAAGGGCAATGTGATCAATATCTCGAGCGTGTCGGGCCTCGGCGGCGACTGGGGGCTGGGCGTCTACAACGCTTCCAAGGGCGGGGTGTGCAACCTCACCCGTGCAATGGCGCTGGAATTCGGCAGCCAGGGCGTGCGCGCCAATGCCGTGTGCCCGTCCATGACGCGCTCGGACATGACCACGGGCGTGACCGAGAACGAGGGCGCGATGAAGGTGCTGCGCAACCGCATGCCGCTCGGCCGCGCAGCCGAGCCCGACGAGATCGCCGGGCCCGTGCTCTTTCTCGCGAGCGAGGATGCCGTGTTCGTCAACGGCGTGAACCTGCCGGTCGACGGCGGGATCACGGCGTCGAACGGTCAGCCGAATTTCTTCGGCTGACCTGCGCCAGACTTAGCCCTGCGCGGCGCGCTTGGCGCGCTTGCGCTCGTGCGGGTCGAGGATCGCTTTGCGCAGGCGGATGCTTTCCGGCGTCACTTCGACCATTTCGTCGTCGTCGATATAGGCGATCGCCTGTTCGAGCGTCATGACGCGCGGCGGAGTGAGGCGGATAGCATCGTCCTTGCCGGTCGAACGGAAGTTCGTCAGCTGCTTCGACTTCATCGGGTTCACTTCGAGATCGTCCGGCTTGGCGTTTTCGCCGATGATCATGCCTTCGTAGATCTTCGCGCCGCCACGGATGAACAGCTCGCCGCGTTCTTCCAGCGCGTTGAGCGCGTAGGGAACGGCTTCACCCGGGACCATCGAGATGAGGACGCCGTTCTGGCGGCCTTCGATGGGGCCACGATAGGTGTCGTACTTCTCGAACAGGCGGTTCATGATGCCCGTGCCGCGCGTGTCGGACAGGAATTCGCCGTGATAGCCGATGAGGCCGCGCGAGGGGGCGGAGAAGGTGATACGGGTCTTGCCCGAACCCGAGGGGCGCATCTCGGTCAGCTCTGCCTTGCGGCGCTGCATCTTTTCCACGACCGTGCCGGAGTGTTCGTCGTCGACGTCGATGACGACCGTCTCGAACGGCTCCATGCGCTGGCCGTTTTCTTCACGGAACAGCACGCGCGGGCGGCTGATGCCGAGTTCGAAGCCTTCGCGGCGCATCGTTTCGATGAGCACGCCCAGCTGCAGTTCGCCGCGACCGGCGACTTCGAAGCTGTCCTTATCCGCGCTCTCGGTGATGCGGATGGCAACATTCGTTTCCGCCTCGCGGTAGAGACGGTCGCGGATCATGCGGCTCGTCACCTTGCTGCCTTCGCGGCCTGCGAGCGGGCTGTCATTGACAGCAAAGCGCATGGCCAGCGTCGGCGGGTCGATCGGCTGCGCTTCGATGGGCGTCTTCACGCTGGGATCGGCGATGGTGTTGGCAACGGTCGCCTTCTCAAGGCCGGCGAGGGCGATGATGTCGCCCGCCTGCGCGCTGTCGACCGGCACGCGGTCGAGGCCGTCGAACGACAGCAGCTTGGTGGCGCGGCCGACTTCAAGGACGTTGCCCTGCGCATCGAGCGCGTGGATCGGGTCGTTGAGCTTGATCGTGCCCGACTGGACGCGGCCCGTGAGCACGCGGCCCATGAAGTTGTCGCGGTCGAGCAGGGTGGCGAGGAAGCTGAACGGTGCATCGACATCGAGGCCGGGAGCCGGAACGTGGTCGACGATCAGCTTGAACAACGGCTCGAGATCGCCCGAACGCGCGGTTTCGTCGTCGCTGGCATAGCCGTCGCGGCCCGAGGCCCACAGGCTCGGGAAGTCGAGCTGCTCGTCATTCGCGTCGAGCGAGGCGAAGAGGTCGAACACTTCGTCCAGCACTTCCTGCGGGCGCGCGTCGCCGCGGTCGATTTTGTTGACGACCACGATCGGGCGCAGGCCGAGGCCCAGCGCTTTGCCGGTGACGAACTTGGTCTGCGGCATCGGGCCTTCGGCGCTATCGACCAGCAGGATGACGCCGTCGACCATGCTGAGGATACGCTCGACCTCGGCGCCGAAGTCGGCGTGACCGGGCGTATCGACGATGTTGATGCGCGTGCCGTTCCATTCGACGCTGGTGCACTTGGCGAGAATCGTGATCCCGCGTTCCTTTTCCAGGTCGTTCGAGTCCATCGCACGCTCTTCGATCCGCTGGTTTTCGCGGAAAGTGCCGGACTGGCGGAAGAGCTGGTCGACGAGCGTGGTCTTGCCGTGGTCGACGTGGGCGATGATCGCCACGTTGCGGAGGTCGCGGGACATTGATGTGCTTTCTTATGGGTGTCGTTGCGGCGGCACGGATTCGGCCTGCGCCAATTCGTGCGCGCCCCTAGCCGAGATGGTGCATTGCGGCAAGCATCGCGAACTGTTGCGTGAATGGCACACAGAGCATCGCGCTGCGAATAGACCTGCCTAAATGCTTGTCGCAAAACGGGCTGGACAATAATTCGGCGCCAGCCTGCGTGATTTTGGGGACTGCGCGGCAGACCAGAACACGTTCTTGAGAGAGGATATACTCGATGAATTTCATTCGTACCGGCCGCAAGACGGCCGTTCGTACCGCCCTGCTGGCAGGTGCCGCAGCACTCGCGCTGCCCGGCGCCGCCTTCGCGCAGGACGCCGATGCTGACGAAGACGTCGCAGCCGAAGAAGAAGCCGACAGCAATGTCATCATCGTTACCGCCACCAAGCGCGAACAGACGCTGCAGGAAATCCCTGTCGCCGTCAGCGTCACTACTGCCGAAACGATCGAGCGCGCGCAGATCCGCGACCTCGGCGACCTGCAGACCCAGGTTCCCTCGCTTCGCGTGAACCAGCTGCAGAGCTCGGCCAACACCAACTTCCTCATCCGCGGCTTCGGCAACGGCGCGAACAATGCCGGTATCGAACCGTCGGTCGGCGTCTTCGTGGACGGCGTCTATCGCAGCCGTACCGCCTCGCAGATCACCGACCTGCCCGACGTGCAGCGTATCGAAGTCCTGCGTGGTCCCCAGTCGACCCTGTTCGGCAAGAACGCCAGCGCCGGCGTCATCTCGATCGTTACCAAGGAACCGCAATTCGACTTCGGCGGCGCGGTCGAGCTGAGCTACGGCAATTACAACGCGATCGTGGGCAAGGGCTATGTCACCGGCCCGCTGTCCGAAAACTTCGCCTTCAGCCTTGCTGGCGGCATCAACAAGCGCGACGGTTACCTGACCGACATCGGCACCGGCAACGACGTCAACAACCGCGACCGTTGGTTCGGCCGCGGCCAGCTGCTGTTCGATAACGCCGATGCCCTCAAGGTCCGCATCATTGCCGATTACGACAAGATCGACGAGAACTGCTGCGGCGTCATCAACCTTCAGCAGAGCGCCGCAACGCAGGCGATCTTCGCGCTGGGCGGCCAAGTTAGCGATGCGAACGATCCCTTCGCCGACATCGTCTCTGTGAACTTCGATTCCAGCAACGACATCGAGAACAAGGGCATTTCGGGCCAGATCGATTACGATCTTGGTGCCGTTACCCTGACCTCGATCACGGCCTATCGCGAAAGCGACCTCGCCACCGACCAGGATTCGGACTTCACCACCACCGACCTGATCGGTCGCAACTTCGCCGACACCGGCCTCGAAACCTTCACGCAGGAACTGCGCGTTTCGGGTGAAATCGGCGACCGTCTCGGCTTCCTGCTCGGCGCGTTCTATTTCAACGAAAGCATCGAGCAGACCAACCAGCTGTTCTACGGCCAGGACTTCCGTGAATACGCGAACCTCCTGATCGCTCCGCAGCTGGCAGCACTTGGCCCGAACGACTTCGCGATCCTCGACCTTGAAGCGACCATCGGCGCGCTGACCGGCCGCAACCTCATCGGCCAGTTCTTCGCTCCGGGCACCGGCCTGACCGAAGCCTACACTCTCGACAACGAAGCGCTGTCGCTGTTCGGCCAGCTCGACTTCGAAATCACCGACGGCCTGACCCTGACGCTGGGCGCCAACTGGACGAAGGACGACAAGGAAATCACCACCAACGTGATCTCCAACGACGTCTTCTCGGGCCTCGACCTGGTCGGCGTGGGCAACACCGCCATCTTCGCACAGGGCCTTGCTACGCAGGTCGGCTCGCTGCTGATGCTTGGCCGCCCCGCAACGCAGGCGGAAATCGGTGCATTTGCCGCCGGCAACCCGGCTGCCTTCGCGCAGGTTTCGGCAGGCGTGCAGGCTTTTGCCGATGCGAACGACACCAACCCGGCGGTGAACCCGCTGCTGGCTCTCCAGCCGCTGCAGTTCCTGCCGCCCTTCCTCAACGTTCCGAACGCGGTGGAAGACGGCACGACCGGCGACGACGACTGGAGCTGGACCGCACGCCTGGCTTACGACGTGTCGCCCTCGCTCAACATGTATGTGAGCTATGCGACCGGCTTCAAGGCGAGCTCGTTCAACCTGTCGCGCGACAGCCGTCCGCTGCAGAGCGACCTGCCGGCCATCATCGCAGCCGGTATCAACCCGGTGAACCTGTCGACCGGTTCGCGTTTCGCGGGTCCGGAAGAAACCGAGGTCATCGAGCTCGGTTTCAAGGGTAACTGGGACTACGCCTCGGCCAACCTCACGTTCTTCAACCAGAAGATCGATGGCTTCCAGTCGAACATCTTCACCGGCACGGGCTTCGCGCTGGCGAACGCCGGTCTGCAGGAAACCTTCGGTGTGGAATTCGACGGTAACGTCCGTCCGACCGACGACCTGACCTTCACCGTCGCCTTTACCTACCTCGACCCCGAATACGTGAGCTTCACCGATAGCTCGATCGGCGATCTTTCGGGCCGTATGGTTGCAGGCATCTCGCAGCTCTCCGCGAGCTTCGGCATGCTCTACGACAAGGAAGTGAACGATGCGGGCGATCGCATCATCTTCGCGACCAACTACTACTACGAAGCGCCCGTCCAGGTCGCTGACGGCCTGCCGGGCTTCGTCAGCGGCGGCCAGGAAGCTGCCTTCGCAGCCGCCCGTCCGTTCCGCCGTGAAGTGGACGAGCTGTCGGCCAGCCTGACCTATGCCTTCGACATGGGTCTCGAACTCAGCATCTGGGGCCGCAACCTGCTCGACGACCGTTACATCACGACGATCTTCGACTCGGTCGCCCAGTCGCGGTCGATCTCGGGCTATCCGAACCAGCCGCGCACCTACGGCGCTGCGGTGAAGTACAAGTTCTAAATACAATCCATTCGGATACACAATTGAAAGGGGGCGTTCTCGCCCCCCTTTCTTTTTGCCCAAATGAAAAACGATTTTTTTACTCGTGAATTTGTATTTCCACCGAATTCTGGAGGGGAATACAATGGAATACATGCTTCTTCCTTACGCCCGGTTCTTCGAATTCAGCGGCAGATCAACCCGGATGGAATACTGGATGTTCACGCTATTCTTCTGCGTGGTCATGCTGGTGATCCTGATTGCGGGCGGTGCTTTCGATTCCTTCCTGTTTGACCAGGCCTATGTGGAACCGGACCTCGAATCTGCCGGACTTGGCCTGCTGGTCTTCGGCCTGTTCCTGCTGGTTTCGCTGATCCCCATGCTCGCATTGACGATCCGGCGTTTCCACGATGTCGGATTGTCGGGCTGGCTGTATCTCGTCCTCGCGCTGCTCTCGCTTGTCCCGTTCGTTGGCTGGCTGGCATCGATCGGGATTTTCGTGATCACCGTGCTGCCGAGCGATCGGAGCGACAACCAGTGGGGCGACAATCCCCACGGGCTGGGCCTCGACCATCGTTATGGCCTGCGCGAGGAGTATCGCGCCGGGAAGGGCGTGCGGTACCGCTAGAGCGCGCGCAGCGCCTGCGCCGGCTTGGCGCGGAGCAGCGGCAGCGAGGCACCGACCGCAAAGGCGATCACGACCGCTAGGCCGAGGCCGAGAACGGCAAGGATTTCGCCCCAGTCGGGCAGCCAGTCGAATTCGAACAGCTGGGTGATGACCAGCCATGCGGTCAGGCTGCCGAGGCCGAGTGCTACCAGCGCCAGCGCTCCTGCCAGCAGGCCGTATTCGATCAGCTGCATGGTCAGTACCTGCCGCCGGTCGGCGCCAAGGACACGCAGCACGACCGTGTCGTAGGTGCGCGATGCCCGTGCCGCAGCGATGGCGCCTAGCAGCACGGCAAGCCCGGCAAGGACCGCGACGCTCGCCGCTGCCAGGGTGGCCAGGCCGACCTGTTCGAGGATCGTGCGCGCCTGCTGCAACACGCCGCCCACCTCGATGACCGAACTCGACGGGAATTCGCGTACCAGCGTCTGCAGCAACGGGCCGGTCGGCGTGCCTTCGCGCAGTTCGACAGTCGCGGCGAGATTGTGCGGCGTGTCGCGCAGGGCATTGGGGCTGAGCACGAAGACGTAGTTGAAACCCATGCTCTCCCAGTCGATCCGGCGGGTATTGGCGATCCGTGCATTAACTTCGACGCCGAGCACGCCGAAGGTCAGATAGTCGCCGATTTCGAGGCCGGCCGCCCGGGCAAATTCTTCGTCGATGGATACCAGCGGCTCGCCGTCGTACATCTGGCCCCACCATTCGCCGTCGGTCACCGAATTGCCGTCCGGCACCGTTTCCGAATAGGTCAGTCCGCGTTCGCCGCGCAGCGCCCAGGCCCCGTCGGGAATTTCTTCCAGCGTGGCCGTGCGGGTCATGTTGTCCTTCGCCCCGAAGGCGAGGACGGCTCCGCGCAGGGCGGGGACGGTGCGGATCTTCGCTTCCGGGTCCGTCTCGTGGACCAGGGCGTGGAACTGCGCCTCGCTCTCGCGCGGGATGTCGAGCACGAAATAGTCGGGCGCCTGCGCCGGAACGCGCTTCTCGATATTGCCGTCGATGGCGCTCTGCACCGCCGCCAGGAGCACAAAGGCTGCCAGTCCGAAGCCGAGGGCGGTGACCAGCGCGCCGGTGCTGGAGCCCGGACGATGGATATTGGCAAGCGCCGCGCGGGCAACCGGGCTCGCCGGGCGGGGCAGGGCCGCAGCAACGGCGCGGATGGTCCAGCCGAGTGCCGCAAGCAGGCCAAGGACGACGGCCGCACCGGCAAGGAAGCCGCCCGATAGCATCGGTTGCTGCGCGGTGACGAGCGCCAGGCCCACGATCGCCGCAAGTCCTGCCAGCACTACCAGCAGTGCGGACTTGTCACGGGCTAGCGGAGCCACGCGGGCCCGCATGAGGGCCATCGCAGGAAAATGCCGCGCCCGCATCAGCGGCGGCGCGGCGAATACCAGCGCTACAAGCAGGCCGTAACTGGCCGCCAGCAGCAAAGCGCCGGCATCAAACACGAAACCCGTGTCGACCGGGAGCAAGCCCTCCAGCGCGGTCGCCAGGAGCGGCACGGCAGCAACGCCGACCGCGAGGCCCGCAAGGCTTCCCACCGCGGCGGCGGCCAGTATCTGCAAGGCGTAGATGCGCGCGATGTCGCTGCTGGTCGCGCCGAGGATCTTGAGCGTGGCGACCGACTGGCGGCGCGCATCGAGATAGGAGGAAACGCCCCCGCCGATGCCGATCCCGGCGATGACCAACGCGGCCAGCCCGACGAGGGTGAGGAACTCGCTCATGCGGCTGACGAACCGGTCTGTCCCGGGCGCTGCGCGATCGGCCGTGTCGATGTCGAAACCGGCTTCGGGGAAACGCGCCTTTAGCGCTTCCTCGGCAGCTTCGAGGTCGCGCTGGGCGTCGAAGGCGACGCGTGTCTTGCTCTGGTACATGGAGCCGGGCGCAAGCAGTCCTGCGCGCGTGGGCAGGTCTTCGGCGACGATGATTGTCGGGCCGAGCTGGAAGCCTTCGCCCAGACGGTCGGGCTCGTCCTCGATGATACCGGCGACCTGCAGCGTCTCGGTACCGATAAGGATGGTATCGCCTGCCGCGACGCCGAGCCGGTCGGCGGCTCCGGGGGCAAGGTAGGCCTCGTTCCCCTTTGGCGCGCCGGCAGTCCTGCCCCCGTCCAGCACCAGCGATCCGTAGAGCGGATAGCTGGCGTCGACTGCCTTCAGCTCGATAGGGGCGGCAATGTCGTCCTTGCGGGCCATGGCCTGCAGACGGGTGCCGGCGGATACCGTGCCCAGCTCCTCCAGCGCGGCGCGCTCCTCGTCATTGAGCGAGCGCTGCCACAACTCGATCTGGAGGTCGCCGCCGAGGAATTGCTGGCCGTTTGCGGCCAGTTCGCGCTCGATCGCGGCGGTCAGCGTGCCGATCGCGGCCAGCGCCGCCGTACCCAAGAAGATGCACACCAGCAGCAGGCGCAAACCCTTGAAGCGCGCGTTGAGGTCGCGCCGGGCAATCCGCCATGCCGTGCCCCAACTCATGCGCGCGCGGTCTTCCCGGCGGTGTCGCTGGCGATGCGCCCGTCACCGAGCGTGAGGACGCGGTCGCAGTGATCGGCGAGTTCCGGATCGTGCGTGATCACGAGCAGGGTCGCGCCCGTTTCGGCGCGCCGGGCGAACAGCAACTCCACGATCTCGTGGCCGGTCGCCGCATCGAGGTTGCCGGTCGGCTCGTCGGCGAAAATCAGGTCGGGGCGCGGCGCGATGGCTCGGGCGATGGCCACGCGCTGCTGTTCGCCGCCCGAAAGCTGCTGCGGGTAATGGTCGAGCCTGTGGCCGAGGCCCACTGCCTCCAGTTCCGCACGGGCGCGGGCCTGTGCGTCGGTGTCTCCTGCCAGTTCCATCGGCGTCGCCACGTTTTCGAGAGCGGTCATGGTGGGCAGCAGGTGGAAGGCCTGGAGGACGATGCCGATGCGGCCACGCCGGGCGCGGGCCAGCGCATCCTCATCTAGGGCAGCGAAATCCTGCCCTGCAACGCTCAGCGTGCCACTGGTCGCGCGTTCCAGGCCGGAGAGTACCGCCATGAGCGAACTCTTGCCCGAACCGGACGGGCCGAGCAGGGCCACCGTCTCGCCGCGGGCGATGGTGAGGTCGAGCCCCTTGAGGATTTCCACCGGCGCTTCGGCAGAGCCGAGAGTGAGGCGCAGGTCACGGGCGCAAATCGCGTCTTGAGAAGTCGTCACGCGGCTGCGATGGCAGAAGGCACCACAAGTCACAAGGAAGTCCGCCGATGGTCCTGCGTAGTTCGTCGATGCTCGCCGCCGCTCTTGCCCTCGTTGCCTGCGGGAGCGACGCCGATACGGCCGAGCGCGCGCCCGAAACCGCGGCGAGCGCCGAAGTCGCGGCACCGATCGAGGTCGCGGGGCCAGAACGCCACATCTTCGCGTTCGGCGACAGCCTTTTCGCAGGCTACGGCATCGGCCTTGAAAATAGCTATCCGGCCGATCTCGAAAGGGCTTTGCGCGAACGGGGCATCAATGCCCGCGTGACCAATGCTGCCGTGTCGGGAGAGACCAGCGCTGCCGGTGCCAAGCGCCTCGCCTTTGCGCTCGACAACCAGCCGGTGAAGCCCGACCTCGTCCTGCTGGAACTGGGTGGCAACGATATGCTGCGCGGCCTTTCGCCTGCCGAAACGCGCGCCAATTTCGAAAGCATGCTGGCCGAACTGAAGGGGCGAAACATCCCGGTTGTGCTGATGGGCATGCGTTCGCCGCCGAACTACGGCCCGGAATACCAGCAGGCCTTCGATGCGCTCTACCCCGACCTCGCCAGGCAGTATGGCGCGACGCTGATCCCCTTCTGGCTGGAGACGATCTACCAGGATCCCTCGCTGTTTCAGGACGACCGGATCCACCCGACGAACGAGGGTATCGACAAGCTGGTTGCTGCGACCGTCGAAGAGGTCGAGGCGGCTATCCCTCCTGCCGACTAGGCGCGCCGGATTTCGCCTGCGTCGACGCGCCAGACAGCGGCCTCGCCCGCGATGACGTCGAAGGGGGCAAGCTCTGTCCCCGTCATCCAGACCTGCGCGCCGCTGGCCGACAATTGGTCGAACAGCGCGGCACGGCGCACCGGGTCGAGGTGCGCAGCAACCTCGTCCAGCAACAGCACGCCTGCGCGCCCCTGCGCGGCAATGGCGGCATGGGCAAGAGTTATGGCGACCAGCATCGCCTTCTGTTCTCCGGTCGAGCTTTGCGCCGCAGGCACGCGCTTGGCCGCATGGACGACTTCCAACTCGTCACGGTGCGGGCCCGACAGGGTGCGCTGGGCTGCGCGATCGCGGCTGCGGTTCTCGAATAGCGCCTGCGAAAGGCTTTCGCTGCTGTCGGCACCGCCCGGCGCATAGGTCAGGGCAGGGCGCGCAAAGGGTTCGGCAGGCATATGCGCGATGCGAGCCATGAGTGTATCGACCAGCAGGCGGCGGCCCTGGATAAGCCGCCCGCCGTGCTCGACCATCTGCGCCTCGATCGCATCGAGCCACGCGCCATCGGGCGTGCGATCGTCCGACAGGAGCCGGTTCCGCTCGCGCAAGGCCGCCTCGTAGCGTGCCGCGTGGCTCGCATGGGCGGGATCGAGCGCGAGGGCCATGCGGTCCATGAAGCGCCGACGATCCGCGGCAGGGCCGGTGAACAGGCCGTCCATCGCCGGTGTCAGCCAGGTAAGCGCCAGCCATTCGCCGAGCGCGGTCGCCGTGCTCTCAGAGCCGTTGATACGCACCTTGCGCCTGCCGGGCGCATCGCTTTCGGTATAGGTGCCGAGCCGGACTGCCTCGCCGTCCTGCATCAGGTCCGCCCCGACGCCGAAGCCGGTCATGGCGGAATGCTCCACCATCTCCGCCAGCGCGGCGCGGCGCAGGCCGCGACCCGGGGCGAGGAGCGACAGGGCTTCGAGCACGTTCGTCTTGCCCGCGCCGTTTTCCCCCACGAGCAGGTTGAAGCGCGCGGTATCGCGCAGCTCCGAGGCCGTGTGGTTGCGGAAATGGGTGAGGGAAATGCGCTCGAGCATGGACTGCGCGAGGGTTAGCGTGCGCATCTCGCGACCGCCAGAAAAATGCCAATTCCAACAGTTGGTGAAATTTCCCAACCTTTCGGATTGATGAACGGCCGGTCAGCTTGCCGTTAAGTCAAGAATGGCGGATTTCTGCCATTTTTCGATTTTGGCACGCCCGTTGCAATGCTTGTCATGTCCCCCGGATGGTCCGGGAAACGACACGAATAAAAGGGAATTATACAATGTCCGTCTTCGATTTCGACAGCAGCAAGGCCTTCGCAGCAGTCTTCGCCCTCGGCCTTTCGGCTCTGAGCATGGCCTTCGCCATCATCCCCGCAACGCCCGCTGGCCTCGTCGCCTGATCAACCCAACTCCAATGCAAGGATCGATAGAAATGTTCGACAGTGAAAACTTCGGTGGCCGCCTTTTCGCCGCTGCCGCATCGCTGATGATCTCGGCGGCCTTTTTCGCCACTGCCATCGTCAACGCAACGCCGACCGGAGCCCTGGCATGAACGACCTCAAGTTCCGCAAAGACCAGCCCATCCGCGAAAGCCGCAGCTTCCGCCTGGATCGCCAGAACGGCAAGCTGATGGGTGTGTGCGCCGGCATCGGCCGCTACTTCGGGATCGACACCACGCTGGTTCGCGTGGGCTTCGTCCTGGGTACGCTGCTCGGCTTCGGCAGCTTCATCCTCGTCTACCTCGGCATCGCGCTGATTGCAGACTGACAGAGGACGCGGGGGCAATTCCGCGTCCTCAACCACCTGCCCGCCGTGCGGGTCACATGGCCGAAATGCCGCCGTCCAGCTTGAGTTCGGCCCCGGTCATGAAACGGCTCTCGTCACTGGCGAGGTAAACGACCGCGTTGGCGATATCGTTCGGCTCGCCAACGAATTTGAGCGGGATCTGCCGGGCGAGTTTTTCCAGCAGCACATCCTTGTCCAGCCCCGAATGCCGCGCCGTCCCGTCGAGGATCGGCGTGTCGACGAAGGTGGGGTGGATCGAATTGCAGCGGATCTGCATCTGCTTCTTGGCGCAGTGGAGCGCGATCGATTTCGACAGCATCCACACCGCGGCCTTCGACGCATTGTAGGCCGGCATGGTGTCGCTGGCGATCAGGCCCGCAATTGACGAGATGTTGATGATCGACCCTGGCGCGTGTTCGCGCATCAGGGGCAGGGCTTTCTGGCAGCCGTGGAAGATCGAATCCACATTGACCGAGAAGCAGCGCTTCCAGTCCTCGAAATCGCAGGTCTCGATATTGCCCGCTACGCCGATCCCGGCATTGTTGACGAGCACGTTGAGGCCGCCGAGTTCCGCATCGGCCGTTTCGACCGCGCGCTCCCAATCATCGGGATTGGTCACGTCGTGCTGGATGCCGTAGGCATGGCCGGCACCCATTTCCTCGACGATTTCGGCAGCGGTAGCTTGCGCCCCGTCGCCATTGATATCGGTGCACAGGACCCGCGCGCCTTCTTCCGCCAGCCGCTTGGCATGGGCCCGTCCAAGACCCTGCGCCGCCCCCGTCACCAGGGCCAGCTTGCCCGCACACCGTCCTGCCATGTTCCTATTCTCCCGTGAGTAATCCGGCGGATGCCATCAGCATGGCGATCCTTACGTCGACACCGTGACCCATCGCGCGCCAGCGGGCAACGAATTCCGCAAGTCCCGTGCGCGGAACGCGGTGCACGACAATATCCTCGCTATCGGTTCCGCCGCCGTCGCCGACTTTTTCCAGGCCTTGCGCGCGCAGCAGGGTGAAGCTTTCGCTGACCATGCCGGGCGAGGAATAGAATTCGCCCAAATTTTCCATCCGCGCGGCGCGGTAGCCGGTTTCCTCTTCCAGCTCGCGGCCTGCGGCAGCCTCCGGGCTTTCGCCGCTCTTGCCTTCGTCGTCACCAATAAGGCCGGCGGGAATTTCCAGGCAGATACGCCCGAGCGGCACGCGGTATTGCGATACGAGGATGACATGATCCTCGTCGTCGATCGCGATGATGGCAGCCGCACGGATGCCGCGGGACCGGCTGGCATATTCCCAGCGTCCGCGGCGCTTCGTGGTAACGAACCGCCCCTGCCACATGATTTCTTCAGGCTTGTCGGCGTCCGCGTCGCGGCCCGGCACTTCGATGTTTTCGGCCATGGGCCGTCCCTATACCTCGATGAGGCGGTCGGGCAATTCGTTCAGGTCTTCATCGCCGCGTGGGAAGTGTTCGGCCAGCACGACGCCGACATCGCGCACGCCTGCCGCAAGGCCTTCCGCGATGCGACCTTGCTTAATTTCGGCGAGCATGTCGGCCATGGCTTCGCCCCAAACCTCGGCGGGGACGATCGCGGCGATCGCTTCGTCGGCGACGATCTCCGCGCGGTGTTCGCGCATCGAGAGGTAGAGGAGGACGCCCGTGCGGCCATGCGTCCGCCGTTCCGCCCCGACCTTGAAATGCTTTATCGCGGCATCGCGGACGCGCTGGCGCTTAACGGGCGAGGGGATGAGAGCGAACTTGACCGCCTGGATCAAATGCACGGAAATCACCGCGAGGAATACGATCAGGCCGAAACCGGTGAGGAGGGCAAAGGATTCGCCGAGCGTCGGCTCGGCAGCCCAGGCCCCGGCGAAGGCGATACGCAGGTCGAGGAAAACGTCGGGAAAAAGTGCGAAAACGCTCATGGCGGTGAATGCCATAGTGGCTGCCCACCATAGCGCCACGTCGGTATAGCCGTCTGACCTGTCGGCAAGGACCGGCACGATTTCCCCGCAAGTCGAGAGTTCGGCGGTTCGAACCGCCTCGGTCACGATCCGGTGCTGAGCTTCGTCGAGATATCGCATCACCAGCCCCCCGAGGCGCCGCCGCCATTGAAACCGCCGCCTCCGCCGCCGAAACCACCGAAGCCGCCACCGCCGCCTCCCCAGCCACCGCCGCGCCCGCCATCTTCAAGCCCGCGCACGACGGCCTTGCCGACTTCCCACAGGATGATGTCGCGGGCGGTATCGCCCCACGGGCCCCGGCTATAACGGCGCGCCTTGCGACCGCCCCGCAGCATGGGGAGGATGAAGAAGAAGAATATGAAGGCCAGCCAGATGAACCCGCCCAGCGGGAAGCTGCCTTCGGTTTCGCGCTGGGCTTCGGATGCGGCTTCCGCTTCCGCTATCGCGGCTGCGTCGACCGGGTCGATGGCCAGGCGCTCGATGATCTGGTCCACCGCACCGTTGATCCCGCCAGGAAAATCGCCTTCGCGGAAAGCCGGGCGCATGGTGTCGCGGATGATCCGGCCCGCGGATATGTCGGTCAGCACGCCTTGAACACCGCGCGCGGTCTTGATCGCCATCTGGCGGTCGTCACGCGCGATGTAGACGAGAACGCCTTTTTCCGTCTCCGCACCGCCGATGTCCCAGTATTCGGCGAGATCGCGCGAATAGAGGTCGATATCGCGCCCGCCGGTCGTCGGTTCCGTCGCGACGACCACGGCATTGCCCGTGGCGAGATTGTATTCGGTCAGCCGTGCCGCCAGCGCCTCTTCCTCGGCTGCAGGCAGGAGGTCGGCCGCATCGTAAACAGGGCCATCGGGCCTCGCCGGGAAATCCTGCGCCAGCGCAGGCGACGCGAGCGCCGCCAGCACCAGAGCAAGCAAGAGGATCACGCGTTGCATGACGCTTGGCTCCGCAGCGATCAGTTTTCGCTGTTCGCCGGGTCCATGTCGCCGAAGTCGACCGTGGGAGCGCTCTGCGCCGCAGCATCGGCCTGGAAGGTTTCCATCGGTTCGGCGCCGTGGATGATCTTCGCACCGATGATGTCGGGGAAGGTGCGGATCGTCGTGTTATACCCCTGCACCGCTTCGTTGTAGCGGGTGCGGGCGTTGTCGATCCGGTTTTCCGTGCCTTCCAGCGCGACCATCAGGTCGGCGAAACGCTGCTGGCTCTGCAGTTCGGGGTAGCGTTCGACGACGACCATCAGGCGCGACAGCGCGCTGCCGAGATTGCCCTGCGCCTGTTCGAATGCGCGGAACTTCTGCGCATCGCCGAGCTCGTTGGCATTGATCGTGGTCGAGGTGGCCTGCGCGCGGGCCTCGATCACCTGGGTGAGGATTTCCTCTTCCGAATTGGCTGCGGCGCGAACGGTCGACACCAGGTTCGGGACGAGGTCGGCGCGGCGCTGGTAGGCGCTCTGCACGTCGGCCCAGCGCGCCTTGGCGTTTTCTTCCGCCGTGGGCACCGAATTGATCCCGCAAGCGGACACGGCCATCGCGAAGGCCGCCACCAGGGCGACACGGAAAGCGGCAAGACGTTTCATCGAAGAATCCCCTTCTGAAGACTGTTTTACATAGATAGCACGCCGCGCTGTGCATTCAAGGATTGCGGGGGCTTGTCGCATGGCTGCGCAACTGGCAGAAAACTGCGGTTTTCAGCGGTTAAGCGTGGGAGGGACTGTAAATCATGCTCAAGGACTTCAAGGACTTCATTGCCAAGGGCAATGTGATCGACTTGGCCGTCGCGGTCATTATCGCAGGGGCCTTCGGCACGATCGTCGCCTCGCTGACCGACGACATCATCATGCCGTTCGTGGGCGCGATTTTCGGCGGAGCCGACTTCTCGAACTACTTCATCCTGCTGAGCACGCCGGAAGGCTACGAAGGCTCGATGACCGACTATGCCGCCCTCAAGGAAGCGGGTGCAGCCATGATCGGTTACGGCAGCTTCATTACCGCGATCATCAACTTCCTGATCCTGTCTTTCATCATCTTCCTGCTGGTGCGCTATGCCAAGAAGGTGATGGCCGAATTCGAGGAAAAGCAGGACGAAGCGCCTGCCGGCCCGACCGAGATCGAACTGCTCACCGAAATCCGGGATGAACTGAAGAAGCGCAGCTGACGCAATGGGGCGGGGCGAAGCGATTTCGTCCCGCCGCTCACTTCACATTAAGCCTCGCGTCGCTATATAGGGCCTGCCGGTTTCGGCCGGCTATGGCGATAAACTGCGCCGTGCAATAGGTACAACGGACCCGGGGGCAGTACCCGGCGGCTCCACCACAACCCGCGGAAAACACGCGGTTTCTGACGGGGCCGAACCAGGATCGACGTGTGCTGAAAGACGGTGTTTTTGCCCGGGCTGAGTAACCCGTAAAACTGTTCACAACACATAAGTGCCAACGACAACGAAGCACTCGCTCTCGCAGCGTAATCTGACGGCCTAACGGCCTGATCTTACAAAGCTAAAGCGCGGTTGGACCCACCGGGCAACAGAAGCGGATTCCGGGGCTCCGGGGGTAGCTAGCAACAGAAACCCCCACCTTCGCTCAAATGTATCGGATTATTCGCTGTCTTCGGCAGCTTCCGCAGCCTCACGCGCTTCCGTTTCGTAGCGGATAGCGTCGAGGATCTTCGCCCCGCCAAGGAAGACGGCACCGGCGGTTGCTGCGAACAGGAGATAGCCGCCAACGCCAGGATATTCCTGCGTGTAGTGCGCACCGCGCGTCATGGCACCAAGCGCAAGGCCATAGATGATCAGATACGCTTCGAAGCGCGTCTTGATCACGAACAGCCGTTTGAACTTGGTCCACATGGGGCCGGTCTACTCCTCTTGCTTAACCTTTCGATCAGCAAAACCTGTGCCAGCGACGCAGGCCTGCGGGATGCAATGGTTAATGCAACGAGGAGTGTAAGCCCGCCCGACAAAGCGAGTCCAGCGCGTTAACTCTGTAGCGGCTGCTTATGCGAGAGTGTCCAAGGATAGGACAGTCAGCAATGCCTCACGCGCCTCGACAACCGTTTTCGCCAGCGCATCGGTGCCGATATCGGCGGGATCGATCTGTTCGGGCCAGGTTTCGGCGATGACCGCCTCGATCCTGTCGGCCTTCATCTCGTCGAGCATGAAGCGCGGATCGACCGTGGCCGGATCGGCCACGACGCGCAGGCGCAGGCAGGCCGGGCCGCCGCCGTTTGCCATCGACTGTTTCACATCGACTGGAATGACCTGGCGGATCGGGCCATTGGAAGCGAGCATCTGCTCGCACCAGTCCCAGACGCTGGCGCTGTCCCGGCACTCGGTCGGGACGACCAGCGCCATCTCGCCCGTCGGCAGCGTGAGAAGCTGGGCGTTGAAGAGGTAGCTGCGGATCGCTTCGTCGAGGCTGACGGCGCTTTCGGGCACCTCCACCACCTGCAGCGCAGGGAAAGCGGCTGCGATGGCGTCATAGGCGCCCTGGCGGTCGGCAAAGGCGCGCTCGTGCGTGAACAGCACGCGCTCGTTCGCGACCGAGACCACGTCATTATGGAACGCACCGGCTTCGATCGCTTCCGGGTTCTGCTCGATGAAGACACATTTTGCCGGGTCGAGTCCGTGGATGCGTGCGACCGCGCGGCTGGCTTGTTCGTGCTGGCGGGCCGGGAATTTGCCGCCCTGCCGGCCATAGACGAAGACCTCCACGCCCTCGCTGCCGTGCCCTTCGCAGAAGCGCATGTGGTTGGCCGCGCCCTCGTCGCCGAAGGTCGGCAGGACCGCGTCATGGACCGCGAAATGCTCGCGGTTGCCGAAGGCGATGTCGAGTTGGGCCTTGGTGTCGCGCCATTCTTGCGCGCGGTGGGCCATGGTCACGAGATTGGCAGGCGTCAGGTGGCAGCGTCCGTCGGCCGTGTCGGGTGCGGGGCTGACAGTCGCCGCATTGGCCGTCCACATGCTCGATGCCGACCAGGCCGCAGCAAGCAACTGGCGCGGTGCCGATGCGTCGATCGCGAGATCGCGGATGAGGCCGAAGTTGGGGCGAGGCAGAGGCAGGAGGAAGCCCTGCGCAAGGTCGCGCTCCATATTGCCGCGCATCTTGGCGACACCCTGCAGCGCCGCGGCGCGCGGATAGGACACGTCCCCGCCATGGCTGGCGCTGGCGATATTGCCGAGGCTGAGGCCGGCGTAATTGTGCGAGGGGCCGACGATGCCGTCGAAATTGATCTCGACCAGGCTCATCGCGCCACGCTCCATACTTCGTCGCCGCTTCCGACGCCGAGCGTTTCGGCGGCGTTTGCATCGATCGAGATGCTCCCGTCCTCGCCGAACTCGCGCAGGCCGTAGCAGCAGCGGAACGCGTCGAGACGGCCCGTTGCAATGAGCGCCTTCTCGCCCTTTTCGAGCGTGGTTGCGGCGATCTTGGCAGCCTTGGCCTCGCGAATGCTCTTCACCTGGTCGGTGCGGGCAGTCATGGTCGGGCCGCCGTCGAAAATGTCGACGTAGCCTTCCGCGGCGAAGCCTTCGTTCTCCAGCATCCGCATGGCCGCGCGGCCGGTGGGATGCGGCACGCCGATGACCTTGCGCGCCTCGCTGTTGAGCATGGCGACGTAAACCGGATGCTTGGGCATCAGGTCCGCGATGAACTGGTTGCCGTTGATCGCGTTGAAATAGTCCGCTTCCTGAAAGTTCATCCCGAAGAACCGGCCCGCGACGCCGTCCCAGAAGGGCGAGCCGCCGCGATCGTCGATCACGCCGCGCAGTTCGGCAAGGATGCGGTCGGCAAAGCGCTTGCGGTGCATGGCGACGAAAAGGTAGCGGCTGCGTGCCAGCAGCAGGCCGAGGCCGCCTGCGCGCGCTGCCGGGTGGAGGAACAGGCCGCCGACTTCCGAAGACCCTTCGAGGTCGGTCACAAGGCTGAGGAGTTCGGCCCGCACCGTCCGGTCGAGTTCCTGGCTGTGCTGGGTCAGCGTGTTCAAGCGATAGGAATAGAACGGCCATTGCTGGCCGACCATGCTCATCAACTGGCAGGTGCCGCGCACTTCGCCGGTCTCGGTGTTTTCGAGGATCAGCACGAACTGGTCGTCGCCGATCGCATCATCCTTGCGATCGAAAGCCTTCTGCGCCCGCTCCAGCTTGCGTGTCAGGGCCGAGCGATCGGCGGGCAGGTTGGTGAAACCGCCACCGGTCAGCTTTGCCATCTCGTAGAGATGCTCCAGGTCGCCGGGTTTCGCGGCGCGCAGGCGATAGGTCACAAATGGTCTCCGGTGGAAAGCTTCGCCAGAACGAGGGCGGATAGTGCCGCGCGCTCCCTCAGCGAGGGGACGATCATGTATTCGTCCGGTGAATGGATGGCGCCGCCGCGCACGCCCATGGTGTCGACCACGGGCACGCCGGTGGCGGCGATATTGTTTCCGTCGCATACGCCGCCGCTCGGCTGCCAGCCGATCTGCTGGCCGAGCTGTGCCCCGCATTCCTTGACTAGATCGAACAGGGCTTGCGCCTTCGCGTCGACCGGCTTGGGCGGGCGGGTGACGCCGCCATGGCGATGCACGCCGACCTCGTGATCGGCCTCGATCGTGCGCAGGATCACGCCCAGCTCGCCGTCGAAGCGGTTCATGGCTTCGGTCGACTTTGGCCGGATATTGAAGCGCAGGACTGCAAGGTCGGGTACGACATTGTTCGCGCTGCCACCTTCGATCTTGGCCGGATTGACGGTGATGTCCTCGGCCTCGAGCGTCTTGATCCGCAGCACGAGATCCGACGCGGCGACGATGGCATTGCGTCCTTCGTGCGGGTTGCGCCCGGCGTGGGCGGAGCGGCCGGTAATGGTAATCGAGTAATTGCCCGTGCCGCCGCGCGCATGGGCCAAAGTGCCGTCGGGCAGGGCGGAGGGTTCGTAGGTCAGCGCGGCATATTTGCCCCGCGCCAGCTCCTCTATCAGTCCGCGGCTGGCGAGGCTGCCGGTTTCCTCGTCCGAGTTGATCATGACGTCGTAGCCGACGCGTGCGGCCCCCTCGGTCGTCTCGAAGAGCTTCAGCGCGTGGAGAATCACGTTGAGCCCGCCCTTCATGTCGGCGGTACCGGGGCCGTTGATCGTATCGTCGTCGAGCCAGCGGACTTCCTGGAACGAATGGTCGACCGGAAACACAGTGTCCATGTGGCCGGTCAGCACGAAACGGCGCTCCGCCTCGGGCCGTACGCGCAGCACCATGTGGCGGCCATGCGGTTTTTCGAATTCGCGCCCCTCGGCACTGATCGCCGTGACCGGGGCCGGATCGACCAGCTCCACCTCTCCGGGCAGCACGCTGAAAGCGTCGGCGAGCACGCCTGCCATCCGGTCGAGACCTGCGATATTGGCAGTGCCGGTATTGATCGCAGCCCAGTCCTGCACCTCGCGCAGCATGGTGTCGCCATCGACGGCGTCCAGAAGGGCTTGCGGGGCAAAATCCGGTTTCATCGGCAACGTCCTTAGTCGGGCTATTTCCAGTGTCCACCCCGTGGCTTGCATTCGTCAACCGCTGGCGGCATAGGTCAGCTCGCTCCTCCCCGGGTCCACATTGCCGCTATGCATACCCAAGGGAGTTCCATGACAGAATACGTGACGCGCGCCGGTATCGAAATCGACCCGGCGCTGGCCACCTTCATCGAAACCGATGTCCTTGCTCCGCTCGGGCGGGATGCAGGCGCTTTCTGGCAGGGTTTTGCCGCGCTGCTCGGCGAATTCGCGCCGCGCAACCGCGCGCTGCTGGCAAAGCGCGACGATTTGCAGGCGAAGATCGATGCATGGCACGCGGACCGTGCCGGCCAGAAGGTCGACCAGGGCGAATACCAGGCCTTCCTGCGCGAGATCGGCTACCTCGTCCCCGAACAGGGCGAGTTCACCATCGGTACGCAGAACGTCGATCCCGAAATCGCCACCATGGCGGGGCCGCAGCTGGTCGTGCCGATCCTCAACGCCCGCTTCCTGCTCAACGCCGCCAATGCACGCTGGGGCAGCCTCTACGATGCCTTTTACGGCACCGATGTGCTCGACGCGCCGCCTGCCAAACCCGGCGGCTATGACGAGCAGCGCGGCGCGGCGGTGATCGCTGCCGGACGCAGCTTCCTCGACGAGGCGTTGCCGCTGGTGGACCAGAGCTGGGTCGACCTCGCCAACGAGCACGACGGCAAGCTCAAGGAGGAGACCCAGTGGGTCGGGCATACCGGGAAGGGCCTGCTGTTCCGCAGCAACGGCCTCCACATCGAGGTCCAGTTCGACCGCGATCACCCGGTCGGCAGGACCGACAAGGCAGGCATTTCCGACATTGTCCTGGAAGCTGCGCTGACCACCATCGCGGACTGCGAGGATTCGGTCGCGGCGGTCGATGCCGAGGACAAGCTCATCGCCTATACCAACTGGCTCGGCATCATTCGCGGCGACCTGTCGGAAAGCTTCGAGAAGGGCGGTCGGACGCTCACGCGCATGCTGGCTGGCGACAAGACCTACACCGGGCCGGATGGCGAGGAACGCAAGCTGCCCGGTCGCAGCCTCATGTTCGTGCGCAACGTGGGCCATTTGATGACCAATCCCGCCATGCGCTGGGACGGCATGGAAATCCCCGAAGGCATCATGGATGCCGTCGTCACCAGCGCGATCGGCGCGCACGATGTCGAAGGGCTGGGCAAGTATGGCAACAGCCGCTGCGGCTCGATCTACATCGTGAAGCCCAAGATGCACGGGCCGGAGGAATGCGGTTTCACCAACGACCTGTTCGACGCGGTCGAGGACCTGCTCGGCCTGCCGCGCCACACGATCAAGGTCGGGGTGATGGACGAGGAACGCCGCACTTCGGCGAACCTCGCCGCCTGCATCCATGCGGTGAAAGACCGCATCGTATTCATCAACACCGGCTTCCTCGATCGCACCGGCGACGAGATCCACACCTCGATGCGTGCCGGACCTATGATGCGCAAGGGCGAGATGAAGTCCTCCGCCTGGCTCAAGGCATATGAAGCGCGCAATGTCGGTATCGGCCTGCGTCACGGCCTGTCGGGCCGCGCGCAGATCGGCAAGGGCATGTGGGCCGCGCCCGACCTCATGGGGCAGATGATGATCGAGAAGATCGGCCATCTGCGCGCCGGTGCCAACACCGCCTGGGTGCCGAGCCCGACTGCGGCGACGCTCCACGCGATCCATTACCACCGAGAGGACGTGTTCACGATCCAGAAGGGGCTGGGCGATGTGCCCGGTCTCGACGATTTGCTCACCATTCCGCTGGCAGAGGGTAGCAATTGGTCCGAGGCTGAAATCCGCGAGGAACTGGACAACAATTGCCAGGGCCTGCTCGGCTACGTGGTGCGCTGGATCGACCAGGGCGTGGGCTGTTCGAAGGTGCCCGACATCAACGACGTTGGCCTGATGGAAGACCGCGCAACGCTGCGCATTTCCAGCCAGCACATCGCCAACTGGCTGCTTCACGGAGTCATCTCAGAAGCGCAGGTGATGGACAGTCTGCGCCACATGGCCGCCAAGGTTGACGAACAGAACGCAGGCGATCCGTTCTACGAGCCGCTGCTGCAGAACGAGGACGGTCCGGCCTTCAGCGCGGCCAAGGACCTCATCTTCAAGGGTGTCGAACAGCCGAGCGGCTATACCGAGCCGCTCCTCCATGCTTGGCGACGGGAGAAAAAGGCGCGATAACAGGCGCCTGAGAGGAGGGGCGCCGTGGGGGACATGCTCGAAAGCATCTACATGACCGTGGTGAGCACGGTCAGCCTCGTCGGCATGTTCTTCATTCTCTATCTCATAATGCGGGCGACCACCTCGCGCTGGCGGGAGTTCGAGGCGCTCTATCCTGCGCGTGATGCCGGCAAGCCGGTCTTCACCGAGAAGGCGGGTGCGATCCGTATCGCGCAGCCGGGGTTCCGCTTCGGCCACCTGTCGGGCGATCTGAAGTCGCGCGTCTACCCGCCTGTGACCTTCGACCTCTATGCCGAGGGTCTCTCGCTGTCGGTGATGCCGCCCTTCAAATACGGCTGCCGCGACCTGTTCCTGCCGTTTGCGAAAATGACGGTCGAACCGGCCCCGTGGACGCTCGGCAAGGGCGACTACGGCTTGCGGATGGAAGGTGTCGAAGGCATCGAGATACAGGTCTACAGCACCACTATCGAAGCGCTGGCAGAGTATTCAAAAGTGCTCCGCCTGATGGTGAAAAGGGCGGACCTGCTGCGCGAACAGCGCGATACTTGATGCTGGCGGGAAGCTGTAGCAGACTACCTGCATAACGGGGTTCGCGGGGAGAGAGCTTCATGGAAGCAGCAACGGACGCGCCGATTGCGCCGGTCAGGGTGGCCAGGAACCTGAGGTTTTCGGATCTCGTGGCGGCACTGAAAGCCGGGTTCGCGGACTTCATCGCCTGTCCGCAATACGGGCTCTTTTTCGCCTCCATCTATGTCGGCGCCGGCCTGTTCCTCGCCGTGGCCCTGTTCCAATGGGGGGAGCCCCTGTGGCTCATTCCCGCCTTTGCCGGATTTCCGCTGGTGGCGCCATTCACCGCGGTCGGCCTCTACGAGGTCAGCCGCAGGCGCGAGGCGGGCGAACCGGTGAAATGGGGAGCTGTCCTCGGCGCGATCCGGGGCAAGGGCGATGAACAGCTCATCATGATGGGCGGCATCGTCTTCGTGGCCTTCAGCTTCTGGATGATCATCGCCCACGGCATCTTCGCGATTTTCATGGCGGAATCGGGCGTGGGGGAATCGCTGGAGGCGTTCACGACGCCTGCCGGCATGGCGATGCTGGCGGTCGGCACGCTGGTCGGCGCGATACTGGCGCTGGCATTCTACGCGGTGACGGTGATGAGCCTGCCGATGCTGGTCGACCGGGAAGTCGATTTCCTGACGGCAATCATCACCAGCCTTGCCGCGTTCCGGTCGAACCGGCCGATGCTGGTTATCTGGGCGGCGATCATCGCCATTGCGCTGATGGCTGCGATGATCCCGGCATTCCTGGGCCTGTTGGTCCTGCTGCCCGTTTTCGGACACGCGACCTGGCACCTCTACCGCCGCACCGTGCGCGACGCGGATTAGTTCGTAAGGGCGCGCGCCAGTTCGACGAATTCCGCGACCGACAGTGTTTCCGCACGGCGCTGGGGATCGATGCCGATCGTCTCGAGCGCCTCCACCGCGCCTGGCACGCCCTTGAGGCTCTGGCGCAGCATCTTGCGGCGCTGGCCAAAGGCGGCTTCCGTCAGCCGTTCGAGCACGCGAGCGGAGACGCCCTCGGGCATGGTGCCGGGCACCACATGGACGATCGCGCTCATCACCTTGGGCGGCGGGGTAAAGGCGCTGCGGTGCACTTTCATCGCCATCTTCGCCTCCGCGCGCCACTGCGCGAGCACGGCAAGGCGGCCGTAGGCCGAACCGCCGGCCTGCCCGACGATACGCTGGGCCACTTCCTGCTGGAACATCAGCGTCAGGCTGGTCCAGAGCGGCGGCCATTCCTCGCCGCCGAGCCAGCGCACGAACAGCGCGGTGCCGACGTTGTAGGGCAGGTTCGATAGGACCGCGAAGGGCTCGCCGCCCATCAGCTCCGCATGGTCGATTTTCAGCGCGTCGCCTTCGATGACGCGGAGCTGGCCGGGGAACGCCTCACCGAGTTCGGCCAGCGCGGGAAGGCACCGGCGGTCCATCTCGATGGCAGTGACGCGCGCACCGGCTCTCAGCAGGGCGCGGGTCAGGCCTCCGGGACCGGGGCCGACTTCGAGGACCTGCTTGCCGGACAGGTCGCCGGGGATAGCCGCGATCCGGTCGAGCAATTGCTCGTCGAACAGGAAGTTCTGGCCGAGCGCCTTCGACGCGGACAGGCCGTGACGCGCGATGACTTCGCGCAAGGGGGGCAGGTCAGCCATGCGCCGCGCGCCTGCGTGCCATGTCGCCCGCCATGCGCAGCGCCGCGATCATCGCACCCGGATCGGCCAGGCCTTTGCCCGCGATGTCGAAGGCGGTGCCATGGTCGGGGCTCGTGCGCACGATCGGCAGGCCGAGCGTCACATTGACGCCCTCGTCGAAATCGAGCGCCTTGAGCGGGATGAGCGCCTGGTCGTGATACATGGCAAGCGCCGCGTCATAGGACTTGCGCGCGCGGGGCGTGAACAGCGCATCACCGGGGTGTGGGCCGGTCACTTCGAGCCCTTCGGCGCGCAAGCGAGCGACGGCAGGCACAATGATCCGCTGTTCCTCGTCGCCGAACCGTCCGTCCTCGCCCGCATGAGGGTTGAGACCGCAGACCGCCAGCCTCGGGTTTTCGATGCCGAAATCGCGTTCGAGAGCAGCGTGGACGATGCGCGCGCGGTGGCTGATGAGGTCCTCGCTCAGCTTCCCCGGCACTTCGGACAGCGCGCAATGGACGGTCAGCGGTACGGCGCGCAGGCTCGGCCCCGCAAGCATCATCACCGCATCGCGCTGGTCGAGCCCGCAGGCGGCGGCAAGATATTCCGTCTGGCCCGGATGGTCGAAGCCCACGCGCGCCAGTTCACCCTTGGCGATCGGCGCGGTGACGACTGCGCCTGCCGCGCCGCGCAGAGCCAGCCCGGTCGCCTGCTCCAGCGAATGCAGGGCAAGGCGCGCGCCGCCTTCTTCAGGCTGGCCTGCGCGAAAAGGCGCATCCTCCAGCCCGAGCACAGGCAGCGCGCGGTCGAAGACCTGTGCTGCATATTCCGGCCTCGCGATCCGCTCGACCGGCACCGAAAGGCCGCGTGAATGCGCTGCGGCACCAAGCACGCCTGCGCCGCCCGTAACGAAGAAGGGCGCAAGTCCTTCTGCCCGGCGGTTAGACCAGGCTGCGGCGATGATTTCCGGCCCGATCCCCGCAGGGTCGCCCAAGGATACGGCGAGGGGGAGCGGGGCGGGCGTCAATTATATTCGATATAGGCGTCGTTGCGCAGGTCGCGCAGGTAACGCTGCGCGGCGCGGTTGATACGCTCGTCCTCGATCTGCTGCATCAGCGTGTCGAAGTCCGGACCGGCCTGCACTTCGGGATCGTCCCGGCCGCACAACATGAGCACGCGCACGCCATCCTTCGCATCGCCGAAGGGCGGGGTCATTTCGCCGATGTTGAGGTTGAGGATCAGCTGCTGGAGCTGCTCGGGAAGCGCGCGGGCACGCAGCTGGTCGTTGTCGACCACGCTGGCACCGATTGAATCCGCGATCTCGTTCGCGCTGCCGCAACCGCGCATGGTTTCGAGGCCCTGCAGGAAGCCCTGCAGCTTGGCTTCGTTCTGCGCCTGGGTCGCGTTCGGGTCGAACTGGATCTGGATCTGCTTCAGGCTCAGCATCGCATCGCGCGGATCGGCGGTAAGCACCTGGCGCTTCTCGATCAGGTAGAGGATCGAATAGCCGCCCGGAATGGCGATCGGGCCGACCAGCTGGCCGGGCTGCATTTCCCGCGCGACGGCTTCGAGCTGTGCGTTCTTGAGCTGCGGCAGGCGGATCCAGCCAAGGTCGCCGCCAACGGCAGCGGTGGACGCTTCGGAGAACTGGCGCGCATAGGCGACGAAGCTGCCGCCCTGGCGAAGCTGTTCCACGATCTTCATCGCGTTGGCTTCGACTGCGGCCTGGTTTTCAGGCGTTGCCGAGAGGTAGATTTCGCCAAGGCGGTATTCCTCGGTGCCCTTCGAGGCTTCGAGGCGCTGCATCAGCTCGTTCACTTCTTCGGCCGACACGTTCACGAAGAAAGCGACCTTCTGGCGCAGCAGGCGCTGCCAGGCGAGTTCGCCGTGGATCTGGCGCTTGAGCGAGGCCGGCGCGGAGCCGATGGAGCGCAGGTAGCTGTCCATTTCCGCGAGCGGGCGTTCGTTCTGCGCGGCGAGACGCGCGTAGGTCTGGTCGATTTCGGCCTGCTCGATCTTGATGTCCTCGGCTTCGGCAGCCTGGATCTGCAGAGTTTCATCGATGAGATTGCGCAGGACCTGAGCGCGCACGCGCTGCATTTCCTCGGGCGACATCTCGCCCCGGCTCGCATCGACGAGCAGCGCCACGCGCTGGTCGAGATCGGTACCGGTGATGACGTGGCCGTTCACCACCGCGGTCGCCTTGCGGACGTTGGGGTCGGGATTGGTCAGCATGGTGACCTGCTGCGGCAGGTCGAGCGTGTTCGCGGTCACGCTGGCTTGCGCAAGCAGTCCTGCCGGGCTGGCAGCGAAGGCAAGTGCGGCGGCGACCGGTGCGGCAGCGCCGCAATATTTGGCAAGCAGTTTTGCGTTCACGCGTCTCAAATCCAGTTGCGGCGCGGCCAGCGCGCCCGGGTAGTTCCGGCCTTTGCCGCACAGCGGCTTAACCGTAGCTGATTGGTGGGCGCGGATAGCGCGTTTGCTCCGCGCTGCCAACCACGCCCGGCCCAGCGATCACCGCCTATCTGAAGCCGAGGTTCTTGAGGCTGAAATAGAGCTGGAAGGTATCGCCGCGTTCCGCGTCGCCGGCGGACACGTAATCGCGCCGCCAAGTCAGGCCCATTTCGAGGCAATCGTCCTGGTAGGCGACGCCGAGGCGCGTGCGGATCGGCTGGAAACCGTCGCTCGATAGGGTCGGGTCCTCTTCGCGATTGGTGAGGTTGAACACGCCCGATCCGAAGACCGACCAGTAATTGGCGATCGAGACGCGGGCAGCCGCGCGCAATTCCTCGCGGTCCTGGAGATCTTCCACCGTCGTGATGTCGCGGTTGAGGCGCAGATAGCCGACTTCCATGTAGGTCTTGCTCGACCCGAACGTGGCATCGAGTTCGTTGCGGCGGACGGCGAGGTTGTCCTTGTCGAGCCGGAACCGGTGGGTGAATTTCACGAAGTCGCGGAAGCGCAGTTCCGTGCGGCCCACAATGTCGCTGACACGTTCGGACAGGCCCGTGCCGTCGGGGAATATCTCGCGGTCGGCATCGAGACGATAGGACTGGCCGAGGGTCGTCTTGATCTCCCAGCCAGGGCGGCGCAGCTCCCAGTCGAAGCCATAGGTCACGCGCGCGCCGTCCTCGACCCGGTCGTACCCGGGGAAGCGGTTGAGCGCGAAGAGGTTCGAATCTTCCAGGTCGATCGCGCGCGCATCCTCGTTCGGAATGGCAAGGTTCCGGATCGGCGGCGTGGCGACCAGCTGGACGCGCGGGGTGAATACCTGCGTTCCGCCGAAAAGTTCGCCGACGAAAGGCCATTGCACGTCGATCGCGCCCAGCGCCACTCCGCGTGCCTGCCAGCCGGTATCACCGCGATAGGAGACGGTCTGGGTCAGGTCGTTGTGGTCGGAATGGTAGACATCGCCGCGCAGCATGCCGGTGACCGTCACCACCTGTCCCATGCCGGTTACGCGCCTGAGGTCCCATTGCGCCTTGGCAAAGGCGCGCTGCGTGTCCTGTCCGATGTCGCGCGTGATGGCGAGCGTATTGGCCTGCAGCAGGACATTGCCGCCCAGCACCGGATCGTCGAGCTTGAGCCGGTAATCGAGCACGGGCAGGGCGATGGGCACCTGCCCCTGGTCCTGGTTCAGCCGCAGCGTCTGCGTCGCCCAGCCGGCAAGCGAGAAATAGGAATTGCGGTCGATCCGTTCCAGTTCGACCATGGACCGCAAGCGGTCGTCCCGGCTGATGTCGTAACGGCGCAGGAAAGTCCGGTCGCTGGCGAGCCGGATCGAACTCGTCAGGCTCCATTCCGGGGTGAACTGGAATGTGCCGTTGGCAAAGACGTAACCACGCGCCTCGCTGTCGAAGGACTCATTGCTTCCGGCAGCGGTCAGGCGGCGGCTGTGCGTGGCATAGCCGGTGATCTGGTAGGCGCCCTTGTCGGTCAGGTGGCGCCATTGCGCGGAAACCATGGGCGGCGCTTCGGTGAAGACATAGCCCGAAACCGTCAGGTCCTTGCTGTCGTCGAAGCGGATGTAATAGCTACCCGAAACCTCGACGCCGTTGCTTTCCGAAATCCGCAGGTCGGGCACCAGGAATCCGCTGACCGCACCGCCATCGGTCCGGATGGCAAGGCCCGGAAGCGGCAGCAGCCGGGCACCGAACAGTTCGAGGTAGGCGCCCCGGAAACGCACGCGCGAATCGGCTGGGTCGTAGATCACCCGCTCGGCGGTGATGCGCCAGCTGGGCTCCTTCGGGCAGCCGTCCGGCGATACCACTGCGCAGGCGCTATAGGCGGCCTGTTCCAGCGAGATGGTGCCGTCGGTCTCGCGAATCCCGCGATTGGCGGCAAGCCGTCCGCCCTGGCGCAGGGCCAGGAGCAGGTTCTCCAGCGCGCCGGCCTCGAATTCGTCGGTCAATTCGACCTGGTCGGCGAAGAGCTGGTTGCCGTTGTCGTCGACGAAGCGGACGTTGCCGGTGGCGACGATGACGCCGGTGCGCCTGCTCCAGCTGACGCTGTCGGCGCGCACCGACCGTTCGCCAGAGCGAAGCACCACATTGCCTTGGGCCGTGACGATTTCCGCGTCGGCATCATAGCTCAGGATATCGGAAGCAAAGGCGATCTGCCGTTCGCCTGCCTCGTTGAATTCGGGGCCGGGCGGCGGGTCGAGCTCGCTGGCCGGATCGAGCAGATCTACCTCGCGATCGAGCGGGGGCGGCAGGTCGCTCGGCGCGTCGCCCTGCGGCTCCTCGACCGTGCCGGTCCCGGTCGCCGCTCCGTCCTGCGCAGCCAGCGGCGTTGCCGCCATGAGCGCAACAAGGCCCGCACCTGTCCCCAGGGCGTGCAACAGGGCAGGGCGCGAAGTCCGGGGGTGCTGGCGCATGGCTTGCCTATCGCACCGCCCACGCCTAATCGCAATCGCCATCCTTGGCGGCCCGGCAGCGAGCGAAAGGGCCGCTTCAGACAGATTTCCGGGAGTTTCCATGCACATCCAGTTCAGCCAGACCCTACCGCAAGCGGCGCGCCTCATTGCGCATGTCGTCGACAAGGGCAAGCTTCCCTCGTCGCTTCCCGCTGCAATGCGAGCCGGCGCGGACGCCGCGCGGTTCAAGGGCAATACCGGCCAGACCTTCGATGGTTTCATCGAAACC
The DNA here is from genome assembly GCF_020524765.1 of Qipengyuania gaetbuli. Classification (GTDB taxonomy): domain Bacteria; phylum Pseudomonadota; class Alphaproteobacteria; order Sphingomonadales; family Sphingomonadaceae; genus Qipengyuania; species Qipengyuania gaetbuli_A. The sequence continues at coordinate 487,165 of NZ_JAIVLR010000002.1, forward strand.
GCAGATGGCGCTGCACGGCTGGCGCTGGCCGGCTCGGGCGAGGCGTCGGACGATGCGCGTCTCGCCAATCTCGAGAAGGCGGGCGCAGCGCTCGCGGCAAAGTATCAGTGCAGCGGCGACGAGGAACTGGTCCTCGACGTGACCGAGAACCGCCTGTCCGCCGAAGAAGTCGGCCATGTCCTGCTGGGCCTGCGCCTGCGCAACTGGCGCTACGACATCTATCGCACGAAGATGAAGGACGACCAGAAGGTCACTCTCAAGAAGGTCACCGTCGTCGGCGCACCCGACGATGCCGACACGGCATGGAACGAGCTGACGGCGCTTGCCGAAGGTGTCGAGTTCACGCGCGAGCTGGTGACCGAACCGGCCAACATCATCTACCCCGAAACCTTCGTCGAACGTTGCAAGCAGCGCTTCGAGGGCACGGGCGCGGAACTGATCGTGCTCGACGAAAAGCAGATGGAAGAGCTCGGCATGGGTTCGCTGCTCGGCGTCGGCCAGGGCTCGGTGCGCGAATCGCGCATCCTCGCCATCCGCTGGAACGGCGGCGAGCCGGGCGAGCGTCCGGTGGCCTTCGTCGGCAAGGGCGTGACCTTCGATACCGGCGGTATCTCGATCAAGCCGGGGCCGGGCATGGAAGACATGAAGTGGGACATGGGTGGTGCCGGCGCGGTTGCGGGCGGCATGCTCGCGCTCGTCAAGCGCAAGGCCAAGGCCAATGTCGTGGGGGTCATGGGTCTCGTCGAGAACATGCCCGACGGCAATGCGCAGCGCCCGGGCGACGTCGTCACTTCGATGAGCGGACAGACCATCGAAGTGCTGAATACCGACGCCGAAGGCCGCCTGGTGCTGGCCGACGCGCTGCACTGGACGCAGCAGGAATTCGAGCCGACCCGCATCGTCGATTTCGCCACGCTGACCGGCGCGATCATCATCTCGCTCGGCAATGAATATGCCGGCCTGTTCTCCAACGATGACAGCCTTGCCAAGGATCTCATCGAGGCGGGCGAGGCGACCGGCGACACCATGTGGCGGATGCCGCTTGGCAAGGCCTACGACAAGCTGATCGACAGCCCGATCGCCGACATGAAGAACATCGGCGGCAAGGGTGCAGGCTCGATCACGGCAGCGCAGTTCCTGCAGCGCTTCATCGCCGACGACACGCCCTGGGCACACATCGACATCGCCGGCAAGGCGTGGTCGGACAAGCCGGGCCGGACCTGGGGCAAGGGCGCAACGGGTTACGGCGTGCGCCTGATCGACCGGCTGGTGTCTGAAACCGTCGAAGGCTGATCGAAAGGGCGATCTCATTCCCAAGATGCGCCGAAAGGGAGACCTGCCGACCAAGGTCTGCGAGGCCTGCGGGCTCCCTTTCGCCTGGCGCAAGAAATGGGAACGGGACTGGGACAATGTCCGGTACTGTTCGGAACGGTGCCGGCGCAGCAAGGGCAAGGCCAGCGCATGACCCGGGTGGATTTCTATCAGCTCAGCCGTGACCCCGTCGACGTGACCGTGGTCAAGCTGGCGGGCAAGGTCATGCAGGCCGGCGAGCGGCTGCTGGTAGTCGCCGCGGATCCCGCGCTACGCGAAAGGCTGGGTAACGCCTTGTGGGCAAAGGGCGGCGGCACTTTCTTCGCCAATGGCCCGGCCGATGCGCCCCATGCCGCGCGCCAGCCGATCCTCGTGTCCGACGGCTGCGCTGCGCCGAACGAAGCCTCCATGGCGATCCTTGCCGATGGTGTCTGGCGGGAAGAGGCGAGTGCCTTCGCGCGCGTCATGCTGCTGTTCGACGAGGCCGCGACAGAAGCGGCGCGCAATCTTTGGCGCGAGCTTGCCCCGCGCGAGGATATCGACAACCGGATCTTCAAGCAGACCCCCGAAGGCGGCTGGCGCGAGGGGCGCTGAGGCGCGCAGGAACACAAGCGCCCCACGCCCGTCATCAGGTGTATGGGGCGATTCCTGATACCTGCGGCAATGGCTGCCATGCTGATCTCCGCTTGCGAGAGCGAAGACGGTGCGACACGTACAGAGGAAGACCCTTCCGCTGTGGCAGATGCCAGCGGCAGCTACACGGTCGACCGCGAGACGGGCGAGGTCCGCGCCACGCACACCGATGCCCAGGGTGTGACCACGACCCTTGCCGCAGGCGAAAGGGTCGATCCGGGGCTTCCCGCACCCTTCGCACTGCCGCGCGGTGCGACGGTCATTCGCGCAACCCGCGTCGAGCAGGGCGAGGGCAGGCTGGTCACCGTCGAATTCACCAGCGACATGGAAGCGGCGGAACTGACGGACTTCTACCGTAAACTCGCGAAGTCGAGTGGTTTCGATCTCACGTCCGACCTTCCCGGCGAGTCAGGCGCAATCCTCGCCGGCCGCAAAACGGCAGGCGCCATGACGTTTACGCTCCAGGCCAAGCCGCAGGATTCGGGGACCGATGCGCAGATCACCGTCGGGCAGGGCATCGGCTAACAAGCTTGCCCGCGCGCCCTCCCGGCGCTAGGGGCGCGCGCGAGAACTCTCTCCCCCATAAAAGACACTTCGCAAGGAACACACATCATGGCGGTTACCCGCACCTTTTCGATCATCAAGCCCGATGCCACCCGCCGCAACCTGACCGGCGCGGTCACCAAGATGCTGGAAGACGCCGGCCTGCGCGTCGTTGCTTCCAAGCGCATCCACATGACCCGCGAACAGGCCGAAGGCTTCTACGCGGTCCACAAGGAACGCCCCTTCTTCGGTGAACTGGTCGACTTCATGATCTCTGGTCCGGTCGTCGTGCAGGTCCTCGAAGGCGAAGACGCCGTGAAGCGCAACCGCGACGTGATGGGCGCCACCAACCCGGCCGATGCCGACGAAGGCACCATCCGCAAGACCTACGCCGAATCGATCGAAGCGAACTCGGTCCACGGTTCGGACAGCGACGAAAACGCCAAGATCGAAATCGACTTCTTCTTCAACGAAGACGAAATCGTCGGCTAACATTTGTTGGCTTTCGGGGAGATCATCCCCGGGGACTCTGACGAGTTAGGTAACGGGCGCATCCTCTGGTAGGATTGCGCCCGTTATGATTCCCGCGATTCTCCCCTCTACCCGGGAGCGCAGGCGTCACGTGCGCGCCGTGCAAAGCTTTCGGGATGCCCTCAACCGGCGAGACATGGATGCCGTGCGCAGCCATGTGGCGCCGGGGATCGTGGTGTGCGACCAGTCGGGACACCGGATCGAGGGGCGGGAGCGGTACCTCGCCATGCAGGATTCGTTTCTGAAAGCGGCGGGGTATCCGACCATCATTCTGGATTCGGTCGAGCCCAATCGGGACGAGGTCCTGGTCCGTGGCCATGTCGAAGGCGGGGATCACCGCGTCAACGGCACCATCATGTGGCGCGTCAGTTTCGAGGGGACTTCGATCTCGCAGATCGAGATCACGCGGAATGCCGACGGTATCAGCCTGCCGCGTTTCGCATCAGTGTTCAGGAAGAGGGAAGAGCGGGCGACCAGCTTCGCCTGAGATTACAACGGCCGGGGGGCAAAGGTGTTAGGGACCATTCGCAAGAAGCGCAGCGCAAGGGCTCTGGTCGATGCCTTCAACCGGCACGACGCGTCCGCCGTGGTCGCTTCTGTCACACCTGATTGCCGCTTCATCGACAGTGCCGGCGGCTGCATTGAGGGGCATGACGCGATCCGCAACGCAACCTTGCAATTCATGCAGATGGAGCCGGAGTTCGAAATTCTCTTGGAGTCTTCCTCGGTCGTGGAGGACGAGGTGCTGATGCGCGGTACTACGAAAGCTACGGATCCCCTCGTGGCAAAGGACCGCCTGTGGCGAGCGAAGATCAGGGAAGGTCTCGTGTGCGAATGGCAGAGCTTTTGCGACGGCGAGGCGCGAAGGCTGGCGCGAATGCTGGCGCCCGAACACGCGCGGGCTTATTGATTACTCGCTCACGTCGTTCCCGCTGCGCTTGGCCAGCCAGCGCCCGACCAGGAACCTCAGCGCATGCGCGCCGGCGAACGCGCCCGCGACGACCAGCACTGCCTGCAGCGGGTCCACTTCTTCCTCGAAACCTGCATCGCCCTTGACCGCGATCATCACCAGTGCGGCCGCTGCGAGGATGAAGAAGAGATAAGGGGTGATGCGCTGCATCAGAAATCCTCTGCCGCGTTGATCAGCTTGGCCAGCCTCGCAGGGGCGACGCTGCGCCAGCTGCGCTCGAGCCATTCGGCGACGTGGTCCCAGTCGATGCCCGGCCGGTTGAGGATCACGCCGATCCAGCCGCTGGCACCGTAGTAAGCCGGTTTGAAATAGGCATGGGGCTGGGCTTCGACGAGATCGAGCAGTTCGTCCATGCTCCCCGTTTTCACCAGCAGCGCGATGTGTTCCGAACCGTGGTGCTGGTCGTTGAAATAGGCGAAATACTTGCCCGACTTCTCGCTGCCCGCACGCCAGCCGGGTGATCCGTGGCTTTCGCGCTCGTGTGCCTCGGGCAGGGAGAGAGCGAGGGCGCGGACCTTTCCCAGCAGATAGTGCGGATCGCTTCCGCGCGAGACGTAATCGGACAAGACGCGCGGGTAGAGCTGGTGCTCGGCGAAGCGGACCCGTTCCGCGAGGCTGTCCGCAGTCTCGCCAGCACGGATCGCGACGGACAGGCTGCCCAGAACCTCGCCTGCGTCGAGTTCCTCAGTCACCAGATGGACCGACACGCCGCCATGGCTGTCACCGGCCTCGATTGCGCGCGCATGGGTGTCGAGACCGGGATATTTCGGGAGCAGCGAAGGGTGGATGTTCAGCATCCGGCCCTGCCAGCGGCACACGAATTCAGGGCTGAGGATGCGCATGTATCCGGCGAGAACGATATATTGCGCGCCCGCCTCCTTCGCGGCTTTCTCCATGACGGCATCGTGGTCCGCGCGCGTCATGCCGCGGTGGGAAAGGGCAAAGGTCGGCACGCCCTCGGCCGAGGCAAGCATAAGCCCTTCCGCATCGGGATCGTTGGCTGCGACGAGGCAGACCTCGTAAGCACTGTCCGGCAAAAGGCTCGCATAGAGCAACGCGGCCATGTTGCTGCCGCGCCCTGAGATGAAAATCGCGACCTTCGCCTTGTCAGCCAAGGTGCACGGCCTCCCAGTCGGACTTGCCGGACCAGGTGCCCTGTGACCCGCGCACGGTGCAGCCCTTCTGGCCTTCGACGATGCGGCCAACCGCGAGCACGGTTTCGCCGGCCTCTTCGAGGCGCGAACGGACGATTTCGACATTGGCCGGATCGACTGCCAGGACCATGCCGACACCGCAGTTGAAAGTGCGCGCCATTTCGGCCGGCTCGATATTCCCCTGTGCCTGCAGGAACGCCATCAGCCCAGGCTGCTCCCAGCCATCGGCATCGACTTCGGCATGAGCGCCTGCTGGCAGGACGCGCGGGATATTTTCCAGCAGGCCGCCACCGGTGATGTGCGCCATCGCGTCGACTAGCCCGTCGCGCACGATCGGTAGCAGAGTCTTCACATAGATGCGGGTCGGCTCGAGCAATGTCTCGGCCAGAAGGCGGTCCTGGTCGAACAGGGCAGGTCGGTCGAGCTTCCAGCCTTTGTCGACCGCAAGGCGGCGGACCAGCGAGAAGCCGTTCGAATGGACACCCGAACTGGCAAGCCCGAGCAAGATGTGGCCGGGCGCCACGCGCTCACCGGTCAGTTGTTCGCCGCGTTCCACCGCACCGACACAGAAACCGGCAAGGTCGTAATCGCCTGCCGCATACATACCCGGCATTTCGGCAGTTTCCCCGCCGATCAGCGCGCATCCGGCCTGCTTGCAGCCTTCGGCGATGCCCGCGATGACGCGTTCGGCGATGCCGTTCTCCAGCTTGCCGGTGGCGAAGTAGTCGAGGAAAAACAGCGGCTCTGCGCCCTGAACGATCAGATCGTTCACGCACATTGCGACGAGATCGATGCCGACCGTGTCATGCCGGTTCGTGTCGATCGCCAGCTTCAGCTTGGTGCCCACACCGTCATTGCCGGCGACCAGCAAGGGGTCCTTGTATCCGGCCGCGTTGGGGTCGAAAAAGCCCCCGAAACCGCCGATTTCGCCGTCCGTGCCGGGGCGCATGGTCGCCTTGACCAGCGGGCCGATCGCCTTGACGAGCGCATTGCCCGCATCGATCGAAACGCCGGCTTGTTCGTAGGTATAGGACTGGTTGTCGCTGCTCATGTTTGCCCCCTTGCGCATTCGCGCTTGGATTTCCAGAAGCGATTGGGCAAAAGGCGCGCTGTTTTCCCCATGCGGCACCTTTTTTCCCTTTCCCGACCCAAGCGCCTCGCGCTCGTTGCATCCGGACTGGCCATGGCTGGCGGTGCCGGCTGGCTTGCGCTCGCCCAAGTGGGCGGCGAGCGCGGTATCGCGCCGATCGCTGCTTCCAGCGACATAGAGGTTCTTGGCATCGAGGTCGATGTGAAGGCCGATACGGGCCTCGAAGCGCGCGACAAGGCGTGGGTAGAGGCGCAGGTGAAGGCCTGGGAAAAGATCGACGGGCCCAAGCTGCCGGATTCGGAAATCGCAAGCCTCGTCTCCGCCATCGTGGTCCAGCGTGAACGCCTCGGCCCCAAGCGCTACATCGCGACGCTAGGCGTGGTCTTCGACCGTGCCCGGGCTTCGCGTTACCTCGGTACAGAGGGGCAGGCCCAGCGCAGTGCGCCGATGCTGCTGCTGCCGGTCACCATGTCCGGCGGTACGGCCATGGTCTACGAACAGCGCAATCCGTGGCAGCGCGCCTGGGCCGAGTACCAGGCCGGGGCGAGCCGGATAAACTACGTCCGTCCCGCCGGCGCAGGCGGGGATTCGCTGCTGCTGACCTATGGCCAGACCGGCCGCCGCAGCCGCGTGTGGTGGCGCGACATCCTCGACGATTTCGGGGCGGCCGACGTGCTGATTCCGATCGCGGACCTTCATTACACCTTCCCCGGCGGGCCGGTGGAAGGGCGCTTCACGGCGCGGCACGGCCCGGACAGCGAATTCCTCGCTTCGTTCGAGCTGCGCGCGGACAGTCCCGAACAGCTGCCCCAGATGCTTGCGCAGGCGGTTACTCGCTTCGATGCAATCTTTGCCCGCGCCCTGGCCGACGGCACGCTGAAGCCCGACCCGACGCTCAATATCGGCATGGGCGACCTCGATCCGCGCATCGCGCGTCTCGTCGAACTCGGCCGGCGCCTGAAGGCGCAGGATGCCGTAGCCGAACAGCGAAGCGAGGTTCCGACGGAAGAAAGCGACGGAACCATCACCGCCGCGCCTATCAACACGCCCCCGCCGGAAGGCTCGGTCGCGCTCTATACCGTGCAGGTGGTCACGCCCGATGCGCCTTCGTTCGACGATGCCATGGCGGGCATTCGCGGCGGCAACGGCGTTCGCGCTATCGGCGTGCGCAGCACCGCTATCGGCGGCACCACTGTCCTCACTGTCAGCTACGCCGGATCGATCGGCCAGCTGGCGCAGGCCCTTCGCGACCGCGGTTTCACGGTCCGACAGGGGAGCAACGCGCTGCTTATCAGCCGTTGATGGACCGGGTTTTCGCATGGCCCAGTCGCAAATCGCCCTTCCGCTCCTGCATCCCCGTTCCGGTGAGCCCGAACGCATAGTGATCGGTGCCGGCAATCGTTCGGTTGCCGAGGCGCTTGCAAGGGCGGAGGACTGGCCTTTCCGCACCGCCGTGCTTGCCGGGCCGCCCCGGTCGGGCAAGTCGCTTTTCGCCCGTTGGTTCGCCTCGCACACTGGCGGCGGGGCGATCGACGATGCGCAGGGCCGCGACGAGACCGAGATATTTCATGCCTGGAACCGTGCGCAAGAGGACGGCTATCCCCTGCTGCTGACAGTGGGCGAGGGCGGTTGGAACATTGCCTTGCCGGACCTGCGCAGCCGCATGGGCGCAGCCCTGCAGCTCGAGATCGGCCCGCCGGACGATGAAATGGCCGCCGAACTCATCCTCAGCCAGGCCGCCCAGCGCGGCCTTTCGCTGGGCGAGGGCGCGCCCGCCTATCTCGTCCCGCGCATGGAGCGGTCTTACGCGGCAATCGAGCGGATCGTGGCCGAGATCGACCGTTTGAGCCTTGAACGGATGGCGCCCGCTACCATGTCGATATGGCGCGATGCGCTGGAAGCCGTGCAGGGCCCCGAGCAGGGCCGCTTGCTTTAAACCGCCCTTGGTGGGAGAATTACCCCGATGCTGGAACGGCTGATAGCCTATCTCGACAGCGTGAAAGCACGCGATCCCGCACCGCGGAGCCGGTGGGAAGTCCTGCTGTATCCCGGAGTCTGGGCGCTGGCCTATCACCGCGTTGCGCACTGGCTGTTCGAGGCAGAGCTTTTCTTCCTGGCGCGACTGGTGAACCATTTCAGCCGGATGGTGACGGGGATCGATATCCATCCTGGCGCCAAGATCGGCCGCAATTTCTTCATCGATCACGGTTTCTCTGTTATCGGCGAGACGGCCCATATCGGCGACGATGTGACGATTTATCAGTGCGTCACGCTGGGCGGTACCAATCCGGCCAACGGCAAGGGTGGCAAGCGCCACCCGACCATTTCCGATGGCGTCATCATCGGCTCTGGCGCGCAGGTCATCGGCCCGATTACCGTAGGCCGGCGTGCACGCATCGGCGCGAACGCCGTGGTCACGGACGACGTGCCCGAAGGTGCCACGATGATCGGCCTCAAGGCCCGCAGTACGCTGGTTCCGGCAGAAGACTGGCTGAAGGAATTCATCCCCTACGGCACGCCCTGCGACGATCCATGCGCCGAAACCAGCGGTCCGGCCCGCGATTGCCTCGAGAAGCTGGAAGCCGAACTCAAGACCCTGCGCGAGGAAGTCGCAGCCCTGCGTGCCGAGCGTGAACCTGCACAGCGGAGCGGGACGGACGATTGATGAATTTCCTCGGTGACAAGATCGTCGCCTTTCCCGGCCGCAAGCCGCTGCAAGTGGGGTTCACCCGCGAGGAACTGACCCGCATCCTCGACCTCTATGGCCGCATGGTCGCAGCCGGGCAGTGGCGCGATTATGCGATGGATTTCAATCGCGACATGGCGAGTTTCGCAGCCTTTCGCAGGACCGCCGAACGCCCGCAGGCGCGGATCGAGAAACGGCCTGCCCTGCGCGCCAAGCAGGGCATGTGGACGCTCTATGGCGAGCACGGACAGATCCTGAAGCGCGGCCACGAGTTGGCCGGGGTCATGGCACCGGTCGAGCGGCGGCTTTTGAAAGCGGTCGACGACTAGGGGCGCCGCGCGCGGACCGTCACCTGCGATAGAGAAACGCTGTGGTGATGATCGAAGGGAAGATCAGGCCCTTGAGATAGGAAAGCGGGTGACGCCCGACGGTGAAATCGGCGGTGACGGGGCCGAAATGTGCCCAGTAGTGCGTTGCGATCAGACATCCGATGCTCAGCCACATCATCCAGAGAGCGAAACGCTTCCCGAGCAGGACGAGGGACAGGCTGACGATGATCGCGGCCCGCAACACGCCTTGTATGCCATTGTAGAGCGGGCCGCTGGCCGGATCGTGCGAGTTGCTGAAATCGACCAGCATCGTCGTGTGATAGAAAATCAGCAGACCGGCGAGCACGAGGATCACAAGGCTCTGGAGCAGGCGGAGTGGTCCTTCCCTTGCGGCCGACAGGATATGCATTCGCTCGCCCTCCACTATTGGAAAAAGGCCCGCGTCGAAACGCGGGCCTTGTGTTTCCAGTACCGGGCCGGTCAGGCCGTGGCAGGCAGCCTCGTCTTGAGGTCGGCCGGAAGGCCTTTCACCACGGCGCGGCGGATCGGGGTCCACAGTGCCGAGAGAGTCAGCAGCGCCGACCCGATGACAAGGGCCGTTAGCGCGAAGTTCAGCTCCACCGCGCCGAATTCCCTGAACAGGAAGGTCAGGGCGATCAGCACGTAGGCGAGAGCCGAGACGAGCAGCGCACGGCGATCGACGGCAAGGGCGACGAGGCCGAAGCCGATATAGACCATCAGCACCAGCACGGCGGCAAGGGCGCCGATATTTTCGCCCTCGGTCACGCCGATCATGGCGAAGATCGGGTGGGCTATCATCGGCGCGGCAAGCAAGTGCAGCCAGAAGGCGACGTCGCTGCGGCGCGTCTCGCGGGTGGGATCGCTCATGTCCCAGCGCATGGCGAAGCCGAAGATGACGAGCCCGACCGCGAACACGAGACCGAGGATGATGTTCTCGATATTCGCCGTGTCCGGACCGATCGCCGCGACGATCAGCGCGATGGCCGTACCTGCCAGTGCGGCGGTGCCTGCAGCAATGGTGATCGGCACCATGAACCGTTTCCAGTGCAGCCAGGCCGCACCGGCCGTGAGCAGGCCGGAACCGGCGAGCAGCAGCATGCCGAGCGTGTCGTTTGGCGCCACATCGTTCAGCGTAGCGATGATCAGGCCGACGAAGGTGAGGAATGTACCCATCACGAATGCCAGCAGCAGGATGATGCTGGGCAGCGCCATGCGGCGCTTGGCGGTGAAGAATTCGGCCAGCATCCAGGCCGTGCCGGCAACAAGCGCCGCCGAGACGGGCGAGGGGCCGTCATTGCTCGACCAGATGGCATCGCCGATGGCCGCCATGGCAACCAGCATGATCACGACGCCGATACTGACGAAGATGTCGTTGAAGCCGGTGATGAGGCGGAAGTGTTCCGCATCTGCCGGCACTGCATCGCGGCTGGATGCGACATGGGCGCGCAGGGCATCTGCCGCGTCCTTGCTGATCGCACCCGCCGCGACGGCGGAGTTCAAGTCTTCCTGGCTGTACATAAGCCGTTCTCCCCGTTGAGAATGGCAGAGGTATAGCTATGGTGTATTAATACGTCAATACGCCTCGGTTTTCAGGTGCCGATGATGGTGACCGTGGGCCGTGCCGGCGCGGCATCCGCGAGGGCGCTTGTATCGACCTGCGGCAGGTATTCGGCCTGTGCGGCAGTGATGGAGCGGGTCAACCTGCCGAAAAGCCACGCCGATCCCAGCAACAGGATCAGAGCGAAGGCGATGATCGTGAACTCCATCCATATCGGCGTCATGATGACGAGATTGGTCCCCACATCGAGCGCGAATTTCACGATCATGGCGCTGAAGATGAGCATGCCTACCATCATCGCGGTCCACCATGCAGTGACGTCCTCGACCGGGCTACGGGCGAAGTCTTCCTCTTCCCCGTGACTGCGGTTGTGCAGTTCGCGCATCGATTCAAACGGCAGGAACAGGTTGGCGACCGGGATGAGATAGGCCGCAGTGGCAAGCGCAGGACTGTATTTGCTCTTGATTCCGACCTGCGCCAGATTGCTGTTGGCGCGAAACACCCAGAACAGCGCTGCGCCAACGAATACCAGGCCTGACAGGAGCAATACGATAAGGCTGATCACCCCGGGCGCGTCGGGCTTCATCGAATCCTCGGACGGCATGAAACGGCCCTGGATGAAGAAGGCGCTGCTCGAGCGGTTGTATTGCTGATCGATCGCGCGTTGCTGAAGCTGATAGCCGTAATAGGTGTTCTGCCGACTCAGCTCCTCGATTTCGGCGATCCGCTCGTATTCCTGCTTTACCGCGATCCCGCCCAGCACGAGCTGCGCGATACCGGCCAGCAGGACGACGATGGCGCTGATGCGCACCACCAGCGACGAGGTGCGCAGCGCGCGCAGTCCGTTTTCGAGATTCATGCGACCCCCCAAAGAAAAACCCCGCGCCGTTCTGCAACGGCACGGGGTTTCCCGCAATATGGGGCGGCGCGATTATCCGCGGGCCGAGGACGGTCCCGTGCCCGTGACCTTCTGCATGGCGGTCAGGATTGCACCCGACTGCTCGCTGCCCGACTGGGGCGCCTTGAGGTTCGAGAACTCGCTGATCTTATCCCAGTTGGCGGCAAACCCTTCAACCGTGCGCTCGCCTTCGGGCAGCCAGACCGCGTCGTTCATGACGGTCCATGCCGAGTGATAGCCGCCGGCACCTGCGCCGACGATGGCATTGGTCGGCGCGTCCTCGCTGACGAGGAAGAGCGCAGCCGGAACGACGTTCACCGGATCGAACAGCTTGAAGGCTTCTTCGGGGAAGAGGTCTTCGGTCATGCGCGTGCCGGCAACCGGCGACAGCGTGTTGACGCGGACATTGTACTTCGCGCCTTCGAGAGCCAGCGTCTTGGTCAGGCCGGCAAGGCCGAGCTTCGCCGCGCCGTAGTTGGCCTGGCCGAAGTTACCGAACAGGCCGGTCGACGATGCGGTCATCATGATGCGGCCATAAGCCTGCTCGCGCATGGTTTCCCAGCATGCCTTGGTGACGAAGGCCGAACCGGTCAGGTGGACCTTGAGGACGAACTCGAAATCTTCGGGGCTCATCTTGGCGAAGGTCTTGTCGCGCAGGACGCCGGCATTGTTGATGAGGACATGCACGCCGCCCCACTTCTGCTTGGCGTCGGCGACCATCTTCTCCATCTGGTCGTATTCGGTGACCGAGCCACCGTTCGACATGGCTTCGCCGCCCATCTTCTCGATTTCCTCGACGACCTGGAGGGCCATGTCGGAGTGTCCAGTGCCGTCGCGCGAACCGCCGAGGTCGTTCACGACGACCTTCGCGCCGCGGCGCGCCAGTTCGAGAGCGTACTCGCGGCCAAGCCCGCCGCCCGCACCGGTGACGATGGCTACCTTGTCCTTGAAGTCGATGGTCATGGGGCTGCTCCTGCTATGTCGTTTACGTAAAGGTCAATTGTCGCGCGGATTGGCACTTTTGCACCTGGGTTGCAACCGTATGCGCGGTGATCCGCCATGCCGTAAGGGCAGGGCGAAGGCCGGACGGTGCCCTACAGCGTTTCGAGGGCGGAAATGAGGCCCGCCAGCGATTCGATGACCGCGTCTGCACCCAGTTCGTGGGGGGGCTTGTCGCAATAGCCATAGGCGGCGGCGACCACCGGAACCTGCGCTGCACGGGCCGCTCTCACATCGTAGGAACTGTCGCCGATGAAGGCGAGCCGTCCGCCGCCGCAGCGCGCGCGGGCCTCGATCACGGAATCCGGCTCGGGCTTTGCGCGACCCTTGCCCATGGTGTCGCCGCCGATGATCGTCTCGAAGCGATCGGCCAGGTCGAGAGTCGTCAGGATCTGGCGAGCGAAGCTTTCGAACTTGTTCGTCACCACAGCCATCTTCACTCCGCGCTCGGCCAGCGCATCGAGCGTCTCCACCGCGTGCGGATAGGGACGGGTGTGGACGGCGTTGTTCTCTGAATAATAACCGAGCATTTCCTTGTAGAGCCGGCGGAACTCGTCTTCCGGCAGCCCGCCCTGCTGGTCCACGGCGCGGGCCAGCATGATCTTGGCGCCGCCGCCGATGAGGTCGCTCGCATGGTCGGCGGGGACCGGATCGAACCCGCCCAGCGCCAGCGCGTGATTGACCGCTGCGCCCAGGTCGCGGTGCGTTTCGAGGAGAGTTCCGTCGAGATCGAAGCCGACGGCGGCAAAGGGGAAGTCGCTCATGCGGGGGAGGGGTGGAGGATGGTTCTTCAATCCGCAAGCATTTGGTGGCATTGCCGGTGACATGAGCCAGACCAGACAATTCGCCGCCGTCATTCTCGCCGCGGGCAAGGGTACCCGCATGAAGAGCGCGCTGCACAAGGTGCTGCACCCGATCGCCGGCCGCCCGATGCTGCATCACCTGATGGCGAGCGTCGACAGCCTCTCGCCCGCGCACAAGGTCGTGGTCGTCGGCGCAGGGCGCGAACAGCTGAAAGAAGCGCTGGCGGGCAGCGCGCGCACGTGCCTGCAGGAACCCCAGCTGGGTACCGGCCATGCGGTCCAGCAGGCGCAAGGCGAGCTGGACGGGTTCGATGGCGACGTCTTGGTCATGTACGGCGACGTGCCTTTCGTGCGCCCCGCCACGATGGAGCGGATGCTCGACCGGCTCCATGCTGCGGACACACCTGCAGCAGTGGTGCTGGCCTTCGAGCCGGAAGACCCGCTCGCCTATGGCCGCGTCATCGCCGACGACGAAGGCCGCATCGCCAAGATGGTCGAATTCAAGGATGCAGACGAGGGCGAGAGGGCATGTCACCTGTGCAATTCCGGCCTGCTCGCCGCGCGGGCCTCGGATTTGTGGGACCTGCTGGGCCGGGTGGGCAACGACAATGTGCAGGGCGAATATTACCTGCCCGACATCGTCAATATCGCCATCCATGACGGCCGTATCTGCGCCGCTGTCACCACGGACGATCCGAACGAAGTCGCGGGCATCAATTCGCGCGGCGAACTCGCAGCGGCAGAGGCGCTGTGGCAGCAGGAGCAACGCAACTACTGGATGGCCGAAGGCGTGACCCTGCGCGCGCCCGAAACCGTGTTCTTCAGCTACGATACCGAGCTTTCCAGCGACGTCACGGTCGAACCCAATGTCGTTTTCGGCCCCGGGGTAAAGGTCGCCAGCGGTGCCACCATCCGCGCATTCAGCCACTTGGAAGGGGCCAGTGTGGGCGAGGGCTGCGAAGTCGGCCCCTATGCACGCCTGCGCCCCGGCGCAGTGATGGAAAAGGGCAGCAAGGTCGGCAACTTCGTGGAGATGAAGAAGGCGGTCCTCGGTGAAGGTGCCAAGGCCAACCACCTCACCTATCTTGGCGATGCGGAAGTAGGCGCGGGCGCGAATATCGGTGCCGGCACCATCACCTGCAATTACGACGGCTATTTCAAATACCGCACCAAGATCGGCGAGCGTGCCTTTATCGGCTCGAACAGTGCGCTGATCGCCCCCGTCGAGATCGGCGCAGACGCGATCGTTGCTGCCGGTAGCGCGGTCAGCCGCGACGTGGCTGCAGGCGACCTGCGCATGGTGCGCGGCGAGCAGATCGTGAAGCCCGGCTGGGCGGACCGCTTCCATGACGCGATGAAAAAGAAGAAGGCCTCGGAGAAGAAGGGCTGACCGCGGGGCGCACCACCTGCTGGTTGTGCGGGCGCGATATCGGCACGCGCGTCCAGCTCCACCATCCGGTGCCCAAGGCGAAGAAGGGGCGGTTCACCGTCCCGGTCCACCCGATCTGCCACAAGGCGATCCATGCCAATTTCACCAATGCCGAACTCGCCCGCATCGGCGAGGATCGCGAGGCCTTGCTGCATAACGAGGCGCTGGCGAAATTTGTCCGCTGGGTATCGGACAAGCCGCCCGACTTCCACGCGCCCACCCGGACGGCGCGATAGCAGGAAACGTCGGGGCCACACGGGCGTTGTGGGTCAAAGACCAAGGAGCCCGAATTCATGAAACTCTGGAAAGCCGCCGCCATCGGCCTCGGCGTCCTCGCTGCTGGCGCAACTGCCACTTACGCTTATTACCGCCAGGCCGTGGACGAGCCGGATTATGCGCTCGTCCGGGAAGATGGCGATTTCCAGCTGCGTGAATATGCACCGATGATCGTTGCGGAGGTGATTCATACCGGAGACCGCAGACCGGCGTTGAACGCGGGCTTCCGGCGTCTTGCCGCCTATATCTTTGCCGAGGACCGGCCGGGCCAGGAAATCGCGATGACCAGTCCGGTCATGCAGGACCAAGGCGAGAAGATCGCGATGACGGCACCGGTAATCCAGGACCAGGGCGCGGAAATCGCCATGACTGCGCCCGTCATGCAGGACGGCAATGGCGATAGCGGCACATGGCGCACGCGCTTCGTGATGCCGGCGCAGTACACGATGGAAACTCTGCCCACGCCCCCGCAGGACATTACCTTGACCGAAGTACCTTCCCGCCGCGTGGTGGCCGTGCGTTTCTCCGGCCGCGGGAGCGATGCCGATCTGGCAGAGAAGGAAAAGGCGCTCCGCGTCTGGATCGCCAAGGAAGGGCTGGTGGCCTCCGGCCCTGCCGAATTCGCGTTCTACGATGCACCGATGGTGCCGCCACCGCTCCGGCGCAACGAGGTGATCATCCCGGTTGAGTAACCGCAAACGAGAAGGGGCGACCGAGAGGCCGCCCCTTTCCAATTCAGTGAAGCGACAGGCGGATCAGCCGCCGTTGTTGTCGTCCATGAGGCGCTGCATCAGGTAGACCATCTGCAGGGCCTGGAGCTTGGCGCGCTGTTCGTTGTCCACGCCGCCCGAATGGCCGCCTGTCATGTCCTCGAAATACCAGTAATCCTGGCCGAGTTCCTTGAGCTTGGCGGCACCCTTGCGGGCGTGGGCGGGGTGGGTGCGGTCATCGGCGGTCGACGCCCAGAGGAACGGCGCGGGGTAATCCACGCCCTCGACGATCTTCTGGTAGGGCGAATAGCCCTCGATCCATGCCCGCTGTTCGGGGATGCGCGGATCGCCGTATTCGCCGATCCACGAGGCACCGCGGCCGATGAGGTGATAGCGCAGCATGTCGAACAGCGGGATCTGAACGATCGCCGCGTCGAACAGGTCCGGGCGCTGCGTGAAGGCCGTGCCCACCAGCAGGCCGCCCTGCGAGCCGCCCTGGATGCCGAGGTGGTCGGGCGTGGTGAAGCCGCGCTTCACCAGATCTTCGGCCACGGCGATGAAATCGTCCCAGGTGCGCTGCTTGTTCTCGCGAATGGCGCTCTGGTGCCACATCGGTCCGAATTCGCCGCCGCCACGCATGTTGGCAAGGACATAAGCGCCGCCCTTTTCGACCCACAGCTTGCCCGTGGTGCCGAGATAGGAGGGCAGGCGCGGGACCTGGAAGCCGCCGTAACCGGTCAGCAGGGTCGCGGTGGAACCGTCCAGCGTCATGCCCTTGGGCTTGACGATGAAGTAGGGGATTTTCGTCCCGTCCTTGCTCGTCGCCTCGTGCTGCTCGACTTCCATGCCCATCGCGTCGAAATAGGCTGGCGAGGTCTTGAGCACTGCCGGATCGCCCGAACCGTCGGTGTAGTAGAGCGTTGTGGGCGAGAGGAAATCGGTGACCGAGAACATGATCTGGTCGCTCTCGTCAGAGGCCGCCGCCACACCGACCGTGGCATTGTCGGGCAGGGCGACTTCGGTCGAAACCCATTTGCCGCCTTCGAAATCGAATTTCAGCACCTTGCCCACGACATTGTCGAGAATGGTGATGAAGGCGCTGTTGGCGGTCGAGCTGATGCCCTGCTTGGTCTGGCGTTCGGCAGGGGCCCAGACGAGGGTCTTCTTCGCCCCGTTCGGGTCGCGCTTCCACTCTTCAAGGTCCACCGAGACGAGCGCGTCGGCGGGGAAAGTCTGGCCCCCGACTTCCCAGTCCACATCGGTGGAATAGAGCAGCTGCCCGTCGATAATGCCGGCAAGGTTCGCCTTCTTCGGCATGTCGAGTTCGAGCCACTCGCCGTCATGCCAGACGTAGTTGATGCTTTCGTGGAAGCTCACCCCGCGGAATGCGGTGCGGGCATGGACCACGCCCTTGTTGTCACGGAGCAGTCCCGCACCCGACCAAACGTCGCTCGATTCACCCCGGAAGATTTCGGGGGCATCGGCGATGTAGGTGCCCCGCTTCCACATGCGGGTGGTGAAGGGATATTCGCTGTCGGTGAGCGTACCTTCGCCGAAATCGCGGCTGACGAGCAGGGTGTCCTTGTCGAGCCACTGGACGCTGCCCTGGCTTTCGCTGTCGAGCACGAAGCCCCCGTCGACGAACTGCTTCGTCGCGGTGTCGAATTCGCGCATGATGGTGGCATCCTTGCCGCCGTCGCTGAGCGCGATCATGCACATGCGCTGGTCGGGCGGCAGGCAGGTGCTGCCCTTGTAGACCCATTCCTTGCCCTCTGCTGCGGCGAGCGCGTCGACATCAAGGACGGTTTCCCAGGCGATATCATCGCTCTGGTAGCTTTCCAGCGTGGTGCGGCGGAGCAGGCCCTTGGGATTGGCCTTGTCCTGCCAGAAATTGTAGAGGCCGTCGGGACGGATCGACACGAAGGGAATGCGATCCTCGCTGTCGTAGATCGCCAGCGCCTCGTTCTTGAGCTGCTCGAAGCGCGGGTCGGCTTCCATATGGGCAAGCGTGCGATCGTTCTCGCTGCGGACCCAGTCGAGCGCGCGGTCACTACGGGCCTCTTCCAGCCAGATGTAGGGATCTTCGTCCGGGCCGGGAACGCCGTCCTGTGCGGCGAGCGAATTGGGGGCGGCGATGGTCATGACAGCAGCCATTGCCAGCGTGGAAACACGTTTCACAGTCCTCTCCTGCAGATAATGCGGGCTGCATTTACCCTGCCGCGCGCAGGAGGAAAGGACAGACTTGCTCGACGAGGGACAAACCACGACGGACAAACGAAAAAGGGCGACCCGAAGGCCGCCCTCTTCCTGTTTGCGATGATCCCGAAAGGCTCAGCCTTCGACGTGTTCCGCAAGGACCGTGAGGCCGTTCTCGCCGACTTCGGCAAAGCCGCCGCGAACCTCGATGGTTTCCGGAGCTGCGCCTTCGGTCTTGTAGACCTGCACAGCACCGTCGCGGATGGTCGACATGAAGGGCGCGTGGCCCTCGAGCACGCCGAATTCGCCTTCCGTGCCGGGAACGACGACCATGTGGACGTCTTCCGAACGGACCAGCTTCGCCGGCGTGACGAGTTCGAAGTGGAGGGCCATGTCCTTACGCGTCCTCGGCCAGCTTCTTGGCCTTTTCGACCGCCTGGTCGATGCCGCCGACCATGTAGAAAGCGGCTTCCGGCAGGTGGTCGTATTCGCCGTCCACGACTGCCTTGAACGACTTCACCGTGTCTTCCAGCTGGACGAACACGCCCGGGATGTTGGTGAAGACTTCGGCGACGTGGAAGGGCTGCGAGAGGAAGCGCTGGATCTTGCGGGCGCGAGCCACGGTCAGCTTATCTTCTTCCGACAGTTCGTCCATGCCGAGAATGGCGATGATGTCCTGCAGGCTCTTGTACTTCTGCAGCGTCTCCTGGACGCGGCGGGCGGTCTCGTAGTGCTCCTGGCCGACGACGCGCGGTTCGAGAACACGCGAGGTCGAGTCGAGCGGGTCGACTGCCGGGTAGATGCCCAGTTCCGAGATGGCGCGCGACAGGGTGGTCGTTGCGTCCAAGTGAGCGAACGAGGTTGCCGGTGCCGGGTCGGTAAGGTCGTCTGCGGGAACGTAGATGGCCTGGACCGAGGTGATCGAACCCTTGGTGGTCGAGGTGATGCGTTCCTGCAGGTTACCCATGTCGGTGGCGAGCGTCGGCTGGTAGCCCACTGCCGAAGGAATACGTCCGAGCAGTGCCGACACTTCCGAACCCGCCTGCGTGAAGCGGAAGATGTTATCCACGAAGAACAGCACGTCCTGGCCTTCGACGTCGCGGAAGTATTCCGCCATGGTCAGGCCCGACAGGGCGACGCGTGCGCGGGCGCCCGGGGGTTCGTTCATCTGGCCGAAGACGAGTGCCACCTTCGAACCTTCCGAGGTTGCATTGCCGTCGGCGTCCTTGGCGATAACGCCAGCGTCGAGGAATTCGTGGTAGAGGTCGTTACCTTCACGGGTACGTTCACCAACGCCCGCGAAGACAGACACGCCGCCGTGACCCTTGGCGATATTGTTGATCAGTTCCTGGATCAGCACGGTCTTGCCGACGCCTGCGCCGCCGAACAGGCCGATCTTGCCACCCTTTGCGTAGGGAGCGAGAAGGTCGATGACCTTGATGCCGGTGACGAGGATGCTGGCTTCGGTCGACTGGTCGATGAACAGCGGGGCCTCGGCGTGGATCGGGCTGGTGCTTTCGGCGCCGATCGGGCCGCGCTCGTCGATCGGCTCGCCGACGACGTTCATGATGCGGCCGAGCGTCTTCGGACCGACGGGGACCGAGATCTGTGCGCCGGTGTTCACGACTTCCTGACCACGGGTCAGGCCGTCGGTGCCGTCCATCGCGATAGTGCGGACGGTGTTCTCACCGAGGTGCTGCGCGACTTCGAGGACCAGCGTGTTTTCGCCGTTCTTCGTTTCGAGCGCGGTCAGGATCGGCGGCAGTTCACCTTCGAAGGCGACGTCGACGACAGCGCCGATGACCTGGCTGATGACGCCGTTGGGGCTCTGGTTAAGCTTGGGTGCGGTGGCCATGATATTGGTATCCTACTGGCTCAGGAGGCTTTGTGGTGTGCGCCGTGTTCGGCACAGAGGGCTTCTGCGTTGTCGATCATCCAGTCCGAACCGTCTTCGTTCGCAACCAGAGTGGCTTCGTGACGCATGTATTCGTCTTCGCCGAGACCGTATTCGCACAGGGCCTGTTCGGCACCCATTGCGCGGCGGCAGACGGCGTTCTTGACCGGTTCGGCACCTTCGCAGGTTTCTGCGAACTTGGCGCTGAAATAGGCCTGGTCGGTCGCGGGCAGGCTGGCAACCGGTTCCGGCGTCGCGGTTTCGGTCGGGGTCGGCTCGGGAGCCGGCTCTTCGCCGCAGGCTGCGAGCAGCGCGAGGGGGAGGATAAGGGCGAGTTTCTTCACTTTTCCAGTCCTTGTCAGAGCGCTTCCGCGCCCGCGATGATTTCGACGAGTTCGGTGGTGATCGCGGCCTGGCGGCTGCGGTTGTACTGGATCGTCAGCTTGTTGATCAGGTCGCCGGCATTGCGCGTGGCGTTGTCCATGGCAGTCATGGAGGCACCCTGTTCGGAGGCCTCGCGTTCCAGCAGGGCACCGAAAAGCTGCGTCTTCACGTAGCGCGGGAGCAGGTCTTCGAGGATTTCCTCTTCGCCAGGCTCGTATTCGACCACGGCATCGCCGCCGGCCGCGCCTTCGGGCGAGGGGACGGGGATCAGCTGGTCCACGGTCGGGTCCTGCGCCAGTGCCGACTTGAAGATTGGATAGACGAGGTGCGCGACATCGAATTCGCCCTTCTCGAAACGCTCGAGCAGGTCGTCGGCTATGGCTTCGGCTTCCTCGAAGCCCGGCTGACGGACGTTTGAGGTGTCGAAGTGCTTTTCGATCTTGTCGGCAAAGTCGCGCTTGATCGGGGCGCGACCCTTCTTGCCGACGAGGTAGAAGGTCACGTCCTTGCCTTCGGCCACCAGCGCCCGCGCCTTGGCCTTGGCAGCCTTGATGATGTTGGCGTTGAGACCGCCGCACAGGCCCTTGTCGGTGTTCACGACCACCAGCAGGTGGCGCTTGTCCGAACCGGTGCCGCGCAGCAGCAGCGGGGCGCTGTCGCCGCTCACCTTGGCGGCGAGCGATGCCATCACGCCCGACAGGCGTTCGGCATAGGGGCGTGCCGCTTCGGCAGCCGCCTGCGCACGGCGCAGCTTTGCGGCTGCGACCATCTGCTTGGCCTTGGTGATCTTCTGGGTCGACTTGACCGAGTTGATCCGACCCTTGAGTTCCTTGAGGCTAGCCATTTCGGCTCCCTATCTCGTGTGCTCTTGGGGCTTAAGCGAACTGCTTGGCGAAGGTCTTGAGCGCGTCGACGACCTTGTTCTTCACGTCGTCTTCGAACTTGCCGGTCTCGCGGATTTCCTTGAGCACGTCGGCGTGTTCGCTGCGCATGTAGCTCAGCATCTGCGCTTCGTAGTCGTTGACGCGGTTAACCGCGATATCGTCGAGGTAGCCATTGGTACCGGCGAAGATCGATACGGTCTGCTCTTCGAACGGCATCGGCGAGAACTGTGCCTGCTTCAGCAGTTCGGTCAGGCGTGCACCGCGGTTCAGCAGCTTCTGCGTTGCGGCGTCGAGGTCCGAGCCGAACTGCGCGAAGGCAGCCATTTCACGGTACTGTGCGAGGTCGAGCTTCATGGAGCCCGAGACCTTCTTCATCGCCTTCGTCTGTGCAGCGCCGCCGACGCGCGAAACCGACAGGCCGACGTTAATTGCCGGACGGATACCCTGGTAGAACAGGTCGGTCTCGAGGAAGATCTGGCCGTCGGTGATCGAGATCACGTTGGTCGGGATGTAGGCCGACACGTCGCCTGCCTGAGTTTCGATGATCGGCAGTGCAGTCAGCGAGCCGCCGCCGTTTGCCTTGCTCATCTTCGCCGCGCGCTCGAGCAGGCGGCTGTGCAGGTAGAAAACGTCGCCCGGATAGGCTTCGCGGCCCGGAGGACGACGCAGCAGGAGCGACATCTGGCGGTAAGCGACGGCCTGCTTCGAAAGGTCGTCGTACACGATGACGGCGTGCATGCCGTTGTCGCGGAAGAATTCGCCCATCGCACAGCCGGTGTAGGGTGCGAGGTACTGCAGCGGAGCGGGCTCCGACGCGGTCGCGGCGACGACGATCGAATATTCCATCGCGCCGTTTTCTTCGAGCTGCTTGACGATCTGTGCAACGGTCGAGCGCTTCTGGCCGACCGCGACATAGACGCAGTAGAGCTTCTTGCTCTCGTCGTCGCCCGCGTTCAGTTCCTTCTGATTGATGAAGGTGTCGATCGCGACGGCCGACTTGCCGGTCTGGCGGTCACCGATGATCAGTTCGCGCTGACCGCGGCCGACGGGAACGAGCGCGTCGATGGCCTTGAGGCCCGACTGGACCGGTTCCGAAACCGATTCACGCGGGATGATGCCCGGCGCCTTCACTTCGACGCGGCGGCGTTCGGTGGCTTCGATCGGGCCCTTGCCGTCGATCGGGTTGCCGAGAGCGTCGACCACGCGGCCGAGCAGGCCCTTGCCGACCGGAACGTCCACGATGGTGCCGGTGCGCTTGACCGTGTCACCTTCGCCGATGTCCTGGTCCGAACCGAAGATAACGGCACCGACGTTGTCGGCTTCGAGGTTCAGCGCCATGCCCTGAACGCCGTTGGCGAATTCGATCATTTCGCCGGCCTGGACCTTGTCTAGGCCGTGGATGCGGGCGATGCCGTCACCCACCGACAGCACGGAGCCGACTTCGCTGACTTCGGCTTCGGTGCCGAAATTGGCGATCTGGTCCTTGATGACCTTGGAGATTTCTGCGGCGCGGATATCCATGATTATCGTCCTTTGATCAGGCTTTCATCGCCTGGGCGAGGGAATTGAGGCGGGTGCGGATCGAGGCGTCGATACGCTTCGAACCGATGGTAACGACAAGGCCGCCGAGGAGATCGGGGTCGACCTTGGAAGTAAGCTTTACGGTGCGGCCCTCACGCGCGGTGAGTTTAGCCTTGAGCTGTTCCAGCTGCGTATCGGTCAGCGCGTGGGCGCTGGTGACTTCGGCCGTCACTTCGCCGCGCTGGGCAGCGGCGATGGCGCGGAAGGCGCGGATGATGCCCGGAAGCTGGCCGAGGCGGCGGTTTTGCGCCAGCGTGCCGAGGAACTTCTGGGTCAGATCGGACAGGCCCATGATCGCTGCCACACCCCACAGTGCCTTTTCGGCCTGGCCGCGGCTGACGCGCGGATTGGTGGTCAGCATCTTGAGCTCGGCCGATTCGGCCAGGCCTGCTTCGAGCTTGTCGAGGTCCGATTCGACCGCGGTTACGGTCCCGGCCTCGCTGGCCAGATCGAACAGGGCCGAGGCGTAACGCCCTGCCAGGCTAGCCTGAATACCGGCGGAAATATCCACGCGTCTGTCGTCCTTTAAGGATCGGAAAAAAGGTCTGTCGTGCCATGCCGGAGGTGGGCGAAAATGAGTCGCCCCGGCAAGGTTGGCGCGCGCCTAGCAAAGGGCCTCGGCGAAGGCAACCCGAGTCAGCTTGTAACGTGGAGGAACCTTGGACATACTTTCCTACTAGAGGGAGAGCGAGCATGGAAACCACGCGGCTGGCACCGCATTGCGGGGTCGAGGTATCGGGCGTCGAACTGGCGAAGATCGAGGGGAGCGATCTCGAAGCGATCCGCGACCTTATATATAGGCACGGAGTAGCGGTGTTTCGCGACCAGTCCTTTTCGCCGGAGGATCACATCGCTTTCGCCAGGCGTTGGGGCGGCATCGACATCAACAACTACTTCCCCCTGACGGACGAGCATCCCGAGATTGCCGTGGTCCGCAAGCGCAAGGACCAGGTGACCAATATCGGCGGGGGCTGGCACACCGACCATTCCTACGACCAGGTGCCTGCCATGGGCTCGATCCTCGTGGCGCGCGAGCTCCCACCATCGGGCGGCGATACTCTCTGGGCGCATATGGGCGCTGCGTATGAAAGCCTGCCGGAAGCGACCAAGGAAAAGATCGAGGGGCTCACCGCCTGGCACACCGCCGACCATATATATGCGCCTGACGGTATTTATGCGCAGACCGACCAGGGCAGCGAACTTCGCGGGCAGGAATTGAAGACCGGCGCCACCCACCCGGTAGTCGTGCGTCACCCGCACACCGGCCAGCGGCTGCTCTACGTGAACCCGGGCTTCACGATCAATTTTACCGGCATGAGCCGCGAGGAGAGCCTGCCCCTGCTACAGGAGCTGTTCGCCCACGCAATGAAGGCGGAACACCAGTGCCGGGTGGAATGGCAACCGGGGACGGTCGCCATCTGGGACAATCGCACGACCTGGCATTATGCGATGAACGATTACCAAGGCTATGCGCGGGAGATGCACCGCATCACGCTGAGCGGAGAGCCGCTGGCCGCGTGAGCTAGTCTCGGGCCACGCATTCGTAGACCAGACGCTCGTTCGGCTGCTGCGGTAGTTGCGAAAGCACTTCGCCCTGCAGATCTCCGAGCTTGGTCGCAGCACCTTCGTCCCCGCACTGGGGGGCGGAATACTTGGCACGCGCTTCGCGGGCTGCCGTCATGGCACTGCGCGGGAGGAGGTAGCGTTCGGACCTGAAGGTACGGCGATCGGGATCGAAGCTGTTTACTGACACCGCGTCCTCGTCGTTCGGGACGAAGACCCGCGACCAATTGCCCGCAGCATAGCCGTATTGCGTGCGTTCGTTGACGCAGCCGGCCGTGGTCCAGTCGAATTCGATATCGGGCGTTTCCGCGCTGGTGACGCGGCTGCGTTCGGGAACGAGGCGGCAGGTCAACGCCAGGTCGCCCCCTTCCTCTCCGGCGAGCGGACGGCCATCTTCTTCTTCGCCTTCTGCCATCAGTCCGGCCACGCGCCGGTCGACCTCATCGAGGCCAGGTCGGGTCAGGAAAGCGATCAGGGCCACGACCACCAAGAAACCGGCTATGGCAAAGGCGATGTTGGTCTTCTTCAGCCGGAGCGCGGCATCGTCCGCTTCCGGATCGATCCGCTCGCGCTGGCTCCACGCCCAGAGGCCAAGGCCGAAAGCGACAAGTACGAGGATGAACGCTAGCGCCATGCGATCCTCGCGGTCGTGGGCGACGGAAAGCTGGGCTTCGAGTTGCGCGCGCTCGCGTTTCTCGCGCGTGGCTTCGGCGCGTTCGGCCAGGCTCTGGCGTGCCTCTGCCTGCTCGCGCTCCAGCCTCTCACGCTCTGCTTCCTCGAGGTCGGCAATGCTGCGGCAGGGCTGCTCGTTGAGGCGCGGCTCTATGTTATTGGCGCGCAGGAAGGGGACCAGTTCGCGATTGGACACGGCAAAGAAGAATTCCGCATCGCCGCCGTCATTGTCCGCGCCGAAACTGTTGACCCCTACGACGCGGCCGCACTGGTCGAGCAAGGGGCCGCCGGAATTTCCGCGCGCGATGGGTGCGGTGTGGAGGATGGTATCGAATTGCCTACTGGGGCGTTCGCCGGACACGAAACCGCGGCTCTTCACCGGAGGCTGGCTGCGGAAGAGGTCGGAAATGTCGAGGCCCTGCGCGCGGTCCACGTTCATCGGATACCCCACGCTGGTAACCTCGCCCGAACTGGCGACAGGTCCGCCGGACAGGGCGAGGGGCGGCAGGCGCAAGTTTCCGGTCAGCCGGACAAGCGCAAGGTCGTTGCGGGAACTAGCAGCGACGATCTGGCCGTAGACCGCATCCGCCCCGCCTGAAGGAACGATCCCTACCCGCAGGTCCTCATCGCGCATCGCGTCGCGTACCACGTGGGCGTTCGTCACGATCATGGTCGAGGTAACGGCGAAACCCGTTCCGTGGCTGACCGGATAAAGCTCTCCGCCGTCTTCTCCGATGATAACGACACGCACGACCCCTCGCGCAGCGGCGTCGATATCCGCCGGCTCTGCTACAGCGAACGAGGGCAGGGCGAGCGCCCAGAGTGTCAGCAAGATAGCATGGAAGCGTCCCATTGGATGCGTTTCTGGCGTTCAATGGCTTTGACCGCAAGCTTCGGGATGCGACCGGTACAATTCATCCGCACATTGTCCTCCAATCGGCTATGGAGCAGGCAGGATGATCGACAGCGACAAGGCATGGCAGGCGGTATTGCGGCGCGACCGCTCCTTCGACGGGCGGTTCGTCACCGGCGTGCTGACTACCGGCATATATTGCCGCCCGTCCTGCGCGGCGCGCCATCCGGCGCGATCCAATGTGCGCTTCTTTGTCGACGGCGCAGCCGCACGTGAACATGGGCTCAGGGCCTGCAAACGTTGCCTGCCGGACGACGTGGCAAGGGACGAGGCCGCCGTGCTGGCCGCAATCGACGAGATCAGGCAGGCTGAAGATGCGCCTTCGCTCGCCGTGCTCGCCCGGATCACCGATTATTCGCCCACGCACTTCCAGCGGGTATTCAAGCGTGCCACGGGGCTTTCGCCTGCGGCTTATTCCCGCGCTTTGCGTGAGGAGCGGGCGCGCGATGCCCTTACTTCCGGCGACAGCGTGACGGGGGCGATTTACGAGGCGGGCTACGGGTCGGCTTCGCGATTCTACGAAGGTACGAAGGGAAGGCTGGGAATGAGTGCGAGTGACTGGCGCGACGGGGGAAACGGGCGGACCATCCACTGGGCCGTGGTGGATACCAGCCTGGGCCCGATGCTGGTCGCCGCGACCGATAAGGGTGTTTGCTGCCTCTCGTTCCACGAAGGAGAAGAGCACTTGCGCGCCCGTTTCCCCAAGGCCGAACTTGTCGAAGGCGGGGAAGAGTTCCGTGACCTGTTCGGGGAAGTCACGGCAGCCGTAGAACAGCCTTCGATAGCCACGACCGTCGATATTCCGCTCGATGTGAAGGGCACGGCATTCCAGCAACGCGTGTGGGAAGCGCTCAGGCGGATTCCTGCCGGTCAGACGCTCAGCTACGGTGAATTGGCCGCCGCCGTCGGCAATCCCAAGGCCAGTCGGGCCGTAGGCGGCGCCAACGGAGCCAACAACATCGCCGTGCTCATTCCATGCCACCGCGTCATCGCTGCCGATGGCGGGCTTGGCGGCTATGCTTATGGAACGGCAATCAAGGCCGAACTGCTGCGCCGCGAAAAGGGCGATTGAGTCAATCGGCAGCTTTCCTTTGACAACGCTCGTCTATCGCGGAAAATAAAGGCCATAAGTCGCGCTCCGCCATTGGCGGATTAGAACAATTTTCGTGTGGCTCCTGCTGCTATGCTGCGGGTGCGAATAGGGGTAGGTTCACGCGGATTGGGCGATGGATAGCGGACAGGAATTCGTAGATTACTATGCGCTGCTCCAGGTCAATCCGACCTGCGATGCGAAGATGCTGGAAAAGGCATACCGCTATTCTGCGCAGATGTATCACCCGGACCACACCGACACCGCCGATGTCGACAAGTTCCAGGAAATTATCGCCGCCTACAGCATCCTCCGGAACCCGGAAAAACGCGCGGAATACGATCGCGTCTACCGCGAACACAATAAAGGTGCGTTCTTCGCCTTCCCTGCCAACGAAGCGGCGCAGATCAACGAGGAATCGGCGATCGAGGACGCCGAGGCACACGAGAAGATCCTGTTCCACCTTTACAAGCAGCGGCGCGAGAACGCGACCGATCCGGGCGTGATGGGGTATTACATCCAGCGGATGCTCGACTGCTCCGACGAGAATTTCGAGTTCCACGCGTGGTACCTGAAATCGAAGGGGTACATCGAGATTACGCAGGAAGGGAAACTCGCCATCACCATCGACGGGGTCGACCATGTCATTTCGATGAGCCGGACCGCAGAGGCGGAAAAGCTTCTGATCGCGCAGGCCAAGACCGGTACCGACGAGGCGGCCTAGGCGCGGGCCCAACCTTTCTTCGCCGGTGTGAGGTCCGCGAGAAAGCTTTCCGCGCTGTCGAGATATTCCCGGCGCTTTTCGGCATCCATCCTGTCCCAGGTCGAATAGATCCGCCCGATCCGTGCATTGCGTTCCAACCGCTCGCGGTGGCGATCCATGAAATGCCAGTAGAGCGGATTGAAGGGGCAGGCGTCGGAACCGGTCTTCTTGCTGACCGAATATCGGCAGCCGGAGCAGTAATTGCTCATCTTGTTGATGTAATTGCCCGACGCGGCATAGGGCTTGGAGGCCAGCTTTCCGCCGTCCGCATAGAGGATCATCGCAGCCACATTAGGCAGTTCCACCCATTCATACGCGTCGGCGTAGACGACGAGGAACCAGTCCTGCACCTCCTGTGGGTCGATGCCCGCGAGCAGCGCGAAATTGCCGAGCACCATCAGGCGCTGGATATGGTGGGCATGGGCATTGTCGCGCGTCGAGCGGATGCAGTCGGCGAGGCAGGCCATGTCCGATTCGCCGGTCCAGTAGAATTCCGGCAGGCTGCGCGTAGCACCCAGCTCGTTCGCAGATTGCAACTGCGGCATCTGGTGCCAGTAGAACCGCCGGACATATTCACGCCAACCGATGATCTGGCGGATGAACCCTTCGACCGAATTGAGCGGAGCCCGGCCATCGCGGTACGCCTTTTCCGCCCGGCGACACAGTTCCAACGGGTCGAGCAGCCCCAGGTTGATGCTGGTCGACAGCATCGAGTGGAACAGATCGTCCTCGCCTACGACCATGGCGTCCTGGTAGGGGCCAAAGCATTCGATACGCTCGGCAAAAAAGGCATCGGCCGCCTCTTCGGCCTCTTCGCGGGTCACCGGCCATTCGAACCGCTCGAGGCTGCCGAAGTGATCCGCGAACCGCTCTTTGATCAGGGTGATGACCTCGCCCGTGATTTCGTCGGGCTCGAATTTCGGGCGTTCCGGCGCGGACAGGCCTTCCTTGGGCGGCTTGCGGTTCTCGCTATCGTAATTCCACTCGCCACCCTCGGGGTCTTTGCCGTTCATCAACAGGCCGCTCTTGCGGCGCATTTCGCGGTAGAAATACTCCATCCGCAGTTCCTTGCGCCCTTCCGCCCAGTCATCAAATTCCGCCTGAGTGGAGACGAACCGGTCATCCGGCAGGATGTGAACCTCGCAGGGAAACTTGTCGGCCCATTGGTCGAAATCTTCTCGCAGACGCCATTCGCCCGGCTCGACGACGTGAATGGCCCGCGGCGAGTATTCCTCCACCGCGCGGGCAACTTCTCCGGTCAGACTGCCTGCATTGTGCTCGGCGTCGAGGCGCACGTAATCTACCGACCAGCCTGCATCGCGCAGTTCGGCGGCGAAGTGGCGCATCGCGGAAAAAACCAGCACTATCTTCTGCTTGTGGTGCCGGACGTAGGTCGCCTCGTCCCACACCTCCATCATAAGGATAATCGTATCGTCCATCGCCCTTCCTCGCAGGCTCGCGAGGTTGCGGGTTAGCTGGTCGCCGAGGATAGGGACGAGGATCGGGCCGCCGGTAGTGTCTGCCATGCGCCCTCAATGCGCGACGGAAGCGCCGGTGCCTAGAAGAGAGACGATTGCGCGGTTCGCCCGGCCCACGGGATGTCCGTGCGGTCGATCGCCAGCTCGCCGTTGAATGGGCGGCAGAGGGCCAAGGCCTCGTCCGGCGAGCCGCTCATCCACGTTTCGCGGTCGCCGGCGGTCAGGATCACGGGCATCCGGTCATGGATTGCGGACATCTGCTCCGACGCATCGGTCATGACCATCGAATAGCAGTCGCCCCATTCCGCGCTTTTTCGCCAGATCCCGGCGACGGTGAACACCTCGCTGCCCGGTAGTGTCATCCAGGTCCGGGTCATTGACCCTTTCGGCCCCTGCGCCTCGGCAAAGCTTTCCAGCGGGATCAGGCATCGCCGCTCGATGAAGCTGCTCTTCCAGAACGGACCTGACAGCTTGTCGGTCCGCGCGTTGTTGACCGGCTTGGGCTTGAGCGGCTGGCCCTTCGCGCCCTTGCGCGGCAGCGGGAAGCCCCAGGTCATCGTCTCGACCTTGCCGCCGGCAAGAACGAGGCCGGAATAGCCGGGATAGATCTCACCGCCAGCATTGCTTCCGATTTCCGCCACCGCGTCGAACAGCTGGGCGACTTCGGTCGCGTTCTTCGTCATGCGATAGAGGTTGCACATGGGCTCTAGCTATCGCTGCAAATGCGCTTGGGCTCAATCCTCCTCACCGCAACGCGGGCGGGGATGGTGGAGTGGGCGGACGATGGGCGCCCGCCATCCTTGGGATCAGGCCGTCTCGGTGCTTTCTCCGCAATCGGCGCCTGTGGTGGTCTCGCCCTCGGCGGCCGGTTCTGCATCGTCCTTCGGCTCTTCCTTCTTATCGTCGGCGGCCGGATGCTTAGGCTTCAGGCGCTTGAGCAGCGGTTCCTTGTCGCCTTTCTCGAACAGGTCGAGTTCGTAGGCAAGGCAGCGCGCCACTCGCGTACCGTGACCCGTCTGGATGAGCGGGTTGAGTAGCGACTTGGCGATGCCGAGTTCGCCTTCGAGCAGGAACATGTGGGTCAGTGCCTGGCGAATACCGGTGTCGAAGGGAGCGTATTGATAGGCTCCTTCGAGCGCATTCTTGGCGGAATCGGGCGCTTCTTCGCCCGACAGCAAATAAGTCAGGTAATAGCCGTAGAGCGGGACCGGATGGTCGTTCTCCATGTTGTTGGCCGCAATGAAGCGCTCGCGCGCCTGCGCCATCATCGCCTTGTCATCGAGCGAGCGCATCAGCGAGGTGTTGGCAAGGTTGATCGCCGCCTCGGTCGATTTCGGATCGATGGCCAGCGCCTTGTTCGATAGGGCTTCCGCCTCGGCATAGTTCTTGTTGTCGAACTCGACCTCGGCTGCAGCCAGAAGTACCGGAACGCTCTGCGGGAACTGTTCGGCCAGGGCACGCGCCTTGGGGAGCTGCTTGGCTGCAGCCTTCTCGTCGACGCCGACCTTCGATTCGATCATCAGGTCGATGCGCGCTTCCTCGTCGGCGCTGAGCTGGCGGATCGCCACCTTCGGCTTTTCGGCATTCATGTAAGGCACTTTCAGCACCTTGGCCGAGCCGCGGCGATAGGAATCCATTTCCTTTTCGAGCTGGTCGAGGTCGCCGAATGCCGCCTTGGCCGCTTCGAGCCTGCCTTCGCCGCGCGCAAGGCGCGTGACGTAATCGGTGATTTGCGGGCGGCGCTCCGGCGTGAAGTTCAGCAGGCTAGCGAGGAGCCAGCCGTGGCCGTAGGTGCGCGCGCCGGTTTCGCGATCGGGCTTGGCCGGCGGGTCCATCATCTTCTCGATGTCCAAGTTCACCGCCATGATTTCGAGGCTGCGCCAAGTCGGCGCATCGCCGATGACGAAACGGTTACCTTCCGAACGCAGTGTCGAGAACACTTCTGCAAAGCCTTCGCGATACCAGGCGGGGTAGGGGGCATTGCGGTGCTGGAACATGAAATAGTGCACGTATTCGTGGAACAGTACGGCCTTTGGTTCCAGCTCCAGCCCGCTGAAACGATCCTGATTGCTGCGTTCGTAAGTCACGTTCTGGCGGCGCGGCACGAAAGCATAGGAGCCCGAAGCGCGCGGGATGAAGAACCCGCCGATGCCGCTGCCCGGCTGGCCTGCCAGGACAGCCATGTCGCGCGTCTCGCCGAAGCGGAAGACTATGACCTTGGAAGAGGGCGGCAGGCTGCCGTCGTCAGGTCCGACGCCGCTGATGATGCGCAGGACCTCGTCCAGGCGTTCCAAGTCCTGGGCGAATTCTTCCGTGCTCGACTTGGAATCGCGCGAATAGATCTTGAAGTGATCGGTTTCGGCAAGGAACCAGTCGGCGGCATGGGCCGGCATGGCAACGAGAGCTGCGAATGCAGCAAGAATTTTGGCGAAAAGACGCATGTGCAGACCCCAACTTTATGCGGGTCGGCCAATGCGCTGGCCATGCAGTCCCCGCGAATCCCTGAGGTCGATGCTAATCCAGAGAACGGGCCAAATCAAACGAAGGAATAGGGGTCGATATCCACACCCACGCGCACGCCCGGCGGGTGGTCAAGGCTGCCCAGCCAGCGCCTGATGACGTCCTGTAATTGGACCGAGCGGCGCGCATTCATCAGCAGTCGATACCGGAAGCGACCACGCAGCAGGGCCATTGGGGCAGGGGCGGGGCCGAGGATCATGAGATCGTCCACCTGCGGGCGGGTATCGCCGATCCTGCGCGCGGCCTCGCGGGCTTCCGCCTCGTCTTCCGAGGAGATGATGATCGATGCCCAGCGACCGAAGGGAGGAGCACCGGCTTCGCGGCGCATCTCGGTCTCGACCGAATAGAAGGCATCGCGGTCGCCCGCTGCCAGAGCGGCTATCACGCTGGCTTCGGGATGGCGCGTCTGGATCAGCACTTCGCCCGGTTTTTCACCGCGCCCAGCACGGCCTGCGACCTGTGCAACCTGCTGGTAGGTACGTTCGCCCGCCCTCAGGTCGCCGCCCTCGAGGCCGAGGTCGGCGTCGACAACACCGACCAGCGTCAGTTCGGGAAAGTGGAAGCCCTTGGTCACGAGCTGTGTGCCGACGATAACGTCGATGGCACCGCCTTCGACCTGCGCGATGAATTCGGCGGCGCGACCGGGCGAATTGAGCGTGTCCGAAGTCGCCACGAACACCCGTGCGCCGGGCAAACGCTCCGCAATCTCGTCCGCAATTCGTTCAACCCCGGGTCCACAGGCGACGAGGCAATCCGGCTCGCCGCATTCGGGGCAGCGATCGGGGCTGGGGGTCTCGTGGCCGCAGTGGTGGCAGGCGAGGCGGCGGGTGAAACGGTGTTCGACCAGCCATGCGCTGCAATTGGGGCACTGGAAGCGGAAACCGCAGTTCCGGCAGAGCGTCAGCGGGGCATAGCCGCGGCGATTGAGGAACAGGAGCGATTGTTCGCCTCGTTCGAGGCGTTCCGCGATGCCGTCGACCAGCCGCTGGGCCAGCCACATGCCGTGTGGAGGTTTCTCTTGCGTCAGGTCGACGAGGTCGATGGAAGGCAGCTCCGCCCCGCCGAAACGGCTGGGCAGGTCGAGCTTCGCGTAAACGCCGCTTTCGGCCATCTGCAGGCTTTCGAGGGCCGGCGTCGCGCTGGCGAGCACCACCGGGATGCCTTCGAAATGCGCGCGCATTACGGCAACGTCGCGGGCGTTGTAGCGCACGCCGTCTTCCTGCTTGAAGCTGGTCTCGTGGGCTTCGTCCACGACGATGAAGCCGAGCTTGCGGAACGGCAGGAACAGGGCGGAGCGGGCGCCCACCACCACCTGCGCTTCGCCGCTGGCGACATTGCGCCAGGCACGCCGCCGCTCGGTCGACTTGAGCGAGGAGTGCCACAGCACCGGCGCGACACCGAAGCGCTCTTCGAAACGGTGAAGGAAATTCTCGGTCAGCGCGATTTCGGGGAGGAGGACGAGCACCTGGCGGCCCATCCGCAAAGCCTCCGCTACAGGCTCGAAATAGGTCTCGGTCTTGCCCGAACCGGTTACCCCGTCGAGCAGGAAGGGCGCGAACTTCGCGTCCCTGACCGCCGTCGACAGCGTGCCGGCAGCTTCCGATTGCTCGGGCGAGAGCTCGACCTGCGTGAAATCGGGCCGCGCCTCGTCATAGGGCCGGTCGCAGTCGACCTCGACCGGTTCGAGCACGCCCTGGTTGACGAGGCCGCGAAGTACGCCCTCGGATACACCGGCAATGCCCGCCAGCTCGCGGATGGTCGCCTGCTCGCCCTCCAGCGCCTCCATGGCGGCAAGCCGCTGGGGGGTGAGGCGTTCCGGCATGCCGCCGGTCAGCCGGTACTCGGTAATCGTCGCAGGCCCTTTGAGCGCGCCGCCCGACGACAGCGCCATCCGCGCCACACCTGCAAGCGAGGCAACGTAGTAGTCCGCCGTCCATTCGATCAGCCGCCGCAGCGGGGCGGAAAGAGGAGGGACGGGAAGGATACCCCTGATCGGGCGCAGCTTCTCTGCAGGAACCTCGGTTCCGGGAAGCCGTTCAGCCTCCCAGACGATCCCGATGATCGTGCGCGGGCCGAGCGGGCATTCGACCACGTGGCCCGGTCCGACCTCCATGCCGTCCGGCACCTTGTAGTCGAGCGGGCCGAGAGCAGCATTGAGGACGAGGCAGCGCACGCGGTTCATCGGAGAGTTCATATGGGCGGGCTAGATACCGCGCGACAAGGGTGGGACCTTCGAGGAGCAGATTTAATGAACGATATTCTCGCCACTACCACCCACCGCCGCAAGTTCCTTGGCGGACTCACGCTCGGCGGCGCTGCGCTGGCGCTGCCGGCCTGTTCGACGCTGGGCGGTTTCAGCCTGGTCGATGCCGTCCAGCGCCTGCTTTACCTGTCGAGCGAGCGCGCCTTTGCGCGGATGCTCGACGAGGGCGGCTTCTGGGACCAGCAGGTCGCGCAGGTCGGGCTGGAGAACCTGCTGGGCGCAAGGGGCGGGGTGCTCGGCACGATCCTGACCTCGTCGCTGTTCAAGGACCGGCTGTACGATGCTTTCGGCGATATCGCCTACGAAGGCGCGGAGCGTGCCGCACCCATCGTCACCGATGCGGTGCGCGTGATCGGCATCCAGAACGCCGTGGCCCTCGTGAACGGCGGACCGACCGCTGCCACTGGCTTCCTGCGCGGCGAACTCGGCACGCGCCTGATCGATGCGATGGTGCCGGAACTGGGCACGGCGATGCGCGTCGCTCAGGATCCGCTGGTAGGCCAGGCGCTGGCCGCCCTGACCGGCGTAAACGTGTCTCAGGTCGCCACTCGCGTGGCCGATACGATCGACGATACGATCTGGAACGAGATCGGCAACGAGGAAGCGGCCATCCGCCGCGATCCGCGCTCAACCCGCGATCCGCTGATCATCGGCGTTTTCGGCGGCGCACAGGCGTTCTGATCCGCAGCAAGCTGGGGACAAACGGGACGCGCGGCGGCTCGCAATCTTGAGCGACTCGCCGGGCGCCCGTTAGCCTTCCCCCCATGACGGATACCTTCGTCGCCCTGTCCGATCCCACCCGCCGCCTCCTGCTAGACAGGTTGAGCGAAGAGGGCGGATTGACCCTTTCGGAACTGAGCGAGGAACTGCCGATCACCCGGCAGGCGGTTGCCAAGCACCTTGCTGTGCTGGAGAGCGCGGAACTGGTGGCGAGCGAGCGCGACGGGCGCTGCAAGCGCCACTACCTCAACCCCATGCCGCTGGCGAAAATGGCCAAGCGCTGGCTCGTCCGGTTCGAGGATGTGCCGCTGGGCGCGCTGGCGGGCTACCACGCCGCGCCGGCTACTCGACCAGCACACCACCCTTGATCACGGCATCCACGTCGGCCAGCTCGCCGACGTCCGCCAGCGGATCACCGCTCACTGCAATCATGTCGCCCCATGCTCCGGGCTTGATCACGCCGACCTGGCCCTTCTGGCCCAGCGCGTCGGCGGCATTGACCGTGGCTGCGCGGATCGCCTCGATCGGGGTCATGCCGTATTCGACCATGACGCGGAACTGACCGCCCACGAGTTCATGCGGCATGACCGCTGCATCGCTGGCGAAAACCATTTTCACGCCTGCCTGGTGGGCTTTGCGGAAATTGTCGCGCTGCGCCTGGCTGAGGGCACGTTCCTTGGCGATGTTTTCTTCCAGCACGCCGTTCGCCGCGCCTTGGCTCAGCGTGTATTCGGTGTTGTAGATATCCATCGAGAAGAAGGTGCCGTGTTCCTTGGCAAGCTTGATCGCCTCGTCATCGGCGTAACTGGCGTGTTCGATGGTGTCGAAGCCTGCACGGATCGCGGCCTTGATGCCATCCGCGCCATGCGCATGGGCGGCTGTCTTGAGGCCCCAGAAATGCGCTTCGTCGGCAATGGCTTTCAGCTCCTCGAGCGTCAGCTGCTGGATGCCCGGAGCGGTGTTGCGACTGAAGACGCCGCCGGTGGCGCAGGCCTTGATCACTTCCGCCCCGTATTTGCGCTGTTCGCGCACGCGCTTGCGCAGCTCGTCGGGGCTGTCGCCCACAGCCGGGCTCTTCGCATCGAAACTGGGGGGAAGGAACGTCTCGTCGCAGTGGCCGCCGGTCGCGCCCAGCGCGTGGTTGGCATTCACGATGCGCGGACCCGGAATCCAGCCTTCCTCGATCGCCTGGTCGATCCCGGCGACGTTGTAATCGCTGTCGCCCACGTTGCGCACGGTGGTGAAGCCGACCTTGAGCATGGTGCGCGCATTGGCGACGCCGATGGCGGTCCAGAAACGGTCGGTGAACTGGAGGCCGGAATAGCCCCCGTATTCGGGCCGCCCGTCGAGATGGACGTGCATGTCGATGAGTCCGGGAAGGAGCGTGTGCCCGGCAAGGTCGATCCGCTTCGCATTCGCCGGTATCGCGCTGCCGGACCCGACGCTGGCCACCTTGCCGTCCACCACCGTCACTACCGGATTTTCGACGAAGCGGCCCGTTTCGACATCGAGCATGCGGTCGGCAGTGACCACCACGGTTTCGGCGGCAGCGGGTGCGGCGCAAAGTGCGATGGCAGCGGCGGCGCAGCGAAGGACGGGCTTCATTCTCTCATTCCCCTGAAGGCGGCACCACGCGCCGCGGCCGGCAAGTCATACAGGATGCGGCCATGGGGGGAAGGGGCGTGTTTGCAGCTTCGTGCGAGAGGCCTTCAGGGGGCGGTGGCGGGCCAGTTCGAACAACGGACTGCGCGGCATAATCTCATTCATAGCTCACCACCTCGAACTCGATCCCGTCCCAGTCGAAAAAGTAGAAGCAGCGCGGGCCGGGTTCGTATTTGCTGTGGCTGAAGGGTTCGAGCCCGTGGCGCACCACTACCTCTTCTGCCGCGTCGAGGTCGTCGACCATGAAGGCGATGTGGTTGAGCGGCTGGCCCTTGCGGTAGTCGCCGGCGACGCCGGGATTGGTGTAGAGCGAGACGTAATTGTCCTCGCCGCCGATATGGATCGTCCGGCCATCGTTCATCGACGGTCCGCTCCAGCGTTCGTGCCAGCCGAGCAGTTCTGCCAGCAGGGTGGCGCTACGGTCGGGATCGGTGACGGAAATATTGGCGTGTTCGATACGGCCCTTGGGCATCGCGATTCTCCTTGTCTGCACGGACCGGAAAGCCGGCCCGCAACGTGCGATGCAGGGACATATGCAACCTCAAGCTAAGTTGAGGTCAAGGTTTGAATTTGCTATGACGGTAATCGATGAAAGCGAACGACCTGCTCACCATTGGCGAACTGGCGCGGCGCACCGGCCTGTCGGTATCGGCCATCCGCTTCTACGAAGAAAAGGGGCTGGTCGCGGCGCTGCGATCCTCCGGCAACCAGCGGCGCTTCCTGCGCGGGGACATCAGACGGCTCAGCTTCATCCTGATCGCGCAAAGGCTGGGGCTGACGCTAGCGGAGATCGAAGAGGCGATGGCCTCGCTACCGCAGGGGCGGACGCCGAATGCGGCGGACTGGAAGACAATCAGCCGCACCGTGCGCGCACGCATCGACGCGCAAATCGCCGCGCTCGAAAAGGTTCGAGAAGACCTCGACGGCTGTATCGGCTGCGGCTGTCTCAGCCTGAAGAAATGCGCGCTCTACAATGCGGACGACCGGTGGGGCGAGAGCGGCAGCGGGCCGCGCGTGCTGCGCTAGTTTCTGTATCCACGGGAGAGATAAAGGACTATTCTGCGCTCCGTGAAAGCGCGGTCCTTTTCCAGTCTGATAGTCGGGGGCGCGCTGGTGGTTGCGCCCGTTACGCCAGTGCAGGCGCAGCAGCAGGCCGAGAATTCCACGCTGAAGTCAGCAGATGCAGTTTGGCGGGATGCCGCTCGCAGGTGGAGCCTGCGGGTCGCGAGCCGGGCGCAGCAGATCTACCAGCTTGAAGTCGTGCGCCTTGGCTTCGAAGGCCGGGTGGAGGCGATGTTCAGGATCGGCGTGGACGGAACGGTGCGCGACTGCGCTGTGCACCGGTCGAGCGGAGCGGCCGAGCTCGACGCCCTGGTTTGCCGGGCCATAGCGCAATCGCCGCCTGCGCCCGTCAATTTGGACGCCGGAGGACAGGCGCATGAAGTGGCCGTGGTTCTCCCGGTGGAATTCGTCATGGTCGACGATTTGCCTCCTGCGGGAGAGGCCAACGAAACGGACTAGTATTCGGGCCCCAGCTCCGCATCGAGATCGCGCGGGCGGGCGAAATGGACCAGCCTGCCGCAGCCTTCCTTCAGGTCGGCCCAGCTGTCGATATCGAGCTCGAAGACCGCGAAGGCTGCAGTCGGGAATTTCACCTTCGCTTCGTCGAACAGGTCGTTCTCGTTCCTGGGTGAAACCAGTTCGAAGACCATGTCGCCGAAACCGGGATTGTGGCCTGCCAAGAGCAGGGCATCGACGCTGTCGTCGGTTTCACCGATCACGTCGCAGATCGTCTCGGTAGAGGCGAGGTAGAGGCGGCGGTCCCATTCGGGTTCGGGCCCAACGGCCGCTTCGCCAAGCGTGAGTTTCACGCGCTCTGCCGGGCTTGCCACGAGCCGGTCCCACTTGACTCCGTGATCGCGGATATGTTCGCCGATCAGGCGCGCTCCCTTGCGGCCGCGCGCATTCAGGCCCCGGTCGAAATCGCGCTTGTCGCTCTGCCCCCAATCGGACTTGGCATGGCGCAATAGGCCCAGGATCTTCACGAGGATTCGCTCTCCGCAGCTTCGAATGCCTTCGTTCCAACACCCTTAGCGACGCGCTGTAAAGCCTCGTCGAGCGTGACGCGCAAAACAGGCGTGCCTTCGGGAAAGGCCGACAGCAAGCGGCTGGGAAACGCCGGCGAGAGCACGACGAAATGGCCCGAATCCTCGCGGCTGCGGATGAGCCTTCCGAAGGCCTGCGCAAGGCGCGCGCGAATGATGCGATCATCGTAGCGCTGGGCGCCGCCCTCTTCCTCTGCCGCTGCCGCACGGCGTGCTCGGTGGAGGATGGTCGGGCGCGGCCACGGCACGCTTTCCATGACCACGCAGCGCAGCGAACGGCCGGGCACGTCCACCCCGTCGCGCAAGGCATCGGTACCCAGCAGGCTGGCGCGGGGGTCATCGCGAAAAATATCGGTCAGCGTGCCGGTATCGATCGGGTCGACGTGTTGGGCGTAAAGCGGCAGGCCCGCCCGGGCGAGCCGGTCCGCAATCCGGCCATAGACGGCCCGCATCCGCCTGATGGCGGTGAAGAGGCCAAGCACGCCGCCATCACTTGCCTCGATCAGTCGTGCATAGGCGCCGGCCAGCGCGGGGATGTCGCCCTTGCGGATGTCGGTCACGATCAGGACCTCGGCGCGCCCGGCATAGTCGAACGGGCTGTCCGCCTGCTGGGTCTTGGGCACCAGTTCGAGGTGCGGCGTACCGCTCTTGGCGATGGCGTGGGGCCAGTCGGGCCCGCTCTCGTCGCGATCGGTCAGCGTGGCGCTGGTCAGCATGACGCCATGTGTGGGCTCCAGCACGACCTTGGCGAAAGGTTTCATGGGGTCGAGCCAGTGACGATAGATACCGACATCGAATTCGCGCGCGTCGTTCCGGTCCACCGCCAGCCAGTCGACGAACTCCGGGTCAGAGGGCCCGCCAAGGCGAGACAGCAGGGCTTCCCATGCCGCGATGAGGTCCACCCTCCAGGCGAGCGAGTGGCGCGCGCCTTCGATCCGTGCGCGGCCTTGTCCGTCGAGCCAGTCGGGCGCCTCTTCCAGCACCGCTTCGAGGCGGCCAGCAAGCTTCAGCAGGGGCGAGCGGATCGCGGCAAGCGCCTGCGCCGCTGTACCTGCGGCCTCGACCAGT
This sequence comes from Qipengyuania gaetbuli, assembly GCF_020524765.1. Classification (GTDB taxonomy): domain Bacteria; phylum Pseudomonadota; class Alphaproteobacteria; order Sphingomonadales; family Sphingomonadaceae; genus Qipengyuania; species Qipengyuania gaetbuli_A. Next base: position 526,862 of record NZ_JAIVLR010000002.1, read on the forward strand.
TCGCCGGGCAATTGCGAGGTCTCGGTCTCGATCCCGTATCCTGCCTCCTGCCCGCTTTCATCGCGCGCATATGTGACGGCGCGAACCTGCGCGAGCAGCGCCTCGAGCGGGCCGAAAGGCGTGCCTTCTACAAGCCGCCCGAGCCAACCGTCGGAAGGCAGTGCCTGTGCCGCTTCCACCGCTGCCTCCACTGCTTCGCCGCCCGCATCGTCATAGCTGGCGACATCGGCGAGGCGTGCGGCAAGGCCGCGGCGCCGTCCGCGGCTGTTCTTTTCCGGCCCGATGATCCAGCGCCGCAGCTCGATCGCTTCCTGCCCGGTCAGCGCGGCCGAGAAGGTGCTGTCGGCCGCGTCGAACACGTGATGGCCCTCGTCGAACACGATGCGCGTGGGCCGCGCATTCGGATCGCGCCCGCGGGCAGCATTGACCATCACCAGCGCGTGGTTGGCGATGACGAGATCGGCCTGCGCCGCGTTCCGCGCGCTGCGTTCGATGAAGCATTTGCGGTAATGCGGGCAGCCCGCATAGACGCATTCGCCCCGCTGGTCGGTCAGGGCCGCGATGCCGCGCTTGCGGAACAACGTTCCCAGCCAGCCGGGCAGGTCGCCGCCGATCATGTCGCCGTCCTGCGTGTAGGCGGCCCAGCGCGCGACCAGCTGTGCGAGCACTGCGGGCCGGCCCGAGAACCCGCCCTGCAGCGCATCTTCGAGGTTCAGCAGGCAGAGATAGTTTTCGCGCCCCTTGCGCACGACCACGGGGGGCGAGCCGTCGGGCCGGGTCGCCGGCCAGGCCCGCGTGCTTTCTCGGCGCAGCTGGCGCTGGAGGTTCTTGGTATAGGTGCTGACCCAGACCGTTCCGCCCGATTTTTCAGCCCAGAGCGAGGCGGGGGCAAGGTAACCCAGTGTCTTGCCGATGCCGGTCCCCGCCTGGGCGAGGAGAACATGGGGCCGCTTTTGCCGGTCGCGCGGCGAGAAGACATGACCTGCCCCGCGCGAGAAAAGCCTTTGCCCGTCGCGCCGCTCTGCTCCTTCGCCGGTCAGCCGTTCGAGCTGCGCCTCGATCTCCGGCTCGTCGATCAGGACCTGTGCGGGTTGGGGACGCTCTGCCGCCTCTTCCCATTCGGGAAGCTTGGTGAAGAGCCATTTCTCGGCCTTTTCGGGCTTGCGCACATGGGGTGCGAGCACGTTCGCCCATGGCCAGCGCAGGCGCGTCAGCGATTGCAGCGTCGACCACGCGCCCTCGCGTTCCGGCCAGTTCTCGCTTTCGCATGTCGCAACCAGCGCGCCTGCCGCTTTCTGCAGGAGCAGCGGCACATCCGCGTCGTCCGCAGGTTCGTCCAGCTTGAGGGCATGGGCCAGACCCTTCGGCGTCGGGACGCAAAAACGGGCCGGATGGACGAAAGCGAACAGCTCCAGCAGGTCGAGCCCGGACAGGTCGGGATAGCCCAGCCTGCTCGCCACGAGCGGCGCGTTCATCATGAGGAGCGGCGTGTCGGCAGCCGCCATGACCGCCTCTCCCTTTGAACAGCCGCGCGTCGATCCGTTCGCATCGCGCAGCCAGGTCCCGGCATGGCTGGCGTGAAGGGCAGGGAGGGGCAGCGGCTGGCTCACGGGTTCGACCATGCAAAGACCGGAACGAAAAGTAAACAGAAGCGCGCAGTAATGTGCCGAAGCCCGATCGGTTCGTCGCAAGCCGTTCGCGTGCCATCGGGAATTGGCGAACATCGCCTGTTTGTTTTCAGTCGCTTATCCTTGTCTGAACGGCAGATTACAGGAACTGGGCCGGAATCGTGGTCGTTTCTAGGACCATGACCAAGACCCGCCATATGCTCACCAGCGCCCCCCTCGCGATTGCAGCGGTGGTCGCGCTCCCCCTGTTCCCCGCATCGGCGCAGGAGCAGCCCGTTATCGTGCTGCCGGACACTGCTCCGACCACCACCACGAGCGTACCTGCAGCCACCGCTACTCCCGCGCCGGTCATCGTCCTGCCGGACCCCGAGCCGGTCACGACCCTGCCCGCGACAGACGCAGCTCCGGCCGACAGCGCGACTCGTGAAGCAGCACCCGCACCGGTTGCGGCCAGCCGTGCCGCTCCGGCACGCGAAGTCTCGCGTCCGGTCGTCGACGCAGCAGCAGCGACGCCGGTCGAACCCGCTTCCGAGGGTGCACCAAGCGCAGAAATTGCTCCGTTGCCTGCGGCTTCGGCAGAGACGATCGCTGCAAACCGCGCTGCGCTAGAGCCCGTTCCCGCGCCGGTCGAAGATGCGTCAAGCGCTGCCCTGCTGCTCGCTCTTCTTGGAGTTGGCGGTGTCGGCCTCGCGGCATTCTACCTGATGCGGCGCCGCCGCAAGCAAACGGTGCCGACCATCGAACGCCCGCATGTCGCAAGTGCTCATATAGCCACGCCGCCGGTCCTCGATCGCGATCCGGTCGTCACGACGGACGACGCGGCTCATCCGGCGACCTCGATTGCGCCCGTCGTTCCGGCTCGCGCCGCTTCTCCCAGCAATGGTGCTGCCGTCGAACTTCCCCGCGAAGCGCCGACCACCTTCGCCGAGCGTGACAGCCTGCTGAAGCGCATGATTGCCGCGCGTCCGGACCGGGCGAACCCGTTCCGCTCGCCCAAGGCGCGCGCCAAGCGGGCGCGACTGATCCTCCAGTCGCTCAACATGAATTTCCACGACCGCAAGCCGTGGATCGACCTCAGCCAGTACACGAACATCTGGCCCGAGTTGCGCGGGCACGGCCCCCGCACTGCGACTGCCTGAACCCTCTCCCCGACCCCTCAACAGGTGTCGCAGCGGTAGGGGCGTCCTCCCGAAAGGGTAGGGCGCCCCTATTGGTTTACGCGGCGATGGAGAGTTCCGATGCAGCCAGTGCCTGCTCGAGGTCGGCAAAGATGTCGCCTGCTTCTTCCAGCCCGATGGACAGGCGCAGCAGGCCTTCGCCGATGCCGTGGGCCGCGCGCTCTTCGGGCGTGTAGGTGGAATGGGTCATGCTGGCCGGGTGCTGGATCAGCGTTTCGGCATCGCCCAGTGAAACGGCGCGGATGATCATCTCAAGCCGGTTCATGAAGCGGATCCCCTGGTCGTATCCGCCGACAAGGTCGAAGGCGATCATCCCGCCCGGAAGCGCCATCTGCCGCGTCGCCAGTTCGTGCTGGTCGAAGCTTTGCAGCCCCGGATAGTGGACCGCTGCGACCTGCGGCTGCGCTTCGAGCCATTGCGCGACTTCCAGCGCGGTGCGGCTGTGTCGTTCCATGCGCAGGGCAAGCGTCTTGAGGCCGCGCATGATCAGCGTGGCGGTGAAGGGGCTCATGACGGCGCCCGTCATGTCCTTCAGGCCTTCGAGGCGGACCTTCTGCATCATCTCGGCACTGCCCGCGACAAGCCCTCCGACAAGGTCGCCATGACCACCGAGGTATTTCGTCGCGGAATGAACGACGATGTCGGCGCCAAGCTCGATCGGGCGCGTGAGGGCAGGCGTCGCATAAGTGTTGTCGACTACGACCTGCGCACCGTGGCGCTTCGCAACCGCGCTGATCGCGGCGATGTCGACGAGCCGCATGTTCGGGTTCGCCGGGGTTTCGAAATAGACCACTTTGACGCGATCGTTCATGGCCGCTTCCAGCGCTGCGGGATCGGTCAGGTCGACATGGGTGACCTTGACGCCAAACTTTGCCAGCCCGTGCCGGAAGAAAGCGAAGGTGCAGCCGTAAAGCGTCTCGTCGGTGACGATTTCGTCGCCGGCTTCCAGGATGCTCCACATGACCGCCGTGATCGCGCCCATGCCGCTGGCGGCGGCAACACCCGCCTCCGCACCTTCGAGCACGGCAAGGCGCTGCTCCAGCAGGTCGACAGTAGGATTCGAGATCCGCGAATAGAAATAGCCGGGCTGTTCGCCGGCAAAGATGGCGCCGCCGTGTTCGGCGCTTTCGAAGGCAAAAGTCGACGCAAGGTGCATGGGCGGCGTGAGAGCGCCCTGGTTTTCTGCCGGATCGTAACCGTGATGGATGGCGCGGCTTGCGAAACCGGAAAGCTTGGTGCGACTCATGATATGCCTCTTTGCATGCGTTTGAGGCGAATATACCGAAGCAGCCGTGGCATTTCCCTGCAAAGTGTGCCACTAATCGGCTCTAGATTGGCATATTATGCTAACGGGAGGTCGGTTTGGACGGGAAAGATCGCCAGATCCTGAGAGAGCTGCAGCGCGACGGGCGCCTCACCAATGCGGAACTGGCGGACCGCGTGAACCTGTCGCCTTCGCCCTGCCTGCGACGCGTCAGGAACCTGGAGAAGGCGGGAGTCATCGAACGCTATGTCGCACTCGTCGACCGGGAGGCGGCAGGCTATCCGGTGACCGCTTTCGTGCAGGTAACGCTGGCGCGCCATGACCGCGAGGTGGTCGATACTTTCGAGCAGCGAGTGCGCGAAACGCCGCAGATACTGTCCTGCCACCTGCTGACCGGAAGCTCGGATTACCTGTTGCAGATCGTGGTCGCCGGCCTCGACGATTACGAGACCTTCATGCGCGAAACGCTTCACACCACGCCGGGCATCGCGACCATCAATACCAGCTTCGTCTACGGCACCGTGAAGGACACGGTCGAGCTTCCCTAGAGGCGCGTGGCGGGGGACCGCACCTGGTCCGAGCGTATCCGATTGAGGGCTAGTGCCGCGTCGGCGAGCTGGGCGAACTGGCGGATCGTCTCGCGCACGAGATGGGCATCCTCGTGATGGTCGAGGGACCCGCTTTCGAACATGTCGCCCCCGTTGATTGCCATGACCATCGTACCGCCGGTGAACAGGACCGAGCTGTCCCTGCCGCCGAATGCGCTCTCCATCGCCAGCAGGCGCTCGATATATTCGGGATGCATCATCCACCGCGCTTCGGTCTGGTCGGTGGAATAGACATCGTAGCGGTCCTCGAATTCGGGGCTCACCATCTGCGCGCGGTCGAGGATGGTCCCCTCGACCTCGATCGTGTCCTTTGCCCCGCCGAAGAACTTGCTGAACTGCCCGTCGGGGGCGAGCAGGGTGGTGCCGTGGAACCGTTCTTCGAAACCGATCGACAGGATCGCGCCGCGAAAGACCGTGACCCAGCGCTGGTTCTTGCCCGAGCCGCGCCGCTCCTCGAGATGCGCCTCGTGCAGCAGGAAGGGGTGGGGGCCTGCATGGCCCGACCACATGTCCTCGAAGCTCGAACGGTCGTGCGACGGCAGAAGGCGGAATGCGCGCGTCTGCTCGAATGCCTCGCTGCCTTTGCAATCGTGGCAGTATTCCAGCCCCAGCGACTTCGCGATGGCTTCGTTGATGCCCGATTTGACCTGCTTCTTCGCATCGAACTTGGGTTTCTGGGTCCACGCCCAGGCGAGGCCACCCGCAACCACCCAGACGAATATGGGAATGTCGAAAGGCGAGAAGCCGAACACCCAGAGCGCGCCGAGCAGGGGCAAGAGGACGATGGCGATATTGAAGATGCGGTTATTCGATTTCTCGATCGCGAGACGGCGTGTGGTGCGCTGGCCGTCCAGCCATTCGCCCAGTTCGCCTGCCATCAGCCGATCCGCATCGGGATATTCGATCACCCGTACTTTCCCCCTTAACCCTTGCGCCCTATCATAGCGCCCGGCTTGGAATAAGGGGTTAAGATATGAGCGTTTTCGCAATGGTGCTGATCGGCGTCATCGTGCTTGTCGCCATCATGCTGGTAGGCATCTACAACCGGCTGGTCGGCTTGCGGCAGACGGTCAACCAAGGCGTGGCCGATATCGACGCGCAGCTGCGGCAGCGTCACGATCTCATCCCGAATCTCGTCGAAACCGTGAAAGGCTATGCCGGACACGAGAAGGAAACGCTCGACGCCGTGATTTCCGCGCGCAACCAGGCCGCAAACGGTCCGATTTCCTCGGGCGACGAACAGGGGCTGCGGGTGGCCCTCGATCGGCTTCTGGCGCTGGGCGAAGCCTATCCCGACCTCAAGGCTTCGGCCAATTTCCAGGAACTGCAGCGCGAACTGGCGCATGTCGAAGACAAGCTGGCGGCTGCCCGCCGGGCACTCAATGCCGCGGTTTCGCGCTACAACACGGGCCGCGAGACTTTCCCGGCCGTGCTGTTCGCCGGAATGCTGGGCTTCCAGCCGGCCGATTTCCACCGGCTGGACGACAGCGAGAAGGGTACGGTCGACCAGGTGCCCAAGATCGGCTTCTAGCCGGGCTCGACCCACCGCAGCACAGGCCCGAGACACCCCGGGAAAGGTTGCAATTGCGGGGCAACATTTCACTTGCGATTCATGATGCACGAGATATATGCGCCGCTCCCGCTGCCCCAAGGGGACTTCCTAACCGCAAGGCAGCTTGTCGTTTCATGGTCCGCAAGGACTGTTTAGGGGGTCCCTTGAGTTGCAGCATTTCCCTGACGCCTGGTCCGTAGTTCGCGCGCTCCGCCCGGACGAGCCGGTCATTCTCAATCGCCCGCACGCCGCAGCGCGTGCTGCCCGCTTCTTCGTCGAGAAGTTCCCGGGCAAGTCGCTCTATGCGGTCAAGGCGAATCCCTCGCCCGATCTCGTGCAGATCCTGTGGGACAACGGCATCACGCATTACGACGTCGCGTCCATCGCCGAAGTGCGCATGGTGCGGCAGGCGCTGCCCGATGCGACGCTGTGCTTCATGCACCCGGTCAAGTCGCCCGGCGCGATCCGCGAAGCCTATTTCCAGCACGGCGTGAAGACCTTCAGCCTCGATTCGGTCGAGGAACTGGAGAAGATCGTCGATGCGACCCGCGGCGAAGACGGCGAACCGGCAGCCGACCTGCGGCTGTGCGTGCGCCTGCGCGTCTCGTCCGAACACGCCGCCCTCAGCCTTGCTTCCAAGTTCGGCTGCGACCTCACCGAAGCGCCTGCGCTCCTGCAGGAAACCCGCCAGTATGCCGACTGGCTGGGCGTATGCTTCCACGTGGGTAGCCAGGCGATGAGCCCGTTCGCCTATGTCCAGGCGTTGGACCGCACGCGTGCGGCCATTGCCGAAGCTTCGGTCGTTATCGACATGGTCGATGTCGGCGGCGGTTTCCCGAGCGTCTATCCGGGCATGGAGCCTCCGCCGCTCGAAGACTACTTCACCATCATCCACCAGCACTTCTACGCGCTGCCGATCGCTTACAACGCCGAACTGTGGTGCGAGCCCGGCCGCGCGCTGTGCGCCGAATACAGCAGCCTGGTAGTGAAGGTCGAAAAGCGCCGCGGCGAGGAACTCTACATCAACGACGGTGCCTATGGCGCCCTGTTCGATGCGGCCCATGTCGACTGGAAATTCCCCGTCCGTGCGCTGGAAGAAGACCTGATCAAGCCGGCGACCGATTTCGCCTTCTACGGCCCGACCTGCGACGATGCCGATTTCATGCCCGGTCCGTTTTCCCTGCCGGAAGACATCCAGGCCGGCGATTATATCGAAATCGGGATGCTGGGTGCCTATGGCGCCGCGATGAAGACCGACTTCAACGGCTTCGGCGCGGCCGAGCGTATCATCGTGACGGACGAGCCCATGGCGAGCCTGTACGACGGCAGCCGCGCCCGTCCGGCAGCGGACAATGTCGTCAGCCTGCGCTGACACCAAGCGATAGCAAATTGAAAGGGCCGCGCGACCGGATAGTCGCGCGGCCCTTTCTGTTTCTGCGCTGCCTTACTGGCCGAAACGGTAGAGGATTTGCGCACCGCCGCCGATGTCCGGGCTGCCATCGGCAAGGCCGGTATAGGCATAGCCCTGAAGGCGCAGCGCATCGCTCAGCTTCTGGGTCAGCGAACCGGTAACCTCGCTCCGGTTGGGGGCTGTGGGCAGGGAGCCGTCGCGCCAGTCGTAATCGAGCCCCAGCGTCGTATCGCCGAGCACGGCGTAGGCGCCTGCTCCTGCCAGCCAGACGTCCTGCAACGCGAATTCATCGCTGCTGCCGTTGAACCGGCGACCGCCGCGCACGGCTGCACTGACATTGCCGAAGACCTGTAGCAGTTCTCCTTGCAGCGTAATGTCGGTCGTGCCCGTTCCCAGCGCCTTTTCGGTCGACGCAGTGGGCAGCTTTACCTTGCCGGTCACGTCGAAGAAGGTGCTGTCGGACACGCCGAGCGAATAGGTCGCCGCCACGATCACGTCGCCGAGGCCGGAGCGGGAAGAAATCTCGGCAGCATTGTTGTTGCCGCGCACACCGCCATCGCCGGGAATGACGTCGGCGGGGCCGGTCACGTCGAGATAGGGGATAGTCACGCGAATGTTGAAGTCGCCCGACTGGACCTTTGCCGTCACCGGAATGGCCAGGAAGTCGGTGTCGACGTCCTCGCCATAGTCGCCGGAGGAATAATCCACGCCGGCGGCGATTTGGACATAGTCCTGCGCGGCAACTGCTTGGGGCAATGCGAGTGCGGATAGCGCGAGCGGGCCCGCGATCATGCGTTTCATGTCGTTGTCTCTGTTCAGGCGGATGGAAACCCGCTCCCGGCCCCCTGAACGACCGGGAGCAGGCTCTTCATCGGGCTGTCAGCCCCCGCGGCCGGGTCGCTCGGGGCGTTCCGGCTTTTCGGGCTTCTCGGGCTTTTCGGGGCGTTCCGGCTTTTCCGGACGATCGGCCTTGGCCACCCGCTCGGGCTTTTCGTGCGTCACGACCGCACGCTCGCCGTCGGCTTTGGTGATCGTGTGAATATTGCCCGAGGGCGTTTCCACGGTCTGGGTAAAGCCGATCTCGACCGTTTCGAACGTAGGGTTCCCGTTTTCGTCGAGAACGGGATTACCTTCCTCGTCCAGCACTTCGCGTTGTTCGGTCAGTGCCTCGCGGGTGACGATGGCGCCATTGGGTTCCGCCGTTTCGGTTTCGGTTTCCGTGCCGCCAGCGTCCTGCGCGAAAGCAGGGGCGACGATGGCCATGGCCAGTGCGGTCGGCATTGCGACCAGATTCAGTTTTTTCATTTGCAACCCTCCATCAAGCAGGAACGCACACCGAGTGCGTCCTGTCTGGGTGGGCGAACGAACTTAATTTCGCGCCAAGAGGCAAGGTTAGTCCGACAGGGCGAACGGCGTTTGCGCCCGACCGCAAAGCGGCGGGCCTGCGGTCGTATCAATAGTTAAAACCAGCCTGCGGGCCTGCAGGAATCAGTCTTCGAAACCCACGAAGCGCGCCGCCTCGCTCACCTCGCGGCGGGTAATCTTTACAGGGTTCGCGGGGAAGTCGGGATCGGGCCAGCCCATGGCGACTGCCTTCATGATGACCTGGTCGTCGGGAATGCTGGCGTGTTCGCGCACTACCGGGCTTTGCATGATCCCTTGCGAATTGATCACGCAGCCGAGCCCACGGCTCCATGCAGCATTGACCAGCGCGGTGGTCACAGCGCCGCAGTCGAAAGCCGTGTCGTCGCTGTCCGAAAGCTCCTTGTCATAGGTCACGATCACGCAGACGGGGGCATCGAACTGTCGAAATCCGCGCAGCACCCAGTCCTGTCGCTTCTCCTTGTCGTCGCGCTCGATGCCCATCGCTTCGAACAGCTGGATTGCGCAGCCGATCTGCCGTTCGCGGTGGACGCCTTCGAACGGATGACCGCGGCGAAATTCGCGGCTGTCGGGCACGCCGGCAAGGATGTTCTCGGTATTACCCTTGCGAATGCGGTCGAGCGGTTCGCCGGTAATGACGTGGAAGTGATAAGGCTGCGTATTCATCGAGGAGGGGGAGCGCATCGCCAGTTCGAGCACTTCCTCGATCAGCGCACGCGGGACCGGTTTGTCGAGATATCCGCGGATCGAACGCCGCCCGCGCACCACCTCTGCGAAAGTCTGTTCCGGATTGCCGCTCATGATTCCTCCTGCTCTCTCGGTCAGGAGTGCTAGCCCAAGCTTCGCGGGAGGCAAAATCCCCTACGGCACGGTCATGCATCGACCCACTTGCGCGCGGATTCGCGGCGGTGGGGGCAGCCCGGCCAGCAGCAGGGGCGCTTCTTGCCGTCGAGCACTTCCTCCCGAAGGCGCGCGCGGCGCTTTTGCCTTGTGACCTCCTGCTTGGCGGAGATGGTCCAGCAGACCCACTCGTTCCGCGCGAGCGAGGTCAGGGCCTGCCACTTGCCCGAAAGCGTAGCATCGCCATCGAGCATGGCCTGGATTTCGGGAGGTATGGGGTGGCGAAAGTCCGGATCGGCAGCTTTCGCCATCGGATCACGCGGCCTTGCGCAGTTCCAGTTCCATGCGGTCCCAGATTTCGACCAGCGCGCCCACCAGCTCGTCCATCATGGCTTCGGTATGGGCAGGGCCGGGCGTGAAGCGCAGGCGTTCCGTACCGCGCGGGACGGTGGGGAAGTTGATCGGCTGCACATAGACGCCGTATTCGGCGAGCAGGATGTCGCTGATCTTCTTGGCGCGCACCGGATCGCCCACCATCAGCGGGACGATGTGGGTGACGCTGTCCATGACCGGCAGGCCGGCCTCGCGCATCTTCGCTTTCAGATAGGCTGCGGCAGCCTGCTGGGCGTCGCGCTCGACGCTCGATCCCTTGAGGTGGCGGACGGCGGCCAGCACGCCTGCGACCAGCACGGGGCTCAGCGAGGTCGTGAAGATGAAGCCCGGCGCATAGGAACGGATGCAGTCGATCACGCGCGTATCGGCCGCGATATAGCCGCCCATCACGCCGAACGCCTTGCCCAGCGTGCCTTCGATGATGTCGACGCGGTGCGCCGCTTCGTCACGTTCGGTAATGCCGCCGCCGCGTGCACCGTACATGCCGACCGCGTGGACTTCGTCGATATAGGTCAGCGCGTTGTACTTTTCAGCGAGATCGCAGATCGCGTGGATCGGGGCCACGTCGCCGTCCATCGAATAGACGCTTTCGAAAGCGATCAGCTTGGGCGTGTCGGGATGTTCCGCCTCGAGCAGTTCCTCGAGGTGGGCGAGGTCGTTGTGGCGAAAGACGCGCTTCTCGCAGCCCGAATTGCGGATGCCGGCGATCATGCTGGCGTGGTTCAGTTCGTCCGAGAAGATCACGCAGCCGGGCAGTAGCTTGGCGAGCGTCGACAGAGTCGCGTCGTTGGAGACGTAACCGCTGGTGAAGAGCAGGGCGCCGTCCTTGCCGTGCAGGTCGGCCAGTTCGCGCTCCAGCTGGATGTGAAGGTGCGTGTTGCCGCCGATGTTGCGGGTGCCGCCCGAACCTGCGCCCACGTCGTGCAGCGCCTCTTCCATCGCCTCGATCACCTTGGGGTGCTGGCCCATGGCGAGATAGTCGTTCGAACACCACACGGTGATCGGCTTGGGACCGTTGTGACCGTGGAAGCAACGCGCGTTGGGGAAGGCCCCCTTGTTGCGCAGGATGTCGATGAACACGCGGTAGCGGCCTTCCGAATGAAGGCGGTCGATCGCTTCGTCGAAGATCTGGTCGTAATTCACGCGGCAAGGGGCCCGTCAGCGCCGCCACGGCGGCCATACACGGGCCGTCACATAAGCGAACGGGGCGGCTTTCGCCACCGCGATCTTTGCGAACGATTCGCAAGGATCAGAAGCGTTCGAGGCGCTCGATACCGTGTTGGGCGAAGGTGGGGGCGAGGCGCTCGAAATCGGCCAGATCGCCGGTGGTCACGGCAAGGTCCGGCTCGGCGCGGTTGAAATCCTGCCCCTCCACGAGATGCGCGATCCGGCGCGCGATGCCCGCCGCGCCGTGGACGAAGGTCACGTCCTTCCCGAATGCCTCGCGCAGTTCCGGCTCCAGCAGCGGGAAATGGGTGCAGGCGAGCACCACCGTGTCCATGTTCTCGCCGCCCGGCTGGAGGACGAGGCCGGACGCGGCGCGCGCGACGTCGTCCACGCTGATCGTCTCGCCGCGGAGCTTCGCCTCGCCCAGCGCCACGAGGTCGTTGGCGCCGTAGCGCAGCAGCACCTTGTCGCTGGCGAACTCCCGCTCGAGATCGTCGACATAGCGCTGGCGCACGGTCGCTTGTGTGCCGAGCAGGCCGATCGTGCCGGTGCGGGTGACCGCTGCAGCGGGCTTGATCGCGGGCACGGTGCCGACGATCGGCGTTTCCAGCACCTCGCGCACCATGCCGAGCGCAATCGTGCTGGCGGTGTTGCAGGCGATGCAGATGAGGCGCGGCTGGTAGCGTTCCGCCATACGCCCGAGAAGCCCGGCGACCCGCGCGGCGACCTCCGCCTCGCTTTTCGCGCCATAGGGCAGGCCGGCCATGTCGGCGGCGTAGATCACCGGCGCACCGGGCAAGAGCTTGCGCATTTCGGCAAGGACGGTCAGCCCGCCCACGCCGGAATCGAACAGCAGGATCGGGGAAGAAGCGTCCAAAATCGATAGTCCCCTGGCCCCGGCGCTTGTCGAAGGGGCGCGTTTCACATTAGGGCGGTAGAGGTAGAGGGGCGCAGGCTGCAAGCCAAGTCCCGACAGTCGCGGGGAAAAGCAGTGCCGACCGAACTCACCATCAATGTCCTCTGGGCCGCCCTGTTGGGCTACGGCTTTGGTTCCATCCCCTTCGGCCTGATCCTGGCCAAGTTGGCGGGCAAGGGCGATATCCGGACCATCGGCAGCGGCAATATCGGCGCGACGAATGTCCTGCGCACCGGCAGCAAGGGGCTGGCTGCGGCAACGTTGCTGCTCGACCTCGCTAAGGGTTTCGTCCCGGTCTGGCTGGCCGGAATGTGGTTTTGGCAGGACATGGGCTGGACTGCGCTCTTCGCCGTCATCGGCCATGCCTTTCCAGTCTGGCTGGGGTTCAAAGGCGGCAAGGGCGTGGCGACCAATGCGGGGGTCAGCTTCGCGCTCGCCTGGCCGATCGGGGTGGCCTACGCGGCGGTCTGGATCGGCATGCTCGCGATCACCCGCATCAGCTCGCTTGCCGGCATGAGCGCGGTGGTAGCCGCTGCCGTCGCCGCCTACGCGCTCGGCGTGCCCACCTTCGCCAAGGTGCTGGCGGTGATCGCCGTGCTGGTGATCTGGCTGCATCGCGAGAACATCCGGCGCCTCGTCGCAGGTACAGAGCCCAAGGTCGGCTCCAAGGGGTGAACGAACTCGCCCGGCCGCCAGCGGCATCGCTCACGCAGGAAGAGGCTTTCGCGCGCATCCGGCTGCTGCGTTCGCCCAATATCGGGCCGGTCAGCTATGCCATGTTGCTGGCGCGCTTCGGCACGGCCGCCGCGTCGCTCGATGCCCTGCCGGATCTCGGCAAGCGCGGGGGGCGACAGTACCGCGCCGCGCCCGCAGACCGGATCGAGCGCGAGGTCGATGCCGTCAGGCGGGCAGGGGCCAAGTACCTCTTCCACGACCAGCCCGATTTTCCCGCGCTGCTGGCCGAGGTTGACGGTGCCCCGCCGATCCTGACCTATCGCGGCGACCTGTCTCTGGCATCCGCACCCTGCGTTGCCCTGGTCGGTGCGCGCAATGCCAGCGCGGCTGCGGTGAAGCTGGCCCGCGAATTCGGGAAGGGCCTTGCCGAGGCGGGCTTCACTGTCGTTTCCGGCCTTGCGAGGGGCATCGACGGTGCAGCGCACGAGGGGGCCTTCCCGCGCACCATCGGCGTGATCGCCAGCGGTATCGACATCGCCTATCCGCCGCAGCACGAGGCCTTGCAGGAACGGATCGCGAGCGAGGGCCTGCTGATCGCCGAACAGCCCCCCGGCACCGAGCCGCGCGGCAGCCACTTCCCCAGCCGCAACCGCATCATCGCAGGCCTCGCCAGCGGGACCTTGGTGGTCGAGGCGGCGGTCAAGTCCGGAAGCCTGATCACGGCGCGGCTGGCGGGCGAGGCCGGGCGCGAGGTCATGGCGATCCCTGGCTCACCACTCGAAGCGCGCAGCCACGGCTGCAATCACCTCATCCGCGAAGGCGCGGTGCTGGTGCAGTCGCCAGAGGACGTGGTGGAACTGCTCACGGGCTTCGACGGCACCCCGCGCTCGACCTTCCGCGAGCCGGTGTCGCAATTCGATTTCGAGCCGGGCGAAATGGCCGAAGCGCAGCCGGCAGACATCGCCTCGCTGCTGACAACCGCGCCGGTCGCCATCGACGAACTCATCCGCCAGTCAGGCGAAAGTGCGGCGGCAGTGCAACTGGCGCTGTTGGAACTGGAAATCGCCGGAAAACTGGAGCGGCATGCCGCGGGGCGGGTGAGTTTGACTTAAAGTCAGCTATGGGGTGGAAAGCTGCCACTTGCGATACTAGGCTTGGATTATGTCGCTCGGTTCGTTCGCTCATAAAATGGCTCGCTTCAACCGAGGCTATGGTCGAATTTTCATACCGATTTGGCTCGCATTCGTTGGGTTCTTCACGATTGCTGCTGTCGCTGACTCAATCTTGGAGTTTGGATGGGGTTACGACTGGAACGATGTAAAAATCTGCCTGATAATGCTCGGCTGTGGGATCGTTTTTTGGTTCGTCTGGCAAGGCGGGCTCAGACTGAGCGAGTGGTTCAACGAGACCATGTTTGGACCTGACCCGACAAAGAACGACGATTGAGTTCGAGGTAAGGTCGCTAGCCACCCGTCTGTTTCTGGCACATCGCTAGCTCGGTGACAGCGTCGTCAGATGGGTGGGAAGCGGACACTATTGCCACGGGCATCGGCCATAACCGTCAAGGCAATAAGCAAGCCCGAACATCGCATCCAAGATCGGAGACCAACCGAGCATTGCCGCGACAATCACCATGGTGAGAATGCCAAGGCAACCGATGCGCATGGCGAGGGCTTGTTGTTTCACTGCGGAAGTCTGTGCTCCTTCTTTCATATTCGCAAATCAGTCCCAAACCGCATTGTTACCTTCCTGTCCGGTCCTGACGCAGCGATTGCTCGGTGAAAGCGGCTTCAGTTGGGGTGGAAGGCAGACCTAGTCGTCTTCGCCGCGAAACAGCGCATCGACGTCCTCCGGTCGCATGCGCTTGAGCTTATCATCAAGTTTTCGGTCGTAGGCCCGGTCATTCGGTTCGGCACCTTTTTGAGCCTTTCTACCGATCTGGCGCAAATAGGTGGCCGTCGCATTCGCAAGGCGCTGCTTTTTCTCAGATGCCTTCATCCCATGGAAAATACCGCATTGTGCGCTGTCCGCAATCGGGTCGTTAGCTGCTGTTCGCTCTTGCCCCGCTCGAAACCCGCTTGACGCCTTCCGAACCCGCCCCCCATTTTCGCGCGTATACGCATACGTACACGTAAGGGACCGATTTTTCCTCCATGCAACTGGTCATCGTAGAATCGCCGGCCAAGGCGAAAACCATCGAGAAATACCTCGGCAAGGACTTCAAGGTCCTCGCCTCCTACGGCCATGTCCGCGACCTGCCGCCCAAGGATGGCAGCGTGCGTCCGGACGAGGATTTCGCGATGGACTGGGAACTCTACCGGGACAAGCAGAGCCGGTTCAAGGAAATCGCCGACAACGCCAAGAAGGCGGATCGCCTGATCCTCGCCACCGACCCTGATCGCGAAGGGGAGGCGATTTCGTGGCACGTTCGCGAACTGCTCGCCAAGCGCAAGGCGCTGCCCAAGGAAGTCGACCGCGTGACCTTCAATGCGATCACCAAGCAGGCGGTGACCGACGCGATGAAGGCCCCGCGCGAGCTCGACCAGCCGCTGATCGACGCATACCTCGCCCGCCGCGCGCTGGACTATCTCTACGGCTTCACCCTTTCGCCGGTCCTCTGGCGCCGCCTTCCCGGCGCGAAGAGCGCGGGCCGCGTGCAGTCGGTGGCGCTGCGCATCATCGTCGACCGCGAGATCGAGATCGAGCATTTTAGGGCCGACGAATACTGGTCGGTCGTCGCCAAGCTGGAACAGGACGGGACGCAGTTCGACGCCCGGCTGGTCAAGTTCGACGGGCAGAAGCTCGACAAGCTGACGCTCGGCAACGAAGGCAGCGCCAAGGCCGCCAAGAAGGCGGTCGAGGATGCGCGCTTCACGGTCGAGGACATCGAAACCAAGCCGCTGAAGCGCAATCCCGCGCCTCCGTTCACCACCTCGACGCTGCAGCAGGAAGCCGCCCGCAAGCTCGGCTTTTCGGCCAGCCATACGATGCGGCTCGCCCAGTCGCTCTACGAGGCGGGTGCCATCACCTACATGCGTACCGACGGGGTACAGATGGACGGCAGCGCCATCAATTCCTGCCGCAAGGCCATCGCCGACCGCTACGATGCCTATTACCTGCCCGACAAGCCGCGGTTCTATTCGACCAAGGCCAAGAACGCGCAGGAAGCCCACGAGGCGATCCGGCCCACTGATTTCAGCCGCGACCGCGCAGGCTCGGGCGACGAGGGCAAGCTTTACGACCTGATCTTCAAGCGCGCGATGGCGAGCCAGATGGCCGCCGCGCAGCTCGAACGCACCACCATCACCCTGCGTGACGGGACCGGCAAGCACGAGCTTCGTGCGACCGGCCAGGTGGTGAAGTTCCCGGGCTATTTCGCGGTCTACCAGGAAGGCTTCGACGACAAGGACGACGACGAGGACGGCCTGCTGCCGGTCGTGAACAAGGGCGATGCGCCGGCCAAGAAGGCGGTCGAGGCGAACCAGCATTTCACCCAGCCGCCGCCCCGCTATTCCGAGGCGAGCCTGGTCAAGAAGCTGGAAGAGCTCGGCATCGGGCGTCCGTCGACCTATGCCAGCACGATCCAGACCATCCGAGATCGCAACTACGTCCGGATGGAGAAAAACCGTTTCTTTGCAGAGGAATCGGGACGACTTCTGACAGCATTTCTGGAACGGTTCTTCCCGCAATATGTTGCGTTCGATTACACGGCGGGGCTCGAAGAAGAGCTCGATACCGTGTCCGACGGGCGCGAGGACTGGAAGCAGCTGCTCGAAGCCTTCTGGCGCGATTTCAAGCCCAAGACCGAAGAGGTCATGGACAAGAAGCCGTCCGAGGTGACCGAGGTGCTCGACGACTTCCTCGCCGACTATCTCTTCCCCGAGCGCGCCGACGGCAAGGACCCGCGCCATTGCCCGCTGTGCGAAACCGAAGGGCGCGATGGCGGCAGGCTAGCCCTGCGCGGTGGTCGCTATGGCGCTTTCGTCGCCTGTGCCAATTATCCCGAGTGCAAGTTCACGCGCCAGTTCGCCAAGCCCGGTAGCGAAGGCGAAGACGGCGGCCAGGACGCGGTGCTGGGAGAAGATCCGGAAACCGGCCTGCCGGTCGAACGCAAGACCGGCCGGTTCGGGCCATACGTCCAGTTGGGCGAGGGCAAGGACGCCAAGCGGGCGAGCATTCCCAAGGACCTCGACGATTTCGATCTCGAATGGGCGCTCAAGCTGCTCGGCCTGCCGCGCATCGTCGGCGCCCATCCGGAAACCGGCATGGAAATCGAAGCGAACATAGGGCGTTACGGGCCATACCTTCGCCATGATGGCAAGTACGGCAAGCTGACCTCGACCCGCGAAGTGTTCGAAGTCGGCATGAACCGCGCTGTCGCGATCCTGTCCGAAGCGGCCAACCGCAAGGGCGGGGCACGCGGCAAGGCGGAACCGATCAAGACGCTCGGTGCGCACCCGACCAGCGGCGGCGAGATCAAGGTCATGCCGGGCCGCTATGGCCCCTATGTCACCGACGGTACGACCAATGCGACGATCCCCAAGGATGTGAAGCCCGAGGACGTGACCGAGGAACAGGCCATCGCGCTGATCGATGCCCGCGCTGCCAAGGGGCCGGCCAAGAAGAAGGGACGCAAGAAGGCCGCTCCGAAGAAGAAGAAGGCTGCGCCCAAGAAGAAGGCTGCGGCGAAGGACTAGCGCCGGACTTGCTGGCGCGCTCGTCCTAGAGGAGCCAGGCGATCGGTAACTTGGACAGAGCTTCGACGACGAAGCGGCTGAACGCGCTGGTTCCGGGTTCGGTCGTGTGGACCTTCGGCGGGTCCCTATCGGACACCGTCCAGGTCAGCTCGCCGTCCTCGCCTAGGCTGACACGGTAGGCATTGGTCGGAAGGCGCTGGTCGAGCCGCGCCACCATCTCCGACGCCAGTTCCGGAGCATCGATCACGAAGCCCATCTCGCAATTGAGCAGGGCACTGCGCGGATCGAAATTGAAAGAGCCGACGAACAGGCGCTTGCCATCGATCGCGAAGGTCTTGGCGTGGAGGCTCTCCCCGCCGCCGCTGAAGCGTGACTTGCCCAGCGTCTTCATTTCGAGACGTGCGTCATCGCCATGGGGCCGCGCTTCATAGAGTTCGACCCCGGCCTCGACCAGCGGCTTCCTGCTAGGGATATAGCCGGCATGCACGATCGGCACGTCGGTTACGCTGACGCTGTTGGTGACGATTCGCGTCTCCACGCCTCTATTGGCTAGGCCCACCAGCATTTCGGTGCCGCGCTCGGCAGGTACGAAATAGCCCGAAAGCAAGTCGAACCGTGTCTGCGCACCTGCGATAATCGGCGCAAGCTGCGCTGCAAGTAGGTCCTCTTCGGGAATTGGGCCTGCCGCCTTGCGCGGATCGTCGGCCAGCAGCTCGATGTCCGCCCAGGTGAAGCCGCCATCGCGCATCGTGCGCTCCAGGCTGGCGTAGGCATCCGTAGCCGCTGCGGCATAGGCGCTTGCCAGATCGCTGTCCGGGTGGCGGGGATTGCGCCAGTTTTCGATCAGGCGTGCCTCGACTTCGCCGAGGATCAGTTCCGCGGGGTAGGAGGCTTCGCTGGTCCAGTAGCGCTGGAATTCCGCCGAGACTTGCGGGACCACCGAACCGATGGCGAGGGCGTCGAGGTCGATGAACAGCCGCTCGCTTGCTGCACCGAAATAGACGTCGCCGACATTGCGCCCGCCGACCAGGGTGATCGCGTCGTCGACCGTCAGCGACTTGTTGTGCATCCGGCGGTTCAGGCGGGGAAAGTCGAACAGGTAGTTGATGACGCGCGGCTTGCGAATGGTCATCGGGTTGAAGATCCGCACGTCGATCCGCGGATGCGTGACCACCGCGGCCCACATCGGGTCAAGGCCGGCGGTGGGATTGTCGTCTATCAGCAGGCGCACCCTTACGCCGCGATCGGCAGCCCGGACGATCTCCGCCAGCAGCATCGAGCCCGACAGGTCGTCTTCCCAGATATAGTACTGGGCATCGATCGTGCGTTCTGCCTTGCGCACCATGGCTGCGCGCATGGCAAAGGCTTCGAGGCCCGTGCCTAGGAGCATGACGCCCGATTTGCCGGGCTGCGTCGCCGCATGTCCGGCCAATCGCTCGGCAAGGACGCTATCGGTGCTGGTAACGGCTGCATCGGGAGGAAACAGGTCACGCGATGGCAGCGGATTGGCGAGTTTCAGGACCAGCCCGAGCACCGCCAGGGCACCGATTATCGAAACGAGGACTATCGCAATACTGACCAGCCTCGACCTGCCTTTCTCCGGTTCGCGGTTTTCCTTGCCCATGACCCGATCAACCCGACCCTAAAGTCCCAGATAGCCGACTGTCAGGCTGACCGCCAAGGCTACCATGCTTGCACCCAGCGCGATGGAGGCAGGGCGAGCCTCGCGCTTGCCGTAGACCAGCGTGACACCCAGTTTCACGGCCATGTTGGCAAGGATGGTGCCCGCGATGGCGAGCGCTGCCAGTTGCGGTGCGATCGTGCCCGGCTCCAGCCCTCCGGCAGTGACGATTGCCGCGTCGACATCCATGCTGCCCATGAGCAGCAGCAGGATGGCGATGCCCTGTTCGCCGAACTCGCTTTGTGCCCAGCGCGCTGCCACGGCCGCTACTGCGACAAAGGTGACGAAAGTCAGCGCAGGCAGCAGCGCGATCGGGTTGCCGGGCGGGGCGGGGCCGGTGCTGCTGGGTGCCTTGCGGTAGAGGTGGTAGGCGACAGCGAAGCCGACGACCAGCGCGGGCGCGACGACCATCACGAAATGGGGCAGGAGGCTGGTTGCCAAGACCGCAACCAGCACGATTACGCGCAGGTACATGACCGCGCTCGCCAGTGCGATGCCTGCATTTTCCGCGCCGCCACCGGCGCCTGCCCCGATCTTCTGGGCGAAGGAATGGGTTACGGCGGTCGAGCTGTAGGCCCCGCCGATGATCGCGGTCGCGATGGTGCCCTTGCGCGCACCGAACAGCCGGTTGGCGACATAGCCTGCAAAGGAAAAACCGGTGACGATGATGACCACCAGCCAAAGGGTCTGAGGCTCCCAGGCATCATAGGGGCCGAAGCGACCTTCGGGCAGGAAGGGGAAGACGGCGAGCGCGATGACGGCATAGTGGGCGAAAGCCTTGATATCGGCCGCATCGAGCGCGCCGACCCAGCGATGGACTTCGGTTCGCAGGGCAAGAACCGCGGTAACGACTGCTCCTCCAGCCACAGCCAGCGCCGGTTCGCCGGTTCCGGCAAGAAAGCCGAGGCCGAGCGTGACCATGGCAGCCACAGCCGAGGTCGCGTCGGGCTTTCCGTCCGCGAGGCTGGAGCGGGAGTAGCCGATGGCGACGATGGCTGCCGCGCCGGCCAGAACGACACCTCCGCCGACGGGCTGCCCGGATGCTGCGAACAGGCCGGCGAGACCTGCGGCCAGTGCAAGCAGGGTGAAGGTGCGGATGCCGGCAACACGCTGGCCATCTTCGGCCTCGCGCAGCTTCCAGCCACGCTCGATACCGACGAGCAGGCCGACGGCCAGCGCCGCGCCTAGTGCAAGGGCTTCATTCCCCCAGCTCAAGCCTGTTCTATCCCCTCAACCAGCGGCGAAAGTGCCGGAGTCAGGAATGTCAGTGCCGGAGCCTCAGTGCAAGCGGGCGGGCCTAGCCGCCAGCGTCTTGCTTGCCGGGCATGACTGCCAGAATAATCCAGATCAGCGGAGTGAGGAACAGGTACACGATGACCAGCAGCAGCGCCGGCCAGCCGATGTCGCGCGCTCTCTTGCCGACGAGGTTGAGCTGGCCGATCGCCACGACGATACCGGCGGCGAAGAAGGCCAGCAGGGTACCCAGGGCAAGCGGCTGGACACCGGGCGTCTCAGCCGTTCCGCCGAGCCGCTCGAACACGCCGATGCCGCCGCCGATCATCATGGCGAAGACCACGAGGAACAGGCCGAGGCCAAGTGTCAGCAGAATAAACTTCCCGCGACCGACCCTTCCGGTCGTGAATTCGCCGAACATGTCCTGAAACATTGGTGCAGTCCTCCCCTAATCGGCCTAGCATGGGCCCACGAGGGGATAACACGTTCGCATGAATACAAGAAGGGGGCGTCAGCGCACCCAGTCGAGACCCATTTCCTCGAACATTTCCTTGTCTTCGGTCCAGCGTTCGTCGGCCTTCACATGCAGGAAAAGATGGACCTTTTGGCCCAGCAATTCGG
This sequence comes from Qipengyuania gaetbuli, assembly GCF_020524765.1. Classification (GTDB taxonomy): domain Bacteria; phylum Pseudomonadota; class Alphaproteobacteria; order Sphingomonadales; family Sphingomonadaceae; genus Qipengyuania; species Qipengyuania gaetbuli_A. The sequence continues at coordinate 548,109 of NZ_JAIVLR010000002.1, forward strand.
ACAATTCCTTGCGGGCTGCCTCGCCGATCGCCTTGATCCGGCTGCCACCCTTGCCGAGGACGATCGCGCGCTGGTTGTCCCGCATCACCACGATCTGCTGATGAATTTCGACGCTGCCGTCGGGGCGCTGGATGTATTTTTCGGGGCGAACCGCGCTGTCGTAGGGCAGTTCTTCGTGGAGCTGCTTGTAAAGCTGTTCGCGCGTGATCTCTGTCGCCAGCAGGCGTTCCGATGCGTCCGAGACCTGGTCTTCGGGATACATCCACGGACCTTCCGGCATCAGCGCGGCAAGCGCTTCTTTCATTTCGGGGACGCCGTCACCGGTCAGGGCGGAAACGAAGAACACATCCGCAAACTCGACCTTGGCGCTCAATTCCTGCGCCAGAGCGAGCAGCGGTTCCTTTTTCGCCCGATCGACCTTGTTGAGCACCAGGATCTTGCGCTCGGGCCGCGCAGCGATCTGTTCGATCAGCGGTTCGAGTTCGTGGCGGCGCTGCTTGATCGGATCGACCAGCAGCAACACGGCATCGGCTGCCTCGGCGCCTTCCCAGGCCGCGCTGACCATGGCGCGGTCCAGCCGGCGCTTGGGCGCGAATATGCCTGGCGTGTCGACAAGGATCATCTGCGTATCGCCCTGCAGCGCGATACCCATCATGCGTGCGCGGGTGGTCTGCGCCTTGGCGGAGGTGATCGCGACCTTCTGCCCGACCAGCTGGTTCACCAGCGTCGATTTGCCGGCATTGGGCGCGCCCAGCACGGCAACGACGCCGCAACGGGTGGTGGGGGTATCGCTCACGCGTATTTCTCCATGAATGCTGCGGCGGCGGCCTTCTCGGCCTCGCCTTTGCTGCCGGCAGTGGCTTCCGCCTCGCCGACCTTGTGTACCTTGACGCGGACGGTGAACTGGGCCGCGTGATCCGGGCCCGACCGGTCGATGACCTCGTATTCGGGCGGGGCGCGGCGATTGCCGGCGGCCCATTCCTGCAGCGCGCTCTTGGGGTGTTTGCGTTCGCCTGCGCCGCTTTCCAGTGCAGGTCGCCAGAGCAGGTGGACCAGCTTGCGCGCCTCTTCGAAGCCGTTTTCCACGAACTGCGCGCCCAGCAGCGATTCCATCACGTCTCCGAGGATGTTGTCGCTGTCGCGCCCGCCGTCGGCGCGTGCCTGCTTGCTGATCCTGATATGCTCGGCAAGTCCGATGCCGCGCGCCACGCTGGCGCACATCTCGCGGCTGACGATGGCATTGAGGCGCTGGGCAAGCTTGCCTTCCGGCGCCTCGCTGCGGTCGAACAGCCACTGGGCGATAGACAGGCCGAGCACGCGGTCGCCGAGGAATTCGAGCCGTTCGTAATCCTTCTTTTCGCCCATGCTCCCGTGGGTCAGGGCCGCGCGCCACAAGGCCTCGTCCTTCACCGTAAAGCCGGTCGTCTCGAGCCAGGCGAGCGTTTCGGGCGAAAGGCCGGTCAAATGCCCTCTCCGATACGGTCCCATCGTGCAGCGCTGAACCATGTCCATGGCAGCAGCCATTCGGCGCTACCATCGGTCGACCAGAGCACCACGCCGGCCCGTCCGACCAGCAGTTCCTGGTCTATGACGCCCACACCCTGTCCGCTAACCGCAGGAAAGCGGCTGTCGAGCGAATTGTCGCGGTTGTCGCCCATCACGAAGACCTTGCCGGCAGGCACCACGAAGGGGGCGGTGTTGTCGGGATCGATCAGGATGGGCTGGCCGTCTGCACCGACCATGAGATTGCCGTCAGCATCGCGGAGCGGCCGGGCGCCGACATTGCCGAAGTCGAGCGTCATGTAGCTCTTGCCCGAAGGCAGCGTCTCGCGGAACTGGCGATAGCGGCAAAGGTTGTCGATCACCGTCCCGCCGTCCGACCGGCATGCGGTGTTCGCACTCATCGGGATGTCGGCATAGCCTGCTTCCTCGCGCTTCACAGGCTCGCCGTTGAGGATGAGCTGACCGTCCTGCACCGCGATCGTGTCGCCCGGCAGCCCGATCGCGCGCTTGACGTAATCGGTGCGGTCGACCGGGTGCTTGAAGATCACCACGTCGCCGCGTTCGGGAAGGCTGGCGAGGATCCGCTCGCTCGGCCCTGGCAGGCCAAGGGGCAGCGAATTCTCGTTATAGCCGTAGGGCCATTTCGCCGCGATCAGGTAATCGCCCGTTCGCAGTCCCGGCATCATGCTTTCGGAAGGGATGGTGAAGAAGCTGGCGACGAAGGTGCGGAAAATCAGCACCACCAGCACCAGCTTGAGGCAGAATACCAGGAAGCTGCCCCAGCTTTCCTCTTCCTCTTCCGGCTTGGCCGTATTCGTATCCGTAGCGTTTTCGCGGATTGCGGGGTTCTCATTCATCGCCGCATTCCCTAGTCGCTGACGCCTGACCACGAAAGGACTTTCGCCCAGCCATGACCAAGACCGCCGCCGACCTGTGGAGCGATCTCGACGAACTGCCGCAGCCGACCCTGCTCGAACTCTTCAGCACGGTCCGCGACGGGGGCGAGGGTGCGGACGAACCCGGCGGCGATGCACGCGTCGCCATGCTCTCTGGCAGGCTGGAGCTGGCCGAAGACGGCACGGACGATCCCATGGCGCCGGGCGGTATCCTGTTCGATTGGTCGAAAACGCACCTCGACAGGGCGGTCCTCGACATTTTCGAGCAGCTGGCCGAGGCGATGGACTTTGCCGGCATGCGCGCAAAGCTGTTTGCGGGCGAGGTGGTCAATCCGACAGAAGGGCGCGCTGCCGACCATGCCACCCTGCGCGGCGTTGGCGACGAGGCGAAGGTGGAAGAAGCCGCCGCCTTGATCGACCGCATGGGCATGCTGGTGGAGGCCATCCACCAGGGCGCATTCGGCGAAATCGATCACCTGATCCACATCGGTATCGGTGGCAGCGCGCTGGGCCCGGCACTTGGCGTCGACGCACTGAGCCGTGACCTGTCGCTGTGTGATGTCCATGTCGTCTCCAACATCGACGGCGTTGCGCTGGAAGCTGCCTTTGCGAAATGCGATCCGGCCAAGACGCTGGTTGCCGTTGCCAGCAAGACCTTCACCACGATCGAGACGATGACCAACGCCGAGAGCGCGCTCAAATGGCTGCGCGACAATGGTGTCTCCGATCCGGGCGGGCGGGTGATCGCACTCACCGCAAATCCGGAAGCTGCCGTCGAATGGGGCGTCGACGAAACGCGCATCCTGCCGTTCCAGGAAAGCGTAGGCGGGCGCTATTCCATCTGGTCGAGCATCGGTTTCCCCATCGCGATGGCTGCGGGCATGGACGATTTCCGCCAGATGCTGGCAGGCGCTGCGGCGGTCGACCGGCATTTCCGCGATACCGACGGGCGCGACAATCTCGTCCTGCGGGCCGCCTTTGCCGACCTCTATTATTCGCGTGTGCGCGGGTGCCAGACCCGTGCAGTCTTCGCCTATGACGAGCGGCTGGGACTGTTCCCCGACTACCTCCAGCAGCTGGAGATGGAATCGAACGGCAAGCGCGTGACCGCCGACATGAAGCCGGTAGACGGCCCGACCGCGCCCATTACCTGGGGCGGGGTAGGCACCGATGCGCAGCATGCCGTGTTCCAGCTGCTGCACCAGGGCACGCACCTCATCCCCGTGGACTTCATCGCCAGCATCGGTCCGGGTGACGACCTTGATCCGGCACATCACCGCATCCTGCTGATGAACTGCTTTGCCCAAGGCGCAGCGTTGATGACCGGCAAGAAGGGCGAGGACCCGGCACGCAATTACCCGGGCGATCGCCCTAGCGCCACGATCCTGTGCGACGATCTCGACGCGGCCACGCTGGGTGCGCTGATCGCCTTCCACGAGCATCGCACCTTCGCCAATGCCGTCCTCATGGGCATCAACCCCTTTGACCAGTTCGGGGTTGAATTGGGCAAGCAGATGGCCAAGGCGATCGAGCAGGGCGGCGAGAGCTTCGATGCCAGCACCGAAGCCCTGCTCGCGGCTGCGGGGCTGAACGACTAGGTCAGGGCGAAATACATCGCTGCCAGCGCGCCCATCACGGCGATCGCGATCCAGTTCCACGCCTTGATCACCGCATCGGGGCGCGCTTCATCCGGCATTTCGCAGCGTGTCACCACGAGGTGGTTGAGCAGCGCCACGACCGGGGCGATGACGAAGCTGGCAGAGGTCACGAAGTCGAGAAAGCCGGTCAGGTCCCGCAGCAGGGTGAAGATCGTCACCAGCGCGATGATCACGAACAGCAGACAGAAACCCGCGTATTCGCGGCGGGTGTAGGACACGTCTTCGCGCTGCTGGAAGATCGCCAGCGAGGCGGCCGCGATGCGAGAATAGGCGTCCACCCCTGCAATCACCGTGGTCAGCATGACCGACAGCGCTGCCAAGGCGGCGAGCAAAGCGGCCCATTCTCCCAGCGCTGCGCGGTAGAGGCCGACGAGCTGGTCGGCGAAACCGGGCGCGTCGGGGAGGGGAGCGATACCGTCGGGGTACATGACGCCCGCGCCCATGATGCAGAAGCACACCGCCATGAATGCCGTCAGCACATAGGGCCACAGGAAACCTTTGCGCGCTGCCGAAAGGGGCGGGTGCGCGCCTTGCGGCAATTGCCGGTCGCCTTCGACCTTCCACAAAGACAGTGCGACAGAAACGTCCATCGGATTGGGCATGAAGCCTGCCAGCGCGACGATGAACAGCAGCGCCGCTGCCTCGCGGGTCCAGCTGAAGTCGACCAGCGTGGCCCACTGCACCTGCGGCAGGACCGTGGCGGTGGTGATGAGTGTTGCGATGGTGAGGAAGGCGAGCAGCCAGGCGTTCACCCGGTCCAGCAGGCTGTAGCCGCCAATGAGCAGCAAGGCCGTGGCTGCGAGAATGACGCCTGCTGCAAGGACCGGAACGGGTGCGACCGGACCTACGATCACCGTCAGGATGCCCGCCGTCGCAGCCCCCAGCGCTGCCCAGATGATCGGCACCAGCGGGGTGACCAGCAGCAGGAAGAGGATCAGCGCCCAGTTTCCAAGCTCCCGGTACCCGGTCAGTAGCGACCGACCCCGCGCATGGGCGAAATCGACGCCAAAGCGGTATGCCGGGTACTTGAGCACATTGGCGAGCACGATGACGACGACAAGGGCAAGGCCGAACATGGCCCCTGCGCGGGTCGACTGGACTAGGTGCGATGTCCCGATTGCCGCACCGGTAAAGATCAGGCCCGGCCCGGCAAGGCGGCGCAGCAGTTCGTTCTTCATGTTTTCGGCAGTCCCCTAGATGCCAAGGGCGCGCATCGCACGCTCCAGCGTTTCGCGTGGTGTGTCTTCCGGGAAGGGGAAGGCGCGGAAAAAGCTTTCGGTACTCAGCTCCGGATCGTCACGGAGAGTATGGGCCAGCCATTCGGCGGCCTTGTCCTTGTCTCCCGCAAGGTGCGCCGTCACTGCGGCGATCAGCTTGATATGCTTGTGAGCGCCGGGGGTAAGCGCGGCCCGCTCGCCGAATTCGGCTGCCTTCTCGATATCGCCGAACTTGAGATGCGTGAGCGCACGGCTGGAGATCATCGCATAGGCCATCGGGTCGAGCGGGCTGAGTTCCAGGGCCAGCGCAAGGTCACGGTCGGCCTGCCCGGCCTTGCCAGCAATCGTCGCCACGAGCCCGCGGTTGTAGATGCCTTGCGCGAAGCTCGGGCTGAGGCTGGTCGCGCTGTCGAACCATGCGATGCTGTCGTCCAGTCGCCCCTCGAGCCATGAACAGCGCCCCAGGCTGAAATGGCCGAACGGATCGAGCCGGTCGGTTTCCACCGCCTTCTGGGCAAGCAGCCTGGCTTGTTCGACATGCCGTTCGGTGTCGTCTTCGTACGCCATGAAAGCGCTCTGGAAATGGGTGAACGACAGGCCTGCCATTGCCCGCGAGAAGTAGGGATCGCGTTCGAGTGCCACTTTGAACAAGTGGCTCGCGGCGGCATTGTCCTGCGGATTGAACCGGTACATGTGGTCGACGCCGAGGTGGAAGCTTGCCCATGCGTCGAGCTCTGCGGTGGGCAGACCACGGGCATGACGCACCTCGTTCTGCGGGATCCGGATAAGCACGCTTTCGATAACGCCGCGCTCAATCTCGGGGCGTAGACCCTGCAGGTCCTCGACCGGGCCGGAGTACCGTTCGGACCAGATGCTGCGGCCATCGCGGGTGTCGACGAGCGCGACCTGCACGGTGACGGTCCTGCCCGCCCTCTCGATGGCGCCGGTCAGGCAATAGTTGACCTTGAGCGCTTTCCCCACGGCGATCGGGTCGCTGTCGGCACCGCGGAACCGGAAACTGGAGCCGCGAGCGATCACGAACAGCCAGTTGATCCGTGCCAGGTCCATGATGATATCCGCGGGCAGGGCGTCGGCGACGATATCGTGCGACCCCCGCTCCCCCGTCAGTTCGAACGGCAGCACTGCAATGGACGGCCGGGAATCGCGGACGGCGTTCGTCGTATCCACGGGCACCGGGGCGATCGGTGCAGCAGGTAGGGCAGAGGCAGGGGAATGCTCAATGCTGGCCACAAAGCGGAATCCGCGCCCGTGAATCGTGCGGATGACGCTTTGCGCCTTGCCATCGTCGCCCACTGCCTTGCGCGCAGCCTTCACTCGTGCGGCAACCGCCGATTCTGAGACCATGCGGCCATCCCAGACGGCATCGATGATCTCGTCCTTCGACACCATGCGGTCGCTGTTCTGCGCGAGGAGTAGCAGGAGAGAGAGCACTTGGGGTTCGACATGGACGCGTTCGCCATCGCGGCGCAACTCGAATCCGTGCGGATCGAGCTCGAAACTCCCGAAGCTGACGACCCGGGGTATTGGTCCGTCCATCCGAACATCCCCGATTGCGGCAAATCTCCATGAAAACGTCAGACATCTTCATGCCGAGGTCAAGCATGGAGGTGCGGCAGGCCGTATCAACAGGTCATCGGAACAGACCGATCGACACTTCAGAAACGATACTATCAAAGGAGAATACCAATGCCGCTCGTTACCATCGACGTGATCAAGAACGTTTTCACCGACGACCAGAAGAAGGACCTCATCGGCAAAGTGACCGAAGCCATGGTCGAAGTCGAAGGCGAAGCCATGCGCCCCGTGACCTGGGTCCGCATCATGGAAGTCGAACAGGGCGACTGGGGCATCGGCGGTCAGCTGCTCGGAGCAGCTGACGTCCACGCACTTGCGGGCAAGAAGGCCGCCTGACCGCGCGCCAGCCAACCCGTCCCGAAGAGAGGCCGTCCCCTTGGGGCGGCCTCTTTTGGCGCATCAAAGCTGGCGACTGCGTTCGATTTCGCTGCTTCCCGCAGGCAGCGAGAACAGCATGCCGTCCTCGCCCACGATTATGGGGCCATCGTAATGCTGTTCCGCATCTTCGAGAAAGGCCGGATAGAGGATCGCGCTGGGCAGGGGCGGGACCAAGTGAGTGAGAACCAGCACCTTTGCCCTGCTCACCGCCGCGCTCTGTGCCGCTTGCTTGGGGGTCGTGTGATAATCCATGATATCGGCGAATATCTTTGCCGCATTGGCATTGCCTTGCTCGCTTATGGCATCGCCCATCTTGCCGACGAGCGTGGTTTGGAGCGCCTCGTGCACGAGCAGGTCGACCCCTTTGCAGACCGCTTCGAGATTGGATGACCTGACAGTGTCGCCGCTGATGCAGGCCGAGCGTCCCTTGTAATCGAAGCGATAGCCGACTGCAGGCTCGACCGGGGAATGGTCGACGCGGAAGGCGGTAACGACCAGCCCGCCTTCGTCATACACGACCGCGCTGGAGGTCGGCAGTTCGAATGGCATGGCGGTCCCGCCGCTGCCCGTGGGCGGGGCTACCACCTCGCCGTGATGCGCGATGCGGTAGGTCTTGTCGGCCGCGTAGGCAGCGGTGAACCCCTCGACCACGGCCTCGACACCTGAGGGACCGTAGACAGGCAGCGGTGTCCGCGCGGCGCCACGGGTCCAGTGGAACAATTGCAGCGGACCGAGCCCGTCGATGTGATCGGAGTGGAAATGGGTCAGGAAGAGTGCGCGCACGTCACCGGCATTGAAGCCCATCAGCCCCAGGGTCTCTCCCCCGCCTTCGCCGATATCGACCACGAACAGCCGGTCGCCTGCCACGACGATGTTGCAGGGGCCGGCCCGCTCGAGGTTCGGGAGCGGGGAACCGGTCCCGCACAGGCCGACATGGAGGCCGTCGGGAAGGTCTCTCGCGGTGTCGCGCATCAGGTTTTGTGCAACCGCCCGTTCGAACAGGGCCTCGCCAACCTGCCGCTGGAACATCCATCCGAACAGGAGTCCCGCCAGCACGACCGCCAATACTGTCAATCCGATCCGCTTTGCCATCCGTGCCGCTCGCCCAAGTCTATCCCCGAAGCAGCGAAATATTCCCCATCTGCGAAGGCTGGGCAAGCGATGCCTTCGAACCCCGCGAAGCGATGCGCGACAGGAATGCTTTGACTTTCGTGCCTCCTGCCCCCACATGGCCACCATCGAAGCGCGCTAGCCAGCGTGAAGCGGCGATGTGAGAGACATCCATTGCCCCGGCCGCGCCTCGTTGGTTTTCCAAGGACTTCCCTTTTCACGCGGGTCGTTTGACACCCGCGCCGCGCCCGGATTCCAAGTGGCATCCGTCTGCGCGCCGCAAGCATATTGCGAGTACACATGACACAGTTCACCGACCTCGGGCTTTCGCAGCCCGTTCTCCAGGCCCTCGACATGAAGGGCTATACCGAACCCACGCCGATCCAGGCACAGGCCATCCCGCGCGTGCTGGAAGGCCGTGACCTGCTGGGCATCGCGCAGACCGGTACCGGCAAGACCGCGGCATTCATGCTGCCCAGCATCGACAACCTTCGGGAAGCCGACCGGCAGACGCCGTTCAAGTCGTGCCGCATGCTGGTGCTCGCCCCGACGCGCGAACTGGCAGGCCAGATCGCCGACAGCGCGAAAGATTATGGCGCGCTTGCCGGCCTCAAGGTCCACTCGATCGTCGGCGGCACCTCGGTCAACAAGGACCGCAACAAGCTGCACCGCGGTACCGACATCCTCGTCGCGACGCCGGGCCGCCTGCTGGACCTGATCGATCAGAAGGCCTTCAAGCTCGACGGCGTGGAAATCCTCGTCCTCGACGAAGCGGACCAGATGCTCGACCTCGGCTTCATCCACGCGCTGCGCCGGATCAGCCAGCTGGTCCCCGAAGACCGCCAGACGCTGTTCTTCAGCGCGACCATGCCCAAGCAGATCCAGGAACTGGTGGGCAAGTACTGCCGCAACCCGGTGAAGGTCAGCGTGACGCCGGAAAGCACGACGGCAGAGCGCATCGACCAGTATCTCTTCATGGTCCAGCAGGACGAGAAGCAGACCCTGCTCGAGATGATCCTGTCCGAACGCCATCCGGTGCCGGGCAAGTTCGAACGCGTGCTGATCTTTGCGCGTACCAAGCACGGCTGCGACCGCGTGGTGAAGAAGCTGGGCCAGTCCGGCATTCCCGCCAATGCCATCCACGGCAACAAGAGCCAGCCGCAGCGCGAGCGTGCGCTCGACGAATTCAAGCGCGCCAAGACCCCGATCCTCGTCGCGACAGACGTTGCCGCGCGCGGGATCGACATTCCGGGCGTCAGCCACGTTATCAATTACGAACTGCCCAACGTGCCGGAACAGTATGTCCACCGTATCGGCCGCACCGCGCGTGCTGGCCGTGACGGCGTGGCGATCGCATTCTGCGCCGAGGACGAGCGCGATTACCTCAAGGATATCCGCAAGAAGACCGACGCGGAATTCGAGCGCCTGCCGCTGCCGGATAATTTCCGCGCCGTGGTGGAGGGCGTCGGCCCGACCAAGCGCGAGCAGAAGCCCAAGCTGGCCCGACCCAAGGTTCGCACAACCGGCGATGCTGCCAATCGCAAGCCGAAGCCGAAGAACAAGCATCCGAACCGTGCCGGAGCGCCCAAGCGCGAAGGAGCGGCAGCCGGTGGCGGTCGGCCGCAGGGCAAGCGCCCCCCGCGCAATCGCAGCCGCAATCGCCGGTCCGGCGGTGGTGGCGGTAATCGCTGATCCGATGCCGGCGCGCGGAACGCGCCGCTTACTGGACAGTTCAGCCGTTCGGGCGCATTAGCGCGCCTTCATTCCTCTTGGGGGCAAGCAGGATCGCAATGGAACCCGCCTTCAAGCCCAAGATTACCCCGATCGACCGCATCCAGGAAAACCTCGTCGCCCGCGTGGAACGGCGCGCACTCAACTGGCTGTGCGCGCGGCTTCCGCGGCGCGTATCGCCCGATATGCTGACCGCTTTCGGCATGTTCGGCGCGCTCATGGTGTTCGCCGGATATCTCGGCAGCAATGCCGACCGCGACTGGCTGTGGCTGTGTGTCGGCGGTTACGTGGTCCATTGGTTCGGGGATTCGCTCGACGGGAGCGTGGCCCGCTTCCGCAAGATCGAGCGGCCGCGTTACGGCTACTTCCTCGACCACAGCTGCGATGGCCTCGCCACGACGCTGCTGGTCGTGGGTATCGGCCTCAGTCCTTACGTCCAGCTGGAAGTCGCTTTGGTCGCATTGGCAGGATACCTGCTCATGTCCATCCACGCTTTCCTGTCCGTGCGCGTGCTCGGCGAATTGCGCCTGTCCTACATGAATGCCGGTCCGACCGAGTTGAGGCTCGTCCTGATCGCGCTGACACTCGCCATGTATTACGCCGGGCCGGAAGCGCCGGTTGTCTGGCACCTCAACGGCTTCGATCTCTTCGTCGGGGTGGTGGGATGCATCCTCGTTGCGCTCTTCATTCTGCAGACCGCGCAGGTCGCAGGGCGACTTGCGGTGGAAGAGCCTCCCCGCAACTAAGGACAATAAAATCGCAATTGAGTGTTGCGTTAACATAGCAATTTGCGTATCAGGCTCGCATGTCGAGGGTGATACACAATCGAATCGCCATGTTCCGCGCCGATGCGGGGCTGAGCCGCCGTGACCTTGCCGATGCCGTGGGTGTGAACCCGCAGACAATCGGTTTCCTGGAGCGCGGCGATTACAAGCCCAGCCTCGAACTGGCGCTGTCGATAGCCGAGGTCTTCGGTGTGTCGGTGGAACTGGTCTTTTCGTTCGAACCGTTCCCCTCGCTGTCGCAGCAATTGGCGAAGGGACGCGAATAGTGGCTTACGAGGGGAACAGGATTGCGGAGGGGCTCGACCGCGCAGCGATGCGCGTGACCGGGCGGCAGGTCCACACTGGCAAGATCGGCCCGAGAACGACGATCGTGGCCACGCTGATCTTCATGTCGCTTACCGCCATGGGCATGTACCTGGCGGTGCAGGGCGCAAAGGTCGGGCAGGGCATCGTCTTTTCGGCGGCCATGGGCTCGCTCGCGATCAAGCTGTTCAACGACTACAAGGCGCGCGGCAACGGCCCGCTCGATGAGCGGGAACGGGCGATCTACTGGAAGTCCAATGCCGTCGGCGCGATGGTCCCGCTGGTCGGTGTCGCGGTGTGGTCGCTGTTCTTGGGCAACTTTGCCGACGACGGGCTCTGGTATCCGCGCCAATCCTTCGAATGGGTTGCGCTGTCCTTCTTCCTGCTCGGCCTGATGACCCAGATCGGCATCATCGTGACCGGATGGCTGACGCCGTCCTACGCCGCTGATCTCGACGAAAACGACTGAACGGGAAGGAATTCGACATGGCTTACAAGGGCGATCACGCCACCCGTTCGATCGAGCGCGTTTCCAGCTGGGCCTGGTCGGGCCGGTTCACGCCCCGGGCGATCATGGGCTTTGCGGTATTTTTCTTCTTCGTCGGGATGATCATCGGGACGATCTCGATCATCGCGCAGTTCACGATTCCGATCAGCGGCTTCAACGCCATCATGCTGTTTTCTTTCGTGATCGCTGCACGTGTGCTGGGCCGCGGGGACGCCGGCACCGAGATGCTCGACGAATGGCAGAAAACCTTGCGTGCGCGGGCCTTCCTGTGGGGTGCGAACATCACTCTGATCGTGGTGGGAGCTTTCCTGTTCTACCTCGCCCTGGCCGAGGGTCGGGCCGGGTGGTGGGCGCCGGGCGTGCGCAGCGACTGGCTCGCCATCGCCTTCATGACCTTCACCTTGTGGATCACCGGCTGTACGTTTGCGGCCGGGTGGCTCACCCCTTCCTATGCCGCCGATATCGAGTTCGACGACTAGGCCCTGAAGGCGAAGAAATCCCGGCCGGTGTAACTCCAACCTTGGCAAAAGCGGATCGCATGGCGATATCCCCCGCTCACGCTGACAGGAGCGCCGCATGGCCGATACCGAATACGACTACGACCTCTTCACGATCGGCGCGGGGTCGGGCGGCGTCAGGGCGAGCCGCGTTTCCTCTGCGCTCGGTGCCCGGGTGGCGATTGCCGAAGAGCATCGGGTCGGCGGGACCTGTGTCATTCGTGGTTGCGTGCCCAAGAAGATGCTCGTCTACGGCGCACACTTCGCCGAAGACCTCGAGGATTGCGCCCGCTTCGGCTGGGAAATCGGCGAGAAGAAGTTCGACTGGAAGGTCCTGCGCGACAATGTCTTGGCTGATGTGGACCGTCTGGAAGGCGCTTATACCGACACGCTCCAGAACCACGATGTGACGATCTTCAAGGAGCGGGCCGAGATCACCGGCCCGCACGAGATCACCTTGGCAAGCGGGCGCAAGGTCACGGCGAAGTACATCCTCGTTGCCACCGGTGCGCGTCCGCGCATGCCGGAGTGCCAGGGCGCGGAGCACGCGATCAGTTCGAACGAGGCCTTCCATCTCGACGAACTGCCGAAGAAGATCATCATCGCGGGCGGCGGCTACATCGCCAACGAATTTGCCGGCATCTTCAACGAGTTCGGCTGCGACGTCCACGTCGTCAATCGCGGCGACCGCTTGCTGCGCAGCTATGACGAGGCCGTGCGCGATCGCCTGCTGCAGATCTCGACCATGAAAGGGATCAAGTTCCGCTTCAACACGACCTTCGAATACATCAAGCCGTGCGAGGACGGCGGCTACTTCGTGAAGATGAGCGACAGCGACGAGGAGAAAGCGGACCTCGTCATGTTCGCCGTCGGGCGCGTCCCGAACACCGAGGGGCTGGGCCTCGACAAGGCGGGTGTCGAGATGGGCGACAATGGCGAGATCAAGGTCGACCGTTTCAGCAAGACCAATGCCGACCACATCTATGCGGTTGGTGACGTGACCGACCGCGTGCAGCTGACCCCCGTCGCCATTCGCGAGGGGCAGGCCTTCGCCGAGACCGTCTTCGGCAAGGGCGACCCGGTCGCGGTCGATCATTCCTGCATCCCCAGCGCGGTGTTCAGCCATCCGCCTATCGCTGCGGTCGGCATGACCGAGGGCGAGGCCAAGAACGCGCTCGGATCGGTCAAGGTCTACCTTTCGGACTTCCGCCCGATGAAGAACGTGCTCGCGGGCCGCAACGAGCGCAGCCTCATGAAGATGATCTGCGACGGCGACAGCGGCCGCATCGTCGGCATCCACATGATTGCGCCCGAAGCGCCGGAAATGATGCAGGCTGCGGCAATTGCCGTGAAGGCCGGGCTGACCAAGGCCGATTTCGACGCGACCACCGCGATCCATCCGACCATGGCGGAAGAACTGGTGCTGATGCGCTGAGGATGGTGTTCGCCACTTCGAATTGCGCAGCCTCCGGACTTCTGCAATAAGTATTCGGGTCAAGAGGTTACGCGGAGAATTTGAAGATGGATGGGGGCGACAGGAAGAAAGATCGCGGTCTCCTCATGCTCGCCACCATGCTTGCAGTTGCCATTCTTGGCGGACCCGCAATCTTCTACGGTTTCCTCGCCATGGGTGAGGCAGGCGTCTTCGACAACGCGAGGGGCAATTTCTGGCCGATCGTACTGGGCGTGCTCGCGCTTGTCGTCGCGTGGTGGGTCTTCATCCTGTTTATCGGGAGCCGGGACCTGCGGGCGAAGGACAGCGAATAGCTGCGGTCTAGCGCTTACCCGTGCGGCGTTATCAGCCGCTCCCTCGCGAGCATCTCCGGCATGACGCCGACGCCGGACAGTTCTTCCGGCCATTCGCCCGAAGTCGCCAGCGCTTCCGCCGCCAGAGCCATGGCGGGCGAGGTCTGCAGGCCGAAACCGCCCTGTCCCGCCAGCCAGAAGAACCCGGGTGCTGCCGGATCGAAACCGCACACCGGAAGGCGGTCGGGCGCGAAGCTGCGCAGGCCTGCCCATTTGCTGGCAAGGCGCGGAATGGTGAGCGTCGTCGCTTCCTCGACCCGCCAAGCGGCGAGGGCGACGTCCTCTTCCTCGGGCTGCGCGTCGCAGGGCTCGCTGTCGTGTTCGTCCATCGGGCATGCGAGCAGGCGGCCGCGGCCCTCCGGCTCGATATAGAATCCCGGTCCGACGGTCTTGGTGAAGGGCCAGGGCGATACGTCGAGATCGGCCGGTACATCGAAAGTGATGACCGTGCGGCGCAGCGGCCTTATGCCGATCGGAGCGACGCCGGCCAGCCCCGCAACCTCGTCGACCCAGGCCCCCGCCGCATTGACGACAACCTTCGCGGCGTAGCTCTGTCCGGCGGTATCTGCGATCCATTGGCTGCCTTCACGGCGCAGCGCCAAGATATTTGCCCTTGTCGCGACTTCGCTCCCGGCAGCGATCAGCGCGTGCCTATGCCCCTCCAGCATCGCATGCGCGTCCAGCTTGCGTCCCTGATCGTCGAGCAGGGCGCCGATGATCCCGCCTTCTCCGGCGCGAAGCACAGGCACCAGCTTGCGCGCCTCATCGGCTGTCAGACGCCTCACGCCGGGTTGCCATTTTCGGTAGCCTGCCTCGACGCGATCGAGCGCGTCTTCCTGCCCTTCGAGCGCGATGAACAGCGCAGGGTGCCGCTTTGCCGCCGGCTCTTCCAGCAGCGGGATACTGGCCGCTGTAAGGGCCCTCACCAGCGGCGAGTCCATGTCGAAATGGGCAAAGGCCGCGCTTCGGCCCGAGGCGTGGACGCCGGGTGCATCCTCGGCCTCGCACACCACGACGGAACCATGCCGGGCGAGGTGCGCGGCAGCGGACATGCCCGCGATACCCGCGCCGATGACCAGATAATCGACCTTGCGCATCGAAACTCCGTTGCCCCTTGCAAACGTGCGGCCTAGCCTGCCTGCAAGGGAGGATAGTGATGGCAGGCACAGTACTCGTAACCGGCGGCACGGGCTATATCGCGGGCGAACTCATCCGCCAGCTTCTGGCGAAGGGGTGGACGGTTCACGCCACCGTGCGCAGCAAGGCCAAGAGCGAGGCGCGACTGCGTGCCCTGATGGGTAATCCGGGCGAGGACCGGCTCAAGATTTTCGAGGCGGAGCTGATGAGCGACGACGGCTGGGCAGAGGCCAATGCCGGCTGCACCCATGTCGCCCACGTCGCCTCCCCGATCGCTGCGGCCACGCCCAAGGACGAGAACGAGATGATCGTGCCCGCGCGCGAAGGCACGCTGCGCGCCCTGCGCTTCGCAAAGGAAGCGGGAGTCAAGCGCTTCGTCCAGACCAGTTCGATGGCTGCCGTCGCCTATGGCCGCAGCGAGAAGGAATACACGGTCGACGAAAGCGACTGGACCGACGTGACCCATCCCGATGTCTATCCCTATGTGAAATCGAAGACGATTTCGGAACGCGCGGCCCGCGACTGGGTGGCAGAGCAGGGCGGCGACATGGAGTTCGTGTCCGTCAATCCGTCCATGGTGCTGGGGCCTGTGGACGATGCGGATTTCTCGCCCTCGGTCGAAGCGGTGAGGCAGGTGCTGGCAGGAGCGATGCCGATGGCTCCCGACCTGGGGTTTGCCGTCGTCGATACACGCGACGTTGCCGATCTCCACGTGCGCTGTCTCGAAGAGCCGGGGCTGGGCGGTGAGCGTTTCCTTGCTGCAGGGCGATTCCTGAAGATCATCGAGATCGCCGATATCCTGCGCGATCACCTGCCCGCCGCCCACACCCGCAAGGTGCCGACCAAGGTGATGCCGAACTGGATGGTTTCGGTCCTCTCGCTGTTCAATCCGGGCGTCAAATCCATCAAGAGCGAGATCGGCAAATCGCGCCACGTCGATGCCAGCCACGCCAAGAACCGGCTGGGCTGGGAAACGCGTCCGGCCGAAGAAAGCATCGTCGATTGCGCGAAAAGCCTGATCGAACACGGTGTGGTGAAGGTTTGAAGCGTCCCGTTGCGGCATGGTTGGCGCGGCCCGGTTGCCAGCGCGCCGCCGGATAGCCAGAAGGGCATCAAACGAATCGCCTCTGGGGGTTTTCGATGAACGTATTGGCTTCGCGCGGCCAGCTTCGCGCAAGTTTCATTCGCTGGGCACTGTTCACCGTGCCCCTGTGCGTCCTCTTGGGCTTTCTGGCCGGCCAGCTCGGTGGTCCGAACAGCTTCTGGTTCCAGAGCCTGGAGAAGCCCGGCATCTATCCGCCCCCGGCGACCTTCGGCATCGTCTGGACGATCCTTTATGTGATGATCGGCCTTTCGGTCGCGCTGGTTTGCGCCGCATGGGGCGCGCGCGGCCGCGGTATGGCGATCCTTGCCTTCGTGATCCATTTCCTGCTCAACCTGGCGTGGACCCCGGTATTCTTCGGGATGAAGGAAATCACCGTCGCGCTGGTCGTGCTTGTCATGATCGACATCACGCTGCTGGTCGTCATCGCGCTGTTCTGGAAGGTCCGCCGGCTCGCGGCCATGCTGCTGCTGCCCTACCTCGCATGGGTGCTGTTCGCGACCGCACTCAATTGGCAGTTTCTCCAGCTCAACCCGGATGCCGATGGCGGCCTGCCTGCAGGCGGCACATCCGAACGCGTGCGGATCGGGAATTGAAGCGCGACCACTTCGCGCCTAGATAGCCGCCATGCAAAGCCAGAACCCGCTCATCGCCGATTTCGTCAAACTCGCCAATTCCGCTGCCGGCACGCTTGCCGGCATGACGCGGGAGGCCCGCGAAAGCGCGCGCGAACGTGCCAAGGAAGCTTTCGGCGGGATGGATTTCGTCAGCCGCGAGGAATTCGACGCGGTCAAGGCGATGGCGAGCAAGGCCCGCGAAGAATGCGACAAGCTGGCCGAGCGGATCGCCGCACTAGAAGCCAAGCAGGGCTGATCCTCCTACACAAAAGTCAGCTTAGGAACCGGTCGGGACCGCGCGCGTCACCTGCTTGAAAGGTGACGCCATGCTGACCCAGCTCGATCCGCCAATACCCTTGCATGTCCTCGGTCGCGGGGACGGCTATGCGCTCGCCGTCATCGATTACGGGCCGGAGCACAATCTGCTCTGGGTCACTGCGATCAACGAAACCGGCGAGATCTGGTGCGCGTCCAATCCCGAAGTCAGGATGCAGCAGAACTGGTCGATGGGCCGCAAGAAGAGCCTTGCCGTCAAGTCGTCCCGCGAAGCATTGGCTCGCACGGGGATCGCGCCTAACGGTTAGCCATGCACCTGTCCGCCCCCGCGATCCTGCTTGCCGCGCGCCCGCATGGCGAGACGGCCGTCATTGCGCGGATGCTGACCGAGGAAAGTGGGGTCGTTGCCGCCTATGTCGCCGGGGGCAGGGGCAGGCAGCTGCGCCCGGTGGTCATACCCGGCAACCTCGTCGAGGCGGAAATCCGCTCCCGGTCGGACAGCCAGTTGCCGTTCGCCCGGCTCGAACTCTCGCAGAGCCGCGGGCCGTGGTTGAGCGAGCCGCTGCCAGCCTCTGCCATCGCCTGGGTATGCGCGTTGACGGCAAGTGCGCT
Organism: Qipengyuania gaetbuli; assembly: GCF_020524765.1. GTDB lineage: Bacteria > Pseudomonadota > Alphaproteobacteria > Sphingomonadales > Sphingomonadaceae > Qipengyuania > Qipengyuania gaetbuli_A. The sequence continues at coordinate 565,841 of NZ_JAIVLR010000002.1, forward strand.
GCCCGAACGCAATCCCTATCCTAGCCTCTATGCCGCGCTGGCGGCATTGCTCGATGCGATCTGCAACGCGCCATCGGCGCGCGGCTGGGCCCCTGCATTGGCGAGCTACGAAATCCTCCTGCTGCGCGAACTTGGCTATGGGGGCGAGCGACCCGAGATAGCGGGGCTTGGCGCGGCTCTGGAAATTCTCGACCGCAACGAGGCCCAAATCGCCCGCTACCTGCTTGCGGACACGCGGGCGGACGTTCTAGCCGCTAGGACTGTATTGAGGCAGCGGCTGGGACGCATAGGAACATGAAGATTGCGGTATTGCCGGGTGACGGCATCGGACCCGAAGTCACGCGCGAGGCACTGAAGGTCCTCGATGCGCTGTCCCTGCCGGGTCTCGTCCTGTTCGAAGGCGATGTCGGCGGAATTGCCTACAAGCGCCATGGCCATCCGCTACCCGCAGAAACGCTGGACATGGCCCGCGCGGCCGATGCCGTGCTGTTTGGCGCGGTCGGCGATCCCGAATGCGATACCCTCCCGCGCGAACATCGGCCCGAACAGGCGATCCTCGGCTTGCGCAGCGAGCTCGGGCTGTTCGCCAATTTGCGCCCTGCTGCAGGTTTTCCCGGGCTCGAAGACCTCTCCCCGCTCAAGCCGGAACTGGCGCGGGGGATCGACCTCCTGGTCGTGCGCGAGCTCAATGGCGACGTCTATTTTGGGAAGAAGGGCGAACGCGACAGTGCCGGGGGGCGTGAAGGGTGGGACGACATGTCCTATAACGAGGAGGAAGTGCGGCGGATCGCCCACACCGGCTTCCGCGCCGCGCAGAAACGCCGCAAGAAACTGACCAGCGTCGACAAAGCCAACGTCCTCGAAACCAGCCGTATCTGGCGCGAGGCGGTCGTCGAAGTTGCGGCCGAGTATCCCGATGTCGAGCTCGACCATATGTATGTCGACAATGCTGCCATGCAGATGGTGCGCAGCCCAGGCCAGTTCGACGTGGTCCTGACCGGCAATCTGTTCGGCGACATCCTGTCCGACCAGGCGAGCGCCTGCGTCGGCTCGATCGGCCTGCTGGCGAGCGCGAGCCTCGGCGAACGGCAGACCGGTTTCGGCACGTTTGGCCTCTACGAGCCGATCCACGGCAGCGCGCCCGATATCGCCGGTCAGGGCAAGGCCAATCCGATCGCGGCCATCCTCAGCCTCGCCATGCTGCTGCGCAATTCGCTCGGCCGCGAGGAAGAGGCGAACCGCATCGAACGGGCAGCCGCGAAGACACTGTCGAGCGAAATCCGCGGCGCGGACCTCGGCGGAAGTGCCTCCACCGGGGAAATCGGCGATGCCGTGGTTAGGAACCTGCTAAGCATATCTTGAGATTTGCCCGCTAGTCGGGCCATGCAATGGACATGGATCCGCAAACCCAGCCGGCAAGCACTTTAGCGACCGCAAGGCCGCTCGAACTGGCCATCATCCTGCCGACGCTCAACGAGCGCGATAATCTTGCGCCGCTGGTCGTGCGGATCGAGGAGGCGCTCGGTCCGTCAGGCTGGGAAGTGCTCATAGTCGACGACAATTCCGCTGACGGCACTGCCGACGAGGCGCGGCGGATCGCGCTTCACGATCCGCGCGTCCGGGTCATCCAGCGGATCGGGCGTCGCGGCCTGTCCAGCGCGGCGATCGAGGGATTCTGCGCCACTGCAGCTCCCTATTGCGCGGTCATGGATGCCGACCATCAGCACGATCCCAAGTTGCTCGCCGTGATGCTTGCCAGCGTGAAGGCGGGCGAGGCGGACGTCGCTGTCGCCAGCCGCTTTGCCGAAGGAGCGAGTATGGAGGAATGGGGCAGGCCCGACCGCGAGAAGCTGTCGAGCATCGCCAACGCCCTTGCGCGCAGGCTCACCGGCGTCGAACTGTCCGATCCGATGAGCGGGTTCTTCCTGCTGCCGACCGAAATCGCCCGGCGTCTCGTGCCGAACCTATCCGGGATCGGCTTCAAGATCTTGCTCGACCTGCTGGCGACCTCGAAAACACCGCTCAGGGTGAAGGATTTCCCGATGAATTTCTCCGCGCGCCGCTCGGGCGAAAGCAAGCTCGACCGCGCCATCGCGCTGGATTTCCTCGCTGGCCTCTACGACAAGAGCTTCGGCAGGATTATCCCGACCCGCTTCGCGCTGTTCGGCACGGTCGGCGCGCTGGGCGTGCTGGTCCACATGGCCATTCTCTACGTTTTCCTGCTGGTTGCCGGCACCAACTTCAGTTGGAGCCAGGCCGCCGCGACTTTCGGCGCGATGACCTTCAACTTCTGGCTGAACAATTTCCTCACCTATCGCGACCGCCGCCTGAAGAGCGCGAACCGGATATTCTGGGGCTGGGCCAGCTTCATTGCGGCCTGCTCGATCGGGGCGTTCGCTAATGTGGCCGTCGCGACGACGCTCCACGACCGCGGCTTCCACGAACTTGTCGCTGCACTGGTTGGCATCGGTATCGGTTCGGTATGGAATTACGCCCTGTCGAGCCGCTTCGTCTGGGGCCGGTTCTGACCGCCTACTTCCAGCCGTCGATCCACGCCCAGGTGGCGAAGCTGTCTGGTCCTGCCAACGGTTCCGCCGCGAGGATCTCGTAGAAGAAGACGAAGAAAAGCGCGCTCAGCACCAGCACGGCGCCCGACACCTTGCGCCAGCCCGCCTGCCAAAGGTCATCCAGCGTGAGCGCCAGGGCGATCAGCAGGAAAGTGCTCGGTAGGAAGTAATGATAATAGAACTGGGTCGATTTCTCCGCGACCAGCCACAGGCCAAGGCTGACGGCATAGAGAACTGCGATGGCACCATGTGCGGGCGACTTCTGCGAAATGCCGCGCATCGCGCACCACACGAGAGCCGGAAGGCCCAGCAGCATGGTCAGGGGGTTGCCGACCAACAAGACGCCGCGCTGCGCACCGTCCACGTTCTCGTAGAGATACCAGATCGCCCGCAGGTTGAGCATCCACTCGGGCCAGGTCGATTCGTAGGGATGGCTTTGCAGGACCTGCGTCTGGAGGTCGAGCATCAGCCGGTGATGCGCTGCGATGCCTTCCTTTATGCCATCGACCTGAAATGAATATGCGGGCCAGAAGGTCAGCCAGTAGACGAACAGCGGCAGTATGCCGAGCCACAGGAAAGCCTCGACCAGCGTCATGCCGGGCACTGGCATTCCGCGTCGCGACAGGAACAGGCGGCGGCGGCCCGCGAACCACCGCAGTACAAGGAAAACGATACCGGGCGCCATGGCGAGCGGCACGGCATTCCATTTCGCGCCCATCGCCAGGCCCAGCGCGATCCCTGCGAGGGCAAGGCGGCGGCGGCCGGTTTCCGGCTCGCGCATGGCAGCTGCCAGCTGCCAGTATGCCAGCGCGATCGCGCAGACCATGAAGATGTCGAGCATGGCGATGCGCGAATGGATGAACAGGTGGAAGCCGGTGGCAACAAGCGTGCCTGCAGCCAGAACGGCGAACCGGCTCAGCGTCGCGAACCATACAGCCCGCATGATCGCGAAGAGGGTGAGGGCACCGGCGAGCGAGGAGAACAGGCGCCAGCCCCAAGGGTTGTCTCCGAAGATCGCGATGCCGAGCGCAATCATCTCCTTGCCGAACATTGGGTGTTCGCGATTGGTGAAATTGCCCAGTTCCAGCAATTCGCGCGCAGCCGGGAGGTAATGTACCTCGTCGAAATAGGGCGCGCTGGGGATCGCGAGGTTCCACAGCGCCAGCAGCCAGAAGCCGACCGCAAGCGCGGCGCACCAGGCAATCGGATCGCGGGGCTGCTCGGGTGCGCGGCTCATCACGCTGCGGCTTAGGCAGCCGCGGCGCGCGCCGCAACCCGCATCAAGCCTCTGCGCGCGCTTCCAACCAGAAAAGGCGTGCGACCATGGCGAGCAGGCCGATACTTGCGGTTGCTGCGACAAAGAGCAGCCATGGCCCGAGGTTCATTCCCGCCGCCCGAGCGCGGGGAGCGATCAGGAAAACCGCGATGCCGACCGCGAACAGCAGGTCCCACCAGACCTGCACGCCCCACAGGTTTTGCGTGTGATTGGTCCAGACCAGCAGCACGCCCTCGCGCGCGATCGTCACGGCGGTGAAGGCTGCGAACCCAGCCGCAAGCGCGGCTGCCAGCGTAGCGCTTCCTATCTTCGGGGAACCTGCGAGGACGTAGCCGATCGCAATGACTACCGAGACGAGGCCGGCGGCGGCGAGGGTTTCGTAAGCGGACACAGGCATTCTCCGAATCGAATGTAGCAGACGCTACACTTGTAGCTTTATGTAGCAGCCGCTACAAGCAGCGCATGAACATGGTCCGTATGTCGCGCGAAACCTTGCTTCCTGCGCTGGCGGCCCACGTCATGCAGAACGGGCTGGGAAGCCTGTCGCTGCGGCCGCTCGCCAGGTCGGCCGGCACCAGCGACCGGATGCTGATCTATCATTTCGGCAGCAAGGAAAGGCTGGTGGAAGCCTTGCTGGACTTTCTCGCGCTGCAGTTCACGCAGGCACTCGATACGGCCTTTCCCGCGCAGCGATCGGTTTCGCGGAGAGCCTGTGCGCAGACGGTGTTCGACATTACCGGCCAGCCTGAATTCGCGCCCTTCTTCAGGGTCTGGTGGGACATCGTGGCAGGGTGCGCAGCGGGGGACAGGGCCTATCTCGACGCGGCGGGCAGGATCATGGACCGGCTGCTCGACTGGGTGGTCGACCACTTGCCGGAAAGCGATCCCGATCCTGTCGAGGGCGCGCGCGCAGTGCTGGCAGTGATCGAGGGCGCCCAGATGCTCAGGGCGGTTGGGCGAGGGGCCATTGGCCAAGCGGGGCTTTCCGCCCTCGAAGGCTGACCCGCTTGCGGCACGCTTTGCGCGTGCTATCCCGCAGGCGATGAAAAAGACCACCGGTACAGATCGCTCGATTACTTCGAAATGGCGGCCAGCCACGCAGGCCGTGCGCGGGGGCACTTGGCGTAGCGAGCATGGCGAGACCAGCGAGGCGCTGTTCCTCACCTCGGGCTATACCTACGACAACGCGCAGACCGTCGCCGACCGCTTTGCGGGTGAGGCCGAAGGCATGACCTATTCGCGCCTTCAGAACCCGACCGTCGCCATGCTGGAAGAACGCATCGCGTTGATGGAAGGCGCCGAGGCGTGCCGCGCGCAGGCGAGCGGGATGGCGGCCATGACCACGGCGCTGCTGTGCCAGCTTTCGGCGGGCGACCATGTCGTGGGTGCCCGCGCAGCATTCGGTTCGTGCCGCTGGCTGCTCGACCATCTCCTTCCCCGTTTCGGTATCGAGACCACCGTCGTCGACAGCGCCGATGACGAAGCGTGGGAAGCCGCCATTCGCCCGAACACCAAGGTCTTCTTCTTCGAGACGCCGGCCAATCCCACGCTCGACGTGGTCGACCTCGCCCACGTTTGCGCCGTCGCCAAGGCGCACGGTATCACAACGGTGGTCGACAATGCCTTTGCCACCAGCGCGCTGCAAAGGCCGATGGACTTCGGCGCCGACGTGGTCGCCTATTCCGCCACCAAGCTGATGGACGGGCAGGGCAGGGTCCTGGCAGGCGCGGTCTGCGCTTCGCAGGAGTGGATCGACGAGGTCCTGCTGCCGTTCCAGCGCAACACCGGTCCGAACATCGCTCCATTCAATGCCTGGGTGGTCCTGAAGGGCCTCGAGACGCTGAGCCTGCGCGCCATGAAGCAGAGCGAGAATGCGGTTGCGCTGGGCAAGGCGATCGAGGGCCGCGTGCCCAAGATGCTGCATCCCGGCCTTGCCAGCCATCCGCGCCATGAACTGGCGACACGGCAAATGACCGCAACGGGCCCGATTTTCGCTTTCGATGTCGGCGACCGCGAGACGGCGTTCCGCGTCCTCGATGCGCTGGAGCTGGTCGATATCTCGAACAACATCGGCGATGCGCGCAGCCTGATGTGCCACCCAGCCAGCACGACCCATGCGGGCATGACGCAGGAAGCGCGCGACGAGATGGGCGTGACAGAGGGCCTGCTGCGTATCAACGTCGGGCTCGAGGACGCCGAGGACGTGAAGGAAGACCTCGACCGCGCCCTGGGGGCTGCCGGGCTGTGAGCAGGCCTGCAGCCCTTGTCGTCGGTGCAGGTGACGGGCTGGGCGGGGCCATCGCAAAGGCTTTTGCGCGCGAAGGCCTGACTGCCTGCGTTACCCGCCGCCCGCGCCACGAGGACAAGCTTGCCGGGCTGGTTTCGGAAATCGAGGCCGAGGGCGGCAGCGCCGTCGCTTTCGGGGTCGATGCGCGTGACGAGGAGGACACAGTCGCCCTGTTCGAACGGATCGAGCGGGAGGTGGGCCCGCTGGAAGTGGTTGTCTTCAACATCGGCGCGAATGTTCGTTTCGGCATCCGCGATACGACTGCGCAGGTCTATCGCAAGGTGTGGGAAATGGCCGCCTTTGCCGGCTTCCTGGCAGGCAGGGAGGCGGCAAGGCACATGGTGCCGCGCGGGCGGGGTTCGATCCTGTTCACCGGCGCAACCGCAAGCCTGCGCGGCGGGGCGGGCTTTTCCGCCTTTGCCGGGGCGAAACATGCTCTGCGGGCCCTGGCACAATCCATGACACGCGAACTCGGGCCCGAGGGCATCCATGTCGCCCATGTCGTGATCGACGGTGCAGTGGACGGCGATTTCATCCGCGGCCTCTACTCCGACTGGGAGGAACGGCTGGCGGAAGACCGGCTACTGGTGCCGGCCTGTATCGCGGAAGAGTATGTGCGGCTTTGGAAACAGCCGCGTAACGCCTGGACGCACGAGTTGGACCTGCGCCCGTGGAAGGAGCAATTCTGATGAGCAAGACGGTCGAATTCATTCTCGATCTGGCCGCGCCCAATGGCTACCTCGCCTGGTATCCGCTGAAGGATATCGTCGCACGCACGGGCGCAGAGTTGGTCGTGACGCCCGTTTTCCTCGGCGGGATGCACAAGCTTACAGGGAATGCGCCGCCGATGATGCGCGATGCGGACGTGAAAGGGAAAGTCCCCTACGCCGCGCTCGAATTCCAGCGCTTCCTCGACCGCCATGCGATGACGAAATTCCGGATGCATCCGGCGCTGCCGTTCAATTCGATCCTGCTGCAGCGGGTCCTTGTGGCGGCGAAAGACCAGCAGGAGATGCAGGCGCTCGTCGATGCGCTCCAGCCGGCGGTGTGGGAGCGGAACATCGACTGCTCCGACGTCGAGGCGGTGGGCGGCGTGCTGGCCGAAAGCGGTTTCGATGCGCAGCGCCTGCTCGGCGCGACGCAGGACGCGGAGGTCAAGCAGCGGCTGGTGGACAATACGTCGCATGCCGTCGAACGCGGAGCCTTCGGCATCCCGACTTTCTTCGTCGGGACCGAGATGTGGTTCGGCAAGGAACGGCTCGGTCAGCTCGAAGAATACCTGACCGGCGGCAAACCCTAGGGCGTCAGCTCGGCAGGTAGATCTGCTTCGTTTCCGTCAGCGTAATCGGCGGGATCATTGCGAAGGGAATGATTGGCCGAAGCTGGACGGTCATGGTCATTGTGCCCGTCTCGGCATTGTTCACCGTTCCGCGACGGAAGGTCAGAGTCTGGACGGCGTTGGGATCGACCCCGATCAGCGCAGCGCGCGTGGTCGCGATGACGGTTGCGTCGGTGGCTGCCGGATCGACCTTGGCCAGTCGCAGGCCTTCACCCATCGCATTGCGCATCGACCCGTTTGCGTTGAGCACGAGGCCGAAGTTCAGGATGCCGATCATCAGCGCCACCAGCACGGGCAGCGCGATGGCGAATTCTATCCCGAGGGATCCCTCGCGGTCGCGGCGCAGGCGCTTGAAGAAATGCGTCATTGCAGCCTCACGATGCTGTCGCCGGTCACGGTGGTCGGCGAATAGGGTACGGTGGCCCCGCTGAACATGGCACCCATGTTGCGCCAGTTGAAACCGGTCGACACGGGCTGGTCGATTGCGACACTCACGAAGCGCTTCTGGACCTGGCCGGGCGAGCAGCTGCTATTGAAGCTGTAGCCTTGCGTCCCGTCGCATTCGAGGATCAGCTGCACGCGAATATCGCTGGCCGGGCGGTTACTGGCGTTGCGGGCTTCGGCCACGAGATAGCTCGTGTCGGTCGAGGTGGGCCGCTTGGCCAAGGCAAGGTCGGTGGTCTGCTGCGCCGCCTGCTCGAGATCGATGCGCGTTGCCACGATCACCGACAAATCGACCATCCCGAGAAACAGCAGCGCGAGCAGCGGGGCGGCGAGCGCCAGTTCGACGAAGCCGACGCCTGAAGTGTCGTGATAGAGCTTGCGGAGGAAGTGATACAGCATGGCCTACTCCACCACCCTGATCGTGAAGGCGGACGAGTTGATCGTCGTCAGGTCAGGGTCGCAATTGTTGTCGATGTTGTTCGTCCCGCCGAAGCGCACGCGCTGGGTAACGATCAGCAGGCACTGCGCAGTCTGCGAGGAATCCCCGTTGTAAATCAGATCGTTAGTCGGAAAATAGATCGCCCCGTGCAGGTTGATGTCCGAGCCGCCGTTGATCGTGTTGCTCAGGTCCGACGCGATGCGGTCCTGGTAGAACAGGATCCCGCCCCACAGCGGGTCTTCCGCCATGGTGGGTGCGCGGATGTCGATTTCCGCGCTGCCGTTCACCGACAGGGTTGCGACCTGCGAAGGGTTGTTGCCGGTCAGGATAAAGGTGACGCCGCCGGTCGTGCCGGGAGCCATGAAAACCTCCGCACCCGAGTTGATCGTCAGCGAGCCGCCGTTGATCACATAGATGCCCGGGCGCAGGTACACCGTGCCCTGGATACGCAGCCCGTTGTTGTAGCGGCACGGATCGAGCGTGCGCGTCTGGCTGGGAGTAACGTTGACGTTGTTGAGGTTGCAGGTCGGCGACCATGTCAGGTTGCGACTGGCCAGCGGATCCTCGACCGGAAGGCCATAGGATACGAGCGAGGCGTTGGACGGCAAGTTGCCCGATCCGTAATCGATCCCCCCGACGCTCATGACGAGGTCGGTATTGAGGTAGCTCGAACCGCCGAGGTCGACCGAAACGCCGCCCGGAGAATTGGACGAAACCGGGCAACCCAGATTGACCTGCGCACCGCCGAATACGTCGATGCCAGTGCCATCGGTTGCCAGTGCGCGCACGCACGGATTGCCGATTGCGACGGCCGTGGCGACGGCGCGGGTCCGGATGGTGGGCGGGGTCGACAGGAAGACGGAAGAGAAGGGCAGGGCGCGACTGGTCGTCGCGACGACTTCGATCGCCCCGCTATCGCCCGTCCAGGCGCCGCTGGTCGGCGGCGTGGATACCAGCTCGATCGTGTGGACCGTGTTGGCGGTGCGTCCGACCTCGCTGGTGACCGCCGTGTTGTGGTCGCGCCCGAAGGACATGGCGAGCGCTCCGGCAACGGCGCCGGTATCGACGGCCTGCTGCATCTGCCGTTTCCAGAGATACCACTGGACCGTGTCCACGCTGATCCCCGCCGCTCCCACGAGCGCGGTGATCCCGGCCCCTGCCATCAACAGCAGGTTTCCGGTCGTGTCCTTCTTCAGACGCTGCAGAAATGTTCCGATACGCCTGCCCATTGCGTTGCCCCTCGGCTTGAATTTCTCCGAGAATGGAAACTATCCCTCCCTGGCTAAGAGAAAGTCGCAAACCGCAGTAAATCGATATTAACCATGAAAACGGCTCATCTGCTTGCAGCGAGGCAAGTCACGGGCCGAGCTACAACACTCACAGTGTGTCGAATTTCTACGTCCCCGAGACCCATAGGCGGCCGAATTTGCAGACATTCGTGAGCGCATGACGCAGGGCGATGATTGCCGGACGCCACGCCATTTTCGCTAAAAACGGCGGATAAGTGGGGTCTCGACACCCTCCCGGTCTTGTCGTCAGCGGGCGAATTCCTAATTTGGTACATGTGATCAAGGAGCTTTTTCAGCACGCCGCCACGACCGACGGGATTACCGTCCGGGTTGCCGTGAATTTCCTTCCCGAACAGTCGCAGCCCGATGCCGACAAGTGGTTCTGGGTGTATCACATCCGGATCGAGAACGGTTCGCACGAGAAGGTGCAGCTCAAGACCCGTCACTGGCGCATCACCGATGCGCGCGGCATGGTCGCCCATGTCGATGGCGAAGGGGTCGTGGGCGAACAGCCACTGCTCGCACCCGGGGCCAGCCACGACTACGTGTCGGGATGTCCGCTCGAAACGCCGTATGGCTCGATGGAAGGTTTCTACACCTTCGTGCGCGAGGACGGGTCGCCTTTCGAAGTGCGAATTCCCTTCTTCCCGCTGGCCGCACCCGCGACCGCCGGCTGAGGGTCAGTCCTCTTCCTCTTCTTCTTCCAATTCGTTGGAGAAATCGAACTGGCCGATCTTGATCCTGGGCTTTCGGCCCAGCCAATCGGCGAGGACTTCCAGATCCTTCGTCAGCGGCCAGGTGGCAAGCGCCGCACGGCTTTCGTCCATGTAGAGGACCAGTGACTTCTTCTTGAGCCGCAACCTGCTCGAGGCGAGGGCGACTCTTGCGCCTGCGCCCAAGCGGCGGGCCAGGCGGTAGCCGAGCCCCCAGGTAAGACCTTCGCGCAAATCCTCGTCGCTTGCGAGGCGGCGCAGGCGGTTGGGAACTTCCGTTGCGCCGAGGCTACCGAGAAGCGCGGCGCAGATCATCGCACGGTCGCGCGGCGTGCAGCCGATCCAGCGCTTGTCCAGCGCCCATTCTGTCGCATGGTTGGACCGCAGGTTCGGCTCAACGCGCTGCAGGGCGAGGGCGAGCTGCGCCGCCGCGAGGCGAAGGCGCTCGTTGCGCTTGCCGCCCCCGCTGGCGAGATCGACCGTCCAGCCTGCGATGCGGGTCGCATCGACGATCGGTGCATCGCGCGGTTCGGCAAAGGCGTGGACGCCCGCCAACAGCGGGTCGAGCGAACGGGTAAGGTCGTTGAGCTGCGAAAACAGCAGGCCTTCGCGGATGCCCCAACTCGAGAAGACGAGGCTTTCCGGCTTCAATTCGGCCAGCAAGGGCTTCAGCAAGGCGGCCGCATCGGGAAGGTAACCGGCACGCATCGGCGATATACCCGAAATCTCCATCAGCTTTTCGGGGTTGGCATCGACCAGCCTTCCGGCAAGATCTTGCGCTTCGTCCACCGTCAGGCAGAACCCGTGGGGGTCGGTCAGCGGATAGTCGCATTCGCGCATCGCGTAATGCGCAAGCGCACGCCACGTGCCGCCGATCATGTAGAGCGGCCCTTCGTGACCCGAAGCCCAGCCGACTCCGGAAAGCGTGTCGTGAACCTGCTGTTCGAAATCGCCGGCCGCGGCACGCTGGGCAGGAAGGCGCAGTGTGCCGAAGGGCAGGCTGACCGCATCGTGGCATTCGCCATCACCGATGGAGACGAGTTCGAGACTGCCGCCGCCGAGGTCGGCGATCATGCCTTTCGCCCCGGGAAAGGCGCCGATGGCGCCAAAAGCGGAAGCGCAGGCTTCTTCCTCGCCCGAAAGTAGGCGGGGGGACAGGCCAAGCGCAGCCACCCGGTCGAGGAATTCCCCGCCGTTCTCGGCATCGCGCGCGGCCGCTGTCGCGACCGTCTGCACATCGTCGATACCGCGGTCACGGATAATCAGGGCGTAGCGAGCAAGGGCGGCCAGTGCCTCGTCCATGGCCTCTTCGGGAATGCGCCCGGTTTCCGACAAATCTCTCCCGAGGCGTGCGGCGACCTTCTCGTTCCACACGGTTTCCGGCGAACGGGCCGTGCCTTCGTAGAGCACTAGGCGGACGGTGTTCGAGCCGATGTCGATAACGGCACGGGGCGGATGGATCAGGCGGCGCTGCCACTTGGCGCTGCGCGATTTGACGGAGGTCATCGCTTCGCCCCGCTCAGCGTGAGGCGCGGGACCTCATGCCGCTGGAGAGCGGAGCCGCGCCCCGAGAGCGAGGGGTTGGACATGAAATATTCGTGGCAATTGAAGCCGCCTTCGCCCTTGCGCATCCGCAGGTATTGCCCGTCGGGGCCGAGGCGCCAGCTCTGTTCGGTGTCGAGGATATTGGCCAGCATGACCTGCCCCAGCATCTGGTCGTGGACCGTCTTGTTGGTCACGGGAACGAGCACTTCGACGCGCCGGTCGAGATTGCGGCTCATGGCATCGGCGCTGGTGATGAACACCTTGGCCTGCCGGCTCGGAAGCGCCTTGCCATTGGCGAAGGCCCACATGCGGCCGTGTTCGAGAAAGCGCCCGATGATCGACTTCACGCTGATGTTCTCGCTGAGGCCGGGGATGCCGGGCCTCAGGGAACAGATGCCGCGCACCACCATGCGGATTTCGACGCCCGCCTTGCTCGCTTCGTAAAGCTTGTCGATCATCGCCTGGTTGGTGATCGAGTTCATCTTCACCCAGATGCCCGAAGGCTTGCCGGCCCGTGCATTGGCGATTTCGACGTCGATCAGCTCGTACAATTTCTCGCGCAGGCCGATCGGCGAGATGGCGATCTTCTCCAGGGCATCCGGCTCGATGTAGCCCGTGATGAAATTGAACATCTTTGCCGCATCGCGTCCCAAAGCCGCATCGGCGGTGAAATAGCTGAGGTCGGTGTAGATGCGCGCATTGACCGGGTGGTAATTGCCCGTGCCGAAATGGCAGTAGGTGCGGTACCCGTCTTCCTCGCGCCGCACGACGAGGCTGACCTTGGCGTGGGTCTTCCATTCGGTGAAACCGTAGATCACCTGCACGCCGGCCCGTTCGAGCTCGTTCGCCCAGCGGATGTTGCGCTCCTCGTCGAAGCGCGCCTTCAGTTCGACCACCGCGGTCACGGCCTTGCCGTTCTGTGCGGCCTCTACCAGTGCGGCGATGACCGGAGACTGGTCCCCTGCGCGGTAAAGCGTCTGCTTGATCGAGACGACCTGCGGATCGACCGCGGCCTGGTGCAGGAAATCGACCACCACTTCGAAGCTTTCGTAAGGGTGGTGGATGACCATGTCCTTCTCGCGGATAGCGGTGAAGACATCGCCGTCATGGGCCAGCACGCGCTCGGGATAGCGGGGCGAGAAGGGGGTGAACTTGAGGTCGGGCCGCGGCTCGTTGCAGATCGCCGACAGGTCTGACAGTCCCAGCATCCCGCCCGTCTTGACGATCATCGCCGCGTCGACGTCGAACTGCTCGCGCAGCAGCGCCTCTGCCGCAGCATCGCATTCGTCGTCGAGTTCCAGCAGGACCGCGCGGCCCCGACGCCTACGCTGGATGGCCGTGCGGAAATAGCGCACGAGGTCTTCGGCCTCGTCCTCGACCTCGATATCGCTGTCCCGCAGGACGCGGAAAATGCCGTCGCCGAGTATCTTGAACCCCGGGAAGAGCTGGCTGGCGAACCTTGTCACCAACTGTTCGATCGCGACGTAAATCGCCTTTTCACCGGGCACACGCACAAAGCGCGGCGCGCCGCTGGGGATCAGCACCATCTCGACCAGTTCGCCCTTGCGGCGGCCGCGCTTGAGGCGGAACAGCACGCCCATCCCGCCGCTGGCGACGAAGGGGAAGGGGTGCGAAGGGTCGATGGCCTGCGGCGTGATCAGCGGCAGGATATCGGTGGTGAAATAGTCCTCGAGCCAGTCCTGCTGCTGCTTGTCGAGCTGTTCGACCAGCGCAATCAGTATGCCTTCATCGGCCAGCAGGCCGCGCAGTTCGTCGAGGCTGTCCTGCTGGCGGTGTTCCAGCTGGAGCACCTGTTCGCGGATCGCGTCGAGCTGCTGGCGCGGGCTCAGACCGTCGATACCGGGCGTTTCGATGCCGCGATGCACCTGACCTTCGAGGCCGGCGATGCGGACCATGGTGAATTCGTCGAGATTGCTTCCCGAAATAGACAGGAAGCGAAGGCGTTCGAGCAGCGGGTAGCGGGCGTTTTCGCTTTCCGCCAAAACGCGGCGGTTGAAGCTCAGCCAGGACAGTTCGCGATTGGTATAGCGGTCTTCCAGCGCCATCGGCTCCTGCGGGGTGTCCGCATGGGAATCGCCGGTTTCGGCCTCGGGGCCGGAACTGGGGGCATTGCCTAGCGTCACTGCGTTTCCTCTGGTGGCTTGCCGGTCAGCGTAAAGCGAGCGTGCGCTATTGGAAAGGGTTTCGCGTTGCCACCCGATGTGCAGGCGTGTCGGAATTCCGTCATAAATGCGCGTAAAGCGCCGCCAATTCGTCCCACAGCGCTGGGCTGGAGGCACCAAGGAGACCGGTCCGCCCGTGTTCGTCGACGCGGTAGGGGGAGCCATCCGGGCGTGCCGCCTTGCCGCCCGCTTCTTCCAGCCACAACACTCCGGCGGCGTGGTCCCACGCGAGCGTGCGCTCGAAGATCGACACGTCGTTTTCGCCCAGCGCGAGGCGCGGATACTGTTCGGCAGCGCAGTAGGGTATGTCGACGAGCGCGTAGTTTGGCTCGATATGGCGCTTCGTGGCTTCGCGGCGCGCTTCTTCCATGTACACGAGCGAGATCGCCGCAACCGGCGGCGCGCGTCCGGTACCCTTGGCGATGACGCGCTCGCCATCGATGAAGGCACCCTTGCCGCGATGGGCGGAGCAGAACCGGCCCGTCAGGCAATCGTAGATCCAACCGGACTGGGTGAAGCCGCCTTCCGCGCGAGCGACGAGAACGCCGAACGGGCCGTGGCCGTTGGCGAAATTGCGCGTCCCGTCGACCGGATCGACAATCCAGCAAGGCTGGTCGAGCAGGTCGAGCACAGTGGGGTCTTCGTGCGCCGCTTCCTCGCCAACGAAGGCGAACGAGCCATCGATGCGCATGAGGCCTTCGCGCAGGAGCTTTTCGGATTCGCGGTCGGCGATGGTGACGGGATCGTTGCCGCCCTTGTCCTCGACTTCGCCCGCCGAAAGATTGCGAAAGCGCGGCAGGATCGCCGTTTTCGACACCTTCCGCATCAATGCGAGTATCTCGGCGTCGAGCGCGCTCAAGAACGGTAGTCCGCGTTGATGTCGATATATCCGTGCGTCAGGTCGCAGGTCCACACGGTCGCGTGGCCTGAGCCAAGGCTAAGGTCCACGTCGATACGGATGTCCTGTCCTTCGAGGTGACGAGCAACCGGAGCCTCGTCGTATTCGGGCAGGGGCTGACCGTCGCGCGCGGCCCAGGTGCCGCCGAAGCCGATGGAGAGGCGGTCGCGGTCGGCGGGTTCGCCTGCCTTGCCCACTGCCATGACCACGCGGCCCCAATTGGCATCGCCGCCGGCAATCGCGGTTTTCACGAGCGGCGAATTGGCGATCGACATGGCGATCTTGCGCGCGCTGGCATCACCGATTGCGCCGGTCACCGCGATCTCGATGAATTTCTGCGCGCCTTCTCCGTCGCGAACGACAAGCTGCGCAAGTTCGCGGCACACTTCGAGAAGCGCTGAATAGAAGGCATCCGCGCCGGCGCTCTCCCAATCTGAAATGACTGGATTGCCTGCCATGCCCGTTGCGAAGAGCATCACCGTGTCGCTGGTCGAGGTGTCGCCATCCACCGTGATGCAGGAAAACGTTTCGCTGTTCGCGCGCGATAGCATCTGCTGGAGAAGTGCCGGTTCCACCGCCGCATCGGTGAAGATGTAGCCGAGCATGGTCGCCATGTCGGGCGCGATCATGCCGCTGCCCTTGATGATGCCGCAAAGCTCGACCCGCGTACCCCCGACCAGCGCCGATGCATGCGCGCCCTTGGTGAAGGTGTCGGTCGTGCCGATGGCGCTCGCAGCCTCTTCCCAGCTGCACGGCTGCGCTTCGAGAGCCGCGGCAACGCCCGCGCGCGCCTTGTCCTTGGGCAGGGGAACGCCGATCACGCCGGTCGAGGACACGAAGACCTGTTCCGCCGGGCAGCCAAGCGCCTGGGCCACCTGGTCCATGATCTGCACCACAGCTTCCTGCCCTCGGTATCCGGTAAAGGCATTGGAATTGCCGGCATTGACCACCAGCGCACGTGCATGGCCGTTGGCGACGTTCTGCCTGCCCAGTTCCACTTCGCTCGAAGCGCAGGCGCTCTTCGTGAACACGCCGGCGACGCTGGTGCCTTCGGCCAGTTCGGCAAAGGTCAGGTCGGCGCGGTCCCATTCCTTGTAGCGCGCGCGTGCCACCCGCAGCACGGCACCGTCGATGGCGGGCATGGCGGGGAAGGGCTTGGCGAGCGGGGAAGGGGTCAGGTCCATTCGGTGCGGCTTATTGGGATGGCCGGTTGCGTCAAGTTCTATCGCCCTTTATCGCCTCCCCTGACGCAAGCAGGTCCGTCCGTTCCGGACGGCGCCCGCCTTGGGGGGACGCAATGAAATATCCGATCGCATTGATTTCGCTCGCCTTCGCTCCGCCGCTCGCGGCGCAGGTCGTGGAGCTGAACCCCACCAAGCGCGAGGTGGTCGAGGATCCGGCCGAAAAGGCCGAGCCTGCCTCGAACCCGGGCACATGGGTGACGACGGACGATTATCCGAGCTGGGCCGCACGGGCGGGTACCAAGGGCCGCGTGGTCACGAACCTGACGATCGAGCCGACTGGCCGGGTAAGCCGGTGCGAGATCGTCACCAGCAGCGGAGTCTCCGAACTCGACCGCACGGCGTGCGAGAAACTGATGGAACGCGCGCGGTTCAAACCGGCCCGCGACGCCAAGGGCGTGCCGGTCGCATCGCTGTATGAACAGGCGGTGCGGTTCACCCTGCCGAGCGCGACGCAACTGCCCGTCGAAACCAACATCGTGATGGAATTCGTGATCGCTCGCGACGGCTCGGTAAGCGAATGCACGGTGACCGGAGCGCCCGAAGATGCGGAAAAGGATCCTTGCGAAGCCGCACCGACTTTCGAGCCTCCGCGGGCCGAAGACGGCACGCTAGAAGAGCGCCGCTATCGCATGACCCACAAGATCGAGCGCCTGCCGGTCGATGACTGATCGCACCCCGTTCAAGAAAGTTTCATATTCGGCAGGCAAGCCTCTTCGCGGGTAAAACCGACAGCGGGGTGGACGGCATGACGATCAGCACTTATCTTAGCCGCACGATGATCGCCCGTTTCCTCGCCTTTCTCGCGCTCCTGACCGGCCTTGCCGCGCTCGGCGCGCCTGCGCAGGCGTTCGAAGGATCGGTCGGCGTCGGTGTCGAACAGCGTGCCGACCAGGACGATGCCAAGGACGCGCAGTCGCAATGCGCGGAACGGCAGCGCAAGCAGAAGTCGCGTACCGACAAGCTGACGCCGTGCAAGCCGCAGCAGCCGGTCGTGATCTATATCCCGACGGTGATGTTCGGGCCCGACCGCGCTTTCGAATAGCGTTTTTCCAGACCTGACGGTTTCCTGCCCGGCACCACTGCGTGCGCGGGCATTTTCCTTACATTGGCGCGTCTGATCGACGCCCGCATTCCATCATTCGTATCCGAGGCTGTTGCCCCACCATGTTCAAGACCATCACCAAGTCCCTGTTCGGCTCGTCCAACGACCGTTACGTCAAGTCGATCGGCAAGATCGTGAACCAGATCAACGCGCTGGAACCGCAGCTCCAGGCGTTTTCCGACGATGAACTGCGTGCGCAGACGGACAAGTTCCGCGCCATGCTGGCCGATGGCCAGACGCTCGACGACATCCTGCCCGAAGCCTTCGCCACCGTGCGCGAGGCATCGGTTCGCGTGCTGGGCATGCGCCACTTCGACGTGCAGATGATCGGCGGCATCGTGCTCCACCGCGGCGAAATCGCTGAAATGCGTACGGGCGAGGGCAAGACGCTGGTGGCGACGCTCGCCACTTACCTCAACGCCATCGAGGGCAAGGGCGTCCACGTCGTCACCGTGAACGATTACCTCGCCCGCCGTGACGCGGAATGGATGGGCCGCCTGCACCAGTTCCTCGGCCTGACGATCGGCGTGATCGTCCCGAACCTGAACGAGTTCGAACGCCGCGACGCCTATGGCGCGGACATCACCTACGGTACGAACAACGAGTTCGGCTTCGACTACCTGCGCGACAACATGAAGCACGAGCGCGGCCAGATGGTGCAGCGTCCCTTCAACTTCGCGATCGTCGACGAAGTGGACTCGATCCTGATCGACGAAGCGCGTACCCCGCTGATCATCTCCGGCCCGACCGAGGACAAGTCCGAGCTTTACGTCGCGGTCGATGCCATCGTGAAGAACCTCGAACCCGAATGGTACGAGGCCGACGAGAAGACCAAGAACATCACCTGGACCGAAGAGGGCACCGACGCCATCGAGCAGAAGCTCAAGGATGCGGGCCTCCTTGAAACCGACAATCTCTACGACGTCGAGAACACCCAGGTCGTCCATCACCTCGACCAGGCCCTCAAGGCCAACATCATGTTCAAGAAGGACACGGATTACATCGTGAAGGACGACAAGGTCGTCATCATCGATGAATTCACCGGCCGCATGATGGACGGTCGCCGCTGGTCGAACGGCCTGCACCAGGCGGTCGAGGCCAAGGAAGGCGTGAAAATCGAGCCGGAGAACCAGACGCTCGCCTCGATCACCTTCCAGAACTACTTCCGCATGTATCCCAAGCTGTCGGGTATGACCGGCACCGCCGCAACCGAAGCCGCGGAATTCTGGGACATTTACAAGATGAACGTGGTCGAGATCCCGACCAACGTGCCCGTCCAGCGCGTCGACGAGGAAGACGAGTTCTACAAGAACACGCAGGACAAGTTCAAAGCCATCGCCAAGGCGATCAAGGAAAAGAACGAAACCGGCCAGCCGGTCCTCGTCGGCACTGTCTCGATCGAGAAGAGCGAGCTGCTCTCCAGCTTCCTCGACAAGGAAGGCGTGACCCACGAGGTCCTCAACGCTCGCCAGCACGAGCGCGAGGCGCACATCGTGGCGCAGGCGGGCCGTATCGGCGCCGTTACCATCGCCACCAACATGGCCGGTCGCGGTACCGACATCCAGCTGGGCGGCAATGTCGAATTCCGCATCGAGGACGAATTGCGCGACATGCCCGACGGGCCGGAGCGCGATGCGGCCATCGCCAAGATCAAGGCCGAGGTGTCCGCGGAAAAGCAGCGCGTGCTCGACGCGGGCGGCCTGTTCGTGCTCGGCACGGAACGCCATGAAAGCCGCCGCATCGACAACCAGCTGCGCGGGCGTTCGGGCCGCCAGGGCGACCCCGGCCTGTCGCGCTTCTACCTCTGCCTCGAGGACGATCTGCTGCGCATCTTCGGTCCGGACACGCTGTTCGCCCGCATGATGAATTCGAACCTCGAAGATGGCGAGGCCATCGGTTCGAAGTGGCTGTCGAAGGCGATCGAGACGGCGCAGAAGAAGGTCGAGGCGCGCAACTACGAAATCCGCAAGCAGGTCGTGCAGTACGACGACGTGATGAACGACCAGCGCAAGGTCATCTACGAACAGCGCGCGGAAATCATGGACAGCGAAGCGGTGGACGATGTCGTCATCGACATGCGCCGCGATGCCGTGAACGCCATCGTGTCGGAAAACTGCCCGCCGGGTTCCTATCCGGAACAGTGGAACATCGAAGGCCTGAAGGAACGCGTCGAGGAAGTCTTCGGCCTGACTTTCCCTTACGAGGAATGGCTGCAGGAAGACCAGATCGAGCCGGAGCTGATCGAAGAACGGATCGCCGCCGAAGCCGATGCGCGCATGGAAGCCAAGATCGGCAAGGCCGATGCCGGCCTGTGGCGCCGGATCGAGAAGAGCCTGCTGCTGCAGGAACTCGATCACCAGTGGAAGGAACACCTCTCTACGCTCGACGCACTGCGCCAGGTGGTGTGGCTCCGCGCCCACGCGCAGAAGCAGCCGATCAACGAGTACAAGCAGGAAGCCTTCGCCCTGTTCGAACGCATGCTCGACAAGCTGCGCGAAGATGTGACGGCCAAGCTGCTGCGGATAGAACTGGCAGAGCCGGCGCCGCTGCCGCAGGTCGACCTGCCCGAACTGCCGGACTTCCTGACGGGCCATATCGACCCGCTGACCGGCGACGACAATTCGAACGACGGCGACGGTTCGGCAGAACGCGAAGACCTGTTCGGCTCGCTCGCCGGAAGCCCGCGTGCTGCCGCCAGCCCTGGCGGGACGGCCCGTGCCGACAATCCCTTCGCCGGCATGGAAATCAGCCGCAATGCGCCGTGCCCTTGCGGTTCGGGCAGCAAGTACAAGCACTGCCACGGCTCGGTCGGAGCGCAGGCCTGATCGTCAGGTAATGGGCCGCGCGGCGTTCAGGCGCTGCGCGGCTCGCGCACCATCGGCACCAGCGGCGGGGCGTCGGGCGTCGGCCTGATTTCCCCGCACACCACGAAGCCGAGCGAGCCATAGAACCCCGCATTGGCCGGGTTCGAATTCTCAAGGTACGCCGGAACTCCCAAGCGGTCGCAGGCTGCGAGCACGGGCGCGATAAGCTTGCGTCCAAGCCCCTTACCCTGCGCGCCTGGACGCACGGCAATGCTGAACAAATAGGCATGCTCGAAATCGGGGTGGACCTTGTCCATCGCTTCGCCGGTCATGATGCCGCGCCGCACCGCTCCCGGCCCGCATTTGAACAGCGTGGGCAGGGCAAAAGCTGCATAATCCGCCGTGCTGAAGCTCGCGTCGCCGCCCGGCAGCATCCACATGCAGGCGCCCTCATTGCCATGCGTGTAGCAATAGCCGCGGGGGGCGTAGATGCGCCGCGCTTGTAGGTGAAACAGGTGGCTGATGCCGGCGAAATTGCCGAACAGCCAGTGGTTGAAGGGATCGTTCCTGAACCCGTCCGCGGTAATATCGCCGAGCTTGCGTGCCTCTGCGGGGCCTGCGCGAACCAGCCCTTCGTGCAGTACGATATCGCTGCTTTGCATGTGATCCTGCCCCTCGAAGCGCGATGCTAGCCTGCACCGGCGAAGCGGTCTAGGCAGGGCCATGGCCTCGCTCGCCCTTGCATTCCTGATCGTGGCCTTGCTTTACGCCAGCGTGGGGTTCGGTGGCGGCTCCACCTACAATGCCATGCTGGCCCTTTCCGGCGTAGACTACCGCATCCTTCCGCTGATTGCGCTGGTCTGCAATATCGTGGTCGTGGCAGGCAGCACTGTTCGTTTCGCGCGGGCAGGCGTCACGCCCTGGCGCGGCGCGCTGCTGCTGACCGTCATCGCTGCGCCTGCTGCCTTTCTCGGCGGGCTTACCCCGATCGGCGAAAGCGCATTCCTGGCTCTGCTGGGCGCTGCCCTGCTGCTGACCGCGCTGACCATGCTATTGCCAGTGGTAGGTAACGAGGGGGAGCCGGCAGGCTGGTCGCGCTTCATGCCGTTCATGGCGGCACCGCTAGGTTACCTTGCGGGCATCGTGGGTATCGGAGGCGGCATCTTCCTCGCCCCGCTCCTGCACCTTGCACGCTGGAATTCGGCGCGTGCCGTGGCCGCGACGGCAAGCCTGTTCATTCTCGTCAATTCGATGTTCGGGCTGGCGGGCCAGGTGCTCAAGGGCGGGGAGGGCCGCTTTGCCGCTGCTGTCGATATCGGCCTGCCGCTGCTGGTGGCGGTAGCGATCGGGGGGCAGATCGGCAGCCTGCTGGCGCTCAAATACCTGCCGCAACGCTGGATACGCTGGGGCACCGCCGCACTCACCGCATGGGTGGGGCTGCGCCTACTGACTGGAATGTAAGAGAATAGTGGCTCCCCGAGTTGGATTCGAACCAACGACCAAGTGATTAACAGTCACCTACTCTACCGCTGAGCTATCGGGGAGCAGCCCGAAGGCAGGGGTGCGCCTATATGGGCGAGGATTTGCTTTGGCAAGCCGGGTTTTTCAAAAAATCGGGGCGCTGTGGACCGCTGCCCACACTCAGACCACGAATTGCTCTGCAACGATGCGTTCGTCGAGGGAGTGCCCCGGGTCGAACAGCAGGGTGAGCGCCTTGTCGCGCGCGATTTCCAGGCGCACTTCGGCCACGTCGCGCAGCTCGCGCTGGTCGGCCACGGCTGCCACCGGGCGCTTGTCCGCTTCGAGAACGCGGAAGGTCACGCAGCTGCGATCAGGGATGATCGCGCCCTTCCATCGGCGCGGGCGGAAGGCTGAGATCGGCGTCAGTGCGAATAGCTGGGAATCGAGCGGCAGGATCGGCCCGTCGGCCGAGAGGTTGTAGGCGGTCGAGCCGGCAGGCGTCGATAGCAGCACACCGTCGCAGACCAGTTCCTTGATCCGCACCTTGTCGTCCACCGAGACCTCGATCTTGGCGGTCTGGCGGGTTTCGCGCAGCAGCGAGACTTCGTTGATGGCGCAGAAACGCTGGGTGCGCCCGTCCTGCGTCTTCGCCTCCATGGCGAGCGGGCTGATGCTCAGTTCCTTCGCCTTGGCGATGCGCGCCAGCAGCCGTTCGGGCTGGCGGTTGCGGTTCATCAGGAAGCCGACCGTGCCAAGGTTTACCCCGTATGCCGGCACGATACGGTCCGCATCGAGCATGGCGTGGAGGCTTTGCAGCATGAAGCCGTCGCCGCCGAGCACGACGGCGGCATCCGCCTCTTCCAGCGGGACCCAGTCGGCGAGCGGGCGGAAAACCTGCTCGGCGGCTTCCTGTGCCCGATCGGAATCGGAAACCAGCAGTGCCAGTCGGCTGTAATCGCCCATTGCCTGTCCCGTCTTCGCCCGCCGGTACGGCGCGGCAGTGGAGCGCATCCCTATGGAACGGCGTCCCATTTGGCAACAAAGCCGGAATTTGTGGCATAATTTTTACGTTAGGGGGATAAGCGGTGTTGCATGGGTCGTGCGATTGAGCCGGATATGGACGAAACGAGGGACATTCTGACGGGTCTCGCCGACCCGGCGCAAATGCGCCGGACGGTGTGGCGTTGGCAGTCGGAATGGCCGGGCTATGCCGGCAACTGTCCCATCCATGCGATGCTCATCACCATCGGCAGGATCGACACTGTGAATGTCGCTTTCGGCGAAAGCACAGGCGACGTGGCGCTGGTCGAAGTGGCCCAGCGCATCCGGCATTTCGCAGCCGACGAACTTGAAAGCGGCGTCTGGCTGGCTGCACGGCTCAATGGCGGAAATTTCGTGCTGCTGGCGCGCGAAGAGTGCACGAGAGAGCGCTGGCAGTGGCTGGCAGAGGCACTGGCCGATGCGATTGCAGGGCCCATCGCCAATCCCGAAGGTGGCGCGAATTTGCGGCTCTGGCCGCGGCTCGCCCTGATGCGGGCCGGCGAAAACGACGATGCCGATTCCATCCTCGACCGCCTGTCCGAAGTTGCGGCACGCACCCGCCATTCCGCCGGTTCGCGTATCGCATGGTCGAGCGGGGCGGTCGCAGCGAGCAAGCGCTCGAGCCACGAACTGGAAGCCGACCTTCTCGCGGCCATCGACGGCGAGGAGATCGAGATCCTGTTCCAGCCGCAATATTCGCTCGACACCGACGAGATGATCGGGGCCGAGGCACTTGCCCGCTGGCACCACCCGCAGATCGGCCGCATGGGGGCAGCATCGCTGTTCCAGATCGCCGAGCGCGCCGACCATACGGCGCACCTTTCGCGCCATATCGCCCAGCGCGCGATGGAGCAGGCGCGCGACTGGCCCGCACACCTGCGCCTGTCGCTCAACATCACGCCGGCGGACCTCGGGGCCGACAATTTCGCGCTCGATTTCGCGCGCCTGTCTGAACGTGTCGGCTTTTCCCTCGAACGCGTGACGCTGGAGATCATCGAGCAGGTGCTGCTGGGCGATCTCGACCGCGTGGCGAGCGTGCTCGATCAGCTGAAGCTGCTCGACTGCCGCATCGCGCTCGACGATTTCGGCGCGGGCTTCTGCAATTTCCGCTACCTCAAGGTGCTGCCGCTCGACTGCATCAAGCTCGACCGGTCGATGGTCGACGGCGTGGCCGAGGACGAACGGGACCAAGCGGTGTTCCGCGCCATCATGGGCATGGCGCGAGCGCTTGAACTCAAGGTTCTGGTCGAAGGCGTGGAGACTGCCAAGCAGCGCGATTTCTGCGCTGCCGAGGGCTGCGAATATTATCAGGGCTTCCTGCGTGCAGAACCCGTCGCGGTGACGGACTTCCTCGCGCTCGCTTCCGCCTAGGCGGCCTGCTTTTCGCGCTTCTTCGACTTGCGGGCGATGCCCGACAGCCCCTTCGTCAGCTGGAACAGCCCGTTGAGGCGACTTTCCGGCGAATTCCATGCGCGGCTGATCACCAGCTTCATGTCGGGCCGCAATTTCGCCGTCCCCTGCAGCCGGTCGACATAGGCGATGAGACCCGGGCCGTCGGGGAAATCGTCCTGGTGGAAAGTGACCAGCGTGCCGGCCGCGCCGACATCGATCTTGGCGATATTGGCCTCGATCGCCTGCAGCTTGATCTGGATGAGGCGGACGAGGTTCTCGGTCGCGGAAGGCAGCGGACCGAAGCGGTCGATCATCTCGGCCGCCAGTGCCTCGACATCGCCCTTGCTCTCCGCATCGTTGAGACGGCGGTAGAGCGCCATGCGCACGGCAAGATCGGGGACGTAATGTTCCGGGATCATGATGGGTGCATCGACCGTGATCTGCGGGCTGACCGTCTCGCGCTTGGGCTCGAGGCCCAGTTCGCCTGCCTTGGCGGCCAGGATCGCGTCTTCCAGCATCGACTGGTAAAGCTCGAACCCGACCTCGCGGATATGGCCCGACTGCTCGTCGCCGAGCAGATTGCCCGCGCCGCGAATGTCGAGGTCGTGGCTGGCCAACTGGAAACCTGCGCCCAGGCTGTCGAGATCGCCCAGCACCTTGAGGCGCTTTTCCGCCACCTCCGACAGTTGGGTATCGGCGGCATACGTGAGGTAGGCGTAGGCGCGCAGTTTCGACCGTCCCACGCGCCCGCGTAGCTGGTAGAGCTGGGCAAGACCGAAGATGTCGGCGCGGTGGATGATGATCGTGTTCGCGCTCGGCAGGTCGAGGCCGCTTTCGACGATCGTGGTCGCCAGCAGCACGTCGTACTTGCCCTCGTAGAAGGCGCTCATGCGCTCTTCGATTTCGCCTGCACCCATCTGGCCGTGAGCGGCGACGAATTTCACTTCCGGTACGTGTTCGTGGAGCCAGTCTGACACCTGCTCCATGTCCGAAATGCGCGGCACGACGATGAAGCTCTGCCCGCCGCGATGGTGTTCGCGCAGCAGCGCCTCGCGCATCACCATGTCGTCCCATTCCATCACGTAGGTGCGCACCGCAAGGCGGTCGACCGGCGGCGTCTGGATGGTGGACAGCTCGCGCAGGCCCGTCATCGCCATTTGCAGCGTGCGCGGGATGGGCGTGGCGGTCAGCGTCAGCATATGCACGTCGGCGCGCAGCTGCTTGAGCTTTTCCTTGTGGTTCACCCCGAAGCGCTGCTCCTCGTCCACGATGACGAGGCCGAGGTTCTTGAACTTGGTCTGCTTCGACAGGATCGCGTGAGTGCCGACGACAATGTCGATATCGCCTTTCTCCAGCCCTTCGCGCGTGTCCTTCATCTCCTTGGCGGGGACGAGGCGCGACAGGCGGCGGACCTCCAGCGGGAAGCCGTTGAAGCGCTGGCTGAAGTTTTCGAAATGCTGGCGTGCAAGCAGGGTGGTCGGCGCAACAATCGCGACCTGCTGGCCATTCATCGCGGCGACGAAAGCGGCGCGAAGGGCAACCTCGGTCTTGCCGAAGCCGACGTCGCCGCACACCAGCCGGTCCATCGGCTTGCCGCTTTCGAGATCGGACAGGACGTCGGCGATGGCGCGGTCCTGGTCGTCGGTTTCCTCGTACTGGAAGCGGTCGAGGAACTGGTTGTACGGGCCTTCCTCGACCGCGAGCACGGGCGCCTTTCGCAGGGCGCGGGCTGCGGCAACCTTGAGCAATTCGCCCGCGATTTCACGGATGCGCTCCTTCAGGCGGGCGCGGCGCTTTTGCCAGGCCTCGCCGCCCAGCTTGTCGAGCATGACCGCTTCTTCGGAAGAGCCGTAGCGGCTGAGAACGTCGATGTTCTCCACCGGGATGAACAGCTTGTCGCCGCCCTTGTATTCCAGCTGCACGCAGTCGTGCTTCGACTTGCCGACCTGGATGGGCGAGAGGCCGAGATACTTGCCGATCCCGTGCTCGGTATGGACGATGAGATCGCCCACAGCGAGCGCCTGCAGTTCGGCGAGGAAGGCGTCGGCGTCCTTGCGCTTCTTCTTGCGGCGCACGAGGCGGTCGCCGAGAATGTCCTGCTCGGTGAGCAGTTCCATCTCGTCATTCGCGAAGCTGGCCTCCAGCGGCAGAACCATGGCGGCGGGCTTGCCTTTGGCGCTGAGACCGAGCGCTTCCTGCCAGCTGTCCGCCAGCGCGACCGGCTGGCCCGCTTCTTCCAGGATCGAGGCGATGCGGGCGCGGCTGCCGGTCGAATAGGCGGCCAGCAGCGGGCGCTTGCCCGCCTTGCCGAGTGCTTTCAGATGGTCCGCCAGCACCGGATAGACATTGTCGCCGCGTGCGCGCTCGGGCGTGAAATCGCGGCCCGAGCGGAAGCCGAAATCGACCACCGTGTCGCTCTCGGGCTCGTCGAAGGGCGTTGCGCGGTGCGCGGGCGCTGCGGCAAGCGCCTGCTTGAACTCGTCTTCCGTCAGGTAGAGCGCATCAGGTGCCAGCGGGCGGTAATTGCCCTTGGCCTGCCCGCTGATCGCCTTGCGCTGTTCGAAATAGTCGGAGACGTCCTTGATGCGCTCTTCCGCCGCAGCGAGCGAAGTTTGGTCGATGACGACGAGGTCATCCTCGCCGAGGTGGTCGAACAGCGTGACCAGCCGGTCTTCGAACAGCGGCAGCCAGTGTTCCATTCCGGCGAGCCTGCGCCCCTCGCTGACCGCTTCGTAGAGCGGGTCCTGCGTGGCATTGGCGCCGAACATCTCGCGATACCGGCTGCGGAAGCGCTTGATGCTGTCTTCGTCGAGCAGCGCCTCGCTGGCAGGCAGCAGCAAATGGCTGTCGAGCCTGCCGGTGGACATCTGCGTGTTCGGGTCGAAACTGCGCAGGGACTCCAGCTCGTCGCCGAAGAAGTCGAGCCGCAGGGCTTCGTCGAGGCCGCTCGGGAAGACGTCCACAATCGACCCGCGAATGGCGTATTCGCCCTTGTCGATGACCGTGTCGGTGCGGCTGTATCCCTGTTTCTGGAGCAGCAGCGACAGGCTTTCACGTCCGATTTCCGTGCCGGGTTTGAACTCGCGCACGCTCTCGCGAATGCGGAAGGGCGTGAGCACGCGCTGGAGCACGGCATTGGCCGTGGTGACGACCAGCTGCGCCTTCGCCTTGCCGGTCTGCAGGCGGTGAAGCGCGGCAAGCCGCTTGGCGCTGACCGACAGGGCCGGGCTGGCACGGTCGTAGGGCAGCGAATCCCATGCGGGAAATTCGATGACGTCGAGCTCGGGCGCGAAGAAATGCGCCGCATCGGTGATGGCCCGCATCGCCGCATCGTCGGGCGCGATGAAGACGGCGCGTCCCGTGCTGGCGCGCGCAAGGTCGGCCATCACCAGCGGCTGCGCCCCGCGGGCGACCTGCGCCAGCGTCAGCGGCTGGCGGGCTTTGAGGATCCGGGAAAGGTCGGGCATCGAAGGGACAGCGCGATAGCGTCCCCCCTGTTCCCGTCAACGCGGAATGTCGACGTAATCGAGCAGCTGCATCTTCGCCATCAGCGCGCCCTGGAAGCGGACCGGCGTTTCCTGCGTCTTCAGCGCCCAGGCCATGACATCGACGTCGTCTTCCTCGAGCAGCGCCTCGAACCAGCCGAGTTCTTCTTCGCCCCAGCCTTCGTGATAGCGGTCGAAAAAGCCGCCGATCATGTAGTCGGCTTCGCGCGTGCCGCGGTGCCAGGCACGGAAACGGGCGCGCTGCTTGCGGCCTTCGAATGTCAGGGCTTGAACCATGGATGGGGCGGGTAGGGCACTCGCCAAACGCGTGCAAGCGGCTATAGCGTGTGGACGATGCGGCCCGACGTCCTCAACCCCCTGTTCGCCGAAACGGAGACGCTGGACGGCGTCGGCCCGAAGCTGAAGAAGCCGCTCGACAAGCTCGGCCTGACGCGGCTGCGCGACCTCGTTTACCACCTGCCCGAACGCTTCGTGTCGCGGCGCGCAGTGGAGACGCTGGACGAGGCGGGCGAGGGCGAGAACATCGTCGTCAAGCTGACCGTGACCGAACATCGCAGCGGGCGCTCGCCGCGTGCGCCATACCGCGTGCTGGCGCAGGACAGCATCGGCAACGTCCTCGCACTGACCTATTTCGGGCGCGCGTCCTATACTGCCAAGAAACAGCTGCCCGTCGGCGAGACGCGCTGGGTGGCCGGCAAGCTCGAACGCTTCGGCGACATGCTGCAGATCGTCCATCCCGACCACGTGGTGGAGGAAGGCGGCGATACGCTGCAGCGCCTGTGTGAGCCGGTCTATCGCCTGTCCGAAGGGCTGACCCAGCCCAAGCTGGCGGGCCTCGTCGAGCAGGCGCTGGCGAAGTGCCCCGACCTGCCTGAATGGGTCGAACCGACACAGGTCGCCAAGGAAAGCTGGCCCGCATGGCGCGAGGCTGTTGTCCGTTCGCACAAGGCCGAGGACAAGCTGGCGCGCGACCGGCTCGCCTATGACGAGCTGTTCGCCAATTCGCTGGCCCTGATGCTGGTGCGCGCCGACAACCGCCGGCGCAAGGGCCAGCCCCTGAAGGGCGATGGCAGCTATCGCGGCAAGCTCGACCTGCCGTTCCCGCTGACGGGGGCGCAGAAGCGTTCGATTGCCGAGATCGAGGGCGATATGGCGCAGGAAGCGCCGATGCTGCGCCTGCTGCAGGGCGATGTCGGGGCGGGCAAGACCGTCGTAGCCCTCGAAGCCATGCTCATCGCGGTGGAGGCGGGCGCGCAGGCGGCCTTGCTGGCGCCGACCGAAATCCTCGCCCGCCAGCATTACGAGAGCCTGCGCCGCATGGCGGAGCCGACCGGCGCGCATGTCGCCCTGTTGACGGGCCGCGACAAGGGCAAGGCGCGCGAGGCGACGCTGATGGGCCTGCTCGACGGTAGCATCGACATCGTCGTCGGCACGCATGCGATTTTCCAGGACAAGGTCGCCTATCGCAATCTCGCCACGGTGGTGATCGACGAACAGCACCGCTTTGGTGTCGGCCAGCGCCTGATGCTGGCGAGCAAGGGCAAGCGCGCACCGCACGTCCTCGCCATGACCGCAACACCCATCCCGCGCACGCTGACGCTGGCGCAATATGGCGAACTGGACGTCAGCAAGCTCGACGAACTGCCACCGGGACGACAGGCCATCGACACGGTGGTGATGGGGCAGGACCGCATCCCTGCACTGGTGGAACGGCTCGCGGCGCAAATCGCCGAAGGGCGGCAGGCCTACTGGGTCTGCCCGATGGTCCGCGAAAGCGACGGTGCGGACGAGATCGCGGCTGCCGAGGCCCGTTATGCCTCGCTGAAGGAGCGGTTCGGCGACGACGTCGTACTCGTCCACGGCCAGCTGGCCCCGGAAATGAAGGATGCGGCCATGGAACGCTTCGCCAGCGGCCATGCCAAGCTGCTGGTGGCGACCACGGTGATCGAGGTCGGGGTCGACGTGCCCAATGCGACGCTCATGGTGATCGAGCAGGCGGAGCGGTTCGGCCTTGCCCAGTTGCACCAATTGCGCGGACGCGTCGGGCGGGGGAGCGAGAAGAGCTTCTGCGTCCTGCTGCACGGCGAAATGCTGTCGGAAACCGCACGCGAACGCCTCGCCCTGATGCGCGAGACGCAGGATGGCTTCGTCCTTGCGGAAGAAGATCTGCGCCTTCGCGGCGGAGGCGAATTGCTCGGCACGCGGCAATCGGGCGACACGCCCTTCGCCATCGCCAGTTTCGAGCAGATCACCGAATTGCTGCCCAAGGCGCATGACGATGCCCGCCTGCTGATGGAACGCGACGGTGGCCTGGAGGGCGACCGCGGTGAGGCGGCGCGCATCCTGCTTTACCTGTTCGAGCGCGATTTCGGCGTGAAGACCCTGCGCGGAGGCTAGGTCTCGGACGCAGCGGGCAAACCTAGGCCGCCGTCTCTGCCAGCAGCTCCCTGACAGTCGAACGCACGTCTACCCGTGCCTTCAGCCTTGCCCCGAGCAGCGCGGTGCCGCTCACCTTGCGCTGGACGAACAGCGTTTCGGGCGGCGGAACGTGCCAGCTCTGCTTGTCCTTGGCGATCGGCATCGCCTCTTCCGTAATCTCGGGCACGAAGGCACGGTCGCCGAAGTCGAACTTCCCGGGCCGCGCCATTTCGGTGACGATGATGTCGATGGCCCGGACAATACGCTCTGGATGGCGCGCAAGGGCTTGCGGGGAAATGAAACCGGCGGCCAGCGCTTCCTCGCGCACCCGTTCGCGGTCCTCGTCCAGCCCCGCCTGCAGCAGGCGGCGATAGTGCGATGCGACTGCCGGATCGACCTTTCGGGCAGCGCCGAAATCGAGCAGCACGACTTGCCCGGTATCGGCGCGGAAGCGGTAGTTCGCAAAATTGGGATCGGTCTGCATGAAGCCGAAATCGAATAATTCGCGCCCGACCAGCTCGATGAAGCTCGAAAAGACCGAATCGCGCAGGTCTTGCGGTTCGTCCGCCAGCGCCTCGATCGGACGGCCCTCCTCGAAACTCATGGCAAGGATGTGCGGGCGGGTCAGGTCCGGCTGGAGTTCGGGCACCACGAAGCGCGCATCGCCTTCCAGCAGTTCGGCATAGACCTGCATCATCCGGCCTTCGCGCTCGTAATCGGCTTCCTCGCGCAGCTGCTCCTTCGCCGCTGCCAGCATCGGCACGATGTCTAGGTTGTCGGGCAAAAGGCCGGTCATGCGCAGCAGTCCGGCGACATTGTCGACGTCCGATTCGATGCTCTTGGCAACACCGGGATATTGCACCTTGATAGCCACCGCGCGCCCGTCGCGGGTCAGAGCACGGTGGACCTGTCCGATGGACGCGGCGGCGATGGGACGCGGCTCGAACCGGCGGAAGAGCTTGCGCCAGTCCGCCCCCCACTGCTCGGCCAGCACCTTGTCGAGCTGGCGCGGCGGCATGAAGTCGGCCTGTTCGCGCAGGCGGGCGAGGATGGCGGAAAGCTCGGGCGGCAGGACATCGCCTGCGTCCATGGAAATCATCTGGCCCAGCTTCATCGCCGCGCCGCGCATGTGCGACAGCTTGTCCGCCATGCGTTTTGCATTGCCGGGGGTGAGGAGCAGCTGGTCCATGCTCGGCCGCTCGCCAGCAGCCAGTCGCCGTGCGCCTTCGCCCAGCGCGCCGGCGACCATGCCGCCGGCCAGCCCGCCGAAGCCTGCCAGCCTGCCCAGGCGCGATGCCGGGACCGGCCGCGCACGCCGCTTGTCTTCGTCAGCCATTCCGCTTGCTCAGCAATTCGACCAGCGCATCGGCGGCCATCGTCACGTCTTCCCAGGTTGCGCGGAAATTGTCCTCGCCGCCATACCACGGGTCGGAGAGTTCGCGCCCTTCGCTGCCCGGCACGAGGTCGAGCAGCATGGCCGTGCGCGCCTTCCCATTGCCGGGATCGCGCGCGGCGATACCCTGCATGTTCGACCGGTCCATGCCGAAGATGAAATCGAAGCGGTGGAAGTCCTCTGCCGCCAACTGCCGTCCGCGATAGCCCGAAATATCGATGCCTTGCCTGTGCGCTTCGTCGATACTGCGCGGATCGGGCGGCTGGCCGACATGGTAGTCGGCAGTGCCCGCGCTATCGACATGGACGTCGAGCCCGGCCTCCTCCGCAGCGCGGCGGAAAGCGGCTTCGGCAAGGGGCGAACGGCAGATATTGCCGAGGCAGACGAACAACACGGAATGGGACGGCATGACCGCCCAACGAGGCAGCGGCCCCGTGGTTTCAAACAAATGTTGATTTGGTGGCACGCGAGGGACGCGGTGCAGGATAAATGGTCGGGGAGACTCCATTCGTTCCGCGTGAGGTAGGGTGAGTGGTGATATTTGGCACGAAAACAGAACCTTGCAAGACCTCAATGTTCTGCGAACATGTTGGCTTGCCGGCTACTTGGATCGTAGTTACCCCGCCACCTGAGATGAGCGACAGTGGAGTCCATCGCACAAGAAAGTCTTAAGGTTTCGACGCGTTCTGTTTTGAAGTCAGAAGCTGTGACTGTAACTTCGGCAGCTACTGAGAGTTCTGGAGGGTGAGATGAGATTCTTATTTGCAATGAGTTGTTTGATGTTGGCTGGATCTGTTCACAGCCAAGCACTGGCTCAAGCAGATACGTGCCAGAGTTATATTGGGCAGACGCTACAAACTCAGTCTTTCGATGAAGTTTGGAACTCACTTCCAAGCGTTTCACCGCAAGGTGAGTATGAGAGTAATGCGGCTTATGAAGCCCGTATAGGTACGCTAGATCCCAGGCCGCCGGTCTGGATTAGACGGAGTACCGCTGATAAGCAGAAGATTGGAAGTTTCGATCCAAAGATTGGTGCCCTCAAAGTCTCAGACTTCGCTCTCAGCACTTACATGCCATTCGGCTTCGGCTACAAACTCAATCTTCCCAAGCCGAGCAATGCCTTTGGATTCGCAGCTACGGATTATGGCCGAACTTACGATGAGCCATATGAAGCGTCGAACGCGCTGGGGGCGAAGACGACTGTTACGGTAGCTGTTGATTGGATTGATCTAGTAATCGCGACTGGAAATAATGAAAAAGGTCGTGAATGGGACATCCCGTCCGAAAGTTACGCGATGAAATATTGGAATATTTCGGGAACCCCAGATCGATTGAAGGAAATATCTGAATCTGGCAACTATGTTTGGCTTGTTGCTCCTGTTAAAAAAGCAGGCGAAAACCTAAGAGAGCAAACTTCGTTTGCGAAGTTCAATAACCCGGTCGACCGAAGCGTCGTTGCAAAGCGAGTGTTGCTTGCAGACTTCATGTGTGCGGGCCTTATTGACAGGAGCGGCGTCGTTCTTCAGGCCTCGCCGATCAAGTCGAAGAGGTTTTGATTGATTGGCGCTGTTTCCGAGTGGGGGCCTCAGGAACTCTCGAGATCAGAGACTGTGGTTGGTCAGCCGGGTGACCTTTACAGGTGCCCCGGATAGGTGCCCCAGAAGGAGGCCTTCCTGGCTCATAAACATCTGAAAAATAAAAGAAAAAGATAGTTGGTCGGGGAGAGAGGATTCGAACCTCCGGCCCCTGCCTCCCGAAGACAGTGCTCTACCAGGCTGAGCTACTCCCCGACCGGATGCTTGCGGGGCGGACCCCGCGAGGCAGAGGCGGCCCTATAGGTGTGGATTGCTGCACACGCAAGCAGGCATTTCGCGGAAAATCGGGATAGGGCGGCAGGCGTGTCACAGCAGCATTACGAGCAGCAATATCTCGACCTCATGCGCCGCATCTGGCGCGAGGGTGACGAGCGCAGCGACCGCACGGGCGTAGGCACGAGGTCCGTCTTCGGGGCCATGCTCCGTTTCGACCTTGCGGGCGGCGCCATGCCGCTCATCACGACCAAGCGGGTCTACTGGAAGACCGCCACGCGCGAGATGCTGTGGTTCCTCACCGGTGATACCAACATCCGACCGCTGGTGCTGCAGGGCGTGAAGATCTGGAACGAGTGGCCGCACGCGCGCTATGTAAAGGAGACGGGCGAGGAGATCGCGCTCGACGACTTCGTCCAGCGGATCGCCGATGACGAGGCATTTGCCGAGCGCTGGGGCGATCTCGGTCCGGTCTACGGCAAGCAATGGGTGGACTGGCCGACCTATCGCTATCGCAAGGACGGGCTCTACGAGAAGGGCGAGGGGATCAACCAGATCGCCGAGGTGGTCGAATCGCTGAAGGTGAATCCGGGCAGCCGCCGCCACATCATCGAGGGCTGGAACGTGGCCGAACTCGATTCGATGGCACTGCCGCCGTGCCACAAGACCTACCAGTTCCACGTGGCGGACGGGCGACTCAACGGGTTGCTCTACCAGCGCAGCTGCGACGTCGCGCTGGGGCTGCCGTTCAACCTGTGGTCGGCGGCGCTGCTGCAGCGCATGCTGGCCGACCAGGCGGGACTCGAGCCGGGCGAATTCGTGTGGATGGGCGGCGATACGCACCTGTATCTCAACCACGAACACCTCGTCGAAGAGCAGCTGGAGCGGGAACCGCAAGGTCATCCGACGCTTGAGATTTTGCGGCGTCCGGCCTCGATCTTCGACTACCGCATTGAGGATTTCGCGGTTCACGACTACACGCCGCACGGGCCCATCAAGGCCCCCGTCGCGGTCTGAACCGGCACCATCTTGACCGTTTCTCCCGCGTGAAATAAAATAACGCCCAAGCGTAAGATTGCGTCTGGAGAGAGTCTATGGCCGACAGGCCCCCTGCCGAGGGTGACCGGACAGCAGCGAAAGCCGGCGACAACCGCCCCACGCTTTCGCTCCATGTTCCCGAACCCAAGTTCCGTCCCGGTGATACGGTCGACTTTTCGCATATCGAGGTGCCGGAAGCAGGCGCGCAGCCGCGCCCCGACGAGACCACCGATCCCAAGGATATGCGCGATTTCGCCTATGGCTTGATCCGCGTGCTGGGCGATGACCACAAGGCGCACGGACCCTGGGACCCCAAGCTCGATCCCGAAACCCTGCGCACCATGCTCGGCCACATGGCCATGACCCGCGCGTTCGACGAACGGATGTTCCGCGGCCAGCGGCAGGGCAAGACCAGCTTCTACATGAAGTGCACCGGCGAGGAGGCGACCAGCGTGTCCGCCTCCATGGCGCTGGCGGGCGACGACATGATCTTCCCCAGCTACCGCCAGCAGGGCATCCTGATCCAGCGCGGCTACCCGATGATCGAGATGATCAACCAGATCTACTCGAACAAGGGCGACAAGCTGAAGGGCCGCCAGCTGCCGATCATGTATTCGAGCCGCGAGCACAGCTTCTTCTCGATCTCCGGCAACCTCGCCACGCAGACCCCGCAGGCGGTCGGCTGGGCGATGGCGAGCGCGATCAAGGGCGACAGCCGCATTGCCGCGACCTGGGTGGGCGAGGGCAGCACCGCGGAAGGCGACTTCCATTCCGCCTGCCTGTTCGCAACCGTCTACAATGCGCCGGTGATCTTCAACGTGGTCAACAACCAGTGGGCCATTTCCAGCTTCAGCGGCTTTGCTGGTGCCGAGCGTGCGACCTTTGCGGCGCGCGGCCTCGGGTACGGTATCGCTTCGCTGCGCGTCGACGGCAACGACCCGCTCGCCTGCTATGCGGCGGAACAGTGGGCCGCCAACCGCGCCCGCGCGAACGCCGGTCCGACCGTGATCGAGTTCTTCAGCTACCGCGCCGAAGGCCACTCCACCTCCGACGATCCGTCCGGCTATCGCAGCGCGCAGGAGCGTGACGAATGGCCGCTGGGCGATCCCGTCATGCGCCTCAAGAACCACCTCATCGCCATCGGCGAGTGGGACGAGGAGCGCCAGCAGGCGATGGATTTGGAAGCGGCGGAATACGTCAAGAAGACCACCAAGGAAGCGGAAGCCAACGGCATCCTCGGCCACGGCCTGCACCATCCTTTCCGCACCATGTTCGAGGATGTGTTCGAGGAACTGCCCTGGCACCTGCAGGAGCAGGCCGAACAGGCGATCCGCGAACGCGAGACCAAGTTTCCGGGAGGGCTCGACCTGTGAGCACCGCAACGAAAACGACCGAAACCGCAGCGACCGGTAGCGAACGCCGCCTCAACATGATCGAGGCGATCAACGAGGCGCTCGACATCTCCATGGCGAAGGACCCCGATGTCGTCGTCATGGGCGAGGACGTGGGCTATTTCGGCGGCGTGTTCCGTTGCACCGCGGGTCTGCAGGAAAAATACGGCAAGACCCGCGTGTTCGACACGCCGATTTCCGAGTGCGGCATCATCGCCGTGGCGGTGGGCATGGGGGCATACGGCCTGCGTCCGGTGCCGGAAATCCAGTTCGCCGACTATATCTACCCCGGCCTCGACCAGCTGATCTCCGAAGCGGCGCGCCTGCGTTATCGTTCGGCGGGTGAATACATCGCCCCGATGACCGTGCGCAGCCCGTTCGGCGGCGGCATCTTCGGCGGCCAGACCCACAGCCAGAGCCCCGAGGCGATCTTCGCCCATGTGGCGGGCCTCAAGACGGTGATCCCGGCGACGCCCTATGACGCCAAGGGCCTGCTGATTTCCGCGATCGAGGACAACGACCCGGTCATCTTCTTCGAGCCCAAGCGCATCTACAACGGCCCGTTCTCCGGCTATTACGACAAGCCGGTGCAGCCGTGGAAGAAGTTCGACGCCAGCATCGTGCCCGAAGGCCATTACAAGATCCCGCTCGGCAAGGCGCGTCTTGCCACCGAGGGCGAGGAACTGACCATCATCGCCTATGGCACCATGGTCCACGTGGTCGAGGCGGTCTGCGCCGAGAAGGGCGTGGAGGCCGACATCATCGACCTGCGCACCATCGTCCCGCTCGACATCGAGACGATCGAGGCTTCGGTGAAGAAGACCGGCCGCTGCCTGATCGTCCACGAAGCCACGCGCACTGCCGGTTTCGGCGCGGAACTCTCCGCGCTCGTCACCGAACGCTGCTTCTACCATCTCGAAGCCCCCGTCGAACGAGTCACCGGCTTCGACACGCCCTATCCCCACAGCCTCGAATGGGCCTACTTCCCCGGTCCGGTCCGTATCGGCGAGGCCCTCGACAAGATCCTGAGCGAGTAACGCGATGAGCAAGTTCACCTTCAATATGCCCGACATCGGCGAAGGCATCGCCGAGGCCGAGATCGTCCAGTGGCACAAGAAAGTCGGCGACCGCGTCCAGGAGGACGAGGAATTCGTCGACATGATGACCGACAAGGCGACCGTGCCGATGGAAAGCCCGGTCACCGGCACCATCGTCGAGGTCGCCGGCGAGGAAGGCGACATGGTTTCGATCGGCTCGATGCTGGTGGTGATCGAGGTCGAGGGCGAGATTCCCGAAGACGTCGCCGAAGAAGCGCCTGCTCCGGCACCTGCTCCCAAGGCGGAGAAGGTCGAGGAGCGCATCGAGGTGGAAACCTCCGATGCAAGCGATGCCGAAGACGCGCTGGCCGCCGATCCGGCACCCGAGCCGCTGCCCGCGCTGACCCCGGCGCCCGAGCCCAAGGCCCACGCCAAGGTCCTCGCCACCCCGGCGGTGCGCAAGCGCGCCAGGGACCTCGGGATCGACCTTGCGCAGGTGAAGCCCTCGGAAGAGGGCCGTATCCGTCACGGGGATCTCGACCAGTTCCTGTCCTACAACTCCGGCTATTCGCCTGCCGCGAAAACGCGCGAGGACGAGGAGAAGAAGGTCATCGGCATGCGTCGCCGCATCGCCGAGAACATGGCTGCATCGAAGCGCAACATCCCGCACTTCTCCTATGTCGAGGAGATGGACGTCACCGACCTCGAAACCCTGCGCGCCCAGCTCAACGCCAATCGCGGCGATCGTCCCAAGCTGACGATCCTGCCGCTGCTGATCACGGCGATCTGCAAGACGCTGCCCGATTTCCCGATGATCAACGCGCGCTACGATGACGAGGCTGGCGTGGTGACGCGGCACGGCTCGGTCAACATGGGCATGGCCGCACAGACCGATGCGGGCCTGATGGTCCCCGTTCTGCGCAATGCGCATGCGATGAACCTGTGGCAGCTCGCCAAGGAAATTTCGCGGCTTGCCGATGCGGCTCGCAGCGGCACGGCCAAGAAGGAAGAGATGGAAGGCGGCACGCTGACCGTCACTTCGCTCGGCCCCCTCGGCGGCGTGGCGACCACGCCGGTCATCAACCGCCCCGAAGTCGCGATCATCGGCCCGAACCGCATTATCGAGCGCCCGATGTACGTGTCCGACGGCATGGGCGGCGAACGGATCGAGAAGCGCAAGCTGATGAACATCTCGATCAGCTGCGACCACCGCGTGGTCGACGGCTATGATGCAGCCAGCTTTATCCAGGCGCTGAAGAAGCTGATC
Organism: Qipengyuania gaetbuli; assembly: GCF_020524765.1. Lineage (GTDB taxonomy): Bacteria > Pseudomonadota > Alphaproteobacteria > Sphingomonadales > Sphingomonadaceae > Qipengyuania > Qipengyuania gaetbuli_A. The sequence continues at coordinate 603,723 of NZ_JAIVLR010000002.1, forward strand.
GAGACGCCCGCGCTGATCCTCGTCGACTGACCTGTGATAGGGTGTCGGGCATGAAGACCGACACCCGAGTCGATGACTACATTGCCAAGGCCGCGCCGTTTGCGCAGCCCATCCTTCGGCACCTGCGGCAGGTGGCGCATGACGCGCTTCCCGAAGGCGAGGAGGACATCAAGTGGGGCATGCCTCACTTCTGCCTCAAGGGTAAGAACGTCGCCGGCATGGCCGCGTTCAAGGCGCATTGCTCCTTCACTATCCACGGCGAGGCGAAGCAGGGCGAGGGGATGGGGCAATGCGGCAAGATCGCGAAGCTTTCCGACCTTCCCGCCGATGCAGAACTGGTCAACCGCCTGCAGGACATCGCCGCCGTGTTAGAGGCGGGCGGGAGCGCGACCGGCGGCGGCAAGAAGCGCGCCCCGGTCAAGGAAAGCGCCGTGCCCGAAGACCTCGCCCAGCGCCTCGGCGCGGATCCTGCGGCAAAGGCGACTTTCGACGGTTTCACCGCGGCGCAGCGGCGCGATTACGTGGACTGGATTACCGGGGCAAAGCGCGAAGCAACCCGCGCAAGCCGGCTCGACCAGGCGGTCGAATGGCTTGCCGAGGGCAAGAAGCGATACTGGAAGTACGAGAACTGCTGAACGTCAGCGGGGCCAGCCGGGCGGCGCCTCGTAACAGCTGTCCTGGATATCGATGGCCGATTTTGCGGCGATCGCGCCGCCCCCGAGCAGCGCCAGCGATGCGATGAGTAATGCCCCTTGCAACATGCGACTTCCCCCGTTCCCCCACGTGGAAATGCTGGCGGCAGTGTCGGCCCCAAATGGTTACTTTCGAGTAAATGCGGAGGCGGGAAAACAATCCGAAAAAAGGGGCGAAAAGCGCATTGACAGGAATCGGAGTGCCGCCTAGATGCGCGGCTCCCAAGAGGCACAGCGCCTGGATGCGCGGGTGTAGCTCAGTTGGTTAGAGTATCGGCCTGTCACGCCGAGGGTCGCGGGTTCGAGTCCCGTCACTCGCGCCACTTGGGACATTCTTCAGATTTGAAGATGCGTGAAAGCGGGGCTTCGGCCCCGCTTTTTCGTTATGCGCGCCTCATTCCTTGTCCGCAGGAGGCGACCAGCGGCCCGTTTCCATCCAGATCAGGAAGCGTCGCAGCGGCAGCAGCCAGACGAGGCCCAGGAACAGGTAGATCACCGTCTGCACCAGCGCGTTCCAGCCGCCGATCACTTCGGGCACGTAGCGCGCGACGAGGATGCCGTAGACCAGCAGTGCCAGCAGCAAGCCCATGAGGCCGACGGGAATACGCCAGGTAGGTTCGTTTCTCATGCGAAGGGTCCGTAAAGGCGGGTAGGGGTGACGACGGCATCGAGCCTGCGGTCATGCGGTTCGGTCGGCAGCGCGGCAACCAGCTGGCTGTCCCAGGCGAGCCCGATGGTTTTCGCAGAGGGATTGGCGTCCAGCCAGCGGTCGTAATGCCCGCCGCCCTGGCCCAGCCGCTCGCCGCGATCGGTAAAGCCGACCAGCGCGACGAACAGCACGTCCGGCGAAGCTGTCACAGCCTCCGCCGCGGGCTGCAGCAGGCCGAAAGGACCGACCTCGAGGTCGCTTTCCTCGAACGGGTCTTCGAACAGCGCGAATTCCATCGGCGCGTTTCGCGTGGCGAAACGCGGCAGGGCGAGGGTGTGGCCCCGCTCGAACAGGAACTTGGCATAGGACGCGGCAGGCGCTTCGTGCGGATTGGCACGGTAAAGGCCGATCACAGCACCTTCCGGCAACAAGTCGAGCAGCGGCGCGGGCGGGCGATGGAAAACCAGCGCGCGCATGCTGTCGGGCAGAGCCTCGACCGTTTCACGGCGCGCCGCGCGCAGTTGCTTGCGAAGTTCGTCCTTGGTCACTGCCGCCTCATCAACTCGCTTGATCGTGCGTCCCCCTCCGGGCCCAAGGCCCGCAAGGCCGACCGGCCGCCCGCAGCGACGCGACCGAAAGGTCGCTTGAGCGAGGAAAGCCAAGTGAGCGGACGCGAACGCCGGCGCCTGAGGCGCAAAATGAATGTGGCGGAACCACCATGGGTCGTTGCCGGAAAATCCTCTGACGCCTTCACGTCAGGTGGGCGCCGTATATCCGGATCGCCGGGACGAACCCGCCAACCAGGTAGGGACAGCTCCCTTGGATTGCTTATAGCCTCAGGGATGTTTCATGCGGCTCGTGCCGGGCAGTCCCGCCGCGGCCTATTTAGGAGGCCTGCGAGCGCCCCTCAAGAGCCGATGCAGCGTTTTCGAACGCCGTGGCGAGGCGTTCCAGCTTTCCGGCCACCGCATCGCTGTCGAGCGACGATCCGGCAGGTGCAGGCGAGGGCGCAGCCGTGCCGCCCTTGGTGCGGGCTTCGTCAGCCTCGTCTGCCAGCATCAGAGCGGCGAACAGCAGGTTCTTCGCCTCGTTGCTGGTGAGATTGCCGCCCATCGCCTTGAGCTTGGCATCGACGAGACCGCCGAGATACTCGATCCGCTGTTCCTGCCCTGCTGCGCAGCCCACGGTATAGCTGCGCTCGCCGACGGTGAGACGGACCTCGCTCATCGTTCAAGTCCCGCAATCAGCGTGTCGAGTTCGGCCAGGCTGGCAGTGACCTGTTCGCGCAGCGTTTCGTGCTTCTGTGCGAGTGCCGCCGAAGCCGACGGAGAGCGCGAAAGTGCGGCCTGGGTCTCGATGCGGGCGAGCGCTTTTTCGATCCTGTCGATGGCCGTCGTGATGCGCGCTTCGCTCATGGCGCGTAGAAATACCAAGAATGGCGTTGCCGCGCAAAGGTTTGGGGTGTGCTGTTGATAAGTTGCTCAAGGGTCGGCCTCGCGGGCCTGTCCCCAGCCCTCGGCTTGACCTTGTCGCACGCCTCCGCGAAGGGTGCGCGCGCGTCGAATCGGCCCTTTTTCGCGGAGATACCAAGCATGACAATCGACACTGCCCGCATGGTCCAGATGGCCAACGCCATCAGGGCTCTTTCGATGGATGCGGTGCAGGCGGCAAACTCGGGGCATCCCGGCATGCCGATGGGCATGGCCGACGCCGCGACGGTGCTGTGGAGCGAATATCTGCGCCACGATCCTGCCGCGCCGAACTGGGCCGATCGCGACCGTTTCGTGCTGTCGGCCGGCCACGGCTCGATGCTGATCTACGCGCTGCTCCACCTGTCGGGCTACGAGCGTCCGACGATGGACGACATCCGCAACTTCCGCCAGCTCGGCAGCCCCTGCGCCGGCCACCCGGAAAACTTCCTGCTCGACGGCGTGGAATGCACCACCGGCCCGCTCGGCCAGGGCCTTGCGATGGCTGTCGGCATGGCGATTGCCGAGCGTCACCTCAACGCGGTCTTCTCTGACAAGCTGGTCGACCACCGCACCTGGGTGATCGCGGGCGACGGGTGCCTGATGGAAGGCATCAACCACGAGGCGATCGGGCTTGCCGGCCACCTCAAGCTCGGCCGCATGAACGTGCTGTGGGACGACAACCGCATCACCATCGACGGCGATACCGACCTGTCGACGAGCGAGGACATCAAGGCCCGCTACGAAGCGACCGGCTGGCATGTGACCAGCTGCGACGGCCATGATTTCGCGGACATCCGCCGCGCGCTCGACGAAGCGCTGGCGGACGAACGCCCCTCGCTGATCGCCTGCCGCACCGTCATCGGCAAGGGCGCCCCGAACAAGCAGGGCGGCCACAATGTCCACGGCGCGCCGCTGGGTGCAGACGAAATTGCCGCGGCCCGCGAATACCTTGGCTGGGATGCAGAGCCGTTCACCGTGCCGGGCGCGATCCTTGCCGACTGGCGCTCGACCGCCGAAAGCGGGAAGGCCGCCCATGCCGAATGGCGCCGGCATCTCGAAGCCGACAGCGCGGCGCGCGCAGCGTTCGAGAACCACATGGCGGGTGTCGGCAATCTCGCCAGCCCCGCGCTGGAAAGCTACATCCGTGATCTCGCCGCCAATCCCAAGACCGTCGCCACCCGCAAGGCTTCGGAAATGGCGCTTGGCCCGCTGACCGAGAAGCTGCCCCAGCTGATCGGCGGTTCGGCCGACCTCACCGGCTCGAACAACACCAAGACGGCGTCCACCGCGCCCTTCAGCGCGGACGATTACAGCGGCCGCTATCTCTATTACGGTATCCGTGAATTCGGCATGGCCGCCGCGATGAACGGCATGGCGCTGCACGGCGGCGTTGCGCCTTATGGCGGCACCTTCCTGATCTTCAGCGACTATTGCCGCAATGCGATCCGCCTGTCTGCGCTGCAGCAGATCAACGTGACCTACGTTCTGACGCATGACAGCATCGGCCTTGGCGAAGACGGCCCGACCCACCAGCCGATCGAGCAGGTGATGAGCCTGCGCCTGATCCCAAATCTCAACGTCTATCGCCCGTGCGACACGATCGAGACGGCCGAATGCTGGGCGCTGGCGCTCGAAGCGCCGACCACGCCTGCCGTGCTCGCGCTGAGCCGCCAGAACCTGCCGCAGCTGCGCGGCGAGGGCGATGCCGACTGGGGCTCGGCGAGCAACCGTAGCGCCAAGGGCGCTTATCGCCTCAAGGCCGCCGATGCCGACCGCAAGGTCGTGCTGGTCGCGACCGGTTCGGAAGTCGAGGTGGCCATGGCCTGTGCCGCCAGCCTCGAGGAACAGGGCATCGGCGCGGACGTCGTCTCGATGCCGTGCATGGAACTTTTCGCGCGGCAGGACCCGGCCTATCGCGCCGACGTGCTGCCCGCCGATGCGCTCAAGGTCTCGATCGAGGCGGGCGTCACGCAGGGCTGGGAACGCTTTGTCGGCGTCGACGGCCTGACCATCGGCATCGACCGCTTCGGCGCATCCGCCCCGGCCGGTGACCTCTACGCGAAATTCGGTATCACCGCGGAGGCGATCGTCCCGCAAATCATCAACAAATTGAACGGCTAAGCAGGAGTTCTTCCCAATGGCGACCAAGGTTGCAATCAACGGTTTCGGACGTATCGGTCGCCTGGTGGCGCGCGCCATCCTGGAGCGTGACGACCACGACCTCGAGCTGGTGTCGATCAACGACCTGTCCGACACCAAGTCGAACGCGCTGCTGTTCGGTTTCGACAGCACCCACGGCCGCTTCCCCGGCACGGTCGAAGTGGACGGCGAAGACCTCGTCATCAACGGCAAGCACGTGCGCGTCACCAGCGAACGCGATCCCGGCAAGCTGCCGCACGCTGAAATGGGCGTCGACATCGTCATGGAATGCACCGGCTTCTTCCAGTCGGACGAAGCGGCCCGTCCGCACCTTGCGGCAGGCGCCAAGCGCGTGATCATCTCGGCCCCGGCAACGGGCGTGTCGAAGACGATCGTCTACGGCGTGAACCACGACACGCTGACCGCCGACGACGACATCATCTCGAACGCCAGCTGCACCACCAACTGCCTCGCACCGGTCGCCAAGGTCCTGCAGGATCTCGTCGGGATCGAGCGCGGCTTCATGACCACGATCCACAGCTACACCAACGACCAGCGCATGCTCGACCAGATCCACAAGGACCTGCGCCGTGCCCGCGGCGGTGCGCAGAACATGATCCCGACCACCACCGGCGCTGCCCGTGCGGTCGGCCTCGTCCTGCCAGAACTGAAGGGCAAGCTGGACGGTTCGTCGGTCCGCGTACCGACGCCGAACGTTTCGCTGGTCGACCTGACCTTCGTACCCGGCCGCGACACCACGGCAGAGGAAATCAACGCCGCGCTCAAGGCTGCAGCCGAAGGCAAGATGAAGGGCGTGCTCGACTACACCGACCAGCCGCTCGTCAGCAGCGACTTCAACCACCACCCGGCCAGCTCGACCGTCGACAGCCTCGAAACCGCCGTTCTCGAAGGCAAGCTGGCGCGCGTCGTCAGCTGGTACGACAACGAGTGGGGCTTCTCGAACCGCATGATCGACACCACCGGCGTGATGGCGAAGTTCCTTTAAGGACAGTCAGATGAGCAAATTCAGGACCCTTGATGACCTTGGGGACGACCTTGGCGATGTAACCGGCAAGGTCGCGCTGGTGCGCGTTGATCTCAACCTGCCGATGCAGGAGGGACGCGCCAGCGACGTCACCCGCGTCGAGGCGGTCAAGCAGACCATCCTCGAGTTGTCGGACAAGGGCGCCAAGGTCCTGTTGCTCGCGCATTTTGGCCGGCCCAAGGGCCAGCGTCACTCGACCATGAGCACCAGCATGGTGCAGGGCGATGTCGAGCGGGTGCTGGACAAGGAAATCATGTTCATCCCCGAAGTTTCGGGGCCCGTGGTCGAACAATCGATCGGCATCCTGCGCGCTGGCGATATCGGCCTGCTCGACAACGTGCGGTTCTGGCCGGGCGAGGAAGCGAACGATCCCGAATTCGCCAAGGCCATTGCGGCACATGGCGATTTCTACGTCAACGACGCCTTCTCCGCCGCGCACCGCGCCCACGCCTCGACCGAAGGGCTGGCCCATTTCCTCCCCGCCTATGCTGGCCGCGCGATGGAAGCGGAGCTGAAGGCGCTCGACGCCGCGCTCGGCGCGCCGCAGACGCCGGTTGCTGCCGTGGTAGGCGGTGCCAAGGTCTCGACCAAGCTCGACGTGCTCGAAAACCTCGTCGGCAAGGTGCAGCACCTCATCATCGGTGGGGGCATGGCCAACACCTTCCTCGCCGCGCGCGGGGTCGATGTGGGCAAGTCGCTGTGCGAACACGACCTGACCGACACCGCCAACCGCATCATGGATACGGCCGACCATGCCGGCTGCACCGTGCACCTGCCCTATGACGTGGTGGTGGCGAAGGAATTCGCGGCCAATCCGGCGAGCATGCGGGTCTGCAACGTCCACGAGGTTGCCGCGGACGAGATGATTCTCGACGTCGGCCCGCTGGCGGTGGAGGCCCTTGGCGACGTGCTCAAGACCTGCCGCACGCTGGTCTGGAACGGCCCGATGGGTGCCTTCGAGACGGAGCCGTTCGATGCCGCGACCGTCGCGCTCGCCAAGACCGCAGCCGCGCTGACGCAGGACGGTTCGCTCACCTCGGTCGCGGGCGGGGGCGATACCGTCGCCGCGCTCGCCCATGCCGGGGTGAAGGACGAGTTCACCTTCGTGTCGACCGCAGGCGGCGCCTTCCTCGAATGGATGGAAGGCAAGGACCTGCCCGGGGTCGCCGCCCTCAACAAGTAATCCTCGCGTTCCTGTTGCAGCTGCGAAGAGCCCCCGCTAAGGGGCCGTGCATACCTATGCACGCACCAGCGAGGACGGACATGAATTTCGAGGAAATGCGCCAGCGTATCGCCACCGGCCAGGGCTTCATCGCGGCGCTCGACCAGTCGGGCGGATCGACCCCCAAGGCGCTCAAGGGCTACGGCATCGAAGAGGGTGCCTGGACCACCGAGGACGAAATGTTCGGCCTGATCCACGAAATGCGCCAGCGCATCATCGAGGCGCCCTGCTTCGGCAATGGCAAGGTCATTGGCGCGATCCTGTTCGAAAAGACGATGGACGGCCAGAGCGGCGGCAAGAGCGTGCCCCACCGCCTCGCAGAACGCGGCATCGTGCCCTTCCTCAAGGTCGACAAGGGCCTCGAGGACGAGCGTGACGGCGCGCAGCTGATGAAGCCGAACCCGGGCCTCGAGGACATGTGCAACCGCGCCCGCGATCTGGGCGTGTTCGGCACCAAGATGCGCAGCGTTGTGAAGTCGGCCAATCCGGCTGGCATCAAGGCCGCTGTCCACCAGCAGTTTGCCGAAGGCGCGCGTATCCTGTCCTGCGGCCTCGTGCCGATCCTGGAGCCGGAATACGACATCACTGCCGCCGACCGTGCGGAAGGCGAAAAGATCATGCTCGCCGCGATCGAGGAAGGGCTGGATGCGCTGCCGGAAGGCCAGCAGATCATGCTCAAGCTGTCGATCCCCAAGGACGCAGGCCTCTATTCGGGCCTGACCAGCCACCCCAAGGTGCTGCGCGTCGTGGCACTGTCGGGCGGCTATTCGACCGACGAGGCGTGCCAGCATCTGGCGCAGAACCCGGGCATGATCGCCAGCTTCAGCCGCGGCCTGCTGCAGGACCTGCGCGCCACGCAGAGCGATGAGGAATTCGACGGCACGCTGTCGGGCGCGATCGACCAGATCCACGCCGCCAGCGTCGCCTGACGACCTACCTGCTTTCGTAGACGAAGCGATACTCGCCGGGCGCCAGTTCGCGCCCGGTGGTGACCTCCGGCGTGCCCGAGACGAGCGCGACCACGCGCTGGTGCGTGCCGTAATCCTCGTCCAGCGCGATATTGGCCGTGTCGCGCCAGCCCGCACCATCGATGCGGGTTTCGACCACGAGGCGGCCCGCCCATACGCAGCGCGCATTCACCGGGCAGCGGCTGTCCTCGACGACGCGGCGGGGCGTGACCACGATATCGCCCACGCGCACCGGCTGCCCGATGGCAACGGGAGTGCCCTCGGCGCGGGGAGTACCTTCCACGATGGGCGCATCGGGCACCACCGCGCAGGCGGCGATCGCGGGGAAGAGCAGGGCGGCTGCCGCAAGGGCGAGGGGGCGTTTGGTCATGGGGCAAGGATAGGCCGCGCGCCGCTTTCGCAAATCTGAATGTCGACGAAGCGCGTTTCTGGCGATACGAAGCGCCGCGATGACCGATACCCCCTGCCAGCTCTACCTGATTTCGCCGCTCGACGTGTCGGGCGATTTTCCCGCACGCCTCGAACGCGCGCTCGACGCAGGTGCAGGCCTCGTCACGGCCTTCCAGTTCCGCGTGAAGGGGCTGGACCAGCACGAGGCTGCTGCGCTTGCCGAACCGCTGCAGGCGATCTGCGCCGCGCGCGAAGTCGCCTTCATCGTCAATGACGACGTCGGGCTGGCCAAGCGGCTGAAGGCCGATGGCGTGCACCTGGGGCAGGGCGACGGCGATCCTGCCGATGCGCGCGAGGAACTGGGCCGCGAGGCGCAGATCGGCGTGACCTGCCACGGCTCGCGCCACCTTGCGCTGGAAGCGGGCGAGGCGGGGGCGGACTATGTCGCTTTCGGCGCTTTCTACCCCAGCACCACCAAGGCGACCGAGCACACCGCCGAACTCGAACTGCTCGAATGGTGGAGCGAGATGGTGGAGATTCCCAGCGTCGCCATCGGCGGGATCACGCCTGAGAACTGCCGTCCGATCGTGGAGGCTGGGGCCGACTTCCTCGCCGTATCGGGCGCCGTCTGGAACGGTGACGAAGTGGCCGCAATCAAGGCCTTTGCGGAGCAAATGTCGGTAAAGTGAGTTGTTTCTCCCGAAGGGACGGGTCGCGTCCCGTAATTTCGGGAGTTCCCATGCGCCATTTCCTGCTGCTCGCCGCATCCTGCGTAACCCTTGCCGCCTGCGGGCTGGACGGGGCCGAAGAGACTGACCGGACCGACACGGCCGCCGCCCGGCCTGCCGCGCCCGACCAGGGCTACGAGACCTATGGCGAGGACAATTACGCCGACGCCATGGCCTCGAACGACGCGGCCTATGGCAAAGGCGATGCGATGGCGGCAGATGCCGGTGCCATTCGCGATTCCGAAGAACGCCCGGTCATGCAGGCACAGGTCGTGCTCGACCGGATCGGCTTCGGGCCGGGTGTCATTGACGGCAAGATGGGCATGAGCACCGAGAACGCGCTGCTGGGTTTCCAGGAAGCGAACGGCCTCGACACTACGGGTGCGCTCGACGAGCCGACCAAGGCAGCGCTGGCGGAGTGGGAGCAGATACCTGCAACCCGCGTGGTCACCATCCCCGCAAGCTGGGGCAAAACCGACTATCGCTCGATCCCCGAGGATCCGGCCGAGCAGGCGGAAATGGAGAGGCTGGGCTACCGCTCGCTCGACGAGCGGCTGGCCGAACGCTTTCACACCACTGTCGCGGTGCTGAAGGAACTCAATCCCGGCGGCCAGCCTGCCGGTGCGGCGCAGGGCAAGGGCCCCAATCCGCAGCCCACGCCGACCCCCGACATCGCCCGGCCCGACGGCGAGGAGCCGAGCTATTTCCAGGTCGGCCAGCAGATCCGCGTGCCCAATATCGGCGCGGATGCCATCAAGCCCGGCTCGATCGACGACAGCAACTGGCAGCGCACGCTCGCCTCGCTCGGCGTCGGTAGCCAGCAGACCGAAGTGGACCGCATCGTCGTCAGCAAGGCAGGCAGCACGCTGCGCGCCTACCAGGGCGACAAGTTGGTGGCGCTGTTCACCGTGTCATCCGGCTCGAGCGAATTTCCCCTGCCGCTGGGCGAATGGAAGATCCTCGGCGAGGCTTACAACCCGCCCTATTCCTATGATCCCGAAGTGCTCGGCAAGGGTTCGGGAGAGACGTACAAGCTGCCTGCCGGGCCCAACAGCCCGGTCGGGGTCGTGTGGATCGACCTCAGCAAGGAGCATTACGGTATTCACGGCACGCCGGAGCCCGATACCATCGGCCGCGCGCAGAGCAGCGGCTGCGTGCGCCTGACCAATTGGGATGCCGCGCGGCTGGCCCAGATGGTCTCGCAATCGACGCAGGTGATATTCGAGGCTTGATGGGTTAGGGTAGGCCCATGAACCTTGTCGATCGCATCCTCACCATCGTCATCACCGCCACGATTACCAGTGCGATCTGGATCGTGGCGGGCGGCACGCTGATCGAGAATGCGAGCAGCGAAAGCCAGCGCAAGAACACGCGCCCGGCAGAGGCTGCACCCAGTCCCGTCCCTGTGCCCACCGATGGCGAGACCGACGCTTCTGCCGCCGCGCTCGACAGGGCAGGGCCGACCGCTCCTGCCGACAGCGACGGGCGGCAATTGCTCATCCCGGTCAAGAACATCCGCCCCTCCGACCTCACCGATACCTTCAGCGATTCGCGCAGCGAGGGCGTGCGCCTCCACGAAGCGATCGACATCATGGCACCGCGCGGCACCAGCGTGGTGGCGGCAGGCCCGGGGACGGTGGAGAAGCTGTTCCGCTCCGACGCGGGCGGCAACACGATCTACGTGCGCTCACCCGATGGCGAGACGATCCATTACTACGCGCATCTCGACCGCTATGCCGAAGGGCTGAAGGAAGGCCAGCGCGTGCGCCGCGGCCAGCGGCTGGGCACGGTCGGGTCGAGCGGGAATGCCTCGGACGAGGCTCCGCACCTGCATTTCGCGATTTTGCAGACGACGCAGGATGCCGAGTGGTGGGAGCCCGCAAACGCGGTCAATCCGTTCCCGCTCCTGACCGCGGGACGCTAGCTCAGTCCTGCAGCGGGCCTGCGCGGTGGCAGCGCAGGCGGCCGAGCTTGTCGTCCTTGCCCAGTTCCTGCAGCAGTCCGGACGACAGGAGCATCATGCGGTGCCCTTTCATCGGGCCGCGCGTGAAGGTCACGCGGTTGCCTTCGAGCAGGTAGGTGCCCTGTCCCTTGTCGGTACGGTAGCTGGATGCCCCGGTGATGGCGAAATTATGCGCGTCCATCTCGCGCCAGGCGGGTCCGGTCGCGCTGCCGGGCAGGGCGCAGACATATTCTCCCTGTTCGAGCAGGCCGAGCCGGCCCTGCGCCTGCACCATCGGTGCGGCGGTGGCGGTAAACGCGGCGGCGGCGAGGCCAGTGGCAATGAGGCGTTTCATGGTGATGCCCTCCACAGCCCAATATAGGGGTTGCCACATGAATTTTCCATTGCTTGCCCGATTGGCCTGCCTCGGGTAAGGCGCGCGGCGCACGTCCGCCCGGCACGAATCCCTGCCGGTCGGAGCTCTTTCACATCGAAGGCAGGTTTCCCATGAAGATCAGCGGCGTGGACATCCGTCCGGGCAATATCATCGAGTACGAAGGCGGCATCTGGAAGGTCGCCAAGATCCAGCACACCCAGCCCGGCAAGGGCGGCGCCTACATGCAGGTCGAAATGAAGAACCTGCAGGATGGCCGCAAGACCAACGTCCGGTTCCGCAGCGCCGACACGGTCGAGAAGGTGCGCCTCGATACCAAAGACTACCAGTTCCTCTATGAAGACGGCGACATGCTCGTGTTCATGGACCAGGAAACCTACGAGCAGATCAACCTGCCTTCCGACCTTCTCGGCGATGCCCGCCCGTTCCTGCAGGACGGCATGCAGGTCATGCTCGAACTGTGGGACGAAAAGCCCATCAGCGTCGAACTGCCGCAGCAGATCGAAGCCACGATCGTCGAAGCCGACGCCGTGGTGAAGGGCCAGACGGCCTCGTCCAGCTACAAGCCTGCCGTGCTCGACAACGGCGTGCGCATCATGGTGCCGCCGCACATCGAAAGCGGCACGCGCATCGTGGTCGACGTCTACGAGCAGACCTACGTCGGCAAGGCCAACTGAGGCACATCGTCCATGGGCAAGTCCATCGCCAGCCGATTCGATCACGTCGACATCGCCAGCAGCACGCTGCGGGCGGTGATCATCAATGATGACGAACTGACGCTGGAGATGGATTTCTGCCTCGAGCCCGGACACCCCGATTACGAGGAACCGGGCGCAGGGGAGGACGGCTGCTTCCACCCCGGCATGCTGCGCTTCGCGGGCATTTCCAAGCTCAGCCTCGACCGCCGCGACATCGGCGACGAAGGCAAACGCCGCTTCGCGATCGACACTTTCAACATTGAGGGCACGAAGTTCGACATGGCCTGCGAGTGGGGCGACATCCACCTGCAGGCGCGTTCGATCCGCGTCCTCACCGAGTAAGAGATACCAATGGCCGCAATTTCCGGACTGATCCGCGTGATGGAGAAAGCCGCGCGCAAGGCGGGTGCCCGCCTGCGCCGCGATTTCGGCGAGATCGAACACCTGCAGGTGAGCCGCAAGGGCCCTGCCGATTTCGTGTCCAAGGCGGACATGCGTGCCGAACGCGCGATCTACGACGAGCTGCTCCTGGCGCGTCCCGACTGGGGCTTCGTAATGGAAGAAGCCGGCGTGATCGAGGGCAAGGACGGCATGCCGCGCTGGATTGTCGACCCGCTAGACGGCACCAGCAACTTCCTCCACGGCATCCCGCATTTCGCGATCAGCATCGCGGTGCAGGAACGCAAGCTCGGCAGCGACGAATGGGGCGAAGTGACCGCGGGCGTGGTCTACAACCCGGTCACCGACGAGACGTTCTGGGCCGAAAAGAGCCGCGGCGCATGGTTGCATGATGGCCGCCTGCGCGTGTCTTCGCGCCGCAACCCGTCCGAAGCGCTGATCGCGACCGGCATCCCCTTCCAGGGCCACGGCGACTTCGCCGAATGGTCGAAGATCTTCAGCGCGGTCGGCCCCAATGTCGCGGGAATCCGCCGCTTCGGCGCGGCTTCGCTCGACCTCGCATGGCTCGCAGCAGGCCGGTTCGACGGCTATTGGGAAAGCGGCCTCAACGACTGGGATACCGCGGCCGGCTGCCTGATCGTGCGCGAAGCTGGCGGCTTCGTATCCGATTTCCGCGGCCGTTCGGAACAGATCCCTTCGAAGCAGGTGCTGGCCGCCAACGACCAGCTGCATTCGAAGCTGCACAAACTGGTGGCGCAGGCCCTCAAGGCTTGATGCACCCGCAGAGCGCGGCTAACTCCCGCGCTCCTGCACAGGCCCCTGTGGCGGAATTGGTAGACGCGCTCGACTCAAAATCGAGTTTCTTTGAAGTGCCGGTTCGAGTCCGGCCAGGGGTACCAGCCTTCCATTCGCTGTAACTTTCGTGGCAGACCCCGCGAACGGCATGGTTTCATCTCGTGCCGGCACAAGGGGGACAGTCCATGAGCGAGCAGGCATCCATTCGCGCAGTCGCAATCGCGCTGCTGGCGACCGTGGCGTCGCAGATTTTCTACATCACCGTCGTTTCGGGCTCGGAAAACGAGATGTTGCGCCCGCTGACGTGGTTTGCGGAACTCATCGCCTTCCTCGTGCTGGCGACCGTGTCGTTCGCACTCGGAATGAGGCGGTCGGACAATGCGATGCTGTGGACGCTGGTCGGCATCTCCGGCCTGCTCAACATGCTGCAGGTAGCGATGGGCCTGTCGATGTTCGCGCCCGCGATGAAAGTGTCGGAAAGCCTGCCCGAACTGTTCGAGGCAGTGCTGGCAGGGGCGTTCTTCCTCTATTTCCTCGCCAAGTTCACGCTCGGCGCTGCAGCCGTGATGCTGGGACTGTCGCTGTTCGGGAAGGGCGGGGCGGCAGCCAGGGCAGTCGGCGCGATCTGCGCGCTTTCGGGCCTTGCAGCGCTAGGCCTCAACCTGATTGCGATGGCCAGCCGAGCCGACTGGACTTTCCTTGCAGGCGGCGCCGGTACGCTGGTCGCGGCTGCCTTTGCCGTGGCCCTGCTGGTCGAGGGACGAAGCACCGCCGCGACACGGCCAAGCTGAGACGAATTGCAACTAGGGGACGAAAGCCCTTGAATTCGCGCCCCAGCGATGGAATTCACGCAGGCGGATGATCGGAATTCCGTCCTATCACGCGATAGCCGCCATGGTCGTGACCGTCGCCATGTTCGTCGCCTTTGCCCGCGGCCGCATGTCGGTGGAGATCGTCTCCCTGCTGACAATCGCGGTCATCGCGGTCGGCCTGTATTTCTTCCCGCTCGACGGCAACGACCCGACCGACGGGCTGCAGCTCGCCTTCTCCGGCTTCGGCCATTACGCGCTGATCACCATCTGCGCGCTGATGGTCATGGGGCGCGGACTGGTGGTGACCGGCGCGCTGGAACCGGCTGCCCGCTTCCTGGAGAGGATGTTCAAGTTCAACCTCCAGCTGGGCCTGCTGTTCTCGCTCGTGGTCTGTTTCGTGCTGTCGATGTTCATCAACAACACGCCCGTCCTCGTGTTGCTGATCCCGATCTTCGTGGCGCTGGCCGAACGCGGCCTGCTGCCCGCTTCCAAGACGCTGATCCCGATGAATGCCGCATCGCTGCTGGGCGGGCTGGCGACCACCATCGGCACCTCGACCAACATCCTCGTCGTATCCATCGCGGTCGACCTGGGGATGGCGCGGATGGGCGTGTTCCATTTCACCCCTATCGTGATCTTCGCCTGCCTGATCGCGCTGCCTTTCGTGTGGCTGGTGATGCCGCGCATGCTGGGCGACAACCGTATCGCGCAGGTCCACGCGCTGCGCCGGTTCGAGACGCGCCTGCGGGTGACGGAAAATTCGATCCTCAACGGGCGCGAACTGTCCGAAGTGACCTCGCGCCTTCCCGACGGTATCGAATTCCACGAAGTCCCGCGCGGCCTTATGCGCCCGCATCACCGGCTGCGCATGACCGGCACCCACCAGGCGATCGAAGAGGCCATGTCGGTGCTGCGCGGCGATGCCGCACCCAGCTGGGTGATCGACCGCATCCGCCGCACTTCGCACGACCAGGGCATCGACATCGCGGTCGTCGAAATGACAGTGACGGCGGATTCGCGCCTGATCGGACGCACCTTGCCCAGTTCCGGCATTGCCGACCTGTACGGGGTGGCGGTGATCGGCACGCATCGTCCCGAACGGCTGCTGGGCGAGAAGGACAGCTATTCCGAAGGCGGCGACCTGCGCTTCATGGAAGGCGACGTGCTGCTGGTGATGGGCCTGCCCGACGATATCGAACGGTTCGAGCGCGCGGACAGCCTGCTGACGCTGGAAGGCCGCCGCGAATTGCCGCGCCGCTCGAAAGCCGTGCTTGCCGCCGGCATCATGGGCGCATCGGTCGCGCTTGCATCGGTCGGCCTGCCCTTTTTCGGCAGCGAAGGCTTCTACCTGCTCAAGGTGCCGATCGCGATTTCCGCGCTGCTCGGCGCGATCCTGATGTTCATCACGGGCTGCGTGAAATTCGACCGCGTGGGCCGGGCGCTGTCCGCCTCGGTCATCGTGCTGGTGGCAGCCAGTATCGCGCTGGGCCGTGTGATCCTCGAAAGCGGGGCGGCGGACTGGATCGGCCTCGTCATGTCGAGCGGGCTGCAATACCTGACCCCGGCAGCGGCGCTGGCGGTGATCATGCTGACCATGACCTTCATCACGAATTTCGCGTCCAACGCAACGGCGGCGACGGTCGGGACGCCCATTGCCTTTGCCATCGCCACGCAGCTTGGCCTGCCGCCTGAACCCATGGTGCTGGCGGTGCTGTTCGGCTGCAACCTCTGCTACGCGACGCCGATCGCCTACCAGACCAACATGCTCATCATGTCGGAAGGCAGTTACGAATTCGGGGATTACGTGCGCACGGGCGTGCCGCTGGTCATCATCATGGTGGTCACGCTGTCGGCCGCGCTCGTCTTCACTTACGGGTTGTAGGGCTTTCCTACGGCTTGCCGCCGTGCCAGACAGGCGCGGCCAGAGGGGCGATGGTCCGGGGCGCGGAATTTCGCCCCAGGACCGTGTTCCAAGTGTTCCATGCTGTGGGGGAGAAACCAGTGAAGTCCTACATCCGTCCAACAAGCCTTGCCGCGCTTGCCTTTGCCTTTGCCTTTGCGGCCCCTGCCTCGGCGCAGGACCTGCGCGCCTCGTTGGCCGAAGACATGCCCGATCTGATGGAGCTTTACCGCGACCTTCACGCCAATCCGGAACTCAGCTTCGAGGAGTACAAGACCTCCGCCAAGCTCGCCAAGCGGATGCGCGCCCTGGGCTTCGAAGTGACCGAAGGCGTGGGCAAGACCGGCGTCGTCTCGGTGATGAGGAACGGTGACGGGCCCACGGTCCTGCTGCGCGCCGACATGGACGGGCTGCCGGTGGTCGAACAGACCGGGCTGCCCTTCGCCAGCAAGGTCATGGCGACGCCTGCCAGCGGCGTGACGACGGGCGTGATGCACGCCTGCGGCCACGATACCCACATGACCGGCTTCATCGGGGCCGCCCAGCTGCTCGCCGAACGCAAGGACGAATGGCAGGGCACGCTGGTGATGGTCCTCCAGCCTGCCGAAGAGGCTGGAGGCGGTGCGCGCGCCATGCTGGCCGACGGGCTCTATACCCGTTTCCCCAAGCCCGATTACGCCATCGCCTTCCACGATGCGGCTGCGGACAAGCCGGCCGGAAGCATCGGCATCTCGCCGGGATATGCGCTGGCGAATGTCGACAGCGTCAACATCACCGTGAAGGGCGTCGGCGGCCACGGGGCCTATCCGCACACCACCAAGGACCCGATCGTGCTCGCCAGCGCCATCGTCATGCGCCTGCAGACTCTGGTCAGCCGCGAACTGTCGCCGCTGGAGCCGGGCGTGGTGACGGTGGGCAGCTTCCTTGCCGGTGCCAAGCACAACATCATCTCGGACGAGGCGCGCATGCAGCTGACCGTGCGCAGCTATTCCGACGAAAGCCGCAAGCTGCTGCTCGACGGGATCGCCCGCATCGCCCGCGGCGAAGCTGTGGCGGCAGGCATGCCCGAAAACCTCATGCCGGTGGTCGAGGTGCAGGAAGACTTCACGCCGTCCACCTACAACGATCCCGATTTCGCCGAACAACTGCTGGCCAGCTTCGCCGACCGCTTCGGGGCCGACCGTGTCGGTACCCAGCCGCCGGTGATGGGGGGCGAGGATTTCAGCGAATACCGCCGCGCCGATCCCGACAACATCAAGTCGGTGATTTTCTGGGTCAGCGGTACGCCGGACCACATGCTCAAGGCGCTGAAGGAAGAGGGCAAGCCGCTCCCTTCGCTGCACTCGCCGTTCTGGGCACCCGATGCCGAAAAGGTGGTCGCGACAGGTGCGGAAGCGCTCGCCAGTGCCGCGCTCGACCTGATGCCGCGCAGCGGGGGCTGAGCCAAAAATTTACGGCCGCCGCAGCTTTGGGGGTGCTGCGACGGCCGTTTCTCCTCCCCAGGAGAACTGGTATTTAGCTGTCCGAAGGCACGTAGGTGCCCAGGCGGTGGTGGAGCGCGTTGATCTTGGCGAGCTCCTCCCGGTCATCCGTCGCCCTTGCGTAATGCATCAAGGCGGTCCGCAGCAGGCGGAAGTCGGCGGTGGAGAACAGGGCGCGTGCGCGGCCCGGTTCGGTCTTCGGGGCTTCGTCGGTCATCGTCGTCATCCTTCCTCTCCTCAGGCAGCTGCGAACTGGTTCATGGTGTTGTCCTTGCCGCCGGCCTTGAGGGCGGCTTCACCGGCGAAGTACTCCTTGTGGTCATCGCCGATGTCCGAACCGGCCATGTTCTGGTGCTTCACGCAGGCGATACCCTGGCGGATTTCCTCGCGCTGGACGTTCTTCACGTAGCCGAGCATCGCCTGTTCACCGAAGTACTCCTTGGCGAGGTTGTCGGTGCTCAGGGCGGCCGTGTGGTAGGTCGGCAGCGTGATGAGGTGGTGGAAGATACCGGCACGCTTCGCGGCATCGGACTGGAAGGTGCGGATCTTCTCGTCGGCTTCGGCGGCGAGTTCGGTGCCGTCGTAGTCGATGCTCATCAGCTTGGCGCGGTCGTAACCCGACACGTCCTTGCCTTCCTTCTCCCACGCATCGAAAATCTGCTGGCGGAAGTTGAGGGTCCAGTTGAAGCTGGGCGAGTTGTTGTAGACCAGCTTGGCGTTCGGGATCACCTCGCGAACACGGTCGACCATGCCGGCGATCTGTTCGACATGCGGCTTCTCGGTCTCGATCCACAGTAGGTCCGCACCGTTCTGGAGAGCGGTGATGCAGTCGAGCACGCAGCGGTCTTCACCCGTTCCGGCGCGGAACTGGTAGAGATTGCTGGGCAGGCGCTTGGGCGAAAGGAGCTTGCCGTCGCGGCTGATGAAGACCTGGCCATTGGTGATGTTGGCCGGATCGACTTCGTCGCAGTCGAGGAAGCTGTTGTACTGGTCGCCAAGGTCGCCCGGTTCGGTCGAGTACGCGATCTGCTTGGTGAGGCCCGCGCCGAGCGAGTCGGTGCGTGCGACGATAATGCCGTCGGGCACGCCCAGTTCGAGGAAGGCATAACGGATCGCACGGATCTTCTGGAGGAAGTCCTCGTGCGGAACGGTAACCTTGCCGTCCTGGTGGCCGCACTGCTTTTCGTCCGACACCTGGTTCTCGATCTGCAGGGCGCAGGCACCCGCCTCGATCATCTTCTTGGCGAGAAGGTAAGTCGCCTCGGCATTGCCGAAGCCTGCATCGATGTCGGCGATGATCGGCACGACGTGCGTCTGGTGCTCGTCGATTTCGCGCAGCAGGCGGTGCGTGTTGACTGCATCACCGGCTTCCTTGGCCTTGTCGAGTTCGCGGAACATGCCGCCGAGTTCACGGGCGTCGGCCTGCTTGAGGAAGGTGTAGAGTTCCTCGATCAGGGCCGGAACGCTCGTCTTCTCGTGCATCGACTGGTCGGGCAGGGGGCCGAATTCGCTGCGCAGGGCGGCGACCATCCACCCCGAAAGGTAGAGGTAACGGCGCTTGGTGCTGCCGAAATGCTTCTTGATGCTGATCATCTTCTGCTGGGCGATGAAACCGTGCCAGCAGCCGAGCGACTGGGTGTAGTTCGCCGGGTCGCGATCGTAGGCTTCCATGTCCTCGCGCATGATCTTGGCGGTGTAACGCGCAATGTCGAGGCCGGTGGGGAAGCGGTTCTGCACGGCCATGCGAGCAGCGCTTGCTGCGTCGATGGCTGCCCAGCTGTCGCCGTTCTTGGCGATGGTCTGGCCGAGTTCGGCGATGCGGCTCTGGTAGGTCATGCGAATCTCCTGTCGTCTTGGCGCTGTGGCCTTGCGAGGAAGATGTGCCCTCGGGCGTTTGCATGACAGGGAAATTTACAGAATTTGTTGTCTAATTGGCGCGTGTTTGGCAAATATGGCTGTAAAGATGTAAAGGATTTTACAAAATGGCTGACGAGGCGCTCCTTGCAGGGCCGGCGATACGCCGCCTCAGAAAGCGCGAGAACCTGACCCAGGCAGCCATGGCGACGCGCCTGTCGATTTCGCCCAGCTACCTCAACCTGATCGAACGCAACCAGCGCCCGGTCAGCGCGCGCGTCATCATGGCGATGGTCGAACAGTTCGAATTCGACCCCCGGTCCCTGCGCGAGGACGAGGCGGTGGGCGGTCTCGACGGGCTGATGCGGAGACTGGCGGACGAAAGGTTCGCCGACCTCGCCATCGACCGGGACGAGGCGGAGGAGTTCCTTGCGACTTCGCCGCAAATCGCTGCGGCCTTCGCGCGCCTCTATGACAAGGCGGGTGCAGGCGCGGACCTGTTCGATGATCCGCTGGCCGCGTCGCGGCGCGAGATCGAACGCTGGCGCAACCATTTCGCGGACCTAGATACCGCAGCAGAGGAGCTGGCCGACGAAATCCGCTTGTCGCGCGGAGATATCGGGGTCGCCCTGACGGACCGCCTGCGCGAACGGCACCAATTATCCGTCCGCATCCTGCCGGCCGAGGTCTTGCCGGACAGGCTGAGCCGGCTGGACCTGCACGCGCGCCAGATCCAGCTGAACGAAATGCTCAGCCCCGCCTCGCGCAATTTCCACCTCGCCACGCAGCTGGCCCAGCTCGAACAGCGCGACGAGATCGACGCCATCGTGCAGGGTGCGCGGCTGGAGGACGATGCGGCGCGGCAATTGTTCGCCCGC
This sequence comes from Qipengyuania gaetbuli, assembly GCF_020524765.1. Lineage (GTDB taxonomy): Bacteria > Pseudomonadota > Alphaproteobacteria > Sphingomonadales > Sphingomonadaceae > Qipengyuania > Qipengyuania gaetbuli_A. The sequence goes on from NZ_JAIVLR010000002.1 coordinate 624,181, forward strand.
CACCTGACCGGCTACTTCGCCGCCGCGCTGATCATGCCCTACGGCCGGTTCCTGCGTGCCTGCGAGGCGACCGGATACGATTTGCCCGTTCTCCAGCGCCGCTTCGGGGTGACGTTCGAGCAGCTCGCCCACCGCCTCACGACGCTGCAGAGGGTCGGCCAGAGGGGATTGCCCTTCTTCATGGCGCGGCTTGACCGGGCGGGGCAGTTTTCCAAGGTTTTCGTCGGTGCCAGCACGGCCCGCTTCCTCGACGGGGAGGTGAGTTGCCCGCTGTGGGCGGCGCATCTGGCCTTCGAACGGGGCGGGGAATTGCAGGTGCAGTTCATCGCACTCGATGATGGCGGAGACAGGCAGGGAGGCTGGCTGACCATGGCCAAGAGCCCTGTCGGAAGCGGGGCCAAGGGCGAAGCGCGTTATTCCGTCGTCCTGGGCATCGAGGCCGTCCTGGCAGGCGACCTTGCACAGGCGCGGGGCGTTTCGCTGCGTCCTGCCGATGCGCAGCCGATCGGACCGGGCTGTGCGCGCTGCCACCGCGAGAATTGCGCGCAGCGTTCATTGCCGCCACGCGGACGACACCTCAGTTTCGACCGGATGAGCCGCGGGACCACGCCGTTCCAGTTCGGAGAGCGTTAACCAGCCACGCGGGAACCGCCTGCCAGCGCGCCGCGTTTTCGCCACAATACAAGCAATTGTGGGAAGGCAAGTACCAATGGCAGAAGAACGTATCACGGAAACGCGTACGCCCGACGGCAATACGCACACCACCCATACCGTCGTGACCGACGAACCGCGCCGCAGCGGTGGTTCGGGCTGGCTGATGGCGCTCGTCCTGCTGGTCGTCGCCGTCGTGGCGGTCGTCCTCTTCACCCAGATGGGCGGGGCCGAGGTCGCCAAGGATGAGGCCATCGCCAATGCCGCCAACGAAGTCGGCGAAGCGGCCGGCGCCGTCGGCGAGGCTGCGCAGGATGCAGGCGAAGCGGTCGAGGACGCAGTCAACAACTGACCCGGCCTGAAAAGCACTCGAAACGGCGCCCTGTCACTGCGACAGGGCGCCGTTTTTCATTGGTGTAAAATTTACCGACAGTTCACCATTCCAATGGTAAGGCTGGCCTTAACCAAGCCCGAGGCCGCCGCAGAACGACGATGTTTCGAATTTTCAAGCATTACATCCCTTACGAGGTGATGCTTCTGTGCGCGCTGGACCTGCTCTTGCTGGTCCTCGCGGGCGAGGCGGGCTGGCACCTGCGCACCTTCCAGCTGCAGATGGATCCGGGACCGTTTCGCGACCGCTTGCCGGCCGTGATCGGCTTTGCCGTCATCGTCTGGCTCGCGACCATTGCGGTAGGTACTTACACGCCGATTGCGCTTCGCTCGATGCGCTTTGCCACCGCCCGTATCTTCGTGGCGCTGGGGCTCGGCATCTTTGCGATCTCCTTCGTCAACCTGGTGCTGCCCGGTACGGCGCTGTGGCGCTCCATTCTGCTCTACGCGATGGCCATCGGGCTGGTGTTGCTGGTCGTAAACCGGCTGCTGATGTCGCGTATCATCGACAAGGATGCTTTCAGGCGGCGGGTTCTGGTACTGGGGGCAGGGCCACGGGCGCAGAGGATCGTCGACCTGTCTCGCAGGCCCGATGCGGGCTTCAAGGTGCTCGCCTGCCTTTGGATGGGCACCGGCCCGGGTGAAAAGATTGAGGGCGCTCTCGACCGCGCATCGGTCGGGGACCTCGGCAAATATGTCGCAAGCATTGGGGCACAGGAAGTCGTCCTCGCCATGCAGGAACGGCGCAATGCTTTGCCGCTGAAGGACCTGCTGCGGGTGAAGACCAAGGGGGTCGATGTCAGCGACCTGTCCGGTTTCCTCGAACGCGAAACCGGCAGGCTCGACCTTGATACGCTCAACCCGAGCTGGCTGATCTTCTCGGATGGTTTCACTGCCGGCCAGCGCCTGTCATCCATCGCCAAGCGTGCCTTCGATGTCGTAGTGAGCCTTGTCCTGCTTGTGACGACCCTGCCGTTGATCCTCCTCTTCGCGCTGCTCGTGAAACTGGAGAGCAAGGGTCCGGCGTTCTACCGCCAGCAGCGCGTCGGCCTGTTCGGCCAGAATTTCATGATCCCCAAGCTGCGTTCCATGCGCCAGGATGCCGAGGTGCACGGCGCGAAATGGGCGGAGAAGGACGACCCCCGCATCACGCGTGTCGGGCGCTTCATCCGCACCGTTCGGATCGACGAACTGCCGCAATTGTGGAGCGTGCTGAAGGGCGAAATGAGCTTTGTGGGCCCGCGTCCCGAACGCCCGCAATTCGTTCGCGAGCTTGAGGCCGAACTGCCGTATTATGCCGAACGCCACATGGTGAAGCCCGGCATTACCGGCTGGGCGCAGATCAACTACCCCTATGGCGCGAGCATGGCCGATTCCCGCCGAAAGCTGGAATACGACCTGTATTACGCCAAGAATTACTCGCCTTTCCTCGACGTGCTGATCCTCCTGCAGACGGCGCGCGTCATCCTCTGGCCGGACGGCGCGCGCTGATGGAATGGGTCGGCAGCATCGGGTCCGTGCTTTACGCGGTCGGCGCGCTGGTTTGCGGCCTTGCCGCGCTGTGGGTCGCGCGTTTCGGTGCGAGCGAGAGGCCAGACCGCTGGGCCGGTGTGGCGGCGCTTGCCCTGACGGCAAACTGGTGCTTTGCGGCGGCCAGCTTCCCGCCCGACCGGCTGGTCGTTTCCCTCACGGCAGTGGCGCGCAACCTTGCCTGGATTTTCGTCCTCTTCCGCTTGTTCGCCAATGATGGCCGCGACGAGAGCCTGCGCCTTGTGCGACCCGCGGCAATTGCCTTGGCGCTGGTCGAGACCTTCCAGATTGCGCTGCTGATGCTGGCACGGCGCTATGCCGGCTGGCCCGATGCTAGCCTGATGGTGTTCGAGACCGCCGCGATCCTGCGCGTCCTGATCGCGGTGGGCTCGCTCGTCCTGATCCACAACCTCTACGTGGGCGCTGCGCTTTCGTCGCGCCGCCTGCTGCGCTGGAATGCCGCGGCGATGGCGGGGATGTGGGCGTTCGCGCTCAACTTCCATACGCTGGCCTATCTCACTGGGGGCGCGCCGCCCGAACTGGTCGCGGTCCAGGGACTTGCCGCAGCGATCATCGCGGTACCCTTCGCCATCGGCTACAATTCGAATGCCGCGGGCCTCGAATTCCGGCCTTCGCGCACGCTCGCTTTCCGCTCGCTCTCGCTGCTGGTGATCGGCGCCTATTTCGCGGTCATGCTGGTTCTGGCGAATTCGCTCGACCTGCTTGAAGGCGACGTGCGTGCCCTGACGCAGGTCGGCCTGCTTATCGCGGCGGGCGCGCTGGCGCTGATCTGGCTGCCGTCCGACCGGATGCGCGGCTGGATGCGAGTGACCGCGATCAAGCACCTCTTCAAGCACCGCTACGATTACCGTAGCGAGTGGATGCGCTTCACCAATACCATCGGCCGCACCGGCTTCGACGAGACCAGCCTGCAGGAACGTACGGTGAAGGCGCTGGCCGATATCACCGACAGTCCCTCGGGCTTGCTTCTCGTCCCCGATGACGACGGTTCGCTGGTTCTGGGCGCAAGCTGGTGCTGGCCGAACGCGGACATCCCGCACCGCGCCATGCCGGTCGAACTGGCCACGATCCTCGAGCGCGAAGGACTGATCATCGATTTCGACGAGGCCCGCAAAGGCGTGGAGCATCACGGCGAGCTCGAATTCCTGCCCGAATGGCTGCGCGAGGAACAGCGCGCCTGGGCAGCCGTGCCGCTGCTGCACTTCGACCGCCTTGTGGGCGTCATCGTGCTCGCCAGGCCGGCCATCACGCGCGACCTCGACTGGGAGGATTTCGACCTTCTTGGTATCGTCGGACGCCAGCTCGCCAGCTACCTTGCGGAACAGAGCGGACAGGTCGCCCTTTCCGAGGCAAGCCGGTTCGACGAGTTCAACCGCCGCATGGCGTTCGTCATGCACGACATCAAGAATCTGTCGAGCCAGATGTCGCTCCTGATGCGCAATGCAGAATTGCATGCCGACAAGCCGGAATTCCGCAAGGACATGCTCGTGACGCTGCGCAACAGCGCGGACAAGCTCAACCTCCTGCTCGCGCGGCTCGGACGGTATGGCACGGCCGGTAACCAGTCGGTCGAGCCGCTTGATCTCGCGCAGGTCGCCAGGAAGCTCGTCGACCAGTTTGGCGGGTCACACCCCATTGGCATCGCACGTTCCGAACAGACGGTCGTCGTCGCCCATGCCGAGGGGCTGGAACAGGCGCTCGCCCATCTCGTGCAGAACGCCATCGATGCGAGTTTCGACGAAACGCCGGTTACGATCGAAGTCTTCAGCGACGGTATCACGGGCCAGATTCATGTGATTGACCAGGGCAAGGGCATGAGCCCCGCCTTCCTGCGCAACGGCCTGTTCAAGCCCTTCGTCAGTTCGAAGGACGGGGGTTTCGGCATCGGTGCATACGAGGCGCGCGAGACGATCCGCGCCATGCAGGGCCGGCTCGACGTAGAATCCCGCGAAGGGCTGGGCACACGTTTCAGCGTCAGCCTGCCGCTGCGCTCTGCACAAGCAATCTACCAAGGGTCCGGCACCCCGACCCAGGAGACCGTCTGATGGCCGAGGCGAAACCCAAGCTGCTCATCGTCGAGGATGATGAAGGGCTGCAGGCGCAGTTGAGGTGGGCCTACGACAATTACGAAGTCGTCATTGCGGGCAACCGCGACCAGGCGCTTGCCGCTTTGCGTTCCGAAGAACCGGCAGTCGTCACGCTCGATCTCGGCCTGCCGCCGGATCCCGACGGGACGAGCGAGGGCTTTGCCGTGCTCGATGCGATCATGGCCATGAAGCCCGACACCAAGGTGGTCGTCGCCAGCGGCCACGGCGCTCGCGAAAGCGCTCTCCAAGCGATCGATCGCGGGGCCTATGATTTTTACCAGAAGCCGGTCGATATCGACCAGCTGGGCATGATCGTCGATCGTGCCTTCAGGCTGCACGAAATCGAGGCGGAAAACCGCCGACTGTCGGCCAAGGTGGGCGAGGAGAAAACGGTTCTCGGCTCGATGATCACCGCTGCTCCCGAAATGGCGAAAGTGGCAAGGACGATCGAGCGTGTCGCGCCGACGAATGTTTCGGTCATGCTCCTCGGCGCAAGCGGTACCGGCAAGGAACTGCTCGCCCGCGGCCTGCACGAGGCGAGCGACAGGCGCGGCGGGGCCTTCATCGCCATCAACTGCGCCGCGATCCCCGAGAATCTGCTCGAAAGCGAACTCTTCGGGCATGAGAAGGGCGCATTCACCGGCGCGGTCAAGACCAACGAGGGCAAGATCGAACTGGCCGACGGCGGTACGCTGTTCCTCGACGAGGTCGGCGACATCCCGCTGCCGCTGCAGGTCAAGCTGCTACGCTTCCTGCAGGAACGCGTCATAGAGCGGATCGGCGGGCGCAAGCCAATTGCGGTCGACACGCGCATCGTGTGTGCGACGCACCAGGATCTTGAAGCGATGATCGCAGAGGGGACCTTCCGTGAAGACCTGTTCTACCGGCTCGCGGAAATCGTCGTGAAAATCCCCACTCTGGCCGAGCGCCCGGGCGATGCCGTGTTGCTCGCAAAACATTTCCTGTCCCGGTTCAGCGCGGAGATGAACCCGCAGGTGAAAGGCTTTGCTCCCGATGCCCTTGCGGCCATCGATAGCTGGGGCTGGCCGGGGAATGTGCGCGAGCTGGAAAACCGCGTGAAGCGGGCGGTTATCATGTCGGACGGCAAGCTGGTCGGTGCCGAAGACCTCGATCTTGGCGGGGACCAAGAGGCAGGCGAACTGGCGCTCAATCTCAAGCAGGCGCGTGAGGAGGCAGACCGGAGGATGATCCGCAAGGCCCTGTCGCGCACGCAGGGAAATATCTCCAATACCGCCAAGCTGCTCGGTATCAGTCGTCCGACGCTGTACGACCTTCTGAAGCAGTATGACCTGCAGGACTGATTTTCGACTGGCTGCGGTTCTCGCAGTGGCCCTGGTTGCAGGCTGCGGAGTAAGCGGCGGGACCCGTGACGGCATCGAAAATCTGCGGGTCCAGGTGGAACGCGGCGACGCTCGAGCAGTGCAGTTGACGCTTGAAGAGCTCGCGGCGGCGGGCACGCCCCGGACCGACTACGCTGCATTGGCTGGCAAGGAGGCGCTGGAGCGCGGCGACCTGGTTTCAGCCCGCAATTGGCTCGGTAACGGCGAGTTCAGCCAAGAGACGGCAAGCGAAGGCTTCCGCTTGCTGAGCAAGCTTGCGTACCTCGAGGGCAACCTGCCGGCTGCCATCGAGGCGCTGAAACGGGCGCGCGCTGTCGCTCCCGATGATCCGGAGCTGTGGGTCGATATCGGTCGGCTTCGTTACAACATCGGCAACCAGTTCGCTGCGCTCGATGCTGCGAAAAAGGCAGTGGAACTCGGGCCGGACAACGCCGAAGCGCTGCGGTTCCGCGGCCATCTGGCGCGCGATAGCGAAGGCATGGTCCCGGCGGCTGACTGGTTTGCCAGGGCGCGGCAGGCGGCGCCCCGCGACGAGGACGTGCGGCTTGAATACGCTGCAGCCCTGCTTGATGCAGGCGACGTTCCCCAGGCGATCGACCTGCTTTATGAAGAAGAGACGGAAACGCCTGCTGCCCACTATCTGAAAGCGGTGGCGGCTGCCCGAAGCGGCGCCTTTGCCGAAGCGCGCGAGGCGCTCGACCGGTCGGGTGCGATGCGCAGCCGCACTCCTGCCGCCCGATTGCTTTCGGCGATCATCGATATCGAGCGGGGTAATCTCGAAAGCGCGGCACAAACTCTCGACCAACTGCAGCGCCTGCAACCCGACAATCGCAGGGTTGCGGAACTGCTCGCGTATGCCTTGTCGCGTAGCGGCGGCGAGGAGGAACTGGTGTACCGCTTCGCCGATCAGGCGCGAGGACCACTCGGTTCGGTATGGCTGCGCACACTCGTGGGCCGTGCCTACGAAGCGCTTGGGGACCGGGAGCAAGCCGCTGTATTCCTCGACTTGGCCTCGTCACCGGCGGAGGCGCTGGCCGTCCTTCCACCTACCGGTGTTCAGGGCAGGACCGCGCTGGCAAAACGCGATGCGATCCGTGCGCGGATGTATAACGGTGATTTCCAGGGAGGGCTTGCTGCCGCGCGCTCCTTTACAGCTGAATTCCCCAACTCGAGCGATGCGTGGGCCTTGCGGGGCGATGCCGCACTGGCCGCCGGCGATCGCGTCGGCGCGCGTGAGGCCTATGGGAAAGCTGCAAGCATAAAACGTTCATGGCCTCTGGTCTTGCGGCTCTCTGCAGCACTGGAGAGCGAAGACGCGGCGCGGATTATTGCAGAATACGCCGCCGCAAACCCGGCAAACGGTCATGCGGCGGCACTTACTGCGAGCGCCTATGCCGAAGCCGGAAAGTGGCAGGAAGCCGCCGACCTCTTCGACCGTGCGCTGAAACGCGGAATGCGCGGCGTGCCATGGGTCATTGCCGCCCGCAGCGTCGCTGCTGGGCAATTGGGCGAGGGTCAGGGTGCTGACAAGCTGGACTGGGCGCTGGAGGCCTACGAAACGCAGCGTACCAGCCTGCCTGCCATAACGGCGCTGCTGGATGCTCTACCGCCAGAGGACAGGACGCTGCGCAGCGAGTTGCAGGCAAAGCTCGCCGCGCTTTCGCGCCGCTAGACACGGGCACAGCTCACGGGCAGGTGGACCCTCATGGCACTCGCATCCATCGCCCGAGACCCGATGATCCGCTTTCTGGCAATTGCCATTGCGGCAGCAGCTTTGGTCCCTGCGACAGGCTCGGCACGCGAGATCGCGCAGCTCATTGCCAATGCGGCTATCTTCCTGCTCTTCCTGCTCAACGGCCTGCGGATCGACCGCCAGGATATCCTCGCCGGCATTGCCAACTGGAGGTTCCTCCTCCCGTTGGTCCTGTGGGTGTTCGGCGCGATGGCGATTGCCGGCATGGGGCTGTCAGTGGTTGCGAGTAGCGCTCTGCCTGCAGTCGTCGCGCTGGGTTTCCTCTACCTCGGAGCGCTTCCATCGACCGTGCAATCAGCGACCTCCTACACCTCCCTTTCCGGCGGTACGGTCGCGCTCTCGGTCGTCAGCGCGGCATTGCTGAACATCCTCGGTGTCTTTGTGACCGTGCCGATCTTCCTTGCGCTTGGCGGGAGCGGCGAGGGCGCGGTGGGGAGCGAGGCCATCGTCAAGATCCTCACGATCCTCGTCCTGCCATTTGCCATCGGACAGGTCTTCCAGAAGCGCGCTGCCCGGTTCACGGCAAGCTACAGGCAGCGCATCGTCTGGATCGATCGCTTCGTGATCGCAGTGGCAGTCTATGTCGCCTTTTCAGGCGCTGTGGAGCAGGGCCTGTGGTCACGCATGGACTGGTCGGGCTGGGCAATAGTCCTTGCGCTGGTCGGCCTGTTCCTCGCCGTCGGTCATTTCGGTGCATGGGCAACCGGCGGCATGCTGGGCCTGCGACGCGAAGACCGCATCGCCTTCCTCTTCGCCGGAGCGCAGAAGAGCGCAGCGGTTGGAGCGCCGCTGGCAACGATCCTGTTCCCGCCCGCCGTGGCCGGTTTCATCGTGGTGCCACTGCTGCTTTACCACCTGTTCCAGCTGGTGCTGGCCGCGCCCCTGTCTACGCGGCTGGCCCGTCAGCCTCGACCGGGTGGCGACGGTTGTACCGCACCGACCACCAGAAGCTGAGGCCGATCAGGATTGCACCGATCAGTCCGGTAATCGTCTCGGGAATGTGGAACTTGGCAGACACGAGCATGATCGCGCCGAGCACGATGATCGCCCAGAAGGCGCCGTGTTCGAGGAAGCGGTAGGCTGCCAGCGTACCCTTGCGGACCAGATGGATGGTCATCGAGCGCACGAACATGGCGCCGATCGACAGGCCCAGCGCAATGACGACCATGTTGTTCGACAATGCGAATGCCCCGATCACCCCGTCGAAGCTGAAGCTTGCGTCGAGCACGTTGAGGTAGAGGAAGCCGCCGAGGCCGCTGCGCACAACGGCGCCCTGCAGTTTGTGCGCCTCTTCCTTCATCTCGAGGATCGTGTTGATCCCTTCGACTGCAATAAACGTCACGAGGCCCAGGATGCCGGCAACGAGGAAAGTCAGCGCCTCGTCTGGTTCGAGCAGGTTCGAAATGCCCCACATGACCAAGAGCAGCAACGCGATTTCGGCTGCGGGCAGGGCAGCGAACTTGGCGAGGTTGCGCTCGATCACGGCAATCCAGTGCACTTCCTTGTCGAGGTCGAAAAAGAACTTCAGGCCCACCATAGCAAGGAATGCGCCGCCGAAACCCGCAATGCCGACATGTGCGCTCGACACGATGCGCTCGTATTCGTCCGGCTGATTGAGCGAGAGGTTGATTGTCTCGAGCGGCCCGAGCCCCGCGGCGATGGCCACGATGGCGAGCGGGAAGACCACGCGCATGCCGAAGACCGCGAATGCGATGCCCCAGGTCAGGAACCGGCGCTGCCAGACCTCGTCCATTTCCTTCAGTACCGAGGCGTTGACCACGGCATTGTCGAAGCTGAGCGAGATTTCGAGGACCGAGAGGACCACGATGATCCACAGTAGCGACAGCGTCCCGGTGATCGTACCGGTTGCGCTCCAGCCGTACCAGGCGCCAAGGCCAAGACAGGCGAGGGTGAAGAACAGGGAAAAGGCGTAGAAACGCCAGAGAGTTGCGAGCATGTTTTAGGTCCGAATCTCAGCTCTTAGGCTGGTAGGTCTGTTCTTGCGACGGGAAACTGCGTGAACGCACTTCCTCGGCATAGGTTGCCACAGTGCGGTCGATGACCTCCGCGATGTTTTCGTATTTCTTCACGAAACGCGGGACGCGCTCGAACATGCCGAGCATGTCTTCCGTCACGAGGACCTGTCCGTCGCACTGCGCAGAGGCACCGATGCCGATGGTGGGGCACGATACGGCCTTGGTCGCTTCGATCGCGATGGGCTCGACAACGCCCTCGATTACGATTGCGAATGCACCAGCTTCGTCGAGCGCCTTTGCATCGCCGACGATCTTGTCCGCCTCTGCATCGCTGCGCCCGCGCGCCATGTACCCTCCGAGCACATTTACCGCCTGCGGGGTCAGGCCGACATGGCCCATCACAGGGATGCCGCGCTGGTTGAGGAATGCGATGGTCTCGGCCATCTGCGCGCCGCCTTCCAGTTTGACCGCCGCGGCGCCCGACTGCTTGAGCAGGAAGGCTGCGCTTTCGAACGCCTGTTCTTTCGAAGCCTCGTAGGATCCGAAGGGCATGTCGACGACCACGACCGAGTGATAGCTGCCCCGCACCACGGCGGCCGCATGGTTCGCCATCATCTCCAGCGTGACGGGAATGGTCGATGGCAATCCGTAGATCACCTGCCCCAGCGAATCCCCGACCAGCAGGATGTCGCAATGCGCATCGAGGATCTGCGCCTGGCGCGCCGTATAGGCGGTCAGCATCACCAGCGGCTCCTTCGTTTCGCCGTCTGCCTTGTGGGCGCGAATCTTCGGCACTGTCAGCCGTTTCATCGGCTGGGGCGTGGGGTTGGCGCGGCTGGTGCTCGTATCGAGCTGGAATGTGGTCGACATTGGCGTGCCCTAGCAAGTGCAGGGGAGAAGGCAAAGCAACGCTTGGACACCGCCCGGTATCCATGCTTAAAGCCCGCCCCGAGGAGCGGCGACCGGGAGCGCTGCAGGAAACAAGGGATTAGGACGACAAATGGTCGCGACTTCTCAAACTACGGGCGAGGGCTGGTCCTCGCGTAGCGCATTCATTCTTGCCGCGGTCGGCGCGGCAGTCGGGCTCGGCAACATCTGGCGCTTTCCGACTCTGGCCGGTGAAAGCGGCGGCGGCGCCTTCGTCATTTTCTACATCGGCTGCGTGTTTCTGCTGGGTCTGCCGCTGGTGCTGTCCGAGATATTCGTCGGGCGTGTCGGCCAGACCGATGCCGTCGGTTCGATCCGCAAGGTAGCCGTTCAGTCGGGCGCCTCGCCGAGCTGGTCCATTTTCGGCGGGATCGGGGCGATCGCGGCATTCCTTATCGTGTCGTTCTATTCGGTCGTCGCTGGCTGGGTGCTCTATTACGCAGGCGTGATGGGCTGGGATTTCCTTCAGGCCATCATGTCCGGCGATCCGTTCCGCGGCGCCCTTGCCGGAGAGAGCCAGGAACAGATCCAGCAGCGGCTCGGGGACATGTTCGCCAGTCCCGGCCTGCTGCTTGCCATGCATTTCGCCTTCATGGGGCTGACCTTCTACATCGTGGCGCGCGGGGTCAGTTCGGGGATCGAGAAGGCTGCGACCTACCTGATGCCGGCGTTCTTCGTGCTCCTGCTGGGGCTCGTGATCTACGGAGCGATCGAGGGCGATATCGGAGATGCAGTGGCCTTCCTGTTTACGCCCGACTGGTCGAAGCTGACCCCGCAGGTCATGAATTCGGCGCTTGGGCAGGCGCTGTTCTCGCTTTCGCTCGGCGTTGCAGGACTCATCACCTACGGTTCCTACATCAAGGAAAACAGCGGTCTGGGCGCGACGTCCGCGATGATCGCGTTTGCCGATACCGGCGTGGCCATCCTTGCGGGCCTGATGATCTTCCCGATCGTTTTCGCGGTCGGACTCGATCCCGCGGCCGGGCCGACGCTTGTGTTCCAGACGCTTCCCTTCGCCTTCCAGACCATGCCGGGCGGCGCATTGTTCGGGTTCCTCTTCTTCATCCTTATCCTCGTGGCGGCCGTCACCAGCTCGATCTCGCTGCTGGAAGTGCCCACGGCATGGGGCATCGGGGAGCGTGGCTGGAGCCGTCCGAAGTCGTCGGCGATCTTCGGCGGCGGGGCCTTCCTCATCGGGATCGCCTGCCTGCTAGGTTACAATGTCTGGGCCGATGTGCGCCCGCTGGGCTTCTGGTCGCTGTTCGAGAACACCGACATCCTCGACACGGTCGACGGGTTTACGGGCAAGGTCATGCTGCCGCTCGGCGCGCTGTTCACCTCGCTTTTCGTCGGGTGGAAGGCGGATGCCAGTTTGCTGCGCACGACGACCGGCCTGTCACCTGCCATGTTCGGTCTGTGGCGTTTCCTGATTGCCTGGCTGTGCCCGCTGGCAGTCACGATCATCCTCGTGACGGGGCTTTTCCCATCGATTCTGGGGGCCTGACATATTTGCCGCTTTTCCAGTCCGTAGTTCGCGCGTAATTAGCGCGCTTCGGGCTGGCGGAGCGGGAGGGTCCCGAGGCGGGCCCGTGGAGGCCTTCGCCTGAAATGATCCTCGATAGAGTAAAGCCGCTCGACGCCATCTTGGCGACCGCGCAAAAGAAATCGCTGCACCGCTCGCTCGGTGCCCTTCAACTCATGCTGTTCGGTATCGGCTGCATCATCGGCACCGGTATTTTCGTGCTGACTGCCGCCGGTGCGCAGAAAGCAGGTCCGGGCCTGATGCTGGCCTTCGTTATCGCGGGCGCTGTCTGTATCGTCGCTGCGCTCTGCTACGCTGAGATCGCCGCCATGATCCCGGTCGCGGGTTCCGCCTATACCTACAGCTATGCCACGATGGGCGAATTCCTCGCCTGGACCGTCGGCTGGGCGCTGATCCTCGAATATGCCATCGCCGCATCGGCCGTGTCGGTCGGTTGGTCGGGCTATTTCACGGGGACCATCCTTAATGAATTCATGGGCATATACCTGCCCCAATGGCTGTCGGCCGGGCCGCTGGCGCTGGGCGGGGCAGAGGGCGGTTTCATCAACCTGCCCGCGCTCGTCATCGCCCTGCTGGTTACCTGGCTACTGATGATCGGCACCAGCGAAAGCGCCAAGGTAAATGCCGTGCTCGTCGCCATCAAGGTGACCGCGCTCACCGCCTTCATCGGCCTGACGCTGACCAGCGCCTATTTCGATCCCGACCAGTTCAACCCCTTCCTGCCTGCCGGCGTTTTCGGAGGCTTCGGGACGGGTGTGGGCGCGGTCGGTGCCGCGGCGACGATCTTTTTCGCCTATGTGGGCTTCGATGCGGTTTCGACCGCGGCCGAGGAAACGAAGAACCCGCAGCGCAACGTGCCCATCGGCCTCGTCGGTTCGCTGCTGTTCTGCACCGTGTTCTACATCCTCGTGGCGGCAGGTGCGATCGGAACGATCGGCGGCCAGCCGATCATGGGGCCGAACGGCATTCCCTTCCCCGCAGGGTCGGAAGAACTGGCACGCCAGTGCGCCCTGCCTGCCTATTCGAGCGCGCTGGTGTGCTCGGACGAAGCGCTGGCCCACGTGCTGCGCCAGATCGGCTTCTCGGGCATCGGCAACATGCTGGGTATCGCGGCTTTCCTCGCGCTGCCTTCGGTCATCCTCGTGCTGCTTTTCGCGCAGACGCGCATCTTCTTCGTGATGAGCCGCGACGGTCTTCTGCCTGAAGGCCTGTCCAAGGTGCATCCGAAATGGAAGACGCCCTATGTCGTCACCGCCATCACCGGCGCGATCGTGGCGGTTGCCGCCGCGTTCTTCCCGGTGGGGCAGCTGGCCGACATCGCCAACGCAGGAACGCTCTACGCCTTCCTGATGGTGGCGGTCGCGGTCATGCTGCTCCGCAAGTCCGATCCGGATCGCAAGCGTGATTTCCGCACGCCGGCGCTGTGGCTGGTTGGGCCGGCGACTATCCTCGGTTGCGCCTTCCTTTTCCTGAACCTGCCGTTCGAAGCGATGCTTGTGCTGCCGATCTGGACCGCGATCGGGCTGGTCATCTATTTCGTCTATAGCCGCGGGAACAGCCACCTCGGGCGCGGTATTGTCGAAGTTGTCGATGATGTCGCGGGCGAGGAAACGATGATCCCCATCCATCCCGACAAGCCGCGGGACTAAGGCAAAAAGAAAGGGCCGCCCCATTGGAGCGGCCCTTTTTCATTGTGCAGTCGACGCGGCTTAGAGGTCGACGCTCTCCACGTGGCGTTCTTCCGCCTCTTCGTGGACGGTCATGCCCAGCGCCATCTTGGCAGTGTTGAGCAGGCCGAGGTCACCGCTCCAGATTTCCGCCTGGCCCAGGTCCATGCGCAGGAAGAGGATGTCCGGATCGTCCTTGCCGCCGTCGTACCAGGCCTCGACGAAGTTGTTCCAGAACTGGTCGAAACGCTCCTGGCTGGTCTCGACCGCCAGCGTGCCATCGAAGCGCGCAAACATGTCGTGATCCTTGCCGGCGAAGCTCGCCTTCACCTTGCCGAGCTTGGCGAACGTGCTGTTCTTCTGCGTGAAGAACCAGATCGCACTGTTCGCATCCTTGTCGAGCTGGGCGGTCATCGGCACCGAAGTGTTCGACTGGCCCTCGAGTTCGAGGAAGAGGAACGGCGAGTCCGCCATGGCGTGCCAGAACTTCTCCTTGAGCGCGTCGGGGTTGCCTTTCGAGTATTTCATGATCTTGCCCTTTTGATGATTGCGTTTGGTTTTCCTACGCTTGGAGCGGCTTGCGCGTTCCTGCGACTGCGCCGGAGCGGGGCACCGCACAGACGAATTGCGAATCTCTGTTGTATGGAACATAATGCGAACAAACGAGTCGATTCCCCATGCCCGATGCCGCCCTTTCCTCCTTGCCGATCACGGCCTTCGAAGACGTTGCCGCGCTGTCCGCGCGTCGCAGCGCGCGCTGGCGTCCGGGACTGGCGGCAGTGCAGGGGCCGGCGCTCCACAACGAGGTTTTCGGCCTTTCGCGCGAAGCCGCAGGGGTGGGGGTGGCGCTTGCCCTGGCGCTCGACGACTGGCGGCATGTCCCGCGTGAATGCGGCTGCGAGGCGGAGGACCGGCGCAGTGTGCTGTGGGTCCAGACGCGCGAGGCGGCGCGTCTTGGTGGCAGGCCCTGTCGCGCAGGGCTCCCGGCGGACCTGCAGGGCCGTGTGATCCACGTGCTGGCAGAGAAGGTAGAGGATGCCCTCTTCGCGCTGGAGGAGGGGCTGCGCTGCCGCGATCTCGCCTTCGTGATCGGTGAAATCCCGGGGAATGCGAAGGCGCTGGATTTCACCGCCTCGCGCCGGCTGACCCTGGCGAGCGAGAGGCACGGTGTGCCGCTGTTCCTCGTCCGGCTCGATGCCGCGCGCGACCTGTCTTCGGCGCGGATGCGCTGGGAAGCCACCAGCGCGCCGTCCGCCCCGCCACGCTGGAACGCGCAGGCTCCGGGCGATCCGGCATGGCGTGCCGAACTCTTCCGGGCGCGCAGCCATGCGCCGGGCGAATGGGTGCTGGAGGAGGGCGGGAAGACCCTCAGGGCGGACAAGGCTAGCTCCGAAACCGACCGCGCGGTCGCGAACTGGGCGGCCGGGCTGCAACATCGCCGCGCGCCCCGGCGGGCATGAGCGCGCTCCTGCCGGATGCCGCGCGCCCGCGCCGCATCCTGTCCATCTGGATGCCTGCCATGGCGATGGATCGCTGGCGACTGGGTGGTTCCGGCGAGCGTCGCGCGCTCGACGACAAGCCGCTCGTGCTCATCGCCGATACCGCCCACGGGCCGCGGATCGAGGCAGCCAACCGGTCGGGCATGGCGGCAGGCGCATGCCGGGGCATGATGCTGGCCGATGCGCGCACGCTGTGCCCTGACATCGCTACCGCGCCGAGCGATCCGGCAGGCGATCTCGCCTTTCTCGAAAAGCTGGCGATCTGGGCGCAGCGCTGGGGTCCGTGGTCGGCGATGGACGCGCCCGACAGCCTGCTGGTCGACGTGACGGCCGTGCCGCACCTGTTCGGCGGGGAAGGCAGGCTGTTGGCCGATGTGGCAGAAACCTTCGCGCGCCGCGAACTGACGCTGCGCTGTGCCATCGCGCCGACGGCGGGGGCGGCATGGGCGCTGTCGCATTACGGCCCGCCCGGCGCGATCCTGGCTGCGCAGGACGATGCCGAAGCGAGGCTTGCCGACCTGCCTGTCGCCGCGCTGCGCCTCGACGACGACGTGCTTACCGTGCTGCGCCGCCTCGGCCTCAAGCGGCTCGGAGAGCTGGCCACGATCGGCCGCGATGCGATCCAGCGGCGGTTCCGCAACCGCAAGTCGCCTGCCGCCAACCCGCTCATCCGGCTCGACCAGATCCTCGGCAGGGTGCCCGAGCCGCTGTTGCCGGTGGTCCCGCAGCACATGCCGCTGGTCCAGCGCCGCCTGATGGAGCCGATCCGCCATCGCCAGCTGCTGGACCAGGTGGTGGGCGATCTCGCCGGTGACATGGCGCGCGAACTGGAAGCGCGGGGCGAAGGCGCGCGCAGACTGGAGCTGGGAATGTGGCGGGTCGACGGAGAGGTGGTGGTGCGCCGTCTCGAAATGGCTGCCGCCACCCGCGAGGCGGCGCATATCTGCCGGCTCTTCGCGGCGCGGCTCGACGATGTGGATGCAGGGTTCGGTATCGAGATGCTGCGCCTGCGCGCCAGCTGGGCGGAGCCGCTGGCGCTGGAGCAGGGCGATATCGAGGCTGCGGCAGAAACGCACGGCACTTCGCTGGCGGCCTGCATCGACCGGTTGACGGTACGCCTCGGCAGGGAAGCGGTTACGCGGCCGGTTCCGTTTGCCAGCCACATCCCCGAGCGCGCGCAACGCTGGCAGCCCCCGCTCGAGCCCGAACCGACTTCACAAGGTGAGTTGGCTTTCCACAGAAGGCCTTTGAAACTGCTAGACAATCCTGAAAGGATCGCGGTGCTCTACGCCACCCCTGACGGGTACCCGCGGCGCTTTCGCTGGCGTGGGGAAGTGCACGAGGTGGCGCGGGTCGAAGGCCCGGAACGCATCGCTCCGGAATGGTGGCGCGAACGCGGGGGGACGAGGCTGCGGGACTACTACCGGATCGAGGACGATCGCGGACGCCGTTACTGGATCTATCGCCTCGGCATCGTGGGCGACGGCCGCGGCGGGGCGCCCGACTGGTACCTGCAGGGTCTGTGCGCCTAGGCGGGTTCGGCCGGTTCTTCGGCGCCTTCTTCCGGCACGACCGGCTCTTCGGGTCCGTGCTGGATTTCGGAGAGTTCGGGCGTCAGCGCGCTGCCCTTGCAAACGCTGTCGCCGGCCACGATCGTGGCGGCAACGCGCGACTGCTCCATCGCCTCGGGTGTATTGTTGAAAGGCGGTACGACCGTTTGTGGCGCAACGCATTTTGCAGAAACTTCGCTCGGCGCGTCGGCCTGTGCTTCCTCATCCTGCGCCAGGGCAGGGGTGGCTGAAAGGGCAAGGGCAGTCATCAGGTATGCGGCGCGCATGGGCAATCTCCAGTCCCTATGCCTTTCGCGCAGGCGAGATTGCCAGTGCCTGAACCCTCAGCCTTCTGAAACGAGGCTCGCACGGCGCGAACGCCGCTGCCCGAGAGGGATATTGCCGAAATTCGCGACCGGACCCGATGGGGCCTCGACCGTGTCGACCGTCTGGTCGATGACCGATTGAGGAAGAGGGCGTTCGAACACGAGGCCGCAGCTACGCTCGTTGGCCCAGACCACCTTGCCGAAATGCTCGTGCCCGTTCCACGAAAGCAGCCCTGAAACGCCTTCGCTAGGGGGATTGGGGGTGTCGAGGCGCGCCCCGGCTTCGGACAAATCCGAAAGCCGGCCGTGACGGTCGCCGCCCAGCATCTTGAGCGTTGCCGCACAGTCGACGCTGTATCGCGTCGCAACGCGCCGGTCCTGCGGTTTTGCGACCTGGTTCCTGCGGAAAAGCCCCACGCGCCATTTCTCCCCTTGGAGTATCCTCTTGGCGCAAGAAGGGTGAATTCTGCCCTTCGGCTCATGCTTACCGGGCTGTTAGGGTTGGGTGAGGCGCACATTGTCTTGTTCATCCGCATGCCGGATGGCCGCAGGACCTGGTTCGTCCTGCTGCGGGGACGACTCAAGCGGGGCGCAGTCGGCGTGTTGCTTCGGCGAGCTTTCGAAAATGCCTCGCCTGCATCTTTTGACATTGGCGAATCCGGTCGTGGAACATATAAAGAACATATGGCTCAGCAGACGATCCTCCAGAAGCTGGAAATCCTCGCCGATGCGGCGAAATACGATGCCTCCTGCGCGTCGTCCGGCACGGCGAAGAAGAACAGCCTGGGCGGAAAGGGGATCGGTTCGACCGAAGGAATGGGTATCTGCCATGCCTACGCGCCCGACGGCCGCTGTATCAGCCTGTTCAAGATACTGCTGACCAACCATTGCGTGTTCGACTGCCATTACTGCGTCAATCGCAAGAGCTCGAACGTGGCGCGGGCGCGGTTTACGCCGCAGGAAGTGGTGGACCTGACGCTCGCCTTCTACCGCCGCAATTATATCGAGGGGCTGTTCCTCTCCTCCGGCATCGTGAAGAACTCGAACCACACGATGGAACAGATCGTCGAGGTCGCGCGCATCCTGCGCGAAGAGCATGATTTCCGCGGCTACATTCACCTCAAGACCATTCCCGAAGCGGATGCGGAGATCGTCCACCAGGCCGGGCTCTATGCCGACCGTGTCTCGATCAATGTCGAACTGCCGACCGACAGCGGCCTCACCCGCCTCGCGCCGGACAAGGACGCGCGGCAGATCGAAGGTGCGATGGGCAAGGTGAAGGCCGATCTTGCGGAGGCGAAAGACGCGCACAAAAGGTTCAAGCACGCACCGCGCTTCGCACCCGCCGGCCAGTCGACTCAGATGATCGTCGGCGCCGATGCCGCGACCGATGCCGACATCGTGGGCAAGGCCAGCCGGCTGTACGACAATTTCCGCCTGCGCCGGGTTTACTACAGCGCCTTCTCGCCCATTCCCGATGCCAGCGCGGTTCTGCCGCTGAAGCGTCCGCCGCTCATCCGCGAACACCGGCTCTACCAGTCCGACTGGCTGATGCGGTTCTATGGCTACAAGCCGGCCGAGGTGATGCAGGCGACCGAGGCGGACGGGAACCTGCCGCTCGACATCGATCCCAAGCTCGCCTGGGCGCTGAAATTCCGAGAGCAATTTCCGGTCGACGTGAACCGGTCCACCAAGGAGCAATTGCTGCGCGTGCCCGGCCTCGGCGTGAAGGCGGTGGGCAAGATCCTCGCCAGCCGCCGCCACCGCGCGCTGCGGCTCGACGACGTGGCGTTGCTCACCCAGTCGATCACCAAGGTGCGCCCCTTCATCTGCACGGTGGACTGGCGCCCCGTCATGCTGACCGACCGGGCCGACCTCAGGAGCCTGCTCGCGCCGAAGGCCGAGCAACTGGAGCTGTTTGCCGCATGACTGCCCTCCAGCATGTCAGGCTCGGCACCTATTACGTGGTCAACCTGCCCGAGCCGGACGATTTCGACTTCTGGCGCGAGCGGGCGCGCGCGCTTGTCCAGTGCGATGTGCCGCCCGACCGGATCGCCTGGATCGAACCGGGCGGGAGCGGGGACCTCTTCGCGCATGGCGAGCGCCGCATGCCCGTGCCGCCGATGGACGCAAGGCCGGTACGCGCCAACCGCCGCTTCGTGAGCCTTGCAAAGAACGCCATTCTCCATTCCGATCCCGAGCGTTTCGCGCTGCTCTACCGCCTGCTGTGGCGGCTCCAGTCCAATCCGCGGATGATGGAGGACAAGGCCGACCTCGACGTGCGGCGGGTGGAGGAACTCGACAAGAACGTGCGCCGCGACAGCCACAAGATGCACGCCTTCGTCCGCTTCCGGCTGGTCGAGAGCGAGGATGAAGAGGAAGGCGAACACTACGTCGCCTGGTTCGAGCCGGAGCATCACATCCTGCGAGCCAATGCGGGCTTCTTCATGCGCCGCTTTTCGAACATGCGCTGGTCGATCCTGACCCCTCGCGGCAGCCTCCACTGGGATGGCGAGACGATGGCGGAAGGCCCGCCAGCCGAACGGCACGATGCCCCCGGCGGCGACCCGATGGAGGACCTCTGGCGCACCTATTACGCCTCCATCTTCAATCCTGCGCGGCTGAAAATCGGGGCCATGCTGAAGGAAATGCCCAAGAAGTACTGGAAGAACATGCCCGAGGCATCGCTCATCCCGGACCTGATCGCGGGCGCACAGGGGCGCGAGGCCAGCATGGTGGAGAAGGGCGCGCTCGAGTTCGAGGAGCGGCCCGACACGCTGGCCGCGATCGACAAGGCGATCCACGCCTGCCGCAAGTGCCCTATAGGCGCGCTCGACAACACAGCGGTGATGGGGGAGGGGCCGCAGGATGCCGCCCTGATGATCGTCGGCGAACAGCCCGGCGACAACGAGGATATGCAGGGCCGCCCCTTCGTGGGTCCGGCAGGGCAATTGCTCGACGTGCATCTCGAAAAGGCCGGGATCGACCGGCGCGCGGCCTATCTCACCAATGCGGTGAAGCATTTCAAATATGTGCAGCGCGGCAAGCGGCGGCTGCACCAGAACCCGGGCGCGAAGGAAATCGACACCTGTCGCTGGTGGATCGAGAGCGAGCGGGCGATCGTGCAGCCCAAGCTGGTGCTCGCCATGGGTGCCAGCGCGGCGCGCGGCCTGCTGGGCAAGACGGTCAGCATCTCCAAGGTGCGCGGCACGCCGATCCCGCTGGAAGACGGCAGTGAGCTGTGGGTCACCGCGCACCCGTCCTATCTCCTGCGCCTCGAAGGCCCTGCGCGCGAGGAACAGGCGCGGCTGTTCGATGCCGACCTTGCCGCGGTGAAGGCGCGGCTGGCGGAGCTGGCGGGGTGAGCCCATG
Organism: Qipengyuania gaetbuli; assembly: GCF_020524765.1. Lineage (GTDB taxonomy): Bacteria > Pseudomonadota > Alphaproteobacteria > Sphingomonadales > Sphingomonadaceae > Qipengyuania > Qipengyuania gaetbuli_A. The sequence continues at coordinate 644,834 of NZ_JAIVLR010000002.1, forward strand.
CCCGAAAGCGAGCTCCAGATTCCCAAGCGCACGATCGAGATCGATCCTGCCTCGATAGACGCGCCGCCGCGCAGCGCCTTCGTCGAACTCGGCATCGTGTCCTGTTTCAGCTTCCTGCGCGGGGCATCGGATGCGGTGGACCTCGTGCTCAAAGCCCGCGCGCTGGGCTACGACGCGATCGGGATTGCCGATGCCAACACCATGGCCGGCGTGGTGCGCGTCCATACCGAGGCGGCAACGCTCAAGCTGAAGCCCTGCATCGGCTGCCGGATCGAAACGGTCGAAGGGTTGGCTTTCCTCGCCTATCCGAAGGACCGCGCGGCCTATGGCCGGCTCTGCCGCCTGATCTCGGCTGGGCGGATGCGCACGCTGGACGGCGAATGGCAGGAGAAGGGGGAGTGCCACATCTCGCTCTCCATGCTCGCCCGCCATGCAGAGGGCGTTCAGCTGATCCTCGTGCCCCCGCGCGATCTGGCGCAGGAATACACCGTGCCTGCATGGGCCGGGAATGTCGTCGGGCTGGCGGGAGAGAAGCTGCAGGAGCACCTTGCCGCGCCCTTTGCCGATATCGTGCCGCAGCTTGCCGCCGGACTGCCCAGTTTGCGCCATATCGCGGCGGCCTATCTCTACACCGACAGCGATATCGCCCGGATCGAGCAGCTCGACGCGCTGGCGAAGGCGAACGGCCTGTCGATCCTCGCCACGAACGACGTGCACTACGCGGGGCCGGAAAGGCGCCCGTTGCAGGACGTGATGACCGCGATCCGGCACAAGACCACTGTCGCGGCCGCAGGGCACCTGCTCCACGGCAATGCGGAGCGTTACCTCAAGCCGCCTGCGACCATGGTCCGCCTGTTCGAGCGCTGGCCGCACGCCATCGCGGCTGCGCGCGAAGTGGCCGATGCCTGCAATTTCAGCCTCGACGAGCTGAAATACGAATATCCCGAAGAGCTCTATCCCGGCGGGGTCGAGCCGCAGGACTATCTCGTCTCCGAGACGTGGAAAGGAGCCGAATGGCGCTATCCCGCGGGTATTCCCGAAAGCGTGGCGGAAACCTTGCACAAGGAACTGGCGCTGATCGGCAAGATGGAGCTGGCGCGCTATTTCCTGACCATCAAGGACATCGTCGATTTCGCGCGCGAGAAGGTCGACCCGCCGATCCTGTGCCAGGGGCGCGGCAGCGCGGCCAATTCGGCCGTTTGCTACTGCCTCGGCATCACCAGTGTCGATCCGGCGCAGCACCAGCTGCTGTTCGACCGCTTCATCTCCGAAGACCGCAAGGAGCCGCCCGATATCGACGTCGATTTCGAGCACGAGCGGCGCGAGGAAGTGATCCAGTATCTCTACCGCAAGTATGGCCGCCACCGCGCCGGGCTGTGCGCCACTGTCATCCATTACCGCCCGCGCATGGCGATCCGCGAAGTGGGCAAGGCGATGGGGCTGAGCGAGGACGTGACCGCCGCGCTCGCCAAGACGGTGTGGGGCGGCTGGGGCCGCGAGATCAGCGAGAAACACGCTGCCGAAACAGGCATGGACGTGACCGATCCGCATCTCAGGCGCGTTCTCAAACTGACCGAGCAAATGATTGGAATACCGCGTCATTTGTCGCAGCATGTCGGCGGGTTCATCCTCACCGAAGGCGCGCTGACCGAAACGGTGCCGGTCGGCAATGGCGCCATGCCCGATCGCAGTTTCATCGAATGGGACAAGGACGATATCGAGGCGCTGGGCATCCTCAAGGTCGACGTGCTGGCGCTGGGCATGCTGACCTGCATCCGCAAGTGCCTCGACCTGCTCGACGACCATCACGGCCGCACGCTGACGCTCGCCTCGGTCCCGCGCGAGGACCCGGAAACCTATGCCATGCTGCGCAAGGGGGATTCGCTCGGCGTGTTCCAGGTCGAAAGCCGGGCGCAGATGAACATGCTGCCGAGACTGCGGCCGCGCGAATTCTACGACCTCGTCATCCAGGTCGCCATCGTGCGCCCGGGTCCGATCCAGGGCGACATGGTCCACCCCTATCTGAAACGCAGGCGCGGGGCGGAACAGGTGGTGATACCCGCGCCGTCGCCGCAGCACGGCCCGCCGGACGAGCTGTCCATCATTCTCGAGCGCACGCTGGGCGTGCCGATCTTCCAGGAACAGGCGATGAAGATCGCGCTCGATGCGGCGAAGTTCTCCTCGAAAGAGGCGAACCGGCTGAGGAAGGCCATGGCGACCTTCCGCAGTCGCGGCATGGTGGACGAATTGCAGGACATGATGGTCGAACGCATGGTCGCGCGCGGCTATGACCGCGACTTCGCCCAGCGCTGCTTCAACCAGATCCGGGGGTTTGGCGAATACGGCTTTCCCGAAAGCCACGCGGCCAGCTTCGCGCATCTCGTCTACGTGTCGAGCTGGCTGAAATGCCACTTCCCGGCGGCCTTCGCCTGCGCGCTCCTGAATTCGCAGCCCATGGGCTTCTATGCGCCCGCGCAGATCGTGCGCGATGCGGCCGAACACGGTGTGCGCGTGCTGCCGGTGGATGTGAACCTGTCGCAGTGGGACTGCACGCTGGAAGAACTCGCTGCGGCGAGTGGCGGCCAGGGCGACAGCGGCCGGCTCGACCGGCACGTGGCTTTGCGGCTGGGCCTGAGGCAGGTGGACGGCCTGCCCGAAGCGGTCGCCGCGCAACTCGTCGCCGAGCGCGAGGAGAACGGCGCCTACGAGGACGTGCGTGCGCTGCGCGACCGTGCCCGGATCGGTCCCGCCCACGTGGAACGGCTCGCCAGCGCGGATGCCTTCGGTTCGATGCACCTGTCGCGCAGGCAGGCCCTGTGGGATGCGCGCAGCCTCGTCGGCGGGGCGGACCTGCCGCTGTTCGCCGCTGCCGCCACGCGCGACGAGGGGGCGGAGGTTCGCCGCACCACGCTGCCGCAGATGCCTTTGTCCGAGGAAGTGGTGGCCGATTACCAGACCACGCGTCTCAGCCTGAAGGCGCACCCGATGGCGTTTCTGCGCGCCAGCCTTGCCGAACGTGGCTTCGTGCGTGCCTGCGATCTGAGGGCGCGCAAATTCCGCTCCATGGTCCATGTCGCGGGCGTGGTGCTGATCCGCCAGCGGCCGGGTTCGGCCAAGGGCGTGTGCTTCATCACGCTGGAGGACGAGACGGGCGTCATCAACCTCGTCGTCTGGCCGGACCTGAAGGAAAAGCAGCGCCGCGTGGTCATGGGCTCGCGCCTGATGGAGGTGCGCGGGCGCGTCGAATATGATGACGAGGTGATCCACGTGATCGCGCATCACATGACCGATGCGACTGACCAGCTGCACAGGCTGTCCGACGACATGCTCAACGCGCCGCTCGCACGGGCCGACCATGTCTCCTCGCCGCTGCCGGACAAGTTCAACCCGCGCGACAACCTGCGCGAGGGGCATGACGATCCCTACCAGCCGGTCGAACCGTGGCAGGAACCGCCGCCGGGCAACCGCGAATGCGGCTGGCATCAGGGGCATCCGCGCGACGTGCGGATCATTCCGAAATCGCGCGACTTCCACTGAGGCTGCGGCTAGGGGCGCGGGCATAATGGGTCTCGAAACGCTCCTCGCATTCCTTCTCGTAACCGCCACGACCAGCATCGTGCCGGGGCCGTCCATGATCTTCGTGATGAGCCAGGCGATCTGGCGGGGCCCGCGCTCGGGCTGGGCGGCGCTAATGGGCATGCAGATCGGCTATTTCGTGTGGTGGGCCTTTGCCGCGCTGGGCCTCGGCGCGCTGGCCGCTACCTATCCGCTCGCCTTCCGACTGCTGGCGATCGCGGGCGTGCTTTATCTCGCGTGGCTCGGCCTGAAGGCGATCCGCCATTCCTTCCATGCGGGGGAGGACGGAGTGGAACCGGTCCGCCAGGTATCCGGCCACGCCTTTCGCGACGGGATCGCGGTCGCCATCGGCAATCCCAAGTCGCTGGTCTACATGGTCGCGATCATCCCGCCCTTCGTGGATCCGGCGAAAAGCGTGCCGCTGCAGATCGTGGTGCTGGCGCTGGTCGCGCTGGTCGCCGACCTCGTGATCGGCTGGCTCTACATCGCGGCGGGCAAGCGCCTGGCGCGCTTCATGGAACGCGCCGCGACCCGCGTGTGGATCGATCGGGGCATCGGAATCGTATTCATCCTGATCGCAGGACTGATCCTGGTCGATCTGATGGGTACGCAGGTTTGAAGCTCACCATATCGAGGCACATCGGCAAGTATATCGGCGACCGGCGGGTCATTCTGCTGCTGGTCGCCGCAGCGCTGTTCGTGGCGGGACGCAGCTGGCTTGCGGCGCATCCCCAACACGATCCCTGGGCCCCGCTAGACCTCAATGATCCGGTGGGCTGGGCGACGGAGGCCAAGCTGCGCTCCCTTGCCGGCGACGTGCCCCAATGCCGCGCCGTGCTCGAGCGTAGCGGCATCGAATTTACCGCCCTGCCACCGGAAGGCGAGGGAGCGTGCCGCCGCGAGGACCGCACGCAGCTTGCAGACTATCCGCTCAGCCCCGACACGCCGCCTACGACTTGCCCGGTCGCCATTGCGATGGAGCTATGGCAGCGCGACGCGCTCGAGCCTGCCGCGCAGGAAATATTCGGTGCCGGCATCGCGCGGATCGAGCATCTGGGCGCCTACTCCTGCCGCCGCCTCTACGGGCGCGAGGATGGTCCGTGGAGCCAGCACGCGACCGGCAATGCCATCGACATTGCCGGTTTCGTCCTCACCGACGGAACCCGGATCAGCGTGCTGGGAGACTGGCAGGGCGAGGGCGACAAGGCCCGCTTCCTGCGCGCGGTTCGCGACGGCGCCTGCGAGGCTTTCGGCATCGTCCTGTCGCCCGACTACAATGCTGCCCATGCCGACCATCTGCACCTCGACATGGGTGCACGGCGGGGTGGGCTGTGCCGGTGACCTAGACGAACAGAGCCTGCACACAGGGCCGCATGCGCGCCCGGTCGGTCTGCACGAAACCGGACTGCCCGAAATCGCCGAGATAGGCCGTGCCGCGATCATCCACGGCATGGACGCAGTCGAAACGGTCATCGTCCTCGGGCACGAAAATCGTCACCGGGCGACCGGCCGGGATGCCGTCGAAATGGCCGGCCGATACCTTCGCCGCCGCGCAGATGCGCCGCCCGTCGAGGTCAAGGCCTTCGGGATAGTGGGCGTAATTCACCGCGAAGAGGATGTGCGAGGGGACAAGGCCGTCGGTCCACTTCACCGAAAACACGCCGTTCGCAGTTTCGGTCACCCGCGGTTCCGGCAGGCCGTAGAGCTTGGAAAAGCGACCGAAGACATTGCGCAGCTCGCTCGCCGTCCAGCCACTTACGCGAAGGTCCAAGGCCCTCGATGGCACTTTCGCCAGTTCGGCGGCTTCCCGTGCCTCGCGCGTCGCCTTGAAATGGCGGCCCAGCAATAATGCGCCGACGAATATTGCAATGAACGCGTAGCCGACGAATTCCATCTCCGCAGCTTTAGACGGGTTCGAAGGAATATCCAGCGCTGCGGACGGTGCGGATCGGGTCCTTGGCGCCGTCGACCTCCAGCGCCTTGCGCAGGCGGCGGATGTGCACGTCGACCGTGCGCAGTTCGATGTCGCTTTCGGTGCCCCAGACCCCGTCGAGCAGCTGGTTGCGGCTGAACACGCGGCCCGGGCTTTCGATGAAGAACTTGAGCATCCGGTACTCGGTCGGGCCGAGCTTGAGCTGCTTGCCGCGGCGGGTGACCTTGTGCGCCACGGGATCGAGCGTCAGATCGCCTGCATCGATGCTTTCACCTGCCAGTACGGGCCGGATACGGCGCATGACGGCCGCCACGCGGGCCAGCAGCTCGCGCGGCGAGAAGGGCTTGGTCAGGTAATCGTCCGCGCCCGTTTCCAGGCCGCGGACCCGGTCGTCTTCCGCCTCGCGCGCGGTCAGCATGATGATCGGCACGTGCGCGGTCGCCTTGTCGCGGCGCAGGCGGCGGCACACTTCGATGCCGCTGGTCCCTTCGATCATCCAGTCGAGGATGACGAGGTCGGGCGTTTCCTCGCTGGCAAGGAGGATCGCCTCGTCGCCGTCCGGCGTTGTGCGGACCTCGTAGCCTTCGTTCGAAAAGCGGTATTCGAGCAGCTCGGAAAGGGCGGGATCGTCCTCTACGAGCAGGAGTTTTGCAACCTGCACCTTCGCGTCTCCATGCGAGCGGTTTTTCTCGTTCGACATGGCTCTATGACCTTCAGGCTACAGGAATATGTCAGTTATCCTCGTCGACCGGATATTGTCCGGTGGCGGCGAAATGGACCATTTCGGCCACGTTTGTCGCATGGTCTCCGATGCGTTCCAGATTGCGGGCGACGAACAGGAGCTGCGCAGCGCTGGAGATCATCGAGGGGTTTTCGACCATGTGGCTGACGAGGTTGCGGAAGATCGAGTTGTAGAAGGCGTCGACCTTCTCGTCCGCCAGGATGACTTCCTTCGCCAGTTCCGGGTCGCGGGCGGCGTAGGCGGTCAGAACGTCGTGGACCATCTCGCTGGCAACTTCGGCCATGGCGGGAAGCAGGGTGAGCGGTTCGAACTTCTTGCGGTTGTCGCCGATCTCGCGGCTCGCCTTGGCGATGTTCTTGGAATAGTCGCCGATACGCTCGACCACGCCGGCGATCTTGAGTGCGGCGATGACTTCGCGCAAATCGTCCGCCATCGGCGCACGCAGCGCGATGATTCGCACGGCCAGCTTGTCGATCTCGCTTTCGAGCGCGTCGATCTTCTTGTCGCCCTTGACGACTTTCTTGGCGAGGTCGTCGTCACCGCGCACCAGCGCATCGAGCGCCTGCTGGATCGCGACTTCGGCCAGACCGCCCATTTCCGCGATCAAGCCGCGGAGGCGCGTGATGTCTTCGTCGAAGGCTTTTACGGTATGTTCTTGCATGTTCTTACCTAGCCTTATCCGTAGCGGCCCGTGATGTAATCCTGGGTCCGCTGTTCGAGCGGATTGGTGAATATGTCAGAAGTACGACCATATTCCACCATCTTTCCGAGGTGGAAGAAAGCCGTCCGCTGGCTGACGCGCGCGGCCTGCTGCATCGAGTGGGTAACGATCACGATAGCATATCGGCCATTCAGTTCGTCGATCAGTTCCTCGATCTTGGCAGTGGCGATCGGGTCGAGTGCCGAACACGGTTCGTCCATCAGGATGACTTCGGGATCGACGGCGATGGCGCGCGCGATGCACAGGCGCTGCTGCTGGCCGCCGGACAGGGCGGTGCCGCTGTCCTGCAGGCGGTCCTTGACCTCTTCCCACAGGCCCGCGCGGCGCAGCGATTTCTCGACCACCGCGTCCAGCTCGTCCTTGCCTTCTGCAAGGCCGTGGATCTTGGGACCGTAGGCGATGTTCTCGTAAATCGACTTGGGGAAGGGGTTGGGCTTCTGGAAGACCATGCCGACGCGGGCGCGCAGCTGCACCACGTCCATGCCCGATTTGTAGATGTCCTCGCCGTCGAGCATGATGTCGCCTTCGACGCGGGCCGAAGGGATCGTGTCGTTCATGCGGTTGAGCGTGCGCAGGAAGGTCGACTTGCCGCAGCCCGACGGGCCGATGAAGGCCGTGACGTAGCGCGTGGGAATGTCGATCGAAACCTCGTCGATCGCCTTCTTGTCGCCGTAGAAAACGGAGACGTTCCGCGCGCTCATCTTGGCGTCGGTATCTTCCAGGTTTTGATGGACTACGGTCACCACTTTTTCTCGAATTTGTTGCGCAGGTAGATGGCGAGGCCGTTCATCAGCAGGAGGAACAGCAACAGGACAATAATAGCCGCACTGGTCCGTTCCACGAAACCGCGGTCGATTTCGTCGGACCAGAGGAAGATCTGCATCGGCAGGACCGTGGCAGGCGAGGTGAAGCTGTCGGGCGGGCTCGCCACGAAAGCGCGCATGCCGATCATCAGCAGCGGCGCGGTTTCACCCAGCGCGCGGGCCATGCCGATGATCGTGCCGGTAAGGATGCCGGGCAGGGCGAGCGGCAGGACGTGGTGGAAAACCACCTGGACCGGCGAGGCCCCGATGGCGAGAGCGCCGTCACGAATGCTCGGCGGGACGGCCTTGATCGCGTTGCGCCCGGCAATGACGATGACCGGCATGGTCATCAGCGCCAGCGTCATGCCGCCGATCACGGGGGCGGATCGCAGGTTCGGGAACAGCGTCAGGAAGACCGCAAGGCCCAGCAGGCCGAAGATGATCGACGGGACCGCCGCAAGGTTGTTGATCGACAGCTCGATGAGATCGGTCCAGCGGTTCTTCGGCGCGTATTCCTCAAGGTAGAGCGCGGCCAGCACCCCGATGGGGAAGGCCAGCAGCAGGGTCACGATCATCGTCAGGAACGAGCCCTTGAGCGCGCCCCAGATACCCGCCTGCTGCGGATTGGTCGCATCCGACCGGGCGAAGAAGCCGGTGTCGAAGTTCTTGTCGATCTTGCCCGCTTCATCGAGCTGCTGTGCGAGCGCCTGCATCTGCTCCGACCCTTCGCCGGCATAGCCGCTGGCAAGGCTGGCGCTGGCAGGAAGCCAGAAGGTTTCCTGCCGGTCGAGAATGGACGGATCGGCGGCAATCGCGTCGGCGACATCGCGCCATGCCTGCGCACCGAGCTGTTCGGCCGCCTCGTCGCCCAGCGACTGCTCGGCGAAGAATTGCACGACTTCGGGCAGGCCCTGTCCCTGGAGGGATTGCACGGCCCCGTCGCTGGCCATGGTGGCGGGATCGGCGGAAATGCCGGCCTGCGTGAAGTCGATCGGCACTTCGAGTTCGGCGCGCTGGAAGCCGCCGATGCCGTTCAGCGTCATCGTGCCGAGCAGGTAGACCAGCACGGCGACCGAGAACACGATCGCGGCCAGGCCGAGCCTGCGGAATCGGCGCTCTGCCGCGTAACGCTTCTTGAGGCGCGCCTCGAATTCGGGCGTGCGCGTGGGGGCGATATGCTCACTCATAAGCTTCGCGGAACCTCTTGACGACGCGCAGGGCGATGAAGTTCAGCCCCAGCGTCACCATGAACAGCACGAAGCCGAGCGCAAAGGCGCTGAGCGTCGCGGGATGGTCGAAACTGCCTTCGCCGGTCAGCATGGCGACGATCTGGACCGTCACCGTGGTCATGGAATCGAGCGGATTGGCGCTGAGATTGGCGGCGGTCGATGCGGCCATGACGACGATCATCGTCTCGCCGATCGCGCGGCTGATGGCGAGCATGACGCCGGCCACGATGCCGGGCAGGGCGGCAGGCACGAGCACGCGGCGGATCGTCTCGTTGGTGGTCGCGCCCATCGCCAGGCTGCCGTCACGCATGGCCTGCGGGACCGCGGCGATGGAATCGTCGGCCATCGAGGATACGAACGGGATGATCATCACGCCCATGACGAGACCGGCTGCCAGCGCGCTTTCGCTCGAGGGATTGGACGCGCCAAGGCTGATCGCGAAATCGCGTATGGCGGGGGCGATCGTAAGCGCGGCGAAGTAGCCGTAGACCACGGTCGGGACACCGGCGAGGATTTCGAGCGTGGGCTTGATCCAGGCGCGCAGGCGCGGGTCGGCGTATTGCGTCAGATACACCGCGCTCATCAAGCCGAGCGGGATGGCCACGATCATGGCGATGATCGCACCAATGAACAGCGTGCCCCAGAACAGCGGGATCGCGCCGTAGCGGCTGCTGTCGGGGTTGTCCGGATTGCTCATCGGGTCCGGACCCCAGTGGGTGCCGAACAGGAAGTCGAGCGGGTTGACCATGCCGAAGAAGCGCATGGTCTCAAAAATGAGGCTGACGAAGATGCCGATGGTCGTAAGGATCGCGACCAGCGAGGCACCCAGCAGGATCGCCATGACGATCCGCTCCACCCGGGTACGGGCAGCGAAATCGGGCTTCAGGCGCAGGAACGACCATGCGCCGCCAAGGAAGGCGATGACCAGCGTCGCGGCGATGCCGATCCAGTTGTAGAAGGAGAGCGCCTGCCGGTAAGGCTCGACGAATTCCTTCGCCAGCGGGTTGAACACCGCCTGCGATGCGCCGGTCGCGACCGCGCGCGCTTCGTTCAGGATCGTCTGGCGCTGGAAGCCGAAGGCGGGCAGCTGGTCGGCGGCAGGCGATGCCAGCACCGACTGGGTGACGAGGCCGGGCGCGATCGCGCTCCAGGCCCCGACGAAAACCAGGACGGGCAGGATGATCCACAGCGCCACGTACCATGCGTGGTAGCTGGGGAGGCTGGCGAGCCGCCCGTCAGGGCTCGCCTTGCGGAAGGTCCACGCACGAGCACGAGCCGCCAACCATCCGGCGAGCCCGAGCCCGAGGGCCAGGAGGAGCAGAATGGTCGGCGACATTGCTTGCGTTGATACCCTTACTTCAGCTCGGAACCGTCGAGCGTGGTGTATTCGGTGACGGCTGCGGTGGCCTTGGCCATCGCATCATCGGGATTGGAGACGAGACCGATCTTGGCGAGCGCGCCGTCCCTGGCCCACATGGTCGACCACTGGGTGAGGAATTCCTTCAGGCCCGGGATCGCGTCGAGGTGCGCCTTCTTCACGTACATGAAGAGGGGGCGCGCGCCCGGATAGGCGAAGCTGGCGATGTTCTCGTAGGTCGGGTCGACGCCGTTCATGGGCAGGCCCTGCACCTTGTCGAGGTTCTCTTCAAGGTAGGAGTAGCCGAAGATACCCACTGCGTTCGGATTGCCTTCGATCTTCTGGACGATGAGATTGTCCTGCTCGCCCTGGTCGACATAGGCGCCGTCGCTGCGGACTTCGGTGCAGACCTGGTCGTAACGGTCTTCGTCGGTTTCCTTGAGCGCTGCGGTTGCAGCGTCGGTTTTGCAGCCCGCTTCGAGGATCAGTTCCTTGAGCGCGTCGCGCGTGCCTGAGGTGCTCGGCGGACCGTAGACGAGGATCGGCTGGTTCGGCAGCGAGGGATCGATGTCCGACCAGTTCTTGGCGGTCTGTTCCTTGCCGTAGGGCGAGGCGGCGAGCGCTTCGTAGACCATCTTCGGCGTCAGGTTCATCATGATGCCGCCCTTCGACGAGGCGAGGGCGATGCCGTCGAGGCCGACCTGCACTTCGATGATGTCGGTCACGCCATTGGCCTGGCAGTCGGCGAATTCACCGGCCTTCATGCGGCGCGAGGCGTGCGCGATGTCGGGCGTCTGGGCGCCGACGCCGGCGCAGAACAGCTTCATGCCGCCGCCGGTACCGGTCGATTCGATGATCGGCGAGGCGAACTGCGTGTCGCGGGCGAAAGCTTCGGAAACGGCCTTGGCGAACGGGAAGACGGTCGACGAGCCGACGGCCTTGATCTGGTCGCGGGTCGCACCGCCACCCGAATTGTCACCGCAAGCGGTCAGGGCCAGGGCCGAAGCGGCGGCGAGAGCGAATTTGAAAGTTTTGGTCATTGGGAACCCCTATGTTGTCCAACTAGCCGCGCAAGAGCGCGGATTTGTTACATGCTGACGACAAAAGTGTGACTTCCGCTAGGGGGTGCCGAATCGTTGTGGCAGCCCCTAGCGGTATCTGGATCAGAAATCGACCTGTGCGCGCACACCGACCACGTCGACCGCATAGTCACGGTCGCCCGTCGCGGTCGGGTAGATGGCACCCGAGTAGTCGAGCTTGCCGTAATTCGCGAGCAGCATGGTGTAGTCGGTCGGCTTCCAGGCGAGCGAGAGGAAATAGCCGTCCTGCGTGCCGCCGAAGATCGACTGGTCGGACAGGTCGAGCCGGTCGTAGCGCAGGTTTACCTGGAGCGAACCCATGCCGCCCTTGCCGACCGGGTTGGCCGGTTTGGTGCGATCGAAGGTGCCGCCCTTGTAACCGCGCGTGTCACCCTTGGTCAGGAAATAGCCGACTTCGGCATAGCCGCCGAAGAAGGTCGCATCGTCGATCCCGCCGGGCGTGGCCGTGTCGACCCAGTAACCTTCGATGGCGGCATGGAACGGGCCCGAAACGACTGCGCCCTCGAGGCCGTACGACGTTTCGCTTTCGATACCGAAATTGCCGGTGTTGATGAAACGTTCGGACGTGAACGCAACCAGCGGGCGCTGGCGGTAACGCGTGGTGCTGCCATCTTCGTACTGGCGATAGTGCAGCGAACCGCCGAGGTGCAGCTGGGCGCTGCCGAGCTTGGGCATGTACACGACACGGCCATCGACGCTCCAGCTATTGGTCGGCAGGTCGTCCATGTTGTCGCTGAACACGCCGCCCTGGATGAGCAGATCCCCCGGAGCATATTTGACACCGACGCCGACACGGCGGATGAAGTTGAACGCATCGGTATAGGCCGCACGCTCGATGAAGCTCGTGTGCAGGCTGCTGGTCAGCTCTTCCAGCGACTGGAAGTTGTTGAACTGGCCGACACTCACCTCGAGATCGCCATGCCCGTAGGAAATCAGCGCGTCGGTCACGGCGACATCGCTGTTCGCGAAATCGACTTCGAACTTGTAGCCGAAGCCGCCGGGGATATCACCCTGCACACCGAGGCGGGCACGGCGCACGTCGTTGCCGAAACCGGTCTCGCGACCGGTCGATTCCGGAGCTCCTACGAAGCCGGCATCATACTGCAGGCGACCGCGCGGCTTGAAGCTCCAGCCACCTTCGCCCTTGATCTCGGGCGCGCCCTTGAAGGCAATACTGGTGGAAGGCTTTTCCGCAGGTGCCTGTGCAGCTGCGAGCGCTTCGGCGCTCTGTTCGCGGGCAGTTGCAGTCTCGGTCTTGGCTTCGGCCAGTTCGCCTTCGAGCTGGTCGATACGGGCGGCCAGGGCAGCTAGCTGCGCGCGCATTTCGGCAAGGCTCTGCTCCGCAGTAGGGGCAGCCGCATCCTGTGCGGCGACGGGAGTGGCGATGGTGCAGCTCAGTGCCGCCGCGATGACGGAGAGCCTGAATGCCGGTTTCATTATGACGAATCCTTTACAAGGTTACGATCCGGCGTCGCCTCTATGACCCGATGATTACAGCCATGTGACATGTTCCGTGCGTACTCGCGCACCCTGTGGAATGGCTGTGGAAAAGCTGTGAAAAGCGCGCAAATGCGACAGAAAATCGCGGATCAGTCCGCAAGCGGGAGCGAGACCTTGACCCGCGTTCCTTCGCCCAGCTTGCTGTCGATGGAGAGTTTTCCGCGGTGCCGCTCGACGATGTGCTTCACAATGGCAAGGCCAAGACCGGTTCCGCCGGAGGCACGGCTGCGACCCGGATCGGTGCGGTAGAAACGGCGCGTGAGATGCGGAATATGTTCGGGCGCGATGCCGTCACCGCGATCGGTCACGGTCAGGAGCACGCGGGTCTCGCCCTGCGGCGATAGGCGGACGGTCACCATGCTGTCGGACGCACCGTACTTCATGGCATTATCGACGAGGTTGCGCACCAGCTGTTCGAGCTGTTGCTCGTCCCCGCGAACGACGAAGTCCCCATGTGCCTCGAAATCGAGCCGCTCCATGCGTTCAGCGCCGGCCCCGTCCTGCGCGGCGCGTTTTGCGACGGCGGCAAGGGCAACGGTGCTGGAAGGCAGATCGTGTTTTTCCGCTTCGATGCGCGACAGCGACATGAGGTCGCTGACGAGGTCCTGCAGGCGCTTGGCTTCGCGCTGGATCGTGGCGAGGAACTTGTCCGCCATTTCCGGCTCGGGACGGTCTTCCTCGCGCAGCGTCTCGACATAGCCGAGGATGGAGGCGAGCGGCGTGCGCAACTCGTGGCTGGCATTGGCGACGAAATCGGTGTGGGCGCGGCTGATGTCGGCCTCGGCGGTCTTGTTGACCAGTTCGATGACCGAGAGGTTGGTGTCGAGCAGCTTTCGGTTCACCCGCCAGATGTCGTTGCGCCGCGCAAGGCCGCGCACGATGGCTGCGCCGTCCTGGTCGCTATCGAGCAGGCTGACGGCTTCCGGCTGGCGCAGCGCCATCCTGACGTCCTGACCCAGCACGTGCGCGCCCAGCAGGCGGCGTGCGGCGAGATTGGCGACGATCACGCGTCCGCGGTCGGTCAGGAGTACGGGCGTTTCCGAATGTTCGAACAGGTCGCCCATCGAATCGCGGGAGATAGCGCCATTGCTGTTCTGCTCGACCGCAGGGGGCGGGGTTGCGCCGACGAGCCATAGCGAACCGGCCCAGACCAGCAGCACGAGCGCAACGGTAAGCAGGTCGTCGCCCAGCACGAGAAGTGCGATGGCGGTCGCCACGGCGAGGGCGAAGGCGGACCAGGGAAAGGAGCGCTCGCTCATGCAGGCGCGCTTAGCGAGGCCTGCTGGCCAGCGCCAGAGCCAATGTCTGCAAGCCTGTGGGAGATGGTGACCCGTACGGGAATCGAACCCGTGTTTCAGCCGTGAAAGGGCCGCGTCCTAACCGCTAGACGAACGGGCCACGTGAGTGGCGCTTTGCGCGGATTGCAGAAGCAATAACGCCACCGTGGTGACCCGTACGGGAATCGAACCCGTGTTTCAGCCGTGAAAGGGCCGCGTCCTAACCGCTAGACGAACGGGCCACACCCGTTGCCGGGTCGGTGGCGTGGCGGCGCACTTAGGCGGGGGCGCTCGGGGCGTCAACCCTCCAAATGCGCAAGCTGCGGATCAGTCAGCGAAAGCTGCGTCCTCGAGGTGCAATTCGGCCTGCGGGCGGCTTCCCCAATCGTCAATTTTCGCCCGGCCTGCCAGCCACAGGCGGCGCCCGCGCGAGCCGTGCAGCAGGGCCTGTCCCATCTCGCTGTCGGCAGCCCGGAAAGCGATGCCCTTGAAGCTGCGGCCGTCGTCTCCGCTCGCAACCAGGCGCACATGATCCGTGCCGACGATATCGCATTTCACCAGCCGGACCGGGCCGACCGCGATTCTCGGGCCGGGCCAGCCGACCCCGTAAGGCCCGCCGCATTCGAGCGATTCGACCAGTGCCGGCGTCAGCCCGCCCGGCGCGACCGCGATATCGAGCAGCATCTCGCGGTTCTCGCTCGCGCGGGCGACCACGCTTTCGAGATGCGCGTCGAGCCACTCGGCAAAGGCGTCGAGCCTGTCGGCGGCAACTGTCAGGCCCGCCGCCATGGCGTGCCCACCACCCTTGACCAGCAGGCCTTCCTCGCGCGCCCGGATGATCGCTGCGCCCAGATCGACGCCGGGTATCGAGCGCCCCGATCCCTTGCCTTCGCCGGCTGCGCTGTCGAGCGCCACCACGAGCGAGGGCTTGCCCGTCTTTTCCTTGATGCGCCCGGCCACGATGCCGATGACGCCGGGGTGCCAGCCATCGCCGGCAAGCACGTGCACCGCGCGGTTGTGCTGGCCGGCCAGCTGGTCCTCGGCGGCCTGCTGGACTTCCGCCTCGATCGCGCGGCGTTCCTCGTTGAGCGCGGAAAGCTGGGCGGCGATACGCGCGGCCTCATCGGGATCCTCGGTCGTCAGCAAGCGCACGCCGAGCGTGGATTCGCCCACGCGGCCGCCTGCGTTGATCCGCGGCCCCAGTGCGAAGCCGAGGTCGGAGCAGGCCGGGGCCCGCTTCAGGCGGCTCGCATCGATGAGAGCCGCCATGCCTGTATTGGCCCGCTTGCCCATCACCTTCAGGCCTTGTGCGACGAAGGCGCGATTGAGGCCGTGCAAGGCGGCGACGTCGGCCACCGTGCCCAGTGCGACGAGGTCGAGCAGGGAGAAGAGGTCGGGCTCCTTGCGGCTCTCGAAATAGCCGCTGGCGCGCAGCGTACGGACCAGTGCGATGGCGAGCAGGAAAGCGACGCCGACCGCTGCTAGGTGCCCGTGCGCTGCGGCAAGGTCGTTCTCGTCGAGCCGGTTGGGGTTCACCAGCGCGGCCGCGCGCGGCAACTCGGGTGCGCACTTGTGGTGATCGACCACGATCACGTCGATGCCTGCATCGCTTGCCATCGCCAGCGCCTCGTGCGCCATGGCCCCGCAATCGACAGTAACGATCAGGCTCGACCCGGCCTCACCAAGCTGGACCAGCGCCTCACCGGAGGGGCCATAGCCTTCGAGCAGGCGGTCGGGGATGTAATAGTCCGCCTCCACGCCAAGATCCCGCAGCAGGCGGATGAGCAGCGCCGAACTGGTCGCCCCGTCCACGTCGTAATCGCCGTAGACGGTGATCTTCTCGCCCCCGAGCACGCCCTGCGCGAGCCGGTCCGCTGCCGCGTCCATGTCGTTGAACTCCGACGGGTCAGGCAGGAAATCGCGCAGGGTCGGGGTGAGGTGCCGGTCGAGATCGTCCGGGGCCACTCCGCGCGCAAGCAGGATTTGCCGCACGATATCGTCACCGGCCGCGAAATTGCCTTGGCCGAGGTCCATATTCCCGCCGCGCCAGCGCCAGGCCTTGCCGGTGAGGGATTGCGAAACGCCGAAAACATGGGGGAGGGCCGAAGTTGCCATGGTCTCCTCCTATCGCGGCGGACCCCATCGCAGCAAGCGCAGCGGCATTGACAATCGACAAGGCTGCGCGAAGGTCGAAGGTGTCATGACGTCGACACACCTTCTTATCGCCTGGCACAGCCGCACCGGCGCAAGCGAGGCGCTCGCGCGGGCTGCCGCCGAAGGTGCCGGAGATGCAGCGATTATGCTGAAGGCGGATGCGGTTACGCCGGAGCACTTCCTTGCAGCAGGCGGCTATCTGTTCGTCTGCCCCGAAAACCTCGCCACGATGAGCGGCGAGATGAAGGAGATGTTCGACCGTTGCTATTACCCGGTGCTGGGGCAGATCGAAGGCCGCGCCTATGCGACGATGATCGCCGCCGGGTCCGACGGGGAAGGTGCGCAGCGCCAGATCGACCGGATCGCCACCGGCTGGCGCCTGCGCCGCGTGGCAGAACCGGTAATCGTCAACACTGCCGCGCAAACTCCCGAACAGATCATGGCCCCCAAGTCCATGTCCCGCGATATTCTGGAAGACGCCGGCCAACTTGGCACGGCAATGGCCGAAGGACTTGGCAGCGGCATCTTTTAGGAAAGACTGCTCCGAAATGGACAGAAACTACCTTAACGCCCTCGACGTAATTTTTCAGGGCGCTTAGGGCTTGGAGGAGAAGGGACAGGGGGCACGTCGTCAATGCAGCGGGGATCGGGAACGCCGGCAGAGGCACATCGCTGCCCCGACGGGCTCTATCTTCTGTTCGAGCCCGGGCAACGCCCCGACCGTTCGACGCTGATCGACGCGCTTGCGGCCATGCCGCAGGCTTCCGTCAGCCACGACCCCCTGCTGCATGACGAGCTCACAGACCCGGAAAGGCGCGAGAGTAAGCGCGGCGGAGACTGGCTCGAACTGCTGCAGTGGGGAATGACGTTCGACTGCCTCGGGTTGTCCCCAGGACCGGGCGTCGCAGCTCCGCCGTTCGTTCATCGCTTCAACGTGCCCGCCAGTCTTGGCGACAGTGCTATCGAGGCCATCGCGCTGGTACCCGGTCCGCATCTTGCCGACGCCGCCAATAGCCTCCCGATCGTGCGCTGCATGCTCGATATGGGCGCGGGACTGGCAGAACATCTGCCGGGCGTGAAGGCGGTGTCCTGGGGCCCGTCCTGCAGCGCCATCGAACCGGATTTCTTCCTGCGCACGGTCAATGCATGGATCGGCGGCGGCCCGTTTCCCGCGCTCGGGCTGGTCGGCTTCGCGGTCGGCGGCGACGGTGCGCTGGTTAGCGACGGGCTCGCCTGGTTCATCGGCCAGGAAATCCTCATTGCACCCGAACTCGCTCAGGATCGCATCGGGGCGACCCGCATGGCCGCGCGGCTGGTGCACGAGCTGGTCGGGGCAGGGCCTCTCCAGGACAGGTCGGAAGCCCGGTTCGAGGACGGGGCAATGGTCATGCTCGAACCCAGGGGGGACGGGACGGTGAGAGTAACTCCGATGTAAGACGAAAGAGGGGGGTCGTGACGGGTCGTAATTCATTTTCAGGCGGGCGTTCCCGCCTGCTTTTCCGCGCGGTCAACCGGCGCGGGCAGCCGGGTCACGACCCTGCTCTGCAGCGGCATCACTTGCTGCCGCGCCAATTGCTCAACCGCGACTGCTTCGGCTCCATGTTCGCCGCGCTCGGGCGCGAGCGGATCGGGTTCGACGATTTCCGCATCAACGGCCTGCTGCTTCCGGCCAGCGAGCATGCGGCACGGCGCACAGCTTTGCCGCTGCACCGTGGGCCGCATCGCGATTACAATGCGATGGTGATCGAACGGGTCGGCTGCGTGGAGGAGGCTTGGGCCGAGAAGCGCCGGTTCGATGCGGAGATCGCTGCCCGGGATGCCTTGCAGCGCCTGCAATTGCTGCAGAAGGCCTTGCGGCGCAGACTTCTCGACGAAGCGCGCCCGCTACTGCTCAACCGCCGCGACCCGGTGGCCGCGGACCTCGACTTTTCCGATCTCGACGCGATAGCCGAAGCGCTGTGGAGCGCGGCGGCCTAGACGGTTCGCTTGTCGAGCGATTCCTTCGCATCGCGATATTCGCGTTCGAAGCGGGCGACCATGTCCTCGACAGGGCCGACCGACTTGACCGTGCCGATGCCCTGGCCCGAACCCCAGATATCCTTCCACGCCTTGGCCTTGGTATTGCCGCCGCTGCCGAAATTCATCTTGGAGGGATCGCTTTCAGGCAGGTTGTCGGGATCGAGGCCGGCATTCTCGATGCTGGAGCGCAGGTAATTGCCGTGCACGCCGGTAAACAGGTTCGAATAGACGATGCCGTCTGCACTGCCTTCGACGATACCCTGCTTGTAACCGTCGACCGCATTGGCTTCCTCGGTGGCGATCCAGGGCGATCCGATATAGGCGAAGTCGGCACCCAGCGCCTGCGCGGCGAGGATCGACCTTCCGTGTGCGATCGAGCCGGACAGGGCGACCAGCCCGTCAAACCATTCGCGGATTTCCTGCATCAGCGCGAACGGGCTTAGCGTGCCGGCATGACCGCCTGCGCCGGCCGCGACCGGGATGAGGCCGTCGGCACCCTTTTCGATCGCCTTGTGGGCGAAGCGGTTGTTGATGACGTCATGCATGGTGATGCCGCCCCAGCCGCGCACCGCGTCGAAGATTTCCTCACGCGCGCCAAGCGAGGTGATGACCAGCGGCACCTGCCATTTCGCGCAGGTCGCCATGTCGGCCTCGATCCGGTCGTTCGAACGGTGGACGATCTGGTTGACCGCGAAAGGCGCAGCCGGGCGGTCGGGATTGTCGCGGTTATAGGCTGCCAGTTCCTCGGTAATCCGGTGGAGCCATTCGTCGAGTTCGCTCTGCGGGCGAGCATTTAGCGCGGGGAAGCTGCCGACGATACCGGCCTTGCACTGGGCGATCACCAGCTCCGGACCGGAGACGATGAAGAGCGGCGATCCGATGACCGGCAGGCGCAGCTTGTCGAAGGGGGCGGGCAGGCTCATGCAGAAAGGCTCCTCTCTCGAATATGCGCGAACGCCTATGGCGCGCAGGCGCGCTTGTCGAGAGTGACGTTACGTAAACGTCAGGAGGCCGGCAGGACGTGCTCGATCCCGTAGATGCGTGCGGCTGTCCCTGCAAACAGCGCGCGCTTCTCGTCTTCGGAATGGCTGCGGGCGAGGCGCTTGAACGCGTTCCACAGCACCGGGTAGCTCGCGCCCCAGCGGTCGACCGGGTAATTGCTTTCGAACATGGCCCGCCCGGGGCCGAAGCTTTCGATGCAGGTCTCGATATAGGGGCGCCAGAGCGCGGCCAGGTGTTCGGAACCATGTCCCTTTGCGGGGCCGTCCTCGGGCATGCCGCAAAACGCCATGGCGAGGCCGCCCAGCTTGACCGCCACGTTGGGGCATTCGGCGATGGCGTGGATGGAACGCCGCCAGCGGTCGAAATTCTCGTGCAGCTTGCCCCTGTGGCTCGCGATGTTGAGCGGAGTGCCGCAGTGGTCGAGGATGATCTGCTGGTCGGGAAACGCACGGGCAAGTTCGAGGACATCGCCGAGTTGTGGCTCGAGCAACCAGGCGTCGAAAGTCAGGCCGAATTGCGAATATGCGGAGAATCCGGCGCGAAAGGCATCGCTGCCGTAGAGCCCTTCGGGTGCGTGGAAAGGGGGGCCAAGTACCTCGGGATCGGAATCCCAGGCCGAAGCGTGCCGGATACCGCGGAATCGGCCATTGCCAGCAGCGATGAGCGCCTCGATGACCGGTTTGACCCCGTCGCCCAACGTCAGGTCTGCATGGCCGACGATGCCTGCGCAGGGGCGATAATCGCCGTAGAGCCCGCTCGCCCCCTGTGCAGCGACGCCGTTGACGAATTCGACCTCGCCGACAGGCTTCATCGCATCGCCGCGCGACGCGTCATAGAAAGCGCCGCATTCCATGAAGACGGTGCCGACGACATTGTGCCCGCTCTGCGTGTCGGCGAGCAGCTCGTCGAAGGTGTAATAGGGCGCGCCGGCAATCGCCTCGATGAAATCATGCCGCGGTTCGGGAAAGGCGGCCATTAGCGGGCGCAGGTCCCACAAGTGATGGTGCGGATCGATGATCGGAAGTTCGGGTTCGATTATCGCTTCGCTCATTCTAGCCTCTCCCCTTTGGCCGGTCAGGAAAACCCTCCCGGGTTCATTCCTGCCGTCTTACCACCCGCCCTGTCCAGCAAAGTGTGGACCATGTCGGCATCGCATTTCCCGCGCAAACAATCCACCGACAGGAAAACCTTCCCCTTGCGGATTTCCTGTTCGTAGAGCGTGGCGGATACGCCGTCGACATCGTGATCGGTAAGCATCTTGGCGATGCCGCTGCCGGTAGCGCCGATGATGCCCGTCACCGTCGCCACCGACGACAGCGCGGAGGAGGTGAGTGCGCCGGCCACGGCGACAGGGCCCACGCCGGGGATGAACAGGATCGCGGTTCCCAGCAAGGCGCCGGCGATACCGCCGCCCGCAATGGCAGTGGCCACGTCCACGATGCCGTGACCTTCGCCCGCGGCATATTCGGGATCGAGATACTGGCTGGTACGCCAAGCCAGCGAGATTGCGTCCTCGGAGATGTCGCTGCCGCACAGCAGTTCGACTGCCTTTTCCGCGGCATCTACATTGTCGAACACGGCGGTGACGACGTTCGCCGTGCTGGAATGCAGGTTGCGGCGCGCTTCCACGAATGCGCGGGCGAAGCGGTCCCGGTCGCCTTCGTTTCCGAATACGGCGCGAAGGCCGGAGGACTGGTGCAATTTCTTGACGCTCGGCGAACCGGGCTCGCGAAACAGGGTGCGCAGGAGCATGTCGACGGTGGAGGGGCGAAGCTTGGAATCCGTGCCGCGATTGATCCATTCGACGCGGCGGGGCCGCGGGTGTTCGCGGTCCAGGTAATAGAGCGCCGGTAGCTGGTCAGCCCGGACTACGTAGAACGGCTCCTCGACCAATGACTGCCCTCATATTGCGACCATAAAGGCCTGATAATCGGAGAAACTCGCAGGCCTCATACCATAGTATACATGCTTAGATTGTATAGAAGGGCCATAGTCCCGATGCGGGGCATATTGTGTGCGAACTACTTTACGGGTCGTGCCGAGTTGGCAGCGCTGAGCACTGCCCTGACACTGGCTGTCGCGACGTCCTCGTCGATCCCGCATCCCCAGATCGTTAGCCCGTCGGGCGTCCGGCATTCGAGGTAGGCTGCGGCGTTGGCGTCGGTGCCTGCGCCCAGGGCGTGTTCCGAATAATCGACCACTTCCAGCTCGACGCCGAACGCATCGCGCAGCGTCCCCATCACGCTGGAAATGAGGCCGTTGCCGCGGCCCGACACGCTTTGCGCCGTCCCGCCGACCTCGATCCGGCCCGTGAAGATGCGGGTGCCGTCGCTGGCGCGGCTTTCCTCGTAATCGACCAACTGGAAATGCTTGTCGGTGGTCTTGACGTGATAGGCCTTGCGGAAAGCCTCCCAGATGTCGGCAGCGTTGAGTTCGCGGCCCAGCTCGTCAGCCATGCGCTGGACATGGGGGCTGAAATCGGCCTGCATCTTCTTGGGCAGTTTCAGGCCCTGGTCCTGTTCCAGCACCCAGGCGAAGCCGCCCTTGCCGGACTGCGAATTGACGCGAATGACCGCCTCGTAGCTGCGGCCAAGATCGGCCGGATCGATCGGCAGGTAGGGCACGCGCCAATGCGGGTCGTTCTGCGTTTCCAGCACCATGAAGCCTTTCTTGATGGCGTCCTGGTGGCTGCCGGAAAAGGCGGTGTAGACCAGTTCGCCGCCATAGGGATGGCGCTGGTGGACGGGGATCTGGTTGCAGTACTCGACCGTCTCGATGACGCGGTCGATGTCGGAGAAGTCGATCCCCGGATCGACGCCCTGCGTATACATGTTGAGCGCCATCGTAACGAGGCAGCAATTGCCCGTGCGCTCGCCATTGCCGAACAGGCAGCCCTCGACGCGGTCGGCCCCTGCCATCAGCGCCAGCTCCGCCGCAGCGACGCCGGTGCCGCGGTCGTTGTGCGTGTGCAGGCTGATCACCGCGCTGTCGCGGTTGGGCAGGTTGCGGATGAAATACTCGACCTGGTCGGCATAGATATTGGGCGTCGCCGCCTCGACCGTGGCCGGCAGGTTGAGAATGATCGGGTGGTCCGGCGTTGGCGCCAGCACCTCCATCACCGCTTCGCAAACCTCGAGGCTAAAATCGAGTTCGGCGGTGGAGAAGGTTTCCGGGCTGTACTGGAAATGCCAGTCGGTGCCGGGCTGCTTGGCTGCCTCGTCGCGCATCACCTTCGCGCCGTGGACCGCGATCTCGCGAACCTGGTCGCGGGTCATGCCGAAGACGACTTCGCGCCATGCGGGGCTGACTGCGTTGTAGAGATGCACGATGGCCGCGTGCGCGCCTTCGAGGCTGGCAAAGCTGGTGCGGATCAGGTCTTCGCGGCTTTGCGTGAGGACCTGCACCAGCACGTCCTGCGGGATGCGTCCCGACCGGACGAGGCCGGCGATGAAATCGAACTCCGTCGCGCCGGCGCTAGGAAAACCGATCTCGATCTCCTTCACGCCGATCTCGACCAGCAGGTCGAAGAACCGGTTCTTCTTGTGCGCATCCATCGGGTCGACGATCGCCTGGTTCCCGTCGCGAAGGTCGGTCGAGAGCCAGCGGGGCGGGGCGGTGATGGTGCGCGTCGGCCATTTCCGGTCGGGCAGGTTGACCTGCGGGAATGCGCTGTACTTGGTGCTCGGATCGCGAAGCATGGACATTGGGAAAACTCGTATCGGTAACTGCGAAGGTCGGTTCGGCCCTTGGGTGCGCTGCGCACCCTTTCGGCACGCCTAGATCACGCCCAAGGGCGGGTAAGTCGCAGAATTAGTCCGATGCGGTTCATGTCATGCTGCATTGCCCAATATTACCCCGAGTTCAAGCCGAAGTTTAGGAAATTATCGCCAGCGCAGCCGTTCGCGGGTCAATTGTTCCACCGAGGTGACCCCCATCAGCCGCATCCCCCGCTCGATTTCGTCGCGCAGGATGACAAGTGCACGCTCGACGCCTTCCTGTCCGGCAGCTGCCAACGCATAGAGATAAAGCCTGCCGCCCGAGGCCGCAGTGGCCCCCGTGCACAGGCTCTTCAGAACATGGGTGCCGCGCCTGACCCCGCCATCGCAGATGATTTCGATTTCGCCGCCGACCGCGTCGACGATTTCGGATAGCTGGTCGAAGGGCGAGCGGCTGCCGTCGAGCTGCCTGCCGCCATGGTTGGAAATCATGATCGCATCGGCGCCGATCTCGACCGCGCGGCGGGCGTCGGCTGCGCTCATCACGCCCTTGAGGCAGAATGTGCCGCCCCAGTCCTGTCGGATCTTGGCGGCCGTATCCCAGTCCATGCCGGTATCGAGCATGGTGTTGAAATAGTCCTGGATGCTGACCGCCTTCCCGGTCCCTTCCTGCACGTGCCCGTCGAGATTGGGCAGCCGGAATTTGGGCGAGAAGACGTAATTGAGCGTCCAGTAGGGCCGTGTAGCATAGCTCCACAACGAGGAAGCGGAAAAGCGCGGCGGCGTGGTGAAACCGGAGCGCAGGCACCGCTCCCGCTTGCCGGAAACGATGGTGTCGACCGTCAGCGCCAGCGCATCGAACCGCGAGGCCTGACAGCGTTCGATCATGCTGGCATTCAGGCCCTTGTCCTTGTGGACGTAGAGCTGGAACAGCTTCGGCCCGCTGGTGAGCGCAGCCACTTCCTCGATCGAATGCGTGGCGAGGCTGGAGATGCCGAACCACACGCCGAATTTCTCCGCTGCCTTCGCGACCGCGCGTTCCCCGTCGCGGTGGAAGGCGCGCTGGAGCGCGGTCGGGCTGAGCATCAGGGGCAGGGCGCTCTTGCGGCCCATGATCGTGCAAGAGGTGTCGATGTCCGCCACGCCGGCCAGCACGTCGGGCACCAGGTCGACGCTGTCGAAGGCGGCGGTGTTGCGCGCCTTGGTGATCTCGTCGTCGGCAGCCCCGTCGATATAGTCGAACACCGGCCAGGGCAGGCGCGCTTTCGCAAGCCTACGGAAATCCTCGATATTGTGGCAATCGGACAGGCGCATGGTCAGCTTCGTCCCAGGGCGGTTTTTTCCGCATCGGTTAGCGATAGCGGCTGTGCAACCGGAGCCTTCGTGACGGGATCGAACAGGGCATAGCGTTTGTTCGCGCCGGAAAACTTGTCGGCGAATAGGCGCACGATCACGCGGCGGATCATCGCGAATGCCGTGACGGGCGGTGTCACCACGTCAGGGCCGGTTGCGTGTTCTGCAAAGACGCTCCCTCTCGGCGGGCCTAGCACTGCGTCGCGCTGCGTCTTGTCGCAGCCTGCAGTGATCATGCTGAGGAACGGCCAGCGGCCATTGTCCATCGTGTTGAACAGCGGCGTACGGCAATCGCGGCAGAACCAGCGCAGGGTCTGCTTGCCAGCTATGTTCACGCAGGCAAGGTGATCGAGCCCGCGTTCGATGCGCAGGTGATCGACGCGGGTCTGGTAGACCGAAGACCCGCCTGCTGCATCCAGCACCTCCGCATCCTTGCCCAGATAGCGCGCAAAATCGCGGCAGTCGTTGCAATAGCAGACATAGCGGTCGCCGGCTTTGGGGCCGACGTCGACCAGCGTCCCGGCAATCGCGCCGCAGGAACAGGAAAAGGGCAGGTCTTGCATAGGCTTATCCTGCCCCTAATCCCGTAATGCGCAAGCCCTCAGTTCTTGTCCTTGTCGACCAGCTTGTTCGCGCCGATCCAGGGCATCATGGCGCGCAGCTGAGCGCCGGTCTGTTCGATCGGGTGGGCTGCGGCAGCCTTGCGGCTGGCCTTGAGTTCGGGCTGGCCTGCCTGGTTGTCGAGCACGAAGTCCTTCACGAAGCGACCCGACTGGATGTCCTTGAGGACGCGCTTCATCTCGGCCTTGGTCTC
This sequence comes from Qipengyuania gaetbuli, assembly GCF_020524765.1. GTDB lineage: Bacteria > Pseudomonadota > Alphaproteobacteria > Sphingomonadales > Sphingomonadaceae > Qipengyuania > Qipengyuania gaetbuli_A. Next base: position 670,130 of record NZ_JAIVLR010000002.1, read on the forward strand.
GTCGGTGATGATGCGCGGGCCGGTCTTGATGTCACCGTATTCGGCGGTGTTCGAGATCGAATAGCGCATGTTGGCGATGCCGCCTTCATAGAGCAGGTCGACGATCAGCTTGGTTTCGTGGAGACACTCGAAATAGGCCATTTCGGGCGCGTATCCAGCCTCGACCAGCGTTTCGAACCCGGCCTGGATAAGGTGGGTGATGCCGCCGCACAGAACGGCCTGTTCGCCGAAGAGGTCGGTCTCGCACTCTTCCTTGAAATCGGTCTCGATGATGCCCGACCGGCCGCCGCCGACCGCGCTGGCATAGGAAAGGGCGAGCTGCTTGGCGAAGCCGTTGCCGCCCGACTGGCTTGATTCCTGGTGGACCGCGATGAGGCAGGGCACGCCGCCGCCCTTCAGATATTCGCCGCGCACCGTGTGGCCGGGGCCCTTGGGTGCGATCATGATGACGTCGACGTCTGCCGGCGGGTCGATCAGGCCGAAGTGAATGTTGAGGCCGTGTGCAAAGGCTAGGGCCGTGCCCGGACGCATCTTGCCGGCGATCTCGTTCGCATAGATCGAGGCCTGGTGCTCGTCGGGCGCGAGGATCATCAGGACATCGGCCCATGCTGCAGCTTCGGCTACAGTCTTGACCGTGAAGCCTGCGCCTTCCGCCTTCTTAGCGGTCGTCGAGCCCTGGCGCAGCGCGATGACGACTTCGCCAACCCCGCTGTCGCGAAGGTTCTGCGCATGTGCATGGCCCTGGCTGCCATAGCCGACGATGGCGACCTTCTTGTCCTTGATGAGCTGCTGGTCGCAATCGGTATCGTAATAGACTTGCATTGGATTCCTCGTTCTACGCACCGGCTGCGCCGCGCATCATACCCACGATCCCCGAGCGGCCGACCTCGACGAGGCCGAGTTCGCGCATCAGGGCGATGAAACTGTCGATCTTGTCCGGCGCGCCGGTCAATTCGAAGACGAAACTGCTGGTGGTGGTGTCGACCACATTGGCACGGAAGAGCTCGGCGATACGAAGCGCCTCCACGCGGTTGTCACCCTTGCCCGCGACCTTCACCAGCGCCAGCTCGCGTTCGACATGTGCGCCCTGTTCGGTGAGGTCGATGACCTTGTGTACGGGCACGAGGCGTTCCAGCTGGGCGCGGATCTGGTCGATCACTGGCTCAGGACCGCGCGTCACGATGGTGATGCGGCTGATCGCATGGTCTTCGGAAATGTCGGCCACGGTCAGGCTGTCGATGTTGTAGCCGCGCGCGGTGAACATGCCCGATATCTTGGCAAGGATACCGGCCTCGTTGTCGACGATCACGTTCAGCACGTGCCGTTCGCTGGCCTGCTGCGCGATTTTCACTGCGCACGCTCCTGCCACACCGGCTCGAACATGCGGCCCTCGCCGTCGTATTCGCGCAAGAAATCGCGTCCGCGCCGCACCGCCTCGAAATTGTCGGTCTGGCGCGATAGGTCGAGCTGGTCGGGCAACAGGGTCCAGTTCTCGTCGCCATGCTTTTCGGCCACATCCATGCCGACGAAGCGGTGACCGTCCTCTTCCAGCCAGTCGAGCAGCTGTTCGGCATCGGCACGGTTGAACCAGCGCCGCCGTTCGGCGCGCGCGGCGAATTCGGTCGGGATTTTCGAATGCATACCCATCAGACAAGTGCCTTTGCTTCGTCGTCCATCGTGCCGCCCACCTGGTCGCCGTAGAGCAGCATGTCGGTGTGCGCCGCGCCGCTTGGGATCATCGGGAAGCAGTTTGCTTCCTTGGCGACCTGGCAGTCCACCATCACCGGCCCGTCATGCGCGAGCATGGCTTCGATCCCCGCGTCGAGCTGGCTTTCATCCTCGATGCGGATGCCCTTCCAGCCATAGGCTTCCGCCAGCTTCACGAAATCGGGCAGGCTGTCGGAGTAGCTGTTCGAATAGCGGCTCTCATAGGTCAGTTCCTGCCACTGGCGGACCATGCCCATGTATTCGTTGTTGAGGATGAAGACCTTGACCGGCAGGCGGAACTGGCTCGCCGTGCCGAGTTCCTGTATGTTCATCTGGATGCTCGCCTCGCCCGCGATATCGATGACGAGGCTGTCGGGATTGCCCAGCTGCGCGCCGATCGCGGCAGGCAGGCCATAGCCCATCGTGCCGAGCCCGCCGCTGGTGAGCCACTTGTTGGGGCCGCGAAAACCGAAATACTGCGCCGCCCACATCTGATGCTGGCCGACCTCGGTGGTGATGATCGGGTCGCGGTCCTTCGTCAGGGCGAACAGGCGCTCGATGCTCTTCTGCGGCATGATCGCGTCGCTGCGGTCGGGATAGGCGAGGCAGTCGCGCGCCTTCCACCCGAGGATGCGGGCCTGCCATTCGGACAGGTCGTTCGGCTTGCGGCCACCCCATGCCTGCAGCATCTGGTCGAGCACATGGGCGCAGTCGCCCACGATGCCGAGGTCGACGCGCACGATCTTGTTGATCTGCGCCCGGTCGATATCGATGTGCACCTTCTTCGCTTGCGGGGCGAAGGCATCGAGGCGGCCCGTGACCCGGTCGTCGAAACGCGCGCCGACGGCGATGATCAGGTCCGCCCGGTTCATCGCCATGTTGGCTTCGTAGGTGCCGTGCATGCCGAGCATGCCCAGCCAGTCGGGATGGTCGGCAGGAAACGCGCCGAGACCCATGAGCGTGCTGGTCACCGGCGCGCCGGTTGCGCGCTGCAGCTTGCGCAGCAGCTCGGTCGCGCGGGGGCCGGCGTTGATCACGCCGCCGCCGGTATAGAAGACGGGCCGCTGCGCTTCGGCCAGCATGGCGACGGCCTGGGCGATTTCGTCCTGCGAGCCTTCGATCTGCGGCTTGTAGCGGTGTGAGGGCAAGGGCGCCTCGTCCTGGTCGCCCCAGGAGGCGAGCGCGATCTGCACGTCCTTGGGAATGTCGACGACCACGGGACCGGGGCGGCCGGTCGTCGCGATGCGGAAGGCTTCCTCGATCGTGGCGCGCAGGCGCTCCGGGTCCTTCACGAGGTAATTGTGCTTCGTGCAGTGGCGCGTCAGGCCGATCGTGTCGGCTTCCTGGAACGCGTCGGTCCCGATCAGCGCGGTCGGCACCTGGCCCGTGATGACCACCATGGGAATGGAATCGAGATAGGCGTCGGCGATACCGGTAACGGCATTGGTCGCACCCGGGCCGCTGGTGACAAGCACAACGCCCGGCTTGCCGGTCGACCGCGCATAGCCTTCCGCCGCATGGGCCGCGCCCGCTTCGTGACGGACGAGGATATGGCGGATGTCGTCATCGGCGAAGAGTTCGTCGTAGATCGGCAGCACCGCGCCGCCGGGATAGCCGAATACGAATTCGACACCCTGCCGCTTCAGGCATTCGATCAATATGGCAGCACCGCTGCGCTCTTCCGACACGTTTTCCTCCGTCTCAAAGTGACAAATCGGCCCGGTGCTGGGGTCTTAGCACCGGGCCGACTGGACCTTCCGTATGAGAAACGAAAAGCGTGCTGTCAACTCGATTTGCGCAATAAAGATACAAAAATATCTTCAACCGAGATATTTTTGCAATCACTGCGCGGCCAGTTCCCCGGCGGCTGGTGCCGGAACCACGTATATTGCCGCTTTGCGTACTGGCGCGTGGCGGTCTGGCCAGCGACGATGGCTTGAGCCAGCGATAGATCGCCTTTGAGGGTGGCCTCGATTTCGCGCACGCCGATCGCTCTCATGACCGGCAGGGCAGGGTCGAGATTGCGCGCCAGCAGCGCCTCGACTTCCTCTATCGCCCCTTGGTCCAGCATGATTTCGAACCGGCGGTCGCAGCGCTCGTAGAGCCAGTCGCGGTCCGGCAGGAGGATGAGCGGGTGCAGGTCGATATCCGCGCCGATCCCGCCTTCCTTGTGTTCCTGCCAATAGCTCAGCGGGTGTCCGGAGGAGCGGACAACTTCCAGCGCCCTTGCGGTGCGCGCGGTATCGGCCGGGGCCAGGCGAGCTGCGGCCGCGGGATCCTCGAGTTCCAGAGCGGCGCGGGCATCAGCCTGCGACAGCGCACGCACCTCTTCGCGCACTGCCGGATCGATTGGCGGGATCGGTGCGATCCCTTCCAGCAGCGTTCGCATGTAAAGGCCGGTGCCGCCGCACAGGATCGGCACCGCACCTTCGGAATGGAGCGCCGCGATTTCGCGCTTCGCTGCCTCGGCCCAATCGGCTGCGGAACAGGCCTGTGCGCCGTCCCAAGCGCCGAACAGGCGATGCTCGATGCCGCCCATCCCCGCCTCGTCGGGCCGGGCAGAGAGCACCCGCAGGTCGGCGTAGACCTGTGCGCTGTCGGCATTAATCACCACGCCGCGCCGTCCGTCCGTTTCCAGCAGCCGTGCGAGCCGGACCGCGAGATCGCTCTTGCCGCTGGCGGTCGGCCCTGCAATGAGCGCGACCGGCCGTCCGGCCCCGTTCGTTTCAGGAGATTGCGCAGTGCTCATCGCCCGGCTGATAGCAGAGGAAGAGGGACTGGAAACCCGCCTCGATTCCGCAGGCGCAGCTCTCGAATCCGCTGGCACGCCGATCGCTGCGGCGGGCATGCTGGAATTCTGCGGCAACGTCCTCGAACTGACCATGCCCCGCGGCGATGCGCTCGAGGTGGCCGACATCCTCGGCGAGCATTTCGGCGAGTGCGACATGCTGGTCGCAAGGGACGAGATTGCCGTGCCCCGGCTGTTCGTCTCCGACATGGATTCGACCATGATCGGGCAGGAATGCATCGACGAGCTGGCCGACTATGCCGGGATCAAGGACCGTGTCGCCGACATTACCGAGCGTGCCATGCGCGGCGAACTCGATTTCGAGGCTGCGCTGCGCGAGCGCGTGGGCCTGCTCGAAGGGCTGGCCGAAGCGGCCATCGACCAGTGCCTCGACGAACGTATACGCCCTGTCCCGGGTGCGCGCACGCTCGTCCAGACGCTGAAGGCGCATGGCTGCCGCACGGTCCTCGTCACCGGCGGCTTCCACCATTTCGCCGATCCGGTTGCTGAGCAACTCGGCTTCGAGCGGGTCGTTGGCAACCGGCTCGCCGTGGGCGAGGGCAGGCTGACCGGCGGTCTTGCCGGACCGGTCAGCGATGCCTCGACCAAACTGGCGACGCTGGAGGAGGAGCGCGCTGCCCTGGGCGATGGAGCCCGCGTCCTCGCCTCGGGCGACGGGGCGAATGATATCCCCATGATCGGCGCGGCCGATTACGGTTTCGCCTATCGCGCCAAGCCCAAGGCCCGCGCTGCTGCAAACGGAAGGGTTTCGAGCGAGGACCTGACGGTCATCCTGTCGCTCCTCGGCATCGGCCGTGAGGACTGGACGCAGGGCTAAGTGTCCGTGGAATGACGGTAACGTCCAATCTGACATAGCGCATTTGCACTATCCTCCTGCTTCGATTTTTGCCGAATACGAAGCAGAAGGAACCGATGACTTCCATCACGCCGATGGCCGATTGCGCGCCCGATGGAACCCCGTTCCGGCATCCCGAACGCCCAGAGCAGAAACGCAGCCTGCGCCGCGCTTTCAGGCACTATCGCGAGCTGTTGAGGGACAAGGAGGAAACCTCCCACGTATTCCATATCTTCGACGCCTTGCCGTCCCGCCATACGGAGCGGCTGGCCCGCAAGCTGGCGCTGAGCGACCACGGGGAGATGTTGCGGCGCAAAGAACCCTACCTGCCCGAAATCCTCGACGATCACGATGCGCTGCGGCGCCTGCCCAAGGGCAGCGTGGCCCATGCCTATTGCGATTTCATGCAGGGCCAGAAGCTGTCGGCGCAAGGTCTGGCGGACCAACAGAAGAAGATGGGCAGGCCGCGCTATGGCGACCTGCTCGAATGGTTCGGCTGGCGCCAGCGCGACACGCATGATTTGCTTCATGTGCTTACCGGATACGGCCGCGATGCGCTGGGCGAAGCCTGCGTCCTGTTGTTCACGCACGGGCACGCGCCCAACCACGCCAACCTGCTGCTAGGCTATAGCGGCGGGTTCAGGATCAGGCGCAAGGTGAAGACGTCAGCACCGGTGCTCGACGCGGTTCGTGAAGCACACCGGATCGGCAAGGATTGCGACGGCCTGATCGCCCACCCGGTGAGCGAGGTCCTGATGATGGACCTTGAAAAAGCGCGCGAGCGCTTCGGATTCCAGCGCCCCGATGCCTATCATCGCTGCCATGAGGTCTGGCACCGCGAGGGGCACGATCCGCGCGAAATGCTGCGGGCAGCCTAGCTCACAACCAGCTGGCGATCTGCGCCAGCGGCTTCTTGTCCAATGCGTGCCGCGGCACGGTTGCGCCTTCTGCGGGCAGGCCTGCGACCACCACCATCAGCGGCTTTTCATGTTCGGGCCGGCCGCAGATTTCGCGCAGGAATCCCATGGGCGAGGGCGTGTGGGTCAGCGTGGCGAGCCCTGCCTCGTGCAGTGTCGCGATCAGCATACCGCAGGCAATACCCACGCTTTCGGTGACATAATAGTTCTGCGTCTTCCCGTCTTCGGCGATCCCGCCCTTGCGCTGGGCGAATACAACGATGAGCCAAGGGGCGGTCTCCAGGAAGGGCTTGTCCGCATCGGTACCCAGAGGGGCCAGTGCATCGAGCCATTCGGCGCTGGCCTTGCCGGCGTAGAATGCGCGCTCTTCCGCCTCTGCTGCTTCGCGAATGGCGCGTTTCTTGTCGTGCGAGGACACGACGGCAAAATGCCACGGCTGGTGGTTCGCGCCATTGGGCGCGGTGCCTGCCGCCTCGATCGCCGCCTCGATAACCTCGCGCGGGACCGGCCGGTCGGAGAAATAGCGGCAGGTTCGCCGCTCCTTCAGCCTGTCCCGCATGGCCCGTGCGCGGGCGATCCGGTCTTGGTCAGCGAGATCCGGCAGGTCGTAGGCAATGGCTTCATGGTCTTGCATGTCCCCTCCTATCGGCAATTCGGGGCGCGGAGGGAACCCGTTACATGGACAGGCAATTTACACTGTTGTAAGTTGCGCGCTGCAATGGAGCTTCGCATGGCACTTATCGAACGTCCGCTTGTCCATCCCGACCGCAAGACCAGCCGCATCCGGCCGCTCAAGGCCTGGCGCCATTTCCGTAAGTTGGTGGCGGACAAGGAAGACACTGCGCAGGTGTTCCACATCATCGAATCGCTGAAGGGCAAGCGCAGCCACCGGCAGGCGTGGGACTTCATCGCCTCGGAAGAAGGCCAGCGCTTCCTCGCGGACGAAACCGACATTCCCGCTATGCTGGACGACCATTCGCGCTGGGCTGACTGCGGGCCTGAAACCGTGGCGGCGCATTATATCGCCTTCATGAAACGCGAAGGCCTCTCGGCCGCCGGACTGGTTGCCGAATCGCACAAGTTCCTGCCGCCCGAAAAGCGTTACGACGACCTCACCGAATGGTATTTCAGCCGCCTGCGCGACACGCACGACCTGTTCCACGTCCTGACCGGATACGGCCGCGACGCGCTGGGCGAGGCGGCGCTGCTCGGCTTCAGCTACGAACAGAACCACAACCGCGGTATCCTCTTCATCGCCTATGCCGGCGCGCGCGAGATCAAGAGGTCGACCGGCACGGCGGCGCCACTGTTCGATGCCATTCGCGAAGGACGCGAACTCGGGCGCAAGGCCGCCAAGCTGGCGCACATGGATGTCGCCAGCGTGATGCGCGAGGACATTGCCGAAGCCCGTCGCCGTCTCAATGTCGGCAAGCCGGAAACCTATTTCCGTTGTCTCGAGGTCATGCGGTCCGAAGGGCTGACCGAAGAGGACTACATGCCTCCGCAGGCGCAGGCCGCCTGACCTTCAGCGCAGTTCCTTGCGGATCACCAGCTTGAGGCCGGACCAGGTCTCGTCCACTGCGCACACCTTCGTATCGACGAGACCCATCGGCAGGCACACCTCGCGAATGGTGTCTTCGGTGATGTCGGTCGCGACCCCGGAAGCCTTCTTGGGCCAGCTCACCCAGATGTGACCGTCGCTCGCGATAGTGTCGCGCAGCACCGCGAGCTTTTCTTCCATTGCCGCGCGTTCGGTCACGAAGATGTGCGCCGCGTCGGGATTGTCCTGCGGGCCAGCCGCGAAACTCAGTTCGAGCGCATATTCGTCGATTTCGTCGATGACGTGTTCAGGCATGTTGTCGAACCAGACCCGCTGGCCGTCACGCAAGTTGAGCTTCTTCGCAAGCGGCGTTCCGGAATAGGCTGAATTCATCTTACCGGCTCCATCCCTGCATGCCGCAATCGCCCAGGTCGACTGCCAGGTGCCATAGCGCACCAAGTGCAAACGCCCGCATCCACCATATCGGCACGGCAAGCATGATCACGTAAATCCCTGCGGCGACCCATCCGTGCAGCGGGTGGAAACCGATACTGCACCTGTCCGGATCGAATATCGGATCGGCCAGCAAATGGTCGAGGTCGATCAGGTTCGCCGCGGCCATGACCGCGCCTGCCCGCAGCCAGTCCCTTGCAAAGACCAGCCGCGCGATCAGGAAGGGGGCGAGCCAGTGGCCGGCGTAATGCAGCACGAACTGCAGCGCGGCCACGGACCTGTCCTCAGGCTTCCATCCAGTCGCGGAAGAAGCTCTGGTGCGCTTCGCGCAACTTGCTCACGGGGACGCCGAACAGGCTGTCGCCGCCGACCGTACCGAGGCGGCGGAAACCGACACGCGCGGTGTCTTCGTTTTCCGTGCCCTTGGCGAGATAGGCGTTGAACGCTTCTGCATCGGGAACGGTGATCACGTAGCGGCCCTGGTCCTCGCCGAACCACCACTGGGCCTGCGTGTAATCGTCATTGCCGACCACTTCCGCGCCAAGGCCGCTGGCCATTGCCATTTCGGCCAGCGCGACGGCAAGTCCGCCGTCGGACACATCGTGCACCGCGCTGACGAGGCCGGCCTCGATCAGTTCGCGCACGCCTTCGCCGGCGTTCTTTTCCAATGTCAGGTCGACGGGCGGCGCGCGGCCTTCGTCGCGACCGTGGATTTCCGCGAGCCACAGCGACTTGCCGATGTGCGAACGCTGCGGATCGGGCGTGGCCCATTCCTCGGCGTGGATGAGGTAGATCGCCTCGCCCGCGGCCTTGAAGGGCATCGTCATCATCTTATCGTAGTCGTCGATCAGGCCGACGCCACCGATGGCCGGGGTGGGCAGGATGGCCGAACCGCCGCCGGTCGCCTTGCTCTCGTTATAAAGGCTAACGTTGCCCGACACGATCGGGAAATCGAGCGCACGGCAGGCAGCGCCCATGCCTTCGAGGGCGTGAACGAACTGCGCCATGATCTCCGGACGCTGCGGATTGGCGAAGTTGAGGCAGTTGGTCACGGCAAGCGGGCGCGCGCCCACTGCGCTAAGGTTGCGATAGGCTTCCGCGATCGCCTGCTTGCCGCCTTCGTAGGGATCGGCATGGACATAGCGCGGCGTGCAGTCGGTGCTGATTGCCAGCGCCTTCTTGGTGCCATGAACCCGCACGACACCGGCATCGCCGCCGGTCTGCAGCGTGTCCGCGCCGACCTGGCTGTCGTACTGTTCCGAAATCCACTTCCGCGAGGAGAGGTTGGGGGAGGCCAACAGCTTCAGCAGGTCTGCACCCACGTCCTGCGTGTCAGGACGGTCGGTCATCGGCTTGATGCCCGCCCAGGCGGTGTATTCGTCCTTGGAGAGATACGGGCGATCGTATTCGGGCGCGTCGGCAGCGAGCGGGCCGAGCGGGATGTCGCAAACAACCTCGCCATCGAATTCGAGCACCATGTGCTGCGTGTCGGTGACTTCGCCGATGACCGCGAAATCGAGCTCCCACTTGCGGAAGATCGCTTCGGCCATGGCTTCCTTGCCGGGCTTAAGCACCATGAGCATGCGCTCCTGGCTTTCGCTCAGCATCATTTCGTAGGGGGTCATGCCTTCCTCGCGGCACGGCACCTTGTTCATGTCGAGGCGGATACCTGCCTTGCCGTTGGTCGCCATTTCGACCGACGAGGAGGTGAGGCCCGCCGCGCCCATGTCCTGGATCGCGACAATGGCGTCGGTCGCCATCAGTTCGAGGCAGGCTTCGATCAGCAGCTTTTCGGTGAAGGGGTCGCCGACCTGCACCGTGGGGCGCTTGGCATCGGCGTCTTCCTCGAAATCGGCGCTGGCCATGGTCGCGCCGTGGATACCGTCACGCCCGGTCTTGGAGCCGACATAGACGATCGGGTTCCCGACGCCGGTCGCCGCCGAGTAGAAGATCTTGTCCGCATCGGCCACGCCCACCGTCATCGCGTTGACGAGGATATTACCGTCATAGGCGGGGTGGAAATTGGTCTCGCCGCACACGGTCGGGACACCCACGCAATTGCCGTAGCCGCCAATGCCCGACACCACGCCCTTGACGAGGTGCTGCATCTTGGGGTGGTCCGGACGTCCGAAGCGCAGCGCGTTGGCATTTGCCACCGGCCGCGCGCCCATGGTGAATACGTCGCGCAGGATGCCGCCCACGCCCGTCGCCGCACCCTGGTAAGGTTCGATGTAGGAGGGGTGATTGTGGCTCTCCATCTTGAAGATGGCGGCCTGGCCGTCGCCAATATCGATAACGCCCGCGTTCTCGCCCGGACCGCAAATCACCCAGGGTGCCTCGGTCGGCAGCTTCTTGAGGTGCAGGCGGCTGGACTTGTAGGAGCAGTGCTCGCTCCACATCACCGAGAAGATGCCGAGTTCCACAAGATTGGGCTCGCGGCCGAGCGCGTGCAGGACGCGGTCGTACTCTTCTTCGGAGAGGCCGTGCTGGGCGACGATGTCGGGGGTGATTTCGCTCATGGCGCGCGCCTTACGGTCCCGCGCGCGCGGGCGCAATATGCGGCGCTGCGCTTTTCCTTAAAGCGGCGAACCGGCGCGGTTCAATCCGACTTCGTTGCGGTGCCAGCGCGTGCTGCCCACCCATGATGCAACGAGGGTCAGTATCCCGAAGGCGACGAGGCCCGTGACGAGGAAAGGGAAGCCGACCGTTTCCGGCTCCGGCCCGAACCAGTTGACGGCCTGGAACAGCAGCAGAGTGCCAAGCAGGATCAGCGGGGGAACCACCGGCCCCTTGGTCCGGCGAACGTACCACCAGAAGCACAGACCCACGAGCGCCAGTTCCACTATGATGGCGGCAACCGGATAGTTCCACAGGCCGAGGCCATGCCGGTCCGGTCCGCCCGCAAGGGTGAGGTCGGGGCGGTGCGATACCCAGTCGAGCACCCAGTGCGACATGACGACGATCGCTGCCCAGGTCGCGGCAATAGCGTTTCGCAGCACGACGCCGACCACGATCGCAAAGCCGAGCGCGAACCCCGCCGTGCCAACCAGCGAGTGGGTAATCGGGTAATCGTAGAAATCGAGCGGGTTCATCGCCGTGATACCGGGCGTCAGGCGCAAATGCTCCAGCCCGCCCATCGCGAACAGAAAAAAGGCCCAGTCGGTCAGCTGCGCGGCGATGAACAGCGTGCCCAGCTTGGGCGCCTCGTCGGTGATAGCGCGCGCGGCAAAGGCCGGGGCGAAGTGGCCGATGAACATATCTTTGCGGTTCCGGTCAGGCGAGCCGCTGGGCGGCGAAGGTCGCGACCGATGCGGCTACGCAGGTGGCGAAAGCGCCCCAGATAATGTCCGCGACCGTGACCGTCGTCGACCATTGGCGCAGCGTTGCCTGGTTGGTGAGGTCGTAGGTCGCATAGCAGATCGCGCCCAATAGCGCCCCGTTGAGCGCGGCCTGTCCGATGCCGCCCGCAAGGCCCGGCCGCACGGCGAACCAGACGATTGCAGCGATATAGGCGGTGTAGAACACCAGCGCCGGACCCATGCGGAAGCTGTCGGCCAGTATGTCGCCGAGGCGGGGGCGATAGAAATTGTCTCCGGCCCAGCCCAGCCAGATGGCATCAAGCGCGCCAAAGGCCAGCGCCGCAGCGATGAAGGCGACAATCCACGTCATATCCGCTCCCCTGTTTTGCCATCTTCTTGACCGCGCGCCCGTGCCCCGTCAATGCTCCGCCGCATATGACAGAGGGTCAAGACAAGCCGATTGGCGAAATGAGCTTCGAGGAAGCGCTCCGCGCGCTCGAAGGGGTCGTGCGCAGCCTTGAAAGCGGCGAGGTGCCGCTCGATGAAAGCATCGCGCTCTACGAACGGGGCGAGACGCTGCGCAAGGCGTGCCAGGCGCGGCTCGACGCTGCGCAGGCGCGTATCGAAAAGATCGTGCAAGGCAGCGACGGCGCGCCGTCGGGCACTGTCCCGTTCGACGCGGAAAGCTGAGGCGTGAACGCGATGTCCGGCATGCCCGACCTGCTCGCCGAAGCCTTCGAACAGGTCCAGGCCGAAGTCGACGGGGCGTTCGACGCCTTCTTGCCCGTGCCGCAGGACACCCGTGCCCGACTGGTTGAAGCGATGCGCTATTCCGTCATCGGCGGGGGCAAGCGGGTCCGACCGCTGCTAGTTTGCGCAACGGCGCAGCTCTTCGGCGTCTCTCGGCAGGCCGCAGTCAATGCCGGCTGCGCGGTCGAGGCAATCCATGCCTATTCGCTCATCCATGACGACTTGCCCTGCATGGACGACGACGACCTGCGCCATGGCAAGCCGACGCTGCACAAGGCTTTCGACGAGGCAACGGCCGTCCTGGCGGGCGACTGCCTGCACGCGCTGGCCTTCGATATCCTGACCATGCCGGACACGAGCAACGATCCCTTTGTTCGGGCAGAACTCGTGGCGGCGCTCGCCAAGGCCAGCGGTCACGACGGCATGGCGGGCGGGCAGATGATGGACATCATGTCCGAAGAGCAGGAATACGACCTCAGGCAGATTACCCGCCTCCAGCAGCTCAAGACCGGGGCACTCCTGGCTGCCAGCGTGGAAATGGGTGCAATCCTCGGCCGCGTTCCGCCGGAAGGCCGCATGCATTTGCGCGCCTATGCACGCGACATCGGCCTCGCCTTCCAGATCGCCGACGACCTGCTCGACGTGGAAGGTGACGAGGAAAAAGCCGGCAAGGCGCTGCGCAAGGACGAAGGGCAGGGCAAGCAGACCTTCGTCACGATCATGGGGCGCGAACAGGCGCGCGCGCAGGCGGAAATGCTGGTAGAGCAGGCCGGCCAGCACCTCGCCAGCCACGGCGCGGACGCGAGGCTGCTGGCAGAACTGGCGCGCTTCATCGTGAAGAGGGACCATTGATGAGCATCCGTATCGGCATCTACCCCGGAACCTTCGATCCCATCACGCTGGGGCATGCGGACATTATCCGCCGCGGGTCCAAGCTGGTCGACAAGCTGATCATCGGGGTGACGACCAACCCATCGAAGAACCCGATGTTCTCGACCGAGGAACGCTTCGCCATGGTGGAGCGCGAGATCGAGCGGCTCGGGCTCGATAATGTCGAGGTTGTCGGGTTCAACGCGCTGCTGGTCAAATTCGCGCAGAAGATGGACGCCAACGTCCTCATCCGCGGGCTGCGCGCCGTCGCCGACTTCGAATACGAGTACCAGATGGCGGGGATGAACCAGCAGCTCGACAGCGAAATCGAGACGGTCTTCCTCATGGCCGACGTCTCGCTGCAGCCGATCGCCTCCAAGCTGGTCAAGGAAATCGCCCTGTTCGGCGGCGACATCACGCCCTTCGTCAGCAAGGCCGTTTGCGAGGACGTGATCGCGCGTGTGGAAGAAAAGGGCCGGCTGGGCGACTATTGAAGCTGTCCAAGCTATTCATTGAACCGACAGCGCCCGCTCGCTAGGGCAAGCGCCACATCAGACATTTCGACGGATACACGATGTTCAAGACCACGCTTGCCATTGCTGCCGCAGCCCTGACGGTAATTGCTCCCGTCGCTGCAACCGCGCAGGACGCGGAAGCCGCCGCGCCGCGCAAGGTTCTGCAGCCGATCAACTACAGCCAGCAGGAAGACCCGGAGAACATCCTCCTGCTCGACCTGTCGAACGGCGAACGCGTTGCCATCCGCCTTATGCCGAGCTGGGCGCCCAACCATGTGGAGCGTATCAAGACGCTGGCCCGCGAGGGCTTCTATGACGGCGTTATCTTCCATCGCGTGATCGACGGCTTCATGGCGCAGACCGGCGATCCGACCGGCACCGGCCAGGGCGGCTCGACGTATCCCGATCTCGAGGAAGAGTTCAATTTCATGCCGCACGTGCGCGGCACCGTCTCGATGGCCCGCGCCGCGAGCGAAGACAGCGCGAACAGCCAGTTCTTCATCGTGTTCTACCCGCGCTTCAGCCTCGACAAGCGCTACACCAATTTCGGCCGCGTGATTTCCAACATGGACGCCGTGGACCGGATCAACCGTGGCGAACCGCCGCAGAACCCGACGCGCATCATGCAGGCGTCGATCGCGGCCGATAACAAGCCGGCCCCTGCCGCGCCGCGCATCATGACCGAGGCGGAAGTGACCGCCGACGATCTGAACTCGCCGATCAGCTAAGCGCTTTAACTGTCATCGCCCTGCGTCTAGAGGCGCGGGCGATGAAAGTTGACCTCTTCGATTTCGAACTTCCCAACGAACGTATCGCGCTGCGTCCGGTACGTCCGCGCGATGCCGCGCGCATGCTGCTGGTCGAAGGTGACACGGCACCTTTTCGCGATTGCGGGGTGCGTGACCTGCCCAAGCTGCTGCGCCGCGGGGACGTGCTGGTGTTCAACGACACGCGCGTCATTCCCGCACAACTCGAAGGGCGACGCGGTGAAGCGCGCATCGGCGCGACCCTGCACAAACGCGTGGACCTGCGCCGCTGGCAGGCCTTCATCCGCAATGCCAAGCGCCTGAAGCCGGGCGAACGCGTCGAATTCGGCGGCGGTGTCGAGGCGGTCGCGGAAGAGCGCCTGACCGACGGCAGTTTCGTCCTCGCCTTTGCCGGCGAAGAACCGGTCGAGGTCCTGCTGGAGCGGGCAGGGCGCATGCCGCTGCCGCCCTATATCGCGGGCAAGCGTGAAACCGACGCGCAGGACCGCGAGGATTACCAGACGATGTTCGCCGCAGAGGACGGCGCAGTGGCCGCGCCCACCGCATCGCTTCACTTCACGCCGCGTCTAGTCGCCGCGCTGGACGAAGCCGGTGTCGGGCGCGAGATGCTGACCCTCCACGTGGGTGCGGGCACTTTCCTGCCGGTCAAGGCGGACGATACCGACGACCACGCAATGCATTCCGAATGGGGCCGGATCGAACCCGAGGTCGCGGAACGCCTTAACGCAGCGCGCGGGGCAGGCGGGAGAATCATCGCTGTCGGCACGACCAGCTTGCGCCTGCTCGAAAGCGCGACCGGCGTGGACGGTGTGATCCGTCCCTTCGCCGGCGACACGGATATCTTCATCACGCCCGGCTACACATTCCGCGCGGTCGATGGCCTGATGACCAATTTCCACCTGCCGAAATCCACGCTGATGATGCTGGTAAGCGCGCTGATGGGGCGCGAGCGCATGATGGCCGCCTATGCCCATGCGATCGCCAACGAATACCGCTTCTATTCCTATGGTGACTCCTCCTTGCTTCTTCCCTAGTCGGGTTGAATGAACGAACCGATCCTGGAGCTTGAGGGACTGACCAAGGTTTATCCCGGCGGGCTCAAGGCGCTCGACGATGTGAGTCTTTCGATCAGGCCGGGCGAAATATTCGCGCTGCTCGGCCCAAACGGAGCTGGCAAGACGACTCTGATCGGGGCGGTTTGCGGGCTGGTACGGCCAAGCTCTGGCCGGATGGTTGCTTTCGGGCACGATCTTGCGACCGACTGGCGCAAGGCACGGGCGCGGATCGGGCTCGTGCCGCAGGAGCTCAGCACGGATATGTTCGAGCCGGTGATCCGCGCGGTCAGCTATTCGCGCGGCCTGTTCGGCCTTGCGCCCGATCCGGCGCGGATCGAGGAAATCCTGCGCAGCCTGAGCCTGTGGGACAAGCGGGACGAGCGGATCATGGCGCTGTCCGGCGGGATGAAGCGCCGCGTGCTGATCGCCAAGGCGCTGGCCCACGAGCCGGACCTCCTGTTCCTCGACGAGCCGACCGCCGGCGTCGATGTGGAACTGCGCAAGGGCATGTGGGCCATCATCGACCAGATGCGTGCGCGCGGCGTTACCATCATCCTCACCACGCATTACATCGAAGAAGCCGAGCTGATGGCCGACCGGGTCGGAATCATCAATCGCGGCAAGCTGCTGATGGTGGACGAAAAGGACGCGATGATGGCGCGGCTCGGCAGGACGGAGGCGCACATCGCGCTGGCCGCTCCGCTCGCCGTGCTCCCTCAGGCGCTTGCCCGCTTCCCGGTCGAACTCGAAGAAGGCGGCACTTCGCTGTGCTATCGCGGGGGTGACGGCACGGGGAAGGGCAAGGCCGAAGTTGCCGAGCTGACCAAGGCGCTGGTGGCCGAGGGTATCGATTTCACGGGCATAGAGACGCGCGAGAGCAGCCTGGAAGACATCTTCGTTTCCTTGCTGGGCGAAGGGGAGGTCGCGGCATGATCGGATGGCGTTCGACCTGGTCGATCTACAAGCGCGAGCTGGTGCGTTTCCTGCGTACCGCCTTCCAGTCGGTGCTGGCACCGGTGCTTACGACCTCGCTCTATTTCATCGTTTTCGGTGCCGCCATCGGAGGCCGGATGCCCGACCTTGGCGGGGTCGATTACGGCGCCTTCATCATCCCGGGCCTGCTCATGCTGACGCTGTTGGGCGAGACGACCAGCAATTCCAGTTTCGGCATCTACATGCCGCGCTTCACCGGCACGATTTATGAACTGCTCAGTGCACCGGTCGGGGTGGCCGAGACGCTGATCGGCTTCGTCGGGGCTGCGGCTACCAAGAGCCTGATCCTGGCCGCAATCATCCTCGTGACGGCGCGCCTGTTCGTGGACTACTCGATCGCTCACCCGCTGCTGGCGGTCGTCTACATTATGCTGGTGGCCGCGGCCTTCAGCCTGTTCGGCTTCATCCTTGGAATCTGGGCCGACAATTTCGAAAAGCTGGGCATCATCCCGATGCTGTTCCTGACCCCGCTCACCTTCCTTGGTGGTACGTTCTATTCGATCGATATGCTGCCCGAGCCGTGGGATACGATCGCGCTTGCAAACCCGATCGTCTACCTTGTCAGCGGTCTGCGCTGGACATTCTACGGGTCGAGCGACGTGGACATCAGGATCAGCTTTGCCATCACGCTCGGCTTCCTTGCCGTTTGCGTCGCGATCATCGCCTACATCTTCAAGACGGGCTGGCGACTGCGCGCCTGACGCGCCCCTTAATTTCCCTTCGTTTTCGTTCATTTACCAGACAGTGTTTTGCCATCATATAACGGCACGGCACCGGATCATCCGGCGCCATTTGTCAGGGAAACGACAAGCATGAAAAAGATGATTTTCCTTGCAGGTGCAGGGCTCGCTGCCGCTGCTGTTCCGGTCTCCGCACAGGCGCAGGATGCGACTGCCGGAGCCCAGCCGTTCATCGGCGTGTCTGCCGGCTATCACGACCTCGGCGTCGACGACGAGGTAACGATCGCCCTCGAAGGTTTCGAAATTACCGATTCAAGCCCGATCCTGGGTGTGGTTGCCGGTGTCGACGTACCTGTCTCCGAGAGTTTCTTCGCCGGCGTGGAAGGCAACTACCACTTCGGCACCGACGCGGTGGATAGCGAATACGGGGCATCGGTACGGCTCGGCTACATGGCCGAGGGCGGTGCCAAGTTCTATCTTCGCGGCGGCTATCAGGTCATCGATCTTGATCCGTACAAGCTGACCGAGCCCGAGCCGCCGGCAGGAAGCCTCGACGACCTCGACGATACAGGCGGTGATTACTTGGTGGGCGCCGGCGTCGAATTTCCCATCGGCGGGATCGCCTTGCGCGTGAACCTCGACAGCGTCGGCTTCGACACTATGCGTGCGACCACTGGCGTCACTTTCAGCTTCTGATCCCATCCAGTTCTGGATGAACAGGGGGCGGCCGCGAAGTTCGCGGTCGCCCCTTTGTCATTGATCTCTCGTGGCCGCGAATGGGGTGACAGAAGGCCGCAGCCTCGCTAGCGGGCGCATATGCTTTCCCGGCCCTCCATCCTGATTGCCGCCTGCCTCGCGACCCAGCCAGTAGCTGCTCACGCGGAGCTTCCGGATGCCGCGCGCACCATGATCGAGAATGCGATCGCGACCGGCGACGCTGCCAAGGTCGACGCCGTGATCGCGGTCGCGCGCAGTTCCTTTCCTTCCGATGCCGCCGAAATCGACGCGCTCGAGAGCGGCTGGAAGACGGCCAAGGCCGAACGCGATGCTGCAGCCGAGGAGGCGCGTCTCGCGAAAATCGAAAATGCCGGAATGTTCGAGCTGTGGAAGGGCGAGGGCGAGCTTGGCGGCTTCCAGTCCTCCGGCAATACCGACAGCGTCGGGATCGCCGCTTCGCTCAAGCTGAAGCGCGAGGGCATAGACTGGAGCCACCGCTTGCAGGCCCGCGTGGATTACCAGCGTCAGAACGGCACCACGAGCCGCGAGCAGTACTTGTTTTCGTACGAACCGCGCTGGCAGTTCAACGACCGCATGTTCGTCTATGCCTTGGCGCAATTCGAAAGCGACAAGATCCAAGGCTTTTCCGGCCGCTATGCCGCATCGGGCGGCGTCGGTTACAAGCTGGTCGATAGCGGTGATGTGTCCCTCTCGATCAAGGCCGGCCCTGCCTATCGCGTGACCGAATACACCGACGGGCGTACCGAAAGCCGCATTGCTGCGCTTGCCGGTCTCGATTTCGACTGGAAGATTTTCGAGCGGCTGACCTTCTCGCAGGATGCCAACGCGCTGGCCGAAACCGGGGGAGAGGCCCAGCTGATCGTCGACGGGTCGAATACCAGCCTTACCTTCGTCAGCGGTCTCGATTTCAAGGTCACCAACCGGCTGCGTTCGCGACTGTCCTACCAGCTGGATTACGACAGCAATCCGCCTGTGGGGAAAGTGTCGACCGACACGCTGACCCGCGCGACGCTGATCTACGGCTTCTGACATGGCAAAGCGCTTTTCCTTCACCATCGATGCGACCGACGGCCGCGCACGGACCGGGCGGATCGAGATGCTGCGCGGTGACATCCGCACGCCTGCCTTCATGCCCGTGGGCACGGCGGCGACGGTCAAGGCGATGAAGCCGGAGACGGTGCGTGCCACCGGGGCGGACATCATCCTCGGCAATACCTATCACCTGATGCTGCGGCCCGGGGCCGAGCGCGTGGCGCGGCTGGGCGGGCTGCACAAGTTCATGAACTGGGACCGCCCGATCCTGACCGACAGCGGGGGCTATCAGGTGATGAGCCTGTCGGACCTGCGCAAGCTGACCGAAAAGGGCGTCGAGTTCCGCAGCCATATCGACGGTTCGAAGCATATGCTGACGCCTGAACGGTCGATGGAAATCCAGCGCCTGCTCGGCAGCGATATCGTCATGGCTTTCGACGAATGTCCCCGCGCCGACCGTCCGCGCGACGAGATCGCGGCCAGCATGGAAATGAGCATGCGCTGGGCAAAGCGCAGCCGTGACGGCTTCGATGCGGGCGGCGAGCACGCTGAACGCGCAGCCCTGTTCGGCATCCAGCAGGGCGCGCTCGACGAGGAACTGCGCAAGATTAGCGCCGAGAAGCTGACCGACATCGGTTTCGATGGCTACGCCATCGGCGGCCTCGCAGTGGGCGAGGGGCAGGAAGCGATGTTCGCCACGCTCGAATTCGCTCCGCAACAGCTGCCGCAGGACCGCCCGCGCTACCTTATGGGGGTGGGAAAGCCCGACGACCTCGTCGGCGCAGTTGAGCGCGGGGTGGACATGTTCGATTGCGTCCTGCCCAGCCGGTCCGGTCGTAACGGGCAAGCGTTTACCTGGAATGGTCCGCTCAATCTGCGCAATGCACGGTTTGCGGAGGACATTGAGCCGCTCGATGCGCGGTGCTCCTGTTCGGTTTGCTCGACTTATTCGCGGGCGTATTTGCATCATCTCAACAAGGCGGGCGAAATCCTCGGCGCGATGCTGATGACCGAGCACAATATCGCCTTCTACCAGCAGCTGATGCAGGCGATGCGCGATGCGATCGGGGCGAGCAGCTTTGCAGTGTTCGCAGCCGAGTTCCGGCGCGACTATCTCGGCAGCGGCGAGGGATGAACTGGCGGCGCGCAGCGGTCATCGGCGCGTCGGGAGGAATCGGCGCTGCCCTGGCTGCGGGACTGGAGGCATCGCGGACGCAGGTTGTCCGCCTGTCGCGCGGTGCTGGCGAAGGCACGATCTATCTCGACCTCGAAGACGAAACGAGCATCGCCGCAGCCGCTGCCACAATAGCGGAAGGGGGCGAACTCGACCTGGTGATCGTGGCGTCGGGTTATCTCCATTCGGATGGCGAGGGTCCCGAAAAGGACTGGCGGCACATTGATGCGGCCAACCTCGCGCGCAACTTTGCGGTCAATGCGACCGGCCCGGTGCTGGTGGCCAAGCATTTCCTCCCGCTCCTGCCAGCAAAGGGAAGGGCAGGCTTCGCGGCCATCTCTGCCCGCGTCGGAAGCATTTCGGATAACCGGCTGGGTGGATGGTATGGCTACCGCGCCAGCAAGGCGGCACTGAACATGCTGATCCGCACGCTTTCGGTGGAACTGGCGCGCAAGAAACCGGACGCTTTCTGCATCGGCCTGCATCCCGGCACGGTGGAAACAGCGCTCAGCGAGCCCTTCCAGCGCAATGTGCCTGAAGGTAAGCTTTTCACGCCCGAGTATTCGGCATCACGCCTGCTCGAAGTTATTGCCAGCCGCGATGCCTCGCATAGCGGGAATCTGTTTTCGTTCGACGGAGAAATGATCGCGCCCTGAGAATGGCGGGCTGTAGATTATATGTCCCGATGCATTTGTATTATCGCGACTATTGGCTAGTATTTTCCGGTCAATTCATTTGATCGGGGTCGAATTCATGAGAAAATACCTGGCAGGTGCCGCGCTCTGCGCGCTCGCCGTTTCTGTGCCTGTTGCGGCTGAAACGCCGGAAGAAACGGCGGCCCGGTTCGGTATCCGCCAATCCGTACTCGATATTGCGCTTTCGCCATCCGGTTCGAAGATCGCATTCATCGCGCCCGGCGCCGAGCACTCGGAGGTGCTGAACGTGGTCGATCTCGACGCGGGCACGGGAATCAAGCCAATCCTGTCGAACACCGAACAGCACGGCGACCTGTCGGCCTGCGAATGGGCGACCGATACGCGTCTGGTCTGCGAAATCTTCGGCATGGCCAAACGTAGCGACGGCCTGCTGCTGCCCTTTACGCGCATGGTCGCGATCAATGCCGACGGGTCGGACGTGAAACAACTGACCGAACGGGCCAGCAGCCGCGCGCTGGGCTTCAGCCAGGATGGCGGCTCCGTCATCGCGTTTGATGTCGAGGGCGAAGAAGGGCGCATCCTGATGACGCGCGAATACGTCAAGGACCGCTCGATTGGAACGCGGCTAGCCAACGACAAGACGGGGCTGGGCGTCGAAGAAATCGATGTCGGTTCCGGGCGCTCGCGCTCGGTCGAGCAGCCCGATCCGATGGCCACCCGCTACGTCGCCGACGAAAACGGGGATATCCGTATCCGGGTGCGCTCGCTGACCGACATGTCCGGCAACCTGACGGGCGAGAGGGTGTTTCTCTATCGGAAGCCGGGCGAAAACCGCTGGCACGAGCTGGGAGCGATCACCATTGGTGGGCGGGCGATAGAGGACTTCTCTCCGGTGGCGGTCGATGGAAAGCGCAACGTCGCCTACGGCTTTGAATCGATCGGCGGATACCGGGCACTGGTCGAAGTGCCGCTTGACGGTACGGGGGCGGGCAAGGTCGTCGCTGCGCGGGACGATGTCGACGTCGGTTCGCTCATCCGCATCGGACGCCAGCAGCGTGTTGTCGGTACCGCCTTCGCGACCGAGCAACGCTCGGTCGAGTATTTCGATGCCGAGCTGGCCGCACTGGCGAAGGCACTGGGCGCGGCGCTGCCCAACAAGCCGCTGGTCGACATCGTCGGTGCCAGTGCCGACGAAACCAAGCTTCTGCTCATAGCATCGAGCGATACCGACCCCGGCACTGTCTATCTTTATGACAAGGGCTCGCGCCAGCTCGAACGCCTGCTCGCCATGCGCGAATTCCTGATCGACCGTCCGATGGGCAAGATGAGCGCCGTCACCTTCCCGGCAGCGGACGGGACGCAAATTCCGGGGTATCTGACCCTGCCGCCCGGATCCGATGGCAAAAACTTACCTGCCATCGTCCTGCCGCATGGCGGACCGGCATCCCATGACACCTGGGGCTTCGACTGGTTGGTGCAGTTCTTCGCCGCTCGCGGGTATGCCGTGCTCCAGCCGAATTATCGCGGTTCCACTGGCTATGGCGACGCGTGGTACGGAAGGAACGGTTTCAAGGCATGGGATGTCGCCATCAGCGACGTGAACGCTGCCGGCCGCTGGATGCTGTCGCAGGGAATTGCGAACGCGGATTCTCTCGCCATCGTGGGCTGGTCCTATGGTGGCTACGCGGCGCTGCAATCGCAGGTCGTCGATCCGGACCTGTACAAGGCCGTGGTGGCGATCGCGCCGGTTACAGACCTCGACATGCTCCGCAGCGATGCGGCCGGTTATACCAATCGGCGCCTCGTGCGCGATTATATCGGCACGGGGCCGCATATCGAGGCAGGCAGCCCCTTGCGCCAGGCGGCCGGCTTCAAGGCGCCGGTAAGGCTGTTCCACGGCGATCTCGACCTCAATGTCGACGTGCGCCATTCGCGTGCCATGGCCGATCGCCTGAAGGATGCGGGAAAGCCCGTCTCCTACACCGAGTATGAAGGCATGCAGCACGGTCTTGATGACAGCAGGGTTCGCACCCAGATGCTGACGGAGATCGATGCATTCCTGGCGCAGTCACTGGAGAAATAGGAGCAGGATGGAGCGCTGGCGCGCCACGAACGGGTCCGCAAACGGAAACTTTTCCGGCCGCAGCCCGCGCGAAGAGATCACCATGCTGGTGGTCCTCGCCTTTGCGACCATATTGCTGTGGCATTCGCCCTATGGAGGCTACCTGCTCTATCCCTTCACGATCCTGTCGACCTGGTTCCACGAGATGGGACACGGGCTGGCAGCCATGGCATTCGGCAATGATTTCGAGCGGCTGGTCATCTTCGCCAATGGTTCGGGCTACGCCCTCCACGTGGGCGAGGTCGAGCCATCGCGTATCTCCAGCGCAGCCATAGCCGCAGCAGGTTTGCTGGGGCCGACGGCCGCCGGGTGCGCGCTTATCCTGTCGTCGCAAACGCGGTGCGCAACGACCGCAGCGCTCGCCGTGCTCGGCATCGTACTTCTGGCATCGACGCTGATCTGGGTGCGCTCGCTTACGGGCTGGGTCGTGCTGCCCGCAATTGGCGCTGCATGTCTGTGGCTGGCCTTTCGCGGCGCGCAGAACCATCGCAAGTTCGCGGTGCAGTTCCTGGGCGTTCAGGGCTGCATCAGCATCTATCGCGACTTCGACTATCTCTTCAGTGCGGGCGGCATGCTGGACGGCCGGCCGCAGGTCTCCGACACCGGCCACATCGCGCAGGCACTGTTCCTGCCTTACTGGTTCTGGGGTGGAGTGATTACCGTCATGATTGCAGCAATGGTCTACTGGTCCTTGCGCCGCGCCCATTCGCGCTGAGGCGGCTTTTCGCGCATTTCGAGGATAGTTCCGCGATAGGCGACGAAGTCCCCGTTCGGTTCGGTGAAGCCAGCGCCGATGGCATTTGCCTGCCGCTGCGCATCGGCGAGCGAGGCGTACCATTTGCCGATGCGTGTGCGGGTGAGAAAGCGGTAGACTGTCATTGCACCGCAATAACGCAATGGGTGCTGCAAGTTCCCGCAAGCTATTGAAATATAGTATACAAATGAAAAGGGCGGCCCCGTAGGACCGCCCTTTCATGTTCCGTTGCCGGACCGATCAGCGCGAATAGAATTCGACGACCAGGTTCGGTTCCATAGTGACCGGGTAGGGCACTTCGTCGAGCTTCGGCACGCGGGTGAACGTGATCTTGTCGTTGCCGTCCGGAGCAACATAGTCCGGGATTTCACGCTCGGGCAGGCTCTGCGCTTCGATGACCAGCGCCATTTCCTTGGCCTTGCTGCCGAGGCTGACGACGTCGCCGACCTTCACGCGGGCCGAGGCGATGTTGGTCTTCACGCCGTTGAGGTAGATGTGGCCGTGGCTCACGATCTGGCGGGCGGCGAAGATGGTCGGAGCGAACTTGGCGCGATAGACGACCATGTCGAGACGCTGCTCGAGCAGGCCGATCAGGTTCTGGCCGGTGTCGCCCTTCATGCGCGACGCTTCCTGGTAGGTGCGCTTGAACTGCTTTTCGGTCACGTCGCCGTAGTAGCCCTTGAGCTTCTGCTTGGCGCGCAGCTGCAGGCCGAAGTCGGACATCTTGCCCTTGCGGCGCTGACCGTGCTGGCCGGGGCCATACGAACGCTTGTTGACCGGGGAATTCGGACGACCCCAGATGTTTTCACCCATCCGGCGGTCGAGTTTGTACTTGGCGCTCTTGCGCTTCGACATGAGTCGTATCCTTCAATTTGCTGAGCTGCCCCATTGGCAGCCATCCAACCCGGCATCGCACCGCAGGAATCCAAGGGATTTCTACGCGGCCACCGCTTCACCGGGGTGCGGGGCCAATTAGCGAAGGCGCGCGCATAGCAGGATTGGCGCCTGCGTCAAGCGCCTCGGGCAGCTTCGCAGAAGGCACGGATGAGGTCCGGGTCCTTGTTGCCGGGAGCCGTTTCGACGCCGGAAGACGTATCGACCAACGGGGCTGCCGTAAGATGGACGGCATCGGGGACGTTGGCAGGAGACAAGCCGCCGGCAAGGCCCCAGCCGGACCGGCCCTTCTGGGCTGAAAGTAGCGACCAGTCGAAGCGTAATCCCATTCCGCCGGGAAGCGCGGCATCCTTCGGCGTTTTCGCATCGAACAACAGCAGGTCTGCCACACCGCGATAGTCTTCGGCCCGGGCTACATCGGCGGCAGTTGATACCGGGATCGCCTTCCAGACCGGCAAGCCGAACCGCGCCTTGACCTGTGCGACGCGCGCGGGTGTCTCTTCTCCGTGGAGTTGCACCGCGTCGAGCCGCCCGGCGGCAATGCCTTCCGCGATTGCCTCATCGCCCGCATCGACGAACAGTCCGACCCGGCCAATGCGGCTGCCGCCCCTTGCTGCAAGTGCAGCCGCAGCGTGGCTGTCAACATTGCGGGGGGAGGGCGGGAAGAACACCAGTCCGGCGAAATCGGCCTGCGAGGCGATTGCTGCGTCCAGCGCTTCGGCAGTTGCTATGCCGCAGATCTTGATCAGGGGGGCACCCATTGCCTCTACCTAGTCAGCCGACAGCGGCTTTGCCAGCACCACGAATTCGAGCGGCGGATCGCGCAGGATGGGGAAGGGCCGCCTTTCGCCCGTCGGACGATAGCCGCTGCGTTCGTACCATGCGATGAGCGATTCCCTTTGGGAAATGACGGTCATTTCCATGACCTTCAGACCCATTGAACGCGCTTTCTCCTCGGCCCCGCGCAGGAGCTTGGTTCCGAGACCTGCCGATTGCAGGGTAGGGGAAACGGTCAGCATGCCGAGGTAACCGAGAGCGTCGCTGACGGCGGTCACGGCAACGCAGCCGACAATCCTGTCCACTTCGTTTCGGGCAACACACAGGGCGATGTCGGGCGCTTCGATCATACGCACGATCTCGCCCATCGAGGTGCGCTCGCCATCAAGGAGGTCGGCCTCGTGGGTCCAGCCCTGGCGCGCGGAATCGCCGCGATAGGCGCTTTCGACCAGCTGCCGGATATCTTCGGCGTCTTTCGGCGACGCCTCTTCGAATCGATTCAAAGTGTCGCCTCGATCGCGCGCGCGGCTTCGGCCGGATCGTCGGCGCGGCTTATGGGACGACCGATGACCAGCACGCTCGCACCGTCGTCGCGTGCCTGACGCGGCGTGACTACACGCTTCTGGTCGCCAACGGCGCTGCCTGCCGGGCGCAGGCCGGGAACGACGAAATAGCCGTCCTTCCACTGGCTATGGACTGCCTTCACCTCGTGGCCGGAGCACACGATGCCGTCGAGCCCGCTTTCGTGCGCCAGTTCGGCAAGGCGCATGACATGGTCGTGCGCGCTTCCCTGCACGCCCGTGCGTTGAAGATCGCGGTCGTCCATGCTGGTCAGCATGGTGACACCGACGACCTTGGTATGCTCACCGGCCGCAGCCTTCGCGTCTTCCATCATCGCCCGCCCGCCGCTGGCGTGGATGGTGATGATCGCCGGCTCCAGCGAATGGATCGCGTGCATCGCGCCGGCCACGGTGTTGGGGATGTCGTAAAGCTTGAGGTCGAGGAAGACAGGCAGGCCGAGCTGGCCGATCATGTGCACTCCGTGTGCCCCGTGCGCGCAGAAGAATTCGAGGCCCAGCTTGATACCGCCCACGTGCGCCTTGACCTTTTCGGCCAGGGCGACGCCGTCCCTCAGGCGCGGGACGTCCAGCGCAAGATAGATCGGATTGCTCATGCCCGCTGGTTGGGTTCGGGCTCGACCGGATTGGCCGGTTCCGCAGCGGGCGAGGCAATGGCTTCAGCGGGAGCCGGGGCAGTGACGGGCGTATCGTCCACCCGCGGGCTCGCCATTTTGGCCGTTGCCTGCTCCAGCGCCGAGATGCGGCGGGCCTGCCGCCAGCGGACGCCGCGGTGATAGAGCCACATCGGGATGAGCCCGATCATGAACGAGACGATCACGAGCGCAGGGACGCGCGTATCCCAGACGATGCCGGGCCAGATGCGTACGTCGATCTGCTTGTCCCAGTTGCCGAAGGAGAAGGCGAGCACTGCCACCAGCAGCAATACCCAAAGGATTGTCCGGACAATCTGCATTCTGCGTTACCCCTCAGCTGTTTGGCCGCGATGCTAGGCGCGCATCAACCGCGCGGCAAGGTCAGCCGAAGACGCGGTCGAAAATCGTGTCGACGTGCTTGAAGTGATAATCGAGGTCGAACCGTTCCTCGAGCTGTTCGACGGTCAGCGCGGCGGTCACTTCCTCGTCCTGCTTCAGCAGGTCGAGCAGCATCACCTTGCCGTCCGATTCCCAGACCTTCATCGCGTTGCGCTGGACAAGGCGGTAGGCGTCCTCGCGGCTCACGCCGTTCTGGGTGAGGGCAAGAAGAACGCGCTGCGAATGGATCAGGCCGCCCATGCGGTCCATGTTCGCCTGCATGCGCTCGGGATAAACGAGCAGCTTGTCGACCACGCCGGTCAGGCGGGCAAGCGCGAAGTCGAGCGTGATCGTCGCGTCGGGACCGATGAAGCGTTCGACCGATGAGTGCGAGATATCGCGCTCGTGCCACAGCGCTACGTTCTCCAGCGCGGGCAGGGCATAGGCGCGGATCATGCGGGCCTGGCCGGTCAGGTTCTCGGTCAGGATCGGGTTGCGCTTGTGCGGCATGGCCGACGAACCCTTCTGGCCGGGCGAGAAATATTCCTCGGCTTCCAGCACCTCGGTGCGCTGGAGGTGGCGGATTTCCACGGCAAGGCGCTCGATCGAGCCGGCAATAACGGCGAGCGTAGAGAAATACATGGCGTGGCGGTCGCGCGGGATGACCTGCGTGGAGACGGGTTCCGCCTTGAGGCCCATCTTCTCGGCGACATATTCCTCGACCGACGGATCGATGTTGGCGAACGTACCGACCGCGCCCGAAATCGCGCAGGTCGCGATTTCCTCGCGCGCGGCGAGGAGGCGGGTCTTGCAGCGGTCGAATTCGGCATAGGCCTGGGCAAGCTTGAGCCCGAAGGTCACCGGCTCTGCGTGGATGCCGTGGCTGCGGCCGATGGTGGGCGTGTACTTATGCTCTTTCGCCCTGCGCTCGATCGCTTCGAGCAGGGCGTCCATGTCTTCGAGCAGGATGTCCGTTGCACGGGCCAGTTGCACCGCAAGCGTGGTGTCGAGCACATCGCTGCTGGTCATGCCCTGGTGCATGAAACGCGCCTCGTCGCCGACGTTTTCGGCCACCCAGGTGAGGAAGGCGATCACGTCGTGTTTGGTGACAGCCTCGATCGCGTCGATGGCTTCCACGTCGATCTTGGGGTCGGTTGCCCACCAGTCCCACAGGGCCTTGGCCGCGCTTTTCGGAACAACGCCGAGTTCGCCCAGCTTCTCGGTCGCGTGCGCCTCGATCTCGAACCAGATGCGGTATTTCGCTTCCGGCTCCCAGAGAGCGGTCATGGCAGGGCGGGCATAGCGGGGGACCATCGGTCGACTCCGTGAAGAAAAAAGGCAGGGCTGGCGTTTGCGCAGCGCGCTAGGCAAGGCAGCCCGAACTGGCAAGGGCGCACGGCCTGTTACGCATACGTTATTGGACGATTTCGCCATTATCGGACAGCGGCGCTTGTTCGATTGCAAGCGGCTGCGATTGCGGTAAGTTGTTCTTCATGAACGACCAATCGATCCATTCGGCCGCAAAAATTTCCCTCGCCACAGGCGCAGCAATCTGGTTGGCGCTGGCCGCTCCCGCTCATGCGGGTGACAAGGTGATTTACGGGGACACGCCGGAATGGGTCGACAAGGTGGCGCTGTCGCGGGTGAACGTCGAAAGCGATCCTTCGGCGCTGATCTACGACTGGCAGCATCGCCTCGAAAACGGCGTGGTGAGCGAATACGCCGACACGGCCATCAGGATCGACAATCCGGACCTGCTGATGGAGCACGGGACGGTCACGCTCGCATGGCTGCCGGACAAGGGCGACCTCACTGTCCACCAGGTCCAGATCATCCGTGGCGCGGAGATCATCGATGTCATTGCGTCGGGTGCCCAGTTCGATGTGCTTCGCCGCGAACAGGGGCTGGAGCAGCGCTTGCTCGATGGTCAGCTGACCGCGACGCTGGCTGTTCCCGGCCTGCAGGTCGGCGATATCCTGCGGGTGAGCCATACCGTGACCATTGCCGACCAGGCGCTGGGCAAGGAAATGCAATCGTCGCAGTACCTTGTGCCCGCGCCTTGGCAGGTCGGCTTCTCGCGCGCGATCGTGAGCTGGCCCGAAGGTGCCGATGTCTATTTCGGCGCGGAAGATTTCGCCCGCCTCCCGCAGCCCGTCACTCGCAACGGCTATCGCACGCTGACCGTCACACTGCCGATCGACGAACCGCCGGAAATGCCCGGCGACGCGCCATCGCGTTTCAACCGCGATCCGATCCTGCGCGTCGGTACCTTTGCCGACTGGCAGGAACTGTCCCGCTCTTTCGCGCCCCATTACGAGAAAGCCGCCAAGGTCGCCGACGACAGCGCGGTTGCCGCCAAGGCGCGCGAGATCATGGCCAAGACTGCCGATCCTCTGGAGCGGACCGCCATGGCCCTACGACTTGTCCAGGACGAGGTCAGCTACCTCCTCAATGGGCTCGATGGCGGGAACTACATGCCGCAATCGGCAGCAGCAACGTGGGAGAAGCGCTACGGCGACTGCAAGGCCAAGTCGGTCCTGCTTTATTCGTTGCTGTCCCGCATGGGCATCGACGCGCGGCCGGTTCTCGTCACCACGATGGGCGGGGACGCCTTGCCCGAACTCCTGCCGATCCCTGGCAATTTCGATCACATGATCGTACACGCCAATGTTGGCGGCACCGACTACTGGCTCGACGGGACGAGCACCGCAACGCGGATGACCAATATCGGGGAAGTCCCGGCGTTCTACTACGCCCTTCCGCTTAGCGAAGGAGGTTCCGGCCTAGTCCCCATGACGCAACGCCGCCAGCCGTGGCCCGACATGGTCATGGACCTGACCAGCGACTATTCCGCCGGTGTCGACTTCCCGGCGCTGTTCACGCTCAAGATGTCGATCTACGGGGCGCGCGGCGCAGGCTTCCGCGCGGCTGCCGACGAGGCGGACGAGGACAAGCTGAAACAGTTTGCGCAAGGATTCTCGACCGGACCGGGCGGCGCGGTGACTTCGGTTACGCTCGAATATGATGACGAGGCAGCTGCCGGCGTGCTGGAGGTCAAGGGCGTGATGCCGGGCGACTTCACCTGGAGCGACGGACGCCTGCGCCTCTCTGCCGATCAGTCGGAGCAGTATAATTTCAACCCCGATCGCGCGCGTTCGGAATGGCGTGACATTCCCGTGTTTACCCCGGGGCCGCAATACAACCGTATCGCGGCAACCATCATCCTTCCCGAGGGGCTGGACGGGTTCGAAAATACCGGTCCGGAGTCGATCGACACTGGGTTTGCGAACACCACCCTCAAAGGGGTCACCAGCCACGTGGGCAACAAGGTGACCTATAATGTCGATGTCTGGCAGGATCTTGGCGAGGTGCCCGCGGCCGAGCTGCCGACCCACAAGCGCAAGGTGCGCGAGATCAACTCGATCAAGTCCGAACTGCTCGCGCCGGAAGGCTTCGCCTGGCGCTGGGAAGTCGATGCCAAGGAACTGGCCCGCCGCACCGCACCGCTGGTCGAGGCATATGACAAGGCCGTCGCCTTCGCATCCAGCGATGATTGGGGTCCGCTAAGCCAGCGCGCCAGTTTCCGCGCGCAGATTTTCGACTGGAAGGGTGTGCTCGAAGATCTCGACACGCTGATCGAGAACCAGCCGAGCGCCAATCTCTACAGCTGGCGCGGTGCCGTGCACGAAGCGTTGGGCAATAGAGAGGCGGGCATTGCCGACGCGCGGATGGCCTACGATCTCGATCCGGCTTCCGCCTATGCGTTCAGCCTTGCTGAAATGCTGGCCTATGCAGGCAAGCGGGACGAGGCGCTCGAACTGCTCGATTCGTTGCCGGTCGGCGATGACGAGGAAGGATCCTTCGCCAGCACTTATGCCACTGTGGCAGGCCTTGCTGGCCGCACGCAGGATGCGCTCGAAGTGCTGTCGCGGCAGGTTGCCGCCAAGCCGACGAATGCATCTGTGCTTAACGCCGACTGCTGGTTCCGCGGCCTGTTCGATATCGAGGCGGAAGGCGCAATGCCAACCTGTACCAAGGCGATCGAGCGCGCATCCAACAGTGCACCCATGCTCGATAGCCGGGCGATGGTCAGCTACCGCCTGGGCAATTTCGACGCTGCGCTGAAGGATCTCGACAGTGCGCTGGAACTGGCGCCCAATTTGTCGGCCTCGCTTTACCTTCGCGGTATCGTGCGTCTGGAAAAGGGCGACAAGGGTGGCCGGGTCGATGTGGAGCGGGCGCTGCGGATGGCACCGGAACTGGCGGCCCGTTACGCAGCGCACGGCGTCGCGCCCCGCAAGTAAGGCGACCTTGTCCTAGATCAGGCCCTTGGCGCGCAGCGATACGTGGCTGCCGCGCCCCACGATGACGTGGTCGTGGACGGTAATGTTGAGCAGCCGCCCGGCCTCCGCGATCCGGCTGGTAATCTGGATGTCCGCGCGGCTGGGTTCGGGATCCCCGCTCGGGTGGTTGTGCACCAGGATCAGCGCAGTTGCCCCGATGTCGAAGGCCTTTCGGATCACTTCGCGCGGATGGATGGCAGCCTCGTCGACCGACCCTTCGGCCGCAAGGTGATCGAGGATAAGCCGGTTGCGCGTGTCGAGATAGAGAACCCGCACGCGCTCGTGCTTGAGATGGCCCATGTCGATCGCAAGATAGTCAAGCAGGGCCTGCCAGCTTCCCAGCACCGGCTGCTGCTCTATCGCGCCTCGGGCCATGCGTCGTGCTGCCATGGCAACTGCGAAAAGCGAGGCGGCGCTGGCTTCGCCCATGCCCTTGACCTGCGCCAGTGCTTGCGGATCGGCGTTCAGCACGCCGGCAAAGGAACCGAAGCGCGCAATCAGCGTCTTTGCCAAGGGCTTGGTGTCTCCCTGACGGAACGCCGCGAAAAGGAGGTACTCGAGCAATTCGTAATCGGCCAAAGCGTGCGGCCCGCCCTTGAGCAGTCGCTGGCGAAGCCGTTCACGGTGCCCGGCACCGGAATGCTCCTTTGATATGCTGCCCCCGTCAGACAAATCGCGACCCTATTTAGCGACCTTTCAAAGGCTTGCATTGCCTTCGCGCGGCGATGGGCGCAAGTGTGCGCATAATGGATGAGGGGGAAACCGCAGGCATGACGAGCTATCGGCCGCGCTGGCGCAAGAAGCGCTATGCCGTGCCCGGTCTCTCGCTGATCACCCTATTGGCGGTTTTCCTCATGGCCTGGGCCAATCGCGAAAGCATCGCGCATGATTTCATCCGCGACCAGTTCGACGCCTATGGCATCGAGGGTACGTACGAAATCGAACGCATCGGCGGGCAAACGCAGGTCATCTCCGATCTCGTAATCGGCGACCCGGCAGCGCCCGACCTCACCGCGAAACAGGCTGTGGTGAAGCTCAAGTATCGGTTGGGCTTGCCGCAAATCGGCAGCATCACGCTGGTGGAGCCGCGTCTTTACGCGACCTACCTCGATGGGCGGCTGAGTTTCGGGTCGCTCGATCCGTTGGTGTTTGCCGAAAGCGAGGAGGAGCCCGGACTTCCCGCGTTCAACGTCGCGATAAGTGACGGTCGCGGCTTGCTCGAAACGGACTATGGCCCGGTAGGCTTCAAACTCGAGGGGAAGGGACCGCTCGACAACGGATTCACGGGCATTTTCGCGGCAGTTGCTCCCGATCTTGCGATTGGCGGGTGCGAAGCGCGGCAGACGACGCTTTACGGCAAGGTGTCGACCGATGGAGGCACGCCGGAGTTCTCAGGTCCGCTGAGGCAGCAAGACCTTACCTGCGAGGGCAACGGCGTCCGGGTGACCGGACTGGTTGCCGAACTCGATGCAGCCATGACACCTCAATTGTCCGATCCCTCGATCGAGGCGCGGATCGACACGGATGCGCTCGCCATTCCCGGCGGTGCGGCCCAGTCGCTTGCGGGGACGATCCGTGCACAGATACGGGGCGATGATGCCACCGCCCGTTTCTCGCTTGCCGCGCGCGGTTTCGAGACGCCGCAGGCTATCGCCGCCGTCATGACAGCCGAAGGCGTGGCGCGCGGTCGCGGCGGCTTCGAACGGTTGGAGGTAGATGGCAATCTCGAAGGTAACGGTCTGCGGCTCGGCAGCCGTCTGGTCGACGGCATCGAAAGCCTGTCCCAAGCGGGCGAGGGCACGCTTGTCGAACCGATTGTCCGCAAGATCGCTGCATCGCTGCAGGCGCAAACCCGTGGCAGTTCGCTGGAGGCCCGCATCCGTTTCAGGCAAGATGCGAAGGGATATTCGCTGCTGATCCCGCAGGCCGAACTGGCCGGAGGCAGGGGCGGGCGCATTCTCTCCCTGTCGCGGGTTCAGGTGGGTGCCAGTACAGGAGAGGCTGCCCGCTTCTCCGGCAATGTCGCGATCGGTGGCCCCGGCCTGCCGAGCATTTCGGGCCGGATGGAAAACAACGGCGGGGCCGGTCCGGTCTTCCGCCTGTCCATGGCGCCCTACGAAGCTGGCGGATCTACGCTGGCCATCCCCCGCATGAGCATCGTGCAAGGCGAAGGCGGGGCGTTCGGCTTTTCCGGCCAGGTAGAGGCGACCGGCCCGGTGCCCGGCGGCGCAGTCGATGGCCTCTCGGTTCCGGTCAGCGGGCGCTATGGCGCTGACGGGGCGCTTGCACTCTGGCGGGATTGCACGCGGATCGCGTTTCGCCGCATCGCCTTTGCAGATCTCAATATCGCTGGGCCCGGCCTGACGCTTTGTCCGCCACCGGGTCGCCCGATGCTGCGCAGCGGGGCTGCCGGTATCCAGTTCGCAGCCGGTGCTCCTTCTCTCGACCTAAAGGGTTCGCTTGCCGACACGCCCATCCGTATCGCCAGCGGCCCGGTGGGCTTTGCCTGGCCCGGTACGATCAGCGCCCGTAATCTTGCAATTGCGCTGGGTCCGGCGGAAAGCGCCAGCCGTTTCGTCATCAGCGATCTTCAAGCACAGGTAGGCGAGAATATCGCGGGGACATTCTCCAATGCGGACATCAGGCTCGCATCGGTTCCGCTTGATATTGGCAATGCGACCGGAAACTGGGATTACACTGGCGGCGTGTTCACCATCGGCAATGCATCGCTCCGCGTAGCCGATCGCGAAACTCCCGACCGCTTCCAGCCGCTGGTCGCCAACGGCGGCACGCTGACGCTGCGCGACAGCATTATCGACGCGCGCGCCGAACTGCGCGATCCATACGAGGGGCGCCTGATCACTATCGCCGATATCCGACAAAATCTGGGAACGGGGGCAGGGTATGCCGACCTCGACGTGCCCGGTATCGTGTTCGACGAGAACTTCCAGCCGTCACCATCCAGCAACATCTGCTTCGATGGCGGCGAGCCGGGCCCGCGGGAGCCGAGTGGCCTCAGTTGCCTTGCGCTGGGCGTCGTCGCCAACGCGGAAGGGACCGTCACCGGTCGCGGCCGGATCGACTGGGACAGCGATGGCGAAGTCACCAGCACCGGCACCTTCTCCACCGATGACTTCGATTTCGCAGCCGCATTCGGGCCCGTCGAGGGCGCCAGCGGGACCATCGAGTTCACCGACCTGCTGGGCCTGACGACCGCACCCGGCCAGAAATTGCGCGTCGCATCGATCAATCCGGGCGTCGAGGTGCTGGATGGTGAGATCGAGTTCGAACTGCGCGGCGGCGAGGTGCTTGCGGTTGCCGGCGGAAGCTGGCCTTTCATGGGCGGCCGCCTCATCCTGCGCGAGGTCGATTTCAGGTTCGGTGTCGAGGAAGAGCGGCGATACATCTTCGAGATTGTCGGCCTGGATGCCGCGCAATTCGTCGCCCAGATGGAATTCGAGAATATCTCCGCGACGGGGATCTTCGACGGAACCGTGCCAATTGTCTTCGGTGAAAACGGCAATGGCCGGATCGACGAAGGCATCCTTCTCTCGCGGCCCCCGGGCGGCAATATCTCCTATGTCGGCGAGCTGACCTATGAAGACCTCTCGCCGGTCGCCAATTATGCCTTCGACGCCTTGCGCAGCATGAACTTCACCCAGATGCGCGTGGTCATGGAAGGACCGCTGGCAGGCGAAATCGTCACCCGCGTGCGCTTCGACGGCGTCAGCCAGGGCGAGGGGGCGAAGAAGAACTTCGTGACCCGCCAGCTTGCCAAACTGCCCATCCAGTTCCGCATCAACATCAGGGCGCAATTCTACCAGCTGCTGACTTCGCTCAAGGCGCTTTATGACCCGGCTGCCGTGCGCGATCCGCGCGAACTGGGCCTGCTGAGCGACGACGGCACCCGTTTCCTCCGCCGCTCTGTCACCGGCGAGGAAGTGAAGCCCGAGATTGACCCGGAAGATGTCATTCCGGATGAACCCACCATTCAGGACCAGGAAAGCGAGTAGGGGCTATGAGAACCGTTGAATTGACTGACCCTGCGCCCCTTGCAAGAAGCGCCGCCATGGATGTTTCAAGCAGGAGGCCGGGTTTGCGGATTTTGGCCGTCGGGCTCGTCCCGTTCGCGCTCGCAGGGTGCATCACGCTGGAAGCACCGACCGAGCCGATCGTGATCGAACTCAACGTCAATATCCGGCAGGAAGTGATCTACCGGCTCGCGGAAGACGCGGGCAACACGATCGAGGAAAACGCGGATATCTTCTGATGGGTGATTTTATGACCAGGACCATGACCAAGATGATGCTGGCGGCAGCCGTGGCTGCGACCGCACTGGGCGGCATCGCGACCCCTGCCTTTGCGCAGCGCGACCCGGCCTATGCCGCGGCCCGCGCGTCGGGCGAAGTGGGCGAGAAGATGGACG
This sequence comes from Qipengyuania gaetbuli, assembly GCF_020524765.1. GTDB lineage: Bacteria > Pseudomonadota > Alphaproteobacteria > Sphingomonadales > Sphingomonadaceae > Qipengyuania > Qipengyuania gaetbuli_A. The sequence goes on from NZ_JAIVLR010000002.1 coordinate 705,827, forward strand.
GTTACCTCGGCATCGTCGGCGCCGAGACGCCGGAGCTTCGCCGGATCGTCAACGACATCAACATCAAGCGCCGCGCCGTCTATGCGGAACGGGCACAGGCCAACAATGCCACGCTCGAGGAATACGCGCTCACCGCAGGTTGCCAGGCGATTCTGGCGACTTCGCCGGGCGAAAAATACCAGGCGCCGGACGGTAGCTGGCAGACCCGTTCCAGCGCAGCCCCCTTGCGTGATTCGCGCTGCCCCTGAGGCTATCGGTCCCCGCGCATCTTTGCTCCGGTGACCAATATGCGACGGGTGTTGCGTTTAAAGGCGCAATTCGCCTTCCCTCCATGTTGACTCGCAAAGGCCCCCCTTCTAAGGGGGCCGCGCCCTTGGCGGGCAAGTCCCTGCGCGTGCCGCGCAACCCCCTTTAAAGGAGCAAGGCATGAGCGATGACAAACCCGCACGGGAACCCATCGAGGAGGATGCGCGGATCGACGCGCTGGAAAAGCGGCTCGCAGCCGCCCAGCAGCGCGAAGAGGAGCGTAACCGCCCGCAGGTTTCCGGTTCCGATGCGAACTATCGCAGCGGCAACCGGGTTCTGGCGGATCTGCTCGGAGGGCTCCTTGGCGGTTCGGTGATCGGTTATGCCATTGGCTACTTTACCGGCACGAACCCGTGGGGTCTGTTGGTGGGACTGTTCCTCGGGATAGTCGTTGCCTTCAGGAACATCATCCGCGCGGCAAACCAGCGCCCCGAAGAATGATCCCGCAATGGGGATTCCGGGGCGCTCGTTACAGGATTTAGGGACGTAACAGACGTGGCAGCCGAACAGGCCAAAGTCGATCCGATGTACCAGTTCACCATCCAGCCGCTGGGCGGCTCGGAAGGTTGGGAACTCGCGGGCTATAATATCGCCTTCACCAACAGCGCGCTGTGGATGCTTATCACCACGGTCGTGCTCTTCGTGTTCGTGCTCGGCGGCATGCAGCGCCAGCTTGTGCCCGGCCGCTGGCAGATGATGGTGGAAACCTTCACCGGTTTCATCGACAACATGCTCGAAGCGAACATCGGCAAGGCCGGGCGCAAGTATGTGCCCTATGTCTTCAGCCTGTTCATGTTCATCCTGTTCGCCAACCTGCTCGGCCTCCTGCCGCTGGGCATCGTCGGCGTCCACCCGTTCACCTTCACCAGCCACTTCACCGTGACCGGCGTCCTCGCGATCATCAGTTTCGCGATCGTCTTGATCGTTGGTTTCTGGAAGCACGGGCTGCACTTCTTCTCGCTCTTCGTGCCGCATGGCACGCCGCTGCCGATGATACCGGTGATCGCGCCGATCGAGTTCATCTCGTTCATGGTGCGCCCGTTCAGCCTCGGCCTGCGACTCTTCGTCGCCATGATGGCCGGACACGTGCTGCTCGAAGTGCTGTCCAGCTTCGTGATCGACGGTACCAATGCCGGCGTCCTGTGGGGCGGCATCGTGGGTCTGCCGAGCTTCCTTCTCATGGTCGGTATCTGCGCGCTCGAACTGCTGGTCGCAGGCATCCAGGCCTATGTTTTCGCTCTTCTGACGTCGCTGTACATCAACGACGCCGAGAACCTTCACTAAGTCTTCAATTCAAAGTTTTTCCCAAAGGAGTTTGTCATGGAAATGGAAGCTGCAAAGCTGGTTGGCGCCGGTCTCGCTGCAATCGGTGCCGGCATGGCCGCCATCGGTGTGGGTAACGTCTTCGGTTCGTTCCTCGAAAGCGCTCTGCGTAACCCGGGTGCTGCCGACGGCCAGCAGGGCCGCCTGTTCATCGGCTTCGCCGCTGCCGAACTTCTCGGCCTGCTGGCGTTCGTCGTTGCCATGATCCTGATCTTCGTCGCCTAATCGACGACTTTCGAGATCGCACCGGTCGGGATACGCCCGGCCGGTGCCATGAATTTTTCGCACCCGCTTTTCGAGAGCTGCAATGCCCCAGATAGCACAGCTTGCCGATACGTGGTCCAGTCAGGTCTTCTGGCTGCTGGTCTTCTTCGGCATCACTTTCTTCGTCATCGGCAAGGGCATGGTGCCCAAGGTGATGGAAACCGTTGCCCAGCGCGACGGTCAGATCGCCGCTGACCTCGCCGCAGCCAAGGCTGCGCGTGACGCGGCCGACGAACAGGAAGATGCCTGGCGGGTGCGTGAGAATGAAAACCGCGCCGCTGCACAGGCGATCGTGGCCAAGGCCAAGGACGAGGCTGCTGCCAAGTCCGAAAAGAAGCTCAAGGCTGCGCAGACCCGCATCGACAAGAAGCTTGCCGACGCGGAAGCCCGCATCGGTGAAGCCCGTACTGCGGCGCTCGCCGAAGTCGAAAGCGTTGCAGTCGAAGCGGCCCAGGACATCGCCCAGCGTCTCGCCGGTGTGAAGGTGACCAAGCCTGCCGCCGCCAAGGCAGTGAAGGAGGCAATGGCCAATGGCTAATACCACTCCTGAAGTCTTCGCGACGGAAGCTGCCGAAGTGAACACCGAGGTCGGTCACGGCGGTGCAGGTACGCATGCAGAGCCCGAACTGTTCGGTCTGGCACCGTTCCAGATCGTCTCGATCGCGATGCTCATCCTCCTGCTCATCGCCTTCTTCGGTGCCAAGGTCCACAAGACCATCGCCGGCGGCCTCGACAGCAAGATCGCCGCGATCAAGGACCAGCTGGAAGAAGCCAAGCAGCTCCGCGCCGAAGCCGAAGCGCTTCGCCAGGAATATGCCGACAAGATCGCCGGTGCCGAAAAGGATGCCGAAGCCATGCTCGCCAATGCGCAGCATGAAGCCGACGCGATCCTCGAAAAGGCGGAAGCCGACAGCCAGGCCATGGTCGAGCGTCGCAAGCGCATGGCGGAAGACAAGATCGCTGCCGCAGAGCGTGAAGCGGTCGAGGACGTCCGCAACCGTGCCGCGCTCGCCGCAACTGCTGCGAGCCGCGCGCTGATCGCCGACAAGCACGACGCCGATGCCGACAAGGCGCTGGCAGACAAGGTCATCGCCGGCATCTGACGGTCCGACCTTTCAAAGCACGAAAAAGCGCGCGAGGCCATCGGGTTTCGCGCGCTTTTTTTCTTTCAATCCGGGATTGCCACGCTATTGCGAAGCGTTAGCAAAAAAGGATCGTTTCGTGAATCGTGTCTTCCTCACCAAGCTGCATCTCATCGCGGCTGCCATCATGTTCCCTGCCATACTGATGTTCCTCGTTACGGGGGCGCTTTACACGTGGGGCAACACCGGTGAATGGCGGGAAGAGACGGTCCTTGTGCCGCTCGAGCAGCCGCTAGCGGAAGACGAGGCACAGCTGAAGCAGATCGCGCTTGCAGGCCTTGCGCAGCAGGGCCTTTCAGCGCCGAGTGGGAAGACCAAGGTCAGCAACGAGGATGGCGAGATTTCGCTGTCCTGGTCGGGCGCGCGCAGCGAGGCGAAAGTGGTCGCGAACGATGATCCGCTGGTCGCCGAAGTCGAGGTGAAGGAAGCTTCGCTTCACCGCTGGCTGGTACAGTTGCACAAGGCGAAGGGTAGCACGGCTTTCAAGATTTACGCGACGGTCCTGGCAATCGTCCTCTTCCTGCTGGTGCTCAGCGGCGTGATCATGGGCCTGCAGGTCAAGGCGCTGCGCAAGCTTACGATCACCTGGAGCATCGTGGGGAGTGCCGCATTCGTGGGCTTCGTCCTGCTGGGCTAGGGTTCCAGCACGATCTTCCCGACGATCTCTCCTGCCTCCATCGCTTCGAAGGCTTCGCGCCATCGGGCGAGGGGCAGGGTACGGTCGATATGGGGGCTGATCCGGCCTTCGCTTGCCAAGCGCTCCAGTTCGGCGGCGATCCGCGTGGCGCGGTCGGGGAAGTGACGCGCATATTCTCCGGCCCGTACGCCGACCACCGAGAACCCCTTGATCAGCGGGATATTGACCGCGATTTCGGGAATGCGACCGGCCACGAAGCCGACGACCAGTAGCTTCCCGCCAAAGGCGACGCAGCGGGTGCTCTCGTCGAAAACGTCCCCGCCGATAGGGTCGAAGACCACGTCGCAGAGCCTGCCACCGGTAAGTTCCGCTACCTCTTCACGGAAGCGGCCCGTGTTGAGGATTACCGCGTCCGGGGCGGCGATCCGCTCGAGTGCGGCCTGCTTATCCTCGCGGTGCGAGGCGGCAATGACCCGGGCTCCGAGTGCTTTGGCCAGATCGCAAGCCGCAAGCCCGATCCCGCCGCTCGCGCCGTGAACCAGCACTGTCTGGCCTTCCTGCAATCGGCCTAGCTCGACCAGGGCGACATAGGCCGTGTGATAGGCTGCGCCCATGGCCGCCGCCTCGGGAAAGCCTAGGCCGGCCGGGACGGGCCTGAGCGACGAGACGGGAAGGGCCACGAGATCCGCAAAGGCACCGGTTTTCGCGCCGCCCATGACGCGGTCACCGGGCGTGAAGCCGCTGCCTTCATCGGCCTCGACCACTTCGCCTGCCATTTCGAGGCCGCTGACGAAGGGCACGTCCGGCTTGAACTGGTAGGTTCCGCGGGTCATCAGCAGGTCGGGATAGTTGAGCGAAGCCGCACGCACCCTGACGAGGACTTGCCCCTCTTCCCGCACGGGGTCGGCGATATCCTCGATCTGCGTCCCCGAAAGGTCGGACGACAGCGACCGGACGACGAGTGCCTTCATGGCGTCAGAAGTTGTCCTTGGCTGCCCGGAGCGCCGCGAATGTCTCCGCGGGCGTGCTGCCGCCCCAGCGATCGCGCAGTTCCGCGCTGTCCGCGCGCAGGAAGGGATTGGTGATCAGTTCGCGCGACAGGACGGTGGGAACGGTCGGTTCACCCTTGGCCCGCTTCTCTTCCACCCGGGCGGCGTAGAGCTGCAGCTCGGTATTGTCGGGATCCGCGTGCAACGCGAACTTCGCATTCGATGCCGTATATTCGTGCGCGCAGTAGAGCAGCGTGTTTTCGGGCATCTGCCTAATCCGCTCCAGGCTGTGCCAGAACTGGTCGGGCTTGCCTTCGAACATCCGCCCGCAGCCGAGTGCGAAGACGCTGTCGCCGACGAAGGCGAGGTCGGCTTCGGGAATGTGGTAGGCGATATGGCCGTTGGTGTGGCCCGATACGTCGATCACGCGCGCGTGCCAGCGGCCCAGTTCGACCTTGTCGCCATTGCCCACGACGCGGTCGATCGGCGTCAGGCGCTCGACTTCCTGCGGGGCGACGACCTTGGCGCCGGTGGCCTCGACGATGGCCTTGTTCCCGCCGGCATGGTCCGGATGCCAGTGCGTGTTCCACACCTGCGTGATGCGCCAGCCCTTCGCATCGGCCTGCCTCAGGTATTCCGCGCCGTCGGGCGTATCGATCGCGGCGGTTTCGCCGCTTTCGGGATCGTGGAGGAGGAAGCCGTAATTGTCGGCAAGGCAGGGAAACTGGTGAACCTGTAGCATGGCCGGCAGCCTACGCCCGTTGCCCCCTATAGGAAAGGCCCGCCTGCTCGGGTGAGCAAGCGGGCCTTCCTGATTACCCTGATGAAGGGAGGAAGAGCTTAATCTTCCTTCTTCTTCAGCGCTTCGCCGAGGATGTCGCCGAGCGAAGCACCCGAGTCCGACGAACCGAACTGTGCGACTGCTTCCTTTTCTTCGGCGATCTGGCGAGCCTTGATCGAGAAGGTCGGCTTCTTCGAACGATCGAAGCCGGTGACCATCGCGTCGACCTTGGCGCCGGGCTGGAAGCGATCCGGACGCTGTTCGTCGCGGTCGCGGCCGAGGTCCGAACGCTTGATGAAGCCGGTCGCGCCGTCTTCGCCGACCTGCACTTCGAGACCGCCATCGCGGACTTCGAGCACGGTCACGGTGACGACCTGGTTCTTGCGCAGCGAGCTGCCGGCGCCGGCTTCGGTCGGAGCACCCTTTTCGAGCTGCTTCATGCCGAGGCTGATGCGTTCCTTCTCGACGTCGACGTCTAGAACGACGGCTTCGACCTGCTCACCCTTGCGGTGCAGGGCGAGGGCGTCTTCACCCGAAATGCCCCATGCGATGTCCGACATGTGGACCATGCCGTCGACGTCGCCCGGAAGACCGATGAAGAGACCGAATTCGGTGGCGTTCTTGACTTCGCCTTCGACCTTCGTGCCGACCGGATGGGCTTCGGCGAACTCTTCCCACGGATTGCGCTGGGCCTGCTTGAGGCCGAGGCTGATGCGACGCTTTTCGCTGTCGACTTCCAGGACCATGACTTCGACTTCCTGCGAGGTCGAGACGATCTTGCCCGGGTGGACGTTCTTCTTGGTCCAGCTCATTTCCGAAACGTGGACCAGGCCTTCGATGCCCGGCTCGATTTCGACGAATGCACCGTATTCGGTGATGTTGGTGACGGTGCCCGTCATCTTCATGCCGACCGGGTACTTGGCGGCGACGCCGTCCCACGGATCCGATTCCAGCTGCTTCATGCCGAGGCTGATGCGCTGGGTGTCTTCGTTGATGCGGATGATCTGGACGGTCACGGTCTGGCCGATTTCGATCATTTCGCTGGGGTGGTTGACGCGCTTGTAGCTCATGTCGGTGACATGGAGCAGGCCGTCGATGCCGCCGAGGTCGACGAAGGCACCGTAGTCGGTGATGTTCTTCACGACGCCGTCGATCACCTGGCCTTCGGTCAGCTTGTCGATCAGTTCGCTGCGCTGTTCTGCACGTGTCTCTTCGAGGACCGCGCGGCGCGAGACGACGATGTTACCGCGGCGACGGTCCATCTTCAGGATCTGGAAGGGCTGCGGCATGTCCATCAGCGGGGTGACGTCGCGCACGGGGCGGATGTCGACCTGCGAACCGGGCAGGAAGGCCACGGCGCCATCGAGGTCGACGGTGAAGCCGCCCTTGACGCGGCCGAAGATGCGGCCGTCGACGCGCTTGCCTTCGCCGAATTCGCTTTCAAGCTTGTCCCATGCAGCTTCGCGGCGTGCGCGGTCGCGCGACAGCATGGCTTCGCCGTCGGCGTTTTCGATGCGGTCGACGAACACTTCGACTTCCGAGCCGACTTCGAGGCCGTGCTCGTCTTCGCCGCGCATGAATTCCTTGAGGTCGACGCGGCCTTCGCTCTTCAGGCCGACGTCGATGTGGGCATAGCCGTTTTCGATTGCGGTAACGGTGCCCTTGACGACACGGCCTTCGAAGCCGCCGTCATCGGCGCCGCCGAGCTGCTCGTCGAGCATTGCCGCGAAATCGTCGCGGGTGGGGTTGGCTGAGGTTGCCATATGTAAGTAGTCCTACGTTCGTTTTGCTACCGGCCACCGGTTTTACCGGGGTCTTTCACCGTCTGCCTGTGCACGATTGCACGGGCCGTACGGGGCAAGAGGGCCGTGATCTCCGCGAGGCCGGATGCCGCCGCGAAGGTCCTTTCGATCTCGGAGATGTTCGGGACGGGCGCGCGCCTAGTGCAAACCCCTGCGGAAAGCAAGGGAAATGCACCCCTTCGCCCTACAGGATGGAACACATGGAACACGGTCCAGGCGGAAAAAGCCCAGGCCCGGCGAAGCAGCGGGAAAGGCGCGTGTTTCGGCGGGTTCGTGGCGATCTTTCGGGACATGGAGGATGCCCTGCCACGCCTTCGCCCCTGTAGGAAAGCGGGCGCTCCGGCAAATCTCCGCCGCGCGCCCGCCAGTCCCTCAGATCGTCACCACGCGTCGTATCCGCTGCGCGAATGGTTGGTGGCGCAATCGGCGAACCGCGCCTGCAGCTTGGCGGGCGTCGAATTGGGATCCGACAGCCCATCGCGCCACGCATCCCATGCCGCGCCGAACTTGGCGGCGTTCTCGGTCTTGCCGATCCACCAGAACATCGTCTGGTCCTGGTCCTGGATCGGGGTGAGGATGGTGGCGGTATAGCCGTAGGACCGGCCCCACTGGTTGAAGTCCTTCACGATCGCCATGTACTTGCCGATCGGGCAGGTGTCTTTCAGCTTGGTCCCGATGACATCCCAGTGTTCCGCCTGTGCGGGGGATGCGGTCAGGCCGACCAGGGCTGCAAGGATAAGCATCTTCTTCATAGCTTCTCTCCCGTTGAGGGACAGAAAAAGCGCGGTTCGCACACGTCGCGGGCCGTGTTTCGCTGTCCTGCAGCGACCCATGCGCGACCTTTTGGCGACCACTTTTTGCGAAGGCGGACTATCTGCGCCTGTTGCGCGGGCTTGGCAAGCCTGCTGGCCGGTGCCTTACGGGCAGGGCTGCTGGCCGGTCAGGGCATTCACCGCTTCGAGCGCCGCGGCAAAGGCTTCCTCCCGGTCGAGCGCGCTGGTGTCGATGACCAGCGCATCTGCTGCCGGGACCAGCGGCGCAACGGCGCGGTTGCGGTCGCGCTCGTCGCGGCGGCGCAGGTCGTCCTCGATCTCGGCCAGCGTGACGGGCACGCCGCGATCGCGCATTTCGAGGAAGCGGCGCTGGGCGCGCGCCTCTACGCTGGCGGTCACGAACAGCTTCGCCTCGGCCTCGGGGGCAATCACCGTCCCGATATCGCGCCCGTCGAGCACCGCGCCGCCCTTCTGCGTGGCGAAACTGCGCTGGCGTTCGAACAGCGCCTGGCGCACCGCGGGGTGGACCGAGACTCGGCTGGCGAGCCCGCCGGTTTCCTCGTCGCGCAAATGCGGGTCGTCCAGCAGGCTGTCGGGAAAGGCGGTCGCAGCAAGCGCGTCGCCGCTATCGTCCGGGTCTCCGCCGTCGAGGAACACCTGCCGCCCGACTGCGCGATAGAGCAGACCGGTGTCGAGATGCGGCAGGCCGAAATGCGCGGCGAGGGCCTTGGCAATCGTGCCCTTGCCCGAGGCGGTTGGTCCGTCGACGGCGATAATCATTCGGGCCTGCTGCGCGACTTGAGCGCCTTCCACAAGCCCCACAGCGCAATCGCCGCCCAGAAACCTTCCAGCACGAGGCTCGGCCAGTTGGTGTGCACCAGCAGTGATACGGTGAGCAGCGCAGCGCCGAGGAGGTTGGTGCCGTGGAGGATGAAGGGGTTCGGCTCGTCCTTCCACCTCAGATAGGCATAGGCGGCGATGATGCAGGCCATGCCGACGAAGCCGACGGCGGTGTAGATGTCGAAAGCCTCGCTCACGCGGAGGCTTCTTCCAGCAGCGCCATGAAGTTGGGGAAGCTGGTGGCGATGGGCTCGGTGCTGTCGATCTCGACACCCGCCGCGCTAGCCAGGCCGGCAACCGCCATGCTCATGGCGATGCGGTGGTCGAGATGGGTGGTGACGGGGCCGCCGCCTGCCAGCGGCTTGCCGCCGGTGCCGCGGATGAGCAGGCCGTCCTCGCGCTCCTCGACGCTGGCGCCGGCGAGCGACAGCGCGGTTGCCATGGCGGTCAGGCGGTCGCTTTCCTTGACCCGCAATTCGTCGAGGCCGCTGGTGATGGTAGTGCCTTGCGCCAAGGCAGCGGCAACGAAGAGGACGGGGAACTCGTCGATCATGCTCGGCGCGATGTCGGGATCGACCTCGATGCCCGTGAGCTGTGCATGGCGCACGCGCAGGTCCGCGACCGGTTCGCCGCCGACCTCGCGTTCGTCGAGGTAGTCGATATTCGCGCCCATCTGCTTCAGCACGCGGAAGATGCCGTCGCGGGTCGGGTTGAGGCCGACGTTCTCGATCACCAGATCGCTGCCCGGAACCACGCTGGCGGCCACCGCGAAGAAGGCGGCAGAGGAAGGATCGCCCGGGACGGTGATGTCGCAGGGCGTCATGTCGACGGGGCCGGTCAGCGAGATGTGCTTTTCGCCTTCGATCTCTTCGACGCGCACGTCGACGCCGAAACCGCGCAGCATCCGTTCGGTATGGTCGCGGGTCGGCACCGGCTCGATCACCGTGGTGGTGCCGGGCGTATTGAGGCCGGCGAGCAGGACCGCGCTCTTCACCTGCGCGCTGGCGACGGGCAGGCGATAGGTCATCGGGACGGCCGGTTGCAGCCCTTCCATGACCAGCGGCAGCGTGCCGCCGGGGGAGGAGGTGAAGCTCGCGCCCATGATGCAAAGCGGATCGATCACGCGGCCCATCGGGCGCTTCGACAGGCTGGCATCGCCGGTAAAGGTTGCGGTGATGCCGTGGCTGGCGACGAGGCCCATGAGCAGGCGGGTGGAGGTGCCCGAATTGCCCATGTCGAGCGCGCCTTGCGGCTGGAGCAGCGTGCCCACGCCCACGCCGTCGACCACCCAGGTGTCGCCGTCCTTCTCTATGCGGGCGCCCATGGCGCGCAAGGCGGCGGCGGTGGAAAGCACGTCCTCGCCCTCCAGCAGGCCGGAAATACGGCTGCGGCCCACCGCCAGCGCGCCGAACATGAGCGAGCGGTGGCTGATCGACTTGTCGCCGGGCACGCGGATGCGTCCGGTCAACGGGGTTCGGGGCAGGAAACGGTGTGCGGTCAACGGTTTTTCCGGTAAGGGAAGGGCACTTGCGCGCGGGTCTTTGACAGTGGCAATGGCTTCTGGCAAGGCGCGCGCGCTGTTGATTCCTGCGCAGCGGGAACCCATCAATACAATTACGAATTCACACGGCCCTCGCCACAGGCGCGGGGGCGGCAAAGCCAAGGATTACACATGGTCAAACCGGAATGGGGCACCAAGCGGACCTGCCCGAAGTGCGGCACCCGCTTCTACGATCTGACGAAGGACGAGCCCGTCCACTGCATCGAATGCGCCGAAGAGTGGTTCCCCGAACCCGTGCTCAAGTCGAAGCAGCCGATTCTCGCCGAAGAAGAAGCGAAGAAGAAGGACGCCGAAGCCGACGCCGATCTGGGCGGCGACGACGATGACGATCTGGACATCGACATCGACGAAGACGATGATTCGCCCGACAATGAAGTCGACCTCGGCGGTGACGACGACCTCGGCGTCGAGACCAAGTCCAAGGGCGACGACGACGACGTCGACGAAAGCTAATTTAGCTGTTGCAATGCGGGAGGCCTGCTTATATTGGGCGCCTCCCGCAAGGGTGGCACGTTCTTTTCAAAGTCGTGTCGTCTGAAATGGTTCGGGGCCTTAGCTCAGCTGGGAGAGCGCCTGCATGGCATGCAGGAGGTCAGCGGTTCGATCCCGCTAGGCTCCACCATTTTTACCCGAGTGCGATGGTAGCAGGCCGTGGCGACGGCTGCGGCTTGCTTCCACCACACCCGGGCATACGTTTGGGTTCCATAGGGGTCTGACCCCACGCTGGCCGACGAGTTCTCGTCCGCCGGCGTTTTTCGCGTTTATTCGGGCCTCGACGGGTTCGGAAGGAGAAGAACAGACATGTTCGACAATCTGTCCGACCGGCTCGGCAATGTCTTCGACAAGCTCAAGGGCCGCGGCTCGCTGTCGGAGAACGACGTTCGCGAAGCCATGCGCGAAGTGCGCATCGCGCTGCTCGAAGCCGACGTCGCCCTGCCGGTGGTGCGCCGCTTCATCGACGCGGTCACCGAAAAGGCCATCGGCTCGGAAGTCCTGAAGTCGGTCACGCCCGGCCAGCAGGTCGTCAAGATCGTCAATGACGAGCTGGTCGAAATGCTCGGCGGCGACGGCGACGATGCCGAATCGCGCGAACTGAACTTCTCGGCCAAGCCGCCGGTCGTCATCATGATGGTCGGCCTGCAGGGTTCGGGTAAGACGACCACGACCGCCAAGCTCGGCAAGCTGCTCAAGGAAAAGCACGGCAAGAAGGCCATGATGGCCTCGCTCGACGTGAACCGTCCGGCCGCGCAGGAACAGCTCAAGGTGCTGGGCGAGCAGGTCAGTGTCGCCACGCTGCCGATCATTGCCGGCCAGCAGCCGGTTGACATCGCCCGCCGCGCCATGGAAAGCGCCAAGCTGCAGGCCGCCGACGTGCTGCTGCTCGATACCGCAGGTCGTCTCCACGTCGACGAGGCGCTGATGGCCGAGATGAAGGCGATCGCCTCCGTCTCCGCGCCCACCGAAGTGCTGCTGGTGGTCGACAGCCTGACCGGCCAGGACGCGGTCAACGTCGCGCAGAGCTTTACCGGCGAAGTGCCGCTGACCGGCGTGGTGCTGACCCGCATGGACGGCGATGCGCGCGGCGGTGCGGCGCTCTCGATGCGCTATGTCACGGGCAAGCCGATCAAATTTGCCGGTACCGGTGAAAAACTCGACGCGATCGAGGCCTTCGATCCCAAGCGCGTTGCCGGCCGCATCCTCGGCATGGGCGACGTGGTCAGCCTGGTCGAAAAGGCCGCGGCGACGATCAAGGAGGAAGAGGCCGAAGCCCTCGCCAGGAAGATGGCGAAGGGGCAGTTCGACCTCGACGATTTGCGCATGCAGCTCAAGCAGATGCAGAGCATGGGCGGCCTCGGCGCGCTTGCAGGCATGATGCCGGGCATGAAGAAGGCCAAGGCGGCGATGCAGCAGTCGGGCATGGACGATCGCGTGCTGCTGCGCATGGACGCGATCATCGGCTCGATGACGCCGAAGGAACGCAAGCGTCCCGAACTGATGAACGCCAAGCGCAAGAAGCGCGTGGCGGCAGGCTCGGGCACCGACGTGCAGACCGTCAACAAGGTGCTCAAGATGCACCAGGAGATGGGCCGCGCGATGAAGCAGATCAAGAAGATGGGCGGCCTCAAGGGTCTCGGCGCGCTGTTCGGCAAGGGTGGCCTCGGTGCCGCGATGCCGGGTCTCGGCGGTCCGGGTGGTCCGGGCCCGATGGGCGGCCTGCCGGGCCTTGGTTCCGGCGGCGGCAAGGGTCCTTCGGTGGACCCGGACACGCTGCCCGCCGACCTGCGTGATTTATTGAACAAGAAATAATCTGATTACCGATATTTACATTCGAAAGGTGAAGTAAAATGGCAGTTGCAATTCGTCTGTCGCGCGGTGGCGCGAAGAAGCGTCCTTACTACCGTATCGTCGTGTCGGACACGCGCAGCCCGCGTGACGGCAAGTACCTGGAGCAGATCGGCACCTACAACCCGATGCTGCCGAAGGATTCGGGCGAGCGCGTGAAGCTCGACGAAGACCGTGCACGTCACTGGCTCTCGGTTGGCGCGCAGCCGACCGACCGCGTCCACCGCTTCCTCGATGCCGCCGGCATCCTCGAGCGTGCGCCGAAGAACAACCCCAAGAAGGGTGAGCCGGGCGAAGCCGCCAAGGAACGCGCCGAAGAAAAGGCCGCCAAGATCGCTGAAGCCGAAGAAGCCGCCAAGGCTGCCGAGGAAGAAGCCGCTGCAGCTGCAGCCGCTCCGGCCGAAGAAGAAGCACCCGCCGAAGAAGCCGCTGCTGAAGAAGCTGCTGCTGAAGAAGCTCCGGCTGATGAAGCGGCCGAAGAAAAGGCCGAGTAAGCCCTTTCGATGCAGGACAAGCCCGTCACGCTGGCAGCCGTCACCGGTGCGCATGGCGTGGCGGGCGAAGTCCGTCTGAAGCTGTTTGGCGAAGGGTTCGAAGCCCTCAAGCCGCACAAGAGCTTCAACGGGGGAGCCCTGACGCTCTCCAAGGTCCGCAGCGACAACAAGGGCGGCGCCATCGCGCGCTTCGCCGAAGTCCCGGACCGCACGGCCGCCGAGAAACTGCGCGGCACCGTCCTGACCGTCCCGCGATCCGCTTTGCCGGCACTGGACGAAGGCGAATTCTATTATTCCGACCTCTTGGGCCTTCCCGTCGTCACCGACACGGGCGAGGACATCGGCCGCGTCTGTGCGGTCGAGAACTTCGGCGCGACCGAGATCGTCGAGATCGAGAAGCACGACGGCAAGAAATTCATGGTCCCGCTGACGCAGCAGGCCGTGCCGGCTTGGGATGCCGAGAAGCTGACCGTCAACGCGGATTTCGTCGATTAGCGCCTGAGCGCACGTTTCTGAGCCAAAGCATTGCGGATGGCCGTGGAGGCGACGCCTGCCTGTCCCATCGCATGGCCGATCTGGTCGAGGCCCACCACCACGTCGCCTGCCGCGTAAAGGCCCGGCACGCTGGTTTCGAGATGGTCCGTCACACCGATGCTGCCGTCCTCGCTGACACTTGCCCCGCATGACTTTGCAAGGCCCGACCTGATGACCGACCCCAGCGCGGGATAGACGCTGTCGAAGGCCATCCGCCCTTCGGCAGTATCGAAAGCCAGTTGCCCGTTCTCGATCGCGAAATTGCCGCAAGGTCCAGCGACGCGGGCGATCCCCGCCTTGTCGAGGGCGTTCGAGCACTGGTCGGACAAATCGTGGTCGCCGCCGGGCGAAACCAGCGTGAGGTCGGCGGTGAAGGTGCGCACGAATTGCGCCTCGGCCGTGCCGTGGTCCGACGTGCCGATCACGGCGACCCTCTTGTCGGTCACCTCGTAGCCGTCGCAAACCGGGCAATAGCGCAGCAGGCCGCGCGACAGGGCCTCGTCATGCAGCTGGTCGTCCATACCTTCGGGACGGTTGTTGACCACGCCTGTCGCCAGCAGGACGGTGCGGGCGCGATAGATCTCCTCGCCGCAGGTCACGGTGAAGCAATCGTCAGGTTTGGAGAGGTCGGTCACGCGCTTGGGCTCGCGCAGGGCGCCGTATTTCGCCGCCTGTTCGCGCATCCGTTCCAGCAGTTCCTCGCCGTTGATGCCGTCGGGAAAGCCTGCGTGGTTGTGACTGCGCGGGATCCAGCTGGCACGGCTGGTGCCGCAATCGAACAGGCGGATGCCGAGGTGGTAACGCGCGAGATAGATCGCGGCGGTCAGCCCTGCAGGCCCTGCGCCCACGATGATGCAGTCGTCGATATGCTCGCTCATGCCTGCGTGAACGCGCGGGATGGCAAAACGGTGCCGCCCGCGCTAACCGGACCGCCATGACCACACTCCAAGTCGCAATCGTGCAGGCAGCGCCTGTGCCGCTCGCCATCGGCGACGGGATCGACAAGGCCCTACGCCTTGCGCGCGAAGCGATCGAGGGAGGGGCGAAGCTGGTCGCGTTCGGCGAGACTTTCCTCGGCGGTTATCCGCTGTGGCTCGACGAGGCGCCGGGCGCCGCGCTGTGGGACCATCCCGGCACGCGCGCGCTGCACCGCATCCTGCTGGAGCAGGCGGTGGTCGCGAATGACGAGCGGCTGCTGCCCCTGCAGGAACTTGCCGACGAAAGCGGCGCAGTGATCAGCATCGGCGCGCATGAGCGGATGCGGCAGAGCCTTTACAACAACCAGATGACCTTCCGGCCCGGCCTGCCGGTGCTCGACCACCGCAAGCTCGTTCCCACCCATGGCGAACGGCTGGTATGGATGCGCGGCGACGGCTCGACGCTGGGCGTCCATCAGGCGGAGTGGGGCAGCGTCGGCTCGCTCATCTGCTGGGAGCACTGGATGCCGCTCGCCCGCGCAGCGATGCACAATCTCGGTGAAAGCGTGCACGTGGCCGCCTGGCCGACCGTGCGCGAGCAATACGCCATTGCCAGCCGCCATTACGCGATGGAGGGCCGCTGCTTCGTGCTGGCGGCAGGGCTGGTACAGGCGAAGGACGATCTCTTCAACGGGCTGGAGCGGGCCGGTGGTAACGACGAGGCACGCGAACTGATTGGGGCAATCAAAGCGGACACGCTCAACCGCGGCGGCTCGCTGATCGCCGCGCCCGATGCGCGGATCATCGCGCAGGCAGGCGAAGTCGAGGAAACGCTGTTCGCAGAGCTCGATCTGGACGAGATCGGCCACGGGCTAGCCAGCCTCGATACCGATGGCCACTATTCGCGGCCGGACGTTTTCGAACTGACTGTCGACAGGAAACCCAAAGGAGGGGTCACGTGGGCGAACTGAGTTGGGGAATTGTCATTCTGGCCGGCTTGGCCCTTGTCGGACTGGCAGTCGTGCTGGGCGTGTACTGCGGCGTGGCCCTGCTGGTGTCGGCGGGGGTCAGGAGTATCCGTCCCCAGTCCAGTGCCCGATGGTCCTCCCTCTTGGGCTCATCACTCCTGCCCGTTCTCAGCGTGATCCTCTTCCTCGCAGCCTTTTCGACAGCGCTGGAACCCGATTTTCGCGGGCCCGAGGTCCTCGGCATCGCCATCGTGGGCATGGTAGCCATGTTTTCGGTGATCGTGGGCTGGCCGGTGAGCTATTTCGTGGCGCACCGGGTCATGGCCCGTCGTTGATCGTTTTGCCCCGATGACCTTCGCCGCAACAATCCTCACTCTCTATCCCGAGATGTTTCCCGGCCCGCTGGGCATCAGCCTTGCCGGCCGCGCGCTCGAGCGGGGCGACTGGTCGTGTCAGACGGTCCAGATCCGCGATTTTGCCACGGACAAGCATCGCACGGTCGACGATACGCCTGCTGGCGGCGGGGCGGGCATGGTGCTCAAGCCCGATGTGATCGGCGCGGCGATCGCCAGCGTCGCGGACGAACGCCCGATCCTCGCCATGACGCCGCGCGGCAAGCCGATCACGCAGGAGCGTATCCGCGAGATCGCCGAAGGGCCGGGCGTCGCCATCCTGTGCGGCCGGTTCGAAGGCTTCGACGAGCGCATTTTCGAGGCCTATCCGCAGATCGAGCAGGTCAGCCTTGCCGATATCGTCCTGTCGGGCGGAGAGCCCGCCGCACTGGCGATTCTCGACGCTTGCATTCGCCTGCTTCCCGGAGTAATGGGCGCGCCCACAAGCGGGCACGAGGAGTCGTTCGAGGACGGTCTCCTGGAATACCCGCAATATACCCGACCTCAGGAATGGGAAGGGCGCACGATCCCTGAAGTGCTGCGATCGGGGGATCATGCGAAAATCGCTGCTTGGCGCAAGGCAAGGAGCGAAGAAGACACACGGTTACGCAGGCCGGACCTTTGGGATCGCTACAGTGGCGATCGGGACCAGCCTGCCTCTGGCGCGCGGCGAAAAGACTAGGACTTAGGTCATGAACCTGATTCAGCAGCTCGAAGCGGAAGCTATCGAGAACCTCGGGAAGGACATCCCCGAATTCCGTGCCGGTGACACCGTCCGCGTTGGCGTGAAGGTCGTCGAAGGCCAGCGCGAGCGTGTCCAGAACTTCGAAGGCGTTGTCATTGCCCGCTCGAACCGCGGCATGGGCAGCAACTTCACCGTCCGCAAGCTTTCGTTCGGCGAAGGCGTGGAACGCGTGTTCCCGCTCTACAGCCCGATCGTCGACAGCATCACCGTGGTCCGCCGCGGCGTCGTGCGTCGTGCAAAGCTGTATTACCTGCGCGGCCGTACCGGCAAGCGCGCTCGTATCGCGGAACGCAAGGTCAACGCCCCCAAGGCGTAAACCTCGCAAGCAATGCGAATTCGAAGGGCGGTCCTGCGGGGCCGCCCTTTTCGTTTGGGCTGCCCTTGCGGAACGTCAGGAAGATACTCGTTCCAAAGGCGAAAAAATAAGGGCGGTGCTCCTGAAAGCACCGCCCTTGTCACGTGGGGATCATGATGAGCCTTGCGGCCCGGTCTGATGCCTCCGGGAGCCAGTGAGCCGGAAAGAGGCTCCCGATGACAGGGACCCTTGTGGCGGCAAGGCGTTAAGGGGATTTAAGGAAGCGCGCTTAAGGCCAAATTAGGCATGAAATTGCCTGTCGGCGCGAATCCTTGCCTTTCGCCGCGCGGCTTGCGAGAGCGGGCCGTCGCAGAATGGGAGAGACACTTGCGCAAACTGACCTTCGCCGCTGTCCTGGCGCTCGGCACCTGCCTTGCAGCGCCCGCACTGGCCCAGAACAACAGCAACACCGGGGAAACCGCGCCCATGGATCTCACCTTCGAACGCGTCTTCGCCTCGCCCTCGCTCGACGGACCCGCACCGCGCCAGGCCAAGCTGTCGCCCGACGGCCGCTATCTCACCCTGCTGAAGAACCGCGAGGACGACCGCGAGCGCTACGATTTGTGGGCCTACGACCGCGAAAAGGGCGACTGGTCCATGCTGGTCGACAGCGAGAAGCTGGGCACGGGCCGCGAACTGTCCGAAGACGAGAAGATGCAGCGCGAACGCGCCCGCGTCGGCAGCCTCAAGGGCATCATTAGCTACCAGTGGACCAAGGAAGGCGACGCCGTCCTCGTGCCGCTCGACGGCGATCTCTACCTCGCGCGCATCGGCGGCGAGGTCATCCGGCTCACCGATACGGAGGAAAGCGAACTCAATCCCTCGCTCAGCAGCACAGGTGCCTATGTCAGCTTCGTGCGCGACCGGCAGCTGTGGGTCGGTGACGTCGGGGCAGAGGCAAGCCCGGTAACCCCGAAGGAAGGCGATGCAATCCGCTGGGGCGAGGCGGAATTCGTCGCGCAGGAGGAAATGGCGCGCCTCACCGGTTATTGGTGGAGCCCCGACGACCGGCGCATCGCCGTCGAACGCTTCGACGAGAGCATGGTCGGCATCGTCACGCGCGCCGCGATCGGCGCGACCGGCACCAAGGTCTTCGACCAGCGCTATCCTGTCGCGGGCAGTCCCAACGCGGTGGTCGAGCTGTTCGTGATGGACCCCGACGGCCAGAACCGCGTGAAGGTGGATCTCGGCGAGAATGCCGACATCTACCTTGCCCGCGTCGACTGGGCGCCGGACGGTTCGGCGCTCTACGTCCAGCGCCAGAACCGCGAGCAGACCGTGCTCGATGTGCTCAAGGTCGATCCCGCCACCGGCAAGACCGAGGTGCTCTTCACCGAAACCGCGGCGATGGAGGATTACTGGATCAACCTGTCCGACGACTACAAATGGCTCGACGACGGCAGCCTCATCTGGTGGTCGGAACGCGACGGCTTCGGGCACCTTTACCGCTATGCCGATGGCAACTGGACCCAGCTGACCAAGGGCGAATGGGTCGTCACCAAGCTGCTCGGCGTCGACCAGGAACAGGGTCGGGTCTATTTCCAGGCGACCAGAGACGATGTGCTGGCCCAGCAGATCTACGCCTTCAACCTTGCCAATCCGGGCGAGGTCGAGCGGCTGACCGACCTGTTCTACACCAATGCCGGCACGATGGACGGCAAGGCGCAGACCCTGCTGGTGACCCGTTCGAACGACGACATCCCGCCGCAGAGCTACATCGCCGACGGGCAGGGCAACCAGCTTGCCTGGATCGAGCGCAACGAGCTTACCGCAGACCACCCTTACGCGCCCTATCTCGCCAGCCACCAGCCCACGCAATACGGCGTGCTCCCGGCAGAGGACGGGACGCTGCTCTACTGGGAAATGGTCACGCCCCCGCTGGAGCCGGGCAAGAAATACCCGGTCTATTTCTACCACTACGGCGGACCCGGTCCGCAAACCGTCAACAAGGGCTGGAACGGCGCCTTGCGGCAGGCGATCGTCGACAAGGGCTACATCTGGTTCGCGCTCGACAACCGGGGAAGTGCAAACCGCGGGGTGAAGTTCGAACAGCCGATCTACCGCGCGATGGGCGGGGTCGAGGTGCGCGACCAGAAGGCGGGCGCCGAATTCCTCACCCAGTTCGATTTCGTCGACGCGGGCAAGATTGCCATCGATGGCTGGTCCTATGGCGGTTACATGACCTTGAAGCAACTCCAGGCCGATCCGGGCCTCTATGCCGCGGGCATTTCCGGCGCGCCGGTGACCAAGTGGGAGCTTTACGACACCCATTACACCGAACGCTACATGGGCACGCCGCAGGCCGACGCGCAGGCTTATGAGAAGGCATCGGCCATTCCCGATGCGGCGAAGATAACCGATCCGCTGCTGATCATCCACGGCATGGCCGACGACAACGTCGTGTTCGAAAACGCGACCGAGATCATCTCGAAGATGCAGGAAGCCAACGTGCCGTTCGAAATGATGCTCTACCCCGGCTACACCCACCGCGTGTCGGGCGAGCAAATCAGCCCGCACCGTTACAACACCGTGTTCCGCTTCCTTGAAGCGCACGGGGTTACGCCTCCGGAGTGACGCTTTAGTGCCCGCAATCGAATGTGCGCTTGCGGGCGCGAAACCAATCGCTATCTCGGCGGCGCATAGATTTTGGAGAAGTGCATTGGGTTATCGTGTTGCCGTGGTCGGCGCGACCGGGAATGTCGGTCGCGAAATGATGCAGGTCCTCGCCGAGCGCGAGTTCCCCTGCGACGAAGTGGCGGCCGTCGCCTCCAGCCGTTCCGTCGGCACCGAGGTCGAGTTCGGCGACACGGGCAAGATGCTCAAGTGCAAGAATATCGAGCATTTCGACTGGGCCGGCTGGGACATCGCCCTGTTCGCCGCCGGCAGCGGTCCGGCCAAGGAATATGCGCCCAAAGCGGCGGCAGCAGGCTGCGTGGTGATCGACAACAGCTCGCTCTACCGCATGGACCCGGACGTTCCGCTGATCGTGCCCGAGGTGAACCCGGACGCGATCCACGACTATGCCAAGAAGAACATCATCGCGAACCCCAACTGCTCGACCGCGCAGCTGGTCGTCGCGCTGAAGCCGCTGCACGATGCAGCGACGATCAAGCGCGTGGTCGTTTCGACCTACCAGTCGGTTTCCGGCGCGGGCAAGGCAGGCATGGACGAGCTGTTCGAGCAGAGCCGCAACATCTTCGTCGGCGATCCGACCGAACCGGTGAAGTTCACCAAGCAGATCGCCTTCAACGTGATCCCGCACATCGACGTCTTCCTCGACGATGGTTCGACCAAGGAAGAATGGAAGATGGTGGTCGAGACCAAGAAGATCCTCGACCCGAAGATCAAGCTGACCGCCACCTGCGTGCGCGTGCCGGTCTTCGTGGGCCATTCCGAAGCGGTGAACATCGAATTCGAGAACGAGATTTCCGCCGAACAGGCGCAGGACATCCTGCGCGAGGCGCCCGGCATCATGCTGGTCGATAAGCGCGAGGACGGCGGCTACACGACCCCGATCGAGGCAGCCGGCGACAGCGCGACCTACATCAGCCGCGTTCGCGAGGATGCGACGGTCGAGAACGGCCTCACCCTGTGGTGCGTGTCGGACAATTTGCGCAAGGGCGCAGCGCTGAACGCGGTGCAGATCGCGGAACTCCTCGGCCGCGAATGCCTTAAGAAGGGATGATCAGGCACACCCTCCCGCTCGCCGCTCTTGCACTTGCTCTCGCTGCCTGCGGCGGGGCTGAGACGGCGCCAAGCGGTGATACCTCTTCAGGCGCGCAGCAGGCCCCTGCTGCCGACCGGTTCGAAGGCACGAAGCTGGTGGTCAATGCGAACGGCGTGGCAGGCGCCAGCGCGGACAGCGCCATGGTGCTGCGGTTCGGTTCGCCCCGCGCCGATGTCGAGAAGCTGGCCCAAAGCGCCTGGGGCGCGGCCGGCGAAACCTCGCGGCAAGAGGAATGCGGGGCAGGGCCGATGGACTTCGTCTCCTACGGCCCGCTGCAACTCGCTTTCCAGGACGACAAGTTTGCCGGCTGGTTCCTCCAGACCGGTGAAGGCGTGGCGACTTCGGACGGCATCCGTCCGGGCGTGACGATCGATGCGCTCAAGTCGGAACGGCAGGTGCGCGAGATCGAAAGCACGCTGCCGGGCGAGTTCGAATATACCACCGGTGATTTCGGCACGATCCGCGGCTTTTCGGAAGGTGGCACAATCACGGGCCTGCAAGCCGGATTGAGCTGCTTCTTCCGCTGAGGCGCTGCGCCTGTATAAGGCGCACATGACACTGCACGCAGAGCTCTATTTCAGCTTCCGCTCGCCCTACAGCTACTTGTCTGTGGACCGCTATCGCACCATGGCCGAGGAGTACGATCTCGAGATCGCCCTGAAGCCGGTCTATCCGCTGGCGATCCGCCAGCCCGATTTCTTCGAGCGCAATCAT
This sequence comes from Qipengyuania gaetbuli, assembly GCF_020524765.1. GTDB lineage: Bacteria > Pseudomonadota > Alphaproteobacteria > Sphingomonadales > Sphingomonadaceae > Qipengyuania > Qipengyuania gaetbuli_A. Next base: position 727,434 of record NZ_JAIVLR010000002.1, read on the forward strand.
CCCAACTGGCTGGGCTACACCATGCGCGACATGATGCGGGTGGCTCAGTTCCATGGCATTCCCTTCGGCGCACCGCGGCCCGATCCCATCGTCCAGAACATCATGACCCGCGAGATTGCGGAGGACCAACCTCGTATCCGGCGCGTGACGCGCATGGGGCAGGCTGCGGCGAGGCGCGGCAAGGGCCTCGTCTTCGCTGCCGAAGCCGGCCGGATGATCTGGGGCGGCCAAGAAGGCTGGGACGAAGGTGGGCATCTCGAGCGCGCACTGGAATCGACTGGTCTCGATGCGTCCGAAATTGCAGCCGAGATCGAAGCCGAGGCAGAAGCGCTCGACACCGAAATCGCGGCCAACCAGTCCAGCCTAGAGGCCGCAGGCCATTGGGGCGTGCCGACGCTGGTGTTCGAAGGCGAACCCTTCTTCGGGCAAGACCGCATCGACATGGTCAAATGGCGCATGGAGCAAAAGGGGCTGGCCAAGCGATGACCGTAAAACGGGCGATGAGCGGCGGCTGCCAGTGCGGCGCCGTCCGCTACACGGCGCAGATCGATGTCAGCCAGGCTTATCTATGCCATTGCCGAATGTGCCAACGCGCTACCGGCGGCGTTTCGATCGCCTTCATCGGCCTGCCGAAATCGGACATTCAGTGGGAAAGCGGGCCCGACTGGTATTCCAGTTCGCCGATAGCGCAGCGCCCATTCTGCAGCCGCTGCGGGACACCGCTCGGCTTCGCCTTCAACGACGGCGAAAACATGGACGTCACCGTGGGCAGCCTCGACGAACCATACGGGATCGAGCCGCATTGGCATTTCGCCTCGGAGAAGATCCACGAAAGCTGGATCGATACCTCGGGTCTCAAGCGGATTCCCCTGAGTGAACACACTGCGCTGAACCAGCGCTGGATCGATGCGACCGGCGAGGTACCCGAATGAAGACCGAACGCTTCGCCAGTTTCGACGGCACGCAGCTTGCTCTCCACCGGCACGGTAACGGGCGTCCGCTGGTCCTGCTGCATGGCCTCTTTTCCAGCGCTGAGATGAACTGGATCAAATGGGGGCACCACGAGGCCATCGCGGACAAGGGCTACGAGGTCCTGATGCTGGACTTTCGCGTCCACGGAGAGAGCGAGGCCCCGCGCGAGCCGGAGAAATACCCGCTCAACGTGCTGGTGCGCGATGTGGCCGCGGTGGTGGATCACCTGGGGCTCGAGGACTACGATCTCGGCGGGTTTTCGCTGGGTGCGCGCACCTCGCTTCACGCGGTCGCGCACGGCGTGCTGCATCCTGCGCGGTTGATCGTGGGCGGGATGGGAACGGCGGGCCTTGGCGAATGGGCCAAGCGCAGCGCCTATTTCAAGCGCGTCATCGACGAGTTCGAGAACATCCCGCGCGGCGATCCGGCCTATTTCTCGATGCAGTTCCTCAAATCGCAGGGCGTGGACCGGGTGGCGGCGCGGCTGCTGCTCGACACCATGCCCGATCTCGACCTTGGCCTGCTACCCAACGTCACCATGCCGACGCTGGTGGTCTGCGGCGACGAGGACCGCGACAACGGCTCGGCACCTGCGCTCGCGGAATTGCTGCCCAATGCGGATTACATCGAAGTGCCGGGCACGCACATGGGCAGCGTGACCAAGCCCGATCTCGGGTTGGCGATGGCAAATTGGCTGGGGGTAAAGGATGGATAGCAGGCATTCGAACTGGCGGAATTTCTGGCTGCTCTGGCTGACGGGGATCGTCATCATCGTCGCGCTGGTGAGCCAGAACGATCGCCTGGTCACCGACATCGCACCGCAAGGGATGATCGATCACCAGGTCGCGGCCACCGCCCAGCGCGTCGAGGACATTCACGCAAGCTGGCGGGCGTCCGGGGCGATGGATTTCTTCAGGATCGCCATCCTGTTCGACCTGCTGTTCATCGTCCTTTACAGCACGGGCGGCGTCATGGGCGGCAAGCTCATCCGGCAGGCTGCGCGCTCGGACCTGCTGAAGGCGCTCGCCGGGCTTGCGATCCTTGCCTACGCCGCTTTCGGCATCCTCGATTTCACCGAGACTTTCTGCCAGGCCATCCAGGGCTTCGTGACGGGCGGCAACGACACGCTGGCCGCGATCGCCGCCACGGCGCAGCAGCCCAAGATGGCCGCTTTCTTCATCGGCTTCCCCTCGCTTGTCGTGGCCCTGGCCTGGTTCGGGGTAGAGCGACGTCGAAGCGCTTGATTAAGGCGGGTTGCAGGTGCAATCCGGTAGCAGAAGAAACCAGTCGCATTTCCCCCACGAGAGGACATCCATGAAATTCGCCCCCGTCGCCGTATCCGCCATCGCCATGTCGCTGGCTGCCTGCACCAGTGCGCAGGCCGAACCCGTCGCCAGCGCGCCGCTCGCGCCCGTCGCTTCGGAAGATCCCTTTCCGATGACGCCGGCCGGTGCCGCCGCATGGGTCGCCATGGTGGAAAAGGACCTGTTCGACTTCTCGGTCGAATTCGGCCGCGTGTCGTGGATCAACTCGACCTACATCATGCATGACAGCGATGCGCTGGCTGCCAAGTACGGCGCAGTCGCGACGGAAAAGTCGGTCGCCTATGCCAACAAGGCGGCCGAATATGCCCGCGTGGCCAGTCTCGACCCCGAAGTCGCCCGCAAGCTCGACATCCTGCGCAACGGCATCGTGATGCCTGCCCCGGTGCGTGACGGCGCGGCCACTGAACTCAACGAGATCGCGACCAGCCTCAACAGCCAGTACGGCAAGGGCAAGGGCACGCTGAACGGCAAGGAAATCAGCGGTTCGGACATCGAGGCCGAGATGGGCAATCCCGAGCGTACGCCGGCCGAACTGGCCGAGATGTGGACCAGCTGGCATGACAATGTCGGTGCGCCGATGCGCGGCGATTACCTGCGCATGATCTCGATCGCGAACGAAGGTTCGAAGGAGCTGGGCTTCAAGGACCTCGGCGCCATGTGGCGTTCGAACTACGACATGGATCCCGACCAGTTCGCCGCCGAGACGGAGCGGATGTGGCAGGAAGTGAAGCCGCTTTACATGGCGCTCCACACCTATGTCCGGTCGAAGCTGAACGAAAAGCACGGCGATGCGGTGCAGCCCGCCACCGGCCCGATCCGTGCCGACCTGCTTGGCAATATGTGGGCGCAGGAATGGGGCAATATCTACCCGCTCGTCGCACCGGCAGGGGCGGGTGACATCGGCTACGACCTCACCGACCTGATCGAGAAGAAGGGCGTCGACGAAGTCGGCATGGTCCGTGTTGGCGAGGATTTCTTCTCCTCGCTCGGCTTCAAGGAACTGCCCGCAACCTTCTGGGAACGCAGCCAGTTCGTGAAGCCGCAGGACCGTGAAGTCGTCTGCCATGCCAGCGCCTGGGACATCGACAATGTCGACGACTTGCGCATCAAGATGTGCATCAAGAAGAACGCCGACGACTTCATCACCATCCACCACGAGCTGGGCCACAACTACTACCAGCGTGCCTACAACCAGCAGGACTACCTGCACCTCAACGGCGCGAACGACGGCTTCCACGAAGCCATCGGTGACATGGTCGCGCTGTCGATCACGCCCGAATATCTCGTCCAGATCGACATGCTCGATCCCAAGGACGTGCCGAGCGCGGACAAGGACATCGGCCTGCTGCTGCGCCAGGCGATGGACAAGGTGGCCTTCCTGCCGTTCGGCCTGATGGTCGACCGCTATCGCTGGGGCCTGTTCGACGGCTCGATCCCGGCTGACAAGCTCAATGCCGGCTGGACGGACCTGCGCCTCCAGTACCAGGGCATTACGCCGCCCGTCGCGCGTGACGAGAGCAAGTTCGATGCCGGTGCCAAGTACCACATCCCCGGCAACGTGCCGTACACCCGCTATTTCCTCGCGCGGATCCTGCAGTTCCAGTTCTACAAGGCAGCCTGCGACCAGGCGGGCTGGGAAGGACCGCTGCACCGCTGTTCGTTCTACGGCAACGAGGAAGTCGGCAAGAACCTCAATGCCATGCTCGAAATGGGCGCCAGCAAGCCGTGGCCCGACGCGCTGGAGGCCTTCACCGGCGAACGCCAGATGAGCGGCAAGGCCATGGTCGAATACTTCGCCCCGCTGATGGCGTGGCTGGAAGAGCAGAACAAGGGCAAGCCGCAGGGGTGGTAAGGATGCGGACACTCGCTCTCCTCGGTCTTTCGGTTGCGGCCTGCGCGCCGGTAGCCGGGGAGGCGCCGTCCGCGCCGGCTCCGGCGGGTGTGTCGGGTGCGCTGTTCGTGGCCGGCAAGTTCGAGAACCGGCTCGCCAAGGTCGACCTGGCCACGGGCGAGCAGGTGGTCTCGGTCGAAAGCTGTGCTAATCCGCACGAACTCGCGACCTCGCCGGACGACCGCTACGTCGCGCTGGCCTGCTATGGCGGGACGACGGTCGATATCTTCCGTACGTCGGACCTCGGGCTGGTCGCCAGCCACAATCTCGGTCCCAATGCACGGCCGCACGGGATCGTCTGGCACTCCAACGGGCACATCTATGTGACCGCCGAGGGCCAACAGGCGGTCCACGTGCTGTTCAATCCCCAGAAGGGGAAAAGCGACGTGAGCCTTTCGTTTGCCACTGGCAAGCGGGGCAGCCACATGCTGGCGGTCTCGCCTGCGGCCGATGTCGTCTGGACCACCGATCTCGGGTCACGCACCGTCACCCGCGTCGCGCTGCGCGGTGAAGGACCGCCGCTGTCGGTTGAAGTGGGCGAAGAGCCGGAAGGCATCGCTCTCAGCCCCGACGGCAAGACACTGTGGGTTTCGGCTCGCGGTTCGGACAAGGCCTTCGCGCTCGATCCGCAGACCATGGAAATCCGGCAGGAAGTCGACACGGGCGACTTTCCCTTGCGCATCGCGATCCGCCCGCAGGGCGATTTCGCTGTGACCAGCGACCTTGCGGATGGCGGCCTCACTGTCATCGACCTTTCCACCGGGAAGGCCGTGCGCAGCATCGCCGTGTCCAGCCGCGAGGAAGCCGAAGCGAAGACGCAGGTGACCATCCTCTGGTCGCCCGACGGCAAGCGCATCTACGTGGCGGAGACGACGGCGAACACCATCGCGGAAGTGGATTTCGCAACCGGCAAGGTGCTGCGCAGGCTCCCGGGTGAAGGCGGAGGTGACGGAATGGCGGTTATCCAGTGAGCAAGTCGAAGGACCTTTCTGTCGTCGGCTGGCGCGAGCTGGTCCATTTGCCGGAGCTCGGTCTGCACGGCGTACCTGCCAAGATCGACACCGGTGCGCGCACGTCCTCGCTCCACGGCGAAGTAATCGAGGAATTCGAGCGTGACGGCGAGAAATTCGTCCGTTTCGCGGTCGATTTCGGCGCGCAGCACGTCCGTCAGGTGTGCGAGGCGGTCCACGTCGATATCCGCGGTATCACCAGTTCCAATGGCGAGACGCAATATCGCTATGTAATCAAGACGCCGTTGCGTATTGGCGACCTCGAATTCCGTGCCGAGATCAGCCTCGCCAATCGTGCGGACATGAGATTTCCCATGCTGGTCGGCCGATCTTCGCTGCGTCGCCGATTTGTCGTGGACTCGGGATATTCCTGGCTCCAGACGCCCGAAATGAAGACCAAGAAAGGCCACAAGCCATGAAGATCGCCATGCTGGCGCGTAATCCCAATCTCTATTCGCACCAGCGCCTTGTCGAGGCGGCGGAGGCGCGTGGCCATACGCTCGAAATCCTCAACACCACGCGTTGCACGGTGCACATCGCGAGCCACCGGCCGCAGGTGTTCTACAATGGCGAAAAGGTCGCCCGCTACGACGCGGTGATCCCGCGCATCGGGGCCTCGATCACGAATTATGGCCTGGCGATCCTGCGCCAGTTCGAAATGCAGGGCTGCTGGCCGCTGAACGAAAGCGTCGCCATCGGCCGCAGCCGCGACAAGCTGCGCTCGATGCAGATCCTTGCCAAGCACGGCCTCGGCCTGCCGCTCACGGCCTATGCCAACGACCCCAAGCAGGCGGAAGAAATCATCAAGGCGGTCAAGGGCCCGCCGGTGGTCATCAAGCTGCTCGAAGGCACGCAGGGCATCGGCGTCGTGCTGGCCGAAACCATGTCATCGGCCAAGTCGGTGATCGAGGCTTTCCGCGGGGCCAACGTCAATATCCTCGTGCAGGAATTCATCAAGGAAGCGGGCGGCACCGACATCCGCGCGCTGGTCGTGGGCGGCAAGGTCGTGGCGACGATGAAGCGCACCGGTGCGGCGGACGACTTCCGCAGCAACCTCCACCGCGGCGGCAGCGCCGAACTCATCAAGATCACGCCGGCCGAACGCGCCACGGCGGTTAATGCAGCCAAGCGCATGGGCCTCAACGTCTGCGGCGTCGACATGCTGCGGTCGAACCACGGTCCCGTGATCATGGAAGTGAACTCCTCGCCCGGCCTCGAAGGCATCGAGAAGGCGACCGGCAAGGACATTGCCGGCATGATCATCGAGTTCATCGAGAAGAGCGCCAAGGACGGCAAGACCAAGACCAAGGGAACGGGCTGAACCCTTCCTTCAGGCGTTTCTTGCCGTGAGCCCCCCGTCCACGGGTATCACCGCTCCGGTAATGTAGCTGGCTGCGGGCAGCACCAGCGACAGGATCACATGCGCGACCTCTTCAGGCTCGCCATAGCGCCTCAGCGCGGTTCGGCGGCGGGCAAAGGTTTCCTTGTGTTCTTCCGGCACGGCCTGCGTCATCGCGGTGCGGATGGGGCCAGGGCACACGCAATTGACCGTGATGCCTTCGGGGCCGAGATCGACCGCCAACCCGCGCGTCAGTCCGGTCACGCCGGTTTTCGCCGCCACATAGGGGGTATCGCCGGGGGTTGCGCCGAGACCTTCGGTGGAGGCGATATTCACGATCCGCGGCGCATCGCTGGCGCGCAAATGGGGTAGGGCGGCGCGCACGGTCCGCTGGTGCGCGGTCAGCATGACGGCCAGCGCGCGGTGCCAGACTTCCTCGTATTCCTCGCCCGCATCCAGCGCACAGAAGCTGGAGACGCCGGCATTGTTCACCAGGATATCGATCCCGCCGAAATCCGCTGCGATCTGGCTGACGACCGAGGCGACGGCGTCCTTGTCGGCGACGTCCAGCGCGTAGGGCCTCGCTTCGTCGCCGCACTCACGCGCCACCGCCTCGCAGGCCGCGAGGTCGCGGTCCGTCACGGCAACGCGCGCGCCTTCTTTAGCGAACAGCAGCGCGGTTGCGCGCCCCATGCCGCTGGCAGCGCCGCTAATCACGGTGGTGCGGCCCGCGATCGAACGGGAGCGGTTTACAGCTTCGGTCATGACATCCCCTCTTTGCAGGGGGCGTTATCACGCAATTCCCCGGTGGTGGGAAGCGCAAGTCAGCCGGAAACGCATCTTGAGTAGCTAGCGCTCTTCGACCGGGCTCAATTTTTGGCGGCGACGGTAAAGCGCACTTCAAGCGGCCTGACGTAACTCACGGCCTGACCATCGACCACCAACGGCGCCAAAGGAACGCCGCGGACCATCTGGCACGCTGCGGCGGAATAGGCAGCCGCGCTAGCAACCTCGGTGTCGGTCGGATCGGCGGCGCAATTGTCGATCTGCCCTTCGGTATCGATGGTCACGAGGACGCGCCTGTCCAGTGTGCTTCCACTGGCGCCTGGAAGCGCTTCGACATCGAGTGTGAGATCGGGGTTCGAGACCCGCACGGTTTCACCTGTATAGGGCTCGTACTCCGGAATTCTCGAAAGCCGGACAGGTGACTGGAGCATGGCACCTACCAGCTCGAAACTCACCCCGGGCGCCTCCAGTTTCTGGATAGTCGGCCCCTCCTTGGAATCGATGTAGAAATAGCGCACCAGTACCCGTGCGATTCCGTAACTTGGTTCGCCGGTGTTGTTTTTCGCAGGCTGGAAGGTCGCACCCGACTGCAACTTGCAGATCATTTTGGCGAGATCATCGTCGCCGAAGGTCGCGAGCGTACGGCAGTCTATCGAGCGCCCAGCAGGGTCGACGACCATCTCGATATAGGCTGTGGCCGAGCTTCGAGCCCGCGCCGCCGTGTCCGGATAGCTGGGCACGAGCTCCAGCAATTTCGGCGTGGCGAACACAGCGGCGGCGGCGAGCAAGATTTCCATGATCCCAAGGGGATAGGAAACCGCCTCGCCCGCGACAATCCCAATTTCTACCGGAAGGGCGGCTCGTTGAAAGCGCGCAGCTTGCGGCTATGGAGGCGCGGGCCCTCCTCGCGCAGCAGGCGGCAGGCGGTGACACCGATCTGGAGGTGGGCCGCGATGGCTTCCTCGTAGAACTTGTTCGCCTGGCCGGGCAGCTTGATTTCGCCGTGGAGCGGCTTGTCCGAGACGCACAGCAGCGTGCCGTAGGGAACGCGGAAGCGATAGCCCTGGGCAGCGATGGTGGCGCTTTCCATGTCGATGCCGACCGCGCGGGAGAGCGAGAGGCGGCGGGCCGAGCTGGTGTAGCGCAGTTCCCAGTTACGGTCGTCGGTGGTGACGACGGTGCCGGTGCGCATGCGCTTCTTCAGGTCGCTGCCGTGTTCGCCCGACACCTCTTCCGCTGCGCCTGCCAGAGCCTGCTGGACTTCGGCGATGGCCGGAAGCGGGATTTCCGGCGGCAGCACCGGGTCGAGCACGTGGTCGTCGCGCAGGTATGCGTGGGCGAGGACGTAGTCGCCGATCTTCTGGCTCGGGCGAAGGCCGCCGCAGTGGCCGATCATCAGCCATGCCTCCGGGCGCAGCACCGCAAGGTGGTCGCAGATCGTCTTCGCGTTGGACGGACCGACGCCGATATTGACCAGCGTGATCCCGCCGCCGTTTTCGCCCACCAGGTGGTAGGCAGGCATCTGGTGGCGGCGCCATGCCGTGTCGGACAGCTGCGCGCGGGCATTGTCGGTCGCCTGGGTCAGCAGCAGGCCGCCGGCACCGGCCAGCGCGGTGTAACCGTTCCTGCCCAGCTGCGAGCCTGCCCAGTCGACGAACTCGTCGACATAGCGGTGGTAGTTGGTGAACAGGATGAAGCGCTGGAAGTGCTGCGGGTCGGTGCCCGTGTAGTGGGCCAGTCGCGCAAGGCTGAAATCGGTGCGCAATCCGTCGAACAGCGACAGCGGGATCGGGTCGTCCGGATTGTCGAGTTCGATGCCGTCGGCCAGCTCGTCGCCGATGTCGGCAAGGTCGGTCGAAGGGAAGTGACGGGCGATCTCGTTGGGGTCGATGCCCGCAAGTACCGCACCGGCTTCGCCATCGAGGACGTAGGGGAAGGGGATTTCCTGCCGCGAGGAACCCACTTCGACCTCGACCTCGTAGTTCGAACCGATCAGTTCGAGCTGTTCGCGCAGGTAATTGCGGAACAGGGCGGGGCGGGTCACCGTGGTCGCGTAGAGGCCCGGCATGTTGAGCCGGCCGAAGGCGCGGTTGGCACCGTCGGGCATCACGCCGCCGCGGAACAGCAGGCGAAGTTCGGGATACGCGTAGCTGCCGTCCTTGCGCCGTTCGGCGGCGGGCAGTTCGCGGGTCTTGCCGAAAGCGATCACGTCGTCGCGCAGGCGGTGGATGGCCGCATCGTAGACGGATTCAAGCTTGTCGATGATCTGGTCGATCGATTCCATGGCTGGTTTTTCTCCTGGCTCTTTGTTGTTTTCGTGACACCTCCTGCCACAGGAAGGCGCCTGTTACAAAAAGGGCGCGGAGACCGAAGTCGCCGCGCCCTGATTGTCCGGTTGTCGAAGAGATCAGCCCTCGGCGTTCTCTTCGTCGCCACCTTCGAGCATGTCGGCGGGAATTTCGCCGGGCTCGAGGTTGGGTTCGATGCGGGTTGCTTCGGCCTGCTCTTCGATCTCGCGCTGTTCGTCTTCGAACATCTGCGCAAGGACGTCGACGCCCTGGCTCTGCAGCTCGGCTTCGTCGTCCGAACGGGCGACGTTGGCCTTGATGGTGACCGAGACTTCGGGGTGGAGGTCGATGCGCACGTCATGCATGCCGATCGTCTTGATCGGGTTGCCCATGATGACCTGCTTCTTGTCGATCTCGTGACCCTTTTCGGCAAGGCCGTTCACGATGTCGCGAACGTTGACCGAGCCGTAAAGCTGGCCGGCGTTCGACGAAGCGCGGATCAGGGTGATTTCGACACCGTCGACCTTTTCACCGGCCTTTTCGGCTTCGGTGCGGCGTTCGGCGTTTTCCTTTTCCAGGCGATCGCGGTTGGCTTCGAAGACCTTCTTGTTCGCCTCGTTGGCGCGAAGGGCCTTCTTCTGCGGAAGCAGGTAGTTGCGTGCGTAGCCGTCCTTCACGGTGACGACGTCACCGATCGTGCCGAGCTTTTCGATGCGCTGAAGGAGAATGATATCCATGATGTCTTCTCCTTACTTCACGATGTACGGCAGCAGGCCGATCTGGCGGGCGCGCTTGATGGCCTTGGCCAGCTCACGCTGCTTCTTCGCGCTGACGGCGGTGATGCGGGACGGGACGATCTTGCCACGCTCGGACATGAAGCCCTGGAGCAGACGGACGTCCTTGTAGTCGATCTTCGGCGCGTTCTTGGCGGCGAAGGGGCACGACTTGCGGCGGCGGAAAAACGGGCGGGCCATCAGTCACGCTCCTCACGTTCACGGCGCTTCTTCGAGTCGCGCTCGTTCTTGCGCATCATGACCGACGGGCCGGTTTCATGCTCGTCGACGGCGATCGTCATGTAACGGATCACGTCTTCGTTGATGCGGGTCTGGCGTTCGAGTTCGGCAACGACGGAGCCGGGGCCCTCGATGTTGAGCAGAACGAAATGCGCCTTGCGGTTACGGTCGATCTTGTAGGCGAGGTTCTTGAGACCCCAAGTCTCGGTCTTGGTGACCTTGCCATTGTTCGCTTCGACGATTTCGGTCGCCGTGGCGGCGAGCTGGTCTACCTGAGCCTGGCTCAGGTCCTGTCGCGCCAAGAAGACATGCTCGTAGAGAGCCATGCTCTTGTCCTTTCACTTGCTGGCCGATCGCTGGCTGATCCGCGGGATTGCGGGGCCCCTCCGGCTTTCTTCATATCCGTCGCCCGGAAGCGAGGGATGCGCGCACATAGCGGGATTCTGCGCGAATGCAAGCCAAACTCTCCCCTTGCCGGGGCGGAACGTGCGGGGCAGGGGGCCGTTGCCCGTGAAACTGAGGAGATAATGCGTGCCCGGCGGACTTGTAGCGCTTCTTGACGACATTTCGGTTATCGCCCGCACCGCGGCGGCATCCATCGACGATGTCAGCGTGGCGGCCGGCAAGGCCAGCAGCAAGGCGGCGGGCGTGGTCATCGACGATGCTGCCGTAACCCCGTCCTACGTGACCGGGCTCGATCCCAAGCGCGAGCTGCCGATCATCTGGAAGATCACCAAGGGCAGTTTCAAGAACAAGCTGCTGATCCTGCTGCCCGGCGCATTGCTGCTGAGCCAGTTCCTGCCTTCGGCGATCATCTTCATCCTGATGCTGGGCGGTGCCTACCTGTCCTTCGAAGGGGCGGAAAAGGTTCTGGAGAAGCTCGGCGGCGAAAAGCACGGCAAGACGCTGGACGACGTGATCGAGGATCCGGCCAAGTTCGAAAGCCAGCGCGTCAATGGCGCAATCCGCACCGATTTGATCCTGTCGGCAGAGATCATGGCGATCACGCTCAACGAAGTGGCCGCAGAATCGCTCTGGATCCGGGCAGGCGTGCTGGCCGTCGTGGGCATCGGCATCACGGTCGTCGTCTATGGCGCGGTGGCCCTGATCGTAAAGATGGACGATGTCGGCCTGCACCTGGCAGAGCGGGAATCGAGCGCAGCGCAGGGCTTCGGCAAATTCCTGCTGCGCGCCATGCCATGGTTACTGACGGCGCTGTCGTTCATCGGCACCATCGCCATGCTGTGGGTGGGCGGAGGCATCATCCTTCACGGCCTCCACGAACTCGGCATCCATGGCCCGTCCGACTGGGCACATGGCATCCAGCACGCGGTGGAAGCGGTGACCGGCGGGCTGTCGGGTATTCTCGGCTGGGCGACCTATGCCGCCATCTCGGCCCTGGTCGGCCTGGCCATCGGGTTCGTCATCGTATTCTTGCTGCACAAGGTCTTCGGCTTCGGCCACGGCGTGGGCGAAGGCGCCGAAGCGCACTGAGCGTCAGGACAGGCGTTCGAACACGCGCTGCGCGAATTCACTGAGCGTATCGTCGCGCGCGCCCATGACCACGATGCGGTCGCCCGGGCGCGCCATGCTGACCAGCCGGTCCTCGACGTCCTTGCGGGCTGGGACGTGCTCGGCATGGCCGCCGGCCTCGCCGATCAGCGCGATGATGCGCTCGCTCCCTTCGCTGCGATCGACGGTCCCGCCGAAGTAGACGGGGTCGGACAGGATCACGAGGTCGTCCTCGCCAAGCTCGGCGGCGAAGGTCTGGGCCAGTTCGGCACCCATCTGGCGCAAGGGGCCGTAGCCGTGTGGCTGGAAGAAGGCGATCACGCGGCCCGGATGCGCTTTCAGCGTTCGTAGGGTGGCGGCGCATTTTTCCGGATTGTGCCCGAAATCGTCGATCACGGTGATGGCAGCGTGCGTGGTGCCGACAATGTCGAACCTGCGCGCAAGGCCCTTGAAACCGGCCAGCGCCTGCACCGACTCCTGCACCGAAACACCGGCCGCGGCCGCTGCGGCAATCGCGGCGAGCGCATTGGCGAGGTTGTGCCGGCCGGGCATTTCGAGGCGAAGCGGATACTGGCTGCCATCGTGCCGGTCGACGACCAGCGCCGCCTGGCGCACCGGCCCTTCGGCGATGCTGTCGGGGACGATGCCGATCTGCGCCTTTTCCTGCTCGATCCCGAAGGTGATGACTTCCTTCGCATGCGGCAGCAGGGCGAGCGCCTCTGGATCGTCGGCATTGATGACCGAGATACGACTGCGCGAGAGGTAGTCGCCGAACAGCTGGCGCAATTCCTCCATGCTCTTGTGGTCGAGGCTGACGTTGAGCAGCACGCCCACAGCTGGGCGATACAGCGCGATGGACCCGTCGCTTTCGTCCACCTCGCTGACATAGAGGCTCTGCGATCCCACCACAGCGCTTGCGAAAGGCCGGTCGGGCGAGACGAAGTTCTTCATCACCGCGCCGTTCATGATGGTCGGAGCGCGCCCGGTCGCTTCCAGGATCCAGCCGAGCATGCCGGTAACGGTCGACTTGCCGCTCGTCCCTGCGACGGCGAGCCCGGCCCCGCTGGTGTTGAAGAGGATCGAATTGAGCTCCGCGCGGGTAAGCCGCAGGCAACCGAGCTCCGTGGCGCGTTGGATTTCCGGAACCGTGTCCTCGATCGCGGCCGAAGCGACGACGATCTGGTCGCCCGATATGATCCCGCTGCCGTCCTGCGGGTGGAGTTCGAAGCCCTGCCGTTCCAGCGCGGCGAACTTGGCCGGCGTGCGCCCCTGGTCGTGGCTGCGGTCGGAACCGGCCACGCTGCATCCGCGTCCTTTCAGGATCTGCGCAAGCGGCAGCATTCCCGATCCGCCGATGCCGACGAAGAAGAACGGGCGGGCAAACAGGTCTTCGGGGCTGGGGAAGTCAGTCATCGCGGTCTCGCTATGCAGTTGCAGCCGCCAAGACAAGCAGGCATGACGCAGGCGTGCACCGTCCCGTCCGAAAAGTCGCCATTTGCGCCCCCGCAACGCCTTTGAAACGCGAATATGCGGAGCGCGTGACCGCGCTGGCGGTGGCCGAGTTTCCGGACCTCGATCTGCATTTCCACGAACAATGCTTTGTCGAGGAAGGGCATTTTGCCGGGCCCGACGAACTCCGCCTTGCTGCCTTGCTCGAATGCGCGAACGATCCGGCAATCGGCACGGTGTGGTTCGCCAAGGGCGGCTACGGGTCGAACCGCATCACGCAAGGTTTCCTCGACCATGCGAACGAGGCGGCGAAGGCCAAGACCTATGTCGGCTATTCGGACTGCGGAACCTTGCTCGGCGCGCTCTACCGCAATTCCATTGGCCACGCGGTCCATGCGCCCATGCCCTGCGACCTGGCTCGTGAAGGCGGGGAGGATGCGATCCGGCGCGTACTCGCCTGGTTCGGCGGCGACAATGGCGGACTTGAGCCGGGCCTTGGCGAAACGCCTGCCGTCGCTTTCAACCTCTACACGCTCGCCATGATCCTCGGCACGCCCTTCATGCCGGACCTTTCGGGGCACGAAGTGCTGATCGAAGAGGTTGCCGAGCATGAATATGCCATCGACCGGCTGTTCTTCCACGTTACTGCGCAGCTGGAAGGCGTGGCAGGCATCCGCTTGGGCGAGGTCACGGCCATCCCCGAAAACGACCGGCCCTTCGGCGCATCGGTAGTGGAAATCGCGCAGGACTGGTGCAGCCGTAGCGGCATTCCTTATCTCGGCCGCGCAGAGATCGGGCACACCGCTACCAACAGGATCGTGCCCTTCGGCCTTGAGGCGAGCGGCACACGGGCCTAAGCGCCGCTCCCGAACAGGAGAGTAACATGACTGCATTCATCTTTCCCGGACAGGGAAGCCAGAAGGTCGGCATGGGCGTGGAGCTCGCCGAAGCCAGCGCGCATGCCCGCGAGGTGTTCGAGGAAGTCGACGACGCGCTGAACCAGAAGCTTTCCGCCGTGATGAAGGACGGCCCCGAAGGCGAATTGACGCTTACCTCCAACGCCCAGCCTGCGATCATGGCCAACTCGATTGCCACCCTGCGCGTGCTGGAAAAGGAATTCGGCGTCGTGCTGGCCGACAAGGCCGCCTGCGTCGCGGGTCATTCGCTGGGTGAATACAGCGCGCTGTGCGCGGCGGGCGCTTTCGGCCTTGCCGAGACCGCCAAGCTTCTGCGCCTGCGCGGTATCGCCATGCAGGACGCTGTGCCGATCGGCGTGGGCGCGATGGCCGCGCTGCTCGGCGCCGATATCGAGAAGGCAACCGCGCTCGCCGCTGCCGCTGCCGAAGGGCAGGTGTGCGAAGTCGCCAACGACAACGATCCCACGCAGGTCGTCATTTCCGGCCATGCCGAAGCGATCGACCGGGCCATCGAACTGGCCAAGGATCACGGCATCAAGCGCGGCATCAAGCTGCCCGTGTCGGCGCCATTCCACTGTTCGCTGATGGAACCGGCCGCCCGCCGGATGGAAGCCGCGCTGGCGGAAACCGCGCCTTCGGCTTTCACCGTGCCGATCTTCGCCAACGTCACCGCATCGCGCGTCACCGATCCTGCCGAGGAACAGCGCCTGCTGGTCGAACAGGTGACCGGCCGCGTGCGCTGGCGCGAAAGCGTCATCGCCATGCGCGAGGCGGGTATCGAACGCTTCGTCGAACTGGGCGGTAAGGTACTCGGCCCGATGGTCGGGCGCATCGACAAGGAGGCGGCGACCGTCAGCCTCGTCAACATGGAAGACCTCGAGAATTTCGCCAAGGAGAACGCATGATGTTCAGCCTCGAAGGAAAGACCGCCCTCGTCACCGGCGCCAGCGGCGGCATCGGTTCCTCCATCGCCCGCGCTCTTGCGCGTCAGGGCGCCCGCCTTGCGCTGTCCGGCTCAAACGCGGCCAAGCTGCGCGCCTTCCGCGAGGAGCTGAACGACGAATTCGGGCACGACCATGTCGAGATCACCTGCAACCTGTCCGACACGAAGCAGGTGGAAGAACTGATCCCGGCGACCGTCGACACGCTCGGCCGGATGGACATCCTCGTCAACAATGCCGGCATCACGCGCGACAACCTCGCCATGCGCATGAAGGACGAGGAATGGGACGAGGTGATCCGCATCAATCTCGAGGCGAGCTTCCGCCTGATGCGCGCCAGCGCGCGTCCCATGATGAAGGCCAAGGGCGGCCGCATCATCTCGATCACCAGCGTTGTCGGCCACACCGGCAATCCGGGCCAGATGAACTATACCGCGGCGAAGGGCGGCCTCACCGCCATGTCGAAGAGCCTCGCGCAGGAACTCGCCAGCCGCAACATCACGGTGAACTGCGTCGCACCGGGCTTCATCCGCACGGCGATGACCGACGCGCTGACCGACGACCAGAAGGGCGCGATCAATTCGCGTATCCCGATGGGCCGCATGGGCGAGGGTGACGAGATCGGCGCTGCAGTGGCCTATCTCGCCAGCGACGAGGCTGCCTATGTCACCGGCCAGACCATCCATGTGAACGGCGGCATGGCGATGATGGGATAAACCCCTTTTATCCCCAAGGAATCGGTCATGTAGCGGGCTGGCAGGGCGCTCAAGCCTTGCCCCCGCATACCGCCCCGCTAGGGTGGATATCCGTATTCCGGCGCTCAGGGGCGATTCCGGCCCTTCGCGCGCCCAACAGGGACGAAAGAAGGACCCATGAAGGCCACTATCGAACGCGCAACGCTGCTGCGCTGTCTCTCCCACGTGCAGTCGGTCGTCGAACGCCGCAACACCATCCCGATCCTGTCGAACGTGCTCATCGAAGCCGAAGGCGACGGGCTGAAGGTCATGGCGACCGACCTCGATTTGCAGGTGGTGGAGCACATGGACGCCGCCAGCGTGGAATCGTCCGGCGCGATCACCGTTTCGGCCCACCTGCTGTTCGACATCGCGCGCAAGCTGCCCGAAGGTAGCCAGGTCAGCCTCGAAACCGCGGAAAACCGCATGGCAATCAAGGCCGGGCGCAGCCGCTTCTCGCTGCCGACGCTGCCGCGTGACGATTTCCCGGTGATCGTGGAAGGCGACTTGCCGACCAGCTTCGAACTGCCGGCCAAGACCCTTGCCGAGATGATCGACCGCACGCGGTTCGCCATCTCGACCGAGGAAACCCGCTACTATCTCAACGGCATCTTCCTGCACGTGTCGGACGAAGACCAGCCGGTTTTGAAAGCTGCGGCGACCGACGGTCACCGCCTTGCACGCTTCACCCTGCCGCGTCCGGCAGGCGCGGAAGGCATGCCCGACGTCATCGTGCCACGCAAAGCCGTGGCCGAACTGCGCAAGCTGCTGGAAGAAAAGATGGACGGCAACGTCCAGATCGACCTGTCGGCCAGCAAGATCCGCTTCACCCTTGGCGGTGAAGGCGGCGTGGTCCTGACCAGCAAGCTGATCGACGGCACTTTCCCGGATTATTCGCGCGTCATTCCGACCGGCAACGACAAGCTGCTGAAGCTCGATCCGCGCACGTTCCACGAAGGCGTCGACCGCGTGGCGACGATCGCCACCGAAAAAACCCGCGCAGTGAAGATGGGCCTCGAGAAGGACAAGGTCGTGCTGACCGTGACCTCGCCCGACAACGGCACCGCGACCGAGGAACTGCCCGCCGAATATGGCGCGGACGGGTTCGAAATCGGCTTCAATGCCAGCTATCTCAAGGACATCCTCGGCCAGATCGACAGCGACACGGTGGAAATCCACCTGGCCGATGCAGGCGCACCGACGCTGATCCGCAAGGACGACAACAGCCCGGCGCTTTACGTCCTGATGCCGATGCGGGTTTAATCCTCGCAAAGGCCATTTCCTGCCGCTAGCGTCTCTCCCCGCAAGAAGGAGAGACGCCATGCAGCAGGTTCACGTCGACAAGTCTAAACTGGCCAGTGCCGAGCTGGTCGATATGGACCCGGGCGCGCTGGCCGATGGCGGCGTGCGGCTGGCAGTCGAAAGCTTCTCGGTCACGGCGAACAATGTGACCTATGCCGTGGTCGGGGACGGCTTCGGCTACTGGAATTTCTTCCCCGCACCCGATGGCAAGGGCATCGTGCCGATGTGGGGGCATGCGCGCGTCGTAGAAAGCAACAGCCCAGATTTCGCGGTGGGTGAGCGGGTTTACGGCTACCTCCCCATGGCGAGCCACCTCGACGTGATCCCGGGCAAGGTAAGCGCGTCGGGCTTCGTCGACATGGCGCCGCACCGCCAGCCGATGAGCCCGATCTACAACCAGTATTCGCGCCTCGCTGCCGATCCCGAACACGATCCGGCGCGCGAAGGCGAGCGGATGATCTTCGGACCGCTGTTCAAGACCGGCTTCCTGATCGAGTATTTCATGCGCTCGCAGGACTGGTTCGGGGCAGGGCAGGTCGTGCTGACCAGCGCATCGTCCAAGACCGCCATGGGGCTGGCCAGCGTTGCCAGGCGCCGCTCGCCGTCGGTTCGTCGCATCGGCCTGACCTCTGCCGGTAACGTCGATTTCGTGAAAGCGAGCGGCCTCTATGACGAGGTGCTGTCCTATGACGAAGTTTCCAGCATCTTGCCGGAGCCCAGCGTTACCGTCGACTTCGCAGGCAATGCCGGACTGCTCGGCCAGCTGCATCACCATTTCGGCGAAGCGCTGAAATACTCCTGCCTCGTCGGCGCGACCCATATCGAGGAGCGCGGCGGCGGCCTTGGCGGCGGCGCGAGCCTTCCCGGTCCGACGCCCACGCTGTTCTTTGCGCCCGACCATGCCGTCGCCCTGTTCAAAGAACACGGCCCTGAAAAGGCTGGCGCTATGGTCGCGGAAAGCTGGCACGGCTTCCTCGAGGACGCCGGCGGCTCGATCGAGATCGAGCGTCACCAAGGCCTCGGCGCGGCGCGCGACATCTTCGTCGAGATGCTGGGCGGAAAGGTCGATCCCGCAAAGGGGATCGTGATCGAACCCTAGATTTCGATCGCGATCTTGCCGAAGTGACCGCCGCTCTCCTGGTGGCGGAACGCATCGGCGAGTCGTTCCAGCGGAAAGGTATCGCTGATGACCGGTTTGATGCCGTTCGCCTCGATGGCGGCGATCATGTCCTGCTGCATCTTGCGGCTGCCCACCGTCAGGCCCTGGACCTTGAGGTTCTTGGAAAAGAGCAGAGCGGTCTGCACCGGCCCGGCAAAACCTGCCAGCACGCCGATCAGCGCCACGTGGCCACCGACGCGGGTCGCCAGCATCGACTGGTCGAGCGTGCCCGCGCCGCCGATCTCCACCACGCAGTCGACGCCGCGGCCACGCGTAATGGCCAGCGCCTGCGCGCCCCAGGCTTCGGTTTCGCGGTAATTGATGAGGTGGTCGGCACCCATAGCCTTCACCCGCTCAAGCTTCTCGCCCGATGAGCTGGTGGCGATGACCGTTGCACCCGCCGCTTTTGCAAACTGCAGGGCGAAAATCGAAACACCGCCGGTCCCCTGCACCAGCACGGTGTCGCCGGGCTTGAGCGAATAGTCCACGAACAGCGCGCGCCATGCGGTCAGCGCCGCGCAGGTCAGCGTCGCCGCCTCCGCATGGCTGTATCCGGCGGGTGCGCGCGTGAACCAGTGGGTGGGCGCGGTGACTTTCTCGCACGCATAGCCGTCGATCCCGTCGCCCGGCACGCGCGTGAAGGCGGTCTGCGGCGGTTCGCCGTCGATCCAGTCGGGGAAGAAGGTGCTGACCACGTGATCGCCGACCGCGAATTCGGTGACGCCTTCGCCGACCGCGCTCACCGTGCCGGCGCCATCCGACATGGGAATGCGGCTCTGCTGCGTCGGGATCATGCCCTTCACGACGGCATAGTCGTGATAGTTGAGCGAACTCGCCTTCAGGTCGACCGTGATCTCGCCGGGCCCCGGCGCGGCGGGGGCGTCGACATCGACGAATTCCAGGGCTTCGAGGGTGGAGGGCGATGCGCCGGTGCGGATCGCCTTCATTCTGCCGCCTCCGCCAGTTCGGCGCGTTGCGGACCGCGGATCAGCCCGCCCGGCGCTTCGCCGGTCCATTTGCCTTCGCGGAAGGTCACGACGCCGTTCTTGATCGTGGCGACGTAGCCATCGGCTTTCTGCAGCAGGCGCTTGCCGCCTGCAGGCAGGTCGAAGGCAAGCCACGGCTTGCCCAGCTTCAGCCGGTCCATGTCGATGATGTTGATGTCGGCAAGATAGCCGGGGGCAAGGACGCCACGATCCTCGAGCCCATAGAGCCTTGCGGTATCGGCACACTGGCGCTTGATCGCGTTTTCCAGTCCGATCGTACCGCGCGAGCGATCGCGCACCCAGTGTTGCAGCATGAAGGTGGGCGAGGCGGCATCGCAGATCGTCCCGCAATGGGCGCCGCCGTCCGACAGCGAATTCACTGTATCGTCGGCGTGCTGGAGATCGTGGAGGAAGTCGAGATTGCCATCCGCGTAATTGAGGATGGGCAAGTAGATGAAGCCCTTGCAATCGTCGCGGCAGAGCAGGTCATAAGCGTACTCGTCGCCCGAAACGCCTGCCTTGGCGGCGCGGGCCATGATGCTTTCCTCGGCGGTCGGCTCGTAATTGAAGTCCGGGTCCATCTCGAACTGCATGTTCCAGCCGCCGCAAACGACCATGATCAGGCCGATGATGTCCTGGTTGACCTCGGAAAAGTCGTGCTGCTCGGAAAGGAGCCTGGCCTTGAATTCCGGGTCGAGCAGCTTCGCCTTCTGCTCTTCCCACGGAAGCTCGGCGATTTCCTGCCAGCTTGGCTTGAGGCGGAAGGGGTGCACGGTGCCCTGCCACGCCATGACGATGCCGTTTCCGCGCAGCGCGATCTGGGCGACGATGTTCGCGCCATTGTCGTTCTCCGCGCGCATCGAGGCGATCTGCTCGTCGAGCGGCATTTCCTTGGCGATGGACTGCAGCGCGGCGAAAGTAACGGGAAGGCCGGTTTCGCGGCTCAGCTTGCCCATCCAGCCGAACTCGTCCCATTCGCGCATCATGTCGCTGGCCATTTCGAACACGCCGTGACCTGCGCGGCCCATGGCGCGGCCGATCTCGACCAGTTCTTCCGCGGTGGCCGTGGTACCGGGGACGACCTCGCCGTCGACATCGCGGTGAAGTACGGTGCGCGAGGTCGAGAAACCGAGCGCACCGGCCCGCACGCCTTCTTCGACGATGGCGGACATCTTCGCGATGTCATCCTCGGTCGGGATGGCGCCCGGACGCTCCCTGTCGCCGAGCACGTAGGCGCGGACCGAACCGTGCGGGACATGGGTGCCCACGTCGACCGTGCGCGGCAGCTTTTCGAGCGCATCGAGATATTCGGGGAAGGTCTCCCAGTCCCAGCTCATGCCTTCGGCCAGCGCGGTGCCGGGAATGTCCTCGACCCCTTCCATCAGGCCGATCAGCCATTCGTGCTTGTCGGGCTTGGCCGGGGCAAAGCCGACGCCGCAATTGCCCATGACGACCGTGGTGACACCGTGCCAGCTGGACGGGGCCATTTCCTGATCCCAGGTCGCTTGCCCGTCGTAATGCGTGTGGATGTCCACGAAGCCCGGCGTCACCAGCAGGCCTGCCGCATCGATCTCTTCCGCCGCGTCGCCAGAGACTTTGCCGACCTGCGCAATCAGGCCGTCCTTGATGGCAATGTCGCCGGTGAAACGCGCTGCGCCGGTTCCGTCGACGATTGTGCCGCCACGGATGATCGTATCGAATGTGGGCATGTGGTGATCCTCTCTCTCGGAAGAGAAGGTTCCACATTGCAACCGATATGTCTAGCGCGCTTTAGGGGGTTCGCTCGGGCATCCGCACGGCGAGCAAAATCCCGAGCCCGATGACGAACAGCAGCGAGATTGCGGCCATGCCGATGCGCTGGTCGCCCGACCAAAGGGTGAACTGTTCTACCAGCAGCGGACCCATCCAGACGGTGATGGTGCCGGCGATGGCATAGAGCCCGAAGAACTCGCCGCTGCGCCCGGGCGGGGCAAGGGTGACGAGCATGGTCCGGCTGGACGAGATGCTGGCAGTGGCGGTTACGGCAATGACGCTGATCGAGCAGAGGTAGACGAGGTCGGAAAGCGTCGGGAAGACGACACCGTCCCAGACCGTGAAGTTCGCGACCGTGCCGAACAGCAAGCTGTCCTGCGTGATGCTGAGCTGGAACAGGCCGACCACGATCATCGCGAAGATTTCGAGCGCGAGCGCGCGTTTGACGCCGACTTTCTCCTCCAGCCAGCCGCCGAAAATGCCCCCCGCGAAGGCCCAGGCACTGGCGAAGATCGCGTAGCAGAGCATCTCGAGGAAATTCCATTCGAGGAACAGCGCTACATAGACTGCACCAAGTGCCAACAGGGCAGCCATGGCGTCGGCATAGAACATCCGCGCGACGAGGAATTTCAGCAGCTCGCGGTAGGTGGCCGCCTCGCGCACCGTGCGCCAGACGCTGCGCGTCCCGTCGCGGAAGGCCACGCGCCAGCTAGCGCCGGGAACGCCGGGATCCTTTGCATGGAGGAAGAAGTGGATCGAAAACAGCGCCAGCCACACGGCGCAGATGGGGCCGGCGAGCCGGGCGTGTTCGAATTTGGCGAGATCGAGACCGAATTGCGGCTCGGCAAAGGGCCAGCCGACCATGGCGGGCAGGACGAACAGCAGGGCGATGGCGGCAAAGATCAGCGTCGCAGCGCCATTGCCGAGGCCCAGGCCGAGCCCGGAAATCATCGCCAGCCTGCGCGGTTCGCCCGACACGCTCAGCATCGCGTTATGGGTGACCTCGGAATAGGTGTAGCTGACATAGGCGATCACCAGCAGCGCCATGATAATGCCGACCGGCAAGCCTTCGCCGCCCGGCATGGCGAACCACAGCATTGCCGAGCACAGCGTTATGAGCCCGAGGAATATGGCGAGGATCGGCTTCAACCGCCCACCGCGATCCAGCGCTGCACCTAGAAACGGAGCGGTCAACGCGGCAATCAGGCCCGCCCATTTCGTGACCGATGCGATCGTCGCCTGACCCTGCGCATTGGCAGCGGCGCGGGCCTCGTCAGGGGGAAGGTCATCCAGCGCACCGCTTGCCAGCAGGTCCGCCCCGATGATGTCGCGCGCGAAATAGGGCGCGAAAATGTAGATGACGATCAGGATGTAATAGGGATTACGAGCCCATTCGAAGCTGGCCCACGCAAGGCCGGTCCGGCCGAGCGCACCGCCTTCACCGGTCGAGTGGCGGACCGGCTGGCTGGCCAGGGGATTGGCGGCAAGTGCGGGATCGGTGGCTATCGTCATTCCCCTCCCGACCCCGTTGCCCCGTTCAGGCGGCGCGGCCCAGTTCTTCGCTGGTGTCCGGTGCGTCGAGGAAGTCGCGCAGCGCCTCCACGCTTTCATCGGCATGGGTCAGCAGGAACAGGTGTCCGCCACCCTTCAGCACCTTGAGCTGCGAATTGCGAATAGCCGAGGCCAGGATCCTGCCATTGATCAGCGGGACGATCTGGTCGTCGTCACCCATCATGATCAGCACTTCCTTCGAAAGGAAGGGCAAGGCGGGCAGGCTGGTCCAGCCCAGCATGGCAAGCAGCTGGTAGAGATAGCCACGCGGCGACGGCGGCTTGAGGCGGCCGATGTGGCTGTCCTTCTGGTGTGCCGCACCGTCACGGTCCACGCCGCCGTAAAGCGTGGCGAAGTGTTCGTTCATGAACTCGGGATCGATGTAGCGGCGCGGGTCCGCCATCTTGGACAGCGCCGCCGGATTGCCGGGTACCATCAGCATGCCCGGCGTCGTCGCGGCCAGCACCAGCCTGCGTGTGCGCTTGGGATGCTGGAGCGCGAAGTGCTGTGCCATCGCGCCGCCCCAGGACACGCCCATGACGTCGCACAACTCCACGCCGAGGTGGTCGAGGACCTGCGATGCGGTCCAGCACATGGTGAAGGGGTTGTAGGGCATCACCGGGTCCGGACTTTCGCCGGTGCCGGGCATGTCGAACATGACGAAGCCGCGCTCGGTCAGCATTTCGGCGAGCGGCGCGACCGCCTCGATATTGGCGCCGATGCCGTTGAAGAACAGGATCGGCGGATGGTCCGATTTCTCGCCCAGCCGCCAGTGCGCAACGCGCAACGACCTGCCGCCTGCTTCGATCATCTCGACCGTCGCGGTCAGGCTTCCCTTGTTCGATGCGCTCACGTGTGTGTCCTGCAACCTGCCGACGGAAATGTCAGCACGCCTCCATAACGTAGAGACCGGGGGCGGGGTCCAGCGGTTCGTATTCCTTGTTCCCCAGTTTCGCAGGTGCTTTCTTCTGCTTGCCGGCGCGGGCCTGCACCCATTCCATCCAGTATGGCCACCAAGACCCTGAAACTTCTTCGGTTCCCTTCAGCCACTCGTCCGCAGTGTCGGGCAGCTTCTTTTTCGGGTCCTTCTGCACATAATAGCGCGCCTTGGGGTTTCCGGGCGGGTTGAGGATCGCCTGCATATGGCCCGAGTGCGACAGGACATAGGTAATGTCTTTCGAGCCGAAGAGCTGCGTCGAACGGTAAGTGGCCTTCCACGGGGTGATGTGATCGGTCACGCCGCCAAGGATAAACAGGTCGCTCGTCACCTTCGACAAATCGACCTTGTGGCCGACCATTTCCACCTCGCCCTTCTTGGTGAAGGCGAGTGATTCGAAGGCGTGCAGGAAATCACCCATGAGGGCTGCCGAAAGGTTGGTCGCATCGGCATTCCAGAACAGCACGTCGAAAGCGGGCGGGTCCTGGCCGAGCAGGTAGTTGTTGATCACGTAGTTCCAGATCAGGTCGTTCGGGCGCAGCCACGCGAAGCCGCGTGAGAGGTCGTCACCCTTGATGACGCCCTTCTTGGCGGCGCGGCGCTTTGCCAGCGCGAGGCCGTTTTCGCTGACGAGAGAACCTGCCTCGATATCGTTCTGCTTGGGGTGCAGCACGCAGACCATGAGGGTGAGCGCGCCGAGCAGATCGTCCTTGTCCGAGGCCATCTTGCTGGCGAGCATCGAGGCGGTCTGGCCGCCCGAGCAGCCTGCGGACACGTTGACCTTCTTCGAGCCGGTGATCTTGCTGACCGCTTCCATCGCCTCGCGGCAGGAGCGGACGTAGTCGGTCATGTCCCAGTGGCCCTGTTCCTTGCTGGGGTTCTTCCAGCTGATCACGAAGGTCTGGATGCCGTTGTCGAGCTGGTACTTCACCACCGATTTTTCGGGCGACAGATCGTTGATGTACATCTTGTTGATCTGCGGCGGGATGGTGAGCTGCGGGATCTCGTACACCTCGTCCGTGGTCGGGGCATATTGCACCAGTTCCATCATCTCGGTGCGCAGGACGACAGAACCCTTCGATGTCGCGATATTTTCGCCCAGCTTGAACGGTTTCTTGTCGACCTGGCTGACCATGCCCTTGTTGTGGACCATGTCGTCATAGGCGTTCTTGAGGCCCTTGATCAGGCTGAGGCCGCCGCTGGTGATCGCCATCTTCTGGGCCGTCGGGTTGCCGACCAGCGTATTGGTCGGGGCAAGCCCGTCGATGATGATATTCGAGATGAAGCGGGCGCGGTCCTTTTCGAGCTCGTCGAGCTCCAAATCCTCGAGCCATTTCGAAGCGCCCTTCTGGACGGCAAGGTAGTACTGCATGCCGGCGCGCATGAAGGGGTTGTATTGCCAAGCCGGGTCCTGGAAACGCTTGTCTTTCGGATCGGGGGCAAGATCGCTCTGGCCGGTCATGATCTTGACCATGTCCTGACCCATGTCCTGGCCGTGTTTCATCAGCCGCTGGGGATCCGACGCCGTTTCGCGCAGCATGACGGCAACCGCTCCGAAGATATCCTCGCGTGTGAGGCCGATAAGCGGGCCAAGAGCGCTGGTGGACTGGGCGGCTTCGTCTTCGAGCTGTGCCATGGGTATTCCGGGTCCCTTTCGTTCGTTCTTATGTCTATATCACTAAGCCAACACGTGTCGCTGCGCCAGCGTTCCGATTATCCGCGCGCTGCAATCATGTCGGCGATATCGACGAATTTCTCGCGCGGGGCGCCTTCGCGCGCTGCGGCGGCTTCGGCTTCCTCGATCTTTTGCCAATCGCGGAAAGTCACGATGTCGAGCCCTCGAGCCGCTGCCAATTCGTCGAACCCCTCGCGCCCGCGCTTGCGATTGCCCTGTCCGATGTCCTCTGCCACCAGGTCGATGACGCCATAGCCGTCGGGCCGGTTGGTACCGATGGTGCCGGTAGGTCCGCGCTTGGCCCAGCCGACACAGTAAAGGCCGGGAAGGATCCGGCCGTCGTCATTGGCGAACTTGCCCTGCCGTTCATCGAACGGGACACCTTCGATCGAAGAACTGCGATAGCCGATGCAGGTGATGACCAAGTCCGCGGGTACGCGGTACGTCTCCCCGGTGCCCAGGGCGCGGCCTTTCTCGATCACGGTCTTCTCGACCTCGACCGCGCTGACCTTGCCGTCCTTCCCCTCGAAGCTGACGGGGTTGGCGAAGAAATCGAACTCGATCCCGATTGGGGTCTCGCCATGAATGCTGGCCGGGATTGCCGCGAAATCGCGCAGCAGCGTAACCGATTTGCGCAGGCCCGGCTCGAGGATGAGATCGTCGTCCACAGGCGGCAGGTCTTCAGGGTCGACCATCGGGCTGGCCCGTTCGAGATGCATGAGTTCGCCCAGTTCCTTGGGTGTCATCATGATCTGGTGCGGGCCCCGCCGACCGAGGATTGTCACCGTTTCGAGCTTCGAGCCGCGCAGGGCGGACAGCGCGTGTTCGACAATGTCCGATCCGGCCATCTCGCCCTCTGTCTTGGACAGGATGCGGGCCACGTCGAGCGCGACATTGCCCATGCCGATGGCGACCGCGTGCTTGCCGGAGAAATCCGGATCGAGCGCGGCGAAATCGGGATGGCCGTTGTACCATCCGACGAAGGCCGCGCTGCCGAAAATATTGCCGAGATCTTCCCCCTCGACCCCCAACTGTCGGTCGTGCGGTGCGCCGGTGGCAAAGACGACCGCATCATAGAGGTCCTGCAGTTCCGGGACGGTCACATCGCTTCCGACGGTGACATTGCCGACGAACCGGACATTTTCGGTGAGCGCCGTCTTTTCGTATCGCCTCGCCACGGCCTTGATCGACTGGTGGTCGGGAGCGACTCCGGTGCGGATCAGGCCGTAGGGCACGGGGAGCTTGTCGAAGACATCGATGCGGGCATCGTCGCCCCACTTCTTGCCTGCCGCTTCTGCAGCGTAATAGCCTGACGGACCCGAGCCGATAATGGCGATGTGACGCATCTGCGGTCCTCTCCCCCGCTGAATGAAAAGCGACAATGCCTTTGGAAACCGCGCTGTGCAAGCGCGGGCCATCCCGCGCTCACATGTGGGTGCGATGGTTATGCATTGGGTAAGTATTTTCGATTAGGAAACGCGCAACGCCCGGCTTCGACCGGGAAACAAGGTTGCTATCGGATATTGGGATGAGCGGATTTTTCTCGAAGCGGTCGAAAGCCAAGGCCGGGGCATCGGGCAAAGGCGGCAAGGTTGCCGCTGCGAATGATACCGACGCGCCCCGTATGCTTTCGCGCCTTGAACTGCTCGACAGTTTCGAAAACGCCGGGCTGGGCTGGTTCTGGGCCAGCGACAGCGAAGGTCGCCTCATCTACCTTTCGCCTGCCGCGCTCAAGGAACTCGGTTTCTCCGAGGATGACGTCGTGGGCGCACCGTTGGCCGAATTTTTCCTGCAGGACGATGAGTGCACGCGCGAAGGGCGACCGTTCAAGTTCGTAGTGTCCGCGCGCGGTTCCATTTCCCACCACCCGGTGCAGATTGCCGGAGGGGGCAAGGAAAGCGGCCAATACTGGGAACTGTCAGGCGTACCGCAGTACGATGCCGGTCGGAACTTCCTCGGCTATCGAGGCAGCGCCAAGGACATAACGTCCTCTCGTTCATCGCGCCTCGATGCGGAACGTATGGCTCAGTTCGATTCCCTTACCGGCCTTGCCAACCGCCACCGCATGAACAAGCGGTTGGAATCGACGCTCAAGGCGTTCCAAGCCTCGCAGCGCAGTTGCGCGCTGCTGATGCTCGACCTCGACCGCTTCAAGCAGGTCAACGATACGCACGGCCATCCGGCTGGAGACGAATTGCTCAAGCAGGTGGCCAACCGGATCGAACGGATCATCGGCAACAAGGGCGAGATCGCGCGCCTAGGTGGTGACGAATTCCAGGTCATGTTGCAGGATATGGATGATCGCGCAGAACTTGGCGAACTGGCCGATCGCCTGATCAAGATGATCTCGCAGCCCTACCAGATCAACAACACCCGCGTCTCGATCGGCACGTCGGTCGGTGTGGCTGTGTCTCCGTTCGATGGCGTCGAGCCCGAAGAACTGGTCAAGGCTGCCGACCTCGCTCTCTATGGTGCGAAAGCCAAGGGCAAGGGTTGTTACCGCTTCTACAATATTGACATGCGGGACGGCGCGCAGACCCGCAACCGGATCGAGATGGACTTGCGCCAGGCGATCGAGGACGGCGACCTGCGCATGTTTTACCAGCCGATCGTCAAGGCGAAGGACCACACGCTCCATTGCCTCGAGGCGCTGATGCGCTGGGAACACCCGGAACGGGGCTTTATCCCGCCCTCCCAATTCATTCCCGTAGCCGAGGAAATCGGCATGATCACGGAACTGGGTGATTGGGCACTGCGAGAAGTTTGCCGCGATGCAGCCAAGTGGCCGTGCGAATTGCGCGTTGCAGTCAACGTGTCGGCGATCCAGTTTGCCAATGACGACTTCCCCAAGAAGCTGAAGGAAGTACTGCGCGAGACAGGCATGCCGGCAAGCCGCCTCGAACTCGAGATCACCGAGAGCGTGTTCGTTGGCGATGCAGATCGCACGCAGACCATGTTCGAGGAATTGAAGCGCATCGGTGTACGCCTCGCGCTGGACGATTTCGGCACTGGCTATTCCTCGCTCAGCTACTTGCAGAAGGCCCCGTTCGACAAGATCAAGATCGACCAGGCTTTCGTTCGCGGTGCAACCGAGAAGGGCAACAACAATCCGGCCATCATGTCGGCCATCGTGAACCTTGCCGAATCTCTCGGCATGGAGACCGTTGCCGAGGGCGTCGAAACGAAGGACGAGCTGGAACTCGTGGAAGCACGCGGCGCCAGCCACATCCAGGGCTTCATTTTTTCGCCTGCGATCAACAACGAAGAACTGCTCGATCGCCTTGGAAGCCAGCAGCTGCAGTACGAACCGCGCGGTCCCGAGCGCTTCCGTGCAGAGCGCAAGAGCGTCTATCGCCGTGTCGGCCTGATTCACGAGGATCACCGCTATCATGTGATGATGCGCGATCTTTCGAAGACCGGTGCCCGCGTGGAAGGGCTGCTCAACGTCCCTATTGGTACCCACGTGGTTCTGGATCTTGGCGGCGGCCAGCTGGCTGTTGGCACTGTCCGCCGTTCGGATGGTTTCACGCAAGGCCTCGAATTCGAGACGCCGCTCATCAGCGACGGTTCGGACGGCCTTTGTACGCGGCACCGCGTTTCGCCCTACGAAATAGCAGCCGCGGCGAACCAGCCACTCGCGAGCCTTCCGGAAGACCCTTACGCTATCCTTATGGCCGAAAACATCGCCAACGGGACGCGCAGGCAGTTCCTGGAAGTCGACACCAGCAACCGGTCACGCAAGAAAAAAGCCGGTTGATCGGGGACATTTACGCTTGGTGTTAGGCTAAAAATAACCATTCCAGCCTAGACCTCGTAAAGAGAGTTCAACGTTTTCGAGGTCGACCCGCCATGGGGGCCATGCCCTTTTCCAACCTGTTTTCCTCGCGCAAGGACGCGGGCGATGTGGTTGGCCAGTGCACATTTGCGGTCTCCGACAAGGCGCGGATCGTCGACGAAATCGAAGCGAGCGGCGTGCTGGGTTTCTGGGCCACCGACCGCCAGGGCAACGTCGCCTACATTTCTCCTGCCATTGCCGCACGCCTCGGATCGACGCAGGATGACCTGATCGGAACCCCGCTCCAGCAAGTCCTCATCCCGATCGAAGGAGAGACGGATGGCCGTTCGCTCGGCCTGAAGCTCAATACCCGCAAATCCTTCGCAAATTTGTCGACGCAGGCCCAGGCGCCGGGCAATGATGCGGTGCTCAGCCTTTCTGGCCGCCCATTTTACGACGAGCAGACGGAATTTTCCGGTTTCCGCGGCAGTGTCGTCGACGTCACTGAAGAATTCCGCGCCGAAGAGGAGGCCAACCGCCTCGCCAAGTTCGATTCGCTGACCGGCCTCGCAAACCGGCACCGGATGGAGCAGCGCATCGATTCCACGCTGCATGCCTTCTGCGCCGCCAAGCGAACCGCTGCGCTCATGATGCTCGACCTCGACCGGTTCAAGCAGGTCAACGATACTCTCGGCCATGCCGCCGGCGACCAGTTGCTCCAGCAGGTGGCGGACCGCCTTCGCAGCGCTGTCGGCAGCCGCGGCGAGATCGGACGTCTCGGTGGCGACGAATTCCAAGTCCTCATCCCCGACATGGATGACCGCGGCGAGCTGGGCGAAATCGCCAAGAAGATCATCCAGATGCTCTCGCAGCCTTATTCGGTCGAAGAAGGTCGTTGCACCATCGGTTGCTCTGTCGGGGTGGCGATCGCACCCTATGACGGCGTCAAGCGCGAGGAACTGACCCGTGCGGCAGACCTAGCGCTTTATGCCTCGAAGAACGGCGGACGCGGCCAGTTCCGCTTCTATGCGGCGGACCTCGAGCACGAAGCAAATCTGCGCAAGCGGATGGAAGAAGACCTCGCCAGCGCGATCGAGAATGGCAACTTCACCATCGAATACCAGCCGGTGGTCGAACTGGGCTCGAACAAGGTCATCGGCCTCGAAGCGAAATATTCCTGGGAAGACGAGGACCGCGGCCGCGTCTCGCCCGAAACTTTCCTTCCCATTGCCGAAGGCAGCCGCCTGATCGTTCCGATCGGCGAATGGGCTTTGCGCAGGGCCTGCGAGGACGCGGTGAAGTGGCCGGGTAGCCTGCGCCTCTCGCTCAACATCTCGCCGGTCCAGTTCGAAGCCAACGGATTTGTCGAGCTGGTCGGCAAGATACTGGACGAAACGGGCCTCGATCCGTCGCGTCTCGAACTCGAACTCAACGAGTCGGTCCTGCTCGGCGATGCCTCCAAGGTCGACGCTGCCCTCGGTCAGCTGTTCAAGCTGGGCGTGCGGCTGACGCTGGACCAGTTCGGCACGGGCATGTCCTCGCTTGCCTATCTGCGCCGCGCCCCGTTCAATACGCTCAAGATCGGCGCGAAGTTCTTCGAACCGGTGCTCGGAAACGATCTCGGCGACATGGACCTAGTGCGCGCGGTGGTGGCTCTCGCCAATGCAATGGGCATGGAAACGGCCGCGTCGGGCGTGCATGCGTTGCCGTTGATGGAAGAGCTGCACCACCTCGGCGTAAATCAGGTGCAGGGCTACGTCTTCTCCGACGCCATCGGTCACGACGCCGTGATGCAGGAAATCACGAGCGGCGAGTGGGTGCTCAAGCCTACCGACCAGGGAAGCCAGCGCGCCAATCGCCGCACCGTTTTCCGCCGCATCGGCCTGATCCACGAAGACCATTACTACGACGTGACGCTGCGCAACCTGTCGCGCACGGGGGCCATGATCGAAGGGCTCGAAGACGTGCCGGTGGGTACGATGTTCGTGCTCGATTTCGGTGGTGGCCAGCTGGCTGTGTGTACCGTGCGCCGGACGATGGGGGATACGCAGGGTCTCGAATTCGAGCAGGAACTGGTCGACGACGGGGCGGGCGGTCTTTGCACCCGGCACCGTGTCAGCCCCTACGAACTCGCTGTTGCCGGTGCGCCCTTGCAGGCCCTCCCGGCCGGCAAGCACGCCATGGCAGAACAAGCGCCGGCCAATGCCGGTTTCGCCAAGTTCAAACTCTCGCCCAACGCGCCCAGCCAGAACCAGAACTGAGCGCGTTGCAGCGCTCTAATTCCGGCTGACAGCGCAGTTTTGCGCCGCTAAAGGCGCGGGGCAATGACTGACCTTTCCAAGATCCGCAATTTCTCGATCATCGCTCATATCGATCACGGCAAGTCGACGCTCGCCGACCGGCTGATCCAGTTCACGGGCGGGCTGACCGACCGCGAGATGTCCGAGCAAGTCCTTGATAACATGGACATCGAGAAGGAGCGCGGCATCACCATCAAGGCGCAGACCGTGCGCCTCAACTACACCGCCAAGGATGGCGAGACCTATGAGCTCAACCTCATGGACACGCCCGGCCACGTCGACTTCGCCTACGAGGTCTCGCGCTCCCTGGCAGCCTGCGAAGGCGCGCTGCTGGTGGTCGACGCCGCGCAGGGCGTGGAAGCCCAGACCCTCGCCAACGTCTACCAGTCGATCGAGCACGACCACGAGATCGTCCCCGTCATCAACAAGATCGACCTGCCCGCCGCCGAACCCGACAAGGTCCGCGCCGAGATCGAGGACATCATCGGCCTCGACGCATCGGACGCCGTCCTCACCAGCGCCAAGTCCGGCATCGGCATCGAGGATACGCTGGAAGCCCTCGTCGCCCGCATCCCGCCGCCGCAGGGCGACCGCGATGCACCGCTGAAGGCCATGCTGGTCGATTCATGGTACGACCCCTACCTCGGCGTGGTCATCCTCGTGCGCGTGATGGACGGGGTGATCAAGAAGGGCCTCAGCATCAAGTTCATGCAGGGCGGCACGCAGCACCTCATCGACCGCGTCGGCTGCTTCACCCCCAAGCGCACCGACCTGCCCGAACTCGGGCCGGGCGAGATCGGCTTCATCACCGCCCAGATCAAGGAAGTCGAACAGGCCCGCGTCGGCGACACCATCACCACGGTGAAGGGCGGGGCGGACAAGGCGCTGCCCGGCTACAAGGAAGTGCAGCCGGTGGTCTTCTGCGGCCTCTTCCCGGTCGACGCGGCCGAGTTCGAGAAGCTGCGCGAAAGCATCGGCAAGCTGCGCCTCAACGACGCCAGCTTCAGCTACGAGATGGAAAGCAGCGCCGCGCTCGGCTTCGGATTTCGCGCCGGCTTCCTCGGCCTGCTGCACTTGGAGATCATCCAGGAACGCCTGAGCCGCGAATACGACCTCGACCTTATCACCACGGCCCCGTCCGTGGTGTACCGCGTGCACCTCGCCCATACCAAGACCGAGGATGCCAAGGTCATCGACATCCACAACCCCGCCGACTGGCCGGACGTGAACCGGATCGACATGGTGGAGGAACCGTGGATCAAGGCGACGATCTACACGCCCGACGATTATCTCGGCGCGATCCTGAAGCTGTGCCAGGACCGCCGCGGCATCCAGACCGACCTCACCTATGTCGGCGGCCGCGCGCAGGTGACCTACGAGCTGCCGCTGAACGAGGTAGTGTTCGATTTCTACGACCGCCTGAAGTCGATCAGCCGCGGCTATGCCAGCTTCGATTACGAACAGATCGGCCTGCGCGAAGGCGACCTCGTGAAGATGAACATCCTCGTCAACAACGAGCCGGTCGACGCGCTATCGCTGATCGTCCACCGCGCTGTGGCGGAAGAACGCGGCCGCGGCATGTGCGAACGGCTGAAGGATCTCATCCCGCGCCATTTGTTCAAGATCCCGATCCAGGCCGCGATCGGCGGCAAGATCATCGCCCGCGAAACCATCGCCGCCCTTCGCAAGGACGTCACCGCCAAGTGCTACGGCGGCGACATCACGCGCAAGAAGAAGCTGCTGGAGAAGCAGAAGAAGGGCAAGGCCCGGATGCGCGAGTACGGGAACGTGAGCATCCCGCAGGAGGCGTTTATTGCCGCGCTGCGGATGGGGGAGGAGTGAAGCGGCTGATTGGAATAAAAAAATTTGATGCAAAAATGATTCTATGTGAAGGAAATGAAAGACAAATTTCTCTCGCCTTCAGTGATTGAATCGGAAAATTTATAATCAATAGCTCGTTTGTCAAAATCGCATGAGAAATAAACCGAGTTATAAAAATTCCGCAATACGAATTGAATGAACCGATAAGGGGTCAGGGGGGCCTGAACTGGAATTCTGCAGCCCTTGTACTGTCCAAGTGTCAGGTGAGATCTAGGGTGATCCGGATCTTTGTGGTCCTTCGGGTCCGCCGAAAAATCGAACCGCACCGGAAATTTGACCGAGTGTTTCCCGACTATATCAGCGAAGAGCTCATCCTTCATGTATAGTTCTGGATCCGAGTCGAAGATTTCGAGAATTGGCGATGGAAAGAGGGCCAGTCTATGTTTGGCAAGCGAGCCTTTTTCGAAAGTGTAGAGAAACTGGATCAACCCCCCGTCGAGCATTCGAATGTGATACGAGACCGATGACCGCAGAGCGTGATAAACTTCGTGGTAGGGTAAATCACGCAGACTCACTGACAGATCTGGTGAGTCCCCAATAGTTATGAGAGTTTGCTCACCGGACGTTTTTTGCGAAGGAAACGTTTGATGATCGGATAGGCCCTCTTTCACGAGGGTAGAAATTATGTCGTTAATTTGGTTGACGATTTGCCCGATTTTCACTTTGCAAACATTGCCTTCAAGCGTTCGCGCAGATCTTCAGGGAGGTCTTCAACTTTCACATCTCCTCCCTCAAGCGCCTCTATTACTCCTTGCAGGTCACTTACCTTTGCGTCCACACGCTGTCTTTCTGATCGCGTTAGATCACGGTTGACTATTTTCAGCGCCTTTTTGGTTTCCTCATCGGGATACACAAAGTCGAGGCGGAATTGATGTTCCTTCACTCGCTCGAACTCCTCGCAAAGCCCACGCATTTCACTTCCAACGCCAAGAACGCGTACCCACGCTTTTGATCGCGTAATAGCAGTGAACAATCTGTTGCGGATGATCGCACGGGTGCCAGGAAGTGTCGCATCGAAGCAGTCGTCTGCGTTTACAATGTAGACCATTCCGGCCTCGTTGCCTTTGGCCCGAAAGATTCCGGTGAAGGTTACGACATCCCGTTCGAAAAAGACATCAGGAGAGGTGGAAACGCCTGCCAGTGAGGAATTAACACCTTCACTCATAAGGCGTGCCCGAGCCTCACCAACAACCTTTCGAGTCCTAAACGGGTCTGGGTTTATGACTACAATATCCTCAGGCAAGAGTTCGTCTTCCCGAAGGTTTCTTAGGATATTTTCGACAAGCCAGTCATCTTGGTCTTTCCTAGAATCAAAGGCTTTAAATTGGATCAGGTCGGAAACAGGCGAATGATTTTCGAGAAAAAGAGGGCTCGTTTCGTCAGTTCGATGAAGTGAGACATATTCTCCGTCTGCCAACGAACCTTCGCGGACTCTATAACCGACATCTTGCCACAACTGATTCTGTTCAAAAATCTGGATCAGGCCACCGGGTTCGCGATAGATACCGAATCCTAGTGCGTGCGCAGTCGCTAGCACAGGCCTCGAATTGCGATAACACTTCTCAAGAATGATATCTTGGCGGGGCTGCCCCGAAGCAGTGGGTGTGAACTCTACGATTGGGTTCCCATTCGCATCACTTCCGAACAATTCTTCGGGTCCCGGAAGAGAAGCGTTGGTTAGTGATTGAAGTTCGTCATAAGCGTAAACTAAACGATGCGGGGCACGAAGAATAGAGTAACAAAGCCGTATGAAGGAGGATGGAAGATCTTGAGCCTCATCGACAAGAATCGCATCATAGACCGGTTCGATTTTTCTTGCTGACAACACTGCTTCTTCGCAGGCGCCAGCAAATTCTTTCCCTTCGCCAAATGCCCCCTGTGCGGAGCGGAAATCGCGATAAGCTAACTCATTTGATTTTACGAAATTAAAATATATCCCTTCCGATCTAGGAGAACCCCACGAATGCAGAATTCGAATTTTGCTCCAGTCCGGTTCTTCGCTTGTCTGTTCGAAAACAAATGACGTAATGAGGCGTTCAAATTGTCCTTTTAGAGACCGAGTATTAAAAGTTATCGCGATGTGCCAGTCG
The DNA here is from genome assembly GCF_020524765.1 of Qipengyuania gaetbuli. Taxonomy (GTDB): domain Bacteria; phylum Pseudomonadota; class Alphaproteobacteria; order Sphingomonadales; family Sphingomonadaceae; genus Qipengyuania; species Qipengyuania gaetbuli_A. The sequence continues at coordinate 763,019 of NZ_JAIVLR010000002.1, forward strand.
GGATTTTGGGCGTGAAGATAAGCAACTTTGAGTGCGAGTACGATTGTCTTGCCAGATCCCGCTAGGCCGCGAATACGCTGCACACCTTCAACCGTTTCGACAACCGCGGCGTTCTGATTCTCGTCTAGGTTCGCAATAGACTCATTTAAGCGATGTAGTTTTGCGCCCCGTGAATTATCATTCTCGATACTACGCTTGCGCTTAGTTTTTCTTACTGTGGTCAGCGACTGTATCGCCGCGGCCAAGGCGGGAAATCGTTCTTGGTCGTCCCATTCGAGCTTTAGGATCTCTTTCGGAAGATCTGCGCTGCCTACTACGAGGTATTCATCATCTAACGGCTCAACCGCAGCGCTTGGAGCGAATGTAATGACCTCGATTTTCGCTGCAAGCTCGCGGCGTTTCATCAAATTCGGATATTGCAGAAGCTTTGACTTGAGCTTGGCGAACAAATCGTCTTGTCGTTCTTGATATGCTCCGAGCTCTTTTCCTTCGACAAGATCGAAGGCGATCGCCCCACGCGTCGGGCTGAGAAGCAACGCGTCGAAAGGGAACGCCCCTTCCGGGGTCCCGATGATCGGGTACCCGATGTAGAGGGTTCCGTCCTCATCGCCAAGTGTCGCCAAGGTATCAGCAAGTTGCCTCGCTGAGACAGGCTTTGTGGTGCTTCCCCATACGGTATCCATAGGCGAATGCATCTCGCACGATGGTAGAAGTAAGACAACTACCTTCGCATGTTTGTAGGTTGCGTTTCTAATCCCACCCCTCATCCTTGAGCGTCCGCAAGCGCAGGCGGTTTTCCTCTTCCTCGGCTTCCATTTCCGCGACCTCGTCGTCCCACCACTCGGGTAGCTGGACCTCGCCGTCCTCACGCGTCCGGCGGGCGTGGTTGGGGTTGTACATTTCGTGCTCGGGATCGCGGCGGGGGTTGTAGCCTTCGGCGCGATCGGCGGCGATTGCGGCTTCCAGCGCCTCGCGCGCGGCGCGCACGCGGGGGCTTTCGATGGCTTCCTCCCGCGCGCGGATCGCGTCGATCTTGGCGTTGATCGATTCTATCGTCACCGCCTCCTGCTTCAGCTGCTCGGCGGCGCGTTCGGCCTCCCATTCCTTGCGCCATTGCTTGCGCAGGCGGGTCAGCTCCATCTTGTCGACTGCGTTCCCGCCGCCCTGGCGCAGCGCGCTGCGGCCATCGGCAAAGCGATCGGGCGAGCGGTTCCTCAGCATGAACATGAGCAGGCGGTCGTTATGCGAAATGCGCGTGCCGACGAGCTTGCCGTAGGAGTACACGGGCACCTCCACCCCGTTTAAGGCGCGGTCCATGGCGACATCCTCGATCCGGCGCATGCCGAAATCGAGCGCGGCTTCCCAGGCGGCGGCGAATTCCTCTGCCCCCGGCTGGCGGCGCAAGTGGTAGGCGCCATGCGTGCTGCGCCCCACCGCGCGGCAGGCCGCGGTGACGGAGCCGGTATCGGCCAGCGCCTCGATAAAGGCGCGCTGGACTTCGGGTTTCCACCCGTTGCTGCGGTCTTTGAGGCGAGGGACGGGGGCGAAGGCGGGGAGGAGTTTGGGTGTGCTCATCCGCGAGGATGGAGCAGAAAAGCGCAGTGTAGGAAACTAGCCGAGAATGCGGGCGAGCACGCCTTCGAGAGCGCGCTTGTCATACGGCTTGGTCAGGACGGGGGCGTCGGCGAATTGTTCGAGCAGGCCCGATGCCTCGCCATAGCCGGTGGCAAATGCGAAGGGGATGCCGCGCGCGGCGAGTTCCTGCGCGACCTCGATGCTGGTTTCCGTGCCCAAATTGACGTCGAGCACCGCGTAATCGGGCGATGCTTCCGTCACGAATTCCAGCGCCTGCCGGACGGTGGAGGCGGTGAGCACCTTCTGCGCGCCCAGCTCCAACAGGAAATGTTCGCTATCCATGGCGATGATGAGGTTGTCTTCCACCAGCAGCGCCGTCCCGCCGAAACTGGCGGAGGGCTTTGCGGCCGTGCTCGAGGGGGCAGGGGCGGGCTGGGCCACACGGCTTTCGAAGCCCTTCACATGGCGGTCGGGAATGTAGAATTCCGCCTCCACACCCTTCAGCGGGAAGGAGATGTCGGCCTTGCCGCCCAGTTCGAAGGGGATCGAGCGTTCGATCACGGTCGAGCCGAAGCCGCGGCGCATGGGCGGCCTCACCACCGGCCCGCCGCGTTCCTTCCAGGTGATGATCGCGCCGCCGTCCGGCTGCTTCTCCAGCCCGATCTCGATCGAGCCGCTGGAATCGCTGAGCGCCCCGTATTTGGCGGAGTTGGTGGTGAGCTCGTGGAACACCAGCGCCAGCGTCGAAAGCGCGTCGGGATGTATGATCGCATCGGTATCCGGCAGGTGGACGCGGTGCTGCTTGTCGCCGAGATAGGCGGCAACCTCTGTCTCGATCATGCCGCACAGCGAGGCCGCTTCCCATGTCGCGCTGGTGATGAGGTCGTGCGCGCGGGCGAGGGCATGGATGCGGTCGCCGACGACCTGGGTGAATTCCGATACGGTCGAGGAGTCCGACTTGCCTTGGTCGACCAGCCCGCGGATGAGGTTGAGGATGTTGCGCACGCGGTGGTTCAGCTCCGCGACGAGCAGTTCCTGCTTCTCCTGCGCCCGCTTGCGGTCGGCATTGGCGGCATCCGACAGGCGCAGCACGACTTCGAGCAGGGTGATGCGGATCGCCTCCGCCACCTGCCGTTCGGCTGCGGTCCATTCGGCGCTGTGGCCCGAGACCGTGTCGGTCCACGCCTCGAAACTCTTGCGGGGGGTCAGGCGCACGCCGTTGGGGCCGACTTCGACCGGCTTTTCGGGATTGCCCGCCCAAGTGACCGTGCGGGCGACTTCCCGGCGGAACAGGATGACGTAGTCGCGCGGACTGCGCGAGACGGGCAGTGCCATCAGCCCGGCTGCCCGCTCGACGAAATCGGCGGCGGGCGGATAGGCGCGCTGCAGGCAGTCGGTCGCGTAAACACTGCTGGTCTGCGTCGTGTTGAGGAAGCGCACCAGCGCCATGGTTTCTTCGCGCGTCGGGGTGACGCCGAACTGGCAGAATTCCCCGTCGACCCAGCCGATCGCGCCATCGAATTCGATCAGCCGGCGCAGTTCGTCCACGATGACGTCGAAATCATCGACGATGGACCCGCCCTCGGCCAGCTTGCGCATCAGCGCATTGTGCGAATCCCGCGCTCGTTCGGCTTCCTCAAGCGCGCTGCGGGAGGTCACCTGCGTCAGCAGGAAACCGAACATCTGGCCGAACAGGTCGCAGGCCGAACGCGCCGCATAATCGAGCTTGCGCGGGGTGTTGTGATGGCAGGCGAACAGGCCCCACAGGCGGTCGCCGTCCATGATGCTGACCGACATGGAGGCTGCAACGCCCATGTTGCGCAGGTATTCGAGGTGGATCGGCGATACGGCCCGCAGCGTGCTCAGCGACAGGTCCACCGGCTCACCGGAGGTGCCCGTTTCTGGCAGGATCGGGGAGACCCTGTCACCTACATCGCTGATGATGCGAATGGGCGACCGCTTGTACAGGGCGCGGGCCTGTTTCGGTATGTCGGAGGCGGGATATCGCAGACCGAGAAACGGCTCCATGCCTTGGGCGAGCGCCTCGGCGATCACCTCGCCGGAATCGTCGGGGGCGAAGCGGTAGACCATCACCCGGTCGAAGCCGCAGAGCGCCTTCATGAAGCGGGCGGCATTCTTGCAGAGTTCGGTGACGTCGCGGCTGGTTTTCAGCCGTTCCACCATGCCGCGAACCTGCGGCAGTGCGTCCTTGCGCCTACCGGGTTCCAGCACGGGTTCGAGTTCGACGATGATCGACTGCCCAGAGCGGTGCACGGCGACATGGAAATGCCGCTCGTCCCCGTCGCGCACCTGCAGATCGTAACACCTGCCGACCGCATCGGGCGAGGAGAGCGTCTGGATTTCGGTCCTGATTTCGTGGAGCGCCGCGTCGGAAAAATAGCTGCGCAGCGGATTGCCGATCATGTCCTGCGCGGCGATGCCGAGATGCTCTTTGGCATTGGCCGAAGCATGCAGGACCAGCCAGTCGGGCGACAGGGCAATCAGGCAGCCGAAGCTCTGGACATGGCCGAGCTGGTGGATCGGCTCGCGCTCGCAATTTGTGAGATCGACCTCCATCACGCGTTCGCCATGGAGGGGGCAGGCGACAATGCGCGCGCCTCTTCGCCGTAAAGCGCGAAGACCCGCTGCGCATCGTCCGCGATGTCGGTCAATTCAGCATCCCAATGCCCGGTTTCCAGTTCTTCGCACAGCAGCGACCAGACCGGTCCCGAGCCTTCGTCGGTGAAGTAACCGCGCACGTCATCGTTCCAGCGGACGGCCTGCTTGTCGAGGCGGCGCGAAATGACCCGTGCACCCAGCCGCGAACCCAGCACGACATAGGCGATCGCAAGGGGGTGGAGTGCCTCTGCCTGCCGCGGGGTTTTCGCCCTTTCCGGCAGGTCGAGCGCATCGCGCGATCGGCTAGCCAGCGAGCGCAAGCGCAGGATCTCGTCCCTGTATGCGGGATGATCCGAAAGAGCTGGAATCAAACGATCCATCGCACCGATATGCGCGGTCAGGATCGCGTCCATGCCTTCTCCGGTGGCCATGTCGAAGACGTCGAAAGCCGCTTCCACGGCGGTATGTTCGCCGCGGGTTTCCCGGTTCAGATATTGGCGTCCCGTTGTCACTGCATATGGATCGGACCCGATCCCTCCGTCTTGTCCGGCACGACTAATTCCGTCCGGACACCCCCCATTTTGTCGCGCCGGTACAACGCTGCATTATTACCGCATTGCAATAGCTTAAGACCATCAACTACCAAACCGGAAACTGGTTTCCGCGAGGCGCAAGAAAGACTTGGGGCACGGCTCGGGTCTCTTGCAGAATATTCCGAAACCTCAGTCAGGGCCGCGTCTGTCCGCTGCCGTGTACGAGGTATTTGAAGCTGCACAGCTGTTCGAGGCCGACCGGCCCGCGCGCATGCATCTTGCCGGTGGCGATGCCGATTTCCGCGCCCATGCCGAACTCGCCGCCGTCGGAGAACTGGGTGGAGGCATTGTGCATGACGACAGCGCTGTCCACGCCGAGCAGGAAGCGGCGAGCGGCCTCGTCGTCATCGGTCAGGATCGCGTCGGTATGATGGCTCGAGTGGTCTTCGACCCACGCGATCGCTTCGTCCAGCCCGTCCACGATTTTCACCGAGGCGATGGGGCCGAGGTATTCGGTGTCCCAGTCTTCTTCGCTGGCAGGGGCGATGCGCCCGTCGATAGCGACCGCTTCCGCGTCGCCGCGCAGTTCGCAATCGGCTGCCATCGCGTCGGCGAGGGCGGGGACTGCTTGGCCCGCAAGGCTGCGGTCGATCACGATGCTTTCGGTCGCCCCGCAAACGCCTGTGCGACGCAGCTTTGCGTTGCGGATGACGTCCACTGCCTTCGCGACGTCGGCGGCTTCATGGATGTAGCTGTGGCAATTGCCGTCGAGGTGGAGAAGCGTGGGCACGCTTGCCTGGTCGCGCACTAGTTCGACGAGGCCGCGCCCGCCGCGCGGGATGACGAGGTCGACGAACTTGTCGGCCTTGAGCAGTGCTGCCACCGCTGCACGGTCGGTCGTCTGTACGGTCTGTACCGCATCGCGCGGAAGTCCGGCAGCCTCGAGGCCGGCCTGCATGCAGTCGACGATGACGCGCGTGGAATGGCGGCTTTCGCTACCCCCGCGCAGGATGACGGCGTTGCCGCTCTTGAGGCACAGAGCCGAAGCGTCCGCGCCGACATTCGGGCGGCTTTCGTAGATCATGCCGATGACCCCGATAGGTACGGCGACGCGTTCGATCTTGAGGCCGTTGGGCCTCTCGAACGTCGCGAGCGAGCGGCCCACGGGATCGGGCAGTTCGGCAATTTCCTCCAGCGCATTTGCCATGCCTTCGATCCGCTCATCGTCAAGGCGCAAGCGGTCGATGAAGCTGTCGGGCTTCTTGCCCGCGACGCTTGCGACATCGCGATCGTTCGCCTCGATCAATTCGGCACTCGCGCTGCGGAGGGCCCTGGCTGCTTCGCGCAACGCTGCGTTCTTGGCGTCGGTGCTGGCGGAAACAAGGCGGCGCGCAGCCTTGCGGGCGCGCTGGCCTAGCTCGTGAATATGGATCTGGGGGTCGAGTGCCTGGTCGGTCATGTGGATTCTCTTGTCTGTTCGTGTGCGGGGCGGGTGCTGCCGCTGGTCAGCGCAGCTCTACCGCCCTGTCATAAGCCGCCTGCAATGTAGCACGCAGACGATCGGTTAGGCCATCGTCGCCGTTGAGTGCGGCGAGGCCGGCGGCGGTAGTGCCGCCCTTGCTGGTGACGGAGTTGCGCAACTCCTCCAGCGACAGCGCGCCCGGCTCGCTCGCCATGGCGATTGCGCCGCCGATTGTGCCCAGCACCATTTCGCGCGCCTGCTGTTCGGTGAAGCCCTGTTCCATCGCGGCCAGCGCATATGCGCGGGCGATTTCGAAGACGTAGCCGGGGCCCGAACCTGCAACTGCCGTTACGCGGTCGAGTTCGTCCTCGCTGGCGACGGTTACGGTCGTCCCCGCGCGGGCCATGAAGTCCTGCACATGGGCGGTATGCGCCGCGGTAGCACCCTCGGCGGGGTAAATGCCGCTGACGCCTTGCCCGATGGCTGCGGGGAGGTTCGGCATGACGCGCACGACCGGCGCGCCGTTCATCGCCTGCGAGAGGCGGCCGGCGGAATAACCCGCCGCAATGGACAGGACATAGCCGCCCGGCGCGAGGTTTGCGGCATAGGCGGGCATGATGTCGTCGATCATCTGCGGCTTCACCGCGATCACCATGCAATCGAAGCTTTCGCCTTCGATTTCGGTACGATCGGACGCGAGCCGCGCGCCGCCGGGCACGCTTTTCTGGCCGGGATCGACCACGGTGATCGACTCCGGACCCTTGGCCCATTGACCCAATAGAGCGGATCCCATCTTTCCGCATCCGACCATGAGTACCGTATTGATAATGGTTGTTTCCTGTTCTCGCGTCGGTACGCGATTTTTCCAAATGGATGATACTTCAAATTACTTTGAGCACTTGGCGTAGTAACGGATTGATTTCGCGTTGTAGACACATCTATTCAGTGCATTCGAAATTCATCGGATTTGCCATTGTGCGCTGCACCATGAGTATCTATATCACTTTCCGATTATTTCAAGGTTGAATCATTTTTCTATTATGGCTTCACGCAAGACACTCGTCGTTAAAATCGGATCCGCGCTGCTGGCAAATCAGGATTTGCTTACCCCCCGTTACGGTTTCCTTCAGCGCTTGATGGAAGATATCGCTGCGCTCAGGGCCGAGGGCTGGAATGTGCTTGTGTGTTCCTCCGGATCGGTCGCGTTGGGGCTGCGCATTATCGGTGAAACGCCGCAAAGCGCGGGCGTGTCCGACAAGCAGGCGGCAGCTGCCTGCGGAATGCCGCTGCTGCTCAACGCCTACAAGCAGGTCGGGCACGAATTCGGTTTTGACATCGCGCAGGTGCTGCTGACGCTCGGCGATTTCGAGGATCACCGTCGCTTCCTCAATACGCGCAATACCGTTCATCGCCTGCTCGAAGCGGGCGTCATGCCGATCGTGAACGAGAACGACACGATCACGACCGAGGAAATCCGCGTCGGCGACAACGACCGGCTCGCGGCCAAGGTCGCCCAGATGGTCGGGGCGAGCGACTTCATCATCCTCACCGGCGTCGACGGGCTGTATGACCGCAATCCGGACGATCCGGACGCGCGCTTCGTGGAAGAGGTCGAGGACGTGTCGCAATACATGGATGCGACCAAGGGCAAGAGCACGCTCGGCACGGGCGGGATGGCAACGAAGCTGCAGGCGGCGAACATGGCGCAGGAAGCGGGCGTCACTACGTGGATCGCGCAGGGCGAGGTCGACCGGCCGCTGTCACGTGTGCTGTCAGGCGAGGGCAGGGCCACGAGGGTCATGCCCAATCCCGAACCCCTTTCCGGCTGGGACAGCTGGATCGCCAACCGCTTGCAGATGGCAGGCAGCCTCGTAGTGTCGGAGAAGGTAGCCGATGAAGTGGCGCAGGGCGGCCGCCCGATCCGCCGGGCGGACGTGGTATCCGCCGACGGCGATTTTACTCGCGGCGACGTGCTGCATGTCTACGACAGCAAGGGCATAGAGCGCGCGCGCGGCCTGTCCGATTTCACCTCGGAAGAACTACGCGTGATGATCAACAACCCCGATACCGATGCCGAACAACTGCTCGGCTATCGCACCAAGGGCGAGATCATCCGCGACAACAACCTCGTCGCGCTCGATACGCGCCACCTGCTGTGGGACGCGCCCGCAGCGCTCAGCGAAGGCTAGGCCTCAGACAGCCGCGTTCGCGCTCGCCATGGCGCTGTCGGCGGTGTTGAAGGTCGTCGAGACCTCGCCGCCCAGCGACTGGAGCGCCGTGATGGAAGCGACCGCGATAAGCGCGGCGATCAGGCCGTATTCGATGGCCGTCGCACCGCTGCGATCCTGACCCAGGCGTTTGAAGAACTGCATCGCAAGCGACTCCCTGAAAGGCCGGCCCACTCCCGGCAAATATGAGCCGGGAGCGGTTAATCGCGCCTTCCCGATTGCGATTGACGCGGATTAACGATGCGCGCGCCAACGGGCGGCGGGGACCTTGCCCGCCGCCCGCAGGTTGCAGCGTATCGTCGGCCTAGTCGTCTTTCAGGTCGTTTCCGCGATTGGGGTTGCAGGCGAACCCGGGAATCGGGAACTGCGTGCGCGGATCGATCTGCGAAGGATCGATCCAGCCCGCAGGCCCGACCAGCTGGCCGTAATTCTGCGTCCGGTAACCGGGATCGCGCGGATCGCCGTCGAGGTCGTTGAGACCCGAATAGACGCATTCGGACCGGCCATTGATGTCCAGCGGCTGCCCGTTGCCTTTCACTTCCCCTGCAGATGCAGCCGTCCCCGTCCCAAGGGCAAAAAGCCCAATGGAAACAGCGGCTGCGCGTGTGATGGTCTTGTACATGGCTTCACCTCTCTCGAAGAAAGTACTGAAGCGACCTGTCGTTTTTTGGATTGCCGCGACTCTCTCTCTCGCCGCGGCGCAGGGAAAATACGCCTTTCACCCGAAAAATCCAGCATCGGGAGGGGAAGGGCGCGATGATGGTGGAAGCCGTGACAACTTCACTTGGCGTTCAGCGGGGGTCTGGTTATAGGCTCGCCACCATGACGACCCATTCGCGTATCGCTCGCAAGCTCGCCCTCGGTGCCCTTATCGGTGCCACGCTCGTAACTGCCGGCTGCGCCAGCCGCGGCGGGGATGGGCCGAAGGATACTGCATACGTCGCCCGCGATGTCGAAACGCTCTATGCCGAAGCCAAGGGCCGGCTCGATCGCAACCAGCCGCAGCTTGCCGCCGCGCTGTTCGACGAGGTGGAGCGCCAGCACCCCTATTCGCCCTGGGCCCGCCGCGCACAGTTGATGAGCGCATTCAGCTATTACGTCGCGCGCGATTACAACAAGTCGGTCGCCTCGGCGCAGCGCTTCCTGTCGATCCACCCCGGCAACAAGGACGCGCCTTATGCCTACTACCTGATCGCGCTCAGCTATTACGAGCAGATCAGCGACGTGCAGCGCGACCAGAAGGTTACCGAGCAGGCGCTCACCGCGCTGCGCGAACTCGACCGCCGTTTCCCGCAGACCGAATATGCTGCCGACGCCCGCCTCAAGATCGACCTCGTGCGCGATCACCTGGCAGGCAAGGAAATGGAGATCGGCCGCTTCTACGAACGGTCGGGCAAGTGGATTGCCGCCCAGATCCGCTTCCAGAACGTGGTCGAGAACTACCAGACCACCAGCCATGCGCCCGAAGCGCTCTACCGCCTCACGGAAACCAGCCTCGCACTCGGCATTCCGCAGGAAGCGGTGAAATATGCCGCCGTCCTCGGTGCCAACTACCCGGGCAGCGAATGGTACGACAAGGCGTACGAGCTGGTGCAGGACCACGCAGCCGGCGTCACCGCCAGCTAAGGCCGAATATCGCGAAAATTTTTTCCGGACCTTGAAACCGGATCGCTTTGGTCGCATTTAGTCAATGCGGACCGGGCCCCTCTGGCGTGCGCCTCTTGTGCGAACGTGATGTCGGACCGCATCGGACAACCGATGCGTGCTGGCAGGCCCTTTCCCCTCCCCTCCCAGCCTACCGGCCCATCGGCTGTCCGATCGACATAAGCCTCGATTTCGGAGACTATGATGACGGCCCGTACTTTCAGACTGACCCAGATCCACCAGCGGATTGACGAGCGCCTGCGCAGCGAAATGCGCAAGCGCGTGCCCGACTGGCTGGAGGTCTCCCGCCTCAAGAAAATGAAGCTGCGCGCCAAGGATGCGCTCCACCGTTTGGCCAAGCGCGCCAAGCCTGCCTGACGGCAGCGAACGGGGGCCGTCGCGCGCTTCTCCCCCCATAAGCGGCGCGCGGCGGCTGCCCATTTTCCTTTTCACCCTCAGATCGTCGGAGACGACCATGGTCCAGGCCATTGCACCCTTGCTGCGCGACTTCCTGCAAAAGGAATCGGCGGGCGGCATCGTATTGATTTTCGCAGCGCTGCTGGCGCTTGCGGTCGCCAATTCGCCCCTGCTGGGGGCCTACCAGGACCTGCTCGATACCGGCGTGGTGGTCGGCATAGGCAGCTTCGTCATCGACAAGCCCCTGCTGCTCTGGATCAACGACGGCCTGATGGCCGTGTTCTTCTTCCTCGTCGGCCTGGAGGTTAAGCGCGAGATATTCGAAGGCCAGCTTTCAAGCTGGGACAAGGCCTCCCTGCCGCTGGTCGCCGCGATCGGCGGCATGGCCATTCCAGCCCTTATCTTCCTGTCGCTGAATGCCGGATCGCCCGAGACGATCAACGGCTGGGCGATCCCCGCTGCCACTGACATCGCTTTTGCGCTGGGTATCCTTTCGCTGCTCGGACCGCGCGTGCCGGTCGCACTCAAGGCTCTGCTGCTGGCAATTGCCGTCATCGACGACATCGGCGCCATCGCCATCATCGCGCTGTTCTATTCGGGTGAACTCGATACCGGCATGCTCGGCGCGGCAGCCATCGTCTTCGTGGTCATGCTGGCCGTGGGAAGGGCGCGGGTCCAGTCCACCATCCCCTATATCCTGCTGGCGATCCTGATGTGGGCCTTCGTCCTGAAGTCGGGCGTCCATGCGACGCTGGCAGGCGTGGCCGCCGCGATGACGGTGCCGCTTGATCCCAAGAGCGATCACGGCCCGCTGGAAACGATGGAGCATGCGCTCCATCCCTGGGTCGCCTTCCTCGTGATCCCGATCTTCGGCTTTGCCAATGCCGGGGTGACGCTGTTCGGCCTGTCGCCGTCGGCGCTGCTCGAGCCGCTGCCGCTCGGCATCGCGCTCGGCCTGTTGCTGGGCAAGCAGATCGGCATTTTCGGCTTTGCCTATGCTGCCGTAAAGCTGCGCATTGCCAGCCTGCCGGAAGACGTCAGCTGGCGGCAGGTCCACGGCATGAGCCTGTTGGCCGCCATCGGTTTCACCATGAGCCTGTTCATCGGCAATCTCGCCTTTGCGGATCCGCTCCTGATCGACGCCGTCAAGATCGGTGTCCTGTCGGGATCGACCATTGCCGCGATCGCCGGTTACCTTCTTCTCAGCCGCGCGCTCCCGAAGGACGCGCATTCGGAAAGCACTGAATGATGGAATTCCTGTTTACAGACTGGCTCGGAACCCCGGTATGGTTCTGGGCCGCCTTCATCACGATCGTCATTGCGCTGACCGCCTTCGACCTCGGCATCCTGCACAAGGAGGACAAGGAACTCGGCATCGGCGAAAGCCTGAAACTGTCCGTCTTCTACATCGGCGTGGCGCTGCTGTTCGGCGCCTGGGTCTGGGTCGAACGCGGTGCATCGGCGGGTATGGAATATTACACCGGCTTCTTCATCGAAAAGGCGCTGTCGATCGACAACGTCTTCGTGATCAGCCTCATCTTCACCTACTTCGCGATCCCTGCGAAATATCAGTATCGCGCGCTGCTGTGGGGCATCATGGCGGTCATCGTCCTGCGCGGCCTGATGATCGCGGGCGGGGCGGCCCTGCTGGCGGAAGCCTACTGGGTGCTCTACCTGTTCGCCGCCTTCCTGATCGTGACCGGCATCAAGATGTTCTTCGCCGGTGACGAGCCGATGGACGTCGGCAAGAACCCGGTGATCCGCTGGATCAGCAAGCATATGCGGGTGACCAAGGAACTGCACGACCAGCACTTCTTCGTGAAGGTCCCCGACAGCAAGACCGGCAAGCTGGTGACGGCGGCCACGCCGCTGTTCCTGGCGCTGGTGGTGATCAACCTTGCCGACCTCGTCTTCGCGCTCGACAGCGTGCCGGCGATCTTCGCGATCACGACCGACACCTTCATCGTTTACACCTCGAACATTTTCGCCATCCTCGGCCTGCGCGCGCTCTATTTCGCGCTCGCCGCGATGGTTCACCGCTTCCACTACCTCAAGTATGCCCTGGCAGCGGTGCTGGTGTTCATCGGCAGCAAGATCTTCGTGACCGACTTCTTGCTCGACGGCGGCAAGCTGCCGGCCTGGATCAGCCTTGGCGTGACCTTCGGCCTGATCGCGGCGGGCGTCCTCTATTCGCTGTGGAAGACCCGCGGCGCGGAGGAACCGAACTGGCCCGCAGGCCCCGAAAGCAGCACCCCTGCGGAAGCTGTTGCTAACGGAACAAAGGGTGGATGACGCAGGCCGCCGGGTGGGCTAGGAACAGCTTCCGATGCTCACCCGGCTGGCCATCCGCAATATCGTCCTGATCGACGCGCTCGACCTCAAGTTCGGGCGTGGTCTCGGCGTGCTGACGGGCGAGACGGGGGCGGGCAAGTCGATCCTGCTGGATTCGCTCGGCCTCGTGCTCGGCAACCGTGCCGACAGCGGGCTGGTGCGCGCGGGCGAGGAAAAGGCAAGCGTCACCGCCAGCTTCGATTTCGCGGTCCTGCCGCAGGGCATCGCCGAATTGCTGGACGATGCCGATATCGAGATCGAGGAGGGCGAACCTCTCATCCTGCGTCGCCAGCTGAAGGCGGACGGGAAGAGCAAGGCCTTCGTCAACGACCAGTCGGTCAGCGTGGGTCTGCTGCGCGAACTTGCCGGTTTTCTCGTCGAACTGCATGGCCAGCACGATGATCGCGGGCTGGTAAATCCGCGCGGCCACCGCGCGCTGCTCGACCGGTTTGCAGGGGCGGAAACTGCGCGGGTGGAACAGGCCTGGGCCAAGTGGCGCGGGGCCGAAGACCAGCTGGCACGCGCGCGGGCCGCGCTCGAACAGGCCAAGCTGGACCAGGACCTCCTGCTCGCGCATCTGGCCGAACTTACCTCGCTCGAACCGCAGGCCGGGGAAGAGGCGCGCCTCGCCGAAACCCGCGCCTCGATGCAGAAGGGCGAGAAGCTGTCGGGCGATCTGGAGGAACTGCGCCACATCTGGGAAGGCTCGGATTCGCCGCTCGCCGCCCTGCGCGTGGCAGCACGCCGGCTCGATCGGATCGCGCCGGAACATCCTTTGCTCGCCGATGCGCTGGCGGCGCTCGACCGCGCGGTGATCGAGGCCGGAGAGGCGGAGGACAAGCTGCAAGCCGCCGCCGATGCGCTGGAACACGATCCGCAGGCGCTGGAGGCCGCGGAAACGCGCCTGTTCGAACTGCGCGCGCTCGCTCGCAAGCATCGCTGCGAGGTGGACGAACTGCCCGAGAAGATGCGCGAGATGCGCAGCCAGCTCGATTCCATCGAAGGCGGCGAGGCCGAACTGGACGCTCTCGAGGCGGCGGCGAAGGATGCGGGCAATCGCTACCGCGCCGAGGCAGAGGCACTGCACGCGAACCGCGTGGCGGCCGCGATGCGGCTGGACGAGGCGGTGGCGCGCGAACTCGCCCCGCTCAAGCTCGACGCGGCGCGCTTCCATACCGCTGTTGCCGAATTGCCCGAGGAACGCTGGGGCGCGCACGGCATGGACAGCGTCGAATTCCTGATCGCAACCAATCCGGGTGCCGATTTCGCACCGCTCAACAAGATCGCCAGCGGCGGGGAGCTCTCGCGCTTCATCCTCGCGCTGAAAGTCGCTCTGGCGGAGCAGGGCGGGGCGGCGACGGTAATCTTCGACGAAATCGACCGCGGCGTCGGCGGCGCGGTGGCAAGCGCGATCGGCGAACGGCTGGCGCGCCTTGCCGATGGCGGGCAATTGCTGGCCGTGACCCACTCACCCCAGGTCGCGGCACGCGGGGTGACGCATTACATGATCGCCAAGTCCTCCGAAGGCACCGTCACCAAGACCAGCGTATCGCTGCTCGACGATGCGGGGCGGCAGGAGGAAATCGCCCGGATGCTGTCAGGCGCTGAAGTCACGCCCGAGGCGCGGGCGCAGGCGGACCGCTTGCTGGAAAAAGCCTGATTGCAGGCACTTGGCCGGGACTTGCGCGTTTCCCGCAGCATGAATCATCTCCGCAGCCTGGTCGCACTGGTGATGCTCGCCGCCTTGTCGGCCTGCTCGGCCTATCTCCCGCGCTATGCGCCGGCGCAAGGGGCCATCGAGACAGGCTATTACGAAAACATCCAGACCCCGCGCCTTGCGCTGCTGGAATACCGGCTCGGCAAGTATTTTGCGCAGAAGGATCGGCCCTATCCGGTGGTCTGCGCGGCGGCCGAGAAGATGGTCCCGCACATTGCCGCCTCGCGCCCGCGTCCGCTTGATCCCGATGTCGAGTTGAAGCTGATCGAGCGTTTCCCTGGCCTCTCTCCGCTATCGCGCTGCGAGCGGGAAGGGCTCGATATCGTGGCCACCGACACGCGGCAGGCGGCGGCGATCTTCGACGTGCATGATTTCGTGTGCGACCGTCCGACCGAATGCGTTGGATACGCGGGCTATTACGCCAATGGCCAGCACGGGTGGAGCTACTACCGCATGACGTTCGTAGACGGGCAGTGGCGGATCGAGCCGGAGGAGCTGAATATCATCCTCACCTCCGGCACACAGAAAAGCGTGCCCCCGAAGGCTTACGCCGCGCCCCTGCCGGACACGCCTGCAATCGCACTGCTGACCGAGCTTCTGGACGAACAATTCGCCAGTCCCGACCGCTTTCCCACCACCTGCGCGACGATCGCATCGGGCAACAGGACCTACCAAGCCCTGCCAGGAGAGGTCGAGCTGGCCCTGATGGAACGCTACCCCGAACTCGCGCCCTTCGAGCGGTGCGTGTGGAAGGACGATGTGGTGGTCGTCGATGCCATCACCGGCGAACGGGCGGTGATCTACTCGGTCCGCCGCCTTGCCTGCACCTTGCCGGATGAATGCACCGCCTGGGGCGGCTGGATCACGGCGAACCTAGGGGCGCAGGCGTGGGAATACCGCCTGCGCCGCGTCGAAGGCCGATGGATCGCCAAGCGCACCGGCAACGGCGTGATTTCCTAGGCGGCGACTTCGCTCTCGCGCTGGCCGAGGTAGATCAGGACGAGTAGTCCCCAGACACTGAACTTGAAGGCATCGCCCAGCGACCCGGCCCCGATTTCGTTCTGCCACATCTGGTAGCCTGCGCCGCCGAATGTGCCGAACAGACCGAACCATGTGACGACCGACAGGCCGGCGCCGAGTTTCGCCATGCTCTTGGCCGCCTCGAAGCCGGCAGCATCGGCCCCTCTTGCAGACCACAGCTGCCATGCGCCCCACAGGCAGATGAGCCCTGTCGCAATCTCGAAGGCGAAGATGGTCCACGCGAAAACGAAGACTGCCGAACCGGTAATGGCCGGCAGCAAATTGTTGTCGAAGAGCTCGTTGCCTTCCATCCCGAGCACGTACCCGACCGCGCCATAGGCCTGGTCGATGTTCATGATGTTATGGATCACATAGAGCAGCGCCATGAGCCCGAGTGAGGCAACGAAGGCGGTTTTCAGATAGCGGTCGATCATCCCAACTCCCCCAAACTGGTGATGCGACCTCGCGGCACTTTTCCCCGTGCCGTGGGTGATGCATAGCGCAGGGCATGGGAATCGACCAAATCGCGCCTGTGGACATGACCGAAGCCGAGGCGGCCAACGAACTGATGCGGCTGGCGAAACAGATCGCCCATCACGACCGGCTCTATCATGCCAAGGACACGCCCGAGATCAGCGATCCGGAATACGACGCGCTGGTGCGGCGCAACGCCGCGATCGAGGCTGCTTTCCCGCATCTCGTTCGCGAGGATTCCCCGTCGCGCAAGGTGGGTCATGCCATCGCCTCGTCTCCCTTGTCGAAGGTGCAGCACGAAGTGCGCATGATGAGCCTCGACAATGCGTTTTCCGCAGACGAGGTGGAGGAGTGGGCCGCGCGCGTCAGGCGCTTCCTCTCGCTAAGCGAAAGCGATCCCGTCGCCTTCACGGCGGAAGACAAGATCGACGGCCTGTCCTGCTCGCTGCGCTACGAGAACGGGCAGCTCGTCCGTGCGGCCACGCGCGGTGACGGGCAGGTGGGCGAGGACGTTACGGCGAACGTGCAGCATATCCCCGACATCCCGAAAATGCTGCGCAGCAAAGCGCCCGAGGTTTTCGAGGTGCGCGGCGAAGTCTACATGGAAAAACAGGCCTTTGCTGCACTCAATGCGGCGCAGCAGGAGGCAGGAGGAAAGCTCTTCGCGAACCCGCGAAATGCTGCGGCGGGATCGCTGCGACAGAAGGATGCGAAGGTCACCGCGCAGCGCCCCTTGCGCTTCTGGGCGCATGGCTGGGGTGCAGCATCGCAGGTGCCTGGCGACACGCAGTCAGATGTGGTGGAGATGCTGCGCGAATGGGGCTTCCCGATCTCGCCGCTGTTTGCGCGGGTCGATAGCGTGGAAGCCTTGCTTTCGCATTATGCCGCCATCGGCAAGACGCGGCCGGACCTTCCGTATGAGATCGACGGGGTCGTCTACAAGGTCGACCGGCTGGATTACCAGCAACGGCTCGGCTTCGTCGCCAAGGCGCCGCGCTGGGCGCTGGCGCACAAGTTCCCGGCAGAGCGTGCGGAGACTACGCTCGAAGCGATCGACATCCAGGTCGGACGCACCGGCAAGCTTACCCCCGTGGGCCGCCTAGCGCCCGTGCTCGTCGGCGGTGTCACCGTAACCAATGTCACACTGCACAACCGCGACGAAATCGCGCGCCTCGGGGTGCGTCCGGGCGACCGGATCGTCATCCAGCGCGCCGGCGATGTCATTCCGCAGGTGGTCGAAAACCTCACCCGCGAGGTGGAACGCGAACCGTTTATCTTCCCCGACCATTGCCCTGAATGCGAAAGCGAAGCGGTGGCGGAAGAAGGCGAGGTCGACGTTCGCTGCACCGGTGGGCTTATCTGCCCGGCCCAGCGTACCGAGCGGCTGAAGCACTTCGTCAGCCGCGCCGCGCTCGATATCGACGGGCTGGGCGAAAAGACCATCGACCAGTTCTTCGCGCTCGGCTGGCTGGAAAGCCCGGCGGACATCTTCCGCCTGCGCGAACGGCGGGAGGATATCCTCGCGCTTGAAGGCTGGCAGGAAAAGTCGGTCGACAACCTCCTCGCCAGCATCGAGGCGCGGCGGCAGCCCGATGCCGCGCGCCTGCTGTTCGGCCTCGGCATCCGCCACGTGGGCGCAGTGACGGCCCGCGACCTGATGAAGAATTTCCACGAATTGCCCGCGCTGCGCGAAGCGGCGGAAAAGGCGAGGGGGGGAGACGAGGACGCATCCGCCGCGCTGGTGTCGATCGACGGCATCGGTTCGGCCGTCGTCGAAGCGCTTGGAGATTTCTTCCATGAGGAGCACAATCGCGAGGTGTGGGACGACCTGCTCTCGCAGGTTTCACCGCCGTCCTATGTAGTCGAGACGAAGGACAGCGCCGTGGCAGGCAAGACGGTGGTCTTTACCGGCAAGCTCGAAACCATGAGCCGTGACGAAGCCAAGGCGCAGGCCGAACGGCTGGGCGCCAAGGCAAGCGGTTCGGTCAGCGCCAAGACTGACCTGCTGGTCGCCGGTCCGGGCGCGGGCAGCAAGCTCAAGAAGGCAGCGGAACTGGGCATCGAGGTCATCGACGAGGCCGGCTGGGCCGAAATCGTGAAGGCGGCCGGGTAGCGATGCGCGCGGCCCTGCTCCTGCTGGCGGTTCTTGCTGCAGGCTGCGACGGGCCGGGTGTCGTCAAACGCGCCGAGGAGCCGCATTTCCAGCGCTTGTCCGCCGACATGGTCCAGCACGGGCAGCGCGTCGCCGACATCGTCGGCTGTACCGGGTGCCATGACCCGAACCTGCAGGGTCGCGACTGGAGCGACGAGCTCGGCACGCTGTGGACCGCGAACCTCACGCGCAGCGTCGAGAAACATTCCGACGAGGAATTGCTGGCGATGGTCCTCACCGGACGGCGCGCGGACCGCGAACTTCATGGCATGCCTTCGCATGTCTTCACCAAGATGCACGCGGACGACCTCGCCGCGATCCTTGCTTTCCTGCGCAGCAAGCCGCCTGCGGGCGATGTGCATCCCGAACCGACCTTCGGGCCGGAACTTCTTGCGATGCTGGAGGAAGGCACGCTCAAGTCTTCGGCCGCGGAAGTTGCCGAGATGGGGATCGAGCATTCGCCCGACCTTGGCGAAGAGCACGCGCTGGGTCGCTACATAGTCCGAGCCACGTGTGCAGAGTGCCACGGCATCGACCTTCGCGGAGGGACCTCGCCGTTTCCCGGCGATGTACCGCGACCGGATTTGCGGATCGCGGCGTCCTATGACCGCGCCGATTTCGAGAGGCTGATGCGGACGGGAAAGGCGGCGGGAGACCGCGAGATCGGCTTGATGAGCACGGTCGCGCGTGGCCGTTTCTCTCAATTCACCGACGAGGAGTTGGCAGCCGTCCATGACTATCTTGTCGCGCTGTCGAAAACGGGCGAGTAGGCCGCCAATTCGCCTGAAATTCCACCCGATTCCCGCCTGAAAGTCCTGTGACCCGTACCCTTGTGACAATTACGCTGCTGCTGGTCAGCACCTTCGCCTTGCTGGGAACCTGCGTGTACCAGCCGGGCGAAAGCGCCTCGCAATTCGGCGACCGTATCAGGCTGCCGCAGGCGAACCGCTTCAAGGCCCCGCCGCCGCTGGATGACCAGCAAAAGGCGCTGCAGGACCGGCTGGCCGCCATCGGCAAGGCTTTCCCGGGCGAGGTCGGGATTGCCGTGGTCGAGGTAAGCAGCGGCGCACGGATGCACTTCGAAGGTCGCAAGCCGTTTCCGCAGCAGAGCGTCAGCAAGCTGTGGGTCGCCATGACCGCGCTCGACCTCGTCGACCAGGGGGCGCTCGACCTTGCCGAGCCGGTCAGTATCGAGCGCCGTGACCTTACCCTATTCCACCAGCCGATCCGCGAAATCGTGCGTACGCGCGGGCGCTACGACACCGACTATTTCGACCTGTTCGAACGGGCGCTGACTGAAAGCGACAACACCGCGAACGACCGCCTGCTGCGCCGTGTCGGCGGCCCGACCGCGGTCGACGGTTTCCTGCGGCGCGAGGGGATTACCGGTGTCCAGTTCGGGCCGGACGAGCGGACCAAGCAAAGCGCGATCGCGGGACTCGAGTGGAACCCCTCGTTCTCGATGGGACGCGGCTTTTACGATGCGCGCGACAGTCTGTCGCCCGAACGGCGCAGGCAGGCGTTCGAGAGATATCTCGCCGACCCGGTCGACGGTGCCAGCGCCATCGGCATCGCGCAGGCGCTTGCGCGTCTAGCCAAGGGCGACATTCTCTCGCCCGCTTCGACCAGCTTCATTCTCGGCACGCTGGAAAGAACGAAGAGCGGCCCCAACCGGCTGAAAGGCGGCACGCCTGCAGGATGGGTCATGGCGCACAAGACGGGCACCGGGCAGGTCTTCGACGGCGAGCAGTCGGGCTATAACGATGTGGGCGTGCTCAGGGCGCCGGACGGCTCGCAATATGCGATCGCCGTGATGATCGGGCGCACGCGCAGTTCGTTCTCGAGCCGGTTCGAGATGATGCAGGCCGTGACCCGCGCCGTGGCGGACCACCACTTGTCACGCAACTAGCGTCCGGCGGGGACGGGCACCCATTTCATGACGCCGCCAGCAAGCGGGGTCCAGTGGCCGATCTTCACCCCGGCCTTGGCCAGCGTATCGCCGACCCACTGGTTGCAGGTGTTGGCCAGCGTATAGCGACCGCGCGCGTCGTAATTGCGCGCGCCTTTCTCGAAGCTGTCGTAGCTGAAGCGTTCTTCGTTATGCGGCAGGTCGGGCAGGGCCTTCTCGACCTCGGCGACAAGCCGCCGGTATTCCTCCGGGCGAAGCACCAGCGGACGGTGGTATTCGGACGGCTGCGGCCAGGCGTAATGGCCGACGCGCATCAGCCCGTCGCCGCCGGAAAAGGCGATGCGCAGCGCAGTGCTGGCCTTGAGGTCGCCCCAGGTGGGCGTGTTGAGGAAGACTTCCCTCTCGCCCCAGCCGATGGCGATATGCGTGGGCATGCGTCCGTCGTCGCGCGGCTGTCCGGCGGACGGGAAGGTCTCGCGCCAGTCCTTCACCTCGCTCACCACGGGCATGACGATGCCGGTGTGGATGCCGTTCGTCTCGATCATCACGACGACGCCTTCGTCGGCTTCTGTCCAGTCGGGGTTGCGCGGGATGGAGCTGCCGATCCACGCGGCGAGCATGAACAGGAGGATGATCGCTACCGGCAAGGCCAGCACGGCTCCGCCGAGCTTCAGGACCCGGCGCCTAGTCACCGGATGCGGCTCCGGCGCAGCCACAGGATCGACCAGTCGCCATTGGTCACGCGCCGCGCGAGGCGGAAGCCCTGCGCACGGTAGGCGCGGCGCACCTCGCGTTCCTGTGTCTGCAGCAGCCCTGCAAGCAGCAGGCTGCCGCCCGGCGCAACGGCGGGCGCGAAATCCGGTGCGAGTTCGACCAGCGGCCCGGCAAGGATATTGGCGATCAGCAGGTCATAGGGCGCGCGGGCGTGCAGCAAGGCATCGTCCATGCCCGGCGCGATGATCATGGTGAGGGCGCCCGGGCCGTCGCCCATCGTCACGCCGTTCATGCGCGCATTGTCCTCGACCACGCCCGCGCAGACGGCATCGATGTCGGAAGCGGTCGCCTTGGCGTGCGGCCACAGGTGCATGGCTGCAAAAGCGAGCAGGCCGGTGCCCGTGCCGATGTCGGCATGGTTGCGCACCGTCAGCCCCTCGCGCTTCATCAGGTCGAGCATGGCGAGGCAGGCGGCAGTGGTCTCGTGCTGGCCGGTGCCGAACGCCTGGCTGGCGGGAATGGCGAAATCGACCATTGCGGGGTCGGCCGGGAAATCGGGCGTGCGCACGTGGAAGCGTCCGGCACGGATCGGCTCCACGCCCTGCTGGCTGAGCGTAACCCAGTCCTGTTCGGGCAGCTTTTCCGCACCGAGTTCGGGGGCACCGCCCTCGAACAGCGCGGCAACCGCCTTCCGGTCGGCGGCGGTCGGCTTTCGTTCGAGCCAGACTTCAAGGATCCAGTCGTCGGGCTTGTCTTCGGCGATCTCGCGGCCCGATACGACGAGTTCGGGAGGGAAATCCCAGGCCTCGTCATGCGCGAGGAGGGCAGCCTGCACCACGCGCTTGGGCGCCTCTGTGTACATTCTCCAGGCGGTCATTTTGCCGCTTCTTCCGCCAGCCGCTTGTCGAGGCGTTCGCCGATCCGCTCAGGATACCAGGCGCAGCCGTCGGCGAGCAGGAGGCCGCTTTCGCCCTTCATCCGCGCCAGCATGTCGCTTGCGCTGGGGTGAGGCGTCATCAGCATATCGCATTGCGCCTTCGCCAATCGGTCGAGCCCGGCGCGGAAATCGGCGAGGTACTCGGGATGGTCGGAAAAGCGGTAATCGTCCGCACTGATCGGCGAGAGGCTGTCGGCATAAACCAGCCAGCGGCAGTCGCTGCCTTCGCATTCGCGCCACTGCCAACTGAGTGCGCCGGGCGTATGGCCTGGAGTGACGATCGGCTTCAGCTTTTTCGGCCCGACCGGATCGCTCTTGCCGCCTTCGAGGAGGAAGACGAGCGTGCTGAGAGGTCGGAACGCGGGATGGTCCGATGCTGCCTGCGGATCTTCTGCTGAGGGAAGGCCCGAGTGCAGCGTCTTCGTGGCGGCCGGAGAGGAATAGACCGTGGCCCCGGTGGCGTACTGGACGCTGGCAATCCCGCCGACATGGTCGAAATGCTCGTGGCTCAGCGTGATCGTGTCCACGTCCTTCGGATCGAACCCCAGCTTCGCGATGTTCGCGAGGACGACTTTCGCACCTTCCTCGGTCCCGGTGTCGATCAGCGAGTGACCGTCCTCATGCGTGACGAGGATCGCGGAAATCCCGCACGTGCCGACGTAATAGGTGTCGCCGTATATGCGGAAGGGTGGGGCGGGCTTGTCCCAATCGTCCCAGTCTTCGCAGGCGTCGAGAAAGGCTTGCTGGTCGGCGGGGACGGCGCGCGGGGAAGGCGCGTCCGCGATGGTCGGAGCAGCCGCGCAGGCGGCGATGGCCAGCAGCGCCGGTGCGATCAGAAACCTAGCGGACATAGCTCGCTCCGTTTGCGTCGAGCGTCGCGCCCGTCATGCTGGGCGGCGCGTCGAGCGCGCAGAATTCGACGATCCGGGCGATTTCTTCAGGCTCGGCCACACGGCCCAGCGGGATGTCGGCGAGCAGGCCCGCGCCGCCCCTGCTGGCAAGATAGTCGCCCGCCATCGCCGTGTCGGTGAAGCCGGGCGTGATGGCAAAGCTGAGGATGCCGTTTGCCGCATATTGGCGCGCAATGGTCTTGTGCATCGCCAGCATCCCGCCCTTGCTTGCCGCATAGTGCCAGTGGGCAGGCGAATCGCCGCGATGGCCAGCGCGGCTGGCGACATGGACGATACGCCCCGAACACCCGCGTTCGAGCCAGTGCTTTACCGCGAACCGGCTGAGCTGTGCGGAAGCGGTCAGGTTGATCCGCATGGTGTCCTCCCACCCGTCGAGCCATTCGATGTCCGAGGCTTCGATGGGGTTGGGGGCGAACAGGCCGGCATTGTTGACCAGCACGTCGATTTCCCCGCCTGCCTGGTCGAGCGCGGCCTGCCACAGTTCCTGGGGTGCGCCGGGGTCGCGGAAGTCCGCGGCAAGGGTTCCGAAGCCGCCTGTCGAAGTGGCTTGGCCGATCACCTTGGCCCCGCGCGCTTCGAGTGCTTCGCGCGAGGCGGCGCCGATCCCGCGGGACGCGCCGGTAAGGAGGATGCATGTCATGCATCACGCTATTCGAAAATTTGCGCCTTTTGTCGAGGCCGGATGCCTTGCACTGCCCCGGCAGTTCGCTAAGGAGACGGCACAAATCCACCGCTACGGAATTTATCAGGCATGGCAAACCGCCCGCTCTCACCGCACCTGCAGATCTGGAAATGGGGCCCGCACATGGCGGTATCCATCCTGCACCGCATCACCGGCGACGGCATGGCGCTGGTCGGTCTTGGCGTTCTCCTGTGGTGGCTGGGCGCGATGGCCGGGGGCGAGGAAAGCTATGCGACCTTCGCCGAAGTCATGGGTTCGCCGCTGGGCATGGTGGTGCTGGTCGGCCTGTCCTGGGCCTTCTTCACCCACATGATGAGCGGGCTGAGGCATTTCGTGCTCGATATCGGTGCGGGTTACGAACTCGACACCAACAAGTTCTGGTCGGTGGCAGCGCCGATCATCGCCATTCTCCTCACCGCCCTGTTCTGGGCCGTGATCCTTCTCAAGTGAGCTTTATCCATGGGTAACGGAACCTCCATCGGACGCGTCCGCGGGCTCGGCTCGGCGCATGAAGGCGCGCATCACTGGCTGGTGCAGCGCTTCACTGCGATCGGCAATCTCGTGCTGATGCTCTTCCTCGTCGGCAGCCTCGCGATGCTGCCCGCCTACGATTACGCCACCATGACGGGCTGGGCGTCGCAGACGCTGCCTGCGACGGCGCTGGCGCTGCTGATCGTCAGCGTGTTCTGGCATGCGCGCCTCGGCCTGCAGGTGCTGATCGAGGATTACGTCCATGACGCCGGTACCAAGTTCGGCGTTCTCACCCTTCTCAACCTTGCAACCATCGGCGGCGCGGCCTTCGGCATCGTATCGATCGCCCGCCTTGCCCTTGGAGGAGCCGCCTGATGGCCCGCACCCAGACTTTTGAAATCGGCGGTCGCAGCTACCCCATCGTCGACCACACCTATGACACCGTCGTCGTCGGCGCCGGCGGCTCGGGCCTGCGCGCCACCATGGGCAGCGCCGAAGCCGGCCTGCGCACGGCCTGCATCACCAAGGTCTTCCCGACCCGTTCGCACACCGTCGCCGCGCAGGGCGGTATCGCCGCCAGCCTCGGCAACAACACGCCCGACCATTGGTCGTGGCACATGTACGATACGGTCAAGGGTTCCGACTGGCTCGGCGACCAGGATGCGATCGAATACATGGTCCGCGAAGCCCCGCAGGCGGTCTACGAGCTGGAGCATGCCGGCGTGCCCTTCAGCCGCAATGCCGACGGCACGATCTACCAGCGCCCCTTCGGCGGCCACATGCAGAACATGGGCGAAGGCCCGCCGGTGCAGCGCACCTGCGCAGCTGCCGACCGTACCGGCCACGCCATGCTGCACGCGCTCTACCAGCAGAGCCTGAAGTACGACGCGGACTTCTTTATCGAATATTTCGCGCTCGACCTGATCATGGAAGACGGCCCGCACGGCAAGGTTTGCCGCGGCGTCATCGCCATGTGTCTCGACGACGGTACGATCCACCGCTTCCGCAGCCATGCCGTCGTGCTGGCGACCGGCGGCTATGGCCGCTGCTATTACACCGCCACCTCGGCCCATACCTGCACCGGTGACGGTGGCGGCATGGTGCTGCGCGCGGGCCTGCCGCTGCAGGACATGGAATTCGTCCAGTTCCACCCGACCGGCATTTACGGCGCGGGCGTGCTCATCACTGAAGGTGCGCGCGGCGAGGGCGGCTACCTCACCAACTCCGAGGGCGAGCGGTTCATGGAACGCTATGCCCCTAGCGCCAAGGACCTTGCATCGCGCGACGTCGTGTCGCGTTCGATGGCGCTGGAAATGCGCGAAGGGCGCGGCGTGGGGCCGGATGGCGACCACATCTACCTGCACCTCGACCACATCGATCCCAAGGTGCTGGGCGAGCGCCTGCCGGGCATCACCGAAAGCGGCAAGATCTTTGCCGGTGTCGACCTGACCAAGCAGCCGCTGCCGGTTACGCCGACGGTCCATTACAACATGGGCGGCATCCCCTGTAACTATCACGGCGAAGTGATGGCGGGCGATCCGAACGATCCGGAAAAGATCGTCCCCGGCCTGTTCGCCGTTGGCGAAGCAGCCTGCGTGTCGGTCCATGGCGCGAACCGCCTCGGCTCGAACTCGCTGATCGACCTTGTGGTCTTCGGCCGCGCGACGGGCCATCGCCTCAAGGAAATCGTCAAGCCCGGCCAGAGCCACGACGAGCTTCCGGCCGACAGCGCCGACCTGTCGCTGACCCGTCTCGACCACTTCCGCTATGCCGATGGCGGCACGCCGACGGCGGCTTTGCGCGCCGAAATGCAGAAGGGCATGCAGAAGCACGCCGCGGTGTTCCGCGACAGCAAGCTGCTGGCCGAAGGCGTCGAACTGCTCAAGGACGTCAACAAGCGCATGGCGGACGTGAAGGTCCACGACCGTTCGCTGATCTGGAACAGCGACCTCATCGAGACGCTGGAACTCGACAATCTCATGGCGCAGGCCAATGTCACCATCGCTTCGGCCGAGAACCGCAAGGAAAGTCGCGGCGCCCACGCGCACGAAGACTTCCCCGAGCGCGACGATGCCAACTGGATGAAGCACACGATCGCGTGGTTCGACGGTTGGGGCGGAAACGGCGGCGACGTGAAGATCGGCTACCGTCCGGTGCACGAATACACGCTCACCGACGATGTCGAGTACATCAAGCCGAAGAAGCGCGTTTACTGAGGCCCGGACCGGGAAAAGGCTTGCGCATGGGTTCGACGAATAAACGGGCAGCCCTGCGCAAGCGACTATCGAGCTACTGGAAGCTCGAACTGGGCAATGCGCTGCTGATCCCTGCTGCCGTATTCTATCTCGCATCGGGAGAGGGAAATGGCATCGGTTGGCTCACGCTTTTCAGTTTCCTGCCGATGTGCGGATTACTGTTGCTTGGGAGCGCGTATTGGCGCGCGAAACTGGCAGGGGTGGAAGGCGATCGATCCAAGCTGAGCACGGTGCTCGGGGCTGCGGACCGGCTGGATCGCTTGCTGTTCCTGCTGGCATTTGCAAGCCTCACGGCAGCGATTGCTTCCTGGGTATTGCCATCGCTGTCGGTATCGCTGGCTGACCGCATTGCGGCAACGGTGTGCAGCGTCCTCGCGATGCTCGAGTACGTGAACTACTACCATCGCCAGTTGCAGCACTTCGATCATGGCGAGGATTTTCGCCGGCTGCTTGGCGGCAAGGGATTTCGCCGGTCGCAGATGTCTGTGGACCTCCAGCAGTACCGCGCCGGGCGCATAAGGTGATGAACGCTGGAATCCGGTTGCTTGTGGGACTTGCTGGAGGCCTCGCCCTGGCATCATGCGCTGCTGTCGGGACACCTCCATCGCGAATTGCTGCCGAGCCCTTCTATGCCAAGCACGTATCGGCAAGCGGACTTCCAATCCTGTCTTCCGCGCGCGTGTCCGATAAGGCATTGCTCGCCGCGCGGGACATGGCGCGTGACATGCTTTCGTACCGTCCCGAGCTGGCCGAATGGCTCGCGGCAAATGACTACCGAGTGGCGATCATCGCGCAGGACGAAGCGTTGCTTGACCTGCCCGACAAGGCGCACTGGACCAAGCCTGCGCGCGACGATCCGCGGCTGACCCGCTGCGAACTCAAGCATTACGACACGCGCATCGGTGCGAAGAGCGACCGGCAATACTGGGACGAGCGCGCGCGCGGAATCGGCGGCGATCGCACCGTCGGTTCGGAGGAGGACGTGCTGGGCCTGCCGACCTCGCGCTATTACGGTGAGACGATCTTCGTCCACGAGATGGCGCACAACGTCCTGTTCGCGATCGAGGCGGTCGATCCGGCGCTCTATCGCGAGATCGAAGCGGCGTATGCCAATGCGCTGGCGAAGGGCCTCTGGCTCAACGAATACGCCACCACCACCATCCAGGAATACTGGGCGGAAGGGACGCAGGTCTGGTTCAATTCGAACCGGCTGGTCGTTGTCGACGGGCGCCGCATCCTGAACCACCCCGATCTCGAGGCCTACGACCCGCGGCTCTATGCCGCCCTCGCGCGCGCCTATGGCCCAAGGCACCGTCTCAAGTCCGATCCCTTCGCGATGAGCGCGGCCCGCGTTCCGCCGGGGCCGATCCCGGAGAACACGGCAGAGGTCTGCTAGTCGCTGGCGGCGGGTTCCAGCCGGCGCGCCTCGATGATTTTCACCGGCTGGGCCAGCATCTGGCCCTTCATCCAGCCTTCGCCCTTGTCGGGATCGGTCGGCATGGCATGGATGGCCTGCACCACCTCCATGCCATTCGTGACGTAGCCGAACACGGCATAGCCGTTCTGCCAGACAGGGTCTTCGGACTTGGGATCGGCATCCATGCCGGTCGAATCCTGCAGGAAGATCGAGAAATCGCCATTGGCCGTGCCGGGTTCGCCCATCGCCATCGACAGCGCGCCCTTGGTGTGGCTGAGGCCGGTCACGGTCGTCGGTTCGTGCGGGATGCCGGGCAGTACGCGGTCCGGATCCCATTGCGTGCCGCCCTGGATCAGCCCGTTGGGCTGGTCCCCCCAGTCGAGTTTCATCGCGCGGTAGAACACCGTGCCGTCGAACCGGTCCTCGTCGACATATCGCAGAAAATTGCCGGCAGTGATGGGCGCGCGCTCGGTTTCGAGTGCCACGGTGATGTCGCCTGCAGTGGTTTCGAGGACCACCATGGTGCGTGCCGGCTCCGCAGGCGAGGGCGCTGCTTCCTCCTGCGCTGCAAGGGGCGATGCAAGAAGGGCGAGAGCGGCGGCCAGAAGTCTCTTCATGACGGGCAGACTATCCCAAGATCGCGCGGTTTCAACCTTCGTCGTCCGCCGTGTCGTTGGTCGAGGAAACGGGGCCTCACGGGGAATTGGCATTGCTCGCCGGACGCCCATCGTCTGCCTTGCAATCGGGTAGGGTTCGCATTTTCTGTTTACAAGCGTAGTCTTGACAACTACACACGTAAACGAATTCGGCGAAACCGAAGGGGAGATACAAGCGATGGCCAAGCGTAAACAGGCACCGGGCGAGCGGATCAGCGAAGCTGAGCACGCGGTCATGGAGGCCCTGTGGACCGAAAACCCGCTTTCGGCCGCCGATGTTTGCGACCGCGTCTGCGCGGCGAATGACTGGTCGATCCCGACGGTGAAGACCCTGCTCGGCCGCCTGGTATCGAAAGGGGCCGTGGGCACGGAACCCGAAGGCCGCCGCTTCCTCTATCATCCGCTGATCGAACGCTCCGACTATGTCGGCGGCGAATCGCGCCGTCTCGTCAATCGCCTGTTCGGCGGCCGCGCCGCGCCGCTCTTCGCCCACCTTGCAGAAAACGAAGCGCTCACCGACGCCGATCTGGAAGAGATCGAGGCGCTCCTCAAGGAGATGCGCAAATGACCGAGCTCCTGCGCGAATACTGGGACTGGTTCCTCTTCGACACGCTGGTCTGGACCGGCGCGCTGATCGCACTGGTCATGCTGCTGCGTCGCCCCGTGGCACGCTATTTCGGCTCGGGCGCTGCCTATGCGCTCTGGTTCGTCCCGCTCGCACGGCTGGTCCTGCCGCCGTTCACCCTGCCAGCCTGGATGGGGCCGACGCGCGAGAGCGTGCCCGTCAGCTTCGAAACCGCCCCGATGGTCCTGCCCGAACGCGCGGGCTCCGCCTCCACCTATTTCGCCGACATGGCCGCAACGCAGCCTGCGCCGTCGACATTTCCCGATCCCACCGATCTCGTCATGCCGCTCGTCGCGATCTGGTTGCTGGGTGCCGTAATCATGCTGGTGCGCCGCTTCTGGCTCTATTTCGAGCTGCGCCGCGACCTGCTGGAGGATGCGCGGCCCGTGGGCGAAGAAGGCAGCGTTCGCCTAATCGAAACGCCCGCGATTTCCGGCCCGATGGCGTTCGGCGTGATCGACCGCGTCATCGCGCTGCCGGAAGGCTTCATGGCGAGCCGCGACCGCATGTCGCGCGACCTCGCTATTGCCCACGAACTCGCACACCATCGCGGCGGCGACCTGATCGTCAACATGGCGGTCCAGCCGCTGTTCGCAATCCACTGGTTCAACCCGCTCGGCTGGCTGGGCTGGAACGCGCTGCGCCGCGACCAGGAAGCCGCCTGCGATGCCCGCGTCGTGGCCGCCCGCCCGCGCGAGGAGCGCGCCACTTACGCCGGCATCATCGCCGATTTCGCTCGCCATCCGCAGGGAACGCCGCGTCCGGCGCTCGCCGCGCCGATGGCCTGTCCGGTTCTGGGGGACAAGTCGATCATCCATCGCTTGAGGAGTTTGAACATGTCCGACATTTCGCCGCGCCGCCGCCTTGCGGGACGCGCCACCCTTGCCAGCGCGTTTCTCGCGGTGCCGCTGACCGCTTCGGTCTGCTTTGCAGAAGCCGCTGCCGCGCCGACGCCGCCGGCTGCACCCGAAGCGCCGCTGACCTGGGTCATGCCGGTCCCGGCTGCCCCGCTGGCGCCGCCGCCCCCCGACGCGCCGCCCGCTCCCGAAGTGGACGGGGATGTCGATGTCGACATCGATATCCAGCAGGACGGTGAAGTCCGCGTGGAGCGCCGCGTCATCGTCGACAAGGACGGGGAGCGCCGCGTCGTCCGTCGTTTTCGCCGCGACATGAGCGAGGAAGAGCGCGCCGAGCTGGAAGCGGACCTTGCGGAAATGGAAGCGGACCTTGCCGAAATGCGCGCCGATACCGCGATGAGCCATGCGAACATGCGCCGCGAAATCACGCTCGCCGTGGCTGAGGCCCATGCCGAAGCATACGAGGCCCGGGCAGAGGCAATGGCAGCGGCCGGCGAAGCCATCGCCATGTCCGACATCGCCCGTGCAAGCGCACCGCGTGTTGTGATGAAGTGCAAGGACAAGACGAACATCGTCGCTACCGAAGTGGACAGCAAGGGGCGCACCACCATGTTCGTCTGCGAGGCCAATGCCGACAAGATCGCGCTGACCGCGGTGAAGTCGGCCCGCAAGGCGATCGCCGCCGACCGCAATCTCAGCGACAGCGAGCGTGCCGAAGCCTTGCGCGCTATCGACAAGGAAATTGCCGAGCTGAAGCACAAATAGCGTTCGCCATCACCGACAACCGAGAAGGCCCGGCGTGAAAGCGTCGGGCTTTTTCGTATCCAGCGCCGGGTTCACAAGGCATTCAGTTCATCGCTCACAAAGCACGTTTCGTCGCAGACGTAAGGAGACGAAACGATGCGAGACAGATCGCCCACGGCAAAACTATTCATCGCGGGGCTGGTCGGCCTCGCGCTCCTGATACCCATGATCATGGTCTATGGCCTCGTGTCCGACCGGCAGGAACAGGCGCGGGTCGCGCAGGACGCGATCACTGCCGGCGCCGGCGGGGCGCAGACTATTTCCGGTCCCGTGCTGGCGATCCCGTTTCGCAGCGAACAGGAGGTCCAGACCGTAGTGGACGGCCAGACCGTAACCCGCCCGCGCACGGTGCGTTCGGAGATATTCCTCTTCCCGCAGACCCATGACCTCACCACGACGCTCGAACCCGAGTTGAAGCGCAAGGCCATCTACGAGACGGTCACCTACCTCGCGAAGATGGAAGGCAAGGCGCGCTTCGAACTGCCCGATGACCTCGCACGCTACGGCGTGAAGCGCGAGCAGCTCCTGATCGAAGAGGCGGAAGTCCGCTTCTCGACCTTCGATCCGCGCGGCCTGCGCTCTGCGGCAGATGTCCGTGCAGGCGGCAAGCACGTCGACCTGACGCCGGGCAAGGGCGGCGCACAGGGCGGTGGCGGTTTCCACGGGCCGGTCCAATGGAGCGGTACTTCGGCGCTGACCGTCGACTATGCCTATGTCCTTCGCGGTAGCCGCGCCCTCGCGCTGACGCCCCAGGGCGGGGAGACGCGCTGGACGGTGCGCTCCCCCTGGCAGCACCCTGGCTTCGGCGGTGGTTTCCTGCCCGACGAAAGCGAGATCGGACCCGATGGGTTCAGCGCCCTCTGGACGATCGGCAACCTTGCGCTGGGGCAGGGCATGATGAGCATGACCGACAATCCGTCGGCCCAGCCGCCTGTCCCGCAGGCCGAATATCGCGGAGCCGAAATGGCAGAAGCGGAGATCGGCCTTGCCACGATCAACCTCGTCGAACCGGCCGATATCTACGCGCAGGTCGACCGCAGCGTGAAATACGGCTTCCTGTTCATTGGCTTCACCTTCCTCGCCTTCCTGCTTTTCGACGTGGTCGGCGGCGCGCGGGTGGCTGCAGCGGAATATCTGCTGACAGGCGCTGGGCTAGTGCTGTTCTTCGTCCTGCTGCTGGCCTTTGCCGAGATTACCGGCTTTGCACTGGCCTATGTCATCGCCAGCGCGGCGATCATCGGGCTGCTCACCGCCTATAGCGCGGCAGTGCTCGGCGGATGGAAGCGGGCAGGCTTCATCGGCGGGCTGCTGACGCTGCTCTATGGCGGCCTCTACGTCCTCCTCAGCCTCGAGGAAGCGTCGCTGATCGTCGGCGCGCTGGCGATGTTCTTCGCGCTCGCATCGGTCATGTATGCGACCCGCAATCTCGACTGGTCGACGGCGGTGCGCCGCGAGGAGGGCGAGGGCACTTTCGCCCCCTGACCTTTCGCAAGGAAGAAGGGCGCGGGTCTTATCGAGCCGCGCCCTTTTTCATGCCTAGCCGATATTGGTGATGGCGTCGCATTGCCTGTCGTCGCCCTGCAGGCCGAGGCGGAGCGCCTGGCTACGCTGGGCGCTGGTGCCGTGGGTGAAGTTCTCCGAACTCACGCGGCCCTTGGTCAGCGTGTCGTCGCCGATGGCGGCGGCGGCCTGCATCCCTTCCTCGATGTCGCCCGGATCGATGAGATTGCGGTTCTTGCCCGCCCATACGCCGGCATAGCAGTCGGCCTGCAATTCCATGAGGACGGACAGCTGGTTCGCCTGGCGCGGATTGGCCTGCTGGTACGACCGGATCTGCTGCGAGATGCCCGTAATGGTCTGAATATGGTGCCCGTATTCATGGGCGATCACGTAATAGCGCGCGAAATCGCCGCGATTGCCCGACATCTGCGCCAGCTGGTCGTAGAAATTCACGTCGATGTAGATGCGCTGGTCGGCCGGGCAATAGAACGGACCCATGCCGACCGAACCCCTGCCACACCCCGTGCTGAAGCTCTCGCTGGTGGCAAAGCGTAGCCCCGGCTGCTGGAACTGGTCGCCGTAGCCCTGTTGCTGGAAGGTCTGCTGCCAGGTTTCGTTGAGCGACAGCAGCGCATTGCACGTCTCGGTCGCGTACTGGTTGGAGGAGCAGATCGCGTCCTCGTCCTCGTTCGTCGGTGCCTGCGCGACCTGGCCCTGCTGCATGCCTTCTACCGTCGCGGCGGTCTGCATCGGGTCGAGGCCGAACACGAAATAGCCCAGCGCGGCAATGATGATCGTCCCGCACCCGATACCGCCCGCCTTGCCGACGCCTCCGCCACCCGTGGTTCCGACGTCGATCCTGCTGGTATCGAATGGATTGAGCCGCATTCATGCCTCCCCGAGATTGACCGTGCCGCGCTCCTGCGCGATGGCACCTATGCCTAACACAACACTTGAGGCCAGAAATGTTTCTCGAAGGAAAGCGCGCACTTGTAACCGGATCGACCAGCGGCATCGGCCTCGCCATCGCGCGGGCGCTTGCGGCGGAAGGAGCAGAGGTCGTCCTCAACGGGTTCGGCGACGCAGACGAAATCGCGAAACTGTGCGCGGAACTGGGTGCGACCCACTCCGGCGCGGACCTCACCGATGTCGCCCAGATCGAGGCGATGATGGCCGTTAGCGGCGGCATCGACATCCTCGTCAACAATGCCGGGCTCCAGCATGTCGCCCCGGTGGAGGACTTCCCGGTGGCGAAGTGGGACACGATCGTCGCGCTGAACCTCACGGCCGCCTTCCACACCACGCGACTTGCCGTGCCGCACATGAAGGCCAAGGGTTGGGGACGCATCATCAATACCGCCAGCGCCCATTCCAAGGTCGCGAGCCCTTTCAAGAGCGCCTACAATGCGGCCAAGCACGGGCTCGACGGCTTCACCAAGACGATCGCGCTGGAACTGGCGGCAGACGGCATCACCGCGAACTGCATCAGCCCCGGCTATGTCTGGACCCCGCTGGTCGAAAACCAGATCCCCGACACGATGAAGGCCCGCGGCCTCACGCGCGACCAGGTCATCAACGACGTGCTGCTGGTCAAGCAGGCGACCAAGAAGTTCGTCCAGCCCGAGGAAATCGGCGCGCTGGCCGTCTTCCTGTGCCGCACGGAGGCGCAGAACGTCACCGGCGCGAACTGGAGCGTCGATGGCGGCTGGACGGCGGAGTAACGTCCCCCCACTAGCGCCCGTCACAAACCGTCGTTACATGGGCCGCCACATTCATCCCGGCAGGCGATTCTCAACGTGGCACATCTCGACATTCCCCTCGGCCTTACTTTCGACGACGTTCTCCTGCGTCCGGCCGAGAGCGACATCCTTCCCTCGATGGCGAACACCGCCACGCGGCTGACGCGCGGGATCGAACTGAACATTCCCGTCATCTCGTCCGCCATGGACACGGTGACCGAGGCCGACATGGCCATCGCCATGGCGCAGCTAGGCGGCATCGGCGTGCTGCACCGCAACTTCAAGATCAAGGAACAGGCCGCCGCCGTGCGCGCCGTGAAGCGCTACGAAAGCGGCATGGTGGTGAATCCCATCACCATCCGGCCCGACGCCACGCTGGGCGAGGCGCAGGAAATCATGGCCACCAACCGCATCAGCGGCATTCCGGTGACCGATCTTTCGGGCAAGCTGGTCGGCATCCTGACCAACCGCGACGTGCGGTTTGCCGAAAACCCGCGCCAGCCGGTCAAGGAACTGATGACTACCGAGAACCTCGCCACCGTGCCGCTGGGCACCGGCCAGGACGAGGCGCGCCGCCTGCTGCACCAGCGCCGCATCGAGAAGCTGCTCGTCGTCGACAATGACGGACGCTGCGTCGGCCTCATCACGGTCAAGGACATCGAGAAGGCGGTTGCCTATCCCGAGGCGACCAAGGACGAAAACGGCCGCCTGCGCGTGGCAGCCGCCACTACCGTCGGCGACAAGGGTTTCGAGCGCACCGAGGCGCTGATCGACGCCGAAGTCGACGTCGTCGTGATCGACACCGCGCACGGCCACAACAAGGAAGTTTCCAAGGCGGTCGAACGGGTCAAGAAGCTGTCTAACACCGTGCAGGTGATCGCGGGGAACGTAGCCACCGCAGAAGCCACCCGCGCGCTCGTCGATGCTGGTGCGGACGCGGTCAAGGTCGGCATCGGCCCCGGCTCGATCTGCACCACCCGCGTCGTTGCCGGTGTCGGCGTGCCGCAGCTTACCGCGATCATGGACTGCGCCGAAGCGGCCGAGAAGGCGGGCGTGCCCGTAATCGGCGACGGCGGCCTTCGCACCAGCGGCGATGCGGCCAAGGCTCTGGCGGCTGGCGCGTCGACAATCATGGTCGGCTCCATGCTTGCAGGCACGGAAGAAGCGCCGGGCGAAACCTTCATCTACCAAGGCCGCAGCTACAAGAGCTATCGCGGCATGGGCAGCGTGGGCGCAATGGCGCGCGGCAGCGCGGACCGGTACTTCCAGGCCGACGTTTCGCAGCAGAAGCTGGTGCCCGAAGGGATCGAGGGCCAGGTGCCTTACAAGGGTCCGGCAGCGGCCGTGATCCACCAGCTCGTGGGCGGTATCAAGGCGGCCATGGGCTATACCGGCAGCGCCACGATCGAGGACCTGCGCAAGCGCGCCCAGTTCGTGCGCATCACCAATGCGGGCCTTGCCGAGAGCCACGTCCACGACGTTGCTATCACCCGCGAGGCACCGAACTATCCGACGCGCTAGGCCATGACTCCCGCAGCGCGGGTCCAGACCGCCATCGAGCTGCTCGATGCGATCATCGCCTCGGCGCGCGCCAAGGGTGCGCCGGCCGACCGCATCCTGGCGGAATGGTTTCGCAACAACCGCTTTGCCGGGTCGAAGGACCGCCGCGCCATCCGCGAACTGGTGTTTGCGGCGATCCGTGCCTGCGGTCCGGTTCCGGACACGGGCAGGGCGGCCATGCTGCGGCTTGCGCAGCAGGACCCGAGCCTGTCGGCCCTGTTCGACGGTTCGCAATACGGTCCAGCGATGCTGGGCGAGGGCGAGCCTGTCGCAGAAGGCGGCGTGGCGCCGCGCTGGCTGACTGACCGCCTCGACCGATCGGGCGTCGACGGAGAAGAGGCCACAGCGCTGCTTGGCCGTGCGCCGCTCGACATCAGGGTGAACACGCTGAAGGCGGAGCGCGCGACACTTTCGCTCCCCGCACCGGCCGAGCCGACTGCCGCGCCGCAGGGCCTGCGTTTCGAACCTGGCACGCAGGTCGAGCAATGGGCCGAATGGCGCGAAGGCAAGGTCGAGATCCAGGACACGGGATCGCAGATGGCCTGTCTCGCGGTCGGCGCCGAGCCGGGCGAGACGGTCATCGACCTGTGCGCAGGCGGCGGGGGCAAGACGCTGGCGCTTGCCGCTGCGATGAACAATCTCGGGCGGCTGGTGGCGAGCGATACGGACCGCAACCGCATGTCGGTGCTCGCTCCGCGGGCCGAGCGCGCAGGCGCGAAGAATATCGAGACACGGCTCCTCAACCCGGGACGCGAAATGGAAGCGCTGGCGGACCTCGCCGGCCAGGCCGATGAGGTGCTCATCGATGCGCCGTGCTCCGGCACGGGCACATGGCGGCGCAATCCCGAAGCGCGCTGGCGGCTCGACGACAAGGAACTGGAGCGGCTCACCGCTATCCAGTCGCGCTTGCTCGATATCGCTGCCGGTTTGCTCAAACCGGGAGGCAGGCTGGTCTATGTCACCTGTTCGCTGCTCGACGAGGAAGGGGCAGGGCAGTTCGACGCCTTCCTCGCGCGCACCGGGGACTTCCGTGCGGTCATTCCGGAGCTACCGGCAGGTCGTCAGCGCGGGCACGGAATCCGGCTCACGCCGTTCCATGACGGGACCGATGGATTTTTCATCGCCCGTGCAGAAAAGTCGTGTTAGCCTTTGGAAATGGCCGATCTGCGCCCATCAGTGAACCGGTCCCTTACGGAGACAATCATGCGTTTTGCCCCCGCCGCTAGTGCCCTGTCGCTTGCCTTCGCACTCACGGCCAGCGTCAGCTGGGGTAACGAACGCAATCCCGAACCGCGGGCCGGCGTGCTGATCGCTCAGGGGCAGGCTGCTCTCGAAGCAGGCGACACGCAGGGCGCGATCGACGCGTTCGAAGCGGCGCTGGCGGTGGACCCGGGTCACACGCCGATCTTCATCCGCCTTGCAGAAGCGGCTCGTGCCGAAAACCTTCAGGGCAAGGCGATCCGCTATTACCGCGAAGCGCTGGACCGCGATCCCAAGAACCTTGCCGCGCTTGCGGGAGAAGGGGCTGCGCTTGCCGAAAAGGGCGCGGTCGAAAAGGCACGCGCCAAGCTTGCCGAAGTCCGCTCGCTGTGCGGCGACAGCTGCGCTGAAACGCAGCGCCTGACTGCGGCAATCGCCGCCGGTCCGCGCACGCCGGTCTTGACCGCCGAAGCCAAGCTGCCCGACGCGCAGCCGGTCCAGTCGAACTAGACGTTCAGACCAGTTCGCGGAAGGCTTCGACCACCGCGCGATAAACCCGCTTCTTGAACGGGACGATCAGCTCCGGCAGCTGGTCGGGCTCGGCCCATTTCCAGTCGCAGAATTCGGGCGGATCATGCGCCTCCAGGTCGATGTCGGCATCCTCCCCGGAAAACCGGGCGAGGAACCAGACCTGTTCCTGTCCGCGATACTTGCCGCCCCACAGCTTGCCGATGAGTTCTTCCGGCAGGTCGTAGCGCACGGGCTCCTTCATCCGGTCGATGATCGCCACGTGTTCAGCGCGCGCGCCGGTTTCCTCGGCCAGTTCGCGCAGCGCCGCTTCGTGAAGGTCCTCGCCCTCGTCGACGCCGCCCTGCGGCATCTGCCACCAGTCACCTTCCTTGTTGTCGATCCGCCGGCCCACGAAAACGCGTCCGTGTCCATTAACCAGCATCACGCCCACACAGGGCCGGTAGCCGAGTTCGCTCACCTGTATCGCTCCACCATCAGCTTGATTGCATCGAGGAAGGCATCGAGATCCTTCTGCCCGCTCGGTATAGCCTTTCTCAGCGTGGTAAAGCCGTGAATGATACCGGGGAACTCGAGATAGACGACCTCGGTACCCTGCTTGATCAGGTGGGCGGCGTATTCGCGGCCCGAATCGCGCAGCGGGTCGAGACCGGCGGTGCAGACCACAGTCGGAGGCGTATTGCTGCAATCGCCGACCATCGGGGTATGCCGCGGGTCGCCGGCATCGCCGCCATACTGGTCGGTGAACCACGCCATGGCCGCGCGGGTCAGCAGGAACCCCTCGGCAAAGTCTCGCAGAGAGCTGTGGTGCGTCGTGTCGCTCGCCACCGGATAGATCGGCGCCTGGACGATCACGGGCACCTTGGCCGGTTCGTTGACCAGCTGGTTGGTGGTGACGATCGTCAAATTGCCGCCAGCGCTATCGCCGGTGATGACGAGGCCGGTAATCTCGCGCCCCAGTTCGGCAGGCGAGGCCGCGACCCAGCGCGCGGCCGCCTCGCAATCGTCGGGTGCGGCGGGGAAGGGGTGTTCGGGCGCAAGCCGGTAATCGACCGACACGACCGGCAGGTCCAGCTGGTGGGCGATTTCGGTGCAGAGCGAATCGTAAACCTCGAGATCGCCGATCACGAAGCCGCCACCATGGATGAAGATCACGCAGGGGCCGGCCTCGCGGCTGTCGCGCGGATCGTAGAAGCGCAGCGGGATGTCGCCGACCGGTCCCGGGCAGGTCAGGTCCTTGCGAACGGCCATCGGGCGGGCGGGAGCTTCGGCGATCTGGCCCATGGCGCGCATCTGGTTGCGCCCTTCCACCGCGCCGACTTCCTCGACCCCCTTGCCACCGATCTGCTCGAGCATGTCGAGAAATCCACGCACATCGTCGCGCACGAAGTGTTCGGTATCGGCCATCGCTATTCTCTCCCATTCGTTTCGAATTGAGACTTAGCGCGTCGGCAGCGCTTTTCCACCGGGCTTTTTGGCGCTAGCAGAGAAACTTCATTGCGAGAGGAAGGGGCGGCTCCTAGGTGCCGCTCCGAACGGAAAAGCGCCGCCGGGTGCGGCGCGCGACAAGGATAAGATTGGATGGCAACAGCCGCTCCCGATAGCGTCGGCTCGCCGCAGGACGGCATCCCCGCAAGCCCCGAAGCCATCGTGGTCCGGTTCGCCGGCGACTCCGGCGACGGCATGCAGCTCACAGGGGGGCAGTTCACGCTGTCGACCGCGCTGGCCGGCAACGACCTCGCCACGTTCCCGGATTTCCCGGCCGAAATCCGCGCGCCGCAGGGCACACTGTTCGGGGTTTCGGCCTTCCAGATCAATTTCGGCAGCCGCGAGATCAATACGGCGGGTGACGCTCCCGACGTGCTGGTCGCGATGAACCCGGCCGCGCTCAAGGTGAACCTCGCCGCGCTGAAGCCGGGCGGGCTGATCATCGCGGACACCGGCGCCTTCACCAAGCGCAACCTCGACAAGGCGCATTACGATGCGAACCCGCTCGAGGATGGCAGCCTTGCCAAGTACGACGTGCTGGCCTTCGACATCAGCGAAAAGACCATCGAGGCGGTGAAGCCCTACGGCCTCGGCAACAAGGATGCGCTGCGGTCCAAGAACATGTGGACGCTCGGCCTTGCGCTGTGGATGTTCGACCGCGACCGCGCGCCGATCCATGACTGGCTGCGCGCCAAGTTCAAGTCGAAGCCCGACATCGCCGATGCAAACATCGCTGCGCTCGATGCCGGCCATGCCTATGGCGAAACCGCCGAGCTGGCAGGTCCGCTGAAGCAGGTCCATGTCGATCCGGTACCCAGCGCGCCGGGCCTCTATCGCACCGTCACCGGCGCCGAAGCGGTCAGCCTGGGTCTCGTTGCGGGCGCACAATTGGCTGAACTGCCGATGTTCTTCGGCGGCTACCCGATCACGCCTGCATCCGCGATTTTGCACCACCTTGCCCGGCTCAAGGAATTCGGCGTCACGACCTTCCAGGCGGAAGACGAGATCGCCGCGATCTGTGCCGCCATCGGGGCGAGCTATGCCGGCCAGCTGGGCGTCACTTCGTCGTCGGGTCCCGGCATCGCGCTGAAGGGCGAGGCGATGGGCCTTGCCATCATGACCGAACTGCCGCTGGTGATCGTCAATTCGCAGCGCGGCGGTCCGTCGACCGGCCTGCCGACCAAGACCGAGCAGAGCGATCTCTACCAGGCCGTCTATGGCCGCAACGGCGACGCGCCGATGCCGGTTATTGCCGCGCGCAGCCCGTCCGATGCGTTCGAAGTCGCGATCGAGGCTTGCCGCATCGCGGTCGAGTACATGACGCCCGTCATGCTGCTGACCGACGGCTACATCGCCAATGCCGCCGAGCCGTGGAAGGTGCCGGATCCGGCCGACTACGCGCCGTTCCCGGCCAAGTTCCTCGAAGAGAAGAACGACGGCGACCGCCTGCTTCCCTACAAGCGCGACGAGAAGGGCGCACGCCCTTGGATCAAGCCCGGCACGCCCGGACTGATGCACCGCATCGGCGGGATCGA
Source organism: Qipengyuania gaetbuli (assembly GCF_020524765.1). GTDB lineage: Bacteria > Pseudomonadota > Alphaproteobacteria > Sphingomonadales > Sphingomonadaceae > Qipengyuania > Qipengyuania gaetbuli_A. The sequence goes on from NZ_JAIVLR010000002.1 coordinate 802,979, forward strand.
GAAGCACGAGCTGACCGGGAATATCGACTATTCGCCCGACAACCACCAGCGCATGACCGACCTGCGCAAGGGCAAGGTCGACGGCGTCGCCGTGCCCGACCAGGACGTCTGCCTCGGCAATACGAAGGGCAAGCTCGCCGTGGTCGGCTGGGGTTCGACCTTCGGCCCGATCCACCGCGCGGTCGACAATTCGATCCGAAAGGGCCTCGACGTCAGCCACATCCACGTGCGCCACATCTGGCCGCTGCCGAAGAACCTCGGTGATTTGCTGCGCGGTTTCGACCACGTGCTGGTGCCGGAAATGAACACCGGCCAGTTCAAGACCGTGCTGCGCGACCAATACCTGATCGACGCCCAGCCGCTGACCAAGACCAGCGGCCAGCCGTTCCAGATCGCCGAACTCGAAGCCGAGATCGCCAAGTTCTTCGACGGCGTCCCAGGCAACGAAGGCGGGCAGGTTCCCGCCAACGACCAGCAGCTTCCCAGCACCGAAGGAGGTGCAGAATGAACGCCCCTGCCAAATTCGAGACCACGCTCAAGGACTGGGAAACCGACCAGGAGGTCCGCTGGTGCCCCGGTTGCGGCGACTATGCCATCCTGAAGGCAGTGCAGCGCACGTTGCCGCAGCTTGGCGCGAACCCGGCCAACACCTGCTTCATCAGCGGCATCGGCTGTTCGAGCCGGTTTCCCTATTACATGGAAACCTACGGCTTCCACACGATCCACGGCCGCGCACCGGCGTTCGCGACGGGGGCGAAGCTCGCCAATCCCGATCTCGACATCTGGCTGGTGACCGGTGACGGCGACGGCCTGTCCATCGGCGGCAACCACCTGATGCACGTGCTGCGCCGTAACGTGAACATGCAGATCATGCTGTTCAACAACGAGATCTACGGCCTCACCAAAGGCCAGTACTCGCCCACCAGCCGCGAAGGCACCAAGTCGCCTTCGACCCCGCTGGGCAGCGTCGACCATCCCGCCCGCCCGGCTGCTTTCGCGCTGGGTGCAGGCGCGCGCTTCGTCGGCCGCGGCTTCGACGTGTCGAAGAACCTGCCCGACGTGCTGATGGCGGCCCATGCCCACCAGGGCGCGGCCTTCATCGAGATTTTCCAGAACTGCATCGTCTACAACAAGGACGTGTTCGACGATTTCGCCGCGCCCAAGGGTGCGGAAGACCGCCAGCTCTGGCTCGAAAACGGCAAGCCCATGCTGTTTGCCGGCGACACCAAGGGCATCACGCTCGACCGCGAGAAGCTGACGCTGGACGTGGTCGACGTGGTCGATGGCGACTGGGAGGCGGCAGGCGTGATCGTCCACGACGTCACCAACCGCTCGATCGCGCACATGCTGGTCGAAATGCCGTTCGGCCCGTTCCCGATGGCTCTCGGCGTGCTCTACGACGATCCGCGCCCGACTTTCGAAAGCGCCGTGATCGCAGAGCGTGAGCAGGCGAGCGCGGGCAAGGAAGCCAATCTCGCCAAACTGCTGGGCAAGGGCCAGACCTGGACCGTCAGCGGCACGGCGCAGGATCCGGTCTGATCAGGCCGGGTCCTTGCCCGGCTGTTCCATCTTCCGCCTGTCCTGAAGCCTGGTCGCCACCAAGCCCATGGCGAGCGCCCATGCCGCGCCCACGGTCCACCCGCCGAGTACGTCGGTGGGATAATGCACGCCGAGATAGAGGCGGGTGAAGCCGATGGTCAGCACCAGCAGCGCCGCCACGCCGATGATGAAGAGCCGCGTCCGCCGTTCCTCGAAACTACGCGAAATCATCACGGCGAGCGTGAGATAGATGATCGCGCTGTTCATCGAATGGCCGCTCGGAAAACTGAGTGAGGTGACTTCCACCAGATGCGGCACCGCTTCGGGGCGCGCGCGGGCAAATAGCGCCTTCAGCAGCGCCCCGAACAGCGCGCCGCCGCCAGTGGCAAGCGCGGTGTAGAACGCCTGCCTCACGCGACCGCGCGTCAGGAGGAAAGCGACCGCAAGCGCGGACACCAGCGTCAGCACGGTCACGCCCCCCAAGGCCGTCAGGTCGCGCATGGCAGGCAGCAGCCAGTCCGGACCGATCGGTGTCGACAGGTCGCCGGGCGTGCGCAGCGCCCGCAGGAACCCCGTGTCGAAGGCCTTCGTCTCGCCTTCGGCCATCTCGTCGGCAAGGCTGATGAAGCCCGCTGTCAGCGCCGCGCCCAGCGCAAGGCCGATGAGGAGCTTCTGTTCGCGGTGAATGTATGTCTTCAGGCTGGAAAGCTGCACGGGAATTCCTCTAGGACGACCCGACCGCAACGAGCGAAGCTGCGGATATTTCCACGAAGGAGAGGTCGCCTGGACAATCTTACCCATTCGCTGGTCGGTGCGCTGATCGGCCAGGCAGGGCTGAAGAAGAAAACCGGGCTGGCGATGCCTGCGCTGATCATCGGGGCGAACCTGCCCGATGTAGATGCGGCCTGCCTGTTCTGGCTGGAAGGGGTCGAGCACCTCGGCTTCCGTCGCGGCATCACCCACGGACCGCCCGCGCTGCTGCTGCTACCGTTATTGCTGGCCGGCCTGCTTTACGGATACGACCGCTGGCAGGCGAAGCGCGGCACGCGGCCCCAAGGGCGACTGCCGGTCGATTTCAAATGGCTCTACCTCGTCAGCCTGATCGGGTGCCTGACCCATCCGGCGCTCGACTGGATGAACGTCTACGGCATCCGCCTGCTGGAGCCGTTTTCCTCGCGCTGGTTCTATGGCGATACGCTGTTCATCATCGACTTGTGGCTGTGGGCGCTGCTGGGCTTTGCGACATGGTTTTCCCTCCGGCGCGAGAAGCGCGGCCGCGCGTGGCAAGGCCCGGCCAGGGCCGCGCTTGCCGCCATGCTCGCCTATATCGGCGTGAACCATGCGATCACGCGGCAGGCGGAGGCCGAGCTGCGCGAAAGCCCGACCGGAACCGATGTCGTCATCGCCAGCCCGGTGCCATTCTGGTTCTGGCAACGCGAGATGATCTCCGGCGGCAACGGGCTCTACACGCTGGACGAGGATACGAGCTTGCCCGGCGTGCCTCTCGACCGGTGCGACCTGATGACGCCTTACACGTTCAATTCGCAGGTCCGCGCCTTCCTGTTCTGGTCGCGCACGCCCTATATCGTGCCGCGCGAAGACGGCACGCTGTGGCTGCAAGATGCCCGCTTCTCCGACCCTCGCGCCAGCGGGCGCTTCGAAGTGCAACTGCCCTCCGATGCCTGCCCGGGAATTCGCACGGAACCGAGGGCGTAGTGACCTCGTTCCCCTCGCAAAAGGGGTTTCCATGAGTTCACCACAGATCGTCTGGTTGCGGCGCGACTTGCGCATGGCCGACCAGCCTGCGCTCCATGCCGCGGCCAAGGCCGGGCCGGTTATCTCGGTCTATGTGCTCGACGACGAGCGCGCGGGCGACCACGCCTATGGCGGTGCGTCGCGCTGGTGGCTGCACCATTCGCTGGAATCGCTCGGTCGTTCGCTGGGCGCTCGCAAGTCGCAGGTCGTGCTGCGCAAGGGCGATGCGCCGCAGGTGCTGGCGGCGCTTGCCGACGAGACGGGTGCGTCGTGCATCCACGCGATCCGCCATTACGAGCCCTGGTGGAAGGAGGCGGAGGACGAACTGCGCGATGCGCTGGGCGAGGGGCGCAATCTGTGCCTTTATGACGGGAATTACCTGATGCCGCCGGGCAGCGTGACGACCGGCTCGGGCGATCCTTACAAGATCTACACGCCGTTCTCGAAGGCGCTGCTCGAGCACATGCCCCCGCGCGATGTGCTGGGCGAGCCGGAGACCATCCATTCGCCCGATGCCTGGCCCGATAGCGACGCTCTGGAAGACTGGGACCTGCTGCCGACCAAGCCCGACTGGGCGGGTGGATTCCGCGCGTTCTGGGAAGTCGGAGAGGCCGCGGCGTACGACCGGCTCGACTGGTGGGCTGACCGCGTGGGCGACTATGACGAGGGGCGTAACCTGCCTTCGGAAGACATCACCTCGCGCCTGTCGCCGCATCTCCACTGGGGCGAGCTGAGCCCCGCGCAGGTCTGGCACAAGCTCAAGGACAAGCGCTCCGACGGGTGGAAGACTTTCGGCAAGGAGATCATCTGGCGCGATTATGCGCAGAACGTGATCGACCAGTTTCCGGACTATCCCAAGGAAAGCTACCGCGACTACGACGAGCGCACCTTGTGGCGAAACCCGAACGCCGGTCACCTGATCCAGCAGGACCTTGAATGCTGGCAGAAGGGCATGACGGGCTACCCGGTGGTCGATGCCGGGATGCGCCAGCTGTGGCAGACCGGCTGGATGCACAACCGCGTGCGGATGATCGCGGCAAGTTTCCTCGTGAAGCACCTGCTGATCGACTGGCGTTTCGGCGAACAATGGTTCTGGGACTGCCTCGTCGATGCCGATTACGGCAATAACGGCGTCAACTGGCAGTGGATCAGCGGTACGGGCGTCGACAGCAACATGTTCGTGCGCATCATGGCGCCGCTCACCCAGAGCGAGAAATTCGATGCGGCGGGTTACATCCGCGAATACGTGCCGGAGCTGGCGCGGCTGTCCGATGCCGAGATCCACGATCCGCCCGACCACAAGCGCGGCAAGTATCCGAAGAAGATGATCGGCCACAAGGAAGCGCGCGAGCGGGCGCTGGAGGCGTACAAGTCGGCCAAGTCGTAGCGGACTTGTCGCAGGCGCGGCTGCGCGCCATAGCGCGGGGCATGGACATGCCTACCAGCCAGCGCGGACGGGACCTCATCGAAGGCGCACGGCCCTTTGCCCGCAAGCCCGGCCTGCTGGCGCGGCTGGTCGCCCCCGGCTTCGGCAAGATCCTCGACCGCATCGACGCGGCGCTGGTTTCGGGCACGATCCATGCGACGCTGCCCGATGGCAGCATGCGCACGCTCGGCGGCCGCGCAGGAGGTTTCGAATGCGAGGTCGAGCTGCGCAGCTGGAATGCGCTGGTGCGGCTTGCCAGCAATGGCTCGGTCGGCTGGTACCAGGCGTGGGAGACGGGCGAATGGTGGAGCCCCGATCCGGTCCCGCTCTTCGCGCTGTTCATGCAGCACGCGGCGCGGCTGGGCGATACGGCGCGGGCCAAGGGGCCGTTCCGCCACGGGCTCAAGCTGGCGCACCTGTTCAACCGCAACACGCACGAGGGCGCGCAGAAGAACATCTCGGCACATTACGACCTCGGCAATGATTTCTACGCCGCATGGCTCGACCCGACGATGAGCTATTCCTCCGCGCTCGATGTGCGCGATGACGGCATCGAGGCGGCGCAGCGGCGCAAGTGGGACGCGCTGGCGTCACGCCTCGGCGACCCCGCCTCGCTGCTCGAAATCGGCTGCGGCTGGGGCGCGCTGGCAGACTTTTTCGCGTCGCGGGGCAGTGACGTCACGGCGATAAGCCTGTCCGACGAACAGCTGTCCTGGGCAAGGGCGCGCCACAGCGCTGCCGTCGATTTCCGCAAGCAGGACTACCGCGATACGGCAGGCCGCTACGACGCCATTGTCAGCGTCGAGATGGTCGAGGCGCTGGGACGCGAATACTGGCCGACCTTCATGGACTGCATTGCACGGAACCTGAAACCGGGCGGGCGCGCGGCGATCCAGTATATCTCCATGCGCGACGAGCTGTTCGACGATTACGCGAAAAGCGCGGATTTCATCCAGGCCTATGTCTTCCCGGGCGGTCTGCTGATCCGCACCAGCGAATTCCGCCGCCTTGCGGAAGAGCGGGGGCTTGCATGGCATGACCAGGCCGATTTCGCGCTCGACTATGCCGAAACACTGCGCATCTGGCGTGAGCGGTTCGACCATGCCGAGCAGGCGGGCGAGCTGCCGCCGGGCTTCGACGTGCGGTTCTGCAATCTATGGCGCTATTACCTGATGTATTGCGAAGGGGGATTCCGCGGCGGCGGGATCGATGTCCACCAGGTCACGCTGGTGAAAGAGGGAGAGGGCAAATGAGGATTCGTTCGGTTCTTGCATCGATGACGGCCATCGCGCTGTGCGGGTGCGCTGCGGGCTACGATGCCACGCAGACGGTACACGTGCATTCGGCGCCTGCAGTGACGCAGTCGACCCCGGCCCAGATGGCGAGCCTCGACCCGTCCGATTCGATCCTGTTCTGGAACGATGCGCGCCGCTCTGCCGCCTTCCGCAGCATGGAGACGATGTTTCCCGGGCTGGAAGTCGCTCCGGCATCGCAGACCCGTCACCTCCCCGACGGCAAGGCGCTGAGCGCGGATCAGCAGGCTGCCGTGCGCGCCTTCATGGCCGAGACCTCGGCTGCAGGCGTGATGGTGCTGCAGGATGGCAAGGTCCGGTTCGAGGACTACGCGCTGGGCCTTAACTCCAGTGACCGCTGGACCAGCTTCTCGGTCGCCAAGAGCTTTACCTCGACCCTTCTGGGCGCAGCGATCCAGGACGGGCACATCGAGAGCGTCGATACGCCCGTGACCGCGATCATTCCCGCACTGGCAGGCACGGCCTATGACGGCGTCACGGTCGGCCAGATCGCCATGATGACTTCGGGCGTGGCGTGGAACGAGGATTATACCGATCCCGACAGCGACGTGGCCAAGATGCTCGCCATCGCGCCGGTCGAAGGCGAATCGCAGGCCGTCACCTATGCCCGCACATTGAAGCGCGAGGCACCGGCGGGCCAGAAATGGGTCTACAAGACGCTGGAGACCAACCTCCTTGGCCTGATCGTGGAGGAAGCGACGGGCAAGTCGCTGGCGGCCTATTCGGCGGAGAAGATCGTCGATCCGGCAGGCTTTGCTGGCGGTCTGTTCTGGATGCAGGACCTCACCGGCGGGAATATCGGCGGCTGCTGCCTGTCGCTGCGCCTGTCCGACTATGCGCGCTTCGGCCAGTTCGTGCTCGAAGGCGGTGACGGCGTGGTGCCGGAGGGCTGGTTCGCCGAGGCAGGCGCACCGCAGGTTTCCTTCGCGCCGCGCGCGCCGGGCTTCGGCTATGGCTACCAGTGGTGGGCCTATCCGGGCGGCAATTACGGGGCGCAGGGCATCTTCGGGCAGGCGATCACCATCGTCCCCGAAAAGAAGCTCGTCGTCGCCGTGGTCAGCAACTGGCCGACCGCGACCAGCAGCGAAAACCGCGCCAAGGCGCAGGCACTCGTCGCAAAGCTGTCGGAAGGGGCGGACTAGGCCGCCTTACGAGTGGTGGCGGAGGCCGCGAAGGCACACCGCCACCGACGACGATACCGGACGAAGGTTCAGGCCAGCGCCCAGAGGTCGCCGCCAATGCGTCGGTCTTGTCGCCTTCCCGTAGGCTGTCAGTAAGGGCGGTAGGCGCCTTCGCCGCTGTATCGGGCGAGGATGTTGTCGTGGACGATCGGGCTCAGCAGCTCGCTGAACGCGCAGCCGACCATGCAGTTTTCCCACCAAACGACCTGCGCCTGCAGCGATTCGAGGCCGGGGAGGGTCAGCCAGCACATCTGGCCTTCGTGCATGCGGTTGATCGCCGCTGCCGAGAAACCGGAGATCGACAGATCGTGGACCACCGTCTGGAAGGCGCGTCCGCCGCTGGCGCGCAGCTGGCCGGGAATGGTCAGCTTGGTACGCGGCGCGCACCGGTCTTCCTGTGCTGCGACAGTGTAGCGATCCTGGGTCTGGTAGCTCATATCCGGCACCTTGCTTGAGACTGAAATCCGAAGGGCACGCCCGGGTAAAAACGCGCGCGGGTTATGTGTCGGAATCTCTCTCAGCAGGATTACGGAAGTTTCGCCGGATGTGGTTAACCTAGCTTTCGATCCGCTCTCGGTGACGGGTCGCGAAATCGTTAACGAGCAGCTCGACCAGGCGTTCGCCCACGGCTTCGGGCGGTTTGACCGTCTGCGGGTCTTCGCCGGGATAGGCCTTGGCGCGCATTGCGGTGCGGGTCGCGCCGGGATCGATGATCGACACGCGAACGCCCGAAATCTTTTCGACCTCCTGCGCGTAGGAATCGAGCAGATTGTCGAACGCGGCCTTGGTCGAGCCATAGGCGGACCAATAGGCGCGGGGGGTTTCGCCGACACTGCTGGTCAGGCCGATCACCCGGCCGGCGTCGGCGCGCTTCAACAGCGGGTCGAAATTCGCCAGCAGTGCCTGCGTCGCCAACACGTTGATCGTCATTGCCTGGCTTAACTGCTTTCCGTCGATCTGCGTAACCGGTGTAAGGGTCGGCAGATAGGCTGCTGAAATCACGAGGATATCCAGCTTGTCCCAGCGTCCGGCAATGGCCGAGGCGAGGCGGGCGATGCCGTCGCTTTCGGCAAGGTCGACAGGGGCGATGGTGGACTGGCCGCCGGTTTCGTGGATGCGGTCTTCCACCGCTTCCAGCGCGCGCACGTCACGGCCGGTGAGGACCACGTGCGCGCCTGCTTCGGCGAGCGCGACGGCGCTGGCCGCGCCGATGCCCTTGCTCGCACCCGTAACCAGGGCGAGTTTACCCTCGAGCGGTTTCGTCATGTCAGGCGACCTTGTTTACCGGAAAGGCGAGCTGCTTCTGCTTGTCCTCGCGCTTGGCGAGGTCGGTCAGCGAGGTGGGATAATCGCCGGTGAAGCAGGCGTCGCAGAATTGCGGGCATTCCTTATTGCGCGGCTTTTCGCCGACCGCGCGGTAAAGCCCGTCGATGGAGACGAAGGCGAGGCTGTCCGCCTTGATGAATTCGCGCATCGGTTCGAGATCCATGCGCGCGGCCAGCAGCTTGGAGCGTTCGGGCGTGTCTACGCCGTAGAAGCAGCTGTATGCGGTCGGCGGGCTGGCGACGCGGAAATGCACTTCCTTGGCGCCTGCATCGCGCATCATCTCGACGATCTGCATCGAGGTGGTGCCGCGCACGATCGAATCGTCGATCAGGACGATGCGCTTACCTTCCACCAGCATGCGGTTGGCATTGTGCTTGCGCTTCACGCCTGCATGGCGTGCGCCGTCGGACGGCTGGATGAAGGTGCGCCCGACATAGTGCGAGCGGATGATGCCCAGTTCGAACGGAATGCCCGAAGCCTGCGCATAGCCGATGGCCGCAGGAACCCCGCTGTCGGGCACGGGCACGACCAGATCGGCCTCGACCGGCTTTTCCTTGGCCAGCTCGGCGCCGATGGCCTTGCGCGCTTCGTAGACGCTTCGCCCGGCAAAGAAGCTGTCGGGACGGCTGAAATAGACGTGTTCGAAGATGCACGGGCGCGCACGGTGCGTTCCGAACGGATGGATCGAATCGATATTGCCGTCGTAATCGACCTTGATCAGTTCGCCTGGTTCGACCTCGCGGATCATTTCGGCGCCGACCACGTCGAAGGCGACGCTTTCGCTGGCAAAGGCGGTCGCATCGCCGATCCGGCCCATGACGAGCGGACGGATGCCGAGCGGGTCGCGGCAGGCGATCATGCCTTCGGGCGTCATCACGATCAGCGCATAGGCACCTTCGAGCAGGCGCAGCGCATCGACCAGACGGTCGACGATGGTCGGGTAACGGCTGGTGGCGACGAGGTGGATGATGACTTCGGTGTCCGAGGTCGACTGGAAGATCGCGCCGCGCTGGACCAGTTCCTCGCGCAGCGTGCCCGCGTTCGAGATATTGCCGTTGTGCGCGACGGCGAAACCGCCGCTGGCAAGGTCGGCATAGAGCGGCTGCACATTGCGCAGGCCTGCGCCGCCGGTGGTCGAATAGCGGACGTGGCCGGCAGCCATGTGGCCGGGCAGTTCGGCAATGGCGTCGGCGGAAGAGAAGTTCTCGGCCACGTGGCCGAGGCCGCGGCGGGCGCGGAATTCGGCGCCGTCCCAGGCGACGATCCCGGCAGCTTCCTGCCCGCGATGCTGGAGCGCGTGGAGGCCAAGCGCGGTGGCCGCCGATGCATCGGCAGCGTTGATGACGCCGAACACGCCGCATTCCTCACGCAGCTTGTCGCCATTCTCGTCGAGGAAAGGGTGGGTGAGGTTCCCAAGGGGCGTATTCACAGGGTGCTGTCCGCGCTGCCAACCGATGGCGGTCCAATGGCGATGTTACGGCCCGATTACAAGGGCGATGACGGCGGTAACAGTGGACCGGATGCGGCAATTCATTGCACGGCCAGCAATCCCTGCCTAAACGCGGCAGGCAACGGACAACGACAGACAAGAGCCGCCTTGATCCTCTCTCCCTTCGAACGGACCATCGCCAAGCGCTACCTGCTTCCCGGCAGGAGCGAGGCGTTCATCGCGCTGGTCGCGGGCATATCCATCACCGTCGTCATGCTGTCGGTCGCCATGCTGGTGATCGTGATGAGCGTGATGAACGGGTTCCGCGCCGAACTGCTCGACAAGATCGTCGGCCTCAACGGCCACGCCATCATCCAGGCCTATGGCGGACCGATGGAAGACTGGGAGGAAATCCTCCAGGAAACCCGCCAGACGCCCGGCGTGGTGGAGGCCAGCCCGCTGATCGAACAGCCGCTGCTGGTGACCTTCAACGGCCGGGCGGAAGCGATCCTGCTGCGCGGCAATACGGCGCAGGACATTCGCGAACTGGGCGAGAAGACGCTCGGCGGCAACATGGATTCGCTCCAGCCCGGTTCGGGCAAGGTCGCGATCGGTGCGCGGCTTGCGGAGAACATCGGCGCGCGGGTGGGCGACACCATCACGGTCATCAATCCGCAGGGCCGTTCGACGCCGTTCGGCACCGTGCCGCGCCAGATCGGCTACGAGATCGGGGCGATCTTCGAAATCGGCATCTACGACTATGACGGCGCCTTCGTCGTCATGCCGATGCAGGATGCGCAGACCCTGCTCCTGATCGGCGACAAGGTCGGCATGATCGAGGTGAAAGTGACCGATCCGGACGAGGTCGAGGATATCCTCGAACCCGTGCAGGCGCAGCTTGCCGGGCGCGCGGTCATCCAGACCTGGAAAACCATCAACGCGACCCTGTTCGAGGCGCTTCAGGTGGAGCGCGCCGCCATGGCTTTCGCCTTGAGTTTCATGGTCCTGGTGGCTGCTTTCAATATCCTGTCGAGCCTCGTGATGCTGGTCCGCGCCAAGACGCGCGACATCGCCATCATGCGCACGATGGGCGCGACACGGCGCAGCCTGACCAAGATTTTCGTGACCACCGGCTTTACCGTGGGCGCGCTGGGCACGATCGCCGGCCTCATCCTCGGGGCGCTGGTGCTGGGCTTCCGCGAACAGATCGTGTCGGCCATCAGCTGGCTGACCGGCGCCGACCTGTGGGATCCGCAGGTCCGCTTCCTCAGCACCATCCCGTCGAAGCCCGATCCGGTCGAAATCGCCATGATCGTCGGCCTTGCGCTGGTGATGAGCTTCCTCGCCACGCTCTATCCGGCGCTCAAGGCTGCCAGCACGGACCCGGTACAGGTGCTTCGCTATGAATAGTCCGGTCGTCGAACTCAGGGGCCTGACCCGCAGTTTCGAGCAGGGCGGCGAGCGCATCGATGTGCTGCGCGGCGTCAACCTGCGCATCATGCCCGGCGAGATCGTGGCGCTGCTCGGCCCTTCGGGTTCGGGCAAGTCGACCATGCTGCAGGCCGTGGGCCTGCTCGAAGGCGGGTTCGGCGGCGAAATCGTGATTGCCGGCCATTCGGCGGAGAAATCCGATGCCAATGCGCGCACGACGCTGCGCCGCAACCACCTCGGCTTCGTCTACCAGTTCCACCATTTGCTGCCCGATTTCGACGCGCGCGAGAACGTCGTCCTGCCGCAGCTGGTCGCGGGCAAGCCGCGCGAAGAGGCGGAGGCGAGGGCGGAGGAACTCCTGCGCTCGCTCGGCCTCGGGCACCGCCTGACGCATCGGCCGAGCCAGCTTTCGGGCGGCGAGCAGCAACGCGTGGCGGTCGCCCGCGGGCTCGCCAACCGGCCTGCGCTCGTGCTCGCCGATGAACCCACGGGCAACCTCGACGAGGCGACCTCGGACAAGGTCCTAGAGCAGTTCCTCGCGCTGGTGAGGGGAGAGGGCAGTGCGGCGCTGGTCGCCACGCATAACGAGCGCCTCGCAAGTCGGACGGACCGCGTTGTCCGCCTCCACGACGGCGTGCTGGAATAGCGGACCCGCAAAGCGTTTCGAGCGTTGGTCAGGCAAGGAGATTTGCCATGACCGACCATCCCAGCACTTATAAGGCCGAAAACACAAATCGCGAGGGAATCCAGTGGGATGACCGCGCGACTTTGCACCGTACCGGTGATGGCGACGGCGTGCTCGACGATGCGAAGAGCCTGCGCAGCGGCACTTTCGCCGAACTGATCGGTCACGTCATGCTGATGCCGGAAGGCGAACGGGCCAATTACTACATCGAGAAGGCCGGCGACCGCGAATTCCACGCGGAGGAAATCGCCAGCCTCTCGCGCCGCGACGATTTCCCGCGCTCGTAGCGCACCGTCGCCACTCCATCGAACGCGGCTTGGGCGAGCATGGCACCTGTGCAAGCCTTCTTGCAGGAGGGATGAGCCATGTTCTCTACATCGATTGCCTTGCTGCTTGCCCAAGCTGCGAGTGCTGCCGTGTCGCCGTCACCCCCGCCATCGTGCGAGGGCGCGAAATACGAGGCTTTCGATTTCTGGGTCGGCGAGTGGGTGGTAACGCCTGCCGCCGGCGGGGACGCGGTGGCCGACAGCCGCATCGAGAAGGTGAGCGCTGGCTGCGCGATCCGCGAAACCTGGATGCCCTATCGCGGGCGGCACGGAACCAGCCTGTCCGCCTATGACCCTGCAACCGGCAACTGGCACCAGCTATGGGTCGGCGGCGCGCCGGGCCGCGTGTTCTTCGACGGCGGTCCCGCGGAAGGCAGCATGGTCCTGACCGGCTATTGGGGGCAGGACGCCGCAGGCAATTCGCAGCTTGTGCGCATGACCTACTCGGTGCAAGGCGACGGCTCGGTCCGGCAATACGGGCAGGCCAGCAGCGATCACGGTCGAAGCTGGAGCGACAGTTTCGACTTCATCTACCGCCGCAAGGACACCGCCGAATGACCACGATCGCCGATTTCACCGTAGCCGACAACAAGGGCCGCGAGGTCGATCTGTCGGAAAAGCTCGGCAAGGTGCTGCTGGTCGTCAATACTGCCAGCAAGTGCGGCTTCACGCCCCAGTACGACGGGCTGGAGAAGCTGTACCAGGACTACGGCGACAAGGGCTTCGAGGTCATGGCCTTCCCCTGCAACCAGTTCGGCAACCAGGAACCGGGCGATGCCGACGAGATCGAGCAGTTCTGCAAGGTCAATTTCGGCCTGACCTTCCCGCTGATGGCGAAGGTCGATGTGAACGGCGACAATGCGAGCCCGCTGTTCGACTGGATGAAGAGCGAGAAGCCGGGCCTGATGGGGTCGAAGTCGATCAAGTGGAACTTCACCAAGTTCCTCATCGACCGCGAAGGCAATGTGGTGAAGCGTTACGGCCCCAACGATGCGCCCAAGGCCATCGCCAAGGATATCGAAAAGCTCCTGTAACCTCAGCCGCGCCGGGACGAAGTCACCACCATGCTAGCCGATCTCAACCAGTGGTTCCTCTCGCTCGGCGCCGAATACGGCGTGAACCCGTACATCTTCGGCGCGATATACGTGGGGGCGATCCCGTTCTTCCTCGCCTCGATGACGTGGCTGGTGAAGCGGGCGCGGGCCAAGCGGTCGACCGTCGTGCCGACGCTGTGCGCGGGCTTCTGCTTCGTTTCGGCCTACCTCTATCTGGCCATCGCAGGGCGCAATATCCCGGTCTGGGTGTGGATCTTCCTCGGCGTGCTCATCGCCTATGGGGCGTGGTCGACCATCCGCGATGCACGGCGCAAGATCGCGGCGATTTCGGACGACTGATTTTCTCCACTGTCTGTGGAGAATAAGCGCGGCTTGCCGCTTCCAGTTTGGGCGCCGAGTTCCTACTCTGGCCCGATGCCCTACAAGCCCTTCGTTCCCCTGCGCGTGCTGTCCGCCTATTCGATGCTCGAAGGGGCGATCGATCCCAAGGCGATGGCCAAGCTGGCGAAGGAACGCGGCTTTCCCGCCATCGCGATTGCGGACCGCAACGGCCTGTACGGCGCGGTCATGTTCGCCAATGCCTGCAAGGCCGAAGGCGTGCAGCCGATCATCGGCACACTGCTGGGCGTGGCGCGCGACGAGGAAGGGCGCATCGTCGATTACCTGCCGCTCTATGCGCAGGACGAGGTGGGCTACGACAATCTCTGCCATCTCGTCAGCCGCGCGCATCTCGACCGCCCGCTGGAATTCGAACCGCACGTCCGCCTGTCCGACCTCGAAGGCCATACGGACGGGTTGATAGCCCTGACCGGCGCTAGTGAGGGCGGCGTCACCCGCCTGCTCGCCGAAGGGCAGGTCAGCCACGCCGTCGCCATGCTGGACCGGCTGCAGGCGCTGTTCCCCGGCAGGCTCTACATCGAACTGGCCCGGCGCGGGAACGAGGCGGAGGAGGCAGCCGAAAACGCGCTGATCGATCTCGCCTACGAACGCGATCTCCCGCTTGTCGCGACGAACCCTGCGAACTTCGCCGAACCGCACATGTACAAGGCGCATGACGCCATGCTGTGCATCGCCAATTCGACGCATGTCGATGCGGAGGAACGGGCCAAGTCCAATCCCGAAGCCTATGTGAAGACCGCGCACATGATGGAAGAAGGCTTTGCCGACCTTCCCGAAGCGGTTTCCAACACCCTCGTCATCGCCCAGCGGTGCGCTTTCGCGCCGCCTTACCGCAATCCCATCCTGCCCAGCCTTGCAGGCGACCTCGAAGGCGAGGCGCGGATGCTGGAAGAGGATGCACGCAAGGGTCTAGCGAAGCGTCTCGAACCCTATGGCGAGATGTCGGACGAGGAACTCAAGGTCTATGTCGACCGGCTCGATTACGAAGTCGGCATCATCAACCAGATGGGTTTTCCCGGCTACTTCCTGATCGTTGCCGACTTCATCAAATGGGCGAAGGATCAGGACATTCCCGTGGGGCCGGGGCGTGGTTCGGGTGCAGGCAGTCTCGTTGCATGGGCGCTGACGATTACCGATCTCGACCCGATCAAGCTGGGTCTGCTGTTCGAACGCTTCCTCAACCCCGAACGCGTGTCGATGCCCGACTTCGATATCGACTTCTGCGAAACGCGCCGCGGCGAGGTGATCCGCTACGTGCAGGCCAAGTACGGCCACGATCACGTCGCGCAGATCATCACCTTCGGTAAGCTGAAAGCGCGCGCCGTGCTCCGCGATACGGGCCGTATCCTCCAGATGAGCTACGGCCACGTCGACCGTATTTGCAAAATGGTGCCGAACCATCCGACCGACCCGTGGACCCTGCCGCGCGCGCTCAACGGGGCGGCGGACTTCAAGGCCGAATACGACAACGACAACGAGGTGAAGCGCCTCGTCGACCTGGCGATGCAGCTGGAAGGCTTCCCGCGCAACAGCTCGACCCACGCGGCCGGTGTGGTGATCGGCGACCGGCCACTGGCGAAGCTGGTGCCGCTCTACCGCGACCCGCGCTCCGACATGCCGGTGACGCAGTACGACATGAAGAATGTCGAAAGCTCCGGCCTCGTCAAATTCGACTTCCTCGGCCTCAAGACCCTGTCGGTGCTCAAAAAGGCGACCGATCTGCTGAAGAAGCGCGAGATCGACATCGACCTGTCGCAGCTGCCGCTCGACGACCCGGCGGTCTACGACCTCATGAAGGCGGGTAACACGGTCGGCGTGTTCCAGCTGGAATCGGAAGGCATGCGCCGCACGCTGACCGCGGTGAAACCGACCAATTTCGGCGACATCATCGCGCTCGTCTCGCTCTATCGCCCGGGCCCGATGGACAACATCCCACTGTTCGGCAAGCGCAAGGCGGGCGAGGTCCCGATCGAGTATCCGCACCCCAAGCTCGAGGGTATCCTTGCCGAAACTTACGGCATCTTCGTCTACCAGGAACAGGTCATGCAGGCCGCGCAGATCCTCGCCGGATACTCGCTCGGCGATGCAGACTTGCTGCGCCGTGCGATGGGCAAGAAGGTCCAGGCGGAAATGGACGCCCAGCGCGAACGCTTCGTGGCCGGCTGCAAGGACGTGTCGGGCATCGAGAAGGCCAAGGCCAACGAGCTGTTCGACTTGATCGACAAGTTCGCCGGCTACGGCTTCAACAAGTCGCACGCCGCCGCCTATGCGCTGCTTGCCTACCAGACGGCGTGGCTGAAGGCGCATTACCCGGAAGAATTCTTCGCCGCGTCGATGTGCTTCGACATGCACCAGTCGGAAAAGCTGACCATTTTCGTCGACGATGCGCGGCGGCAGGGCATCGCGGTCGAACCGCCGTGCCTCAACCGTTCGGAAGCCGAATTCACCGTCGAGCAGACCGATGACGGTTACGCCGTGCGCTATGCGCTGGCAGGCATCCGCAACGTCGGCGAAAAGGCGATGGAGGCGATCGTTGCCGAACGCGAGGCGGCCGGCCCGTTCGAAAGCCTGCAGGACCTGTTCGAGCGCATTCCCAAGGGCTCGCTCAATTCCCGCCAGCTGGAAGCGCTTGCCTGCGCAGGCGCGCTCGATGGGCTGGAACCCAACCGGGCGAAAGTGTTCGAGAATGCCGACATGCTGCTCGCCGTGGCCGACGCTGCCGAGCGCGAGCGCAGCAGCGGGCAGGCGGCCCTGTTCGGCGGCGAGGACCAGCCCGGCGAAACTCTGCGCCTGAAAGAGGTCGAGGACTGGCCGCGCGCCGAACGCATGGCGCGCGAGCGCGAGAATTTCGGCTTCTACTTCTCCGCCCACCCGGTCGCGGCCTGGAAACAGGTCGCATCGGCTAATGGCGCGCGTTCCTACGCTTCGCTCATGGCAGGCGGCGCGCCTGCCGGCGGGCGCTCCAACGCGGTGATGGCGGCCATGGTGGAGAAGGTGAACAAGGGTACCACGCGCCGCGGCAAGCCCTTCATCCGCGCCGATTTCTCCGATGCTTCCGGCCAGTTCAGCGCGGCCTGTTTCGAGGAAGGCATGGTCGAGAAGTTCATGAAATGGGCGGAAGACCAGACCTGCGTGCTGCTGCAGGTCGAACTCGATTCCCCGAGCCCTGACGAACCGCCGCGCATCACCGTGCGCGGAGGCACGCCGCTGGCCGAAGTGCGGGGTTCCATGCCGATGATCATGACGCTCGACGTGCTCGACGGTTCGGCGCTGGAAGAGCTCAAGGCGGAATTGCTCGCGGCCATAGGCGGGCAGGACGAAGTGCTGGTGACGCTACGGACCGGCGAAGCGGCCGATCCGGTCATGCGGCTGGGGCGCAATTTCTCTCTCGACGGCGAACTCGCCGAACGCTTGGCAAGCGTGCCGAGCCTTGCCAAGGTGCAACTCGACAAGCGGCGAGGCGGGGCACACCTGCGACTCGTCAACTGAGTTGAGAGCCGCCCGCGGGGGCGGCACGAGAGAGGAGAGGCTGAATGCTCGGAGCGATGCAGGACTGGACCATGCGCGTCACCCACGTGATCGATCACGCGGCGCGCGAGGCACCTGACCGCGAAATCGTCACCCGCTGGGCCGATGGCAGCGAGACGCGCACCAACTGGCAGGGTATCCGCACCGACGCGCTGAAGATGGCACAGGCGCTGCAGGCGCTGGGTCTGCGCAAGGGCGACAAGGTCGCCAGCCTCGCCATGAACCACTCGCGCCACCTCGTCAGCTGGTACGGCGTGGCGGGCATGGGCGGCGTGCTCCACACGGTGAACCCGCGCCTGTTCGACGACCAGCTCGAATATATCGTCAATCACGCCGAAGACCGCGTCATGGTCTATGACGCGGCCTTCCAGCCGATCGTCGACCGGATGCGCGACCGCTGGACCACGGTCGAACACTATATCTGCTTCGACAGCGGCGAGCATACGACCTCGTTCGAGGACTGGATCGCCGCGCAGTCGGGCGACTTCCAGTGGGTCGCCGGGAGCGAGCGCGATCCGTGCATGATCTGCTACACCAGCGGCACGACCGGCAATCCCAAGGGCGTCCAGTACGAGCACCGCAGCACGGTGCTGCATGCCATGGCCGGCCTGCAGCCCGCGGCGTTCAATTTCAGCGCCTCGTCCGTGATGCTCCCCGTGGTGCCGATGTTCCATGCGGCCAGTTGGGGCCTGCCCTATGCAGGCGCGATGGCGGGCATCAAGTTCGTGTTCTCGGCGGTGAACGATCCTGCCGTGCTGCACGAGATGATGCTCAAGGAAGGCGTGACCGACAGCGCGGGCGTGCCGACCGTGTGGCTTGCGCATTTCCAGTATTGCGACGCCAATGGCATCGACCTGCCACCGCTGAAGGCCGCGACGATCGGCGGCTCTGCCGCGCCCAAGTTCATGATCGAGCGCCTGATGAAGAACGGCACCCGCGTCCAGCACGCCTGGGGCATGACCGAAACCTCGCCCATCGGCACGGTCGGCGGCCCGACGCACGACTGGGAGAACCTCAGCCTCGAAGAACGTGTCGTGAAGACCATGAAGCAGGGCCGCCCGATCTTCGGCGTCGAACTGCGCACGGTCGATCTCGACGACAACACCAAGGTCCTGCCGCGCGACGGCGAGACTTCTGGCGCGCTGCAGATCCGCGGCCCCTGGGTGGTGAAGCGCTATTTCAAGGCGGAAGAGGACGCGGTCACCGAGGATGGCTGGTTCGACACCGGCGACGTCGGCGTCCTGCATCCCGACGGCACCCTGCAGCTGACCGACCGCACCAAGGACGTGATCAAGTCCGGCGGCGAATGGATCAGCTCGGTCGAGCTGGAAAACGCCGCGGTCGGCCATCCGGCAGTCGCGGAGGCCGCCTGCATCGGCATGTTCCACCCCAAGTGGGACGAACGTCCGGTGCTGTTCGTGGTGAAGAAGGAAGGAGCCGATTGCTCCGACCGCGACGTGATCGATTACCTCGCCGACAAGGTCGCCAAGTGGTGGCTGCCCGACGCGGTCGAATTCGTCGACGACATCCCGCACACGGCCACCGGCAAGATCAGCAAGAAGGACCTGCGCGACCGGTTCGCAGACTACAAGCTGGCCGACGGCTGAGCATACGCGCGTGGCGCGCCTGATACTCCTCAACAAGCCCTACGGTGTGCTGTCGCAGTTCACCGGGGGCAAGGAAGGCGTGGACGACACGCTGGCGCATCTGGTCGATGTGCCGGGCGTCTATCCGGCGGGCCGCCTCGACAAGGATAGCGAAGGGCTGCTGCTGCTGACCGACGACGGGCGGCTGCAATCGCGCATCGCCGAACCGCGCTACAAGCTGCCCAAGACATACCTGGTGCAAGTGGAAGGCGAGGTCGGTGACGAGGCGCTGGAACGCCTTGCAAGGGGCGTCGAACTGAACGACGGCACGACCCGGCCCGCACGCGCCAAGCGCATCGACCCGCCGCCGCTGTGGGACCGCGATCCGCCGGTGCGCTATCGCAAGAGCGTTCCCGACAGCTGGATTGCACTCGAAATTACCGAAGGCCGCAACCGACAGGTGCGCCGGATGACCGCGGCCGTCGGTCTGCCCACCTTGCGGCTGGTCCGCTGGCGCATCGGCGAGTGGAGTCTCGACGGCATCGCGCCCGGGACATCCCGCGAATTGCAGGTTTAGGAGAGAGAGATGAGCGACACCTATATCGACCCGAGCCCGGCCAATTTCGCCGCTTTCAAGGACCTGCCGCGAGACGAGCCGATCCACATGCTCAACCTGTTGCGCTATCGCGATCTCGCCGAATATCCCGATGGGCACGAGCACGCGGGCAAGGGCTGGAGCGGGCGGCGCGCTTACGAGGAATACGGCAAGACAAGCGGCCCGATCTTCCGCCGCGTGGGCGGCAGCATCGTGTGGCGCGGCGCGTTCCAGACGGTGGTGACCGGGCCGGAAGCGATGCAGTGGCACGACGGCTTCGTCGCGCAATACCCGCACGCCGGTGCCTTCTTCGAAATGATCAAGGATGCGGACTACCAGAAGGCAGTCGTGAACCGCACGGCGGCGCTGGCGGACAGCAGGCTAGTGCGTTTCAAGCCGGGGGCTGCGGGGGAAGGGTTCGGCTAGGGCACGTGAGGATCAGCAATTCGCAAAGGCATTGCAAAAGGTCGACCAGCGCGACCGATTGCAAGACGCAAGGGAGGCATTGAGCCTTTAATCGCATGAACAAGACCAGCTCTCCCGTCGCTGCGCAGTCCACACGGCTCGTCCTCTGGACACTGCTCGTCGTCTACATCCTGAACTTTCTCGACCGGCAGATCGTCAATATCCTGGCCGAGCCGATCAAGCAGGATCTTGGCCTGTCGGACACGCAGATCGGCCTGATGACCGGACTCGCCTTTGCCCTGTTCTACACGGTTCTCGGCATCCCGATCGCGCGCTACGCCGATAACCCGAAATCCAGCCGCACGACGCTGATCTCGGTTTCGCTCGCCTTCTGGTCGGGCATGACGGCCCTTTGCGGACTGGCCCAGAATTTCGGCCAGCTGCTGCTCGCAAGGATCGGGGTCGGGGTGGGCGAGGCGGGGTGCACGCCCGCCGCCCATTCGCTCATTACCGACACGGTGCCGGCCGAGAAGCGCTCTTCGGCGATGGCCTTTTACGGCCTGGGAATCCCGATCGGCAGCCTGCTCGGCATGGCGATGGGAGGCCTCCTCGCCGATGCTTACGGTTGGCGCACCGCTTTCCTGGTTGCAGGCGTGCCGGGCATAATCATGGCTGTCGCAATGCCCATGTTGATCCGCGAGCCGCGCCGACACAGCCCGGCATCGGCGAGCGTGGACGCGCCCATGCCCAACGCACCTGGTGCGGCCGCAGCGGTTCCGGGCGAGCCGCCCGCTGCTCTGCCTGCCCGCGATGCGCTACGGGAAATCCTGCGCTCCAAGGCGATGGTGCAACTGCTGGTCGCCGCCGGGCTGGTGGCTTTCCTGTCTTATGGCAAGACCGTCTGGGCCACGATCTATTTCATCCGCTCGCACGGCCTTTCTCCGGGCGAGACCGGGCTGTGGCTCGGAATCTCGGCCGGATTGGCGGCCATGCTCGGCACCTGGGGCGGCGGCTGGATCGCCGACCGATACGGCTCGCGCGATCCGCGCCATATCCTCACCGCGCCCGCGCTGGGCCTCGTGATAGGCGCTCCGATATTGTTCTTCGGCTATGCGGCTGCCGACTGGCGTTTCGGCCTCGTGCTGATCGTCGTCGCGACCGTCCTCAACAGCTTCTACTATGGCCCGACCTATGCCTGCGTGCAGGGGCTGGTACGTCCGCAGGCAAGAGCGATGGCGACCGCGGTGATGCTGTTCGCGCAGAACCTGATCGGACTGGGACTGGGGCCGCTGTTCTTCGGCATGCTGTCGGACGCCTTCGCGCCGGTTGCAGGCGAGGATAGCGTGCGCTGGGTGCTCTACGGAGCGGCATGGCTGGGCCTGGTGCCGGCCTTCTTCTTCTGGCGTGCGAGGGCCCATCTGGCGTCGGAACTGGGCAAGGCTTCGAGCAGCGCCTGACCATTCGATTGCGGATGTTCACAGCAACCGCAGCTGCCCGCCCACCGCAGGCGGCCTGAACTGCGTGCAGTCCAGTTCGAATTTCGCCTTGCCGAGGCCTGCGCGCTTGCAGGCGAGACGGAAGCGGGCGCGGAAGAGATCGGCCCAGACGCCGGTCGGTTTGAGGCGGGAGAAGAAGTTGGGGTCGTTGTCCTTTCCGTTCCGGATCGACTGGACGATGCCCATCACCTTGTCGCCGCGCTCGGGGTAATGGACCGAGAGCCATTCGCGGAACAGCGGGGCCACCTCGTGCGGCAGGCGCAGGGGGATCCAGCCCACGCTGTCGACCCCGATGGCGGCGGCGCGCTGGACGATTTCTTCCATGAACTCGTCGGTGATGGAGGGGATGACCGGCGCGACCGAACAATGTGTCGGCACGCCCGCTTCGGCCAGTTTCTGCAACGCGGAGAGTCGCTTGGCCGGTGAAGCTGCGCGTGGTTCGAGCTTTCCCGACAGCTTCGCATCGAGGCTCGTGACCGAAATGGCGACCGCGACCAGGCGCCGCTCAGCCATCTCCGCCAGCAGGTCGAGATCGTCGAGTACCCGGTCCGACTTGGTCGTGATCGTCACCGGGTGGCGCGCGTCGAGGCACACTTCCAGCACTTGCCGCGTTATCCGGTAGTCGCGCTCGATCGGCTGGTAGGGATCGGTGTTGGTCCCCATGGCGATGGGGCGGGGGCGGTACTTGGGCTTAGCCAGCGTAGCGCGCAGCATTTCGGCCGCATTGGGCTTGGCGAACAGCCGCGTTTCGAAATCGAGCCCCGGCGACAGGTCGTGATACGCATGCGTCGGCCGCGCGAAACAGTAGACGCAGCCATGCTCGCACCCGCGATAGGCATTGATCGAACGGTCGAAGAAGATGTCAGGCGACTGGTTGAAACTGAGGATGGTGCGCGGGTGCTCCTCCGTCACGTGGGTACGCAGCTTCACTGGTGGACCGTCGAGTGCCTCCATGTGGTCACGCCAGTCGCCATCGGCCTCGCGCGTGGCAAGGCCGAAGCGCGTCGGGACCGCGGCGGATTGGGCGCCGCGCCCGCGCAGGGGCGACTCGTTGCTGGCTTCCATGCATGAGAACATACACGGAACATAAAGGGCGTGGAAGCGGCTTCAGCGTTCCCGCAGGCGGGGCATGAGTTCGACGAAATTGCAGGGCCGGTGGCGGCTGTCGAGCTGGTGGGCGAGGATCTTGTCCCATCCATCTTTCACCGCGCCGTTCGATCCGGGCAGCGCGAAGATATAGGTCCCGCGCGCCAGCACCGCGCAGGCGCGGCTCTGGATCGTGCTGGTGCCGATGCTCTCGATGCTGATGTAGCGGAAGTACTCGCCGAAGCCGGGAATATCCTTGTCCTTCACGCGGTCGAGCGCCTCGGGCGTGACATCCCGGCCCGTGAGGCCCGTCCCGCCGGTGGTAATCACCGCATCGACCATCTCGTCGTCGATCCAGCGGTGGAGATGGGCGGCTATCTCGTTCTTGTCGTCGCGGCTGATCTCGCGCGCGGCGAGCGTGTGGCCGGCTGCCTCGATCCGCTGGGCGAGGATGTCGCCCGAGGTATCGTCCTCGGCCTTGCGGCTGTCCGAAATCGTCAGCAGCGAGATATTGACGGGCTTGAAGGCGCGGGTCTCGTCGATAGCCATCAGCGCGTCCTCGGGAATTGCGGCCACTGGTTCTGCGCCAGCTCCGTCCGGCTTTGCGCAACGGCCTCTGCCTGGCGCAGGTACATCCAGTAATTGCGCATCACGACGGCGACGTACTCGCGCGTTTCCCAATAGGGGATCGATTCCATCCAGAGCAGCGGGTCGCCCTGGTCGTTGATCTCGCTATTCCAGCGCGCGACCGGGGTGGGGCCGGCGTTGTAGGCGGCCATCACCTTGGGCAGGTGCCCACGCGTATATCCTGCGTCCGCCAGCGCCTGCAGTGCCCTTTGCCCGAAGGCGAGATTGACTGCCGGGTTCTTGAGGTCCGCACCCGCGCTCATGTTTATGGAGGCTGCATATTCGCGCGCGGCGATGGGGCGGATCTGCATCAGGCCAATGGCATTGGCGGGGCTGACCACGCCTTCGCGGAAGTTCGATTCCTGCAGCGCGTGGGCGAAGGCGAGGGCGGGATCGACGCGCCAGCCTCCGGTGGGCTGGTGATAGGCGACGGGCCAGCGCAAATTGGCGGGAGAGCTCGTGCCGCGCGGCGCATTGTAGGCCATGAAGGTCTGCGTGCCGGCAAGGCCCAGCGCCCGGGCAAGGCGGGTGAGCGCCGGAAAGTCCGAAGGCTCGATCCGGCGTGCCTGCCAGCGCAGTGCCTCGTCGGCGAGATCGCGCCTGCCGACCTCGGCCAGCATCACGGCCTCGCGCACTGCGGCCTCGTTCTGGAGGCGGCGCCAGTCGTCCTGCGTCAGGTCGGGGCTGGCATGATCGCCGGGCAGCGTCTGCGCCAGCTGCTCGTGCGCGAGCATGCCGTAAAGCGTCTCGGAAAAACGCGCTGCGCCGCGCAATTGCTCGTCGGCCTTTTCCGGCTGGCGGCAACGGATCAGCGCGCGGGCAGCCCAGTAATGCGCCGCGGCGGTCAGCGATCCATTGGCCGAAGCCGCGGCGCTACGACGAAAATAGTCGGCGGCGTTCTCGCAGTCGCCGAGACGCCAGGAAGCGAGTCCCGCCACCCAGTCGCCCTCTGCCACCCATGCACCGCGGCCCTGACCGACCAGCTGCGCCATGGCGAGCGCTTCGGCATCGCGGTTCTCGATGTAATAGGACCAGGCAACGCGCTGGCGCCATTCGGCGCGGGCTTCGGATGACAGCGAGGCGTCGACGCCGTCAAGCAGCAGCCGCGCGCCATCGGGATCGTCGTTGGAAATCCGGTCGAGGATCGCGCTCTGGACGCCGTCCGGCATCGAACCGTCGGAAACTGTGCGGGGACGCATGCGCTTGGTCACGCCGCGCTGGCCGACCAGCTGCCTCTCGCGCGGCAGGGAGGGGGCGTTTTCCAGCCCGCGCGTCCGACCGAGCCGGATAATGGCCTCGGCCTCGGGTAGGCTCGCATAACGGGCCAGCCACGCCTCGATGCGGGGCAGTTCGATGCGCGGGCTTTCGGGGTGGAGGAAATAGGCGGCAAGGACAGAGCCGTGGAGCGGACCGTCCGCCCGCTCGCCCAGCATGACCTCGACGCGGTCCCAGTTCTTCGCCTCGATCGCCTCGAACAGCGAGCGGTAGTAAAGCTGGTCGTCACCGGACAGTAGCTGCGGCAGGACGGCCGCATGCGAACGGGTGAAATAGGCAAGGCTGTCGGAGCCTTGCGCTGCGGCGGGGGATGACAGGATCGAGCCACCGAGAGCGGCGGCCAGCAGGAGTCGTTTGGTCATGCGGTCCATTCGAGCCAGCGGTTCCAGAAATTCATGCGGCGTTCCGGAGTGCGGGACAGTTCGGCAAGATCGGGAGCGAGCAGCAGGGGTACCTGACGCTCGCCGGCGGTAATCGTTGCGGGTTCGCGCGCGGCGGCAGGCGCGATGCCGAACAGAGGTGCCATCCCCCTGCCGAACACGAGCACGCGTTCCGGCGCGGCAAGGGCGATGTGGTGGGCAGTCACCGCGCCGAGGCCATTGGCGGCCAGTTCTTCCCAGTCGGCCAGCGCGGCAGGCGCGGGCAGGGCGCTGGCGAGATAGGCTTCGTGCTGTTCGACGCTCATCGCCTTGAGAATGGCCGCGGCAAAGCGTCCTGCACCGCCCGAGAGAAGGGCATCGCCGTCATCGGCATAGGGTTCGGCAACGAGGACCATCAGCTTGGTGCCCGCGACTCCGCGGGGGGGAAGCCGCGCTTCGGTGCCGGCGAGCGAAAGCGAAGCCTCGCTCATCCACCATTCGCGAAATTTTCCGAGATCGTCCGGCCAGGCTGCCGCATCGCCGCCGATACGGCCCGTTTCAGGGGCTTGCTGGAAGGCGCGTTCGAGCGGGGTGGGCTTGGGTTCTTCCACCCGCGCCACGGGCTTGGGCGCCGCTACGGCTTCTTCCGCTTCGGGACTGGCGAGCCAGCTGTGCGGATCGGCCGAGTAGTCGTGATCGACGCCCGCTTCGCGCCACCAGTCGAAGGCGGCTTCGAGAGCTTGGGCTGCGTCGATTTCGCCGTTATTCGTGGGGTTTTCGTGCATCATCCGTCCGCTGGAGGTCTTGACCTCAAACGCGGCAGCAATCAAGGCATCGCGCAAGCGAATAGCGACGAAAAGAGAGAGACATGAGCGAACGTGAATCCATGCCCTGCGACGTCGTCATCATCGGTGGCGGTGTTGCCGGCCTCGCCGCGGCGATCCGGTTGAAGCAGATCAACGAGGACCTCGAGGTCGTGGTGCTCGAAAAGGGCAGCGAAATCGGCGCTCACATCCTTTCCGGCGCGGTGGTCGATCCCAAGGCGCTCGACGAACTGCTGCCCGAATGGCGCGACATGGATTGCCCCATGGCGCAAACGCCGGTGGGCGAGGACCTGTTCTACACGATCAGCGAAACCGGCGCCTCGGCCATGCCGCACATCATGTTCCCGCCCTTCATGTCGAACGTGGGCTGCTACACCGGCTCGCTCGGCAATCTCTGCCGCTGGCTGGCCGAACAGGCCGAAGGCATGGGCGTGATGGTCTTCCCCGGCTTCCCTGCCGCTGAAGTCCTCTACGACGACAATGGCGCTGTGGCCGGCGTCGTCACGCAGGACATGGGCATCGCTGCCGACGGCAGCCAGAAGGCCGATTACCAGCCGGGCATGGAAATCCACGCGAAGTACACGCTGTTTGCAGAAGGTGCCCGCGGCAACCTCACCAAGCAGATGAAGGCGAAGTACGACCTCGAGGCAAACTGCCAGCCGCAGGTCTATGGCATCGGCATCAAGGAATTGTGGGACATCGATCCCGAACTGCACGAGCCGGGCAAGATCGTCCACACGCAGGGCTGGCCGCTCAGCGAAAGCGGCAGCAACGGCGGCGGCTTCCTCTACCACCAGGCGAACAACCAGGTCGCCCTGGGCCTCGTCACCTGGCTCGATTATTCGAACCCCTATGTCAGCCCGTTCCAGGAATTCCAGCGCTGGAAGCACCATCCGCTGATCGCCGAGGTGCTCAAGGGCGGCAAGCGCGTCGCCTATGGCGCACGCGCGATCAACGACGGCGGCTGGCAGAGCGTACCCAAGCTGGCCTTCCCGGGGGGCGCGCTGATCGGCTGTGCCGCCGGCTTCGTCAACGTGCCCCGCATCAAGGGCAGCCACACCGCCATGAAGAGCGGGATGCTGGCTGCCGAGAGCGTGGCTGCAGCCGTTGCGGCAGGCCATGAGCATACCGAGCTGATGGAATACGACGCAGCCGTCCGCGACAGCTGGATCGCCAAGGAACTGAAGCTCGTCCAGAACGCGCTTCCCGCGATCGAGCGTTTCGGCAGCGACATCGGCACCGTCCTTGGCGGCGTCGACATGTGGATGCGCTATCTCAAGATCGGCTTGCCGATCAGCATGAAGCACCATCGCGACTGCGAGGCGCTGAACCGCGCCGACCTCTACAAGCCGATCGACTATCCCAAGCCCGACGGCGTGCTTAGCTTCGACCGCCTGACCAGCGTCAGCTTCAGCTACACCAACCACGCCGAAGACCAGCCGGTCCACCTGCAGGTCAAGGACATGGAACTGCAGAAGGACAGCGAGTTGGGCGTCTATGCCGGTCCTTCGACCCGCTATTGTCCCGCCGGGGTCTACGAATGGCTGGTCGACGATGCGACGGGCGAGCCGAAGTACCAGATCAATTCGCAGAACTGCGTCCACTGCAAGACCTGCGACATCAAGGACCCGAACCAGAACATCAACTGGGTCACGCCGGAAGGCGGCGGTGGTCCGAACTATCCGAACATGTGATGGCCTTCTCGGCAGGAGACTGCTTTGGTGAGTGAAGGCAAATACAGGCGAGAACCTAGTGTTTTCGAACGAGCGCTGGCGGGCATCCTCGTTGCTGCCTCCATCGCTGCTTTTGCGAACCTCCTGAGTGACGGAAGCCTGCTTGGTGTAGACGGCATGAGAGGCATCGCTTTCGTCGGAGTGCCTACGATCGGTTTCTACTTCTACGCCAAGAGCCGCCGTATCGGTTTCCATCGTGATGATCGCGCCTGACACTATGAGGGAAATCGCCTACGCCAAGATCAACCTCGCGCTGCATGTCCGCAGGCGGCGCGAGGATGGCTATCACGAACTGGAAACGCTGTTCGCCTTCGTCGACCAAGGCGATGTGCTGTCCGTTGCCGATAGCGCGCAGGACAGCGTTCGCGTTGTCGGGGAGTTTTCGGGCGGGCTCGACGATCCCTTCGACAATCTCGTCGCCAAGGCGCTGGGCAAGCTGCCGCGTGGCGGAGGGCTGGCCGTGACCCTCGAAAAGAACCTGCCCGTTGCCGCTGGGCTCGGCGGCGGATCGGCGGATGCGGGCGCGGTGTTCCGCATCGTGCGCGAGCGGTATGGCTTGCCGGACGACTGGCAGGCGCGCGCTGCTGCGCTGGGGGCGGATGTCCCGGCCTGCGTCGAAAGCCGGACCTGCATCGGGCGCGGCACGGGGACTGAACTCGAACCTTCCGACGACAGCCTTGCGGGCACGCCCGTCCTGCTCGTGAACCCGCGCGTGCCGCTGTCCACCGGACCGGTCTTCAAGGCGTGGAACGGCGTCGACCTCGGCCCGATGCCGGAAGGCGATGCGCGGACCGTGGCGACAGAGGGGCGAAACGACCTCGAAGGCCCGGCCATCGCGCTTTGCCCGCCTGTCGCCGGAGTCCTTACCGCGCTGCGCGGAACTTCGCCCTTTCTCGCCCGTATGTCGGGTTCTGGCGCGACCTGTTTCGCGCTGTTCGACAACGAAGCAGCGCGGGACCGGGCCGCGGCATCCATCGCCGCCGACCATCCGGGCTGGTGGCAGATGCGGGGGAAACTCAGATGATCGACGGCCTGCCGTACCGCCAAGTGGGGACGGACATGATGCGCCCGGGCGGCCTGATCTGCGTGGCCGACCACGCCTCCAACCATGTGCCTGCCGAAGTGGACCTCGGTATCGACCGCAAGCTGCTGGACGATCACATCGCGCTCGACATCGGCGTCGAAGGCATCGCCGACCGGCTGGCGCGTCGCCATGGCATCCCGGCCCATATCGCCACGGTCAGCCGCCTCGTGTGCGATTTTCACCGGACCGAGGACGATCCGGCCGCCGTCCCCACGTCGAGCGACGGGCACCTGGTGCCCGGCAATATCGGTGCCGACATCGAGAAGCGTCTCGACCTCTACCATCGCCCCTATCACCGCGCGCTGGAAGCGATGATCAGGGAAGCCAAGCCTCGCATGATCGTGGCTCTCCACAGCTTCACGCCGAGCCTTGCGACCAGCGACGAGGAGCGTCCGTGGGAAGTCGCGCTGCTCTACAACAACGACGATCGCGCCGCGCTGCACGCGATCCGGCTGTTCGGCGAACAGGGCCTGACCGTGGGCGACAACCAGCCCTATTCAGGGAAGCAGTTGAACGCCACGATGGACCGCCACGCCGAAGCGCAGGGCATCCCCTATTGCACGGTCGAGATCCGGCAGGACCAGATCGCGACCGAGGCGGGGCAGGCGCGCTGGGCCATGCTGCTGGCAGACGTGATGGGCCGCGTCGCGCTCGAAGTCTAAAGGCGAACTTGGGCTAGGCCGGACCAAACTAGCGTTAGCGAAGGCAATTCACTCTGCTAGGCTCCGCGCCGCAAGCAACCAGAGAGCCAGCCATGCCCGCCTACCGTTCCCGCACCACCACCCATGGCCGCAACATGGCCGGCGCCCGCGGCCTGTGGCGCGCCACGGGCATGAAGGACGAGGATTTCGGCAAGCCGATCATCGCGGTGGTCAATAGCTTCACCCAGTTCGTGCCGGGCCACGTCCATCTGAAGGATCTCGGCCAGCTGGTCGCACGCCAGATCGAGGCGGCGGGCGGCGTCGCCAAGGAATTCAACACCATTGCGGTCGATGACGGCATCGCCATGGGTCATGACGGGATGCTCTATTCGCTGCCCAGCCGCGACCTGATCGCGGACAGCGTCGA
Source organism: Qipengyuania gaetbuli (assembly GCF_020524765.1). Taxonomy (GTDB): domain Bacteria; phylum Pseudomonadota; class Alphaproteobacteria; order Sphingomonadales; family Sphingomonadaceae; genus Qipengyuania; species Qipengyuania gaetbuli_A. Next base: position 832,510 of record NZ_JAIVLR010000002.1, read on the forward strand.
ATACATGGTCAACGCCCACTGCGCCGATGCGATGGTCTGCATCTCCAACTGCGACAAGATCACGCCCGGGATGCTGATGGCGGCCTTGCGGCTCAACGTACCGGCAGTCTTCGTTTCCGGCGGGCCGATGGAAGCGGGCAAGGTCGTGGTGAAGGGCAAGGAGATTGCGCTCGACCTCGTCGATGCGATGGTCGCTGCCGCCGACGAAGCCTATTCGGACGAGGAAGTGACCGCGATCGAGCAAAACGCCTGCCCGACCTGCGGTTCGTGCAGCGGGATGTTCACTGCCAATTCCATGAACTGCCTGACCGAGGCGCTGGGCCTCTCGCTGCCCGGCAACGGCTCGACGCTCGCGACCCATGCCGACCGCAAGGGCCTGTTCGAGCGGGCCGGCCGCCTCGCCGTGACCCTCGCGCGCCGATACTACGAAGAAGAGGATGAGAGCGTCCTGCCGCGCTCCATCGCCAGTTTTGAAGCATTCGAGAACGCGATGAGCCTCGACATCGCCATGGGCGGATCGACCAACACCGTGCTCCACCTGCTTGCTGCCGCACACGAAGCCGGTGTTGACTTCACCATGAAGGACATCGACCGGCTGAGCCGCCAGGTGCCGTGCCTGTCCAAGGTCGCACCCGCGAAGAGCGACGTCCACATGGAGGATGTCCACCGCGCAGGCGGGATCATGGCGATCCTCGGCGAACTGGAGAAGGCGGGGCTGCTCCACACCGCGCTGCCGACCGTGCACAGCCCGACCATGGGCGATGCGCTGGACGATTGGGACATCGGCCGCACGCAGAACAACACGGTACGCGAGTTTTTCTCTGCAGCGCCCGGCGGCGTGCCGACACAGACCGCCTTCAGCCAGTCGCGCCGCTGGGAAGAGCTCGACCTCGACCGCGAAAACGGCGTGATCCGCAGCGCCGAACATGCTTTCAGCAAGGATGGCGGGCTGGCGGTCCTGTACGGCAATATCGCGCGCGACGGTTGCATCGTGAAGACGGCGGGCGTGGACGAAAGCATCCTCGATTTCGCAGGGCCGGCCAAGGTCTTCGAGAGCCAGGACGATGCCGTTACCGCCATCCTGACGGGTCAGGTGGTCGAAGGCGACGTGGTGGTCATCCGCTATGAGGGGCCGCGCGGCGGGCCGGGCATGCAGGAAATGCTCTACCCGACAAGCTATCTCAAATCGAAGGGTCTGGGCGCAGCCTGCGCCCTGCTGACCGACGGACGGTTTTCGGGCGGCACTTCCGGCCTGTCCATTGGCCATGTCTCTCCCGAAGCCGCGGAAGGCGGCGAGATCGGACTGGTGGAGGATGGCGACCTGATCGAGATCTCGATTCCCAACCGGACCATCAACCTCGCTGTATCGGATGAAACGCTCGCCGAGCGCCGCGCTGCGCAGGACGCGAAGGGCTGGAAGCCCGAGAAGCCGCGCGACCGGCGGGTGTCGCCCGCGCTCGAAGCCTATGCGGCGATGACCACCTCGGCAGCGCGCGGGGCGATCCGCGACGTCTCCCAGATCCGGAAGGACTGAGGGCAACCCGCTTGCATGAGCGCCGCCGAAGTGGCAGCGCGCCCCGATGCACCGATTGCTTTGCCTGACCCCGTTCCTGCTGGCGAGCGCCTGTTCCGGAGAGCCGGAGGCGTCCCCGCAAGTGGCCGATCAGGGCGGCGAACCGGTCGAATGCGCGCTCGACGGAGCAGAAACCTTCGCGTCGGTGTGCTCGCTTCTTCCGTCTGCAGATGCGGAATCCCTCGCGCGGGTGATCCAGCATCCCGACGGCGGCTTCCGCGTGTTCGAATATGGCGAAACCAATAGCGGCCTGCTCGCGCGCGATGGCGCCGACAACTTGGTCGAAACGGTCGAAGGCGACAAGGTGATCGTCTCCATCGGCAACGACCGCTACCGCTTCGATATGCCGGTGGCCGGTGACTGATCCCGTCCTCACGGTCGAGCAGATGCGCGCCGCAGAGCGCGCCGCGATGGATGCCGGGACCAGCGAATGGGAACTGATGCTGCGGGCGGGCGAGGGGGCGGCGCATTACGTCCACCGCGTCGCGGCAGGACGCAATGTCTGCGTATTGTGCGGCCCGGGCAACAATGGCGGTGACGGCTACGTCATTGCGGAGAGCCTGCGCCGTCGCCGTTACGCGGTTTCGGTCATCGCGCCGCTCGAACCTGGGACTGAGACTGCGCGAAAGGCGCGCTCGGAATTCCGCGGCGAGGTAGCCAGCGACGGTTCCCCCGAAGGCGCGGTCATCGTGGACTGCCTGTTCGGCTACGGCCTCGCCCGGACGGTCGAAGGAAAATTTGCCAAATTACTTGAAGCATTCGCCTCAAGTGATTGTTATAAAATAGCTATAGACGTTCCCAGTACCGTCGAAAGCGATACGGGCAAAGCCCTGGGTCCACTTCCTGATTATGATCTGACGCTGGCCCTCGGCGCGTGGAAACAGGCGCATTTCCTGATGCCGGCGATGGCAGCGATGGGCTGCAAGCGGCTGGTCTCGCTCGACCTGCCTGACGCGGGGCGAGTTGCACGCCTGTCGGCGCACCCCCGGCTCTCGGCGCCTCCGAAGGACAGCCACAAATACCGCCGCGGACTGGTGGCAGTGGTCGCAGGCGATATGCCGGGTGCACCGCTGCTCTCCTGCGAGGCGGCGATGCGAGCCGGTGCAGGCTATGTGAAGCTCATGAGCGACCTTTCGCATCCCGATGCGCCGGCAGAACTGGTGATCGAACAGGGCGGGCTCTTGGACAACCTCTCGGACGAACGGATTTCCTCGGTCCTTGTCGGGCCGGGCCTCGGCCGTAGCGAAGAGGCGCGTGGCAGGCTGTGCGCTGCGCTCGAAAGCGGAAGGCCCTGCGTGGTCGATGCCGACGCATTGCACCTGCTTGACCATGACGTCATCGAAGGCGTCGGCACCGCGCGGATCGTCGTGACGCCGCACGAAGGCGAACTGGCGGCACTCTGCAAAAGCTTCGACGTCGAGGCGGACAGCAAGCTGGACCGGGCGAGAAAACTGCACGACGTCACAGGTATGACGGTCCTCGCCAAGGGCCCCGACACGATCTGCGTGGGCGAGGGCGGTACGGTCTTTTTCGACGCGGGGCCCAGCTGGCTCTCGGTAGCAGGGTCGGGTGACGTCCTTGCAGGCGTCATCGCCGCACGCCTTGCGGGGCAAGGCGAACCGGTGCGCGCCTGCGAAGAGGCGGTCTGGCTCCACCACGAGGCTGCACGCCTGTCAGGTGCGGCTTTCACCGCCGGAGAGCTGGCAGGATCGGTCAACCGCGCCCTGGAGTACTTCCTTTGACTGCACCCGAAACCATCCTGCGCATTGCCGCCAAGGGCGATGGCGTCACCGCGTCCGGCAGGCACGTTGCGGGCGCCGTCACCGGTGACGTCATCCTGCCCGACGGAACCATCGAAGCAGGGCCGCACCATGTCGCTGCTCCGTGCCGTCATTTCGGCACTTGCGGGAGCTGCCAGTTGCAGCACGCCGACGAGGAGGCGCTAAGCCGTTTCGTAACCGAAAGGGTGGTGAATGCCGCCGAGGGGCAGGAGGTCGCAGCCGCCGAAGTCTTGCCCACGCACCTGTCTCCGCCCGCGACCCGTCGCCGCGCGACCCTCCACGCCCTGCGCACTGCCAAGGGCGCTGCCATCGGGTTTCGCGAGGGACGCAGCAACCGCATCGTCGACATGCAGGAATGCCTGATCCTCGATCCGGCACTGTTTGCGCTGGTTGCGCCGCTGCGCAAGCTGGTCGCCGCCCATGCAGGGCGCGGGCCGGTGGACATTTCGCTGACGCTGGCGGACCAGGGCGTGGACTGCGCCATCACGGGTATCGAGACCGAAGGCCTCGCCGCGACCGAGGCGATGCTGGATTTCGCGCGCGACCATGGGCTTGCGCGCCTGTCGCTCGACCAAGGATACGGTGCCGAGACCGTCTGGGAGCCGGAGCCTGCGACGATTACACTAGCCGGCGTGGCGGTTCCCTTGCCACACGGCGCTTTCCTCCAGCCGACGCGCGACGGCGAGGCGGTCCTGCTTGCCGACGCGAAGGAATGGCTGGCGGAGAGTGCTACGATCGCCGACCTGTTCGCCGGTCTGGGCACCTTTGCCTTTGCGTTCGCAGGTCCGGCCAAGGTGCTGGCGGTGGAGGCGGCACGCGATGCGCATCTGGCCTGCAAGACGGTGGCCAATGCGCGCGGCATACCCGTCCATGCGATGCACCGCGACCTGTTCCGCAACCCGCTGCAGGCTGCGGAAATCTCGCGCTTTTCGTCGATCCTGCTGGATCCGCCGCGTGCCGGCGCGCGCGAGCAAGTCGCACAGATCGCGGCAAGCGAAGTGAGCCGCGTCGCCTATGTCAGCTGCAATCCGTCGAGCTGGGCGCGCGATGCGAAGACGCTGGTGGAGGCGGGCTTCAAGCTGGAGAAGCTGCGGCCCGTGGGCCAGTTTCGCTGGTCTACCCACGTCGAGCTGACCAGCCTCTTCACCCGCTAAGCGCGCAAGGCCCCTAGCACCTGACTTCGCAGCCATGTGCGTGCGTCGGGTTCGGCATAGGCATGTCCGGCGCCCGGGCACTGCCGGATACGCTCGTCGCTCGGCCAATTGTCCGCAAAGGCCTGTGCGGTCCGGTCGTTCTGGGCCAGGAGGAAACGCACCGGGCCGTCGAACTGCCCGAGCGCCTCGCGCAATTCCTGCGCCAGCTGCGAAGGCCCGCTCTCGCCCTTCGCTGCCTGTTTGAGGCCCGCCTTGAGCTTTCCGAGGTCGGTCTTGCCGGTGAGCAGGCGCCAGATCGCGCCGGGGTCGGCGAGTTTCGCGCGATAACGGGCACGGGTTCGCGCGGGCGAGGGAAGGGGTCCGTCCTCTTCGTCGATGGCCCAGGGGTTGCTCAGGACCAGCGCATCGAAGCCGAGGCCCTCGGTCAGCATCAGGGCAGAAGCGCCATCGCAATTGCCGAAGCCGACCACGCGGGTCATCTGCGGTACCAGCGCGCGGAACGAGCGGAGCGCAGCCGCTATGTCGGCACGAGACTTGTCGAACCCGCGATCCTCGCCGTCGCTGTCGCCGATCCCGCGGCGGTCGAAGCGAAAGACCGGAAATCCGGCCGCAGCGATCTCCGATGCCAGTCGGGCCTGCCAGCCGAACGCGCCCGCGCGCGGCTCCTGCCCGCCCGTCACGATCAGCAGCCCCGTCGTGCCCGGCGCATTGTCCAGCGTACCGGCAAGGTTCAAACCGTTGCAGTGGAAGGCGAGATGAAGCCGCTTCACCGGGCGAGCTCCCGCGCCAGCAGGTCCGCCAGCGCTTGGGCCTGATCCGCGTCCTCGCCGATCTCGGCCCTCAGCCACAGCGGTGACCCGCCGATCTCCTCGTGATCCACCACCACTAGATAGCCGGTTTGCACATCGGTGCTTTGTTCAAGCTCGCGGATTATTTCGCCCGACAGGGTCCAACCTGCGACGTGGCCGCCATACTCGCGTGCCTCTGCGATGATTTCTGCCGGCTGCCGTCCGCCACCTGTCTCCGCTTCGGACAGGCTTTGCGCGCGGGCCAGCGAGGTGAGGGCCCTTGCCGGTGCCTGCGGAGCGTAGAGCCATCCCGGCAGTTCGGCCGGAGCGATTGCGGCGCCCGTTCGCACCGCCAGAACATGGGTTGCTCCGAAATGCCCGGCTGCCGCTACTGCAGCCGTCCGCCACCCCGAGAGTGTCTGCTTGCCCAAAGGCGCGATGCTTTCATTGCAGCCCGGCAGGTCGGGCAGGGCGCTGGCGATACCGCGCAGCGACAGGAGGCGCATGACCTCGCGCAATTGCCGGCGCAGCCTGTTGGCCTCTTCGAAAAGCGGAGGCAGCACGAGCAGGCGATTGCCGCCCGTTGCCTTGAAAACCAGGGCCATTTCCTCGCTGGTCCCACCTTCGATCAGCGGGGCAGGCCAGGTTTCGTACATGGGGCGGGCGCTCAGCCTTCGATGGTTTTCGCTTCGGCGAAAGCGAGGAGGCCGCCGTAGGTTTCGAGCATCTCGCCGTCGACATCGTCGTCTTCGATGATGATGTGGAGGCGGTCTTCCATTTCGGTCAACAGCGTTGCCACGGCCATGGAATCGAGTTCAGGCAGATGTCCGAACAGGCCCGTGTCGCCGTCGAAACCCTCTACCCGCTCGGCGTCGAGCGCGAGGACATCGCTCAGGATCGCGCGCAGCGTCGCATCGATCGCGCTGCGGCTCGGTCCGGTCGGTTCGGCGGTGGCGGTTTCTGCCATGCGTATTACGGTGTCCCTGCTGAAAGCGGGTGCCGCCTTAGCCGCGTGGTCAACCGCGTGCAAGGCGGCCGAGAAGGCGCTTGGCTATGGCAGGCCATGCCGCAACTTGTCGCGGGTCGAGGCAGGTGAGCCGATATCGCGGGCGGCACTCCTCCATCCAGTCGCGCTTGTATGGGTCGGAACCGGTACCGAAATCGATCAGCGCGACCTTCTCGGTATCGATCGCGTATTCGAACATCGCGGCGGTCAGCACCGTCCCGGCCGACAGGTTTTCCGCCTCTTTGAGATGCGCCAGCTTATGGATGTAAGCCGTGCCATTCTCGACGGTCCAGAACTGCGTCGCCACCGGTTCGTCATCCGCATAAGCGATGCCGAGGCGATAGTGCCCCTTATCGCTTTCGCTGCGCGCGAAGGCCTCGAGCAGGTCCGCGCGTTCCTCAGTGGGTTTCCAGCTCTTTCTGTAGATTGATTGGTAAGTTTGCCATTCAAACGCATCGAATTGCGTTGAAATTTCCGTTCTAACTTTCTTCGACCTGCGCTGGAGGGTGGACCGCATCTGGCCCGGGCGAGACGCCCAGTACTGGTCGAAGCTTCGGCCGTTCACCTGCAAGATGTGGTTGTCGTCGCACTTCTCGCCGAAGACGAGCCAACCTGAAGTGCGGAATGCCTCCTCCAGCAGGCCAAGCCAGCGGTCTTCCCCCGACAGGGGACTCAAGTCGACACGGGCGGTCCTGCGTTTGAGGTCTGCGGCCAGCGCGCGAAGCAGGCCGGTCGCTTCCTCTCCCGCTTCACCGACCGGAGCCCAGGTGAAGGAAAACCAGTTCGTCAGGCTCTCCAGCCCCTTCGGGCCATGCATGAGGGGCAGGGCGAGGGCGTCCTCGGCAAGTGCGATCACAGGCTGCCAGCCATGCTGTTCGAGCAGCTCGAACCACTCATGACCGTCGAAAGGCCCGGAGCGATCGTGCCGAACCCCTTGCAGTTTGCTGGCCGTGTCGTGATAGCTGACCGTGATGACCACCGGTAATCCCTTGCCCGGAACTTCCATGCCTGATCCCACGCCCTATCCACTCGATCAACTGGCGGAACGCGGCGATGCACAGGCGCGCGCGCTGGTGCTCAAGGACCGCGTGCTGAGTTTCGCCGATTTGCGCGAGCGAGTGTCGCTGCTGGCGGGGTGGCTGGCCGGCCAGTGCGAAGCGGGTTCACGCGTCGCAAGCTGGGCGGCAAAGGGGGAACTGACCTGCCTATTGCCGCTGGCGGCCGCGCGGGCGGGGCTTGTCCACGTGCCGATAAACCCGCTGCTGAAGCGCGCGCAGGTGGCGCATATTCTGGCAGATAGCGGTTCGTGCCTCCTCATGGGCACCAAGGCGCGGCTCCAGACGCTGGAAGACGGCGATCTTCCCGCAGGATGCCGGGCGGTCGACGAAGCCGAAGTCTTCTCAAGCGCCGAAGCCACCGCCAGTCGGCTGGGGCCGTCGGACAGCGATCCCGATGCGCTGGCGGCAATCCTGTATACCAGCGGTTCGACGGGCAAGCCCAAGGGCGTCATGCTCAGCCATGCGAACCTCTGGCTGGGTGCCGTCTCGGTGGCCGATTACCTGGGCATGAGCAGCGATGACGTCACGCTTGCAGTCCTGCCACTCAGTTTCGACTACGGGCAGAGCCAGCTGCTTTCGACCTGGTACGCCGGCGGGTGCGTCGTCCCGCTCGACTACCTTTTCCCGCGTGACGTCGCGAAGGCCTGCGCCCGGCACGGCGTCACCACGCTGGCAGCCGTTCCTCCGCTCTGGGTCCAGCTGACCGAGATGGAGTGGCCTGCCGAGGCGCTGGCGTCCATGCGCCGCCTGACCAACAGCGGGGGAGCCCTCACGGTCGAACTGGTACGCGACCTGCGGGCCCTGTTTCCCGATGCGCGACTGTTCCCGATGTACGGACTGACCGAGGCATTCCGTTCGACCTATCTCGACCCGGACCTTGTCGACAGCCATCCGACCTCGATGGGCAAGGCGATCCCCTTCGCCGAGATCCTCGTCATCGACGATGAGGGCTCTGTGGCCGACCAGGAGGAAGAGGGCGAACTGGTGCATTGCGGCCCGCTCGTCGCTCAAGGGTACTGGCAGGATGCGGAACGCACTGCCGAAAGGTTCCGGCCTGCGCCAGGCGCCTCCACCTATGGCGGCACCGCCGTCTGGTCGGGCGACCGTGTCAGGCGGGATGCGGAGGGGTTGCTCCACTTCGTCGGTCGCCGTGACGCCATGATCAAGAGCGCGGGCAACCGGATCAGCCCACAGGAGGTCGAAAGCGCGGCGCTGGCTTCGGGGCTGGTCGCCGAAGCGGTTGCGATCGGGGTGCCCGACGCCCAGCTCGGCCATGCGATCCACCTGGTGGTTCGGGCTGCGCCTGATGCATCCGGTGACATGGAAGCGGAGTTAAAGCGTGCGCTAGCGCGTGAACTGCCCAACTTCATGCAGCCGCATGTCTATCACTGGCGCGAAACGATGCCGCTCAACCCGAATGGCAAGATCGACCGCACAAGGCTCGAGCAGGAGATCGGCGCATGAAGCCGCTTGGCCCCATTCCTAACGGCTTCGAGGCCATCGACGGCGAACTCGCAATTGCAGGCCGCAAGGCTTCCGACCTCGTCGAGGCGGCGGGGGCGAGCCCGTTGTTCGTCTATTCCAAGGACCTCATTGCAGCTCGGCTGGCTATGCTGCGCAAGGCTCTGCCTGATCAGATTCACGTCAATTATGCTATAAAAGCCAACAGTTTCTCTCCGCTTCTTCAGTTCATTTCGGAATTTGTCGACGGGCTGGATATCGCTTCCGGCGGCGAACTCGCCATGTTGCAGGCGATCGGGGTGGACGGCGCGCGCATCAGCTTTGCCGGACCCGGCAAGCGCGACACGGAACTGGAGGCTGCCATTTCGGCGGGTGTCACGCTCAACCTCGAAAGCGAGAACGAGGCGAGAAGGGCGCTGGCGATTGCCGAGCGCCTCGGAAACACGCCTCGCCTCGCTATCAGGGTGAACCCGGATTTCGAACTCAAGGGTTCGGGCATGAAGATGGGCGGCGGGGCCAAGCCGTTCGGCGTCGATGCGGAGCGCGTGCCCGCGCTTGCTCGCGAGATTATCGCTGCGGGATGCGAATGGCGCGGCCTGCATATCTTCACGGGCAGCCAGGCACTCGATGCGAATGCGGTTGCCGAAACGCAGGGCAATATCCTCGACCTCGCCCACAGGATTGCGGTGGAGGCGGGCGTGACCTTGCCGAAACTCAACATGGGCGGCGGTTTCGGTATCCCCTATTTCAGCGGAGACATGCCGCTGGATATCGAGAAAGTGGGAGAAGAACTGTCCAAGCGTCTGGAAACGCTGCCTGAAACGCTCGTCGATGCGGAACTCTTCGTCGAGCTGGGCCGCTATCTCGTTGGGGAAGCGGGCGTTTACCTGACACGGATTCTCGATCGCAAGGAAAGCCATGGCGAGGTCTACCTCGTGACCGATGGCGGGCTTCACCACCAGCTGGCTGCATCGGGCAATTTCGGGACCGTCGTGCGCCGGAATTACCCCGTGGCTATCGCCTCGCGTTTCGGGGCCGAGCCCGAAGAGATCGCCAATGTCGTGGGCTGCCTTTGCACCCCATTGGACCGACTTGCCGACAAGGCACACCTGCCGCGAGCAGAGGTCGGCGACCTGGTGGCGGTATTCTGTGCAGGAGCCTATGGTGCCAGCGCCTCGCCCGCCGCATTTCTCGCCCAGGGACCCGCTGCCGAAGTCCTGATTTGAGACAGTTGCGAATTTCGTGGTAAATCCCAGCGATTCCGCTGGTTCGCGGCTCCATGGCTAACAGTATGTTCACCTTTTTCGGGCAATGACCTGTGTGAAATTGGGATGACTGCGCGGGACCGCCAATCGGCAGCCGCGCTCGATAACAGGGAAATACCGAATGCGTTCGATCCGATCTGCCGCCATCGCAGCTCTTGCTTGCGCGAGCCTGGCACTGGGCGGCTGTGCCACGACAGGCGCCGACGAGCTTCCGCCGGCGACCTTCGTTGCCCTGCAGGAACAGCCGGGCGAGGAATATGTGATCGGCCCGCTCGACGAGCTGACCATCCACGTATGGCGCAATCCGGAACTGGGCGCGGAAAAGATCCAAGTCCGCCCTGACGGGCGCATCACCATCCCGCTGGTCAAGGACCTTCCGGCAGTCGGCAGGACGCCGTCGATGCTGGAAAAGGACATCGCCCAGCAGCTCAGCCAGTACATTGAGGAACCGCTGGTTTCGGTCATCGTGAACGAATTCGCGGGCACCTTCAGCCAGCAGATCCGCATCGTCGGCGCCACGGAAAAGCCTGCGTCGCTGCCCTACCGCGCGAACATGACTGTGCTCGACGCGATGATCTCGGTCGGCGGCCTCAGCGAATTTGCCGCCGGTAACCGCGCCAAGCTGATCCGGTTCGACAAGCAGTCGGGCTCGCAGAAAGAGTATGCGCTGCGTCTGACCGACCTGCTTCGCCGCGGCGACAGCGATGCCAACGTGCTGCTGCAGCCGGGCGATGTGATCATCATCCCGGAAAGCGCCTTCTAGGGCCGGGCAAGGGGGCATGCAGGACATCATCGACCAGTTTCGCAGCGCGCTGCACACGGTCTGGAACCGCCGGTGGATCGCGCTGGCGGTGGCCTGGGGCGTGTGCCTTCTGGGCTGGCTGGCGGTCGCGATGATCCCCAACAGCTACGAAAGCCGGGCGCGCATCTTCGTCGAACTGGACGATGTGCTGGGTGACGAGCTCAAGATCGCAGGCGACGGCGAACAGGCGATCACCCGTGTTCGCCAGACGCTGACCAGCGCGACGAATCTCGAAAAGATCATCCGTTCGACCCAGCTGGGCGACAAGGTGCAGACCGACCTCGAAATGCAGAACGCGGTCGAGGATTTGTCGGAGAATATCCGGGTAAGCCTGCAGCAGGACAATCTGTTCGAAATCTCCGCGACCATCGGCAAGGGCAGCCTGTCCGATGCGGAGAATGCGAAGCTGGCGCAGGAAGTCGTCCAGCAGATGATCGACCTGTTCCGCGAACAGAACATCGCCGACAACCGCGGCGACGTGGCGCAGACCATGATCTTCCTCGAACAGCAGCTGGAAGAGCGCAAGAAGGAGCTCGAGGCGATCGAACAACGCCGCCTCGCCTTCGAGGCTGCGAACCCCGAGGCCGTAGCCGGTGCGGGTGCCAGCGCCATGCGGCTCCAGACCATGCGCAGCGAGATGCGCAACGTCGATGCCGACATCGCCGCTGCGCAAAGCGCGCTCGCAGCCATAAACGGCCAGATTGCCGGTACGCCGCGCACCATCGTTATGCCGGGCGAGGGCGGTGCACGCGGCGCGCTGATGCAAGCCGAAGCCCAGCTTTCCGGCATGCGTGCGCGCGGTCTCACCAACAGCCACCCCGACGTGCAGGCGCAGATGCGCCAGGTCGAGGCGCTGCGCTCGCAGGCGGAACGCGAGCCGGCCGGTTCAGGCGGTTCGCCCAATCCCGCCTACAGTTCGCTGGTTTCGATCCGGGCGGAGCGGCAAGCCAATGTCCAGGCGCTCCAGGCGCGCAAGGTGGCGCTGCAGTCGGATATTTCGGCGCTGATCGCCACGCAGGCGGACGAACCGGCTGTTGCAGCCGAAGCCAGCCGGATCAGCCGTGACTACGAAGTCCAGAAGGAAAAATACGACGAGCTCCTGCAGAGCCGTGAACGCATGCGGGTGCGCGGCGATTACGAGACCAACCGCAGCTCGTTCCAGTTCGACGTGATCGATCCGCCGATCCTGCCGCAGAAGCCTGCCGCTCCCAACCGTCCGTTGCTGCTGGTCGGTGTGCTGTTGTCGGGCCTCGTCGTGGGTGCGGGCGTGGCTTTCCTGCTTGGATTGCTGCGGTCCAGCTTCACCACGGCGGAACGACTTGAAAAGGCGCTCGAACTGCCCGTCATCGGCACCGTATCGCGCTCGATGACCGTGGAGGCGACTCTGCACGAAAAGCTGCGCCTCAAGCAGTTCCTTGCCGGATCGGGAGCGCTGGCAGGGATCTGCTTCCTGCTGCTCGTGGTCGAGATCGTCCAGGTCGGATCGGTGGCTTGAGGAGATGAGCGTGAACAAGCCCACCAAGATCACGCCCGCCGACAAGGCGAAGGACGACACGGCCCCGGCCGAACGCGCCTCGCTGCTCGAACGCGCCAGCGGCGCCTTCGGCCTCGACAAGCTGGCTCCGGCGGCGGTTCCGGTCATGCTCGAAGGCGACAAGGCGAAGAAATTCGCCACCAAGCGCAAGTTCGAGGAAAAGCCTGCCCTGGCCGATCCGCCCGCTGCGCGCGTGGCGGAGCCTGCCGCAGAGCCCGTTGCTGCACCAGTGCCCCAGCCGACCGCGCGACGAGCGGAGACCGCTGCGGTCGAATTCACCGGGACGAAGCACGAGATCGTGCGCGAACTTCTGCGCGAACAGGGCCTGATCGATCCCGATGGCGGGGCATCGCGCCTGCTGGAGGAATTCCGCATCGTCAAACGGCAGGTTCTGGCGACAGCCAAGGCGGAAGGAACGGCGGCCTCGCGCCGCGTACTCGTGTGTTCTCCGCATCCGAACGAAGGCAAGACCTTCTGCGCCTTGAACCTCGCGCTGGCGATGGCGTCGGAACGCGACGGTGAAGTGCTGCTGATCGACGCCGATTTCGGCAAGCCATCGATCCTGTCGAAGCTCGGCCTGTCGAGCGAGACCGGTTTCATGGACGTCCTCGCCGATCCGTCCGCTCACGTGGAGGATTATGTCCTCGGCACCGATGTTCCCGGCCTGTGGGTGCTGGGTGCCGGCGCAAGGACCGGCAGCGACAGCGAATACCTCGCCAGCGAACGGACGTGGGAAGTGCTCAATCGCCTGACCCGCGGCGCGCCGAACCGCATGATCGTGTTCGACAGTCCGCCCGCACTGGCGGCGACCCCCGCGAGCGAGCTTGCCAAGCATGTCGGCCAGGCGCTGCTGGTGGCGCGTGCGGACCGCACCGGGCAGGTGGCGCTGGAAGACGCGATCGACCTGCTGTCGGCCTGTCCCGATATCCGCCTGCTGCTCAACGATGCGACTTTCAGCCCCAGCGGCCGCAAGTTCGGCAGCTATTACGGCTACGGGGAGTAGGCCCACAATGCGGGGCATCCTGACAGCGATCGCGCTCGGCGCGCTGGCAGTCGCCGGCCCCGTGGCCGCGCAGGACCGCCGGGGGGATGACCGCGAGTCGTCCCGCGAGGGGGATCGCACCCGCATCGATCCGTACATCGAAGTCTCCCAGATCGTGACCTGGCAGTTCGATCCGGTGGACGAGACAGTCACCTATACGCAGGTCGCCGCCGGAGTGGACGCACAGATCCGCGGCCGTAACAGCGGCGCTGCCGTTGCCCTGCGCTACGAACGCAATTTCGCCTGGGACGGGAATGCGCGGGACACCGACACGCTGACCGGCATCGTGCGCGGCTATACGGCTATCGTTCCGCGTACCTTGCAGATCGAGGCGGGCGCGCTGGCGAGCCGTACAAGGACGGACGGTTCCGGCGGTTCGCTGCTCGTGCCCGTTATCGGCGACGACGATACCGTCACGAAGACCTATTCCGCCTATGCCGGCCCGACGCTCTCGACCCGCGTCGACGACGTCAAGATCGATGCGAATTATCGCATCGGCTATACGCGGGTGGAAGGCCCCGATTTCGTCACGCTCGGCGGTGACGCCGTGGACCTGTTCGACGAGAGCGTCGCGCATTCCGCCATGGTCCGCGCAGCGACTTCGCCCGACATGCCATTCCCGGTGGGCGTGGGCGTCGGTGCGGGCTTCTACCAGGAAGATATCGACACGCTCGACCAGCGCGTGCGCGATGCCTACGTGCGCGGCGACGTGACTATTCCGGTTACGCCCACGCTGGCCATCGTCGCCGGTGCCGGTGTGGAGGATGTCGAAGTCTCCTCCCGTGACGCCCTGCGCGATGCGGACGGCAATCCGATCGTCGGCCCCAACGGGCGTTACCTTGTCGACAGCAACAGCCCACGCCAGATCGCATACGAAGCGGAAGGCTTGATCTGGGACGTGGGGGTCATCTGGCGCCCGAGCAGCCGCACGCAGTTGCAGGCAACCTTCGGACGCCGCTACGACAGCGACACCTATTACGGCAGCTTTACCTGGCAGCCGTCCAGCCGCTCGAACTTCGGCATCGCAGTCTACGATTCGATCCAGGGCTTCGGCGGCAGGCTCAACAATGCGCTGGCCGCTCTCCCTCCCGATTTCGAGGTGATCCGCGATCCGATCAGCGGCGATATCACCGGCTGCACCAGCCCGACGCTGGGCACCAATTGCTTGTCCGGCCTGCTCGGTTCGGTCCGCTCCTCGGTCTTCCGCGGTCGCGGCGTGACCGCCAGCTACACGCGCGAAGTCGGCCGGATGACCGCAGGCATCGCCGCAGGCTATGACAACCGCAAATTCATCGCTGCTCCCGGCACCATACTCGAAGCGGCCAACGATATCGTCGATGAAAGCTATTATGTGACCGCCGGCGTCAGCGGGCCGGCATGGCGCGGCAATTTCAGCGTGAACACCTTTGCAAACTGGTTCGACAGCGGCATCGGCGAGATCGGCGATACCTTCGCTTACGGTAGCGCCGCCTCCTATTACCAGAGCATCTGGCAGAACCTGTCGGCACGCGCCGCACTTTCGGTTTATGCTGTCGATACCGAGGTCAGCGACGCGGACCTGCGCGCGGCAAGCGTACTGCTCGGCCTGCGCTACGATTTCTGATAAGGGACGTTACATGTACGAGGAATTCTACGGCTTTTCCGAGCGCCCCTTCCAGCTGACGCCGGACCCAGCATTCTATTTCGAAAGCATTACGCACAAGAAGGCGCTGAGCTATCTCGGCTACGGCCTGAACCAGGGCGAAGGTTTCGTCGTCATCACCGGCGAGGTCGGGGCGGGTAAATCGACGCTGGTCGCGCATCTCAAGCAAAGGCTGGACGATCGCCGCATGACCGTGGGCGAAGTCGTCACCAGCGCACTCGACGGCGAGGAAATGATCCACGTCGCTGCGCGCAGCTTCGGTCTCGATGTCGAGGGCGGGGACAAGGCAAGCGCTCTCGCGGCGATCGAGCTGTTCCTGCACGAGGAAGCACGCCAGGGCCGCCGTGTCCTGCTCATCGTGGACGAGGCGCAGAACCTGTCGATCGGCGCTCTGGAAGAACTGCGCATGCTGTCGAACTTCCAGCTCGGCTCGCACCCGCTGCTCCAGACGCTGTTGCTCGGCCAGCCCGAATTCAAGCACCTGCTGGCACAGTCGGACGAACTGGAACAGCTGCGCCAGCGCGTCATCGCGGCTCACCACCTCGAACCGATGCAGCCGGGCGAAATGGAACCTTACGTGGCGCACCGGCTCGAACACGTCGGCTGGACGGGCAATCCCGAGTTCGCGTCCGCGATCTGGCCGCGCCTTCACAAGGCAACGGGCGGCATTCCGCGAAAGGTCAACCAGGTGATGAACCGCCTGCTGCTGATGGGTGCGCTGGAAGAACAATCGGTGCTCGAAATCGATATGCTCGATGCCGTGATCGAGGAAATGACGGGCGATGCGGCCGCTGAAACCGCTGCCGAAGCACCGCGGGTGAGGCCGGATCGCAACCTCCCGGCGAGCGATGCCATTGCGCAGGCGCGGACCCGGGTGGCACCGGCTCCCAGCGCTGCCGATGTCGACGCGCGGCAGAAGGGCCTGCTCGACGTCCAGATCGAAGCGATCGAAGGCGCCTTCGCCCAGCGTGACAAGCACATGGCTGCCCTGCGCCGGGAAATCGAAAAGCTCGCCGCCTCGCGCGGGGAAGGCGGCGAGACGCCGGCCGATCTCGACAAGCGGCTCGCTGCGATCGAGGCGCGCCTCGATGAACAGGAGCGCTCGCTGCGCCACGTGCTTTCGATGATGATCGACTATTTCGAGTCGGCCGGAACCCGCGAAGCGGCCTGACGCGCTTGGGGGCGGGCCGGATGACAGACAGCAGGGTAATCAACGGCCTCTCGGTCGATGTGGAGGACTGGTTCCAGGTCGGCGCGTTCGAGAACACGCTGAAGCGCGAGGACTGGGATTCGCTCCAGCTGCGCGTCGGCGACAATGTTGCGCGTATTCTCGACCTGTTCGACGAAGCGGGAGTCAAGGCGACTTTCTTCACGCTTGGCTGGGTGGCGGAGCGCAGCCCGGCGGCGATGCGCGCCATCGTCGAGCGCGGCCACGAACTGGCCAGCCACGGCTATGACCACACCCGCGTATTCACTTTCACACGAGAGGAATTCGTAGCCGATCTCGCCAAGGCCCGTGCGATTCTCGAAGACACAGGCGGGTGTGCGATCACCGGTTACCGCGCTCCGAGCTTTTCGATCGATGCTCGCAATAGCTGGGCGCATGAGGTTCTGGCGGAACACGGCTACGCCTATTCCTCCAGCGTCGCGCCGGTGGTTCACGATCACTACGGCTGGCGCGAGGCGCCGCGCTTCGCCTTCAATCCCGTTCCGGGCAGCGATTTGGTAGAAATTCCGGTAACAACCGCCCTGTTCCGCAACCGGCGATTGGCGGCAGGCGGGGGCGGGTTCTTCCGCGTCTTGCCCTATGGCTTCAGCCGCTGGGCAATCCGGCAGGTGAACCACGAAGAGGGGCGACCGGCCATTTTCTATTTCCACCCGTGGGAAGTCGATCCGGACCAGCCGCGCGTTGACGGGGCGCCCCTGCGATCGCGGCTACGCCATTACACCAACTTGTCGCGCATGGCCGGAAAGCTCACCGACCTGCTTGGCGAGTTCGCGTGGGGCCGCATGGACGAACTGGCCGAGCGGGAGAAGGCGCGCGCAATGGACTGGGCGGCGTGAATGCGCCGCTCGCCATGACGCGCACGGTCCGAATGGCCGACCTTTCCGACGCTGACGAGGCGACGCGGATAGAGGAGTTCGTAGCTGACCAGCGCGGTTCCATTTTCCACCGCCCGGCCTGGCTCAAGGCCGTGGAGCGCGGCACCGGCCAGCAAGCGCTCGGGCTGTTGAGCGAGCAAGGCGGCGCAGTACAGGGCTGGCTGCCGCTCATCGATATCCACTCCCCGCTGTTCGGACGGGCGCTGGTTTCCAGCGGTTTCGCTGTCGGTGGGGGAATTCTTGCCAACGACGAGGGACAGGTAGCCGCCTTGTGCCGCGCCGCCGAAGAACTTGCGGTGCGCCGGGGTGCGACCACGGTTGAATTGCGTGGCCCAGTCGCTGCTCCAGGATGGTCCAGGACAGAGGGCAGGCACGCCAATTTCGCAGGGGAGCTTGCCGGTGATGACGAGGCACAATTGCTCGCGATCCCGCGAAAGGCCCGCGCCGAAGTGCGCAAGGGCCTCGCCAACGATCTCTCAGTGACCGTCGGGCGAGGGCCTGAAGATTTGGCCCACCACTTTGCCTGCTTTTCGGAGAGCGTGCGCAACCTCGGCACTCCGGTTTTTCCGAAAACCCTCTTCTCCGCGATGCTGGACGCATTCGCGGAAGATGCCGACATTCTGACCGTCCACGATCGCGGCAAGCCGGTTTCCAGTGTACTGTCGTTCTATCATGGCGGTGCAGTGATGCCGTTTTGGGGAGGCGGCGGCCTGGAGGCTCGCGGCCTTCGCGCGAACGAGCGCATGTATTACGAACTGATGTGTCATGCGCGGCGCAAGGGCATGACAAGGTTCGACTTCGGTCGCTCGAAGACCGGAAGTGGTCCATACCATTTCAAGAAGAACTGGGGCTTCGAGCCGCAACCCCTGGTTTATCGCGCATGGACTGCTCCAGGCGCCGCGGCGCGCAATATCGATCCGACCGACGATGGCCACTCGGCCAAGATCGAACTCTGGAAAAAGCTCCCGCTTCCGCTGGCGAATGCCATCGGTCCGTGGATCGCGCGTGGGCTTGGCTGAGACGATGGGCGAAACCCTTTTCCTTGCGCATCGCATCCCGTTCCCGCCCAATCGCGGGGACAAGATCCGCTCGCACCACTTGCTCAAAGGCCTCGCCCGGCTCGGACCGGTCCATGTCGGCACCTTCACCGAGAATGCGGATGATCGTGCGCAGACCGGTGCCTTGGCGGAGATTGCCACGTCCTGGAACGCTCCCTCGCGAAGCAAGCCGCTGGCGCTTGCCGGGGTGGAGGCCGTCCTCTCGCGGCGCCCGGTCAGCCTCGCCGCATTCGACGATGTGGGCCTGAAGCGCTGGGTGGAGGAAACGCTCTCGGCGCGGCCCATCGACACCATCTTCGTCTTTTCCGGCCAGATGGCGCAGTATGTGCCGGACAGCTTCACAGGCCGCGTCATCGTCGACTTGTGCGATGTCGATTCCGCCAAGTTCGAAGCCTATGCGCAAAATGGCTCGCGCGTCTGGATCAACCGGCGCGAGGGGCGCCTGTTGCGCGAGGTCGAAGCCGGTATCGCGTCGCGTGCGGATGTGACCTTGCTGATCAGCGAGAACGAGGCCGACCTGTTCCGCCATCGGCTGGAGGGACAAAAGGGCCGGGACATTCGCGTGCTCGGCAATGGCGTCGACACAGCCTTTTTCGATCCCGCCGTGGTGGCTCCGAACGAGAAGATCGCCAGGGCGCCCGGTCCGCATTTCGTCTTCACGGGACAGATGGACTACGAGCCGAACGAGCGCGCCGCGCTCTGGGTCATCGATGCGTTCATGCCGGCCATTCGCGAGCATTTGCCGACAGCGGAGTTCCATGTTGTGGGGCGCTCTCCCACGGACTTGCTGAGGCGACAAGCCGTGCAGCCGGGTGTGCGCATCTGGGGCGAGGTGCCCGATGTGCGGCCTTTTCTTGCTGCTGCCGATTGCGTGCTTGCACCGATGACCATCGCTCGAGGAGTGCAGAACAAGGTGCTCGAAGCCATGGCGATGGCTCGCCCCGTCATGCTGACGCGTGAAGCAGCCACCGGCATCGATGGAAATGATGGCGAGCATTTCCTGATCGAACAGGCCGAGCAGGGGGCGATGACCGATCGGATGCTCTGGCTGCTTGCCGATGGCCCGCGCGGCGATGCTATCGGGAAATCGGCCCGCGAATTCGTGCGGGAAAGAATGAGCTGGGAGGCAGTGTATTCCGAACTTGCCCGGATCGTTTCGGCAAAGGCGGCTTCAAGCCATGCAGCCTGATAGCGCCACGACCCACGCGGAGGCCTGGACAGCGAGCGATGGCTGGAAGGCGGCGGGCCTCAGGCTGGCTGTGCTCTGGATCGCGCTATTCGGCCTCACCTTCGGCGACTGGCAGCGCATGGCACACCAGTGGTGGAATATCGACACCTACAGCCATATCCTGCTGATCATCCCGATTATCGGCTGGCTCGCTTGGCTGAAGCGCGACGATCTGGCGCAGGTGCGACCTGCCGGATGGTGGCTTGGAGCCTTGTGGATGATCGCGGGGCTGGGCCTGTGGCTCGGCGGTCGCTGGCTCGACATCAACCTCTTTGCCCAGGCGGGAGTGATCGCCGCGTTCCAGGGGGCCACGCTGGCCATCATCGGGCCGAGAGCCGGGCTGATCCTCGCCTTTCCGCTCCTCTACGCTTTCGCGCTGGTGCCCTTCGGCGACGAGATCATTCCGCAATTGCAGACGATTACCGCTTATCTCGCGACGTGGTTAACCAAGCTGAGCGGTATCGAAACCCTGTCCGACGGTATCTATATCGAGACCCCGGCCGGCCTTTTCATCGTGGCCGAAGCGTGTTCGGGCGTGAAATTCCTGATCGCCATGATGGCACTAGGCGTCATGGTCGCGCATACCTGCTTCACCAGCTGGAAACGCCGGTTCTGGTTCCTTGCCGCCTGCCTTGTCGTGCCGATCGTGGCGAACGGCATCCGCGCATGGGCTACCATCTTCATCGCGCAATATGTCGGGGCGGAAGCGGCCGGAAGCTTCGACCATATCGTCTATGGTTGGTTCTTCTTCGGCTTCGTCATCGCGCTGGTGCTGGGCATCGCGTGGCGCTGGTTCGAGCGCGATCCCGAGGATGCGGGCTTTACCGCTTCGCAGGTCGCCAGCCTGCCTGCGCTGGCCCGGCTCGATTGGCCCGCGCAGCCGTTGCCGGTCCTTGCTGCAAGCCTCTTCGTCGCAGGAGCTTTTGCGGCAGCGGCCCGACTGGTCTAGGGGACGCCGCCATGTGCGGGATTGCGGGGCTTTTCCATTACGAGACGATCAAGCCGGTCGATCCCAAGCGGGTCGAGGCGATGACCGATGCGCTGGCCCATCGCGGGCCGGACGGATCAGGCGTCTGGACTGCGCCCGGCGTCGGGCTCGGACACCGGCGTCTCTCGATCATCGACCTTGCCGGTTCGCCGCAGCCGATGGCTTCTGCCGACGGGCGCGCGATTATCGTCTTCAACGGCGAGATTTACAATTACCGCGCCCTGCGACGCGAACTGGAGCAGGGTGGGGCGCAGTTCCGGACCGATGGCGACACCGAAACCATCCTTGCCGCATGGCAGAAATGGGGACCCGATTGCCTTTCGAGGCTCGACGGGATGTTCGCCTTTGCGCTGTACGACCTACAGAAAAGGCAGCTGTTCCTTGCGCGCGACCGGCTAGGCGTAAAGCCCCTCTATCTCGCTCATTTGCCGGGCGGGGCCCTGGCCTTTGCGAGCGAACTCAAGGGACTGCTGGCCCATCCGATGATGCGGCGCGAAATCGATCCGCTGGCGATCGAGGACTACATGACTTGGGGTTACGTCCCCGATCATCGCGCCGCATTGAAGAACGTGTCGAAGCTTCCAGCCGGCCATTTCATGCTGCTGGAACACGGCAAGCCCGTTTCGCCGCCGCGCCAATGGTGGGACATCAGCTTCGAGCATCGGGAGCGTGGCAGCGCCGCGGACCATTCCGCGCAGCTGTTGCACCTGATGCGCGACGGCGTGACCAGCCGGATGGTGGCGGACGTGCCCCTGGGTGCATTTCTGTCCGGCGGGGTCGACAGCTCTTCGGTCGTCGCGCTGATGAGCGAGGCGAGCAACCGGCCCGTGACCAGTTGTTCTATCGGCTTCGACGTGGAGAGCGTCGACGAAACCTCTTATGCGCGCGCAGTCGCAAAGCTCTTCGCCACCGACCATCACGAGCGCATCGTTTCGGCCGATCAGTTCGGCGAGATCGACCGGATCGCCGCGATCTTCGACGAGCCCTTCGCCGATGCGAGCGCCTTGCCGACCTTGCGCGTATGCGAACTGGCGCGGGAACACGTGACCGTTGCCCTGTCTGGCGACGGCGCGGACGAGGCGCTGGCTGGCTATCGCCGCCAGATGTTCCAGATGCGCGAGGAACAGGCGCGCGCGGTCATGCCTTCCGCCCTGCGCGGACCGGTATTCGGGACGCTGGGGCGCCTCTGGCCCAACGCAGACTGGGCCCCGCGCCCGCTGCGGGCGAAAACCACCCTGCTTGCGCTCTCTCAAAGTGGTGAAGCGGGATACGCGAGGGCCCTGTCGATCCTCGCACCCGAACAGCGCGAATTCCTGTACGGCGATACGCTCCTGACCCTGCGAGGAGACTACCGCGCTGAACAGCCCTTCGAAGCCTTGATGCGCTCGGCACCGGCACGTAGCGGGCTGGACAGGGCGCAATATGCCGATCTCAAATTCTGGCTGTCCGGCGATATCCTGACCAAAACCGACCGGACCAGCATGGCCGTCGGGCTAGAGGCGCGCGAGCCCCTGCTGGATCACCGCCTGGTCGAATTCGCCGCCCGCCTGCCCGATCGCGAGCGCATTCGCGGCACCACCGGCAAGTGGCTGATGAAGCACACTATGGAACGGTACCTGCCCGGCGACATCCTCTACCGCCCGAAGCAGGGCTTCGTGACGCCGCTGTCCCAGTGGTTCAAGGGAGCGCTTGCCGATGAGGCGCGGCGGGTTTCGAACAGCAGCCTGCTGGTCGACAGCGGATGGTTTTCGCGCAAGGCCCTGTCGCGACTGGCAGATGAACATATCGGCGGACGGGCGGACCATGGCCGCACCCTGTGGCAATTGCTGATGCTGGAAAGGTCGCTCGCGAAACTCGGCGCAAGCGCCTAGCGGTAGCCTTCAGGCTTCGAGGCCGTGGCCGCGGGCCATGTAATCGCTGCTCTGCATTTCCTTCAGGCGGCTGACCGTCCGTTCGAATTCGAACGCCCCGTCACCGCTGACGTAAAGGTCTTCCGGCTCCGCTGCGGCCGTCGCGAAGAGCTTCACGCTGTTTTCGTAGAGCGCATCGATCAGCTTCGTGAATCGGATCGCCTCGTTGCGGTTCTCGGGCGAAAGGCGCGGGATGCCGACCACGATAACCGTGTGATAGGCGTGCGCGATGGCGAGGTAGTCTGCCGCGCCGCGGTTCTCCGCGCACAGGCGCTTGAAGCTGAAGACGGCCACACCCTTGAAGCTCTTGGGCACGTGGAGCGTGCGTCCCCCCGAAAGCTGGAGTTCTCCGCTGGGCACGTGGGCCGCATCTTCAGGCGCGTAGTCGGTCAGGCGGAAGAAGGCCTCGCGAACCTGCGCGGTCGCTTCCTCTCCCAACGGCGTGTGCCATGTTTCGAGGTCGCCGAGGCGATCAAGGCGGTAGTCGGTCGGACCGTTCAGCGGCAGCACGTCCAGTTCCGCTTCGACCAAGTCGATGAAGGGCAGGAACAGCGACCGGTTCAGGCCATCCTTGTAGAGGTCCGCAGGCGGACGATTGCTTGTCGTGACGATGGTCACATTCTCGTCGCAGATAAGCGCGGTGAACAAGCGGGCCATGATAGCTGCATCGGCCGTGTTCGTGACGACCATCTCGTCGAAGGCAAGGCAGCGCACCTGTTCTGCGATCCGCTTTGCGACCGGGCCGATCGGATTGCCGCTTTCCTTCCGGCGCTCTTCCCGGATCAGCTGGTCAACCTCGAGCATGAACTCGTGGAAGTGGACCCGCCGTTTCTGTTCGATGCCGAGCGTCTCCACGAACAGGTCCATGAGCATGGACTTCCCGCGACCCACGCCGCCCCACATGTAGACACCCTGCGGCCGCGCCTTCTTGGCCTGGAACAGCCGCGACAAGAGACCGCCGGGATTCTCCGCCTCGAGGTCCTTCTGCAGACGGTCGAGGCGCTGTGCCGCGCGGCGCTGGTCTGGATCTGACTGCAATTCGCCCGCGGCCACCAGCCGCTCATAGCGGGCCAGCATGCCGGTCATTGCGGTTTCGGGCGGGCGTGCATCTTCTTTACGATGCCGGAGAAGGAGCAGACCACGTGGTCTTCCTGCACCACGGTCCCGCGCACGAACACGAGGCTGCCGGTTTCCCGCACGATTTCGCACACGGCATCGAGCGGGCGGGTCGGATCTCCTGCGCCCACGAACTGCGTGGACAGCTCCAGCGTAACCGAAGGCCCTGCATTGCCGGTGCCGATCGTGTGCATGGTGGTGAACAGCGATATATCGATCAGCGACAGCGTCACCGCACCGTGGACGATGCCCTGCAAATTCTCGTGCCGGCGTTCCGGGAACATCCGGAGGCGTGCGCGGCCATCGTCATCGACCCGCGTGATGAGCTTGCCCATCACGGCGCCGTTGAACAGCGTGTCGTCTTTCAGGTTCCAGTGCCGCCAGCCCGGATTTTCCGGGTCGGGGCCATGCTCGAAAACGGAATCGGGAAGCGCCACCTTAGATGGCGCGCTCTGCCATCATCTTCTTGGTTTCGGCGATCGCCTTCGCCGGGCTCAGGCCCTTGGGGCAGACGTTCGCGCAGTTCATGATGGTGTGGCAGCGATACAGGCGGAACGGGTCCTCGAGCTGGTCGAGGCGTTCGCCCGTCATTTCGTCGCGGCTGTCGGCCAGCCAGCGATAGGCCTGGAGCAGGATTGCCGGACCCAGGAACTTGTCGCTGTTCCACCAATAGCTCGGGCACGAGGTCGAGCAGCAGGCGCACAGGATGCACTCGTAAAGGCCGTCCAGCTTTTCGCGCTGTTCGGGCGACTGGAGCCGTTCTTTGCCGCTGGGCGTCGGGCTGACCGTCTGGAGCCAGGGTCGGATGGAGGCATATTGCGCGTAGAAGTGCGTGAAATCGGGCACCAGATCCTTGACCACTTCCATGTGGGGCAGGGGGGTGATCCGGATTTCGCCCTTGAGATCATCGATCGCGGTGGTGCAGGCCAGGCCGTTCTTGCCGTTCAAATTCATCGAGCAAGAACCGCAGATGCCTTCGCGGCAGGACCGGCGGAAGGTCAATGTCGGGTCGATCTCGTTCTTGATCTTGAACAGCGCGTCGAGAACCATCGGGCCGCAATCGTCCAGATCGATCTCGAACGTGTCGTAGCGCGGATTTTCGCCGCTGTCGGGATCGTAGCGGTAGATCTTGAACTTCTTCACCCGGCCCGCGCCGTCAGCCTTGTGGGCACGGCCCTTGCCATTGATCTTCGAGTTCTTCGGGAGGGTGAAAGTAGCCATTGCGAAGCGATCCTGTTGCTTTACGCAACCCATCTAGCGTTTCGGGCGCTTGGTGCAAGGGCTGGATGGGCCCTTGAGCGAGATGCTTGCACCGCTTCCTTGGGCGTGGCAGCGCGGCAACGTGCGCATAGCGATCTACGACCTCGACCGGACCCTTACCAGGCAGCCGACATTTACTCCTTTTCTCGCATTCGGAGCGAGGAGGCTGGCCCCGTGGCGCCTGGCGTTGATGCCTGTCTGGGTGCTCGCCATGATCGGCTACCGGGCCGGCCTCTATTCCCGCACTGCGCTGAAGCGTTTCGGAATGAAGTTGATGACGGGAAGTCCCGCGCGCGAAACCCTGTCGGCGATAGGGGATCGATATGCACAGGCACGGATCGAGAATCCCGGCCTCATGCCCCACACGCTCCGCCTGCTGGAAGAAGATCGCAAGGCAGATGCCCGCCTGATGATCGCCACCGCTGCTTTCGGTTTCTACGCTTCGGGTTTTGCCGAAAGGCTGGGCTTTGCGCACCTTATCGCCACGGAATGGGACGGTTCGGATATCCCCGGCGGCAATTGCTATGGTGAAGCCAAGAAAGCGCGCGTGCTGGCGTGGTTCGCCGATGAAGGGATCGACCGCGAGCATGCCACAGTGCGTTTCGTTAGCGACAGTTTCGCAGATGCGCCGCTGCTCGACTGGGCGGACGAGCCGGTCTTCGTGACGACTTCGAAACGGGAAACTGCCCGCGCCGAGGCGCGAGGCTGGCGGGTTATCGACCCGCTTTCTGCCGGATAGCCTGCGAAATCGCATCCGCCGCCCGTTCGCTGGCTGGCCGATCCCCCAGGTCGATCGTGTAGGAGAAAATCTCCTTCTGGCGCTGCATGAAGCGTTCGCCGATGGACGAGAAATCCGGCAGCATCGCGGCAAGTTCCGCCGCAGATTGTGCGACCGGGCCGGCTTCCCAGAACAGGTGCCATTCGTCGTCCTCGGCAATCTTCTCGCGCCTCGCGTCGATGAAGAAGGCGGGGCGGGGGCGAGCGAGGAATTCGTAGATCTGGCTCGACACGTCGCCGATATAGGCGTCCGCCCCCAGCGTGTAGCTCATGTCGAACAGGCGCGAGCTGTCGAGATCGACGATGATGTTGGCAGCCGCCAGCGCCTCGGCGGGGACTTCCGGCCGTTTGCGGGCCATCTTGTATTCGGGCGAGACGTGCAGCTCCTTCTTGAAGAGCATGACGTGCGGCGCGAACACGAGGTTGAAGGCTTGACCTTCCACGCTGGCGAACCACCGCAGCAGGTCGGGGCCGTGGTCGTACCAGCTCGACAGGTTCGGGTCGAAATGGGGATTGTAGACGAAGGTCGGCCGGCCATTGCCGAAGAAGTCCGGCTTTGCGTCGAGATCGATGCCCTCGAACTTGGGATAGCCGACCACTACCAGCTTTTCACGGTCCACGCCGTGCGCGACGAGCTGGTCCACTACCTTCGGCCCCGCCACGAAACTGCGATCAAACAGCATGTAGTCGGGGTGATAGGCGACGCTGCGGTCGCCTGCACCATGCGGCACCTTGGCGAACAGCGGCATCCTGTCCGCAGCGATATGCTTGCGCAGGCGCAGGCAGGTGCGCTCGGTAGAGATAATCATGTCGGCGCTGGCAAACAGGTCGACATGGGCGCGGAGCCGCAACAGGCGGCTTGCCGGGAGCAGCTTATCGAGCGGACGCGTAACCAGCGCCTGCATTGGCGACAGGCTTAGCTCTTCCCAGCGGATCAGCGCTGCATCGGTCTCATCGATCAGCTCGCGGAGCCGTGTGCGAATGGCCGGAGTCGCAAACGCGACCACCGTTTCGATGTCGCGATGCGACCGGGCCATGGCGGCGGCAATTCCCGCGAGGTGAGCGACCTGGTGACCGGCATCGTGGTTGAAGAGGAACAGCGCCCGCATGGCGCGCCCATAATGCGCCGATGGGCGTCCGGCAAATGCTGCAATTGCGCCAGAGGCACAATTCGTCCAAAGGTCCGCGCCATGCAGCCGCCCCAAGAACCCGCGCAGCGTCGTGACGGGTTGTCCAACATTCTGCGCAACCTGGCATGGATCCTCGGAGGCAAGGGCTTCGGGGCCGTTTGCAGCTTTTTCTACCTCGCGATCCTCGCCCGCTCGCTGGGCCTGAAGGACTTCGGGCACTTTTCCCTCATCTTCGGAACCGCGCAGGCGCTGGTGGCGGTGGCCGGTTTCCAGACCTGGCAGACGCTGGTCCGCTTCGGTGCGCAGCCCGTGCTCGAGAACGACCATCCGCGCTTCGGTCGCCTGATCTGGTTTTGCACTTCGGCCGATATCCTTGGCGCGGTCACGGGCTGTATGATTGCCGCCCTGCTGTACTTCGGCTTTGCGGAAATTCTCGAACTGAATCCCGAATTCACGACCATGGGGTTCCTGTTCGCCTGCGCCCTGATGTGGTCGCGGCTGACCACGCCAAGCGGTATCGTGCGCGTCCTGGGCCGGTTCGATGTGGGCATGTATATCGAAGCGATCATCCCGACGGGCCGGCTCATCGCCAGCGGGATCATCCTGTGGTCGGGGGCCAGCGTCGGCAAGTTCCTCTTCGCCTGGGCGTTCTTCGACCTGCTTTCGGCCGCCTGTTACTGGATTGCCGCCTCGCGCCTCGCGCCGGAAGCTTTCCACCGCAAGCACTTCGGGCACTGGCAGGCGATGTTCGCCGAGAACGAGGGCGTGCGCGGTTTCTTCGGTGTCACCTATCTGGCGACCTCGCTCGACGCTGCGGTGAGGCAGGGGCCGCTGCTGGCGGTCGGCCTGTTCCTCGGGACCAGTGCTGCGGGACTTTATCGCCTTGCCGACCAGTTGGCGCAGGGCGTGAAGCAGTTCGCTGTCCTGATCGCGCGCGCCGTGCTTCCCGAGTTCGCCATCGCGCAGATGGCCGACGAGGCTCACCGGTTCGAAACGCTGGTTCGCCGGGTGACCCGTATTGCCGCGCTGGCAGGCGTGGTCGTCCTGCTCGCAGCCCTGTTCCTGGGCGAGCCGCTGCTCGTTCTCATTGGGGGCGATGACTACGCACGCGGCGCGGTGGTACTCGTTCCGCTGGCGGTGGGCGCGGCCTTCGAACTGGCCAGCGTATCCTATGAGCCTACGCTATATTCGACGGGCTATGCCGGACATGCACTGCGTGTCAGGCTGCTCGCCATCGCGGTCCTGGTGATTGCGATCCTCGGCTTCGTATCCTTCGGCCCGGTCGGCGTGGGTTGGGCGGTCGCGCTGGCGATGAGCGTGTTCTACTTCGCGATGAGCGTCACGGTCTGGATGATCCTGCGCCAGCTTCGCCGGAAGGCGGCAGCAGCGTGACCTTCTCCGCACTGGTTCTTGCCGGCACGAGGCCGGGGGGCGACCCGCTGGCAGGCGCCGAGGGCGCCGCGCACAAGGCGCTGATCGAAATAGAAGGGCGGAGCCTGCTGGAGCGGGTCGTTTCCAGCCTGAAGGGTTCCGGGGCGGCACGCATCGGCGTTTCCTGCGACCATCCCGAAGTAATGAAGCTCGCGAAGGAACTTGGCGCGGAGGTTTTGCCTACCGGACAGGGGCCGAGCGAGAGTGCTGCCATCGCTTTCGAGGAACTGGGGACGCCGCTCGTCGTCACAACGGCAGACCATGCCCTTCTCGAAAGCGGTTGGATCACGCAACTGGTATCGGACACGCCTGCCGACGCGGATATCGGCGTCATGCTGGCGCATCGCGACGATATCGAGGCGCATTTGCCGGGCACGCGGCGGACCTATCTCAATTTCGCCGACGGAGCCTGGTCAGGGTGCAACCTCTTCTATCTCGCGACTCCCCGATCGCGCGCAGCAATCGAAAGCTGGAAAGCGGTCGAGGCTGACAGGAAGCGCCCCTGGAGGATCGTAAGGCGGCTCGGGCTTGCATCGCTGATGTCCTATGCGCTTGGCAGGCTGACCCTTGCGCAGGGCATCGTGACTCTGGGGCGCCGACTGGGTGTCGAAGCGCGCTTGGTCAGGGCGGAAAACGGGCTGGCAGCGGTCGATGTCGACAAGCCGCAGGACCTTGCTGACATCAGGGGCTATCTCGCCCGCAAACAGGGCTGATACCGAAACCGGTTCCCACTTTCGAAAATTCGGGCATATTGCGCTTCCCCGCAGGTGGAGAAACGCATGGGAGTGCGAAGTTTCTACGACCGGCACATAATGCCGCGGATGATCACGCTCGCTTGCGGGCAGAAACCCATAGAGAGGCGCCGGCGCGAAATCGTGCCGCTGGCCGAAGGCAAGGTCTTCGAACTCGGGTGCGGCGGTGGGCTGAACCAATCGCTATACGATAACGAAAGGGTAACATCCTTCAGCGGGATCGACCCGAACGAGACATTGCTCGATGCCGCCCGCCAGAGAGCGCGGGAGAAGGGCTGGGAGCACGACATCCGCCAGGGCGTGGGAGAGGATATCCCGTTTGCCGACGGTTCGTTCGATACGGCCGTGGTGACCTTTACCCTGTGTTCGGTGGAGGACCCGGCCAAGGTTCTGGGCGAGTTGCGGCGCATCCTCAAACCGCGCGGCAAGCTGCTGTTCCTCGAGCATGGACGTGCCCCCGACCCCGGTGTTGCCCGGTGGCAGGAACGCGTAGAGCCCGTATGGAAGCCGCTGGCAGGCGGCTGCCACCTGACGCGCCCGATCGGCTCCAGCCTTAGAGCCGCCGGGTTCGATGTTGCCCCGATGGGGCAGGACTACCTTCCCAAGGCCCCGCGCATCATGGGCTGGATGGAATGGGGCGTCGCGCGGCGCGCCGGAGTCTGAAAGCAAACCGCCCGCGCTGCACTGGCAGGGCGGGCGGTCGTTAAGCGGTTATTCGCCGAAGGTTCTCTGCCACCAGCCGCGCTTCGGCTTGCCATCGGCGTCGCCATCGCTGTCGTCACCGGCTTCGGTCGAAGCCTTGGAGGCGGACTTTGAAGCCTTCTTTTCCTTGGGCTGATCCTCGACGGTTTCTTCTGCCTTCTTCTTGCGCGTGCGCTTGGGCATCTCGGCAGGTTCTTCCGAGCTGACCGCAGGCTCCGCGTCGGCAGCTTTGCGGCGCGTGCGCTTGGGCTTCGGCTTCGGCTTTTCCTCTTCTTCCGCTGCATTTTCTGCAGCCGGTTCAGCTTCTACGTCGGCCTTCTTCTTGCGCGAGCGCTTCGGCTTTTCTTCGGCGGGCTTTTCCTCTGCAGGCGCTTCGGTCTGTTCGGGAGCTTCGGCCTCGGCAGCCTTCTTGCGGCGCGGCGCGCGCTTCTTCTTGGGCTTTTCCTCGGCTGCCTCTTCGGCGGTCTGAGGGGCGTCTTCCGGACCCGCGACGACTGCCATGTCGTCAACGACCTGTTCGGACACCTCTTCCAGATTGGCAGCGTCTTCGGAGGTCACCTCGTCCGACTTGCCGCCGCGCCCGCGACCACCACGGCGGCGACCACCGCGACGACGACGCTTGCGCGGCTTGTCCTCGCCGTCTTCCTCGCCGGCTTCGGGCTTGTCGCCTTCTTCGTCGGCGTCCTCGGATCCTTCGTCTTCGGCATCGTCGTCACGGTCGCGGTTCTTGTTGCGACCGCGACCACCGCGGCGGCGGCGGCGCTTCTTGCGCGGACGATCGTCCTCGTCGATTTCCTCGCTGTCTTCGTCTTCGTCGGTCTCGTCGACGATATCTTCGTCCTCGTCACCGTCATCGACGATGGTGTCGAAGCGCGGCGCGTCCTTCGGCTTGGGGCCGTGGCTCGACACGCTCATCTTGGCGCCTTCGTCCTCGCCTTCGGGCACGACTTCGACCGTCACGCCGTAGCGCTGTTCGATTTCGATGAGGTCGTTGCGCTTCTCGTTGAGGAGGTAGACCGCCGCTTCGGTGCTGGCAGCGAGGCGGATCTTCGTTCCCTTGCCCTTAGCTGCTTCTTCTTCGATCAGGCGGAGAGCCGAAAGACCGGCCGAGCTCGCCGTACGGACGAGACCGGTACCGTCACAATGCGGACATTCGCGGGTGGTCGCTTCGAGCACGCCGGTGCGCAGGCGCTGGCGGCTCATTTCCATGAGGCCGAAGCTCGAAATGCGGCCGACCTGGATGCGCGCCCGGTCGTGCTTGAGCGCGTCCTTCATCGCACGCTCGACCTTGCGGGTGTTCGAATGATGCTCCTGGTCGATGAAGTCGATCACCACCAGGCCGGCCATGTCGCGCAGGCGCAGCTGGCGGGCGATTTCCTTGGCCGCTTCGAGGTTGGTCGACAGCGCCGTCTGCTCGATATTGTGTTCCTTGGTGGAACGACCCGAGTTGATGTCGATCGAGACGAGCGCTTCGGTCGGGTTGATGACCAGGTAACCGCCCGATTTGAGCTGCACCACCGGATCGTACATCGCCTTGAGCTGGTCTTCCGCGCCATAGCGCTGGAACAGCGGCACGGGGTCGACATACTGCTTCACCCGGCGTGCGTGGCTGGGCATGAGCATCTTCATGAAGGCCTTGGCCGACTTGTAGCCTTCCTCGCCTTCGACGACGACTTCCTCGATTTCCTTGTTGTAGATGTCGCGGATGGCGCGCTTGATCAGGTCGCTGTCCGAATGGATCAGCGCCGGTGCGGCCGATGCCAGCGTGTTCTCGCGGATTTCGTCCCACAGGCGGGCAAGGTAATCGAAGTCGCGCTTGATCTCGGTCTTGGTGCGCGAAAGGCCGGCGGTGCGCACGATCAGGCCCATGGTCTTGGGCAGGCTGAGATCGCCGACGATCTGCTTCAGGCGCTTGCGGTCGCTGGCGGAATTGATCTTGCGCGAAATGCCGCCGCCGTGGCTGCTGTTCGGCATGAGGACCGTGTAGCGGCCGGCGAGGCTGAGATAGGTGGTGAGTGCGGCACCCTTGTTGCCGCGCTCTTCCTTGACGACCTGGACGAGCAGGACCTGGCGGCGCTGGATGACGTCCTGGATCTTGTACTTGCGACGCAGGGCCATGCGCTTGGCACGGGCTTCGTCGACTTCCTTGGCACGGCTGCGGCCCTTGCCCTGGCGGCGTCCGCGCCCGCGGCGGCCGCGATCCTTCGAACGGTCTTCCGCTTCGGCGTCGTCATCGCCGTCCGAATCGTCGTCTTCGTCGTCCTCGTCGCCGTCGAGATGGCCCTCCTCGATGGTGGCCACCTCGTCCTTGTCGGAGGTGTCGACTTCCTCGAGGCCGTCTTCCGCGAGGTCTTCGGCCAGTGCTTCGGCGCTTTCCTCGTCGGCGTCGTATTCCTCGCCGGGCAGTTCGCCGCGTTCTTCCTCTTCGGCGCGCAGGCGCTGCTCTTCTTCCGCAGCCTCAGCCTCTGCAGCGAGCAGGGCGGCGCGGTCTTCCTTGGGAATCTGGTAATAGTCGGGGTGGATTTCGCTGAAGGCGAGGAAGCCGTGACGGTTTCCGCCAAAGTCGACGAAGGCCGCCTGCAGCGACGGTTCGACCCTGGTTACCTTTGCGAGATAGATATTACCCTTGATCTGCTTCTTGTCGGCAGATTCGAAATCGAATTCCTCAATCCGGTTTCCCTTGAGGACCGCCACCCGGGTTTCTTCCTGGTGGCGCGCGTCGATTAGCATGCGCGTTGCCATTGATTATTCTCCATGCGCAGCGGGGCGGGGCGAACCCGTCCTTCCTGCCGCGCGATTGTGTGTAGGAACCACGACCCGTTGTCGGGCCGAAGGCATTCGACGACCGGATCGAGGCGCTGCGATCGCCAAGCCGGTGATTCGTGTCTGCAGATGCGGCACGACGCATGGTGCGCGCTGCCGGGCCCGAAATCGCCATAGCCATGCCGTTCAACAGCGTGCTGGAAGCGAAAAGGGGTGAGTGCTTGCTCTGCATCAACCTGTACAAAATTGGGGCCTCACCGGTGTGGTGAGACGGAAACGAGCCCGGCGACCCTCTTCGTCGCGTATCAATCGCGCCGAACGGAGGCATCGGACCGTTCGTTTCGGCGCTAGCACCGTGGGTTTCGAACGGCAACCATATTGCGCATAAGGTCCGCGAAGCCTTAAGCTTTTGGTCCCATGTCTCCGCTCATGCAGATACTCGCGCCGATACTGCTGACCCTTGCTTCTCTGGCCGGGGCGATCGGGCTTGCATGGCAGTCGGGCCTCGCAGGACCGGAGCCGGGTATCGTGCTGCGTGCCAGCCTCCCGCAGCAGACAGTCCGTGCCGAATTGCCGCAGGTTCGGGGAGCCGATTCGCTCCCGCTCATCGTCATCGACCCGGGGCACGGGGGCTTCGATCCGGGCGCGTCCGCATCGGGATACCGGGAGAAGACGCTGGTCCTCGGCCTGGCGCGCGCACTGCGCGACGAGATCGAATCGCGCAAGATCGCACGGGTCGCCCTGACGCGGGACGACGATCGCTACCTGCTGCATTCGGAACGCTTCGAAATGGCCCGTCGCCTCGGCGCCGACCTGTTCCTTTCCATCCATGCCGACAGCGCGGGCGATGCTGGCGAGGTAGAAGGCGCCAGTATCTACACCCTGTCCGACCGCGCATCGAGCGCTGCAGCTGCGCGGTTCGCCGCCCGGGAGAACGCGTCCGACCGCCTTAACGGTGTCGATCTGGGCGTGACCAGCGACACGGTCAGCGACATCCTTGTGGAGCTGTCGCAGCGCCGGACGCAGGCGCAGTCCGACGAGTTTGCGCGCCTCATCCAGCGGGCGGGCGAGGGTGTGATCACTTTCCACCCGCAACCTCGTCACGCTGCTGACCTCAAAGTCCTGCGGGCGCCGGACATACCGTCCGTCCTGTTCGAAAGCGGCTACATCACGAACGAGGAAGATGCGCGCCGTCTTGCTTCGGCCGAGGGCCGGCAACGTTTCGCGCAGGTCATGAGCCGCGCGATCGCACTCTATTTCGCCCGCCGGGAGGAAAGCTGAGGCCATCCGGCTAGTTGTTGTGGCGCGCGCCGGAAATCGCGTGCTAAAGGCCCCGCCAGACTATGTTCGACAAGACTTTCCTCGAGTACGCCCGCGGTCGCCTGACCGGCGATCCGGTGCGCTTTGCAGACTGGATGCGCGAGAACTGGCATCACAACCAGCGCCTGCGCGTCCTGACCTATCTCATCGGTATCGCGGTCATGCTGCTGGTCCTCCTATGGGCTTCGCTGGCGCGCAACCTGCCCGATGCGGAAAGCCTGCTGGATTACGAAACGCCGCTGCCGACGGTGGTTCGCGGCGTCGACGGGGAGATCGTCCATTCCTACGCCCGCGAGCGGCGCGTCCAGCTGCAATATATCGACTTCCCGCAGCAGATGATCGAGGCGTTCCTTTCGGCCGAGGACAAGACCTTCTTCAGCCATAGCGGCGTCGACTTTACCGGCACCCTGAATGCGGTGTTCGACTACGCCACGAAATACGGTTCGGGCGAGCGTGCGGTGGGTGGTTCGACCAT
Source organism: Qipengyuania gaetbuli (assembly GCF_020524765.1). Classification (GTDB taxonomy): domain Bacteria; phylum Pseudomonadota; class Alphaproteobacteria; order Sphingomonadales; family Sphingomonadaceae; genus Qipengyuania; species Qipengyuania gaetbuli_A. The sequence goes on from NZ_JAIVLR010000002.1 coordinate 866,629, forward strand.
CACCCAGCAGGTCGCCAAGAACCTGCTGCTCGGGGATGAATACTCGGTCACGCGCAAGCTGAAGGAGATGATCCTCGCCCAGCGCATCGAACAGGTTCTGACCAAGCAGGAAATTCTCGAGCTCTACCTCAACGAAATCCCGCTCGGTCGCCGCAGCTTCGGTGTGCAGGCCGCAGCGCGTGCATATTTCGACAAGGATGTGGATCAGCTCGAACTGCACGAGACTGCCTTCCTTGCAATCCTGCCCAAGGCGCCCGAGCGCTATGGCCGCGAGCGATTCCGCGACATGGCGGTCGCCCGCCGCAATTTCGTACTCGACCAAATGGTCGCGAACGATTTCGTGTCTGCCGCCGAAGCCGCACAGGCCAAGGCGCAGCCGCTCGGCCTCGTCCAGCAGCGCAGCGAACGTTCGGCCGATGCAGGCTACTTCCTCGAAGAAGTACGGCGCCAGTTGATCGACCAGTTCGGCGAAACGGCGGAAGATGGCGGCAACAGCGTCTATGCCGGCGGCCTGTGGGTTCGCACCTCGCTCGACGTCGAGTTGCAGGATGCTGCGCGCGATGCGCTGCGCGCCCAGCTGCTGAGCTATCATGGCAACCGCGGCTACACCGGTCCGGTTGCGACGCTTAATCCCGACAATGGCGACCTTCACGGCCAGCTGGCCTCGTCCAACCTGTCCACCAATTACCGCAACTGGCGGATCGGCGTGGTGACGGAAGGCGGCAGTTCGCCCAAGCTCGGCCTGACCGATGGGAAGGATTACCCCCTGGCCGGTGCGCCGAACACGCTCCGTGTAGGCGATGTAGTGGCGGCCGAGCCCTCGGGCTCCGGCTACCGTCTGCGGGCGATACCCGAGGTATCGGGCGCGTTCCTCGCGGAGGACCCGCAGACCGGCCGTATCCTCGCGATGCAGGGCGGTTTCGACAGCCGTTTGGGTAGCTTCAACCGTGCGACGCAGGCGCTGCGCCAGCCGGGCTCGACCATTAAGCCATTCGTCTATGCGGCCGCGCTCGACAACGGCATGACTCCGGCGACCATGGTGCCCGACCAGACCTTCTGCGTCTGGCAGGGCGCAAACCTTGGCGAAAAATGCTTCCGCAACTTTGGCGGAGGAGGTGGCGGCGAGCATACGCTCCGCTGGGGCCTGGAACAGAGCCGCAACCTCATGACGGTCCACATCGCCGACGACACGGGCATGCAGAATGTCGTGCAGACGATCAAGCGGCTCGGTATCGGCGATTACGAACCGTACTATTCCTTCGCGCTGGGCGCGGGCGACACCACTGTCGTCAACATGGTCAACGCCTATGCGGCGCTCGCCAACTGGGGCCGGATGAATCCCGGGACGGTCATCGATTTCGTCCAGGATCGCCGCGGCAAGGTCATCTACCGGTCCGACAAGCGTGAATGCACGGGCTGCAACATGGACGAATGGGATGGCCAGCCCATGCCGCGGTTCGAGCCTTCCGGTAAGCAGGTGCTCGACCCGCGCACGGCCTTCCAGATGGTGCATATGCTCCAGGGCGTCGTGACGCGTGGTACGGCAGTGCGCCTGCGCAGCCTCGAATTGCCGATGTTCGGCAAGACCGGTACGACCAACGGCCCCACCAATGCGTGGTTCGTCGGCGGGACGCCCGACATCGTGGCGGGGATGTATGTCGGTTTCGACCAGCCCCGCAATCTTGGCGGGTGGGTGCAGGGCGGCAATACGGCTGCGCCGATCATGCAGCGTTTCGTCCAGGAGACGAAAGAACGCTGGACCGCACAGGACTTCATCGCGCCTCCCGGCATCCGCATGGTCAAGATCGACCGCCGCACCGGCAAGCGCGTGTTCGAAGGAACACCTTCCAACGAGCCGACTGCGGCCGTGATCTGGGAAGCCTTCAAGCCAGACACCGAACCGCCGCGTTCGACGAGGTCCGACGAATTGGCCGCCCAGCGCGCCGAGATCCTGGAGCTGATCCGCCGGGCCCGCGAAGGGGTCCGCGCGAATACCAGCCAGACCTCGACCGTGCGCGAGGAAGGGCCCGGCGACTTCGTCGAGGAAAACGAGGGCATCTACTAGCGAGCCCCGCTTCTGCGCCGCTGCAACTTTACAATCCCGGTCCGCTCGTTAGGTGGACCGGGCAAGAGACAACGAGGAATTGTGACCATGCGTGCCGAAGGGCAGGCCCAAATCGACCGTATCGAAGCCGCTCTGGCGCTGGTCCGCCAGTCGCTCGACTGGGACCGTGCGTTGCGCCGGCTCGACGAGCTGGACGCACGCGTGCAGGATCCCAAGCTGTGGGACGACCCCAAGCAGGCGCAGGCGATCACGCAGGAGCAGAAGCGCCTAGAAACCGCGATCAATACGGTGCGCGAGATCGAAAGCGAGATGGCAGACGCCATCGAGTTCGTCGAAATGGGCGAAGCGGAAGGCGACGACGAAGTCACCCGCGAAGGCCTGGAAACCCTGGCAATGCTTGCCGACCGTGCAGACCGCGACAAGGTGCAGGCGCTGCTTTCGGGCGAGGCTGACGGGAACGACACCTATGTCGAAATCCACGCAGGGGCCGGCGGCACCGAAAGCCAGGACTGGGCGGAAATGCTCTTCCGCATGTATGCCCGCTGGGCCGAACGTCGTGGTTTCAAGGTCGAGACTGTCGAATACCAGTCGGGCGATCAGGCAGGCATCAAGTCGGCGACACTGCTGCTCAAGGGCGAGAACGCCTATGGCTACGCCAAGACCGAAAGCGGCGTGCACCGTCTCGTGCGGATCAGCCCGTACGACAGTTCGGCCCGTCGCCACACCAGCTTCAGCTCTGTTTGGGTCTACCCGGTCATCGACGACGATATCGATATCGAAATCAACCCGGCCGACCTCAAGATCGATACCTACCGAGCGTCGGGCGCAGGTGGCCAGCACGTCAACACGACCGATTCCGCGGTCCGCATTACCCACCAGCCGACCGGCATCGTGGTGGCGAGCCAGAACGATCGCAGCCAGCACAAGAACAAGGCCACGGCCATGAACATGCTCAAGGCCCGCCTGTTCGAGCGCGAAATGGCCGAGCGTGAAGCGGCCGCGTCGGGTGAATACCAGGAAAAGAGCGAGATCGGCTGGGGGCACCAGATCCGCAGCTATGTCCTGCAGCCCTACCAGATGGTCAAGGACCTGCGTACGGGTGTTACCTCGCCGACGCCCGACGACGTGCTCGACGGAGCGCTCGATCCGTTCATATCGGCGGCGCTTGCCCAGCGCGTGACCGGCGAGACGGTCGAGGTGGAGGACACCGAGTGAGGCTGGGCCTCGCCCTTGTCCCCTGTCTTGCCGCGCTTGCAGGATGCGATGCGCTTGGGGGCGGGAGCGGGGAAGGTACCGTTTTCCCGGCACCCGACCGCCCGGTATCGGAAGTTATCTCCTACCAGTTCTCGACCGAGGACGCGCGCGACAGCCGCGGCGAAGCGCAGAAGGTCATGGACCTCGCCGAACTCGAAGCTGGCATGACCGTGGCGGATATCGGCGCTGGGAGCGGGTATTACACCGTGCGACTGGCGCCGCGGGTCGGCGACGGCGGTCGTGTTCTGGCTCAGGACATTGATCCCGAAGCCCTGCAGTTGCTGGCCCGGCGCGTCGAGCGCCAGCGGCTCGACAATGTCTCGATCAGGCTGGGCGAACCGGCCGATCCCAAGCTGCCTGCAGACAGCTTCGACCGGATCTTCATGGTCCACATGTATCACGAGATCCAGCAGCCCTACGAGTTCCTGTGGAATATGTGGCCCGCGCTTCGCGAAGGTGGCCAAGTCATTGTCGTGGATGTCGATCGCCCGACCGACCAGCACGGTATCGATCCGCTGCTGCTGTCGTGCGAATTCCGCCGCGTCGGATACGAACTGGTGGCTTTCAAGGATGCCCCCGAGCTGTCGGGGTACTATGCACAGTTCAAGGCAGCGGCTAACAGGCCTGAGCCGAGCGAAATCAAGCCCTGTAGAGTGGACGACGTCAACGGGGACTAGACGGTTAGAGTACGCTTTGGCGTAGAGAGAGGATTACATGAGTTTCAAGGGTTTGAGCCCCATTCTTTATGGTGGACGCGAAGTCTGGCCGCTGGTCGAAGGCGGCAAGGGCGTTTCCGCGACCAACCACGCCAGTTCCGGGGCATGGGCTGCTGCAGGGGGCATCGGGACGGTCAGCGCCGTCAATGCGGACAGCTATGACGAGGATGGAAACCCCATTCCGCAGGTTTACCCGCAGGCAACCCGCAAGGAGCGTTTCGAACAACTTGTGCGCTACGGGATCGACGGCGCCACCGAACAGGTCCGGCGCGCCCACGAAATCTCGGGCGGCAAGGGTGCGATCAACATCAATGTGCTTTGGGAAATGGGCGGCGCGCAGCAGATTCTCGAAGGCGTACTGGAGAACTGCAAGGGCCTGATCACGGGCGTCACCTGCGGCGCAGGTATGCCCTACAAGCTGGCCGAGATCGCGGCCCGCTTCAACGTTCACTACCTCCCCATTGTCAGCTCGGCCCGCGCATTTCGCGCCCTGTGGAAGCGCAGCTACTCCAAGGTGCCCGAACTGATGGCCGCTGTGGTCTATGAAGACCCCTGGCTAGCCGGCGGTCACAATGGCCTCTCGAACGCAGAAGACCCGACCAAGCCGGAAGATCCCTATCCGCGCGTCAAGGCGCTGCGCGAAACCATGCGTGCGGAAGGCGTATCGGAAGACACCGCGATCGTCATGGCGGGCGGCGTCTGGTTCCTGCGCGAATGGAACGACTGGATCGACAATCCCGAACTCGGCAAGATCGCCTTCCAGTTCGGCACCCGCCCGCTGCTGACGCATGAAAGCCCGATCCCGCAGGTCTGGAAGGACATGCTCCGGACGGTCGAGCCGGGCGACGTGCTGCTGCACAAGTTCAGCCCGACCGGCTTTTATTCCTCCGCGGTAAAGACGCCGTTCCTCTATGATCTGATGCATCGCTCGGAGCGCCAGATCCCGATCTTCAAGCGCGACGAGGAAGAAGGCACCGTTCCCTTGGCCGACCACGGCAAGGCCAAGTACTTCTTCGTGCACCCGGGCGACCAGCGCAAGGCGCAGGCGTGGATGCACGAAGGCTTTACCGAGGCGCTGAAAACTCCCGACAATACGGTCGTTTTCGTGACGCCCCAGAGTGCCGAGCAGATCAGGGCCGACCAGCAGGGCTGCATGGGCTGCCTTTCGCATTGCCAGTTCTCGAGCTGGAAGGATCACGACGACCACACGACCGGTCGTCTTGCCGACCCGCGCAGCTTCTGCATCCAGAAGACGCTGCAGGACATCGCCCATGGCGGCGATCCGGACGAGAACCTCGCCTTTGCAGGCCACGCTGCCTACCGCTTCAAGCAGGACCCGTTCTATTCGAACAATTTCACGCCGACCGTGAAGGAACTGGTCGAGCGTATCCTGACCGGCGACTGAGCAGGCCTAGCGCCAGAGCTGCATCGATCTGATCGCGTCCGGCATCGCCTTGTCGGTGTCCGGACGCGAGATTGTGCGTTCCAGGATGCGCCATTTGCGGCGCACCTTGGAGATGCGCCACACGTCCGTGAGCCAAGTTTCGCCCGACCATTCGTGATCGCCCATCATGGCGTCCATCGTCATGCGCGCGGCAAAAACCGCAATCGGTCCGTGACGGCGGACGTAGACGTCGTCGAAGCGATAGCCGGTGCAGCGAAAGCGCGTGGTCGCAGCTTCCAGCCAACTGGCGCGGTCGAGGATCGCAGGGCTCTTCGAACCGAGCAGGAATATGAAGTCGCGCCCGGCCAAGGCCTTCATCTGGTTGCGGTCGCGCTGCACCCAGCTGCGCATCCACAAGTGCTCCAACGCTTCGATCTTGGCGGCGAATTCATCCATGGGGCGAGCATTACAAGCCCGCCGCAGCAATGCAATGCGCTGTAATCGGTCGTTTATCGAAGACCGGTGAGAACCTGGTCCGGGGGACGGTGCCCGTCCGCCCACATTCGGATGTTCGCAATTACCTTCATCCCCGAATCCTCGCGGCCTTCGCGCGTCGCGCTACCGATGTGTGGCAGTGTCATGACATTGGGATGGCGAATGAGCCGTGGATCGACGTTGGGCTCGTCCGGATAGACGTCGAGCCCGGCGCCGGCGAGGTGGCCCGCTTCGAGTGCCGCGATCAAAGCTTCGTAATCCACGAGGTCGCCGCGGGCGGTGTTGATGAGGCTCGCCCCTTCTTTCATCAGGCCGATCCTGCGCGCGTCAATGATGCCGCGAGTTTCCGGTGTCGCAGGGCAGTGAAGGGTGAGGATATCGGCCTGTGCGACGAGCTCGTCGATGCTTTCCACCCAAGTCGCGCCGAACATCCGCTCGACCGCTTCGGGCAGGCGCTTGCGGTTGTGATAGAGGATTTCGAGACCGAAAGCGCGGGCACGGTGGGCGACCGCCTGGCCGATACGGCCCATCCCGAGGATGCCGAGGTACTTTCCGCCCAGCTTGCGTCCGAGCATCGCCGTCGGGGCCCAGCCCGTCCACTTGCCACTGCGGATGAGTTCCACACCTTCGCGCACCCGGCGTGGCACGCCGATGATGCCGGCCATCGTCAGGTCTGCCGTATCGTCGGTGAAGACGCCCGGCGTATTGGTGACGATGATCTTGCGGGCAGCCGCCGCTTTCAGGTCGATATGCTCTGTCCCGGCACCGAAATTGGCGATGAGGCGCAGGTCAGAGCCAGCTGCCTCGATCACCGAAGCATCGATCCGGTCGGTCACTGTGGGAACGAGGACGTCGCAATCCTGCATGGCCGCGACGATGGCGTCACGGCTCATCGGTTCGTCCGTGAGGTTGAGGTTCGCCTCGAAGAGGTCGCTCATTCGCGTTTCAACGGCTGCGGCCAGATGGCGGGTGACGGTCACCCGCGGCTTGCGGTCGAGGCGCTTCTGGGGACGGTCGGATGCGTGATCGTGATCGGTCATGTTCCGGCACCGCTACGCTTTGGTGCGGGAAACGGTCAAGCGGTGCTTGAAGCAGGTTGGGCCGCAAAGTAGACATGGCACCATGATCGCACGCCTTTCCGCCTTTCTCTTCGCCGTACTGTTGGTCTCTTCCCCCGCATCTGCACAGGATCGCGAAGTTCCTTACTGGGCGAGCATCCGGGCCAAGGAATTGAACATGCGCGTCGGGCCGAGCGAGGATTACAAGATCGCCTGGGTCTATCGCCGCAAGGGCCTTCCCGTGAAGGTCATCCGCGTGATGGAAGGGTGGCGGCTGATCGAGGATCCCGATGGTACGCAGGGTTGGGTGGTTGCCCGCCTGCTGACCGACGAACGCGGGGCGATCGTCGTGGGGAAGGGCGAAAGCGCGATCTACGCAAAGCCCGACCGGTCATCGACGGTGAAATGGCGGATCGAGCCCGGCGTGGTTGGCACGCTGGGGGATTGCGACGACAACTGGTGCGAATTCGCCGTGGACAATCGCCGCGGTTACGTCCCGCAGCAGCGTCTGTGGGGTGCAGGAGAGCCCTGAGCGTTACTGGGCCGCTTCCGAGCCTGGACGCTCCACGCGCCTGACTTTTCCGGAAGGCCCGCCAGCAAAGCAGGCTTCAGGATCGCTGCCTTCGGCATCGTAACAGATTTTACCTTCCGCCAGGCGCCAGGTTCCTGTCTCGACCGGGTTCCCGTCGCCATCGACATCCCTGTAGGTGCCGTCATTTTTCAGCGTATGGATGATGGTCCGCCCGTCTTCGAGCGTCGCTTCATAGCTGCCCGCAATGCTGGCCGGATCGGGAGCCACGGGCTCCGATGCTTCGTTCCCGCCGACCGCGTCACAAGCTGCAAGGGCGAGGGTGGCGAATACCAAGGTGGCGGCCGCAAGCCACCATCCCCGCAAATCACCACCCGTCATAGGGTCAGACCAGTTCGACTGCGACAGCCGTAGCTTCACCGCCGCCAATGCAGAGCGAAGCGACACCGCGCTTCTTGCCCTGCTTCTTGAGGGCGTTCAGCAGCGTGACGATGATGCGCGTGCCGCTGGCGCCGATGGGGTGGCCCAGAGCCGTGCCGCCGCCGTTGACGTTGATCTTCTCGTGCGGGATGCCGATATCGCGCATGGCGAACATCGCGACGCAGGCGAAGGCTTCGTTCACTTCCCACAGGTCGACGTCGTCCGCCGACCAGCCGGCCCTGTCGAGCACCTTGGTGATCGCGCCGACCGGAGCGACGGTGAATTCCGAAGGCTCCTGTGCATGAGCGGCCATGGCGATGATCTTCGCGATAGGCTGCTGGCCATTGGCGCTCGCCACGCTTTCGCGCGTGAGGACGACTGCCGCCGCACCGTCCGAAATCGACGAAGAGGTGGCCGCAGTGATCGTTCCGTCCTTCGCGAAGGCCGGGCGAAGCTGCGGGATCTTGTCGGGCTTGCCCTTGCCGGGTTGTTCGTCATGCTCGACGGTGACTTCACCGGCGCGGGTCGCGACGGTCACGGGGACGACTTCGTCGGCAAATGCACCGCTCTCGATGGCGGCATTGGCGCGGCGCAGCGATTCGATGGAATAGGCATCCATCTCTTCGCGCGTCAGCTGGTACTGGTTCGCCGTGTCCTGCGCGAAAGTGCCCATGGCGCGGCCTTCCTCGTACGCGTCTTCCAACCCGTCGAGGAACATGTGATCATAGGCTGTGTCGTGGCCGATGCGCGCGCCCGAGCGGTGCTTCTTCAGGAGATAGGGGGCATTGGTCATGCTCTCCATGCCGCCCGCGACGACATAGTCGACCGTGCCGCTGGCAAGCGCTTCTGCACCCATAATGACTGTCTGCATGCCGCTTCCGCAGACCTTGTTGACGGTCGTCGCCTGCACCGACTTGGGCAGGCCGGCCTTGATCGTCGCCTGGCGGGCGGGGGCCTGGCCGAGGCCGGCCGGAAGGACGCAGCCCATGTAGGTGCGGTCGAAGGCCTCGGGCGAAACGCCCGAACGTTCGACAGCCGCCTTGACGGCCGTGGCACCCAGGTCGGTTGCGGAAACGTCCGCGAGGGCTCCCTGCATCCCGCCCATCGGGGTGCGGGCATAGGATAGAATGACGACGGGGTCGTTTGCGCTGAACTGGGTCATGCTTGTGCTGGTCCTCTGGTTCTGGAATATCGTGCCGCAGAGATAGGCAAGGCGTCGCTGCGGCGCAACACAGACCAAGGGAGAATACGATGGCGGACGAACGGCTGGTGCGAATGGAAAAAGTCCTGCGCAAGCAGCGTGCCGCCCATCACCAGATGCGGCCCGAGCCGATGGCCCTGCGCAAGGACCGGATCGAACGCGCGAACAAACTGCTCAAGGACCATGCGGACGAACTGTGCAAGGCAATGAGCGCCGACTTCGGCAACCGTTCGCCGATGCAGTCGATGATGACCGACATCGTCGGGACCATCAATTTCGGCAAGTACTGCCTCAAGCGGATGGACGGCTGGGCCAAGGCCGACAAGCGCCACGTCCAGTTCCCGCTCGGCTTGCTCGGTGCGAAGGCGGAAGTGCGTTACGAACCGAAAGGCGTAATCGGCATTCTCAGCCCTTGGAACTTCCCCGTCAACCTGACCTTCGGCCCGTTGATGCAGGTCTTTGCAGCCGGCAACCGTGCAATGATCAAGCCGAGCGAGTTCACCGAGAAGACCAGCGACCTGATGAAAGAACTGGTCGAGAAATATTTCGCCGAAGACGAATGCGCCGTGTTCACCGGTGGTCCCGAAGTGGCCGGGGCGTTCTCCGACCTGCCGTTCGACCACCTCGTGTTCACCGGTTCGACTGCCACCGGCCGCAAGGTCATGGAAGCCGCGTCGAAGAACCTCGTGCCCGTCACGCTCGAGCTGGGCGGCAAGAGCCCCGTCTTCATGGGCGAAAGCGCGGACTTCGCAAAGGCTGGTGAGCGTATTGCCATGGGCAAGATGATGAACGCTGGCCAGATCTGCCTGGCGCCCGATTATCTCTATGTTCCCGAAAGCAAGCAGGACGAGGCGATTCACGGGGTCTGGCAGGGCACGGCCAACATGTATCCGACGCTGCTCGACAACGACGATTACGCCAGCGTCGTCACCGACCGGCATTTCGACCGCCTCCAGGGCCTTGTCGCCGATGCGCGTGAGAAGGGCGCCGAGGTGATCGAGGTCAATCCCGGCAACGAGGATTTCTCCAACACCAACAGCCGCAAGATGCCACTCACGATCCTCAAGAATGTGACCGAGGACATGAAGGCGATGCAGGAAGAGATTTTCGGTCCCGTCCTGCCGGTCAAGACCTACAGGCACATCGACGAGGCGATCGATTATGTGAACGAGCATGATCGCCCGCTCGGCCTGTATTACTTTGGCCAGGATTCGGGGGAACAGTCCAAGGTTCTCACCAAGACGATCAGCGGCGGCGTGACGGTCAACGACGTGATTTTCCACGTTTCGATGGAAGACCTGCCGTTCGGCGGTGTCGGCCCCTCGGGCATGGGCAGTTACCACGGTATCGAGGGCTTCCGCGAATTCAGCCACGCGCGGAGTGTCTACACGCAGCCCAAGATCGACGTCGCCAAGCTGGCGGGTTTCAAGCCGCCCTATGGCGACACGACGCGCAAGGCGATCGACAAGATGATGAAATAGGCTGGGGAAGGGATGCGCGAATTGCACGATTCGCGCCCTTGCACCGATACGGCTAGGGGCCTAGAGGCGCACGCAACGCGTTAAGCCCTGGGATTCATCCGTGGTCGACCTCGAACAATATCTCCCCATCCTGATCTTCCTCTTCATTGCCGTCGTGCTCTCGGCAGCCTTCGTGTTCCTGCCGATGGGCGTGGCACGGCTGACCGGTGCGCACGCGCCCAATGCCGAGAAGCTCAGCGAGTACGAATGCGGCTTCCCCGCCTTCGAAGATCCGCGCAGCCAGTTCGACGTGCGCTTCTATCTGGTCGCGATCCTGTTCCTGATCTTCGACCTCGAAGCCGCGTTCCTCTTCCCCTGGGCAGTAAGCCTTGGAGAAACCGGCTGGCCGAGCTGGATCACCATGATGGTGTTCCTCGTCGAACTGATCGTCGGCTTCGCCTACGCGTGGAAAGTCGGCGCACTGGATTGGGACTGATATGAGCCAGCAGATGACCTCCAGCCCGCTCGGGCGCGACGCGCTTGTCCAGCCGACGGCACAGCCCGGCGACATTCGCCAGCCCGACCAGGATTATTTCAACGCTCTCCAGACCGAGGTGAACGACAAGGGTTTCCTCGTCACCTCGACCGAAGACCTGTTCCAGTGGGCCCGCACCGGCTCGCTGTGGTGGATGACTTTCGGTCTTGCGTGCTGCGCTGTGGAAATGATCCACGTGAACATGCCGCGCTACGACATGGAGCGGTTCGGCGTCGCGCCGCGCGCTTCCCCGCGCCAGAGCGACGTGATGATCGTCGCCGGCACGCTGTGCAACAAGATGGCTCCGGCGCTGCGCAAGGTTTACGACCAGATGTCGGAGCCCAAGTACGTCATCTCGATGGGCAGCTGCGCCAACGGCGGCGGCTACTACCATTACAGTTACAGCGTCGTGCGCGGCTGCGATCGGATCGTTCCGGTCGACATCTATGTCCCCGGCTGTCCGCCCACTGCAGAGGCGCTGCTTTATGGCGTGATGCAGCTGCAGCGGAAGATCCGCCGCGTCGGCACGATCCAGAGGTAAGGGCGAAGACATGGCAACGCTTCATTCCGCGCCCCGCTTCACGCAGATCGACGGGCTCAAGGAAGAGATTTCGGCAGCGATCGGCGATGCCCTCGTGGAAGCACACGAGGAGCACGGCGAACTGCTGTTCCACGTGCGCCGTGACAGCGTCGAGCGCGTGCTGCGCACGCTCCGCGATGAGCATGAATACCAGCAGCTGATGGAAATCGCCGGGGTGGACTATCCCGACCGCGCAGAGCGGTTCGAGGTGGTCTACATGTTGCTGTCGGTGACCCGCAACAGCCGTATCATGGTCAAGTGCTGTGCGTCCGAAGACACGCCGGTCCCGACCGTTACGACCGTCTGGCCCAACGCCGGCTGGCTCGAGCGCGAAGTATTCGACATGTTCGGCGTGCTGTTCGACGGCAACACCGACCTGCGCCGCATCCTGACCGACTATGGTTTTGAAGGGCATCCTTTCCGCAAGGATTTCCCGCTTACCGGTTATGTGGAACTGCGTTACTCCGAAGACGAAAAGCGCGTCGTGTATGAGCCGGTCAAGCTCGCCCAGGACCTGCGCCAATTCGATTTCATGAGCCCGTGGGAAGGCGCGGATTACGTGCTGCCTGGCGATGAAAAGGCTGCCACGCCTCCGGTCAACGAGCCGAAGACGACGGAAAACCCCAAGCAGACCGGCGCAGGCGCAAAGACCGATGCGAAGGCTGCCGACAAGGTAAGCGCCGGTTCTCCTGCCGAGGAAGACGGCGGCAAAGATGCTCCGTCCCCCGAGCCGACCGAGGACCGTCCCGCCCGCGCAAAGCGTGCCGGCAAGGCTTCCGGCACCGCCAAGGCGACCGAACCGAAGAAGAAAGCCCCGGCCAAGAAGGCCGCGCCTGCGAAGAAGAAAGCGCCTGCCAAGCGCAAGCCCGCAGCAAAGAAGAAGGACGCCGAGTGATGATGCGCGTCGCCCTTACTGCCGCGATGCTCCTGGTCGCTGCCTGCTCGGGCCAGCAGTCGAGCGAGGAAAGCGCGGAAGACTTCGCCAGCCGGATCGGCAGCGACAGCACTGCTGCGCGCGACAACCCGCAGGCCGCGGCAGAAATTCCCAACACCGCGCAGGCTGTCCCGCCTGCCGGTGCCGACGTGACCGCGCTGCAGCAACTGCGCGACATCGGCGGGGTCGATCTTGGCCAGCGCGACGGCGGTTGCACCTTCATGGAAGGCAATCGCGAGATGATTATCGCCAGCGGGTCGAACGATCGCGCCCTGCCGGGCAAGGCGGTCATCCGCGTCGGTGGTGGCCTCACGGTTCTCGATGCTCCTCCCGGCGGCCTCTCGGCCATTCGGGCAGGGACGACATTCACGGGTGAAGGCGTAACGGTGCAGGTCGCTCCTGCTGCCGGCGATGCAGCCTCGCGCCCGGCCAACGTAAGCGTGACAGGGGCGGACGGAAAGTCGGCTACCTATTCCGGAAAGTGGATTTGCGCATGAGCAGTGCCTTCCAGATCGAGGAATCGCCGACAACCGGCGACGAGGTCATTACCAATTACACGATCAATTTCGGGCCCCAGCACCCTGCGGCCCACGGCGTGCTGCGCATGGTCATGGAACTCGATGGCGAGATCATCGAACGGATCGACCCGCATGTGGGCCTGCTGCACCGCGGCACCGAAAAGCTGATCGAGCACAAGACGTACCTGCAGGCGCTGCCGTATTTCGACCGCCTCGATTACTGCTCGCCGCTGGCGCAGGAATACAGCTACGTCCTCGCGATCGAGAAGCTGCTAAACGTCGAGGTGCCGGAGCGCGCGCAGTATATTCGCGTGTTGTTCGCCGAGCTGACCCGCATCTGCAACCACATGCTCAACATCGGCGCACACGTGATGGACGTCGGCGCGATGACGCCGAACCTGTGGGTATTCGAATTGCGCGAAGACTGCATGAACTTCTTCGAGCGGATGAGCGGTGCACGCATGCACCACGCTTACCTGCGCCCGGGCGGCGTCCACCAGGACGTGCCGGAAAAGCTGTTGGTCGACATCGGCGAATGGCTCGATACGCGCCTGCCCGAACTGTTCGGCGATGCGATGAGCCTCGTGCTCGACAACCGCATCTTCAAGCAGCGCAACGTCGATATCGCCGTGGTGAGCAAGGAAGACGCGCTGGCCTGGGGCTTCTCCGGCCCGATGATCCGTGCCGCCGGTATCCCGTGGGATTTGCGCAAGTCGCAGCCTTACGACGTCTATGACCGGATGGAATTTGACATTCCCGTCGGCACCAATTCGGACTGCTACGATCGCTTCGTGGTGCGCGTGAAGGAAGTTTACGAGAGCGCGAAGATCATCAAGCAGTGTCTGCGCGATATGCCGACCGGCCCGATCGCAAGCAGCGATCGCAAGGTCTCACCGCCCAAGCGCGCCGAGATGAAGCAGTCGATGGAAGCGCTGATCCACCACTTCAAGCTCTACACCGAGGGCTTCCACGTGCCCGCGGGCGAAGTCTATGTCGCCACCGAAAGCCCTAAGGGCGAATTCGGTGTCTACCTCGTCAGTGACGGCTCGAACAAACCCTACCGCTGCAAGATCCGCCCGACGGCCTTCAGCCACCTTCAAGCAATGGATTTCATGAGCAAAGGCCACATGCTGCCCGATGCCACCGCCATCCTCGGCGCAATCGACGTCGTGTTCGGGGAGTGCGACCGCTAATGGCTGACCGTACTCCCGCACCCGATACCCCCGAGCTGCGCGATCGCTGGGGCGGCTTTGAATTTACCGAAGCCTACCGCGAGAAGGCGGACCGCGCGATTGCGCGCTATCCCGAAGGGCGCCAGCGCTCTGCGGTGATGCCGCTGCTCGACCTTGCCCAGCGCCAGGTTGGCGAAGAAACGAACACGCAGGGCTGGTTGCCGCTGCCGGTGATCGAATATGTTGCCGACTATCTCGACATGCCGGTCATCCGCGTGCTCGAGGTCGCAACCTTCTACTTCATGTACAATCTGAAGCCAGTCGGCCGGTACCACGTGCAGGTCTGCGGCACGACGCCGTGCATGCTGCGCGGCTCGGACGGTTTGTTTGAGGCCTGCAAGAAGCGCGGCATGAAGAAGGGCGAAGTGTCGGAAGACGGCCTGTGGACCCTCACCGAAGTCGAATGCATGGGCAATTGCGCCACCGCGCCGATGGTCCAGATCAACGACGACAATTACGAGGATCTCACGCCCGAACGTCTCGACGCCGTGCTTGATGCGCTGGCCAAGGGCGAACAACCCAAGGCCGGCACGCAGGAGCCTGGTCGGCACACCTCGGAACCGGCCGGCGCGCTCAGCACGCTGAAGGACATGGTTTCGGAAAACCACGACTACCGGGGTGATTGGTGATGGAAAAGACGACCAATTACCGCGGTTTGGGAATGGCTTTCATGGCCATGGGCGTCAGCCTGAGTGTCTCTTTTGCCTTGACGCTCGGCCCCGCATTCATGGGCATCGGCGCTGCATTCTTCGTGCTGGGACTGGTGTTCCTGAACAAGGGCAAGGACGGGGGGCAATCCGATGGATAGCAATCTCGTCTACATCCTCGTCGCGCTGGTCCTGATCGTGATCGCGTGGAAAGTCTTCAAGGGCATCGTCAAGACGATGGTCCTCGCGGCGATCCTGATCGCCGCTGCAATCTTCGTTTTCGGAGGGTTCGCCTGATGCTTGCCGACAAGGACCGCATCTTTACCAACCTCTATGGCTTCCAGGACTGGGGCCTCAAGGCGGCGCAGCAGCGCGGCGACTGGGACGACACCAAGTCGCTCATTGGTCGTGGCCACGAGAATATCATCGAGGAAATTAAGGCATCGGGCCTGCGCGGGCGCGGCGGCGCAGGCTTCCCGACCGGCCTGAAGTGGTCGTTCATGCCGAAGGAATCGAAGGACGGTCGTCCGAGCTTCCTCGTCATCAATGCCGACGAATCCGAACCCGGTTCCTGCAAGGACCGCGAGATCATCCGCCACGATCCGCACAAGCTGATCGAAGGTGCGCTGGTCGCCGGTTACGCCATGCGGGCGAGGGCCGCCTATATCTACATCCGCGGCGAATACATCCGCGAGGCGGAAACGCTTCAGACCGCCATCGACGAGGCCTATGATGCCGGGCTCATCGGCAAGAATGCTTCGAAGTCGGGCTACGATTTCGACGTCTTCCTGCATCGCGGCGCAGGTGCCTACATCTGCGGTGAAGAAACCGCGATGATCGAGAGCCTCGAAGGCAAGAAGGGCCAGCCGCGCCTCAAGCCGCCATTCCCGGCAGGTGCCGGCCTTTATGGTTGCCCGACCACCGTCAACAACGTGGAATCGATCGCCGTCGTCCCGACCATCCTGCGCCGCGGCGCATCGTGGTTCTCCAGCTTCGGGCGCGAGAACAACAAGGGCACAAAGCTCTTCCAGATCAGCGGGCACGTGAACAAGCCCTGCGTGGTCGAGGAAGCGCTCTCGATCCCGTTCAGCGAGCTGATCGAAAAGCACTGCGGCGGCATTATCGGCGGGAAGGACAACCTCCTTGCCGTGATCCCCGGCGGTTCGTCGGTTCCGCTGGTCCCGGCCGAGCAGATCTGGGACGCACCGATGGATTTCGACGGCCTGCGCGACCTCGGTTCCGGCCTCGGCACCGCCGGCGTCATCGTGATGGACAAGTCGACCGACATTGTCCGTGCGATCAGCCGCCTCAGCTATTTCTACAAGCACGAGAGCTGCGGCCAGTGCACGCCCTGCCGCGAAGGCACGGGCTGGATGTGGCGCATGATGGAACGCCTGCGCACCGGCGATGCTGCGATCGAGGAAATCGATATGCTTCAGCAGGTTACGAAGCAGGTAGAAGGCCACACCATCTGCGCCCTGGGTGACGCGGCCGCATGGCCGATCCAGGGCCTCATCCGCCACTTCCGCCCCGAGCTCGAGCGCCGGATCAACGAACACAACGCCAAGTTTGCCGAGGCAGCCGAATAATGCCCAAGGTTACCGTAGACGGACAGGAAATCGAGGTTCCGGACGGCGCGACCGTCCTGCAGGCCTGCGAACTTGCGGGTAAGGAAATCCCGCGTTTCTGCTATCACGAGCGGCTGTCGATTGCCGGCAACTGTCGCATGTGCCTGGTCGAAGTGAAACCCGGACCGCCCAAGCCGCAGGCAAGCTGTGCGCTTCCGGCGACCGAAGGCCAGGAAATCCGCACCGACACGCCGATGGTGAAGACCGCGCGCGAAGGCGTGATGGAATTCCTGCTCATTAACCACCCGCTCGACTGTCCGATCTGCGACCAGGGCGGCGAATGCGACCTGCAGGACCAGTCGGTGGCCTACGGCCGCGGCGGCTCGCGCTATCACGAGAACAAGCGCGCCGTGACCGAAAAGTACATGGGCCCGCTGATCAAGACGGTCATGACCCGCTGCATCCACTGCACCCGCTGCGTGCGCTTCTCGGAAGAGATCGCCGGCGTGGACGAAATCGGCGCGCTCTATCGCGGCGAGGACATGCAGATCACGACTTATCTCGAGCAGGCAGCCGAACACGAACTGTCGGCCAACGTGATCGACCTGTGTCCGGTCGGTGCGCTCACCTCGCGCCCCTACGCTTTCGAAGCCCGTCCGTGGGAGCTGAAGAAGACCCTAAGCATCGACGTGTCGGACGCTGTCGGCGCGAATATCCGTCTCGACAGCCGCGGCCGCGAAGTCATGCGCGCGCTCCCGCGCATCAATGATGACGTCAACGAGGAGTGGATTTCCGACAAGGCGCGTTACCAGGTCGACGGCCTAGGCAAGCGCCGCCTCGACAAGGTCTTCATGCGCAAGCGCGGCAAGCTCCAGCCGGCAAGCTGGGACGAGGCCTTCAAGGCCATCGCCAAGCAGCTCAAGTCCGATACCTCGAGCATCGCCGCGGTTGCAGGCGACATGGTCGATTGCGAAACCATGTTCGCGGCCAAGGCGCTGCTCAAGGCCTGCGGTTCATCGCTGGTCGAAGGTCGCCAGACCGGCATGGACTATGACGTTTCCAGCCTCTCGGCCGTCAACTTCAACTCGACCTTCGCAGGTATCGAGAATGCCGATGCCGTCCTGATCGTCGGCAGCCACATCCGCTGGGAAGCGCCGCTTGTGAACGTGCGCATCCGCAAGGCGGTGAAGCGCGGCGCCAAGGTCTTCGTGGTCGGCCCGCACTGGGAAACCACCTATCCGGCCGAATTCCTCGGCAATGACCTCGGCGTGCTGAACAGCCTGCCCAAGGAAGTGTCTGAAGTCTTCTCCAAGGCAGAGCGTCCCGCGGTTATCGTAGGCGGCGCCGCGCTCAAGGGTGCGCATGGCAAGGCCCTTGCGCTCGCAAGCGAATGGGGTGCGGCCTTCAACGTCCTACACTTCAGCGCAGCCCGTATGGGCGGCCTGATGCTCGGTTTTGCGCAGAAGGGCGGCATGGCCGATCTTGCCAAGGCAGCTCCCAAGGTGCTGCTCGCGCTCGGCGCGGACGAGATGGATTTCGAACCCTTCGCCGACAGCCTCAAGGTCTACATCGGCCATCACGGCGATCGCGGTGCGCATGCAGCGGACATCATCCTGCCGGGTGCCAGCTATGCCGAGAAGGACGGGACCTACGTCAACACCGAAGGTCGCGTGCAGTTTGCCGAAAAGGCCGTCTTCGCCCCCGGCGACGCGCGTGAGGACTGGACGATCCTTCGCGCTCTTGCCGATGCCCTGAAGGTCGACGTCGGTTTCGACAGCTTCGACCAGCTCCAGTCGGCCATGATTGCGGCTGTTCCGGCGCTCGGTGAAGAGGGCCTCGCTGATTACGGCGCACTTCCCAAAGCCGATGCCAAGGCAAAGGCGGAAGGCGTCCTGTCGGCGTACCCGATCAAGGACTTCTATCTCACCAACCCGATCGCCCGCGCCAGCGAGGTCATGCAGCGCTGCTCGGCAGAACTGCTCCACGGCGGCGAACTGGCGGAGGCCGCGGAATGACCGAATTCTTCCAATCCCTCGGCATGAGCTACGAATGGGCATGGGGCGTTGCCACCCTTGCCGGTATCCTGCTCATTGCATTGCCGCTGATGCTGGCCGTCGCGATGATCATTTACGTCGACCGCAAGGTCTGGGCGGCGATCAACCTTCGCCGCGGCCCTAACGTCGTCGGCCCCTTCGGCCTGCTGCAGAGCTTTGCGGACGGCCTGAAGGTATTCCTCCAGGAAACCGTCATCCCGAGCGCGGCGAACAAGGGCATCTTCATCCTCGCCCCGATCGTCACCTTCACCGTGGCGCTGGCGGCCTGGGCGGTTATCCCGTTCAGCGCGGAAGCCGTGCTGGCGGACATCAATGTCGGCCTGCTCTACATCCTCGCGATCAGCTCTCTGTCGGTCTACGGCATCATCATGGCAGGATGGGCCTCGAACTCGAAGTACCCGTTCTTCTCGGCCATGCGCGCTTCGGCACAGATGATCAGCTATGAAGTCTCGATCGGCTTCATCCTGGTCTGCGTCGTGCTGTTTGCCGGCACTTTCAACCTCAACGATATCGTGCGCGCGCAGGAAGGCTTCGGCCTAGGGTTTATCAACGCCTATGTCGTGCATCCGCTGCTCTTCCCGATGTGGGTGCTGTTCTTCATCTCAAGCCTTGCCGAGACGCAACGCGTTCCCTTCGACCTTACCGAGGCGGAGAGCGAGCTGGTGGCCGGATACCAGACCGAATACAGCTCGATGAGCTTCGCGCTCTTCTGGCTGGGTGAATATGCGAACATCCTGCTGATGTGCATGCTCAACGCCATCCTGTTCTTCGGTGGCTGGCTGCCGCCGATCGACTGGGAGCCGCTCTACATGGTGCCCGGCATCGTGTGGATCCTGCTGAAGACGTTCTTCTTCTTCTTCATGTTCAGCTGGGTCATGGCGACCGTACCGCGTTACCGCTACGACCAGCTGATGCGCCTGGGCTGGAAGGTCTTCCTGCCGATCAGCCTGCTGTTCGTCGTCGTAATCTCCGGTTACCTCATGGCAACCGGCCACTTCGGAGCCGCCGCATGAGCGTCGCCCACCTCATCAAGTCGTTCACCCTGTGGGAGTTCGTGAAGGCGCACGCCCTCACGCTGAAGTACTTCTTCAAGCCGAAGGTGACGATCAACTACCCGTTCGAGAAGAACCCGCTGAGCCCGCGTTTTCGCGGCGAGCATGCCCTGCGTCGCTATCCCAACGGGGAGGAGCGCTGCATCGCCTGCAAGCTGTGCGAGGCGGTCTGCCCGGCGCAGGCCATCACGATCGAGGCCGAACCGCGCGAAGACGGCAGCCGTCGTACGACGCGCTACGACATCGACATGACGAAGTGCATCTACTGCGGTTTCTGCCAGGAAGCTTGTCCGGTCGATGCCATCGTCGAAGGTCCGAACTTCGAATACGCAACCGAAACCCGCGAGGAGCTGCTTTATGACAAGGCCAAGCTGCTCGCCAATGGTGACAAGTGGGAGCGGGCAATTGCCGCGAACCTTGAAGCCGACGCACCCTATCGCTAACCGCGCCGCAACCGAATCCGGGGCATCATGATCCAGACTTTCGCCTTTTACATGTTCGCGATCATTGTGATTGCTTCCGCCGTGATGGTCATCACGGCGCGCAATCCGGTGCATTCGGTCCTGTGGCTCATCCTGGCATTCTTCAATGCCGCCGGCCTGATGGTTCTCGTCGGTGCGGAATTCATCGCGATGCTGCTGGTCATCGTCTACGTCGGTGCAGTCGCCGTGCTGTTCCTGTTCGTCGTCATGATGCTCGACATCGACGTCGCGGCGATGCGCGCAGGGTTCATCAAGAACTTCCCGCTCGGCATCGTGGTGGCGCTGGTGCTGCTCGCAGAACTCGTGCTCGGCATCGGTGCTTACAATGTCGGTGCGATCGAGCTTGGCACGCCTGCCGCCGCAGATGCACCGGCGATGGCAGAAAGCAACACTGCGGCCATCGGGGCGCTGCTTTACACACGCTACATCTTCCTTTTCGAGGCGGCAGGCATCGTGCTGCTGGTCGCCATGATCGGCGCGATCGTGCTGACGCACCGCCCGTCCAAGTCGAAGCGCGGCCAGCAGGATATCGGCAAGCAGGTCCGCCGCCGTCCCGACGAAGCGACCGTCATGAAACAACCCGAAGTGGGCAAGGGGATCGAACTGTGATCGCCATCGAACACTATGTCATCGTCAGCGCGATCCTGTTCGTGCTCGGCGTGCTCGGCATCTTCCTCAACCGGAAGAACATCATCGTCATCCTGATGGCGATCGAACTTATCCTCCTTGCGGTGAACATCAACCTCGTCGCCTTCAGCGCCTTCCTCGGCGATCTGGTCGGACAGGTCTTCGCGATGTTCGTCCTGACCGTTGCCGCTGCCGAAGCGGCCATCGGCCTCGCCATTCTCATGATCTACTTCCGTGCACGCGGCACCATTGCGGTCGACGATGCGAACCGGATGAAGGGATAAGCACCAGTGCAGACCTCCATTCTCGCCATCGTCTTCCTGCCGCTGCTCGCCTCGATCGTCGCGGGCCTTGTCAACAAGAGCGCGCCGAGCGTTTTCGCCAAGAGCGTCACGACCGGCGGCCTGTTCATTTCCTGCCTGCTCAGCTGGCCGATCTTCATCAGCTTCTGGACCGGCAACGCCGAGGCAACCGTGGTCCCGGTCCTGACCTGGGTCCAGTCCGGCGCGCTCAGCTTCGACTGGGCGCTGCGGGTCGATACGCTGACTGCAGTCATGCTGGTGGTCATCACGACCGTCTCTGCGCTCGTTCACCTCTATAGCTGGGGCTATATGGAGGAAGACCCGGACCAGCCGCGGTTCTTCGCCTACCTGTCGCTCTTCACCTTCGCCATGCTGATGCTGGTGACCGCCGACAACCTCGTTCAGATGTTCTTCGGTTGGGAAGGGGTGGGCCTTGCCAGCTACCTGCTGATCGGCTTCTGGTTCAAGAAGCCCAGCGCCAATGCTGCCGCGATCAAGGCATTCGTGGTCAACCGTGTCGGCGACCTTGGTTTCATGCTCGGCATCTTCGGCACATTTTGGGTGTTCGGCACCGTCTCGATCCCCGAGATCCTCGAGGCCGCTCCCGGCATGAGCGGGGCGACCATCGGTTTCCTCGGCATGCGCGTTCACACGATGGACGTGCTATGTATCCTCCTGTTCATCGGCGCGATGGGCAAGTCGGCGCAGCTCGGCCTGCACACCTGGCTTCCGGACGCGATGGAAGGCCCGACCCCGGTGTCGGCGCTTATCCATGCCGCGACCATGGTGACTGCGGGCGTGTTCATGGTCTGCCGCCTCTCGCCCATGTTCGAGACTGCGCCCATCGCGCTTGCCATGGTCACCTTCGTCGGCGCTGCCACCTGTATCTTTGCCGCGACCGTCGGCACGACCCAGTGGGACATCAAGCGCGTCATCGCCTATTCGACCTGTTCGCAGCTCGGCTACATGTTCTTTGCTGCCGGCGTCGGTGCCTATGGCGCGGCCATGTTCCACCTGTTCACGCACGCCTTTTTCAAGGCGCTGCTGTTCCTTGGTGCAGGTTCGGTCATCCACGCGATGCACCACGAACAGGACATGCGCTATTACGGCGGCTTGCGTAAGCACATCCCGCTGACCTTCTGGGCGATGATGATGGGCACGCTGGCCATTACGGGCCTCGGTATCTACCACCTTGGCGTCGGTTTCGCCGGCTTCTGGTCGAAGGACGCGATCATCGAAGTCGCCTTCGCGCGCGGCACCGAACTCGGTAACTTCGCGTTCTGGATGGGTGTGTTCGCCGCGCTGCTCACCAGCTTCTACAGCTGGCGCCTGATGTTCCTCACCTTCTGGGGCAAGCCGCGCTGGATCGAGAGCGAGCATATCCAGCACACCGTCCACAAGACACCGGAACAGGCGGGCGAGGACACCACCGGTGGCTATCACCCGCATGAAAGCCCGCTGTCGATGCTGGTGCCGCTCGGCATCCTGTCGATCGGCGCGATTGCGGCCGGCCAGGTCTTTGCGCCTGCTTTCCTCGACAGCGCGGAATTCTGGGGCGGCTCGATCTTCTACAACGAAGCCCTGATCCACGCGATGCATGCAGTGCCCTACGCGGTGAAGTACGCAGCGTTGATAGTCATGCTGATCGGCCTTACCGTGGCATGGTTCGCCTACATCAAGGACACCTCGATCCCCGGCAAGGCTGCCGAGCAGCTCGGCCCGATCTACCGGTTCCTCTACAACAAGTGGTACTTCGACGAGCTCTACCACTATCTTTTCGTCGTCCCCGCCTTCTGGCTGGGCCGCCAGTTCTGGAAACTCGGCGACATCGGCACGATCGACCGTTTCGGCCCCAATGGCGTGGCCTGGGTAGTCGAGAAGGGCGCTGTCGGAGCGAAGAAGTTCCAGACCGGATATCTCTATAGCTATGCGCTGGTGATGCTCCTCGGGCTTGTCGCCGCCGTCACCTGGGTGCTGTTCTGATGGAGTTCCCCATCCTCTCGCTCATGCTCGCCGTGCCGCTGGTCGGTGCGATCGCCTGCCTGTTCCTGAATGCCGGCAGCGCCCGGATGGTCGCGCTGTTCGCGACGCTGTTCAATCTGGCGCTCGGCATCCTGCTCTGGATCAACTACGATATCGGCGGGGCACAGTGGCAGTTCACCGAACGCGCAGAGCTGTTTGCGGTGTTCAGCTATGCGCTGGGCATCGACGGTATTGCCCTGATGCTGATCATGCTCAGCGTGTTCCTGATGCCGATCTGTATCCTCGCCAGCTGGGATTCGATCACCAAGCGCGTCGGCGAATACATGGCCGCCTTCCTGCTGATGGAAGTGCTGATGATCGGCGTCTTCGCCGCGCAGGACCTGTTCCTGTTCTACATTTTCTTCGAAGCCGGCCTCATTCCGATGTACCTGATCATCGGCGTCTGGGGCGGCGATAACCGCATCTACGCCTCGTATAAGTTCTTCCTCTACACGCTGCTTGGCTCGGTCCTGATGCTGATCGCGATGTTCTGGATGGTGAACGAGGCTGGCACGACCGACATCCCGACGCTGATGCAGTACGACTTCCCGGTCGGCGCGCAGTTCTGGCTGTGGCTTGCATTCTTCGCCAGCTTCGCCGTGAAGATGCCGATGTGGCCCGTGCATACCTGGCTACCCGACGCGCACGTTCAGGCACCTACCGCGGGTTCGGTGATCCTTGCCGGCGTCCTGCTGAAGCTGGGCGGTTACGGCTTCATCCGCTTCAGCCTGCCCATGTTCCCCGACGCGAGCGCGGATCTAGCCTGGCTGGTCTTCGCCCTGTCGATGGTCGCGGTGATCTACACATCGCTCGTCGCGCTGGTGCAGTCCGACATGAAGAAGCTCATCGCCTATTCCTCGGTCGCCCACATGGCGATCGTGACAGTCGGCCTGTTCGCCTTCAACGTGCAAGGTATCGAAGGCGCCATGATGGTCATGCTCGGCCACGGCCTCGTCTCGGGGGCATTGTTCCTGTGCGTCGGCGTGATCTACGACCGCCTGCACACCCGGGAAATCGCGCGGTACGGCGGCCTGTCGATCAACATGCCGAAGTATGCGCTGTTCTTTCTCCTGTTCACCATGGCCTCCATCGGCCTGCCGGGTACCAGCAACTTCGTCGGCGAGTTCCTCGCGCTTGCCGGCATCTACAAGGTCTCGACCTTCGTGACGCTGGTTTGCACTACCGGTATCATCCTGGGCGCTGCCTACATGCTCTATCTCTACCGCCGCGTTGCATTCGGCGAACAGGTCAATGCCGACGCCGCCCGCATGCCCGACCTCAACGCACGCGAATGGGCCATGCTTGCCCCGATCGCCGCAGCCGTGCTGTGGATGGGTGTCTACCCGGAAAGCTTCCTTGCCCCCATGCGGCAGGACATCGCAGCCCTTGAGGCGCGGCTCGCCAGTGTCACTCCGCAATATGACAGCGCACTGAAAGTTGGCACTCCGAAGGAGCATAACGCGAACTTCATTGCCGGCGAGCACGGATTCGAGGGAGAGCACTGATGTCCTACGCTACTTCCCTCTATCTCACCGGCGCCGAAATCGGCCTTTCCGTTGCGGGCCTGATCCTGCTCCTGGTCACTGCATGGACCAGCCGTGACGCTGCCCGCGGCATCACAATCGCAGCCGTGGCGGCTCTGGTCGGCGCGCTGGTATTCTCAGTGTCGCTGTTCGACGGCGGTGTGGGCGCAACGGCCTTCGATGGCCTGTTCCGCGTCGATGCTTTTTCGCTCTTTGCCAAGGTGCTGATCTTCATCGCCACCATCGCGTGCCTGATGGTCGCACCGCATTATTTCGGCGAACGCGGCGACTACCGCGGCGAGTATCCGGTCCTGCTGCTGTTCAACGCAGTCGGCATGAGCATGATGGTGTCGGCAACCGACCTCCTGACACTGTATGTCGGTCTCGAGATGTCCAGCCTTTCGTCATACGTGCTCGCAAGCTTTGCGCGCCGCGACGACCGGTCGAGCGAAGCGGGTCTCAAGTACTTCATCCTCGGCGGACTTGCCTCGGGCATCATCCTCTACGGCATCAGCCTCGTCTACGGATTTACCGGAGCAACCGGCTACGAAGCGATCCGCATCGCGTTCGATGGCAATTTCTCGACCGGCGCGTTGTTCGGCGTGGTGTTCGTGCTTGCCGGTTTCGCCTTCAAGATCGCCGCTGTCCCGTTCCACATGTGGACGCCCGACGTGTACGAAGGCGCGCCGACCCCGGTTACCGCCTTCTTTGCAAGCGCCCCCAAGGTTGCTGCCGTCTCGATGCTCGTGCGCATGGCGATCGTGCCGTTCGGCGGCGAGGTTGCAGCGTGGCAGCAGATCGTCATTTTCGCGGCTCTCGCATCGATCGTGGTCGGCGCCCTCGGCGCCATCGGCCAGCAGAACCTGAAGCGATTGCTGGCCTATTCGTCGATCAACAACGTCGGCTTCATCCTGATCGGCCTTGCCGCAGCGACGCCGGAAGGCGTGGCGGGCGTCATGGTCTACCTCGCCATCTACGTCTTCATGACGATCGGCAGCTTCGTGGCGCTGCTCATGCTGCGCGACGAACAAGGCAATGCCCTGTCGACCTTCGACGACATCTCGGGCCTATCGACCACCAGCCCGGCGCTCGCGTGGTGCCTGCTGGCACTGATGTTCAGCCTTGCGGGTATTCCCCCGCTGTTCGGCTTCTGGGGCAAGTTCGTGGTCTTCCAGGCTGCGGTACAGGCCGACATGATCCAGCTTGCGGCAATCGGTATCGCGGCCAGCGTTATCGGCGCCTTCTATTACATCAAGTTCATCAAGGTTATGTTCTTCGACGAACCGAAGGGTGCTGCTCCCGCCAAGGCCCCCACCTCCCACTGGGTGGTGCTTGGCCTGAGTGTGCTGGTGATTTCGCCGCTGGGTTATTTCCTGACGCCCTGGCTGGGTGACATCGCTGCCGCAGCAGCGCAGGCACTGTTCCAGTTCGCTTGATCGAGCTTCTGGCCGAAACCGGCTCTACCAATGCCGATCTGATTTCGCGCCTCCGCGATGGCGATCGCGTGGGGGAAGGAAATTGGCTCGTAGCTGACCGGCAAATTTCCGGTCGTGGCAGGCAGGGGCGAAGCTGGTTCGACGGCAGCGGCAACTTCATGGGCTCGACCGTGGTCCGATGCCTTGCGCAGGATCCTCCTGCGGCAAGCCTGGCGTTTTGCGTCGCGCTGGCGGTTTACGAGGCCGTCCTGCCATATTTGCCGACCCCTGCAGACCTTGCGCTGAAATGGCCGAACGACCTGATGCTGGGCGGGGCCAAGCTGTCGGGCATACTGCTCGAACGCGAGGGCGATGCGGTGGTCGTCGGAGTAGGGGTCAATCTTGCCGCTGCGCCCGACCTGCCCGATCGCCGGACGACATCGATCTCGATGGTCGCACCCGCTCCTAACCGGGACCATTTCGCGAAGATGCTCGCGGACCGGTTCGCGGTGGAGCTCGACCGCTGGCGCACTTTCGGCCTTGGGCCACTCACGCGCCGCTGGATGGCAGCGGCCCATCCGGTCGGGACGCCCCTTAAGGTCCATCCTCCCGGCGAGGAGGCGATCGAAGGAGCTTTCGCAGGATTGACCGAAGACGGCGCGTTGATGCTGCGCTTGCCCGAAGGGCGAATTCGCACCATTCATGCAGGTGACGTAATGCTCGCGAGAGAGGAGGGTTAGACCATGCTGCTGGCAGCCGATGTCGGAAATTCCAATGTGGTGTTCGCCCTGTTCGATGGCCGCGCGATCAAGGCGCGTTGGCGCATTGCGACCGATCCCCGGCGCACCGGCGACGAATATGCCGTGTGGCTCCTGCGCCTGCTCGAGCTCGAAGGCTACAAGCGCGAGGATATCACGCGCATCATTATCGGCTCGGTTGTACCGCGTTCGATCCACAACCTCACGGTCCTGGCGCAGAAATACTTCGGGCTCGAACCGCTCATTGCAGGTCAGGACGAGGCGCAGTGGGGCATCACGATCGATGTGGACGAGCCGCGCAGTCTGGGTGCGGACCGCGCGCTGAACACCATTGCCGCACACGAGAAATACGAAGGCGATCTCATCGTCATCGATTTCGGAACTGCGACCACGATCGACGCGGTCGATTTCACTGGTGCCTACAAGGGCGGGATCATTGCGCCCGGTATCAACCTGTCGCTCGACGCGCTGGTCGGCAACACGGCCAAGCTTCCGCGTATCGCCATCCGCAAGCCGGACAATGACAGCGTGATTGGCCGCAACACCGAAGACCAGATGCTGATCGGCGTATTCTGGGGGTACGTGGCGCTGATCGAAGGGCTGGTCTCACGCATGAAAAGCGAGATCGGCCGTCCGGCCAAAGTTGTCGCCACGGGCGGTCTCGCACTCCTGTTCGACGAAATTACCGACCTGTTCGATGCGGTCGACAGCGATCTCACACTGACCGGTCTGGCCATCCTGGCCGAAAGGGCTTCCGCTTGAAGAAAGATTTCACCCCCGAAGACGAACTGCTGTTCCTGGCCCTAGGCGGGTCGGGCGAAATTGGCATGAACGTCAACCTGTACGGCTGTCAGGGCCGCTGGTTGATGGTCGATCTCGGCATGACGTTCTCTGGAGGCGAGTATCCCGGCGTAGACCTGGTATTCGCAGACCTCGAATTCATCGAGGAACGTGTCGACCAGCTCGATGCCATCGTGCTGACCCATGCGCATGAGGATCACATCGGCGCGGTCCCGTACTTCGCCGCTGATCTCGGGGTGCCGATCTATGCCACTCCGTTCACGATGGAACTGGTCCGGCGCAAGCTGGAAGAGGCAGGCGTGCTGGGCGAAGTGGAACTGCACACCATTCCCGACGACCACGGGAGTTTCGGAGTCGGCCCGTTCGAGGTGACCTATATCCCGCTCGCGCACTCGATCGCTGAAGGCAATGCCCTGCTGATCGATACCCCGCATGGCCGCATTTTCCATACAGGTGACTGGAAGCTCGACGAAGATCCCATCATCGGCGAGCCCGCGACAGACGAGGAACTGACCCAGATGGGCGACGACGGTATCCTCGCGCTCGTCTGCGACAGCACCAACGTTTTCAATCCCGCACCGAGCGGTTCGGAAGGTGCGGTCTACAAGGGCCTTCTCGAAGAGGTTCAGCGTCACCCCGGGAAGCGCGTGCTGGTCACGACCTTCGCCAGCAATGTCGCCCGTCTCCAAACGCTGGGCGAGGTGGCTCGCGAAACCGGACGGCAGCTATGCGTCGCAGGTCGTTCGCTCGACCGGATTATCGAGGTGGCACAGGAAAACGGATATCTCACCGATTTCCCCGAGCCTGTCGATTTCGACACTGCGATGAGCTTGCCGCGTGGGGAACTGCTGATCCTCGCAACGGGCGGGCAGGGCGAGCCGCGGGCGGCATTGTCCCGGATTTCTGAAGACAATCACCCCCTTCAGCTTGTGTCTGGCGACGTAGTGCTGTTCTCCAGTCGCCAGATCCCGGGCAACGAGTTGTCCATCGGCGCTGTCCAGAACCGGCTTGCGTTGAAGGGCGTGACGATGGTTACCGACCGCCAGAGCATGATCCACGTGTCCGGCCATCCGGGGCGCCCCGAGCTCGAGGCGCTCTACGGTTGGCTTCGACCAGAAGTGCTGGTGCCCGTTCATGGCGAGATGCGGCACATGCAGGAACAGGCAAGGCTCGGGCGTGCAAACGGCATACCTGCAGCGGTCTTCCAGCAGAACGGCGACATTGTGCGCCTGGCACCTGGTGCGCCGGGCGTGATCGCGCAGGTCAGGTCGGGGCGGCTCGTGCTCGATGGCGACATCATCGCACCTGCAGATGGCGAAGCGATGGTCATGCGCCGGCGCATCATGCACGAAGGCGTGATGATCGTGGCGCTGGACCGCAACCTGTCGGTCCAGATCGACAGCGTCGGGCTTCCGCTGGACGAGGATTACGGCGATTTCGTTGACGAGGCGAAGGAGGACGTGCGCGGTGCCCTTGCCAAGCTGAAGGGAAGGGACCGTTCAGACCGCGAGGCTGTGCACGAGGCTGCGCGCCTTGCTGCACGGCGCGCGGCACAGCGCTGGTCCGGCAAGCGGCCGCAGGTGCGCGTGCTCCTTCCGGAAGAGGGTGAGTGACGACAATGGAATTGCCGATGCAGTGGACTTCGATCGTCGCGATCTATGTCCTGTTCTGGGTGGTAAGCGCCTTCGTCCTGCTTCCCTTCGGGGTTCGCACCGCCGATGAAACCGGTGCGGAGACGATACCCGGGCAGGCGGAAAGCGCCCCGGTCAATTTCCGTCCCGGACGGATCGCCATGCGCGCAACGATTCTGTCGGCTCTGCTGACCACGCTTTACGTGCTGAACTACGCCTATGGCTGGATCGAGGCAGAAGACCTGATCTTCTGGGGGCCAACCGTCCAGTAGAGCCTACTGGCGGAGGCGCTCCAATGCCTGGGCCATCACCACGTAGAGCTTGCCCATGTCGCTCGACAGCAGGGTGACGCTCAGCGCATTGCCGTCTCGGGTGGACAGCAGGTTTCTCAGCATCGCCTCGAAGTCGTGGATGTACCGGTTCACGTGTTCGCGGAAATCCGTATCCTCGTCGTAGAGCTCAGCAATCTCGCGGGCTTGGCCATTGTCGATCAGCTTGACCGCGCGGCGCGTGAAGATGCCGCGATCGCCGCGCAGGTAGCTGGCCCAGGCGGTGTCGGTGACGTCCGTCGAAAGAGCCTTGGCGATATCGATGGAATTGGAGTTCAGGCTTTCGGTAATGAGAGCCACGCGGCGGGCGAAGTCGCCGTCCACGCTGTCGGTGATCTTGTCTCGCGCATGAGCGATGCGTGCTTCGAGATTGACGGTAAGCTCGTTGAGGCGCGCGAGTTGGTCCCGCAGTTCCTTGGCGGATGAACGCGCCGCTTCGGTGGAACGTTGGCGGGCCTCGTCGAGACGGGCGAGAGCCTCGTCAGTATGCTCCGCCAGCGCCTTGTCGATCGCTTCGCTGCTACGTTCGCCAACGGACTTGGCCAAGCGGGCAATCCGCTCGGCGTCTTCGGTTTCTACGGCTTCGAGAGCAGTGCGGGCCCTGTCCTCGAGTTCTGTGATCGATGCGCTGAGTTCGCTCTGCACGCGCTCGGCGAGCTGCGCGCTTTCGTCCCGCAATGCCGCGATGCCGGCACGCAAGCGCTCGACACTGTCGACTTGCGCTGCGGCAGTTTCGCCGAAGCCCGACTGGAAATTCTCGAAGCTGTCGATGGCTTCGCGCGTCCGGCGTTCGATCTCTTCCATGCCTTGCGTGAGCTGGTCCCCGGAAGCCCGGGCCTGATCGAGCAGCGAGCGGATGTCTGCAGTGCGCTGCTCGATATGTTCGAGCCGGTCTTCGGACGCCTTCATCGCCACGGGCAGGTCTTCGCGGCTGTGGCGCGCGCTGGCCTGGATCAGTTCGAGCAGGCGGACGCTGGCATCGGTCAGTCGGGCAACCGCAGTATCGGTTCCGTCCAGCGCTTCGCGGCTGCCGGAAAGCTTGTCCGAAAGCTTTGTCACGGCCTGGTCGAGATCCTCGCCGGCCTCGCGACCCTGCTCGCGCACGGTGTCGAAGGTGGAGCCGAGCGCGGCGACCTTCTCGGCCAGCGCCTCACTTTCTTCGGTCAGCCTTTCCAGCTGCGAACGGTGGGCTGCGCGACGCGCTTCGACGGCTTCGTCGATTGCCGCCAGCTTCAGTTCGAGATCGCGCGCAATGTCATCCTGTGCACCGCGCAGCGCAGCAAGTCGTTCGCTGGTGGCATTGTCGAGCGAAGTGCCATGCGCGTCGATCTTGGCATTGATGGTCTCGGCCCGCTCGTAGAGGACCTGTACGCGTTCTGTTGCGGCCTGGATGACGGCCGCATCCATGCGCTCGATTTCCGAGATCGCATCGGTGAGGCGTTGCCTCAGGCCTTCAACCTGTCCGGTCCATGCCTCGAGAGCGTGCTCCTCACCCTTGCGGATTGAGCCCGCAAGCTGGGCTGCCTCGACACGCAGCCCTGTGAACCGGTCGCGCATCGCGGCGAGAGCGAGCTCTTCTTCGGCACTAGCCGTTTGCTGTGCCTCTGCAAGTTCGCTGCGCAGCGCTTCAGAGCGTGCGCGGATTGCAGCCAGCGCCTCGATTTCGCGCGCGTCGAGTTCTGTGCGTGCTTCTTCGCTGGTTTCGCGCAGGGCTGCGAAGCGTTCCTCCCCGATGCGTTCGAGGTCGGACGCCTGGGCGGTAAAGGCTTCAAGAGCCTCGTCGACGCGGGTCTGGAGCGATTTCACTTGGCGTTCGCTCGCAGCGCCGAATTCGTTGAGACGCTCGAAGCCGGAAACCAGCTTGTCGAGTTGTTCCTGCGCACTTCGGCCAGCGCCGCCGATCTGGTTGGAGACGTCTTTCGCGGAATTGGCGATGACGGGCAGATTGTCGCGCAGGCGCGTCATGTTCTCGAGCGCGGTGGCGCTGACGGTGGCGATCTGGTCGACCTGGTGCCCGTTATCGAGCACGAGGCCCTGCAGCTTGTCCGCATGCTCGGACAGGCGCTCGCTCGCCGAGCGGCCGAGGAATTCGAGTTCGCGCGACTGGCTGCCAAGGAATTCGCGAGCAAGGCTGAGCTCGCGGTTCACGACAGCGAGCCTCGCCTCGAGGCGAGCGGATTCTTCTGCCAGCGAGCGGGAGACTTCGCCGAACTTGCGCGCCTCCACCGTCGAGTTGCGGCGCGACAGGACCCATAGCGAAACGATCAGGAGTACCGGCACAGTCCAGGCGGAAATCCAGCCGCTCCACTGCTGGATCGTGCCGCCGGCAAGAATTTCTGCGCGATGGGCGTAGCCGAAGAACGCCGTCCAAGCGGTTGTGGCAACCGCCGCGATGGCCGGCACAATCCAGCCACGGCGAGACATCGCTACGGGTTCGTCATCGTACCATTCCTCGAATTCGACCACTTCGTCCTGCAATTCGAGCGTTTCCGGCTCCGCATGCTGGACGTTTTCGGTTTCGCCTTCGACGACGGTGATGTGCGATCGCTTCCTCATGAGGGGAAGCTACCACGTTTGGGCCATCCTTAAAGCCTATTTAACCCTCGGGCCGCTATTAAGCCGAGCCATGGCCTATCATTCTGCCAGTTTCGACAGTGCCTTAGCGAGTGCTGCGGGCGAGGATCCCCAGCTCGCGGCGGAATTGCGCGCGGCTTTCAAGGACAGTCTCGAGCAACGGCTCGACCTGCTCAAGAGGGCGCGCTGTGATGCAAACTGGTACCAGGCAGCCGAGCGGCTCCGTGGTCTGGCTGCCAGCTTCAATTCAGGCGAGCTGATCGAACTGGCCGAAAACGCGCTGCAGGCTGCTCCGGGCGAGCCCACCGTGGTGCGCGATATCGAGACGTTTTCCCAAGAATTCGGGGAATAGGGGACCGGAGCCGAAGCTGCTCCTTTGCAGCGGGCACCATGCTGCCTAAGGTGGCGTCCCTGGCTTCTCGGAGTTGTCTGCCCCCGTGCGTATTGCCCTGCTGTCCATTCTCGATCGGGATCCCGCTCCCGGGAGAACGAGGCCGGCCTTCCTGCCTTTTGCAGGCGCGCGGGTGGTCGAAAGGCAGCTGGACCTGGCATTGTCGCTGGGTTGCGAGGCAGTCGCCTGCCTCGCCGACGGCATTGGGCGTGAGGTCATCGAACTGCAGCATAGAGCCGAAAAGGCGGGCGCGCGCTTCATTGCCGTGCGCGAGCCTGCCAAGCTGTCAGGACTGGTCACTGCGAGTGACGAATTGCTCGTCATCGCTTCGGGCGTCTTGCCAGAGCCCGCAGCGGTAGAACGCTTGCTGGCAAAGCCCGCAGTGGTCGCATTTCCGGCTGATGTGGCGGTACCGCTCGGCTTTGAACGGATCGATCCGGAGTTTGCCTGGACCGGCGTCGTTTTGACACGCGGTAGTCTGGTCGAGCGGCTGACCGAACTGCCGCCCGATATCGACGTGCCTTCCTCGCTCATGCGACTGGCTTTGCAGACCGGTACGCAGCTCGTTCCTGCCGAACGGCGGTTGCTCGACGATGGTGACTGGACGATCGACGCCACGCCGGAAGAATTGAAGGCCCGCGAAACACGGTGGATCGAGGCCCAGCGGGAGAAAATACCGTTTACCGCTCCTGGTATTGCCGTGGCCGAACGAGCGGGAACGCGCCTTGCCCGCGACATCGTCGGGCGGAAAAGCGAAGCTGCTCCGGCGATAGTTTCCGGCGTGTTTGCGGCATCTGCGGGAATTGCGGGCTGGCTGGAACTGCCGGTCCTCGGCTTCGGGTTCCTGGCCATTTCCGCCTTTTTCGCGAGGGTCGCTCTCGTCATAGAGCGGATCGCGAGCAGAGGCGATGCCGGCGCGAAACGGGGATCATTTGTGAGGCTCCTCCAGCATCTATCTGATCCAATTATAATTTTTCTGATGTATGTGGCATCGTCACAGGAATCGGATTGGGTGCGCCTGTTCGTACCCGCGATGCTTGTCGGGTTGCTGCGACTTGGCGAATGGCACGGGAACGAGAATTGGCGGCGGACCTACGCCGATCGGATCCTGCTCGGCACGATCCTGTGCGGGGCTGCATTCTTCGGGGTAGCGGCAGAGGTCGGCGCATTCATTGCCTTGCTGGTACTGGTTTCCCGTTTTCTTGCTCCCTTTCGCCAGCCCTAACTTCGAATTAACCACACGGCTGCTACGCGCGGGAGTATGACAATGGCGCAGGACAGGCCCGGAAAGAATTCTGGCACGCAAGGGGAATTGCGTGCCGCTCTTGCGAGCGGGCAGCAGGCGCTCGACCGCATCGAGCCGATACTGGGCCATCTCCTGTCTTCGCCGGACCATTCGCTGTTCAGCGACGAGATCGTCGCGCGCCTCCGCGGAATGTTGAACGACCTCGCATGGCAGGTCCTGCGCGTGCAGGCTGAAGCGACCGGTCAGGCGGGCCGCGAGGCATTCGCGGAGCGTCACGGCGAAGCGCTTGCCGCGCATTTCCAGCAGTGCGGAGCGATCTTGACCCATTGCCATTCGTTGGCGGTCGAATGGCAGTTGACGGAACGTCTCGAAGCCAAAGGTGGGTTGGACCCGGTACTCTCGCCAGTTCTCCAGGACTTCATTGCGCACCACGATCCCTCGGTGGTGAGCACGGCCATGTCCGCACTTGCTGCGCAGGCGCGTTTTGCGCAGGCGCAGAGACGTATGGAACTCCCGCTTGCGGAATTGCCGGGTGACCTTTTTCACGAGGTACTCGTGTCATGGCGGACCTATAACGGCGAGCGCGTTTCTGACGCTTTGACCCGCGCCGAAGGAAAGATGCGCTCGAATTTCGATGAAAGCGCCAGTCGCCTGGCCCTGTTCGCCCGTCTCATCGCCAGCATCGGTGGCCAGGCGCTCGATGCGCTGGCGCCTGACCGGGCAGGGGCCGGACTGTTCTTCACGGCGCTTGCCGCCCGGTCGGGTCAAACGAGGGCAGAGGCAATTCTTTCGAGCAATTACCGCCAGGTTCCGAGGCTCGCCCTGGGCCTTCGGGCAGCGGGTCTGCCGGCGAGCAAGGTCGACGAGGTGCTGTTGAAGCTGCATCCACAGGCGGCACCGATTGCCGATCTCGACCTTGTCAGCGAAGCAGAAGCGCGCCGAATGCTCGCCGATGTGCAAGCGGAGATCGGTGCATGACCGTCTCGACCAAGCATATCGCTCAAGGGCGCACAGACGCCGAGGACCGACTGATCGAGGCCGATGGTCCACTATATGCGCTGCAGAAGGCTTGCGGCGGCGGGAAGGGGACCACGCTCGCCATACCCGAACTGCTGATGCTGGTCGGGAAAGCGCGCAGCTTTGGCCTTCGCCTTGCCCGCCAGTTCGAAGCGGTCGACGAAGAGTTCCACATTACGGCTTGGGTGGAAATCCGCCCGGTCGGCGGAGGCAAGGACGGCTGCGAAATTATCGTCGAGAGTTGGCAGGCCGAGCCGCTACCTCCAGAAAATCCCATCGATTCCGATCGCCGCAAGGTCGAGATAAACCGGCACCTGGCGGAATGCACCGCACGTCTCGATCCGGCCCAACGCCTGCTTTCGCTTGAGACCGAGGCACCCGATCTCGCAGGCTTGCAGGCAAAGGTTGCCGCTGCGTTCGGCAAGCCCTGGACCGACCTCGTTGAAATCGAGGGCAGTTCGCACGAACAGCCGATGCACTGGCGTCTGCTTGACGGAGCGCATTGCCGCGTGGCGGGATCTAAGCGGTTGTGGACGGCACACCTGGAGCCGCTCGGCCAGCCGACGCCCGGAACCGCAGGGTTCGTGCTCCACCTGAGTGCGGAAACGCCGCTGGCGGACCTCCCTGCCGAAGCGGCGCCCGACACGCCATCGCTCGGCCGCGACCTTACGCCGGTCCTGCGCCAGCCGATCAATCGCATTATTGCAAATGCAGAGACGATCCGTACCAAGCTCGCCGGACCGATCGCGGACGAATACAGCCAGTACGCCGCCGACATTGCCAGCGCAGGGCAGCATCTTCTCGCGCTGGTCGACGATTTGTCCGACCTTGAGGTCGTCGAATCGGAAGATTTCGTCACCGAGCCGGACCGGATCGAACTTGCCGACGTTGCCCGCCGTGCTTGTGGCATTCTTGGTGTCAGGGCTCGGGAACGCGGGATTACGCTTGTTCCGCCCGCCGAGGGTGAAAGCCAGTTGGCGATCGCGGAGTTTCGTAGGGTCCTGCAGATCATGCTCAACCTCGTGGGGAACGCCATTCGCTATTCTCCCGAGGACAGCCAGGTCTGGATCAGGCTCGACCGTATCGGCTCGCGCGCGATGATTACCGTGGCCGACCAGGGACATGGACTCGACGAGGACCAGCAGGTTCGCATTTTCGAGAAGTTCGAGCGGCTCGGGCGCAGCGGTGATGGCGGTTCCGGGCTCGGCCTCTATATTTCGCGGCGGATTGCACGAGCAATGGACGGCGATCTCACGGTAGAGAGTGCACCGGGTCTTGGTGCGCGTTTCACGCTCTCCGTTCCGGCTGCGGAAGAGATGCGTAATGCGCCGCGCCAAGGTCGCCCGGCGGACGGCCCCGACTTCAAGTGAATTGAAAAGGGGCGCCGAAGCGCCCCTGATCGTATTTCGTGATGGTAGCGCTCAGCGCTTGTCCATCGGGATGTAATCCCGCTCCGTTGGACCAGTGTAGAGCTGGCGCGGGCGGCCGATGACCTGGCCGGGATCGGAGATCATCTCGTTCCACTGCGCCACCCAGCCCACGGTGCGGGCAAGCGCGAAGAGCGCGGTGAACATGGTGGTCGGGAAGCCGATCGCCGAGAGGATGATGCCCGAGTAGAAGTCCACATTGGGGAAGAGCTTCTTCTCGCGGAAGTAATCGTCGTTGAGAGCGATTTCTTCCAACTGGAGGGCGGTCTCGAACACCGGGTCCTTGACGTTGAGCGCCTCGAACACCTCGCGCACGGTCTTCTGCATGACCGTCGCGCGCGGGTCGTAGTTCTTGTAGACGCGGTGGCCGAAGCCCATCAGGCGGAACGGATCGTTCTTGTCCTTCGCACGCTCGATATAGTGCTTGATGCGATCGGGCGTGCCGATTTCCTGCAGCATGTTGAGCGCTGCTTCGTTGGCGCCGCCATGCGCGGGGCCCCAGAGGCAGGCGATACCGGCCGCGATGCAGGCGAACGGATTGGCACCCGACGAACCTGCGAGGCGCACGGTCGAGGTCGAGGCGTTCTGTTCGTGGTCGGCGTGCAGGATGAAGATCCGGTCCATGGCGCGTTCGACGGCCGGATGGATCTCGTATTCCTCGGCCGGAACACCGAAGGTCATACGCAGGAAGTTGCCGGTGTAGCTCAGCGAGTTCTTCGGCTGCAGGAACGGCTGGCCGATCGAGTACTTGTACGCCATCGCCGCGATGGTCGGCATCTTGGCGATCAGGCGGTGCGAGCTGATCTTGCGGTGCTCGGGATCGGAAATGTCGGTGCTGTCGTGATAGAACGCCGACAGGGCACCGACGACGCCGCACATGATCGCCATGGGGTGCGCATCGCGGCGGAAACCCTGGTAGAATTGACGCAACTGGTCGTGGACCATGGTGTGGCGCGTGATCGTGTAGTCGAAGTCGGCGAGTTCTTCCTGGTTCGGCAGTTCGCCGTTCAGGAGCAGGTAGGCCACTTCCATGAAGCTGGAATGTTCGGCCAGCTGGCCGATCGGATAGCCGCGGTGAAGGAGAACGCCTTCCTCGCCGTCGATGTAGGTGAGGGCGCTTTCGCAGCTGGCCGTCGACTTGTAACCGGGATCGTAAGTGAACTTGCCGGTCGTTCCGTAAAGCTTGCGGATGTCGATGACGTCCGGCCCGACGCTGCCCTCAAGCACGGGGAAGGTCTGGCTCTGTCCGCCCAGATCGAGTGTTGCCTGTTTGTCGGCCACGCGTGTCTCCTCAGTCAGTCTTTTACCTGGCACCTGCCGGGGAGGCCTGCGCGTCGATCCGCGCGAGAGACTCCTCCTTGCCCAACAGGACCAGAACATCGAAAATTCCGGGTGACGTGGTTGTCCCCGTCAGTGCCGCACGCATGGGCTGCGCGAGCTTGCCGAGACCCAGTTCGAGCTCCTCGGCATACGATTTCGTAGTGGCTTCGAGAGCCTCGATTGTCCAGTTATTTTCCGCCTTTAGGCGCTCAGAGAGGCCGGCAAGCCGCTCGCGCGATTCATCGTCGAGCAGGGCAGCAGCCTTTTCGGTCATTTCAAGCGGCCTCTTGGCGAAGAGAAATGCTGCACCTTCAACGAGTTCGTGCGTGGTCTTTGCACGAGGTTTCAGGACTGGCATTGCCTGTGTCAGCAGGGCGACATCAGCCTTATTTCCTATGGCTTCGGCGACCAGCGCCGCCAGCCGCGCATCATCGGCTTCGCGGATGTAATGCGCATTGAGATTGAGCAGTTTCTTGATGTCGAAGCGGGACGCGCTCTTGCCGACGCCGTCGAGGTCGAACAGCTCGACTGCCTCGTCGCGGGTGATCTCCTCGCGGTCGCCGTGGCCCCAGCCAAGGCGCAGCAGGTAATTGAACAGCGCTTCCGGCAGGACACCTTCGTCGTCGCGATAGGCCTCGACGCCGATGGCACCGTGGCGCTTGGACATTTTCGCCCCGTCCGAGCCGTGGATCAGCGGAACGTGTGCATAGACGGGATCCGGCCAACCGCCTTCGATGGCGTTCATCGCGCGGATGATCGGCAGCTGGCGGAAAGCGTTGTTCAGGTGGTCATCGCCGCGGATGATATGCGTCACGCCCATGTCGTGATCGTCGACGACGACCGCGAGCATATAGGTCGGAGTGCCGTCTGCGCGCAGGAGGATATAGTCGTCGATCTCGGCGTTCTGGACCGTTACCTTGCCCTGCACGGCGTCGTAGATCGTGGTTTCGCCGTTGGTGGGGACCTTAAGGCGGATCACGAAAGGCGCGCCCGCGGGCGCTTCGGACGCGTCACGGTCACGCCAGCGACGGTCGTAACGCATGGGTTGCTTGTTGGCGCGCTGCTGGGCGCGCATCTGCTCCAGTTCTTCGGGCGTGGCGTAACACTTGTAGGCGTGGCCCGCTTCGAGAAGCTGCATGGCGACTTCCGCATGTCGCGTTGCACGGTCGGACTGGAACAGCGGCGGCTCGTCGAAATCGAGACCGAGCCAGTCGAGACCTTCCAGTATTTTGTCGATGGCTTCCTGCGTGCTCCGCTTGCGGTCGGTGTCTTCGATGCGGAGCAGGACCTTGCCGCCGTGGTGGCGTGCGTAGAGCCAGTTGAAAAGCGCGGTACGGGCGCCGCCGATATGAAGAAAGCCGGTGGGCGAGGGGGCGAAACGGGTCACCACCTGCTGAGTGCCGGCGGTCGTTTCGGTTTCGCTTGCCATTAGCTCTTCTTTCCTTTCAAACACTTGCATGGCGATGCAGGGGACGCCTTTGGTGCCGTTTGGCGAACCCGGGGGTGGCGCCGATGTTGCAGTGCAGCGCCCTTGGCGCATACGCTCTCTCTTGTCCAGAACGGCCGACGAGGCGGAGCGGTTTCTGGCCAGTCCGAAACAGGACCGGATGCCATGGCTGACGGTGGCATTCGCCAGCGGAATCGGTGGGTGGTTTGCACTTCCCGCGATGTCGTCTTGGCTTGTCGCCCTTGGCTTTGCTGGCGCTTTGGCAGGGTTGGGATGGGCGTGCCTGAGAATGACCGGCCGTCCGGCAATCTCGACCGCTCTTGTTGCCGTCTCCGTCTCATTCGTCTTGGGAATAAGTGTTATCTGGGCCCGGTCGGAAGTGGTCGGCACCGAGCCGATTGCAGCACCTGTTTTTGCCAAGCTGGACGGAACGATCCTCGAGCGTGAGGAGCAGCCTGCAGAAGACCGGGTGAGGCTTGTCATCGCCACACGGGAACAAGGGACCGGTCGCGCCATCAAGGTTCGGATCAACGTGCCCATCAAGTCGGATGATGAGGCCTTGAAAGAGGGCGCTACGATGCGGCTCGCCGCGCGCCTTATGCCGCCATCGCCACCCATCCTGCCCGGCGCCTATGACTTTGCCCGGGCAGCTTGGTTCAAGGGTTACGCTGCGACCGGATCGCTTGCTGGAGACATCGAGGTCCTAACGGAGGCCCCGAGTAAAGAGGGAGGAACGCTTGCAAGCGCGCAAAGGCGTTTGTCTGCGCATGTCCGCAGCCGCGTTGACGGTTCGGCAGGCTCCATCGCAGCGGCCTTCGCGAGCGGTGACAGGGGCGGAATCCCTTTGGCCGACGAGGAAGCGATGCGCGATGCGGGTCTGACCCACCTCCTGTCCATCAGCGGGCTGCACGTGAGCGCCGTGATTGCGGCGGCCTATTTCCTTGCGCTGAAGCTGCTCGCCTTGTGGCCGTGGCTCGCCTTGCGTGTGCGCTTGCCGCTTTGCGCCGCCACGGTCGGGGCGGGGGCAGGCATAGCCTATACGCTGCTTACGGGAGCTGAAGTGCCCACGGTCAGGAGCTGTATCGGCGCAGTGCTGGTTCTCGGGGCACTGGCATTGGGGAGGGAGCCCCTGTCAATGCGAATGGTCGCGGTTGCGGCGTTCTGCGTCCTGCTGTTCTGGCCCGAAGCGGTAATCGGCCCGAGCTTCCAGATGAGCTTTGCTGCGGTGCTTGCGATCATTGCCCTGCACAACTCCGGCCCCGTGCAGCAGTTTCTCCGCCCGAGGGAAGAGGCGCTTGCGTCGAAATACGCACGGCGGGTGGCGATGCTGTTCATCACCGGTGTCGTCATCGAAATAGCCCTTACGCCCATCGTGCTGTTTCATTTTCACCGGGCAGGGCTCTACGGTGCCTTTGCGAATGTCGTCGGCATCCCGCTGGTCACTTTCGTGTCGATGCCGCTCATTGCCCTGGCGCTGCTTCTCGATCTGGCGGGACTGGGCGGTCCGGTATGGTGGCTGGCAGGAAACTCGCTCGATCTCTTGTTGTGGATCGCTCATTTCACCTCTGCCCAGCCCGGAGCGGTAAAGCTGGTTCCGCAGATGGGTTTGGGGACGATCGCCCTCTTCGTCGGCGGTGCCTTGTGGCTGGCCCTGTGGCGGGGGAAGGTGCGGCTGTGGGGTCTGTTGCCGGCCGCCGTGAGCGCGTTTGCGCTAGCGGTAACGCCTGCAGCCGACATCCTCGTGACGCGGGATGGCGCGGATTTCGGCATCGTGGACGGAAACGGGCAGCTCCACGTGCTACGCGGCTCTCCACATTCCTATTCCCAAACCAACCTGATCGAGCTGTCCGGCAGCGATAACCCTCCGGTTCCGGTGCAAATCTACCCGGACGCGAGGTGCAGCGCTGATTTCTGCAGCCTCGTCGTCAACCGTAGCGAGCGTGAGTGGGTCCTCCTGGTGGCGCTCAACCGACAGCGCATCGATGAGCGCCAACTGGCCGCAGCATGCGAACTGAGCGATATCGTGATAGCAGACCGGTGGTTACCCCGCAGCTGCCAGCCCCGATGGCTCAAAGTCGACGGTCGTTACCTGAGCGACAACGGTGGCACGGCGATCTACCTCGACGATGAGCGTGTAGCCGGCGTGGCTGATGGCCAGGGAAGCCATGGCTGGCAGCGTTCAGGGATCGAGAGCCCCAAACAAGAAGGGCGCCAGCTTTCGCCGGCGCCCTCATTGCCTTGAACCTTGCTTGTCAGTGGTAACGACGCAGCAGTCCTGCGAGTTTTCCCTGAACCTGCACGCGGTTGGCTTCGTAGACCTGAGGTTCGTAAGCGCCGTTTGCCGGATCGAGCCGGACCATGGCACCTTCGCGCCGCAGGTACTTGAGCGTTGCCTCCTCGTTATCGACGAGAGCAACGACGATTTCCCCATCCCGCGCCGTTTCCGTGCGGCGGACAAGGGCGAAGTCTCCGTCGAAAATGCCAGCCTCGATCATCGAGTCCCCAGACACTTCGAGCGCATAGTGATCGCCTGGGCCGAGGAGGGCGGCCGGCACCGGCATGCTCGACTGGCCTTCGATGGCTTCGATCGGTGCGCCTGCGGCAATACGGCCATGGAGCGGGATCTGAAGGACGTCGTTCGCCGGATCTGGAGCGACGGGTGTTGCCTTGTGCACGGAAACCACTGCAGCGTTCGCAGCCGTGGCTGGTGCCTTAGAGGCGGCAGGCGCAGTGACCGCATCTTCCGGAAGCTTGATCACTTCGAGCGCCCTCGCGCGGTTCGGCAGGCGGCGGATGAAGCCGCGTTCTTCAAGCGCGGAAATCAGGCGGTGGACGCCAGACTTGCTCTTCAAATCGAGCGCTTCCTTCATCTCTTCGAAAGAAGGCGAAATGCCGGTTTCCCCGAGACGCTGCTGGATGAAGCGGATCAATTCATGCTGCTTTGCGGTCAGCATCGGTCACTCCCTCGTTCCTGTTCACATCATGCGAACGAATGTGGAACAATTAGGCAACCAATTTTCGCGAGTCAAGCAAGTCTGCGGTTTTTCGCGCCGAAATGGAGGAACAGGCGTTCCCGTTTCAGTCCTCGGCTTTCCAGTCGCCGGACTTGCCTCCGGTCTTTTCGACCAGGCGCACACCGGAGATGACCATCGATCGGTCGACTGCTTTTGCCATGTCGTAGAGCGTCAGTAGGGCAACGCTGGCGGCGGTGAGTGCTTCCATCTCCACACCGGTCTTACCGGTGAGACCCGCCTTGGCGGTTACCGCGACATGGTCATCGGCGAGGTGGAAATCGACCGTGACGGTCTCGAGTCCGAGCGGATGGCAGAGCGGGATGAGCTCGCCAGTGCGCTTGGCCGCCATGATCCCGGCGATCCTTGCAGTCGCGAGCGCATCTCCCTTGCCGAGGCTTCCGTCCGCAATGGCGGCGAGCGCCTCCGGTTTCATGGTAATCCGGCCCTCTGCAGTGGCCGTGCGCCGTGTCGTCGGCTTCGCGGAGATGTCGACCATGCGGGCAGCGCCCTTGTCGTCGAGATGCGTCAACGGCGTCACGCTGGCTCTGCGCCGGTTCCGCGCAGCAGAGCCTTCGTTGCCGTCTCGACATCCGCTTGCCGCATCAGGCTTTCGCCCACGAGGAAGCTGCGCACTCCCGAACGGGACAGGCGGAGGCAGTCGTCATGCGAGAAGATGCCGCTTTCCCCGACGATCAGCGAACCATCCTTTGCCAGCGGCGCAAGTCGCTCGGTCGTGACGAGATCGGTCTCGAAGGTCTTGAGGTTCCGGTTGTTTATCCCGACGAGCTGTGATTTGAGCGCCTTGGAGCGCTCCAGTTCCTCCTCGTCGTGTACCTCCACCAGCACGTCCATGCCGCGCTCCAGCGCCGCGTCTTCGATTTCGTGCATCGTGCTGTCATCGAGAGCGGCGACGATGATGAGAATGGCGTCTGCGCCGATCGCGCGGGCTTCGGCCACCTGCCACGGATCGACCATGAAATCCTTGCGCAGAACGGGAAGCTCGCAAGCGGCACGTGCAGCGACGAGGAAATCCTCGTGGCCCTGGAAATATGGAGCGTCGGTCAGGACCGAAAGGCAGCTCGCTCCGCCAGCCTGGTAGGAGCGGGCATGGGCCGCAGGGTCGAAATCGGCCCTGATCAGTCCCTTGGACGGAGAGGCCTTCTTGATTTCGGCAATCAGCCCGAAGCCCGTTTCCTCCGCCTTGCGCAAAGCGGCATGGAAACCTCGCGGTGCGCTCTGCTCCGCTGCCATCGCATCCAGCACATCGAGCGAATGCAACCGCTTGCGCTGGGCTACTTCCTCGCGCTTGGTCGCGCAGATTTCGTCGAGTTTGTTCGTGCCGCTCACTTCGCCATCCCGATCCAGTCATGGAGCAGCTGGCGCGCTTTTCCGCTGTCGATCGCTTCAGCCCCGAGTTCGGCTGCTTCGGTCCAGTCGTCGCTTTTCCCGGCCACGAGGAAGGTCGCGGCCGCATTGAAAAGGACCGCATCGCGGTAGGGCCCCGGTGCGCCGAGCAGCAGGGCCTCCAGAGCCTTCGCGTTGTGTGCCGGATCACCGCCGCGGATCGCCTCCACCGGCGCATAAGGCAGGTTCGCCTGGACCGCGGTTACGCGTCGC
Source organism: Qipengyuania gaetbuli (assembly GCF_020524765.1). Classification (GTDB taxonomy): domain Bacteria; phylum Pseudomonadota; class Alphaproteobacteria; order Sphingomonadales; family Sphingomonadaceae; genus Qipengyuania; species Qipengyuania gaetbuli_A. The sequence goes on from NZ_JAIVLR010000002.1 coordinate 910,274, forward strand.
ATCTCGAAATCGTTGCCGCGAACGTCCGCCAGCTCGTTACCGCCGGCAAGGGACAGTTCGTCGAGACCCTCGTCGCCCGAGGCGATGAAAGTGCGTTCGGTGCCGAGCATTGCCTTCGCCTTGGCATAGATGGGCACATAGGCTGGCCGTGCAATGCCGATCAGTTGGCGGGTGACGCCCGCCGGATTCGACAGCGGCCCCATGAGGTTGAAGATGGTCCGTACACCGAGGCGCTGGCGGATGGGCTGGATTCGGCCCATTGCGGGGTGATGGTTCTTCGCGAACAGGAAGCAAATTCCGAGTTCATTCAGGGTCTTCTCGGCGGTTCTTCCCGCAGCCTCCATGTCCAGCCCGAGCGCTTCGAGCGTATCGGCTGCACCGGATTTCGAGCTTGCGGCGCGGTTGCCGTGCTTGGCGACAGGCACCCCGCTTGCCGCAACGACCAGGCTCACCGCGGTCGAAACGTTCAGAGTGTGATGCCCGTCTCCGCCGGTACCGCAGCAATCGACCGTTCCTTCGGGCGCGTCGATCGGGATCAGCCGGGCACGAAGCGCTCGAGCGGCTCCAGCGATTTCTTCGGACGTTTCGCTGCGCGCTGACATGTCGACGAGGAAGCGGGCGATTTCATCCTCGCCCGTCTCTCCGTCGAGGATCCAGCCGAAGATTTCTTCCGCCTGGGCGGCGTCCAGATGGACGTCTGCGGTCGGCAATTGCTTCATGCCGGCACCTTTGCGGCGATCCCGCAGATTTCTAGGAAATTGGCGAGCAACGCGTGCCCGTGTTCGGTCGCGATGCTTTCCGGGTGGAACTGGACCCCGTGGATCGGCAGTTCGTGGTGTCGGAAACCCATCACGCTGCTGCCGTCGAGACCCGGCGTCTCGCTTTCGGCGTTCACGACGAGGACGTTCGGGATCTCCTCGACGACGAGAGAGTGGTAACGTGTCGCAGTAAACGGCGAAGGCAGGCCCTTGAACAGCCCGCTTCCGTCGTGCGTCACCGCGCTGGTCTTGCCGTGCATGAGCCCGCCGCGCACGACCTTGCCGCCGAAATGCTGGCCGATTGACTGGTGCCCGAGGCATACGCCGAGCAGCGGTTTGCCGCTTGCCGCACAGGCCTGCACCAGATCGAGGCTGATGCCAGCTTCCGACGGCGTGCAGGGGCCGGGCGAAATAAGGTATCCGGCAGCATCGCGCTCGATGGCTTCGGCAGCGGTGATAGCGTCATTGCGCACCACTTCGACCTTTGCCCCAAGCTCCATCAGGTAATGGACGAGGTTGAAGGTGAAGCTGTCGTAATTGTCGACGACGAGGATGGTCCGGTTGTCGGTCATGTCAGGCGTCAATGGCGGGGCAGGGACTTCAATTCAAGCAAGCAAAACAACTTGCTGTGTCACGCCTGCTTGCCCGCGAGCTTGTCTGTCGCACGAACGAGACCGTCGACGATGCCGGGTTCGCCGGCGCTGTGACCGGCATCGTGGACGATCCACAGTTCGGCTTCGGGCCAGGCTTTCTTCAGCTCCCACGCGCTGGTCGGCGGGGTGCAGATGTCATGGCGGCCCTGCACGATGATACCGGGGATATACTTGATCCGGTCGAGGTTCCTGATGAGCTGCGCCTCTTCGAGGAAGAAGTCCTCGAGGAAGAAGCGGGCGCAGATGCGCGCGAACGGCACGGCCTTGGCCGGGTCGGCAAAGCTGTCGAGCAGTTTTTCGTCCGGCAACAGGGTTGCGACATTGCCTTCCCACAGCGACCATTCCCGCGCTGCGTCGAGGCGGGTCGCCTCGTCGTCGCTGGTCAGCCGGTCGTAATAGGCCTGCACCAGGTCGCCGCGCTCGGCCTCCGGGATGAGGCCGGTGAAGTCATCCCACTGCTCGGCCATGATTTCGCTGGCGCCGTAGCTGTAGAGCCAGTGCTTTTCCTTCTGGCGGGCGAGGAAGACGCCGCGCAGGACGATCTCGCTGGTGCGTTCGGGATGGGTCTGGGCATAGGCGAGCGCGAGCGTTGCGCCCCAGCTCCCACCGAAGACCTGCCATGTGTCGTGGCCGCACATTTCCCGCAGTCGCTCGATATCGGCCACGATGCGCCAGGTGTCGTTGTGCTCGATTTCGGCGAAGGGCAGCGACTTGCCGCAGCCGCGCTGATCGAAGAGGAGCACGTCGTAAAGCTCGGGATCCCATTGGCGACGGTGGTCGGGGCTCATCCCGCCGCCCGGACCGCCATGCAGGAAAACGGCGGGCTTCGCACCCCGCGTTCCGACCCGTTCGTAATAGAGCGAATGGCCTTCGCCGACATCGAGCATCCCGGTCTCGTAGGGTTCGATCTCGGGGTAGAGGGTGCGGCGTTCGTTACTCATGGTCTGCAACCTTCCGTTCCACCAGCACGATAGGACCAATGGGTGCGCCCGTATCGAGGCGATCTGTCGCGGGATTCCACAGGCCCGACACGCTCCCGTCGAGATAGAGCGCGTTCTTCACACTCAATTCGTCGCGGAAGAAGCGGGCTAGCTTGCCGAACGAAATCGGCGCGTTCGAGATGACGAAATGCGCCCTGCCGCGATCATCCACGCCGACGCCGTTCCGGATCGCGCGCGAAGGCCCGTCCTGCGTGATCTCGGGGTGAAGCTTCCCGCCGACGACCAGCATCGGGCCCGACTGGGTGCCGAATTCAGGGCGATCGGCAACGTTGGCAAGGAAGTCGTCAGTCGTGCGGATTTCCCACTTGTCACCCGTGCCGAAGAAAACGCCGTTGGGCTTCATGTGGAAGTTGCCTTCACCATCGGCGGTGTTCAGCGTCTTCAGCCGCTCCGAACCGCTGACAAAATAGCCGATCGGCTGCCCTTCGTCGTCATACATCCCGGCATTCATGGCGAAGGCCACGGTCGCAGGATCGCGGGTCGCGGAGAAGGCGGTGAGACTGCGGAACGGACCTTGCCCGTCCGGCCCGAGGACCATGGCGACCCGGTGACGGGAAGGCACGGCAAGACAGTGGGTCAGCGAGGTATTCTCGAAGATGATCGAGCGGCAGGCGCTTTCCACCTGGCTTGCCACCGAAGGGGCATCGCTGGCTGCAGCCGTCGGCGTGGCCCCGGCCTGGCCGTCGATGCGCGTGCGCGTGACCGGCTCGCCCGCCTGCGGCGGTTCGCATGCGCTCAGAAGAAGAAGGGTAATTGCGACCGAAAAGTACTTCATTGTCCGTAACCGGGTTCCTGGGCAATGCGGACGGCTTCCTTGGCAGCCGCGAACAGAGCGCCAGCCTTGGCCTCGCATTCGCGTTGCTCGTAGGCGGAATCGCTGTCTGCGACGATTCCCGCACCTGCCTGCACATGCATGAGGCCATCCTTTAGGACGGCAGTGCGCAAGACGATACAACTATCGAGCGATCCATCGGGCGCAAAATAGCCGACACCGCCGGCATAGGGCCCGCGCTTGGCCGGTTCGAGCTCTGCGATGATCTGGCAGGCCCTGATCTTGGGGGCGCCGCTGACGGTGCCGGCGGGAAATCCCGCGAACAGCGCGTCGAGCGCATCGCGTTCCGAATCGAGCTTGCCGACCACGTTGCTGACGATATGCATGACGTGGCTGTAGTGTTCGACGGTAAAGCTGTCCGTTACCTCGACACTGCCGCTTTGCGCGACACGGCCCACATCATTGCGCCCGAGGTCGAGCAGCATGAGGTGTTCCGCCCGCTCTTTCGGGTCGGCCAGCAGCGATGCCTCTGCCTCGCGATCTGCTGCAGGTGTCGCGCCGCGCGGACGAGTCCCTGCGATGGGGCGGATCGTGACCTGCTCGTCACGCACGCGGACGAGGATTTCGGGGCTCGATCCGACAATTGCGAAACCCGGAAGGTCGAGGAAATAGAGGAAAGGCGAGGGGTTCACCCGCCGCAAGGCGCGGTAGAGAGCGATCGGAGGCAGCTCGAACGGAGTCGTGAAGCGCTGCGAGAGCACGACCTGGAAGATATCTCCCGCGGCAATGTACTCCTTCGCCGCATCAACCATGCCTGCGAATTGTTCGGGCGGCATGGTGGGCTGCGGGTCGCAGGATGAAAGCGCGCCGGGCGCTTCCATCTGGACTGGTACCGCCGACGAAAGGCGGGCAAGCGCACTATCGATACGATCCGCCGCTGCCGCCAGCGCGTCATCGGCACCGGTGTCGGAGGGCCAGATTGGCGCGATACAGAAGAGCTGCTCCGTCAGATTGTCGAATACGAGCAACAGGGTCGGACGAACGAACAGCATGTCCGGCACAACGATCGCGCTTTCGCCTGCAGCCGGAAGCTTCTCGACCAGCCCGATGGTCTCGTAGCCGAAATAGCCCACGAGGCAGGCCAGTGCGGGCGGCAATTCTTCGGGCACGTCGATCCGGCATTCCGCCAGAAGGTTGCGCAAGGCGGCGAGCGTATCGTCCTCGCAGCCTTCGAACGCATCGCGGGAATACTGCCAGCTGCGGTTGATAGCCGCCGTATTGCCGTCTGCACGGAACACGAGATCGGGGTCGAGGCCGATGAGGCTGTAACGCCCCCGGACCTCGCCTCCCTCAACCGATTCCAGCAGGAAATCGCCGCGCCCTTCCTCGATCAGGCGCAGGCCGGCCCCGACCGGGGTTACCGTGTCGGAGACGATCTTGCGCCAGACGAGGGCAGGTTGCCCTGCTGCAAGAGCCCTACGTGCCCGGTCGGACCCTTCGAGCGATGGTCCCAAGGCGAACCTCAGTTCGTCTCGCCGAGCAACTGGCGGCGAACCGCGGCAATTGCATCGGGATTGCGCTCGACGCCGACTTCGGCGCGCATGGCGGCCAGCATCTGCTGCGAATATTCCGCGGTCCAGCCCTGCGCGATCTGGAGCAGTGCCTGCTGGACCAGCGGGTCGTTCTCTTCGAGCTGGCCGAGCGAGATGTCTTCGAGCGACACGACGAACCAGCCCTGGTCGCCATTGCCCTTGAGCTTCTTCGTCGAGCCTTCGGCCATCGCGAACATCAGCGCGATCGGCGCAGGCACGCTGGTATTGCCGAGGCGTGCGAGTTCCTCGCGACTGAGGTTCACGGCTTCGGGAGCGGGGAGGGCAACCTTCTCTGCTGCCATCGCTGCAGCGAGGCTCTGGCCTCCCTGGACACGCTTGAGGACGCGATCTGCCGCAGCCCTCGCACCCTCGTTACCGCGCGAGCGGCGCCATTCGGCGATCACGTTCTCGCGGATTTCGGCGAGCGGGGCGACCGAGGAGGGTGTGATCGACGAGACTTCGTAGAGCAGGAAGTTCTGGCCGTCGGGCAGGGCAGCGATCTCGGGTTCGCCTTCTTCGATCTGGAATGCGAAATCGAGCGTCGATGCCACCAGTTCGGGCGCACGCTGGGCGGTTCCGTAAACGAAGCCGGAAGCGGTGAGAGGCTGCGTTGCCACGACATTAAGGTCGAGCTCTTCCGCTACTGCCGTCAAGGATGCACCATCGGCGAGGCGGTCCTCGATCGTGGTTGCCAGTTCGGCGATACCGCGCTGGCGGTTGCGTTCGCGAAGCACGTCGGCGATTTCGCCGCGAACGCTCGCCACGGTCTTGGCGGGAACCTGCGTCACGTCGTCGACACGGGCGATGTGCCAGCCGAGCGGGCTGCGCGCAGGGGCAGTCAGGCCGCCTTCGGATGCCGAGAAATAGGCATCCGCGACTGCGGCGCTCGCCTGTTCGCGAACATTGTCGCGTTCCTGGTCGGACAGTTCGGCAGTACGGAAGCCGGCTTCTGCAGCAGCTGCGGCAAAGCTCTGGCCGCCGCGGACACGGTTGGCGATGGCTTCGGCGCCTTGACGCGTGGCGACGATGACCTGCGTGAAATCGCGGGTTTCGCGGGCAGCGTAGTTTTCCGCGTTTTCTTTGAAGTAGGCAGCGATCTGGGCGTCATCGGGCTCGATGCTTTCGCCCAAGGCCTCGCTGCCGAAGGTCGCATAGCGCAGGGTGCGCCGCTCGGGACGGACGAAACGCGACTGGTTGTCGGCGTAGAACTTCTGGAGCTGGGCGTCGGTGGGCGCACCGGTCGGAGCGAAGGCAGCGGCCGAAATCACGGCGACCGAACCGCGGCGACGTTCCTTGAAGGTGCGGGCATAGGTCCGAGCGATGGAATCGGGGACCTTTGCGCCGTAGGCAGAAGGGATGATCGACTGGCGGAAGAACAGTGAAGTGCGGATCTGGCTGCGCAATTGCGCGTCGGTCAGGCTCTGCGTCTGGAGAAAGGCCTGGTAGGCTGCTTCCTCGAAATCGCCGCTGGGGCCACGGGCGCCGGGAATCTGGCGGATTTCGCTGTTGACCAGGTTGCGACCTGCCCGAAGTCCGTTTTCCTCGCCCCAGGCAACCAGGACGAAGCGGTCGATCAGGCCGTCGAGGATTTCGTCGATCCCGTTGTCCGCCAGCAGCGTCTGAATGGTCGCGTCGGGGTTGTCCTGGCGCGCCTGCCGCAATGCCTCGGCCGCGCCGTCGCTTAGTTCGGCGGTCGAGATCTTTTCGCTACCGACCACTGCAACACGGTCGCCGCCCGCAACACCGCCGAATGCGCCGGTGCTGGACACATCCATGCTGGCGAAAGCGAAGCCAATCAGGCCGAGAAATGCGAGGGCGATGGCAAGGCCGACCTTCGTCTTGAAGAAATTCCGGAAAAAGGTGAGCATGACTTGCGGTCGGGCCTCTTCAGTGCTTTGGGGGCGCCCGCTTCCGGACGGGAAGCGGTGCGACACCGGTTCGAGCAGCGCGCTTTATCCGCCCTGCGACCTCGTCGCAACAGGTCCCGTCCGCTTTTGACGCATAAACAAGCCCACTCTGGCGATTGTCCGCTACCACCCTATATAGCGCCCGCCGGATACGACATTACGTGACAGGAAATAACCATGGCCGAACGGCCTTATATCGTTGGTAACTGGAAGATGAACGGTACGCGCGCAATGCTCAGCGAAGCGCGCGCGATCGATCGCGCTGCACAGCGCTACATGAAGGCGGAAGTGGCCGTAGCCCCGCCGTACACGCTCATTCACGCCGTCCACCGCGAAGCCGAACAGATCGGCATCGGTGCGCAGGACTGCCATCCCGGCGCAGAAGGTGCGCACACCGGCGATATCTCGGCATCGATGCTGGCGGACGCCGGGGCGAAATTCGTCATTCTCGGCCATAGCGAACGTCGCGGCGCCCACGGCGAATCGAACGACCTTATCAACGCCAAGATCGAAAGCGCGCTCGAGGCTGGCCTGCGCATCATCCTGTGCTGCGGCGAAAGCCTCGAACTGCGGGATGCGGGCAAGGCCGAGGAGTTCGTACTTGGCCAGCTCCGTGCCAGCCTCCCCAAGATCGAAGACGCTGCCGAACGCCTGACGGTCGCCTACGAGCCGATCTGGGCCATCGGAACCGGTCGCACCGCAACGGTCGAAGACATCGAGGCGATGCATGCGGCAATCCGCAAGCTGCTCGACGAAACCTATGGTGAGGAACATTCCTCGCAGGTCCGTATTCTCTACGGCGGCTCCGTGAACGCGGACAATGCCCGGGAAATCCTTTCGACTCCCGAAGTCGGCGGTGCGCTGGTCGGCGGCGCGAGCCTGTCGGCCGAAAGCTTCCTTGGTATCGTCGTGGCCGCTTCGGAAGCCGAAGAAGCCTGATTCTCGCACACCTTGCCGTAGCGGCGTCTGACGCCTAGATGCGGCCCACCAGTTTATTCGATAGAGCTAGCAACCGATGTTCCTCTTCCTCACTGTCGTCCAGGCGATCGTCGCCGCTGCCCTCGTCGGCGTCATTCTCATGCAGCGCAGCGAAGGCGGCGGTCTTGGCATCGGCGGCAGCCCCTCCGGCATGCTCAGCGCCCGCGGCGCAGCCGACTTCCTGACCCGTTCGACCAAGTGGCTGGCCGTGGCATTCGTGGTCCTTTCGATCGCGCTTGCTGCGATGGCTGTCGAGGGTGTGGGAACGGGCGGCGTCGAATCGACGCTCGATCGTTCGGTCACTCCGGCCGAGCCGGTCGACCCGCTGGGCGGTCCGGGTGCGGCACCTGCAGCAGCCCCGGCTCCGGCAGAGCCTGCACCGGCTGAAGATCCACTCGCCGAATAAGCCTCAAATCTTCGCCCTTCCTCAGGCGTCTGTGGACGACGCGCGCTTTGGCGCGTCTTTATCCTTGCGCCGACTCACCCCCCACGCTTAAGGCCCGACTCCCATGGCGCGGTATATTTTCATCACCGGCGGCGTGGTCTCCTCGCTCGGTAAAGGTCTCATGGCTGCGAGCCTCGCAGCGCTCCTCCAGGCGCGCGGCTACAAGGTCCGCATCCGCAAGTTCGATCCCTATCTGAATGTCGATCCCGGCACGATGAGCCCGTATCAGCACGGCGAGGTCTATGTGACCGACGACGGCGCTGAAACGGACCTCGACCTTGGGCACTACGAGCGCTTCACCGGCGTCTCGGCGCACCAGGGTGACAACGTGACTTCGGGCCGGGTCTACCAACAGATCATCGCCAAGGAGCGCCGCGGCGACTACCTCGGTGCGACCGTGCAGGTCGTCCCGCACGTGACCGATGCAATCAAGGAATTTGCGCTCGCCGACCAGGGCGATCACGATTTCATCTTGTGCGAAATCGGCGGAACCGTCGGCGATATCGAGGGGCTTCCGTTCATGGAGGCCATCCGACAGATGCGTAACGAACTGGAGCCGATGCAGACACTGAGCGTCCACGTGACGCTGGTGCCCTACATCGCTGCAGCAGGCGAACTGAAGACCAAGCCGACCCAGCATTCGGTCCGCGAACTGGCCAGTCTCGGGATCAAGCCGGACGTGCTGCTCTGCCGCGCAGAGCATCCTATCCCGGACAGCGAGCGACAGAAGATCGCCAACTTCTGCAACGTGCGCAAGGAAGCGGTGATCCCCGCGCTCGATGCGCCCTCGATCTACTCGGTCCCGCTGCAGTACCATGCAGAAGGCCTCGACACCGAGGTCCTGCGCGGGTTCGGCATCACCGATGCGCCCGAACCGGACCTGTCGCGCTGGTACGACGTGGTCGACCGCCATTCGAACCCCGAAGGCGAGGTCACAATCGGCGTGGTCGGCAAGTACGTCGGCCTGCAGGACGCCTACAAGTCGCTCAACGAGGCGCTGGTCCACGGCGGCATGGCCCACCGGGTCAAGGTCAACATCAAGTGGATCGACGCCGAAGTATTCGAACAGGGCGACAGCGACATCGCGGCCCAGCTCGAGCCGATGCACGGCATTCTCGTGCCCGGCGGTTTCGGTGAACGCGGGAGCGAGGGCAAGATTGCTGCCGTACGCTTCGCGCGCGAACGCAAGGTGCCGTTCTTCGGCATCTGTCTCGGCATGCAGATGGCCTGCATCGAAGGCGCTCGGGCGGCAGGCTACAGCAAGGCGAGCTCGACCGAATTCGGCGCGACGGAAGAACCGGTGGTGGGCATCATCACCGAATGGATGACGCAGGAAGGCTTGCAGACCCGCGAGGCCGGCGGCGACCTTGGCGGTACGATGCGCCTCGGTGCCTATGACGCCAAGCTGGCAGCCAACAGCCATGTCTCCTCGATCTATGGTGGCACGACCGAGATTTCGGAACGCCATCGCCACCGCTACGAGGTAAACGGAGCCTATATCGAGCCGCTGGAAAAGCAGGGCCTTATCTTCTCCGGCATGTCGCCTGACGGCCTGCTTCCCGAAATCGTGGAGCGTCCGGACCACCCTTGGTTCGTCGGCGTCCAGTTCCACCCGGAATTGAAGTCCAAGCCCTTCGATCCGCACCCGCTTTTCGCGGGTTTCATCGGCGCGGCGCTTGAACAGGCACGTCTCGTGTAATTTATTTTTGCATTGGCCACAGGCGTAAACGATTGTTTTCGCTAAGGCTGATTTGCCGGTTTTGTACCAACACGACAGAGCGCGGAGTCCCTAGGGATTCCGCGCTCTTTATCTTTTGTTGCATTTAATGCAGACCGGCCCGGAGATCAGTGGTGATAGGCCACTGAATTTACGAAACTACACTGCGCCAGCCGGTGGTGGGCTTGCCTCGAACCCGGTCGTCTTCTGCGACCCGGACGGCCGAATTTGGGGCTTGGCGGCGCTAGTCGTCGCGAGGGCGGTGCCTTAGGGCGCCGCCCTCTTTAGTTGGAGGCGCTGGTCAGGCAGCTTCGCTGTCGTCGCCCTTGACGATTTCCAGGGGCTTTTGTCCGCCGATCGAGATCTTCTTCGGCTTCATCGCCTCGGGAACTTCGCGCAGCAGGTCGATGACTAGCATGCCGTCCCTGAGGTCTGCGTTTTCCACGCGGACATAATCCGCAAGGTCGAAACGGCGCTCGAACCCGCGGTTGGCGATGCCGACATGCAGCATTTCGCCTTCGGGCTGATCGTCGCGCTTGCGGCCCTGGATGACCAGCAGGTTCTGCTGGGCCGTGATATCGAGGTCTTCGGGGCGGAAGCCCGCGACGGCCAGCGTGATGCGATATTCATCGTCACCGCGGCGCTCGATATTGAACGGGGGGTAATTATCGCCACCGGCATTGCGCGCCTGACGTTCCATCAGGTCGAACAGGCGGTCGAAGCCGACGGTCGAACGGCGATAGGGGGTAGTGTCGAAACGGTTCATCGAAACAAATCCTCTTCTGAGCAATTTGACATTGGGGAGCCCTAAACCGGCACTCCCGAACCGGCTGAACACCAGCCGGCACATTCAAGATAGTCGTCCGTCGGGGGCTTTCAAGCATCCCGCTGCACGGCTAGACAGCTTTGGAAAGAACAGCACGGGATCGACCATGAGCCAGCCCCATATCGACATCTACACCAAGTTCGGCTGCGGCTACTGCTACCGCGCGAAGAAGCTGCTCGACGACAAGGGCGCGGTGTATGAGGAACACGACATCACGATGGGCGGCCCCAAGCGCGACGAAATGATGGAGCGCGCTCCGCAGGCGCGAACCGTGCCGCAAATCTTCATCGGCGAAGTCTATGTCGGCGGTTCGGACGATCTCGCGGCGCTGGAACGCGCCGGCAAGCTCGATGATATCCTGGCCGGTTGAATGACGCGCATCGCGCTTTATCAGGCGACGACCGGGATCGATCCTCGAGCCAACGCAGCGCGCCTGGTCGAGGCTATCGAAAGGGCCGCCGTGGGCGGTGCGCAGATGTTGTTCACGCCCGAGATGTCGGGCCTGCTCGACCGGGATCGCCAGCGTGCTGTCGGCCACGTGGTGAGCGAAGCGGCAAACCCCGTCCTCGCCGCCGTGAGAGAAGCGAGTGCCCGCGCCAATATCTGGACTTGCATCGGGTCGCTCGCCGTCCTCGCTGATGGCGGGAAATGGGCCAACCGGAGTTTCGTGATCGACGCAGGTGGCGAGATCGTGGCCCGCTACGACAAGATGCACATGTTCGATGTCGATCTCGCGACCGGTGAGAGCTGGCGCGAGTCAAACGCATACCAGGCGGGCGACAAGGTCGTTGCCGTCGATACGCCGATTGGCAGGCTCGGCCTCGCGGTGTGCTATGATTTGCGCTTTCCCGGCCTGTTCGAAGCTTTGGGCAAGCTTGGCTGCGACGCCATTGCCATCCCTGCCGCGTTCACAGTGCCGACGGGAAGGGCGCACTGGCACATCATGCAAAGGGCTAGGGCGATCGAGGCCTCCGCCTACGTTATCGCTGCCGCCCAGGTCGGCCAGCATGAAGACGGTCGCACGACCTATGGCCACAGCCTTGTCGTCGATCCATGGGGAGAGGTCCTGCTCGACATGGGGGACGAGGGGAGCGGGGTCGGATTTGCGGAAATCGACTTGTCGCGCATCGCCGATGTGCGGGCGCAAGTTCCCAGCCTTGCCAACCGCCGCGAAATCGCCATTTAGGCGCCATGATCGTCTACGACCTCCACTGCGACAACGGCCACCGCTTCGAAGGCTGGTTCGGATCGTCCGCCGATTACGAGCGACAGAGCGAGGTCGGGCTGGTCGATTGCCCTGAATGCGGCTCCACCAATGTCGGCAAGGCCCCTATGGCACCGTCTGTCCCCGCTAAGTCGAACTCCGCGCCGAAGCAGAATACCGGAGCAAAGGAGGCCCAGCTTTCCAACGCTCCGATGCCGCCGGAAGTGCGCAAGGCGTTCGAGGCGCTAGCCAAGGCACAGGCAAAGGCGCTCGAAAAAAGCAGGTGGGTAGGGGACAAGTTCGCCGAGGAAGCCCGCTCGCAGCATTACGGCGAGGCCGACGAAACGCCGATCCACGGCAAGGCCACCAAGGAAGAGGCCAAGGAACTCGCAGCCGAGGGAATTGCGGTTGCGCCCATCCTTTTCCCCATCGCGCCGCCCGACGAACTCAATTGATTGCCACGGCAAGTTGAGCCGCTATACGAAGCGCCGGCGCGCCCGTAGCTCAGTCGGATAGAGCATCAGATTCCTAATCTGGGGGCCACAGGTTCGAATCCTGTCGGGCGCACCATTCCCTTCTAATCGAGAACTCCGGCTTTGCGCGCCATGGCGATGATGCCATCGGCCAATTCGTGTGGGCGGTCTTCCTGGCTGAAATGGCCACACTTGCTCAGCATTGCGTGCGGCTGTCCCTTGGCGCCGGCAATGCGCTCGGAAAGCAGCGGCGCGGCCATGCCCAACACTGGGTCATCCTCTCCGAAGAGCGTTAGGAAAGGCCGGTCGAAGGCTTCCAGTCCCTTCCATGCCGCCAGATTGTCGTCGATGCCATCCATGCCGTCTTCAACCGGCACCAGTTGCGGAAACGCGCGGGCCCCTGCCTTGCTCGGCTCGTCCGGGAACGGCGCGTTGTATGCTGCCACCTCGGCATCGCTGAGCTCGGTCTGCGTCGCCCGCTGCAGTATGTCGCCGATCACGAAATCTGGCGAGCTCTTGGCGAAGGCGCGCCAGGCGAGGAAACCGTCCGAAACCTTGCCGCCCGTGGGCAGGGTCGCATTGCTGGCGACCACAAAGGTAAAGCGTTCAGGCTCCTGTCCCACTATGCGCAATCCGAGGAGGCTCCCCCAGTCCTGGCAGAATAGCCCGGCAGGTTGGGGCACTACGGCGTCGCGCCATTGCTTCAGCCAAGCAGTGTGCCGGGCATAGGTGTAGAAGGCAGGATCTTCGGGCTTGTCGCTCTTGCCGAAACCGATGAGGTCGGGCGCAAGGACCCTAAAGCCTGCGTAGACCAGAAGAGGGATCATCTTGCGATAGAGATACGACCAGCTCGGCTCCCCGTGGAAGAGCAGAACCGGCGGTGCGTCCTTCGGGCCTTCATCGAGGTAATGCTGGCGGGCCGACATCCCGTTGCCGAGGTCGATCTCGATCCAGTTCTCGGCGAATGGATAATCGGGGATGCCTGCGAAGCGTTCGGCGGGGGTTCGAAGTATCTGCATTGGCTTCTCCCATGGCGAGCCGCAATCCTGAGGCTGCATTTGCACCAGCGCGGTCGCAACGGGAACTTAAGGGGTCCGCTTCGCCGTGTCACCCAACTGGCTGACGGGCACCGTCTCCTTGAAGGTGTGCGTAATGTAGGGAAACGGGATCTCGATATGCGCTTCGTCCAGAGCGGATTTGATCGCGCGGATCACCTTGTCTTTGCTCTCCCATCCCGAGCGCGGCGTAGATCCGGCCCACCAGCGCACAAGAAAGTCCACCGAACTGGAATTGAATTCCTGCGCAAAGATATCGACGCCCTTGCTGGCAAGCACGTCGTCCACCCCTTCGACGGCACGCCTGATAACGTCGGCCGCGTGGTCGAGGTTGGTGTCGTAGGAAACACCGATCACGACCTGGTGCCGACGCTGGTCGACATCGGTCAGGATTTCGACAGGGTTCTTGAACAGGATCGAATTGGGCACGACGGTCAGTTCGCCCGAAAGCTTGCGAACATGGGTCTCGCGCAAGGTGATGTGTTCTACCTTGCCGGTAATGCCTTCGCACTCGATCACGTCGCCGATCCGCATTTTCTCGCGGACCATGATGAGCACGCCCGCAAGGAAATTCTCGAAGATGTCCTGGAAGGCAAATCCGATGGCGACGGCACCGATACCCAATCCGGCGAGCAGGCTTGCCGGGGTCAGGCTGGGAATGACGATGACGGCTGCAATGAACAGGCCCGTTACCCAGATCGCCAGCTTCACAAGCGTATCGATCAGGTTCTTCAGGCTGGCCCTGATTTCGGTTCTGCCGACCAGCGTATCCGCAATCTTGGCGGCGAAACGGGCGACGATCCAGGTGAGCAGGAAGACGAACAGCGCGATGGCCAGACTGGGCAGGGCCTCGACGAAGCCGGTACCCATGTCCTGCAGCTCATCGCGCAGTGTGGAAATGTAATTCACCCGGAGGACTCCCTTTGCGGGGCAACGGTATGCCCCGCTCAGGGTTCCGAAATGGCGAAATTACATGGTTTTCGCCGCTTAGGCTTAGTTCAGCCCGTGTTCCTTGCGGGCAATCTCGTGCAGCCAGTCTGCATGGCGCGGGGCTTTCTTGGTCTGGCTCCATTCCTCGAGCATCAGCGGGGCAACGCGCTTGAGTTCCGCATATTGCTCGTCCGTGCCGATATCGGCAGCAAGCTCCACGCGGTGACCGTTCGGGTCGAAGAAATAGATCGACTTGAAGATACCGTGGTGGGTCGGACCGAGGACGTCGATACCGAGGCTTTCGACATGGTCCTTTGCAGCGAGGAGTTCTTCTTCAGAGCCGACGCGGAAGGCGAGGTGCTGGACCCATTGCGGCGTATTTTCGTCGCGGCCCATGTCGGGCTGGTTGGGCAGTTCGAAGAAGGCGAGCACGTTGCCGTTACCTGCATCGAGGAAGACGTGCATGTAAGGGTCGTAGGCACCGGTCGAGGGAACGTGGTCCTCGGCAAAGGCAGTGGTATATTCCATGCCCAGCACCTTGGCGTACCATTCGACGGTCTCTTTCGCGTCCTTGCAGCGGTAGGCTGCGTGATGGATGCCGGAGGGCTTGATCGCGCTCATTCTGCAGGTTCCACTTCGAGAACGCCGCGACGGATCTGGTCGCGCTCCATGCTTTCGAACAGGGCCTTGAAATTGCCTTCGCCGAAGCCTTCGTCACCCTTGCGCTGGATGAATTCGAAGAACACGGGGCCGACCTGCGCTTCTGCGAAGATCTGCAGGAGCAGGCGGGGCTGACCACCTTCGGTCGTGCCGTCGAGCAGGATGCCGCGCGCCTTGAGCTCGTTCTCGTCTTCGCCGTGGCCCGGCAGGCGCTCGGACAGCATCTCGTAATAGGTTTCGGGCGGGGCGGTCATGAAAGGGACGCCCAGCTTCTTCAGGTTGTCCCAGCACGCCAGCAGGTCGTCGCAGATCAGCGCGATGTGCTGGATGCCTTCGCCGTTGAACTCCCGCAGGAACTCCTCGATCTGGCCCTTGCCGCCTTCGCCTTCCTCGTTGAGGGGGATGCGGATCTTGCCGTCGGGCGCGGTCAGCGCCTTCGAGGTCAGGCCGGTGTACTCGCCCTTGATGTCGAAGAAGCGGATTTCGCGGAAGTTGAAGAGCGTCTCGTAATAGTCCGCCCAGTACTTCATACGGCCGTTGTAGACGTTGTGCGTGAGATGATCGATGACGTTGAAGCCGGCCCCGACGGGATGCTTCTCGACGCCCGGAAGGTATTCGAAATCGATGTCGTAAATCGACAGGCCGTTGCCTTCACCGTCTTCGTAACGGTCGATCAGGTAAACGATCGCGCCGCCGATGCCGCGGATGGCCGGGATGTGGAGTTCCATCGGGCCGGTCTGCACAGCGACTGGCTCGGCGCCGCGTTCAAGCAGTTCTGCGTAGGCCTTGCGGGCGTCGCGAACGCGGAAGCCCATGCCGCAAGCAGAGGGGCCGTGTTCGCGCGCGAAGAACCATGCGGCGCTTTTCGGTTCGTAGTTGAGGATCAAATTGATCTGGCCCTGGCGCCAGAGATCGACGTCCTTGGAGCGGTGCTTGGCGACGAGGGTGAAGCCCATGGCTTCGAAAACCGGCTCGATCACGCCTTTTTCGGGCGCGCAGAATTCGACGAATTCGAAGCCGTCGAGGCCGATGGGGTTTTCGAAAAGATCGGGCATGTGAGTCCTCTGTCCGCTAGATAGTTTCAATGGAAACCAAATACGCAATTGCGACATGGCTGTCAAGAAATTGGCGTGCCTGTCAGAGCTCGTTCCGACGGATTGCCTTGCTGCTGCGGTGAGTCCATGGAGGGGGCATGGCTAGTGAAGACCTCGACGACATCCGCCGCGCCGTTCGCGCAGTCTGCTCCGACTTTCCGGGCGAGTACTGGCGCGATAAGGATCGAGAACGTGCCTATCCCGGGGAGTTCGTGGACGCCATCACGCAGGCGGGTTTCCTCGCGGCTCTGATCCCCGAGGAATATGGCGGCAGCGGCCTGCGTCTCGATGCGGCGGCCATCATCATGGAGGAAATCCAGGCTGCGGGCTGCAACGGAGCCGCTGCCCACGCCCAGATGTACGTGATGAACACTCTGCTTCGATACGGCAGCGAAGATCAGAAAACGACTTGCCTGCCTGCCATCGCTACTGGTGAGCTGCGCCTACAGGCGTTCGGCGTGTCAGAACCGACCAGCGGGACGGATACACTTTCGCTGCGCACCTTCGCGCGGAGAGACGGGGATGACTATGTCGTCAACGGCCAGAAGATCTGGACCAGCCGGGCGGAGCATTCCGATCTCATGGTCCTGCTGGCGCGGACGACACCGCGCGAGGAAGTGGCCAAGAAGACCGAGGGGCTCTCACTGTTCCTTGTCGACATGCGCAAGGTGGTGGGCAACGGCATGACCATCAAGCCGATCCGCACGATGATGAACCACTCCACCACGGAAGTGTTCTTCGACGACATGCGCATTCCCGCCTCTGCGCTCATCGGCGAGGAAGGGCAGGGCTTTCGCTACATCCTTTCGGGCATGAACGCAGAGCGCATCCTGATCGCCGCCGAATGCATCGGCGATGCCAAGTGGTTCATCGAGAAGGCCAGCGATTACGCGAAGGAGCGGCAGGTCTTCAGCCGTCCGATCGGCCAGAACCAGGGGGTCCAGTTCCCGATTGCCCGCTGCTACGCCCAGATGCGGGCGGCGGAGCTGATGGTCCATCACGCGGCACAGGTTTACGACCAGGGCGGCAATGCCGGTGCCGAAGCGAACATGGCAAAGATGCTCGCCAGCGAAGCAAGTTGGGCCGCAGCCGACATGTGCGTGCAGACCCTTGGCGGCTTCGGCTTTGCGGAGGAATACGATGTCGAGCGCAAGTTCCGCGAAGCGCGGCTCTACACTGTTGCGCCGATCAGCACGAACCTGATCCTCAGCTACGTGGCCGAACATGTTCTCGGTCTGCCGCGTTCTTACTGATTTGCCGCGCGAAACCCCTTGCGCGCAAAGGTTAACTGTGATTCTGTAGCAATATGAGGGGCAAGCCGAGACTCACTATCAGGCAGAAGCAGAAGGCGTCGCAAAGCGCGGCGCTCGGCGCGTTGCTTGTGATGGGCGCGATCGGCATC
Organism: Qipengyuania gaetbuli; assembly: GCF_020524765.1. Lineage (GTDB taxonomy): Bacteria > Pseudomonadota > Alphaproteobacteria > Sphingomonadales > Sphingomonadaceae > Qipengyuania > Qipengyuania gaetbuli_A. The sequence continues at coordinate 927,741 of NZ_JAIVLR010000002.1, forward strand.
GCCGGCCCGAGCGGGCTTTTGGCATGGAGCGAGAATCTCCGCCTGCTCGACCAGCGCGAAGCCCAGCTGGCCGCTCTCCAGAAAGAACGTGCCGCGCTGGAAAACAAGGTGGCGCTGCTGCACCCCGAACATGCCGATCCCGACATGGTGGGCGAACTGCTTCGCAGCCAGCTCAACGTCGTCCATCCGGACGAGGTCGTGATCAAGCTCGACGACTGATCGGGCGCAAAACCCCGCTATTCCGTAAGGTTTTCGTATGCGTGCCGAGCAGGGCGTTGCGCGGCGCGCGTGGCTATGCCTATAGGCTCAGGCATATTCCTCCCCGGAAGAGAAGGATGCTGTAGTTTGGCAAAGGCCCCGAAGAGCAAAGCCGCAGGTAGCCCGGCTGAAAACCTCGATTTTGTCCTGCATTCGCTGCAGGAAGAACTCGACAAGAAGAAGCGTTTCGACGCGAGCAGCGACCAGATGCTGCATTTTTACGAGCAGATGCTGCTGATCCGCCGGTTCGAAGAACGCGCCGGCCAGCTCTATGGCCTCGGCCTCATCGGCGGCTTCTGCCACCTCTATATTGGACAGGAAGCGGTTGCGGTGGGCCTGCAGTCGGCCCTGACCGAAAAACTCGACAGCGTTATCACCGGTTATCGCGACCATGGCCATATGCTGGCCTACGGCATCGATCCCAAGGTCATCATGGCCGAGCTTACCGGCCGCGAAGCGGGCATTTCGAAGGGCAAGGGCGGGTCGATGCACATGTTCTCGACCGAGCATAAGTTCTACGGCGGCCACGGCATCGTCGGCGCGCAGGTCGCCCTCGGCGGCGGACTGGCACTCGCCCACCAGTACAACGAGGATGGCGGCCTTTGCCTTGCCTATTTCGGTGACGGTGCGGCCAACCAGGGCCAGGTCTACGAAACCTTCAACATGGCCTCGCTCTGGAAGCTCCCGATCGTCTTCGTGATCGAGAACAACCAGTATGCGATGGGGACTGCCGTCAGCCGCAGTTCCGCCGAGACCGAGTTCTACCGCCGCGGCACCGCGTTCCGCATCCCGGGTATGAAGGTCAACGGCATGGATGTGCTGGAGGTCAGGCAGGCAGCCGAGATCGCCTTCAAGCATGTGCGCGAGAGCAGGGGCCCGGTCCTGATGGAATGCGAAACCTACCGTTATCGCGGTCACTCCATGTCCGACCCGGCCAAGTACCGCACGCGCGAGGAAGTGCAGGATATGAAGGATCACAAGGACCCGATCGAGGGCCTCAAGAAGATCCTCATCGAACAAGGCACCAGCGAAGACGACCTCAAGGCCATCGACAAGGACATCCGCAAGATCGTGAGCGAAGCAGCAGATTTCGCCGAGAATTCGCCCGAGCCGGAGGCATCCGAGCTCTACACCGACGTTCTGGTCGAGGAGTATTGATCCATGGCCATCGAACTGAAGATGCCGGCGCTTTCGCCCACCATGGAAGAAGGCACGCTTGCCAAGTGGCTCAAGCAGGAAGGCGACGAGATCGCCATCGGTGACATCATCGCCGAAATCGAAACCGACAAGGCGACGATGGAATTCGAAGCTGTGGACGAGGGGACGCTTGGCAAAATCCTCGTTGCCGAAGGGACCGAAGGCGTGAAGGTCGGGACCGTCATCGCCATGCTGGCGGGCGAGGGCGAGGATGCCTCCGCCGTTGCGGATGCTGCCCCCGTCGCCGACGTTCCGGGTGAGGGCAAGGATGTGGGCCGCGAGCCGTCCGAAGCGGAAATCAGTAGGCCGAACAAGAAGTCGGGCGTGAAGGATCCGGAAATCCCGCACGGCACCAACATGGCTACAGTCACGGTCCGCGAAGCCCTGCGGGATGCCATGGCCGAGGAAATGCGCCGCGACGAGCGCGTGTTCGTGATGGGCGAGGAAGTCGCCCAGTACCAGGGCGCTTACAAGGTGACACAGGGTCTGCTCGACGAATTCGGCCCCAAGCGCGTGATCGATACGCCGATCACCGAATACGGTTTCGCCGGTATCGGCACCGGCGCGGCGATGGGTGGCCTTCGCCCGATCGTCGAGTTCATGACCTTCAACTTCGCCATGCAGGCGATCGATCACATCATCAATTCGGCAGCCAAGACCAATTACATGTCGGGCGGCCAGATGCGTTGTCCCGTGGTCTTCCGTGGTCCCAACGGCGCGGCCAGCCGCGTCGGTGCACAGCACAGCCAGAACTACGGCCCCTGGTACGCCAGCGTGCCGGGCCTGATTGTCATCGCGCCCTATGATGCCGCCGACGCCAAGGGCCTGATGAAGGCTGCCATCCGCTGCGAAGACCCGGTGGTTTTCCTCGAAAACGAGCTCGTCTACGGCCGCAGTTTCGAACTGCCCGAACTGGACGACCATGTGCTGCCGATCGGCAAGGCGCGGATCATGCGAGAAGGCTCGGATGTCACGATCGTCGCATACTCGATCGCGGTAGGCCTTGCTCTCGAGGCCGCCGAGCAGCTGGCCGGCGAAGGCATCGATGCCGAAGTGATCGACCTACGCACGCTGCGCCCGCTCGACAAGGAAGCCATCCTTGAAAGCCTTGCCAAGACCAACCGTCTGGTCATCGCGGAAGAGGGGTGGCCGACCTGCTCGATCGCATCGGAAGTCGTCGCCATCTGCATGGAAGAAGGCTTCGACCACCTCGATGCCCCGGTAACGCGGGTATGCAACGAGGACGTTCCGCTACCCTATGCCGCGAATCTCGAAAAGCTGGCCCTGATCGACACGGCGGGCATCGTCTCGGCGGTGAAGAAGGTTTGCTACCGGGACTAGTACGCCGACGTTTTTTCGAATTGAAAAGCCGCCGTAGCGGGTGCTGCGGCGGCTTTTTCATTCCGTGCATCGAATCGCACGATAATTGCCTTGCCGCACAGCTTAAGGTCGCTCCCTAAACTGGAGGAAAGGGGGCGTTAACCTTGGAGGCGAAAAGCCGACTCATGGGAGTAAGGGGGCTGCGGTCCATACCAGGGGCGGATTTTAACTTCCTTTTAGGGCTGTTGCTTTACCTCGCCCCAATAGCGGGGGGCTATGAATGGAACCTCGAATAAATGGACACGAGGTTCGCAATGCTTCGCAATGCGCTGCAATTTCTGAAGCAGGTCCGCGACGACAAGCGCGGAAACATGCTCATTCTCGTCGCGGCTTCGCTCGTGCCGATCGTGGGTACGATGGGCCTCGCCGTCGACGCAGCCCAGTGGATCAGCTGGCGCCGAGATTTGCACAGTGCGGCCGATGCCGGCGCCATTGCCGGCGCGCTTGCCATGAAGAATGGCGAGAATGTGAACGCCGTCGTCACGAAGGTACTGACCAACAACACGCAGCATACCTACACCGTCGAGGCGATCGAGACGCCGCCCACCGCCGGCCCCTTCGCCGGTGATAACAGCATGGTCCGCGTGGTGCTGAGCGTCAGCCAGCCGCTTCCCTTCTCCAGCCTGTTCCTTTCGACCCCGCCCACCATCAGCGTGGAAGCAGTCGCGCAGGCCGGTAAGGAAGTCCCGAACTGCATGATCGCGCTCGATACCTCCGGCATCGGTCTTACCATTTCGGGTTCGGCAAGCGTCGACATGAACTGCGGGCTTGCCTCCAACTCCAATTTCGACGCCACGACGTCAGACAAGATCCGCGCCGGTGCGCTTTCAGCGGTAGGCTCGGTCAATGCAGGGGGCGCGATCACGGCCGACACGGCAGTCCATAACGGAACACCGCCGGTCGCCGACCCGCTCGCAGGTACCGTTACCAATCCGAACCTCACGACATGCAACGGTGAACAACGGATCAGCAGCACCACTACCCTCTTTCCCGGGTGCTATCGCGGCATCACCGTCAATGCGCGGGAGACCTTGGTTCTGTCGCCGGGCACCTATTATATCGGTGAAAAGGGCCTGACAGTGAACGGCCAGGCTCTGCTTGTCGGGGACGGGGTAACACTGGTCTTCACGAACACGGACAGCCCTTTCAACCCGAACAAGGTCGGCACGTTTACCGGCAATGGTACGGCCGAGATCAAGCTTAGTGCGCCGGATACCGGTCCCTATGCAGGCATCATCATTCACCAGGACAGCCGCACGCCGGCCGGAACGACCATGTTCATCACCGGCGACAACGGTTCGATTTTCGACGGCTCGATCTATGCCCCCTCAAACACGGTCGGCTTTAGCGGTAACTCGGGCATGAATACCGACTGCCTGCAGATCGTATCGCGCTATATCACCTTTACCGGCAACACGACGGTCGTGAACCGCTGCCGTGCAGGACGTGGTGTGGCCTCGTTCTTCGGCGACACAGTCATCAGGTTGCGCCAATGATCAGTCTTATCGCTAGGACAATCCGCAGTACTGCGGGGAATGCGACGATCGAGATCGCTCTCGTCATGCCCATCGTTCTCATGATGGCACTCGGAGGCATCGATTTCGCCATGGGCTATCGCCACAAGATCGAGATGCAGCAAACCGCGCAGCTCGGTGCCGAGTATGTCATGGGCACGATGGAGAACGTGCCGACGGCCGTCCAGGTGCGTCAGGCCATCGCGGACGCAACCGGCATGCCGATGGGGAACATCACCGTCGATAAATGGATCGAGTGTGATGGCGCCAGGCAGGCAATTGGTGCGCCGCTTTGCGTTACTCCGGGGGCGGTCCAGACCGATTTTATGACGATTACCGTCCGCGATACGTACACGCCCATGCTCAACATCGACGGGATCGCCGATTTCGCAAGCACCCAGACCCATGTCGGCTCGGTCACGCTGAGGACGAAATGATGATCACGCGCCTGAAAAGCTTGTTCCGTAACGCAAAGGGCAGCGCTGCCGTCGAGTTCGCGCTAGCATTGCCGCTGACGGTGACGATGCTGCTCGGCGCACTGAACATGGGCATTTACTTGTTCTTTCAGAATTCGCTTTCGTCGGCACTCGACGAGGCGGCGCGAAGTGCGACCGTTTGGCCGATTCCGAGCGACGCGCAGTTGCAGACCGAGTTCACGAACAATCTGCTCAGCGCACAGCAATTCGGTAATGCAACGCTCGCGGTAACCCACGGGACCGACGCGGCCGGGCGCGACTTCGTCGACCTGGTGGCCACCGGTGGTATCAATGTGAACCTCGTGTTCGTCGACATGGGCACCATGCCCGTTCGCCTGACCAAGCGTTCCTACCCGCAGCTCTAGGCCGTTCCGCCAGACTTGCGCCGAACGCGCGGCTTCGTCATGGCCGCGCGCATGGATGCCAAGGAACTCCTGAACGATAACGACCTGCACCCGGAATACCGGATCGCATTGGCCTATGCGCACCCGGATGACCGGTTGGCATACCATGCCATGTTCGAGCTCGACCGGCGCTTGGCAGAGGTTGTCGCGGGCAGCAGCGAACCGATGATCGGCCAATTGCGCCTTGCATGGTGGCGTGATGTCCTTGGCAAGCAGCCCGAAGACCGTCCTTCCGGCGAGCCGCTTGTCGCTGCACTGAACGCGGCATGGGGCGCCCATTCCGGCGGCCTCGAAAAGCTGGTAGACGCGTGGGAAGGGATTTTGCTGGCCGAGACGCTCGACCGCAATGCCGCGCTGCAATTCGTCCAAGGCAGGGCGGCATCATGGTCAGCGCTTGCGGCCGGTCCTTTAGCCAAGGAGAGCTCCGCGGGGATACCGCTCGCAGCCCAGGCATGGTTTCTCGCCGACCTCCTGTCACACCTATCCGATGCGGGAGAACGCGAAGTCGTTGCCGGTCTGGCTAATGGCACAGACCTGCGCTCCCCGAGGCTTCACCGTCGCCTGCGCCCATTGGCAATCCTGTCGGCCTTGGGAAGCCGGGCCCTCGCTGCAGGCGGCGTCCCTCCCATGGAGGGCAGGGGGTCAGCACTTCTAGCCTTGCGTGTTGGTATTTTCGGCCGCTAAACAAAGGGTTGTCGCAGAACAGGGGGTTGCATGAGGGGCATTGTTACCGGCGGGATCATTGTCCTTGTCGCTATGGGTATCGGACTGTTTTGGTACCAAGGCCGCGCTGAAGTCGAAGCCGCAGCACCTCCGGCCTTGCTTGCCGAATTGCCCTCGACTGCATCACCTGACGCGCTACCTTCTGGCGACCCGCAGGACATGGTCGGCCCTGCGCCGCCCGAAGCAACCGAGCTGACCAAGGAAGAGCAGCGCTTCTTCCGCTACGACCGTGACCGCGACTGGCGCATCAGCCGGACCGAGATGCTCTCCACCCGCAGCGACGGGTTTCGCAAGCTCGACAAGGATGGCAACAATCTGCTCACCTTCGAGGAATGGGCAGTCGCAACGGTCGACAAGTTCGAAGGCGCCGACGCCGATGGCGACAACGAACTTACGCCGAGAGAATTCGCTACGACGCGGCCGAAACCTGCCAAGAAGCGTAAGTGCGCTTGCTGATCAGGCGGTGACCGCTTCGGCGCCCGCAATCCACTCCCCGAATTCTTGTTTGGCACGCGACGTGTAAGCTTCCTTGCGCGCTTTCTTCTTCACGTCGTGAAGCGGGGGGAAGAGGCCGAAATTGACGTTCATGGGTTGGAACGTCTCTGCTTCCGCATCGCCGGTGATGTGGCTGAGCAGCGCACCAAGAGCGGTTGTGCGGGGCGGCGGTGTCCAGTCGCGACCGGCCAATTCGGCCGCGGCCATCATCCCTGCCATCAGCCCGACTGCGGAACTCTCCACGTAGCCCTCGCATCCTGTGATCTGGCCAGCGAACCGGATGTGCTCCCCGCCGCGCAGCCGCAACTGGCGATCTAGGACGAGTGGCGAGTTGATGAAGGTGTTCCGGTGAAGACCGCCGAGCCGTGCGAACTCAGCATTCTCGAGGCCCGGAATGGTTCGGAACAGCTCGATCTGTGCGCCATATTTCAGCTTCGTCTGGAAGCCGACAATGTTCCACAGGGTGCCGAGCTTGTTGTCCTGTCGCAGCTGGACCACGGCATAGGGCCAGCGACCCTGTGGGAATTCGGGCGTGGTATCGTGCGGGTTGTCGAGGCCGACCGGCTTCATCGGGCCAAACCGGAGCGTGTCGACCCCGCGCGCGGCCATGACCTCGATCGGCATGCACCCGTCGAAATATGGGGTATCCGCTTCCCATTCGCGGAATTCGGTTTTCTCACCATCGAGCAGGCCCTGGTGGAAGGCGAGATACTGCTCCTTGGTCATGGGGCAGTTAATGTAGTCTCCGTCTTCGTTCGAGGCCTCGGTCCGCTTGTTCCAGCGGGACTGGATCCAGCACACGTCCATGTTGATGCTGTCGCGATGCACGATCGGGGCGATGGCATCGAAGAAGGCGAGGCGGTCTTGTCCGGTCGCCCCGACGATGCTTTCGGCAAGCGATTGCGCGGTCAGGGGGCCCGTCGCGACAATGGTGAGACCGGCTGAGGGGAGGGTGTCGACGCGTTCGCGCGCGACGGTCACGTTGGGGTGCTCTTCGAGCGTGCGCTGCACTTCGGCGGAAAAAACGTCGCGGTCGACCGCCATGGCGCTTCCGGCAGGGACGCGGGCCACTTCGCCCGCGCGCATGACAATGCTGTCGAGCCCGCGCATTTCGTGATGCAGGAGGCCAACCGCATTGCGGTCGCTATCATCCGAACGGAAGCTATTGGAGCAGACCAATTCGGCGAGGCCGTCGGTCTGGTGGGCGGGCGTCATCTCGCCGCCGCCGCGCATTTCGGACAGGCGAACCTTGAAGCCGCGCTTCGCCAGTTGCCATGCCGCTTCGCTTCCCGCGAGGCCGCCGCCGATGATATGTACGTCGTGAGTCATTGCGGTGGCGCACCTAGGGCTTGCATGCCCCCTCTATCAAGGATTACCGAGCGCGAACGAGGGGAATTTCATGCCAAAACGCGCATTGTCCGAGCACCGGCCCTACCTGCTGGCCAGCCTGGCCGCAGCAGTCAGCTACTTTTTCGTCATGGACGACCCCATCGGCGGGATCTGGCTGATGGCCTGGAAGGGAGCTGGCGTCGGGTTTCTTGCCCTCTACGCAGCTCACCGCGGCAAGGGGTTCGATGGTGCGCTGATCGCGCTTGTCATGACCTTCGGCGCGCTTGGTGACGTGGTGCTCGAGTTCAGTTTTCTTGTCGGGGGCGCGCTCTTCGCGGTCGGGCACCTGATTGCTATCGCTCTTTACTTGCGCAACCGCCGCCCGGCTAAGACCGCTAGCCAGACGTTTACCGGCATTGCCCTTCTTGCAGCGACACCGGCAATTGCTGGATTGATGACCTATCCCCTGCCGAACTGGCAGGCCGCGACCGGCTATTCGTTCGTGGTCGGAGCCATGGCAGCTGCGGCATGGACGAGCCGTTTTCCCCGCTACCGCGTGGGGACGGGCGCGGTGCTGTTCGTCATCAGCGATTTGCTGATCTTTGCACGTGAGGTGGGGCATATCCCCGCCGAGGTCGGAAGCTGGCTGATCTGGCCGCTATATTATGGCGGCCAGTTCCTCATCGCGATCGGCGTGGTGCAGAGCATTCGCAAGCACCACGCCTGATCGCGATTTCCTGGCGCTTTAGCCCCCCGGCTCGCCTTCGATGTTCTTGTCCGAATGAGCCGTCGTGTGCGGTTCGGTCGTCTGCGCATTGCGGTCGGCCATTTCTTCCGCAATGGCTTCTTCCGCCTCGTTTTCCGGCTCTTCCGTCTCGTCGATCAGAGCTGCGCCGACGATCTGTTCGCCCTTCGCGACGTTGAAGATGCGCACGCCCGAAGACCCGCGGCCCGAGATTGAGAATCCTTCATGGTTGTCGAAGCCGCCTTCGACCATGTGGCGGAATTGGATCGGCAGGCGGATCAGCTTGGCCTGGTCGGTCACCAGCATGAGCTGCGATCCGTGCTTGACCGGGAAGCTGGCAACCACTGGCCCGTTCCGGTCGGGATTGCTGGCCGGCTCGCCGATATTGGTCAGGCCCATCCCGCCGCGACCGATGGTGCGGTATTCGTAGGCGGAAGAGATCTTGCCATAGCCATTGGCGGTTACCGTAAGGATGAATTCCTCCGCCTCTGCCAGCTCGGCAACCTTTCCGGCATCGAGCGTCGCTTCGTTCTCGTTGTTCTTCCACCCGGCCGCGCGCAGGTAGGCGTCACGGACCTCGGTATCGCGTTCCCCTGCGTCCAGCACGGCCATCGAGACGACCTTCTGGCCTTCCTTGAGCTTCATGCCGCGTACGCCAATGCCGGTACGGCTCTTCGTTTCGCGGGCGTCGGTAGCCGAGAAGCGGATCGCCTTGCCGGAATCGGAAGCGAGGAAGATTTCCTGCTCTTCGGTCAGCAGTTCGACGCCGATCAGGCGGTCACCGCTCCCTTCGACAAATCCCATCGCGTATTTGCCGTTGGTGGGTACGTTGGTGAACGCGTCCATCGAATTACGGCGCACCATTCCCTGTTCGGTGGCAAAGACGATGTTGAGATTGGCCCACTCGCTCTCGTCTTCGGGCAGCGGCAGCACGTTGGTCACGCGTTCCTCGTCGCCCAAGGGAAGCAGGTTGACCATCGGCCGACCCTTGGTGGTCGGACCGCCTTCGGGCAGCTTCCACACCTTCATCCTGTACACTCTGCCGGTATTCGTGAAGAAGAGCACCGGATTGTGCGTCGAAGTGACGAACATTTCGACGACGGCATCCTCGTCCTTGGTCGCCATGCCCGAGCGGCCCTTGCCGCCGCGCGCCTGCGCCCTGAAGGCCTGGAGCGGGGTGCGCTTGATGTAACCGCCGTGGGTGACAGTCACGACCATGTCTTCGCGCTCGATAAGGTCTTCGTCCTCGAGACCGTCCCAAGCGGGCGCGATTTCGGTGATCCGAGGGGTGGCGTAGGTAGCGCGAATTTCCGTCAGCTCCTCGCGCATCACGCCGTAAAGCTTCACGCGGTCGGCGAGGATCGAGAGATACTCTTCAATTGCCAGGCTCAGTTCCTTGAGCTCGTCGCCGATCTCGTCGCGGCCCAGCGCGGTCAGGCGGTGGAGGCGCAGGTCGAGGATGGCCTTAACCTGGCGTTCCGAGAGACGATAGGAGCCGCCTTCCTGTTCGGCGCTCGGCTCGATCGCTTCGACGAGCTGGATGTACTGCGCGATGTCGCCGATCGGCCATTCCTTCGCCAGCAGCTTGGCGCGCGCATCGGCCGGATTGGACGACCCGCGGATCATCGCGACGACCTCGTCGAGGTTCGATACGGCCACCACGAGGCCGAGCAAGATATGCGCGCGTTCGCGTGCCTTGTTCAGCTCGAACTTGGTGCGGCGGGTGATGACCTCTTCACGGAAGCTGATGAAGGCCTGCACGAATTCGCGCAGCGTAAGCACTTCGGGACGGCCGCCGCGGATGGCCAGCATGTTGGCCGGGAAACTCGCCTGCGCGGGCGTGTATCGCCAGATCTGGTTGAGCACGACTTCGGGCGAGGCATCGCGCTTCAGGTCGACGACGACGCGCACGCCTTCGCGGCTCGATTCGTCGCGAATATCGGAGATCCCCTCGATCCGCTTGTCCTTGGCGGCTTCGGCAATCTTTTCGACCAGCGCGCTCTTGCCGACCTGGTAGGGAATGGAGGTGAGAACGATCGACCGTCGGTCGTTCTTGCCGGTTTCCACATCGTGACGCGCACGCATGAGGATCGAGCCGCGACCGGTGGTGTAGGCCGCACGGGCACCAGACTTGCCAAGGATGAGCGGGGCAGTCGGAAAATCCGGTCCCGGAATGATCTCGAACAGTTCCTCGCTGGTGATGGCCGGATTTTCGATAAAGGCGAGGCAGCCGTCGATCACCTCGCCCAGATTGTGCGGCGGGATATTCGTGGCCATGCCGACCGCGATGCCACCTGCGCCATTGACCAGGAGGTTGGGGAAGCGTGCCGGAAGGACCGTCGGTTCCTGGCGCGAGCCGTCGTAGTTGTCGACGAAATCGACCGTGTCCTTGTCGAGGTCGTCGAGCAGCGAATTCGCGACACGGGCAAGGCGCGCCTCGGTGTAACGCATCGATGCCGGCGGATCGGGGTCCATCGAACCGAAGTTCCCCTGGCCGTCGACCAGAGGCACGCGCAGCGACCAGTCCTGGGTCATGCGTGCGAGTGCATCGTAAATCGCCGCGTCGCCATGCGGGTGGTAGTTACCCATCACGTCGCCGACGATCTTGGCGCTCTTGCGATACGGCCGGCCGGCAACGAAGCCGCCTTCCTGGCTGGCGAAGAGGATACGGCGATGAACCGGCTTCAGGCCGTCGCGCACGTCGGGAAGCGCGCGACTGACTATCACGCTCATCGCGTAATCGAGGTAGCTGGTCTTCATCTCGTCGACGATGTCGATGCGAGCGTATTCGGCGCCGGGGGCCGGGGGGTCAATCAGGTCGGTTTCGTCGGACAAGACTTATGTATTCCGTGATCTGTGATCGGGATATGGATTGCAGCCAGAACCCTAGGCGAAATGCCGTTCTCGCGCCACTTTTGGGCGTGTCTGACAGGGGTGTTGGGGAGCTTTTTCCACATATGGATAGCCCGATTGCCCATATCGGACCTGAACGGCGGGAACGAGCATCATTCAATGACCATTCAGCGCCAAAACCCTACAAGATTTGCAATGAGAGCGTTAAAAGGCCAAGTGCCGCACCGTTGAGAGAATTCCGGCGCTCACCGCGCTCATTCCCCCTATCCACTCTTGGGAGTTACATGATGATTTTCACCCGTATTTCCAAGGCCTCGCGTCCGTCGTCGGCGCTGGCTCTGGCCCTCGTTCTTGCCGCGACCGGCACTGCAGGCGTTTTCGCGCTCGAGCAGCCCGCTTTCGCGCAAAAGAAGAAGAAAGAGGAAAAGCCTGCTCCGAAGAGCTACTCCAAGGAGTTCATCGCTGCCTACCAGCCGCTGGCCGATGCCGTGAACGCGCCTGCGCCGGACTATGCAACCATCAACGCGCAGCTTCCGGCGATGAAGGCCCTCATCCAGTCGAATGACGAGCGGATGGTTGCCGGCAACCTTATCTACAACGTCGGCACGAAGAACCAGAACCGCGCTCAGCAGCTTGAAGGCGTGGAGCTCATGCTTGCTAGCGGGCAGGTTCCGGCTGAAAGCCAGGGCCAGTACAATCTTCTGGCCGGCCAGTTGGCCTACAACGAGAAAGATTACGCGAAGACCCGCACCTACCTCATGAAAGCTGTCGAACTCGGCTATACCGAAAGCGAGCCTCAGGGTCTCATCGCCGAATCCTATTTCGCCGAAGACAATCACGCTGCCGGCCTGAAGTACTTGGCCGAAGCGATTGCTGCCGAGGAAGCGGCGGGCAATCCGGTCAACGAACAGTGGGTCCGTCGCGGCCTGCAGATGGCCTATAATAACCAGATGGCCGAAGAACTGGGCCAGTTCGGTCTGCTCTTCGTCAAGCATTTCCCCTCGACCCAGAACTGGGGGGAAGTGATCGCCATCACCGCGTATGGTGGCGGTTGGCAGAACCCCGAGATCCTCGATCTCGTCCGTCTGGCCCGTTCGGCGAAGGCTATGCGCGACGAACGCATGTATGCCGACTACATCGACAGCGCGGACTACCGCCGCCTGCCGGGTGAAGTCGTTGCCGTCATCGACGAAGGCTATGCCCAGGGTACGCTCAAGAAGACCGACACCTACGTTGCCGAAGTCCGCGGCATGGCGGCTGAACGCGCCAAGACCGACCGTGCCGATCTTGCGGGCCTGCTGACCAAGGCGAAGGCTTCGACCGATGTGAAGTCGATCGTAACCGGCGGCGACCTCGCCCTCAGCTACGGCGATTATCCTGCGGCTGAATTGCTCTACACCAAGGCTCTGGGCATGCCGGGCGTCGATGCCGGCCTTGCTCGCACGCGTCTCGGCATTGCGCAGCTCGAACAGGGCAAGGCTGCCGAAGCCGTCGCAACGTTCAATGCCGTGGAAGGCAAGCGCGCTGCGATCGCCCGGCTTTGGGCAACCTATGCTGCGGAAGAAGCCGGCATCTAAGCCTGACGCTTCAGCGCCAATTACAAAGGCGGCGCGGGTCCATCGGATCCGCGCCGTTTCTCTTATCTAGCGCAGGCGCTTTACCCAGACGGTGTTGTCGCGCCGTTCGACCTTGAACTGCTCCATCGCCTCGAACAGGTCCGAGAGGCGCTTGAAGCCGTAATTGCGCACATCGAAGCTCGAGCGGTTGCCGGCAATCTGGCCGACCTCTCCCATCTGCGCGAAACCTTCGTCGTCGCGCCGGGCCGCCTTCCAGGCGGTCCCGAGCAATTCGACGAGTTCTTCATCCACATTCGACTTGGCCTTGCTCGCCTTTGTCTTGGACGTGTCAGGCTCGTCCGATGCTCCCTTGATGAGGGCGTCGATATCGATGAAGCGCGTGCAGGCGCTCTTGAATGCGCCGGGCGTCTTGTTCGTGCTTCCGAAGCCGTAGACGATCAGGCCATCCTGCCTAAGGCGCGTGACCAGCGGCGTGAAATCGCTGTCGGAGCTCATGATCCCGAAGCCGTCCACCTTGCCTTGGTACAGCAGGTCGATCGCATCGATCGTCATGGCCATGTCGGTGGCATTCTTGCCGGCGGTCAGGTCGAACTGCTGCTGCGGGCGAATGCCGTATTTGTGGGTAATCGTGTCCCAATTGGCGAGGTTGTTCTTGGCGAAATTGCCGTAAGCCCGCTTGATGTTCACCTGGCCAAGCTCGGCCATGACAGTGAGAACGGGATCGATCCCCCTGGGGGATGTGTTGTCCGCGTCGATTAGCAGCGCAATGTTCTTGAGTTCTTTTTCAGGCATACAGCGTCACATGGTCGCCTTGCCGAAGGTGCGCAAGTCACTTGGCCGGTTGGAACTGGCCGCTCTCCTCGTCGCGGACATAAAGCACGCCTTCGGCAATGGAGAAGAACGCGCCGCGTAATTTCAGCGTGCCGTCGGCTTCCTTCTCGCGGACGCAAGGGAAGGTGCGCAGATTGGCGAGACTCACGCCGACTGCCGCCATTTCCATTGCCCGTTCGGCTTCGCGACCTTCCGTCCCGTATTTCGCCGCAACTTCGTCTCGCGCCTCGTCCAGCATCCGGACCCAGTTGGCGATGAAGCCGCCATCCCCGGGAGCGGTGCCGTGCAGGTCGCGCGTCAGTGCCGCCTTGCAACCGCCGCACATTCCGTGACCCATCACGACGATCTGGCGCACGTGGAGGAACTGGATGGCGAATTCCAACGCAGCCGATACGCCGTGCTGGCCCGGCGAGATCTCGAACGGCGGGACCAGTGCAGCGACATTGCGCACGACGAAAATCTCGCCCGGATCGACATCGAAAATCTGGGCAGGATCGACGCGGCTGTCGGAGCAGCCGATGATCATCAGCTTGGGGCTCTGCCCTTCGGCGACCAGTCGGTCGTAGCGTTCGCGCTGCTCTGGATAGCCGTCGGCGCGGAAGCGGTGGTAGCCGCGCAGGAGTTCCGTGAACTCGGGCATCAGAACCGCTCCCCGCGGATCACTTCCACATCCCACATCGTCAGCAGGAAGCCGTGCGAGGTGAGGATGGGAGCAAGCGCTTCGGCCAGTGCATTGGCATTTTCCTGCGAGGCAATGGTCACGACGAGGTTCTTGTCGGTCCCCATGACGCGTTCCTCGCGCCAGCGTCCCTCACGTCCCTTGCCGGAGGTGACGGGCAGGACTGTCCATCCGGTGATCCCGACCTCGTCGATGATTGAGGTCACGCGCTTTACCTGCGCCTGGTCCGCTAGGATTTCTATTCGCTTGCGGATGACTGTTTCGATCATGGGATGGCTGCTCCGGTACCGGTCAGCATGCCTGCCAAGGCGCCGATCAGGCCGATGTTTACGAGGACGTTGAAGGGGAAGGTAATGCTGAGCGACATGGTCAGGTAGATGCCGGGATCCGCTTCAGGCAGGGCGAGACGCATGGCCGCCGGCACCGCGATATAGCTTGCGCTGGCGCACAGCACGCCGAGCGCAGCTGCCGAGCCGGCATCGAGGCCTATTCCGACACCCAGCGCGGTCCCCAGAGCGCCGTTCAGCAGCGGAAGGAAGATAGCGATGACGACCAACCGCCAGGTGAGCGCACGCGAATCCATTATGCGCCGTGCAGCAATCAGGCCCATGTCGAGCAGGAAGAGGCAAAGGATGCCCTTGAAGAGGCCGTCGAAGAACGGACGCACCGGGTCGAACCCCTGAGGACCTGCAACCATGCCGATGAAGAATGCACCGAGCAGCAGGACAACCGACGGATTGAGCAGGACCTCGTGCGCGAGTTCCTTCTTGGTCTGACCGCTGTCCGATCCGATCCCGCGGGCAAGGAGAAGGCCGGCAAGAATGGCCGGGCTTTCCATGGAAGCCATCACGGCCACCATGTACCCTTCGGGCGGGATGCCTTGCATCGTATAGATCTCGACCGCGGTCACGAAGGTGACGACGCTGATCGATCCGTAATGGGCCGCAACGGCACCTGCGTTCAGCCGGTCGAGGCGCCCGAAGCCCTTCAGCAGCCAAAAGGCGTAGACCGGCATCACGAAACCTGCGGCAATCCCGGCAGCAAGTGCGGCGAGCACAGTACCGTCGAGGCCGGATTCGGCGACTTCGATCCCGCCCTTCAGGCCGATCGCCGCCATCAGGTAGAGCGACATGCCTTTGGCGATTGCTTCGGGGATTTCGAGGTTGGAGCGTGCAAACGCAGCCAGCAAGCCGAGGACGAAAAACAGAATGACCGGAGAGGTCAGTGCCTGAATACCCATCGCTTCCATGCGGCGCGCTTAGTCCAGCCTTTCCGCAACGGCAAGCATGGCCATTGCGGTTGTCAGCCCCTTTCCCTAAGTGGGCCGCGCAATGAACGATCTCTCCTCCGCTCCCGCGCCCGAGGGCGAAGCTCCTCGCAAGCAGCGCAAGCCCGACTGGATTCGCGTCAAGGCCCCGGTCAGCAAGGGCTATCAGGAAACGCGCAAGCTCATGCGCGACCTCAAGCTGAACACGGTGTGCGAGGAAGCAGCCTGTCCGAATATCGGCGAATGCTGGGACAAGAAGCACGCCACGGTCATGATCCTGGGAGACGTCTGCACGCGCGCCTGCGCTTTTTGCAACGTCAAGACCGGCATGCCGCGCATGGTCGATTCGATGGAGCCGGAAAACGTCGCCATCGCGGCGGGCCAGATGGGCCTCGAACACATCGTCATCACGAGCGTCGACCGGGACGATCTTCCCGACGGCGGTGCGGGGCAATTCGTCAAGGTGATCAAGGCACTGCGCCGCGAAACGCCTAACACGACCATCGAAATCCTGACGCCCGATTTCCGCGGCAAGATGCGCGCGGCGGTCGAGGCCATCTGCGAGGCCGGACCGGACGTCTACAACCACAACCTCGAGACCGTGCCGCGGCTTTACCCGACGATCCGGCCGGGTGCGCGCTACTACGCGTCGCTCCGCTTGCTGGAAGAGGTGAAGAGCCACGACCCGATGATCTTCACCAAGTCCGGCATCATGCTCGGCCTCGGTGAACAGCGTCTCGAAGTGCACCAGGTCATGGACGACATGCGCAGCGCGGATGTCGATTTCATCACCATGGGCCAGTATCTCCAGCCGACCCCGCGCCATGCCAAGGTCGAAGATTTCGTCACGCCGAAGGCGTTCGCGGCCTATGGCTCGATCGCCCGTGCGAAAGGCTTCCTGCAGGTCGCTTCCAGCCCGCTGACGCGTTCGAGTTACCATGCAGGGGACGACTTCGCGCAGATGAAGTCTGCCCGTGAAGAGCGTCTCGCAAAGGAGCGGGCGAGGGCGAACGGCTGATGCCGGGCATCCGGGAGACCCGACGCCTTCCCTACAGCTGCGAACAGATGTTCGATCTGGTCGCCGATGTGGGCAGCTATTCCAAGTTCCTGCCCTGGGTGGTTGCAACCCGCATTCGCAGCGACAGCGAGACCGAAATGGTCGCCGACATGCTCGTCGGCTTCAAGGCGATCCGCGAGAAGTTCACCTCGCGCGTGGTCAAGCGTCGCCCAGAATTCATCGAGGTGTTCTATGTTGATGGACCCCTGAAGGACCTCGACAACAAGTGGACCTTTACCTGCCTTCCCGATGGCGGATGCGAGATCGACTTCTGTGTCGATTTCACTTTCCGCAACGCCATGTTCGAGGCCTTGGCAGGTCAATATTTCGACCGTGCATTTCGCAAGATGGTCGAAGCTTTCGAAAAGCGGGCGGACGAACTCTACGGCCGCGAGAACGCCGCAGCCAACCTCTAGGGCAGCAGCAATTCCAGCGCGCAGAGCGTCGCTTCGCGCCGCACGTCTGCGCGCGAAGTAGGCTCGAAGCTTTTCAGCTCGCCTTCGGGCTCGCCTTCCTGGCCGCGAACGACCTTGGCGAAGACGACGGTTCCCACCGGTTTCAGCTGCGTGCCGCCACCTGGACCTGCAACCCCGCTGATAGCCACTGCAACATCTGCATCGCTGCGGGCGAGGGCGCCCTTGGCCATTGCCCAGACACACGCGATCGAAACGGCACCGAACGTCTCGATGATGTCTAGCGGTACGCCGAGCAGTTCCATCTTCGATTCGTTCGAATAGGTGACGAAGCCGCGATCGAGCACGGCGGATGAGCCGGCGATCTCGGTCAGGGCCGCCGCGACAAGGCCGCCGGTGCAGCTCTCGGCCACCACCACCTTGCGCCCGGCAGCTGTGTTTTCCTCTATGACCCGCTTGGCGAGATCATCGATATCCGTGGGTAGTAAGGTTTCGAGCGCCATGCTCTCCTCGCAGTATCAGTCGCGAATGACGGTAGCGACGGCCTGGGCGGCGATACCTTCGCCCCTGCCGGTGAAGCCCAGCCGTTCGGTCGTCGTCGCCTTCACGGATATGGCAGCGATGTCAACGCCGAGAAGTTCCGCTATCCGGCATCGCATGGCCTCACGGTGGGGACCGATCTTGGGCGCTTCGCAGATGATCGTCAGATCGATGTTGCCGATCCCGTAGCCTGCTTTGGCAGCAAGTCCCGCGGCGTGCTGGAGGAAGCGGTCGCTGCTCGCGCCGCGCCACTTGGGGTCGGAAGGGGGGAAATGGTCGCCAATGTCGCCCATCGCAACTGCGCCCAGGATCGCATCGGTAATCGCATGGAGCGCGACGTCGGCATCGCTGTGTCCCGAAAGGCCCTTTTCGTGTTCGATGCGGATGCCGCCGAGCCACAGTTCCTCGCCTGCGACCAGGCGATGTACGTCGAATCCGCTTCCCATGCGTACGAGGGGCAATTCAGTCACGAAATCCTCCGCGAATGTAAGCTTCTTGAGGGCTTCGCTTCCCTCCACAAGAGCGATAGCTCCACCCGCTGCTCGCAAGACCTGCGCATCGTCGCCAGCATCCTTCGGGCCGGTCCAGGCGTGATGCGCGGCAAGTATATCTGCATACCGGAATGCCTGCGGTGTCTGGACTCGGCGCAGTGTCTTACGATCCGCCGTACCGGCCATTACGCCGCCTGCGTCGATGGCGAGGCTGTCGACCACTGGGACCACTGGAATGGCCCCGGGATGTGCACCGAGCGAAGACAAGAGACGCGCCACAACCTCAAGTGGCAAAACCGGACGCGCGGCATCGTGGATTAGGACGCGTTCGGCACCACTCAGTGCTTCTAGCGCGTTCAAGACAGAAGCCTGCCTTGTCTCGCCGCCCGTGACGAACTGGACATCCAAGCCCCACAGAGCAGCTTTCGCTATGTCCTCTCCGCCTTCCGGGATCGCGACGACCACCGATGATGCCCCCGCGCTCAACAGCGTTTCGACCGAGTGCCTCACGACCGGCTTGCCGCGCCACATCGCGAATTGCTTGGGGAGCGGCTGCCCGGCGCGCAGGCCCTGGCCTGCAGCTACCACGATGGCGGCGAACGGGGGGAGGGGGGCGACACGGGACATGGCCCTCGCGCGCTAGCGGCTTGCCGTTTTCGCTGCAACGCACTATGTGGCTGCCCAATTATTAGGCACACGCAAAAATGAGCGCTCACCCCCTTCCTCCGGTACCCCCGAAGCCGATCTCCGTCGGCAATGTCGTGATCGACACGCCGGTCGTTCTTGCGCCCATGACAGGCGTGACCGACCTGCCGTTCCGCAAGATGGTCCGGCGTTACGGATCGGGCCTCAACGTGACCGAAATGATCGCCAGCGAGGCGGCCATTCGTGAAACGCGCCAGTCCGTGCAGAAGGCTGCCTGGGATCCGATCGAAGAGCCCGTCTCGATGCAGCTCGTGGGCTGCGATCCGTCGAGCATGGCTGAAGCCGCCAAGCTTCAGGAATGCAACGGCGCGGAAATCATCGACATCAACTTCGGTTGCCCGGTCCGCAAGGTGGTGGGCCAGCTCGCCGGTTCGGCGCTGATGCGCGAAGTCCCGCTGGCTACCAAGCTCATGGAAGCGACCGTGAAGGCGGTGAACGTACCGGTCACGGTCAAGATGCGGATGGGCTGGGATCATTCCGACCTCAACGCCCCCGAACTTGCCCGTATTGCCGAAGACCTAGGCGTGAAGATGGTTACCGTCCATGGTCGCACCCGCAACCAGATGTACAAGGGCAGCGCCGACTGGGCCTTCGTTAGCAAGGTCAAGGATGCGGTTTCCATTCCCGTGATCGTCAACGGCGATATCTGCACGATCAATGATGCCGCCAAGGCGCTCGAGCAGTCCGGGGCGGACGGTGTCATGATCGGACGCGGCGCTTACGGAAAGCCCTGGTTGCTCGCGCACGTCATGCACTGGTGGAAAACGGGCGAGTTCCTCGCCAGCCCCAGTTTCGACGAGCAATACGACGTGATCGTCGAGCACTACCAGGACATGCTCGAACTCTACGGCGAGGATGTCGGGGTCAAGATCGCTCGCAAGCACCTTGGCTGGTACACCAAGGGGATGCACGGCTCGGCCGAGTTCAGGAACCGGGTGAATTTCATCGACCAAGCACCTGTTGTTCTTGATGAACTTGAGCGGTTCTTCGAACCATTTCTGAAGCGGCGCGCTGCATGATCGAGGCGCCGTCGGCGTCCGACCAGATCGCCGGAATGGTCTTTGCGGTGTTGCTCGTCGATCCCGACGGGCGGGTCCGCGAAGCCAATCCGGCGGCGGAGGAGCTGCTCGGTCGCAGTGCGAGGCGTATCCTCGACGAACAGCTATTCGAAATCATGGCCATCAGGCCGGAACGCGTGGCGGAGGCGGTCCTGACCACCGAAAGCCAGCTGATCGCGCGGGGCCTTACACTGACTGCCGCCGGAAACGATCACATCGTCAATCTCAGCTGTTCTCCGATGCATGGAAATGCTGGGTGGAAAGTCGTTACGATTTCCGACGCCGGGCAGGGTGGTAACGAGGAAGAAGACCGGGAACGGACGGAATTGCGCGCGCCTGCGGTCCTTGCGCACGAGATCAAGAACCCGCTCTCTGCCATCCGCGGCGCAAGCCAGCTCCTGTCACGCCGGACAGCGGAGAAAGATCGGCCACTCGCAACGATGATCGAAACCGAGGTCGACCGGATCGCCCAACTGATCGACCGGATGCAGCAATTGGGAAGCAGCCGCCCCGCACAAACCGGGCCTTGCAATCTGCACGAGGCCATTCGTTCGGCCATGGCCACCGTACGCGCGGGACGCAGCGATTCCTGCGAGCTGGTCGAAGAGTTCGATCCCTCGCTTCCCGCAGTGGAGGCGGATCAGGGGGCGCTCGAGCAGGTTCTGATCAACCTCATGGCAAATGCTTGCGACGCCTGCGCAGGGATAGAAGCACCGCGCATCGTGGTGCGCACCCGGTTCGTCAGCGGCCTCGTCTTTTCCGCCATCCGTTTCGGTAAGTCGGTCAGGCTGCCCATCGAAATATCCGTGATCGATCCCGGCCCCGGCATTCCTGCCGAGCTGCGCGATCACGTTTTCGAGCCTTTCGTGTCTGGCAAGCCGCATGGACAGGGCCTGGGCCTTGCACTGGTCCGCAAGCTCTTGCGCGACATGGGCGGGCGCATCTCGCACGAGCGTGACGAGCGCGCCGGACTTACCATTTTCAGGATCAACCTGCCCGTCGCGGCGAAGGAAAGCTGACCGATGACCACCCGCGTCCTTCTGGTTGAAGACGATCGCGCGATCGCCACCGTGATCACCGAGGCCTTGCGTGACGAAGGGCATGACGTCACGACGTGCAGCAGCATCGAACGGCGTGATGCACTGCTGGCGGGGCATGTGTTCGATATCATGCTGACCGACGTCATGCTGGAGGACGGCGACGGACTTGCGACGATCGATGCCGTGCGGGATGCGGCGCCCGACATGCCGGTCATCGTTTTGTCGGCGCAGAACACGCTCGACACCGCGGTACGCGCGAGCGATAGTCAGGCTTTCGAGTATTTCCCGAAGCCGTTCGATCTCGACGAATTGGCGCAGGCGGTACGACAGGCCGTCAGCCGTTCCCCCAAAGCGGAAGCAGACGATCGCGGGGAAGGCGAGGACGCGCTGCCCCTGATCGGCCGCAGCCGCGCCATGCAGGACGTCTACCGGATGATCACCCGGGTCCTGCGCAACGACCTTTCGGTCCTCGTGACCGGCGAAAGCGGTACAGGCAAGGAACTGGTCGCCGAAGCTATCCATCAGCTCGGCGCGCGCCGGACCGGACCGTTCGTTGCGGTCAACATGGCGGCAATCCCCCATGACCTGCTCGAAAGCGAACTCTTCGGTCATGAGCGCGGTGCCTTCACGGGGGCGGTTTCGCAGCAGATCGGCAAGTTCGAGCAGGCGAACGGCGGCACGCTGTTCCTGGACGAGATCGGGGACATGCCTGCAGAAGCGCAAACTCGTCTGCTGAGAGCTCTTCAATCCGGCCGGATCCGGCGTGTGGGGGGGCGACAGGAAATCGGCGTCGACGTGCGCATTATCGCGGCGACGAACCGCGACCTGGTGCCGATGATCGCGCAAGGCCGGTTCCGCGAGGACCTCTACTATCGCTTGAACGTCGTACCTATTCACCTCCCGCCACTGCGCGAACGCAAGGAGGATATTGGCGCGCTGGTGCGGCATTTCCTGTCGCAAGCGGTCGCCGAAGGCTTGCCTGCACATCGAATAGCCGACGAAGCTGTGGCACTTCTCGAGAGCCACCCGTGGAAAGGCAATGTGCGCGAACTCCGCAATGTCGTTTTCCGGCTCGCCCTTCTTGCGCGCGATGACCT
The DNA here is from genome assembly GCF_020524765.1 of Qipengyuania gaetbuli. Classification (GTDB taxonomy): domain Bacteria; phylum Pseudomonadota; class Alphaproteobacteria; order Sphingomonadales; family Sphingomonadaceae; genus Qipengyuania; species Qipengyuania gaetbuli_A. The sequence continues at coordinate 949,870 of NZ_JAIVLR010000002.1, forward strand.
GATCGACCGACAGACCATCGTGGATGCCCTGCCAAGCGCAGTAGACGCGAAAATACCCTCGTTGAAAGACGGGATCGAAGTGGCCCTGGAAGAATGGTTGTCGGACAATCCGCAGCCAGCGGGGGCACTTTATCACGGTGCCCTCGCAGCTTTCGAACGGCCCCTGTTCGAGCATGCCTTGCGCGAGACCGAGGGCAATCAGCTGAGAGCAGCACAATTGCTGGGGATCAACCGCAACACCCTGCGAAAGCGGCTGAGCGACCTGCAAATCGAACCTGAGCGGTTTTTACGACGGCGTTGATGGGCATTTCGTCGTTTTTGCCCTTGCAAAAGTGCAACAGAGGTGTCGTAACTTAGCCACGATGGCGACGCTTGCCGGCACCTCGAAGAAACCTCCGCCGCGCTGGTGGCGCCGCTTCATTGTGGCCTCCCGCCGCGCCAACCTCTTCACGCTGGTCGAAATCATCGCGCTTGCCGCATTCGTTATCATGGTGGTGACGACATGGGCCGCATTCACCACGGCGCCGCCGACCGGTGAATTGCTGCCGAGCAGGCAGGTTGCGGTGCTCCTGATCGGCACGCTGATACCGGCCATGGCGTTGCTTGTCCTCGCCGGACGAAGGCTGGCGCTACGCAGGGCGGCGGGGAGCACCGCGCGATTGCACGTGCGCCTGGTGTTTTTTTTCTCGATGATTGCGGCTGTGCCGACGCTGCTGGTCTCGGCATTCGCCGCCGTCCTGTTCCAGTCGGGCGTCGATTTCTGGTTCTCGGACAATTCGCGCGGGCTGATGGAGAACGCCAACGTCCTTGCCGAGCGGTATTACGAGGACAACCAGCTCGACCTCGGCCAGGAAACCATCTCGATGGCGATGGACATGCGCGCCATCCTCCAGCAGGTCCAAATCACCGATCCCGACTTCCAGCTGGTGTACAAGTACCAGGCCGACCCGCGCGACGTCATCGAGAGCGCAATCATGCAGGTGATGCCCGACGGAACCGCCCGCGTGGCGGTGGTCTATGGCATCAACCAGGGCAGCGATCCGGTTGGTTTCACGGAGGAAAGCCAGCGTGCCCTGCGCGGTGGAGAGCCGGTGATCATCCGGGGTAGTCCCGAACGTATCGAGGCGATCGCCCCGATTGACCGGACGGCCGGCATCTATCTCTACACGGCGCGAAATGCCGAGGCGGCGAGTTTCCGTAGCTGGGAAAGCGCGCGATCTATCTCCACCGCCTACGAGGAACTGACCAAGCGTGCCCGGGCGTTGCAGTTGCGGTTCAATCTGGCGCTCTATTTCGTCAGCCTTGCGCTGGTGGGGCTCGCCGTCTGGTTCGCTCTGCGCTTTGCCGACCGGCAGGTCGAGCCACTAACCGATCTAGTGGCGGCGGCTCGAAAGGTAGGCGCTGGTAACTTCTCGCTGCGTGTCGAAGGGCGGACCGGCGCAGACGAAATCGGCCTGCTCAACCGCGCGTTCAACCGCATGACTGCCCAGCTCGAAAAGCAGACCGACGCTCTGGTCGGCGCTAACGAGGAACTCGAAGAGCGGCGCAGCTTCATCGAGGCAGTGCTGGAGTCCGTAAGCGCCGGTGTCATCACCATCGACGGCAAACGCCGCGTGCTGCTGATGAATGCGCCGGCGCAGAACATGCTGCTCGAAGGCGGGGAGGGGAGCGAACACCCCGAAACGTTGGACGCCATGATCCCGCAAATCGCGGTGCTGGTCGAGGCGGGACTGGATCGCGGCGTGATTAGCCATTCGCGCCATGGCGAACTGATGACCCTCGCAGTGAGGCTGGTCCCGGAGGGCGACGGTCACGTGATCACCTTCGAGGATATTACCCGCCAACTGCTGGACCAACGCCAGGCGGCATGGTCGGATGTCGCACGTCGCATCGCGCATGAAATCAAGAACCCGCTGACGCCGATCCAGCTCGCCACCGAGCGCCTGAAGCGGCGATATCGCAAGCAGATCGAGCAGGATGGCGAACTGTTCGACGAGCTGACCAACACCATCGTGCGGCAGGTCGGCGAGCTGCGCACCATGGTTGACGAGTTCTCGAGCTTCGCGCGGCTGCCAAAGCCGGTGTTCCGGCAAGAAGATGCGCTCGATATCATTCGTCAGTCGATGTTCCTGCAGGAGGTCGCTAATCCGCAGGTCAACTACGTGCTTTCGACCGAAATCGAAGGGCCCTTGCGCTTGGAGGCAGACCGTCACCAGCTGGGCCAAGCCGTCACCAATATCCTGAAAAACGCAGCGGAAGCCATCGAAGCTCGCGCCGCCAATGCCGAAGCCGACTATCGTGGGCGCATCGAGGTCGAAGTGGCCGAAAACGCCGACTCCATGACGATCGCGGTGACCGATAACGGTATCGGTCTGCCGCAGGACCGCGAGCGGATCCTCGAACCCTATGTCACGACGCGCGAGAAGGGCACGGGCCTCGGTCTCGCGATCGTGAACAAGATCGTCGAGGAACACGGCGGCGAAATGAATTTCTCCTCCATCGACGGGGGAGGGACCCGGGTCACGCTGAGGTTCGCGCGTGATCCCCACCGGACCGCCGCCAAGGGCGACGACCGGACCAGTACCGAGAAAGCAGAAGGGTAACTCAATGGCACTCGACATCCTGATAGTCGACGACGAGCGCGATATTCGCGACCTGGTCGCAGGCGTCTTGAGCGACGAGGGCTACGAATGCCGCACTGCGGCCGACAGTTCGTCCGCGCTCGAGGCGGTCGATGCCAAGCGGCCAAGTCTCGTCCTGCTCGACGTCTGGCTCCACGGCAGCCAGATGGACGGGCTCGAAGTGCTCGACGCCATCAAGGCGCGCGAGCCCGAACTGCCGGTCATCATCTTTTCGGGTCACGGCAATATCGACACGGCCGTTTCGGCAGTCAGCCGCGGCGCGATGGACTTCATCGAGAAACCGTTCGAGGCGGAGCGCCTGCTTCACCTTGTGGAACGGGCTACCGAAACAGAGCGCCTTCGCCGGGAAAACTCGCGTCTGCGCGAAGGCATGGGCGAGGGCGGCGAATTCACCGGCAACTCGGCCGCGATCAATGCTGTTCGTGCCACCCTCAAGCGCGTGGCCAGCACCGGGAGCCGCGTGCTAATCAGCGGACCGGCCGGTTCGGGCAAGGAAGTCGCCGCGCGCCTGCTGCACAGCTGGTCGACACGTGCAGACAAGCCGTTCGTGATCGTGAATTCCGCGCGGATCACGCCGGAGCGCTTCGAGGAAGAGCTGTTCGGCGAAGAAGCCGAAGGCAAGCTGGTGCGCCCCGGTCTGCTCGAAACGGCTGACGGCGGGACGCTCTATCTCGACGAGGTCGCCGACATGCCACTCTCGACGCAGGCTCGTATCCTGCGGGTCCTCACCGAACAGAGCTTCGTCCGCGTGGGCGGGACACGGCAGATCGGGGTGGATGTCCGTGTGGTGTCCTCCACCGCACGCGACCTCAAGGCAGAGATGGAGGAAAAGCGGTTTCGCGAAGACCTCTTCTATCGACTGAACGTTGTTCCGGTGGAGGTGCCCTCACTCGCCGAGCGTCGCGACGACATCCCCTCACTGGCGGAGCATTTTTTCGCCCGCTACGCCATCGAGCAAGGCATTCGCCCGCCGGAAATCAGCGAAGAAGCCATGGCTGCCCTCCAGGCGTATGACTGGCCAGGCAATGTGCGCCAGCTTCGCAATGTGGTGGAGCGGACGATCATCCTCACCCCGCGCGAACAGCTGGACACGGTCGAAGCCGACATGCTTTCGGAGGAAGTGACCGGCGGCAAGCTCGGTGGAAGCGGTGGTATGGCACAATTGATGGGCGCCCCCTTGCGTGAAGCGCGGGAAAGTTTCGAGCGGGAATATCTCGCGATCCAGATCCGCCGGTTCTCGGGCAATATCTCGAAGACGGCCAGCTTTATCGGCATGGAACGCTCGGCGCTGCACCGCAAGCTCAAGCTTTTGGGCATGGCCGAGCGCAAGAGCGGCGACCGCAAATAGGCCGCGACACATACCTTTTCGGAAGGCTGCAATAAATTTCATTGCGATTGCGCGATGAAATGCCACATATTGCGCAAGTTCCGGCGGTGACGTCGGAATTCGGGCGCGGTGGTTGCGCCCAGATTGCGATGGTGAAAGCCTTCGCCAAGAAAAGGAGCAGGACAATGGCCAGCGAACGCACGCTTTCCGCGCGCCCGCGACCCAAGCAGGAAGAAACGCAGCACAAGGGCAAGGCGCCAAGTTTGCAGGACGCGTTTCTCAACCTCTTGCGGAAGAACAAGACGCCCGTAACCGTATTCCTTGTAAAAGGGGTGAAACTGCAGGGCATCGTGACATGGTTCGACAATTTCTCGATCCTGTTGCGCCGTGATGGACAGTCGCAACTTGTCTACAAACATGCCGTCAGCACGATCATGCCGGGACAGCCGATCGACGCGGAACAGTTCGCAAGCCAGGGGTCAGGCGCAAAGCAGCGCTTGCTCCAGGATGTCTTCCTGAGCCGCGTCCGCGAAGCCGAAGCGCAGGTTACGATGTTCCTCGTCAACGGCGTCATGCTTCAGGGCAAGATCGCGGCTTACGACTTATTCTGCATGCTGCTCGAACGCGATGGCTATGTGCAGCTTGCCTACAAGCACGCGGTGTCGACGATCCAGCCGGCGACGCCGGTCGACCTAAGCGAAGACTGGGACGAGGACGAACACTGAGTTTCGATGACAATTTGATGGGCGAGGTCTCGCGCGGTGCGCGAGCTCTCGTCGTCTGCCCGGATATCCGGGGCATGCGCTACGATCTTGACGCCGAAAGCCGGCTTCAGGAGGCGGAGGGGCTTGCGCTGGCGATCGGTATCGTCATTGCCGACAGCTTCGTCCTGCCGGTTCGCGATGTGAAGCCGAACCTGCTGTTCGGTGCCGGGCAGGTCGAAAACATCCGTATCACCTGCGAACAAAACGACGCTGAGCTTGTCGTTGTGGACGGTGCCCTCAGCCCGATCCAGCAGCGCAATCTCGAAGACAAGCTGGCGCGAAAGGTCATCGACCGCACCGGCTTGATCCTTGAAATCTTCGGCGAGCGTGCAGCGACCGCCGAAGGGCGCTTGCAGGTCGAACTGGCCCATCTGGATTACCAGCAAAGCAGGCTGGTGCGCAGCTGGACCCATCTCGAGCGGCAGCGCGGTGGTTTCGGTTTTCTCGGCGGCCCGGGTGAAACCCAGATCGAGGCTGACCGGCGGATGATCCGCCAGCGTATGGCGCGCCTGCGCAAGGAACTGGAACAGGTCCGCAAGACCCGTGGACTCCATCGCGAACGGCGCGAGCGGGCACCGTGGCCGGTCGTTGCCCTTGTCGGCTATACGAACGCAGGAAAATCCACTCTATTCAATCGCTTGACCGGTGCAGATGTCATGGCCGAGGACCTGCTCTTCGCAACCCTCGACCCGACGATGCGAGCCATCTCCTTGCCCGGTGTCGAAAAGGCCATCCTGTCCGACACGGTCGGTTTCATTTCCGACTTGCCGACACAGCTTGTCGCCGCCTTCCGCGCGACGCTTGAGGAAGTAACCGCCGCAGACCTGATCTGCCATGTCCGTGATATTTCCAATGCATCGTCAGAAGCGCAGAAGCTCCAGGTACTCGAAGTCCTGGGCGAGCTTGGGGTGATCGACGGGGAAGGGGCGGACCCGAAGGTCCCCATCCTGGAGGTCTGGAACAAGTGGGATCTGCTGGATGCCGACCAGGCGGAGGAACTGGCCAAGGTTGCGGAGGATGACGAAGGAATAATCGCGCTGTCCGCATTGACCGGCGAAGGCGTCGATGGTTTTCTCGATCGGGTCGGTCAAATGCTGACTTCGCGGGCGACGGTCCGCGAATTCGTCCTGCCATCCAGCGACGGCAAGCGGATCGCCTGGCTTCATGCGCATGGGGACGTACTTGAGGAAGCCGACGCAGGTGAAAGCGAAGGGCAATCCTTGCGACGGTTCACCGTCAGGCTCAATCCCAAGGAATTTGGGCAGTTCCAGTCGTTATAACCGCGCTTTCTCGCGCCGCTTGACCTCCTGCCAGAGCTCTTCCTGCTGTTCGAGGTTACGTTGCTCGAAGTCGCCTCCAGCTAGTTTCTCCATCTCGCGGAAACGTCTTTCGAATTTGCGGTTTGCTGCCCGCAGCGCTTCTTCTGCGTCTATCCCGTAGGCGCGCACGAGGTTGGCTGCGGCGAAAAGGAAATCGCCTGCTTCTTCAGCGCGCTGGTCAGGAGTGGCAGTGTCGAGTTCCTCGATCTCTTCGACGACCTTTGCTCGCGGGCCTTCGGTATCAGGCCAATCGAAGCCGTGGCGCGCGGCACGTTTCTGGAGTTTCTGCGCTCGCAGCAAGGCTGGTAGTGCCGACGCAACGCCATCCATCGCGCTGGTTGACCCTTCGGCCTCGCGTTCGGCGGCCTTGAGGTCTTCCCAGCGAGATTCTTCCATCACGCCATCTTCCGAGCCGAAAATGTGTGGGTGGCGTGCTTCCATCTTGTCTGAAATTGTCTTGGCAACCTCTTCGAAGCCGAAATGACCGGCTTCCTTCGCCATCTGTGCGTGGAAGACGACCTGGAAGAGGAGATCACCGAGTTCGCCACGGAGTTCATCCATGTCCTCGCGCTCGATAGCGTCAGCTACCTCGTAGGCTTCCTCTATGGTGTAGGGTGCAATGGTAGAGAACGTTTGCGCGGTGTCCCATTCGCAACCTCGTTCCTTGTCGCGCAGCCGCGCCATTATCTGCAGGAGTCGATCAATCTCGTTTGCCATGGTGCTGGCTTACGTGAGGCTTCGGCAGGGGGGAAGCCTGCGATACGGCTCGTTTCAACATCAAGATGGATAATATATATTATGTTAAGTGCAAAATCAGGCGATCATGACATTCCAGTGACCCAACTCACTACCACATAGGCTCCCAAGATTATCGCCACCCACATCAAAGCGACCTTCAGCATCCTGCTGCCGGTAAGTCCGTCTGACCGCATGCCCCTGAGGTATACGACGATCAACGCAGCCATTACCGCCGCCCACATCCATGCGCCAACGCTCATGCGCGCAACTCCAATCCGTCATACCCAACTACGATGCCGCTCGGGACCTCGGCTACCAGCGAGCCGTAATCCATGGTCTTGTCGAGATGCGTCAGCACGGCCGTTTTCGCCTTGCACCGCCGAGTCAGGTCGATTGCCATGTCCAGATGTGCATGGGTCGGATGCGGCCGGCGGCGCAGACAATCGACCACAAGGATGTCAGTGCCCTTGAAGCAATCGACCATGTCCTTGGTGATTTCGCTGAAATCCGTCGCGTAAACGATGGATTTCCCGTCAGCTTCGAACCGGAATCCGGTGCATGTCACCGGCCCGTGCGGCATTTCGACGTAATCGAAGGAAAATCCAGCAACAAGTTGAACTTGCGAAACTTCTTTAAGGCTCATCAAGGTTGGGTAACCATGCTGACCTTCGAAAATATAGTCGAAGCGTCGCAGCAGGTTCTTGCATGTCCTGGTGTTGGCGAAACCGGGCAATGGGTTGCTTCGATCATAGCGCATGACGCGCAAATCATCGATGCCGTGGCAATGGTCGGCATGGTCGTGCGTCCAGAAGACCGCATCGACTTTCTCTATTCCATTGGCCAGCAACTGGGCCCTTAGATCGGTCGAGGTGTCGACAAGGATACGCTGTCCGGCGTCGTTCTCGACTATGATCGATACGCGGCTACGGCGGTTGCGCGGCTCCGATGGGTCGCATTCGCCCCAGTCATTTCCGATGCGTGGAACGCCGGTTGACGTTCCCGATCCGAGCATGATGAACTTCACGCGGCTGCCTTGGAAAAGAGGCGGTAGAAATTGGCGGTCGTCACGCGGGACAGTTCATCGAAACTTTCGCCGCGAAGATCGGCCAGAAAGCGCGCAGTGTCGTCGACGTAACCCGGTTCGCAAGTCTTGCCGCGATGAGGAACAGGCGCAAGGAACGGGCAGTCGGTTTCAACGAGCAGCCTGTCCTGAGGGATTTGCCGTGCGAATTCCTGCAGTTCCTTGGCGTTCTTGAAGGTCACGATGCCCGATATGGAGATCGACAGGCCGAGCTCCAGCACCCGTTGCCCGAATTCGGGCGAGGCGGTAAAGCAATGGATCAGGGCGGGGAAAGCCCCCTTCCCCATCTCTTCCGACAGGATGGCGAGGGTGTCTTCTTCCGCATCGCGCGTGTGGATGATCACCGGAAGCTGTACTTCACGCGCCACGTCGATGTGGAGGCGGAAAAGCTCGCGCTGCGCATCGCGATCGGAGTGGTCGTAGTAATAGTCGAGCCCGGTCTCGCCGATGGCGATCACCCTGGGATCATAGGTGGCCTCCAGCAGTTCGTCCCGCGCCAGCCCGGGGTGATCATCCGCATTGTGAGGGTGGATCCCGACGCTGGCCCAGACATCGGGGTGTGCGTTGGCCGTGCCCACGACTTGCGGCCATTCCGCCTGCTTGGTGGAGATATTGAGGAATGCGCCCACGCCTGCTTCGCGGGCTCGCGTGAGTACTTCGTCGCGCTCTTCCACCAAGCCCTTGTACTCGAGATGGCAGTGGCTATCGACAAGCATCAAGCGGCCTCGGGTTCGGGCAGTTCGAGGCGCGGGAACACGGGTGTCGGCTTGTCGACGATGTGTCCGGCCGCAGCCAGCTCATCGAACCAACCGTAATCACCGACGTCGGCATAGGCACGCCGTTCGCCCGCGACGCCGAGCTGGTCGAGTACCGCGGCGGCCTTGGTCGGAACGACAGGCTGGATCGCGATCGCCAGGTCGCGAATGGCGAGGTACAGCGTCTGTAGGACCGCCTTCATGCGTTCGGGATCGGTCTTCTTCAGACCCCACGGCGCCTGTTCGTCGACATAGGCATTACAAGCGAAGACTGCCTTGAGCCACGCTTCGATGCCCACGCTGAAATTCAGTGCTTCGAATTCCTGCGGCAGGACCTCGGCGCAAGCATTGCGGACAGTCGAAAGAAGCGCCCTATCATCGTCATTGGTTTCGAAAGCCTCGAGCTTGCCGTCCATGTTCTTCGTGATCATCGAAAGTGTGCGCTGTGCGAGGTTGCCGAAGCTGTTCGCGAGCTCGGCATTCACCTTGTTTACAAGGGCTTCCGCCGAATAGCTGCCATCCTTCCCGAAGACGACTTCGGCCATCAGGAAATACCGGAGTGAGTCCACGCCGAACAGGTCGACCAGATCGTTGGGATCGGTGACATTCCCTGCGGACTTTGATTCCTTGACGCCGCGATTGAGCAGGAATCCGTGCCCGAAAACCTTCTGCGGGACCGGAATTCCGGCGCTCATGAGGAAAGCGGGCCAATAGATGGTGTGGAAACGAACGATGTCCTTGCCGATCAGGTGCAAGCTGGCAGGCCAGTACTTCCGCCAGAGCTCGCCGCCATCCGGATACCCGAGGCCGGTGATGTAGTTCGTCAGTGCATCGACCCAGACATACATGACATGGTTGTCATGCCCCGGCACTTTCACGCCCCAATCGAAGCTGGTGCGGGAAACCGAGAGGTCCTTGAGGCCACCTTCGACGAAGGCAATCATTTCGTTGCGGCGACTTGCCGGCTCGAGAAACCCCGGTTTGTTGAGGAGTTCGAGCAGCGGTTCCGCATAGTTGGACAGCCGGAAAAACCAAGTTTCTTCCTCCGTCCACTCGACCGGAGTGCCCTGGGGCGAGAGCTTTTCACCTCCCTCCCCTTCGACGAGTTCCTTTTCGTCGTAATAGGCCTCGTCACGAACCGAGTACCATCCCTCGTAGCGGTCGAGGTACAGGTCACCCTTCGCTTCCATCGCTTCCCATATCGCGCGGCTTGCCTTGTGATGATCCTCGTCCGTGGTGCGGATGAAGCGATCGTAGGTGATGTCGAGCCGGTCGAAGAGATCGCGGAATGCGCTCGACATCTCGTCGGCAAGCTCGCGCGGCGTCTTGCCGAGGTCGCGGGCCTTCTGTGCCATCTTCAGGCCATGCTCGTCCGTCCCGGTCTGGAAGCGCACATCGCGTCCCATCAGGCGCTGGAAACGCGCGATGACATCGGCAGCAATCGTCTCGTAAGCATGGCCGATATGCGGCTTGCCGTTGGGATAGTGGATTGCGGTGGTAATGTAGAAAGGGTCAGCCATTTGCGCGCTCGCTAGCCTCACCTGCAGAGACGAGCAAGGTTCCGATTTCCATCGCAAGCAATCCGGGATCGAAATTGTACGTGGGCTGCTCTGCCGACAGCCGGACCAGTTCGGCGTGCTTGTCCACCAGGATGCGAGGATCGGGGCCGGCATTGTCGATGCGTTCGGCAAGGATCGCGCGCGCGAGGTCGAGTATCGCTTGCAGCCTCGGAATATCCTGCTTCATGCCTATTTCGCCTGCTAGTTGGCCGCGTAGCGAAAAGTCACGGTCGCCCGTCTCGACGATGCGCTGCATGAGCTGGCCTGCCTGGCCGAGGCCAAGTGCGACAAAGAACAGTGCGTTGCCCGGAGAACCGGCAGCTGCCGCAATCGCCGCGTCTCGGGTCGCGATATCCGTTTCGGGTGAAAGCTCGCGAAGGAGCGCGTCCATCTCCTGCTTTGTCAGCGCAGGAAAACGCAGAGTCCTACAACGTGACCGGATTGTCGGGAGAAGGCGCGCCGGATTGTGGGCGACTAGCAGGAAGAACGTACCCGCAGGGGGTTCCTCGAGGCTCTTGAGCAGGGCGTTCGAGGCGCCCACCTCCATGTCGTCCGACGGGTCGATGATCACAGCGCGTCGGCTTCCCATCGTCGGCCTTGTGGTCAGGCGTCGCTGTACGTCGCGTACCTGCTCCACCTTGATCCCGCGGGCCAGTTCGAAAGGCTTCCCGTCGTCGCGCTTCTTGGCCTCTTCCTTGTTCTTCGGACCGTATGTGAGCGTTAGGATGTCGGGGTGGTCACCTGTGTCCGGGCTGGCTCCGACCAGTTCTCGCGCGGCCGCCTGCGCAAAGCTTGCCTTCCCCAGGCCCTTCCTGCCGGCGAGTAGCCAAGCATGATGCATTCTCTCGCCACCCATGGCGCTGCGCCATTCGTTCCAGGCACGGTCATGGCCGATCAACATCATATCTGCCGTGCCTCGAGCAGCGGCGCCACGGCCTGCCAGACCCGCTCGCGAACTTCGTCGATCGAGTCGCCTCCTTCGATCATTCGGAAGCGCTCGGGCTCCTCCTGCGCGAATCTGCCGAATGCCGCATTCACTTCGCTGTGATAGGAATCGCTTCGCCCGCCGATCGCATCGGCACGGTCGCCATCGCGTTCGCGAAGGCGCTTTGCGACCAGCGAGTTGTCTGCCGCAAGGACGAGCGTCAGGTCGGGCAGAAGACTTCCGCTACCGATTGCGTGCAGGCCAAGCACTGCTTCGTCGCCGACGCCTCCCGCCCTTCCTTGATAGGCCCTGCTGGAATCGAGAAAGCGGTCGCATATGACCCACTCCCCTCGTTCGAGTGCAGGGCGAATGAGCCGGGCCACGTGATCGGCCCGCGCCGCTGCGAACAGCAATGCCTCGGCTTCCGGGCCCCACCCTTCCCCGGGTGGATCTAGGAGGAGCGCGCGGATCGCTTCGGCGCCCGGAGTACCACCGGGCTCGCGCGTCAATCTGACCGTGACACCTTCGCTTTCGAGTTTCTCGACGAGCAGGCGCGCCTGGGTGGACTTGCCCATCCCCTCGCCGCCTTCGAAGACAATGAACTTGCCGCTTGTCACCGGAGCCACCCGCGTACGCCGTTGATGACCCGATCGAAGAAGCCGGCTTCCTCGACCGCCTCTTCTGCCACCAGCGGTACGGTGTATTCAGGCAGGCCTTCGACCTGCACGAGCAATTCGGCAATCTTCTCGCCAGTCGCGACAGGTGCGCGCAGCGGCCCGTCATACCGGATCATCATCGACACCTTGCCTTGGTGGTTCCTTGGCATGCTCAGGAACACGCCCCGCCGCGCGACGAGGCCAACCGAGCCACTGTCCCCGCCCTGAACCTCGGCTTCTCCGAGGACAGTGCCCGGCGCGAAGAATTGCTGCTGGTCGAAGCTGCGGAAACCCCATTCGAGCAGGTCCCGCGAAGCCCGGTCCCGCACCCGCGCGCGTGGCGCTCCTGCAACGACCATGACCAGCCTGCGGCCGTTGCGCTGCGCCGATCCCAAAAAGCCGTATCCTGCCTGGTTGGTGAAACCGGTCTTGATTCCATCCGCACCCGGGACCTTGCCGCTGATGGGATCGTGATTTGGCTGGGTGATCTCGTTGTAGGTGAACTCGGTCTGCCCGACGAAATGGCGGTATTTCGTGGGATGCTTGCGGATCAGGGCCGCTGCCAGAGTGGACAGGTCGCGCGCAGTAACAAACGTCCTGCCGTCGTCCATCCAGCCGTTAGGCGTACCGAAATGGCTGTCCCGCATTCCGATTTCGGAGGCCTTCGCGTTCATCGCGGCAACCCATGCATCGACCGATCCGGCGGCTCCTTCCGCCAACACGGCGGCCCCGTCATTCGCGGAGACCGTCGTCACTCCGTGAACGAGATCATCCATAGTCACGCGCGCGCCGCTGCCGAGGAACATGGTCGAGCCGACACCTCGCCATTCCCGCCACAACTCGGGCCTGACCGTAACCACCTGCTGCGGGAGGATCTTGCCTTCTTCCATCCACTCGAACGCCAGGAAGGTCGTCATCACCTTGGTGATCGACGCAGGCATGAAGCGCCTGTCCTCTTCACGTGCGAAAAGGACCTGCCCACTCGTCAGGTCGAGCAGGAATGCGATCGGGGCATCATTCGCGTTTGGCGGCCCGGCAGGCTGGCGATCCTGCGCGCTCGCTTGCCCTACAAGCAGCAGGGCAAAAGAGGGGATCAGGGCAAATCGGGAAATTTTACGCAAGCCGGCTCCGCGCCGGCATTCCGGCGAAACTACAGGGGTGTCGAGGTCGGTATTCCCTATAACCACGCGTGGCAGCCATTGCGAGAGGATCAACGGGCTGTCCACGGCTGAGGCAGCGCCAAGGCAAGGCGGGCGAGAGCACCCGATTTTGCTATCGGCACTGTTCCTTAGCGGGTGATTTCGTCTGCCAACAAGCCGACGCTCATCGCGTAATAATTCGAGCAATTATACTCCAGGATCACGCGGTAATTCGAGGTCAGCAGCCACGCGGGCGTTCCCGGCCCATCGGGCTGGAAGAAGGTGGCCTGCGTGCCGGCAGCGAGCGGCCGCTGGGGCTGCACGCCCAGCTCTCGCCATTCCTCGACCGTCTTGTACTGGCTATGGCGTTCATGAACGCGCGCACAGACCGGCGCGTTGATCTTGGTGCGATAACGCTCGGCATCGAAACCGCTGGGAACATAGGCTCTGACACCCCACGGTTGATCACTGCGCCATCCGGCATCACGGAAATAATTGGCAACTGAAGCCAGCGTGTCGGCACGGTTGTTCATGATGTCGGCTCGCCCATCGCCATTCCCGTCGGTCGCGAGACGCAGGTAGACGCTTGGCAGGAATTGTGGATTGCCGAATGCCCCGGCCCAGCTGCCCTTGAGTTGGCTGCGAGGGTAACCTTTGTCGGCCACCTTCATGAGCGCGACGAATTCGTCGGCGAACAGTTCGCGCCGGCGACCTTCCCAAGCAAGAGTAGCGAGCGCCTGCGCCAGGTCGAAACCGCCTTTGACCGCGCCATAGGCAGTTTCATGCCCCCAGATGGCGGTCAGGATTTCTCCGGGAACGCCGTATTCCCGCTCGATCACTGAAAGCTCTCCCCTTGCAGCCGAAAAGGCTCTCCGCCCGCCAGAGATGCGTGCGTCATCGACATGGGTGGCGATATACGGTGCCAGTGGCGGGTAGCCTGATCCGCTTGAGGAGCCCGGCTGCGACCGGTCCAGTTGTATCACCCGCTGGCTGGGTTCCAGCCCTTCCGTCATGCGCTGAAGCGTCGCTTCGCTTACACCTTCCGCCCTCGCCCGGGCGATCAGCAATTGCAGGTAGGCATCGAACGACATCGACTGTGCGCTTGCCGGTACTACCGGGATGCAAAGCAAAAGCGCGGTCGCGAAGGACAAAATCGGGCGTAACGTCATGAGCATAGCTTCGCAGTAACCAAGTGAACGGCAGATGTCATGTGAAGCATTATCCCTGAGAACTGTCACGAGTTCCGGGATGACAAGTGCATTCCTTGCCGCTAGCGCCTCTTTCGCTGCGGACAGGTGGCAGAGTGGTTGAATGCAGCGGTCTTGAAAACCGCCGTGGGTTCACGCCCACCGTGGGTTCGAATCCCACCCTGTCCGCCACCCTCCCCTGCTGAACCCGTTTCCGTATGCGATCGCGTGCGAATGTATAGAAGCGTCAAAAAACACCCGCCAATACAAAGCGGTTGACTTGGTATCATCCGTGGTTAACTTTTCGTTAACCCCGTTGGATCGAGTCGTTTCATCTCCTGCAACCGGGCATAACAGTAAATTCTGGGCCGCCTTGCGATGCAGCGAACCGAACGGAAAGTTCGGGCGCGTCGAGGGCTGTTTCTTCTGCCTTCAACAAGCTGCGATGCGAGAAAATTGCATCAAATCAGAGCGGTATAAACCGCCTGGGTCAGCTTCTTGAACATTCAGGCACCGGGAGAAGCGAAATGCCTATTCGAGTAGACGAGAACGGCGACGGCATCTGGGACAAGGAACTGGACGACGACACGGTTGGCCTTCCGCCTATCACTGACAAAACCGGCGATGGGAAACTCGATGTCGACCTGACGACCGCAAACTCCTCCGCGGTTATCAACGGCGCTGTCTTTCTCGATGCTGCCAATGTTGGCGCCGGTACCGGCAATTATAACACCTTCCTTGCTATCCAGGACGACAATGATCCCGGAAGCGTGGAGGAAGGGTTCAACTCCGATGCCAAAAACCCGCCACATCCCAGCAACGACGAGATCGACCAGGCCAAGACTGAGACGATCCTCCTCGGCTCTATTCCCATCACGTACTACGACGCAGATGGTGATGGCATCGAGGAAGCGTACTTCGAATTTCGCGTCGACCTGAACGAAAGCAATTCGAGCCCCGACACTCAGATTTCGCTCGATTCCTTCCAGCTTTACACATCGCAAGATGGAACGATCGAAGACCTTGCGGTCCTTCAGGCGCAAAACAAGGTCTACGACATGGATGCCGGCCAGGACGTGTCGATCCTGTTGAGCGAGGCCAATTCGTCCGGCTCCGGCAACGACGACTATTCCGTGCTGGTCCCGGTAGAAGCCTTCGGCAATGCCGATCCGGCCACGACTTACGTCTATCTGTATGTGAAGATGGGCGAAGCGGGCGCGACGTGGACCGTCCAGGGTGGGTTCGAGGAATGGAACCTGCAGAACGCGGTCATCCTGCAGGGCACGAAGTTCGAGGATACCGATGGCGACGGCGTTCGCGACGTTGGCGAAGGCGGTCAGGGCGGCGTGAAGATATTCATCGACAATGACCTCGACGGGATTGTCGAGGCCACCGATGGCAACGGCGTCCTAGACCCGGGCGAACGCTTTACCTTCACCAACGCGGACGGATCATACTCGTTCGGGAGTATCCCGCTCTTCGATTCAAGCTACACAATCCAGATCCGGGAAGTGGTGCCCGACGGCTATGTCAGGACCACGGGCGATTTCGAAACCGTGCTGATCTCTTCCAACGCCGATGCCGGGGACATCCTCCAGGTCGACCCGATCGGGAACAAGCCGCTGACCCCCAGCATCGATCTGGACAAGGAAATTCCGGAAATCGAGGGCGGCGTCGGTTTGAACGGCCTAGGTGGAGCCAACAGCGCTGGCGACAAGATCATCTATCAGTTCACCGTCACCAATGACGGCGAGTTGGACCTCACCAATGTGGTCCTGACCGATCCCAATATCGACGTCGGTTCGCTCGTGCGGGGCGACGACATTATTGGCGACAATGATAACATCCTCGAAGTCGGGGAAGTCTGGTCATACACCGCAAGTCACACCGTTACGCAGGACGAACTGGACAGCAACGGCAACGACAGTGCCGATGGCGCCGACGGTGACATCGACAACACTGCCGGCGTCACGGGTGACTCGGCCCGCGGCCAGGTTTCCGACAGCGACAGCGAAGATGCCCCGCTCGTCCGCATAGCGGCGATCGACGTGGTGAAATCGGTCACCTCCATCGAAGATGGCGACGACTTCGGAGGAACGGGCCAGGTCGATAGCCCCGGTGACGTGATCAATTACCTCCTGACCATTTCGAACGAAGGCAACTACGCGCTTTCCGGCGTGACCATGGAAGATCAGGTCGAAGGTTACGCATCGGTCGATGCGACACCTGTCGATGACGGCTTCGGCTACAATGTCGGCGACCTCGACCAGGACAACCTGCTCGATGTCAATGAAACGTGGCAGTATACGGCCAGCTACACGGTTACGCAGGAAGATATCGATTCCAACGGGTTTGGCGATGGAGACATCGACAACGTCGCAACCGGCGACACTGCGGAAACCGGTCCGGACACGGACATGGAAGCTGTGCCCATTGTGGACGCACCGGCGATCAAGATCGTCAAGGACGCGGAATCGAGCGATCCGGAATGCACCGATGCCGGGGACACGATCACCTACACCTACACGGTGACGAACGAGGGCAATGTCTCGCTCGACAACGTGGTGGTGGTCGACGATGCGGCAACGCCGGGCGATGATACCGACGACTTCTCGCCGACCTATGTCAGCGGCGATACCGATGCCGACGGCGAGCTCGATGTCAACGAGACCTGGACCTACACCGCGCAGTACGTGGTGACCCAGGCCGACGTCGACGGCGGCGGCCCGATCGTGAACACGGCGACCGCCAATGGCGATTCGGTTGCGAGCGGCGATGCAGCAGAGGAATCCTCTGACGATGCGAGCGTCGAACTGTGCGACGATCCGGCGATCAAGATCGTCAAGGACGCGGAATCGAGCGATCCGGAATGCACCGATGCCGGGGACACGATCACCTACACCTACACGGTGACGAACGAGGGCAATGTCTCGCTCGACAACGTGGTGGTGGTCGACGATGCGGCAACGCCGGGCGATGATACCGACGACTTCTCGCCGACCTATGTCACGG
>NZ_JAIVLR010000003.1 GCF_020524765.1 Qipengyuania gaetbuli
AGCGGCGATACCGATGCCGACGGCGAGCTCGATGTCAACGAGACCTGGACCTACACCGCGCAGTACGTGGTGACCCAGGCCGACGTCGACGCCAACAAGCCTATCGTTAATACCGCGACCGCCAATGCTGTCTCGGTAGCCTCGGGAGATGCGGCTGAAGAATCCTCGGACGACGCAAGTGTCGACGTGTGCTGGGAGCCTGCAATCGACGTCGAGAAGCTTGTTTCGATCAGCGGCAACACCTTCGATCCCGTACTCGACGATCACGACAGTCCGACAGGACCTCAGGCGACGACGGCCAATACGCCAATCTACTTCCTCGTATCAGTAGCCAATATCGGCAACGTCACGCTGACTGCACTCGACTTCAGCGATATCCTGTCGTCACCGGGAGGATCCATCTTCGCCGGAGAGCTCAACTACGCCGATCCCTCGATCGATGCCTGGGTTGATCTCAACGACAACGGATCGCGGGATGCGAACGAGGATTGGAACCTCAACGATGTCAATGCCGACGGCGTACTGGACACTGTCGAGCTCGCTCCGGGCGAGACGCTCAATGTCTACTACACCATGCCGTTCGAAGCCGGGCAGCACATCAACACCGTTACGGTCACGACCGCGCAAGGTGTGTCCGACAGCGATGCGGCACATTACTTCGGGCTCAACGATCCGGGATCGGGCGTCCGCACCCCAGGCTTCTGGCAGGGTCCGAACAATGGCCTTACGTTCTGGGACGGCATCGCCGACAACCAGGCGCACGACGGTGAAGGCTTCCCCGATGGCGATCCGGAGGCCGAGGGTAACCAGGACCTGCTCTACGCGGTGGATTCTGACGGACCCGGTGATGGCAATGACAAGGACCCGATCCCGGTCGATAGCGATGGCGATGGCTCCATCTTGGACGAGGCCGGTGCTGGGAAGGTCGGACTTCTGATCGGGGACTATAACAAGAATGGCGTTACGGATCCGGGTGAAGACACCTTCTTCATCTCGCTCAAGGATGCCCAAGACCTGGTCGATGCATCGACCAAGAGCGGCAACGACGTCATCTCCAAGATGGGCCGCGACGTCGTGGCGACCTGGCTCAATTACCTTGCCGGAAACAGCCTGGGCGACGGTTCGGAAGGCACGGCAAAGCATTACCTCGATGACGCCATCGACTGGATGCAGAGCTTCGCCGACGGCACACCCAAGGTCTCCGAACTTGGCGAAACCTTCGACGATTACGTGGCCGGTTCGCGCATCAAGACGAGCGACAACAGCTGGAAGTCCCCGCAAGGCGACAGCGATCACTCCGGCGCGGACATCCACAACGCACTCGCGGAATACAACGAGAGCGGCACGGTGAACGGCCTCTTTGTCGCCGGCGACGGGGACAGCGCGGCCTTCCAGGCAGCATTGTCCGAGGCAGTGAACAGCGGGCTCTTCATGGTGGCACCGATCGGAGATGATCCGCTCGTGGTGGGAGATGGCATGACCATCGCCATCGCCTGAGGAGAAACTGTCCGGGACCGGCATCGCTGCCATCGCGGCAGCGGTGCCGGACCTTTCATTGGGGGGAGGATTGGACTTGGCAGACCTGGAACATGAATCGGATGGGCCGAAGCCGCGCATAGCGCCGTGGTTGTCGGGTCCGCTGAAGAAGAGCCGCCCGCTCTACATGCGGGTCCTCGTCGCAGCCTTCCTGATCAATTGCTTCGCCCTTGTCACCGCCCTGTTCACGATGACGGTCTACGATCGCATCGTCCCGAACAATGCGACCGAAAGCTTGATCGGCCTTGCCATCGGGCTCGGCATTGTCCTGGTCTTCGATTTCGTCCTGAAGCTCCTGCGATCTTACTTCGTGGACATCGCCGGTGCGCGTGTGGACCGCGATATCGGCCGCGCCATTTTCGAGCGTATCCTAGCCCTGCGCCTGGACCTCAGCCGGCACACCACCGGCGGCCTTGCGGGCCTGGTCCGTGAAATCGAGACGCTGCGCGATTTCTTCGCCTCCGCCACCATCACAGCGATGGTCGATGTGCCCTTCACCATCATTACGCTGCTGGTGATTGCCATGATCGGTGGTTGGCTGGTCATGGTGCCCTTGGTGATGATCCCGGTGGTCATCTTGGCTGCACTCGCCACGCAGCCGGCCATGCGGCGGCTTTCGTCGCAGGCCCTCGATGAAGCATTGGGTAAACAGGCCGTGCTGGTGGAGACCATCGGCAGTTTGGAAACGGTCAAGTCGTCGAATGCCGGCGACATGCTGAGCAAGCGCTGGGACGAGGCGATGAAAGGCCATGCCGGCGTATCGCTGCGCCAGCGCCTGACCGCCAACCTCGCGACTACTGTCGCTGGTAGCGCACAGACCATGGCCTATACGGGCATGGTTATTTTCGGCGTCTTTGCGATTGCCGACCAGTCGCTGACGATGGGCGGCCTCATCGCCTGTTCTATCCTGGCCGGGCGTGCCGTTGCACCCCTCGGGGCGATTTCCGTCCTGCTGACGCGGATCCATGCAGCGCGCACCGCCTATCGCCGGATCGACGCGATGATGGAAATGCCCGCGGAAGGGCCCGAAGGCCTCGGTCTTGCCCCCGCAAAACTGGAAGGCGGGATAGAGTTCAGGGACGTCGATTTCCGCTATCCGGGCGCAGCCGAAATGGCCCTGACGGGTGTCAACTTCAACATCCGGCCGGGCGAGCACGTGGCCCTGATCGGTCCGATCGGGTCGGGCAAATCGACCGTCGCACGGCTGTTGATCGGGCTTTACCCGCCCACGAGCGGCCTGGTCATGATCGACGGCACCGATATCCGGCAGCTAACGCCCAAGTCGCTACGTGCGAAAGTAGGCGCGCTGCTGCAGGATAATGCCCTGCTTACCGGTACCATCCGCGAGAACATCATGCTCGGCCGTCCTGATGCCGATGACGAGGAGATGATCAGGGCTGCCAAGCTTAGCCATGCCCACGACTTCATCTCGCGCATGCCGAACGGATACGACCTCAGGCTGGCAGACCGCGGTTCGGGACTTTCCGGCGGGCAGCGGCAGGCCATCGCGATGGCGCGGGCACTCGTGGGGCAGCCGCCCATCCTCGTGTTCGACGAGCCGACATCGGCAGTCGATACCGAGACAGAGGCACTGCTGATGAACAATCTGCGCCACGAATTCCAAGGGCGGACGCTGATCCTGATCACGCACCGCCCATCCCTCCTCGGCCTGGTGGACCGGGTCATTCTCATGTCGCGCGGGCGGGTGGCGATGGACGGCACCCCTGAAGACATCACGCGCAAGGTGACAAGGATAGCGGCACGATGAACGCGTTCTCCAAGATAACGAGCAGCCTCCTGGGCGAGGAAGAGGAATTCGAAGAGCAGGAGCTCAAGGCGAAGAAATCGTCCAACCTGATCCTGTGGTCGATTGCCGCGTTCACGCTGATCGCGGTTGTTTGGGCTGCCTTTGCTACCGTGGAAAGGACAGTACGGGCGTCAGGCCGCGTAGTGCCCAGTTCCAAGCTGCAGGTCGCCTCGAACCTCGAAGGCGGCGTGGTGGAACAGATCCTTGTGACTGCCGGACAGGACGTCAGGCGCGGTCAGGTCCTCGTCCGCCTGAACCCCGCGATTACCGGATCTGCGCTTGGCAGTTCGGAAGCCAGCGTCGATGCTCTGGAAGCTCGTATCGCGAGGCTGCGTGCCGAAGTCAGCGGCGGTGCGCCGGAATATGGCAGTTTGCCCGACAGCCAGGTGACTATCGAACGCTCGCTCCATTCGGCGCGTTCTGCGGAACTGAGCAGCCTCCGGTCTGCCGGACAGGCACGTGTCGTCCAGGCGCAGCGTTCGGTTGCGGAAGCACAGTCGATCCTTGCTGCACGCGAGTCCAATCTCGTCACGGCAAACCGAGAGCTGGAAATGCTGCGGCCCCTTGCGGCCCAAAGGATCGTGCCGGAGATTGAGCTCATTCAGGCCGAGAACGCGGCCCAGATCGCTGCCAGCGAGGTAGCCGCGGCAAGGGCCTCCCTCGCCCGGTCCCAATCGAGCATCGCCGAGGCACAGGCGGCGCTGGCGCAGCAGGTCAGCGATTGGCGCAGTCGTGCGGGCATGGAACTTTCGCAGGCGCAGGCGGATCTTTCGGTGCAGAAGATGTCCCTCCCCGGCCTTGAGGACAGGGTCGACCGTACGGTGATCCGTGCTCCCATGACCGGGCGGGTGAACCGTGTGTTCGTCACCACTGTGGGCGGAAGCGTCGGTTCGGGCGAGCCGATCGTGGAGATCGTGCCGACCGACGATGCTCTCTATATTGAGGCCATGGTGCGCCCGCAGGACATTGCCAATGTAGGTCTCGGCCAGCGCGCCTTCGTGGAAATCACCGCCTACAATCCAGCGATCTTCGGCAAAATGGCCGGAACCGTAACGTCGATTTCGCCCGATGCCGTCGTAAACGAAGAGACGGGCGAAAGCTTCTATACCGTTGAGGTTAGGACGACAGAGGTGCTGAAAGACCAGAACGGCGACCCTCTCGACATCGGACCCGGCATGGTGGCCAATGTCAGCCTCCTGGGCGAGGAGCGCTCGATCCTGTCGTACCTCTTCACGCCGATAACCTGGCTGAAGGAAAACGCCTTCAGGGAGTAGGCGTCAGAAACCTTATTCGTCGCCCAACTGCACCAGAGATTGATCCTCGCGCTGCTCGCGCGGGTAATCCTCGGGGCGCACGCTCGACTGGTTCCGAAGCGCGATGTGGTCTTCGACCAACCCTCCGTCACGTCTTGCGCCCTCATCCCTGTTGCTCGGTCTACCCTGAGGATCGTCGCCGATTTCGTATTCCACAGCAAATCTCCTTTGCACGTGGAACGCGCTGGGCGCTTCGAGGTGTTTGGGGTTGAGACGAACAGTCGGGAAAAGACGCCGAGATGTTAAACGTTCAGTCGATGTGCCGCCAATGCTTCGTAATCTGATCGACATGCTTCGGCCACCGCTTCAAACTCCGGAGCGAGATCGGGAAGGCCGCCAGGGGGTGAGCCAAACCCGGTCGAGGCATTCACCTTGTCATACCAGTGAGCACCCCAGATCCCGTCTTCCGGATGTGGTCCTTTCGTCCAGGACAACATTGCCGGATCCCATTCGATGCCCAGCTTTTCGCACAGCTTAGAAAGAAGGCCTCCGGGATTGTCGAGGATGTCGCTCGTGTCGACTACCGGCGGTGCGTAACCCAGCCGGTCGGCTTCCATCTCGAAGTACAATCGCTGTCGTGTCACCCCGAGATGCTCGGGCCGGATCGAAGTCCGCTTGTTGGCATAGCTTGCCGCTACACGGCGTGGATCCCGGATGAGGAAGGCGTGCCTCGTCTCGGGGAAGTCCCGAATATCGACCGGGCCTTCCATGTGATGAGGCATGTGCTTCTGGTACCAGATCGGACTGCCGTCCGGACTTTCGCACCGCATCGCTTCGGCGACGGATTCCCAGTCGCAGTCCATATCGGCGATTACCGCATCGGCCATGGGTTGGGGATCGCCGGTTTCCTTCAGGTAGGCACCGTAGAAGGGTTCGTCGCTCACGTAGGTATCCGGTCGGGCGCCGAAGCTGCGCATCATCGCGGTCGAGATGTTGCGCGGTCCTGACCACATGGCGATGCGGATGGTCACGTGCGCGCCCTGCCCATCGTGTCCGCAGCCAGCCGCGCGAGGTACAGCTTCTGGAGGCGTTCCACCATCGGCCCGCGCTGGGTGCCAAGCACCCTTCCGTCGATCTGTCCCACCGGAGCAACGCCGGCGAACGTGCCGGTCGTGAAAGCTTCCTCCGCACCGTAGACATGCGTCAGCGAGAAATTACGCTCGCGTACGGTAATGCCTGCCTCGCGTGCGACTTCGATGACCATGCCCCGCGTGATGCCGTCGAGGCAGTAGTCGCCGCTGGAGGTCCAGATCTCCCCGTCCTTCACGATGAAGAAGTGAGTGGAATTGCAGGTCGCGACGAAGCCGTGCGGGTCCAGCATCAGCCCTTCGTCGGCACCCGCTTGCGCTGCCTGGATGCACGCCGTGATGCAATTGAGCTTGCTGTGCGAATTCAGCATCGGGTCCTGCACGTCGGGGTATCCGCGGCGAACATGGACCGTTGCGAGGCGCAGCATGCGGGTTGCGGTTTCGGGCGCGGGCTCCTTCCATTCCGGTATGATCACGATGGTCGCGGGCGACACGACCACACGCGGGTCCTGGTAGGGCGTCGAGCGGATACCGCGCGTGCACATCAGGCGGACATGCACGCCATCTTCGGTCATGCCATTCGCATCGCAGACGGCGTAGAGCCGTGCTTCCAGCTGTTCGCGCGAGACGCCAAGGTCCATCAGGATTGCCTTCGCGCCCCGCCACAACCGGTCGAAATGGCGGTCGAGGAAGGCGAAGCGTCCGCCATGCATCCGGATGCCTTCCCACACGCCGTCACCCAGCATGAAACCGCTGTCGAACACGCTGATCTTCGCATCGGGCCGGCGGAAGTGTTCGCCGTTGATATCGATCCAGACGTTTTCATTACGGCTATCGGGGACGTACAGGTGGGTGCCGCGCTCTTCCTTGTCGGTCATTTGCCCCTCTTGAGGATTTCATCCATCTGCGCGGTGAGGATCGGATCCCATTCGCTGCGCAGTTCCTTGACCCGCTGCATCAGCGGCTCGTTCTCGTGATACGGGATGTCCAGACGATAGAGACTGGCCACCTCGGGCATGAACCTGCGATCCATTTCCTCGAAGGCGTCGGTCGCAGCCTGGGCCTGCTGCCGGTCCATGCCGAGCGCCTCGAAGGCGGAGCGGCCCATGCGCAGGCTGCTGTCATAGGTTTCGCGTATGATGTCGCGGCAGCCATAGGCCCATAGCTCGTAGACATGGTTGCGATCGATCGCGCGCGCGATGACGTGCAGCTTCGGATAATGCTTGGTCGCGTATTTCACGAGCTTGTCGATTTGCTCGCGCTCGTCCATCGCGACGACGAGCAGCCGGGCTTTGTCGATGCCGGCGGAGTGCAGCAGGTCCGGCCTCGTCGCATCGCCGAAATAGGTGCGGAAGCCAAACTTGCGGACGATTTCCAGCTGGTGGCTGTCGTAGTCGATGACGGTGGTGGAGTGACCCGCAGCTTGCAGCATGCGGTCGACGATGCCGCCTACCCTGCCCCTTCCCGCGATAATCACGGGATTCTCTTCGTCGATCGTATCCGCTTCCAGTTCGTCGCCCGTGCAATAGGCATGCGCGATTAGCTTGTCGTAGAGGATGAACAGTAGCGGCGTGACCAGCATGGTGAGCGCCACGATGAGCAGCAAGAGTTCCGCGAATTCAGGTTCGAAGACAGCATTGGCAACCGCGAACGCAATAAGCACGAAGGCGAACTCGCCCGCTTGCGGAAGGCTGAGACAGAACAGCCAGAGCGCCTGCCGCCTGAGGCCGTAAAGCCAACCCACTATGAACAGCACGGCCAGCTTCGCCGCGATGGTGACGGCCGCCCAGAAGACTACGTCCTGCCAGACCTGCTGGGCCAGCACGAAGTCGATGCCTGCCCCTACAGTGATGAAAAAGAGGCCGAGGAGCAGGCCCTTGAAGGGGTTGATGTCGCTTTCCAGTTCGTGCCGGTACTCGCTCGTGGCGAGGACGACGCCTGCCACAAAGGCACCAAGCGCGGGCGACAGGCCGACAAGCGACATGAGCAGGGCAATTCCAATGACCACCACGAGAGCGGCAGCCGTGAACAGTTCGCGCAGGTTCGCCGCGGCGATGTAGCGGAACAGCGGGCGGATGGCGTAAATGCCAATGCCGACGACCGCCGCCACCGCCGCGATACGTGACAGGGCGGCGAGCCACACCGACATGTTTGCCGTGAGGTCCAGCCCGCCATGGCCTTCTTGGCTATGACCCGCACCGCTTGCGTAGAGCTCCGGCATGGCCAGCACGGGCAGCAGCGCCAGGATCGGGATGACCGCGACGTCCTGTACCAGCAGCACCGAGAAGCTGGCTTCCCCGCCTTCGCTGCGCAACAGGTTCTTCTCGGTCAGGGTCTGGACGATGATCGCGGTCGAAGAGAGCGCGAGGACCATGCCGATCGCCAGCGCTGTCTGCCATGGCTGGGCATCGATCAGGGCAATTCCCATGATGGCGAGCGTAGTCAGCACGACCTGCCCGCCGCCAAGGCCCAGCAGCTTGCCGCGCATCGCCCACAGCCGCTTTGGCTCCATCTCGAGGCCGATGATGAACAGCATCATCACCACCCCGAATTCGGCGAAGACCTGCAGTGCCTCCACATCGACATTCAGCGCGCCCAGCACCGGACTGATCGCCATGCCGGCGAGAAGGTAGCCGAGCATCGAGCCGAGCCCGAACCGGCTCGCCAGCGGCACGGCAACGACCCCCGCAACGAGGATCAGGAAGGCGAGGATCAGGAAACCGGTCACACTATGCGCCCTATATCAGCCAGCCGCCCTGGGGTCGGCACGCCGGAACACGCCGATGATGATGCAGTCTTCGGCTTGCGGCCAGTCGAGTTCGGAAAGTCCAACGTCATCCTCGCGGACAACCACTTCTCCCACTTCGATGGGCTCACCGCAATTGCGTTCGATCGTCAGGCTGTATGTGGTGGCATGGAGGTTGGAGAACCGGAAGGCGCCCTTGGAATCCAGGTTCCGGCGCCATTCGCGTCCTGCCGGATCGGTCAGGACGGCAACGGATCCGAATTCCGGGTATTTCGCCTTCCCGGTGATCTCGTAGCGCGGGGTAACCTCGTCGAGACCGGTCGTGCTGCAGGCGGCAAGCGCGAGGCCTAGCGGAGCGGCGACGGCGGCGAACAAGCGGCGGTTGGCATTCCCGGCAAGGGTCACCGAGCCATCGGCGGTTATCCTGGCCCTGACGCAGGCTTCTGCCTCGAGCAGGTTCAGAGCTTCGTCGAAACCGACTTCGGAAAGGTCGTGAATGGTCTGGTCGCAGGCGGCGCAGTGACGGTTGCAGCCGCGCGGCTCCATCGCATCCCAGCTTTGCGAGCATTGAGCGGGGAAGCTGACCTCGATATCGCGCATCAGCTTATCTCCCCTCCCCGATCCTGCGGCTGTCAGATATGCAGCGCCCTGCCGTAGCTAGCAAGCACGCTCTCGTGCATGCTTTCGCTGATGGTGGGGTGCGGGAACACTGTGTTCATCAGTTCCGCTTCGGTCGTCTCCAGCGTCTTGCCGACGACGAAGCCCTGGATCATCTCGGTCACTTCCGCGCCGACCATGTGCGCGCCGAGGAGTTCGCCGGTCTTCGCATCGAACACGGTCTTCACGAAGCCTTCCGCCTCACCCAGCGCGATGGCCTTGCCGTTGCCGATGAAAGGGAAGGTGCCCGCCTTGACGGTATAGCCGGCTTCCTTGGCCTTCTCTTCCGTCAGGCCGACGCTGGCGATCTGCGGGTGGCAATAGGTGCAGCCCGGGATGTTGCCGCGGTCGAGCGGGTGCGGATGGACATCCTTGTTGCCGAGTTCCTTGGCGATTGCCTCCGCAGTCGTGACGCCTTCATGGCTCGCCTTGTGCGCAAGCCACGGTCCCGGCGTGCAGTCGCCGATGGCCCAGAGGCCTTTCGACTTGGTGCGGCCATAGGGATCGATCTGGATGAAACCGCGGTCCATTTCGACCAGCTTTTCGAGGCCCACGTTCTCGGTATTCGGGACGATGCCAATCGCAACGATGCAGTGGCTGAACTCGGTCTCGGCAACCTTGCCGTCCTTGGCCTTGATCTTGGCCTTCACGCCCTTGTCCGACACGCCGAGCGCTTCGACGCCCGCGCCGGTCATGATCGTCATGCCCTGCTTGGTCAGGCTCTTTTCGAGGAAGGCGGACACGTCCTTGTCTTCCACCGGCACGATCCGGTCGAGCATTTCGACCACGGTCACATCGACGCCCATGTCGTTGTAGAAGCTGGCGAACTCGATCCCGATCGCGCCCGATCCGATCACGAGCAGCTTCTTGGGCATTTCGGCCGGAGTCATGGCGTGGCGATAGGTCCACACGCGCTTGCCGTCGGCAGGTGCGAAAGGCAGGTCGCGGGCGCGCGCGCCGGTGGCGACGATCACGTGCTTTGCAGTGAGCTTTTCCTCGCCCTTCTCGCCCTTCACGGTGAGGCTGGTCGGGCCGGTCAGCTGCCCCTCGCCCATGTGCACCGTGATCTTGTTCTTCTTCATCAGGTGCGTGACGCCCTGGTTAAGCTGCTTGGCGACGCCGCGGCTGCGCTTCACGACCGCGTCGAGGTCCGCCTCGATCTTGCCCGCGACCTTGAGGCCGTAGGATGCGGCGTGTTCCATGTAGTGCTTGATCTCGGCCGAGCGCAGCAGCGCCTTGGTCGGGATGCAGCCCCAGTTGAGGCAGATGCCACCGAGCAGTTCGCGTTCGACGATGGCGGTCTTCAGACCCAGCTGCGCACAGCGGATCGCGGCGACATAGCCGCCGGGTCCGGAGCCGAGAACGATGACGTCGTAGTTGGTAGCCATTTGGATTTAGCCTTCGGTTGGTCCGACAGGATGGAACACTTGGAACACGGTCCTGGCACTAAAAAGCCGCCCGGACGTGCGAGGGGAAACGGAATAGGTATTCGGGTGAAAATAGCGCGCGGTCATGCGGCCATTCATGCCACGGGGCGCGGTGTGTAGGACAGCGCTCATGCCCATTGCCCCGACACCGCGCGGGGGCGGTTGTTCTCGTCGAGCAGGACGAACTTGAACGTGCCCTGCGCCACCTTGGTCTCGGCTTCGCCGTTGCGTTCGCGGCCGATGGCTTCCGCACTGATGGTGAGCGAGGTGTTTCCGGTCGCCGCGATCTCGCAATAGACCGACAGTTCGTCGCCCACCTGCATCGCGCCGGGGAAGGCGAAATCGTTTGCCGAGACGACCACCGCCTTGCCCTTCCCCTCGCGACTGGCGAGCGAGCCTGCGCCAAGCGCCATCTGGCTCATCAGCCACCCGCCGAACACCCCGCCATAGGGGTTGAGGTCGGTCGGCATGGCCGTGACGCGGATTAGGGGGGAGCGGTCAGCCATGATGCGCTCTTTCGGCATCACCAAGGTGGAGCCAATACCAGAGGACTGAGGCAACGAGTCCGGCAAGCGCACCCATTCCAATCCAGAAGTGCACCCCGCTATTTATGAGATCCCAACTGCCTTGCCAGAAAAAGATACTCATCACGAAGCCACCGGCTGCGCCAGCAATGCAACCGAACAAGGCCAACTTGCGAATTTCGTGATCCCACCGATGGAGCCTTGCGAACCATAAGGCTGGGAGGCCGATAAATATGCCGCCGGTCACTGCCATGACTAAGGCGATCGCTCCCAGGCCGAAGAACGCTTCGAAGGAGAACGGCTCGCTCATCGCCAGGGAAACGGCCAGGAAGGCCGACGGAATGGCGATTGCAACCGCAAGGGCAATTACGATGAAGCGGCCGATTTCGACCAACAGTCTCAAACCACCAGCCCCATCGGGTTTTCGCACAGCTGCTTGAAGGCCTCCATCAGCTGCGCGCCGTCCGCACCGTCGATGGCGCGGTGGTCGAAGCTGCCGGTCGCGCTCATCACGGTGGCGACGCCCAGTGCGCCGTCGATCACCCAGGGGCGCTGCTCGCCAGCGCCGACGGCGAGGATCATCGCCTGCGGTGGATTGATCACCGCGTCGAACTGCTTGGTGCCGAACATGCCGAGGTTGGAGAGCGAGGCAGTGCCGCCCTGGAATTCATGCGGCTGTAGCTTGCCGTCCTTGGCCTTGCCAGCCAGCTCCTTCATCTCGGTGCTGATCTGCGCGAGGCCCTTGCGGCCCGCATCGCGGATGATCGGCGTGATCAGGCCCGAAGGTGCGGCCACAGCGACCGAGATATCCTCGCGCGTGTACTGGAACAGCTCGTCGCCCTGGAAGCTGACGTTGCACTTGGGGACGCGCTGCATCGCGCGGGCGAGTGCCTTGATCAGCAGGTCATTGACCGACAGCTTCACGCCGTCTGCCTCCAGGCTCTTGTTGAGTTCGCCGCGCAGCTTGAGCAGTGCGTCCAAGCGCACGTCCACGGTGAGGTAGATGTGCGGGATGGTCTGCTTCGCCTCGGTCAGGCGGCGCGCGATGACCTTGCGGACATTGTTGAGCTTCTGCGCTTCGTAAGGCGCATCGAGATCGCCGCCGAGCGTCGCAGGCTTTGCCGGAGCAGGCGCGGGAGCCGCCGCATCGGCCTTGGCCGGAGCTGCGCCGGGGCTCGCACCCTCGACGTCCGCCTTGACGATACGGCCATTGGGGCCGCTGCCCTTCACGCCTGCAAGGTCGACGCCCTTCTGTTCGGCAATGCGCTTGGCGAGCGGCGAGGCAAGGATGCGGTCGCCAGCGGCTTTGGGTGCAGCCGCGGCAGGTGCCGGAGCAGGTGCGGGTGCAGCAGCAGGAGCTTCTGCGGCCTTGGGTTCTTCCTTGGGAGCATCACCAGAAGGAGCCGCAGATGCTGCATCATCCACATCCTCGCCCTCTTCGGCGAGCATGGCGATGACCGTGCCGACCTTCACGCCTTCGGTGCCTTCATCGACCATGATCGAGGCAATCGTGCCTTCGTCCACGGCTTCGAATTCCATCGTCGCCTTGTCGGTCTCGATCTCGGCCATGATGTCGCCCGCTTCGACCTTGTCGCCCGGCTTCACCAGCCATTTGGCGAGCGTGCCTTCTTCCATGGTGGGCGAAAGGGCGGGCATCTTGATCGGCGTGGGCATGTGCTGACGTTACGTCCTCGCTGGAAATACTGTTGCTGCGACCTCTGGCCAAATCGCAGCCGCATCGCAAGGTCCTTGCGCAGAATACGAATTAGCGGATAACCCACGCGTGCGAGAGGGGAGCCGGGGCATGCGCGTTTATCTGGTGGTGATGGACGAGACCGAGGAAGCGCAGCGGGCGCTGCGCTTTGCCTCGCTGCGGGCGCAGCAGACGGGCGGATCGGTGCATATCCTCGCCCTCGTGCCGCAGCAGACTTTCAACGCTTTCGGAGGTGTGCAGGCGACGATCGAGCAGGAAGCGCGCGAACGCGCCGAGGTCATGGCCAACAATGCCGCCGGCAATATCTTTGCAGAAATGGGCAAGATGCCGGTCATCGCCGTGCGGCCCGGTGCGCCTGCCGATGTTATCAACAAGTACCTCGAGGAACACGGCGAAGTTGCCGCGCTCGTCCTCGGCACGGCCAAGGCCGGCGGCAAGGATCCGCTGGTGCAGCATTTCTCCGCCCGGGCGAGCGAGCTGCCCTGCCCGCTCTACATCGTGCCCGGATCGCTGACGCGCGAACAGATCGACGCGCTGGGTTAGCGCTTCTTGCCGCGCCCCTGGTGCCGGATATTCTTGGGTCGCCCTCGCTGGCCCTGCGAATGCTTCTGGCGCGGGGCGCCCTGCCCCTTCACGAACGGTTTCTTCTTGGGCGCAGGACGTTCGCCGCGCCGTTCGATCGGCGCGCCGTCGCTGTCGGGCACCTCGAACTTGAGCGCACCGGTCAGTGCATTCGCCTCTGCCAGTTTGAGCTTGAGCCTGTCGCCCACGGCATAGGTCGTGCCCGAGCTTTCACCGGTCAGTTTCTGCGCGGCTTCGTCATAGCTGAAATATTCGCGGCCGAGCGTTGAAACGGGCACCAGCCCGTCGCCGCCCAGCTTCTCGATCGTGGCGAAGAAACCGAAGCCCTGCACGCCGGTAATCCGGGTGTCGAACACCTCGCCCACGCGGCCCGATAGCCATGCGGCGACATAGCGGTCGATGGTATCGCGCTCTGCCTCCATCGCACGGCGTTCGGTCTGGCTGATGGCATCGGTGATCTGGCTGAGCGCGGTCCGGTCACGGTCCGACAGGCCGGAGCTTTCCGGGATGTCATGGTTCTTCGGCCGCGGCTGTTCCAGCTTGTATGCATCGACCAGCGCGCGGTGGACGAGCAGGTCGGCATAGCGGCGGATGGGTGATGTGAAATGCGCGTAGCTGCCCAGCGCCAGGCCGAAGTGGCCCGCATTGGCCGGTCCGTAATAGGCCTGCGTCTGGCTGCGCAGGACGGCCTCCATGATCAGCGCCTTCTCGGCCGGATCGGCAATGTCCTTCAGCATGCGGTTAAACAGGCCGGGCGTGATTACCTGGCCCAGGGCGAAATTGCGGCCCTGCGTGGCAAGGTAGTCCTTGAACGCGGTCAGCTTCTCGCGGCTCGGGGTTTCATGGATGCGGTAGACGACGGGTGCCTTCTTCGCTTCCAGCGCCTTGGCCGCAGCGACGTTGGCAGCGATCATGAAGTCTTCCACCACGCGGTGCGCATCGAGGCGTTCGCGCACGGCGATTTCCTCGATCTGGCCCGCATCGTTGAGGCGCACCTGCCGTTCGGGCAGTTCGAGGTCGAGCGGGTCGCGTGCCACGCGTGCCCGGTGGAGCAGCTTCCACGCGCCCCACAGGTTCCTGAGCACATCGTCGGCGCTGCCGTCGTCGATGGCCTTCTGCGCGTCCTCGTAGGCGATGTTGGCCGAAATGCGGACGATGGCGCGGGTGAAGCGCCAGTCGGTGACCTTGCCGTCCTTGTCGATGCGCATGTGGCAGGCCATCGCCGCGCGGTCCTCACCCTCGACGAGCGAACAGACGTTGGCGCTGAGGATTTCGGGGAGCATCGGCACGACGCGGTCAGGGAAATAGACTGAGTTGCCGCGCTTCCTCGCCTCGCGGTCGAGCGCGCCGCCAGGGCGGACGTAGAAGCTGACATCGGCAATCGCCACAATCGCGCGGTAACCGCCCTTGTCGTCTGGTTCGGCCCAGATGGCATCGTCATGGTCGCGGGCGTCGGCGGGGTCGATGGCGACGATCGGCACGTCGCGCAGGTCTTCGCGCTGGTCCGCGCTCAGCGGCAGGTCGGAGACGGCGTTCGCCTCTTCCAGCGCGCCATCGGGAAAGATGTGCGGGATGCCGTGCTTGGCAATGGCGATGAGGCTGAAGCTCTTGGGCGCCAACGGGTCGCCGATGACTTCGATGACCTTGACCTTGGCGCGCGGGCTCTTGCCCATGCGCTCGGCAAGGACGAGCTCGCCTTCCTTTGCTTCGCCAAGGTCGCCGATGGGCGCGCTTTCGCGCACGCGCTTGTCTACCGGGGCGAGCCACGGCTTCCCGCCGCCGTCCATCTCGACGACGCCCATCAGCCCTTCGGTGCGGGCCGGGAGCTTCTTCATCGGATGGGCGATCCACCCGCGCTCGGTCTCTTCGGTGCGGGCGAGGAAACGATCGCCGCGCTTCAATGCGGCCAGCTTCTTGCTTTCCTTGACCACGAGACGCGGCGGTTTCTGTCCGCCGTCGGTCTCCCAGTTCTCGGGCACGGCAACGGGCGCGCCGTCCTCGATCTCGACGACCTTGAGCACGGTGACCTTCGGCACGCCGCCCATACGATGATAGGCGGTGCGCTTGCCGTCGATGAGGCCTTCTTCGGCCATGTCCTTGAGACGCTTCTTCAGCGCGATCTTTTCCTGCCCCTTGAGGCCGAACGCCTTGGCGATTTCGCGCTTGCCCGCCGGTGTCGGCGAGCCCTGGATGAATTCGAGTATCTGTGTCTTGGAGGGCAGCCCCTGCGGGCGCCCTGTCCTGTTATGTTTTTTCATGCGCGCCATATGGGGACGCGCTTACTCGGTTTCACCCTCTGCCGCAGCAATTGGTGCGAATTGTCCGGCGGGCACGGCGCTGGCGAAGGGGCTGCAGGCCCCGCCCGAAGAGCAGGCGGCCACACCGAAGATCCAGTCGTCGCCGCGCACCGGCTCGACATGGCTGAGCTTGCGCTCTTCCATGGGGGTGCCCTCCCCGACAGGAAGCTCAGAGGTCATGATCGCTACCTGGTCTTCGCGCCATGCGGGCTCGTCTGTCCGGCGCTTGCCGACGAGGTAATAGCTGGCGCCCTTTACGCCCTGCCATTCGATCAGCGTGTCGGTGCGGACCGCTGCATTGGCAGTCACGACCGGCGGCTTGGGCGTGCTCGCCAGCTTGTCGAGCGCGCGGATGTTGAACTGCGTCACCTTGGCGAGATAGGGGAAATCCATCTCGTCGGGCGTATCGCCATAGACCGTGCCGTCCTCGGTGCGCAGGTCCTGGTGCTGGTGTTCGTAATCCTCCACCGCGACGGTGATGCGCACGGCGGGATAGCCCTTCTCGAGGAATGGGATCTGGTCCCCGCCCCGCCCCATGCGGTCGGTCCGCCAGATCTGGCGCACGTCGAGGCCGCCTTCGGCTTTGTCGGCAAGACCGTCGAGCCAGCGGGAGAGGTTGCGGCTCGGCGTGTCGTTCTCGCCGCCTTCGCGCCGCTGGGCCGCGCGCAGTTCTTCGGTGAGGTCGGCACGCGGGCCTTCGGAGAACACGCGGACGTGCTCGTCGTCACAATAGCCGTCGCTGCCGCAGGACCCGCCGACGATATCGTTGTTGAGCACGGCCTTCACGTCCCAACCCTGCTCTGCGGCATAGTCGGCCATCAGACGCCCGCCGTAGAGGCCCTGCTCTTCGCCCGACAGCAACGCGTAGACGATGGTGACGGGATAGCTGCGCTGCGACAGCTGCCGCGCCGCCTCGAGAACGAGCACGGTGCCCGAGCCATCGTCGTTCGCGCCCGGCGCATCGACCTTCCAGTCGAGCGGGTCGGAGCCGCGGCTGTCGATATGCGCCTGGACGATGACAACCTCGTTCGGCCGCTCGGTCCCGCGCTGGATAGCGACGGCATTGCGCAGTCGCGTGGGCTGCGGAATGCGGCGGCCCTCGACCACGGTTTCGGGTGCCACGACGTCGAGGCAATCGCCGCAGGCAGCGCCGATCCGGCGGAATTCGGCAAGGCCCCAATCCACGGCAGCGCCGATACCGCGCTTGGGATTGTCCTGTTCGGACAGCGTGTGGCGCGTGCCGAAAGCGACCAGCGTGTCGATATCGGCGCGCAGGCGCGCTTCGGAAACACCGGCAGCCGGATCGGAGTCCTGTGCAGATAGAGGTGTGGCGACGAGTGCGGCGAGAAGGGCGAGCTTTTTCATGCGGCCTGTCTTCCGCAGAAGCGCGCTCAGATCAAGCTAGTATGCCTTCGCCAGCAGCACGCGTTCGATCGCCGGCTTGCCGGTGAAGATGCATACGCCGTCTGCGGGCCTTGAACCGAGCGGCACGTTGCGCATGGTCAGCTTGAGCGCCTTGAGGCGTTCGACGACCTGTTCCAGTTCCGCGCCGGTGGGCTTCGACCACTGCACCTCGACCCAGCCCGGATAACGGGATGCGGCGAAGAACTTCTCCACCTCGGCGAATTCGGTCACGCCGCGCGTGATGTTCGCCTCGCGGCGCTCCTGCGCTTCGGAGAAGATCGCGGCCTGCATATCGCCAAGGATGGCGGGAATGCTCTGTCCCGCTTCAACGCGCGTCGGGGTCTGGAAATCGGGCTTTCCGGTCGTCTCGTCCCATAGGCGGTCGCGCCGCAGCAGGCTGACGACGCCGTTTTCCATGTCGCGGCCACCGACCTCGACGATGATCGGGGCGCCCTTGCGCACCCAGTCCCAGCGCTTGGCCGCAGCCTTGCCGGGGCGAGTGTCGAGCAGCACGCGGATCGGCTCGCCAACAGCGAACTGGGCGGCGAGCGTTGCACGCAGCGCTTCGCAATATTCGACCAGTGCATCGTCTTCCGGCTTGTCGCGCAGCATCGGCAGGATCACGACCTGCTGCGGAGCAATCTTCGGCGGCAGGCGCAGGCCGTCATCGTCGCCGTGCGTCATGATGACGCCGCCCACCATGCGGGTCGAAACACCCCAGCTGGTGGTGTGGCACAGGCTCTCGCCGCCTTCCCTGTTCTGGTACTTGATGCCGCTGGCATGCGCGAAATTGGTGCCGAGATAGTGGCTGGTGCCGGCCTGCAGGGCCTTGCCGTCCTGCATCATGGCCTCGATCGACCAGGTCTCGACCGCACCCGGGAAACGTTCGTTCTCGGGCTTTTCGCCGGCGATGACGGGAAGTGAAAGATCCTCTTCCGCAAAGGCGCGGTAGACTTCGAGCATGGTCAGCGTGTGCTCGCGAGCCTCGGCCTCGTCGGCATGGGCGGTGTGCCCTTCCTGCCAGAGGAATTCACTGGTGCGCAGGAACATGCGAGTGCGCATTTCCCAGCGCACGACGTTGGCCCACTGGTTGAGCTTCAGGGGCAGGTCGCGCCAGCTCTGCACCCAGCGCGCCATCGCATCGCCGATGATCGTTTCCGAGGTGGGGCGGACGACCAGCGGCTCTTCCAGCTTCGCTTCGGGATCGGGGATCAGCCCGCCTTCCGGCCCAGCAATCAGGCGGTGGTGCGTGACGACCGCCATTTCCTTGGCGAAGCCTTCGACATGCTCGGCCTCGCGCTCGAAATTCGACAGCGGAATGAAGATCGGGAAATAGGCGTTGGAATGGCCCGTCGCCTTGATCCGGTCATCCAGGAGGCGCTGCATGCGTTCCCAGATGCCGTAGCCCCACGGGCGGATGACCATGCAGCCGCGCACCCCCGATTCCTCGGCCATTTCGGCGGCGGAGATGACTTCCTGGTACCAGGCGGCGAAGTCGTCGGCGCGCTTGGTGTTCAAGGCATGGCGAATCTGGGCCACGGGGCAATTCCTGTATCTGGGTGGGTGTCGGCGCGCGGGCCGATGCAATTATTTGCCGAGTTCGTCCAGCTTCTTCTGCATGGCGGCCATCTGCTTGCGCATCTCGGCCAGCTCGTCGGCCTGGTCCGGCTTCGGCGGCGATTTGCGCGCACCCGGGATCAGCGCCTCGGCGGCGTTCTGCATCATCTTGAAGTTGGCTTCCGCCATCTTGGCGAGCGGATTGGCCTCGATCCCCTTGGCGAAGGCGGCTTGCAGCTGTTCGCGGTTCTTGCGGAAATTCGCCATGCTGGCTTCGAGATAGCTCGGCATCATCGACTGCATCGAATTGCCGTACATGGAGATGAGGTCGCGCAGGAAGCTGACCGGCAGCATCTGCTGCGATCCGTGGCTTTCCTCTTCCACGATGATCTGGGTCAGGATCGTATGGGTGATGTCGTCGCCGCTCTTGGCGTCGAGCACCTGGAAGTCGACATTCTCGCGGACCATCTTCGCCAGGTCGTCGAGCGTGATGTAGCTGGACGTGTCGGTGTTGTAGAGCCGACGGTTGGCGTACTTCTTGATCGTGATCGGTTCGCCTTCGGCGGTCCGCTTTGCCATGGATTGCTTCCCCCAATCTATTGTGCAGTGCAGCCCTGCTTAGCAGCCGCACAATGTGCAGCGCAACACGAGAGATTCAGCGGGCGAAGCGGTGTCCCAGAATGGTCAGCAATTCGTATTGGGAAACAGCAGTTTGCTGCGCAGCATCGGGCAGGTAATAGGGCAGTTCGACCCAGTCGCCCTCTCCGATCTCGGGAGCTGCGCCGAGGTCGATCACGATCATGTCCATCGAGACCTTGCCCAGGATCGGGAGCCTGCGACCCTCGTGTTCGAACGCCGCGCCGACCCATGCGCGCAGGATGCCGTCGGCATAGCCGAGCGAGACGACGCCGGTCCGCATCGTGGTTTGCGCGGTGAAGGTGGCGTTGTAGCCGACCGTCTCCCCGGCCTCGATCGTCCGCGTCTGGATTATCGCTGCTCGCGGAGTGGCGACCTGCCTGATCTGGCCGGCAAGCTCCTCGCGCGGGACACCGCCATAGAGCGAGAGGCCCGGGCGGGTCAGGTCGAAATGATAGTCGGGCCCAAGGGCAATGCCTGCGCTATTGGCAAGGCTCTTGGCCATGTGCGGGATCAGCTGCGCCACGGCGTTGAACCGGTCGCGCTGGGCCGCGTTCATGGGGCTGTCCTCGTCCGCGCAGGCGAGATGGCTCATGAGGACCTCGACCTGCAGCGAACGGATCACCGGGTCGGCAGCCTCGGCAGGGCTGATGCCGAGCCGGTTGATCCCCGTGTCCACCATGAGATGGCACGAACCGCCGCCACTCTCGCTCCACAGCCTTGCCTGCAGGAGGGAATCGATTACCGGCCTCACGCCCGTCTGGCGCGCAAAGGCCGCATCGGCGGCGCTCTGGGGGCCGTGGAGAACGGCGACCTGTTCAGGCGGCACATGTGCGACGACCGCAGGAACTTCGGACCAGTGGGCGACGAAGAAATCGCGGCACCCGGCATCGCGCAGGACCGGCACACAGTGTTCGACGCCCAGGCCGTAGCAATTGGCCTTCACTGCCGCCCCGGCGCGCGCAGACCCGCTCAACCGGTCGAGCGTGCGCCAGTTGTGCGCCAGCGCCTCGCGATCAATATCGAGCCGGAGTGTGGGCGGTGGAAGGTCAGCCATTGGCCTCTTCAAAGTCCTTGGGCGGTCCGTCGGGAATGCCCCACCAGGCGACAACCAGGCCGAAAGCGACGACGGCGATGGTGTACCACAGGCCCGAATACACATCGCCCGTCATGGCCACGATGTAACCGGCAATCAGCGGCAAGAACCCGCCGAGGTAGCCTGCACCGATGTGGTAGGGGATGGACATGGAACTGTAGCGGATGCGCGCGGGGAACATCTCGCACAGCAGCGCGGCCACCGAGCCATAAGTCAGCGCCGACAGCATGCCGCAAACCAGCAGCAGGCCGATGATGCCGAGAATGCTCGATATCGGCGGAGACTGCCGTTCGAAGCTGTAGCCGCCCTCTTCCAGCCAGCCCTGGATCGTCGCGCGGCGGTCAGCATCGCCCAGCGCCGCATAGCTATGGCGCGCTTCGCCGACGGCAATCGCGGCAGCCGCTTCGCCCGTCGCCGGCGCGCCGGTGTCGATCGTATAGGGCACGCCAAACGCGGTCAGATCCTGCAGCACGCGGCCGCAGGCGCTCGCCTGTACCTCGGCAAAGGGATCGTAGTCGCACTGGATGCCGCTGACGGTGACAGGCGCCGCCTTGGCGCTGGCCGACAGGCCGGGGTTCGCAAGCGCTCCCATCCCCCAGAACACGGGGAATAGCAGCACGAGCGAGGCAATCGCGCCGATGATAATGGGCTTCTTGCGCCCCACACGGTCGGACCATTTCCCGACCATGATGTAGAACGCCATCGAGATGGTGCCGGCGATCAGCAGCATCCATTCGACGATGCCCTCCTCGACTCGCATCGGACCGCGCAGGAACGACAGGCCCGAGAAGAACGCGGTGTACCAGATCGTCGTCAGGATGCCGGTGATGCCGAACAGCGCGACGAAGATGCGCTTCGGATTGCCCGGATAGGTCATGCTTTCCTTGAACGGGTTGGCCGAAGTTTCGCCCGCTTCCTTCATGGCCTGGAACACCGGGCTTTCGGACAGCTTCAAGCGCATCCACAAAGATATGCCGAGCAGGATGATCGAGAGCAGGAAGGGGATACGCCAGCCCCATTCAGCGAAATCTTCCGCCGGAATAAGCGCGCGGCAGGCGAGCACCACGATGATCGACAGGACAAAACCGCCGACCACGCTCGCCTGGATGAAGCTGGTGTAGAAGCCGCGCTTCTCCGGCGGGGCATGCTCGGCAACATAGATGGCCGCGCCGCCATATTCGCCGCCCAGTGCCAGCCCCTGGAGGATCCTCAGTCCGATGACGATGATCGGCGCTGCCAGCCCGATGCTCGCCGCGCTGGGGATCAGGCCGACACCGGCGGTCGCAACACCCATGAGGGTGACCGTCACGAGGAAAGTATATTTGCGCCCGAGCCTGTCGCCAAGGAAGCCGAACAGGATCGCGCCAAGCGGGCGGAAGCCGAAACCGACGGCGAAACCTGCCCAGACGAGCAGGACCTGCAGCGTCTCGTTATCGCTCGGGAAGAAGGCAGCGCCGATCAGGCCGGCCAGCGTTCCGTAGATGAAGAAATCGTACCATTCGAAAATCGTGCCGGCACTGCTGGCGGCGATGACGAGGCGGATTTCCTTTTCGGTCGGCTCCCTTTGCAGAGCCCCCTCACCTGCGGACATGCTTGCGCTCCCCTTCCAGTTCTCTCGAGCGAAGCGCGGTTTAGCGAGCGTCGCCAGCCTTGCCTAGCGCGTCCAAGGCCGCTCTCCACGGCAGCAGGATCGCGCCATGGCGACCGGGATACTCTTTCGCAGGTTCTAGCATCGCCAGGTCAGGCCAGTCCGGCAGCGCCCCGTCACCCGAAAGCCAGTCCTCTATTTCGGACGGCATGGCCATCAACCGGTCGCGGCCCGCATCGCCGCAATGGCGCGCGAAGATCGCGCTGGCCGCCTGCCCCACGGCACAGGCCGTGACCTTCAGGCCAGGAGCGTTGAACGCCGGATCGGCGGAAAGCGCTAGCGTGCTGCCACAGCTGCGCGAGCGGCTTTCACCCTGCAGCGGCGCATCGGGATCGTAGGGATATCGCGCCAGTTCGACCGCGAGAGACAGGAGGGCGGGTGAATAGAGTGCGCCGCCCGGTGCGGCGCTCACTCTTCGGTGACCTCTTCCGCGGCCCGTTCTTCGCCGAGCAGGCGGGCGCGGCGTTCGGCGAGCACTTCGACGAGCGTACGTGAGCCGCCGTCGACCAGCTCATAGCTGCGCGCGGTCGTGATCCATGCCGGACGGCCGCGATAATCCCACACGCTGTCATAGCCCAGCACCAGCAGCGAGAAGGCGATTACGACGATAACCACGCCTTTCAATGCTCCGAAACCGAAACCGAGCACGCGGTCGATCGGCCCGAGAACGGAACCGCGCGAAGCCTTGCCGACGTTGTTGGCGATCACTTTCATCGCGGCATAGGGGATCAGCAGCAGCAGTGCGAAGGCGAGGACCGAGGTCGCAATGCCCTGCCCCAGGAAATCCTGCATGGCGAGAGTAAGCGGGGTGTGCAGGAAACGGATCGCGAAGGCTGCAAGAACCCATGCAGCAAGCGACAGCACTTCCTGCATGAAACCACGCATGAAGCCGCCCACTGCGGCCACTCCCACGATCAGGAGAACGATGAAGTCAAAACCCGTCATAGACCCGACGATGGTGCTTATTGCGTCCCAATAATCCGGTCAACGAGGTTGGAGAGTTGTCCCAAGCCCGAGTAATCGAGTTCTGCCGAGCCGGTCTTTGCATCGGACGGACCGAAACCGCGTCCGAAACCCAGCTTGGCAGCTTCGCGCAAGCGGACATTGCCATGCGCGACAGGACGCACTTCGCCTGCAAGACTTACCTCGCCCAGCCAGACGCTGCGATCGGGTAGTGGTTTGTCTGCCAGCGCGCTCACGAGCGCGGCGGCAACCGCAAGGTCGGCGGCAGGGTCCGACAGGCGATATCCACCTGCAACATTCAGATAGACTTCCGCCGAGCTGAAATTCAGCCCGCAGCGCGATTCCAGCACGGCCAGCAACATGGCGAGACGGCCATTGTCCCATCCCACCACGGCACGGCGCGGCGTAGCGCCCGATTGCAAACGCACGATCAGGGCCTGGATTTCCACCAGTACCGGCCGGGTTCCCTCCATCGCCGGAAACACCGCACTGCCCGCCATGAGCTGGTCGCGTCCCGACAGGAACAGCATCGAGGGATTCTCGACCTCTTCCAGCCCCTCGCTAGCCATGGAGAAAACGCCGATCTCGTCGACCGCACCGAAGCGGTTCTTCAGCGCGCGCAGGATGCGGTACTGGTGCGAGCGTTCGCCTTCGAAGCTCATCACCACGTCGACCATGTGTTCGAGCACGCGCGGTCCGGCGATACTGCCGTCCTTGGTGACGTGGCCGACCAGCACCAGAGCCACGCCGTTTTCCTTGGCGTAGCGGATCAGTTCGAACGCGCATCCGCGCACCTGGCTGACCGTGCCGGGTGCACCCTCGATCGTGTCGGAATGCATCGTCTGGATGGAATCGATCACGAGGAACTTGGGCGGGGCCATCGTGCCGAGCGTGGTCAGGATGTCGCGCACGCCCGTTGCAGCGGCCAGCTTGACTGGCGCATCGGAGAGGCCGAGCCGCGATGCGCGCATCCTCACCTGCCCCGCTGCCTCTTCGCCGCTGACATAGACGACACCGTGCCCTTCGCGCGCGACCTTCGCCGCAGCCTGCAGCAGCAGCGTCGATTTGCCGATTCCGGGATCGCCGCCCATCAGGATCGCGCTGCCCGGCACTAGGCCGCCGCCAAGGGCCCGGTCGAATTCGGCCAATCCGGTCTTCTGGCGAACGGGCATTTCTCCCGGTTTGTCGAGGTCCACGAATTCCACCGCGCGACCGCCGCTCGACAGATCGTGCTTCAGCGAGAAGACCGTCGCGGGCGCATCTTCGACCAGCGTGTTCCACTCGGCACAATCGGCGCACTGGCCCTGCCAACGGTGCGAAACACCGCCACAGGCCTGACAGACATAGCGTTTCTTGGGTTTAGCCATCCACAAGAGCTAGCCGGAACATTTGAGGAACGCAATTGCCAATCCATGCGATGATGTGCACAAGGATGCCGATGCGGCAGAAGGAACTGAGGATCGCGCTCGTCTGCTACGGCGGGGTCAGCCTGGCGGTCTATATGCACGGCGTCACGCGGGAGCTTTGGCACCTCGCCCGCGCCAGCCGCGATTACCATTCCGGCGCCGCGCCCCGCAGCGGGGTGGACGGGGTCTACACCGAACTGCTGGCCGCCATCGAAGAGAAGCATGCCCTGCGCCTGCGCGTCGTACCTGACATCATGAGCGGCGCCAGTGCTGGCGGCATCAATGCTGTCTTCCTCGCGCAGGCCATCTATTCGGGGCAGAGCCTGGAGCCGCTGACCGACCTGTGGCTGGAAGTCGCCGATGTCGACATTCTCACCGATCCCGATGCCAAGCTTCGCTGGCGTGGCGGCAAGATCTGGGCGCAGCCGGTTGCCAGCTTCATCCTCAGCCGTCCGGGTACCGAACTGGCCGAACAGGTCGCTCCCGAGACGCGTGTCGAGGTGCGGCGCAAGGTATCGCACCTTATTCGTGGCCGCTGGTTCGAGCCGCCCTTTTCGGGGCTCGGTTTCTCCAAACTGCTGGAACGCGCGTTCACGGCCATGGCGGCAGCGCCGCACGAAGCCCCGCTCTTGCCGCCAGGCCACCCGCTCGATCTCTTCGTCACGACGACGGACTTCCACGGTTATCGCGAACTGCTGCGGCTCAACAGCCCTGCAGTGGTAGAGGATACCGAACACCGCCTGCCCATTGCGCTGAGGGCCAAGACCCCGCTCGAAGGCGGGCACGATCTGGCCAACCCGCTCGAACTGGTCTTTGCAGCCCGCGCGACTGCGAGTTTTCCCGGTGCCTTCCCTCCGCTGAGGGTCAAGGAAATCGACCTGCTGGCAGCCGAAACTGGCAGGCACTGGCCGGGCAAGGCGGATTTCCTCGACCGGATCATGCCGGTCCATGTCATGCGCGGGGAGACGCAGAATGTCTCGCTGATCGACGGGTCGGTGTTGGTCAACAAACCGTTCGCCGGGGCCATGACCGCGCTGCGTGGCCGCCCTGCCCAGCGCGAGGTGGATCGCCGCTTCGTCTATGTCGATCCGCGCCCCGAGGGCCTCAATCCGCGCGACGAAAGGCTGGCGCGCGATGTCGGGTTCTTCTCCGCCATTTTCGGCTCGCTCTCCACGATCCCGCGCGAACAACCGATCCGCGACAACCTCGAACAGTTGCAGGAACAGAGCCGGGAGGCGGAACGGCTCGGCCGTATCGTCGCAGCGCTCCGTCCGGAAGTCGATGCCACGGTCGAGCGCCTTTTCGGACGCACGCTCTTTCTCGACCGTCCCACGCCAAAGCGGCTCAAGGCGTGGCGACAGAAAGCCCAGCAGGCTGCCGCGCAGCAGGCGGGGTATGCCTTCCACTCCTATGCGCAGGCCAAGTTCAGCGGCATCGTGACGCGCCTTGCGCGGCTCGCGTACGAGGCGGCGCCATCGCTCCACCTGCCCGATCCTCTGGCAGTGGAGGAAGTGCTACGGGAAGAATTGGGCCGCCGCGGCCTGGTGAAGCTATCCGAAGGCACTTCCGGCGCAACGCCCGAGGCGATCGGCTTCTT
The DNA here is from genome assembly GCF_020524765.1 of Qipengyuania gaetbuli. GTDB lineage: Bacteria > Pseudomonadota > Alphaproteobacteria > Sphingomonadales > Sphingomonadaceae > Qipengyuania > Qipengyuania gaetbuli_A. The sequence continues at coordinate 25,939 of NZ_JAIVLR010000003.1, forward strand.
CCGCGAACACGACATCGGTTTCCGCGTCCGCCGCCTGCGATTGCTGGCGCGCCGGCTCGCCCGCGACTGGGAGGCTGATCCCGATATCCCCGACGATGCGCTGGAGAAAGGTCGCGACGCAATCTACGCGATACTCGCGCTCTATTTCGAGAAGGAAGGCGTTGCCTCGCTCGGCGACGATTTTGGGGACGTGGCGCAGCATGTCCTCGCCGATCCGGGGCGGCTGCTCGACACGCTGGATGCCAAGCGCCACCTGATCGAAACGGACGACGAGGCGGAGGTCATGCTGGCCGATGCGCTCGAGCTGATGCCGGCAAACCTCAAGCGGCGGATGCTGTTCGCCTATCTCGGCTTCCCGTTCTACGACGTCGCCACCTTGCCCCTACTGCGCAACGAGGGGCTGACCGAGTTCGATCCGGTCAAGGTGGACCGCATCAGCCCCGACGATGCGCGCAGCATCCGCGACGGAGGTACCTCGGCCACCCTGCGCGGCATCGAGTTCTACAATTTCGGCGCTTTCTTCAGCCGTTCCTATCGCGAGAACGATTATCTGTGGGGCCGCTTGCACGGGGCAGAACGGATGATCGACCTCGTCTGCTCCACGATGGAGCACGAGCATGACGAGCCGTTGCTGCGCACGTTCAAACGCAAGGCGTTCCTCGCCATCCTCGACGAGGAATATGCCTCCGGGCGATGCGCGCGCAGCCTGCTCGACGAGGTACGCGCCGAGGTGCTCGAACGGGTGGTCTGACCTATTCCGCCTCGAGGCTCTGGTAGATTGCGGTGACGAAGGCATCGGGGCCGATGAAGCCCTCGCCCCGGTTGAACCCGGCCAGTGGCTTGGCAGCGACCGCTTCTTCCACACTGGCACCGCCATCCTTAAGCGTGCGAACCAGCCCGACCGCTTCACCGATCATCGCGCGGTAGGCGACGAGCCCGGCCTTGTCGCTCATCGGGCCGTGGCCCGGAATGACCTGTGTCTTGTCGTCGATCGCCCGAATGACCGTATCGAGCGAGGTCATCGCATGAAGCACGTTGCCGCCCGATTCCAGGTCGATGAAGGGATAGCCCGGGCTGTTGAAATAGAGATCGCCCATGTGGACGATGTTGTCTTCCTTCCAGAACACCACGCTGTCGCCATCGGTGTGACCGCCGCCGACGAACATCACGTCGATCGTGTCGCCGTTGCGATGCATGCGGACACCCTGTTCATAGGTCACGACGGGCAGTGCTGCAGCGGGCGCGGGCGGCACCTCGAAGCGCCCGGAGCTTCCCTCAATCATGCGCGCGCGGACGTTGTGATGCGCAAAGATGAGCGCGCCCTTCTCGCCGAAATTCTCGTTCCCGCCGGTGTGGTCGAAATGCCAGTGCGTGTTGATGACGAAGGCGGTGGGCGAGGCACCGAGGCCGGCGACTGCAGCCTCGATCTTCTCGCTGAGCGGGGCGAACTGGTCGTCGATCAGGATGGTGCCGTCCTCGCCATGGCTCACCCCGATGTTGCCCCCTGCGCCAAACAGCACCGCGATGCCGGGCGCGAGCTCCTGCGCCTTGACTTCGACCTGGCTGAAATCGCGTTGGGCATGGACGGGCGAGGCAAGGAGCACGGCTGCCCCTGCCAGAAAGATGGCTTTGCTGTTCATGAAGTCTCCCCTTTCGCAGCGACGCTAGAGGGGAGCGAACAACCTGTCGAGCCTGCGCGGATCAACCGCCGAAAGCGTCCTTCAGCTTGTCGAAGAAGCTGCGGCTTTCCGGGCATTCGTCGCCGGTTTCCAGTTCGCGGAACTGTTCGAGCAGCGCGCGCTGTTCCTTGGTCAGCTTCGTCGGAGTTTCGACCGCGATTTCCACGACCATGTCGCCGCGCCCGCGTCCCTGGAGGACCGGCATGCCTGCACCGCGCTGGCGCAGCTGCTTGCCCGACTGGATGCCGGCCGGGATTTCCAGCGTGAGTTCTTCGCCGTCGAGGCCGGGGATTTCGATCGAGCCGCCAAGTGCAGCCTTGGTGAAGCTGATCGGCACACGGGTCGCCAACGTGGTGCCTTCGCGCACAAAGATCGGGTGCTGCTTCACATGAACGAAGATGTAGAGGTCGCCGGGGGCCGCGCCGCGCGGACCGGCTTCGCCCTTGCCCGACAGGCGGATGCGCGTGCCGGTATCGACGCCGGGCGGAATATCGATCTGCAGCTTCTGCGGACGGTCGACCTGGCCTTCACCGCGGCAATCGCGGCAGGGGCTGGTGATGATCTCGCCGGCACCGTGGCAGTTCGGACAGGGCCGCTCGACGACGAAGAAGCCTTGCTTTGCGCGGACCTTGCCCTGCCCGGCGCACAGATTGCAGGTGCGTTTCTGCGTTCCCGGCGTAGCGCCAGAACCCTGGCAGGTGTCGCAGGTCTGGCTGACTTCGATCTCGATTTCGGAAGACTTGCCGTGGAAGGCTTCTTCCAGCGTGACTTCCATGTCGTAGCGCAGGTCGGCGCCGCGGCGTGCCTGCGCACGGCCACCGCCACCGAAGGCGCTGCCGAAAATGGTCTCGAAGATATCGCCGATGTCGCCGAAATCGGCGCCCGGATGGCCGCCGCCACCGCCGTTCATGCCCTGCGTGAAAGCGGCATGGCCGAAGCGGTCGTAGGCCGCGCGCTTCTGCGGGTCCTTGAGGCAGTCATAGGCTTCGGAGACGGCCTTGAACTTGGCCTCGTTCTCCTTGCAGCCCTGGTTACGGTCGGGATGGTATTTCATCGCGAGCTTGCGATAGGCGGACTTGATCGTCGCCCCGTCGGCATCGCGGCTCACCCCGAGCTGCTCGTAATAGTCGATATCGGTCGCTGACATGGTTCAAATGCCTAGCCGCCACCGGGACCAAAGGGCACCGGCGGCGGCGAGGTTTTCATCAACAGTCTCAGTTCTTCGCGTCTTCGTCGACTTCGGAGAATTCGGCGTCGACGACTTCTTCGTCGCTGCCTGCATCGCCGCCGTCGCCGGCTGGAGCTTCGGAAGAGGCCTTGGCCTGCTCCTGCTCGTAGATGGACTGGCCCATCTTCATGGCCGACTGCGAAAGTTCCTGCGCCTTGGCATTGATGTCTGCTGCATCATCGCCTTCGAGCGCGGTCTTGAGCGCTGCGACCTTTTCTTCGACTTCGCTCTTCAGCGAAGCGTCGATCTTGTCGCCATGCTCTTCGAGCTGCTTTTCGGTCGCGTGGACGAGGCTGTCTGCCTGGTTGCGGGCTTCGGCACCTTCGCGGCGCTTCTTGTCCTCGTCGGCGAACTTTTCCGCATCCTGCACCATCTGCTCGATATCGGCGTCGGTGAGACCACCGGAGGCCTGGATGCGGATCTGCTGTTCCTTGCCGGTGCCCTTGTCCTTGGCCGACACGTTGACGATGCCGTTGGCGTCGATGTCGAAAGTGACCTCGACCTGCGGCACGCCGCGCGGTGCGGGCGGGATTCCGACCAGGTCGAACTGGCCGAGCAGCTTGTTGTCCGCAGCCATTTCACGCTCGCCCTGGAACACGCGGATCGTCACGGCCTGCTGGTTGTCTTCAGCGGTCGAGTAGGTCTGCGTCTTCTTGGTCGGGATCGTCGTGTTGCGATCGATCATGCGGGTGAACACGCCGCCCAGCGTCTCGATGCCGAGCGACAGCGGGGTCACGTCGAGCAGCAGCACGTCCTTGACGTCGCCCTGGAGGACGCCGGCCTGGATGGCTGCACCCATGGCGACGACTTCATCGGGGTTCACGCCGGTGTGCGGCTTGGAACCGAAGAAGCCTTCGACCACTTCGCGCACCTTGGGCATGCGGGTCATGCCGCCGACCATGATGACTTCGTCGATCTCGTCCTTTGTGACACCGGCATCGGCCAGCGCCTTTTTGCACGGCTCGAGCGTGCGCTGGATGAGGTCGCCGACCATCTTTTCGAGGTCCGAACGGCTGATCGTTTCCACCAGGTGCAACGGGGTGGATGAGCCACCTTCCATGCGCGCGGTGATGAAGGGCAGGTTGACTTCGGTGGTCTGGGCCGAGCTCAGCTCGATCTTGGCCTTTTCCGCCGCTTCCTTGAGGCGCTGCAGAGCGAGCTTGTCGCTCTTCAGGTCCATGTTTTCCTTCTTCTTGAACTGGTCGGCCAGCCATTCGACGATCGCGCTGTCGAAGTCTTCGCCGCCCAGGAAGGTGTCGCCATTGGTCGACTTCACCTCGAACACGCCGTCGCCGATCTCGAGGATCGAGACGTCGAAGGTGCCGCCGCCAAGGTCGTAGACGGCAATCGTCTTGCCATCGTCCTTCTCGAGGCCATAGGCCAGCGCGGCCGCGGTCGGCTCGTTGATGATGCGCAGCACTTCGAGACCCGCGATCTGGCCGGCGTCCTTGGTCGCCTGGCGCTGCGCGTCGTTGAAGTATGCGGGAACGGTGATGACGGCCTGCGTCACGGTTTCGCCGAGATAGCTTTCGGCGGTTTCCTTCATCTTCTGGAGGATGAAGGCAGAGATCTGCGAGGGGCTGTAATCTTCGCCGCCGGCCTTGACCCATGCGTCGCCGTTCTTGCCCTTGACGATGTCATAAGGGACCAGCTCTGTGTCCTTCTTGGTCACCGGGTCGTCGAAGCGGCGGCCGATCAGGCGCTTGACCGCGAATACCGTGTTGTCGGGATTGGTGACCGCCTGGCGCTTGGCAGGCTGGCCGATCAGGCGCTCGCCATCCTTGGTGAAGGCGACGATCGAGGGCGTGGTACGCGCGCCTTCGGAATTCTCGATGACCTTGGGCTTTCCGCCGTCCATCACGGCAACGCAGCTGTTGGTGGTGCCGAGGTCGATACCGATTACTTTAGCCATGGTTTCCCCATAAGTTTCACATTGTTGGACACCGCGCGATTGGATCCCCACGAAGGGCGGAACCGGTCGGCGGCTCGTTCGGGTGGTGTGTTACTCAGGCGATATAGGTGCGGTTTCGCTTGGCACAAGGGAGGTCCCCCGCTAGTTTTTTCGGTCTCAGACAGGAGGGAAAATTACCGATGATGAAACCCGTTTTCGCCGCCATGATGCTTGCCGGGACCAGCCTCGGCCTCGCCGCCTGCGGCGGTGCAGAGACCGAAGTGCCTGCCGCAACCGATGATGCCGCCGGCCTCGAAATCGCCAATGCGCGCATGGTCCTGCCTGCTGTCGCCGGCAATCCGGCCGCGATCTACTTCGATCTCAAGAACAATGGCGAACGCGGCGTGGCCGTGCGCAAGGCCGAAGTCGCCGGTGCCGGCAAGACCGAAGTGCACGGCACGATGGAATGGGATGGCAAGATGGAAATGAGCGAGACGGGACCGCAGGCCGTGCAGCCCGGCGAAACGCTCAAGTTCGAACCCGGCGGCCTGCACGTCATGGTGTTCGACCTTTCGCCCGATCTTGTCGCGGGCAGCGAAACCGCGATGACCCTGACCGTCGCTGGCGGCAAGGCCGCGACCTTTAACGTCCCGATCCAGGAAGCCGGGGACGATCGCTGAACGACTTGCGCGACACGCTCGGGGTCGAAAGCCACGCCGCCGCTCCCGCGACTTGCGAAATCGGCGGGCAGCGGGCGCTCACCCCGGGCGAAGTCGCGCTTGCCCGCAGCGTGTTCGGGGATGCGATAGACTATGCCCGCGTGACCGTGCGCAGGCGCAAGTGGTTTCCTTTCCAGCCCCGACGCGTCACCATGGCGCCGCGGGGGCACCTGCATTTCCATCCGCACTCGGAAAACTATTGCGACGATTTCTCGCAGGCCAACGTGCTGCGCCAGGGGCTCTTCATCCACGAGATGGTGCATGTCTGGCAGGTGCAGACACTGGGCCAGTGGTATCTCGTCACACGGCGGATGCCCTGGGCCCGCTATGACTACAGCCTCAAGCCGGGGTGGAAGCTGGAACGCTATGGCATCGAACAACAAGCCGAAATCGTGAAGCACGCCTTCTGGCTGCGCAACGGGGTCAAGGTCGCCGGTGTCGCCGATGCGGCCCCTTATGAAATGCTCGTGAATTTTCCGGGTGTTGCGAAGGCTTAAGGGCAGCCATCCACCGGCCTGTTCATTCCAGCGACAGGTCCTATTGGCAAGGTGCCAGGGCTGAAAAGGGGAGCGCAAAGTGACGGTATCAAAAGCTATCTTCGGCCTTGCCGCTCTGGCCGCAATGACCGCGCCTACCGCACTCACTGCACAGGATCGCGACCAGAGTTCCGCTCTCATTGCCGAGGCTCTTGCAGAAGCCCGCCGTGCGCAGCCGAACATCGAGGTGCAGGCGCTCACCTGCGCAGAAAACCAGCGACAGATCGCGATCAGCGACGGGGTGACGATCCTCTACCCCTGCGGCCTCAGGGACGTGGTCGAGGACAGTTTCGACGCGACCATGCTCGTTACATTGCTGCTGGCAGAACCTGCCGCGATAATTCCGACATTCGACAAGGGCGTTCCTTTGCCCGAGGCCGTTGCGGCGATCGGTGCGGCAGCGCTTGGAGCGGGGCTCGACCCCGAAACCGGTGTCGAGAAAATCCAGCGCAACGCTTCTGCGCACACCGGCGAGCCCAGCCCGCCTCTTTCCGCCTATCTCGCGCGGGATTCCAAGGCGTTCAAGCAGGAGGTCGCCCGCGCCGAGAGCGAGGAAAGCCTCCGCCGGACCTCGGAACGCAGCGAGGAACGCCGCCGTGAACGCGCCGCCGAAGAACGGGCCGAGGAGCAGGCACAGGAAGCCCGTTACCGCTCGGTCACCGATTTCCTCAATCTGGCCCATGCGCAGGGCTTCTGTCCGGCCGACGGCCGCGCCTTCCTGAAGCGCGCGACAGCCTATTCGACCAGTCCGTTACAGAACGACCGCCCGATGGGCCTGTGGGCCGACGACCGGCGCCACGCGCTGGAGCCCTATCTCAACGACATGACCCGCTGCCGCTGAGGCGGCCCTAGTCGTAATTCACGCCGGGTAGCCCCTGCCCGCCATCGGCGATGAATGCATCGATCCGCTCTTCCAGCGCCGGAAGCGGGACGGAACCTAGCGAGAGCACCACATCGTGGAACTTGCGGATGTCGAACGCGGGCCCCAGCTCGCTTTCGGCCTTGGCGCGCACGCGGCGGATGGTCATCTCGCCCAGCTTGTAGGCCAGCGCCTGGCCCGGCCAACTGATGTAGCGATCGACCTCGGTCCCGACCTCGTGCTGCGACAGGGCGGTGCGCGAGGCGAGGTATTCCATCGCCTGTTCGCGGGTCCAGCCATAGTGGTGAATGCCCGTATCGATTACGAGCCGGACAGCGCGCCACATCTCGTAGCTCAGCTGGCCAAACCGTTCGTAGGGCGTGCGGTAGATGCCCATCTCGTTGCCGAGATATTCGGTGTAGAGGCCCCACCCCTCACCGAAACCGGAGAAATAGACTTGTCGGCGGAAAGCCGGTGCTTCCTCGCGTTCGAGCGCGATCGCGGCCTGGAAGGAATGGCCGGGCGCGCATTCGTGCAGCGTCAGTGCCGGAATATTGTAGACCGGCCGTGAAGGCAGGTCGTAAGTGTTGATCTGGCAGTAATCGAGCCCGCCCCGCCCTGCGGTATAGAACGGCGCGATGGCCGGATCGACGGGTCGCAGGCCGTTCCGGTAGCGGGGCAGGAAGCCGAAATATTCGTCCAAACGATCGTCCACGCGTTTTGCCGCATAGGCCGCAACGCCCATCAGTTCGTCTGCAGTCCCCGCAACGAATTGCGGATCGGTGCGGAGGAACTGCACGAATTCGGGAAGCGTGCCGGTAAAGCCGGCGTCCGCCTTCGCCTTCTCCATTTCCGCAGTAATCCGGGCGACTTCCGACAAACCGATCCGGTGGATCTCTTCCGCAGTCAGGTCCAGCGTGGTGTATTCTCTGATCTGCTGCGCGTAATAGGCCTGCCCTTCGGGCATCTCGCGCGCCCCGAGGCTAGTGCGCGTCTGCGGCAGATATTCCTCGCGGTAGAATTCGAGGAAATCGCGGTAGGCGGGTGTGACCACCTGTTCGATGATCTCGCGCGCTTCCTGCCGCAATGCACCTTGCTCGAACGAGGAGACGGTGAGCGGCGACATGACCGCAAACGCACCCCAGAAGGGGCTCTTTTCCGGGTCGTCGACGACATAGGCGGCAAGGCTGCGATCGCGACCTTCAAGCGTCACGCGCGGTACGCTGAACCCGCGCGCCAAGCCGGCGCGGGCATTGGCTTTCTGCTCGGCGAAGTAGCGCGGGATATCGCGCATCCGTTCGATATAGCGCCGGTATTCCTCCTCGCTTTGCAGGGGGAAGCGCTGGGCCAGATAGCTCCAGAAATTGTTGTCGCTGTCGAAAGGCATTTCCCACTCGCGGAAGCGGGCATCGCCGATTTCCGTTTCGAGCAGGTGGCGGAAAACCGCCGCATCAATCCTTCCCTGTGCCGACAAGGTCGCGGGGTCGATCTCGTCGAGGCGGGCCAGCATCTCCTCGGCATAACCGGCACGGGCCATGTTGGCTTCCGGCGTGACCGACCACAGCTGGGCGCCTTGCGAGGTCGAACCGTCGGCCTCCGCGACCTGCCCGTAATCGGCAAGGCGCTGCTTGTGCCAGCTGTCGGCCAGCGCCAGCACCGCCGCGTCGTCGGCCAGCGCGGGAGATGCACACAGGGCGGCAAGAACCGCCATCGATTTGAAAGCGGTCCTCATGCTCAACCCCTCGTCAGGCAAAATCAGTCGGGTTTCTTAGCGACGCCGACCATGGCCGGGCGCAGCAGGCGATCCTTGATCTTGTAACCTGCCTGCATCTCCTGGACGATAGTGCCCGGCTCGACCTCGTCGGTCGGGATTTCCATCATCGCCTGGTGCTCGTTCGGGTCGAGCGGCATGCCCATCGCAGCGACGCGGGTGATGCCGTTCTGGGTGAACACCTTGTCCAGCTCGCGGCGAGTCGCCTCGATACCCGCAATGAAGCCTTTCAGCTTCTCGTCTTCGCGCTGTTCCGCAGGAATGGCATCGAGCGCACGGCCGAGGTTGTCGGCCACGCTCAGGATATCGCGGGCGAAACCGGTTGCGGCATAGTTGCGCGCGTCCTGGATGTCCTTTTCCATGCGGCGGCGCACGTTCTGCGTTTCGGCGCGGGCATAAAGCGCATCCTGCTTGGCCGCTTCGAGGTCGCTGCGCAGGCTGGCGAGCGCATCTTCGAGCGAATCCGCTCCGCCTTCATCGTCCTCGCCATTGTCGCGCAGGTGTTCCGGCACGCCTTCCATCTCGCGCGCCACTTCTTCGTCGACCGCACTGTCCTGCGGTTCGTTGTTGTTTCCGTTGCTCACTGAATAACCCTGTCAGCCAATTCTCTTGCCCAATGATCGGGCCGTGAAATCCACCATGGGGACGACGCGCGCGTAATTCAACCGAGTCGGACCGATCACGCCCAGCACGCCGACCACCTTTCCGTCGCGGTCGCGGTAGGGCGCGGCGATGACGGAAGAGCCGGAAAGCGAGAACAGGCGGTTCTCGCTGCCGATGAAAATCCGCAAGGCTTCGGCCTCACGCGCGTTCTCCAGCAGGGCCGCCACCGATTGCTTGTTTTCCAGGTCGTCGAGGAGGGAACGCACCCGCTCGATGTCGGACAGGGCAGTCTCGTCGAGCAGGTTAGCCTGACCGCGCACGATCAGGACCGGCCTGTCGGCGGTGTCCTGCGTCCAGATCGCAAGCCCGCGCGCGACCAGATCGCGGCTCGCCTCGTCGAGCGCGCTGCGACCGCCTGCGATCTCCTGTTCCACCATGCGCGCCGCCTCGGCCAATGTCCGGCCGGAACTGCGAGCGGTGAGGTAATTGCTCGCCTGTTCGAGTGACACGCCGAGCGCGCCGGACGGCACAGCGAGTATGCGGTTCTCGACATGCCCATCTTCGCCCACCAGCACCGCCAGCACGCGGTTCGCATCGAGCGGTGTGAGCGAAATTTGCGACAGGCGCGGCTCGCGGCGGGGGACCATGACCATGCCCGCTGCCCCGGAAAGATCGGACAGGAGAGCGCTGGTTTCCTCCAGCGCGCGCTCGATCGGGCCGGGTTCCCCAAGGCGTTGTTCGATAGCCGCGCGCTCTTCGCGCGTCGGCTCGGCCACCTGCATCATGGCGTCCACGAACAGGCGCAGGCCGCTTTCGGTGGGCATCCTGCCGGCGCTGGTGTGCGGGGCCGCGAGCAGGCCGCGATGCTCGAGCTCGGCCAGCACCGAGCGGATCGAGGCTGGTGAAAGGTTCACTCCGCCCTCGCCCGCAAGCGCCTTCGACCCGACCGGCGTGCCGGTGTCGAGATATCCTTCGACCACGAGGCGGAAGATTTCGCGCGCGCGGTCGGACAGGTCGGTGAGCGCAGGGCCGTTCATACCCCCCTATCTAGCCGCTCCCCTTGCGGCCTCAAGGGGCTTGCGCCAAAGCCGTGCACGAGATTCGACTGCATTGGAGACACAAATGCGACCTTCCGGACGCGCGCCCGACGAGATGCGCGCCATCACCATCGAAACCGGCTACACCAAGCACGCAGAGGGCAGCTGCCTCATCAGTTTCGGTGAAACGAAGGTGCTGTGCACAGCCAGCGTCGAACGCAACGTACCGCCGTGGATGCGCGGAAAGGGCGAAGGCTGGGTCACGGGCGAATATTCGATGCTCCCCCGCGCGACCCATACGCGTGGCCAGCGTGAAGCGGCCAAGGGCAAGCAGAGCGGAAGAACACAGGAAATCCAGCGCCTTATCGGACGCAGTTTGCGCGCTGTCGTGGATCTGCGGAAGCTCGGCGAACGCCAGATCACGCTCGATTGCGACGTGATCCAGGCCGATGGTGGCACGCGGACGGCATCGATCTCGGGTGCATGGGTTGCTTTGCGCCTTGCTGTGGACGGCCTGATGAAGAGCGGCGACATCGTCGAGGACCCGATCAGCGCCAAGGTCGCCGCGATTTCCTGCGGCATCTACAACGGCACGCCGGTGCTCGACCTCGATTATCCCGAAGACAGCTCGGCCGATGCCGATGCGAATTTCGTGCTGATCGAAGGCGGCAAGATCGCCGAGGCGCAGGCCACGGCCGAAGGCGCTCCCTATGACGAGGAAGCCTTCCTGCGCCTCCTGCGCTTGGCCCAGATGGGCTGCGCCCAGGTCTTTCGCGCTCAGGACGAGGCGACCCGCAAGTGACCCGCCGGCTCGGTTCGGGAAGCCTCGTGATTGCCACGCATAATGCGGGCAAGCTGAAGGAGATTTCCGCCCTTCTCGCGCCCTATGGCGTGAAGTGCATCTCGGCGGGATCGCTGGGCCTTCCCGAACCAGCCGAAACCGGCACGACTTTCGTGCAGAACGCCCTGTTGAAGGCGCGTGCTGCGGCAGAGGCTTCGGGCCTTCCCGCACTGGCCGACGATAGCGGGTTGTCGGTCGACGCGCTGGACGGCCGTCCGGGCGTCTACACGGCGGACTGGGCTGAGCGGCAGTGGTTCGAAGGCGATCCCGGCCGCGACTGGTACATGGCCATGGGCAAGGTCGAAGGAATGCTGCAACAAAAGGGTGATGGGGTGGACCGTTCCTGCGCATTCCACTGCGTGCTCGCGATCGCATGGCCCGATGGCGAAATGGCGGTTTACGAAGGCACCGCGCCGGGCACGCTGACCTGGCCTCCGCGCGGCACGCTGGGCTTCGGCTACGACCCCGTGTTCGTGCCGAAGGGAATGGAACAGACTTTCGCGGAGATCGATCCGGAAGAGAAGCACCGCATCAGCCACCGCGCCGATGCCTTTGCCAAGCTCGTCGCAGAGCAGTTCGCCTAATAGGCTTTACGGCCCCAGACGTTGCCAGCGGGCCAGTACCGGCACACCAGCACGTCCCAGCCGTGGTCGTTCACGACCGAACAGCCGACTTCCTGCGTGTCGCGCCAGATGACCTGTGTGTAGTGGGCGACATCCGCCCATCTGCCGGTGCGCGAGATTTCAGGGAAGTTGCCGTGCCGGTAGTGCCGCTTCTCGTCGATGAACATGTTGACCATGGTTTCGACCGGCCACTGTCCCGCCGTACCCATCCACAGGTTCTCGCCCGTGCCGTTACGCACCGCGTTGTCGGCGTGCTGGAGCCTGCCCATGCTGGCAAGCTCGTGCCCCCACTGCTTGGCCTCGCGTTCCAGCGCACGGTTCCACTTGAGCTTCGGCAGGCCCAGAGCCTCACGCTCGCGGTTGTGGAGCGCAAGGATATGCGAGGCCTGGCGATCGCTCATCCGGTTGTCATATCGCGCTTCGGGCAGCCCAGATGCACTGCGCGCGCTTGCGGCAACGCCGGCACCCGTGGCACAGAGCATTCCGAGAGATGCCAATACGGCAGCAAGAAGTTTCGACCCGTCCATTGCCCGCGATTAAACATCGCGCACCTTAAAGTTCGTTGAAGGCACACTTGGCCAAAGCCCTCTACATCCACTGGCCCTTCTGCCTCGCGAAGTGCCCCTATTGCGACTTCAACAGCCATGTGCGCGAACGCACAGACATGGCCGCGTGGGAAGCGGCACTGCTCGCCGACGTGCGCCGCGAAGCAGGTGAGGTCGGGTCGCAGGAACGGCTCGCAAGTATCTTTTTTGGCGGGGGAACTCCTTCTCTCATGCCTCCTGCCCTGGTGGGACGCCTGCTCGAGGAAGCGGAGCATTTGTGGGGCTTCGAGGACGGGATCGAGATCACGCTGGAAGGCAACCCGTCGTCTGTCGAAGCGGCGAATTTTGCCTCTTTGGCAAGCGCCGGAGTGAACCGCGTATCGCTGGGCGTTCAGTCATTGCGCGACGAAACGCTCCGTTTTCTGGGCAGGCTGCACGGCGCGCAGGAAGCGCTCGACGCGCTGGAGACTGCTCAGAGCCATTTCCAGCGGGTTTCCATCGATCTCATCTATGCGCGGCCCGGCCAGTCGATGGGTGACTGGGAGCAAGAACTGGCGCAGGCGCTGGCACTCGGGACCGACCATCTCTCGCTTTACCAGCTGACGATCGAGCCCACGACGCGCTTTGCCACAGACGTGCGGCGGGGTGTTTTTACGCCGCTGGAAGACGACCCCGCAGCCGACCTGTTCGCCCTGACCCGCGAGATGACCGCCGCTGCCGGCCTGCCGGCATACGAGATCAGCAATCACGCGCGGCCGGGCCAGGAAAGCCGGCACAATCTCACATACTGGCGATACCAGGACTATTGCGGGATCGGCCCCGGCGCACACGGACGACGCGGCGGCGTAGCGACTACGCGGCACAAGAAACCGGAGAATTACCTCGCCGCGGTGGAGGCGCAGGGTGACGGCATTGCCGAGGCGAGGACGCTTGGCCTGCGAGAACAGGCATCGGAGGCCCTGCTGATGGGATTGCGCCTCAATGAAGGCGTCGACCTCGACGATATGTCCCGCCGCTTCGGCGTCGCGAAGGAAGACCTGGTCGATGACGCCAAGCTGGCGCTCTACCGCGACCTCGGCCTCGCATGGTCGAAGGACGAGCGGATCGGCGTCACCGAAGCGGGAATGCCGCTGCTTGATGCCCTGCTCGGCGAGCTTGTTCCCGCGGAGCTGGTCGAGGGGTGAGCAGCTCCGAATGCCTCGAGGCATGGCAGAGCCATCTTGCCCTCGCCCAGAGACGCTCGGCACACACGGTTCGTGCCTATGCAGCTGCCTCCCGGCGACTGATGGTGCACCTGAACCTCGAAACTTTCGAGGATGTCGCGGCCCTGTCGGCGCAGGAAGTCAGGGCACACCTGGCGTCGCGGCGCAGCGACGGGCTGGCGAATGCATCGGCGGCGCGGGAGCTGTCCGCGCTCAAAGGCTTCATCGCCTTTGCCAAGGCACAAGCCGGGCATGACGTCACGCAGCCCCCGCGCCTTCGCGGGCCGCGCTTGAAGAAGGGCCTGCCCCGCCCGGTGTCGCCGGATGACGCGCAAGGGTTGGCAGAAACCGTGGACGCGCTGGCCGCTGAGGAATGGATCGGTGCACGCGACCGGGCGGTTCTGCTGCTGCTTTACGGAGCGGGCTTGCGCATTTCGGAGGCACTATCCCTGACCGGGGCAGACCTGCCGCTTGGAGAGCGGCTGACCGTGACCGGCAAGGGCTCGAAACAACGCGTCGTGCCGATCCTGCCAATCGTGCGCGAGGCGGTGGAGGAATATTGCCATCTCAACCCGTGGCCCACCGGGCGTGAAGAGCCGATCTTCCGCGGTGCGAAAGGTGGCCCGCTATCGCAGGGCGTCGTCCAAAAAGCGACTGCGCGGGCCCGCCGCGCGCTAGGCTTGCCCGACACGGCGACGCCTCATGCCTTGCGGCATAGTTTTGCCACCCATCTGCTTGGCGCAGGTGCGGACTTGCGTAGCCTTCAGGAACTGCTCGGTCATGCGAGCTTGGGATCGACGCAGATCTACACGAAAGTCGATGCAGCCAGTCTGCTCGACACCTATCGCGACGCCCATCCGCGCGACCGCGACTGATTACATTGCCGCATGGCGGCGCTCGATCGCATCCCATATGCGTGCGGGCGTATCGGTGCCGTTGAATTTGTCGATGGCGATAATCCCGGTCGGCGAGGTGACGTTAATTTCGGTCAGGTACTTGCCTCCGATGACGTCGATACCGACGAACACGAGCCCGCGCCGCTTGAGTTCGGGGCCCATGGCCGCGCAAATCTCTTCCTCGCGCTCCGACAATGTCGTCGCTTCTGCATAACCGCCTTGCGCAAGGTTCGAACGGAACTCACCTTCGCCCGGGAAGCGATTGATTGCACCCGCGAATTCTCCGTTTATCAAGACGATGCGCTTGTCGCCTTCGGCCACTTCGGGAAGAAAGGGCTGGACCATGTGCGGCTCGGGCCAGGTCTGGTTGAACACCTCGCTCAGGGCGGAAAGGTTGGTGCCATCTGCATCGATCCGGAAGATCGCCTTGCCGCCATTGCCATGCAGCGGTTTCACGACGACCGAGCCGTGCTTCTTCTGGAATTCCCGGATATCCTCCAGCTTTCGCGCAACCAGCGTCGGCGGCATGAAGCGGGCGTAATCGAGCACGAACATTTTTTCGGGCGCGTTCACGACTTCGCGCGGGTCGTTGACGACCAGCGTCGTGCCCTTCAACCGGTCGAGCAGCAGGGCCGAGCTGATGTAGCCGAGATGGAACGGCGGGTCCTGCCGCATCAGCACCACGTCGATGTCCTGCGCAAGGTCGATACGGCGCCGCTCACCCGCCTTGAAGTGGTCGCCAGCCACGCGCTGCACCGTCACGGGCGCGGCATGGGCGGTAATGCGCCCGGCAGGCGTGCCGTCGCTTTCATAGGCAAGCGTAGTGACGTCGTAATGCCAGACCTCGTGTCCGCGCGCCTGTGCAGCAAGCATCAGGGCAAAACTGCTGTCGCCCGCGATATTGATGCTTTCGAGCGGGTCCATCTGGACGGCGACGCGTAAGGGCATGGATTATCCTTCAGGGTTGCCAGGCATTGGCGATGTGGCGAGGGAATGCGCCGGGCGCAAGGAGGATGACGTCGATGCGGATATCCTCCCCATGCGTGGCGTAGCGGTGGGCGACCGCTTCGACTGCCGCCGCGACACGGGCAAGGCGCCGTTCGTCGATGGCGAGGTCGAGGTCATCGCGGCGCGCGCGCCATTTCACTTCGACGAAGGCAATGGTCGCGCCACGTTTCGCCACCAGGTCGATTTCGCCGGCGGGCGTCTTCACGCGCGTGTCGAGGATGCGCCAGCCCTTCGCCCTGAGCCACAGGCCCGCCCTCGCCTCTGCGTCGCGCCCGCTTTTCTCGGCGATCTGCCGTTTCATCCCGGCTTGAGGTCCATCGCCCTTGCGTAAAGCGCCTTGCGGTCGAGCCCCGTCGCCTTGGCAACATAACCTGCCGCCTGAGATGGCTTCATCGTGGCCAGCGCCTCGATCAGCATGTCGTCGGCATCTGCTTCATTGGCCTGCTGGGCTTCGGGAGGACCGATCAGCAGGACGATCTCGCCCTTGGGCGGATTGGCGTCGTAATAGGCCATCAGTCCTGCCGAGAAGCCGCGCCGGCATTCCTCGTGGAGCTTGGTCAGCTCGCGCGCGACCGCGATTTCACGCTTGGGCATCACATCCTCGATCGCGGCGAGCGACTTGAGCAGGCGCGGCGCGGTTTCGTAGAAGATCAGCGTTGCGTCGATGGCCGCCATTTCGGCCAGCATCTCGCGGCGGGCCTTGTCCTTCGTCGGCAGGAAACCGGCAAACAGGAACCGGTCGTTGGGTAGGCCGGACAGCGTTAGTCCCACCACCGCCGCACATGGTCCGGGGATGCTGGTCACGGGAATACCCTGCTCGCGGCAGTCGTTGACCAGCCTGTAGCCCGGATCGCTCACCATCGGGGTTCCGGCATCGCTGACGAGCGCCACGGCGCGGCTGCGCATCGAGTCCAGCAGGCGCGAGCGGTCGCGGTGTTCGCTGTGGTCGTCGTAGCGCCACAGTGGTTTGGAGATACCGAGATGCTTCAACAGCTTGCCGGTGACGCGGGTGTCCTCGCAGGCGACTCCGTCGCAGCGTGACAGTATGTCCACGGCCCGCACGGTGATGTCACCCAAATTCCCGATGGGGGTGGCAACAAGGTAAAGCCCCGGTGTAAGGCTCTGGTCGGAAGTCTGGGGGGCGGGATCGCTCACACCCCTTCATGAACACCGACAAGGGACGCGGCAAGCATGGCATTGGCATTTATGAACCGGCGAAACCTCATCATGGCGACGGGTGCCGTGCTGCTGGGAGGTTGCTCGATCATTCCCAAGAGCGGCCAGCCCACGACCCCCACGCCGACGCCCGAGCCGAGCGCGACTTCCCAGCCCCAAGATTCCAAACGCCACCGCGTTGCCCTGCTGGTTCCCCTGTCGGGAGAGAACGGAGAAGTCGGCCAGTCGATCGCCAATGCAACGACGATGGCGATCCTCGACACCAATGCGGACAATCTCCGGATCACGACCTACGACACCTCGCGCGGCGCTCAGGCGGCAGCGCGGCAGGCGCTGGCGGATGGGAACAAGCTGATCCTCGGCCCCCTGCTGGGCAGCAATGCAGCCGTGGTCCGCAATGTGGTCGCCAATTCCGGCGTGCCGATCATCAGCTTTTCCAACGACACATCGATCGCGGCCCCCGGCGTTTTCGTCATGGGCCACATTCCCGAACAATCGGTGGACCGGGGCGTCGAATACGCGCGCTCTATCGGTGCGCGCAATTTCGCCGTCCTTGCGCCCGACAGCGATTATGGTCGTCGCGCAGAAGCGGCCATGCAAAGCGCCCTTGCAAGCTATGGCGGAACGCTTGTCGCAACCGAGCGATATGCGCGTTCGAACACCTCGGTGGTCAGCGCCGGCGGCCGCCTGAAGGCCAAGGGCAGCTTCGATACCGTGCTTATCGCCGATGGCGGCACCCCCTCGATCCGGGGCGCGGAGGCCGTGGCAGGGTCATCTGTCCGTCTTCTGGGCACGGAGCGCTGGGCAGGCGAAAGCGCGTTACTGGATTCTTCCGCCCTGTCGGGCGCCCTGTTCTCGGCAGTCACGGACAAGCGCTATCCCGATTTCGTCACCTCCTACCAAGCCCGGTTCGGAGGACAGCCTTACCGGATTGCGACACTGGGCTATGACGGTGTCCTCCTCACCCTGCGCGCAGCGCGCGAGTGGAAGGTGGGTCAGCCCTTCCCCGTCAATGTGCTGTTCCAGGACGGGGGCTTCGACGGCATGGACGGCCCCTTCCGTTTCCGCCGCAACGGCGTGGTCGAACGGGCGATGGAGGTTCGCAAGGTCCAGGGTGGCAGCTTCACGACGGTATCGGCAGCACCGACGGGCTTCTGACAGGCGGATAACGTAAGCGGGACGCTTGTGCGGGCGGATTCGCGCGCGATATAGCCACCACCATGTCCGACGATCTTTTCGAGAATACGCCCACTTCGAGCGGCGACTATGACGCATCCTCCATCGAGGTCCTTGAAGGCCTCGAACCGGTGCGCCGCCGCCCGGGTATGTATATCGGCGGAACGGATGACCGCGCCCTTCACCACCTCGTCGCCGAAGTGCTCGACAACGCTATGGACGAAGCCGTCGCCGGCCATGCCACCCGCATCGAGATGCGGCTCGACGAAGGCAACCGGGTCACCATCAGCGACAACGGCCGCGGGATCCCGGTTGGCGAGCATCCGAAATATCCGGGTAAGTCCACCCTCGAGGTTATCCTGACCACGCTGCACTCGGGCGGCAAGTTCTCGGGCAAGGCCTATGCCACCAGCGGCGGCCTTCACGGGGTCGGCGTGTCCGTCGTGAACGCATTGTCGAGCCTGACGCGGGTCGAGGTCGCCCGCGACAAGCAGCTTTACGCGCAGGAATTCTCCAAGGGGCATCCGGTCGGCAAGATCGAGGAACTCGGCCCCACTCCCAACCGGCGCGGCACGACAGTCACCTTTATCCCCGACACCGAGATTTTCGGGGACCGCAAGTTCAATCCCAAGCGGTTGTTCAAGCTGGCCCGTTCCAAGGCCTATCTCTTCGCGGGCGTGGAAATCCGCTGGCGCTGCGCGGATAGTCTCGCAAGCGACGACATCCCTGCAGAGGCAGTCTTCAAGTTCCCCGGCGGCCTGGCCGACCATCTCGCCGAACAGATCGGCGGGCGCGAATGCGTCACCACCCAGCCTTTCGCGGGCAGCCAGGGTTTCCCCGACGATCAGGGCCGCGTGGAATGGGCCATCGCATGGCCGCTGTTCTCCGACGGTTCGTTCAGCTGGTACTGCAACACCGTGCCCACCCCCGATGGCGGTACGCACGAGCAAGGCCTGCGTGCCGCGCTGACCAAGGGACTGCGCGCTTTCGGCGAACTGACCGGCGTGAAGAAGGCTAAGGACATCAGTGCGGACGACGTGATGAACGGGGCCGAGGTCATGCTCAGCGTCTTCATCCGCGATCCGCAGTTCCAGAGCCAGACCAAGGACCGCCTGACAAGCCCGGAAGCCGCTCGTTACGTAGAGAACGCTGTACGCGACCATTTCGACCACTTCCTCTCGGACAACATGGACCGGGGCAAGGCGCTGCTCGGACAGGTCATGGAGCGTATGGACGAGCGCCTGCGCCGCAAGGCCGAACGCGAGATCAAGCGCAAGACCGCAACCAACGCAAAGAAGCTGCGCCTGCCGGGCAAGCTCACCGATTGTTCGGGCGAAGGCGACGGCGATACGGAACTGTTCATCGTCGAAGGCGACAGCGCAGGCGGCAGCGCCAAGCAGGCGCGCAATCGCAAGACGCAGGCGATCCTGCCCATCCGCGGCAAGATCCTGAACGTCGCGTCGGCCACCGCCGACAAGATCCGCGCGAACAGCGAAATCGCGGACCTCGTGCTCGCCATGGGTTGCGGGACCCGCAAGGACTGCGATCCCGAAAACCTGCGTTACGACCGCATCATCATCATGACCGACGCGGACGTGGACGGGGCGCATATCGCGACGCTGCTGATGACGTTCTTCTTCCAGGAAATGCCGGAAGTCGTGCGTAACGGGCACCTCTACCTCGCCCAGCCCCCGCTCTACCGCCTGACATCGGGCAAGGAGAGCCGCTACGCCCGTGACGACGCGCACCGCAAGGAACTGGAGGAGACGGTTTTCAAGGGCAAGAAGTTCGAGGTCGGCCGCTTCAAGGGCCTAGGCGAGATGAACCCGCAGCAGCTTCGGGAAACCACCATGGATCCCGAAAGCCGCAGCCTGATCCGCATCACCCTGCCGCAGGAATTCGAACAGCGCGCCGTGGTGAAGGAACTGGTCGATCAGCTCATGGGGCGCAACCCGGAACACCGGTTCAACTTCATCCAGAACAACGCCGGCGAATTCGACCGCGAAATGATCGATGCCTGACAAGGGTTTTCCCGACCCTCGCGAAGAAGACATCATCTATGCGGACCGCAGGATTTCGCGCCCGGATGCCTCGCTTCCGGATTGGGAAGTGCCAGACGCGGCCTATCGCCCGGTGCCGATCGTCTGGTTCACCGGAGCAATGTTCATGCAGATGACCTTGCAAATCGTTGTTCTCGTAATTGGCCAACGCTGGCTTGCGTTACCCCACCTTCTCGTTTTTGGCTGCGCTTTGCTGGCAAGCGGTCTCGTTTGGCATAACACGATGAACAGGGGCATGGCAGGTGCCAGTCTCGTCTGGCGCTTTGCCACTTTGATCGGGTTGCTGGCATGGCTTGGCCTGTCAACCCTGGCATTGTTTGGTTGAGGGGTGAGGGAAGTATGAAAGCGAAATGCCTTGGCGCCATGCTGGCGCTGTCTACGGCCCACGTCGCAAGCGCACAGGACCTTCCCGCGCTGAAGCTGGCTCCGATACTGCTGGTCGATGATCGTAATCATGCGTCAGGTCCCGAAGAACGGACCGTTGCATTGGGAGATCCGGTGCTCGACCTTGCGCTCGTCTTCAAATCTGCAGCGACGATTACCGCTCCGAAGCAGAGTAAAACTCCTGCATGGGTGCCGGCGAACATGCTTGCCCTGCTCCGCGAGGCGGTCATGATACCGGGCGACCCACGCGCCCTTCCCGGGGTCGCGGCCTATTGCACGCGGGAGTTCACGCTCACTGAAAAGGCCGGGGAAACCTATGGCCCTGCGGCAGCAGATTTCCCGCTCGGCGAAGATTTGCGGGCTTGCTTCATGGACACCGATGGCGATGGGAGCTTCGACAACGTCTTCGCGCCCGGTGACCGGTCGGGTAGGTTTGCCCTGCCTCAGCCGCTCGAACCCCTCACCTACAAAGCCGCCCAAATGGTGCCGATCGGAGAGGCGCGCTGGCGTATTGTCGCGAAGCAGGAAGATCGAACGCGCTCGCTCGGCGCCCTTGGCCTGCTCTCCCAACGCCAGGTGTTCCAGGCCCAAACAAATGGCGCAAGGGGACGATACGACGAGGTCGTGACCAGCCTTGTCGGAGGAGCCTGCGGAGAGGCAAGCATTCCGATCGACACCGGCCTCAAGACGAACCGCCTGCCGCGCACCTACAAATTCGGCTGTGCCGAGATCGAAGTGACGGGCTATGACAAATCGAGCAAGAGGCTGACCTATCGCATTACGAAAGCCATGACCGAACAGCCGGTCAGCCTGCGGGTTAGCTTTCTCGATATCTATGGTGGGACGATCTACACCTTAGAGTAGCGTCTACTCCCCGATGCGCGTGTGGATGTGCAGTTCGCCCTCCAATGTGCGGTGTACCGGGCACTTGTCGGCGATTTCCATCAGCTTCGCGCGCTGCTCATCGTCCAGTTCTTCTCCGCGTATCGTGATGGTTCGGTTGAGCGCCTGCATCTGCATGCCTTCCGCCATGGCCTCGGCGTGCGAACAGGTCGTCGTGTGATCGCGCTCATGCGTCACGTGGACGCGGACAGCTTCGAGCGGCCAACCTTTGCGGTCGGCGTACATCTTCATCGTCATGGCCGTGCAGGTGCCAAGCGCGGCATTCAGCAGGTCGTAGGGCGTCGGTCCGCTGTCGTCCCCGCCATAGCTCTTGGGCTCGTCGGCGATGAACTGGTGCGAGACGGTGTGGACCTCGGTTCCGAACTTGCCGTGGCCGGTGCAGGCAACGATCCCTTCTTCCGGCATTGGCCAATCGGCGGACAGCGGTATGTAACGATGCGCCCAGGCTGCAATTACGTTGGCGGCAAAGCGGGCATCCTCCTCGTCAAGCAAAAGGTGGTCGGCACCTTCCAAGCTTACGAAGCTCTTAGGATGTTTGGCGGCCTGGAAGAGTGCGCTGGCATGTTCGATCCCGACCACCGCATCGGTGGGCGAATGGAGGAAGAGCAGCGGCTTTCGCAGCCGTCCGACTTCGGCAAGCAGGTCCACGTTCTCCACCTTTTCGATGAATTCGCGCCCGAGGGTGAATTCGCGTCCGCCGATGCGCACCGCTCCTTCTCCCTGCTCGCGGATCGCGTCGATGTCTCCGTCGATATTGCCCAGGACGTGGGGAACGTCGGACGGGGCACCGACGGTCGCAATCGCGGCAATCCGGTCGAAGCCGATCTCGGCCGCAGCGGCGAGGACCGCTGCCCCGCCGAGGCTGTGGCCGACCAGCAGGATCGGCCGTGCGAAGCGCTCGAGAAGCTGGTCCGCCGCCTCGACCAGGTCGGACACGTCCGCCGCAAAACCGGCACGCCCGAAATCGCCGCCGCTGCCGCCGAGTCCGGTAAAGTCGAACCGCAGCGTAGCAATCCCTTCGCTCGCCAGCGCTCGGGCTACGGCAACCGCCGCCTTGCTTTGCTTGGTGCAGGTGAAGCAGTGCGCGAACAGCGCTGCACCGCGCACTAGGCCGGTCGGCAGCTCGAGCGAGCCGGTCAGTTCATGGCCTGCCTGCGTGGCGATGGTCAGGTTCTCGGTCGGCATCGGTGCTCCTTCGACTGGCGCTTTTTTTCGGTGGGCGTGTAAGAAATACGCGCGGGG
The DNA here is from genome assembly GCF_020524765.1 of Qipengyuania gaetbuli. GTDB lineage: Bacteria > Pseudomonadota > Alphaproteobacteria > Sphingomonadales > Sphingomonadaceae > Qipengyuania > Qipengyuania gaetbuli_A. Next base: position 48,318 of record NZ_JAIVLR010000003.1, read on the forward strand.
GCGGACTAAGGATACATGACCAAGGAAAAGCAACACGCATACTATCGCGAGGCAGGGGCGCAATTTGCCCCGGCCATCGCCCGCCTCGCCCGCGCGATGGAGCGCGATGGCGACAAGGCACGCGACCTGGAACAGGACATCCACTGCGAGCTCTTCCGCAGTTTCGCCCGGTTCGAAGGACAATGTGCGCTCAAGACCTGGGTGTACCGCGTGGCTCACAACGTGGCTGCCGAGCACCGCCTTCGCGAAAGCCGACGCAGGCCTACCGTGTCACTGGAGGAAACGGATGAATTGCCGAGCCTGGGCAGCGGTGAACGTGCTGCCGCGGAAGGCCACACGGTTGCACGCGCCCAGGAGATGATCCGCCAGCTGCCGACGCTGGATGCGCAGGTGATGCTGCTGTGGCTCGAAGGCGAAAGCGCCCGCGATATATCCGAGGTGACCGGCCTCGCTTCCGGCACGGTCGCCACCCGCATCCACCGGCTGAAGACTGCCCTTGCCGACCAGTTCGGCACCCCCGATCACCAGGAGACAATCCGATGACCCAAGATCCGTTCAACTTCTGGACCCGTGAAAATTCCGACGCGAATTTCAGCGAACCGGGCGCGTGCCGGGCACGCAGCACTCGGTTCGAAAAGAGCATCCGTCGCCGCAACCTGTTGGAATATGCCGCCGGTGCACTGGTTGTCGGAGTGTTCGGCGCCCTTGCAGTTTTCTTTGCCGGCGAAGGCGAATGGGCGCTTTCCGCTACCGTCGCCATGACCGTTGCCGCCGCGATCTTCGTGGTGAGCAAGCTCCACCGCGACGGCAGCGCGCAGGCACGTTCCCCCGAAGCAAGCTGCAAGGATCACCTGCGCAGCCAGCTCGTCCGTCAGCGCGACCTGCTGCGCGGGGTTCCGACCTGGTATCTCGCGCCCTTCGTCCCCGGCCTCGTCGGCTTCTACTTCGTCGTCACGGCCAATGTGGCCGAGGTTCAGGGGTGGGCTGCCGCGCTGGAAGGCGTCTGGTTCAAGTTCGCCGCGACGGCCGTCTTCTTCGTCTTCGCTGGTTGGCTCAACCTGCACGCCGCTCGCAAGCTCGACCGGGAAATCGCTGCGCTCGACCGGGCGTAAGCACCGGAGCGCCGGAGCACTCTTGCACGGTCCGGCGCTTACCCCTAACGCACACGTAAAGTTGCAAGGGAAAACCGATGTCAGACCAGACCCGTTTCGAAGGCACCAGTTCGTATATCGCGACCGACGATCTCAAGGTCGCCGTCAATGCCGCGGTCACGCTGCGCCGTCCGCTGCTGGTCAAGGGCGAACCGGGCACGGGCAAGACCGTGCTCGCCCATGAAATTTCCAAGGCGCTCGATGCCCCGCTGATCGAATGGAACGTCAAGTCGACGACCAAGGCGCAGCAGGGCCTTTACGAATACGACGCGGTCGCCCGCCTGCGCGATGGCCAGCTCGGCGACGAGCGCGTTCATGACATCTCGAACTACATCAAGAAGGGCAAGCTGTGGGAGGCGTTCACCAGCCCCGAACTGCCCGTCCTGCTGATCGACGAGATCGACAAGGCCGACATCGAGTTTCCGAACGACCTGCTGCAGGAACTCGATCGCATGAGCTTCGACGTCTACGAAACGCACACGCGGATCGAGGCGAAGGAACGACCGATCGTCGTCATTACCTCGAACAACGAGAAGGAATTGCCCGACGCATTCCTGCGCCGCTGCTTCTTCCACTACATCAAGTTCCCCGACCGGGAGACGATGCGCGACATCATCGAAGTTCACTATCCCGGCATCCAGAAGAATCTGGTCAGCAAGGCGATGGATATCTTCTACGAACTGCGCGACGTGCCGGGCCTGAAGAAGAAGCCTTCGACGAGCGAGCTGCTCGACTGGCTGAAGCTGCTGCTGAACGAGGACATGCCGCTGGAAGTGCTGCAGGACAGCAACCCCAACAGCGCCATTCCGCCGCTGCACGGTGCCCTGCTAAAGAACGAACAGGACGTGATGATGTTCGAACGCCTTGCGTTCATGGCCCGTCGCCAGCCCTGATACTGGCAGGACCAGACGAGAAAAGGGCGCGCTCCGCTTGCGGAACGCGCCCTTTCTCCTTGGGGGACAAGCTTGATCAGCCGAAGCTGTAGGCCAGCTCGAAATCCCCCCAGCGGCGGCCGTTGATGTAAACCGGCACGTAGACATTGCGGACCACCACGTAGTTCCGGCCATCGCCTTCCTGGCGGTAGACGGCCATGGTGTAGGGATCCTTGGTCGACTTTGCGACGAGGTCCACGCCTTCGAGGATGATGCGGCCGTTGCGGCAATACTTGGTGTCGTGTGCAAGTTCGCCGATGGGTTTACGCGAGTGTGCGGTGACGTGGGTCGGCAGGAAGCCGTTCATGTCGGCCTGCGAACACATGATCACATGGCCGCCCTCACCCACGACGGCATCGTTGATCGGACGCCAGTTGGCATCCGCCCAGTCGCTGAGGCCGGTGCGGTAGAGCTGCGGATTGGTACCCGGCTGCGGGCGATAATTCTGGTCGAACAGCTGCTCGGCCGTCAGTTCGCCATTGGCGATGGCTTCTTCGGCGCGGGCGACGATCTTCTTGGCGTGTTCCTGCGCCCGTTCGACCATCGCACTGTCTTCCGGCGAAAGGCCTGCCTTGACCAGCTTGTCGAACATGTCGCTGGCAGTCAGCTCCAGCTCTTCGATGCGGTCGTGAGCGGTCGCAAGGCGCTGCTCGTTCTCGCTGGCAGCACGGTCGAAACTTTCGATGACGGACGAAACCCGGTCGACGTGCTCGGTCATCATGCCGGTTGCACGGGCGATCTGGTCGTTCTGCTGGTCGACTTCCTCGACCAGCTGCGACACGCCGGAAATGGTGGAATCGATGCTGGCGACCGAAGTCTTGGCCTCGTTCGATGCCTTAGCGCCCGCCTCGATACGCTCGATCACTGTGGCCGCTTCTGCACCCAATGTTTCGATCACGTCCGAGATTTCGTCGGTCGCCTTGCGGGTTTCGCCGGCGAGCGACTTCACCTCGTTGGCGACCACGGCGAAGGTGCGGCCCGCGTCACCGGCACGCATCGCTTCAATAGTTGCGTTGAGGGCGAGGATGTTGGTCGTCTCGGCAATCTGTTCGATGTCCTGCGAACAGCGCTTCACCTGGTCCATCGCCGCAGCGAAGCCGGTCACGTGCGTTGCCAGCGTTTCCACGAGATCGAGCAGGCTGGTAATCTGGCTGAGGGAGGACTGGATCTGCTTGGTGCCCTGCCCGAGGCGCTCGATAGCGCGGGCGGACAGCAGGCGGGCTTCGTCGGAAGCCTCGGCGACCTTGCGCTGATCCTTTTCAAGTTCATGGACCGTGCCCTGCAGTTCCGCATGCTCTGCGCGCAGGATGCCCGAACTGTCGATCACGGCCTGCACGATACCGGCAACGTCGGTACAACCGACCGTAACCTTGCCGCAGGCCTCCGGAATTGATTCGAGGCTCGACGCCTTCGCAGCATCAATCGCGGTGAGTTCCATGTGTGACGATCCCTTTGTCCCTGTTCGGCGGATCGTCTAAACGGAAGTGGTTATTGTCCGGTTAAGGGCTTTCCACGATTTCCCTCTTCCACCGCCTCGCCGATGCAGGCTAGGAAGCTCGCATGTTCTTCAATTTCGTCGACGAGCTTCGGGCCGCGGGCATTCCCGCCAGCTTCAAGGAACACCTCACCCTGCTGGAGGCGCTCGACAAAGACGTGATCGAGCAGACGCCCGAGGCGTTCTATTACCTCTCCCGCGCAACCTTCGTGAAGGACGAAGGCCTGATCGACCGGTTCGACCAGGTGTTCAGCCGCGTATTCAAGGGGATCATGTCCGAATACGGCCAGAACCCGGTCGACATCCCGGAAGACTGGCTGAAGGCCGTTGCCGAGAAATTCCTCTCCGAGGAAGAGATGGCGAAGATCAAGTCGCTGGGTGACTGGGACGAGATCATGGAGACGCTGAAGAGGCGGCTCGAGGAACAGGAAAAGCGCCATCAGGGCGGCAACAAGTGGATCGGCACCGGCGGCACCAGCCCGTTCGGCAATTCGGGATACAATCCCGAAGGCGTGCGGATCGGCGGCGAGAGCAAGCACAAGCGCGCCCTGAAGGTCTGGGACAAGCGCGAGTTCAAGAACCTCGACAACACCAAGGAACTGGGCACCCGCAACATCAAGATGGCGCTGCGCCGCCTGCGCCGTTTCGCCCGCGAAGGCGCAGCGGACGAGCTGGATCTCGACGCGACGATCGAAGGCACGGCAAAGCAGGGCTGGCTCGACATCCACATGCGGCCCGAGCGGCATAATGCGGTCAAGCTGCTGCTTTTCCTCGACGTGGGCGGATCGATGGACCCGTTCATCAAGGTGACCGAGGAGCTGTTCAGCGCCGCCACGAGCGAGTTCAAGAACCTCGAGTTCTTCTACTTCCACAACTGCCTCTACGAAGGTGTGTGGAAGGACAACAAGCGTCGCTGGCAGGAGCGTACCAAGACCTGGGACGTGCTCCACAAATACGGCCACGACTACAAGATCGTCTTCGTCGGCGATGCCGCGATGAGCCCGTACGAGATCACCCACCCGGGCGGTAGCGTCGAGCACATGAACGACGAGGCAGGTGCAGTCTGGATGCAGCGGGTCACCAACACCTATCCCGCCACGGTCTGGCTGAACCCGGTGCCGGAAAAGCAGTGGGGCTATTCCCAGTCGACCAAGATCATGAAGCAGCTGGTCAACGACCGGATGTATCCTCTGACGCTGGACGGTCTCGACGACGCCATGCGCGAGTTGAGTCGGAAGCAGGGCTAAGCCGCAGGTTTGCCAAGGTTTTTCTTTTGCGGTATTCTGCGCCGCGGAAGGAAGCCCTATGCACTACCTTGCCCTCACAAGCCTCCCGCTAGCCGGACTGGTGCTCAGCGCGCAGCCCCTGCCGCGCGCGGTGGAACCCGGAGGCGAAATCCCCAATCTGCGCGAGCCGCAATCGGCCCGGTGCAACGAGGTTATTCGCGAAGTTCGCGAAACAGGCGGGCTTCCTGCCTTGCAGCGAGGGCCTGCGACCGGAGAGGACGGCTATATGATCGCGGCCGTCGACAAGCGGGTCGATGGCTGTGCCGTCATGCAAATGCATGGCGATGTGAACGACCTGCGGCCACTACCTGAACCGACAGAGGATTATCTCCTCCGTCCCGCGGGCGAGTAGGCACTCAGCTATAAATAAGATGCGGCGCGATCGTTTCGCGCCATGCTGCCTCGTCACGGGAAGCGATGTCGTCGAGGTCGCCTGCCTCGGCCTCGCTGTCGTCCACCCATTCGCGAAGTGACGGGCCGCCGTTGATCACGTCGATCGCAAGGCGGTCAAACTCGTATTCATAGGGGAAGTCACGCCAGATCTCGTAGTCCGGATAGAGCGTGCGGATGGCCTTGAAGGCCAGTGCCTGAAGCCGCCAGGGCTTGAATTCATGATGGTCGTAGAACGGAACTTCTGCGTGGATCATCAAGCCGTTACACAGCTTTCCTGCGTGCTTGTGGAAGGTCGGCTCGAACCAGCACTCGCGCAAGGCGCAGCCGCGCAGCCAGCTCGGGGCCTGGCGGCGCATTTCTGCCAGGACCGCGGGTGCATCGATATCGGGCGCGCCGAACAGAACCTCCAGCGGGCGGGTGGTACCCCTGCCCTCGCTCAGCGTGGTGCCTTCCAGCATGACAGTGCCGGCATAGGCGCGGGCCATGTTGACGTTGGCGGCATTGGGGCTGGGGTTGATCCACACGCGATCCTCTGGCCATCCGTAGCCAGGGGCCTTTCCGGGCTTCCAGCCTTCCATCTCGATCACGCGATAATCGACGTCGAGCTTGAAATGGTCGACGAACCAGCGGCCCATTTCGCCCATGGTCATGCCGTGGCGCATCGTCATCGCCGCCGCGCCAACGAAACTCTCCTGTCCCGGAACCAGCAGCGTGCCCTCGACTGGTCCACCAGCGGGATTTGGGCGGTCGAGAACCCAGACTTCCTTGCCACCCTTGGCCGCTTCCTCGAGCAGGTAGAGCAAGGTCGTCACAAAGGTGTAGATACGGCAGCCGAGGTCCTGCAGATCGAACAGGAAGACGTCCGCCGTGCTCATCATCTGGCCGGTCGGACGGCGCACCTCGCCATACAGGCTGAACACGGGGATGCCGTGGCGCGGATCGGTTTCGTCCGCGGTTTCGACCATGTTGTCCTGCTTGTCACCCTTGAGCCCGTGCTGCGGACCGAATGCGGAAGTGACATTGATACCGCGCTCAATAAGCGCGTCGAGTGAATGGTCGAGCTGCGCCGTGACCGACGCCGGATGCGCGACGAGCGAGACACGCTTGCCTTCGAGGGGGGCGCGAAGTTCGGCCTGTGTGAGCAGGCGATCGATACCGAATTTCATGCCGCGTTGGGTGGCCCAAGCTCCGCCTTGAAGCAAGACGCATCGTGGAAATCCGGCTGATCTTTCCCATGATCCATCGCCCAGAAGCTCTTGATCCCGCCCTCTTCCTCGATGACGCAGGTCAGGCCCATCGCGCTCGGGGCGTCAGGCAAGGCAGAGTTGGGGAGCGCAGCATCGAAAATGGCGAAACTGCTGCCGAGCCGCATGGTACACGCGGGCTCACGCGGGACGGGCCGTTCGGACATGCCCTCGCGATAGGCGCAGAAGTCATAGGCGTTCCAGCGCTCGGACGGCGAGAGATTCCATTCCGAGTAAGCTTCGCCTCCCAAGGGGTTGAGAAACATCTCGAAACAAGTGGTTTTCCAAAGCTCGTCGGCCCTGCCCCTGCCCGCGAACTGTGGCACGACGAGGCACGAAGAACCCTCCACGCGCCAACGAAGTCGCAGCCAATCGTCATCCCGGCCGATGATGCGCGCCTGCACGCCCGACACCTCCAGGGGTGGAAAGGCGGGATGGGCGATCAGTTCATGCGTTTGCACGGGGCCTCGTTCCTGCTAGCGGGCGCCCTGTCATGAGCAGTCACCAATCCGAACTCCTGCGCGTGCTCGAAGAGCGCGGCTACATCCACCAGGTCACCGATGTTGAGGGACTCGATGCCCTCGCCGCCAGCCAGGTAGTGCCCGGCTATATCGGCTTCGATGCCACCGCGCCAAGCCTGCATGTCGGCAGCCTCGTGCAGATCATGATGCTGCGCCGCCTCCAGCAGGCCGGACACAAGCCGATCGTGGTGATGGGCGGCGGCACGACGAAGGTGGGCGATCCGTCCGGCAAGGACGAAAGCCGCAAGATGCTCACCAATGAGGATATCGACGCGAACATCGCCGGTATCCGCAAGGTGTTCGAACGCCTGCTGACCTTCGGCGACGGGCCGACCGATGCAGTCATGGTGAACAATGACGAATGGCTGAGCCAGCTCGGCTATATCGAGCTTCTGCGCGACGTCGGGCCGCATTTCACTATCAACCGGATGCTCACCTTCGATTCGGTGAATCTGCGGCTCGAGCGCGAGCAGCCGCTGACCTTCCTCGAATTCAACTACATGATCCTGCAGGCCTACGACTTCCGCGAACTGGCGCAGCGTTACGGCTGCCGTCTGCAGATGGGCGGCAGCGACCAGTGGGGCAATATCGTCAACGGTATGGAGCTGGCACGCCGCATGGACGGCAGCGACCTGTTCGGCCTGACCACCCCGCTGTTGACCACCGCCGACGGGTCCAAGATGGGCAAGACAGCCGCCGGCGCGGTCTGGCTAAACGAGGAGCAGCTGCCGAGCTACGATTTCTGGCAGTACTGGCGCAATGTCGACGACCGCGACGTGGGCCGTTTCCTGCGCCTGTTCACAGACCTTCCGCTGGACGAGATCGCTCGTCTCGAAGCGCTTGAAGGGGCCGAGATCAACAGCGCCAAGACAGTTCTTGCCAACGAAGTGACCAAGCTTGTCCGCGGTGCGGATGCTGCTGCACTGGCGGAAAAGACCGCTTCCGAAACCTTTGCCGGTGGCGGCGCTGGCGAGGATCTTCCGACCCTGTCGGTGGGCGAAGAAGGCGTGCGCATCGGGGCTGCCCTGACGGCATTGGGGTTCACCGCATCGAACGGCGAAGCCAAGCGCAAGCTGGCGGAAGGCGCGATCAAGCTGGACGGCGAAACGGTCACCGACCCCGGCCACCTGGTCGAGATTGCCGAAGGGGCCGAGGTGAAGCTTTCGCTGGGCAAGAAGAAGCACGCGATCCTGCGCCGCTGAGAACATTTTAACCCTGCAAGTTCGGTTAACCGGATATTTGCCTTTTGCGGGCAAGTTGCAGGGATAAGGTTTGTCAAAAGCAAGGGATCGTCTCGCATGAGTGCCGGAGCACAACTCAGCGTCACCGACCAGCGCCGCCTGGCGCGCCACCCGGTCGACCACCCGGTTATCGCCGAACACCACAGCCGTGGCGACATGCGCATGCATATCGCGAATATTTCGGCCAACGGGTTCATGATCGACGATGCGCAGGACGTTGCGCGCGGCGACCGCGTCGTGGTTCGTCTGCCCGTCATCGGCCGCATAGAAGCCTATTGCATCTGGAGCCGCGACAATCGCGCCGGCTTCCAGTTCGAACGCATCATCCGCGTCGACGACTTCCTGTCGCTGATCGACACGCTGCAGCCGAACCCGCGCCTGCGCCGCCTGCGCTAAGGCGGTCAACATTCATTTCTGAACGCGCAAGCAGGCGTCTCTTCACAAGCGAAGGGGCGCCTGCCATGCGTTGGGCGTGAGAGAGACCGACACGCCCCCTTCCCCCGACAGATCGCCGCTCCGCATCGCGAATTTCCGCGCCTACTGGATTTCGCGCCTGTCGATGACGCTGGCCCAGTATGCGATGATGCTGATCATCGGGTGGCAGACCTACAATATCGCGCGCGATGGCGGGATGGGCGTGGCAGAGGCTTCTGGCCAGCTGGCGTTGATCGGCCTGCTCCAGTTCGTCCCCCTGTTTCTGCTGACCCCGTTTTCGGGGTGGGCAGCGGACCATTTCGACCGGCGCAACCTCGCCCGCCTGACCGTAGCGCTGCAATTCGTGTGTGCGGTACTGCTCGCTTGGCTGACAGCGAGCGATACGCTTTCGCTCGCCTGGATATTCGCTGTCGCGGTGCTGCTCGGGATAGCGCGAGCCTTCTCCGGACCTGCGCTTTCTGCCCTTGCTCCCAACCTCGTGCCCAAGGCCATCCTTCCCAATGCCATCGCCCTGTCGAGCATTTCCTGGCAGGTCGGGATGATCGTGGGGCCCGCACTGGGTGGTTATTTTTACGCTATCGAGCCCTTCTCTCCCTATGCGGCAGCAGGGGTCCTGTTCCTCGTCTCCATGATCGCGCTGTCGCTCATCGGGAAGGTTCCGCAGCCCCCGCGCGAGGCGAACAAGCGGCCTATCCACCAGATGGTCGAAGGCCTGCGTTACGTGGTGCGCAACAAGATGGTGCTCGGCGCCATTACGCTGGACCTCTTCGCAGTATTCCTGGCCGGAGCGACGGCGCTCTTCCCGGTGTACGCCCGCGATATCCTCGAGGTCGGCGAAACCGGCCTCGCCCAGCTTGCCATGGCGCCTGCCGTGGGTGCGGCGCTGACCGCGCTGTGGTTCTCTTTCCGGCCGCTGCAGAACAATGTCGGGCCCAAGATGCTGTGGGCCGTCGCCATCTTCGGTGCAGCGACGATCGTTTTCGGCCTGTCCACGTCCATGCCGCTCAGCCTTGCCATGCTGTTCATCGTGGGCGCGGCGGACATGTTCAGCGTCTATATCCGGCAGTCGCTTATCCAGCTCCATACGCCTGACGACAAGCGCGGCCGCGTCTCGTCGGTCAGCCTGCTGACGATCAGCGCCTCGAATGAGTTCGGCGATTTTTTCTCGGGCAGCCTCGCCTACGCCATCGGGCCAGTTGCGGCTGTGGTCGGTGGCGGCGGCGGTGCGATCCTCACGGTCGCGCTGTGGTCGAAAATTTTCCCAGTCCTGCGAACGACGCGGACCTTTGACCCGCCCGAGGAATTGCAGGAAGATACCCCCACCGGAAAGCTGCAGGAGCAGACCCCATGAAAGCCCAGTCCGTCCTCGAAACCATCGGCGGCACGCCCCACATCCGCCTCGCGCGCCTGTTCCCCGACCACGAGGTCTGGGTGAAGAACGAACGCGCCAATCCCGGCGGTTCGATCAAGGATCGCATCGGCCTTGCCATGATCGAGGATGCCGAGAAATCCGGCCGGCTCAAGCCGGGCGGCACTATTATCGAGCCGACCAGCGGAAACACCGGTATCGGCCTTGCCATCGCGGCAGCGGTGAAGGGCTACACCCTCGTGCTGGTCATGCCTGAGAGCATGAGCATCGAGCGTCGCCGCCTGATGCTCGCCTACGGCGCTAAGTTCGACCTCACGCCCAAGGAAGGCGGCATGAAGGGCGCGATTGCCCGCGCACAGGAGCTGGTCGAGCAGACCGAAGGTGCCTGGATGCCGAGCCAGTTCGACAACCCTTCCAATTTCGAAGTCCACAAGCGCACGACCGCGAAGGAAATCCTCGCCGACTTCGCGGATACGCCGGTCGATGTGATGATTACCGGCGTCGGCACCGGCGGGCACCTGACCGGCTGCGCCGAGGTGCTCAAGGAAAGCTGGCCCGCAATGAAGGCCTTTGCCGTCGAACCGACGCTTTCGCCCGTCATTAACGGCGGTCAGCCCGGACCTCACCCGATCCAGGGCATCGGCGCTGGTTTTATTCCCGAAAACCTGCACACCCAGTCAATCGACGGTGCCATCCAGGTCGACCCGGAAGACGCCAAGGAATGGGCGCGTCGATGCGCCGTGACCGAAGGCCTGCTGGTCGGCATTTCGAGCGGCGCAACGCTCGCCGCCATCGCGCAGAAGCTCCCCGATCTTCCTGCTGGCAGCCGCGTGCTCGGCTTCAATTACGACACGGGCGAGCGGTACCTGTCGGTGCCCGATTTCCTCCCGACCGAGTGACCTGAGCCAGGGGCGCTTTTCGACGAAAGGCGCCCCCGTCCCTGCCAATTGCATTGGCGTTTCGAGACAAGGCTTTAGGCTGGTTCCGCCAAATTTTTTTGGGGGACTGAAATGTATCGCTTTTCCAGCCTGGTCGCGATTGCGATCGCAACCGCTGCCACGCCGCTCGCCGCGCAATCGACTTATGACACCCCGCCGCCGGCCATCGCCGATATCGTGACGAGGGCGCCCTCGCCCTCGGTCTCCATCTCGCCTGACGGTTCGACCATGCTGCTGATGGAGCGCGAAGCCCTTCCCCCGGTTTCGGAAATCGCCAAGCCGATGGAGCGCCTCGCCGGCCTCAGGCTCGATGTCTCGATCAACGACGTGCACAATCCGCGCAATGTCGTTGGCCTCTCCATCCAGGACATTGCCACAGGTGAGACACGCAAGGTAGCCCTGCCGCCCGAAGCGGACATTTCGGAGGTGGGCTGGTCCAAGGACGGCGACAAGGTCGTCTTCAGCAATACCTATGCGGACGGCATGTCGCTACACGTGATGGACGTGAAGAGCGCCAAGGTCTCCACGCTGCTCGATCGCGGTCTCAATGCCATTTTCGCAGAGCCGCGCTTCCTTGCCGATGGCCGGGTACTCGCACTGACCATTCCCGAAAAGCGTGGGCCCATGCCCGTGGAATCGCTCACGCCCAGCGGCCCTGCAATCCAGGATGCGGCGGGCGGCGAGGAAGCGCAGACCCGCACCTACCAGGACATGCTCGAAAATCCCTATGACGAGGCGCTGTTCGAATGGCTGACCACCAGCCAGCCCGTCATCATCGACCCGGCTACCGGTAAATCGAAGAAATTGCTCGAACCGAAAATCTACCTCGGCGCGGCCCCCTCGCCCGATGGCAAGTACCTGATGGCGACGTGGATCGAGAAGCCCTTCTCCTACCAGGTTCCCTACAGCAGTTTCCCGATGAAGACCGCCATCTACACGATGGATGGCAAGTTGGTCAGCATGATCCGCGAACGTCCGCTAATCGACAATTTGCCCGTGCAGGGCGTGGAAACCGGTCGCCGCTCGATCGGCTGGCATCCCAATGAAGATGCACTGGTGATCTGGGCGGAAGCGCTCGACGGCGGCGACCCGCGGGTCAAGACCGACGAACGCGACGCGGTCTTCGCACTCGGCGCACCCTTCACCGGAGAAGGCCGCCGCATCGCAACGATGGAAGACCGTTACGTCGGCAGCCTCGGCCTCGAGGACACCGACGACATGATCCTCGTCGAGTACGACCGCGACACGCGCGAAGTGCGCCAGACGCTGGTCGATGTAACCGGAACGGCCGAACCGCGCGTCCTCAACCTGCGCAATGTGCAGGATGCCTACAACGACCCGGGCAGCCCGCTGACCAAGCGCAACGATGCAGGTTACGGTGTAGCCATCGTCGACAATGGCGCGCTGCTCTTGTCGGGTCAGGGTGCCAGCCCCGACGGCAATCGCCCCTTCCTGCGTCGCTGGGATCTTGCCACTCTCGAAACCGCGGAACTTTGGCGCAATTCGGGCGAAAGCTACGAAAGCGTGCTCGATGTGATCGCTGACGATGGCAGCCGCTTCATCACCTATTACGAAAGCCCATCAAATCCCGGCAACATTCGCCTCCACAGCGGAGGTGAAGCGCGCTTCCTGACGGATTTCCCCGATCCGCACCCCGAACTGAGCGGCGTGGAACGCAAGCTCATCACCTACAAGCGCGACGACGGCGTGGACCTGACCGCGACGCTGTATCTCCCGCCGAACTATAAGGAAGGCGACAAGCTGCCGGTGGTCGTCTGGGCCTATCCGCAGGAATTCAACGATGCCTCCACCGCAGGCCAGGTGCGCGATTCCAATTATCGCTTCACGCGCGTCGGCAGCTATTCGCACCTGTTCTTCCTCATGCAGGGCTATGCCATCATGGACCGCGCGGCGATGCCGGTCGTGGGTAGCGACCCGGAGACTGTCAACGACACTTTCATCGAACAGATCGTCGCCTCGGCCCAGGCTGCCGTGGACGAAACGGTCCGGCTCGGCTTCGGTGACGGCTACCGTGTCGGCGTAGGCGGCCACAGCTACGGCGCGTTCATGACCGCGCACCTGCTGGCCCAGAGCGACATCTTCCGCGCAGGCATTGCCCGGTCGGGTGCCTACAACCGCACGCTCACCCCGTTCGGCTTCCAGTCGGAACGCCGCGTGTTCTGGGATGCGCAGGAAACCTATTACAAACTGTCGCCCTTCATGGCGGCGAACAAGATCAACGAGCCGATGCTGCTGATCCACGGCGAGAAGGACAACAATTCCGGTACCTTCCCGGAACAGTCGGAACGCATGTTCGCTGCGATCAAGGGCACGGGCGGCACTGCTCGCCTCGTCATGCTGCCGCATGAAAGCCACGGCTATCGCGGGCGAGAAAATATCCTCCACACGCTGGCCGAAATGATCGGTTGGTTCGACCGCTATGTGAAGAATGCCAAGCTCGGATCGGACAGCGCCGACGCGGCAGCCGAGTAAGCCGGAAGGGCAAGAAGAAAGGGCGCCTCCCTCGCGGGGGGCGCCCTTAGCCTTTGATGTGAGGCCCGATCAGGCGGCGGTGGCGAATGCCTCTTCGCCCAGTGCCATCAGGCTGTCCGAGCCCGCTTCCAGCTTGCGGCGCAGTGCGCCGGCATCCGGCAGGCAGCGGTCCATGTAATAGCGCGCGGTGGCCAGCTTCTGTTCGTAGAATGCCTTGTCGTCACCGGCAGTGCCGAGCTTGGCGTGAGCCACCTTGGACATCTTCAGCCACATCAGGCCCAGCGTCACGATGCCCATGATGTGCATGTAGTGATGGGCACCCGCACCGAGGTGGTTCGGGTTCTGCATCGCATTCTGCATGAACCACATAGTCGCGGCCTGCTGCTGGCCGAGGGCCTTTTCCAGCTGCTCGGCCATGTCCTTGAGCTCGTCGATTTCCTTCGCCGCGGCGATTTCCTCGCCGACATGCTTGAAGAAGGCCTGGACCGCGGCGCCGCCCTTCTGGGCCAGCTTGCGGCCGCACAGGTCCATCGCCTGCACGCCGTTGGTGCCTTCGTATATCTGGGCGATGCGGGCATCACGCACGAACTGGCTCATGCCCCATTCCTCGATGTAGCCGTGGCCGCCGAAGACCTGCTGCATGTTGGTGGCGACTTCATAGCCCTTGTCGGTGCCATACCCCTTGATGACCGGGGTCATCAGGCCGAGCAGGAGATCGGCCTGCTCGCGCTCTTCCTCGGTCTGCGCCTTGTGGGTCAGGTCGACCAGCAGGCCGCCCCACAGGGCGAGCGCGCGCATGCCCTCGGTGAAGGCCTTTGCATCCATGAGCATCCGGCGAACGTCGGGGTGGACGAAGATCGGGTCGGCCTGCGCCTCGGGCTCTGCCGGACCGGTCAGGGCACGGCCCTGGCGGCGGTCGAGCGCGTAGGCCACAGCGTTCTGGTAGGCGACTTCGGCCTGGCTGAGGCCCTGGATGCCGACGCCGAGGCGCGCGGCATTCATCATGATGAACATGGCAGCGAGGCCCTTGTTCTCTTCGCCGACCATCCAGCCCGTCGCGCCGTCATAGTTGAGCACGCAGGTCGAGTTGCCGTGGATGCCCATCTTGTGTTCGATCGAGCCGCACATCACGCCGTTGCGCTCGCCCGGCGTGCCGTCTTCGTTCACGATGAACTTCGGCACCACGAAGAGCGAGATGCCCTTGGTGCTGTCCGGGGCGCCCGGCGTCTTGGCCAGCACGAGGTGGATGATGTTTTCGGACATGTCGTGTTCGCCGGCCGAGATGAAGATCTTCGTGCCAGTGATCGAATAGGAACCGTCACCGTTCGGAACGGCCTTGGTACGGATCATGCCAAGGTCGGTGCCGCAGTGCGGCTCGGTAAGGTTCATCGTGCCGGTCCACTCGCCCGAGACCATCTTGGGCAGGTACATCGCCTTCTGCTCTTCGGACCCCTTGGCGACCAACGCGGAAATCGCACCGTTGGTGAGGCCCGGATACATTCCGAAGGCCTGGTTGGCGCTGGAGATGAATTCTTCCATCACGAAGCCGAGGACATGGGGCATGCCCTGGCCGCCGAATTCCTCCGAATGCGCCAGCGTGCCCCAGCCCGCTTCACGGAACTGGTCGAAAGCCTCCTTGAACCCCGGAGGCGTCGTGACCGAACCGTCGTCGTTACGCACGCAGCCATGCTCGTCACCGATGCGATTGAGCGGCGCGAGGACTTCCGCACAGAATTTGCCGCCTTCGTTGATCACGGCATCGGTGACATCGTCGGTCGCCATTTCGAAGCCCGGAAGGTTTCCGTAGCTGGCGAGGTCGAGCACTTCGTTAATGATGAAGCGCGTGTCGCGGGTGGGTGCGGTGTAAACGGGCATGTTGGGTCCTTGGAGAGAGGTTATCTTTAGCTTTGGCTTCTCGCCGGGGAGGAAAGCGAATTCAGTCCAGCTGTTCTTCGACAAGGGTGATGAACTCGGTCAGTTCCTTGATCGAGCTGTCGATGTCGGCTCGCTGCGCCTTGAGTTTCGCGACGTGCTTGCGACACTTTTCAAGCGTCACACGGCGCTGCTCGGCGCGCCCGTCGTCAAGGTCGTAAAGGTCGATCATCTCGCGGATTTCGGTGAGCGAGAAGCCCACGTTCTTCGCCCGCATGATCCAGGCCAGGCGCGCGCGGTCGCGCTTCGAGTAGATGCGGGTAAGACCGACGCGCGAGGGGGCGATCAGCCCTTCGTCTTCGTAGAAGCGCAGGGCTCGGGCAGTACACTCGAACTCGCTGGTGAGATCCGAAATCGAGAACTGTTCCCGCTCGAGCTTGTCCGGACGCTCCAGATGGGCGCCGGCATGGCGACGGTCGGTTTCGTCATTCGACGGCGTGTTTTGAAGCGGTTGGGCCATGAGGTCTCTCTACCGCAACGTTTACGTAAGCGTCAAGTCTTGACGGGTTGGAGAACACCGTCTTCCAGCCTGCGATAGAAACAGCTGGTCGCACCCGTGTGGCACGTCGGACCGGCAGGCTCACACATCAGCACCAGCGCGTCCTGGTCGCAGTCGACGAGAATTTCGCGCACCTTGAGCACGTTCCCCGAGCTCTCGCCCTTCTGCCAAAGCTTTCCGCGAGAACGCGAATGGAAGTGGGCAAGGCCAGTACTCCGCGTTGCCGCCATCGCCTCCTCGTCCATGAAGGCGACCATCAGGATTTCGTGATTCGCAGCGTTCACCACCACCGCGCTGAGCAGGCCGTTGGCATCGAACCTGGGCATGAATGCCTGCCCCGTTTCGCGCTCGATCGTGTCTTCAGCCATGTTTCGTGTTCCGTTTTGTAAAAATACGACAGCTTGTTGCAGGATAACCACAAGCGGGTTTCAAAATCGACAATCCCGGCAGATCGCTATTCAATGATCGACCTGTTTGAGGAATGTTCTCTCCTGCAGGCAATGTGAGGCCTGTCAACCGGATCGTGGGCTTTCGCAGAATGCTCGGGTTTTGGGGGTCCCGGATTCGCGGCCGCGCGGGGGTATTGGCGCGGCGCATCCGGTAACGATGAGGGATAGGACCCGATGCATGCTGGGGGGCTGCATCTTGGCCGCAAGGCCGGTCCGGTGTATTTCGTCACGTGGCGCCCGGGATCGCAAGGTCCCGGGCGTTTCGTTTAGGCAGCATGGTCAAGCGCTTCGTCGAGCACCCGCGAAAAACAGGCGATGACGACCGACCGCGCGCCGGCTTTCTTCAGCACCTTCACGCAGGTTGAAGACGTCGCACCACTGGTGAGAACATCGTCGACCAGAAGCACATCGCGTCCTCGCACCTGACGCTCGCCCTTTCCCGACAGTGTAATCGCACCCGATAGAACCTTTTCGCGCTCCCTGCGCCCCTTCCCGCCGAGGCTCTCGGTAGCCTTGCGCCGCTCCAGCGAATCCAAAGAAAGGGTACCGCAACCCAGCTTCTCCAGCTCGCGAGCCAACAGGGCGGCCTGGTTGAAACCGCGCCGCCACAACCGCCACCGGTGTAGCGGCACCGGTACGATAAGCCTCTCGGGCGAACCGGGAGGGACCCGGGCCGCAATGAGCCGGGCCAGCATCGGCGCCATGGCGATCCGTCCGCCATGCTTGAAAGCGAGCACCAGCTTGCGGGAGGTATCCGTGTAGAGCGTTCCGGCGGCGATGCCGTCATGCAAAGGCGGCTTCACCATACATGGCAGGCACACCCCGCCTTCCGACACTCCAGACGCACCGAATGGCCGCTGGCAGGTCGCGCAGGAAGGATCGGTCGGAATGGCAAGGTCTTCCCAGCAGGAGACGCATAGCCCGCCTTGCTCGCCGACTCCCTCGCCGCAGGCCGGGCAGCGCGGCGGGTAGACCAGATCGACGATCGGCGCGGCACCTTCGCGCAATATCTTCCTGAAATGTCGCGCTTTCCCCATTCTTGCCGAGATGACGCGCTTGCATCGCGCTGGCAAGGGCGGCAGGGGCCTGCGCAATGGAAACACGGTCGCCTCCCCGCATTTTCTCGCGTCCTCGTCGCATGGCCGGACTGCGCCGCGCGCTGGTGCGCCAGTCGCAGCGCGATGCGGCACGCTACATCATGGACGACATGGTGGAAGACGTGCTCGAACGGCTCGAATTCATGCGCCTGTCGCCGGCACGCGTCCTCGTCATCGGCGACTGGACGGGGACGCTGGCACTGTCCCTGCGCGGGAATGGTGCGAGGGTCGAAGAGACCGATGTGCGGACGCTGGACGAGGAAGCGCCTCTTTCCTCCGGCCCTTATGATCTCATCGTCAGCCTCGCCTCGCTCGAACGGGTGAACGACCTGCCTGGAGCACTTCTGCACCTGCGCGCCGCGCTGGCAAAAGACGGCATCCTGATCGCCAGCCTGATCGGGGCCGGGTCGCTTCCAAACCTGCGCCGTGCCATGATTGCGGCAGAGCCCGATCGGGCGGCACCGCGTATGCATCCGCTGGTCGACAATGCCGCTGCATCTGCTCTGATGCAGCGGGCGCTGTTCCGGCGGCAAGTGGTCGACAGCCGGACGCTGGAGGTGGCCTTCTCCTCGCTCGACCGCCTCGTTTCCGACCTTCGTGATCAGAGCCTCACCTCCAGCCTTGCGACGCAGGCCCCGCCGCTGTCGCGCACAGCACTCGAGCGGGCCCGGACTGCCTTTCTCGAAGGAGCTGGCAAGCAGGGCCGCGTTACCGAGGCCTTCGAAATCCTGACCCTGACGGGCTGGAAGGACTAGGCCGACGCCCTGCGCAAGCTGGCCTGTGCCGCCGCGAGCCGGGCAATCGGCACGCGGTAGGGCGAGGCGCTGACGTAATCGAGGCCGGTCTCTTCGCAGAAGGCGATGCTGGCCGGGTCCCCCCCATGTTCGCCGCAGATGCCGAGCTTCAGGTCCTGACGCGTCGCCCTGCCCCGTTCGGCTGCCAGTTCGACCAGCTGCCCGACCCCGTCAACATCGAGGCTGACGAAGGGATCGCGGGCGAAGATGCCCTTGTCCACATAGGTCGTGAGGAACCGGCCCGCATCGTCGCGGCTGACACCGAGCGTCGTCTGGGTCAGGTCGTTCGTGCCGAAGCTGAAGAACTCGCCCACTTCCGCGATCTCGCCCGCCATCAGCGCGGCGCGGGGCAGTTCGATCATCGTGCCGACGAGATAGTCGACCGCGCAGCCCGAAGCCTCGAACACCGATTTCGCTGCGCGATCGACGACATCCTTAAGCAGTTCCAGTTCGCGCTTGGTGGCGACCAACGGGATCATGATCTCCGGCACCGGAGCCTCGCCGCTGGCCTTGGCGACTTCGCACGCGGCTTCGAAGATGGCGCGAGCCTGCATTTCGTAGATTTCAGGATAGGTGATCCCGAGGCGGCAGCCGCGATGGCCGAGCATGGGGTTGAATTCGTGCAGTTCGCCTGCGCGGCGGCGGAGTTGATCGACGCTCTTGCCGGTGGCCTTTGCCAGTTCCTCGAACTCGGCATCGCCATGCGGCAGGAATTCGTGCAGCGGCGGGTCGAGCAGGCGGATGGTGCACGGCAGGCCGGCCATGACCTCGAAAATCTTGACGAAGTCGGCGCGCTGTTCGGGCAGCAACTGGTCGAGCGCAGCGCGGCGGCCAGCCTCGTTCTCCGCCAGGATCATCTGGCGCACGAGGCTGATGCGATCTGCGTCGAAGAACATGTGCTCTGTCCGGCACAGGCCGATGCCTTCCGCACCGAACTGGCGCGCCATTCGGCATTCGGTCTCGGTTTCCGCATTGGTGCGCACGCGCATCCGGCGGTGCCGGTCGGCCCATTCCATCAGCACGCCGAAGTCGCCGGCCAGTTCCGGTTCGATCGTCGCGACCTCGCCCGCCATGACCTGGCCGTTGGCGCCGTCGATGGTGATCGTGTCACCTTCCTTCAGTTCGCGGTTACCGATGGTGAGCGTGCGGCCTTCGCGGGCAATGGCGACCTGCGATGCGCCGGAAACGCACGGACGCCCCATGCCGCGCGCAACCACTGCCGCGTGACTGGTCATGCCGCCGCGGGCGGTCAGGATGCCGGTCGCGGCGTGCATGCCGTGGATATCTTCCGGGCTGGTTTCGACGCGCACGAGGATCACCTTCTCGCCGCGATTGGCCCAGACTTCCGCCGTGTCGGCATCGAGCACGATCTTGCCGCTTGCCGCGCCGGGTGATGCAGGCAGGCCCGTGGTCAGCACGTCGCGCGGCGCGTTAGGATCGAGCGTCGGGTGCAGCAGCTGGTCGAGCGCCATGGGATCGACCCGCAGGATCGCGGTCTTCTCGTCGATCAGCCCTTCGCCCACCATGTCGACCGCCAGCTTGAGCGCGGCCTTGGCGGTGCGCTTGCCGTTGCGGGTCTGGAGCAGCCAGAGCTTGCCCTGCTGCACGGTGAACTCGATGTCCTGCATGTCGCGATAGTGGCGCTCCAGCAGGTCGAACAGACGGGCGAGCTCGGCATAGGCTTCGGGCATCGCCTCTTCCATGCTCAGCGGCTTTGCACCGGCGGCCTCGCGCGCGGCCTTGGTGAGGTATTGCGGCGTGCGGATACCGGCGACCACGTCCTCGCCCTGCGCATTGACCAGCCATTCTCCGTAATAGGCACGTTCGCCGGTCGAGGGATCGCGCGTGAAGGCAACGCCGGTGGCGCTGGTATCGCCCATGTTGCCGAACACCATCGCCTGCACGTTCACGGCGGTGCCCATGTCGTGCGGGATGTCGTTGAGGCGGCGGTAGACCTTGGCGCGTTCGCTGTCCCAGCTGTCGAACACGGCACGGATCGCGCCCCAGAGCTGCTCTGTCGGGTCCTGCGGGAACGGGACGTCATGCTCCTCGTCCACGATACGCATGTACTCGGCGACCAGCGACTTCCAGTCGTCGGCGGTCATCTCCGTATCGGCGTAATAGCCTGCGTCTTCCTTGGCGATTTCGAGCGCTTCCTCGAACAGGCCGTGGTCGAGGCCGAGCACCACGTCGGAGTACATCTGCACGAAGCGGCGATAGCTGTCCCAGGCGAAGCGTTCATCGCCCGAGGCGGAGGCAAGCCCCTTCACCGTCTCGTCGTTGAGGCCAAGGTTGAGGACGGTGTCCATCATGCCCGGCATCGACACGGCCGCACCCGAACGGACCGACACCAGCAGCGGGTCCGACGCATCGCCGAAGCCCTTGCCGACCGTGCGTTCGATGTGGGCGAGCGCTTCTGCCACGTCGGCGCGCAGCTTGGCGGAGAAGTCGCCGCCTTCGGCGAGGTACTTCAGGCATTCCTCGGTCGCGATGGTGAAGCCCGGCGGGACCGGCAGGCCGATGCTGGCCATCTCGGCAAGGTTCGCGCCCTTGCCGCCGGTGACGGTCTTGTCCTTCTGCCTTGCATTCGTATGCGGTGCATTGCCGCCGAAGGTGAAGACCGTGTCGTTACTCATCAAGGCAGTTCCTACAGCTTGGAACACATGGAACACAGTCCATGCAGATAAACCGGATCAGCCTTCGATCCGGCTGAAGTCAGCGACTTTGTGCACTGCAGCACGGAAGGCTGCAAGCAGGTCGAGACGATGTGCCCGCTTGTTTTCTTCATCCGCGTTTACCGTCACTTCGTCGAAGAAGCGGTCGATCGGTGCGCGAAGGCTGGCGAGAGCCGCCATTGCGCCGGAGAAGTCCTCCGCCTCGATCGCCTGCGCTGCCGCCGGTTCAGAAGTCGCCAATGCATCCATCAGCGCCTTTTCGGCAGGCTCGGGATCGTAGGAAAGCTCTTTCGCGTGGCGCTCGGCCATTTTGGCTTCGACTACGGCGCGCATATCGGGATCGTCGACCAGCGCCAGCGGGTCTTCCTCGCCGGTGCGGGCGATTTCGCCCTCGATCCCGTGCCAGTCTTCCTTCTTGAGGATATTGGCCGCGCGCTTGTAGCCGGCGAGCAGGTTCGCGCCGTCCTCGGTCTCCATAAAGGACTGGAGCGCCTTCACGCGTGCAAGCAGGCGGACGAGATCGTCTTCGCCGCCTAGCGCAAAGACCGCGTCGATGAGGTCGTGGCGGACCCCTGCCTCACGCTGCTGGACCTTCAGGCGGTCCGCGAAGAAGTCGAGCAGATCGCCCTGCGCAACGCCGAACCGAAGCCCGTTGTCCTGAAGGATGCGGATGACACCGAGGGCCGCACGGCGAAGCGCGAAGGGGTCCTTCGATCCCGTCGGCTTCTCGTCGATGGAGAAGAAACTGCGCAGCGTATCGAGCTTGTCCGCCAGGCTCACCGCCACCGTTGCCGGCGCAGTAGGCACATCATCGCCCTGCCCAACCGGCTTGTAGTGGTCGCGGATCGCGTCGGCGACGGCATCGGGCAGGCCTTCGGCGCGGGCGTAGTAGCCGCCCATCAGGCCCTGCAGTTCTGGAAACTCGCCGACCATTTCGGTGACGAGGTCGGCCTTGGCGAGGCGCGCGGCCTGTTCGGCCATGTCCGCATCGGCGCCCTTGACCACGCCTTCCTCGACCAGCCAGCGCGCCAGCTTAGCTACGCGCTCGACTTTGTCGGCCACGGTGCCCAGCTTCTCGTGGAAGGTGATGCGCTTGAGGCCCTCGGCGTGCTGTGCGAGCGTCTTCTTGCGATCGACATCCCAGAAGAAGCGTGCGTCGGACAGGCGCGCGGCGAGGACCTTGCGGTTGCCGTCGACCACGCGCGCGCCCCCGTCGGCCGCCTCGATATTGGCGGTGCAGATGAAGGCGTTGGCGAGATTGCCTGCGTCGTCCTCGCACACGAAATACTTCTGGTTCACGCGCGCGGTGAGCTGGATCGTCTCGGGCGGGACTTCGAGGAAGTCTTCCTCGAACCGGCCTAGCAGCGGGACCGGCCATTCGGTCAGGCCGGCGTTCTCGATGACGAGTCCTTCATCCTCGACCAGCTTGAGGCCTGCACTCTTCGCGGCGGCCATTGCGCCAATCCTGATTTCTTCCTCGCGAAGCCTGTGGTCGACAATCACATGAGCATCAAAGAGCTTACGCTGATAGTCGTCGGGATTACCGATTTCGATCATGCCGTTACTGTTCAAAGCAGTCGGGTTCTTGTCTTTGAAAAACTCGACCGGCAGCCCGGAATTGCGCGACTTGGGATCAGATTTCCTAATACCATGGAAGCGATGGCCCGCAGTTTCACGACCGCTCTTGACGCCATGCACCTCGCATTCGATCACGTCGTCACCCAGCAGCGCGACGATGCCCGAGAGCGGGCGAACCCAGCGAAGGCTTTCGGTGCTCATCGAAGCAGCGCCCCAGCGCATCGACTTGGGCCAGCTGAATTCGCGGATGATCGCGGGAATCGCTTCGGCGAGGAGGTCCTTGGTCGCCTTGCCCGGCTTCTCGATGACCGCAAAATAGGTGCTGCGTCCCTTCACGTCGCGCAGTTCCAGCTGGTCGCGGGTCACGCCGTTCTTGCGGCAGAAGCCTTCGATCGCCTGGTCGGGTGCGCCTTCGGGCGGGCCCTTGGCTTCCTCGCTCACTGCTTCGGTTGCTTCAGGCAGACCGCGCGCGATAAGCGCGAGACGACGCGGGGTCGACCAGACGGTGATATCGCCGACCCTGACGCCGGCGGCTTCCATTTCGCGCCGGAACAGCTTTTCGAGTTCGTCGCGCGCACCCGCCTGCATGCGGGCAGGGATTTCTTCGCTGCGCAGTTCGAGGAGGAAGTCGGAGCCACTCATTTCGACCACTCCGGATATTTCTCGGCCCACACGGGCGCTTCCTTTTCCATGTGCGCTTCGCAGGCCCCGCGCGCGAGATCGCGGACGCGGCCCATGTAGCTGGCGCGTTCCTGCACGCTGATCACGCCGCGCGCCTGCAGCAGGTTGAAGATGTGGCTGGCCTCCACAGCCTGCTCGTATGCCGCGATGGGGACGTTGTGCGCGAGCGCGTTCTTGCACTCGGTCTCGGCCTTGTTGAACAGGTCGAACAGCGCATCCGTTTCGGCGACCTCGAAGTTCCACTTCGACATCTGCTTCTCGTTTTCGAGGAAGACGTCGCCATAGGTCACGCCCTGCCCGTTGAAGTCGAGATCGTACACGTTGTCGACGCCCTGAATATACATCGCAAGGCGTTCGAGACCGTAGGTTAGCTCGCCCGCGACCGGCTTGCAGTCGAAGCCGCCCATCTGCTGGAAATAGGTGAACTGGGTCACTTCCATCCCGTCGCACCAGACTTCCCAGCCAAGGCCCCACGCGCCCAGCGTCGGGCTTTCCCAGTCGTCTTCCACGAAGCGGATATCGTGCTTGAGCGGATCGATGCCGATCACCTCGAGGCTCTTCAAGTAAAGGTCCTGGATGTCCGGCGGGCTCGGCTTCAGGATCACCTGGTACTGGTAATAGTGCTGCAACCGGTTCGGGTTCTCGCCATAGCGGCCGTCGGTCGGACGGCGGCAGGGCTGCACGAACGCCGCATTCCACGGCTCGGGCCCCAGCGCACGAAGCGTGGTCGCCGTGTGGAAGGTCCCTGCCCCCATGCGCATGTCATAGGGCTGGAGGATGAGACAGCCGTGCGCGCTCCAGAAATCGTGGAGCGCGAGGATCATGTCCTGGAAGGATTTGCGCGGATTACGGTCCATGGCGCGGCGCAATGGAGGAAGCGCGAAAAAGGGTCAATGGCCGCCTGCAAAACACGCGCTGAAGACAGGTAATCACGACATCATGTCAGGTAGTGTTGACATTGTCAGCGAATCAGGACATATAGTCAACACAACCTGACACAAAGGAAGGTTGACCTAACCACTGGACCCAACATCCAAGCTGGAGACCTGACATGAGAAAGAGCCTCGTTATCGCCGCCGCCCTGTTCACCATTCCCTCGGCCGCCATGGCCCAGGACGCACCGTCTGCGACCGTGAACATCACCGACCTCGATCTTTCCACCAAGGCCGGCCAGGACAAGCTCGACAAGCGCATGGACCAGGCGATCCGCCGCATGTGCCGCGTCGACGGCTACGATGCCGAACTCCGCCGCCAGGAAACCGCCTGCCGCCTCGCCGCCAAGGCCGATGCCGCGCCCAAGGTAGCCTACGTCATCGAGGCCGCCCGCAGCCAGCGTTTCGCCGCCATCGAACTCGATGTGCAGGGCTGACCCGCTTTCGCCGGGGCGTCACGCGACAACGGCGCCCCGGCGGATCATCGATTTACTCAACAGGGACTGACAGACATGACCGCCAAACCGCTGACGAAACGCGAAAAATCGGTTCGTCGACACAATATCGCGACCCTGCTCGCATTGACGGCCTTCATCGCGCTGCTCGTACGATCGACGGAACTCGTGACCCTGCCAGAAACGGTGAACTTCGTGGCCATCATGACCCTGTTCTTCGCCGTCATCACCATGTTCATGACGCGCAATGCCGACGAGTACGTGGCAGCCATATGGCGGGCCGGCACCAGCACCGCTTTCGTGTTTACTGCTGCCGTCCTCATCTTCCTGCCCTTCACCGAGGGGTTCATCGACGGACTGATGGGCTACGAGAACGGGCAGGATATCGACGCCAGCGACGCCAGCGAAATGGTGATCATCGCGTCCTTCTTCGTCGCCAATGCGTGGGCCCGCCTGCGCGGAACCTATTGAGCAGGGGAGGATGATCGTGCCCGACAATACCAGCTCGCAGAAGGCAGACTCGCCGCTGAGGTTCCGCCTCTACTTCCGGCTGATGGACCTCTGCCTCATCGCAAGTGTCCTGCTGCTGCTCCCTCTGATACCCGGCGCAACCCCGGCACCCGGGCCCGGCGGTGAATATCCGACATGGTTCCTGCTGTATGGCAACATCCTGATATTCATCGGCTTCTTTCTCACACCGGTGCTTATCCTGGCCCGGTTCATGCGGGACGAATATGCCGAACAGCTGTTTCGCCGCACGACCGATGTGCTCGTCTATCT
This sequence comes from Qipengyuania gaetbuli, assembly GCF_020524765.1. Taxonomy (GTDB): domain Bacteria; phylum Pseudomonadota; class Alphaproteobacteria; order Sphingomonadales; family Sphingomonadaceae; genus Qipengyuania; species Qipengyuania gaetbuli_A. Next base: position 73,688 of record NZ_JAIVLR010000003.1, read on the forward strand.
TGCCGTCGCACTGCCGACCCTTCTCTTCTGGGCTGCAGCGCTCGTGTTCATCATTTCGAGAACCGAGCAGGCTCCCTACCCGTTCAGCCTGTTCATGGTTGAAGTGACCTGGTGGTCCGCTACAGCACAGGTGTACAAGATCTTCTGCATCGCCTTCGTGGTGATTTTCCAATTCCTTCGCTGGAGGGATTCGCGATGAACAACCGCCTCAAGGTGCTTCGCGCGATGAACGACTGGAGCCAGGCCGAACTGGCCGCCCAGCTCGACGTCTCGCGCCAGGCCGTAAACGCCATCGAGACAGGCAAGCACGATCCTTCCCTGCCCCTCGCCTTTCGCATTTCTCGCCTTTTCAACCTTCCAATCGAGGAGATCTTCGATGACGGACACGAATGATATCGACATGCCCGCCACCGGCGGTTTTCTCTCCAAGATCGGCCGTGTGCTGGTTCTGATCCTGCTGGGGATCGCCGCGATCTTCGCGCTTGGCTTCGTAGTGGGTGTCTCGGGAGCCGCCATCGAGCATGGCCATCTCAGCCTGAAGGCAGCGGGGCTACTTGCCGGCGGTCTGGCGGCCTGCGCCCTGTGTGCATACCTCGTCTACCGCCTGCGCCCGGACATGCGCTTCGGCGAACCCATGTCGCCCAAGACCAAGCGCGCGAACTGGGCGCTGATCGCCTCGGGCGTGCTGGGCGGCGTGATCGGGCTCGTCCTAGCCTTGACCGAGCTGCAGACCGGGGAAGGCCGCGTGTTCAGCAATGGACCGATTCCGCTAGGCCCGGCCCTGTTCGTGGTCGGCGCCTATGTCCTCCTGCTCCCGCTGCTCGCCTACCATTGGTTTCGCAATGCCGACGAGTTCGAGCGAGGAGCTTCGGGCAAAGGTGCAGTAGCCGCGATCTACGCTTACGGCTTCATTGCGCCGACCTGGTGGATCCTTACCCGCGCAGGGCTGCTCCCGCCGCAGGATCCGATGATCGTCTACCTGATCGTTATTTCCGTCTGGGGCGTGGTCTGGCAAATCCGCCGGGCAGACTGAGCCGGAATGCAGCAACACCGATTCGCCAAGGAATTACAACGATGAAACTTCGCACTGCCGCCCTTGCTGCCTCTTCGGCCCTGGCGCTCCTCGCCCTTCCGGCTTGCGCCACGACCGAGGTCGAGCCTGCAACCGCCACGGCTGCAAAGGCCGAACCCAATGGTCCGGCCATGTGGAAAGTCGCCGACGAAGATACGACGATCTATCTCTTCGGCACCGTCCATGCCCTGCCCGACGATGTGAACTGGCTGCGCCCGGACATCGCCAGTGCGCTGAACGACTCCGACACGCTTGTGACCGAGATCACTGCCGGCGAGATGGAGGATCCGTCCAGCCAGATGGCCATCGCCGCCAAGGCCATGTTGCCGCAGGACCAGTCCCTGCGCGATACCCTCAGCGACGAAGACCGCGCCGTTTACGAGGCCGCTCTGGTCAAGCTCGGCCTGCCGCCCGGTGCTTTCGACCGGTTCGAACCGTGGTTTGCTGGCATGACGCTGGCAGTGCTTCCGCTCATGCAGCAGGGCTACAACCCTGAAAGCGGTGTGGAGAAGGTCATCGACACCGAGGCAGGACCGGATCGCACCCGCGCCGCGCTGGAGACGCTGCAGAGCCAGATCGATATTTTCGATACACTGCCCGCCGATGCGCAGGTCGAATTCCTGATGTCGTCCGCGCGCGATCCCATGGCCATCGTCAACATGATGGACCAGATGGTCGCGGAGTGGATGGAAGGCGATGCCGACGATCTGGCGAAGATCATGAACATGGGCCTGTCCGACCCCGCGCTCGCCGATGCCCTGCTCTACAAGCGCAACGAACGCTGGGCGCAGTGGATCGACGAGCGGCTCGACAAGCCCGGCGCGGTCTTCATCGCCGTGGGCGCGGGTCACCTTGCCGGCCAGAAGAGCGTCCAGGATTACCTGTCCGCGCGCGGCATCGAGGTCAGCCGGGTAAGGTGAAAACCAGGCATTTCGTCCTGCCGCTCATGGTCCTGCTGGCCGCGTGCCGGCAGGAGCCGCAGGACGTTGCCGAAGCCGGCGAAGCCTATCCGGCCCTGTGGGAAATAACCGACGAGACCGGCGCGCTGGAAGGCTGGCTGTTCGGCACGGTCCATGCCCTGCCCGAAGAGCTCGACTGGCGATCGGACCGGTTCGACCGGATCGAAGACGATGCGGACCTCCTGGTCGTGGAGGTATCGGGCCTCGACGACCGGTCCGCCCTGGAGGCACAGTTCCAGGCCCTGGCAACCGACCGCCGCCCTTTGCCACCCGTCACAGATCGGCTGGGTCCGGTCGAGCGCGAGCGGCTGCGCCGCCTGCTCAAGCGCAACGACATGGCTGCAAACGCGCTCGACGGGCTGGAAACCTGGGCAGCGGCGCTTGCGCTGGCGCAGTTCGGGCGCATCCATCCTGCCGAATACGGGGCCGACAAGGTCCTGTTGGGCGATTTCGCGAGCCGCGAGATCTTCGAGCTCGAAGGCGCCGGACCGCAGCTGGCCATCTTCGACCGCCTGCCCGAGGAAGACCAGCGCGACTTGCTGGTTTCGGTCCTCGAGGAAGTCGACCGTGCCCCATCCGAGCGTCCCGACCTTGCGCTGATCTGGTCGAGGGGCGACCTGGACAGGCTGGAGGAGATCACCGGCGAAGGCATGCTCGCCGATCCGGAATTGCGGGATGCCCTGCTGGTCGAACGTAACCGGACCTGGGCCGCCCAGATCGAGAACCTTCTCACCGCAGCGCCCAAGCCCCTGATCGCCGTTGGCGCCGGCCACCTGCTCGGCCCCGACGGGGTACCCGCCCTGCTCGAGGCGCGCGGATACAGGGTGCGCCGCATCCAGTAACCCTTCGCGCTTGCTTTTGCCCGCGATCCCGCTATAGGCGCGCCCTTCGGCGTCATGGTCATCCCTGGAGGCGTGGCGGACCGAATTACTCAAACGCATTCGAAAGGTAAGCGACATGAGCGATGCTCTGACCCTTCCGGCCGAGGCGCGCGAACGGGCTGGCAAGGGAGCCTCCCGTCAACTGCGCCGCGAAGGCCGGGTCCCCGCCGTAATCTACGGCGGCAAGGAAGAACCCACCCTGATCCACGTCGAGGCCAAGGAACTGGTGCGCCAGCTCAACACCGGCCACTTCATGAACTCGATCGTCGAGATCGAACTGGGCGGCAAGAAGCTGAAGACCCTTCCCAAGGACGTGTCGCTTCACCCGGTCAATGACCGTCCCGAGCACGTCGACTTCCTCCGCCTGACCAAGGGCGCGAAGGTCGAAGTCAACGTTCCGGTTGTTTTCGCCAACGAAGAGAAGAGCCCCGGCCTGAAGAAGGGCGGCGTGCTGAACATCGTCCGTCACGAGCTGGACCTGATCTGCGACGCGGACAAGATCCCGAGCGAAATCGAAATCGACGTCACCGGCAAGGATGTCGGCGATTCGATCCACATCAGCGAAGTCACCCTGCCGGCCGGCGCCGAAAGCGCCATCACCGACCGCGACTTCACCATTGCGACGCTGGTCGCTCCCTCGGCGCTCAAGCGTAGCGAAAGCGAAGGCGAAGAAGCCGCCGCTGCCGACGTTCCGGCCACCGAGCAGGATGCCGGCGACGACGCAGGCGAAGAGGAAGAAGCAGCAGAAGGCGGCGAATAAGCCCTTCTCACGCTTTTCCAGCGAAACACGAAGCGCCGGCCTCGCAAGAGGTCGGCGTTTTCGATTCCGGCATCATGCGCTATCGACCTCCTGCCAGAGAGGAGACGCACATGCCTGCCATCGACCGCCGCACCCTGCTCGCCGGAGCCGCCGCCACGGGCGCACTCGCTGCCGCTGCTACCAAGGCAAAAGGCGAGACAGTCCCCAGCCCGCCCGACCTGTCGGGCAAGGCCATCCTCATTACCGGCTGTTCGAGCGGCTTCGGCAAGCTCAGCGCCATCCATTTCGCCGAACTCGGTGCAAAGGTGTTTGCCACCATGCGCAACCTGCCCCGCCCCGAAGGCGCGGAGCTGGAAAAGCTGGCGGCCGACAAGAACCTCGACCTGCACGTCCTCGAACTCGACGTGCTCGACGATGCCATGGTGCGCGATGCCGTCGCGAAAGCGGAAGAAATCGCCGGCGGCGCGATGGACGTTCTCGTGAACAATGCAGGGGTGGGTATCACCGGCCCGGTCGAAGTGCAGGACATGGAAGCGACCATGCTGGCCTTCGATACCAATGTTTTCGGCTACCACCGCCTGACCCGCGCCGTGCTGCCCGGCATGCGGGCGAAGAAGAGCGGCCATATCTTTGCCATTTCCAGCCAGCTGGGCCGCGTCATGGTGCCGTTCTCGGGCCATTACTCCGCCACCAAGTTCGCGGTCGAGGCGATGTACGAGCAGCTCGCCTACGAGCTCGTCCCGCACAATATCGAGGTGACGGTGATCGAGCCTGGAGGTTACCCGACGAAGGTCTGGGTCAACCGCAACGTCTATTCGGGCGAACTGAAGGCACGCGCGGATGAGCGTCACACCTCCGGTTATCCGCAAGTGGTCGCGCGAATGGGCGAGGAAGACGGCTCGGGCCGCAGTGCCGAACCGATGGACATCCCGCATGCCATGGCCCGCATCCTCGCCATGCCCCCCGGCACCCGCCCGGTCCGGATGCCGGTCAGCGGTGGCAGCATCCCGCAGGCGGCCATCAACGAGGTTTGCGCGAAAACGCAGGTCGAATGGCTGGGTGGCTCGCCGGTGCTCGGCCCACTAGTGCGCGCGGTCCACGACTGACGCGACACCTTGCCCTTGGCGACGCAGGCTTTATGGCCTGCCGCCATGCAGATCTGGACAGGCCTCGGAAATCCCGGACCGCAATATGCGATGCACCGGCACAATGTCGGTTTCATGGCATGTGACGTCATTGCCGACATGCACGGCTTCGGGCCGGTGCAGAAGAAGTTCTCCGGCTGGGTGCAGGAAGGCCGCATCGGCAGCGATAAAGTGCTTCTGCTGAAGCCCGCGACCTTCATGAACGAGAGCGGCCGCGCCGTTGGCGAGGCGCTGCGCTTCTACAAGCTGGGCGTCGAGGATCTGACCGTCTTCCATGACGAGCTCGACCTTGCGCCGTTCAAGATCAAGGTCCGGCGCGGCGGCGGATTGGCGGGCCACAACGGCCTGCGCTCGATCAACCAGCATCTCGGCCCCGAATTCCGCCGCGTGCGGATCGGCATCGGGCATCCCGGCAGCAAGGAACGGGTGACCGGCCACGTGCTCGGCAATTACGCCAAGGCGGAAATGGACGACCTGGCCGACATGCTGGGCGCAATCTCGGCAGAGGCGGAATGGCTCGCCCGCGGGGACGATGCCCGCTTCATGAGCGAGATCGCCCTGCGGCAGCAGGACCGGGAATAAGGCTCGCGGTAAATCCTGTGCCTAGTTGAGACAGTTTGGATTCCGGCATTCGCTTGGGCGTCGAAACGTGTAATGGCGAACGAACTTGGATAAATGGCTATTCACCTTTTAGGGGCAGGTAACATGAATATGCGTCACGCTTTCGTTTCGGTCGCCGCGGGCCTCGGCCTGCTTGCAGCCACTCCGGCTGCTGCCGAACCGATCCTGCTCGATGACAGCAATGTCGGCGACAGCTACACGATCGACTTCGACGGCTTTGTCGACGGCAACGTTACGGTCGACGGCCTCGGCGCGAAGCTGACGCTCACGCTCAGCTCGATTGTCGGCAACGTCTACAACTTCGCATATTCGCTGACCAACACGACCGATTCGGGCGTCACCTCGCGCGTTTCGGGCTTCGCCTTCGACACCGACCCGGCGATCTCCAGCGCTTCGAGCACCGGCACGTACGATAATGCCATCGTCGGCGGCACCTATCCGAACCAGGTCGGTTCGGTCGACGTCTGCTTCCAGGGCAGCAATTCGAAGTCCTGCTCGGGCGGCGGCAGCGGCGGCGTCTTCAACGGCGACACCGGCACCGGCACGCTTTCGCTGAATTTCGGCAGCGCGCTCAGCAGCCTGACCCTCGACGACTTCTTCGTGCGTTACCAGTCGATCACCGGCGCCGGCGATATCGGTTCGGCCTCGGGCCGCCAGATCACCAGCACCAGCTCGGGCAGCGATGTTCCCGAACCGAACATGATGATCCTCTTCGGCCTTGCTGCGCTGATGATCTTCGCTGGTACCCGTCGTCGCCGCTCGGCGCGTCCGATGGAAGAACCGGCTTACGCCTGATCAGATTTACCCTTCAGGGGGGCTGGGCGGCGCGCAATCAATCGATTGTGCGCCGCTTTTCTGTCTGACGCCCTCAGGCGCCTTTCCTCAGGATTTCTTGGCCCGCGCGAGGCGATTGGCAATCGCGGCATTGTCAGGATCGAGCTTCGCAGCCTTTTCCAGCATGGCGACACCGCGATCGCGCGAACCGTTCTGCACCAGCAGCCAGCCCGCCGTATCGAGGATCGAGGCATTCTGCGGGTCGAGTTCGACTGCCTGCAGGGCCAGCTTGAGCGCTTCGTCCTTCTTGCCCAACTGCGCTTTCGTAAAAGCCAGGTTGTTCAGCACCAGCGCGTTCTTCGATGCGCCCTTGGCCATGATCGCCTCATAGCTGCGCTCGGCACTTTCCCATTGGCGGTTACGTAGAGCGCGGTCGGCCTTGGCAAGTTCGCCGCCAACCCATTCGGGTGTCACCTCGCGCGAGCGTTTCTGGAATTCCGTTGCCTTGCTGCTGCCCGCCGCCTTTGCAGCCTTTGCCGCCACCGCCAGCTCTTCCGGCTGCGCATCAGGGCGCATCGCCAGCAGTTCGATCGTGTCGAGCGCACCTTGCGCGTCCCCGACTGCAAGCTGGGTCCGCGCGATAAGCGCCCGAAGATCGCGGGCACCCGGATTGGCGCGGAGCATGGGCTGAAGCAGGGTGAGGGCCTGCGCCCCGTTGCCGAGTTCCAGCAAGGCTTCGCCATAGACGAGCCGCATCTGGGGAATGTCGCGCATATCGGCTTCGTAAGCCTGCAGGATGTCGCGCACCTGTTTCCATTCTCCGTCCCGCGCGGCCAGCTTGGCGCGCAGCAGCGCGATATCGCGGTTCTCAGGCGCTTCCTCGAAGAGGCCTGAGACGAGCGGGCGGGCGTCGTCATATTTCTCCATGACCACCAGCAGGTCGGCCTTGCCGAGACGCGCCTCGAAATTGGCCGGGTGCTCTTTCAGTGCCGCATCGTAATATGCGAGCGAAGCGGGCAGGCGGTCACGAACGCGCGCGACCAGCGCCTGCGCCAACCGCGCCTCGATCGAGGCAGCGTCCACGTCGGCGGCACGATCAGCCAGCATGCGCGCACGTTCGATATCGCCGCGGGCGAGCTCGAAACGGGCTGAAGAGGCCAGCAGGCGCGGATCAGCGGGATCGCGACCTTCGCCCACGGCAAACGCCTTGGCTGCATCGTCGACCTTGCCTTCCGCCAGCAGGGCGAGCGCGCGCACGCGGTCCGCACCGGCGGTCTCGATACCCTCCACGGCAGCTGCCGCTTCGGCGTAGCGTCCGCGCAGCACTTCTGCCTCGCCCATCAGGGTGGCGAATTCGGGCGCGCCCATCTCGCCTGCAGGAAGCCGCTCCAGCGTTGCAGCCGCGCCCTCCCCGTCACCCAGCGCGATCTGCGTGCGCGCCAGCAGGGCCCGCATTTCCAGATTGCCGGGTTTTTCGCGCAGGCCAGCGATCAGCGCCACGCGCGCGGCGCGGAAATCATGCTCTGCAAACGCCTCCTGGCCCCGTGCGAAACTCGATTCGGGGTCGGGCGAACAGGCCGCCAGCGAAAGGGCGAGCGCGACGCCCGCGAGAAGTGAAGTCTTCCTGATCATGCCCCATGCCTACCAGACAAGGTTAAAGCGTTCGTGAAGCTGGCAATGATTGCCCTGCCCGTCTAAGGGCCACGGCATATCACTATTTCCGGAGTTTTCGATGGGTTTCCGTTGCGGGATCGTCGGCCTGCCCAATGTCGGCAAGTCCACCCTTTTCAATGCACTGACCGAAACGCAGGCCGCACAGGCCGCGAACTATCCTTTCTGCACGATCGAGCCGAACGTGGGCCAGGTCGCCGTGCCGGACGAACGGCTCGACAAGATTGCGGCGATTGCGGGTTCGGCGAAGATCATTCCGACCCAACTCGCTTTCGTCGACATCGCCGGCCTGGTGAAGGGCGCGAGCAAGGGCGAAGGTCTTGGCAACCAGTTCCTCGGCAACATTCGCGAGGTGGACGCGATCGTTCACGTCCTTCGCTGCTTCGAGGATGACGACATCCAGCACGTCGCCAACAAGGTCGACCCCATTGCCGATGCCGAAGTGGTCGAGACGGAACTCATGCTTTCCGACCTCGAGAGCCTCGAAAAGCGCGTACCCAATGCGGAAAAGCGCGCCACGGCCGGTGACAAGGAAGCCAAGCTCATCGTCAGCGTGCTGGGACAGGCACTCGCCCTGCTGCGGGACGGCAAGCCCGCGCGACTGACCGAACCGAAGGATATCGAGGAAGCGCGCGTGCTCGAGCAGGCGCAACTGCTGACCGCAAAGCCGGTCCTTTATGTCTGCAATGTCGCTGAAGAAGACGCTGCGACCGGCAATGCCCTGTCCGAACTCGTCTTCGAGAAAGCCAAGGCCGAAGGCGCGGAAGCTGTGGTGGTTTCCGCCGCCATCGAAAGCGAGCTGGTCGCGATGCCGGCTGAAGACCGCGCCGAATACCTTGCCGAACTCGGCCTCGAGGAAAGCGGCCTCAGCCGCGTGATCCGCGCAGGTTACAAGCTGCTTGGCCTCAAGACCTTCTTCACCGCAGGCCCCAAGGAAGCGCGCGCCTGGACCTTCCCCGATGGCGCCAAGGCCCCGCAGGCTGCAGGCGAGATCCACACCGACTTCGAACGCGGCTTCATCCGCGCCGAAACCATCGCCTATGAAGACTACGTCGCGCTCGGCGGTGAAAACGGCGCCAAGGAAGCGGGCAAGCTGCGCCAGGAAGGCAAGGAATACCTCGTCAAGGACGGCGATGTGATGCTGTTCAAGTTCAACGTCTGACGAACAGGATTGCGGGATGAATAACGGGTTCGCGAAACTTTTCGCCCTTGGCGCAGCAGGCGTTCTTTCCGCCTGCGCATCCGTTGCAGGCGGCGTGCAGAGCACGCCTGCCGCGCAGGCAGAGGTTCGCGAGCCGGTTACCATCCTCGTCTCCATTGACGGGTTCCGGCCCGATTATCTCGACCGCGGTCTGACACCGACCCTGTCTGCGCTAGCGGCGGGTGGCGTGAAGGCCTCCATGCGGCCGTCCTTCCCGAGCAAGACGTTCCCCAACCACTGGACGACCGTCACCGGCTTCGTCCCCGATCGCAACGGCATCGTCGCCAATGGCTTCACCGACCCGAGCCGGGCGGACGAGAAGTTCACCATGGCAACGACCGATCCGTTCTACTGGAACGGGCGTGAGCCGGTCTGGGTGACTGCCGAAAACGCCGGCATCCGCACGGCCGCCATGTTCTGGCCCGGCTCTGCCGTGGCGTGGGGCGGCACGCCGATCCCCGGCGGATACGGCCGGATCGAGGGCGGCGTTCGCCCGCAGGACTGGACGGCGTTCGACCAGAACGTCTCACCGACGCAGCGCGTGAACACGATCATCGACTGGTTGCGCCGACCTTCTGATATCCGCCCTGACCTGCTGTTCCTCTATTTCGACGAGGTGGACACGGCAGGCCATGCCGGCGGGCCCGATGGCGAAATCGTCAACGAGGCCATTGCCAATGTCGACGAGGACATCACCGCGCTTGTCGCCGGCCTGCGCTCGCTGGGGCAGAGTGCCAATCTCGTCATCGTGTCCGATCACGGCATGGCGGAAACGCGAAACAGCCGCACGGTCGAACTCGATCCGCTGATCGCGCGCGAGCATTACATCCTCGTCGAGACCGGCCCTTATGCCACCTTCAATGCCATCCCGGGCAAGGAAGCCGTGCTGGAAAACGCCTTGCTCAGGGACCACGAGCACATGGAGTGCTGGCGCAAGGGCGACATTCCTGCGCGCCTGCAATACGGCACCTCTGAGCGTATTCCCGCCTATCTCTGCCTTGCCGAAACCGGCTGGCAGATCTTCCCCGAACGCCGTGATGGCGAGCGGATCGGCGGCAATCACGGCTATGACAATCATGCGCCGGAAATGGCCGCCCTGTTCATCGCCAACGGCCCGGCATTCCGGCAGGGAATGACCCTCCCCACATTCCAGAACGTGTCGGTAAACCCGCTCCTTCGCGCCCTTCTCGGCCTGCCGCAGGATAGCGCAATGGATGGCGACCTGGCGCCGGTCGCCCCGGCTCTGAAGGCTGCCGACTAGGAACGCTTGCGCCCTGCTACCGTTAGGCCATGCAAACAGGAGCAAGTGCATGGTCGACAAGTCCGAGAAGTTCAGCTGGCTGGTGCGCGTAGGCTTTTTCAGCCGCGCGATCCTCTATTTCGTTCTCGGACTTATCGCGCTCACCAGCGCCGGGAAAATTGCGGAGGGGACTAATGGCATCTTCCGCGCCATCCAGGAATTTCCCGCCGGGACGCTGGTGCTCTGGGTCATGGTCGTCGGCCTGATCGCCTATGCGGCCTTCCGGTTCTGCTCGCTCCTCTTCGATATCGAGAACAACGGGTCCGACGCCAAGGGATGGGGCAAGCGCATCGGCCATGCCGGTAGCGGCGTGGCCCACCTCGCCCTTGCCTATTCCGCGTTCAAGTTCGCCACCAGCGGGACCGGCGGCTCGGGCGACGGCGCACAGGAAGCAGCGTCCGGCGTCCTCTCCTTCGAGTTCGGTGGTATGGTGCTCGGCCTGCTGGGCGTGGCCTTGCTCGTCGCCGCGGCCCACCAGGCAAAGAAGGGCTGGACCGGCGATTTCATGCACCGCATCGCAGGCGGCGCACCCAGCTATACGCGCCAGATCGGTGCGGCAGGCTTCTTGGCCCGCGCAGTGGTTTACGTCGTCATCGGCTGGTCGCTGATCAAGGCGGGTTTCACCTCCGCCGGAACCGAGCAGATCAAGACCCTCGGCGACGCGGTCGCGAGCCTGGCTGGGCAGGGATTCATCTTCAGCCTGACGGCGCTCGGCCTCATGCTTTTCGGCCTCTTCAGCCTCATTCTTGCGCGCTACCGGATCATCCCCGAAGTCGATGCAAGCAGCGGCCTGCCGAAATTCAGGGCGTGACTTGAATTATACCCCCCTGGGGTATATCTGGCGGCCATGAGCAAGAAGGCCGAACTCTATCGCATGGTGATGGACAAGCATGTCTGTCCCTATGGTATCAAGTCCAAGTGGCTGCTGGAGAAGCAGGGGTATGAGGTGGTCGATCACCACCTCACCACCCGCAAGGAAACCGATGCGTTCAAGGCGAAGCACGGGGTAGCGACCACGCCCCAGACCTTCATCGATGGCAAGCGCATCGGCGGCTACACCGACCTTCGCGCCCATTTCGGCAAGCCGCTGCCGGAAGCCGGAACGACAAGTTACATTCCGGTCCTCGCAGTGTTTGCGGCAGCAGGCGCCCTCGCCCTGGCAGTGAGCCAGTTCATCTATTCAACCCCCTTCACCGTCCGCGCGGCCGAATGGTTCGTTGCCTTCGCCATGGTAATTCTCGCCATGCTGAAGCTGCAGGACGTGGAGAAGTTCTCTTCCATGTTCTTGGGCTACGACCTGCTAGCGCGACGGTGGGTGCCATATTCCTACGCCTACCCGTTCCTCGAATTCGGTGCCGGCGCATTGATGGCGGCCCATGCGCTCAACTGGCTGTCGATCCCTGTCGCCCTGACCATCGGTACGATCGGGGCCGTGAGCGTTTTCCACGCGGTCTACATCCAGAAACGGGACATCAAATGCGCATGCGTGGGCGGCAGCAGCAACGTCCCGCTGGGCTTCGTTTCGCTGACGGAAAACCTCGCCATGATCTTCATGGCGCTTTGGATGTTGCTTCGCCCCGTCGTCTGATCCAGAGCTCGCGGCGATGAAGTATTACGAAGACATCGCAGTCGGAGATGCCCGCAGCTTTGGGCATTACGTGGTCACGCGCGAAGAGGTGATGGAGTTTGCTGGGAAGTACGATCCCCAGCCCTTCCACCTTGATGACGATGCGGCAGCCGCCACCCATTTCGGGCGGCTTTCGGCCAGTGGCTGGCACACCTGCAGCATGACCATGGCGATGATGGTCGAGAACATGAAATCCGAACGTTCGGCCGGTCTGGGCTCACCGGGCGTCGACCAGCTACGCTGGAAGAAACCGGTCTACCCGGGCGACACGCTACGCTGCGAGACCGAGGTCATCGAGAAGCGCCGCAGCGCCTCGCGGCCGGAAATGGGCATCTTCAAGAGCCACATCCGGACCTACAACCAACATGACGAACTCGTGCTGGAAATGGTCTCGAACGGCCTGATTGCCACCCGCGAACCGGGCGGCTCCGACTAGGTCAGGCGCCGCACTGGGTTGTGCCGTTCTCGGTGAAGACCGGTCGGCCCTGCGCATCGCGGATGGTCAGCGTCGAGGGGTAATCGATCGTTTCGTCTCCCGACTGCTTGCCCGCTTCCTCGTCCAGTTCGAGCGAGATGGAGTGCGTCAGTCCGTCGTATTTGGCGTGGGCGAGATAAGGCAGTTCCTTACTGCCAGCGTCCGATGCCAGACGGACGATTTCACCGTCCCGCTTGAAATAGGCTTCGTCCGCCTGCGCGATAACCAGCGCAATACCGCCTTTGTCGAGCGAACGCGGGAGGAAATTGCACCCCGCCCCGAACAGGTCGGCCTTTTCGACGTCGGCGAAGGTAATCGGCTCCGGCACGAGGATTTCGGGCGGGGGTTCCTGGTTGGCCTTCACTTCGGCCACGGCCTTCTTGTCGGCCTCGGCCTTCTCTCGCGGCGAAGGTCCGCAGGCGGCCAGCAGGGCCACCAATCCAAGGGCAATCCAGCGCATCAATGTCTCCCGAAAAGCTTTTCGACGTCTTCCATCGAGAGCTTAACCCACGTGGGCCGCCCATGGTTGCATTGGCCCGAGCGCGGCGTGCGCTCCATTTCGCGCAGAAGCGCATTCATCTCGTCCACGCGGAGGGTGCGTCCGGCCCTGACCGAGCCGTGGCAGGCCATGGTGGCGAGCACGAGGTCGAGCTTTTCGCCGAGTAACAGCGCCTCGCCATTGAGGGCCAGATCATCGTCGATGTCGCGCAGCAGCTTTTCCGGATCGGTCCGCGCAATCGCGTGCGGAAGGCTGCGCACCAGCATGGCCGAGGGGCCGAAGCGTTCGATCACCAGCCCGTGCTGGGCCAGCGTGTCCGCCGCTTCCTCGAGCCGGTCGCAGGAGGTTTCTTCCATCTCGACCACTTCAGGGATGAGCAGCGCCTGGCTGCGTTTGACCGCCTCTTCCGCCCCCGCCGCTTTCAATCGTTCGAGGACAAGGCGTTCGTGCGCCGCGTGCTGGTCGACGAGCACCAGTCCGTCCTTGGCCTCTGCCACGATATAGGTGTTGGCGACCTGCCCGCGCGCGATGCCGAGCGGATACTCGCGCGCTTCCGCAGCAACCGGTGCGGCCTCTTCCGCACGCCCGAGCGGAGCAGCCATCGCGTCTCCATCCGCCGCGCGCCAAGCCGTAGTGGGTTCCGACACGCGCTGCTGCGGAGCGGACCAGTCGCGACCTTCGAAGATCGACCGTAGTACAGGCGAAGGCTCCGGCTGGACTGGCTCGGCCTGCCAGCGCGCCATGGCGCCGGCATCGGGTGTCTGCGCACTGCGCTTGTCTCCCGTGGCTAGCGCCTGCCGCAGCCCGGAAACGATGAACCCGCGAACACCCTGCGCATCGCGGAAACGGACCTCGGTCTTGGCCGGGTGCACGTTCACGTCGACCTCTTCCGGCGGCATGTCGAGAAACAGCGCCAGCACCGCATGGCGATCGCGCGCCAGCATGTCGGCATAGGCACCGCGCACCGCGCCGGTCAGCAGGCGATCCTTCACCGGGCGGCCATTCACGAACAGATACTGGTGATCGGCAATGCCGCGATTGTAGGTCGGCAGGCCCGCGATACCGGTCAGGCGCATCGTGCCGCGTTCCAGATCGATCGCAACGCCATTGTCCTTGAGTTCACGCGCCACGACCTGCGCAACGCGGTTGGCCAGCCCTTCCCCGCCTCGCAGGCCGAGAATGCGCCGCTCACCGTGATCGAGCGTGATCGCCACATCGGGACGGGCCATGGCGAGCCGCTTCACCACGTCGAGGCACGCGGCATATTCGCTTCGCGGCGTGCGCAGGAATTTCCGGCGGGCGGGGATTTTCGCAAACAGGTTTTCGACCCTGACGCGGGTGCCAGGCGGCAGGGCAGCCGGTCCTTCTGCGACCAGTTCACCGTGATCGACCACGCGTTTCCAGCCTTGTTCGGCGCCCTGCGGCCGGCTCTCGAGCGTGAAGCGCGCGACGCTGGCGATGCTCGGCAAGGCCTCTCCCCTGAACCCCAGGGTCGACACCTGCTCGATCGCCTCGTCCGGCAATTTCGATGTGGCATGACGTTCGAGGGCTAGCGCCATTTCATCTGGCGTCATTCCGCACCCGTCGTCCGTCACTTCGAGGCTGGTGAGGCCGCCCTCCACCAGCTTGACCGCGATGCGCGTCGCGCCCGCATCGATGGCGTTTTCGACCAGTTCCTTGAGCGCGGAAGACGGCCGCTCCACCACCTCGCCGGCGGCGATGCGGTTGACCAGATTGTCGGGCAGGCGGCGGATAGTCGGCATGGAAAACCGACTCTAACGACGAATCGCCGGAAATCCGAGACGGCACGTGTGGGTAATCCCCGTCCGGACCACTGAAATTTTTGGCATTCGCCGCATAATCTCGCTAAGGAGCGCGCACCATTTCCCCCCGGAACAGGTGCGAGCGGCTTCGACCGCCCCTCGCCTCGTCAAATTCTAATGGAAAATCGCGTCAAAATGGGCTTCTGGAACAACATCTTCAAATTCGGCGTGCAGAACATGGCGATCGACCTCGGGACCGCCAATACGCTGGTCTATGTCCAGGATCAGGGCATCGTCCTGAACGAGCCGAGCGTGGTCGCACTCGAGACGATCAACGGCATGAAGCGCGTGAAGGCCGTTGGCGACGATGCGAAGATGATGATGGGCAAGACGCCCGACTCCATCGAGGCCATCCGCCCGCTGCGTGACGGCGTGATCGCCGACCTCGACGTGGCCGAGGAAATGATCAAGCACTTCATCCGCAAGGTGAACGGCCGCAAGAGCCTGATGCGCTATCCGGAAATCACCATCTGCGTTCCCTCGGGTTCGACCTCGGTCGAACGCCGCGCGATCCGTGACGCGGCATCGAACGCCGGTGCCTCGCAGGTCTATCTGATCCTCGAACCCATGGCTGCCGCAATCGGCGCCGACATGCCCGTGACCGAGCCGGTCGGCAGCATGGTCGTCGACATTGGCGGCGGCACCACCGAAGTCGCCGTCCTGTCGCTCCGCGGCCTGGCGTACACCACCTCGGTCCGCACCGGCGGCGACAAGATGGACGAAGCCATCGTCAGCTACGTGCGACGACACCACAATCTGCTGATTGGTGACGCAACGGCCGAACGCATCAAGAAGGACTACGGCATCGCCCGCGCTCCGGAAGACGGCATCGGCGAACAGATCACCATCAAGGGCCGCGACCTCGTCAACGGCGTGCCGAAGGAAATCACGATCAACCAGGGCCACATCGCCGAAGCCCTGAGCGAACCGATCGGCGCCATCGTCGAAGGCGTTCGTATCGCGCTGGAAAACACCGCGCCCGAACTCGCTGCCGACATCGTCGACCAGGGTATCGTGCTGACCGGTGGCGGCGCGCTGATCCAGGGCCTCGACGAATATCTTCGCGACGAAACCGGCCTGCCGGTGACCATCGCCGAAGATCCGCTCTCCTGCGTCGCAATCGGCACGGGCCGCGCCATGGAAGACCCGATCTACCGCGGCGTGCTGATGACCGCTTGAGGAAGGCTTAGGATATGGCGCCGGGCGGGACACGGCGCTCGGGCTATTCGCGGCGGGCGCAATACAATCTTTTTACCGGCTACATCATCGCCGGGGTCGGCGCGCTTATTGGTGCGGTGCTGCTTGCGCTGTCGTTCTTCCAGCCCACTTTCTTCGGCGGCCCACGCAGTGCGGCACAGGACGCCGCCACTCCTGCAACGGAAACAGTTGCCACGGTCCGCACCGGCAGCAAGTCGCTGTGGGATTCGGTCCGCGGCTATTACCGTGCAGGCTCCAAGAACGCGGAACTCAAGCGCGAAATGGAGCTTGCCCGCATCCGGCTGAAGGAGGCCGAGGCGGTCCGGCAGGAAAACAAGCGTCTCAAGGGGCTGCTCGACCTGCAGGACCAAGAGCGCAAGCCCGTTGCCGTGGCACGTCTTATCGGCTCGACATCTGCCAGCACGCGACGCTTCGCCTATCTCGGTGCCGGCGAGCGTGACGGTGTGCGCGTCGGCATGCCTGTCCGGTCCCCGCGCGGCGTCGTCGGACGCATCCTCGAAACCGGGCGCGATTCCTCGCGTGTCCTGCTGCTGACCGACAGCGAAAGCGTTCTGCCCGTGCGCCGTGCCGGCGATGAAGTCGTCGCCTTCGCGGAAGGCCGCGGCGACAGCCTGCTGCGGATCAAGCTCATCAACCTCGGCATCAATCCCCTGAAGCCGGGCGACATGTTCGTGACCTCCGGCGCGGGCGGCTACTATCCGCCCGGCATTGCCGTGGCGATCGTGACCGAACTGACCGACGATGGCGGCCTTGCCCGCATCGTGTCGGATCCCGCGGCGACCGACTTCGTCGCCATCGAACCGATCTTCGAACCGGACGGCGCACAGGGTGCGACCACTCCCATCGAAGAGGAGCTCGGCGACTGATGGAGCGGATGGAACCGCGCGCCCGCAGCGACGCCTACGGCAGCCGCATCAACCGTTCGCATTCGCCGCTGGTCGCCAACATAGTACCCTGGTTGTCGATCCTGCTGGGATCGCTGCTGCCGGTGTTCCCGATTGCCGCGGCGCTGCCGATGGTTCCGCCATTGGGCTTCCTCATGCTACTCGGCTGGCGACTGGTGAGGCCGGGGCTCCTCCCCGTCTGGGCCGGTTTTCCGCTGGGCTTGTTCGACGACCTGTTCAGCGGCCAGCCCTTCGGGTTCGCGATCCTGTTCTGGTCGGCCACGCTGCTCGCGATCGAGTTCGTCGAGATGCGCCTGCCGTGGCGTGCATTCTGGCAGGACTGGTTCACGGCAGGTATACTGGTCGCCGCCTATATCCTGGGTGGGTGGATGCTTTCGGGCGCCACGCCGACCCTGCCGTCTTTCGTTGCCCTGGTGCCGCAGCTCGTGTTCTCGATCCTCGTCTTCCCGATCATCGCCCGCTTCATCGCCCGGCTCGACCGCCTGCGGTTGCGGCGCTGGAAGCGCGTCTGATGGGCCTGTTTTCGAAACGACGCGGGATTTCAGGACGTCCGAAAGACCTCGTCAGCCAGACCACGCTCGACAATGCCTTTGACCGGCGCACCTTTGTCGTCGCTGCCGGAATGGGCGGGCTCGGCACGATCCTTGCCGGCCGTATGGCCTATATCGCCATTGCCGAGAACGAGCGCTGGGTGCTGGAATCGGAAAGCAACAGGGTCAACTTGTCGCTCATCCCGCCGCGGCGCGGCTGGATCCTCGATCGCAACGGCGCGCCGCTCGCATCCAACCGTGCCGACTTCCGCGTGGACGTCATCCCCGACCGGATGAAGGATGCGCAGAAGACCATCGATGCGCTGGCCGATATCCTCGACCTCGAAGCGACCACCGTCGCCGACATCACCAAGCGGATCGACGATGCGCGCGGCTTCCAGCCCGTGGAGGTCGCAACCGGGCTCGATTACGACCAGTTCGCTGCGATCAGCGTGCGCCTGCCGGACCTGCCGGGCGTGGTCCCGCAGCGCGGTTTCTCCCGTTTCTATCCGACCGGCCCGAGCGTCGGGCATCTCATCGGCTATGTTGGCCCCGCCTCTGCCGAGGAATACGAAGAGAACCCCGACCCCATCCTGATCACGCCCGGCTACAAGATCGGCAAGGACGGGCTGGAAAAGCAGTTCGAACAGGAATTGCGCGGACAGCCCGGCGCCCGCCGCGTCGAAGTGACCGCATCGGGCCGCATCGTGCGTGACCTGGAAACCCGCGAGGACGTACAGGGAGATCCCATTCGCCTGACGATCGACGGTCCGTTGCAGGACTATGCCGCGCGCCGGATCGGCCTTGAAAGCGGCTCTGTCGTCGTAATGGATTGCGAGACTGGCGACCTGCTTTGCATGGCCTCCATGCCCAGCTTCGATCCGAACAGTTTTTCCGCCGGTATCGGCCGCGTCGAATATTCGATGCTGCGCGATGATGAACGCGTGCCGCTGCGCAACAAGGTATTGAAGGGACTCTATCCGCCCGGATCGACCGTCAAGCCGATGGTCTCGATGGCGTTCCTCAAGGAAGGCCTCGACCCGGACGAGACCGTGTTCTGCGGCGGCGGCCTCAGGGTCGGCAACCGCGTGTTCCGCTGCTGGAAACGCGGCGGCCACGGCACGGTCAACATGGCCAAGGGCATCTACCAGTCCTGCGACGTCTATTATTACCACTTCGCCCAGCGCATCGGCATGGACCCGATCGCCGCGATGGCGAAGCGGTGCGGCATGGGCCAGCAATTCGAGCTACCCGTAACCAGCCAGTTCTATGGCACGGTGCCGGACCCGGCTTGGAAAATGCAGAAATACGGGCGCGAATGGGCAGCCTTCGATACCGTGAACGCGACCATCGGCCAGGGGTACATGCTGTCGAACCCGCTGCAGCTGGCAGTGATGAGCGCGCGCCTTGCGACGGGTCGCCATGTCGAGCCAAGGCTCGTTTCGACCACGCCGGTAAAGGGTTTCGAGCAGGTCGATTTCCCTGAAGAGCATGTGAAATACGTACGTCAGGCGATGAGCGACGTGGTCAACGGCCCCGGCACTGCGGGGCGAGGTCGCCTGCCCTTCGACGACATCCTGATGGCCGGCAAGACCGGGACTGCGCAAGTCGTCGGCCTCAACCTGTCGGACGGCAAGAGCGGCCCGTGGAAGTACCGTGACCACGGCCTTTTTATTTTCTTCGCCCCCTTCGACAAGCCGAAGTACGCCGGCGCTGTCGTGATCGAGCACGGCGGCGGCTCGGGTGCCGCCTACCCGATCGCACGCGACGTGATGACCTTCCTGTTCGATCCAGCGAAGGGCATGGACGCCCTTCGCGCGCTCGAAAGCCAGTGGGGCGGCACAGCGCAGCAGCGTCTTGATGCGAAATACCGCGCCTATGCGATGGCAGCGGGCGAGGCAGTCGAGCCGGTCCCCGCCCGCGACGAGGAAATCTTCGACAAGGTCGAGGCCGAGGCCCGCGTCGCCGCACGTCAGCCCGAAACGATCGCCAACGAATCTGTCCAGCCCCGTGTCGACACGTCCGAAAGCGAACGGAGCCCGCCTCCCAGCGCGGTGCCCTCCCCGGTGCCCAGTCCCACGGCGTCACCAGCGGCTGCGCCCGCAACTGGCCCGACACAATGACGAGTATCGTCCCCGCCCCCGTCGCGCGGCAGCCGTGGATGATGCTGTTCCCGCTGGTCGGCCTCATCGCATTCGGCGCACTGGTGCTGACCTCGGCAGCAGCGGGCGATTTTTCGCGCTACGCGGAATCACACCTCATCCGCTTTGCCATCTTCCTGACCATGGCGATCGTGATCTCGCGGTTCTCCAAGGACCTCGTCACCTTCTTCGCCTACCCCGGCTATATCGTGATCCTGCTGCTACTGATGGCGGTAGAGATCATGGGTACACTCGGTGGGGGAAGCCAGCGATGGCTCGAAGTCGGACCGATCCGCATCCAGCCCTCGGAACTCATGAAACCGGCTGTCGTCGTGGCACTCGCCCGCTTCTACGACACGCTTCCGGTGGGCATGGTGCCGACGTGGCGCGCGTTGATACCGGCAGGCGCGCTTATCATTTTCCCCATGGCCTTCGTGCTCCTGCAGCCCGACCTCGGTACGTCACTTGCGATCGGATTTGGCGGTGGACTCGTGATGTTTTTCGCAGGGCTGCCACTGCGCTGGTTCCTGATGGCGGGGGCTGCGGGCCTGGCCGCCATCCCGTTCGCGTTCTTCTTCGCGCTGAAGCCCTACCAGCAGGACCGCGTCACGACCTTCCTCGATCCGGAAAGCGACCCGCTGGGCGAAGGGTACCAGATCACCCAGTCAAAGATCGCCATCGGTTCCGGGGGCCTCACCGGAAAGGGCTTCAACGAAGGTTCGCAGAGCCACCTCAATTACCTGCCGGAACCGCATACCGATTTCGTATTCGCGACCATGGCCGAAGAATGGGGGCTCATGGGCGGGCTTTTCGTCATGGGTTGCTTTGCGCTCATCCTGGGCTGGGGCTTCAAGGTGGCGCGGGAAAGTACGGACAGGTTGGGCAAATTGCTCGCAGCCGGCATGACCGCCACAATCTTCTTCTTCGTCGCCATCAATCTCATGATGGTTATGGGCTTTGCGCCGGTGGTCGGTATTCCGCTGCCTTTCGTGAGCCATGGCGGCAGTTCGATGATGACCAACATGATCTGCATCGGAGTGCTGATGATGGTCAATCGGTGGAACCGGAACGCCCCTCGCCGCGGCCTTTTGTCGTGAGTGCGTTTTAGCCCTTTCAATCCGCGAAGCACCCGCTATATGAGCGCCTCCCCCGAGTCGGGGACCACCCGCACCACCGGGTCGGAACGCGGCAAGATCGCGAGAGTGGACGCATAGCTCAGTTGGTAGAGCAGCTGACTCTTAATCAGCGGGTCCTAGGTTCGAGCCCTAGTGCGTCCACCATTTCCTCACAATTTGAAAGCGTTACCCCTTCCTGGGGGCATCCTGTCATGTCGTGATGTGACATCGTGCTTGGCTATCACATTTTGATGTGATACCTGGCCGCCTATGAACACAATCGAAAAAGTTCGCACGCTCGTCTCGCAAGGCCTCATGACCCGCGCCGGGCTTGCCCGCGCTGCCGGGCTCCATGCCAACACCTTGCGCGATTGCGCTGAGGACAGCTGGAACCCCACTGCCGACACGCTCAGCAAGCTCGAAGCGTTCCTCGAAGCGAATGACGAAACGCCGGTGATTGTCGGGGCCGAAGAGATCATCGACGAGGCCCGCAACGGCCGGATGTTCATCCTGGTCGACGACGAGGACCGCGAAAACGAAGGCGACCTCATCATTCCCGCCCAGATGGCGACCCCCAACGCCATCAACTTCATGGCCACCCACGGCCGGGGCCTGATCTGCCTCGCACTCGACCGCAAGCGGGTCGATGCGCTTGGCCTCCAGCCCATGAGCCGCGACAATCGCGAGAGCATGCAAACGGCCTTCACCACCTCGATCGAGGCCAAGGAAGGCGTCACCACCGGCATCAGCGCCGCCGACCGTTCGCGCACGGTCTCCGTCGCCATCGACAGCACCAAGGGGCCCGAGGACATCGTCACCCCGGGCCATGTCTTCCCCCTCGCCGCGCGCGACGGCGGCGTGCTGGTGCGCGCCGGCCATACCGAGGCTGCAGTCGATATCTCGCGCCTTGCCGGCCTCAATCCTTCGGGCGTCATCTGCGAGATCATGAACGAGGACGGGACCATGTCGCGCCTCGATGACCTCGTCGTTTTCGCGCGCAAGCACGACATGAAGATCGGCACCATCCGCGACCTGATCGAATACCGCATGCGTCACGATCACCTGGTCGAGCGGATTACCGAAGACAGCTTCGAATCCGACTACGGCGGCACCTGGCGGATGATGACCTACCGCAACAAGGTCGACGGCAGCGAAAGCTACGTCCTCCAGAAGGGCGAGGTGAAGGAAGGCCAGCCCACCCTCACCCGCGTCCACCCGATCTCCATCTTCGACGATGTGCTGGGCAAGCCCGGCCCCCGCAAGCGCACCCTCCAGCGCGCGATGCAGGCGGTGGGTGAACACGGTTCGGGCGTGATCGTCATCATCACCGGCCGCCCGGCCACCGGCTATGGCGAGAGCGAGGCCCAGCGTAACGTCGGCATCGGTTCGCAGATCCTTGCCGACCTGGGTGTCGAGGACATGATCCTGCTCAGCAATTCACAGCCCAATGTCGTCGCGATCGAAGGCTACGGCCTCAACATCGTCGATCACCTTCCCATTCCGGAGTAACCACGCATGGCAAACTTCCTCATCGTCGAAGCGCGCTTCTACGACCACTTGAACGACATGCTGGTTGCCGGCGCCCGCGCCGCACTGGAAGCCGAAGGCCATAGCGTCGATGTACTGACCGTGCCCGGCGCGCTCGAAGTGCCCGGTGCGATTGCCATGGCAGCAGAACGCGGCCGCTACGACGGCTTCGTTGCCATCGGCGTCGTCATTCGCGGCGAAACCTATCACTTCGAGATCGTCGCCGGCGAAAGCGCGCGCGGCATCATGGCGCTGACCATGGACGGCATCGCCATCGGCAATGGCATCCTGACTGTCGAGAATGAGGAACAGGCCATCGTCCGCGCCGATCCGAAGCAGAAGGACAAGGGCGGCGAAGCGGCCAAGGCTGCGCTAGCCCTGCTCGACCTCCAGTCCCGCTTCGGGGCCTAGTCCGCCCCGTCGAGAAAACTGCTGAGCCCCAGGGGCGCGAAAGGCCCCAGGATAAGCTGTTCGAAGACACCGATCCCTTCACGCCCGTCGCTGCCGGTCACGCGCACCGGTATCTGGACGTGGAGGTTTTCCGGCGAAAGCGGATCGAGGGCAGCAAGGTCGATGTCCTCCCGCTCCACACGCAGCGGCCCGTGGTGCATACCGTGTCCCCATACCGGATGGGTGTAGCCGAGGCCGCGCATCTGGAACCGGCCCAGCGGTTCGAAGCTCACCTGCTCCGGCGCGCCCTTCAGCGCGAGCGACAGGGTCCCGCCCGATGGCCAACGCGTGCCCGCCGTCAGGCGCGTGCGCATGCTGCCGTGTCCTTCCGCGATATCCTGCGCATCTGCCCCGTCTGGCGCCCAGGCAGCGCGCGTGTTCCAGGCGTCGCCCATCTCGTCGTTGTTGACGTGGAAGAACAGGCTGCCGTCACCGAAGTTGACCGGCGTCCATTGCCAGAAGAACCCCGACAGGTCGTGCCCGGGGATGGCCTGTGGGTCACGCTGGCCAACTGGACGGATGCCCCAGCTGCGGTCGCGCGTTCCGGCGGTTCCTTCCGCAATCGCGTGGCGTTCTCCATCGAGGGATATCCAGCCCCGGCAGTGACCGTTCTGGGTCATGCGCGTGTAATCCATGAAAGCACGCGGGCCGAGGCGGCGGATGAAACGCGGCTCCTCGATCGGGAAGGCGCGACCGGTGAAAGTGAATTCTGCGGAGATTCCGTCGGTTTCCTCGACCGTGACCTTCAACGCGTGGAGCGGCTCGACCACCTCGATCGAAATGGGGCCGCAGCGCAGCGCCATGCGTTCCATCTGCATCTCGGCACTGGCATGGATGCAGTACTGCACGTCGCCGCGGATGAAGCTGAAATGGGCATCCACGATATCGAGGTGCGGATAGATGCCGAAGGCGCAGGCGAAGAAGCCGCTGCCGTCGGGCGCATAGCCGTTGAAGAAATAGCGGTCGTAGAAATTCCGGTCGGTGCCGGAATAGGCGATCGGTTCCGGTGTCTGGTGGACCGGAAACTCGTCCCCGCGTGAAAGGACCATCAGTGTGCCTCCTTCATAGCGCCGATACTGTCATGCTTCAGGGCCAGCGCACAGGCCCCGCGGGCCATCGACAGGAAATTTGCGTCGCCGCGCTCGGTCCGTTCGACGAAAGCGGCGCTGAAAACAGCGGTCGACAGGCCGTGCAGAATGCCTCTGCGGTAATCGCCGTGGATACCTGCACGGGTAAGCGACACCCCGCGCCTCTCCATTTCCGCCAGATAGAGATCGAGCAGTTCGTCCTCATGGGCGAGCCCGAGAGGACCGATACCGCAGCCCAGGAAATAGCCGATGTCCGTCATGGCCATGCCGGGTGCTACGGTTTGCCAGTCGAGAATGGCTACGGGTTCAGCCCCACCGCGGATATCGAAAAGCATGTTATCGAGGCGGAAGTCACCGTGGATCAGGCACTGGTGCCGATGCTCCTGGTGTATTTGCGAGCCGTAAACCTCGGCGAACTCCTCGCACACGGTCATGAACTCGGGCTCCAGGGTGTCCTTGTACCTCTCGCGGAAGATGGCTTGTGCATGCGGGTACATCAAAGCCACGCGCTCGGCGACGGCGGGCGAAGGGACGATCCATTCGGCCTCGATTATCGAAGCCTTGCCCCAACTGGGCGCGTGGATTGCTGCGGCCTGGCGAATTGCCGCGCGTGCATCGTCAAGCGTGCAACCGGCGATCTGGTCTCCTTGCCGCGCAGGACCGAGATCCTCGAAAATCAGGCAGAACCGGTGGCCTTCCTCGCAGGTGGCGGCAAAGTGGACTTGCGGCACGCGGACATCGAGCTGGGGTGCGACATCGCGGTAGAACAGCACTTCCTTGCGATAGAGCCCGAACATCGCGGCGGTTTCGCGGCTGGTGGCATCGGCTGCGGGGAACTTGCCCGCCAGTGTCGCAGGGGTCGACGCACCAACCTCGGGCCCTTGCAGCGTGAAGCGAACGCTGTCGCCTACCTGTCCAGTGCCGATGGGCTTCCACGAGACACCGGTTATCTCCGAACCGAGCATCGCGGACAGCCATGGCGCCGTCACTTCATCCGGATGGACCGGGAATTCTCCCATGCAATTCCTTCCTCTCCCCTAGGTAGAGAAGGCTAGCCACCGGAAAAGAACATGGCAATCGAAGCGCGTTATCGGTTGCGGACAGAATGAGCCGCGCCGATCGCCAAGACGAAATTGCCGACGTTATCGCGAAGCTGGAAGATTGCCTGGTGCGGCTCGACGCGCTCGGCTGCCAGCAGGCAGCGAGGCGCGTCGATCACGCGATAGAGGACTTGCGCAGCGCCAGCGCGCCGCGCCGGTCCGGTCAGCCGAAGCAGCCGCGCCCTGCGTAGACTGCGCTGTCGCCCAGTTCTTCCTCGATACGGATGAGCTGGTTGTACTTGGCAAGCCGGTCCGAACGCGCGAGCGAGCCGGTCTTGATCTGCCCGCAATTGGTCGCAACGGCGAGATCGGCGATGGTCGCGTCTTCGGTCTCGCCCGAACGGTGCGACATGACCGCGGTGTAGCCGGCACGGTTCGCAATGCTCACGGCATCGAGCGTTTCGGTCAGCGTGCCGATCTGGTTGACCTTCACCAGCAGCGAATTGGCAAGGCCCTGCTCGATGCCGTCGACAAGGCGGCGGGGGTTGGTGACGAAGAGATCGTCGCCAACCAGCTGGACCTTGTCGCCGATCAGGTCGGTCAGCGCCTTCCAGCCCGCGAAGTCGTCTTCGCCCATGCCGTCCTCGATCGAGCGGATCGGGTAGTCAGCACACAGCTTGGCGAGATAGGCGGCCATTTCGTCACCCGAAAGCGACAGGTTCTCGCCCGAGATCAGGTATTTGCCGTCCTTGAAGAATTCGGTCGAGGCACAGTCCAGCGCCAGCACGACATCGTCACCGGGCGTGAAACCGGCCTGCTCGATCGAACCCATGATGAAGTCGAGCGCATCGCGCGTGCTGGCAAGATCGGGCGCGAAACCGCCCTCGTCGCCGACTGCCGTGGCGAGACCCTTCTGCGACAGGTTCTTTTTCAGCGTGTGGAAGATCTCGGCACCCCAGCGCACAGCCTCGGCAAGGCTGTCGGCGCCCACCGGCATGACCATGAATTCCTGGATGTCGATCGGGTTGTCGGCATGCTCGCCGCCGTTGATGATGTTCATCATCGGCACCGGCAGGACATGGGCCGAAACACCGCCGATATAAGAATAAAGCGGCAGGCCGCGGGCATTGGCCGCCGCCTTGGCAACTGCCATGCTCGTGCCGAGGATTGCGTTTGCGCCAAGGCGGCCCTTGTTCGCCGTATCGTCGAGCGCGATCATGGCAAGGTCGATGTCGCGCTGGTCCTCGGCATCGAAGTTGCCGATCAGCAGGTCGCGGATTTCGCCATTGGTCGCATCGACCGCCTTCAGCACGCCCTTGCCGAGATAGCGGGACTTGTCGCCGTCGCGCAGTTCGACCGCCTCGTGCGCACCGGTCGAGGCACCCGACGGCACTGCGGCGCGGCCGAAGCTGCCGTCTTCGAGGAGCACGTCGACTTCGACAGTCGGATTGCCACGGCTGTCGAGAATTTCGCGGGCGTGGATGTCGATGATCGCGGTCATTTGGAACGAACTCCTCGGCAGGGTGTTGTAATAGCGTAGGACACCACTAGATTGGGTCTGCGGGCAGCGCTCTATGCGCCGGAACATGTCGGTGCAAGCCGCGTTGCAAAAAGGAAAGCCGGGTCATGCCTGATACCCGGGATGAATAGGTATTTGACGGGAAGGACAGGCTGATGGCCGCAGACAAGAAGACGACCGGTTCGAAGAAACGAACCACCACCGCACAGCAGAAATCAACCACCCGGAAGAAGCCCGTGAAAACGGTAGCCAAGAAGGGTGCAGCAAAGGAGAAGGCGCCCGTGACCAACACCGCCACCGATAACAACGACACCACCTCCGGTACCGCGCACCGCGCCGAAGCGAAGAGCCGGTTCAACGCCGCTCTCGAAGAAGCCAAGGCCGGTGCCGCCGCACTTCGCGCCGAAGGCAAGGAACGCGCCGCCGCCTACCGCGGCCAGGCCAAGGGCAAGGGCGAAGACTGGGTCGCCGAAGCCAAGACCTACGGCACCGAAGCCCGCGTCAAGGGCAAGGAACTCGCCACCGAAGGCAAGGTGAAGACCAGCGAGGGCCTGCGTGCCCTCAGCCGCACGATTAGCGACAATGCCTACCAGGTCGATGAGAAGCTTGGCTCGAAGTACGGCGAGTACGCCCGCACCGCGTCCAAGTCGCTCGACGACTACGCCGGCAAGCTCGACGACAAGAGCGTCGACGACCTCGTCGAGGACGGCCGCCAATTCGTCCGCAAGAGCCCGGGACTGGCCATCGGTATTGCAGCCGCTGCCGGTTTCATGCTTTCTCGCCTCTTCCGTCGCTGATCAGTGACAAGAGGGGGCTCGATGCTGGAAGAACAAGAGCGCGATGAAGCGCCGTACAACGGGCCGGTCGACCTGCCCGACAGTTACGAGCCTGATGAGGACGACCAGGAACCGCACGGTCCGTCGCTGACGGACGACATCATGGCCCTGCTCGAAGACGGCAGGACCTATGCCGAGGCCGAAATGGCCTACCAGAAGAGCCGTGCGGGCTTTGCCGCAAACCGTTTCAAGGGCGCCATTGCTTTCGGGCTTGGCGCCTTTGGCGTCTTGCACCTCGCACTGATTGCCATGACGGTAGGTCTCGTTATCGCGCTGGTACCGCTGGTCGGGCCGTGGATTGCCACCGCTATCGTGACCGCCGCGCTGATCGGACTCGGGCTGTTGTTCCTCAGCCTGCTGAAGACCCGCCTTGATGAAATCCGCGATGCATTTTCGGACAATGGCGATGAGTGATCGCAAGACCCGGATGTTGGCCGACCGCCACCTGCGCGATTCCGCGCGCGCGCTCGTTGAAGCCGATATCGAGAACCTGAAGGTCGGCTTCAACCAGAAGTCGCTGGGAGAACGCGCCTTCGACCGCGTTCGTGAAGGGGCGATCGACGTCTACGAAGAAGCGGTCGATGTCGCTGAAAACAACAAGGGCGCCCTCGCCGCCCTGCTCGCTGCCGTCATCGTGTGGTTCGCGCGCAACCCGCTGCTGTCCTTGCTCGGGCTTGGCGAGGAAGAAGAGGACGAAGAGTCCCTCGAAGACGACGAATAGACGGAACGGCCCCGCAGGCTGAACCGTTGGTTCGATGCACACCAGATTTCGGAGAAACCCCATGGCAGACAAGGCCACCAACAACGTCACCCCCATCAGCGCCGACAGCCAGCTCAGCGATGCCGAAAAGCGCGAACAGCTTCGCGCCCGCATCGCTGCAGGTGAACGTCGCAACAGCGAGCGTTCGTTCGCCGACCAGGCGAAGGATGTTGCGGACAGCGCAGTCGACTTCGCGAAGAAGCACCCGATAGCTACCGTGGCAGGTGCCGTCGCCGTCGGCCTCGCCATTGGCGCTATGACGCGCCGCGGTCGCGCGCTCGGTCGCCGCGGCGGCTCGCTGGCAGCCTACGCCGCCGAAGCTGCGATCGCATATGGCCTCTCGATGATCGAAGGTGCTGGCGACAAGTTCGAGGATTATTCCGACGCTGCCGGAACGCAGGCCCGGCGGTTGAAACGCGATGCCGGTTATCGCCTCGACACCATCGGCGATGCCATCGCCTCGGGCAGCCGCAAGGTAAGCCGCAAGTCCTCGCGTACGGCGCGTGACCTGAAGGCACGCATCAGCCGCTAACTCATACGTAATAGCTAGGCTCTAGAGCGGCGCGACGGGTTTGCCTGTCGCGCCGCTTTCGCTATGGGCAGGGCAAATCTCCTCCCCAATTCGGAAAAAAGAACGAACCATGGAAGAAAAAGAGAGCAAGCAGACGCTCTATCTGGTGATGGGCGGCCGCGTGACCGACCCGCGCAGCATGACCTTTGCCGACCCCGAAAGCATCCACGTCGCCGGCGTCTATTCCAGCTACGACGATGCCGAAAGCGCCTGGCGCGGCAATGCCCAGCGCACGGTCGACGATGCGGAAATGAAATACGTCATTGTCCACCTGCACAAGCTGCTCGATCCCGAAGCCTGATACCGGCCTTGGCCTACTCCATCCGCCCCTATCAGGATTCCGATGCCGAGGGGCTGGCGGACGTTTGCCGGGCGGCGATCCGCGGGATCGGGCCGGAAGCCTATTCGAACGACCAGGTAGAAGCGTGGCTTGCCCGTCACCCGGGCGCCGCGCTCTACCGCGAACGGGTCGCCAATGGCGCGACCATCTTCGTTGCTGCCGGAGAGGACGACGAGCCGGTCGCTTATGCCCTGCTCGAGCCGGACGGCCATCTCGACCACCTCTACAACCACCCCGCGCACACGCGCAAAGGTCTGGCACTGAACCTGCTGGCGACTGCCTCGCTCTATGCGCGGCACCACGGGATCAAACGGCTGTACACCGAGGCGAGCGACCTCGCCCGCCCCTCGTTCGAGGAAGCCGGTTACGTCGCCACCGAAAAGCGCGAGTTCGAGATCGACGGCGTGCCGATCCACAACTGGGCGATGGAAAAGACCGTCGATTGACGTTCGGGCCTATGGCCCGGCGCTGCAATCAGATGAATTCGATCTTTTCGACGAGGTAGAACTTGTCGCCCGAAGGGACGGTCACTTCGACTTCGTCATCGACCTGCTTGCCGATCAGCGCGCGTGCGATCGGCGAGGTGTAGGAAATCCGCCCCTTCGAAGCGTCCGCTTCGGTCTGGCCGACGATCTGGTACTTCACCGGCTTGTCGTTTTCGTCGAGCAGCGTGACTGTCGCACCGAAGACGACCTTGTCGCCCGAAAGCGTGGTCGGATCGATGATCTGCGCACGGCTGATCTTGTCTTCCAGATCGCCGATCATGGCCTCTACCTGGCCCTGGCGTTCCTTGGCGGCGTGGTATTCGGCGTTTTCCGAAAGGTCGCCATGCGCACGCGCTTCCTCGATCGCATCGACGATCTTCGGACGCTCCGCCCGCAGCACCTTCAGGTCGGCAGTGAGCTTTTCATAGCCCTCGGCCAGCATCGGCACCTTGTCCATCGAACCCCAATTCCTTCCTGCTCGCGCAATCTCCCGGGACAATTCGAGCCCGGTCCGCAAGGTTAGCGGAGCCTCGGTCGCTCGGATGTGTGGGAGATACGCCGTGTGTTCTGGTCAGCTATAATAGTCTTGCAATGAACGCACTTCAAGCTGCTCGGTAGAAACCTCGGCAATCGCGCGTGCGGCGGCAAGGCTGGCGGCCGCGGTGGTATAGTACGGCAGCTTCTTTTCCAGCGCGGCCACACGGATCGACTGGCTGTCGAGCAGCGACTGCCACCCCTCGGTCGTATTGAAGATCAGGTGCACATCGCCGTCGATAATGGCATCGACGATGTGGGGGCGGCCTTCAGCAACCTTGTTGACCAGCTCGACCGCCAAGCCCTTGCCCGACAGGAAGCGCTGC
Source organism: Qipengyuania gaetbuli (assembly GCF_020524765.1). Classification (GTDB taxonomy): domain Bacteria; phylum Pseudomonadota; class Alphaproteobacteria; order Sphingomonadales; family Sphingomonadaceae; genus Qipengyuania; species Qipengyuania gaetbuli_A. The sequence goes on from NZ_JAIVLR010000003.1 coordinate 103,881, forward strand.
GTGCCGCCGGTGGCGATGACGCGGAAGCCCTTCGCCAGCAGCGTTTCGACTGCAGGCAGTATGACCTCCTTGTCGCTGTCCTTGACCGAGACGAACAGCGTACCACCCTGCGGCAGCTTCATGCCCGCGCCCAACTGGGACTTGAGGAAAGCGGCGGGAAAATCGCGGTCGATACCCATGACTTCGCCGGTGCTCTTCATTTCGGGCGAAAGCACAGGGTCGGACCCCGGGAAACGGCTAAACGGGAACACGGCTTCCTTCACCGCCATGTGGTTCGGCTTCAGGTTGAACGGCTCGAAATGCGACAGCTTCTCGCCCGCCATAACGCGCGCGGCGACCTTGGCGACGGGACGACCGATCGCCTTCGCCACGAAAGGCACGGTGCGACTGGCGCGCGGGTTGACCTCGATCAGGTAGACCTCGCCATCCTTCACCGCGAACTGCACGTTCATCAGGCCGCGCACGTCGAGCGCACGGGCAAGCTCGGTCGCCTGGCGTTCCATCTCGTCGATGATGTCCTGCGGCAGGCTGTAGGGCGGCAGGGTACAGGCGCTGTCGCCCGAGTGGACGCCGGCTTCCTCGATGTGCTGCATGACACCGGCGATGCGGACTTCCTCGCCATCGGAAATCACGTCGACGTCGCACTCGACCGCATCGCGCAGGTACTGGTCGACCAGCACCGGGCTGTCGCCCGACACGTTCACCGCGGTGTTGATGTAGTCGTCGAGCTGCGCGAGGCTGTCGACGATCTCCATCGCACGCCCGCCCAGCACGTAGCTGGGGCGCAGCAGCACCGGATAGCCGATCCGCGCGGCGACGGCGGCCGCTTCGTCACGGCTCTTGGCGATGCCGTTTTCCGGCTGCATGAGGTCGAGCTTGTTGACCAGCTTGGCAAAGCGTTCACGGTCTTCGGCAAGGTCGATCGCATCGGGCGAAGTGCCGAGGATCGGAATGCCTTCACGCTCCAGCGCGGCGGCAAGCTTGAGCGGGGTCTGCCCGCCGAACTGCACGATGACGCCGACAAGGTCGCCCTTCGACATCTCGACGCGCAGGATTTCCAGCACGTCCTCTTCGGTCAGCGGCTCGAAATAGAGACGGTCCGAAGTGTCGTAGTCGGTCGAAACCGTCTCCGGGTTGCAGTTGACCATGATGGTCTCATAGCCGGCCTCGGCCAGCGCGAAGCAGGCGTGGACACAGCAATAGTCGAACTCGATGCCCTGCCCGATGCGGTTCGGGCCGCCGCCGAGAATGACGATCTTCTTGCGGTCGGACGGATCGGCCTCGTCCTCGGGCTCGCCGAAGCTGGGCGCTTCGTAGGTCGAGTACATGTAGGGCGTGATCGCCTCGAACTCGGCAGCGCAGCTGTCGATGCGCTTGAAGACCGGATAAACGCCCAGCTTGTGGCGCAGCTTGCGCACTTCCTGTTCGCTGGTCGCACCGGCCATGGCGCGCAGCGCGTCGTGCAGCAGGCCCGAACGCTTGGCCTGCGTTTCGGCAAGACCGCCGGCCACACCGACCGAACGGACCGCCAGCGTGGCGAGGCGCTTGTCGGAAAAGCCCATGGCTTTCAGGCGGCGCATTTCGGCGGCATCGCGCGGCAGGCCGTTGTGGCCAAGCATCTTTTCTTCGTAGATGATGGCTTCGATCTGGCGCAGGAACCACGGGTCGAAACCGGTGACCTGGGCGACTTCCTCGACCGTGAAATCCTCGCGGAAAGCCTGCGCGATCTTGAGGATGCGGTCAGGCGTACGCTGGCTGAGCGCCGCGGTGATCGTCTCGCGGCTGACGCCTTCGAGTTCCTGTACGCGGTTGAACCCGTCGAGGCCCGTTTCGAGGCCGCGCAAAGCCTTCTGCATGCTTTCCTGGAAGCATCGGCCGATGGCCATGACCTCGCCCACCGACTTCATCGCGGTGGACAGCTCGTTCTTCGAACCCTTGAACTTCTCGAAGGCGAAGCGCGGGATCTTGGTCACGACATAGTCGATCGTCGGCTCGAAACTGGCAGGCGTTGCACCCGTGATCTCGTTCTGGATCTCGTCGAGCGTGTAACCCACGGCCAGCTTCGCCGCGACGCGCGCAATCGGAAAGCCGGTGGCCTTCGATGCAAGTGCCGACGAACGCGAGACGCGCGGGTTCATCTCGATCACGATCAGGCGGCCATCCTTCGGATTGACTGCGAACTGTACGTTCGAACCACCTGTTTCTACACCGATTTCGCGCAGCACCTCGATGCTGGCGGTGCGCATGATCTGGTATTCCTTGTCGGTCAGCGTCAGCGCCGGCGCGACAGTAATGGAATCGCCCGTGTGGACGCCCATCGGATCGACATTCTCGATCGAGCAGATGATGATCGCGTTGTCCTTGCGATCGCGCACCACCTCCATCTCGAATTCCTTCCAGCCGAGGAGCGATTCCTCGATCAGGACTTCGGTTGTGGGCGATGCGTCGAGACCTTCGCGCACGATGCGCTCGAACTCGGCCTTGTTGTAGGCGATACCGCCGCCCGTGCCGCCAAGCGTGAAGCTGGGACGGATGATCGCGGGCAAGCCGGTGCGCTCCAGCACCGCATAGGCCTGGTCCACCGTGTTCGCGACGCCGCTGCGCGCGCTTTCGAGGCCGATCTTGTCCATCGCCTCGCGGAAACGCTGGCGGTTCTCGGCCTTGTCGATGGCATCGGCATTGGCGCCGATCATCTGGACGCCGAACTTCTCGAGCACGCCCATGTTCGCAAGGTCGAGCGCGCAGTTAAGCGCCGTCTGCCCGCCCATCGTCGGCAGCACCGCGTCGGGACGTTCCTTCTCGATGATCTTGGCGACGATTTCCGGCGTGATCGGCTCGACATAGGTGGCGTCGGCCATTTCCGGGTCGGTCATGATCGTGGCGGGATTGGAGTTCACCAGGATGACCCGGTAGCCCTCTTCCTTCAGCGCCTTGATCGCCTGCGTGCCGGAATAATCGAACTCGCACGCCTGGCCGATGATGATCGGACCGGCGCCAATGACGAGGATCGAGGAGATGTCGGTTCTTTTGGGCATTACGCGAGCATTCCCACGAATTTTTCAAAGAGGTAGAAACTGTCCTGCGGGCCGGGGCTTGCCTCGGGGTGGTATTGCACACCGAAAGCCTTCTTGCCCTTGATCGAAATCCCGCAATTGGTGCCGTCGAACAGCGAGACGTGCGTCTGCTCCACCGTGTCGGGCAGCGTATCGGCATCGACCGCGAAGCCGTGGTTCATGCTGGTGATCTCGACGAGGCCTTCGCTCGCTCCCCACTCGCTGCCGACACGCTGGACGGGGTGGTTGGCGCCGCGGTGGCCCTGGAACATCTTGGCGGTCTTCGCGCCGGCGGCGAGGCCGAGCATCTGGTGGCCGAGGCAGATGCCGAACAGCGGGATGTCCGCATCCAGCAGCCCCTTGATCACGGGCACGGCATACTGGCCGGTCGCCGCCGGATCGCCCGGACCGTTGGACAGGAACACGCCATCGGGCTTCAGCGAGAGAACCTGCTCCAGCGTGGTGCGCGCAGGGACCACAGTCACCTTGGCGCCGGCCTTAACGAGGTTGCGGAAGATATTGTCCTTCGCGCCATAGTCGATCGCCACGACATGGGGCTTGTCTGCCCTACCCTCGGTATAACCGAAGCCGAGCTGCCAGTGGCCGCCGCGCCAGTCTTCCTGTTCGGCGCGCGTCACGGCGGGCACGAGGTCCAGCCCTTCGAGGCCCGACCATTCGGCCGCCTGCTGCTTCAGCGCTTTCATGTCGAACTGGCCGCGCGGATTGTGCGCGATGACCGCATTGGGAGCGCCCAGCAGGCGGATACGGCGGGTCAGCGCGCGGGTGTCGACACCCGACAGGCCGATCTTGCCGTGTTCGCGCATCCAGTCGACGAATTCGCTTTGCGCGCGGAAATTCGAATGCGGGGTCACTTCCTGCCGCACGATGCAGCCGACCGCGCCGAGCCCGCGGCTCTCGTGATCTTCCTCGTTCGCGCCGACATTGCCGATATGCGGGAAGGTGAAGGTGACGAACTGGCTGTCGTAGGAGGGATCGGTCATCACCTCCTGGTAGCCGGTCATTGCGGTGTTGAAGCAGACTTCGCCCACCGCAGAACCGGTGGAACCGAAGCCTTTGCCCCAGATGCAGGTACCGTCCGCGAGGACGAGGACTCCCGTCGCGCCTTTGGGTTGCGCGTGCGAGAATGCGGACAGGGCCATTGGGCTCTCCGAGTCAGGGGTTTCCGGCGATGTGTGCTAAGTCCCAGCCGCTAGGGACGTGAGCGAGTCCCGTCAAGCACAAGACTTGGCTTTGTGGCAGCTTGCCTTACATGGGGCCCGAACCATCCACACATTTAGAGCGAAGAGGCCTCATGCTCCGCGAGAAGATCCAGTCCGAAACCGTCACCGCCATGAAGGCCAAGGACAAGGACCGCACCGCCGCGCTGCGCCTGATCGCGGCGAAGATCAAGGATCGCGACATCGAACTGCGCACTTCGGACAAGAAGCCGGAAGACGATGACCTCGTCACCGACGTGCTGATGAAGATGGCCAAGCAGCGCCGCGAATCGATCGAAATGTACGAAAGCGGCGGCCGGCAGGAACTGGCCGACAAGGAAAAGGCCGAACTGGCCGTGATCGAGGAATTCCTGCCGAAGCAGCTGAGCGAGGACGAAACCCGCGCCGCGATCGCGCAGATCAAGGCCGACCTCGGTGCCGACGGCATGAAAGACATGGGCCGCGTGATGGGGGAACTGAAGGCCCGCCACGGCGCGACGCTCGACATGACCAAGGCCAGCGGCCTGGTGAAGGAAGCGCTTTCGTGAAGCGCCTTCTGCTCCTCGCCGCGCCTTTCGCGCTGGCGGCCTGCGGGACGAGCGAACCGGAACCCGCCCCCTCCCCCACGCCGACGCCTGCGCAGCCGCGCACGCTGGTTGGCGCCGATCTCGATCTCTCGTTGCTCGGCGCGAAGATCGTCGGGCCACAGGGTCCGGAGGTCGAAACGGTCCTGAGTGCCGGAAACCGCCAGATCGGCACGATGGTCAGCTTCGTCGCCTGCCCCGAAGGCACGACGGAATGCATTCCGGGCAAGATGCCGGAAGGGACCGTCTACACCTACGTCCACAGCGTGACGCTGGCCGAAGCGACTGCTGACGAGCCGGAAGCCGCCCCCAGCGAAGGTCCGGAAGTCGTCGAAAGCCCGCCGACCCTGTTCCGCACCACGGCCAAGGCCCACGGCTTCAACGCGGCGGTCGGCTATGCCAAGGCGCAGGCTCAGGCGACGCTCGGCAGCGAGGATGCCATCTCGATCACCAGCGACGACGGCCAGCTGATCTGGCGCGTGGTCGACGGCAGTGGCTGGAAGCCCGGCACGACGCTCACCTTTTGGTGGCAGTCGACGCTGGCGCCCGACGGTCCTGCCGATGCCTACCTGCTGGAAGTGGAAGGCAACCAGGCGGTCGCGCGCGGCCCCTTCCCGGCCGAGAAAAAAGCGGCAAGCGCCAAGCCCGCCAACTAGCGGTCCGCCCCCTCACGCGATAGGGAGAGGCCATGGCCCTCTCACCCCAATGGCTGGACGAATTGCGCATGCGGACTACCCTGTCCGCAGTAATCGGTCGCACCATCCGGCTGACCAAGGCGGGGCGCGAGTTCAAGGCCTGTTGCCCGTTCCACAACGAGAAGACGCCGAGCTTCTACGTCAATGACGAGAAGGGCTTCTACCATTGCTTCGGCTGCGAGGCGCATGGCGATGCCATCCGCTGGCTGACCGACCAGCGCGGCATGCCGTTCATGGATGCGGTGAAGGAACTGGCGGCAGAGGCAGGCATGGAAGTGCCCGCCCCTGACCCGCAGGCCGCCCGCCGCGCGGAAAAGCGCGCCAGCCTCCATGACGTGACCGCTGCTGCGCAGGAATGGTTCGAAGGCAATTTGAGGGGCGCGGACGGTGCGCGTGCACGCTCCTACCTCTCGCGTCGTGGTTTCTCGGACGCAACGGTGCGCGAATTCGGCTTCGGCTACGCGCCGGAAGATCGTCAGGCGCTGAAATCCGCCCTGTCGCGCTTCGAAGAACCGATGCTGATCGAGGCCGGAATGCGCATCACGGTCGAGGACAAGGAACCTTACGACAGGTTCCGCGGCCGCCTGATGCTCCCCATCCACGATGCGCGCGGGCGCGTAATCGCATTCGGCGGACGCATCCTCGATGGCGACAGCAATCCCAACGCACCGAAATACTTGAACTCGCCCGACACCCCGCTCTTCGACAAAGGGCGCACGCTCTACAATCTCCACCGCGCCGCGCCTGCCGCGCGGCAATCGGGCCGGATAATCGTCGTCGAAGGATACATGGACGCGATCGCGCTTGCCAATGCCGGCATCCGCGAAGCCGTGGCTCCGCTCGGGACCGCGCTGACCGAGAACCAAATCGAACTGCTCTGGCGACAGGTCGAACGTCCCATTCTGTGCTTCGACGGCGACAATGCCGGGCAGCGGGCTGCCATGCGCGCCATCGAACGGGCACTCCCGATGCTGCGCCCCGGCCACTCGCTGTCCATCGTGCGCCTGCCCGCAGGCATGGATCCCGACGACCTCATCCGGGAAAGCGGCGTCGGTGCGATCGAGGAGCTACTGGCCCGACCTGCCAGCCTGCTCGACACGCTGTGGGAGTTCGAGAAAGCCGCCGCCCCGCTTACCTCGCCCGAAGAAAAGGCCGGACTGAAGGCGCGGCTGATGCACAATGTCGAGGCGATCCAGCACCCCGACATCAGGGCGCTCTACAAGCGAGAGTTGACCCAGCGGTTTTCCGATTTCGCCTTCCCGCCGCGCCCCCAGCGCGAGTTCAAGCCGCGCGGCGAATGGAAGAAGGGCGGGTTTCCGGCCGTTTCTCCCCAGCTTTCACGCGAGGCGGAACAGCGCCTCAAGCGGGCCATCGAAGGCGGCTCGCGCGACCGGCTGGCTAGTGCCGTCATCCACGGCCTGCTGCGCCATCCCGGCGAAATTGCGCGGCATGAAGCTGCCCTTGCCCGCGTTGCCCAGAGTGACCGAAATGTCGGACCGGCGATAGATTCGCTGCTAGCTGCTGCCGAAACGCTTGATTCGCGGGCCGGATCGCCCATATCGCTACCAGACGGCCTACCTGCCCCACCGGAAACCCGATTATTCGCCTTTCTCGATGAAGGCACCGACCCAGGTGATGCGCGCGAGGACTTGGCCGAAGCCGTGTCACTGCTGGTCGAAAGGCCGGCACTCGAAGCCGCGCTCGCTGCTGCGACCGCACGATTCGAGAGCGATCCCGAAGGGGCTTTCGCCGAGCAGCAGCGCCTGCTGAAGCGAAAGCTGGAATTCGAGGCGCGACTCGGGCAAATGGCAAGCCGCAAGGCCGCTTCGGCGGTTACGAAAGATTCAGAAGCCGCGCAGGATACCGGGCCTGCAAGCGGCGATAGTACGGACTGATTGCTCTTTATGGCCACCAAGACCAAGTCGGGCGACAAGGATGACGCTCCGCTGATCGATCTCAACGAAGCTTCGGTGAAGAAGCTGCTCTCGAAAGCGAAGAAGAAGGGTTACGTCACTTACGACGAGCTCAACGACGCGCTGCCGCAGGGCGAGATGAGTTCCGACCAGATCGAGGACATCCAGTCGGCCCTGTCCGAAATGGGCGTGCAGATCGTCGAGAACGACGAAGATGCCGAACAGGACGACGAGGTCGAGGAAATCGCACCCGCCCCGTCTTCCGGCGAAGAGAAGGAAGCGGCCAAGAAGCCGGCCGGCCCCAAGAAGCTGGCTGCAGGCGAACGTACCGACGACCCGGTGCGCATGTACCTGCGCGAAATGGGCGCGGTGGAGCTCCTCAGCCGCGAAGGCGAAATCGCGATTGCCAAGCGCATCGAGGCCGGCCGCGACATGATGATCATGGGCCTGTGCCAGAGCCCGATCACCTTCCACGCCATTATCCAGTGGTCCGAAGCCCTCAACAACGAGGAAATGCAGCTTCGCGAGATTCTCGATCTCGATGCGATGCTGTCTAAGGAACCGCCGGCCGACAAGCTCAATGACGACGCCGAAGACGATGATGACGACGGCGAAATCTCGGAAGAAACCGCAGGCCCGACCATCCGCGACGACGACGAGGATGACGACGAGGACGAAAGCGGCGACGAGGACGACGAGGACGGCGAAGGTTCGTCCAAGCGCCGCGACGACGACGACGAGGAAGACAACACCATGTCCCTCGCCCAGATGGAAGCCGCGCTGAAGCCGGATGCCATCGAGCGTTTCGCACGTATCACCGACCTCTTCGGCAAGTTCGAAAAGCTGCAAGCCGAACGCGTCGAGGTCATGGGCCGCGGCGAGAACTTCCCGCCCGCCAAGGAAAAGAAGTACGAAGCGCTGTCGGAACAGCTCACCGCCGAGGTGGAAAGCGTCCAGTTCCACGCGACCAAGATCGAATTCCTGGTCGACAACCTCTATGCCTTCAACCGTCGCCTGACCGCCCTTGGCGGCCAGATGCTGCGCCTTGCGGAACGCCACAAGGTCAAGCGGTCGGACTTCCTCGATGCCTATATCGGCAACGAGCTCGACGACACGTGGATGGAAGAGAAGGTCAAAAAGGACAAGAAGTGGGCCGCCTTCGCCGAGAAGGAAGCCGACGCGATCGACCGCATCCGCGCCGAAATCACCGACATCGCCAGCCAGACCGGCATGGCGCTGCCCGAATTCCGCCGCATCGTGAACATGGTCCAGAAGGGCGAGCGCGAAGCGCGTATCGCCAAGAAGGAAATGGTCGAGGCGAACCTGCGCCTCGTGATCTCGATTGCAAAGAAGTACACCAACCGCGGCCTGCAGTTCCTCGACCTGATCCAGGAAGGAAACATCGGCCTGATGAAGGCGGTCGACAAGTTCGAATACCGCCGCGGTTACAAGTTCAGCACCTACGCCACCTGGTGGATCAGGCAGGCGATCACCCGCTCGATCGCCGACCAGGCACGCACGATCCGTATCCCGGTCCACATGATCGAGACGATCAACAAGCTGGTCCGCTGTTCGCGCCAGTTCCTGCACGATCAGGGCCGCGAACCGACCCCGGAAGAGATGGCGGAAAAGCTTTCCATGCCGCTCGAGAAGGTGCGCAAGGTGATGAAGATCGCCAAGGAACCGATCAGCCTCGAAACGCCGATCGGCGACGAGGAAGATTCGCACCTCGGCGATTTCATTGAGGACAAGAACGCGATCATCCCGGTCGATGCGGCGATCCAGGCGAACCTCAAGGAAACGGTTACCCGCGTTCTTGCCAGCCTCACCCCGCGCGAGGAACGCGTGCTGCGCATGCGCTTCGGCATCGGCATGAACACCGATCACACGCTCGAAGAAGTCGGCCAGCAGTTCTCGGTGACGCGCGAACGCATCCGCCAGATCGAGGCCAAGGCGCTGCGCAAGCTCAAGCACCCGAGCCGCAGTCGCAAAATGCGCAGCTTCCTCGACCAGTAGCGCACAGGGAATTCTGAGCCGCTCGATCGAACGATGGACAGTCTCGAAACAGCGGGTCCCTACTCCTACGCCGATTACGACGAGGCCCCCGACCCGAGCCATCGACCGATGTATCTCGCATCGGTGCTCGAACTGCTGCGCGAACTGCCGGCAGGGTCGCGTTTGCTGGATGCGGGCTGCGGCGGCGGCGATTTTGCGGTCGGGCTCCACGAGGCGGGCTACGAAGTGCTGGGCAGTGACGGCTCGCAAAGCGCCATTCGCGCAGCAAGAGCACGCGGGTTCGGAAGGTTCGAACAGGCGTCGCTCTATGACAATTTGCTCGAACCCTTCGGCAATCCCGATATCGCGGCGATCGTTTCGGTCGAGGTCATCGAACATCTTTACAGCCCGCTCACCTTCGTACGGCGCGCGCATGAAGCCCTGCCGGATGGCGGCCTGTTCATCGTCACCACGCCCTATTGGGGCTGGCTGAAGAATATCGCGCTAGCCGTCACGAACCGCATGGACCGCTCGCTCACCGCATTGTGGGAGGGGGGCCATATTAAGCATTTCTCGCGCGCCACACTGAGCCAGCTGATGGAAGAGAACGGCTTCGAGACGATCGCGTTCAAGGGTGCAGGTGAAACAGCGCGGCAGCGGCACATCCCCTATTTGTGGAGCGGCATGATGATGGCTTTTCGCAAGTCTGCCCGCACGTGATCGGCACGCCGTTGTAGCTGACACGCCCGATAGAAAGACAGGCGAGCTGACGCTTGTCACCAAGCAGATCGTGGAAGAGGAGCCCGTTTTTTCGGGGACGGGGAACCTCGAATCGCCTGTCATAGCCATTACCAGTCGGGGCTATCTCACTGATAAGCCCCGACTGTCGGCACCCCCGGGTCAATCACTCGAAAACATTCGCGTTTTTGCGGGAACCACGCGCTTCCATGACGATTGCGTGCGGTAAGAGGTCGATACGCCGGACGCACGATCCGGAACGCCTTCGGGGGTAAGCGCATACCGCAACACGTATCAGAAATCGACTTCCGGGAGCTCCTCGCTAGCTCGCCCAACCCCTATGTCCTGTTGAACCGCGACCTCGAAATCGCCTGGATGAATGACGCCTACCTGCGCGTCACCATGCGGGATCGGGATTCGATCGAGGGTCGCAACATTTTTGAAGCATTCCCGAGCGAGGGCGAAAGCTACCGCCAGTTGGCGGAATCCCTCGATCGGGTGCTCCGGACAGGGGAACCGGACGAAATCGCGCATATCCGCTACGACATCGCCAATCCCGACGGCACTTTCGACACGCATTTCTGGAGCGCGACCCACACGCCGCTAAAAGGTGACGACGGACAAGTCCGGTACATTCTCCAGCATACGGTCAACATTACCGAACTAGAAACACTGCGCCGGACCATCGACGAGGCCGGCGTCGTCGAGCGGGCAAAGAAGGTAGAGGAACGCTACCGAACCGCGTCGGAAGAGCTGGAACGCGCGCGGATGCTACTGGAACAGGCCCCGGGATTTGTCGCGGTCCTGTCTGGCCCCGAACATAATTTCGTGCTCGCAAATGCCGCATACCGGCGCCTTCTCGGCGGCCGCAGGCTAATCGGGCGTACGATCGCAGAAGCCCTGCCCGAAGTCGTGGAACAGGGCTTCCTGCGCATCCTCGACGAGGTGCGGGCCACCGGAAAACCCTATTTCGGCAATCGCGAACTGGTGACCCTCGTCGACCCGGAAACGGGCAAGGCGGAGGAATCCCACCTCGAGTTTATCTTCCAGCCCATCAGCGAGAAATCGGGCGATGTCACCGGCATCCTGATCCAGGGATACGACGTCAGCGAAGAGGTGGAGGCGGAAGAGCGCCAGAAACTGCTCATCAACGAACTCAACCACCGGGTGAAGAACACGCTCGCCATCGTGCAAGGCCTCGCCCAGCAGTCGTTCAAGACCGACCGGATGGATCATGGCCTTGATGTATTCGCCGCGCGACTTGCCGCGCTCGCCAGCGCGCACAATCTGCTCACCGAATACAACTGGAAAAAGGCTGACGTCGAAAAGATCGTCCGCCGTTCTCTCGAAGCAACCGCAGGAACCCAGTCGGAACGGTACTCGCTGACTGGCCCCAAGGTCACGCTCGACCCGCAATCCGCTGTCGCCCTCGCCATGGTGGTCCACGAACTGGCCACCAATGCCCTCAAATACGGGGCCTTGTCGGACGACAAGGGCTGCATCGCAATCACCTGGGACCGCCGGTTCGAGGAAGACGGATCACGTTTGATCTTCGATTGGCGCGAAAGCGGCGGGCCTGCCATCGAAGCGCCGACCCATCGCGGCTTCGGGTCCCGGCTCATTTCCCGCGCCTTCGGCAATCGCGGCGACTGTGCCGACCTCACTTACCACGAAGACGGCATGCATTGCCGCCTGGAGACGAAACTGTGAAACTCGACGGTGCCCGGCTTTTGATACTGGAAGACGAACCGATCATCGCTTTCGGCCTCGAGGACATGCTGGTGGACGAAGGCGCGCATGTTTCTCTCGCCACGGCACTCGACGAAGCACACGATCACTTGGCCGGAGGTACGTTCGATTGCGCGATCCTCGACGTGAACGTGCGCGGGCAAAAGAGCTACGATTTCGCAGAGGCGCTGAGGGGCCGTGGCATCCGCTTCATTTTCGCCACCGGCTACGGCGAAAGCGCCCATCCGGACGAATTCATGGACGTGCCGACGATCACCAAACCCTATTCGATCGAGCAGATCAGGGACACGCTGGCACGCCTCGGCTGACAAGAGGCAGGATCAGCCGTGGATGACGACACAAGACGGTGGATTGCCATTCCGTAAGTGCGTATGGCCGCCCCATGCGTATCGCCATTGCTTCCGACCATGCCGCTATCGACCTGAAGGCCGAACTGCGCGACTGGCTCATCGAACAGGGCCACGAGGTTGCAGATCTCGGTCCTGAGACCACCGACAGCGTCGATTACCCCGATTTCGGCTACCGCCTCGCAGGCGTGGTAGCAGACGGCACCGCTGAACGCGGCGTGGCGCTGTGCGGATCGGGCATCGGCATCTCGATCTCGGTCAACCGCAATCCCGCCGTTCGCTGTGCCCTCGTCTCGGAACCGCTTTCGGCAAGCCTGGCGCGCGAGCACAACGACGCCAATTGCATCGCCATGGGCGCGCGTCTGACCGGCAGCGACATGGCCAAGGCGTGCCTTACCGCTTTCCTCGAAACCGACTTCGCAGGCGGCCGCCACCAGCGCCGCGTCGACAAGCTCTCCAACCCGGAATTCTGACATGGCTACCCAGGCAAAAGATACCTCGCGCGACCCGATGGACCGTTTCTGGCACGACACGCTGGCCGAAGCCGATCCGGAAATCCACGAGGCTATCCGCAAGGAACTCAAGCGGCAGCAGGACAAGATCGAGCTGATCGCGTCCGAGAACATCGCGTCCTCCGCAGTGCTGGAAGCAACCGGTTCGGTCTTCACCAACAAGTATGCCGAAGGCTATCCGGGTAAGCGCTATTACGGCGGCTGCGACTATGCCGATGTCGTGGAAACGCTGGCAATTGAACGGGCCAAGCAATTGTTCGGATGCGGTTTTGCCAATGTGCAGCCCAACTCAGGCAGCCAGATGAACCAGGCCGTGTTCCTCGCTCTGCTGCAGCCGGGCGATACGTTCATGGGGCTCGACCTCAATTCCGGCGGCCACCTTACGCACGGCTCGCCCGTCAACATGAGCGGGAAGTGGTTCAACCCGGTCAGCTACGGCGTTCGCAAGGACGACGAACTGATCGACATGGACGAGGTCATGGCCACGGCGAAGGAGCACAAGCCCAAGCTGATCATCGCTGGCGGCACCGCCTATTCTCGCGTCTGGGACTGGGCCGCCTTCCGCAAGGTCGCTGACGAGGTCGGCGCCTACCTCATGGTCGACATGAGCCACATCTCTGGCCTGGTGGCCGGCGGAGCCCATCCCTCGCCCTTCCCGCACGCACATGTCGTGACCACGACGACCCACAAGTCGCTGCGCGGTCCGCGCTCGGGCGTGATCCTGTGGGACGACGAGGAACTGACCAAGCCGATCAACATGGCGGTCTTCCCCGGCATGCAGGGCGGCCCGCTGATGCATGTCGTCGCGGCCAAGGCGGTTGCATTCGGCGAAGCGCTCCGCCCCGACTTCAAGGATTACGCGCACCGCGTGGTCGAAAACGCCCGCGCGCTGGCCAAGAGCATCGAGGCGAATGGCCTGCGCGTCGTGTCCGGCGGCACGGACAACCATTCCATGCTGGTCGACCTCACCGCAAAGGACGTGACGGGCAAGGCGGCCGAAGCCGGGCTCGACCGGGCATGGCTGACCTGCAACAAGAACGGCATCCCCTACGACACGCGCAGCCCCTTCGTGACCAGCGGCATCCGCCTCGGCACACCGGCGGGCACGACGCGCGGCTTCGGGCCCGCCGAATTCGAGCAGGTAGGCAAGCTCATCTGCGAAGTGGTAGAAGGCCTCTCCCGCAATGGCCCTGAAGGTGACGGCCAGGTGGAAGAGCAGGTTCGCGGCAAGGTCGCCGAACTCTGCGCCGCCTTCCCTGTCTATCCGGGCCGCTAAGGAGACACCCGATGGAAGACCGCGAACCCGGACACCAGGATCACGACCTCATTCCCGATGCGACGGAAGAGGTGAAGAGCATGGCCAAGCAGGGTCTCGACCATCCGTCGACCAAGCCGGTCCTCGTCGGTGCGGCCATCGGGGCGGTGGCCGGTGGGATCCTTCCCGTGGTGACTTGGCCCATCGGCCTCGTGGCCGGAGCCGGCATAGCTCTCTACAAACGACTAAGGCCCTAAATGCGCTGTCCTTTTTGTGCCAATGACGACAGCCAAGTAAAGGATAGTCGTCCGACCGAGGATTCAACCTCGATCCGCCGCCGCCGCCAGTGCTCGAGCTGCGGCGCGCGCTTCACGACGTTCGAACGCGTCCAGCTGCGCGAAGTCACGGTGGTGAAATCCGGCGACCGGCGCGAAGCCTTCGACCGCAGCAAGCTGGAACAGTCCATCTCCCTAGCCTGCCGCAAACGCGATGTTTCGGCGGACCGTATCGACCGGCTCGTGTCGGGCATCCAGCGCCAGGTCGAAACCGCTGGCGAAGCCGAGGTAGCATCGCAGCGCATCGGCGAAATGGTGATGGACGGCCTGCGCCAGCTCGACAGCGTCGCCTATATACGGTTCGCCTCGGTCTATCGCGATTTCAGCGAAGCCCGCGATTTCGAGGAGTTCGCCAGTACCGTGCAGGAAGCCGCCGCCAATGAGCGAAGCTGACCAGCGCAAACCGGTAATCGTCCTCGTCCGGCCCCAACTGGGCGAGAATATCGGCAAGGCGGTCCGCGCCATGCTCAATTTCGGGCTGGTGGAACTGCGCCTCGTGGAACCGCGCGACGGCTGGCCCAACCCCTCGGCAGGCCCGGCCGCAGCAGGCGCCGACGTGGTGCTCGACAAGGCGGAAGTGTTCGCTTCGACAGCCGAAGCCGTGGCCGATTGCGCGCACGTCTATGCGACGACCGTTCGCAAGCGCGGCGTGACCAAGCCCGTCTACACGCCCGAAGAGGCCGCCCGCGAAATGGCCGGAGCGGTGGGGCGCAGCGCGATCCTGTTCGGCCCTGAACGGTCAGGCCTCGAAACCGAGGACGTGGCCCTTGCCCGCGCCATCCTGACTGTCCCGATCAATCCCGACTTCGGCTCGCTCAACCTCGCGCAGGCCGTGATCCTGTGCGCCTACGAGTGGTCGAAACACGAAAGCCTCGTGCAGCCGACGCAGGAAGACCTCCTGCCCCCTGCGCCGCAGGACGAACTCGAAGGACTGATCGGCCATCTCGAAGGTATGCTGGAGCCCAAGGGCTACTTTCTTCCCGCCACACGCGCCGACGCCACGCGGCGCACGCTTCGCGGCGTACTTACCAAGCCGGGCTGGAACCATCTCGAGGTGCGGACCCTGCGCGGCGTTTTGTCGAGCCTGGAACGTCGTTCAAAGAAAGACTGATCGTTTTCGGGAAAATGGGCGCCATCGCTGACACCGCTCGAATCCCCTGTATTTTAAGGACTTCCCCATGCGTATCGCCCTGACTGCACTTTCCGTCCTCGCGCTTTCGGCTCCGCTGGCCGCGCAGGATCACTCGCACCACGGCGACCACGCGACGACCGAAGCCAAGCAGGAAGCTGCAAAGGCCGAGAAGAAGAAGCAGAAGAAGATCTGCAAGAACGTCGGCAACATGGGCACGCGCTTCTCGGAAAAGGTCTGCCTGACCGAAGCCGAATGGGAAGCCGAACGCCGCGCGACGCAGGACGGCATCCGCGACGCCAAGCGCTGAGGAGGCGGCCTGCGCCTCAGCTGCGCAGGCGGTCCCACTCCTCGAGTTCGTAGGCGATCGAGGTTTCGACCAGCTCTTCCCAGATCTGCGCGATCTTTCCGGCGGGAAGGTCGCGCTTTTCCGCATCGAGACGGGCATTGGCGATCACTTCCGCCTTGCGCGCCTCGTCCCGCACGACATTGCGGTCCTGCTTGATGCGCGCAGCTGCACGCATGTAGCCGAACCGCCGGTCGAGCAGGGCCATCAGTTCGCGGTCCGTGCTGTCCACTCCTGCGCGCACTTCGCGCATGTCGGTGCAGTCTTCGGGCAGCGTGATTTCAACGGGCTTGGTCGTGTCCATGGGGGCGGCGCATGGCGAAGCCAGACGCGCTTGTCGAGGGCAAACCAAACCCTCTCTCGACATAGCCCTTTTGCATCGTCATGGAGACCGCATGGTTAGCCAGGCAAATACCTTTCGCAACATGCCGGACGAGCGCGGCCATTTCGGCGATTACGGTGGCCGTTATGTCGCCGAAACGCTGATGCCGCTCGTCCTCGATCTCGAACGCGAATACCGGGCGGCGCAGGCCGATCCGGAATTCCAGCGCCAATTCGACGATCTGCTCGAACATTACGTGGGCCGCCCCTCCCCGCTCTATTTCGCAGAGCGGCTGACAGAGGCGCTCGGCGGCGCGCAGGTCTGGTTCAAGCGAGACGAGCTGAACCACACGGGCGCGCACAAGATCAACAATTGCATCGGGCAGATCCTGCTCGCGATCCGCATGGGCAAGACGCGCATCATCGCGGAAACCGGCGCCGGCCAGCACGGCGTGGCAACCGCCACGGTTTGCGCGCGCTTCGGCCTGCCCTGCGTGGTCTACATGGGCGCAGAAGACGTGCGGCGGCAGTCGCCCAACGTCTTCCGCATGAAGCTGCTCGGCGCAGAAGTCGTGCCCGTCACCAGTGGCCGGGGCACGCTGAAGGATGCGATGAACGAAGGGCTGCGCGACTGGGTCGCGAACGTCCACGACACTTTCTACATCATCGGCACCGCAGCCGGCCCGCACCCCTATCCCGAGCTTGTCCGCGACTTCCAGAGCGTGATCGGCAAGGAAGCGCGCGCGCAGATGCTGGACCGCATCGGCCGCCTTCCCGACCTGCTGGTGGCAGCGATCGGCGGCGGGTCCAACGCGCTCGGCCTGTTCCACCCCTTCCTCGACGATCCGGACGTGAAGATGCTGGGCGTGGAAGCGGCAGGTTACGGCCTCGACGGCGACCAGCACGCGGCCAGCCTCCTCGGCGGCTTTCCCGGCGTGCTTCACGGCAACAAGACCTATCTGCTGCAGGACGACGACGGCCAAATCACTGAGGGCCACTCGATCAGCGCAGGCCTCGATTATCCGGGCATCGGGCCGGAACACGCCTGGCTCAAGGACATGGGCCGCGTGGAATACACCGCCATCACCGATGAAGAGGCGCTCGACGCGTTCCAGCTGCTCTGCCGCACGGAAGGCATCATTCCGGCGCTCGAACCTAGCCACGCCATCGCGGCGGTCGCCAAGCGCGCCAAGGAAATGCCGAAGGACAGCGTGATCCTCGCCAATTTGTGCGGACGCGGAGACAAGGACATCTTCACCGTCGCCGAGAGGCTTGGAGTGGAAATGTGATTGGACAGCTTCGGAAATGAATCCTTGGGGAAGACGGGCTTCCGAGACAGCACTAATTCTGCTGGTGGCCTATGGCGTCTTCGTGCTGATCCACGATGTTGCGACTCCTCCATTGGGTGGTCTCAGTGATCAGGAATTAGCTCAAATCGAGGATAGCAATTTCTGGAGTAATCTTATCGCCATAGCGCTCTTCAGCGCACCCGCTGTTTTCTGGCATATCACAGATTTTTGGCCTCACTCGCGTGCGCGACCCATGATTGTGTCTATCGTTCTTTCTTACAGAACGTTTGTTGGTGTTCTGATCCTCGGTCTAGTCGGTACCGCAGTCGTATTCTCCGGCTGGACTGAAAATTTCTACTGCCGCGATGCTGGGCCAAGCGCTGACGGGAAGTATTTCACTCTTTGCCATCCGCCACTTGCCTATGGGATTGAATTGCTCACCTTCTTGCCGATCCTCACGCTTGTCGGACTGGCAGTGGTTAAGGCTATTGTCGCAGTTTTCGATAAATTCATGAGTAAAAAATGACCCGCCTCTCCAACGCCTTCAACAAGCCCAACCCCGCCCTCGTCTGCTTCATCACTGCAGGCGATGGCGATACAGCGGCCAATCTCGACGCGCTGGTCGAGGGCGGCGCGGACGTAATCGAGCTCGGCATGCCATTCACCGATCCGATGGCGGACGGGCCGGCCATCCAGGCGGCGAACATCCGCTCGCTCAACGCGGGGACGACCACGGCCGACGTGCTGCGGATCGCGCGCAAGTTCCGCGACCGGCACCCCGAGGTTCCGCTCGTGCTCATGGGCTATGCCAACCCGATGATCCGGCGCGGTTCGGACTGGTTCGCCAAGGCGGCCAAGGATGCGGGTATCGACGGCGTGATCTGTGTCGACATCCCGCCCGAAGAAGACGATGCGCTGGGACCGTTCCTTCGCGATGCGGGCATCTCCCCCATCCGCCTCGCCACGCCGACCACCGATGCGAAGCGCCTGCCTCAGGTCCTCGAAGGGTCGTCGGGCTTCCTTTACTACGTGGCCGTGGCCGGCATCACCGGCATGCAGCAAGCAGCAATCGAATCGATCGAAGCCAATGTGAGCCGCATCAAGCGATCCACCGACATCCCCGTGGCTGTCGGTTTCGGCGTCCGCACACCCGAACAGGCGGGTGACATCGCGCGTGTGGCAGACGGTGTGGTCGTGGGTTCCGCTTTGGTCGAACTCGTCGCGGAACACGAGGCGCAGGCACCGGCAAAGCTGCGCGAACTCACCGCAGGGCTTGCCAAGGCGGTCCATTCGGCGGCAAGGGCCAGCGCATGAACTGGTTCACCCGCGTCCGCAATTCGCTCACCTCGCTGTCTAAGCGCAGCACCGACAAGGATCTCTGGGTCAAATGCCCGAGCTGCCAGCAGATGGTGTTCGCTCAGGAATACCAGGAAAACGCCTTCGTCTGCCCCCGCTGCGACCACCACGGCCGCATCGGCGCTGACGAGCGGCTGGCACAGATCCTCGACGAAGGATTCGAGGTGCTTCCGATCCCCGACGTGAAGGAAGACCCGCTCAAGTTCCGCGATACGTCGAAGTATACAGACCGCCTCAAGAAGGCCCGCGCGAAGAGCCCGCACAAGGATGCCTTCCTTGTCGGTTCGGGCGCGATCGAGGGCAAGCCCGCGGTCGTCGGCGTGCAGGACTTCGGCTTCATGGGCGGATCGATGGGCATGGCCGTCGGCACTGCCTTCTGCCAGGGCGCCGAACGCGCGCTGACCCGTCATTGCCCCTACATCGTGGTGACCGCCGCAGGCGGTGCGCGCATGCAGGAAGGCATTCTCAGCCTGATGCAGATGCCCAAGGCGACCGTGATGACCCGCCGCCTCAAGGAAGCGGGCCTGCCCTATATCGTCGTGCTGACCGACCCGACCACGGGCGGTGTGACGGCAAGCTACGCCATGCTCGGCGACGTGCACCTGGCGGAACCGGGCGCGCTGATCGGCTTTGCGGGCCAACGCGTGATCCAGGACACCATCCGCGAGCAATTGCCCGACGGTTTCCAGCGCGCCGAGTACCTGCACAAGCACGGCATGGTCGACATGGTGGTTCACCGCCACGACCTGCGCGATACGCTGGCGACGCTGATCGACTACCTCGCCCCTTCGGCTGAGGCAGCCTGACCCCTTCGATGCGGGATTTCGCCCGCTCCGAAAGCCCGGCGGTGCAGGCCCAGCTCGACCGGCTGGGGCGGTTGAGCGTGCCCGACGGGCGCCTCGGCCTCGACACGATCCGCGCGCTGCTGGACCGCCTCGGCAATCCGCACCGCCGGTTGCCGCCGGTTTTCCACGTCGCCGGGACCAACGGCAAGGGTTCGACCTGCGCCTTCCTGCGCGCCATGCTGGAAGCGGAGGGCTATAAGGTCCACGTCACCACCAGCCCGCATCTGGTGCGCTACAACGAGCGCATCCGCGTGGCGGGCGAACTGATCTCCGACGAGCGGCTCGCGGATCTACTGGCCGAGGTGCTGGATGCGGGCGAAGACCTCAGCCCCAGCTTTTTCGAAGTCACCATCGCCGCAGCCTTCCTGGAATTCGCGCGGGTTCCGGCGGATGCCTGCGTGGTCGAAGTCGGCCTAGGCGGACGCTTCGATGCGACCAATGTGCTCGAACCGGAGGTGCTCGCCGCTTGCGGCATCGCAGCGCTGGGCATCGACCACGAACGCTTCCTGCTCGCACCGGAGGACGGCGTTCCGACCGTGCCTATCGCGCGTATCGCCTTCGAGAAGGCCGGGATTGCCAAACCTGGCGTTCCGCTGGTCACGCTGGATGACAGTCACGTCGCGGCAGCCGAGCAGGCAATCAGGGATGTGGCAGAAGGCGTCGGAGCCCCGCTCCACATGGTCCGTTCCTTCGGCAATGGCAGCATTGGCAGTGATGCATCCGGCTATCCCGAACCCGGCCTTGGCGGCGCGCATCAGGAACGGAACGCAGCCCTCGCCAATGGCATGTTGCGCGCGCAAACGAGGCTGGCGATCGGCGAAGAGGCGATCAGAACCGGCATCGAGACGGCCAGATGGCCCGCACGGATGCAGCGCCTGGGTACAGGCCCGCTGACCGCGCTTGTAGCGGGTCGAAAGGTCTGGCTGGATGGAGGCCACAACCCCAGCGCCGGACTTGCTATTGCGGATGCCTTCTCCGGCCCGCTCCATCTCGTTTTGGGTATGCTGGACAACAAGGACCCGCGCTCGCTGCTAGATGCCCTGGGCGACCGGATCCGCTCGCTTGCGGTGGTCCCGATCCCGGGGCACGCGGCGCACGGGGTGGAGGCCTTCGGCAATGATGCGAAGAGGGCCGACGATGTGGTGGAGGCGCTCTCCGCCCTGCCGGCAGACGGCCATCCCGTGCTCATTGCAGGCTCGCTCTACCTCGCTGGCGAGGTCCTGCGCCTCAATGACGAATTGCCCGACTGATCACTCGGCCGGCAAGCGCTCCCCCGCTTCCGGCGCCACGATGCCCGCAGCCGCCTTGCCGCGGCTCTCGCGGTACCATTCGAAGCACACCAGCACGGCTGCCGCGAGGCCTATCCACGTCGTGAGGATAAAGACGTCGTAATAGCCCTGGTTCTCGATCATCTCGCCCAGCGCGCCGCGGCCAAGCGTGCCCACCAGCAGCGTCAGCGAGGACAGCAGCGCATATTGCACCGCGCTGAACTGCTTCGACACGATCGAGGATAGCCAGGCGATATAGGCCGCACCGGCGATCCCGATGGCGAGGTTCTCAAACCCGATGGTGATGGTCAGCTTGGCAAGCTCCGCATCGCCGATCTCGGGTATCTGCATGATCATGTAGGTGAAGCCGATGGCATCGCTGAAGGCCTGCATGTTCGCACCGCCCACCGCCATGTCGGCGTAAAGCAGGTTGGTCAGCGCGGCGAGGACACCGCCGATCAGCAGGGTCGCCATGCGCCCGATTGTCGTCAGCATGAAGCCGCCCAGTGCAAGGCCGAGGATGATCGCGCCAACGCCGAAGAACTTCGAGGCGAAGGCCACGTCGTCATTCGTGTACTCGAGTTCGCCGAGATAGAACGGATAGGCGAAGGTGCCCCAGATCGCGTCGCAGATGCGATAGGTGAGCACCACGGCGAGGATCAGCACAAGCGACCAGCCCATCCGGCCCACGAACTCCACCAAAGGCAGCACCAGCGCGCGATAGAGATGGTCCATCGCATAGCCGCCGCCCGCCGCAGGTTCCTCGTCTTCGGTCAGCAAATGCCTGCCCCGCCGCTTCTGCGATGCCAGCCAGCCGGCAATGAGCGCAGGAAGGATAATCGTCGCAACGATGATCCACGGGCCGTAAGTCAGCGTGAATTCCGTGGGGTTCGGCCGGTCTTCCGGCGCGAAGGTCATCGACATGATCATGAAGGCCAGCACCGCGCCGATGGCGACCGCCCAGAGCAGTCCGACGAGTGCCAGCGCCCGGCCACGCACGGCTGGCGATAGTTCGCCGGCCTTGCGCAGCGCGCGAACCTGCAACTCGCTTTCGGAAACGACGTCTTCCGCTTCCTCGGCGGCGTTCGGGGCCCACAGGCCGACAAACCCGACTGCCAGCAGGATTGCGCCCATCATCATATAGGTTTCGGGCCAGCCGATACGCGCGGCGATGATCAGGCCGAAAGCCCCGCCGACGAGCGAGGAAAGCCGGTAGCCCATCTGGTAGACGGTGGATAGAATATCGATCGTCGCTTCCTCGTCAGCCACGTCGATACGCCAGGCATTGATCGCAATGTCCTGCGTAGCGCTGGCGAATGCGCCGATACCGGCAAGGAGGCTGAACCAGCCGAGTTGGGTCTTGGGTTCGAGCAGCGCCATGGTGACGAGGATCGTCCCCAGAAGCACTTGTGCCGGTACGATCCATTGCTTGCGCCGGCCAAGCCTGCGCAGGACGGGAATATTGACCTTGTCGATCAGCGGCGACCAGAGGAACTGGAAGGCATAGGCAAGCCCGATGAGCGAGAAGACGCCCATCGTCTCGAGGTCCACCTCGGCTTCCGTAAGCCAGGCGAACAAGGTGCCCAGGAACAGGGCAAAGGGCAGGCCGCTGGCAAAGCCGAACAGCACCATGAAACCCGTTTTCCTGTTCGAGAGCGCCAGCCCCAAGGCACGCCAGGCGGAAATCTTCTTTTTCTTCGCGTCCGCGACCGCTTCGGCCATTCCCTAGCGTCCTTCCTAAATGCGCTATTTTTTGCGACACTAGCGCCCGGAGAGAGAAAGGAACAGAACAGATGGGCGTTCCGACCACAGTGGCGACAGGTCGTCGACCGACCGAGGGAATGCTGCGACTGGCGCAGGATATCGCGAACGATGTGAAGCGCGATACGATCGGCCAGACCACGGTTCCGGCGCACGTCTATACCGACCCCGATTACTGGCACCGCGAGAAGGCCGCGATCTTCGATCGCTTGCCGCAAATCATCTGCCCCAGCGCGCTCGTCCCCGATGCCGGGATGGCAGTGCCGCATGATGCGACTGGTCGCCCGCTGCTGGTCACGCGCGATGCGCAAGGGACCGCCCATGTCTTCCTCAACGTCTGCCGGCACCGCGGGACGCGGCTGGTCGAAGGCAGTGAGGTGCAATGCACGAAGAAGCTCGTCTGCCCATATCACGCCTGGACCTACAGCGTGGACGGCCGCCTCCTCGCCCTGCCCCGCCCCGACACCTTCCCCGATCTCGACAAAGGCTCGATGGGGCTGGTCGAGCTCCCCTCGCTGGAAACCGGCGGCCTGATCTGGTTCTGCCCCAAGGAGGAAACCGCTGACTTCACTTTCGCCCGCAAGCTGGGCGAGGATTTCGATGCACTCGGCATGGGCGAACATGTCCTATTCCGCCGCAAGACCCACGAGGTGAAGGGCAATTGGAAGCTCATCATGGATGCCTTCCTCGAAAGCTATCATGTCACCCGCCTGCACGCGCAAACCATCGGTCCGTTCTTCAAGGACGGCGTGACATCGGGCGACATGGTTGGCCCCCACACCCGCAGCGCTGTCGGGCGGCTGGAGGAGATGGACGGGGTCGACCTCACCGACATGGCCCAGCTTCGCCGGGTGGTGACTTTCGCCTACCAGATGCTGCCGGGCGCGCTCATCATTCCCAGCCCCGACTACATCAATCTCATGGTGATGATGCCGCAGTCGCACGAGCTTACGCTGGTCGAAGACTTCATGCTGATCCCCGAACATCCCAGCACCGACAAGGCGCGCGACCATTGGGAACGCAGCTGGGCGCTGCTCGATGGCGGCGTATTCGCTAGCGAGGATTTCCGTGCCGCCGAACTCGGCCAGCAGGGCCTTGCGACCGGCGTGGTGCCCGAATTGACCCTCGGCACGATGGAAGGCGGCATCCGTCGCTACCACGAGACCGTCGAGGAAGCCTTGCGCGCCGCCAACTGAGCGCCTAACCGCGCGGCTATGTCCGACAACCGACTTCCTGAAGATGGCGACCGCATCGCCAAGCTGCTCGCGCGTGCGGGTGTGGCCAGCCGCCGCGAGGTGGAGCGCATGATTGCCGAGGGGCGCGTGGCGCTCGATGGCAAGGTGCTCGACACGCCGGCAGTGAAGCTCGGCTCGCTCCGCGGTGTGACCGTCGACGGCAAGCCGGTCGAACAGGCAGAGGAAACGCGCCTCTTCGCCTTCCACAAGCCGTCCGGCCTGATCACGGCGGAACGCGACCCCAAGGGGCGCCCGACGATTTACGCCGCCCTGCGCAACGCGCTGCCCCGCAATGCCGGGCGCGTGATGCCGGTCGGCCGCCTCGACTTCAACACCGAGGGGCTCCTGCTGCTCACCAATGACGGCGAGCTTAAGCGGGCGATGGAACTGCCGTCTTCGGGCGTTCCGCGCACCTATCGCGCCCGGGCCTTCGGCGACGTCACGCAGGCGATGCTGGACGAGCTGATCGAAGGCGTGGAGATCGACGGCGTGCGCTACGGCCGGATCGAGGCAGACCTGGAGCGCGGCTCTGGCAAGAACCGCTGGATCGAAATGACGCTGACAGAAGGCAAGAACCGCGAAGTTCGCCGCGTGCTCGAACACCTTGGCCTCAAGGTGAACCGCCTCCTGCGCATTTCGTACGGCCCGTTCGAACTGGCGGACCTGCCGCGCGGCCAGGCCGTGGAAATCCGGCCAGCCGACGTGGAACGTTTCGCCCGCCAGCTCGGCAAGGGTGGCAAATGAGAGTCATCGCTGGCGAATGGCGCGGCCGCAAGCTGGTGGCGCCCAAGGGCGATCTCACCCGCCCGACCGCGGACCGCACCCGCGAAACGTTTTTCAACATGCTCGCCAGCAGGCTCGGAACCTTTGAGGGCCTGTCGGTGCTCGATCTGTTCGCCGGATCGGGCGCGCTCGGTATCGAGGCACTTTCGCGCGGTGCCGCCCATTGCCTGTTCGTCGAGCAGGAAGCCGAGGCGGTGAAGGCTATCCGCACGAATATCGAGGCGCTTGGCGCGCGCAGCCGTACCACCGTCCAGCAAGGCTCGGTGATGAGCCTCGCCCCCGCCAAGGCGGCGCATGATCTCATCCTGCTCGACCCGCCTTACGACACGGGTGCAGGCCAGGTCGCGCTTGACCGGATGCTGCGGCTGGGATGGATCGGTCCGGCAAGCTGGATCGCCCTCGAAACGCACAAGAGCGAGGATATCGAGATCCGCACGCTCGCCATCGAGGCGGAACGCGTCGTGGGCAAGGCCAAGCTTACCCTCCTGCGTCTGGAAGCCTGAACCGCGCAAAAGAAAAGGACGGAACCGCATGTGCGGCCCCGCCCCTTCCAAGCGTCTCCGCCGGATAACCGGCAGGAGCATCTCAATTGGCGTCAGCTTTCCGGACGCGTCGCCGGAAGCGGCTCGTCGATCTCGCTGGCCGGGCGGCCCGGCCAGTATTCGAGCGGGCGGCTCACACCCGGGCCGCGCTTGCCGGCCTCCCAGGCATTGATGCAGTTGTCCTGCGCCTTGTCGGCACAGATGGGCAATTCGCCATCGGGAGCCCGATCGCTTGCCGGCGTGGTCTGGATAACCTCGGTGCGCACGAAACGCGGACCGGTGGTCGCAGCCGAAGCAGAAGTGCGCGCGGCGACAGCAGTGTCGCTCGCGTTGCTCATCTGCGCGGCAACGGCAGTCCATGCCTGTGCGCGCTGTTCCGGGGTCATCTCGTAAATGCGTACCCGCTGGCTATCGTTGAGCACCCACCAGCCGGCGTTCTGCTCAGGCGTAAGCGTCCAGTAGTATTCCTGCACGCCATAGGGCCATGCGTCGTAGGCGACGCGGCGGACTTCGGGCCAACCATCGTACATCACCTGCTGCGCATCGGTCATGACATAGACATTGCCTTCGGCATCGACTGCGACGTCCTGGGCGATCGAAGGCGAAGCGGCCAGCGCAAGCGCGGCGGCTCCGGCGAAAATCAGCTTATTCAAAGCACTTCTCCTGTTTTCTCATTGCACAGACTACGCGAAACAGGCCGCGAATGTTCCGAAAGGCGGCTTTGCAGGCTTGTGTTGCCGCTCTTCGTTCCCTAGCTGTTCCATGACCATGCCGGATTTGCCTGCCCTTCCCAAAACCGAAGAAAACGGCGGAATTCCGCCCTATGCAGCGATGCTGAATGCGCCGCAGCGCGAAGGCGTGCTGACAACGGAAGGCCCCGTGCTGATGCTGGCGGGCGCAGGTACGGGCAAGACCGCGGCGCTTACCGCAAGATTGGCCCATCTAATCGCAACGCGGCGCGCTTGGCCCAGCGAAATCCTCTGCGTCACCTTCACCAACAAGGCGGCGCGCGAAATGCGCGATCGTGTCGGGCGGCATATCGGTGACGCGGTGGAAGGAATGCCGTGGCTCGGCACGTTCCATTCGATCGGTGCCAAGATGCTTCGCCGCCACGCGGAACTGGTGGGGCTCGAAAGCAATTACACCATCCTCGACACGGACGACCAGCTGCGCCTCCTCAAGCAGTTGATCCAGGAACAGGAACTGGACGAAAAGCGCTGGCCCGCCCGTCAGCTGGCCGGCCTGATCGACCGGTGGAAGAACCGCGGCCTCAACCCCGGCGATCTCGATGCGGTCGAGAATGAAGCCTACGCGAATGGCCGCGGGGCGCAGTTCTACAAGCTTTATCAGGAACGGCTGAAGGCACTGAACGCCTGCGATTTCGGCGATTTGCTGCTGCACATGCTCAACATCTACCGCCAGCACCGCGACGTGCTGGCGCAGTACCAGCAGCGGTTCAAATACATCCTCGTGGACGAGTACCAGGACACCAACCAGGTCCAGTACCTGTGGCTGCGTCTGCTGGCACAGGAACGCAAGAATATCTGCGTTGTCGGGGACGACGATCAGTCGATCTATTCCTGGCGCGGTGCCGAGGTGGCCAACATCCTGCGCTTCGAGAAGGATTTTCCGGGCGCTGCCGTGGTCAAGCTGGAGCAGAATTACCGCTCGACCCCGCAAATCCTTGCCGCCGCATCGGGCCTGATCGACGCCAACAGCGAAAGGCTGGGCAAGACGCTCTGGACCGAGCTTCCTGCGGGCGAGAAAGTGCGCGTGGTCGGCGTATGGGATGGCCCGGAAGAAGCACGCCGTGTCGGCGAAGCGATCGAACGGCTGGAGGCTGAGGGCGCACCGCTGGACGAGGTCGCCATCCTCGTGCGCGCTCAGTACCAGACCCGCGAATTCGAAGACCGCTTTATCCAGATCGGCCTCAACTACCGGATCGTCGGCGGTTTCCGGTTCTACGAGCGCGCGGAAATCCGCGACATGCTCGCCTACCTGCGCGTCATTGCCCAGCCGGCCGACGATCTCGCGTTCGAGCGTATCTATAACCAGCCCAAGCGCGGCCTTGGCGCCAAGACACTGGAATCGATGAGACGGCATGCGCGGCGGATACAGGCTCCGCTGGCGGCAGCCTCACTCGACCTTGCCGATAGCGACGAGCTGCCGCCACGGGCGCGCAACACTCTCGTCGGCCTCCTCGGGCAATTCGTACACTGGCGTGAAGAAGCCGAGCGGGTAACGCCGTCTGAACTCCTGCGCCGCGTCGTGACCGAAAGCGGTTACGAGGAAATGCTCCAGAAGGATCGCAGCGCCGAAAGTGCCGGCAGGCTCGAAAACCTGACGGAACTCGCCCGCGCGATGGAAGACTACGAGACGCTGACCGATTTCCTCGAACACGTCGGGCTGGTGATGGACAATGACCGGGCAGACGATGGCGAGAAGGTCACCATCATGACCATGCACGCGGCCAAGGGGCTCGAATTCGACCATGTCTTCCTGCCTGGGTGGGAAGAAGGCGTGTTCCCCAGCCAGCGGGCCATCGACGAAGGCGGTCTCGCCAGTCTCGAGGAAGAACGCCGCCTCGCCTATGTCGCGATCACCCGCGCGAAGCGGCGCTGCACGATTTATCACGCGGCCAACCGGCGCATTTACGGCCAGTGGACCAGTTCCATACCAAGCAGGTTCATCGAGGAACTGCCGCAGGAGCACATCGAAAGCGAAACCACAATGAGCGGCGGCGCCTCGCTCTGGCGAGCGAACTGGTCGGAGCATGAGGATCCCTTCGCCCATGTATCCACCAGCCGACCCGAACGCTCTACCGCGCGGGGTCCCGGATGGCAGCGGGCGATCTCCACGGGATATGACACCGCGCCCAAGCGGCTCGCCGAACCGGGACGGAGCGCGGCCAGTTTCGCCGCCAAGCCGCGCACGGATATCGCGATCGGTGCGCGCGTGTTCCACGACAAGTTCGGCTATGGCTTCGTGACCGACCAGGAAGGCAACAAGCTGACGATCGAGTTCGAGAAAGCAGGCGAAAAGCGCGTCCTCGACAGCTTCGTGAAGCCGGTTTCCGATTAGGCGGCGGCTTCGGTTTCCTCTGCCGCTGGGTCCTTGCGGCGCGTCCAGTAACGCTTTTCGAACGGGCGTAGCAATTCGCCACCCAGGTTCCGCGTACCTTCCGCAATGCCGGTCTCACAATTGAGGTAGGGCGTCGGGTCGCAATAGGATCCGAACATCTTGTCCCAGAGCGCCAACGTGTTGCCGTAATTGGTGCCCATCAGCTCCTCATCACGGATGTGATGCAGGCGATGGGCTGCCGGCGACAGCAGAACCTTGCCGAAGATGCCCAGCGTCCATGGCACATCGCAATGTACGAAGAAGCCCCAGAACGCGATGACGAGACCTGCAAGACCGATCGACCATTCCGGAAGACCGAGGAGCAGCAGGAGCGAGATGTCGACGCATACGCTCAGCAGCTTGCTCAGCGGGTGTTTGCGCTGGACGGACAACCACGACAGCGCCGTATCGGCATGGTGCGTCGCATGAATGCGCCAGAGCAGCGGCGAATGCTCGAAACGGTGGCGCCAATAGACGACGAAATCATACAGCAGGAAGGCGGCCAGGACCGTAAGCGGGGCCGGAAGGGATTCCCAGAAAGGCGCAAAAGTTTCGCCCATTCCCAGTGCTTCGCGGATTGCGCCGCTCGGGAGGGCGAGCAGCGGTGCAAGCAGGACCATATTGATCAGCGCGAGACTGAGGTTGGTCGTGAATTCCTTGCGCGTGCGAACCATGGCATCGAGCAGGCCAATTCGCTTAACAGCAATCGCCAGAGTGCCGAAGAAAAACCCCGCCAGAAGCAGGATATTCAGCGTCGATCGCAAGGGTTCGTAAAAGATTTCCATCACGCCATCCCTGCTACAAGATTGTAGTTAGAGAGACGTTAAGTCAACCGGCAGAAACCTCGAGGAAGCCGGGGACCGGGCCGTTCCATTCGCCGGGCTTGCCACGCTCATCTTCTCGCGCATCGTCACGACGCGGCTTGCGGGCCTTGGCGGGCTTGTCCTCCGCCTTGCGCTCGGGCTTGGGGCGCGCAGGACGTTCCGACCGTTCCGACCGTTCCGGACGATCCTCACGCGCCTTGCGCTCTTCGCGGCGCGGCCGGTCTTCCTCTTTCGAAGGCTCGACCAGTTCGACGCGGACGTCCTTCTTCCCGAAAACGGGGATTTCCTTGCCCGTCAGCTTCTCGACATTGGCAATCGCTTCACCGTCCTCTTCGGCAACGAAAGTGAAGGCGCGCCCCTTTGCCCCTGCACGGCCCGTTCGGCCGATGCGGTGGACATAGTCGTCAGGGTGCCAGGGCGTGTCGAAGTTGAAGACGTGGCTCACGCCCTTGATGTCAAGGCCGCGCGCGGCAACGTCGCTGGCGACGAGGATATTCACCTCGCCCTTCTTGAAGCGGTCCAATTCCTTCAGGCGGCTGGACTGGTCCATGTCGCCATGGATCTCGCTGCTGGCAAAGCCATGGCTCTGCAGGCTTTTGTTGAGCTCGCGCACCGTGGTCTTGCGGTTGGCGAAAATGATCGCGGTTTCGACATGGTCGTGGCGCAGCAGCCAGCGCAGGGTTTCGCGCTTCTGGCGGGACTTCACCGGCACCTTGAAGGCGGTGATGTCCTTGTTGGTGGTTGCCGCACGGCTGACTTCGATGCGCTTCGGGGACTTGAGGAATTTCTTCGCCAGCTTCTCGATCGGCGGCGGCATCGTTGCCGAGAACAGCATCGTCTGGCGGTTTTCCGGCAGCTTGTCGCAAATGAACTCGATGTCGGGGATGAAGCCCATGTCGAGCATGCGGTCGGCTTCGTCGATGACGAGCAGTTCGCAGCCGTTGAGCAGGATCTTGCCGCGCTCGAACAGGTCCATCAGGCGGCCGGGGGTCGCGATGAGGACATCGACGCCCTCGTTCAGTGCCTTGACCTGGTCACCCATCTGAACGCCGCCGATCAGCAGCGCGAGCTTCAGGTCATGGTTCTTGCCGTATTTCTCGAAATTCTCGGCGACCTGCGCCGCCAGCTCGCGCGTCGGCGCAAGGATCAGCGAACGCGGCATCAGCGCGCGGCGGCGGCCGCTTGCCATGATGTCGATCATGGGCAGCACGAAGCTGGCGGTCTTGCCGGTTCCCGTCTGCGCGATACCGATGATGTCCTTCATCATCAGCACGGGCGGAATGGCCTGCGCCTGGATCGGCGTCGGCTCGGTATAGCCTGCGTCGGCTACCGCAGCGAGCAGGTCGGGTGAAAGGCCGAGATCGGCAAAGTTCATGCGCTTGTGAATGCCCCAGTGATTTGGATAGGCAAAAGGGGCCGCCAAAGGCAGCCTCTCTCGGCCGCGCCCTTCGCCGTTTTAGGTCTTCCAGTCAAGGAAAACCCCGATCAATCGTCGGTCTGGATGACCATTTCGCGCAGACGCGAGACTTGGCATTTTGCGCCGGACCGGCTCATCAGGCGATCCCGGTCGACACACAGCATGCCGTCGTCCGACGGTTCCATGTAGAAACCCTGATAGAATTCACGCGGGCTACAGCCCTTTTCCAGCTGGGCGGACAGCGTCCGGCGGTCGCGCAGGAACAGCATCAGCCGGTCGCCGCGCTCGGCAACGCCGCCGATGCGCTTTGCCTCGATGCACTTGGCGAAAGGCCGTTCCACCAGGCGTGGACGCGACGCGGGGGTCGTTTCGGCCATCAGGTTCTGGCGCATCGGGGCCGGTGCCGGCGAAATGCGCAGGATAACCCTGCCCTCGATCCGGACTTGGTTGGCGCCTGCCGGGCGTGGTGCTTCAAGCAGAGGCGACCAGCCCGGTGCAGCGCTCGAAAGCGGCAAAGGACTGATGCTGCGGTCTGCAGTCCGCGATTGCGACCAGGTCTGACCGCTACATATCGGCGCCTCACCCGTTTTCTCCACGACCCGGTCCCCGCCATTCGACAGGGCAAGCGCTATGGGCGCAATCAGGGTGAAGAGATTGGGCATCGGGGCGTCGATAATCCTCGTGACCACGCGAGCGGAATTTCCGGCGTGTGATCACGCCCTGCCCCTCGCCATTTGAATATCGGCTTAATTCCATTGCCGCAGAAGGCAAGTGGTGGCTTTTTCCCCGCCCCCTGTGGCATGGGCGCATCGATGAGCGACAGATACGAAGCCTTCGTCGAAGAAGCGGCCGCATTGCTCGGTCCGCGCGGGTTTACCCGGGATCCGGAACTGGTCGACCCCTGGCTGACCGACTGGCGCGGTCGCTATACCGGTAGAGCTATCGGCCTCGCTTCGCCCGAAAGCACGATCCAGGTGTCCGAATTCGTGCAGCTTTGTGTCCGCCACCGGGTGCCTATCGTCCCGCAAGGGGGCAACAGCGGAATGTCGGGCGGCGCTACGCCGGACGAGAGCGGGAATGCAGTCGTCCTATCGCTGCGCCGGATGAACCGGTTCAGGCATTTCGATCCTTCATCGGCCCAGATTACCTGCGATGCCGGTGTCGTGCTGCAGACCCTCCACGAGGAAGCGGAGAAGAACGGCCTGCGCTTCCCGCTCACGCTCGGAGGAAAAGGCTCTGCCACCATCGGGGGGCTGATTTCCACCAATGCAGGCGGCACGCAGGTGCTGCGCCACGGAACGATGCGCCACCAGGTGCTTGGCCTCGAGGCAGTCCTTGCCGATGGCACCATCCTCGACACGCTGACCCCGCTCAAGAAGGACAATCGCGGCTTCGACCTCAAGCAGTTGCTGATCGGATCGGAAGGGACGCTGGGGATCGTTACTGGCGCGACCCTGCGGCTGCTCCCGCAAACCGGGGGCAGGATCGTCGCTTGGACCGGCCTGCCAAGCTTGCAGCACGCAAGGAAGCTCCTGCTTCGTGTCGAGGCGGAGACCGGTGACACGCTGGAAGGCTTCGAGGTACTACCGGACCATAGCCTGCGCGCTGTGCTCGATCACCTTCCCGATGCACGTGCGCCCCTGGCTGGCGCCCATTCCTGGAACGCGCTGTTCGAACTGGTGGGCAAACCGGGCGAAGAGGCTCAGCTGCGAGAACTCGCCGAAGATGTTCTGGCTGATGCCATGGAACGCGACCTGCTCGAGGATGCAACGATCGCGGCAAACGAAACGCAGGCGGAGGCCTTCTGGCTCATCCGCGACTCCATCGCTCCGGCGGAGCGAGCGATCGGGCCGGCCATGCAACACGACATCTCGGTTCCCGTGGCGCGGATGGCCGATTTCGTCGAGCACGCTTCGCCCGCTGTCGAGCAGAAGTTTCCGGGGACAAGGGCCGTTGCCTTCGGACATCTCGGGGACGGCAATGTCCATTTTCACGTTCTGGCACCGACCGGGGCCGTTCGCGGAGAGTGGGAATCGGGGGATGGGAAAGAGATCAGCGCCTTCGTCCACGATCTCGTCACCGAATGGGGCGGATCGATAAGCGCGGAACACGGCATCGGGCAGATGAAACGCGACGAACTCGGGAGGCTGGGCGACCCGGCCGCGCTGTCGGTCATGCGCGCGGTCAAGCAGGCGCTGGACCCGAACGGATTGCTCAATCCCGGTAAACTCGTACCGCTTGCGAAAGAAGGCGGGACCGCCTAAGCCCCTCGCCGAGGGCGCATGCAGGCCGTTTCGGCCTGTGTTCCACACCCAAAATCATCAACCTGTTTTCGGAGAATTTCCATGGCGAGCGCGCCGCAGCAGCCTCAACTGCCCCTTTTCTTCAACGATCTCATGCCGCTGAACAGCCGCGATCACGCGAACTACAAGTCGCGCACGCTGGACTCGGCTCCGTGGCTGTCCAAGGCGCACGCCATTCCGCTGACCGTCGACGAATTCGTGCAGGCGCAGCGTCACTTCCCGATCGTCTTCTCGACCGGCGACAACCCGCTTCCGCTCGCCCTTATGGGCCTCAATGAAGGCGTAAACACCTTCGTCGATGCCGAAGGCAAGGTGAAGGACCCAGTTTACATACCCGCCTACATCCGTCGCTATCCGTTCATGCTGGCTCGCCTGACCAAGGACAACGACCAGCTGTCGCTGTGCTTCGACCCGACCAGCGAGGCTGTCGGCGAGTTCGAAGAAGGTCGTCCGCTGTTCGAGAACGGCGAATCGACCGATGCGACGAAGCAGATCCTCGATTTCTGCCAGAATTTCGAAGCTGCCGCACAGCGTACGCAGGCCTTCCTGCAGCAGATCAAGGACGCCGACCTCCTCATGGACGGCGAAGTGTCGATCCAGGTCGAAAACAACGACCAGCCGTTCGTTTATCGCGGCTTCAAGATGGTCAACCAGGAAAAGCTCCAGGAACTTCCGGGCGCCAAGCTCGAGGAATTCAACAAGAGCGGCCTGATGATGCTCCTGCACGCACACATGTTCTCGCTCGACAACATGCGCGTCATCTTCGCGCGTCAGGCCGAGCAGGGCTGGAAGCCGACGCCGCTCGCCAACGCCTGAGCCGGCGGCAGGGCAGGAAGTTGCTTCCCGACCTGAATTGGAAGAAATCGTGGCCGGGAACCCTGGTGGTTCTCGGCCACCTTTCGTTGGGGCTGGGTGCCTGTGCGCCTGCAGCGTCTGCCGAACCCGTCTTCGCCCCATCACCGGCGCAAAACCCGCTGGAAATCTTCCAATCCAAGGAGGACGTCCTGTTTCTGACCGGCTACCGGCTCGCAGCGGCAAATGCCGCATATTGCGATGCCGTGAGGCCGAGCGTCGGTATCCTCATCCATGACGCGAAGGCCTATTCGCAGCCCGATGCGGTGCGGACCGCTTTCGGGCTTACCGGGGACATCGGTATCCAGTCGGTAGCGCCGGGCTCGTCGGCAGCCATGGCCGATATCGCCAGGAACGACACCCTTTTGACGATCGACGACCTCGACGTCTCGCAGATCGAGGTGGGCGAAAGGAAGGATTGGGAGCGCGCCAGCGTAATCGCCGATCTGATTGAACAGTCCGCAAAGGACGGCACAGTCACTCTCGGCTGGCGCAAACCCGATGGCCGTGTTTTCGATGCGCAGCTTGCTGCCGAGACCATCTGTGCCAGCCGCTTCGAGTTGCTAAGTGGCAAGGACGGGGCCAGCGCCGATGGAGAGCGTGTTCTGATCGGCGAGGACTTTCCGGGCCTGTCCTATTCGGAATCCGAGTTCGCAGCCCTTCTCGCCCATGAGATGGCGCATAACCTGCTCGGTCACATTCCCTACCTCACGGAAAACGGAAACGGTGGCGGGAGGCTTCGCACGACCGAACGCGATGCCGATCGCCTGATGCCGTGGCTTCTCGTCAATGCCGGCTATGATCCAGCAGCTGCCGCCGACTTCATGCGCCGCTGGGGACCACGCCATGGCGGGTGGATATTCCGCAACCGCTCGCACGATGGCTGGGACGAACGCGTTGAACTGATCGAGGCCGAGTTGCCCGCAATTGCGGCTGTAACCCGCGATGGCCGCGCCGATTGGCGGACACATTTCAGGCCGCTCCTCGACAATAACAAATAGTCTTGACGTCCTACTCGGCAGCCTGCCGGAGGGCGTCGCCGGGACCCATGCCCGCAACCTCTCCCGCAAGCGCATTGACCAGCCCTGCAATGATGCGTGCCATGCGAGGAAGCCTGGCGCTCGGCTGATCCAGGCGCGCATCGAGATAGGTCGAACGGCAGACTTCGAGCTGCAAGGCGTGAATTCCGCGGCGCGGCGCCCCATGCCGATCCAGGACATATCCGCCCGAGTAAGGCCTATTGTGGGTTGCCGCCCTCCCCGCCGACGCGAAGTAGTTGAGCGCCCGCGCAGACAGCGCGCCGTCGCAGCTGGTGCCGAACCGGTCTCCGATCACGAATTCAGGCTGGGCACCCCCATGCAGCCTGCGCGGCAGGGGCGGCATCGAATGTAGGTCGACAAGTACGGCCGCGCCCCACCTGTCCCGCAGCCTCTCCAGAGTGCGGCCTAGCGCCGCATGGTATGGGCGGTGAACCGTCTCGATCCTACGATCGAGTTCGCTTCTCTCGAGTGGCTGCTTCCAGATTTCCCCGAGCCCGGGCAGCCTGCGCGG
Source organism: Qipengyuania gaetbuli (assembly GCF_020524765.1). Lineage (GTDB taxonomy): Bacteria > Pseudomonadota > Alphaproteobacteria > Sphingomonadales > Sphingomonadaceae > Qipengyuania > Qipengyuania gaetbuli_A. The sequence goes on from NZ_JAIVLR010000003.1 coordinate 139,216, forward strand.
AACAAGGCCGAGCCCGCTGCGTGCACGGCGATTGGCGAGCGAATGCACATTCTTGCGTGGTTTGGCCCCCATGATCATCGACCAGTCGACATCGTCGGGAGCGCGGTTGAGATCGATAATCGCGCGCGGCGTGTGCGCGACAAGCAGCGCAGCCCCCGTCAGTTCCGCAACCTGGCGCGCAAGTTCGTCCGCGAACCTGTCCTCCAGACGGATTATGCAATCGGGATCCCGGAGAGTGTCCCGCAATCCATCCGGATAGGCACGACCACCATGAGGGGCTGACAACAGTATCGGTACCGGGAACTCTTCGCCGGCCGTCAGCGTAAAAGGTGCCTTCGGGCCGTTCGAATCGATACCTGCCTGGCCATTGTCGCTCGACGTCATGACGTCAGGAATGGCGCGTTGTCTTAGGCAAGTCAAAACCGGCTGCGTCATTGAGGGACACCGCCTCAACCGGCACAAGATTTGTTAAGCGATTTGGGTTAGGAAGCGCAGCATGAGTGAGCCGAACCACAAGCGAATCCTGCTCGCCGAGGATGACGATGCCATGCGCACCTACCTCGAGCGCGCGCTCGACAACGCCGGGTACATCGTCGACTCGGTCGACCGCGGCACCAAGGCGGTTCCGCTACTCGAGGAAGGCGATTACGACCTTCTCCTCTCCGATATTGTCATGCCGGAAATGGACGGGATCGAACTGGCCCAGCGCTGCAACGAGATCAGCCCTGCGACGAAGGTGATGTTCATCACGGGCTTCGCGGCCGTCACGCTCAAGGCGAGCGCCGAGCAGCCGCATGCAAAGGTGCTTTCCAAGCCGTTCCACCTCCGCGACCTGGTTTTCGAGGTCGAGCGGGTACTTGGCGGACAGGTCAGCGCTCAGCTTTTGTAATTTGCACAGATTTGCCCCTTGCGCGGCCCGAGCGGCCTCGCTAATGGGCGCGCCTGCCGTCCAAAACGGCACGTTCGATAGCGTGGGCGTATAGCTCAGTGGTAGAGCACTATGTTGACATCGTAGGGGTCCCAAGTTCGAACCTTGGTACGCCCACCATCGAACCCCTCTCCGAAATGACTGATCCCGCCCGATAGGGCTCCAGGAATTTCCGCACGGCGGAAAATCCACCGATTTCGGGGAAATTCCCAACAATCCGACGCTACGAGGTTGCCTTGATGGCAATCGTTTCACATGGCACTCGTAGATGTAATCGCGGAAGCCCGAGGAACGGGATCGTGAAAACCGAAAGGGTCGGAACTTGGCGAAACGCGCTCTGATAACCGGTGTTACCGGGCAGGATGGCGCTTATCTCGCACGACTCCTGCTGGCCAAGGGTTACGAGGTGCACGGCGTCAAACGGCGTTCGTCCTCCTTCAACACGGGGCGGATCGAGGACATCTACCAGGATCCGCACGCGCCCGATCCCAAGTTGATCCTGCATTACGGCGATATGACGGATGCGACGAACCTCATCCGCATTATGCAGGAAGTCCAGCCGGACGAAATCTACAATCTTGCCGCCCAGAGCCACGTTCTGGTCAGTTTCGAGACGCCCGAATATTCCTCCAACGCGGACGCTTTGGGCACACTCCGCATGCTGGAGGCAATTCGCATTCTAGGCCTCGAGAACAAGAGCCGGTTTTTCCAAGCCTCGACCAGCGAACTATACGGTCTCGCATCGGAAAAGCCGCAAGACGAAAGTACACCGTTCCGGCCACGTAGCCCCTATGCCGTCGCGAAACTCTATGCCTACTGGATCACGGTCAATTACCGTGAAGCCTATGGCATTCACGCATCCAACGGCATTGCTTTCAATCACGAAAGCCCGCTGCGCGGAGAAACCTTCGTCACCCGCAAGATTACGCGCGCAGCAGCGGCCATCGCGCTTGGCAAGCAGGACAAGCTGTTCCTCGGCAATCTGAATGCCCGCCGCGACTGGGGTCACGCCCGCGAATATGTCGAGGGAATGTGGCGCATGCTGCAACAGGATACGCCGGACGACTATGTCCTGGCGACCGGTGTGACGACCCAGGTTCGCGATTTCGTACGCTGGGCGTTCGAGGATGCGGGCATACCGATCGAATTCGTTGGCGAAGGCCTGGACGAAAGAGGCGTTAGCATCGCGGATGGCCGGACGCTGGTCGAAATCGACCCGAGGTATTTCCGTCCCACCGAAGTCGATGTCCTCATCGGTGATGCCGGCAAGGCAAGGGAAAAGCTCTGCTGGGAGGCGACTACCACGGTTCGCGAACTGGCACGGGAGATGGTGCAGGCCGACCTCGATCTGATCCGCGGCCCAAAGGGCGGCTGACGGCCATGGCAAGTTCCAGCTTCTCGCTTGAGGGTCGCAGGGTTTTCGTGTCCGGGCATCGCGGGATGGTCGGATCGGCCCTCGTCAGGCGGCTTGAACGCGAGAAGTGCGAAATCCTCATTGCCGACAGGTCGATCGATCTCCGGGTCCAGGCATCGGTAGAGGAATGGTTTGCCGCTAACCGGCCCGAAGCGGTTTTCGTGGCGGCAGCAAAGGTCGGCGGCATTGGCGCCAACCAAAGCCAGCCGGGCCAGTTTCTCTACGACAATCTGGCGATCGCGACGAACTCGATAGAGGCTGCTCGCAAGTTCGAGGTCAGCAAGCTGCTCTTCCTTGGCTCTTCCTGCATCTATCCACGCGATGCAACGCAGCCGATCGTCGAGGAAAGCCTGCTGACAGGCCCTCTCGAACCGACGAACGAATGGTACGCCATTGCCAAGATCGCTGGCGTCAAACTTTGCCAGGCCTATCGCAGGGAGTACGGGTGCGACTTCATTAGCGTCATGCCGACCAACCTTTATGGTCCGGGCGATACCTACGATTTAGCGAAAAGCCACGTAGTCCCCGCCCTGATCATGAAAGCGCTGGCGGCAAAAGCGCAGGATGCTGAACGAATGGAAGTCTGGGGCTCCGGAGAAGCTCTGCGGGAATTCATGCATGTCGACGATCTAGCCGACGCCTGCGTATTCCTCATGAATAGCTATTCGTCCGCAGAACCCATCAACGTCGGTTCTGGAGAAGAGGTAACTATCGCAGCCCTAGCCGCAATGATAGCCGATATTGTCGGTTATGCAGGCCCTCTATTGTTCGACCACTCGATGCCAAACGGTCCAGCGCGGAAGCATCTAAATTCAGAAGCAATCCAGCGCCTGGGCTGGAGATCAAAAATTTCCCTCGAACGCGGACTTCGCACGACTGTCCAAAATTTAAACAAAAATGATATACTCTAACAATTACAAATCGGGTAATGCGTGTTCATTAATTTCAAATTATTTATACGAATATTTACTTGTTCAAAAACGTAATATCATATTAACTAGATTTATTCCCCAATTATATTCTACGTTTCCATATTACACTATAAATATGAGCGCATTGATTGATATATATGGCAAAGGAACCTTCTTACGAACCGGAAGATGGGAAAATTTTCCCTTTCCTAAGATATCGACAGAGGATTTTAAAGAGAGCCATCGATATTGTCGCCGCAACTTGCGCTATAATAATCGCCCTACCAATCATCATATTGGTAGCAATATTGATAAGGCTGGATAGCCAAGGACCGATTTTTTTCGCACAAACTCGAGTTGGTTACCTAAATCGTCCGTTCACAATTTTTAAATTTCGAACAGTTTATTCAAGGTTCTCGGATCCACTCGGAGTAATTTCGTTACAGCCAAATGACCATAGAGTGACTCGCGTAGGCAGATTGCTGCGCGGGTTGCATCTCGACGAATTACCACAATTACTCAATGTCATTCGCGGAGATATGAGCCTTGTCGGCCCCCGCCCCCACACATTGGGTTCGTCAATAAATGGGGTACCATTCTTTTTGATCGTCGAAAATTATTGGCATCGGCACACAGTGAGGCCGGGAATTGTTGGCTTAGCCCAGATGGATGGCTATCGCGGCCCCGTCCCTTCCGTTGAACATCTTAAGCGGCGCATCAACCTCGACTTAGAGTATATCCGAGATTGGTCGATCACGAGAGATTTTATGATAATATTTCGCACAATTATAAATATAATAATAGAATGATATTGCGACATTTCGACCGCCCTCTTTGCCGCAAAAATCGCGCAAACCGCCCTTATTTTGATTATTTATTTTTAATTATCGGCTTTTAATAGAAAATTATAAAAATATGCTTTCGGTAAGAATGACGTGACGCCCTGCAAAAACTCTTGGTTGCTGAAGAATTCCGAACCTAGTTGAAGGACGGAGAATAGGCCAAACGAGCTTCGTGAACAGCAGATCATCAATACGTTTAGGAGAACGTAAGTAGCGAGCGGCGAGCGATATCATCGCTGCCGATCGCAAGGGCGCGTGAGGTAAACGTGCTGGTCAGGCGTCCTCGCAAGCCGAGAAAAACCATGCCCAGCGTTTGGCATCACTGACAAGCCCCCCCCCCACGTCGAGTAGTGAGATTCGCGCGTGAAGACATTATATCCCCCATGAAGGACCGAGGCATGACCGAAATAGTTGGAGCGTCGATGGTCACATGGAAGAGGAGCGCCTCAATAGGACGCTATTCTGAACGCTCACCCATTGGGGAGCCCGAGTCACGGTCAAAGTTGGGGCTACAGCGGGAAGTACTCACATCCATTCCTTCGCCGCGCAACACCGGCAGAATACTGTAACTACCGGAACTAATCGCCCGCAACGCCACTCTCTCCGAGCTTAGCGATAAAGCCTCGCTCTTCAACAGTGACCATGCGCGACTGGATTCTCCGGATTTAGTCCCAAGTCATGGAAGACGGCGGGCGCGTAACAAAGAACCTTGTTACACACTCCGATTGGGATCATTCACCTTCGCTCCTCGCCGAGCAATCACGAAGAGCAGCGACGGCCAGAACACCGTGTTGAGAATGTCCAGCCAATGTTCGGAATATGAAATAGGAGGCCCAGGACGCAGTATATCAAGAACTTCGTTGCCGGCCGCGAAGAACCAAACTAGCCCAACGGGGATGAGTGAACGCATGCGCCTACGGAATAATAGTGCCGTCGAGACAAAAATAGCCAAACCGACATGGATGTGGAGCAAATTTTCTGGAGCACCCGAGCCTTCCAAAAGCCACTCCTTAGCCTGTCCGTACTCGACCAAGTAGTTTCTCATGATTGATGCTGGCGCTCGTGTGGTGCGAAAAGTTAAATAAAAAGCAGCCTGCTCGATGACAGAAATTATTCAAGCAGATTGGCAAAACGATCAATGAAAGACCTGCAGAAAATCATGACCGGCCCCAAAGCGATGCAGGCCTAAAAACACGCTGCCAAAAAAAAGGCCGACTTAGATTTCTCCAAGCCGGCCCAAAACTTACGACTGTTAGCTTAGATGCTTACAGGCAGATCATCTTCATCATCATCGGTAGCGACAATGATACCAGCAATCACAGCAGCGGCTGCAAGGATGGCAATGATGACCGACGACCCACCGATCTCAGCCTTAGCCTGAGTCGGCTCGGACGCCCGAACAGCTTCATTAGCGGATGCCACCACGGGAGTAGCAGCCATCGCAAGAGCTGCAACGGGAAGCAGAATTTTCTTCATTATTCAATCTCCTAGCTTCTGAATCATCAGGCACCTAACGCCGAAAGGCGCGACCTGCAATATCAAACCAACGTATATCTAACATTCTCGGATGAAGCAACTGTTAAGACGATATACTTATTGGGCGTACAAACCACAACACCTCTCAGATCTCGATTCAAGACCAATCGTGCCTGGGCCTACATCCCCCAACAGGTGAGCCCAATGAATTGTTCCAACAATGCCATGCGCAGCTGCGCAGGACCTACATCATGAAAACTACTGAAGAATCAGCCCTGCGGATAGCTGACTCACCAGACCATTCACTTGCAACGCAGTGTTCCGCAAATTCCGCAATCTCTGGGAAAACGTGAGAGCATGTCGCCTACAATCCCCATAGGTTTAAGATGACCGGCCCCCACTGAGTGGTCCGCGTTGATTGTTAGTGCAGAACCGCCTCTGACGCCATGGCTGTCCGTAGGTGGAGCGTAGCGTAGCCGGAGGGCAGCCATGGCGGTGTCGCCGTT
>NZ_JAIVLR010000004.1 GCF_020524765.1 Qipengyuania gaetbuli
TGACCGGCCCCCACTGAGTGGTCCGCGTTGATTGTTAGTGCAGAACCGCCTCTGACGCCATGGCTGTCCGTAGGTGGAGCGTAGCGTAGCCGGAGGGCAGCCATGGCGGTGTCGCCGTTTCCGGTGCCGGTGGTCGATATCCCAACGAGCTGTGCGGCCTGACGGTGTTGTAGTGGCGCCGCCATGCCTCGATCAGGATCTGAGCTTCGGCCAGAGTGTAGAAGATCTCCCCGTTGAGCAGTTCGTCCCGCATCGAGCCGTTGAAGCTCTCGCAGTAGCCATTCTCCCATGGGCTGCCGGGAGTAATATAGAGCGTCTTCACGCCGATCTTTGCCAACCATTCCTGGACGGCATTGGCGATGAACTCGGGGCCGTTGTCTGACCGTATATGCGCCGGTGGACCACGTGTGACGAACAGTTCGGCCAACGCGGCCAGCACATCCTCGCTTCTGAGCCGTCGCGCCACCGGCAGGGCCAGGCACTCCCGGCTGGCCTCGTCGATGATCGACAGGATGCGGAACTTGCGACCATCGTGCGTGCGGCCCTCAACGAAGTCGTAGGACCAGACATGTCCCGGATACTCGGGCCGCAGGCGGATACATGATCCGTCGTTGAGCCAGAGCCTCCCCCGCTTCGGTTGCTTCTGCGGCACCTTGAGACCCTCGCGTCGCCAGATGCGCTCCACCCGCTTGCGGTTCACATGCCAGCCGGCATGGCGCAGCAAGGCCGTCACTCGGCGATAGCCGTAGCGACCGTATTGTCTGGCCAGGGCGATGATGTCCTCGGTCAGTGCAGCCTCGTCATCTGCCCCACGCGGCGTCTTGCGCTGTGTCGATCGATGTTGCCCGAGCACGCGGCAGATCCGTCGCTCGGACACCGGCATCATTCCCCGGATATGATCGATACAGCGCCTGCGGCGCGCAGGGCTCAGAAGTTTCCCCTCGAAGCTTCCTGCAGGATCAGCTTGTCCAGCGTCAGATCCGATACCGCCCGGCGCAAACGGGCGTTCTCCTTCTCGAGGTCTTTCATCCGCCGGGCCTGATCCATCTTCAGACCGCCATATTCCTTGCGCCAGCGGTAATAGCTCTGTTCAGTGACGCCGATCCGGCGACACGCGTCCGCCACTGTTCCGCCTTGCGCCAGCACAATCTCCGCCTCACGCAGCTTGGCGATGATCTCCTCCGGCTTGTGCTTTCTTGCCATTCCATTCCTCCTTCGTGGCCATTTCTAAAATAGAAAATGGGCCACTCAGAAGGGGGCAGATCA